>CAVULX010000001.1:0-71198 GCA_963742415.1 uncultured Parachlamydiaceae bacterium
AGCCGCATCCAGGATCATAAAGGTTGTCTTCAAATGAAGCGCCCCGAGCGCGTGCGTCAGTTCGGACAGCGGTAAAGCCCGGCGGGGCACGTCTGAAGCATCGGCAAAATCCGCGTCAATTGGAACCAGGTAGTTTTCGCCATCGAGTTGTAGCCCGTAACCGGCGAAATACACCGCGGCTACCGCGTCCGGTCCCGCCTTCGCAACACCGTCGATAAAATCGCGGAAAGTCTGGCGCAGCAAATCTTCATCGAGGTCGCGGGCACCCATTACATCAAAGCCCGCCACCTGTAAGGTTTGGGCGATCAGAGCCGCATCGTTTACCGGGGTCGCCAGAGCTTTAGCCTTATATGGGAGCCATTCCCGATAACGAGTGCCAGGCGTTTTTCCGGCGGCGCGGCGCCCGCTGGAGACAACGACACAACGGCGAGGAAGGCCAAAAAAGCGAATGAGATATTCAAAAGTCGGTGCATTCTACCCCTGCATCTTCCGGCGATCTTGGCGGAGGTACCTGAACATCGCTCTAAACGAGGAGGACGCAAGAAGCCAAGCCTCATTCGACACGGTGACGCGAGAGCCGAGCGCGATTGCCTGAGCAATTGTTCCCTGTCGATAGGTCGCGTCTGCCGTTGTTAGGCTGCGGTGCAGCGATTGAGCTTCCGACCTTCGGTTGCAAGCCTGCGCTGATGCAGCTCGGCTATCTCTAGATGAAGGAATTAACCTACCATTCAAGCATGCTGCTGGTTTGCGACCGGCCGAGCCAATTGTGATAGCTGACCATCCCCGAATTCAGAAGGGCTAACCAATGACGGACCACCGTTACTAAACGCCGAAGAGGGAAATGCCGACGCCATGTGTTGCGACCATAGCGCCAATTGCTGGTTCAATGCGGATTTGACCGGATCCATTGCTTGATTTTCCGATGGCATATTGCCGCTTTGGCCCGTTGGCAGCGGTGGGTCGACAACCGATGTCCCACCATGAACCATCGTTTGATGCGGTGAAGTTTGCCAACGAATAGTTGCCGAGCAGCGCAATGCTCGCCGTGTTGGTTCCATCACTTAAGGTCAGCGTGCCGGGCGAGTTGTTGCCCGAATAGCCGATCGTGGCACTGGCCCCAGCGGTAATGTCGGCGAGGTCGATCACGTCTCCAATCGCAAGCTGGCCTGCGATCTTGCCGCTGAAGCTTGCCGAGTTATCGATCGTAAGCGTGCCACTTGAGCCCGCGAATGTAATCGTTCCCGAATAGGCGCCGGTGATCTCCACGCTTGCACCGGCCCCGACGACGAGGTTACCAGCGGAAACTGCGCTCCCGCTGCCGGACGTCACGATTACCCCGTCGCCGTTCAGGTCCTGGTGGAAACTGGTCTCGAGCGCTTGCAACGCAGAACTGGTTCCCGACACAACGCCGAAGATATTTGAGATGTAGTTGCCGCTGCTGTCGGTAGTCCAGACCGTATATTGATCGGCGCCTGCGATCTTCCAGGCAACCTCGATAGCCGCTTGCCGTCTGCTCCACGCCGATCGGCGTCCAGCCGCCAAACTGACCCGCTACAACGGCCGCGCCAGCATATTTCAACTCGGGACCAGACCCGCTGCTGTTGCTATTGAGATAAAAATTATTTCCAACCTCGATCAGGCTGGTCGATCCGAGCGCTTCAATCACGGTGGAGGAATACCGATCACGCCGTCGCCGTTCAGGTCCTGTTGGAAGCTGGTCTCCAGCGATTCCAGCGCAGAGCTGGTTCCCGACACAGCGCCGAAGATATTGGAGATGTAGTTGCCGCTGCTGTCGGTATTCCAGACCGTATACTGATTGGCGCCTGCGACCTTCCAGGCAACCTCATAGCCGGTCGCCGTCTGCTCCACGCCGATCGGCGTCCAGCCGCCAAACTGACCCGCCACAACGGCCGCGCCAACATATTTCAACTCGGGACCAGACCCGCTGCTGTTGCTATCGAGATAAAAATTATTTCCAACCTCGATCAGGCTGGTCGATCCCAGCGCATCAATCACAGTGGTAGGAATACCGATCGGCCGTCGCCGTTCAGGTCCTGGTGGAAGCTGGTCTCCAGCGATTCCAGCGCAGAGCTGGTTCCCGACACAGCGCCGAAGATATTTGAGATGTAGTTGCCGCTGCTGTCGGTATTCCAGCCGTATATTGATTGGCGCCGGCGACCTTCCAGGCCACCTCATATCCGGTTGCTGTCTGTTCCACGCCGATCGGCGTCCAGCCGCCGAACTGACCCGCGACAACAAGCGTCGCCGCTATATTTCAGCGAAGGCCCTGAGTTACTGGTGTTATAAAGGAAATAGTTATTTCCAACTTGAGTAAGGTGGCTCGACGACGCCGTCGTGGTGTCGATCTGCAGCGTGCCGGCCGGGTTGGTCACCGCACCGGTGAGATCGGCGGCGTTGCCGGCGCCGTCACTGACGGTCGCGGCGCCGAGGTTGACCGCCGTCACCGCGAGGTCGGCGGTGTTCTGGCCGGCCGCCGACCGTGTAGCTGAAGGTCAGCGCATTGGTGCCGGTGCCGCCCGTATAGGTCGCGGTGCCGCCGTCGTTGAGCGTCAGCGTCGGGGTGCCGCCGGCAACCGTCACCGCCTCGCTCAGGTTGACCGTCAGCGTCACCACGCTGCCGGTCGTGAGGTCGCCCGCTCCAGCCGCGATCCCGATGCCGGACGTCAGCCACCGACGATACCGAAGGCGCCGTGGTGTCGATCTGAGCGGCCGGCTGGAGTCAGCCAGCACAGCGTGAGGCTGGCGGCATTGCCGGCGCCGTCCTGCGATGGTCGCGCCGTTGAGGTTGACCGCTGTCACCGCCAGCGTCGCGGTGTTCTGGCCGGCCGCCACCGTGTAGCTGAAGGTCAGCGCATTGGTGCCGGAGCCGCCCGTATAGGTCGCGGTGCCGCCATCATTGAGCGTCAGCGTCGGGGTGCCGCCCGCAACCGTCACTGCCTCGCTCAGGTTGAGCGTCAGGGTGACGATGTTGCCGGCTTTCAGATCGCTGACCGCTCGACGCGGTCCGACTGTCATCGAGCTGACCGTCGGCGTCGTGGTGTCGATCTGCGGGCTGCCCTGGGTCAGGCCGGTCAGCGACAGGTTGGCGGCATTGCCGGCACCGTCCTAGCACCGTGGCGCCGTTGAGGTTGACCGCCGACACCATCAGGTCGGGGGTGTTCTGGCCGGCCGCAACCGTGTAGCTGAAGGTCAGCGCATTGGTGCCGGAGCCGCCGGTATAGGTCGCGGTGCCGCCGTCGTTGAGCGTCAGCGTCGGGGTGCCGCCGGTCGTGTTGACCGTCACCGCCTCGCTCATGGTCGAGCGTCAGCGTGACGATCTTGCCGGCATTGAGGTCGCCGCTCGAGCGGTGATTCCGGCAATCGACGCTGATCACCGGCGGCGCGTGGTGTCGATCTGCAGGGTGCCGGCCGGGTTGGTCACCGCACCGGTGAGATTGGCGGCATTGCCGGCGCCGTCCTTGACGGTCGCGCGTGCCGAGATTGACCGCCGTCACCGCCAGGTCGGCGGTGTTCTGGCCGGCCGCCGACCGTGTAGCTGAAGGTCAGCGCGTTGGTGCCGGAGCCGCCGGTATAGGTCGCGGTGCCGCCATCGTTGAGCGTCAGCGTCGGGGTGCCGCCCGCAACCGTCACCGCCTCGCTCAGGTTGAGCGTCAGCGTCACCACGCTGCCGGTCGCGAGGTCGCCGGCGCCGGCCGTGATGCCGGTGCCGGAGGCCACCACCGACGACACCGTCGGCGCCGTGGTGTCGATCTGCAGGGTGCCGGCCGGGTTGGTCACCGCACCGGTGAGGTTGGCGGCATTGCCGGCGCCGTCCTTGACGGTCGCCGCGTTCCAGATTGACCGCCGTCACCGCCAGGTCGGCGGTGTTCTGGCCGGCCGCCGACCGTGTAGCTGAAGGTCAGCGCATTGGTGCCGGAGCCGCCGGTATAGGTCGCGGTGCCGCCGTCGTTGAGCGTCAGCGTCGGGGTGCCGCCCGCAACCGTCACCGCCTCGCTCAGGTTGACGCGTCAGCGTGACCACGTTGCCGGTCGTCGAGATCGCCGGCGCCAGCCGTGATGCCGGTGCCGGACGCCACCACCGACGACACCGTCGGCGTCGTGGTGTCGATCTGCAGCGTGCCGGCCGGGTTGGTCACCGCGCCGGTGAGGTTGGCGGCGTTGCCGGCGCCGTCCTTGACGGTCGCCGTTCGAGATTGACCGCCGTCACCGCCAGGTCGGCGGTGTTCTGGCCGGCCGCCACCGTGTAGCTGAAGGTCAGCGCGTTGGTGCCGGAGCCGCCGGTATAGGTCGCGGTGCCGCCGTCGTTGAGCGTCAGCGTCGGGGTGCCGCCCGCAACCGTCACCGCCTCGCTCAGGTTGAGCGTCAGCGTCACCACGCTGCCGGTCCCGAGATCGCCGGCGCCGGCCGTGATGCCGGTGCCGGAGGCCACCAGCGACGCCACCGAAGGCGTCGTCTTTTGCCGCATCCACTTGTGTTTGGAATGGCTTTTTGTCCATTAGGAAGAGCACTTGTCCTTCCTTAACCATCTCCCCTTCCGTATAGACACGTTTATAAAGAAAACCGCTCACCCTCGCTTGGATGTTGACCATGTGCGAGCTTTGGAATTGAGCCACATATTCGAAAGTCACCGGCACATCCCCGGCTTCAACAATGATCGTTGCCACCTCATGCACTTTTTGTGTCATAGAGCCGTTGTCTTGCTTTTCTCCGCATCCAAGCAAAAGTAAAGAAAGAAAAAAAATGACTTGCTTTGCCTTCATTATAATTCCGATAAATGCTTTTCTATTGTCGTAATATTGGCAATGTGTTAACTCCTTGGCCAATTCTGCGACAATCGTTTTCTGTGTTTCTTGATTGATATGCTGGCGAAGCAAGCCTAGAAAGGAGGGTTCAGCCATGACATAAAGACGCCTGAAATTCCCCTTTTTGCTTAGCTGTGGAAAGAAAATTCGCAAGATGTACGGCAAATCTGACAGCTTCCATATGTTTTGGATCAGTCTCTTGTTGATAGGCATGTCTTGTGCTTCCCCCACTTTGAAAACCACGTCCCGGTTTTGTGGAGATTAAATCTTGATTATGTAACCGGCTTTCAGGGTGTTCAAGGAAGGAGATTTCTTCAATTTTAGGGAATTTCAATAACCGGTAGACCTTCGCTTGGCAGTTATCAGCAACAACAATCCATGTCAATGGATGGTTTTTGTTTGGCATATAATTCTCCTTTTAACTTGTCTTTGAAGAAGCTTGAGCCAATTCATCTAAGGCTATGTTAAGCATCAGCACATTAACACGAGATTCCCCTATGAATCGCAAGCTTGCTTTTAATGTCATCTTATCAATGAGATTTTTAACTTGCTCTTTTTTTATTCCTCTTGCTTTAGCAATTCGCTCGCTTTGAAAATAAGCCGTTGAAGGGGTAATGTGGGGGTCGAGTCCACTTCCTGAAGCAAATAAAAGTTCAGCCGGGGCTGTGCCTTGGTTCCCGTTAGCATTTAGAATTTTTTTCTTTCTTTCTTCTACCCTCTTTTTCAATTCGGTACTTATAAATCCTAAGTTGCTTCCTCCTGAAGGAAGCGGGTTGTAATCATTGGTCGAAGGGCGGGGCCAAAAATACCGTTCACTTTCGAATTTTTGAGCAATGAGGACAGCTCCCACTTTTTTTCCTTTAAGCGAAATAAAATCTCCATCAGCTTTTTGCTTCATTGTCAATTGAGCAATACCGGTGATCAACAAGGGATACAACAAGCCTGTAAGCAAAATCATCCAAATAAACATCTGAATATTGTGAATCATTTGTTTCATGGATTCGATTCCTCTGTACCGTATAATTTAAAATGCATAATCCCCCTAAAAAGAACGCCCCTCAAGCATCAACAAATGTTCAACAACAGGCCCAAGAGATAAAGCCGGGAAAAACGTCAATGCACCCACAATGATGATCACACTGATAAGCAAAACGGCAAATAACAATGAGTTGGTGGAAAATGTCCCTAAAGAAGGGGGGGTAATCTTTTTTTTGGCTAGCAAACCAGCCACAGCTAAACTTGGTAAAATGATGGCAATTCTTGCCATCAACATCACAAGGCCTAAAAAAAGGTTATAATAAAGAGTATTTGCATTGAGACCTGCAAATGCGCTTCCGTTATTTCCCGCACTCGATGTAAAAGCATAAAGGATTTCTGACAAGCCATGGGGTCCTTGATTTTCCAAACTCGTCAACGCTTCAGGAACAATGCAAGAAATTCCAGCCCCAATTAATATTAAAGCCCCAGGCATTAAAACAGCCATGATAACCCATTGCATTTCCGATTTTTCGATTTTTTTGCCTAAATATTCGGGTGTTCTTCCTACCATCAAACCCGACAAAAATACCGTTAGCAAAGTAAGCATAATCATGCTGCACATCCCTACGCCAACACCTCCAAAAATAAGCTCCCCTAACATGATATTGAACAAGGAGACCCCTCCTGCAAGCGGAGACAAGCTCGAAATCATCGCGTTGACAGAACCGTTCGCTGTAGCTGTGGTTGAAGTCGACCACAAAAGGCTGTTTGCTATTCCAAAACGGGTTTCTTTCCCCTCTAAAATCGGGTATACGTTCAAAACAGGGTTATGAAAATATTCTGAAACAAAAGCAATGGCCAGGCCGCTTCCCCAAAGAATCAACATTACAGAAATAAGCAGCCAACCATGCTTTTGAGATCCTATCATTTTTCCATAGGCAAAGACAGAAGCAGCTGGAATCAACAAAAGCGCTAATGTTTCAAGAAAATTGGAAAGGGGTGTTGGATTTTCGAATGGGTGTGCGCTATTAGCATTGAAAAAACCTCCACCATTTGTCCCAAGCTGTTTAATGGCCACTTGAGAAGCAACGGGCCCCAAGGGGATTGTTTGTTTGCCATTTTCTAATGTTGTGACTTCTTGATAGGGAAGAAAGTTTTGGATCACTCCCTCCCCAACTAAAATAACAGCCAATAAAATGGAAAGAGGCAGCAAGAGATAGACGACTGTTCGGACAAAATCAAACCAAAAATTCCCTATCGTTTCTGTCGTCTTCCTTACAATCCCTCTTGTTAAAACCAGCAACGCCGACATTCCGGTAGCCGCGCTTAAAAAATTTTGTGAAGTTAAGCCAAACATCTGAGTCAAATAACTTAAGGTCGTCTCTCCAGCATAAGATTGCCAGTTTGTATTTGTGGTAAAACTAACGGCTGTGTTGAATGCAAGCGGCCAGGATATCCCCTCAAAGCTTTGGGGATTCAGCGGAAGCGAGCCTTGTAAAAGCTGTAAAGCAAACAGGGTGATAAATCCAAGGATATTGAAAAGCAACAGGGTTTTACCATACTCGATCCAAGTCATTTCACGTTGGGGGTCGACTCCCCCCAGCCGATAGCAAAGACGTTCCAACCACCCCAATGCTCGATAAGCAAAGAAGGAGTTTCCGCTAAAAATATGCTCGATGTAGATTCCAAGGCTGAAAGCAAAGCTGATAGAAATTCCGGCAAAGAAGAGCAGCTGAATCCAATCATGCAGCAACATTTAAATGCTCCATCTAAAACTTTTCGGGGTAAAGCAAGGTATAAACAAGGTAGATCAATACCAGAACAACAACTCCCCCTGCGAAAATGAATTGAGTCTCCATCTACCTTCTCATCTTGAGCTACCGAAGTTAGAAAGTATGTAATTAAAATTTTGTTTTCAATGAAAAAGAGATTCTTCGCTTCCAGACATTTATCACTAAAAACCCAAAGTTCAGGTTAAAACAATAGTTCAGTGGCTTTGCGATGGGGCATCTCTGTAATTTTTAATGCTGCATCTAAATTTTGCCGCTTAATTTCAAAATTTTTATTGAGCTCTTGGATGATATGGTCCCCTATTTGATCGGAAGAGGTAAGATGCTCGCGCAAGCGGCAGAGGAAATCGGAATGGCTTCTCATTTCCCTATAAGCGGGCATTCTAGGCGGAAGGGGTAAATATTCCATGCGGCTTTCAAAATAGTCCCAAAGAAGGGACGTATGATGAAGCCACCGGTTTTTACAAAGATGTTGGGCATTTCCCCCAAATTTTCTGCTATCCAACGCATAATCATTGTTTTTGATTTGAAAGCGGGGACCCAATAAAGGGCGATAGATCCCCTCTGTCCACCGCATGATTTTTTCTGGACAGCAAGGAACTTGAATTTCATCCGCATTAAAAATAAAAGTGGCAAAAATCGTATTTTCATCCACCACAACGGTGCCCCCGCCGCTAAATCGGCGGATTACCGGCAAAGGTTTAGATTGCAAGAGAGATTCATTAATCCACTGGTTGGTTTTACCGGAAATACCCATCACAATGGCAGGCGGGGTTCCTTGATTGAGGATGCACCAATTTCTTTGATCTGAACGGAGTAAGGCTTCTTCAATTTGCAATTGATGATAAATGGGAAATTTTTGCAATAAGAGTAATTGAATTTGAGGACGCATAGAAATATTTTAGCCTATTATATCCATTGAAGTCTATACCCATGCGGCTTGTTGCATAATTCACCACAATTCACCACAGAGGCAGTGAGATCATTGAGATAGTATGAGATCAATGAGAAAGAGTTGGAAATTATTTTTTTACAAGTTAACCTGAGATTTGTATAGATTTTATCAAGCTGTTAAGATCCCTTTGTTCTTCCTCAAATTCCCCTTGTTTCTCATTGATCTCATACTATCTCAGTGATCTCACTGCCTCTGTGGTGAAAATAAACAGCAACACTGTGGTGAAAATATGCAGCAACACTAGGATTCCACGCTCTTAAATTGAAATGATTCGGTCAGCGACCGCAAGCTTTGGCTGGATTCATGCAAAAAAGAAAACTCGGCGTAGAGCTTTTTAATTGCAGAAGTGTTGTATTGCATCTCTTTTCGAAACATTTCAATGGCTTTGTTGATTTCTTGCACAACTAAGATCTGCTCTTGAATCCCATTCTTTAGATCTTCAAAGTCAGCTATCTGGGTTTGGGTATTGTTGATAAGGTTGTTAAATTCTTCGTTAATTTCATTTGTTTCTTGGACTTGCTTTTGGATTTGCAAAGAAAATTGATCCACCTCTTTCACAGAATCGGTAGCAGCTCCAATGATCTCCTGTGTCTTTCTTTCAATATCTAAAGTCGCACAAGCAATTTGGTTTGCCATTTCACGAATTTTATCTGCAATGACAACAAACCCTCGTCCCTGCTCTCCCGATTTGTTAGCCCGTATCGCCGCATTTAAAGAAAGTAAATTGCTTTGGTCAGCTATTTTGATCACAGCTTCGATCACTTGATTAATATTGCTGATGCTCCCTTGTAAAGACGAAAGAGTCTTTACAATATTTGTGGAAGACTCAAACATCAACTGCATGATGTGTTCCATGGCCTTCAAGTTTTCACGACCCGTAGCTGCCAAGGTGCTTGTCAACGAAGCATTTTTTGTAATTCTATGTAAGTCATCTGAAAAGTTTTGAATGGCATTTAATATGAGATGGGCGTTACTACTAATTTCTCTGATAATTCTGTCTAAAAGGGTAACATTATTCTCTACATTTTTGACAGTTTCGAAAATCGTTGTAGATGAACTCACAATTTGTTCCGATATCACAGATGCATTTTTCAATATCCTTTCGAAATATTCGACCATTTGATTGAAGGATTTCGTAATTTCTCCCACTTCATCAGAAAATTCTACAGAGAGACGGACCGAGAGATTCCCCTTAGAAAAAGCATCTGCCGCCCTTAATAAATTGGCCAAGGGTTTTCGAATGACTCTTGTAAGATATAAAGTCGCTGCCACGCTTCCGCCAAAAACAATAAGACTATAAATGATATAGAGGTCCCGTTGCATTTTATCTCTTTGATTTTCCATCACCCTTAACGTTTGTTTTAGGAGTGTTTGCTGCAAAGAAAAACTAACTGTCATCATTTCTGAGAATGCTTGATGTGAAGCCGTTAAAGTTTCAGTTTGGTTTAACCCAATAGAAGAAAGGAAATGATTTATCGATTGTTTTAATCGAAATAAATCGACTGACATTTCCTTATAAAAATGATCCTTTGGAAGAGTTGGATCTAAATTCAATGCAGTCTCAAGACTTTGCACCAATGTCTTGCTATTGATCACAAATGTATTCTTGGTTGATTCTGTTTCTAATTCAGTAAGTTGGCTTGCCGGGAGATTGAGAGTATTCATGATGTAGAGCTCTTTTTGGAAATTAGGGAGAGTTTTCATCAGATTTTGCACATAAATATGAGTGTAGTAATTTGAGTATGCGCTTAAATTAAAATATTTCATGATCCGTTCTAACAAATAAATATAAACATCGATTAAAGTTTTAAAATCTGCAGCGATGGAGCTTTCTTGATTGTGTTCAGATAAATTTACTTTGGACTCCCAATGATCTTTCATTTCTTTTATGTAAAGGGATATATTTTGAATCTCTACTTCATTTAAAGGAGTCTGATTTTTAAATTTCTTTTGCTCCTTCTCTATCGACAAAAAATTGTTTCTAATTTTTTGTTTTAGTTCATGAAGTTTTTCTTTGTTCTTATCTTGATCATTTAAAGGAACCCAACTCACATAATGAAAAATTTGCTCAACAGTATCATTAATAAGGCCTGTGAACTCAATAGCTTTAGTTTGTGAGTTTAAACTTTTGATTGGTTCAATAAATAAAAAATAGATAAAAAAGAGAATAATTGCACAAGGAAGATATCCAAGAAATAAAATCAATATATACTTAAAAGTATAACTAAAGCTTAGGAGCCAAGCATTAAATTTTTGTCTAAAATTAAATATTTTCATAACTCTTCTGTTCTGGGCTGATAGTGATTTTGGGCCGTAGGAAATAGGGATAAAATTTCCGGAAGCTTGTTTTCAATAATTTCCAAACTGTCTAAAGAAACGTGCAATTTTTGAATCATTTCTATATTTTGCTGCGCCTCGTTGTGCAGGTTGATGATGGATTGAATCATTTTATCGGTGGTGACCATCTCCTTTTGAATAATCTGGGCAAAATCTTCAAATTGGGCAATTTGTTCAGTCCCCTGTTTAGCAATTCTTGATAACTGCTTACCAACCTCCATCAATCCTTGAGCACCTGAATTAATATCTTTGAGACATTTGACCGATTCTTTTTTAACCTGGACGACATTTTTAAACATCGTTTCCACTATCTTGCTAATATCTTCCGTAGAACCCTCTGTAAGAATGGAAAAACGTTGGATTTTTTGGGAAATCGAATTAAAATTTTCTTTACTCCTTGTGATATTTTCTGCTTCTATTGAAGAATTTAAAGAGAGCAACTTTGCTTTTTCGCTGACTTTTTTCATAAATTCAATCAGCGTTGTCATCCCGCTGACTTTTTCTTCAACTTTTGAAAGTAAATCTACCAGGCTAAATGATGAATTGACTAATTCCCCCATATGTAATTGAACATGCTCTAATCCTGTCTGTGCCTTTTCTACCGACAACATTCGATCTGAGCTGAATTTGAACTCTTTCATCCTGTCTACCAAGGCCTGCTGCTTTTGAATGATCAATTGAGAAGAAGCCTGGATATTTTGACTCATCTTTTCTAGTCCGTGCAAACTAAATTCTTGGTTACGGATAGCTTGCGCAATATTCGATGTCGTCTTAGAGAGCTTCTTCCCAAGCTCACGCAACTCGACCGCCACGCTTTTGACAGACAATGTCATTTTATCAAATGCACGCCCAACCTGCCCGAATTCATCATCGTTCCTAGAAGAAAAACAGGGTTTTAAGTGCCCCATGGACATTTCGTCCATATGAATTTTAAGTTGGTTGAGGTGGGAAGTTAAAATTCTCTTGATTAAACAAAAAGCCATGGTAACACCCACAAAAATGGCCACAATGGATAAAATCCATCCCATGTAGAGGAAAACCTGTTTTTGCTGTGTCACTAAGGATATAACTGTTTCTAAAATATCTCCCTGGAATTCTTGACTTGCTTGAAAAAAATTTAGAGCCTTTTCATTATCTTTAAAATCTTGACTCACATCATTTAAAAAAGCTTCTAAACTGTTTATATAGCGTATTTGCCCCTCCCGAAAAAAGGAAAGAAGTTGATCATGATTGTAGTAGTCGTGTTGAAGCTCCTTATGGATATCGATAAATGTGTCTAGCGTACCGGTTAATTTTTCGTGTCTTTGTTTCAGAAAATCTAATCTTTTAACTTGGTCTGACTGCAATTCTCCATTCTTCAAATCCTCAAATAAGGCCATATCTCTTATTAAAAATTCATTGGCTAGCAATTGATTGACCGGTTCATCAAAAAAAAAAGTCTTATTTTCTCTAAATATAAAAACATTTAAATTGAACTCTAAACCTTTCAATTGCTCCATAATCACTTCGTAAAACGGATTTAAATTTAAGTCCATCTCGCGGTGTTTTATTGCAGCATTCCACTTTTGACCAAGCCCTTTCGCTGCCTCAGCCTCCATATTGTTCAACTTTGCTAGTTGATAATTTATGTCCCCTTCTAATTTGGAAAGAATCTCCCTATTGAATTGGGAGTTCGCGAAGCGATTCTGGTTACTAATCTCATATTTCAGCGCGTCTGATAGAATAGATCCTAAAATTTTCTGGTATTGAACTTCTTGTATTTGTTTATTCAGGTTTTTGAGATCTAACCAAATGGTCTTCAATACAAGATAAGTGGGAATCGGAACACAGGCAAAAAAAAGATAGCCAAAAAAAACAAACCGCTGCCTATATGAAAAGGAGCAAAAAAGTTTGTTTATCTTAGAAAAGAAATTAGAAAACATATATTTCTATTTTTAACTTAACAAATATCACGGTTCATCGCTCATAACCAAGAAAAAAATGGAAAAAAATAATTTCATCCTTACCCTGAGTTATTGAACTCCCTCTTTATTCTTTCAGGAGAAATCTCATGATGTGGCAAATTTGCACCCCCTCGCTTGCAATCAACTCTTACCTTATCCTCGATCCAGAGACTCATGAAGCTGCCATCGTGGATCCAACCAGAAATGTCGATCCTTTGTTGCAAAAAATCGAGGAAACAAAAGCGCACGTCTCCGCCATTATAGAAACACATGTCCATGCTGATTTTGTTTCAGGATCAAAAGAATTAAAAGACCGCCTTAATAATATTCCTTCCATTTATTGTTCCGCAGAAGGGGGAAAGGAATGGATTCCAAAGTATGCCGATGTTTTAGTCAAAGATGGTCAACAAATAAGCCTTGGATCCATCCGGCTGCAAGCTCGCCATACCCCCGGACATACTCCTGAACACCTGGTTTGGTTGATCTTCGATGCAAAAAAAGGGGGAAAAACGCCTCAAAAGATGTTGACAGGAGATTTTCTGTTTGTCGGATCGATAGGGAGGCCAGACTTGCTGGGGGAAACAAGCTTGCAAACCTTAGCAGAGCAACTTTATTCCTCTGTTTTTCATTTTTTGTCTGCACTTCCCGATGAAATAGAAATTTATCCCGCGCACGGAGCGGGCTCTTTATGCGGCAAAGAAATTGGAAGCCAAAAGTCTTCTACGCTAGGAACAGAAAGGAAAAATAACCCTTTTCTCAAACCTTCGTCACAACAGGATTGGATTCAAAAGGTGATGAAAAACATGCCCAGCGCTCCAGAATATTTTAAGAAAATCAAAAAAGACAATGTGCGCGGTGTGCCGCTTTTGAAAAATCTTCCTTCTCCTATTCAAATCTTTACGAAAGATTTAATTTCGAAAAAAACAACATTCATCCTTGATATCCGCAGCGAAGAGATGTTTGCAGATAAACATCTTGCAGGGTCCATCAATCTCCCCGAAGGTCCCCTTTTTCTCAATTGGGCGTCCGTTGTCATTCCTTCTACCCATTCATTTTCGATTCTTGGAGAAAATACCTCTAGCATCCAAGAGGCTATAAAATCTTTGCATCTAATCGGAACCGATCAAGCTGAGAGTTTTATTGTAGCTCACAAAGAGATGTGGGAAAGCCTCTCTTCATTAACCGCTTCCTTTCCAATGACAGACCCCTCAAAATTATGGCAAAGAATCGAGGCCCATGAACCCCTATTCGTCATCGACGTGCGATCAGATAAAGAGTGGAAAGCAGGGCATATTAAAGGGGCTCATCATATCACCCTTTATGAGTTAGAAAAATCAATCCCAAACCTACCGAAAGATCAAACATTAGCTGTAACATGCGGCTCCGGATGTAGAGCTTCTATTGCGGCTTCCCTATTGCAGCGCGCAGGCTTCTCAAATGTCTGCAATTTGAAAGGGGGAATGCAGGAGTGGATGAAACAAAATCTTCCTATCAAAACCGAATGAATACGCGTGAAACATACCCCCCACATATATGGTGTGGAAAAATATTCACTGTTCTTCGGTATAAATGAGGCCTAATGATTAACGCAGAGACGGGGAGTCGGGGAGACGCAGAGGGTTAATAATAGCTTGATAAAATCTATACAAATCTGATAATATCTACTCATATGAGTAGATTTGTTAAGATTGGCAAAGCAGCAGAAATATTAGGTGTTTCTGTTCAAACTTGAGGCGATGGGAATTGCAAGGATCACTTAAGCCCGACCGCCGAAGTTCCGGTAAAACACGATATTATAATTCAGACAAGCTATTAGGATTAAAATTCCCTAAAAGCGATCTAACAATTGGCTATGCGAGAGTTTCAAGCCACGACCAAAAAGAAGATTTAGTAAGACAAGCCAAATTGCTTTCTTCCTTCTGTACCCCACATGGATGGGATCATGAAATCATTCAAGATCTTGGATCCGAAATGAATTATTATAAAAAGGGCTTGAAAAAGCTTTTAGATTTGATTTTAGACAAAAAAATCCGAAGATTGGTTTTAACTCATAAAGATCGCTTGCTTCGATTTGGGGCAGAGCTTATATTTGCACTCTGTCAAGCACGCCAAGTTGAAGTAGTCATCATCAATCAAGGTGATGATGTTTCTTTTGAAGAAGAACTTGCCAAAGATGTATTGGAGATTATTACAGTATTTTCTGCAAGATTATATGGGGCGAGAAGCCGCAAAAATAAAAAGCTTGTTGAAGCAGCTAGGGTATTAGTTAATGGCAACGCTCACACATAAAGTACGCTTAGATTTTACCTGCAAGCAAGAAAAATATTTTCGCAAAGCCTGTGGAATAGCCCGCTTTGCATGGAATTGGGCCCTGGCAAAATGGGAAGAAATATATAAAGCTGGTGGCAAACCAAATGCCTTAGAGCTTAAGAAAGAATTTAATCGATTAAAAGACAAAGAATATCCTTGGGTATACGAAGTTACCAAATATGCCTGTCAACAGCCTTTTATTCACCTTCAAAGAGCTTTTCAATCGTTTTTTGAGAAAAAGACAAACTATCCGAGATATAAAAAAAAGGGAATTCACGACAGCTTTTACATAGGAGGAGATCAACTTAAAATTATAGGAAAACGGGTGAAGATTCCAAACCTAGGTTGGGTTCGGCTGAGGGAATCTTTGCGATTTGTAGGCAAAATCAATGGTGCAACAATTTCAAGAGTAGCAGATTATTGGTTTATCAGTGTTAGTGTAGAGACAGATCAACGGCCTTCGCCATGCAAAAGCCAAGCAAGCGTGGGAGTAGATTTAGGTATTAAAAATTTGGCCACACTTTCAGATGGAAAAGTCATTCCAAATAATCAACCATTGAAACAGCAATTATATCGATTAAAACGCTACCAAAGGCGCTTAACAAAAAAACAAAAAGGCTCGCTAAATTGGCAAAAAGCAAAGAAGCGAGTGGCCAGATTGCATTACAAGATTGCATGCAATAGAAATGATGCATTGCATAAATTGACAACGATGCTGACTAACAATTATGGGAACATTAGTATCGAGGATCTAGAAATATCAAAAATGGTAAAAAATAAAAGATTATCAAGGCATATTCTAGATGGAGGCTGGTATGAGTTTAGAAGGCAGCTTCAATACAAATCTGTGCTAAGAGGCAATAAAGTTTTTGTTGCAGACAGATGGTATGCCTCATCAAAAAAATGTTCTTCATGTGGAAATTATAAAGAAGATCTCCCTTTGTCAGAACGGGTGTATAACTGCATGGAATGCCAATTAGAAATTGATCGCGATTTGAATGCAGCTAAGTGCCTTGAAAAACTCATTAGTACGGCAAGCTTTGCCGGAATTAAAGCCTGCGGACAAGACGGCTCTGTAATAATGCTCAAAACATCATTGCAACCAGCTTGGATGAACCAGGAACTAAGCCCTGTATAGAAATGTACAGATTTTAGGAAGCGGATTATAAACGTTATTTTTGGGTTTTTTTTCTCTGATATTCAAAAAACTCAGGTTTATAATCCCTCTGCGCCTCCCCGACTCCCCGTCTCTGCGTTAAATTCTTTTAATGCGTTAAATTCATTTAAATTGTCCTATTTGTCCTTGGCAGGGTTGCTAAGCTGTTGCAGCTTTTGGTACTCTCCAGGGAAATCGTTAAAGATTTCTTTCAGAATCGGATTTGAGATATATTGTGTTATATCATGTGTACCTGCCAAAAAGGACTTTATTTGAACACGATCATGAACGGCTTTTAGCCATTTCATTATCACATCGACTCGCCTCTGTTTTTCAATTTGGTCAAGAGGCACAGTATCCCCCCCCTCCTTAAGTAATATTTCTCCAATTGATGGACTAAGAGCGACGATCTGATTTGCGTCAAACCCGCTTCTGGAAATTTCTAAATCGGATCGCTTGGCGCAAAGTGCTGTTATAACCACATCAGCATATGAAATAAAGGCTAGATAGTCTCCAATAAAACAGCTAGATTCAAAGCCTGTTTTAAGAGTATTAAACATCATTCGTAAATAATAATTATCATCAAATTCAATTGGCTTTTTCAATAGGGCATCCATCACACCGTCAGTTGGATTTTTCAAAAGGGCATCCATCACATATTTAAAAATTTCGTTCGAAACTTTTCTCCACTCTTCCCCTTGAACAGGTCCAATCGTCCCCCAAACATTATAAAGTGTTTCAGCATAATGGAGTTTGTAAGTTAACAATCCCTTATCCATGCAATTTTTTTTCCATTTAGGCATTGATTCATTTGATTCATCTTTATACTTTATTTGTATGTCAAATCGAGAAACGTTATTGTTGTGCCATGATAGAATTAACGGGGAAAACTCTTTTAATTCAGCCTCAAAAATGTTGTCATGCTCTTCAACACCCCCTTTTGATCCAACTTTTTTTACGATCCCATATTTAGGTCCCAGCCCCAAAACAGAAAGCGCCGTTGCTTGCAAACTCTGCTCTTGCTCTCTATATTGTTTTTCTATTTGGAAATTGTTAATCGCTTTTCGATAGATGTTTAATAGAGATTTCCATAATTTCAGCCTCTCCATATTCAGCTGAATGGGCATTTTAAATAAGATTTGAGGAACATAAGTCGTGAGCAAGGTAATCATGTTAACCAATTCAACGTTCGAATAATAACTTTCTTGTATGGGGTCGCCTAATACATGAGTGAGCAAATCAGCTATACAGAAGCAAAATTTATAAGGATTGTGTGCAAACAGGTCGCCCTCTTTTTCTTTTTTCTCCCATAAAAAATAAAGAACATTTTCATAAATTATTCTATGCGCTTTGGCATTGCAAACAACACAAGAGTGGTTCAATAGAAGATCTAATTTTTCCCAGATGAGTTCTTTTCTTTCTCTCTCCTCAAGCGGAATTGTTTTATCTACTTTTCCATAAAACGTGATATTTAATAGAAAAAATTCATCAGCCTTTAATGGAAAATTGGCGGATACTGACTCTAGAAAATCTTGAGGAATAATTAAATGGCAAAGTTTATAATGCATCTCCTCTATTTCTTTGGTTCTAAAGGGTGGGTAATGCAAAAATGCTGCAAAGAGCCTTAATATGCTAGCAATCTGTTTCGGATAGAGGGAAATAAATTGCTGGATGTGGTACCACATATAGAACATAAAAAGGGGGAGTCTTTTTGCATCCGGGACTTCTTTTGCGTTATTATTGTTAAGTTCCGCAGAATTTTTTACGGTACGACCCATGGCTTTTAAAATGGACTCTTCATGTTCTAGGTAATTCCTTGGAACAATATATACCGAATCAAATCCCCCTTCATAGTTTCCAGGGTTCTTTTTGATAACAAGCTTTCGTTCTTCTTCGAATTTTTTTATGTCTAGAACTTTATGACTATTCACCTGGTAACATCTATAAAGATATTCAATAAAAACACTCTGGATAATATTTATGACAGCAAACAAACTAATAAGTTTGTAATCGTATTTAAACTTCGGTGGTAACTTTGAGGTTCCATTGTGGGTAACCCTTACCCGTTTCGACCCTTGCTGCGGTAAAAAATTTTCGGTCTTCATTTTTATTAAAAGATTCCAAAAATTTTGAGCGTTTGATTCCAAATCTGGATTGTTTATAAAAAAACTTAATATCGGATTTTGTGAAATGGTATCACATAAATCTGCCTTACTTACGGCATATAAATCGGCTGAATTTGAATCGTCACTTGAGTGTACACTGAAATGACCTTCTAGAGTGTTTCCTGCTAAATCTGTAAAAGTTGTGACCAAATCCTGGCAAAGAACACTTACTTCTTTAATATCTCTTTGATTTTCTTTTGATAATTTGTGATTAATTGCATTCCTAGGGAGTTTAATCTTGTTTTTCCTTCCTGATATAACTTCTTTCCTTAGCTGTTTTACCTGTTTCTCTCCAACGATCTGCTTCCATTCAGGATGCCGCATGAGTGTCTTAAGAATCTCCTGCTGCTTTGAACTAGAAGAATCTTTAAGTTTTTCGGCTAGCTGGAGATAAATTATTTTTATTGTTTGTTTAAAGATCTCATCGTTGATCCGTTCTCTATAGTCTTTAATATTTTTAAAACGGTGCAAGGCTAATTCCGCAGCCCAAATAATATAGGGTTCTTCTGAAAGTTCACTTAAAACTTGAATAACATAGCAAGGGTCAAAATGAAAAATGAGTTTTGTTTGATAAAGTTCGAAAATCTCTTTAAGATTGACTCCGGTCCCTTTATAAGAATGAATTTTCTGGTAATGAAGTAACGCCACAATATGAAAATACAACGTTTCTTTAAATTTTTCGTTCTTAAATAATTGTCTATCTGCGCACCCCTCTTTAATCAAATGACAGGCCTTCAGAAAATCCTCTTCTCCGCCTCGCATAAGGATTTTTGAATAAGCTAATCCGATCCTCAATTTGATGTCGGTATTAGAGTTGTCATTTAAAAATCCTTCTAGTTTTTGAAGATTGACTTCTACTGTTTCTCGAAAATCTTTGATCAGTATCTCAAAATTGTATTGATCAATCTTTGCTAAAAAAATTGCTAGAAATTGACTTAACCGCAGTTCGAACAGCTTGTACGCTTTAAATATTTGATTTAAATCATCGTTTTCATTTTGAAGGGTTGCGAACTCCTCCTTGACTTTGTTTCTGAAGTTGTCTGGTTCAGTGCAATAGAGTCCGATAAGAAAGCGCGTTTTCAATAGTTCCAATTCATGCCATTCAGAGTATTTATCCATGTTGCTACTTTTTGGATATTCAATAAGAACCTTTTCCACTAGTCCTAAAGCTTTCTTTGCAGCGGATTTTTTTGCTGCATCAGAAATCGCATCTACATGCACATCCTTTTCTTTGGTAAACAGATTCTGCTCTTCATTAAAATAAATAGGTTCAGTGATTAAAACCCATAACGGAAAATAAACTGTTTTGATTGTCGCCAAAAGATCCATAGCGCTTAAAAGATCTTCTAACTTTAATTTCTTTTTTAATGATTCAAAAAATTTGTAAAGAGCTACCTCTGCTTTATCCAAAGAGTTTGAAACAGGTTGTTTCTGGAAAAATAGATTCAATATGGAAATGTACTGCTTTAGATTATAATTAGGATTTAACTGGATGCACTCCCTTAAGCAATTCTGGCATAAATCGATAAATTCTATAGGGTATTCCTTATATAAGCGATGCAGCGATTCGTTTTGAATGAGTTTCAGTGCTTCTGTTCTTCTTGCCTCGTTTGCTCTGATAAGGCTTACAAACCATGTTTTAATAAAAGCTTTGCTGGAGGCGACCTCGGCTTGATCTTGAAGGTTAATAATTTTTAAAGTTTCTTCGATGGCTTTTTTCGCTTTTTTAATTGTGCATTCCTGCCGAAGTTTAGCCCCATTTACCTTCTGCGAATGTTTTTTGAAAATGTTCTCGATGTTTGGATTTGGGCTTTTTACCTTCAGAAGAGCGTAAAGACTCTCGGCAAACTGGATAAATCCTGTATTATTCGAAGCAAAGAGCTGCTCAAGAAAATTGGAAAAAAACGTTGAATGGGCATTAAAATCAAGCTGCTCCCAGATATTTTCCTGCTTCCCTTCGTTCCATTTATTGACAGCCCCTTCTAAACCGTTGCCTATAAAACAATCCTCCACAATTTTAAACCAAATAGCAGAGGGATTTTGCAGCAAACCTTTAGATTTTAATTCAATCAATAATTTTGTTTTGTTCTTCGCCCTCAAGATCAAATTCTGACATTGAATTTCGACCGTCTCCTGTATTTCAGGGTGTTTGCCTTTGTTCTGCTGAGCCAAAAAAATGAAAAATTCAAGATATAATTGCCCATTTTGGGAAGCATTCTCAGCTTGGCATGTAGAAGCCAAAACCTCCAAGCATTTTTTAATTTCGTCTTGATTTGAATTCTCTTCCTGCACATAGATTTTGCCTGCTTGACACAAGGGCTCCAAAGACAAACATCCATGCATCATGGCCATCCAGGCCACCTTTAAAGCTTTTTCTACTTTCTTTTCTTGACATTGTTCTTTTAACCAGGTGACCACAAGCTGTTCAAATCGAGCTTTTAGGTTTGGATAGACTTTCAAGCATTTCTGCATGCGGTCAAAAAGTGTATAGAAATTTTGAAGTTCTTCTAGAGTACTCTGAGAACTATTAAATAGGGTATATCCTACTCTTTCTATGCAGTCAGCGAATTCTTCGGATGTCCACTGTTTTTCTAACGTTTTGATAATTTTTAGACACATCTTTGCAGATACATAATTCAAAAGACTCAAACCACTTTTTTTAAATTTTTGCAGGGTTATTGACTCCATAAAGAAGTCCCAAGAATTTAAAATAATTTTATTCAATTCTTTGTGTTTCACTCTCAATAATGTTTCGAGAAAAATAACATTGATAACTTTGCTATCAAACGTCAGATTTGTACTAAGGATTCGTAATTTCTTCATTAAGAATTCAAGTTCTTTGCCCTCCAAATCAGGCAAAAACTGCTTTATGTTTTTTTCCAATACGGTGAGGATGGTACTTCGTGAAACGATATTTTTTTCATGGTGCAATATTTCCGGAAAATAACGAACAAGCTTGATCCAATTCTCTTTTGTAGGGTTCATGGCAAAACAAAATAAAAGCAGGATATATCCCTGTTTGAATAGTTCGGCATCATTTGATTTGAGCGCTTTCTCAGCCAAAGGAATCAATTTCTCATGATCCACATCCCTAAACCGTTTTTGAACATCAAGGCCTTCGTCAAAGTAATAAGGATCTGTTCGCTTAAAACGGGATAAAATATCAGAAAGCGCTTTAAGTCCCTTTTCATCTTTGCTTTTTATTCCGTCCAGATAGGCGTCTACAAAAGTATTAAATGCTTGCACAAGGTCAGAAGCGAAAGTAAATGCTCTTCCATCAATCACTATTTGAATGCGGCCATGAAATGTGGGATGTGCTTTGAGGGGAGCTAATGACCTCTCGGATTTAGAACCTAGACGATGGTGCCAGGCTAATATTTGCAATAATGCCATCAACGCCCTGATCCCCACCTTTTTTTCAAATAAAGTGGACGCAAGAAGATTTAAAGAAGTGGGAAGGGGGAGTTTAGGAACAAACACATAACGTTTAAGCTTGTTTAATATGGGATATATTTCTGCTGACGAAAATTTGTCAGCGGGCAAATGGCTTAGAGCATTAAAGATAAAAGCAAAATTTAAGTCTGGTTTAATCGAACTCCGTTTATCAAGCCGCTCGCTAATAACATTAATAAATGCCACCGCCGGAGTACTATAGCGATTGCAATGTTTTAAAAATACTTTTAATAATTTCTCTTGGGTATCAGGTAAAACACACCGGTATTGTTTTGCAACCAACATCCAATAGATGGCATAGTCTGTCGGCTTCGCATGTTCAAGATTGACCCAACGAATCAGGCGGTTGTATTTATCATAAAGGGCTTGCAATGTGCCTTTGATAGCAACTGTTTTTACTCCATTAAGCCTGGGCAATAGATCTAAGGAAATTCCTTGAAAAGCTACCCGTTTTTTACGAACTTTAGAGACATAGCATAGGAGGATGTCATTCACGACCCCTTCTGTATCTCGCAAAACAAGCCGATCCCAAAATTTAATCACCTCAGTTGTGTTTCCAATTGGAGCCTCAGCTTGAATGTGTTCAAATTCGACAAAAGCATTTCTTTTTATGAATTCATACATTGTTTTAGATTTAAAAAGGTAATCGCAAGCAAGCTGATTTAAGAATGAAAAAAGATTGGGTGTATTTTTTACTCCGCTAAAAACATACTCTATCTGCTTATAAAAATCGTCCAGTTCTATCCCCACCATTTTTACCCCTTTTAACCAGGGAATCTCCTCCCCATCCACTTCAATAGTGACGACAGTTTTATTATTCCCAAAACGGTTTTCAGGGATGTATAAATGTTCAACAAGACTCTTAAAAGATTGTTTTACGATGGATGACCTATCATCAAAATAAATTTTAAAAGCTAATTTTTCGTGGTGAAGCGAAATCAAATGATTAATGATACCAGTCTCTGCAGAAATGTGAGGACCACAAGCAAACGGATTTCCGTCTACCCTCATGTCGATGAAAATGTCCACATCATCCACGTCCTCATCGATATGGGAAGCATCTATCTCTTGGATATGGGAGCAGTATTGCGCCCCTAATTTTTCTAATGTTTTCTGACAACCTTTGGATCCCAGCGCTTTTGCCCCGCTCGACCCATGCTGGCGGATGCTTTTAATCGGAGGGCCATAGGATTCCCTTTGCTTTTTTGTAATGTCGAGAAAATTTTGATAACCGACTGTTAAAGAATATTTTTTACATGGTTTGTTGTGTGGATCTTTTTCAAAGGGAAAAACCAATGTTTTCTGAAGAAGGGTTTCCTGAGCTTGGCGCGCCTCCTCTGTAGGTTCGCATATTTGTTCTAATTTCAAGTTGTTTTTGAACGCATAGTGTTCGTCTGTTTGACCATCGCTCTCAAGTTTTATACACAGTGCATCTTCTTCTCGCAGATCATCCTCTTTGGATAAGTCGGTTTTATTTTGAACAACTGCTTTAATACTACTTGATGGGGGTGATTCCTCTTTCTCCGTTTTAGCCGTCGACGACGCTTTGGATATTTCTATCCCTAAATAGGGAACTCTATTTGAGATCCCAAACTCTGCTGTATTCATAAGAATTATTTACCTTTAAAGAAATTCAGTTGATTGTATTTTTGCTCCGAAAGGAATAGATGAAACAAAACCGAATAAAGCCAATTGCGCTTCCAGAACACGGAGGTTAATTATTTTTTTCTAACTGTTCCGTGCAGGTAATCTGCAGAAGCTCTTGGTACTTCTTCGGGAAGCCGTTAAATATTCCTTGTAAAATTGGATTTAATAAATGTTTTTTTAAGTCATGCGTAACAGCCATAAATGGCATCGCTTGGGCATGTTCATGGATAGCTCTGAACCATTTCAATACCGCATCGACCCTTTTCTGCTTTTCAATTTGTTGAAGCGGCTGCGTATCTTCCATTTCCTCGAGTAAAATTTCTTCAATTAATGGATTAAGAACAATCACAGGGCTTGAGACAGACCATTTGAGACTTTCTGAAGGAGACTCTTTATGGAGAACTTTTGAATCAGAGCGTTTCACGCAAAGCGCCGTCAACACAACATCAGCATAAGTAATAAAAGATAGATAATCTCCGGCAAAACACCCAGATTGAAAGCCTATTCTGAGTGTTGATAACGCCATTTGTAAATGATATGGATCTTCAAGCTGAGTTTTATCATTCAAAAGAGCGTCCATTACATCAGTAAATATTTTTTTTGAAACTTCTTTCCACTCTTTCCCCCGAGAAGCTCCAAGCGCCCCCCAAACGTCTTGTAAGGTTTCAGCATAATAAAGTTTATATGTAAAAATTCCTTTATTAATGCATCCCTTTTTCCATTCAGAATCGGCATTCTCTATAACCACAAGTTTTATCTTTTCGTTTAAAAGAGGAATATTGTGATTATGCCAATCAGAAATTAACGGAGCGAATTCTTTTAATTCAGCCTCAAAACTGTTCTCTTGCTTTTTATCTATCAATTTTGCCATCGACAAAAAAGCGAGAGCCGTGATTTGCAGGCTTTTATTTTCATTTCTAAATAGTGGTTCTATCTTGGAATTGTTAATCGCTTGTCGGTAGACACCTAATAGAGATTTCCATAATTCCAATCTTTGAGATCTCCATTGTGCCAACTTTTCTTGATCATTATCCTCCAACTTTTTTACTAAAATTAAAGGAACTTGAGTTGTGAGCAACGAAATCAAGTTAACCAATTCATCGAGCCTATAGTAAGTTTCCTGTATCGGATCATTTATTACATAGGTGAGTAATTCAGCTACAAACAGGCAAAACTTGTATGGATTGCTTCCAAATAGGGAAGTATCGCGAAGAATATTTTCTTGAATAATTTTATAGGCTCTTGCGTTGCAAAAAACACAAGAATGGTTCAATAAAACTTCTAAATGCTCCCAGATAAGTTCTTTTTTTTCTTTACTGCTAAATGAAATCGAAAAATCTTCTGTTCCATAAAACATTAATTGAAACAGAAAAAATTCCTGAGGATTTAAAAGTTCCTCAGGTTTATGTGAATATGCGGCTGCCATTGTACTTAAGAAATCTTGAGGAATAACTAAATGACAAAGCTTATAATGCAACTCCTCTATTTCTTTTGTGGTAAAGGGTTCGTAATGCAAAAATGCTGAATAAAGTTTTAATATACTATCTATTTGTTTTGGATATAGCGAAATAAATTTCTGGATGTGAAACCATACATAACACATGAATAAGGGAAGCCTATATGTATCTATAGGCGTTCCTGTTGTTGCATTGTTCTGAAGTTCCTTAGAGTTATCTGTGAAAGAATCCATTGCTTTCAAAATGATCGTTTCATAATCTTGAGAAGTTTCAGGAAAAAAATACGAAGAAATAAATGTTTCCCCTTTTCTAATTTTGTCGCTGATCATTCTTTGTTTTTGAACATCAAGTTTTTCTATATCTAGATCTTTTTTAAAATTTATTTGATAGAAATTATAAAGATATTCAATATATACATACATAACAGTATTTAAGACAGGAATTAAACTAACTAGCTTATATATATTATCTTGTCCACAATACGCTTTTAATTTGTTTATTTCCTTTGCAAACTTGGGTGCTTCCTTTTGTGTTACAATCAGAGCCTCACGTTTTGAACCTTGCTGTGGAAAAAAATGGTCTTCTTTAAATTTTTTTAAAAGACTCCAAAATGTTTGTGCAAACAATTCAAGATCATGATTCGTTGTAAAAAATTTTAATAACGGATTCGTTGCAGTTGCAACGCGTAAATTACTCAAATCCACCTGTACCTTTTGAAGAGATGAAGAAGGCTTATCCGCACTTTCTACAACAGAATTCAGCACCTGTTGAAACAAATTACCCTCGTTTGTTTGAGGTATTTTGGCAGGAACAGCATTCCTAGGAACTTTACCCTTAAATTCTCTCGTCGCAATGACTTTGCTCCTCATTTTATTCCACTCTTTCTCTCCAACAACTTGCTTCAATTCAGGATGGCGAATAAGTTCATTAAAAACTTTCTGTATCTGTTCGTCAGAAGATTTTCTAAGTTTCTCAATAAGAGCTAAATAAATTAGATTAATGCCGGCCTTAAATTGTTGATCGTTGATTCTCGACTTATATAAATGAATTTTTTTAAAACGTGACAACGCTAACTTTCCAGCCCAAAAAATATAGGTTTCCTCTGAAAATCCCGATAAAATTTCCATGAGATAGCAGGGATCTGTATGATAAATGAGAGTTTTATCATAAAGGGCAACAATCTCTTGCAGAGAGCTGATAATATCTGCTCCTTCAAGAAATTGACTACATTTATAATAAAATAACGACACAATATTAAAATTCATCGCCTCTATATTCTTTTCATCCTTTAATAATTGTGGATCATTTAAGGCCTTTTTAATGAGCTGACAGGCCCTCATAAAACTCTCTTTTCCACAGCGCATGAGTATTTTTGAATAAGCTATCACAATACCTATTTTGATATTGTCTTCAGGATTCTTTTTAAAAAATCCATCCAGTTTTTGCACGCAACCTTTCACAGTTTCTTGAAAATCTTTAATCAGTATTTTAAAATTGGGTTTGTCAATCTTTGTTAAAAAAGAGAAAAAAAAATGACTTAGCCTCCTTTCAAATAGGTTGTATTGTTTAAATCGTTGATTTATTTCACCTTTTTCATCTTGAAGCGTTGTAAACGTCTCTATGACTCTGCTTTTGTAGGCTTCAGGTTCAGTTGCATACAAATCTGCAAGAAGTCTCCCTCTCAATATTTCCAATTCGAACCAATCAGGATATTTATTGTGGTCGCAGATTTTTGGATGTTCACGAAGAACCTTGTCCACATATTCAAATGCCTTCTTTGAGGCCCCATTCTTTGGTGTATTGGAATTCTTTTCTTCATCCACATTCTCTTTTTTATCTAAAGAAAGAGGCGTAACGATTAAAACCCATAAAGGAAGATAAACGCTTTTCATTGTCACTAACATCTCCAATGAGCTCAAGAGATCTTCTTCTTTTAAATCCTTTTCTATAGATTTTAAAAATTTTAGAAGCGCTACTTCCACTTTATCCAAAGACACAATAGGTTGTTTTTGAAAAAATTGGTTTAAAATGAGAATGTATTGATTTAGACCATGTTTAGGGTCTAAACGGATGCTCTCACTTACAAAACTCTGACATAGAGCGATAAACTCTAAAGGGTATTTTCCATATAAGCTGTGCACCAGCGGGTTTTGCAAAAGTTGCACAGCTTCTTTTCTTCTTGCATCGTTTGCTCTGATAAGATTTAAAAGCCATGTTTTAATAAAAGCTTTGCTGGAGGCGACCTCGGCCTGATCCTTAAGATTAATATTTTTTAAAGTTTCTTCGATGGTCTTTTTCGCTTTTTTAATTGTGCATTCCTGGCGAAGTTTAATCCCTTGTTCTTTCTGCAAGTGTTGCTTAAAGACATTTTCACTGTTTGTGTTGGGACATTTCTCCTTTAAAAATAAGTAAAGAGTCTCTGCAAGCTGCAAAAAGTCTTTTCTATTCGATGCAAAAAGTCTTTCAATAAAATTGGAAAAAAATGTTTCATGCAAACTGAAATCAAGCTGATCCCACACATTCCCATCCTTCCCTTCATTCCATACATTGACCGCAGCTTCTAAATCACCGTGTTGGAAACGATCCTCGATGATTTTAAACAAAATAGCAGAGGGATTCTGCAACAAACCTTTAGATTTTAATTCTATCAATAATTTTGTTTTGTTCTCCCCCTTCAAGATCAAATTCTGACAGTGAACTTCAACCGTCTCTTGTATTTCAGGGTATTTGCCTTTGTTCTGCTGAGAAAGAAATATGAAAAGGTCGAGATACAATTCCCCTCTTTCGGAAGTATTGTCAGCTTGATAGGCAGAAATCAAAGCCCCCAGGCACTGCTCCACATCGTTTAGATTGGAATCCTCTTGCTGGAGGTAAATTTTAGCGGCTTGGCATAATGGCTCCAAAAAGAAACAGTCATGCGTCATCGCCATCCAAACCATTTCAAGGGCTTTTTCCACTTTTTTTTGTTTATATTGTGCATAGACCCAGCCGGCCACAAGAGGTTCAAATTGACTCTTTAGGTTAGGATTTTTTTTCAAACATTTCTGCATGAGGCTAAAAATGGTATGGATATTCTGAATTTCTTCTAAAAGGCTCTGAGTGCTTTTAAAAAGGACAGACCCTGCTTTTCCTATGGCAGCGGCGAACTCTTGAGAGGTCCACACTTTTTCTAACGTTTTGATAACTTTCAAACAAACTTTCGAAGATGCAACAGACAGAAGAGTTTGAGCTTTTTTTTTTAATTTTTGCAGGTTTATCGAGGATACAAAAAAATCCCACGAATTAAAAATAATTTGATTCAATTCTTTATGATTCACTCTCAATACGGTTTCGAAAAAGATACCAAAAATAACTTGGCTATCAAAAGCCGAATTCTCACAAAGGACTTTTAATTTCGCGAGCAGGAATTCAAGTTCTTTGTTCTGCAGATCGGGTAAAAACTTCTTTATGTTTTTTTCTAAGATGGACAGGATGGTTTTTCGCAAAACTACATTTTTTTCATGTTGTAATATTCCGGGAAAATGGCGAAGAAGCGCGATCCAATACTCTTTGGCAGGTTTCATGGCAAAACAAAATAGAAGTAGGATATACCCCTGTTTGAACAGTTCAGCATCATTTGATTTGAGAGCTTTCTCAGCCAAGGAAACCAATTTCTCATGATCCACGTTCCTAAACAGCTTTGGAATGTCAAGGTTTTCATCAAAGTAATAAGGATTGGTCCGCCTAAAATGGGATAAAATTTGAGAAATAGCATTAAGCCCCTTTTCATCCTTGATTTCTTTTGCAGCCAGATAAGCTTCCAAAAAAGCATCAAATGCTTGCACTAAGTCGGAAGCAAAAGTAAAACCTCTTCCCTCAATCACCACTTGAACGCGGCCATGAAAAGTGGGATGGGCTTTGAGAGGGGCTAATGACCTCTCAGATTTAGAACCTAGACGATGGTGCCAAGCCAATAATTGCAATAAAGCCATTAACGTTTTGATGTTTACCTTTTTGTTAAATAAAGGGGATGCAAGAAGATTTAGAGAAGGGGGAAGCGCGGGAAGTGAATGGGAAAAAACGTAACTATTAAGATGCTTTAATATCTGAAATATTTCTACAGACGAAAATCTGGAAGAAGGCAAATGTCCCAGCGCATTAAAGATAAAAGCAAAATTCAAATCAGGTTTAATCGTACTCCGCTTATCAAGCCGCTCTTTAATAACAGTAATAAATGCCTGTGCAGATGTGCTATAACGTGAACAATGCTTTATAAATATCTTTAATAGTTTATCTTGGGTATCCTCCAAAACACATCGATATTGGTTTGCAATCAACATCCAATAGATTGCGTAGTCGGTCGGCTTCGCGTAATCAAGGTTTACCCATCGGATAAGGCGGTTGTATTTATCAAAAAGGGCTTGCAATGTACCTTTGATAGCAATTGTTTTAACTCCATTAAGCCTGGGCAATAGGTCTAAGGAAATTCCTTGAAAAGCCACCCGTTTTTTACGAACTTTAGAGACATAGCATAAGATGATGTCATGAAAGCCCCCATCTGTACTTTTGCAAACAAGGCGAATCCAATTCTTAATCTCTCTCGTTGTATTCCCATTTGGCGCCTCGGCTCGTATGCGATCAAATTGGGTGAAAGCATTTGATTTGACAAATTCAAACATTTGTTCTGATTGAAAAACGTACGTACACGCAAGGCGATTTAGCCAAGAAAAAAGAAAAAGTGTACTTTTAACGTTGCTATATTCTAAATCGATCTCCTTGTAAAAATCACCGAGTTGTATGCCCGTTATTTTTACCCCTTTTAACCATGGAATGTCCTCTCCTTCCACTTCAATTACAGAGACCGCTTTTTCCTTCCCAAAACGATTTCGAGGTTCAGACAAATAATCAACAACATTTTTGAAAGATGGCTGGGTGATAGACGAACGGTCATCAAAACATATTTTTAAAGTCAATTTTTCATGATGAAGTGAAATCAAATAATTAATGATTCCATCTTCGGCAGGTAGACTAGCAATATTATTCCCTTGATTTTCATCGACTCTCATGTCTATGAAAGTATCAACATCATCAACTTCTCCATCGATATGAGAAGAGTCTATCTTTTGAATATAGGCATGGTATTGCGGCCCTAATTTTTCTAACGAGTGCTGAAAAGCTTTAGATCCTAGAGCTTTTGCTCCGCTTGACCCGTGCCAACGGATGCTTTTAAGAGGGGGGGATGAGAACTCCCTCTGATTTTTTGTGATATATAAAAAGTCATGATAGGAAACCGTTAAAGAATATTCTTTACATGGCTTTCTTTTTGGGTCTTTGCCAAAAGGAAAAACCAACGTTTTTCGAAATAGATTTTCCTGTGCAGCGTAAATCTCTTCTGTCGGTTCACAAATTGTTTCTAAGCGTACATTTTTCTTGAAGGCATAGTTTTCGTCTGTTTGACCATCGCTTTTAAGTTTTATACACAGTGCATCTTCTTCTCGTACATCATCCTCTTCCGACAAGTCATCAAGCTGTTTTCGAGGCAGGCTTGCTGGGGGAGTTTGTGAAGAGGGTAACTCATCTTTCTCCAATCTTGTGTTCGCTGTGAATTTACAATTTTCCATTCCAGGATAATGATGTCTGGGGGAAGTTTGTGTAGAACCTGTTGGATTCATAAGAATTGTTCACCTTTATTAGAATATTTTTTAACTTGTATCAATTTTCAACAGGCTCTTATGATTAATCTATTTTTTATTAATTGTAAATTAAAATATTTTTTAAAACTTAGTTAAACTAACTATTTTATATTTATTTTTTTTCAAAACCAGATTTGTTGTTATAAAAATCGATACAAATTATTATACAAGATTTCAAATGGAGAGACCATCCAATGCTTTGCACAGTCATCAAAGGACCTACAATCAAAGAGGCTTATCACCAAATCCAAAAGGCACAGCATGCAAAGGCAAATCTTGTTGAGCTGCGCCTTGACTTCTTTGAAGATCTCAACATTTCATCCTTAAAGAATTTGAGATCGTCTTTTTCTATTCCAATGATCTTTACATTGCGCGAAAAATCACAGGGGGGATCTTATCGAGAAACCGAAGAAGCACGTTTTAAAATACTTCATCAAATAGCCTCTCTAAAGCCAAATTACCTCGATATTGAAAGCCATGTTCCCGATCCCTTTTTTACTGAATTGTCCAGGGCTAATCCTGAAGTCAAATTTATCGTTTCTTTTCATGATTTTACTCAAACTCCCAAGGACTTGGATGCCCTTTATCATCTGATGAAAAGTAAAGCTGCTTGTTATTACAAAATTGCCGTTCACGCAGCTCAGAGTGTCGATGCTATCCGATTTATGGAATGGGTGAAGAAAGGGGGAAAGCACGATGTCATTGCCGTGAGCATGGGAGTTCAAGGTCAAATCAGTCGAATCCTAGCTCCTATTTTTGGAAGCAAGCTCACCTATGCAGCGCTAGAACAGGAACAACAAACTGCCCCTGGGCAATTGACGATACACGATATGAACGAACTTTATTCTTTCCCTTCCCTCCATTCCCAAACAAAACTGTACGGCCTGATTGGCGACCCCGTAGAACAAAGCATCAGCGCCATTACCCATAATCACTTGATCCGCACACGTAATCTAGAAGCTGTTTACGTCAAAATGCAAGTGAAGCCCTCAGAATTGCCCGAATTTGTTCAGCTGGCTAAAAAGCTTCATTTCAACGGACTCAGTGTGACCATGCCTTTGAAAGAGGCGATCCTCCCCTTTCTAGATGAGATCGACCCCCAAGCGGAAAAAATAGGGGCTGTAAATACTCTTGTTTTTGAAAAAAATGGAAATATCAAAGGATATAATACAGATGCCCCCGGAGCTCTTAACGCCCTTGAAGCGATGTCTGCAGTTAAAGGAAAACAGATCATTCTGATCGGAGCAGGAGGAGCAGCCAAAGCCATTGCTTATGAAGCATTCCGGAGGGGAGCTAACGTGACGATTCTAAATCGGAGTGTGGATAAAGCTCATCATCTTGCAAGATCGTTAAACTGCCAAGGAGACTCCCTTGAGAAAATGTCTTTCTATTCCAAAAGGGGATATGACATCTTGATCAACAGTACTCCTATCCCCATGCCTATTGATCCAAAAGATCTTTTGGAGGGTAAATTAGTCATGGATATTAAGACTCGGCCCAAAGAGACCCTTTTGTTAGAACACGCACGAAAAAAAGGGTGTCAAATTGTTTATGGTTACCAGATGTTTGTCGAACAAGCGGTAGGGCAATTTTTATTGTGGTTTAAAGATAGTTTGGATGCTAGCGGGGTGAAGAGCATTCTTGAACAAAAAGCACTCTCTTGCCTATGAACAAGATAAGCAGGATCGTAAACGGCAGGATAAGCAGGATAAAAAAATGTGGGCATCGCCAAGACGATGCCTAACAAAGCGGCGTCAAGCCGCCGTACTCCATTATCCTGTTTATCCTGCCGTTTACGATCCTGCTTATCTTGTTTCTTTTTAGTCTTTCATGGAAAGAAGGAACTCAACGTTGCTGTTGGTCTTCTTCAGCCGGCCCAAAAGCAAATTCATCGCATCCACAGGCGCCAGATCTGCAATCGCTTGCCGCAACAGATAGATTTTTTCCAGTTCGTTCGGATGATAAAGAAGTTCTTCTTTACGTGTTCCGCTCTTAACAAGATCGATGGCAGGGAAAAGGCGCCGATCAGCCAAACGGCGATCGAGAACAAGCTCCATGTTGCCTGTTCCCTTGAATTCTTCAAAGATCACCTCATCCATTCTCGATCCGGTATCGATCAAGGCAGTCGCAATAATCGTCAGCGAGCCGCCCTGCTCGATATTGCGTGCTGCTCCAAAGAAGCGTTTCGGCTTATGCAATGCATTGGCATCGATACCACCGGTCAAAATTTTGCCGGAATGGGGCTGTATGGTATTGTAAGCACGCGCAAGACGGGTAATCGAGTCCAGAAGGATGACGACATCGTTGCCATGCTCGACAAGCCGGCGGGCTTTTTCGATCGCCATTTCGGCCACCTGGACGTGCCTTTCTGGAGGTTCATCAAAGGTAGATGAGATCACTTCGCCTTTGACGATGCGCTGCATGTCGGTCACCTCTTCCGGACGCTCGTCAATCAGCAAAACAATCAAAACAATTTCAGGGTTGTTGGTAGCAATGGCATTGGCAATATTTTGAAGGATGATCGTTTTACCTGTACGTGGAGGAGCGACAATTAATCCCCGTTGCCCTTTTCCGATAGGAGCCGCCAAATCGAGGACGCGTGTCGTGAGGAGCTCTTTCGTCGTCTCCATGACAATGCGTTTATTGGGATAGAGCGGCGTCAGGTTTTCAAACAAAATTCGCTCACGCGCTTTTTCGGGAGATTTCCCATTGATCTTATCGACTTTCAGCAGAGCAAAATATTTTTCTTTTTCCTTCGGAGGACGGATGGTTCCGCAAAGAGTGTCCCCTTTTTTCAAGTCAAAGCGGCGGATCTGAGCCGGAGAAACGTAGATATCTTCAGCGGAAGGAAGATAATTGTAGTTCGGCGAGCGTAAAAAACCAAACCCATCAGGCAGGATTTCAAGGACCCCTTCGCCATAAAGCACCTCGTTGGGATTTTCTGAAATCGCTTTGACGATTTCAAAAACCATTTGAGATTTTGTTAAAGAACCTAGATGCTTTAGGCCGATTTTCTTTGCCGAATGCATTGAGCTGGTCGATATTCATCCGTTGAATTTCGGCAATTTTGATAATGGTCCCTTGGGGGCGCTCGGGTGAAGCCTCTGCCAATGGGGGGGCTTCAGCGCCCTCGCCTCTCTCGGGTGCAGCCACGTTGTCTTCAGAAGCTGCTGAGCTTTCAGGGTATGATGGATTATCGGGATTCATTCAGGATCAACTCCTCAGTTATTGGTTAAAATGGTCATTGAGTGGTTAAGAAATAACCAGTTTGTGATAAATGGTGACAACAGCTTGCCGCAAGTCTTCCAAGCTGCCATCATTGTGGATGACAAAATCAGCTTTTCTAGCTTTTTCTTGCATTGGTAAACTGTCTGTGCCATCCGTTTTTTCAAATTCTTTGATTTCATATCCGGTGCTTTTTATAAAACGATCTTGGCATCTTTTTTCCTCTGCAGTAACGACAATGACATCATCGTAGTCCACCATGATTTCGCTTTCAAAAAGAAGCGGAATTTCAGCCACGAAGAGCTTAAAGCGACCTTCTTGACATACCTTTTGATAGCGAGCTTCGATTTCATGGCGAACTGCAGGATGCAGTAATCTTTTCAAGGAAATTCAATAAATTCGGGTCGTTAAATACCTTTTTTGCGACTTTTGAGCGGTCTATATGATTATTGCACAACGATATCAGAACCAAGCAGACCTAATGACTTCTTGACCAAGATCTGTTTCAGGAGACAATAGTTGATGAACTATCTCATCAGCACTAACGACATAGGCGCCAAATTCTTTAAAGATACGGCAAACCGAGGATTTACCGCATGAAAGACCGCCTGTTACGGCCACTTTTCTTAATTTTAACATTCTTTCCAATTTTTGCCAATAGCGATATCAACAACTAATGGCACTTTTAGCTTAAATACATTTTCCATCGCTTCTCGCACCAACGGCTGAAAATCGATCAATTCAAAATCAGGCACTTCAAAAATTAATTCGTCGTGAATCTGTAAGATCATGTAGCCCAGTTTTTTATGTTTATGAATCAGGGCAGTCAATTCTCAGCATCGCCATTTTTATTAAATCGGCCGCCGTCCCTTGAAAAGGGGTGTTGACAGCTAACCGTTCAGCTTGAGCCCGCAACATGGCATTATTGCTATGAATTTCGGGAATGAGCCTTTCCCTCCCTGTATAGGTAACGGCTTTTCCTGTTTTCCGGGCCTGATCTTTACACATTTCTAAAAATTCTTTTACTCTTTTAAAGCGATGGAAATACGTTTCGATAAAAGCGCGCCGCTTCCGCCGGTTTAATGCCCAGTTCTTGTGAAAGCCCAAAAGCCTGTTGTCCATAGATGATCCCAAAATTGACCGCTTTAGCATTTTGCCGCTGCTCTTTAGTCACCTCCTTCAAAGGGATATTATATATGGCTGCAGCGGTATGCGCATGGATGTCTTCGTTATTTTTAAAAGCTTCAATTAAATTTGGGTCTTCGCTCAAATGGGCTAAAAGCCGTAGTTCAATTTGCGAATAATCTGCTGACAAGTAACTCCAACCAGCTTTTTCAGGGCGAAAAGCCTCGCGGATCTTTCGGCCGGCTTCGGAGCGCACAGGGATATTTTGCAAATTGGGATCTTGACAGGAGAGCCTCCCAGTGGCTGCCACAGACTGATTAAAGGTGCAGTGGATCCGGTGTGTTTTGGGATTGACTTCTTCCGGGAGGATATCGACATAGGTGGAGCGCAATTTTTCCAATTTCCGATACTCCAATATCTTCCCGGCAATCGGATAATCATGAATCAACAATGACAAGATCTCTTCGCCAGTTGATAAATCCTTCGAGCGCCGTTTTGGATAGGGAATTTTCAAAGTATCAAATAGGACTTTTTTTAACTGAAGAGGGGAGTTGATGTTGAATTCCATTCCGGCAAGGTTATAAATGTCTTTTTCAAGAACTTCCACCTCTTTTTAATCTCATAGGAAGTTTTTTTAAGGAGGGGAACATCAAGAAAGATCCCTTGCCTCTCCATCCCTGCTAAGACAGACATAAGGGGCAGTTCAAGAGTAAAAAATAACTTGTCCAACTTCCTTTCATACAATTGTTTTTCTAATAAAAGTTTTAAACGGCAAGTGTAATCGACATCTTCACAGCAATAGTCTTTGACCTTTTCTATCGGCACCTCTCTCATGCTGATCTGTTTTTTCCCCTTTCCTATCAGATCGGTGATCGGGATTTTCACTTTGCCGAAGTTTTCTAGCGACAAGGCATCTAAAGAGTGCTGCCGATGATGCGAATTCAAAACATAGGAAGCCAGGATCGTATCAAAACAGATATTTTTTATATTGATCCCATAATTGGCGAGGAGATGGTAATCGTATTTCACATTATGGCCGTAAAAGCCGATGTGGGAATTTTCAAAGAGTGGTTTGATCCCTTTGAGAACATGTTCTGAACCTAAAGTTCCATTGAGCGGAACATACCAAGCTTTTTTTGGTTCAACACCGAAGCCTATCCCCACAAGCTCCGCAAGGACCGGCCTGAGATCGGTCGTTTCGGTATCAAAACAAACCTCTTTTTGCGTAGAAAGATAAGCTAAAAGCTCTTTAAAGGATTCTTCATCGTCGACAAGATGGTACTCTTCCCCTTTCTCATGTTTCTCTTTTTCTGACGAGGGCCTCATGAGGTCTATCTCTTTGATTAAGGAATTAAAGTTCATCTCGGAAAAAAATTCTTTTAAAGACTCGATATCGGGTGTTTTCAAAGCAAAAAATTCAGGTTCTTTCGGAAAATCGACAGATGTATCTATCGTGACTAATTGACGGCTCAAAAGGGCTTTGTCCTTTTCCAGAGAAATGGTTTCCTGTTTTTTTTTGCCCGGAACTTCTTCCGGATGCTCTAAAATATAATCTAAACTGCCCAGCGTATTTAAAAGCTCCGCAGCTGTTTTGGGTCCAAAACCGGACAATCCCGGCATGTTATCTGAGCTGTCTCCCACGATGGCCAGATAATCGACCATTTTTTCAGGGGGCACTCCATGTATTTGCTCAACCTCTTTGGCATCTATGAGCTGATTGTCTTTATTGGTATTTAAGATCACAATGTTCTCGTCGACAATCTGACACATATCTTTATCGCCTGTGCACAAGTACACCTTAGCACCTAAGTGGGAAGCCCACTTAGCCACACTGCCCATCACATCATCCGCTTCAGCCTCAGGCACATTAAGAAGAGGGAGCCCCATCTATTGCGCAAAATTCCTGAGCCCAATCGATTTGATGTCTCAAATCAGACGGCATGGCCAGACGATGAGCTTTATACTCTGGGTAGATAGCCAGCCTTTTCTGGGCATTGCGCGGTCCATCAAAAACCGCAACGATATGGTCTGGATGGAAATCTTTTATTATTTTCAAAATCGAACGGATAAAGCCAAACAAGGCATTCGTCGATTCCCCTCTGGCATTTGTCATATTCCGAATGGCGAAATAATTTCGATAGACATAACCCGAGGCATCAATGATGTAAATGTTTTTCATTTTTACCATGAAACAAAGACCCTATGACAAATGACATTAGTTTATTTTTTCTCAATTTTATACACAATTGAATTCAAAAGTTGACAAAATCACAAAAAATCCAGTATGCATAAAAATTGAATAAGGAAATATCAATTAAATCAAGAAAATAACTTTAAACCAAGGGAAAACAATGTTCAAATTAAAAAAAATGTTTTCCATGATCGTGCTCCTGACCACAATAGGGTCGGGGTTATCCTATGCGGATGACTGTGGCTGCTTCGATCCATGGAACAATTTAAGCCTTTCATTAGGTTGGCGTAGAGATGATATAAAGACATCTGTCGATTCGGAAATTCCTCCTGCAGCTCCTTTTTTCAGAGACACTTTGAATGCAAAACGTCTTGATGTTTGGGAGGTTGGTGGACAACTCCATCTGACTATCCCGCACTTCGATTGTTGCTGCTGTGACGATTGGTGGTGGCTGGATCGATTTTATGTTCGCGGTTCTGCCTACCGAGGCTGGATTAGCAACGGAAAATATACAGAAAGCTTTACCAACCTCAATAGAGGAAGAACTACTCACGAAACTGCAAAAATTCATAAGGGGCGTACGGTGGATGGCACCGTTGGCTTAGGATTTTTATATCCGGTTTGTGAAAATTTTGCTGTTGGGCCTGTAGGAGGTTGGTCTTATGATCAAGTTAGATTCAGCTTGAAAGATGCGAAGTTTCGAGGGATCGACGATCCTGTCTTGGATGGTCTTACCTATACATCGACATGGAGAGGTCCCTGGGTTGGAGCTGACCTGGCCTACAATTGGTGTGTCTGTGATTGCTGGAATATTAGACTTGAAGGGGGATATGAATATCACTGGGCTAACTGGAGAGGAACTTGGAAGTTAAAAGGACCAGATATCACGCCTTGTATCGCTTTCTCAGACCACCGTCATTCCGATGATGCATGGGGGCAAGTCGGCTACATAAACGCCTGGTGGAACTTATGTGATTGCTGGGATGTTGGCCTGGGTGTCAAATACCAATACTGGAAAAGCAAACGTGGAGGCGTACACCCAGACGAAGGTACGTTTGCTTCACAAGGTTGCAGACGCAATCAAGAGGCTAGAATCAAAGATAACATTTGGCGTTCTTTGGGAGTAACCTTCGACATTGGTTACACTTTCTAACCGTCGTTTATCTACCTATTGTTTTAAAGGGGGCCTCTCGGCCCCCTTTTTTTGCCCTTGCCAGGTTATCCTCGGTACAGATACAGATATTTGCCTGACAAGGCCGGGTTTAACTCTTGGGGCCATTTGATTTCATGTTTAATGCTCCCTGTGATAAGGCTGGAAGCGGTTTCCCCAGCAAGAAAACTACTTAACCACGACTTACCGGATAATTGCACGACCTGATACTGATCATCTTCGATATTAAGATCCTTAAGAAGCTCTTTTAAAGTTTGTTCCCGGCTGTAATTGCTGCTATCAATGAAACCATACTCCAGAGCTTTGTCGGCAAGGAATATATGGGCACCATAATCACTTACAAGCTTGTTTTCATCGACTAAGGGACGATTCGTGACAACAATATTGACAAATTTCTGATAGTAGTCATTGATGATGTTTTGCATATTCTCTTGCTCGCCAGGTTTCCAAGGACGCAAAGGATTCAATTCATCTTTTCCTTTACCTGCAATAAGTGTTAAGGCTTGGATTCCAATTTTATCGATGAGCTGAGAAAAATTTAGAAAAGAAGGAGTGGTGACCCCCACACTTCCGATGATGCTGACATCGCTGGCGTAAATTTTATCGGCTGCGCAAGCCACATACATGCCGCCTGAAGCACAAAGTCCATCCACGTAGGCGTATATAGGCACTTTATATTGTTTTTTATAAGCCTTTAATGCTTCATAAATTCCATCGGCGTCCATCACGGTGCCTCCTGGAGACATGATATTGAGCAAAATGGCTTTCACACGATCTTTTTTGAGGGTGTCTTCCCGGGATTCAACTAAAAGCTGCCGGATCGTTTGCTGGGATAAACTTTCGATCCCGATAATGCCATTGATATTCACCTGAAGAATAACGGGGGTATCGCTGGACATGCTTTTACGGACACCTTCAGCATTAGGTAGAATTTCGACGCTGAAATTCGCTTCAGGCTCATTTTCGCTGGTGCTGAGCAGAAGGGAAAACACAATAATTAAAGCGACAAATCCCAAACCGATGCCGGTTATACTGAAGAGAGCAACCATAAAAGAGCGTAAAGCCGCATACAAAATCGAATCTCGCATAAAAGACCTTTGTTAAACTATTTCCTCAATTTTTTATTTTTTCTTAGCTATACCGAACGGTATAAAGTTGAAACCTCTCCATCCCGATAAAGCCATTGTTGATTTAACTTTTCAAATCGACTTTTTTCTTGGAAAGAGACATCTCTTCCTTGTTGACTAAGGAAAGCGATAAACGTGACATAACCAACTTCCTCCTTCTCAGAAAAGTCTAAAATTTCTAGCTTTTGAAAATCTGTTTTTTCACAGAAGTCTAAAATATCACCCTTCCACGCCTCTTTGTTTGTAGTAAACGCAGGATTTTTGGGATGGCTTGTGTGGATGATATATTCGGGATTTTTCAAGGCAAAAGCACTGTAACGGGAGCGCATTAAATCCAAAGAAGTCGGAGCTAAAAGTCCATCATGATATTTTTTGCAGCAATCCTGGTACGATTTTCCTGTTCCACAAGGACATAATATCATAAAAGCCTCTTTAAGTCTTATCCTAATTTCGCTACGATGTCATCATTCAAACTCTGGTTTAAATAGGGTAACAGAAGATGGATAAAAATCCAACTCAAACGGGAGTTCTCCTTGTTAATTTAGGAACACCCAATTCCCCTCTTCCCGCCGATGTCAAACGTTACCTCATTGAGTTTTTAACCGATCCTCATGTCATCGACACCCCCTGGCTTTGGCGGCAAATCCTCGTACGGAGTTTTATCGTCCCTAACAGATATAAACAATCTGCTGCAAGCTATGCGGCCATCTGGACACCTCAAGGTTCCCCTTTATATGTATACGGATGTAGAGTTAAGCAGGAACTACAAAATCTCCTCGGACACAATTTTTTTGTCGAGCTTTCAATGCGATATGGAAATCCTTCAATTGCAGAAGGGCTAACCAAATTGCTGAAAAAACCTCTCGATAGCTTAATTGTCCTCCCCCTATTTCCCCAATTTGCCTCTGCAACAACGGGTTCAATTTATGTTTCCGTTATAGATTTTTTAAAAAGGCGGCCTATTCTTCCCCGTTTGACCTTCATCGATCAGTTTGCTGCCCATCCCTCGTTCATTAATGCCTTAAGCCAGCAAGCCAAAAAATACCCCCTTGGAACTTACGACCACATCTTATTCAGTTATCACGGCTTGCCCGAGAGGCACATCAAAAAAGCCAATCTCTATGGGTGCTTGCAAAGCGATCAGTGCTGCCAAAACATTTCAACACAGAATAAAGGGTGTTATTCCGCTCAATGTTATGCAACTACCAATGCCTTAGCAAAAACCTTAGGTTTGTCCAGTGAAGCTTATAGCATTTGCTTTCAGTCCCGCCTCGGGAAAGATTCTTGGCTGCAGCCCTACGCCAGCGACACCATTAAAGCCTTAGCCAAAAAAGGAAAAAAGAAAATCTTAGTGTTTTGCCCCTCTTTTGTTTGCGACTGCTTGGAAACTCTCTATGAAATCGGCGTGGAATATGCTCAAGAATTTAAGCATCATGGGGGGAACAGCTGCATCTTGCCGAAGCATTAAACGACCATCCCCATTGGATCCATGCCTTAAAAGAAATCATTATAACATAAAGCCCATGCCAATCAGCATGGGCTTTTTCTAATCTATGTAATATTAGATAGTACTAGTCTTAATAGACCCTCACTTTCTTTCTCGTAGCGACCCAGCAGCAAACAAGAAGAAAGCTAGCCATAATCATGTATGTAGAAGGTTCTGGAACAAACACGTCAGGTCTCGAAATTTGAGCAAATAAAGTAGCTGTATTCGATTGATTTTCAACAGTGCTGAACTGTTGTAAAAGGGACCCATTTGGAGTCGTTTTGAATCCAATAAGTCCAATCGTATAATCGACGCCGCCGATGTTAAAAACGGTCGATTGAGCGACATTGTTTACGAATGTCACTAAATCATTACAACAATTAGGATCTTGCGGAGTAGGAATGTTTGGGGTTTCGTCATGCAAAAAATGATAGGTACCCGAAAATGAGACCACTGTACCGTTAATATCCAACATGGCAGATACATTCAAATCAACTGAAGTCAAGGCATTTCCTGTAATAGGAAAGTTAAGATGGGTAAACGTGCCGAGATCAAAAGGGGTATCTAAAGCAAGGTTATTTTGAGGAGCATCTCCTGTAAACACATAACCGCTATTCCCCGAGCCGCCGGCAGGATTTCCCCAATGGATTTCATTTGTTCCTCCCCCGCTAAAATTCGTTGGAGGCGATCCATTGCTCGTCGCATTATTCCATACTCCCGAAACACTAGTCAAATCGATAGTGTCGGCAGATAAGTATGGGAACGCGCAGAGTAAAAACATTATAAAACTACTTTTTAACAGTTTTGTACTCATAATTCTATTCCTCTGTTTCAATTTGAAACTAACAAAATATCAATTTCGATTTATTTGATTATATCATTTTATAATTAAATTGTATAATTTGTTTTTTATTTTAGTTTCTTTATATTGAGGCCTTAATTTTAGCTATGAAGTCAAAATTTTGTTAATTTTCTTTGAGAAAAAAGAATCGATATGCTATGTTGGAGAAAACGCTCACCAATCATAGAGCGGGTATTAACGAATGAAACGTGCAAAATGCCATAAAAGTCCAATTTTCACGAGTGTCTTATCGACACGTACGGCAACGGCAACAACCGGGCGCGGACGCACGTCCACACGTTAATTTTTTCCACCCGCTCAAATCTTTTAAGTGTCTCCAGAAAATACAGGAAAAATTTTAGCAGGTGGGATTTAGGATAGTTAAATTTTTATTATGTTTTTTTGGAGGCTATAAATGTTATCCCGTAAGCAAAACTCTGGCGTATTAGCAGCCGGCCTGGCATTATTTTCGATGTTTTTTGGCGCCGGCGATCTTCTCTGGCCCCTTATTCTCGGCGGAGAATCAGGAGACCAAAATCTTTTTGCTTTGCTGGGGCTTTTAATCACGGGAGTCAGCCTCCCTTTATTGGGATTGATAGCGATGATGCTTTTTGAGGGGGATTACCGTACTTTCTTTGGAAGGATCGGCAAAACCCCTTCAATCCTATTGATCTTTATTATTCAGGTAATCCTAGGTCCAGTTGGCTCCATTCCCCGTTTAATTACACTGTCGCATGCCACTATAAAACCCTACTTGCCCGAAGGCTTAACTTTGCCGCTCTTTTGCATTTTGGCTTGCGGCTTAGTTTTGATTTTTTCTCTCAGGCCTCAAAAAGTGGTCAATTTACTGGGATTAATCCTCACCCCTATTTTATTGATCTCCCTCGGAGCTATTTTGGTGATAGGCTTATATTCCCATCCCGAAGCGCAAAAAGTAGATATCAGCCAGATGGGCGCTTTCGCTGGTGGATTAAAAGTAGGTTATAATACTTTAGATCTGATTGCTTCCTTTATCTTCGCACCTCTTGTGGTTTCCCATTTTATTATCGACAAAGAAGAACAAGACCAACAAAAAGCGCGGAAACTTGCATTTCAAAAAATGCTCAAAGCGGGGTTGCTTGCTGCATTTTTGCTATCTGTCATGTACATTGGTTTAACTTATGTGGCTTCTTATTATGTGCCCTATTTAGATAGCGGCCATAAACCTGAAGAGAGGCTATCGGCTATCTCGATGCTTCTTTTAGGTTCAAAAGGCGCCTTATTTTCTTGCATCGCAGTCGCTATGACCTGCTTAACATCAGCGATCCCTCTAGTTTCAATCTGCGCAAATTACATCCGGGAAGATATTCTTCAAAAAAGGGTGGGAATTCTACTTCCGCTCTTAGTGACTTTGCTTATTTCGAGCCTTATAGCCAATTTGGGCTTTATGGGAATTGCTGGCATGCTCTCCCCCATTTTGCAGATTTTGTGCCCGGGATTGATTATGTTGAGTCTTCTTAATATCGCTCATAAGCTATATGAAACTCATGTTCCCCGTATCCCGGTCTTTGCGACATTTGCCATTTCCACCATCGGCTATGTCTTTTAAGGATTGGAAAAAATAAGCCTATCCGGGGCAAGACCGAGAAGAAATTTCTCTATAGGAAGAATGGGAAATCCTCGATAATTCTCAGGTCTTGCCACCGGAGCCACAAAAAAGCATTCCGCCTCAGGATATTCCTCTTTAAAGGCGAGCATCCCCCTCACATCATCGGGGCCTAAATTGCAAGAGCGCTTAACTTCTATAGCCCAAAAGCCTGTGGGTCCATAAATCACAAAATCGACCTCCAATTTAGTCTGGGTGCGCCAAAAAGACAAAGAGTGGGGTTCATGTTGAGCCAACACCCACGAACGCAAATGCTGAGCAATAAGTCCCTCAAGGGCTAAACCCTCAATTTCTTGCGAGTTGTCTAAAATTCCCCTCGGCCGCAATATTCGATAAACACCTGGATCGAAGAAATAAAACTTTTGATGTGAAACTAGCCGACGCTTAGCTCTACGAGCAAAAACTGGCAAAGAAAAAGCTAAAAATAAATCCTCCAAGATTTGAAGGTAATTATCCACAGTAGATCTTTTGACACTAGATTCACGGCTGATGTCTGCTGTTGTCCAAAGCGAGGCATGGCTAAAGCTGGCAACTTCCAGAAATCGGGCAAAATCACCAATTTGCCTAACTAGCCCCTCTGCATGCACCTCTTCTTTTAAATAAAGGGAAAAGTAATTTTTTAAGCGCTCTTCCGGATCGGAAGAACTCCAAATAAGGGGGATCAATCCTGTCTGCAACGCTTTTTCAATGGAAAATTCGGGACCTAATTCTGAAGCAAGAAAAGGCCCCATTTGGCGCATTAAAGCACGCCCGCCTAAAAGATCGCTCACTGACCGGCGCAGTTTTCGTGTACTGCTTCCAGTCATAATGAATTGAATCTCTTTTTGCTGCTCAATTAAAGCGTGGATTTCCGGAAGTAGCCTAGGAACTCGTTGAATTTCATCTAATATAAGGACCGAACCAGGAGGCAACGAATTTGCAACATCTCTTATCCGCTCGGGATAACTGCTAAATCTCCGCTCCTCCTCTCCAAGCAAAAGATCAATCCGCGTCGCATCGGGATAATGATGTAAGAGCCATGTGGATTTTCCTGTCCCTCTAGGGCCTAAAAGAAAATAGCTGCCCTTAGGAGGGATCATATTTCTTGGAATGTATTTCATATGCACTTTGAAATTTTATTTTTTAATATAGCAAGAAAATGTGAATTTTACAATGAAAAATGCCAACGCAAATCCCATTTTCCAATGTAAAATGCCAACTTCGATCCCATTTTACATTGGAAAATGCCAAAATAGACGGCATTTTGCATTGCAAATAGACTATTATAACGCCACTATAACGCCACACTTTTATTATTCTTTAACAACTGCAATGCAAGATATCTCAATACGTGCGCCGAGAGGGAGGTCCGCCACTTGAATTGTTTGACGCGCCGGGGCTACTTGACCAGTGAACCATTGGGCATATTCCTCATTCATGGAGGTAAAATCTTGTTTTAAATCTTTAAGGAAAACATCGGTGCGCACCACATCATGCAAATTGCTTCCCCCAGCTTTTAAAATAGCTTCGAGATTCAGGATGACCCGTCTGGTTAAAAGCTTGATCTCCCCTTCCATCAGTTTGCCGTTGGACGGGTCAATGGGAAGCATTCCTGAAACAAAAATGAGCTTTTGACCTCCTAAGGAAGTGACGTAAACACCTTGAGAATAAGGACCTAAAGCTTTAGGGGCTTCTGTTGTTTCTATTCTATTTAAACCCATTTTCTTCCCTCCATTTTTTCCCTATTTTCATCCATCTGCTTCTATCTTTTCATCTAGATTCTTCCCTCTTTTCTTTACACAAGCAACAAGTGACTAATTTTAAGTGGGTTGCTCAAAATCCCCTTTTCAGGTATAGTCAGCTCTATGTATTCCCAACGTCTTCCTACAAATTTAACTTCTTTTTTTTATTACTTTATCAAAAAGCAATGGATCCTCTTTGCGGCTATCCAATTCTTTAGCCTTAGTTGGTCTATCGATCACACTTTTTGGCCTTACATCTTGATGCTTTTTATCGATGCAATCACCACTTTCGCCGGAGATAAGGCCGCTGTTTGGTCCTATTTGTCCACCCCAGTTATTTTAGGGGTTTCTTTGTGGATTACCGTGGAAATTTCCGCCCGCGCATCGGGCATTTTACTTGCGAAAGCTTTGCCCCGTTTGGAAGCGGACATCAGAATGTCGATGTTTAATTATGTTCAACGCCACTCCTATACCTATTTTAGCGATCACTTTGCCGGCAGCATTGCAAATAAAATCTCCGACATGACCCAAAGTTTTTCCCGTATTGTCCAATTGGTCGTGCAACTCTTTGTCCCTGTTGTCGTTGCTTTATCTATTTCGGTGATTTTGTTTTATCGAGTTCAACCCTATTTTGCTTTGATTTTGATGGCCTATATTATACTGCAAGGCCTGATTTCTATCCTTTTTTCAAGTCGATGCGCCCGATACTCCGATATCCACGCCGAATCCCGTAGCACATTGGCCGGAAAAATCGTCGACACCCTAACTAATATCAATGCAGTCCGCCTTTTTTCACGCTACAAGAATGAGTCCCAATATCTCTCCCACTTTCAAAATGATGAAAGAAAGAAAAACTGGGATTCACTGTGGTACATCGAAAAAATGAAGTTTGCTTTTGGGATCACCACGTTTCTCCTCACCGGTCTAGCCATGAATTGGTATATGATTTATAGCTGGCAACAAGGCCGCCTTACAACCGGTGAAGTGGTCTTTATTTTCAATACGACTTGGAATATGACGATGATGATGTGGGTGGCCTCCCTCGAACTCCCAACGCTCTATAAAGAAATCGGGGTTTGCAAACAAGCCCTTTCCATCATTAAAAGCTCTCATGAAATTGCTGACATTCCCGAGGCTAAGCCTCTTAAAATCACACGCGGAGAAATTGTCTTTGAAGATGTCACCTTCCATTACCTTCCGGCCTATAACATCTTTGAAAACAAAAATATCACGATCAACGCGGGGGAAAAAGTGGGCCTTGTGGGCTTCTCCGGCTCTGGAAAATCAACCTTTGTCCATCTGATCCTTCGCTATTTCGATGTCGAGCAAGGGCGTATTCTGATCGATGGACAAGACATCACCGAAGTGTCTCAAGACTCTTTAAGGGAACAAATCGCTTTCATTCCTCAGGATGCCTCCCTATTCCACCGTTCACTGATGGATAATATTCGATATGGAAAACCGGAAGCCACCGATGAAGAGGTCTACACCGCTTCAACCCAAGCACATTGTGAAGAATTTGTCGAACGGATGCCGGGAGGTTACCAAGCCCTCGTAGGAGAAAGAGGGGTTAAACTTTCTGGAGGGCAGCGGCAAAGGATCGCCATCTCCAGAGCTTTGTTAAAAAATGCCCCTATTTTGATCCTTGACGAAGCCACCTCTGCTTTAGATTCGATCACCGAAAAGCTCATCCAAAATGGTTTGCGGGACCTCATGCAAGGGCGCACTTCGATCGTGATCGCTCATCGTCTTTCTACCTTGTCCGATATGGACCGCATTTTAGTTTTCCATGAAGGGCAAATTATTGAAGAGGGAACCCATGAAGAGCTGTTAGCTGCCGGGGGCCACTATGCACAAATGTGGCATATGCAAGCTGGCGGCTTCCTACCGGACACTCATATTTAAAATTTTAATTTGACAATATCCTGCTTCGTTTACGATAGTGCCAATTACTCAACGAAGGGGGATCACTATGTCATGGTTCAAAACAAAATTTATCAATGATGACAAGCTGCCTCTTGTCATTGAACCAACTGATCCCCATATTCCAACAGATCAATTTCTTGATTTGGCCGCTTCTAACAAAAAACAATTTCAAGATTTTATTTTGAGCTACGGAGGGGTCTTATTCCGCGGTTTCCCCCTTCATCACCACGATCATTTTGCGGCTCTGATCAAAAATTTAGGGACAGGAAAGTTTCTCGATTATATTGGCGGAGACAGCCCGAGGAATAAAATTACGGATGGGATCTACACTTCGACAGAAGCTCCTCCATCGATTAAGATCCCGCTGCACAACGAATTGTCTTTTGTGAAATACCATCCCAAACACATTTACTTTTTCTGTGAATACCCCTCGCCAGAAGGGGGGGAAACCATTGTGGCTGATGCCAGAAAAGTATACGATTCGATCGACCCATCTGTAAAAAAACGGTTTATCGAGAAAAGTTTAAAATATGTCTCTTGTTACTATTACCAAAGTAAAGTAATGGAGCTTCTCAACCAACTGCAACCCTCCCATAAGTCATGGATTCAAGTTTTTGAAACGGAAGATAAGCGGGAAGTGGAAAAAAAATGCCGAGAAAATGAATTTGGGTTTAAATGGAATCACGACGATTGGCTTCAGATCCAACAGATTCGCCCAGCTATCTCGCAGCATCCTAAGACTAAGGAAACCGTCTGGTTTAACCAAGCGCATTTGTTTGATTTTAATCCACGATTGCTGGGCTGGTCTCGGTATATTGGAGCCAAACTGTTTTATTATCGCCCGTATACAAGGCTTCATGAAGTCTTTTTTGCCGATGGAACACAAATTCCGCGCGAAGACATTTATCATATCCTCGATATGCTCAATAAGAATACCATAGCGTTTCCATGGGAAAAGGGAGACGTCTTGGCGTTGGATAACATCTTAGCCATGCATGGAAGAAATACTTTCACCGGAAAGCGGCGCATCTTAGCTGCGATGACAGGCTAAGAATTTGAGTTTTGGTTATTACCACTCTGGTTGCTAAACAGCTTGATAACCAAAAATGAGGGAAAGTAAAAAGAGAACGAGAAAAATGAAAAACAAAATTTTGGCAATTTGTGTTGCTGTTCCCGCAATTCCCCCAAAGCCAAGAACCCCGGCAATGATGGCGATTACCAAAAAAATCAAAGCCCATGTTAGCATAGCGGCCTCCTATTTTTTCTCAAAATAATAAGAATTTGATAACTCGTCAATAAAATATTTTAAAAACTTAATGTCACCCCTCCCGAAAGCTCCCCTTTTTCTTGTTTCTTATTGGAAAAATTATTTATATTAAAAATATGCAAGAGAAACCTGAAGAAAATTTGGAAAAAACTCCTGATCGCCCTTTAGAATGCAGCGAATGCAAAAAGCCCATCTCTGTCTATTACACAGAAATCGTTGGTCATAACATAACCCATACTTGCATGTGCGCCGATTGTCCAGAGCTTCAACGAAGGTTGAGAGGGACACCCCCTGTGCCCTCCCTTGGAGCCATCACAGAACCCGGCGGTGGTTTAGCCTGTGGTAATTGCGGAACGACATTAGAAGCTGTCCGAGTAGGAGCCCGTTTAGGATGCAGCGAATGCTACAGTGTGTTCGAAGATGTCCTTCTAGCTGAGTTGCTTGCCCTTGGGAAAATCCCGGCCCGCTTATCTACGGTAAAAAAGTCCCTCCCTTTCCACCTTGGGAGAACCCCCGGTGAAATCCTAGAAATTAATCCCTCTTTGAGGTTGCTAGCTCTTAATGAAGCGTTGAGTGAAACTTTAAAACGGGAAGATTATGAACAGGCCGCTTGGCTTAGAGACCAAATAAAAGCCTTGACCGAGAATGTGGAGAAAACGGATGAAGGAAAACGGTAAGTCTTATTCCCTGGATTTATGTAAAAACACTCTTTGGTCTAACAATGCCAACTCCCAATGGCTTGCTTCGACGATATTCTTTTATCGCAATTTGGAAAAATTTAAGTTTCCAGGCAAGTTGGACTCAGATAGAGGAAAACAACTCATTTCTTTTGCCAGCAAGGAGATGATGACCGCAAACTTACTTGCAAGCCCCAAGCTAGTTCAAGCGGAAGATATGACCTCGTTGGACAAAGAATACCTCGTCGAGCATTTTTTAATGAAAGAAAGCTTCCAACATGCGTCTTCAGGCGAAGCTTTCATTATCGATAATTCCGGAGAGTTTCTTTTGACTCTCAATATCGGCGATCATCTCCGTTTCACATTGATCGATACCAAAGGGGAGCTTGAAAATGCTTGGAACCGGCTTCTTAAAATAGAATCAACATTAAGCAAAACGGTGAGTTATTCTTTTTCTCCCAAATTTGGCTTTTTAACTGCTGATCCCTCTCAATGCGGCACTGCGCTAATCGCCACGGTGTTTTTGCAACTCTCGGGTTTGATCCATACTGAAAAAATCGATGACGTTTTAGAAAAGCTTGCCGATGAGAGCTTATTGGTGACAGGAATTCAAGGAAGCCCCACTGAAATTATCGGAGATGTCCTTGCTGTCCAAAATAATTACACCTTGGGTTTGTCAGAAGAAAACATCATCTCCTTATTACGCGCTTTTACAACCAAAATCCTCGTCGAAGAACATGCTTCCCGCAACAAGATTCGACAGGAAGACTCCCCGGCTATTAAAGATAAAGTCAGCCGGGCCTACGGCATTTTAATCCATTCCTACCAAATTGAAGCCATTGAAGCTTTAAATGCTATAAGCCTTTTAAAATTGGGAGCCGAATTCGGATGGCTTAAGGGGGTCTCTTTAGAAAAATTGAACGAACTTTTCTTCAACAGCCGAAGAGCTCATCTCTTGTGTCAGTATGAGGAAAAAGTGCCTCAAGAAGAAATCCCTCACCGCCGCGCCGAATTCATCCACAAATCGCTCAAAGATGTCACCCTGACAATATAATTTGGAGCTTGAAATGGATCGGAAAAAAGGGGTGGGATTAACTCCCGCCGGGCAAACTCATTATATTGACCACCTAGCCCCAATCTGCACAATGATGAGGATTCCTTTGCTTTTCATAGAGGAACTCGACTACACCCTGGGTCAAAAATATTATCCCGGCCTCAAAACCATCAAAAAAGATTATGATGAATTCCATCCTGAATTCCTCATCGCTAATTATGACGTCCTTTTCATGTCAGATCTTTGGGATCGGCGAACCTTTCATGAGAAATTTGCTCAACTAGAAAAGAAATATCAAAAAGTGTTGCGGCATGTCTATGTTCCCCATGGATATTCTGACAAAGTTTTTTATTTAAGAAATTGCGCAAAAGAAGATATCGTTTTGATTTACGGTCAAAACATGTTGGATATGCTAAAGGAGCAAGGGGACTATGAAAATCTGCATCGTTACGTCATTACGGGAAATTACCGATACACTTTTTTCAAGCAACACCGCTCCTTTTACGACAGTGTGATCGCTGAAACCCTCAGCCGGTTTGCACAACCGCAACCCCTCATCCTTTATGCGCCTACTTGGGCGGACCAAGAAGAGTCCTCAACTTTCTTCGATAGCTGCAGCTTGTTGCTCGATCGTCTTCCTTCCCATTATAATATGATTGTCAAACTGCATCCTCTGTTGGAAATAACTGACCCGGGAAACTATTATTCGATCGTGGGAAAATATGAAAAAAAACCCAATGTCTTATTTTTAAAAGATTTTCCCTTGGTATATCCTCTCCTCGCGCAAACTTCAATCTATATTGGAGATATGTCGGCAGTCGGTTACGACTTTCTAGCCTTCAATAAACCGATGTTTTTTCTCAATAAGTATCAAAAGTCTGCACAATATGATCGGAGCCTTTACTTGTACCGTTGTGGAATAGAAATCACCCCAAATCAGTATCCTCAAATCTATCAGATTATCGATCAACATTTAGCTAGCGATACTGAAAAATTTGGACATATTAGGAGCAAAGTTTACGAATACACTTTTGGCCCTGAGCGGAGTTTTGCAGAGATCAAAGCCGATATCATGGCTGCATGCGCTGATGATTATTACATGTCGATCCAAAAATTACACAAATTCAAAAATCACGCCATTTCTTGATTAAAGAATTAGCGCGGGTTAAATCTTCGGGAAAATCCACTTCTGTACAAAGTTCGGTTCGAATCGGAAGGCTCCAAACGATAAGGCCTTGCTCAATGGCCAGTTCGACCCCTCTTTCGAAATAATCGGTTGGATCACATTGTTGAAGCCCTTGGATTAACAAAGGGAGGTCTTTAGCTTTTATAAAATTAATGCCTAAGGCTTCCCCCTGAGGCTTAGAGACGTTTTTTGAAACTTCCAAAATGATCCCTTGGAAATCGCAACGGTATTTGACCTCCTCCTCACCCACAGATCCCACATTTACAACCATGCATGTTTGATTAAAACCGATGATGTCCAACACAATAGAAGGATGAAACACCACATCTCCATTGATCCACAACACATCATCGTTAATTTTTTTTAGGGCGCGCAAGAGACTTTTACTGGTATTTTCTTTTGCAAATGAAGGATTGAACACAAATAAACTATCAGGAAATTTTTCCATAATCATTTCTTTGTGAAACCCCACAACGATGAAGATATCGTCCAGGGATATATAGGAGGAGAGATTGAACAACTGCAACTCTAGAAGAGACTTTTTGCTGTCCAAAAGGGTCAGCGGTTTAGGCACCTCGACATTGCCGAGGCGGCTCCCCTTACCCGCTGCCAAAATGACGACTTTCATAGCTATCACCTGCCGAGTTAACTCTAGTTAACCACAGTTCTGTGTCACCATGTTATTAGTTTAATCTTTAGAAGCAAGCCATTTATCCCCTTTTCGCACTACAGGCAAAACGATTCTTGAACCGTTCTCTCCTCCGACGTGCAGATGATGAGTAACTGTCTCCTTTCCGTTGCTATCTAAGCTTGCAGTATTTTTTTCAAATCTAGGAAAATTAGACCCTGAAACAATCACACGAATCCTATGTCCTTTGGCAAAAACAATGCTTGTTGACCAAAGGTCCACATCGACTTCTTTGCTCTCTTTTCCAGGCAGAGGCTGAATTTTATGGGTGCGTGTCAAAGCATCTGCGATCAATACACTTTTCCCATCCGGGTAAACATCTGTCAAACGCACAGCCAGGTCAGTATCATCTTCATCGGAAGAAAACACCAGCTTAGCAATCACACTGCCGGTCACTTCCAAATCTTCAGCTAAAGGCTCTGTCGTAAAGACAACGACATCCTTCCTGCTTTCAATAGGGCGTTGATCCATTGGTCCCGATTGTAAAAACAAGTTTCTACCACCAATAGTTGGAACAGGATCATGAATGTTATGCGCATAAGTCATGACCGATTCTTTTTGTGTAGCCGAATTTTCCTCCAATTTGTGGTTCGCCGTTAAATAGTAAGAGAGGTCTTTATGAGGAACAGGCCAAGAGGTGCTTGTGCGCCAAACGTTTCCACTGGAAATTGAACCGTCAAAAGGGCCCATGACATAATAAGTTACAGCTGGCTCTTCTTCTATTTTATTGGGCAGCCCTTTTAAATAATGGTCGAACCAGCGCAAAGGGCCCAAGTCAACAGGAGGTTGATACCCTTGCACAGGAACTGCAAAATCCCCAAAATCGGTCTTAGCAGGCCAGCAATGACACCATGGACCTATCAACAGCTTTTGCTTCCCTTTTGCTCCATCTCCTCCCAAATGTTGTCTTGAGGCAAATGCAAATATTGTTCCTTCGACGAAAGTGTCATACCAGCCCCCTTGATGGATTCCAGGAACTCTCACTTTTTCTGCTCTTTTGACTGTATTGAATTCATCCCAGAATTCATGATTGTCTTCTTGTTCTAATACAAATTCCAAAACAGCAGGATCCCTAGCTACTAGTCCCAGCCACCCCTCTACTTGATTTTTTAAAAGCTGCCCTCCCGGAAAGATGGCGTGATGATAAAGACTTGAAGCAGCTACTCCGATATATTGACATTTTAAACTGGGTGGAGCTGTGGGGGCCATTAGCAGCTGAGTAATCCCCATGTTTGAGACTCCTAAAGTTCCTATTTTACCATTTGTCAACGGATGCTTCGCCAGCCATTCGACACAATCGTAGCCATCTTGCTGTTTTCCCCATCCATCTGAAAAATAAGGGAGGGTTTTTCCCTCTTTATCAGTCGCAGCTCGCGTATCTTGGATCGCCACCGCATAGCCCGCTTTGGCTAATCCGACAAAAGCGGTTGCAGAAGGGGCAAGCCTTCCAGCAGGACCGCGCAGCAAAATACAGGGGAGATTTTTTGCTTCGGGATGGGGAAGATAGATATCTGTGGGGAGTTCTGTTCCATCGCGCATCGGAACTATCAGGGTTACATCTGGTTTAACGTCTTCCCCTGAGAGGTAGAAAAAAGAGGCCAGAAAGCAAACAATAAGACCGATAAAAAATTTACGTTGCAACATGTCAAAAACCTCATAACTAAGAATGAATGAAGAAGAAAGCATACTACCAGAATTGAAAACTCAAAGCACGCAAAAAAGAGCTTGTTGGATTAAATTCCATAGAGACAGTAAGAGGCCATTGAGAAAGGGTAGTTTTTTTGGAGTGCAGCGGCTTGACGCATACGCATCAAGCTAAGGTAAACCATCTGTACCAGGCTGAAAGCCTAGTTTATAATAGCCTGGGGCAACGCCCCAGGTAATATCAAGCATAATCATTTGCAGGCTGAAGGCCTTCAATATTAATGCACAATTCCCTGGGGCGTTGCCCCAGGCTATTATAAACCAGGCCTCCGGCCTGATAAAGATCATATTGGCTGGCTAATGCGTCAAGCACTCCAAAAAGCTATCCTTTCTCAATGGCCTCACATCTTCTCAGTGATCTCACTGGCTCAGTGGTAAATTTTTTGAGCAGGAGACAAGATGCTAGACAGCTGCTTGAGCTTGAGCTGCATGAGCAGTTAAACGGGATTTTGTGCGGCTGGCTTTATTGATTTTATAAATCCCCCGCTTGACCCCTTTATCCATCAAGCTATAGACTTCATTAAGATTTTCTTTGGTGACCTTGGAATCTCCCTTGGGGAGAGATTCTTCAAATTTTCGGATGGCAGTCCGAATGCTAGACTTAAATGCTTTGTTATTCAAACGTCTTTTTTCACTTTGGATAGCACGTTTTTGTGCCGTTGGCCGTTTGACTTTTTGATCTTTTTTTTCTTTTACTTCTTTAGCCATTATTCCTCTAATATGTTTAACCTTAAGATTGCAATCCTCAAAGTCTTCTGCAAAGTCTCCTTAGAAAGAATAAAGAAGATCTTGAGTTGCTTTAAAGCTCGCTTATGCTTAAGATTTTAACTTATGATGAAATTCACCGCCACCGAAAATATTCTTTTAATAGATGCTGTTGCGAATCTGGCTCCAGACAGCTCAAAGTCGACCCACCGCGCCTGGATCAAAGAAGGCCGTGTATATGTCGATGATCTCCCTTGCAAACACGCCTCTATTTCCGTCTGCCCCAACCAAACCGTCACACTCGGTCCTCGCCCCCGCTATGCGGAAGGAAATATCCCCATTTTATATGAAGATCCCCATCTCGTGGTCATCCATAAACCTGAAGGGATCTTGAGTGTTGCAACAACATTTCAAAAAGAGAAAACAGCCCATGCTTTTCTAAAATCGAAATATTATCCGCGCCGGGTCTATCCGGTCCATCGCCTTGACCAAGAAACTTCCGGTCTCATGCTTTTTGCCCTCTCTGAAAAAGGGCGCGATCGGTTAAAAAAGATGCTTGAAAACCATGAGATTGAACGCACCTATTATGCCATTGTCGAGGGAAAGGTTGCCCCTGCAGAAGGGACATGGCAAACATATCAACAGGAAGATGCAAATTATTATGTCCATAATTCTAACGCACCTTCTCATGGAAAAATAGCCATTACCCGCTATAAGGTTAAAAAAATGACCAAACATTATACCTTTTTAGAATTGCAGCTCGAAACTGGCAGAAAAAATCAAATCCGGGCTCATTGCCAGTGGGCAGGATGTCCGATCGCCGGCGATAAAAAATATGGGGCGGCAACAAATCCGGCGAAGCGGGTGTGTTTGCATGCTTACTCTTTAACCTTTACACATCCGCTGACCGGCAAAAAAATGGCGTTTAAATCTCCCCTTCCTGAAGTTTTTGATCGCATCCTTCACCTTTCAAAATGAGGATTCACTCCATGCGGATTCATACCAACCCATTCTACTTAGGCCTCTTAGGGGTTTTCGCTTTCATGGCTTTATGGTATTCGGGGAAATGTGTGTATTACTATTACAAGTACGAGACGCTGACCGCTCAAACACATCCTGCACATATCGACTGGTCTGTAAAAACGATCCCGGGAAAATTCTATTTCTTTGAAGAAGAATATCAGGTTCAAGCTCACTATGCCTACGCTATCCAAGAAAAAACGTACCAGGGCTTTACAGTATTGACCGACACAAAATATCTAAACCCTTGGGGAGCAGAACAAAAAATCGCAGCACTATCCAAAGAACCGGTTCCCCTGTGGTACAATCCCCGCCGTCCCTACGATTCCACTTTACAAAAATATTTTCCCCTTAAAGAATGCATATCAACTGCCTTATTATGGGGACTATTGTTCTATTTTGTTTGGTTGGGAATGTATGTGAAAAAATATCAGGGTTGATCCATGAAAACGATTACTTTAAAACAAAAAACACCCCAAGGAGAGCCTTTAGAAGCCATATTTCTTCCAGAACGAGGGATGAATCTCATCAGCTATAAAAAAGGTTCCTTGGAAGTCATCGACCTCTCAACCCAAGCCCTTTTTGAAGAGCGATATGCCGGCCTAGGCGCTCTCATCGGCCCCCACTTCCACCATCGCAATCCAGATGTGATCCCCCCGATTAAAGATGAAACCCTTTTTCCCCACATTGCCCGCGTTAAAGCAAAAGGGATCAAAGAGCCATTTTCCCATGGAATTGCCCGCTATGCTCCATGGAATGCCAGCGCCACGGAAACAAAAGTGACAGCGAAACTCACAGGAAAAGATCTATGGAATGGTGTTCCTTTGGCTGAACTGGAAGGACAGAATTTTACGATGGGATTCACCGCAGAATTAACCCCCCAAGGGTTGAGCATTTCCCTCTCAGTTGTCAGCGATAAAGATTCCCTTGTCGGCATTCACTACTACTATTACTTGCCGCAAGGCAGCGGGAAGGTCATTAGCCAAGTGCAAAAATCCTATATGGAAAATCAGGAACTTAAGCCCCTTCCTGAACGTTGGAAATTAGACCCGTCGCAAACTTTGACGTTCGACTTGAAAGAAGCAGCCGATTTTACCTTCTATCCCTTTCCCAATGCATTGGAAGGGAATATTTTACTTGATGCAGGGACATATAAACTTTTGACGAGGTATTCCTGCCAATCCCAAGAAAATTGCTGGCAATTATACCATCCAGCCTCAGCCTCGTTTGTTTGCATTGAGCCCATCAGTTCACAGGATCCTCGCCATCCTAACCTCACAGCAAGCAGCATCCAGATCCACATAGAAATTAAGGATGCTTAAATGATTGAAGAAAAAAAAACTGAGGACTCAAAAATATCTAAACTATCGATCACTGCGTCTGTGTTTGTTTTCTATTTCTTGCCGGCCCTTTTTTTGAGTTGGCGGGCGGAATCCTCCCGCAACGGGTGGGGGGTTTTTAGTTTAGGACTATTCATCGCTGCTGCAGGAACATCTGTTTTCTATTATATCCTTCAAAAATGGTCGCGGCAGGTTGAATCCAAGGCTACTAGCCAAATCCCAATCCCAATTTCTACACCCCCTGTTACGGAAGACGCGGAAGTGGATCTGACCCCTTACACTTCTCAAATCGAATTATTACAGCAAGCCTTGCAAGAGCAGTCCTTGAGTCACCAAAAGTTAGCCGATGAGCATAGTCATATCCAAGAAGCTTATCAAAATATTATGAATGAAAAAGAATATGTGCAGCAAGAAATTCAAACACTTTTGCAAGATTCCCTTGGCTTAAAACAAAGTGCGAATGAACAGATCGATCACTATAAAGAATTGCTTGGGGAACATCAGCAAACGATAGCCGAATTACGAAATTCTTTGGAGAATAAACAACATCACATTCTCCAATTAGAATCTAAAACACGCGATCTCAACTACGAGCTTAAAACTTTGTTGCGTTTGGCCGAAAAACCCATTGAAGCAAGCCCTGAAAGTGTCGCTATGGCCGCCGCTACCTCTAAGCATCCAGTGAAGAGGTCGGAAGAAGGGGATGATACTGCTCAAATCTTTGACTTTGCAGTGAGAACGCAAGAAGAAGCGCATGTTCACTTAAAAAGGATTCTCGATGTCGCCCAAAGAATCACCGGCACAAGTCCATTTGGCAGCAGTTCACGCTTTCGGGATTTGCCCTTAGACAATTACGCCCTGGATTTAAGGAGGCTTTTTGAACGGCTCAAAGAGGTCAATGCGACCACCATTTTCGTTTTTTCCCTGAAAGAAAATAAACTGTTGTTCATCAACGAAGCGATCAAACATTTGCTTGGGCTCCCTCCAGAAAAATTTACCCAAACTTTTCATGAGCTGCTACAGGAAGGATGCATCGAATGGCAGGAAGCCATCAGGCAGCTTTCTTTCAAGAATGAAGCGAAAGTAGGTCTTTCTTTCAAAAGCCGAAACGGCCAGGAGTTCCATGTTGATGGCCTCCTAGGCATGATCCCAACCGGCATCTTTAAGCACCACCTCATCGGCATCTTATATTCCAATTCCGCTGGACAAAAATGGACATAGCAGTCTTTAAATCCCTATTGACCTAATGATCCGATAGAAAATTCAAAAAACACAATAACTAAAAGTTGTCCATGTAATTCGTATATTGATTATTAAAGCAAAAATTGTTATGATTTTTTATTAATTTAATATAATTTTGTCCGATGCAACCTATTCAGCAGACTCGAACCCGAGAGCTTCTTTCTTTATTTAAGCAGCATGTCGATAAAAACAAGGCACTCACATCAAACTCTTTAAAAAAACAACTTAATACTATTTTCATTACTCCCCCTTGGAGCAACAAGACTTACCTTCGCTCCTCATTGAGGGGTCGTTTATCCTCTTGGCTTTGCTACCCTTTTGAAAAAAGGGTAGTCGCAGAAAAAACTTACAAAGCTTTTGGAGAGATGCTAACTACTTTGAGCCTGTCTGAATTGCAATCTCTTGGAAACTTTGAACTAACTTTAGGAAAATTGTGTAGTGAATTACAAAATGAAGGGAAGCTTGAACTCCCCGAAAACTCCTCCCCCCTATTTTCATCTCCAGAGATAGACCTCCTGACTGATACGCAAGAAGCTCAAGCGGCCGAAAAAACTCGGCAACGTTTCGAATTGTCCCTTTTACGGCAAGAACCTCCCCCCTCCTCTGAAAATTTCCCTATCGAAACGACGGAATTTCAAAATTATTTCCGACTTGGAGACTCTTCATTGCAAGATTCCTTTCAAACTCTAGAATCTCTAGCTACTCGATACCCCCATCATGCCCATTCAAGTTTTGAGGAACGATTGAAGCTTATAAAAGAAGCAACAGCTCACGAAAGGGCCATGCAAGAATCCCTGATGCCTCAAGACACCCCGCTTGAAGAAGAGGAGCGGCAAAAAAAATTATGTTCTTTGAGCGTTTCAATGGCTGAAACTATTCAAGGGTTAAATGCAACTCAACCCAAAAAATTGCTTTTTTTCAGCTATGGCCGCCATAAACTTTCTTTGGAAGCCCTCTTTAGCAAGCTCTATTTATTACCCAAAGAAGCCATCGAACTATTGCCGCAAGTGCTCCGAACAGCCATAGACAGCCGAACAATGCCCAACCCAAGTTCGATCGCTAAAGATATCGTCACAAAGTTTTTTGAAGAGATACATCGGGAAGCTTCCCGTTTTAAAAAAGATGCCGGAAAAGAAGATTCCCCCTCCCCTTTCCCTTTTCCTAATATTTCCGCCCAAACATGGGCTTCTCTATTCGCAAACAATGAGCGGGAACTCCCTGATTTCCTATCTAAGATCCTTCCAGATGTATTTGAAAATTATTGCAGCCAAGCCATGAAAGATGGGATCATCGGCAATACTTCCCATTTTTTCTCCAATCCAAAAATACGGCAAGTCATTGATTGGCTTGCGCACAATAGCAATTCATTTCTTACAGATGAAGGGAGAAATCACCTGGCCAAAGATTTAGAGGAAAAAGCCTTCGAATTACTTGAGTCCCACCTTGCCAAGTACTTATCGAAATTTGAAGATCATATTTTAGAAAATTTCAGGCATTCATCCCAAATCATCCCACCAGAATTGATCGAACTTGCTGGATTAGATTTTCTTTTGCTTTCAGGTCCCCTTTGGCTTGAATTTGAAAAACAGGCGGATGGAAATTTTTCACTGGCTATGTATTCGTTAGGTCGGGCTTTATCCCTGCATCCTAAAGATGAAGCCACAGGAATCCCCTATTGCGCAAGTCGCATCCGCAACATCAAAGAGGAAAATATCACTCCTTATTTTTTCCAGACTTTGTTATCTCGCCATTTCGAACCCCTTTGGAATCCTCTAGCAGCTCCAAAAGTCCGTGACATTTATACAGGGCCTATTCAATCGCTTGGAGGTGAAATTGCCCCCAACCATGATGAAGATATGCTTGTCAAAGGAAGTTCGATCTCATCTGAAACTCAATTAGCCCTGCATTTGCTCCTAAAAAACCAAAATCCTGGCTTGCCCCGTCTTGACATCTACCTCGATCTTCTTTTGAATTATTGCCGCCCTCTGCTTACTGGAACTGAACAGAACACTTAAAATCCCTGACGAAAATGGGTATCAAGCTTTACAGCTAGCTGTAAAAAAAATACGACAGGAATTAAATAGCTCAAAATACCTAGAAGGGTCTCAAGCACAAATCCAGGCGACATTGGATGAGGTTTCACAAGCTCTCTCAGACTATTGTGAAAGACATCCCCAATTTGGATTCGAGTCTATTGCACCCGCATTCCCTGCAGCCTCGTTGTCCCTTGCCTCCTTCCAAAAAATTGGGGTGAAATTGGAACATATCGAGCGGGCAAGAGATTTTGCCGCTTGGATTCTAGGAAATGAGGTGGGTGAATTCTTTGATCATCTTATAGCCCACTATAAAAATCTGTTGCCAAAATCAGACCCATCCGAAAAGACCACTCAAAAGCCTGCTTCAAACACCTTTTCTTTTGCTACAGATGAACCAAGCACTTATCTTTCCCTCTATTTTGCAATTGCCAAAAAATTCATTAAATTAATTTTTATCGGACTTGGGATCTATCACGGAGGACTTTGGCATTTGCTGGATCTCCCTTTGATATTCTCGATTTTGCCCTATGTCCTCCCTCCCCAAATTCTCCAATGGTATAACCGCGTGATGAATGCAATCAAAATAGCGGTGGCAAAAGTTATTCTGCATGCTGTTTGGAAATATATCCTTCCCTTGAAAATGCGCGACGATCTTCTTGGCTTGTGGAATCAATGGAAAACGGAAGTGCATAATATCAAGAATACCCTCGAAAATAACGATGAACTTTCCGTTTCTTTAAATCCCTCCTTTTCAGTTAAGTCTCAAAAAAATGCTGAAAGCTTCTCCCCAACCACTTACCCATCTCTTGAGAATTCTAAAATTGAGAGTAAAGAACAAAGATCAAAAGATTCTGAAGTTAAAGAACCTCTCATCGCGCCCGCTCAAATTTTAGAAGAAGCCTCGAATACCCAGTTATCCTTTAGTTCATTAGAACTCATTAAAACAATTTCCCATCAGCCTAAAACTAAAATTTCTTCCGATGAAGAAATTTTACCCGTTTTAGAAGGATGGCTAAAATTTTGCCAAAAATGCGATCCTACTCAGGCCATTTTCTTTTTAAGCCATCATTTAGTTTTATTAGAGACACCATCCACAAAGCAAGAAACCCAATGGGATCGAATAAACGATCCTCTAAAACATGCTGAAATTCTGTCCGATCTCTCTTTACTTCTGGTAGACAAAATAAATGCCTCATCCCATTTACATTCCAATGCCTCGTATGTAGCTGCCATGTACAATATACAAGCCATCATCTGGAAGCTGGCTCTTCGCTGCCCCGACTCAAAATTAAATAAGTTTTTGTTTCAGATCAATGCCTATCCTTTAGCTAGATGGTATTGCGAATTCAACACAAAAATCTCAGACCCAATGTTAGAATCCCGCATTCAAACAATTTTGCAGTTTTTAATTCCTGACTTTGACCCTAACAATCCGCCTTCACCGGAAAAATTAATAGAGCTGGAAGAGAAATCGTTGTTTTGCTACGCCAAACAAGACAAAGGATTTCTTGGCATATTATCCAACCCTACTGTATTTTACCCCTTGCCTATCTACATAGCGGCCAATGATGAGTATGGAATGCTTTCTAATGCGGAAAGAACCTATTTCAGGTTAATTCTGAGACAGGAAAAAAGTTTTGAAACTCTGATAAAGCTTGGATTTAGAAAATATGAGCCGACAATTCTTCAATTCATTTTCGGAAAAAATGTCTCTCATGAAATTGAAGTAGATTGTATCATTGAAAGTTTGTACTTATTCTTTTTTCAAGAGTCTTTAGTTTTTACCCGTGAAAATCCCCTATTTCCTCGCTTTTTCAGCTTACTTAAGTTACATACCCTAGCATGTACTAGACTTGTTGACGGACCCCGACGCAATTTGGAATTACTTCAAATAAAAAAACAACCTCCACCTTTGTATCCTTCTCCTATTCCATCTTATTTCCTCTTTTCAACAAAAATGCAAAAAGAAGCACTCGATTTGTCTCCTGATGCGCAATTAACTAATAAGAATATCTTGGCCCCCCTCGCAAAGTTACTCAATCACCAATTTTCATGGGCTTTCAAAAGAGTATTTTATTCTTCTTCAAACTTTTCCTCGCGCCAACGAACACAAACAGAGATCTATCAAAATGGAACTAAATCATTGATTGATACCGTAGAAACCGACTTGTATGAGTTAACCCTATGTGAACCCACAGAAAGAATCATACAACTTATCAATTATGTTAAAAAGCATTCCACGTATCTAATCGACTATAGGGCCAATTCTAAAGATTTGGTTAAATTGGATTTGATCGATGAACTGGAAAAGGCTTTATTTAATCCCGGTGCTTTGAAAAGTCTTATCACAAAATCCCCCCAAGCCCTCGAAACTCTAGATGAGTTTTTCCAAGAAATGATCGAAAAGGCCCTTACTCTTAAATGCTTTCAAATGGCTGTTGATTTATTATTATTAGATTTCAGAATTCGAAAATACACTTCTGCATGTATTCCAGGAAGTGAAAAAATTTACTTTAACTTTGAAGGAAAGTTGAAAACCATTCAAGAGAAAGCCCCGAGAAAATTTCTTCCTTCTGCAATTCCGTTGCTTAAAGTATTAAATGTGGAAAAAAACCCTTCAAGCTGTTCCAAAAATGAGAAGTTATCCATTATTAAAACTTTTCTAATTGGAAGGCTAAATTGCTATTCAAGCCCCGTTGATATTCTTAGACTTCAAAGATATTTCTTTAAATTATGGACAGAATGGCAACCGCTCATCCAGAATGCTTTGGAGAAACAAAAAAGCCGAAATCTCATTTTAAATGGTGTTTTGGAGGAACTTGGAATTAACCATGATGAATCGGATTGGAGTCAGCTTTCAGAAAACATATTTAGAAATTCAGAAACCGTGATCGATCTTTTTGAAGGTACGGTGAATTGCAATAGTTCATTTTCAAAACCTCTTGAATTTTTAAAAGCATCGTCAACTTTGAACAATATCCTAGGATCTGAACTTCAAACTTTGCAATATTCTAAGGATCAAGATGCCTATACATCAAGTGATCAGACATTTCAAGTCAAAAACATTCATAAGGATCCCCCGATTCGCAACCTGAAAATGGAACTTTATTTAAATAGAAAATTACATAAAGAATCACATAAATTTAAACTCTACCGTTTAAGATCGGCAAAATTTGATCCCCATTTTATCCCCCCAAGTAGTCCAATTGCCAATTTCCTTAAGCACAAAACCTTCAATGATTTGCTGTTTTGGGAAGAAATTCCTCAATTCAATCAAAGTCAGACATCCATCATCATCGAAAATAAGCACAATCCTAACTTTAAACTTATTGCTAGCGTTGTAAAGAAAAAAGAAAACACCCAAGATCAAGAAGTCTATGAACTTTCTTCCTTTACATTTGAGGAGGACTTTGTACCAATTAATAGACGACGACAAAATGAAAAAAATGAAGGCTCTCAACGCGCTCCAGTAACTAAAAAAGCCTCCGAAATTTTTTTACCTGACGAGCCATTTTCTAAACCAATAATCCGTCCCAAATCCAACAGCTGGCTCATTGCGTCTGTCGAACAAACTTTTTTTGACAATCTTAACGAAATCGAGTGTATTCCCCTCACATTTGTCTCTAGGGAACTCCAAGAAGAAGTTCAAAATTTCAAAGGGACCATCTCTTTTGAAGAAAGTATTCAAATCTCTCAAAACAGTCTTTTTTATGATGAATGCGAAGATTCAGCTTTGGGCTTATTATTTCCCCACTTTTCAAAAAGTATTGCTCAAACATCCCCCCACAACTATCATATATCCCCCCGCGACTATCAATGCAATAACATCAATTATTTTTACACAGCCCAATTTATTTCTATTGAAAGGCAGAATTCTAAATATGTGCTCCTACAAAAAAATGAAGGAACTTCTTATCGACTGGCTTCATATAAATTTGCAGAACATTGCCCCGAAGATCTGCTCCGCCTGTTGGATGCACCTCATTATTCTGATGTCACTTTCTGGGTGGAAGACTCCTTTAATCCAAAACCAAAGCTGCTCATCCAAAACAAAAAAAATCGTGATAAAAAAGTGGTCATAGCCTACGACCCCGCTAATCCCGATCCTTTGCTACTGCCAAAAACTGCCATTGGAGATACCGCCAAGCTCTCCGTAAAACCGATTCCGCTAGAGGTGCCGAAAAAGGCTTTTAAAAAAGGTCTTCAAGTTATTTCCCGCTTTTGCTCTTTGGACGATATCATCTGCAAAGCATTGCCAGGATCCAAACAACTCTGTGAAATCCATCTGAAGCCATTGAACTTGAGTTTCGATGTCAATGAAAAAGGGGAAGCCTGCTCACGGCACGAAAACTTGGCGGGATTTTTCATCGCTAAAAAACAATCCCATCCTAGCCTGCAAGGGATCGGCTCTTATTTGGTGCTCGAAAACCAAGGGGGCAAGAAAAAAGTCTTGGTCAATAAGGACCAATGGCCGACAGCTGTTTTAGGAAGGCTCACCCCCCTCACCGGACCTTTTGACAGATGGATCACCGATAAGGTGGCGGAGAGTTTAAAAACCAAACAGGGCTCTAACGAATTTTTAATGTTCGATATTTCCGATGGAGCCAGGGGCAAAACATCTTTGCAAAGTGAAGATCCTGAAGCGTTGGCCTATTTGTTGACCCTTTACCTCTGCCAAGGCGAGAGGGAGCTCGCAGAAAAGGTGTGCCAAAACCTTGAATGGCTTTGCCGAAGCCGCAAGGTCAAAACAGCCGCTTGGAATTTCCTTTTCATGCTGGCCTTTGTGGTGCCTGAATGGGAGGGGATCGGAGCTATAAGAAGAAGGCTGTTTTCTGCCATGGAACAAAATCGGCTGCTCTTTGTAGAAAATGGGGACAAAGAGGAAGCTTATACCGGACGCACATTACTGCAAGATTCAGTAATTGCGGCTACCTCCCTAAAGGATCTGTATACCCATGTCCACTCTCCCGATCCCCGCCATCCTTTGACAAGCAATCAAGAGTATTTCCTTTTCAAGTGTGTCTTCCACCATTTGGAGCAGATCCTCCGCTTTCAATTCAAAGAATCCCCACATGTATTGAAACTCATCGATGAGATAGGCATTGAAAACTTCGTAGAATCAACCAGCCTATCTTCAACTTTAAGCCAACGGTATCAGCAGCTTCGCACCGAGGCCGGCCTATCCTCCTCCCCCTGGTCTGCCGGCCTTAGTTTGGCTTTACAGTTTTATCTAGCGCCTAATGGAATCCCTACTTTGCTTTCCGGCGGCCAGAAGTCTGCCCTCAGCCATGGGGATGCTTTGTCAAAATGTATAGAGATGGTTTCTAAAATTAGGGAAAACGTCTTTTTTGATTTAAAGACACTCCATATCAAAGAACTGGAAAAGATCATGCAACCTTGGTATGAATACGCTCTCCCCCTGAAAATCAAAAGCTTCACCCCGGAAAAATTGAAACGGTTGTTTGTCTCCTATTATGCGATCGCGCGGGAGGATTTCCCTTACTCGCAAAATCTAAAGGGCATTTCAGATCCTAAAGAAAAGTTAAGGCAGCTTATTTTGTTGAACAGAGGGGGATGGGATCCGCAATGCGACATCCTTTTTTCCTATATCGAAGCGGTGATGGCTTTTCCAGCAGCTTTCCCTCCGACAAGAGACCTTTTGATCGCTTTGACCTTTAATCGCACAAAAGAATCAATTCCTGAATGGAAAGAATATGATCCTATCGATGAGATCAAAAGTCTTCTAGAAGTACCGTTGGAAAAAGAAATTGATGAAATTAATGAACAAGATCCACCTGAGGCATCTTCTGAAAAAGAGGCGGCTGAGGTCATGGAAGGGCCTGAACCTCATCCTCCTGAAAAGGAAATCGATCAACTCTCCCCCAACAATGGGGTTCTTGACATATTGAAACCTAAAAAGACCTTGCCTCCTCCTCCTTCACTGCAATCTTTCTTTGAAAACCTAAACCGCAAAGTCTTGCGCGCCTCTGTGTCCGAACAGTACATTGATCCCGCCATTCAGAATTATGCCTTAAACTACACTGTAGGTGGAACTTTAAGTTCTTTTGTCAGCCAAACAGTGGCTCAGAGCAATGTAGGAGGGTTAACCGGTGTCGTTGTCAAAGTGGGAGCACAAACAGCGATGAATTTGGCAACCCCCTATCTTGCCTCAGCTTTTAAACCTTTAGAAAAGCATCTTCCCGCTCCTGGAAAATTGATTTCTGGAGGGGGGCTGGACGCCGCGACCGTAGCCAAAGCAGCGGCTTTTATCGGCGTACAAGCGGGTGCTACCTACGTTGCCGGTCAAGCGGCAAAGCAAGCCGCAGCCCACCTTTCCCCCTTAATTTTAGGGGCATCTTCCAGCTTTGCAAGCATGGGAACCGGCCGCACCACCTGGACTCAAAGAATCGGCATCGCAGCACTCTCCTGGGGAGGCACCGTCGGCGTCAAATATGCGATGTCTAAAGCGTTCAACACCCGGTTTGGCATCGAAGATGCCGTTCCCTACCCATCCATTACACTGCCTGCCGCTCGTGCAATTGGCAAAGCTGTCCATATCGTCCAAAACCGAGCCAAAGCGGTTGAAAAGGAAAGCATGGTCAAAGCTATCAAAGAAAAGAGGGATACTCTGGTTGTCGATTATTCCCCTTTGCAAAAAGACGAAGATAACGTGAACCAATATCTCGACCTTTTATTCAACGAAGCCTTCGAAGAAAAACCAGACCTGCTGGAAACTAGATCCGCCGCTCCAATCCCTCTCAAAGAGAACCTATCAGCCATCCAAAGAGATCGATACAAAAGGGTCAATGACAGCATCGAGGCCTACTATGCAGAGAAAAATAAGAAAAACAGGCCGCACACTTACTTTAACCTGAAAAACGGAGCGGCCTTGGATGGGATCTTCATCAGCTTGATCGCCTTCCATAAAGCTTTTGAAAAGCAACTCAAACAAGAGCAGCAGCAGCTTTTGGGTCTCTTCAACAAGAATGGCTTAACCCCATTGAACATGGCAGACCTCCACGGAATCATCGAAAAGGGGCATTTAGGGGAAATCGGCAAACAAGTCAGCCTTCCCGAAGAGACGCTTCCCGAAATCGCGCTAGCAGTCGCACGGATCGACCTCAAGCTGTCCCGTTTGCATCAAGTCGAACGGCTGGTTGCCCTTTTGAGGGATCTCTCTTCTTTGCCTGGAGGTTCCTCTATCTATTATGAGAAGCTGGAACAGCTAGCGGTTGAGCTCAAAGCGCGCACGGCCTTCAGCCTGGCAAAAACACCTCCCAAGCTGCTGCGTGAAAATTTGCAATTCCAAGCCTGCACCAAAAACATGTTATGGAAAAGGCAGGCCAAAAACAGAAAGAAGGTGCTCTATAAAGCCGGCGATAACGCCGTGACGGAAGAGCCTCCCGGCGATGGAAAATCCCACTACGGGATCCCCCTCTCGGCTGCTCATAAGAGCGACGGCAGCCGCCTCGCCGTGCCCGTCGCACCCGCTTCCTTGGCAGGTGATAACCAACCCAAAATCAGCGCCCAGCTGCGCAGCATCTTCAATAAGTTTTCCCATGTCTTGACTTACCGCCGCGACACCCCCCTGGCTAAAGAAACTTTGGAAGCTACCGTCATCCTCCTGCAAAACGCCATCAAAGATGGGGAACCGATCCAGCTGACCAAAGAGGATGCCCTATGCCTCAAAGCGATCCTTAGCGACCGGCTGTATACTTACTTCCATACCCCCAGAGGTAAAACCAAGCAAGCCAAAGAGATCCTGACCCTCCTGCATATGATCTTGCAAATCTTCTATCTGGCCGGGGTCGCTTTGCCCGATGAAGCCCATGAGATGTACCGCCACCGCCATAAGCTCAACTTCCCGGTAGGGCCGGCGAAACGGATCAAAAAGCATATTTATAACATCGCAGAAGCGACCATGCGGACCATTACCCGGGATCCTGAGTTTTATGAACTCATCACCTCAAATAAGCTTTTCCAGCTCGATGAAAAAACCTATGATGAGAAAGTCAGGCCCCGCCTAGCCGAAAAGATGAGCCGCTATCACCTCTTTGATTTCACAGATAGTCAACGGGCCGAATTTGTCTCCTTCGTGCTCGACGAGTGTACCGAAGTGCCAGCCTGGATAAAATCTAATAAAAAGCTCTATCAAGAAGTGTCCATGGTCAAAGGGATGCTGGGCGTCCTCATGAAAATGAATCTCGAAAACCGAGTCGACGTCAACTTCGGCGCCTCGAAAGGGGGGAAAGAGGAGTTTGCCCGTCCTAGCGGAGGCAATAGCTACGTGATCGAAGAGGATTCGATCCAAAACCCCCATGAAACAGTGACCAAGACTTTTCTGATGCTGTTAGCCAAAGGATTGAATGAGACACAATGGAAGGCCCTCAGAACCCATTTTCAGCGAGTCGCTGAGATGGAAATGAAATCCAAGCTTTCGTTGTCCAAAACAACAGTCTATCATAAATTCGATACTCTCTTAACAGAAGCGAAACTTTCGGTAAATATCGAAGCGTGGCTCCAGGGCAAATGCGACCCCCAAACAGAAAGCATGGTTTATAAGGCTCTTTGCAAAAACCCCGACTTTTGCTTTACCTATACGAGGCACTTCATCCGTAAGCAGATCCGGTATTGGAAATACTCGATCCAAAATTCAGCCCACGATTTCTCCTACATGTACAATTCCCAGTATTCCTGCACCGGCACACCCCACAATGACGGCACCTACCCAGGCAAAATGAAAATGCTCAGGGATCCCACAACCCTCGGGGAAATGCTGCACCTCATCTCCCAAAAATGCCCGGCCGACGGGATCCATCTCCTCGAAGCCAAAACGCCTGAAAAGATCTTGGATGAGATCCTGGCCAATTACTTTTCTCCCGGATCAAAGTTCAGCGCTATCATCGATGGAGGAGCCCAACTCACCGGCATGCCAAACGAAGATGTCGCTAAAGCCATGATGCAATTCTGCAAAGCCCACCGCCCCGATATTTCAGCCGTGAAGTTTTACAAGAAAAATGCACAAGGCAAAGAAGATGTTTATTGCTTTACCATAGGAACCTCTGACGCTGTTTTGGCAAATTCGGTCAGCTATCCTCCTGAGGAATGTTTAACGTATTACGACGAAAGGCATGGCTTCGGCTCCGACATCAAGCAAGACGGTGATGGATTCGAAACCATGGGCCCCAACCACCCCTTATACAAATGGCTGCAAGAGCTCTTCCGGATCCGCGGCCTCAAAAAGCAGCAAAAACTGAAAGAGATTCAAGGGGTTTTACTCAAGATCCCCACGCAGCAAATCCACATCGGGATCACCCACGAGGTGCAGAAGCTGATCATGGGAGAAGGGGCCGTTACTGCCGATGGCTCATTGGCAGTTCCGAAATTGGCCGAGCTTGTCGACTATGCGATCGAATGCGAAGCCAAAATCCCTGAAAAAGAGAACTTCCCCTCCATGAAGGAAAAGATCGATAGCGTGCCTAAGGAAGCTGTCTGGAGCAAGATCATGTCGACACCTTCCAAAAAGTTTCACACTTGGGCCAAAATCTGGAAAAAATTTGAAAAGATCGATATCACCCGTTTGGAAGACGATCCTTCCAAGATTTATGGGCTCATCAAAACCGATGTGAAGCCCGAGGATGCCTTGGAAGCAGCCGCAATCCATGCGGTCAACAAGCTTAAGGGGAGTGGAATATTCAAAAAAGCCGATCGAAAAAAAGTAGCGGAAACAATCGCCGGGCTCGAAAGGCCGCCTCTCCCTTCCACCGTCACCGTTTGGAGTGAAAAACAAGGCTCTCCCATCAAAGTCAACGCGATGGATGGTCTCGACTGCCAGCAAACAATGCAGATGTCGGAAGAACAAAAGGGATCGCTGAGCGTCGATGAACAAGAGGATCTGGAAGCCCAAGCCGAAGAGCAAGCTGAAAACGAGCAGCAAACCAATTTAAAGCACCAAAAACCCTCTTTCCGCTACTCTGAATGGGAATGGCCGGAATGCGACCCTGCTTCGCTTGACTGGCTCAAGTTCAGCCATCCTATTCAAGGGCTGTTTGAAATGCCTACCCTCAAAGCATTTTCCAAAGAAAAACCGACCTGCCCTTTCTTCACCGTCCGCGATTTGCTGGCCACAGCTTCCGAACCGGCTCTCCAATCAATGGCTCCTGAGATGGATGAACGGTTATATATGCCTAACAACTTCCTTCCCCGCAAAGTGCGCGGGATCTTGGAACGCTCTGTCGAAATCGGCAGCGAAGGGCAATTCCATTTCTGCAAAGTCTTGGCCCACCTCAAGCATGAACCCGGCAAGCCTCCCCAAATCCTCCACATGGGGCCTTTATCAGTTAGGGATGCGGATATGTGGGAAGGAAAACTCTCCTCCGATGCAAAATATTGGGAAAAACAAAAGATCAAGACCATTGTATGGAGTGTACCTTCACGGACTGTGCAAGCAGGCTACCCCATCTCTCAAAATCAGCTAAGGGAAGATCATGATATGAACCTCCTCATAGGGCAGCTTAAGCTGCTAGATGGTCAAACTGAGATGCCTGAAGAGGAGCAGGCTCTCAAAAAATGGCTCCTGAAAAAAGAGGGGAAAGTTGGGAGAATCAAGAAAGGTTTCGAAAGCATCCACTTCAAGCGGGGCAAGAAACCCTTTGCCTGGATCCCCTATAGAACGGCTGTTCATGGATACCGCCACCGAACAACCCTACGAAGAACTATTCTAAGATTAATGGGCTTTAACTTTTAATCGCGGCGCGTAAAAAGTCTATCGCTCTGCGATACCTGAAGTTTGGACGTTTTTCTATCCGGTTATTCTAAGAACTTTTGAGGTTGACCAATTTCTCAAATCAATCGAGAGGAAAGGTTTTCTTTAAAGAAAATTCAAAGATTATGGTTAGGAGTGAGAATTTGTCCCATAAATGATGTTTTGCGATTTCGGGACTGTTTCTGTTATTAATTTTCGTCCCTAAATTGACATTTATCTGATTTTGTGACATTCTTTAACTTAAAGAGAGGCAAAACAAAGTGTCAAATGATATTCCCTTTATAGGACGGCAAAAAGAGTTAGCTAAACTTAGGCAAATTACTGAAAATCGTGTTGCCAGTTTAATTGTTTTAAAGGGACGCCGTCGAATT
>CAVULX010000002.1:0-284097 GCA_963742415.1 uncultured Parachlamydiaceae bacterium
GGAAAAACTAGGTTGGCGGAGGAATTTGGTAAGAACTATAGGACTTTGATTTTTACCGGCCTTCCTCCAACAGAGGGTATGACAGCTCAGTTACAGCGTGATCATTTTGCCAGTCAACTTGCAAGAAAACTTCTTATCCCAACTCCACGATCTAATGATTGGAATGACCTTTTTTGGGTATTAGCTCACCATACAAAAGAAGGAAGAGTATTAGTTGTTTTCGATGAAATTTCTTGGATAGGAATGAATGATCCTACATTTCTTGGAAAGCTCAAAACGGCATGGGACACCGACTTCAAAAAAAATTCTAAGTTGATCCTTATGCTAACCGGGTCCGTTTCGAGCTGGATCGAGAAAAATATTCTGAGTAGTACAGGGTTTGTAGGCCGCATTTCTCTGGATATGACTCTTAACGAACTTCCTCTTTATAGGTGTAATGAGTTTTGGCAATCTGAACGCGATCGAGTTAGCTCATATGAGAAATTTAAGTTGCTGGCTGTAACAGGAGGCGTTCCCCGCTATCTTGAAGAAATTATACCAAATCTCTCCTCGGAAGAAAATATCCGGCGTCTATGCTTCCAAAGCGGAGGACTTCTTGTAAAAGAATATCAACGTATCTTTTCAGATCTTTTCCACAAAAGGGGACAATTATATAGCAAAATCATAACTCGCCTGGCCGATGGGTTTTGCGATCAAGAGGAAATTCGTAAAGCTATTGGAATGGAAAGAGGCGGGAGGCTTTCAGAATATCTTTACGAATTAGAAACAGCTGGTTTCATTAGTCAAGATAATACCTGGCATATAAAAACGGGGAAGATATCTAAGCTTCGTAAGTATAGACTAAAAGATAACTACCTCCGCTTTTATCTAAAATATATAGAACCAAACCTTCCAAAGATTGAGCAGGATCGATACCTCATTAATCCCACTCAATGGCCTGCTATTTTTGGGCTACAGTTTGAAAATTTAGTGCTTAGCAATAGAGGTCGTATTTTAGAACTTCTCTATATTGATCCCCACGATGTAGTTTGGGATAATCCTTATTTCCAGGAAAAAACGAGAAAACATTCTGGATGTCAAATCGATTATCTTATTCAAACCAGGGATCGAACTCTATATCTTTGCGAGATCAAATTCTCTCAGCAACCAGTATCAAGCGAAGTGATAACCCAGATAGAGAAAAAAATGGAATTATTGCCTTTACCTAGAGGATTTTCTATCCGACCTATCTTAATACATGTTAATGGAGTAAACGATCAGGTTCAGGCAAAGGAATTTTTTTCCAGGATTCTTGATTTCAGTCAGTTATTACTTCCACCACAGGACAAAGATAGAAATTAAGTGGTGTTAGGCAAGCTGCAGCCCAGTCTTTAACTCACAGAGTTAAATTTGAGTAAAAAGATATATTGACAGATTCTTTTTTGATTAGCAAAAACTATCTGCAAATCAACATTTTTCTAATTTTGAGGGAAATTTTTGTTATACTGTATAATTAACGTAAGTTGCAAATAATAAAATTTATTGTCTCTCTGTGTTCTCTGTGGTTGAATTTTAATAAACCACAGAGATCACAGAGAACACAGATTTCCATTGGGAAGCTGCCATAGTCCGTAAAGTTCCATCACAGTCATAACTATAAAAGATCTCTCCGGCTCGGTTGTGAGCTTTTAAAGGCTTGCCAAAAAGGTCATATGTATCATATTGCTGTTAAAAACGAACAATTTCATTGAACCTAATTGTGTATAGTAATAAAAACATATAAAACCGTACCGGAGATTGTCCATGAACATAGACCGTGTAACCAATGCGAATGACAATACAGTCGTTGCCAGTAGCAATAAATTGATTGTTTTAATCACCCATATGCGTAGTTGTTCCACACCCTTAGTACGTTCGATAAACAACCTGTCGGTTGAAGTGTTCAACGAGAATTCTCAATATGCTTTTGCCTTAACGACCCCGTATAAAGATGCAGTTAAACCTTGGTTTAGAGATAACGCTCCAACAACTTTTGCTGAGGTCAAGGAAAGAGTGTTTAAAGCGCTGCGTAATAATAATGTCTTAATGAAAGAGGAAAGCATAGCTGTTAGCAAATTTATCCCCGAAGATGAAGAGTTTATTAAAAATCCAGCTATTAGATTTGTCTTTTTAGTAAGAAATCCTCACCATGCTGTTATTTCGTTTTATCAAAAGAGTGGTGTTTTCGAGGGGTTTTCTAACTTTCTTGGATACAAAGCGATCCTCGATATCTATAATGCTGTTAGAGAAAAAGGAGCTATTCATCCCCTTATTATCATCCATTCTGAAGATCTATACAACAAGCCAAAAGAAACGATGGAAAAATTTTGTTCTGATGTGGAGATTCCTTACGATGATGCAGCCTTAACTTGGGAACCTCTGGGCGATGATTTTACAGGAGAAAAAGAATGGCACGAGATAAAAGTGCAAGAAAAAACCAAATATTGGCATAGAGAAGCCATGGAAAGTAGCGGCTTTAAAAAACCCAGTGAATACGCTGTCGATGAGAATGGAAGTCCTACCTTTGCTGAAATTAGCGATGTTGAGGATCAAAAAGCTTGCCAGAAAGCGTATACAGAAAATATGGACGCCTATTTGATGATAAAAGAGCATTCTGATGCAAAAAACAAAACATAGCGAATATGTTATGTATATGCAAACAGCTTTGTCGTAAAAAAAACTCCCATGGGAAATAAAAGAACTTCCTGCGCCCAAAGCTTGAAATGGGTGTTTTACCGGAACTTCGGCGGTCGGGCTTAAGTGATCCTTGCAATTCCCATCGCCTCAAAGTTTGAACAGAAACACCTAATATTTCTGCTGCTTTGCCAATCTTAACAAATCTACTCATATGAGTAGATATTATCAGATTTATACAGATTTTATCAAGCAGTTAACATTTTTGAGCCTTTTTGCGGAAAAGCGGTCAACTTGGCCGCGGGGTGTATCAGTTCGAGTCAAGCTCAGGCATCTTTTTATTTGAATTGCCCTTTCTGACCCTCCTTTTTTTCTTTTCTAGATTTTTCACGTTGGCTTCAATAGCTTCCAGAGTTGTGGAGCTGATGTGATGTTCTATGCCTTCTACATCTGTGGCTGCAATATGCTCGGGAACTCCTATCAATTTCAAGAATTTGGAAAGGATTTGGTGCTTTTTTTTGGAAAAAAAGGCCATTTCCGTTCCTTTGGAAGTTAAATCGATGGTTCCATCGGAGTTTTTTTCGAGGTAGCCGTCACGAATAAGCCTTTTAAGTGTATTTAGGACAGAAACATGGGTTATGCCCATTTCTCTTGCGACATCGCAAACTCTTGCATAACCCTGGACATTGATGATGTCTGCGATCAGCTCGGTATAGTCCTCTGCAATTTCATAAAGGCGGTTGTTGCGTGTCTCTTTGAAGTGTGCTGCCCGTTGACTGCATTTCAATGCTTGGGATTTGCCCATAAATTTCTTGTCTTTAGAGAGAGGGCCGAACCTCTCCCTTTTTATTGCCGAAATGGTTGCAGTATGCTACATCTCTTTGATTTTTACAATCTACTCGATTTTGCTTATTGCAAATTTTCCATTTCTATTATCAAGGGCCTAATGGAGATGATTTTTTTGTAAGTGATAGGTTTTTGCCCATAAGGTTGTAGATCTTCTTTTAAACGCAAATAAAGCCGATTAGCATTTTCGCTGAGTTCTATTAACTCTAATGAGCTTCTATTTTCTTTGAGGCCATTTTCGTCTGTTCCATTTCCACTTATTGACTTTGATAATTCAGCAAAATGTCTTGTATAGCAATCATTGATAACTTCTCCAGCAAGTTTGTGGTATGGACCCTGAAAAACTAGTTTAAAGGCTACGTATGCCAAGACCAAGGCATCCATCATAAATTGTCCAGCTTGATCTCCATTCGTGAGGTTTAATCCCTCATTAAGCCGGACGTTTTTATTTGAAGAAAATACTTTGGAAAAACTTGAGTCATTATCAACTTCTATGCCGGCAAAAACGCCTCTAGTTAGAAGATAAATAATATAAGCAGTGCCAGCGCAGAAGCCTGTTTTAAAGATGGTTTCTAATGGATTTCTAAGAACACTCCAAAACAGTTTTTTTGAATACGGTATGGCAATATTTTTCCATTCAAGACGGTTTTTTACAGTAGCTTGAATCTGCTCCACTATAGAGATTATATCTTCATCAATTTGAAAGTCTAGACGACCGGTTGAGTAGATTCTATGGAGGGTTGTATCGGTTGCATCGCTGTTTATGTTCATTGGTTTTTTCTCCTTTTTGGTGAGTAGTATTGTAACCGAAGTTACAAGTAACCGCGATTACATGTCAATCCAAAAAGAAAATTATATACATAGGATGGTGCTGGCAAAAAAATTCCTTTATCGGATAATTGCATCTTTTAAAATTAACAGGCATTATACAGGAAAGAGAATGCCAGAGATCAGCAGGTTTTTAGGGATTGCGATACGGATGTATCCAAATGAGCACAACCCACCACATTTTCACGCATTCTATGGCAATGATGTTGCTGTATATCAGTATTGAGAATGGACAGATGATTCAAGGTTATTTTCCATCTAAAAAAGCAGCGTTAGTGACCGCATGGACAATCATCCACCATGATGAGTTATTAAAAAACTGGAATAGATTAGCTGTTGGCAAACAAATATCAAAAATTAAACCTTTGGAATAGCTGATGAGAAGAGTTTCTAATGTAAAATATTTACATGACTACATTTTGCAGATAATATTCAACGAGGGAGAAACAAAAGTAGTTAATTTCAGCGAATTGGTCGATAAGGGCGGTTATTATTTTAGTCCACTAAAAGATATAAAACTTTTTAAAAAAGTTAGTCTAGATGAATTCAATTATACAATTTGTTGGCCTAATGGTGCCGATCTAAGTCCAGATATCCTTTATGAGATGGGTGTTGAAATGAAGAAAAGCACAAAGAAACCGTCTACAAGACGAACTAAGCTATCTCATTCAATAGGATCAAAGCCCAGAGCTGCTATTTCAGCTAAATCTAAACGTTAAGATTTCTTGGGTGAGTTTCAACAAACGTCATTAAAGTCCCATAGATGGTCAGCTCATGGGGTCCAACAAAAAAACTAGTCAGGAGCTAAAAACTGAACTGGTTAGTTCCTTGAAAAAATTATACTATTTGCTATAAAAATATATTTTGATAAATAACACCTTTCAATGGGATGAAAATATTTCACTCTCTACGGCTCACCGCTAAATGGAAGAAATATGAATACTCTAAATACATAAAATACTTTTATTACTGATGTTAGAAAAACTGAAGTTCGTATACATCATCAGCTTTTTAATCACATTATCTGCATGTAATAGGGCCCCATCCCAAAATATTTTGGGTTCATATTTTCCGGCATGGATGCTCTGCGCCTTCTTTGGTATTATCCTAACAGTCATTGCCCATATCATTTTTGCTAAGATTGGTATTGAGGAATTCATTCCTGAAATCTTATTTCACTAGGGCAAATGTCTTTATATATTTTGTAAATAAGCTCTTCGCTTAAAGGCGTACACGCGATCACTTTATCAGGGTCGCAAATTTTAAAGATTTGCCACCATGCAGGCTTAATATCACCTTTCAATAAAGGAATTATCGCATTTAGACGTCCGCCCCACATGTTGAAAGAAAAATGGAAGATGTCAGTTAATTGCTTAGAAATTTCGGATGACTCAGGATCAACAATAAAAGCATATCTTAGCGGGCGAGAAGTGTGGATAATCGAACGCAATTCTTGAGTTTCTAGTGACATGATTATATATTACTTATTCTAAGAAATTGATAATTATTTTCCTAAAGCAGCAATGCGAGTGTTTGAATAAGATTCTCCAATCCATGTGCTACCCCGTTCTGACTGCGATTTGGCTGGGCTGATCATAATATTGACATCTTGTCTTAATTCATTTAGGAAACGAATAAGACGTTCTAATGAAAAGCTTCTTAATCTTCCACGAATCAAAGCAGAAATTTTTGATCAATGCCTAAAATTTCAGCAGCATGCTTTTGAGTGAGTTTTTTTCTTCTTAATGAGTTTAGCAATTTGTCGAGCTCGCTCGGACTTTGCTAAAGCTTCTTCAGGATTTTCAATTCCTAAATCTGCAAAGACGTTTCCGGAGCTTTCTTCGTATACGATCTTTTCTTTCATAACTACCTTTCTCCCTTTAGTTCTTTGTATAGGACCTCGGCCTCTTTTAAGCGGCGCTTAACTAAATCAATTTCTTGCTTAGGGTTTGCAATGTTATTTTTGCTTACTTTAACTTGGGAATTGCCCGGATCATGAACTCATCAAATAATGGCACTGTAAAGGCCATGTCCCCATACGCAGGACTATAGATCATTCCTTTCTTAATCAGCCTAGCCCGTAGTGGTCCTAAGGATCCGATTTTAATTTTTAAGATATCCGCAATATCTCCTGTACGTTGAGCATTAGGCCCAAGCTCTGCCATGGCCCGCAGAAAATGCTTTTCACTTGGAGTAAGTCGATCAAAACGAACGCGGAAAAAATTTTTATCAAGCCGTGAAATTACTGTGGGGGTTGCATCCTGAACAACTTTTAATGTAATTGTACTAGTTGTGGAGTGATTCCAGGCTTGATAACCCCATTCTTGAAGAAAATATGGATACCCCTTCGTTATGCGATATATTTCTTGGAGAGCAGAGGGTTCAAAAGCAACTCCCTCAGCTTGTGCAGGCTCTTTTAAAGCTTTTGCAGCGTCTTCTTTAGATAATGCACCTATTTCAGGAAAACTGAAAAGCCTTTCTGCATAAGATTTTGAGTCCCCGGCCAGCCCAGGAAGTATTGGCAACCCTGCTCCCAAGAGTACAAGTGGGAGTTGGCGTTGTTGAATTTTATGCATAGCCATAATAAGCGCGCCGAGCTCTTTCTGATTAAAATATTGAATTTCATCAATAAGGATTACTACAGCGCATTTACGGTCTTCAGCTGCTTCTCCAATGGCTATGAACAGATTTGGTAAATCTATTTCCAAATCACCACTATCAGCGGCTCCTTTTTCGGGCTCAATATCGAGTCCAAAGGTTGCATCATGTACTGTAAGCTGAAGAGATCCAATAAAACTTCGAAGAACAGCTAACCCACGTTTGACTTTATTTCCTACCCCGGCAATACGATCCAAATCAAAAAGTAAACTTCTTAAACATGGAGCGAGCATCGGACCCAATGCTTTATTTTCATGTGCTTCAATAAAAATTGTTCGACATCCATTTTCTTTGGCCATACGTTCAATTTCATTGAGCAGTACTGTTTTGCCTACTCCTCGTAGTCCATTAAGCAGCATGCTCTTTTCGGGACGCCTGTTTTTGATCCTACCTATAAGAATTCTTGCCTGTTCTAGTATCGGATCTCTACCCACCAAATCTGGTGGAGGTGAGCCTGCTCCCGGGCAATATGGGTTTTTGATGGGATCCATTTTATACCTAATTATACAGAGTTATACAGGGTTATATAGAAATCAGGATATAACTTACTATAAGTTTAAAGGTCTTTTCCTACGTTAAACTCTCAAACAGACCTATAGATACAAGAACAAAGTTATACTTACTTATACATAGTTATACCATAAAAGATGTATAACATGCTAGAAGTTTTTTCTTCTATATAATCGAGCAAAATTTTGTCAGCTCAAGGAAATTTTCCTGGATCAATGGTGGACCAAATTTGACGCCAAACTAATTGAAGGCACCTCAAATGAGGATAGACTCTTAGGCCAATTTTTAATAAAAAGGAAGACTTTTGATAGTTTCAGCCCATGCTAATCTGGTTCAGAAACAAATTCTAAAGCCTATCTGCGAGTGTAAAATTGATTTTGCCTTTAGGAATATTTCCAGAATCTGGAAACGTAATTCCCAACTTGCGGGGGCTTTTAAGCTCTCCACGGAAGGGAAGTTTACCCCCTATCATGATCGTGCCTTGTACATAGCAAGCAATCTCTTCTAAATTGCTAGGGCAAACCTTTGCTAATGCATGATAAAAATTTTTATTATCAAACTCTTTCTTCTTTGTTTCCCTTCGGATAACCTGAAGACATAATGTTTTCAAAGAACGGGGCCGTTGAGCATACTTATCTAAGAAATACTTTAATGATTCTTGTTCGCTTATTGAAAGCATTTCTGAAAAGCTTTTCTGAACAAAATCACGCCCTTTATTACTCAATATTTCCTCATAAATTCTTCCAAAAATAAGTTCATCAGCTAATAACAACGGTTTAAGTGTTTGTATACAATCTTTTACAAATTGATCTGGTGGAGCCGATTGATCAAGTGGAATCGTGTGTATTTCCATATTCAATGCTTTCATATAGCTAAATGCCGCCGTTCTCACATATGTTCCGAATTTCACTAATCCCATCTGACGAAGCGCCAAAATAAAATAAGGTTCAACTGAAGGTAATAACTTAATAGGTACTTTTTCATTATTCTTTGTTAGAAAAAAAATACTTCTACCAAAAACATTCTCGCATATGCGTTTGAAATTCTTATCAGATATTTTATTGAGAATGACAGGGTTTCGGAAAAGAGAAAGTAATAACGCAATTCTTGTGTCATTTGAAATTGGAGTGCGTCAAAAATCTGAGTTTTTGAGTCACGTTCGGTATACTTGCCGCAAACCTATTTCATCTTGCGGCGGCTTCGCATCGTGCTTCGTTTCCAACCCTCAGCGGTTTGAATCCTTATTTTAGACTTAAGCCCTTTTACTGGCCTATTACTCAACTTTGCCCCTGTAGCTGTTGTCCTTTTTGCCATTACGATTTTTTTTGCAGGCATTTCCTTTTTCGGTTTCGCTTTTACAATAGATTTTGCCGCTGGCTTGCGAGCGCTTACTGTTTTTTTAAGAGCCATTTTTTACCTCCATTCTTTCCGTCCGCTTCCCCAGGTGCATTTTCCGTGCCAATTCGCTATAATGAAGAAGAAAAATCTATAAATTTTGATAGGCAATGGATTTCCTAACTCTTAGAACGTTATTTCATGTCGATATGGATGCTTTTTTTGCCTCGGTTGAAATTGTCCGGCAACCGGCATTGAAAGGTAAGCCTGTCGTTGTAGGGGGAGATCCGGATAAACGGGGTGTTGTTTCCACTTGCTCTTATGAAGCCCGCAAATACGGGATCCGCTCAGCTATGTCCCTCGCAGAAGCAAAAAAAAGGTGCCCCCAAGCTATTTTTCTTGAAGGCAATTTCAGTCTTTATCAAGAATACTCTTCGATCATCATGGATATCTTATTTTCCTTTTCTCCTCTGACAGAGATTGTGGGCATCGATGAAGCCTACATGGATGTCTCAGAAATCCTCCAAAATTACCAAGGGGCTTTCGAATTAGGCAAATGCATAAGGCAAGCGGTTTTTAAAAAAACCGGCCTTACCTGCTCTGTAGGCATTGGCTCCAATAAGCTCATTGCCAAAATAGCCTCCTCTCTTGCAAAGCCGAATGGCTTATACGAAATTCCTGCCGGGAAAGAAATTTCCTTTTTGCGCCCCCTCCCTGTCGAGAGTCTTCCCGGAGTCGGCTCAAAGACGCAAGTGATTCTAAACCAAGACGGTATAAAAACAATTAGGGATTTACAAGACCTGGGAATGGAAAAATTGGTTCACCGGTACGGTGCCCACGGCTATTACTTTTACCTTGCATCTCTAGGAAAGGATAACCGCCCCATCGAAACAGAAAGCTCCCTCCCCAAATCGATCGGAGCGGAAACAACCTTTGAGAACGATATTGACGATTTGCAACTGTTGCACAACTTTCTACAGCAAGTCTTCGATAAAGCTTTTAAACGGTTATGTAGACATAAAATGAGAACAAGGGGATTCTCCCTTAAACTCCGCTTTGGCAATTTTAAGACAATCACCCGTTCCCATACTTTCGATACCCACACAAAGGACAGAGAAAGTTTATTCGCCGCGGTCATAGAATTGTTCGATAGTATTTATGACAATATTTCTCCCTTGCGACTTGTGGGAATCTCCTTTGAAAAACTGTCCGATTCTTACTGGCAGCCCACCTTTTGGGATTGGCTCGAAGAGAATTCGTAAGTATGAAAGTTGATTAAAAGATCCCATCGAGTCTCTCGAGCATCCTTTCTAGGGGTGTCTTCGGCCTGCCATGTCCGTACTTATACAAATTATTCGCGGCATTAAGTCCATCGAAAACCCGCTGAGTTTCAAATTGATCTCCGCCTCCAAAGGGAATATGAATTATTTCAGTAGCTATAGTCGAATTTTCTTGAGCAGCAACCATACTTCGACAAACTCGGATCCGAGGCTGTTTGTCTGAATATTCTTCAAGTGTATCTTGTATAGCCTTAAATCGGGTTTTTGAAGATTCTGTTCCATCTTCCCTGTCCGGGAGCAATTCGTCTGTCTCCGGATCTCTATAATCATTAGTTACAATAAGAGCATTATCTTTAAGTTCCCTCAAAATGTATATTTTTTCTCCTGACGGGAAAAATTGGTAATTCAAAGCCCGCTGACCATCAACAACAATTAAATGGGCTGAAGCTCCAGGCAAAAGCCCTCCATCAATAAGCCTTTGAACATCATCTATCGTCTGAGCTTCCTCTGATAAACGGCGCATAAAAAGTAAATTAGGAGTTCCTCCAGGATGTTTTGTTGTCCCCAGATTATGGTAGATAAGCACCAATTCATTGTTAAGGGATACTGGATCCTTAATTATCACAGTCAAAGCCCCAATTAGACCGGGAAAAAGGCCGCTTTCAATAATTTTGCCATTCTTTTCTTCACGAGTGACGAGATATTTTTGGCCTAATTGGCGGTAGGAAAATAGGTCTAAATTGCGCCCAACCCAACAGCCTCCGTCCGTTTTAACAACCAAGGTCGAACATCCCACATCAAAAGGATCTCCACATACCAAATCGGGTAAACCTCCCAAAAAACTCATTCCAATGCTATAAGGCAATGTTTTATTGATAATGGATTTGTTATGTAAATTTGAATAACAATCGGCAAAACAATGAAGTTTTTGAAATTCTTCAGAAGTAGGAATTGCATCATCTACATGTAAGTGAATATCGTCCGCGTATGCATGAACCCCTTTAATGAAATTTTCCATTTCTGTTAGATAAGACTCAGGAATCTTTAACGTTTTGAAAGTTTTTTGTAATTCGACCCCTCCATGATCTTTACATTTAATTTGAGCCAATTTAAAGAAAGGGCGGAGAACTTCTCGGAAAATTTCGATCGTTTGTTCTCCTAAGAGATATCCTTGAGCAAAACCCCGCTCAGCAGGGGGTAAGTTTGCAGAAAATGTTAATACCGGTATTTGATGGTGGTAACGATCTTTTTCATAAGCCAGTTGTGCAATTATATTATTGCGCAACTTGCAAGCCCGCTCATGATAAATCCTTGCACCCATTCCTAGGGAAGGGTGTGATCCCATTTTTTGTTCAATCCTATCTGTAGTAACCGAGCGAATGTGTTTCCTCCAAACACACAAAACAGTGAGTATCAAACCCCATCCTGTTATAAAGCAGGTGGTCGCCATAAAGTCGTTTGTTACAGATTCATCTCTATTCCTAGAATACACCTCGCTAGCCATTATCCACACAACACCCCAAAAAAGAATTGTCAAAGGATTTTCTTTTAACTTGGTATTCGCACTAATTCTAATGTTTTCCAATACCGATACTGGTTCATATGGTGGAACTGCAGAGCCTGAAATACTTCCTGCCGATGTCATAACTCCCCCTTGTTAAAAAATGAAATAAATTCATTTTTGACAAGGGGCTCTGTTTTTCTCAAGAAAAATGAATGTGACTCAAAATTTAGAATTTGGAGCGCGTCAAAATCCTCGCGATCGAATGATTTTGTTCGCTTTTTGGAGTGCGGCGGCAAGCCCTCAAAAAGCGGACAGATCAGATTTTGAGTTTGTTGGGATACAAATGCTGCAGGAATTCGATCATGAGACGGACACCAATTCCGGTAGCATGTTTAGGATGGTAACGTTTGGCGTCATTAAGAAAGGCTGTGCTTGCAATATCAAAATGCACCCAAGGGGTTTTTCCCACAAAATGCTGCAAAAAAATCCCCCCTGAAATCGAAGAAGCCGAACGTGTTCCGGCATTTTTAATATCAGCTACATCCGATTTAAGATTGTCTTTGTATTCCTCAAACAAAGGCAGCCGCCAAACCCTTTCGAATGTTTCACTTCCGGCACGCACAAAAAGGTCGGCCAAAGCATCATTATTCGACATCATCCCTGTCGTCTCATTGCCTAAAGCAATGTCAACTCCCCCTGTTAACGTCGCAAAATCAATCAGCCGCGCTGGCTTCAGATGAGTGTTGGCATATGCTAAAGCATCGGCCAACACCAATCTTCCTTCAGCATCTGTGTTGGTAATCTCAACAGTTTTCCCGCTAAATCCTGCGTAAACATCCCCCGGCTTGTAACTCCGGGCTGAAATACAGTTTTCCGTCGCAGGAACAATTGCTGTTAAATGCACGGGCAATTTTAACTTAGCTGCCACCCACACCGCGGCTAAAGCCACAGCAGCTCCAGCCATGTCTGCCCGCATAGTCTCCATGCCGCTAGATTTGAGATTTAACCCCCCAGTATCATAGGTAATTCCCTTTCCAATGACAACAGTATGGTCTTTCCCTTTGGCTTTGGCGTTCCCTTGATATTCAAGTATAATAAATGCAGGCTCAATGGCTGAACCACGATTGACAGCTAATAACAGCCCCATTTTCTCTTTCTCAATCCGTTTTTTGTCAAAAACCGTTGCTTTAAGAGCCGGACTATCCTTGGCTAGCTTTTTTGCTATCTCTCCAAGGTGCTGGGGAGTTATCTCATCCGCATTGCTGTTGGTCAAGTCCCGAGCCAGATGCACCCCTTCACATAAAATCTGCAATTTTTTTGCAAGAGAGAGAGCCTCTTTATCAGCTCCTATCAAAGCCATTTTTTTCAAATAACTCGGGGGGTTATCCTTAAGGGCATCCCGCTTGTTCTTAACAAAGCTGTAATTAGCAAGAAGGCTCCCCTCTATGATCCCACGCAAAATGTAATCTTCACTTAAGACGGGAATTTGGGGAAAAAAAACATTTATGGTTTTAAACTTTTTCTGATTGCACAATTTCGTGATGGATGCATAAGCACGCCGCAAAGTTTCTGTTGTAATCCTTTCTTCGTCGCCTAATCCTAAAAAAGCCAAACGCTTTTCTTTTAACTTTTCAGGATATATGATCAAACATTCACTTTCGCTCCCTTTAAAATCTTCTAGAGGAACCTTTATCATAGGCTCTAAAGATTTGGCGTGGCCTGCTATTTTTACCTTCCCCTCCTTGCTAAAAAAGGGAACGACAAGCAAATCGGCTTGACCTCTCCCCTCAAGGTGTTGTGCAATTGTGATTTCCATAAGCCTCTATCTCAAAATGGCACTTTTTCTTCGTCTTCTTCATGTTGTGATGACTGCTGCCCATACTGGGTCCCTCCGCCAGCCCCTCCTTGGAATGTCTGCTCTCCAAATCCCCCTTCGCTGCCTCCTGCAAAGCCTCCTCCTCCAGATTCTTGCGAAGGACGCTCTCCAGATTTTCCTGATCCAAATGGGTTAAAGCGCAATAAATCAGCCCAAATTTCCAGTTGAATTTGAGCACGCCCTTCCCTATCTGTCCAGATTTCCGGTTTTTGAAGTTCCCCTATCACGATGATTGAACTTCCTTTTTTCAAGTAACTTAACATCTTGTCGAAACGATCTCCCCAGACCGTCACACGATACCATATAGTCACCGTTGCTTCCCCTTTTTTCACATTGGTGGCAACATTGAATGTGGTGACCTTCAGTCCTTTCGCGGTGAAGCGGCTAACGGGATCGCTGCCTAGATTTCCCATAATTTGAATGATATTCATTAAAATAACCTCTTGAGATTTGGCTGAAATATATTCAAAGACAATATTAACGCAAAGTCGTTAACCCTTCAAAATAAAAAAAACCTTTCACACTTTTTACGCCTCTGCGTGAAATTGCAAGACGATGTTTGGCTTTAGATCTTAATATATCCGGGGCCTTGCTTGCCAACTCCAGGTTGTATTGCCTGGCTTTGAGGAGCTTTTGCACTTTCATCCCGCCCTTCGGAAATTTCAGCGCAAATTTTGCGCCATTTTTCCACTGTTTCCACATAAAGCGGAGCAAAAGCACGCAAAGCAGAAGAGAGCGCATGCTCCATGTCAATCGTGCAATGCATGAGGATGAGCTCTTCTTTTACAGCGACTCCCACTCCACCGCCGGCCATTTGGCCGCCTAGCATTGAACCTTCTAAAAGCCTTTCATACAACCTAAGGCGGGTCTTTTCATCGCGTGGGAGACCGTCGAGCAAAGGGGAATAAAGATAGAGACGCTTAGAATTTGGCTCATAAGTCAAATGCAGCGAAAATTCATCATCAATCCCTAATATACACGTGTTGTTTTCGTCAAACTCTAAACCTTCAAGGCCAAGTTCTTTTCCAAACTCCTTGAGATTCTCCTTAGCATTTTCAAAAGACATATAAAAACCTCCAAAATTTAACTTTTACACCATACTCATAGGTACGCGTTCACGTTTAGACTTTTGATTTATGCGTGCTACGATGCCTCATTGAGGTTTAAAAGTAAATACAATTTAATCATCTAAGCCTGCAAAAGTTTGCTTGATACTCATTGGCTCTAATAATTAAATTATAAAGGGATAAAATAATTCATGGCAATTATTTTGCTGATAAAAAAATGTTTTTCCTCAAGAATTAAATTTGGCTGGAGATTGATGCTTTTGGTTTAAAAATACGTAAAACGCTAAACATGAGTATCTTATGAACAATTTTGTCTCGGAAAATGGATCCCCTTATCCCCTTGGATCTAGCGCTATCCCCGGGGGAGCGATGAATTTTGCTTTATTTTCTCAAGACGCCTCTTCTGTGCGACTTAGCTTATTTTCGGCTGAATCACATACGCTTCTTCAGGAAATTACTCTCGACCCTATTTTCAATAAAACAGGGAATATTTGGCACATTTTGATTAAAAATCCCCCCCCGATTTTCCTCTATGCTTATCATGCAGATGGCCCTCATAGCACCACTTTAAAACAGATGTTTGATCCTCCTTTGCTTTTGTTAGACCCTTACGCCAAACACCTATCTACTAAACACATCTGGGGAAGCAATTCCAATCTCGATAATCCCGGACAGGCTGATTACCGCCCTTTAGGTATTTTATCTCCCCTTGCTCCTTTCGATTGGCAGGATGTGCGTTCCCCCTCTATCCCCCTCCATGATCTCATTATCTATGAAATGCACGTGAGAGGGTTTACGCGCCATCCTTCTAGCCAAGCCGCCCATCCGGGGACTTTCTTGGGTGTCATAGAAAAAATTCCCTATCTTATCGACTTGGGAGTTAATGCTTTAGAGTTCCTTCCTATCCACGAATTTAACGAGAATGAGGTCAAGTTAATAAATCCTGCGACTCACCAACGGTTATGTAACTATTGGGGATATTCCACTGTCAACTTCTTTTCCCCCATGAACAGATATGCTTCCCAAAGCGAACCAGGAAGTGCGATGAGGGAATTTAAAACAATGGTGAGAGAGCTTCATCGGCATGGGATCGAAGTGATCCTTGATGTGGTTTATAACCATACTGCTGAAGGAAATGAAGCAGGACCTGTGCTGTCTTTTAAAGGGATTGATAACTCCGTTTATTATCTTCAAGATCCTGACGATACTTACAGCAACTTCTCGGGATGCGGCAATACCTTCAGCTGTAATCATCCTGTCGGATGGGAACTTATCCTAGCTAGCTTGCGGTATTGGGTTTTGGAAGGTCATGTTGATGGCTTCCGTTTCGATTTGGCTTCCATCTTAACGAGGGGGAAAAAGGGGCTCCCCTCGACCACGCTCCGCTTATCGAAGCGATTTCGGACGATCCTATTTTAGCCGGAATCAAACTCATTGCCGAACCCTGGGATGCTGCAGGATTATACCAAGTCGGAAAATTTGGAGCCGGATCGCCCCGGTGGTGTGAATGGAATGACAAATATCGGGATTCTGTCAGACGGTTCGCAGGGGGAATGGATGAAGTTAAAGGTAAATTTATCACACGCATATGTGGATCGGAAGACCTGTATTACAATAGGTCCCCTTTAGCCAGCATTAACTTTGTCACTGCCCATGACGGTTTTTCACTTTGCGACCTTGTTTCTTATAATGAAAAGCATAATTTAGAAAATGGGGAAAAAAATCACGATGGGATGAATCGAAATTGCAGTTGGAACTGCGGGATAGAAGGTCGCACTGATGATCCCAGCATCTTAGAGCTACGTCAAAGGCAAATGCGCAATTTTTTTGTTGTCCTCCTAGTCTCGCAAGGGGTCCCGATGCTTTTGATGGGAGATGAATATGGGCATACAAAAAAAGGCAATAATAATGCTTGGTGCCATGACGACGAACGAAATTGGTTTTTATGGGATCAGCTGAAGGATAACGCCCCCTTTTTCCGTTTTTGCAAGTTGATGATTCAGTTCAGAAAAAACAACCCTTTATTAAGGCGCACGGCTTTTTTAAAAAAACTTGATGCTGAGTGGCATGGGATCCAACCTTTAGATCCCCATTGGGGGGATCAAAATGGTTTCATCGCTTTTACTTTGCTAGACCCTATCCTGAAAAACGACATTTATATTGCGTTTAACGCTAAGAATGATGAAAAAAAAGTGGTTCTACCCAATCCTCCCGAAGGAAAAGCATGGCATATTATCGTTGACACATCCACTCCATCCCCAAACGACATCTTTGATGAATCTAAAGCTCCCTTGGCCAATTTAGAAAAAAATTGCGTTCCTTTCTCCTCATTAGTCTTAAAAGCCATAAACATATAGGGTAAAGAAGAACAGGATGGGCAGGATCGCCGTTGGCGGCATGATAAGCAGGATAAATAAATGAGGTCTATTTTCAACCTGAACTTTGGGTTTTTAGATAATCAGCATTGCATCGCCGTAAGAGAAAAAACGGAATTGCCGCTCGATAGCTTTTGCATAGGCTTCCTGGATCAGCTCATACCCTGCAAATGCAGAGACCAACATCAAGAGGGTGGATCCGGGAAGATGAAAATTTGTCAGCAACTGCCTGACAAATTTAAATTGATAGCCTGGATAGATAAAAATCGAGGTAGAGTAGTCCCCGGGAACAATATGACCAACGACATCCGCAGCCGACTCTAACGCACGGCAACAAGTAGTTCCCACACAAATCTGACGGGAATCTCCCCTCCTTTCATTCAAGATTTGAGCGGTCTCAGGCGAGATGTGAACTTGCTCTGCATGCATTTGGTATTCCGTGATGTTTTCCGTCTTCACGGTTTTGAACGTTCCCAAACCCACATGAAGGGTCAAATGAGCTTGAGAGATCTCTTTGTTCGTTAAAGCGTCCAACAAATCCTTGGTAAAGTGCAATCCCGCTGTCGGTGCAGCGATGGCCCCCGGCTGAGCAGCATAAACAGTTTGATACCGTTCTTTGTCTACCTCCTCGCCCACCCCTTTACGGATATATAAAGGCAAAGGCATCTTTCCATACTTTTCAAGAAGAGGGGGAAAATCCCCCTCATATTTGAATTGAATCCTGCGGGAACCATCTTCAAAAACAGCCACCACTTGGCCAGATAAATCATCTCCAAAAGTTATCTGCGACCCCACCGGCAGCCTTCTTCCAGGTTTTGCCATCGCATCCCATGTTCCATCGGGATGACAACGCACCAACAAGATCTCTGCCGCTCCTCCCCCTTTCCGGGTTCCAAATAGCCGCGCAGGAACCACTTTTGTATCATTGAAAATAAGTGTATCCCCCTCGGCTAAGAAATCGATCAATTCTTTGAAAACAATCTCTGATATATGTCCCGATTTCCGCTCGACCACCATCAACCTAGAAGCATCTCTTGGCGTGCAGGGGTATTGGGCAATGAGATGCGGAGGCAAATCATATTGGTAAGAAGATAAAGAAAGCAAATCCTTAGATGCCATGTCGCCAAGAGATTGGGCTTACCTATCAGAAAAATTGACCGACTGCACAGCTGTGCGCGGAAATGCTTTTTCTAATATGTTAGCCGCATGATCCCCCTTTTTAGCTAACTGCTCAGCCTCGTTAAAGGAGATCAAAGCTGAGACCGCCTTTTGAGAAGTGTTGCCCACATTTTTTACACGTTCATCCCATTGCAAGGGAAAGGGTGTAATAAGCCCTTCATAAGCTCCTGTTTTGCTCATCACCATGTAGCGTGTATTTCGGACCGCCTTCAGGATCTCGGGTTGATAATTTTTACCCACGCTTTTATAACCTGAAAGGGTTCCGTCCACAGCCCAAAACTTGCTTTTTGGATTTTGCGCTTGGAAGTAAGCGTTGGTTCTTTCTGCGATGGCCAAGGCTGATAAGAGTTCTTCAGGCAAATCCAAGGGGAATTTGTTGGCCATCACCGACATTAAATACCCTTCAATGGGAACTTCATTGACGATGCTGATCGTCCCTCCAATGTTATAGATGGAGATAGGGCCTGGATATTCCACACCATCTACAAAAATTTGTGTTTGGGGATCCATTGGAATAAGGGATATTTGATGATGTCCCGGGAATTCTTCCCCCCATTTCAACCCATCATTGATGGCTTGCATGTACTTATTTTTACCCAGATAGCGGGTACTAATTAAAGCCCCTTTATGAGGGTCAGTAATTTTGTATTTTCCAATCACTTCGACAACAGCCCCTGGCTGGTCGTGCAAAATTAACACCTCGATTGTAGGCGGCAAGGGTACCGATTGCCTGCCCCAATATGTTTTCAGTGGATTTGCAATTTCGGCAGAAACCGATGATAAAGAAACAGCTGCAAGTAGGCATAAACAAATTTTACGAATCATAACGTAAATTCCTCCTTATGTGAATTCGCCCTTCTCTTCATATGAGAATAGGCTAAATGGGTTGCTTCCCTACCCCTGGGCGTCCGTTTTAAAAAACCTAATTTGATCAGATATGGTTCATGAACTTCTTCAAGTGTATGGCTCTCCTCTCCTGTGGCCACAGCAATCGTGTTCAATCCAACAGGGCCTCCATGATAATGGTCAATAATGACGGACAGTATTTTTTTGTCCATATCATCCAGTCCCAATTCATCTATACAAAGCAAGTCTAGGGCTTGCTTAACCACAGCCAGCGTAATCTGATTATCCGCACGGATCTGCGCATAGTCCCTGACCCACCGCAAAAGATTGTTTGCAATCCGGGGAGTTCCACGAGAGCACCGCGCAATTTCCATCCCCCCTTTCTCATCTATCTCTAAGTTGAGAATTCGCGCTGTCCGCAGAATAATCTGCTCCAAAACCTCTGCAGGATAATAGTCTAACCGGCTCGTAAACAAAAAACGGGACCGTAACGGAGCTGTCAGCAATCCCACACGTGTCGTAGCAGCCACCAAAGTGAACTTTTTCAAGGGAACCTGCACGCTTCTTGCGTTAGGGCCACTGTCGATCATCAGATCCAGCTTAAAATCTTCCATGGCAGGATACAAATACTCTTCCACAGTTCGATTAAGGCGGTGCACTTCATCGATGAAAAGGATATCCCCTTCTTGAAGATTTGTAAGAACCCCTGCTAAATCACCCGGTTTTTCAATGACCGGGCCCGAAGTGACGACGAGATTTGTTCCCATCGCTTTCGCTAAGATATTGGCTAGCGTCGTTTTGCCTAGTCCCGGAGGGCCGCTGAAAAGGCAATGCCCTAACGCCTCGTTTCTCTTTTTGGCAGCCCCTACAAAAACTTCTAAACAATCCCTCACCTGATCCTGTCCAATAAAATCCCTCAAAGATTGCGGTCTCAAAGGGACTTCAAAGGTCTCATCTTGTTTCGCCACTTTTTCTTTGGATAGTGTTGACTGTATGCAGTTTTGAACCATAAAATACAACTTCTGGGGGTTTATTATTCCATCTTGAAAAAAGTATAAGAATAAAACAAAAATAAGAAAAGGAGAAATATGGCGATGACGAAATTAACACAAATTATGATAATGTGAGATCGTTTACAAGTTAATATCAAAATTTGATTTATGATACGTCAATTTACTGCCACAGTCTATATCATTAAAAACCAACATGTTTTATTAATTTACCATCGTAAATTGCACAAATGGCTGCCTCCCGGCGGTCACATGGACCCCCATGAAATTCCACCCGAAACAGCTAAGCGGGAAGCCTTTGAAGAAACCGGGCTCGAAATTGAACTTCTGTCGCAAGAAAATATTTGGATCGACCGTTGGAATGCCAAAAGCTTCGAACGCCCTTTTATGTGTTTGTTAGAAGAAATTCCCCAAAGGCCCGACTTCCCTGCCCATCAGCATATCGATATGATTTATGTGGGGCGCCCCATCGGAGGGGAATTGATTGAAAATATTGAAGAAACTGGGGGCCTTCGCTGGTTTTCTCTCGATGAAATCGAAAGTCTGGCAGGGGATATCGACATCTTTGAGGAAACCAAAGAAGCAATCCGAACAATTTTTTCTTCCCATTTTGAAGCTCCAGCTGAGGTGGAAACATGACAAAAAAAAGCATTTTTATAGCTGCAACAGGTCAAAATGTGGGAAAAACAACCCTTTGTTTAGGGATCATTGCAGCTTTAAAAAAGCGATTTCCTTCTGTAGGGTTTATTAAGCCGGTCGGCCAGCAACATGTCAAAATAGCTGATGGTTTAAATGTCGATAAAGACGTTGTATTATTTAAGAACCACTTTCAACTAGATTCCCATTGGGCCGATATGAGCCCGGTCATATTCCCCTCAGGGTTCACGAGAGACTATCTCGATGGAAGCGTAACAGAAGAGGCCTTGAGGCGCAAAATTGATGAAGCCTTCAAGAAAATTGACTCTTCGAATGCGTATACTGTCGTGGAAGGAACCGGCCACGTTGGCGTCGGCTCCATCGTGGGAATGAACAATGCCCAAATTGCCGCCCAATTGAAGTTGGACATGCTCATTATAGCCGCGGGAGGGATCGGCTCTGCGCATGACGAGCTAACCCTTAATTTTAACCTGGCCAAACACCACGGGGTCAATATCCGCGGAGTCATCCTCAACAAGGTTCTGAATGACAAACGGGAGATGATTCTAGAGTATTTTCCCAAAACACTGCGCCGCTGGGGCATCCCCTTGCTTGGATGTGTTCCTTATCACTCTTTTCTCAGCAACCCAACCATTAAAGATTTTGAGTATCTGTTTGATACGACGCTTATTTCGGGGGAGCCGCACAGATATAGACATTTCCAAAACGTCCGCCTTGTGGCAGGATCATTGGAAGCTTATCAAGATGACATGATTTACAACTCTCTCGTTATTACCCCTGCAACACGGGAAGACATTATTCAAGCCACCCTGCAGCGGCATCAAGAATCGTTGGAAATCGATCAAATGGACTTTGCAGGGGGGATGATCCTGACTAGCCGCCTTCCCCCAAGCAAAGAGATCATCGAAAAAATTCGAAGCGTCGATATTCCAGTCTTATATGCCCCGCTTTGCAGCTATGATGCGATGAAAATGATCACCTCGTTCAACGCCAAGATCCGTTGGGAAGATACCCCTAAAGTCGAACAAGCGATCAGACTCGTGGAAGATAATATCCATTTTGATCAGTTGCTGACGTAAAAACAGAGCCAGTGAGATCGCTGCTGATTAAATATTTTTTAAATTTGGAGAAATTCGGAAATTTCTAAGTTACTGAAACCGGAAATTTCTGCTATAGCAATCACGTTATTCATTTCCATCTTTTCTGCCATTCAAAAAAATCAGAGGGTCTGATCTTGAATCTTGCAAAGTTGCCCTCATGAAGACTGCTCACTTCAATTTCTGCAACTTCTACAAATCGATTGCGATCTTCAGAAGAAATTTTATTATGAGCGAATCGAGCAATGTATTGAGAGGCTTCAATTTTATTCATTTTATGTTGAACGACTTCAGAAACAGCTTGACGTATTAAATCGCGATAACTAACGCGAAAGGGATCGGGTTGTCCAATAGCCTCTAGAGTAGCCAAATAAAAAGATGCCGATCGCTCATAAGCCCAAACAAAAACATCGCGAAAAAGCTCTATTCGATTTAATTCATAGATTGCAAGTAAGCCCTGTATGTAGTCAGTTTCTGGTACATCGACAAATGAGAGAGGACTCAAATTCTCTCGAATAAAGGGGATATTGCCTGCCAATCTAGATACTCTTTTGTTAACATCTAAGAAAGGTTGTAAATAAGGCAAATGAACCATTAAAAAAAATGATTGTTCAAAGGGATTTTTTATAGCAGCAGCTTTTTGAATGATCAGTTGAAAATATTCCTCAATCAGTTGTGGTACTTCAATGGGATGGTAAACTGATTTTCCTATTTTGACTGGAATCATTCGCAGTCTGCCACATGCTTTTGGATCTAAAAGGAGATTATTTGAAAGAAGTCCATGAATATTTAGAATTGTGTATCGATTAATGTCGATTTCTTCAGCCATCTCTACAATGAATTCAATTGCATCCTTATGGTTTAGGATCATTTGAGCTTCCTTGTGATCTTTCCCCGGAGCTTCTTCACCTGTTGCTAACAATTTTTCTGTTTCTAGAAGAGAATAGGTATTTCCTTCTAAGCGGCTTGAATTCCATGATAGATCAATTAAGAGCCGTTGGTAAATTTTTCGTGCATAAGTTCCCGCAGGGCGGCCTTTATCATTTCCTGAAGCTCCCAGCGTCATCAACTTTTCAAGAATGGATCTGCTTAAATAAAATGTTTGATTCGGTTCATATGAATCTAGAAATTCTCTTCGATAGCTTACATGCTGACGCAGTTGAATTGGAACAGAAATTAGCCTCTGCAGCGCTTTGCCTTCTTGCGAAAGCGGAATGATCGAAGCTTTTTGTAGTGGTTCAGCTTCTAACGCCGTATTATCTAGATTTTCATTTATAACGTATTTACTACTTCTTCCTAAACCCTCAACCCTTATAATTCCCATTTTAACTAAACTAGACAATCTATATTGCAAGGTTCTTTTGGAGGTTGCAACTGTCAGCAGTTTTGACAATTCTCCTATAGAAATTCCATCTGGGTAGCTTGCGATAATTTGAACAAGATTTTTCAATTCTTTTGTTATTTTTTTTGACATTCTTGTTTACTCATAAAACTGAAATTGTTCTTTCAGATAGGTTGCGCGATTCAGGCTTTTCGCGCAACTTTATACTCTTAATATTGCGCGATTCAGGCTTTTCGCGCAACTTTATACTCTTATATTGCGCGATTCAGGCTTTTCGCGCAACTTTATACTCTTATATTGCGCGATTCAGGCTTTTCGCGCAACTTTATAAATTCAACTTTTTCATGCTTTGCGTTTAATCCTTTTGTAATGGCTTCGTTCCTTTCCACTTTTTCATTCTTTCCATGCCTTCCATACTCCCCATCCTTCTCCCGGCCCCTCAAGGTTTTACTATGATGGAAAATTGTTTTTGTTATTATTATTTAGCATGAAAATTATAACGAATTGATTCAATGCGCTTTGAAATCTGAATATAAGCAAATTTGTTTTGCCTTATTTTTTTTGCAGCAACTTCATTCTGAAGGGGGGTCTAAGAGTTCGAGCATGACTTTGCGGGGTGCTTTTTTCAGCGCCTCTTGCGGGATTTCCCTGTGTAAAGAAATGTTTTTATGACTCAGGAAATATTGCGTCAAATCATTCCGATTTTTTATTTCCACTAAAATGGCCTTTAGCTGACCTAAGAGGGCGTGCAATTCGATCTCCTCAACAGGAACATATTCTTCTAAAATTTCGATCGATCTCTGATGGGTAAGCTCCCCTTCCAAACGGCTAATCTTTTGCTGTTGGGCAAACTGACAAACAAGAGTTATTAACTCCTCCCTTAATTTTTCAAACACCGCAACGAGATCTAACCTCTCATCCAAAAAATCTTCAGCTTGCTCATTATTTTTATTCAGCAGAGCGGTTTGTTCCGATCTCTGGTTGCTTAAAAAGCTGCGTAAGATCACAATTTCTCGAGAAATCAATTCTTCCAACTGGGCAAAAAATTTTTGATCCATGAACTTAAATTTTATATTGATTTTTGAAGGTGTTAAAAATTGTTTCCTCATTTAAATCTTTAATACAAGCCCCTGTAGGACAGGTACGTAAGATAGGACACCGTCTTTCAAATTTCTTTCCATAAGGGCATTGCCCCTGCATTCCGTGATGTTGCTTCCCTTGCGGTTTATACTTTTCAGAAGAGGAAGCTCCAAAAACACTGAACGTAGGAACCCCTGTTGTCCCTGCAAGATGCAACGGAAGGGAATCCATCGCTATCACCAGATCCATTTCTCTCATAACGTTTTGCAGAACAGGTAAAGGCAAACGGTCAACTATTTTTGAAGATATAGGATGTTGAGCCTGCAAGTCAAGAGCCACTTGTTTTTCTTCTAACGACCCCCAAACAAATAGAAAAGAGCAATTTAAGTAGGCTTCCAATTTTTTCAAAAAACCTGCTAGTGCTTTGGTGGTCAACTGTTTATTCTTCCAAGCAGATCCTGGACAAACCATGACTCTAAGGTGATCTTTTCGTCTCAGACTTTGTGGATGTTCCAAAACTTCTAATATCTGGCCGACCTGTTTTTGTTCCTCTCCATTGATTTTTAATGAAATCCCCTCGTCCTCGAATGGTGCATCGTCACAAAAATATTGCTGAACCAATGATAAATATTCAGTTCGAACATTTAGGCCTTTAGGAGGATCATAACGTCGATTGGTGGCCAACATATTGGGCCATTCCGCCACAGTTTTTCTTCCAAATCCCACTTTGTCTTTTGCTTTTGCAAGAAAACTGACTAAGCCCGATTTGCTATTTCCCTGGAGATCAAAAACAATGTCATAATCTGACTCCCGCAACTCTTCACGAAAAGAGGCGATTTCCCGCCAGGTTTTTGTGCTGAATAAATTTTTTCTCCACTCTTTACTGTTAATAGCTACCACCCGGTTCACATAGGGATGCGCTTTAACTAATTCAGTAAAAGGTTTTTCAACAACCCAATCGAAAAAGGCCATAGGATATTGCTTGCGCAAGTAAGCGAGCGTTAAAAAAACGTGAATGATATCGCCAAGCGAAGAGGTTTTAACTAGAAGGATCTTCATAGGAAATCGTTTCCTGAATCATTTTTTTCATATCTTCCGGAAGAGATGCTTGTATTTGGATGGTCTCCTCGGTCATGGGATTCTCAAAAGCAATTTCAAAAGCATGAAGCATGCATCTGGGCGGCTTAATCTTGCATCTGTATTTTCTGCCATAGAGATTATCGCCCAAAATGGGATGCCCCATTTCACTACAATGCACCCGAAGTTGATGTGTTCTACCCGTCACTGGCCTCAAAAGGAGCAACGCCGCATTCTTCCCCTTCTGTTCCACGATCCATTCCGTTTGGGCTCTTTGCCCTTGCTCTGGCTTAACAGATCCCCGCAAAGATTGACCTTCAAAAACACTCCGTTTCCCAATATAATTACTGATAAAGCCTTTTTTGCTATTTGGGCATCCGTCAACAATAGCAAGGTAGGTTTTTTTAACTAAACGGCGGCGGAAAAGACCCACCATTTCTCGATGCATAAAGGATGTTTTGGCAAACATGAGTATTCCACTTGTATCTTTATCCAGCCGGTGAAGCAATATCAACGAGGGGGAAAACCGCTGAAGCGCTTTTAAAAAAAGTGGACTATCAGAAGCATATCCTGGAGGCTTATTATAAATTAATAAATGGTCGTCTTGAAATAAAATCCGGGATGAGTCAAGCCCGCTGCTTTTAGGCTCAGGAGCTAAAACAAAAAAAACCGAATCCCCTGCTCCCAATTTGGTCGATGCAAAATGTTCTTGCCGGCCATTAATGGTACATCCCCCGTTTTCAATGGCCATTTTTATTTTTTTTGCAGATGCAGAAGCCAGCCTTAGCTTCAGGAAATCAACTAACTTACTTCCCGATTCTTCTTTTGCAACAAGCCATTTCTGCATACTCAACTTTGAATCTCCTGGGTAGGTTATACACCTGGAAATTGTTGTAAAAAGCGGAGGTCATTTTCAGTAAAAAGGCGGATATCTTTGACCCCATTTCTTAGTAAAATTAGCCTTTCTATCCCCATTCCCCACGCAAACCCAGTAAAAGTCTCCGGATCTATTCCGCCATTTTTAAGGACTTCCGGGTGCACCATACCCGCGCCGGCAATTTCTAACCAACCGGTATATTTACATAAACTGCATCCGGCCCCTTTACAAGTCAAACAACGGAGATCCACCTCCATCCCCGGTTCAACAAAGGGGAAATAGCTAGGACGGAACCGTGTTTCCACTTCCATCTTAAATAGCTTCGTCAAAAATTCATTCATCGTCGAAAATAAATCGGCAAACGAAACCCCTTTGTCGATATACAAACCCTCTATCTGATGAAAAAAAACGTGGGAGCGGGCAGTTATCGTTTCATTGCGGTAGGCCTTGCCGGGGGTAATCACCCGTATCGGCGGCTTTTGCGCTTCCATCACCCGAACTTGCGTATTCGATGTATGGGTGCGCAACAAAATTTTGTCCGCGATATAAAAAGTGTCTTGCATATCACGGGCAGGATGATCCGGGGCAAAATTTAGAGCTTCAAAATTATAGTAATCCGTTTCTATGTCGGGCCCATACTGAACAGAAAATCCCATCCCAACCAATATCTCGATCACTTCATCCAACATTTGTGTCACCAGATGCTTCCGTCCTGCATAACGGCGGCGGCCAGGAAGGGAAGTGTCGATTTTTTCTTGCTCCAAGCGGATCTCTTCCTCTTGAAGAAGAAACTGATGGTGAGCGGCTTCCAGCTTTGAAGTGACTTCCTCTTTAACCTCATTGACATCTTTGCCAATCAGCGGCCTTTCTTCGGCAGAAACATCCTTTAAGGCTTTCATTAATTGCTGAATAGCCCCCTTTTTACCGAGATATTTGATTTTCAAAGCTTCGAGATCTATTGTAGAATGGACTTGGGCGAATTCAGCGTCAAATTGCTGGCGCAACGCTTCGATTTGTTGCTTCATGATATTTTAAATTTTAATTTTTTTACCATAGAGACACAGAGACAGCGAAGTAAAGGAAAATGAAGCCGTTGCAAAAAGATTAAACGTAAAGGTCGAAGAGAAAGATTAAACGCAAAGGCGCAAAGGCGCAAAGGAAAAATAAAGAAAAATCGCAAAGGTGGATAAAAAAAATAACATTATTTTAATTTTCCCTTTTTTCTTTGCGTCTTTGCGCCTTTGCGTTTAATCTTTCTCTTTCACCCTTGCGTTTAATCCTTTTGCAACGGCTTCATTCTTTCAATCCCCCTTGCTTAAGCAAGGGCTTCTTTCACACAGTCCACAACTGCTGCAAAGCTTTGCGGATCGCTCACGGCCATATCGGCCAGTATCTTTCTGTCAAGTTCACATCGCGCTTTCTTCAGCCCGTAAATAAACCGGCTATAAGAAATTCCATTTATTTTAGCAGCAGCCCCAATACGCGTGATCCATAGGCTGCGAAAATCCCGTTTTCTTAGCTTTCGGTGATCGTAATTATATGATAGGGCACGCACGACACAGTCGCTGGTAAGACGCAAATGGTTTTTACGGTCTCCCACAAACCCTTTCGCACGCTTAAATAATCTTTTTTTGCGACGATGTGAAGCGACACTATTGGTTACTCTAACCATCGTTCTTCTCCACTTTAAATGTTATTCCACACACATTAAACGCTTATAGGTCTTAGCCACCGAATCAAATAATATGGCCGGCTTGGAAAGTTGCCGTTTGCGTTTAGGTGCTTTTCCTGTATTTAGATGCCGTTTTCCAGGCTGACTGTGCTTCAGCTTTCCCGAAGCTGTTACTTTAAACCTGGCTGCGACGGCCTTTTTTGTTTTCATCTTAGGCACAAATATTCTCCTAACTATAAATCCGTAGATTCTTCTTTTGATTGTTGTCCCTGTTTTGATGCCTCTTTCTTTTTTTTGGCTCCTGGGGCCAAAACGACCGATAACGCACGGCCAAGCATCTTGGGCGATGATTCAGTCATCGCAACATCTTCCAAGGAATCACAAATCCTTCGGACGATCTTTTCCCCATATTCGATATGCATCATTTCCCGACCACGGTACGTGCATGTTATCTTGACCTTATTTCCTTTAGCAATAAAGTCCCGAGCATGCCGGATCTTGGTCTCCAAATCGTGATTATCGATGTTAGGCTTCAGCTTAATTTCTTTAACTTTAGCCTGATGCTGAGCTTTTTTGCTCTCTTTCTCCCGTTTTGTTTGATCGTATCGGAATTTACCGAAATTAATGATTTTACAAACGGGTGGATTTGACCCCGGGACAATTTCTACAAGATCTAACCCTGCCTCATCCGCTCGAGCTAATGCCTCGTGAATCGGCAAGATCCCTATCTGCTCCCCGGTTTGGCTAATCACACGAACTTTTGGCGCTCTAATTTCTCTATTAAATTTCAACCTTTTTTATCTCTCCTTTTTGAATTCCTGCCAAGCCTTTTAATTCTCCTTGCAGGTGTTCAAGGAATTGTTCTAACCGCCATAGGTGCATCCGTTTAGCAGCCGCGCAAAAACGGACGCAGAGAACCCCTTCGTTGGCCTCTTTGTCCCCTATGACGGCGACATAGGGAACTCTTTCCTGTTGTGCAGCATGTACTCTGCTGTCCAATTTTTCTTGCGAAAGATCGAGCGTCCCCCTAATGCCTGCTTCCTTGAGATGCTGGAGCGCCTCTTTGGCACTCTGATAGTGTCTTTCCCCTAGAGGCAGAAAGCGCACTTGTTCAGGGGCTAACCAAAGGGGAAGCCATCCATCATAATGCTCTAACAGCAAAGCGGTCATCCGTTCAATGGAGCTCATTAAGGCTCCATAGAGCATTATTTGCCAAGGCAGGGACTGCTTTTCTTTCCCGTTTTTCGCATGGGGCAACACATGTTGCCAATCAATGCCTAATGAGGGTCCAGACCATCCATGTCCATATGTGTCAAAAATCTGCGCCGTGAGCATAGGTCCTTCTACTGCCTCATTTAATGGATCTTCAATCCAATCCAAGTTGCATGCTTCTGCAGATTTTTTAAGCCAATGGACAGCTTGCTTCCATTGGGCTAAAGTGCCGGCGGAATAATAATTACGGATAGCAACTAAATTCCACTGGTGCTTAAAACCAAACATCTTAATTGTTTTATCAAAGAATTGCAAGGAATAAATCAACTCCGAGAGAACTTCCCTTTCTTGGCAGAACACATGCCATTCATCCCCTCTATACAAGGGTGTTTGTAAAAGACCCTGCCAGTGTTGGGGTGGTAGCGGCTTCCATCTTTCAGCTAATTCGGCTAGGCGTACGGGAGAATTGGAAGAATCAAAAAAATGGCGGGCGATAGAAGCGTGGGCTTCTCCCCGGGAAGGAAGGGGTTGGAAAGAGGCGCCGTTGAATTTGACTTCGTTTTCTGAAGGAGGGGGTATTTTTACAGGTTGCAAGTTTGGAGTTGCAACCTTGAGGAACGTCGATTCGCCTAAGGCTTTTTTCCACCAATCGACCAATAAATCTTGTAACAAGACCCCCTTTGGCAGCCAATAGCGGGTTGGGTCTGCTCCCCTGCAAAGTTTCATTTCTTCAACAATAAGACGATGATCTTTATTTTTTGCGCTTTCATATTTTTTGATCGCGGTTTTTAAAGATTGTTTTTCCGAGCTTACGATCCCTTGAATCCGTAGGGTTGAAAGCTCTCCGGTGGAAGGAAAATAAGAAACTTGGGGAGATAAAGAAATGATTTTGATCCATCCCGCCTCTTTGACCTCTGAAGGGAGGGACAGTAACTTGGCTAGCGGGCAATAGTCTTTAAAATTTTTGATTTCTATGAGTGGAATGGTTTTGTCAGGAAGCTCCAAAACACATTTGGCTGCGATCGATTGACCCCAATGGGCCAAGTAAGCTGATCCGTTTTCTCGCATCATTTCTGTAATTTGAATCGAAGGATTTTCTTTGATTAAGCTGCGGACAGCTTCTTCGATGAGGGGGATTTCCTGTATGCCGATGGGATGGGGTGTCGAGATGTCGCACAAAAATCCTGTCTCAGTAGGGGTATGGGAGACAGATTGGCTTCCGGGAAAAAGATGGCAGATAGCCGCAGCTAAAAGCTCCGATGCAACGAGATGTTGTCCAAAAGGTGTGTTAGTCATCCAAGTTTCACCGGGGCCTGAAAAGAAATTATGGGATATAGCTGACTTGAACAGCTGACCTCCACGATGTCAACGTGGCGCTCTAACCAACTGAGCTAATACCCCATGGAAAGATTTCAAAAACTAAAATCTTAGACAATCACTGAATTTTCTTCAAGCACTCAAATTGCCCTTCATCACAGAAACCTAGAGGTGGGTTAAACCACTGAGCAAGTGAGATCACAGAGAAGAAACAGGATATGCAAGATCGTAAACGGCAGGATAAGCAAGATATTGAATAAAGAGTAAGAATATGCCGACATAATTAAGTTAAGACTGTTCAAAAAAAATCGTTTTTTCTTTTATCTTGCTTATCCTGCCGTTTACGATCTTGCTTATCCTGTTTTTTTCTTCTCAATGTCTCCTAAGTAACTTCTCTTAAGTAACTGATTTTGACAGTCTAGAATCAAGTTACCAAGGGATGTCAGAAGTGCAAGAGAAAATAAGAAAATGAACCGGCTACCCCTCACTTCCCCCAGCTCAGTGGTTTAATCTATATCTCAGTGGTTTGATCTATCTCTGGGTCTCTGTGATGAAAATTAGGAGAGCTTTGATATTCGACTGATTCAATCCAGGCACTTTTCTCAGCCCTTCTTCCCCCGCTTCGCACATCTTTTTGACGCTGCCAAAATGGCGCAGCAAAAGCTTCCGTTTAGCGGGGCCTATTCCAGGAACCCCTTCCAAAGCTGTTTTAATGGATGTTTTGCTCCTCCGCTTTCTGTGAAAAGAAATGGCAAACCTGTGTGCTTCGTCACGGATTTGTTGGAGAAGAAATAGGATCGGCGATGTGGGCTTAAGCAAAATAGGATCCTTGATGTGGGGTAGGAAGACTTGTTCAGCTGTCATCCCTTTATCATGCCTCCCTTGCTCCTTAGCCACCCCGATGACATCCACAGAAATAATATTCAATTCAGACATCACCTTTAAGGCCACATTCAGATGCCCTTTTCCCCCATCAACAACTAGCAAATCGGGCAAATCGTTCTCTTCCTTTCCCCGCTTATAACGGCGCAACAAAACCTCCATCATGGTCGCATAATCATCGGGTCCTTCTACGCTTCTGATTTTATATTTCCGGTACCGGGAGCGCTCTTTCTTCCCATCTGTAAACACAACCAAAGCCGAAACTGGTTCAGCCCCTCCGATGTTTGAATTATCAAAGCATTCAATCCTTTTCGGATAGCGGCTTAAATGCAGCCGCTCTTGCATTTCCATCAGTGTTTTTTCCCGAATGTTTGCTTCGTCTTTCCGCTGTTTAAAAGCAGCTTCTGCGTTAGCTAAAGCCATTCCGATCAAGTTTTTTTTATCCCCTCTTCGAGGGTGGACGATCGTGGTCTTGTGTTTCTTTCCGGACGATATGACCTCCTCAATTGTCGCAGCCTCTTCTAAAAAAGCCGGGACGAGAATCTCATGGGGCAATTCCTCTTTTTTTTCATAGTGCTGCAATAAAAAGCTCTCTAATAACTCCACATCGTCTTCAGCGATGTGATTAAAGTCATAGTTTTTCGATCCGATCAATTTTCCGCTACGTACAAGAAGCTGGCTTACGACAACATCTTCCCCTTGCCTGTAAATCCCCAAAACATCCCCATCTTCTCCAAAAGGCTTATCCACGCTTTGCCCTTCAATTGTTTTTTCAATTTGCCTGATCGTTGTCAAAAGTGTAGCCGCTTTTTCAAATTCTAACGCTTCAGCAGCTTGTTCCATTTCTTTTCGTAATTCCCTGACGACAGCTTTATCTTGCCCGCGCAAAAATTTGATTGTCTTATCGACAAGATTGTCATACTCTTCTTTGGTGCATTTGTTGACGCAAGGGGCGATGCATCGCTTCATATCATATAAGATGCAAGGACGGGTTCGTCGAATAAACTCTTGATCGGTACACTGCCTTAAAGGAAAAAGGCGATTCAAAAGATCTAACGTCCCTCGGGCTGCTTGAGCGCTTGTGTAGGGTCCGAAATAGAGGCCATCTGCTGAGGCTTTTCCCCGATACCTTACAAGCTGCAATGTAGGCCACGTCGATTTTATCGTGACTTTCAGAGCGATATACGTTTTGTCATCTTTTAACAAAGCGTTGTATTTGGGGAGATATTCTTTGATTAAATTATTTTCAAGGAGAAGGGCTTCTTTTTCTGAGAGCACTACAATGGTTTCTATGTCATGCACTTGGGTGATAAGAAAAGGAACCATGAACCGCCCATCGCCCCCTGGTAAAAAGTATTGCCTAAGGCGGGCTCGAAGATTTTTCGCTTTGCCCACATAGAGGACTTTTCCTTCTTTCCCTTTCATTAAATAGACACCGGGCAATTCGGGAAAGAGGGCTGGTCGGAAAGTAAAAGATTTCTGAGAGATGGCTTCTTCTTCGTTATCCACCATAGCCTACTTCTTACAATGATGCAGTCATCCAATGGACAAAATGGACAAAGTTTTAATCGGCACTTTTTTCTTGCAGCGCCAGCTGTCCGCAAGCCGCAGCAATGTCATCCCCTTTAGTATACCGACAAGTGTTAACAATCCTGCAACCATACAAGACACTTCGAAATTGTTTTATTCGCTTCCTATCGGGACGGCGTAATTTAAGACCCTTAACAGGATTATAAGGGATCAGATTTACGGTACATTGCTTACCCTTCAGCAAATGAGCTAATTCAAAGGCATGGTCTGGATGGTCATTAATGCCCGCCAACATCGTATACTCATATGTAACATCCCGTTTTGTTTTTTCAGCGTACTCATCCATGGCTATCATTAACAAGTCTAAAGGATATTTGCGAGCATAAGGAATAATTTTCTGACGAATATGTTGATTGGGCGCATGCAACGACAATACTAAGCTGACCTTTAAATCTTCCTCAGAGAACCGCTTAATCCCTTCGATAATCCCAACAGTTGATATTGTGATGCGCCGCTGCGAGATGTTCAGTCCTTCGGGGCTGCTTAGCAAACGGATCGATTTCACGACTGGATCGTAATTTTTAAAGGGCTCCCCCATCCCCATATAGACAACATGACTAACTCTTTCCCCTTTAGCGGCCAGCCAAGCGTTGATGCGGACAACCTGTTCGACAATTTCTCCGGGCCTCAAATTGCGGAAAAATCCCTGCTTTCCCGAGGCGCAAAAGGCGCACTTAGCCGGACATCCTACCTGCGATGACACACATACAGTACGGCGGGAGCCGGAATAAATCAAGACAGATTCAACAAAACTTCCATCCTTCATCTTCCACAGAAACTTCACAGTCTCACGGTCTTGGGATTCAACCACCCGAACTTGCTCCACTGACGAAAAATGGATCTCATCCTTCAATTTATGGCGAAGTTCTTTGCTCAAATCGCTCATCTCTTCCCAGCAAACCACCCCTTTTTTGTAAACCCAATCGAGGATTTGCTTTGCATGAAAATCTTTTTCGTTCCGCTCTATAAGCCAAGAGGCTAGTTCAGATGGATCTAATTCGCAAAATTCAGACATATTCATCACACATCATATATTAAATTTTATGTGTTTAAATAGTAGCAAAACGAAAATTATTTTTCCATGATTTAATACAAAGAATAATAAACGATTTGGGCTTGACTAATATTATAATCTTCGTAAATCATTAGCGGGACTTTAACTATTGCAAAGCAGAAAACGGCTGCTTTCATCGAGAGGGCTTGGGCCTAATTCAAGAAAGAGCTCGATGAAATTTAATAATTCAGTTAGAGTTGTAAATCTTCTCTCCTTGGTTTCAAGTCATGGGAGAAGAAAGTGTTAACGATTTATTAATCTCTAAACTTTTACGGAGAACCACAATGTTGAAACGCATTTTTTGCCTTGCCGCATTATCAGCCCTTGCAACTGTAAGTTCTTTTGCTGATGACACTAATGAAAATAAATCTTCAGAACAAAATGAAACAGTTCTTGGATGTTCATGTGGAAAAGATAAGAAAAAAGATTCTGACAGCGAAGGAAAGGGAAGACCAGAGAGAGTTTTTCTAGCTCAAAATGAGGAAGATAACAACGAAGAAGGAAAATCTGAAGACAAACTTCTTGCGGATAGCGAAGAAAACAACAACGAGATCATCAAATCTGAAGACAAACTTCTGGCTTGCGAAGAAGGAAATTCCGAAGATAAGTCTGTTGAGCATGATACCCTTGCTACTCGATACAAATGCAAATGCCCTTTTCTTGAAAAAGAAGAGAATAACAATAACGATGCTCAAAGCAGCGAATCAAACGATGCAGAAAAACCTGCATTGATCGCTTAATTCTGTTATCGTTGGTTTGATTCTACTCAGTTCACGGCAGACTCTCGTCTGCCGTTTTGCTTTTCAAAGACAATCCAAGATGTCCCCTCATCGCCCGACAAACGCATGCTTGATGCTTCTAAACCACAGCTTGCCGAAACGGATCATATCTTTTTGTATAAACAGCCACACAACTGTAGCTTTGAGACCAAAATAGTTGAAAATGGTGCGCATGGTTTCCCAAAAGTGGCACACGATCATCTGCTTTGTAACTAATCGCAAGTCATAATCGGTCAATACCCATGTGGTTGAAATAGCCCTCATATGGCTTTTCAAACAGAACCTGCAAAGAAATTCATATCCTCCCCTCAAATTATAAGTCGTATTAAACTTCCCAAGAACATCAAAAACATCCCCCCTAAACCACATCGATTGCAGACTGGTTGGCTGCTGCCCTTTTCGCAACAATCTCAGCGACAAATGTCTTCTCAAAATCTTGACCTCAGACTTCCCATCTCTGAGAAGGGTACCACAAAAAATCAAATGGGGTTTTTTCCCTTCCACCGCAAGGCCCATCATATGCTTTAACGTCTCTCGAGAAATATAATAGTCCCCGGGAAAAAGAAGATTGATGTAATCTCCTGCGGCTTGTGTAATTCCCTTATTCAGCATTTCATAGCGTTGATAACCTGAAACTGAATAAATCGATATCCTCTCATGATGGAACCCTTTGACCACCTCCACGGTGCGATCCATCGACCCCCCATCCACGATAATGATTTCATAATCGGGATATTCTTGATTTAGAATGCTTTCTAATGTGACCGTAATGGATTGAGCACAATTAAAAGTGGGAATGATAATGCTCACTTTAGGAAGTTCATAGTCTTTGAGCTCATTAACTTTAGATAATTCGGTCAAGGCTTCATCGATCTCTTGATCCGGGGGTTTTAATTTAATTTTGGATTTCATAACTGAATCTTAGAAAATAACCCCTTTTTACGCAAAGGAGTGTTGAGAGATAAATCTTGGATCATTTACCATTGAAGGACTTAGCTATCATTTTTGGAGAACCCGATGTTAACTTTTCAACGGATGCTGCAAAAGCTCGAACAGTTTTGGGAACAGCAAGGATGCCTCATTCACCACGGTTACGACCTTGAAGTAGGCGCTGGAACATTTAACCCTGCAACCTTTTTCCGCAGCTTAGGTCCTGAACCCTATAAGGCGTTTTACATCGAACCCTGCCGCCGCCCTTCCGATGGCCGCTATGGAACAAATCCGAACCGCATCCAACATTACTTTCAATGCCAAGTCATTCTAAAACCATCCCCAGAGAATATTCAAGACCTTTGCCTGCAATCCTTAGAAGCCCTTGGTTTTGACCTAAAAGCCCACGACATCCGCTTTGTCCACGATGATTGGGAGTCCCCTACCCTCGGGGCCTGGGGGCTTGGCTGGGAAATTTGGATGGATGGAATGGAAGTCACCCAGTTTACTTATTTCCAAAGCGTGGCAGGATTAAATCTAAAGCCTATCACAGGGGAAATCACTTACGGCTTAGAGCGGCTAGCCACATACCTGCAAGATGTCAACAGCATCTTCGACATAAAATACAACGATTACCTCACTTACGGGGACATTTATCACCGCAATGAAGTTGAATGGAGCCATTACAACTTTGAAAAAGCCTCTGTAGACATGTGGCAAAGGCAGTTCCAAGATTATGAAAAAGAAGTAATCCGCTTGATTAAAGAGGGCTTGCCTATCCCTGCTTACGATTTTGTCATCAAAGCTTCCCACGCCTTTAACATCCTAGAGTCAAGGGGGGTCATCTCTGTTACAGAGAGAACAGGCTACATTGCAAGAATCCGGGACTTAGCCTGTCAAGTCGCTTCTAGTTACCTCAAAAATAGGGAACAACAGGGATTCCCACTCCTCAAAAAGTGGCCTAAAGAGGAAAGGGTAGCAGCCGCAGAGAAGGCTATCCTCCACCCAAGCTTATTAGAGGCGACACCCGAAAAAACCGAGAACTTCCTCATGGAAATCGGATCGGAAGAATTACCGGCCTCCTTCGTCACTATCGGTTGCCAAAACCTAGAAAAAGCCATCAGACAAATTCTAGACAACGAAGGGATCCCTTACAGTTCTGTCAAAACATTTGGAACTTCACGGCGGCTAGCTGTCTATGTCGAAAACCTAGCAATGGCTAAACCAGCTCAAACGCTTGAGAAAAGGGGCCCTTCCATTGGGCAAGCCTACGATGACGAGGGGAAACTCAAACCCGCTGGCGAAGGCTTTTTCCGTTCATTAAATCTGCCCGCTCCCACTTTAAACGAACTACGTTCCGGTCAATCTTCCCATTTTTCCATCCAGCAAGTCAAAGGAACCGATTACATCTTCGCAACGGTTCATCATCCTGGAAAATCGACAGCTGCGATCCTTTCCGAACAGCTTCCCGCACTTATTTTAAGTTTGGACTTCCCTAAAAAAATGCGTTGGTCCGATCTCGATATTGCCTTTGCCCGCCCCATACACTGGATCGTCGCTCTCTACGGCCAGTATGTGATCCCCTTTTCTATTGGAGAGATCTATTCTGGGAAAAACTCCTTTGGACACCGGCAGCTTAGCCCAAAAACTTTTACCATCGCCAACGCACAAGATTATGTTTCCGCCTTAAAAAAGCACCATGTCATGGTCGATATTGCCGAAAGGAAGCAACAGATTCTCGGTCAAATCGATTCCCTGGAGCAGCAGTTGCAAGCCCAAATTATCGCTAGAGAACAGGTGCTCCCTCAAGTGGTCAATATGGTCGAATGGCCCTATCTTACCTACGCCAATTTTGATGAAACATTTCTCAAGGCACCCAAGGAAGTGCTAATCTCTGAAATGGTCGAACACCAAAAGTACTTTCCCGTCGCTAACAAAGACGGCTCACTCAAAAACTTGTTTATTATTACAGGCAATGTTCCTGCTTCAGATACAATAAGAAAAGGGAATCAAAAAGCGATATCTCCTCGCCTAAACGACGGGGTCTTTTTATACGAACAAGGCCTAAAAGTTCCATTAGAACATTACAATGAAAAGCTCAAGCATGTCACTTTCCAAAAGGAATTGGGCTCTGTTTATGACAAAGTGCAAAGGATCTCAAAAAATGCCGCAATTTTACAAAAACATCTTTGGATAAACTCTCCTCAAAAGGTTCAACGAGCTGCATCCCTTTGCAAAGCAGACCTAGCTACCGAAATGGTTTTTGAATTTCCTGAACTCCAAGGGATCATCGGTCGTTACTACGCATCCGCTCAAAAAGAAGACCCCGAAGTTGCTCAAGCAATTGAGGAGCATTGGATGCCGCGCGGTGAAAAAACACCTTTGCCTGAAAGCGGTACAGGGATCATTTTAAGCCTTGCAGATAAAATCGATAACCTTCTCAGCTGCTACTCCGCCAATTTAAAGCCAACCTCATCCAGCGATCCCTATGCCTTGCGGCGGCAATCATTAGGCCTCATCAAAATCATCATTCGAGGGCAATACCGCCTTCCTTACATGGAAATTTTTAAGGAATGCTTCAAGGCTTTCCCTCAAGTACCTGCAAATCAAGAGCTAATTTTAAAGGAAATAGAAACTTTTATCGTCAATAGGGTAAAAACGGTTTTTTTGGATTACGATCTCAACAAAGATGAAATTGAAGCAGGCCTTTCTTTTGGCTTTACCGATATCTATGATGCATTCTGTAAAGTGCAAGCCTTGCACGATTTCCGACTTAACAATCCCAAATTTCCCCTCCTTTTCGAAGTCTACAAAAGAGCTAAAGGGCAAATTAACGACCAAGCCCCTCTCCCTTTTTCCCAAAAACTTCTCAAGGAAAATGCCGAAATCGAACTAAACCATGCTTTGAACTCTACTGAAAGCCATTTTGAGCAAGCGATAAAGTCTCATGACTATCAACAAGCTTACGAACTCATCGCCAACATTCAACCTGGCTTGGCATCCCTTTTTGATCATGTCAAAATTCTGGCCGATGATTCTTCATTACGCAACAACCGGATCGCCCTGTTGCAACGTGTATTTCGCCTATTTTCCCAATTACTCGACTTCAGCAAAATCCAAGTTTCAGGATAGGGGTCTAAATTTTTAGAAAAAAAATTAAAATTGATAAATAATATTGAGGCAATACCCTTTATATTTTTTTTGCCCATACTGATAAGCAAACCCAAGGGAAAGGCAATCATAATCTAAGCAGGGATTTACTTGGGTGATAAGTAAAGCAGCACCCACTTCATCATAATGCCTGATAAATAAGCCTCCGCTTGTAAAGTAAGAATCGATAAAAGATAAACTAAAATTTATGTTCCTTCCACAAACCGTATACCAGTCGCATGATGTAATGGCTAAACCATTCTTGATCACATAGCTTTGTTGATGATAGTTAAAATTGACCCCTGTCAGCCAAAAATTAGTCGAACTAAAATACGCCCCATAATTGGTCATCGCAAAGACATAATCCCATAATTTGAGGTTGTACATACTTGTCACTCCAAAAGAAACAAATGACCCCGATGTACATAGGTCCAAAGTGCCGCCAGCACCACATCGGAATATCGGAGTCAATGACCAATTGCATGTCATCGGAACACGTAAGCCGAGCCCCACTGTCCCAAAAAAAGAGGAGGCTCCCCCATTCCTAAAATAAACTGCTGGGGCATCGAGAATTAGTGCCCAGTCGAGATCCGGCGAATAAGAATAACGAGCAGGAATGGTCACCGTTGACGTTTCAAATTCATCTGAAAACGCCCTGCAACCTTCCACACCCACTTGAAACTGATGCACAATAGGCTGAGCTCTCCAACAGCAATCACATCCGCTAAAGGGGGACAATCGACCTAACAAATAGTCCGCTTGAGCCATTTGAGACATTAAGCTATTTGGATTCCCTGCAATCGGATCTATAGGCGAAAATTTAGCGTACGCCTTTAAGAGCCCATGTTTGGGTCCCTCATCTCTGATAAACTCTTTTAAAAGTCCGAGGCTTTCCTCTCTCGTGGCCCCCTGAAATGTCTGGGTACTTCCCGTTTGTGGAATTTCCACAAGCAATGTTGTTGAATTTGCCGGAAACGAGGTTAAAACATCGATTCCCCTTAAATTGATATCGATCGAAACAGGGGATGTTGGGGTATAAAAAGGGATAAGCGCTTGTATGCTTGAGCTTTTCAAATCTCTCTTTAAGTCCACTAAATTCGGAGCGCTCACAGTTGCACTGGTTGCATCCACCGTCACTGTCGCGTGATAGGGCTCCCTTGCAAAAAGGCAAGAGCCATGCAAAATGAGGACGAAAATAATAAACCAAGTTTTGCCCATGTGTGCTCCCCCAACCACTAAATTTATTGTAAAAAATGGAGGTATATCAGATCGGTGCATCAAATTCATTAAAAAAAAATTTAGTTTGAAAAATAATGCGGTTACTATCAGAAAAATTAAAACTTGCCGCCTCTGTGTAAGCGTCTAAAATTAACCGCTTCTAGGGTGCGTGCCAACTTCTAAGGATGTCTATACGTTTACCAGAGCGCATCGGAGGACTACTCTATTAAAGTAGTCCATACTCTTCAATCGTATGACTTTTTAAAAACTTACGTTTGACGGTTGTTGCAAATTTGTTCACATTTATTTATGAGATTTTTATTGGCAAAATCTGGATTTTGCGAAACTAAATCTATAAACAAGAAAGCTCCAGAACTCAGCATCACAAAGCTATTGAAAAGAAGTCCCGTTTTAACACATGTCCATTCTCTTGTACGCTTTTCTTTATTTGTGATCAGTTCTTCATCGGTTTGTTGGGAAAATTTATCTTTTACATAGTCAGCGATGATATAGCTAATTTGAATTAGGCCTGCACCAACATTAAAAGCAGTCAGTACTGCTCCAGGAATGATTAAAGATGAATCAGTTACTCGAAAATCATTATAACAATTGATTACACAATTTGGATTAGACATGTTACTTCCTCCTATTTGTTTCTAGCAACGAATAAACGAATAACATAAAAGAATTTTTTTTTACAGAGGCTATCAATAAAATAACATTACGAGCAGTCCTTAGCCTTCAAGATTGTTTGCTGTAAAGTTTTATGTTTTCATTTTTAGAATAGATTTACAGATGGCATCGAATCGAAAGTAGTTAATAAAGTGATCGCTATCAGCAATTTTTTTCTGTTCAGAAACTCCAGCTCGTTCTGCTAAATGATCTTGCTGACTTAGAAATTGATTACGCTCTTCGGCGTCCTGAATTGGGCGCCCCTCCATATTTTCCTTTAAAGCTGTAAGCACAATCATTGGACATGGGATTGGTTTATTATTTTGTTTTTGCTTAAGTTCTAAAGTTTCCGTCAAAAAATTAGCACTCTGAACAAAAAGAGCTTGTTCTCTCAAGTTAGTGCTTTCATGAGTCGTTTTACTTGCAATCCGAGGATTCTGGGACCAACCCAGAGGTTAGTTTGTGGGGATGTTCTGCAGATGAGCCTTTTGGCGGGAGAACAATTTTTCAAATGTGAGATAGAGGACAGGAGTTACGTACAAAGTCAATAACTGTGAAAAGAGAAGCCCTCCAACAATCACAAGCCCTAACCCCCTTCTCGTTTCAGCATCATCCCCAAAGCCGATGGCAATGGGCAAGGCGCCCATAATCGCCGCAAACGTCGTCATCATAATTGGGCGAAAACGGATTAAACACCCCTCTATGATAGCTTCCTTAGCAGAGATCTCTTTTTCTCGCCGAATCTCAAGCGTATAATCGATCATCATGATCCCATTTTTTTTGACGATTCCGATCAAAAGGAGAAAACCTACAATACTAAAAAGAGATAAACTCTCTCCAAACGCCATCAACGTCAACACTCCTCCTAAACCTGCAAAAGGCAGGGAAGAAAGAATCGTCAGCGGATGCACAAAACTTTCGTACAAAATTCCCAAAACAATGTACATGACAAGAATGGAAGCGATGATCAAGATCATCGTTTCATCTATGGTCGACGCCATGGTAGCAGCAGATCCATACAATTTGCCTTGAATTGAGGAGGGCAAAACTGATTTAGCCAAAGCTTGAACTTTATCTAAAGCTTTATTTGGAGCTATATTCGGAGCAACAGAAAAACCGATTGTAACCGTCGGCAAACGGTCGACGTGCCGCAGCTCAGGAGATCCCAAAACTTCCTTCCACGCGACCAAAGCCTTCAGGGGCACGGCTGCCCCATCCTTAGATGTTAAATACAGCTTTCCAATAGCCGCGGGCTTATCTTTAAAACTTTTTTCCAACTCCAAATAGACATTATACAACTCCCCTTTTTTCTGAATATATGTCAAGGTGCCGTTGGCATAGGCCCTTTGCAATAAGGATTGAATGTCGTTTTTGGAAAAGCCATATTTCTGCATTTGCTCTTTTTGCAGTTCGAGGACGAGCTTGGGGTTATCCTTTTGCACATTCACGTTCACAAAGGGGAACTCACCCGATTCCTGCATCTTATTTTTCAATGTCTCAGCCGCTATCTCCACTTCATTGATATCGGGCCCTTGAAGGATAAATTGATAAGCACCCCCCGTGCTCCAGTCGATGTCCAGGTTGATCAACTGCCATCCGAAACTGAACGTACGTGTTCCTGGAATGGCATCAAAACCCTCATTAAGCTCTTGGATCACCTGATTTTGCGGAGGCCTTTGGCTTCGCGGCAAAAGGCGCGTAACCACGATTTGCATGTCGCTCCATTTAATGTCTAAAAAGCTATCGACAGCAGGATTTGATTGGACGTGCTTTTCAATTTTTTGTTGATATTCATTTAAAGTTTTATCTGAAATCCCTTTGGGCAAATTGATCGAACTGAGGATAAATCCCCGATCTTCCTCTGGGAAAAGTTTGATCGGAAGGGAATGAAACAAAGGATAAATTGCAATCAGGCAAAGTAAAGCTACTCCTAAAATCGTTTTGGGATGATCGATGCACCAGCGCAAAGTCAAATTATAGCCTCGCACCATTTTTCCGTTTGCGGCAGACACCCATTTTTGGAGGGAGGTCTCTTTCTGGTGGGAGACCAAAAAGCGGCGGCATAACATAGGCGTCAATGTTAAAGAAACAAATCCTGAAATCAGGATGGCACAAGCAAGTGTGACGCTAAATTCGTGGAATAAGAGACCATTGATTCCCCCCATAAAGAGTAAAGGAACAAACACAGCCACCAAAGACAGGGTCATCGAAATAATCGTAAAACATATTTCTTTAGATCCTCTAAGGGAAGCTTCCAGAGGAGGTAATCCTTTTTCATTATGCCTGACGATATTTTCTAAAACCACAATCGCATCATCAACGACAAATCCTACGGCCAAGGTAAGTGCCAGCAAGGAGAGAATATCTATATTGAAATTGAACAGATACATCGCGATAAAAGTGCCGATCAATGACATGGGAAGAGCAACACTGGGAATAAGCGCCTCTGACAGACGTCCTAAGCTTAGGAAAATCACAAGAACAACAAGCGCAAATGCAAAAAACAGGGACCATTCCACATCGAAAATCGATTCATGAATCCAATTGGCTTTATCGAACCACACCTCTAAATGCATCGAGGAGGGTAGATCTTTATTGATCTCAGATACAAGCGCATGCACCCCTTTTGAGATCTCCACTGTATTGGCATCGGTGATTTTTTTGACTCCTAGAATATAAGCTGCCTTAGTGCTCTCTTTGGTGACAAAACGAAATTCATGTTTATCCGATTGTCCTTCGGTGACTGTTCCGATATCTTTTAGGTAGACGGGACCGGGAGCAATCAGAAGATTAGCAAAGTCTTTTGGATTTTGCAGCCGCCCCCCCAACTCGATCGATAAGGATTTTGTCCCTGTCTTGATCGAACCCAAAGGGAGTTCGGAGTTTTGTTGCCGAATGGCATTCACGACTTGATCCAATCCAATTTGCCGTGCACTCATGAGTTCAGGATTTAGCCGGATCGTTATCGCATAGCGTGCTCCATGTTGATCTACGGAAGAAACCCCTTCGATTCGGGAGATTCTGGGGATGATGTAAGTATCTGAATATTCCCGAAGATCAGCAACGGGAACTGAAGAAGAGGTCATCAGCAAAAACATGATGGGATCCCGTCCCCCTTCCATTTTTCGATAGGCGGGCCGCTCCTCCATATCGCGAGGTAATTTCCCTTCGGTATTATTTAACGCGTGTTGCACATCCCTCATCGCCACATCCAAATCTTTATCGAAATCAAAATGAAGAAAGATTTCAGTAAATTCTTGGGTAGTGGTCGATGAAACTTCTTTGACCCCTTTAATCGACATCAGTTCTTTTTCTAAGTGGCTGGTAATGAGATTTACCATGGTGTCAGGCGTAGCGCCTGAATAATGCGCGCTCACAGAAATACGAGGCTTATCGATGTTTGGCAAATCACTCACAGGAAGCTTTCTGAAAGCAAAACAGCCTGCAAGCAAGATAGCCAGCATCACCAGGGTGGTCATGACAGGACGTTGGATGAATGGGGCTGAAAAATTCATACCATTTTTACTGCTGTTTAATTTCAATTTTAGAACCTGGGGAAAGGCGCAAATGCCCTTCTGTAACGATCTTTTCGCCGGGAACTACCCCTTCGAGGACTATGACAGCGTTTCCAATTTCTTCCCCTAATACAACTTGTCTAATTTCGACCGTATTGTCTTCTTTGACGACATAGACATAGGGGCCTTGTTGGTTGATCTTAACCCCTTTTTGGGGAAGTAATTTAGCCTGTTGAATAATACCTGCAGGCATTTTTACTTTCACGCTCTGGCCAGGCAAAAATCGGGATTCCGAGTTATCAAAACAACCGCGTACGTGCAAAAGTCCCGTTTGTGGATTATAAGCCTGATTGAAAAAGGTAAGAGTCCCTTTAACTTCTTGGGTCCCGCATAATGTCTGGACCTCAAAAGGGCAATCTCCTCGGAAGTGATCCGGTGTCAGTTGTCCCACCTCTTTTTCTGTTAAGGTAAATTCCACAATCAAGGGATCTATTTGGTTAAGGGTCGCCAAAGGGGATTCTTGAGAGGCACACACTAAATTCCCTGGATTGACTTCCACTTTGCCGACCTTTCCACTCATTGGAGCGAGGATCTTGCAACGCTCAAGGTCCAGAGCTGCAGAGGAAACGCGTGCTTCCTCTTCTGCGGCTTGCGCTTCAGACTTATCGACTTCCAGAGCGATTTCATCCCACTCTTGCTCTGGAATCAACTCTTTGTTTGTCAAACTGTTGTAGCGTTCTATCTTTTTACGCATGGTATTCCGTTCAGCCACCTTTTGTGCAAGTTTCGCTTGAGCTTCTTGGAATTTAAAAAGGTAAGATTGTGGATCGATTGTAAAAAGCGGCGCTCTCTTTTCAACTGTCTCCCCTTCGAAAAAATGGACTTCTACCAACATCCCATTGACCTGAGGACGAATTTCAACTGTTGCAGCAGCATTTAATACCCCAATCGATTCAAAATAGAAAGGAACATCTCGCACTTCCACCTCTGAAACGAAGACAGGAACCACGGGAATTTTCATTTCCTGGTTAGATGAAGGGTTCGAAGAACAAGAAGCCAAAAAGGTTAATCCAATAGCTATGGATCCCAAAGATCCACAGGCAACTTCCGCCAATTTAACGCAGGCATTATGTAAAAAGGATGTTAGGGTGATCGATCGCATGGTCCCTCCGTATATTGAGCTATCGTCCCTGTGGCATAAGCTAATTGTGCTAAGGTACGATACCAATTTATTTTCGCTTCGCTCCGCTTGATTCTTGATTCAGCAAGCTGCCGTTCAGCTAATGTTAGATCGAAGATCGATTGCATTCCTGTCTTATACTTATCGAAGACGCCTTTGAATACTTCGGAGGAATTTTTGAAATTGTCTTGTGCATATTTCAAAATCTTCTGAGCGGCTTCAAAATGGCGGCTATAAGTCAGAATTTCAAGGGTGATCTCGAGCTCTAGTTTTTCTAATTCAGCCTCGGTGGTTGCTTGGTCTGCATAAGCCATCCGGTTTTGATAAACCGATGCGAATCCATTGAAAAGAGGAATTTCAAGATTTATGCCGACATTGTAGCAAAAGCCATTGGTTCGGTCATGCAGGTAGCGCTTATAACCCGAATCAGCATCAAGTCTCAACTTTGGCCAATATTTTTTTTCAATTTTTTCCCTTTCAGCTTGGTTTTTGACCAATTCGGCCCATTTCATCATGAGATCGGCTCTCTCATTTTTGGCTAAATCTATCAAGCAGTCAATTCCTTTTTCCAAGCGCAAATCTGGAACAGGTTCGGGTAATAAAGCTATATCTAATACTTGATCATACGGCAACCCGATGGTAAGCATGACTTTGCCTCGTGCGACGTCCACATCGGCTTTTTTCTGAGCTATTTGCATTTCAAGCTCAGCCACAGTGGCTTTTGCGGCATAGAGATCTGTCACCGAGCGCAATCCTGCTTTTTTGAGCTCCTCGGCAGCTTTTAATGCCTCTAAGGCATCTTTTAACGAAGCTTCATATGCTTCAAGGATCTCAAGGGCATTGAAGTAAGAGTAGACGCTGCTGATCACCCGGAGCATCACTTTTTGAATGGAGCCATCCGACTGCCACTGGGCCATCCATAAAGCCGCTTTTGCGGCTTGGTTTGCGGCTTTTCTTTCTCCAAAGTCATAAAGCAAGTAAGAAAGGAGCAAGTCCCCGTCGAGTCTTGTGTAGACAGTTTCTTTTCCATTGGGAAATTTATAGTCCCGTCCATGACTCGCCGCTAAATTTGCACTTATCACGGGATAGTAGGAGGAGGCTTCCAGCTTGCATGCGGCTGCAGCTCTCGTTGCATTCCACCATGCGGAGCGTGTTTCAGGCGAGCTGCTCAAAGCCATATCGATCAATTGAGGAATTGTGACTGGTTCGGAATAATTTTCAATTTGGAATGGATCATCACAGCTTCCCCAACTAAATGAGGCCGAAAGATTCAGCAGAATAATAAAGATGATATGCTGAGATTTGAGCATGTTTCCTCAACAAGTTGATGAACAGACTGACGAATGGGTACAAATCTAGCTTAAATTTCAGCAGAAGTCAACTGCTTTTATATCGACCGTGCCCATGCCCACGCCCGATTTAACCATTTTCGGGCTCTGGCAGAGCACAAAAGGGGAAGGGCTACGCCATCGGGGAACCAAAATAGACACAATATTGCTTTGAATTTTGCTTCCATTGCAAAGTTTGACCCCAATGCATGGAGGAAAAGGGACATCCAAAGCGGGTGGAGAAACTGGTTTTTACCGTTTTTCCATCGGTAATATTGGCATCAACTAACATATCACCTCCACAATAGAGCATGACATGCCCAATTTTTTCAGGGGCATTTACATCAGACAAAAAAATCAAATCGGCCACTTCCAAATCCTTTGGTTCCCGTTTGACACATTTTAAAAACTGATCCTTCGCATTTCGGGGTAAATCTATCCCTTGCGTGCGATAGAGCAAATTCACCAATCCTGAACAATCGCAGCCGGTCAGCTTTTCGGCCATAGCCGGATCATGCGCGCTTCGCCCTCCCCAAAGATAAGGTTGACCTAGAAAAAGCTCCCCATTTGCTGCTATGCGCTGCCGGGAAATCGGGGAAAAACCTTCCCGCACAAATTCGATGTCTTCCCCCCTTATGGCTCCTTGTCCTTTGTCATGTAAGTCAATCCAGCACCATTCTCCAGAGTGTTCGATGATCTCCAAGCGGGTGCCGAAGGAGAGGGATAAAATCACGGGACTGCTTTTATCGACAGCTTGATAAATATCGGCCCAACTTTTTTTTATATAGCCTTTAGGGCGGGGCTGACCTTGAATCTTCGAAGTGAAGGCTTTTTTTATCCAACCAGGATATCCTGTCCATCCAGAGGGGCTATTATAGGGTTGTTCCAGCGCTTCCACGAACAGCCATTCTCCTTGAGTTTGCTTCACTAGGACACATTCACCATATAAAAGCTGGGTCTCTTGGTCGAAATCCCTTGCATATGTGATTCTTTCGGGTTCTTTTGGTCCGCGCCGCAAGTCTGCCACAGGGGTATGAACTCTAAAAATTTGCCTTTCGCTCATATTCTTCTCTTATTTTGGATGTTTTAGGAGTTAAAATAGTGAATGTGATATGACAATAATAATATATAACTCAATTCAATTTGTTATATAGCTGATTCTTTTTGTATGCAGTAAACCGTTACAAACCTTATGAAAGATCCTATTGAAAAACCACCTTATGATTTTCGCCAAGACCTGATCGCCTTGGTAAATGAATTAAAGGAAGGATCTGGCATGATGTACGGCGAACCGAGAATAGTAAAAAAGAAACAAATTTACACTCAAACACTCAGAGAAATTTTAAAAGCGGAAAAACACTCTCTTTATCTTTTAGAGCGACGATCGAAACTCCGCATAGATAAGGCTTTTTACAAGCATAACTATGTTGACAAAGGTGTTTTAGATATAGAAATTTTTTCTATTAATCTTTTTGCATTACTTTTGAATCCGACCCTTTTTGATTCCCTGGTGATGATTGACAAGAAGCAAAACGTATTAAAAATGGTCGCCGGCATCCCCCTTCCTCCTGCTCGTTCTAACTTTTTACTCAAGGTTAGCTATATCCAAGATCCAGAACGTCCCGACAAGCGGATCGAAGTGGGAAAACAGATGAGAATTTATCGGATGAAGAAAAACGAACATCTTGTTTTTAAAGCCCTTCTACAAAAAGTTAGGGAAGCGATTCATAAACAACTGGATTTGATTTAGAGGGTGTTCATAAACTTTCCACAAGGTCAAAATTTTTTTAAATTTTAATTGTTTTTTAGCAACCGAAATATTAGAATGCGAAACTTATAATATTGTGGTTGTTACATAAAACCCACCTTAGTTGTATCCATAATACTGTAATTAATAAAGAACATATTTTAATAAAAATTTAAATTTATTTTTATGAATGTGCCTGATGCTATAAGCCTCATTGCCCTTCTTAGAGAACATGCAGATTTCAATAAACCTTTAAAGCCGCAACTCGAAGATCTTTTTGTCACTTCTCCGTTTTCTGAAGGGACTGTTTATCTAAGAAAAAGCTGGAAAGGACGTATCGTCTCTTTTATTCAATTTCCTTGGCAAAAGAGTGTATCGGCTATCAAAACAGAACGATGCATAGCCAAAGCAATTGCCTTATTGCCAAAGGAAGACACAGAAAAAGTCAAACAAGGATTAGAAGGTTTCAGAATATCTCAATTATTTCGGGAATGCCCCTTTTCACCCGAAGTTTTTACCATGGAACAAATGCCTGTTTTACCATTCGCTGAATCGACATGCATTGAACAAATAAAAAAAACTCAAACTGAAAATATAAAAAAAGAAAAAGAAAAAGCACAAAGCCTCTCATTACTAAGGGGCGTCTCCGTAAATAGCGATGTCAAAATTGATTTTTCCCTATTTGAAGCTCTGTTTAATTTGGAAGACAAACAAAAGCTGCCCTCCATTCTAGACTATTTAAAAAAGTTTCTTACCAAGCACCCTGAATATGCTTCCCCTCAAGTGGAACAAAAAATAGCTGCTCTTACGGAAGGGTTGGAAGAAGAAACCGAAATGTCCAAAAGCTTTTTTAAGAATGGGAAACCTCTCCCTTCAGAAATCCGTATTAAGCGGATGCATGAAATAAGCATCGAGATGGTCAATAAAGTCCAATCTTTAGATGCTAAACAAAAGCAAAAAAAACTCTTTTTCTTTAGCTTCGGCCATTCTTCCCCTTCAATTAGCTCTTTTTTTGCAAAGCTTCATCTTCTTCCTGAAAAAGTCCTGCATCAGTTTCCAGAACCGATAAAGAAATTCATTCAAGAAGGGCAACTGCCTGACCCTGAAACGTTGTCGACTCAATTGATAGAAGCATGCCTAAAAAAGGTTCAAAAAGAATTTCCTGACATTCATCTAAATGAAATTTTTGGTTCTTCTTTAAATGATCTGGATATTAAAGATTTCAATTACATGTTCGACAACCCTTCCAGGGAAATGCCTCTGCTCCTCGCATTTTTTCTACCAGACATTTTTGAACCTTACGCTCACTCAATTTTACAGAAAGGGGGTTTTTCGTTAGTTTCCCATTATTTCGATGCTCCTATCGTGAAATTCGCCTTGCAGTGGATAGCGCAAAACGGCAAAGAAATCCTTAATAAAGACTGCCGTCCCGAATTTCTTAAAAAAAAGAAAGAAGAACTCACTGACTTGATTGGACAGTTAATCGATGAAAATTTTCAAAAAATCACCGATGAAATCATTGCCCATCTAAAAAATGTTCAGACGGTTCTTCCTCCGGAAATCATCGAACTTTTAGATCTTGATAGTCTCTTCAGCTCCGGGCCGGTTTGGTTGGAATTTGAAAAGCAAAAAGATGAATCCTTCAACTTAGCTATTTACACCTTGGGAAACGGCTTAAATTATCACCCTCGTCATTATCGCACAGGAAAACCCTATGCCGTTCTACGTCTATCTAAAATTACAAAAGAACGAATTAATACCGATTTTTTCTATTCGCTTCTACAAACTCATTTCGAGCCATTATGGGACCCCAAAGCCTCATCTAAAGCTTCAGACATTTATTTAGGCCCTATTGCCTACCTGAAGGGTCAACCCAGCTCTAATAGATCGGAAGACCATCAAATCGACGATAATTCCTCTGCTGCCGAATGGCGCATAGTCTGCACGCAATTGCTGAAACCTTTCGATGAAAAAAACAATCCCATTTTTGAGATGCACCTGGAAGCATTGGTTCAGTTTTGTCAACCCTATTTAACAGGTCCTGACCGGACACTTGTTATTCCTAATGAAAAATGGGACAAAATCATCCCTCTTCTTGAGAAGAGCCTCTCTGTTCTAGAAGCAGAAATGATTCCTATTAAGAAGATAAAAAAGTGCGAAAAAAAAGTATCGCAAGTGGATGCTACAATAGCTGAAATCAAAAATGCGATCGATGCTTTTAAAAAGACAAACTTCAAAAAATTAGCAGATAAAAAGGAAGACCCCTTAGACTTTGCCTCAAACGATAGCATCAAGGAGGGTTTTCAATCTTTATGTGAAGACGCAGGAATCAATGAGCAATCGCTTTCCTCAATTCGGGATATATTTACTTGGCTTTTAGGTGATGAAGGGACGCAGCTTTTCGATTCTTTTATCCTTCCTTATAAAGATCTTATCCCAAAATTTCCGGCCTCAACAGATGCGGCGCCCGAAGTTTCTTCTAAAGAAAAGACTAAAGTAAACAACCGATCGGAACCAAGCGGGAACCCGGGTTCCTATTTTGAAATTTATCTTTCCATTGCCGCAACGATGATCCGATTGATTCAAGCAGGCTTGGGATTTTACCAATATCAGTTGGGACATTTTTTAAAATGGCCTTTTCTTTTGTCAATGCTGCCAAAAATAATTCCGGCTTCCGTTTGGGAATGGTACAACAAAGTGATGTTAGCAGTTAAATTCCAGCTCGCTCGTCTGGGGGTTCACATCCTCTGGAATTACATTCTAGATGAAAGTCAAAGAAAAAAAGTATCAGCATTTTGGGATCGGATGCAAGAAAAGATCAAACAAACTCGCTCCCACATTGAAAGGAAAACGGCGATTTCATATAGACTTGAAATGGCCACGGATATTCCTGATATAACGACTAAAAAGCCGCAGCTTTTAAACTTTGAGCCAGACAAAATAAGGGGCCAATTCACAAAAGGGGAACTCAAGCCCTCCCCTTACCACCTGCCCCCTTTTCCCCTATATAGAAAGGGGATTAAGCCAACATCGTCTCTTGAACTAAACGAGGCCTTAGAAGCTATACTAAAAGAAAGTCGCGAATTACCCTCAGCTGAAGCCAAAGCCCCCTTCCTTGTTCATCATATTTTAAGGCTCGACAGCCCCTTGTTCAGTAGCTCCATATGGGAAAAAATAGAAAACCCCGCCGATTACATAGAAACTATTTCTGATCTAGGTTTGATGCTCATGGAAACTCAATTAGAGGCTCCCAAAAAACCAAGCGGCGACCAAAGTGTTTTTGCCAACAGAAATAACTTGGAATTTTTCATCGCCATGTATCAACTTCAGGCTATGCTCTTTTGTTTAGCTCGAAAATGCCCTGATGCTAATTTGGAGAACTTTCAAGTCAACGCCACCCCTTTGTTAGGCCTTTACCAATCAACAGGCCTTATCATTGATGATCCCTTTCTGCTCGAGAAAATCCAATCTCTCTGTCTTTACCTCATGCCCGACTTAGATCCTGATGCCATGATGAGCCAAGAGAAACTTCAACGCTATGCTAGTGACAAGCTATTCCATTATTCAAGAGATAAGTCAGAAGACATTATCACCGCTCATAGAAAAGGGAAACTCCGCCATATATCTACGGCAGAGCTTGCCTATTTGCAAAAAATGTTAAGCTATCCAGAAGTAAATAAAAAGCTGAAGGACCTAGGCATTTCTGAAAATATGCAAGAGGAGCAAAAAATGTGCATTTTGTTTCAGGAATCCCTAGTGTTTACGAGGCCAGACCCCATTTTTGCCCGTGCTTTCAGCCTTTTGAAACTACAAACCCTTCTTTGCCAGCATATTTCTAGCGCATGGCTGCGGTTATCGCTCGTGTGGGGGATGAATAATCCAAAAAAAATCGCTCTGCCATGCTATCCACGTAGCTATTCTGTTCTTAGCACAAAAAAACTCTTGGGAACAAATTATACAGTTTTAGATTTCTCTGGCTTTAAACCTCTTCAAAACATTGCGAGCAGCTTTATTGAAGGGTTTCGCCCTTCCACAAAATGGGAGTTTCCTCTTCAAGGAGCCGCTCAGATTATTCTGAATCCCCATTTTTGCCGGGAAGAGGTTGACATAAATATCAGACCTTCTAGCGCTCCAAAAGAAATCCCCTACAAATATTTAATGCGTTTCCTTTTGGAACTGGCAGGCAAGGAACCCATTGAGAGAATTCCTGTTTTTATTAATTACATAAAAAAATTAAGACCTTACAACCGTCCACCATCAGACCTTTTCAATCCAGTTTTCTTTTCTGCAGGTGCACTAAAACAAGCTATCTTACAATCTCCTCAAATCATAAAAACCCTCGGAGAACTATTTCAAAAACTCATTTCAGAAAAGCGGTATCCCTTAGTTTCATACGAAATAATAGAAGCCGGAATCCGTATCAAACGATATTGTGCATACTATAACCTCTCGATGACTCGAACGGCCTTTCCCGATTTTTCAGCTAACATCCTCTCTAGGCTGAAATACACTCGGAGCAATCAAAGAAAGAAGGAACTTCAAGCCCTATATGCTATCAGTTTTGACTTTCCTGATTCGATCAAAGAGGAAGGACAACAGGACAAAGCCATAATAGCTTATTTAGATGCTTGGTTTGATCCCCCCATTGATGAAACTAAAAAAGTGATTAACAATCCTTTAGATGATACTGCCTTTATAGAGTTTAGGCCAAGGCCACCCGATGATTTCTTTTCGAGAGATGTTTTAAAAGCTTCTTTTTTTAACTGGGCTTCGAATCTTTCCGATTTCTGTATATCTTACTTTGGATTATTGTACGAAGGGGTAACTTACGAAATAATTCCCAATTATTTATACCCTCTGCTTGATTCAAATAGTCAGGATCTGCTTGATCCTATCTATGTGGCTCAAAAAAAGGATATCAATCAGATTCCTGAAATAAATCGTAATTTTGATCCTACAAATTTCTTGTTAGGGTTTACTTATTGGATTCCTGCCATAAAAAAGTGTCTAAAAGATCCTACACGACGTCATCAGTTATTGAATCACCTAGTTAAGAAGAAGGGAATGTTGCTGCCATCGCATGATAAGTGGGAAGATTGCAACGATGTTTACAAAAAAGGCCCTATTACTATCGACTTTTCAAAAGGAGTAATCAAAGCAGAAAATGGGTTTCTATCTCCTTTAGACATGCTCGCCTCTTCCGAAATCCTAAATTCTATTATTGGAGACGATCATTCAACTCTTGAAGTAATTCAACCTGGACATTATTCAACTTCCGATAAACAATATGAAATTAAATTAAATATCGATGAAAAAGAATTATCCTATGAAATTACACTTTTTCAGAAGCATGAAGGAATTAACTTTTGCCTTGTTTGCTTAAAAACTTATGCAACCTATTTCGAGGGGGATCATCTCGGAACCCTTGGATTTAACGAAAAGGAACCGGTTTTCCTTTGGCTTGAAGAAACATCTTCTGAAATAAAAAAAATTCTTGTCAAAAGTAAAAACGATCCCTCTAAAACCGCAGTCCTCACTTATGACCCTGAGAACCCTTGGATGATGCCAAAACAACCTCAGAGGCAACTTGTTGATATTCCTCGTGATCAACTTCCCGAGGGAATCCGTTTTATATACCGCTTTTGCCCTGCGGATAGCATCACTGCTAAAGCTTATACAGGGCATGATTCGATCGATTCCTTTTGTCTCAGAAAACAAAAACTCTCATTCAAAGTTAAAAAAAATGATAGCGGTGAGATAGCCGAGTCCAACGAATATCCGGGTTATTTTATAGCGCCCATACAAGAGCATACGGCTCTTAAAGGAATTTCATCTTTTTTACTTTTAGAAAATAGCGGAAATAAAAAGAAAACTCTCGTAGCAAAACAGCAATGGCTTTCATGCGTTCTTTCAAGAGTTCTATTTTTGGGGGGACCCGGAGAGCGGTTTCTCATGGATGAGGTCGGAAGCAATATAAGGTTTTTCGATACGGATAAATTTGTAGAATTAGACATCGTTGAATTGCCGAATGGGGACGCATGGTTGCAAAGCTCCGACCCTGAAATTCTCGCTTATCTTTTGACATTGTACCTAAGCCAAGGCAATAAGGCTGCAGTCGAACAAATTTTTCAAAAAATGATAGTATTATGCAATAGCCAAAAAGTGCCCCTATCAACATGGGAACCCCTTTCCCTTTTGGCCTACATCCCCATTAATTTTGAAGGCATTGTTCCTCTGAGACGAAGCTTATTCTCCGCCATGGAACAAAATAGACTTTGTTTTCCTGACAAAAAAACGGAACCTATTAAGGAAAACGGGGATCCATGCCCTGAAGCAGCTTCTAAAAACACTCTTATGGCTACAAAAGAGATCATGATAGCGGGCATTACCCTGTGGGACTTGCATCAGTATGTTCAGGAACCCGATCACCGCAACCTGATGACACCGACACAAGAATTATTCCTTTTTAAATGTGCCTTCTATCATTTAGAGAAGGCTTTAAAAACCTATTTGCCTTTTCCAAAATCTGTCTTTAAAATCATTGAGGCTCTGGGATGGGATATCCTCATTGAGCTGACGAGCTTATCTCCAGGATTAAGTAAGCGGTATAGAGAACTAAAAGCCGCCGCGGGACTGAAAGACCCTTTGAAGGCACAGATTCTTCATTTTGCCGCCCGGGTGTTAAATAGCCCTTCAGGGATACCTATTCCCATGTTTGGAGCAGGATTTTATGCGCCGACATACACTGGCCAAGGATATGGGCTACGAAGCTCCTTTTTTCAAGCGTGCTGCCGCTTTCGCGATAGCAAATTCTTTAATTTAAACGCGATGAATATTTGGAATTTGCATTCCCTCATGCTAGGTTGGATCGAGCCTTTCCCATGTGTAGAAATAACTAAAATTACGGCTGCCGAAATAAAGAAGAATTTTCCTGCTTATTATGCCTTAGCTCGTGGAGATTTTCCATTTAGCCAAAGGGATTATCCAAACCAGCCGCTCCCGACATTGGAAAAACTAAACGATCTCTTAAAGCTCAAAAAATGGGGGGAAGACAGACAATGCCAAAAGTTGATTTCTTATCTGGAAGCTATAATGGTATCCCCTGAATCTTATCCAGCCACTGAAGTACTTCTTAAAGCTCATAATACAGTCAATGTGGATGCTAGCAAAGAGGAGTTAGAAAAAAGATATCCTGACTGGAAACCCTTTTTCGAAAATTTGAACGAAAAAAAATTTAGTACATATTTTATCGAACAATTTGTCGACCCTATCTACCGCCATTTTATTTTGATGTATACCGCGAATCCAGTCTTGGAAAACTTTTTTAAAAAAATCCTTCCCCCTCAGTTAATGCTAGAGCCCAACCTTGCCAAAACATCAGAGATTGCCAGCCATACAATGACACAATTTGCACGCAACACTCTCGTTCATTCCGGTCAACCTATTCAAAGGATAATGCCCGGAGCCCATGAAGCGCTCAATTACATAAAAACTAAAAAAATCACTAAATGGGAATTAACTACAACGCTTGGAAAATACATGTTGGCATTTGGAGGAATGGCTGCAGTTGGTTATGCTTCGACTTTAGTCACAGATGAGGCTAATGCATTATCTTGCGAAGCCACTTCATCCCTTTGGCCTGTCAACGATTGCCTTGCTGTCAGCAATAATCCTTTAAAATCCACTCTGTTGGGAATGGCCGCTGCAGGGGCTATCAATTTTGCGATCGCAAAATATTTTAACCGGCCTGTTGGCCTTAATGGGATCCTGCCTTATCCTGCCATCACAGCTCCTGCTGTGATTTTTGCTGGCAAGACATATCACGCTTTAAGATACAAAAATCCGATCGACGCCCTTTCAAAAAAAAGAAAACCATGTGCGCTGCAAGCCAAAGCAGATTTGTCTTCCTTAAAGACCGAGGATGGGAAAATAGACGCCTTTTTAGATGAATTGTTTGCTTTAGCCTTTACTGAAAAGGTCCCTTCGTTGAAAAAGGAAAAACGGGTCAAGGAGTTCTCCTGCAAAAACAGCGATTCTCCTGTTGTTCGCGATCGTTTTGAACGGGTCAATGCCAGCATTAAGGCTTTTTATGCGAAAAACAACCGCGTTCTGCCAACCTTTACGCTGGCCAATCCAGATGCTTTGGCTGACGTTGATCTCCGTTTGCAAATTTTTTATCTCTTTTTTTCCCGCCATGTGGCTGAAGAAAAGAAAAATCTACTTGATATTTTTAATACCCCAAAGCCAGCAAAAAATCTGTTTTCCCGCGAGGTGACCTGGAACGATTTATTTGCATGTGTTCAACGCAACACGTTAGACATTCTTAGTGAAGAAATCGGGCTTTCTGACGAGATCCTGCCTGATTTAAAACAGGCCATGGCTCTTATCGACCTTAAAACCTCTCGCATGCAACAAATGGAACGCCTTTTAGCTTTGACGCAAAAATTACATTCGCTTCCGGTCGATCCCAACTCCCAGGACTATTGTGAATTAGTGGAGCAACTCGCTGTAGAACTCAAAACGAGGACAACTTTTAGTTTTGAACATACCCCTCCCGATTTAACAATCTTGAATCTCCATTTTCAGGCTATGTCAGGCAAGATGCTTTGGGAGCGGCAAGCTGAAAACCGTAGGAAGGTATTGTATGATCACCAAGGGGATCTCGCTACTGAAGAGGCCCCTGGGGATGGTAAAACCGATTATGGGATCCCCATGACAGCAACCCACGAATCAAACAAGGGAATTCTTGCCATTCCAATAGCTCCAAAACAGCTGGCTGGGGATCATCAACCAAAAATTGCCGCCCAATTGCGTTCCATTTTTAAAAAGATCTCATATGCTCAAACTTTTCGCCGTGAAATCCGTCTTGAAAAGAAAAATTTAGAAGCCCTTTTTGCGTTAATGAGCAATGCGACAAAAGGGGGGGAGGCCATCCAGCTCACCAAAGAAGATGCTCAAACATTGCGAGCCATGTTTGATGACCGCCTTTATGCTTACTTCCATAAAACCGCTGGCAAAAACGTTGAGGAAGAGCGTTGCCTTATCCTTTTTCACAAAATTTTACATCTTTTGTTTTCACAAGCCATAGCCATCGTGGATGAAACCCATGAAACCTATCGCCACAGGCACCAATTAAACTTTACCGTAGGACTTCCTAAAAAAATTCCCGATGACCTTTACATCATCATGGAAGCCACAGCACGTGTGCTTTCCCACGATCCCGATTTTCTTGAACCAGCACAAAAAAATAAACTTTATAAAATCGACCCTCAAATTTATAAAGCATCAGTTAAGCTGCGCGCAGCCCAGGAGATGAGTCAATATTGGCGCTTTGGCATAAAAAATCCTAAACAACAACGAGAATTTGTTGCTTTTGTCTGCGATGAAGCTGACCAAATCCCTGAGTGGATTAAAAAAGACAAGCTTCTATATCAGCAAGTCTCCTTAGTGAAAGGGATGTTGAATATTTTAATTCCAATGAATTTCCACAATGTGGTGAACGTGGATTTCATGCCGTCCCAAAAAGGGAACGGGGAATTCGCCCGCCCCGCCGACGGCAATAGCCATGTGGTCGAACAAGATTCTATACAAAGCCCTTATGAAACTTTAGTTAAAACTATGCTGATGCTTTTTGCGCAAGGTTTGAGCGTCGATCAATTCGATGGTTTGTTGGATACTTTATGGCGCAACACATATAAGCAGATGTTAAAAAAGAATATCCTTTATTCAAAAACCAAGTGTTGCAAGAAATTTGGAGCCATCCTCACAGAAAATCTCTTGATTAGTTCAAATCGGACAACATCCGATCAATTTAAAAAGGCCTATGAAAAGCTTCGATTCGACCCTGACATCTGCCTCCTTTATATCCGCTATTGCATTTGGAAACAGATCCGGTATTGGGATAAATGTATTCAAATTACCTCCCAAGACTTTGCCTTTATTTTTCATCGGCAGATCTCTTGCACGGGAACCCCTTATAATGATGGAACTTATTCCCCCTGGATGAAAATGTTAAGGGATCCTACTACCATCGGGGAACTGCTCCATATCATCACTCAAAAATGCCCTGAAGATGGAATCCATATCCTAGAGAGTTCTACCCCCCGCCAAATCCTAAATGAGATTCTCGCCCGTTTTTTCACCAAAGGTTCCAAGTTTTCCGCAATCATCGATGGAGGGGCGCAATTCACCGGGATTCCCAATGAAGACGTTGCTCGATTCATAATGGATTTTTGCTTATTACATAGAAAGGATATTGAAGCTGTCAAATTCTACAAAGAAGATGCCAATGGCAATGAGCAAGTACATTGTTTTGCCAGAGGATGCCCGAATGCTATCCCTGATTCAGTTTCCTTGGATCCCCGGAAATGTCTCACCTATTATGACCAACGGCACGGTTTTGGAGCTGATATTAAGCAATTGGGCGATGGCTTAGTAACAATGGGACCCAATCATCCTCTCTATCGTTTGCAGCAAGAGCTTTTCCGCATTCGGGGTTTGAAAAAACAACCACGTTTAACAAAAATCAAGCAAACCCGCCTTCATTCCTCCTTGCAACAGATCCACATTTGCATGACTAAAGATGTCCAGCGGATGATTATGGGAATAAGCCAACAAGACTCCAAAGATATTCCTAAACCCATATTAACCGACATTATCAATTACGCCATTAGGAACGAAGCGGCCATTGCCGAAGAGGAAAATTACCCATCCACACGACGCAAAATTTTAGCATTCATCAAACGGGCTATCCATGCCAAAATGATGGAAATTTCAGGCGAAAAATTCAGCCATTGGAGCAAGATCTGGCTTTCGTTTGAATCCCTCTTTGTCAATCATGTCGAAGATGACCCTAGTAAAATTTTCGGCTTAATTAAAGATGAAGTGGACTCTGAAGAAGCCATCGACGTCTCTATAGAAAATGCTTATGCACTTATCGAAGAGAGCCCCTATTTCTCAAAGAAAGAAAAAAACAAGGTTAGAGAAGAGATCCTCAAGATGACCATTCCTGTTATGCAAGAAAAGGTTACAATCTGGAAAAAAGATACTTATTCCTCTCCCATAACTGACCTTATGGATGGATTGGAAACAACACAGATCGCCGAAAATACAGACGACCAAGAAATCAATGAAGAAAATAACCTTGAACAAGATAATGACAAAGAAGACCAACAAGAGATCCAAAACCAGCTGCAAGTGATGAACCAAAATGAAGGTTTTTTTAAATTTCGTTATACAGAATGGGAATGGCCTCAAATCACCGATCCCGCTTCGCTCGATTGGTTGACACTCAGCCGACCCAACTATGAATATCTTCGGTTTGGTCAATCCACCCTTTGGGGCTTGCATAAAAAAATCCCCTGCCCGTTTTATTCTGTTAGAGCTCTTTTGGAAGTCGCTGAAACGGAAGCCCTAAAAATAGCAGCCCAATATTTTGATGAACGTTTATGGATGGCAAACAACTTTGTGCCTCGCAAAACACTCAAATGGCTAGATAAAGCGATAGACGTGGGAAGCAAAAACCAATTCAACCTCCGAACAGTTTTGATGCATCTCGAAGAAGAGAACGGGGGAAATTATAAGGTCATCAAAATGGGTCCGCTATCCCTTCACGATACCGCTTATTGGCATCAATTGCTCCCCCCTCATAAAGACTTTTGGGCAAAAAAGGGGATAAAAACAGTCTTATGGGATGTTTATTCTAAATCTGTTCTAGCAGGGTGCCCCATCGATCAAGACCTTCTTCGCAAGCACGAAGAGGTCAACCTTTTGATTGGTCAATTGAAAATGCTCGATGGGGATACCAAACTCAAAAGGGAAAGGAAAGCCCTATTGAAATGGTTGTTGACAGTGGATGCCGAACAGGTCGAAAATGCCTTTAATGCTATATTCATGCAGCGTAGCGACCTAAGGACGAAATATGAAGGATCTCAAGCAGAAGAGCTCTTTATTGATGCTAAGCCCAATCACCCCTATGAAGAAGAAATATAAATCTTTTAATAAAGCCGTTTTGTGAATTCGATCCAAGCTCAAAATCTATATGCACTTCTCACCAAAGCCATAACCTTAAATCCTTCGTTGCCACCCTCTTCCCTCAAATCACACTTAGGGGCTATGTATGTACCGTCTCCATTTCAAAACAATACGGTTTACCCACGAGAATCCTGGCAAGGACGCCTTTGCTCTTGGATTCAATATCCTTGGAAAAAAAACTCCTTGAAGCAAAAAACTTTGCGAATCTTTGCAGGGGCGATAGAAGCGCTCAGCACAACCTCCCATCCTAATCTGCAAGATGCACAGCAAATGCAAGTGGCAAAGCTATACCATGAAATTCTAAAAGATGGCAACCAACCCCATTTGCCGCTGCACTCCCACGGACCAGCCTTAAACCCTGCCGCTGAAATTAAAGAGATGCAAGATCTTGCCAGCGAAAACAGAAAAGCCCATTTGCAAAACATTGAATGTTTATCGCTCCTCCACACAAATGATAATCGGGACTCCATTGATTTGAAAACTTTCAAAACATTATTCAGAGCCGATACCGATCTCGAAATACAAAAGGCGCTGGAATATATAAAAACATATCTTATGAAACATCCACGCTATGCTGTAGATAACTTTGACCAAAAACTTGACATCATTCAACAAGCACTTCAAGAAAATCAAAAACTGATCACCCAATTTCTGCCAAATGGAAAACCTATCCATGAGGATGATAGGCTCCTCCTCATGCAGCAAATGTCCAGCAAGATGGCAAAAGATGTGCATGAGTTAAATGAACACCAAAAAAAAATGTTTGTTTTTAGCTACGGAAATTCCCGCCCATCCTTGCAATCGCTTTTCGTCAAACTGCGCTTGCTGCCTCCAGATATTATAAAGGAATTCCCCCCACTTATTGTCGAATATTTAAAACAGGGAAAAACCCCTAATGAAAATGAAATAGCTAATGACCTGATTAAGTCCTGTTTATCAATGATATCAACTTGGGCTGATGAAACAGATCTAGGGGGAGTGAATGTTACAGATAAGGGGTGCTCTTTGCTATTCCCAGACTCTTCAAGATCCTTGCCATCAGAGGTTTCATCGTTCCTTCCAGATGTTTTTGAAGCACATCTTGAACAACTTTTGCAAGGGGGAGTACTAGGAAATGCACCCCTCCTTTTTTCCAATCCTCAAGTCAAATCCGCTTTGGCGTGGATTGCTCAAAATGGGGAGGAATTGCTGAAAAACAATCCTCAACAAAAAGTCACTGAAAAAGTAGAAAACTGCCTTATTCAATTTGTCCAAAAAAAGCTAAACGCTCACCTCGATTCATTGACAACCCTTTTGTCAAATCAATTGAAAGAAATACAAGAAGCCATTCCAGATCATATCATTGAAATGGCCGGTTTTGACTGGCTTCTTTTTTCGGGTCCTATTTGGATAGAATTTGAAAAGCTCGCAAACCATTCTTACTCGGCAAACATTTATTCATTAGGAAATTCCTTAAACAACCATTCGATCAATCCTCGAACAGGGGATCCTTACTTCGTTTTACGCCTGAACCAAATCCATAAAGACAAAATCGATTCTACTTTTTTTTATTCCCTCCTCTCAAAGCATTTAGAGCCCTACTGGAATCCCGACTCAACTCCCAAAGCATATGATATCTATTCAGGCCCTGTCACTCTTCTAGAGGGAATACAATCATCAAATAAATCAGACGATCCTTCTGTGGAAAGTAAATTTCCTGTTTCAGATTTGCGTATGATCCAAATGTCCTTGTTCAAATCAGGCTCCAATAACATTCAACCTGTTTTTGAAATGCAGCTAGAGGCTGTACTGAATTTATGCAAACCTCATTTAAAAAGGCCTCAAAATGTATTGGTCATTCGTAATCCGGAAGTGCGAAACGCCCTAAAAGAAGCGATTCCCATATTGAAGCAAAGCTGCATAACCCTAAAAGGAAATCAAGAAAATAAAGAAAAGATAGCTCAAGTTGAAGCCACCCTTTTGGAAATCCAAAATGCAATTAATTCTTTTCACTCTGAGACGTCTCAAAGCATTCCCTTGCCTGAAGACATGCAAAAATCCTTTCAAGAGTTTCTATCATCCTGCGGCATAACCACAGAAAATATGGCCCATTTAAAAGACTTTATCTCGTGGTCTTTAGGAGACGATGCAGGTCAATTTTTCGAAGAGATTTTTAATTATTACAAACCCTTCATTCCAGCTGAAACTCTTACTAAAAAAAAATCTGCATCTTTTGCCTTTCCATCCTTTTATGGAAAAACACAAGAATGGTTGTTCACCTCCTACAGTAGCATTTACTTTCATATCGCCAAAAAAGCCTTAACATTAGTCCTGGGCATATCAGGGTTTTATAGCGGGGGGCTTCGGCTGACTTTAAGTTTTCCTCTAATTATTTCTATTCTGCCTTACATTCTCCCTCCTGCTGTCCTTGATTGGTATCATCACATCATGAACGTTATCCAACTAAAGTTGGCCCAATTGGTCATTAGAACTCTTTGGAAATATGCCCTGAACGAAGATACACGGCAAACAATTAATGTTCTTTGGAAAGAATGGAATCAAAAAATCAAGGAAACAAAGGGATACATACAACAAAATCCCATTCTTTCTTTTAAACTGGAAACACCTGTCCCTATTCCGGAATCCTGTGAGGGATCCGCCAATTTGGAAGTACAACCGGTATTTAAACCTTTAGAACAATTTGAACAAGTATGTCATGATCCTGACCATACTGAGCAACCTAATATATGCCCTCATGCCATTCATCCCATTGAAAAAATAAATTCTCCAAAAATATTGGAAGATACCTTGAACGCTTGGTTAAGCGAGGCTCAAAAAAATTATCAAATTTACAAAAATGCTAAAACCTTTGACGACTTTAATGTTGAAGAGTTAGTAAGAAACAAACAGACGATCTCTCTTGTCCAAAGAATTTTGTCATTGGAAGTTCCTTCCCGCTTTACCCAAACAATTTGGGATCAATTGACGGATCCTGAAAAATATTTAGATCTCCTTTCCGATTTAGGGATCCTCATGTATCAAATGAAAAATCAAATTTACGAATATCATTTTCATACACAAGAAAATTATCGCCGCTCTGTTTATTTTGATAAGAGGAATTTAAACTTAAAGTTCCTTGCGGCCATGTATCAGATACAGGCCATTCTATATTCTTTGGGAAGACGTTGCTCAAAGTCTAGTCTAGAAAAACAGAGTATAAATGCAACTCCCTTGGTCGCTTTATACCAATCAATCGGTTTTAAAATTGATGATCCAACAGTTTTAGATAAAATCCAATCTATTTGTTCCTACCTGATGCCTGACCTTGATCTTAATTCCCATATAAGTCCAGACGACCTTTCAGAACATGCCAATTTCCACCTGTTTCATTATTGCCATCCCCATAAATTTGGTTTTGAATTTTTAACAAATGAAGACATTTTGGCTAATTTTTTAGAGGGAAACCTTACTTTTCTATCTTATGCTGAATACGTTTATCTTAATGACGTATTACAAGATCCTGAAACAGATAAAAAAATTAAAGCTTTAGGTTTTTCGGAAACCTTGTGCAGCCGCAAAAAAATGTGCATTTTATTCCAAGAATCTTTTGTTTTTAACCGCTCCGACCCGTTAGTGCCTAGACCCTTCTCATTATTGAAGCTGCACACGCTTCTTTGTCAAAATATCAATCCAGACTGGCTTTTGAGCCCAGCAAATTTCACAAATCCCAAGTTAATGCAGCCCCCTTTATATCCTCCAAATTGCACGATGTCTCGCGAGGTCTGCTTTTCAAAGATCTCCTATTATGTCGATGATTTTTCTGTGCTTAACTATTCTTGCCCCCTTTTTTCAAGTTTAGAATCAGGATTCAGCCCATGCCTCAAATGGCCTCAACAAAACGAGATGCTGATCCTTGACCCAAAAGCTTGCGAGGATGAACCTCACGTTACACACTGCTCAAATAACCAACAGCATACAAATGTAACTACACTTTTTCAAAATGCTTACCCCGAAATAGAAATTTTGGAAATCGCAGGAAAAACTCCTTCTGAAAGAATCATCCGCCTCATGAATTATCTTCAAAAACACAAAGAATCTTTAAACTTATCCTCCAATAGTTCAAGCAGTTTGCATTTATTGGTCGAAGCCATCCTCTTCGCCCCAGGGGCATTGAAAGAACAAATACAACATTCATCCCAATTTCCTCAAGCTATTGGCAAATGTTTTGCAGAACTTCTGCAACATTTTGAGAAAACCAACCAACTAAAAAATATTATCTGGCTTGCTGATTTGGGGCTTAGGACCAAGCGATATTGCGAATATTATGAAAAAAAAACCTCCGATTTTCCTGATTTTAATTCACTTCTACGCCGATTCCTCAATTCTAAGGATGAATCTTTAGATCCTTTCTTTCACACTCTCTATGCTCGTTCGTTTGGGTTTCCTAAAAAAGGATCGCTATGTCATCCAATAGAGCCGGTTATAGCCTTTTTGAATGCGTGGATCCTCCTTCCACATGAAAGTGCTATTCCTACGAAATTAGGGATGAATATCTATGCCTTCTTCATCGAAGAATTTTCACGATGGCTTCCAACTATCGAACAAATTTTAAATATTCCACTACATCGAGATTCAATTCTAAATGCCTTGGCAAAAAAATTGGATTGGACGCTCAAAGATCCAGATTCTAAATACTGGAAAAAAATGCCCTATAACTGGTTGTGTTTTTACAATGCAAACATATGCTTTGATTTTGAAAAACCTTCTTTTTCTACAAATTATTTTCATGAAGCCGATCCATTTTCTAACGTTTCAACAAAATTTTTGTTAAAAAAAACGAAGCAAAATCATCTTGTGAAAAGGCTCGTCGGAAACTCTATTTCAAAGCCTTGGAAAGAAGTAGCCCCCTGCCAATTTCAATCAGAAGATAATCGTTTCCTAATTTATTTTTCAAATGTCAGCAAAGGTGAAATCATCATTTTACAAAATTGGAAAAAAGCTTGGTATAAACCTGTTGAATTCACTTATAGTTCCGAATACTTTAATCCTTCTCTCTTAAAAAAACTAAAAGTAAAAAGCGTTGAAAACCTCAATTTTTGGTCAAATGGAAGCGGCCCTATTAAAAAACTTCTCATCCAAAATAAAGATGATCATGGCACATTTTTAATTCTTCGCTACAACCCTTCTCAACCAGAAAATTTCCTCCGCCCCGGATTAAAGGGATCGTCCTCTCTTTCCTCTTTGACTGCACATGCCGTTCCTCAAAATCAATATATCGATGGGTTGAAACCTTTAATTAGATTCAGCCCTGCAAACAAAATTTCAGCCAAAGCCAGTCCAGGTCAAAATTCCTTATCTGAAATTGTGTTAGAAAACCGGAAGCTTCACTTTGACATCAAAAAAAACTCCGGCAGTCAAGAAATCGCCTCCTCAAGAGAATTTCTAAACTTCCACATAGCTCCTTTGCAAAGCCATCCTGTTCTTCAGCATATCTCTTCGTATTTAGTCTTGGAAAGTCCAGGAGGCCGAAAAAAAGTACTTATCGATAAAAAACAATGGCTTACAGGGATCGCTTCACGCTTAACCTTTCTAGCAGGCCCCTTTGAGCGTTATTGTTTAGATCTTTTTGCACAACAAGAGGGATTTATTTCTGACGAATATTTTACCTTCGAAATCGTAGAAGAGGGTTCCGGCAAAAGTTCGTTAATGAGTTCTGATCCTGCGGCTCTAGGTTTTTTGTTGATTCTCTATATCTGCCAAGGGGAAAAAAATGAAGCCAACCTGATTTGTCAAAAGCTCGAATGGCTTTATAATAGCCAAAAAGTCCCCATTACAGCCTGGGATTCGATATCCTTGCTGGCTTTTATCCCTATTGAATTCGAAGGGATCGGCCCTATCCGCAGACGTCTTTTTTCAGCCTTTGAATTAAACCGTCTCCGGTTTATGGATAATCCAAAGCCTCCAAAAAAAGAACCGGAAATAAAGAAGAAGGAAAACGAACTCAAATTAAAAGATCGAATAGATTCAAATATAAAAAGCAAAGATAATTTGGATTGCCCCCCGAAAAAATCAGCTTATGACCATTTATTTTCTCTTTTTGACTTTTTCCAGGAAGATGCAAATTCAAATAAAAGCAAAACTCCGTCTGATCCAGGCAATGATCTGAAAAAAGGGTCCGAGCCCAATCAAAGTTCTCCCCTCCTTGCAAAACTGCCCGAAAACTGCCCCTCTTTTTTGCGCAATATTGCTGTTGCCGGATCCATTTTAATCGACCTGCGCCAACATCTCTCAAACCCTCAATATCCATTCTCGACAACCCAAGAGCTTTTTTTATTTAAATGCGCATTCCACCAGCTTGAAATCATTTTGAGGGACCAAACGGGCTCAAGTGATGATGTACTCGAATTTTTCGATGCTGTGGGTTGGGATACCGTTATTGAAGCCACGTGTTTTTCTCCAGGACTCAGCAAAAGGTACAGAACCTTAAAGAAAAAAGCAGGTATAAATGATTCTTTAATAAGCACCCTTTTTAATGGATTAATTTGCCTTTTGACTACTTCTTCAGGCATTAATCAACTCCTTCCGGGCAATACGAAATATGGCCATCTGCCCTGGAACCAAAAAGGGGGCTTTTTAGGAACCCTTTCTCAAGTTTTTAGCCGTTTTCGGGATAAAAAATATATCAATGTCCAAGCATTAAATCTTTCTGAGCTCCACAATTGCATGAAGCCGTATTTAGAGGGATATCCCCCCATTGAGCCGGAGCGTTTGAAACCTGAAGAATTTAAAGAATACTTTGCCACGTATTATTCATTAGCTAGGGAAGATTTTCCCTATCTCGATCAAGACTTTATGAGACCCCACCACCCTACCAAACAGCAATTAATCAGGCTGCTTAAATTTCATAAAGGGGGGTGGGATAAACAAACAGAAGTGTTGGTATTTATTCTCCAAGCCGTGCTGGCTTATCCCTCCTCTTTTCCACCTACAGCTGAATTATTATCCGCTCATAAAACAGCGTCAAACTCAGCATCAGATCAAAAAAAGAATGCATGGCATGAATTATTTGTTTCGCTAAATGACAAAGCTTTTTTAAGTTATTTGGCCATGGAATACATTGAGCCGCTGTACCGGTGCCTCCTATCATCTTCCCTTCTTCTGTCAGCCCATGTACATTTTTCCGAAGCTATTCCTGAGGAACTTCTTTCAATCCCCTATTTGGCCCCTTTGATAAAAATTGCAACTACTACAACAAAAGATATTTCGAGTGTCTTATTTGCCGATAAAACGGCAAAACTCCTCTATCCCATTACACCAAATATTGGGATGGAAATCATTGCTTTGATAGAAAAAAGGGATATTTCCTATATCATATCCTTTATTTTGAAAATTTTTCTAACATGGTTAGTTTTAGTAATTCTAGAGAAAACTACCCTTAAAACAATAAGTAGGGCTGCAAAAATAACTTCCATTGCGAATTCAGCTCTTATTCCCATCACTGGCGCCGCATCTCAAAGCCATCTCTTTACATTAGCAGGAGCCGGAACAGCTAAATACTTCGCATGTAAAAAGCTCCAAATGCCATTAGAGTGGCACCAGCTCCTTCCTTGTCCAGCCTTAACTGTTCCCCTTTTGCACCTAGCAGGCAAATCATATCATCTCTTATCGAAATCAAAACAGGCGAATATCATCAAAACCCAAGAGAAAAAGCAACACAATTCTGCCGACTTCTCGGCATTAAATTGCGATGAAAATCTCTTTAATACCTTCTTCAAAAAACTTTTTTCTCTTGCATTCGTAGAAAATACCTCTCAAAGCATTCCAACAGAAAAAATTGTACAGAAAATTCAGTTAAAAAATGGAGTCAATGCGATTGTGAAAGATCGGATCCAACGGGTCAATGACAGCATCGAAGCCTTTTACAAGAAGACAACGGGTATCCTCTCTTCCTACGAACTTACCAAACCTGGAGCCCTAGCCGATATCTACATCCACCTGCAAACATTTTATTTCTCCTTGTCCAGCCATCTCAAAGAGGAAAAAGCCCTTTTGCTCTCAACATTGAATCTGTCAAAACGGGGAAAGACTCAAAATGAAATAACATTGCCCCAAGTTCAAAATTATATCGAAAAAAGTACTTTTGGCTCTTTGGGTAAAGAAATCTGCTTGTCGGATGCTGAGCTACCCAAAATCGAACTGGCCATTGGAAGGCTCCATTTAAAAACTTCCCGCTTGCAACAAATCGAGCGTCTCCTCGAGTTTTTTAATCTACTTTTTAAACTATCGCCCGAATCCAATTGGGAAAAATACTATGAAACCGTCGAAGCAATTGCTATCGAACTCAGCAACAAAACCGGCTTCAGCCTAGACAAAAACCCTTCCAAGCTCACAAGATATAATTTGCAATTTGAAGCTGGCTCAGGCAATTTACTATGGGAACATCAAACCAATAACAGAAAAAAAGTTCTCTACGACTATCCTGGCAATGTCGTCACGGAAGAACCTCCAGGCAGCGGAAAAACCCATTATGCTCTTCCTCTTACGATCGCTCATGAACTCAACGGCCATCAGCTTGTCCTCTCCATCGCCCCCCGCCAATTAGCCGGCGATAATCAGCCTAAGATCAATTCCCAGCTGAATACTATTTTCAATAAGAGATCTTATGCCCAATCCTTCCATAGAGATATATGGCTAAATAAAAAAAATCTTGAATCTCTTGTGATCCTATTTACACAATCCAGGGAGGTGGGAGAAGCCATCCAAATCACTAAAGAAGATATTCAAACTTTACGCGCCCTTTTGGATGACAGATTATACAACTACTTTTACAAAATCGAATGCAAGAATTCATCTGAAAAAGAATGTTTGATCCTTCTCCACAAAATTCTAAATGAATTCTATTCCCATGGGCTAGCCATCATCGACGAATCCCACGAAGCCTATCGCCATCGGCATCAATTAAGTTTCACTGTCGGCCTCCCCCAAAGGATCAACAAAGACTTTTATGTCGTGATGGAGGCCACCGCCCGCATTTTAATGCGTGATCGTGATCTAAAAAAAGCGATCAAAGAAAATAAGCTCTATAAAGTCGATCGATCTTCCTATAATACTACCATCAAGCCACGCCTGGCCAAAGCCATGAGCCAATATTGGCGGTTTAACATTACCGATCCCGCCCGACAAAAAGAATTTATCGCTTTTGTATGCGACCAAGCTGAGGAAATCCCCTCATGGATCGCAAATTCCCCTTTGTTATATCAACAAATTTCTTTAGTCAAAGGGATCCTAGGGATCTTATTTCCCATGAATTTTAAAAATATGGCCAATGTCGACTTCATGGCTTCAAAAAAGGGGAATGGTGAATTCGCACGCCCAAGCGATGGAAACAGCCATGTAATCGAACAGGATTCCCTTCAAAATCCTTACGAAACTATGGTGAAGACCATGTTGATGTTGTTTACAAAAGGTCTTTCCAAAGAGCAGTTCCGGCAACTCCTAACAATATTGCATGAAAGAGCCTCTAAAGAAATCAAGGACAACAAACTCCTTTTTAAAGATTCCAAAGTATTCAAAAAATATGGAAAAAGCCTTCCCCAGCAATTTATGCAAAAAAATTGGAGCGATCATGACTTTAAAGTCTCTTATAGAAAATTGCGGCGGGATCCTGATGCTTCCCTTTTATATATCCGTTATCATATCTGGAAGCAGATCCTCTATTGGAAAAAATCGATCCAAATTACGGCGCAAGATTTTTCCATGTTATTCCATAGGCAAATTTCTTCCACAGGAACCCCCTTTAACGATGGAACATATCCGGCTTGGATAAAAATGCTGCGGGATCCTACGACCATCGGAGAGCTCTTGCACATCATCTACCAAAAATGTCCCGAGAATGGTATTCATGTCCTCAAATCCAATGTTCCTAAAAAAATCCTGGCAGAAATCTTATCCAATTACTTTGCCGCCGGCACCCAGTTTTCAGCGATCATCGATGGTGGGGCTCAATTCACCGGTCTAAGCAACGAAAAAGTGGCGCGCATCATCATGAAGCACTGTGATAAAAACAGGGAGGATATCAAAGCAGTGAAATTTTATAAGGAAGATGAAACCGGAAAGGAAAAGGTCTTTTGCTTTGTCAAAGGAAACCCTCTTCCAGTTCCCGAGGCTTCTGCTCCTTTTGATCCAAAAATCTGCATCACATATTACGATCAATGCCACGGCTTCGGGGCAGATATTAAGCAGCTAGGCGATGGCTTGGTAACAATAGGCCCCAATCACCCTTTATACCGATGGCTTCAAGAACTCTTTCGGATCCGAGGCCTAAAAAAGCAGCAGCGTTTGAAGAAAGTTAAAGAAATTGATTTAAATTTCCCAACTCAACGCATTCACCTTTGTATGACCCCCGACATACAGAGGTTAATCATGGGGATGGCATTCGACGCTGTCAACGTCCCCACACCCACTCTCCCTGAAATTGTCGAATATGCTGTTCATAATGAAGCTGCCATCGCCGAAGAGGAACACTTCCCCTCAGCATGCAGAAAAGTCCTTATGGCCGTCAAGAAAGCAATCTACGAAAAAATTATTCTAACACCTTCAGAGAAATTTAAGGTCTGGAGCGGGATTTGGAAACAATTCGAAGGTTTATTCGTCAATGAGATCGAAGATGATCCCGCCAAGCTTTTTGGTTTAGTAAAGGACAACCCAGACTCAAAAAAAGCCTTGTTAGAAGCTGCGAATGAAGCTTACGAGATAGTTTCCTCAAGCTCATTATTTACAAAAGAGGAAAAAGAAAAATTAAAAGATGAAATATCGAATTTACCTTTGCCCGTGTTAAATGATACTGTCACTATTTGGAGAAAAGGAAAAAATGGCGCTATTAAATTGTCCGCCTTGGATAGTCTTGAAACCTCTCAAACGGTTCAAACAAGCAATGAAGCCAACGAAGCCGCCAATGAAACAAATGAAACTGAAAATCAAAACGAACATCAACTCCAAAACCAGCAGCTTCTGCCCCAAGATAAATTCAACATGTCCCTATTCCAAGAGCGTGATTGGCCTGAAATAAAAGACCCCTCATCCATCGATTGGCTTAAAATCAGTTCCCCAAAATGCAAATCCCGATTCTTCCTTTCGGAATCATCCCTTATGGGGTTGCGCAAAAAGACAACATGCCGATTTTATTTGGCTCAAGATTTAATCGCCGACGCCAAAGCGGAAGTGATTAGCAAAGCCGCCGAATATTTTGACGATAGGCTGTGGATTCCTAATAATTTCGTGGCTCGAAAAGTTGCTTGGGGAGGTTTTTCACGTGAATATCCCTTCGACATAGGAAGCAAAGGTCAATTCCGACTCAATACCGTTCTGATCCATTTCGTCGAGAAGGATCAAGGTCTTCACGAAGTTTTATCTATGGGGCCTTTATCTACACGAGACACTGGGCTGTGGCGAAAAAAGCTTTCGCGCAACCCCTCCTACAATTGGGCTGATAAAAAAGTCAAAACAGTCCTTTGGGATGTGCATTCTCAATCTATCCTCGCAGGATGCCCAATCGATCAAAATGGCCTACGACGTAATGAAGACCTGTTATTACTCGTTGGCCAATTGAAATTGTTAGATGGAGACCCCGAAATATCAAAAGAAAAAAAAGCAATGTCCCATTGGCTTGCCCAAGAAAACATCAATGCTGAAATTGTGAGAAGCGCTTTTGAAGCCATCCATTGGCAAAGGGGGCGCTTACCTTATCCCAGTTCCCCGGCAGACAAACTCTTCAGCAAAATGACTCCTAATCATCCTTTCGAAGAAGAGATCTAAAACCTAACCGGTAGTAGACAATAAGGACACAAAATACACCTAAAACTAATAGCGTTGACGGCTCAGGGGTTGATATAGTCGCAGATAAATTATTCAGCAATATGTCACTACCCCCCTGGGCTTGTATTGAGAGATATTGATATGAATTTGAAATTGACTGAGACGAATTACCGGTATTAATATCAGTCACTCCATTAAATAAGAGCTGACCCAGCGCGCCTTTTGAATTCGATCCATAAACATTCCAAGACTCCCCCCCGCCTACTCCCCCTAGAGAGAGATCCACTTCATTAGGATTCAACATCCAGACCTTAGAAACGTCCAGCTGAATAAAGCCCTTCTGGTCCTTGCCGCTCAAACCCAGGCCATTGGTCGATCTATTAGAGTCGCTATACCCATACAAAAGGTGAGCATTCCCATTTGCATCAAAGCCGTATACGCTAACTTCTGCTCCATTATCTGTGTAGATTTGAAAACTTCCTAAAGCCCCTGTATAGGTATTAAAATTGTAAAAATAGACAGAGCTTGACCAAAGATTTGTGACTAGACAACACCCTAAAATTAAACCAAATAGGAAAGAAAAGACTTTTTCTCTCATCTTCGCCCCTCCCCCTTATCTCAAGAGGAGTTTTCTGACCCTCTAACCAGAAGCTATCGCTTTACAAGAATATACACAAGGCATTTTTTTATGATTCATGCTCTAGAACTAAATTTAAATAAGGTTTCATCTTTTTTATTTCTTTTATTGTGCTTTTTGAAGCTTTCCATTGTATAATAATTAATTCATGTAAGTTATTTATAAGAGATATTGATTTTTCTATTGCCTTGTCACTTAATCTTTCACAACGGGTTAAATTTAAAGTGTTTATCATTTTGCATCGGGAGGATATTTCGATGAGGGGCAAATCGGAAATATAAGTCCGCGCTAAATTAAGATAAGTCAACTGCGAATTAAAATTCGGAATGTCGATAAACCCTGCATCTGAAATCCCTCGGCATTCTTCAAGGCTTAATGAAACGAGCTCCGGAGCAGCTTCTAAAATAATTTTCAACTCTTCATCACCCACCTGTGAACAACGGGTTAAATCCAGACTGTGTAAAGCAGGCAGTTTTTTTAGCGCCCCCCACCCCTCAAAATCGACTTTAATGTTGCTTGTTAAAGTTAATTTTGACAATGCAGGGCAAAACCCTACGAGATTTTGAAAATTATCGTTTGTCATCCAACTACAAGCTCCCACATCCAACTCTTGCAAATCCTCAGGGATTTCCTTTAAATACTGGGAAAAATTGTTGGAGCGACTAATATCAAGGCAGATCAATTTAGGACATTGATTCACAACCTTTGTGAAATCGATCTCCTCAGTCAAGCTCCCTCCACAGACAAGATGGGTAACAACCTCTTTGACCTGGTTAAAAATGCCCATTGAATTTTCTGTGAACTCAAAAAACTCAAAAGCCAATGTTTCAGGCCCCCGATTTTCCACTCGACAGCCAAGCTTGAAATCATTGATAAAGTTGCAGCAAAATGTCTTTAACTCTTCCCGATTATTTTTGATGGCTTTTAGTAGAGTCTCTACCACGTTTTCCTGCGTTAAATACTTCTTCAACTGAATTTGACACTCTCTAGATAATTCTTTTAGATCCCATTTTGCTGCTATATTTAAAATTCTTATCAGCTCCTGTTTGTCCTTTAATGCCAAATCAAACGTGGAGCCTTTCAAGATATATTCTTCCACTGCATTAAAAACAGACCAGGAAATCTCTTGTAAAAAGAGCTCGCGGATGTTTCTATCCCTACATTCGCGACGACACATTTCACGCAGAAATTCACTGCTGGAGGCAAACATGAGGCCGCTGATCGATAATTGCGAATCCTTGAGCTTAACCTTTAAATTGAGCGGAAGGAAAGGCATTACCGTTTCATAATGGTTTCTCACCGCTTTCGCGATCCGTTGAGCAAAAGACATTAAAAGATGGTCTTGATAAAACTGCTCGGTCACCCAGCTTAAGGCCGCCTGCATAAATTGAGGATGCATTTCTGCCCACGTTTCATCTTCGCAAGCTCTTTCAAGAAATTTAATCAAATGGGGAGGATGGGCAACTAAAAGTTTAAAAAGAATTTGATCTTCCGAAGCTTCTGAACAATATTGTAGAGATTTATGTAATAAGGCCGGCAATTCCATAGCTGCCCTAATTAATTTTTTTACCAGCTGCCAGTGCCTGTTTTTGGAGTGCGACGGCTTGCCACTGCACTCCAAAAAGAGGCCTCCATCAAGACCCCAACTCCAAAGTTATCTCTGCAATTGCTCAAATATTTAAAACAAATCAAATTCAAGCAAGCGAGAGTCTATTCCACTATTGTTAATCACATGACGCTTTTTCGGAGCAAGACCAATTTCTTTTGCCAACTCGGACTGGCTGGTAAATATAAATCCTCGAGCCGGCTTAGCGCTCCGCAGTTTCATAAAGTCTCCTAAAGCCCGATACAAAGGTTTAAGATTTTCCCCCTGCTCCAGCCGTTTCCCATGAGGGGGATTTGTAAATACCAGCGAGGGCTTTTGCGGGGGAATATAGTCCCGAAAATCATTTTGCATAATCTCTATAGCAGGGTGAAAACCTGCTGCTCGTATATTTGTCTTGCAAACACGCACCGCATTTTTGTTATTGTCACAACCAAAAAACTGCCCTGCAACTAATTCCTTTCGTTTCTTATCCATGCCAGCTTTGATTTTGAGCCAAGCCTCCTGGGAAAATCCCGGCAGCAGCATAAATCCCCATGAAGAGCGTAAATAGCCAGGGGGTGTCTTTGTCGCCATCAAAGCAGCTTCTATCAGCAGGGTTCCCGAACCGCAGCATGGATCGCAAAATACTTCTTGTCCTTCAAAATTGGCCAGCGAAAGAAGGGCAGCCGCCACAGTTTCCTTCACGGGGGCCTCCACACTCTCTTGCCTGTACCCCCTCTTATGCAGAGGAATACCCGAAGTATCAAAGCTGATCACGGCAAAGGGTTCATTGATAAATAGGTTTAATTGGATATCCGGACGAGCGACATTGATGTTTGGGCGATACCCTTTTTCCTGCCTCAACTGATCGCAAATAGCGTCTTTGACCACCTGGGCGGCAAAAAGGCTATGCCTAAGCTGTTTGTGAGTTACATTTGCATCAATAGCCAATGTTTTGCCCTTGGGTATAAAACGACTCCAATCAATTTCAGAGATCTCTTTATATAATGATCGCGCGTTATAACAACGAAACTTCTTCAACGGAAGCAAAACACGGCTGGCTAGCCTAGAGCCATAATTAATCTTATAAATTTCTTCATAAATCTTTTCAGAAGAAGTTTGAACATAGACCCCACGAAAGCTCTGTTTTAACTTTTGACACCCAAACCCCTCGAGTTCCTTCTCTAATAAACTTTCTATCTCTTCCCCACAGGTGACAAAAAGCTCATCCTTAGGAAAATTCTCTTTTTCCCTTTCTTTCATCTTCGTTCCTTCATTTTTGCATTAAAAAGATCAATAAGTTCCAGGCATGCTAGTGATGCATGAAAATAATGACATCACCATCTTTAACGACATAATCCTTCCCTTCAAAGCGAACTTTCCCCATTTCCCGAGCTCCATTGCGCCCCCGAAATTTCACCATATCTTCATATGTGACAACTTCAGCCCTTACAAACCCCTTTTGTAAATCGGTATGGATTTTACCCGCGGCTTCGATCGCCGGGGTACCATTTTTGAGGGTCCACGCACGCGTTTCCATTTCCCCCGTAGTTAAAAAGGTAATGAGATTCAACATCCCAAAGGAGGCATGGATAAGCCTTTGCAATCCCGATTCTTTCAGACCCAAGCTTTCCAGGTACAAAGTACGTTCAACAGGGGGCAGTTGCGCAATTTCCTCCTCTATCTTAGCACAGATGGCAATGACCCGGTTCCCTTCTGCTTCAGCATATTCCCGGACTTTGGCCACATATTCGTTTTCCATCCCTGGGAGATCTTTTTCATCTATATTAGCGGCATATAAAACTTTTTTATTTGTCAAAAAAGGGTAGGGCTTGAGTAATTCTTGTTCTTCAGGAGTTAATTCCAAAAGGCGGATCGGCTTATTTTGATCCAAACATTTCTGCACTTTTTTCAAGGCTAAAATAACCTCCTCCTGCTCCTTTTTCCCTTTGGCCTGCTTTTCCAAACGGCTCAAAGAATTCTCAACCATTTGCATATCCGCCAGGCACAGCTCTAAATTGATCACCTGGATGTCTTGAATAGGGTCTATCTTGCCCGCCACGTGGATAATATCCGACGATTCAAAGCATCTCACAACATGGACAATGGCATCTGTCTCTCGAATGTTGGCAAGGAATTGGTTGCCTAACCCCTCCCCTTTCGAAGCTCCCTCAACCAAACCGGCAATATCGACAAATTGCATCGTTGCATACACAATTTTACCGCTATTTGAAAGTTGAGCTAAGCTCTGCAGCCGGGGATCAAACACGTCCACAATTCCAATATTAGGCTCTATGGTGCAAAAAGGATAATTGGACGCTGCCGCCATAATCGATGTTAATGCATTAAACAGCGTCGATTTGCCGACATTGGGAAGTCCAACAATACCACAAGAAAGACCAGGCATAAATTTAAACCTCAATTAATACTTATTTCAAAACAAATACAATAGCATAACTCATATAATAAATATTCATTTTTTTCTTGACACTCGTAAAATTCATTATCTATACTTAAAGTATACGGTAGTTTTGAAAGAGTTATAATGTTTTTTTAAGCGAGTGGGTTTTTTTCTGCGTGTTAAGGGCTGCCCTAAAATTCTCGGGATAATAAAAGCGGCATTTAAAGAGGCTAATTATGGCTGAAAAAACCGAAAAAGCAACCCCTAAAAAATTAAGGGATGCAAAAAAGAAGGGGCAAGTCGCCAAATCGCAAGATTTGCCTTCCGCTTTTACGTTTATCGTGTCTATTTGGCTGACTGTCGGCCTTTCTCAATTCGTTTACTATAACATGAGCGAATTCACCGTAGGGGCTTTTCGCATGATTCCCCATGCAGATTTAACGAAAATTGTAACCCAACTATGGATGAATTCCTTTAGCGTCATCTTTATCTGCAGCATTCCCATCCTCGCAATCGTGTCCCTCCTAGGAGTTGTCGTCAACTTCCTGGTCGTCGGTCCCGTCTTTGCCCCAGAGGTTTTTAAATTCGACCCTAAAAAATTCGATCCAATTCAAAATCTTAAAGCTAAATTTAAGATGAAGACTTTCATCGAACTTATCAAATCCATCCTTAAAATAGGGGTCGCGTCGTACTTGATTTATAACGTCATGTATAATAGCTTGCCCGTTCTTATTAGAACAGTCTCCGTCCCAACAAGCGCCGCATTGCTCATCTTCAATGAATTCCTTATGGAAGTCGTTTTGAAGGTTGGCCTCTTCTTCCTCATCGTAGCCGTTTTTGACTTCGCCTATCAGAAATTTGACTTCGCTAAAGAAATGATGATGGAAAAGTTTGAAGTAAAACAAGAATATAAGAATACTGAAGGCGATCCGCACATTAAAAGCAAACGGCGTCAAATAGCCCAAGAAATTGCTTATTCCGAAGGCCCGGCGGGAGGTGTCCGCAGAGCGCAAGCTGTAGTCACTAACCCGACCCATATCGCTGTCGCCATCGGCTATAATAAGGAATTGGACTCAGCCCCTTATATCATTGCAATGGGGCAAGATATTCTTGCCGAAAGAATTGTCACCCTAGCAAAAAGGTATGAAATCCCTATTGTACGCAATATAAAATTGGCACGAAAATTGTGGGATGAAGGCGACGTCCATGAATTTGTGCCTGAAGAAACTTACGAAGCTATTGCCGAAGTGCTGCGATGGATTAATTCTTTGAACACAGAAGACGCCTATGAATATTCAGAACGATCAGAATAATTGGAGAATCTATTAATGGGTTTAATTAGAAAAATTTTGGATGGAATCACTGCCCGGCTGGGAGGGGAGCGTTCGTTAGATACCATTTCTCGCTCTAGCGACCTTGTTCTCGCAGGGGTTATCATTGGTATTTTAGCGATGATCATTTTACCTGTCGGCCCCAATATCATCGACTACCTTATCGCCTAAACCTCACCGTCTCGTTTCTCTCCTGATGGTTGCCCTCTATATCCCCAGTGCCGTCCACCTCTCTATTTTCCCGTCCCTCTTATTGATCACAACTCTCTATCGCCTCGGCGTCAACATCGCTTCTACCCGCCAGATTCTTTTGCACGCCAACGCCGGTCACATCATCTTCCCATTCGGGAACTTTGTCGTCGGGGGTAACTTCGTCGTTGGCGGTGTTATCTTCTTAATCATCACCATCGTCCAGTTCATCGTGATCGTTAAAGGTGCTGAACGGGTCGCCGAAGTCGCTGCTCGCTTTACTTTGGATGCTATGCCGGGTAAGCAAATGAGTATCGACGCCGACATGCGTTCCGGGATTCTCGATTCCAACCAAGCCCGCGAAAAACGTCTGGCCATCCAAAAGGAAAGCCAACTGTATGGTGCCATGGACGGTGCCATGAAATTCGTTAAAGGAGATGCCATTGCCGGTATCGTCATCACCCTGATTAACATCGGCGGCGGTATCATGATCGGGATGGGCATCCACGAGATGAAAGCCATGGACGCTGTCCAAACCTATTCTCTTTTATCCATTGGAGATGGTTTAGTCACCCAAATTCCCGCCCTTTTGATCTCTATCACTGCCGGTATCGTCACCACCCGCGTATCTAGCGAAAAAGAATCGACTAACTTGGGTAGTGAAATTTCAGGTCAATTGTTAAAACAACCTAAAGCTTTACTTATTGCAGCCGGGTTTTTAATGGGCATGGGAGTCCTTCCGGGCTTCCCCACAGCTCCGTTTATGATCTTGTCCGCAGCCCTTGGATTGATCGGCTATGCCCTCTGGACAAATGAGGCCCAAAGAACAGCTGCTGCTACAGCCGGCGGGGTTACCTCTATGGAAGCTCCGACAATGGAAACTTCGGTCAAAGGCCACAAGGTCATCGCGGGAGGTGGAATAGATAGCTATGCTTTAACATTGCCTGTCATCCTCGAATGTGGAAAAAACCTCAGCTTAGAAGTTCAAAAAACCCCTAAAGGGCAGGGTTTCATCGACCAAATGATCCCCAAAATGCGCCAAGCGCTTTACCACGATTTAGGGGTCCGCTTCCCGGGTGTCCACGTCCGCACCGACTCCCCCATCCTCGACAAAGATGAATATTCTATCCATTTAAATGAAGTGCCTATTGTCCGGGGAAAAGTCGTAGAAGGGTACGTTTTGACCAACGAAACTGAAGAAAATCTAAAACGATATAACCTCCCTTTCACTTCCTATAAAAACTCCTTGGGATTGCCTTCTCTTTGGGTCGAAGCCAAACACAAGGAACTCCTGGAAAAAGCCGGCATCAAATTCTGGAACCACCTGGAAGTGATGATCCTGCACCTCTCTTACTTTTTCCGCCATTATGCCAATGAGTTTGTCGGGATCCAAGAGGTCAAATCGATGCTCGAATTTATGGAAAAATCCTTCCCCGATCTAATCAAAGAAGTGACCCGGCTGATCCCGCTCCAAAAAATGACCGATATTTTCAAACGGCTGATTCAGGAACAAATTTCCATCAAAGACCTCCGTACAATCATGGAAGCCCTAAGCGAATGGGCCCAAACCGAAAAAGATACTGTTCTTCTGACTGAATATGTACGCTCTTCCTTGAAGCGCTATATCAGCTATAAATACTCACAAGGGCAATCGGTCTTATCCGTCTACATCCTCGACCCCGAAATCGAAGACATGGTGCGCGGCGCTATCAAGCAAACCTCCGCAGGCTCCTATTTGGCCCTCGACCCAGATTCCGTTCAGCTGATTTTGCAAGCGGTGAGAAATACCGTTGCTCCACCTCCACCCGGAGGCCAGCCCCCAGTCATCCTCACAGCCATTGACGTCCGCCGCTTTGTGCGCAAACTGATCGAAATGGAGTTTACCGATATTTCTGTTGTCTCGTATCAAGAAATTGTCCCTGAAATACGAATTCAACCATTAGGAAGGATCCAAATATCTTAAAGGGCACGGATGCCCATAGTATCTTGATTTGATTCTCTCCAAGGAGGGGGAGTATGCCAGATCTAGGAGGAATTCAACGCGGCCATGTTAACGTCACGCTTGAGGCAATGAAAGCAGTTGCCAAAGAAGAAGCTGCTGAACTGCGCGCTGAACAGCAAGAAAGCCAAGTGGCCTTTCTCGACGCCCAAAAAGATGCTGTCAACCCATTTGCCACCCGCGTCAAATCAGAAAAATCACTCGCCTCTCGCCGCGGTGCGATCAAAAAAAATGTCAAAGCCGGAGAAAAAGCCTACCGTCTTCTACCCATTGAACAAATCAAAGATTCCGCCGAGCAGTTTCAAAGGCGCAATCCGGAACTCAGAGCAACCACGCTCCAAATGCTCCGCGAGGCCATCAAACCCGGTGATACTAAAGAAGAAATCCTAAAAAAAATTCAAGAGTTCTATCCAGACGTTTCCTTAGCCGATGAAGCTTTGGAATTTTTACTGGAAACAACAGATGGAGAACTCTACCGTACCATTCAAGAAGCTAAACAAGATTTTAACGCCCTTTATGGCAGAGAAATCATCGCCGGACGCAACATCAGCGCTCAAGCTCGCCAAGCAGCCGAAAAAGGGTTAGGAACCCCCACAAATTTGAGAGATCTTTATCGGGATATCACAGCCAATCCTCGCGAATCCTCGCTCCTCTTCGAGGAGCTCGCCAACCGTTATTCCTTCAAAGAACTTAAAAAAGTCATCGATTTTCTCCTTCACTCTTTAGGCGCAGATATGAAAGCTAAAGGAACTTCTATCCCCCGCGGCCTTCTCCACCGGCTCTTCACCGAAACACGTTCCCTGCAAGCTATCCTGGGTGTGTACCGCTTCTTTAAGGGACGGATGGGATTAATGGAAAAATTATTCGAAAAAGAAGGGCTCGACCTTCCAGATCAACTGACTTTTGAATCCATGGCCAAACAATTCATGGCTCTAGCCAGCGAACGGTATCCTTCAGCAAGTAAAGTCCTTCAGCTTGCCCTCAAGCTGGGAATAGAAAAATGGCTCATCGCTAAAATCATTGTCTTCAGCCAGCTCCGCGATGCTATCCGGGAAGTCGCCGTTAACCAGATTTACAAATCGATTCAACACCGCGATGAGCTGTACATGGCGATCATCGAAGCCTTAGAAGACCTCGAAGATGAGTTAGAAGAAATTTCAGAAAGGGAAGAAGAAGGGGAAGGCGAGGAAGAGGAGGAAGAAGAAGAGGAGGAAGAATAATATGGTAAAAGCTTTATTTGATAATCTCCTAGAGGAATTAGGAAAAACCATCGGAATTCCTACCTTGCATCCCGATAATAATAATTCCTGCTTAATTACCTTCCCCAATGGATTGCAAATGCAATTGGAAATGGATTCACAAGCTCTAAACATTCTACTAGGATGCGATCTAGGCTCTATTCCTCAAGGACGCTACCGGGAAAATGTTTTCCGAGAAGCGTTGAAAAATAATGGCCTCCCCGCTGCCCGCGCCATTTTAGCCTTCAGCGAAAAAACCGAGCACATGGTGCTGTTTGAATATATCAACACCAAAGACCTTACAGGGGAAAAAATCGCTGATGAGATAGCTCCTTTCACAGAAAAAGCCCTCCAATGGAAATCAGCTTTGGAACATGGGGATATCCCCTCCAGCTCCAATGTCTATACTTCCTCCGGCATGTTCGGCCTTCGTCCTTGACAAATAAAAAAAAACGCTTTTATTTTAATACCAAGACTATGGCAATTCAAGCAGACTCATTACTTTCAACACCCGCTGGAACACAATGGCGCGAAATTGGCGTACGGCATCATCATGGAATCAATGTTCCCCTATTTTCCCTCCGCAGCCGCTCCAGCTGTGGAATTGGTGAGTACACCGATCTTCTTCCTCTCATCGAATGGTGCCAACAAATTGGCTTCGATGTGATCCAGCTTCTTCCTCTTAATGATGGAGGCCTAGACACAAGCCCTTATTGCGCCCTTTCCGCTTCAGCCCTTAATCCCCTTCATCTTGGCTTGTCCCACCTCAAAAACATCGAAAATGTACCTCACTGCCAAGAACAGCTCGATAGCCTGCGCGCCCTTTGCTCATCCCAATGGGTCGACTATGAAAAAGTGCGCACCCTTAAAGATCGATTTTTACGCGCTTATTTCCATGTGCAAGGTCCTTCCATCCTTTCAAGCTATGACTACCTCCTATTCTTAAGCCGCCACCCTTGGTTAGATAGCTACGCCCTATTCAAATCTTTAAAGTTGGCGAAGCATTGGCAATCATGGAATGAATGGCCTGAAGACCTGAAAAATATTTCTACCCAATCCTACCACCATCTCCTGCATGAATATAAAAAAGAGATGGATTTCCACCGATTTATTCAATATCTGTGTTTTCAGCAGCTTATCAGCATAAAAAATAAAGCCACAGAAAAGGGCATTTTCTTAAAGGGGGACATCCCCATCCTCATTAACCGGGAAAGCTCCGATGTTTGGCGATACCGCCATTTTTTCTCCTTAGATCGAGAAGCAGGCGCCCCTCCCGATATGTACGCAGAAGAGGGTCAAAACTGGGGTTTTCCTTTATACCACTGGGATAGCATGGAGTTTCACCACTTTAGCTGGTGGAAACAACGTCTGCACACAGCCAGCTCTTTTTACCATCTTTACCGCCTCGATCACATCGTAGGTTTTTTCCGGATTTGGGCCATACCCCTCGGAAAAAAAGGCTCCGAAGGAAGCTTTATCCCTTCAAATAAAGATCTCTGGATCCCCCAAGGGGAAAAGATTTTGCAAGTCATGTTAAAACACTGCTCGCTCCTCCCTATCGGAGAAGATTTAGGTGTTGTCCCACCGGAAGTGCGCTCTTGCTTAAAACAGCTGGGGATCTGCGGCACCAAAGTGATGCGCTGGGAACGGATGTGGAATGAAGACAAAAGATTTATCGATCCCAAAAATTATCCTATCGATAGTATGACAACTGTCTCCACGCATGACTCCGATACATTATTTTTATGGTGGAAAAATAGTCCTGATGAGGCTCAAGAATATGCCAAATACAAGGGATGGTCCTATACACCCGAACTTTCCCCCGAACATCAGAAAGAAATTTTATTCGACAGCCACCACTCAGGAAGCTTATTCCACATCAACCTGCTCAATGAATACTTGGCTCTCATCCCGGGTATGACATGGCCTGATCACGCCGACGAACGGATCAATTTTCCTGGCCTCATCTCGAATAGAAATTGGACCTATCGCTTCCGCCCTTATGTCGAAGATATTGTCTCCAACACCCCTCTCACCCAACTCATGCACAATCTAATAACCTAAGTTTTGTTTCAGAAAATTCCTTTCTAAAAATAACATCAGGCTTATATACTGTGGCAAACAATTACAAACCGAGGAATCTCTTATGATTTATATGGACGGAGTTCAAAGTTTCATTGTTCCAAGAGATAGCACTCATTTATCTGCACTTGAGCAGAGCAGCCTCCACACTGACGAAAGAAGTCCTTTACTAAAATGGTTTAAGTCAACAATAGGCAATAATCGATTTGCCGAATTGCCTAGAGTTATATTAAACGGTCAAGAACCTCCCGAAAGTCTCCAATGCCACCGTCTAATTCATTTAGCATTTCAACAAGAATTTTTTGCAAATACTCCCCCTTCTATCATCTATGGAAAAACTCTCAGCAATGCCGCTTTCGTAGCCATCAAAGTTCTTAATAAAATCCAGCATAAAGAATGCATTTTAGTTTTATCTGAAAAAAGAAGCCACCTTGACCAAAGTTTGAATTTTTATGTAACCGACGTTCATTTTAACCCTAACCGCTTTGACCACTCAACTACCCGAATGGATCAAAGGCTACAACAACGTATAATCCGATTTTTGAAGGGTGAACCTAGCGAATCATTAGTCATCCCAAACTTATTTGCCAATGCTAAGTTATAATTGTATAACGGCAACAATGGAACAATTTTTTTTTCTAAACCGCAAATGTAAAAAAACTCTTTTCCTGAGGGGGAGCAAACTCCTGAGCTTGTTGAGCTCATTCATTATCTTATCAGGGGCAACCCCTTCCCCCGCTAAAGTACGAGCCCTATACAATAGCCTTGATCCAAAATCTTTACCCCAACACCTCGCGTTTTATAAGCTTTATAAAGAAACTCCTGAAGGGGAAAAATCTCTAAAAGATGCTTGGCAGCTTCTGTCAAAGTCTTTTCCTGCCTCCAACATCCCACCTCCTATACTGCCAACCACAATCGAAACCATTATCTCACTTGTTAACAAACAACCCGATCATCAAAACATTACTCTAGATCCATATGAATTAGCTGAAATCGAAAAACTTTCCTCCTCCCTACCCCACCTAAAACTTAAAGGACATTATGCTCTAACGGAAGAAGCCGTCCTCGCTTTGCCAACAGAAGAGGTCGACCTTGCACGAGGATTACTCCTCAGCCAACTACCCCCAACCCCAGATCGTCTTAGCATTATTCGCAGCTACGAAGCAACCCTCGATTTAATGGCCCTGCAAATTCTAACCCAAGTTGACATGCAGTCCACGCCAGAAAAAAAAATTAGGGCTCTAAACAATTTTATTTTCGAGGAAATGGGTTACCGCTTCCCCCCCCATTCCCTTTATGCAAAAGATATCGACCTTTACACTTTCCTCCCCTCTGTCCTCGATTCACGCCGCGGCGTTTGCCTAGGGGTATCTATCCTCTACCTGTGCTTAGCGCAACGGCTGAGCCTTAACTTGGAAATTGTCACACCCCCCGGACACATTTTTGTGCGGTACCACGATGGAAATAAAACAATTAACATCGAAACCACAGCTAGGGGGATCCATCTCGATTCGGAAGAATATCTTGGGATTGACACTCGCCAGCTGCAGCAACGAGCCATCAAAGATGTCACTGGCCTTGCTCACTACAACCAAGCCTCCGTTTATTGGCAACAGAATGACTATGCAAAAGCCCTTGCCTCCTATAGGAAAGCCCTCCCTTACCTGCCCGAGGACATGCTTTTAAAAGAACTGATGGCTTACAATTGCTTGTTTGAAGGACTCTATGAAGAAGCCAAGCAACTTCTCGAGCTCGTCAAAGATCATCTGCCTGAATACGCCATATCCAAACAAACTATCTCAGAAGATTACTTAAAGGGTAACGTCAACATAGAAGGAATCAAGCCTCTCTTCATGCATGTCGATGAAAAGCGGGAATCAATCTTAAAAAAAAGGGATGCCCTGGAAGCCGTCTTGAAACAATATCCCGCTTTTCGAGCAGGGATCTTCAGCCTTGCGATCACATGGCTTCAACTCCATCGCTTCGATGAAGCTTTAACCCTCCTAGAACGGTATCATGCTTTGGATTCCAATGACTCCACAGCCGAATATTACCTCGCTGTCATCTATGCAGAAAGGCTAGATTATAATAAATCTTGGAACCATCTGCACAACGCAGAAGCGATCACTGCCGTCCATCAACACCACCCCAAAGTCCTTAAAGAATTCCGTAAAGAATTGTCACGCCTTTGTCCCGAGTTCCTTGAATAGCAATCTTTTTTCTTTTCATATTTTGGGGCAGCTTCTATGATGAACACTATGGGAACGAAGATTTATACAAAAACCGGAGATCAAGGGGAAACGTCTTTGTTTAGCGGTCAACGCGTTTCCAAAAATGATCCATTCATTGACGCTCTTGGAACTGTGGACGAATGCAATAGCGCCATTGGTGCTTCCCTTGCATTTCTTCCCCTTGTCCCTAAGTTCCATACCGTCAGAGAACAATTAATCACTATCCAACACGCCCTCTTTGATTTAGGGGCCGCTTTAGCAACTCCGAGAACAACGTCTTCTAACTATAAAATCGATAAAACCCGATTTGATAATGAAGGCACAATCATGCTTGAGCAATGGATCGATGAAATGGATAGTCAACTCCCCGAGCTTAAAACTTTTATTCTTCCAGGTGGCCACCCTTCGGGAGCCATGCTGCATCTGGCACGGAGCATCTGCCGTCGCGCCGAGCGTCTCATCGTCCCCATCCATCACCATACAGACGTCTCAGACCATGTCATCATATACATCAACCGCCTTTCCGATTACCTTTTTGTAGCATCCCGCTATATCAACCACTTAAACCACACCCCTGAAACTTTGTGGGAACACCACAAACACCCCACAAATATTTCGTAAAGACTCGGTGCCAATACCGAACGTGACTCAAAAACTGAGATTTGGAGCTGAACGAAATGGAACCAAGCCAAGGATCTAATAGTTTTAATACTTTGACTCCCGGCTATTATCCTATTTACAGCCAAGGGGAAAGTCTTCCAACGTCAAATGAATCTTCAACCTCCCCAAGTTTAAAGGAGCGAGTTGCCAAGGTCTCCCTTGCGCAATTGCAGCTCAATGTGGAAATAGCAGAAGAAAGACTAAATATGGCCGCTTTTCCAGATGCAGCCACGTTTGCCGCAGAAAATGATCAAGAGGCAAAAACGATAAAAGCTCAAATAGAAATTTGGATCAAAAATGAAGAGGATATTAACGCTAAAATTAAGAAAAATCTTTTTGACCAAAATCAATCAATTTCTCGCATCTTCAAAATAGAGGAAGAAATAGAGGAATACAGTGAGACTGATTTGAATTCTCTAAAGGAAAAGTATGGATTACTTCTCTATGAAGCTATACCATTGAAAGTGGAGATTCAAAATCTGGAATATGTAAAAAGCAAATATAAAAAAACGATCGCGGAATATAACAAACTTCAACCATTGAGAGATTCCCTCTATAAGGAAGCATGTATTTGTAGTAGCACTCAAGAACCTTTTACTCAATCTATTACAGAAATTCTTGCATCAATAAATCAGTTAGAAAAAAACATTAATGAGAAGACTTCCAAGAAAGAATTTTTTTCTCCTCAAGAATTATCAGCGATAGATATAAAACAAGTCCAAAATAAAATTAATTATAACAGCGATCTGTTAATTTCGATTAAACTAAAGTTAATAGAATGTAACAAAATTGCAGAAGCTATTAAAAATGCATATTTAGAGCTTTTACCTTTGAGGTTTTCAGTAGCTGCAAATACAAAAGAATATTTAAATTTACAAACACAGCTAGAGAATATAACTGCTGAGAAATCTAAACTGGAACAAACGTATAAAAAATTTGTCTCAGAGAAATCTCAAGAATTTTTGATGGCATCAATATCAAGTCTTTTTGAAAAGGAAAAAATGAAAATAGCTTTCAATGACCTGCACGTAACCCTGGCCAGCAACTTTAGAAAAGCACAACAGGAGCTATATGCTTACGAATCGAAACTTAGCTCCCTCACGTTAGAGAAGTATGGTTTGCAGCCCCCCGATTTAAAGGCTAAACTGAACGCATCTTTAATTAGGTTCGAGCCACCGTCCATGAGCTTTGATTAGGTCGACAAGCCTGTCGTCTGCATCGCTAAAGGGGATATCTTTTTCAACGACTTGTTTTCCAACATACAGATCCACCCTATCCGGCTTTGATCCCACATACCCAAAATCGGCGTCCGCCATCTCACCCGGTCCATTGACAATGCATCCCATGATGGCAATCTTCACCCCAGGCAAATGGGCTGTCCTCGATCGAATCCGCTTAGTCACTTCTTGCAAATCAAAGAGCGTACGCCCACAGCTAGGACAAGAAATGAAATCTGTTTTCGATGTCCGCATTCTTGCCGCTTGCAAAATATTAAATGACAAGCTCCGTAAAAAATCGAGCTCATATGGACCCTCTAGCCATATCCCATCCCCTAATCCATCACATAACAAGGCTCCAAGCTCAGCCGCAGATTGAATGATGAGATCTTCTTTCGCACAGTTGTAAGAAAAATTCAAAATGACGGGCTTTTGAATCTGCTGCTTTTGGAGCCATTCAAAGAAATGGCGGCAATAGTGCAGCTTATTTTCTAAAGGAGATAGAATGATCATGGCTGGGTCAATTTCACGTAAAATTTCCCAATCGGTCGTATCTTCATCCCGCACGATAACAGCAAAAGGTTCCTTGCCTTTCGCGGCTAATTTAACGACAAATTTGTCTATCTGTTCTCGAAAAAGAGCTTCTTGCCGTGCATATTTTAAAGGGATGAGGCGCACATTTTCCCCGATCGGATGCTCTGAAAGAATTCCTATCCCTATTTCCCTTAAATTTTTGAGAACCCCATAACCTTTCCTGTCTGTTAATGGATCAACCAAAACAACGTTATCCGCGCTGGAAATTTTTAACTTCGGTTTATCATTCTGTATTTCGCAGCCCAATGCTTTGTAAAAGCTAGGATCTTGAACATCCCGATTTTTTACGCTGACCATGACCGTCCCATCACGATGCATAGAAACATTTTTGGGAAGAATCACCGGGCGCCTCTTAATCTCCTCGATCGTGCGGAATGTTTCTTTGAAAGGCGCAACGCCTTGATCTATATAGCTTTCGGCAAACTTTACCAATCTCTGGCAAGGCTCGATCTCGTACCATGGATCTTCCGTTAGAGAGACCCTTATCGTATCTCCAATTCCATCCAATAACAGGGAGCCAATCCCCATCGCAGATTTAATCCGTCCATCTTCACCAAGGCCTGCTTCAGTCACTCCAAGGTGGAGTGGATAATCCCAGCCTAGGTTCATCATGGCAGCGACAAGCAGCCTATAGGCTTGGATCATCACTTGGGGATTGGAAGATTTCATGGAAAACATAAAATCGTGGTAATTATTTTTACGGCAAACGCGCGCAAACTCAAGGGCTGATTCAACCATCCCTTTAGGTGAGTCCCCATAACGGTTCATGATCCGATCAGAAAGAGAACCATGATTGGTTCCAATCCGCATGGCACGATTTAAACGGATGCACTTTTCAACAAGGGGGGTAAATTTTTCTTCAATTTTTTCTAATTCTTCAGCATAGGAAGCATCATCATATTCAATCGTCTTAAATGAAGCGCGCTTGTCGGCATAATTTCCCGGGTTGACCCGGACCTTATCGACAAAATCGACGACCCGCATCGCCGCAGGGGGGAAAAAATGGATGTCAGCGACAAGGGGGATGGAATATCCCCTTTTAACCAGGGTGTTTTTAATCTGTTCGCACGCATCCGCCTCTTTCATCCCTTGAACTGTCACACGGGCAATTTCACAACCACAATCAGCAAGCTTTATAATCTGATCTACCGTGGCTTCTACATCTCGAGTATTAGACGTGGTCATCGATTGAATCCGAATGGGATTATCTCCCCCCACTCCAATATGACCAACCATCACTTCTCGGGTCTTCCACCTTTGAGTTTTATAAATAGATTCACAATATTTCATCGATTTTTCCCTTATTTAAAAAACACCGCTTGCGTAGTATATCTATAAATTAATAAATGATCAATTTATAACAGATGTAGGAATTGTTATGTCTCCCAATTTCACAGATGCTGTTGCTCAAGCTATTCAAACAGCTTTTAACGAGGCACAACAACGAAAAAATACAGAAGTGACCGAAAACCACCTCCTTTATGCTTTTTTAGAAGATCCTCAAGACCTTTTTACTTCCGTCCTCACAAGTTTGCAAGGCAACATTTCAAAGCTATTAACCGAAGTCCAACAAGCCTTAGATAAATTGCCCACCTTTTCTACAGATAGCTCACAAGCCCCTGTTCCCTCTCGCAACTTCCAGAAGCCGGATCGCAACCGCCCAAGGCATAGCCAAACAATGGAATGACACCTACATCAGCACCGACCACTTCCTCATCTCTTATTGGAAAAATGGAGGCGACCCTTTCGCAAGCTGGAAAAAACAATCAGGGATCACTCTCAAACAATTAGAAGATTATATCAAAAAAATCCGAGGCGACCGTCATATGGATTCTCCCAACGCCGAAGCAAGCCTTCAAACTCTCGAAAAATACTGCAAAAACCTTACAGCTCTCGCCACAGAAGGAAAACTCGATCCTGTCATCGGCCGGGATGAAGAGATCCGCCGCACCATGCAAGTCCTGAGCCGCCGCACAAAAAACAATCCGATGTTGATCGGAGATCCAGGAGTCGGAAAAACAGCCATTGCCGAAGGACTTGCCCCCCGGATCATCTCAGGGAGATGTCCCCGATTCTCTCAAAAATAAACAGCTACTCGCCTTAGATATGGGCAGCCTGATTGCAGGAACAAAATATCGCGGGGAATTTGAAGAGCGGTTGAAAGGGATTCTGCACGATATCGAGAAAAGCGAAGGGCAAATCATCCTTTTCATCGATGAAGTCCATACTCTGATCGGCGCCGGAGCCACTGAAGGCGCCATGGATGCTGCCAACCTGCTCAAACCTGCCCTGGCCCGCGGAACGCTGCATTGCATTGGCGCCACCACTCTCAATGAATACCAAAAACACATTGAAAAAGATGCTGCCCTAGAACGGCGCTTTCAACCCGTCATGGTCAATGAACCCAGCGTCGAAGATTCGATTGCCATTTTGCGCGGCCTACGGGAACGATATGAAATCTTCCATGGTGTCCGCATCACCGAATCTGCTCTCCATGCCGCTGTCTTCCTCTCTTCCCGCTACATTACCGATCGGCATCTTCCCGATAAAGCGATCGATTTGATCGATGAAGCTGCTAGCTTGATCCGTATGCAGCTGGGAAGCCGCCCTCTGCCCATCGATACCAAAGAACGGGAACTCGCCAGCTTAATTGTCGAACAAGAAGCCCTGAGGCGCGAAAACACACCCAGCTGCTAAAGCTGAAGCGGAAAAACTAGAAACTCGGATCGCTCAAATTAAAGAAGAACTCACCCTTCTGCGGCAACAATGGGAACAAGAAAAAAAGATGATCGAAGCTCTCAAAGAGAAAAAAAATCAAACTGGAGCAGCTGCGTTTCCAAGAAGAAGAACTGGAACGAAAAGCCGATTACAACAAAGTCGCCGAATTGCGCTACAACACCATCCCCAAACTTGCAAAAAGAGATCGAAGAGACAGAATCAGGAACTCAACAAAAAGCCCAACCGCCTTCTGCAAGAAGAGGTGGATGAAAACCTCATCGCCCATATCGTCTCCAAATGGACAGGAATTCCTGTCAGTAAAATGCTCGAAGGCGAAGCCGAGAGACTTCTGCATCTTGGAAAAGGAACTTGGAAAAACGGGTTGTCGGCCAAGATTTAGCCATCAAAGCAGTCAGCGAAGCCATCCGCCGCTCCCGCTCAGGTCTAAGCGACCCAACCAGACCTATCGGAGTCTTTCTCTTCATCGGACCCACAGGCGTCGGTAAAACAGAACTTGCCAAAGCGCTAGCAGAACAGCTTTTCAATCAAGAAGAGGCCATGATCCGCCTTGACATGTCGGAATACATGGAAAAACATAGCGTCTCCAAACTGATCGGCTCCCCTCCAGGCTATGTCGGCTATGAAGAAGGGGGACAACTGACAGAAGCCCTGCGCCGCCGCCCCTATTCCGTCGTGCTCTTCGATGAGATTGAAAAAGCCCACCACGATGTCTTCAATATCTTGCTGCAAATTTTTGACGATGGACGCTTAACCGATAGCAAAGGACGGATCGTCAATTGCAAAAATGCCCTCTTCATCATGACTTCAAATCTTGGCTCAGAGCAACTGCTGGATAAACTTGGCCATCCGCAATCCAAAATAACCAAAGACTCCATCATGGCTGTCTTGGATCCCATCATCAAGATCCATTTCCGCCCTGAATTTATCAACCGCCTCGATGATATCCTCCCCTTCCTGCCTCTGCAAAAAGAAGACATGGAAAAAATCGTCAACATCCAACTTAACCATCTAACCCGCCGCCTGAGAGATCGGGAAATTGGTCTAAAATGGACAAATGATGCCGCCGATCACCTCGCAGAAGAGGGATACGATCCCATTTTTGGCGCGCGCCCCCTCAAACGCTACATCCAACAAGAAGTCGTCAACATGCTCTCTTTTGCTATCCTAGAAGGAAAAATCCCTTCAGACAGCGTGGTGGAACTAAAACTTGAAAAGAAAAAATTAGTTTTCTCCGTCGTCGGCGGAAAACAGACAACCTCTTCATAACTTTATGCTTTATCAAGGATTTTTATGAACGGGACTATATTCGTCCTTCTCCAACAATACACAAAGAAAAAAGGGCTCTCCGATCTATGGATCGATGTCTTAAAAAAAGAAGGGTTCCCAGAGTCTAAGCTTTTCTTTAGCCACGAACAATATCCTGACAACATTTTATTTCATGTGATCTTTCAAGCAGCCCAAGAACTTCGCCAAACTCCCGATCAATTTCTTGAAGAATTCGGCCGTTCTCTAGGCTCATATTTTTTTCTTACATATAAATCTGTCATCGACCCGTGTTGGAAAACTTTGGATCTTCTCGAAAAGCTCGAAGAATTTAACAAAAATATCTTGCAAAAAGGGATCCCTCTCACTTTAACAGGAACATTCTCCTCTAAGAGGGTAAACCCCAATAACATCATCGTGGTCTATTCGTCCCCCAGGCAGCTATGCTGCTTATGCATGGGTCTCTTCAAAGCCTTTGCAATTCATTATAACGAACAGATTCTCATCCATCAACCTAAGTGCATGCTCAAAAATGACCCCTGCTGCGAATTCAACATCACCTGTACAGAAATGGCAGAGGCCTCAAATCCATTGTGAAAGATCCAGCAACCCAAGATCTGTCCGCACCCTCTCTCATCTTTCAACCAAAATCACACCTACATATACTTGTAAACTGTCTTTTCAGAGCTGGCAACCTCTCTTCTTGCAACTATAGAAAAAAGTTTTGAGAAAATTGTAACTACCCGTTAACTAGGTTTCTCGATAATAAATAAGGTTCCCTTCGAAAAAAACATCCCTTTTTTAAATTTTTTTAAAAAATTCATTATCAACACCTTATAAAATTTTTTAGAAAAATTTACACGACAAGTAAAAAATCTACTGGAGAAATTATTCCTTAATGCGTATCTAAAATAGGTAAATCCTTTTTTACCAATCGGCATAGCAGCCGTCATTGTGAAAGGCAGTGAAAAACCGATTGAAAGAGGTTCAGGAAGAAATGAAAGGACCTAAACAAAAAGAAACAAAAAACACTAAAAATAGGAGTGTTGTTATGAAGAAAGTTGGATTTTTCAGCTCAATGATGGCATTAGCTGCTACAGCATTTGTGCTGGTAAGCTGCTGCTGCTGGGACCGTGATCCTTGCTGCAATCCTTGCCCAAGACCATGCTGTCCACCAAGACCTGCTGCAAGCCATGCTGTCCTCCAAAGCCATGCTGTCCACCAAAACCATGCTGTCCACCACCTGCGATCCTTGCTGCTACTAAGACAAGGTTTTAGCAGTACAGGCACATGCATGATCAAAAGGACGAGGCATTGCCTCATCGCTTACATGAATGAAACGCATAGCGTTCAGAAATTCCAGAGGAATTACAAGTTTTAGGATGTATTCAATGAAGCCCTGGCAAAGAGAGCCATTTACTAACAATGTCGATGATGGCTAACGACGACATTGTATTAACAGGCTGCAGTCTGTGGTGCTGATTGGTTCCTCTTATTGTGAAACTTGTTGCTGCCCTCGCCGCCTCCACACGTAAGCCATGGTGTGCAAGCCATCTCGGATGTCCAAGGCACCGTTGAGGGAGTTCCCTGACAGATGCGAGTGACGCATGACTAGGCCATGAAAATAATCAGCAACAAGGCAAAAAGTTATCAAATATCCCGCGAAAAACGACAGTGGAATCAATGATAAAATGCAATCTGATAAGGATTGAATAAAAGCTTTAACAAGATGCTTAAACTAAAAGGAGTACTTTAATGAGAAAACAACTGGGATTCATGACCTCGTTGGTTTTTTTGTTAACAACAGCAGTACTCTGGATGGGTTGCTCCCAATAATTGGTGCCATGAGATCAGTATGTTGTGACTCCGCATGCCCACCAGTTTGCTGCGGAACCATGCGCACCCAGCTCTGCGCGGCCCCGCGCACCTGTATGCCAGCCCCATGCGCTAGGCCATGCACCTGTATGACCGCATGTCCGCCCATGCGCACCATGCTCAGACCTTGCAATCCAATTGGCAAGATGCCATTATCCCACAGCTCAAACGAACTTTGCTGCCGCGATGGCATCATCGTTTCAGCCAGAAATCCCAAGCATGTGCATGCTCGGCGACCAATATCCTCTCGAATTCGACATCAAAGCTTGCGATGATGTTTGCGACGTCGTTGTCGTCACACATCTTCCAGAAGGCGTTACTTTCGTAAGAAGCCAGCCAGAAGCAAAAGTGGAAGGCCGCCGCGTCGTCATGGAACATCGGCCCAATGAAAAAAGGCGAATGCCGTCCAGCTAAAGTGTGGGTAAAGTGCGAATGCGAAGGCGAACTGTGCGCTTGCTTCTGCGCAACAGCAATTCCTGTTAGATTCTGCTCTCTGCTCTGCGCAAAGCCAGTTCTGTACTTGCGAAAAGTGCGGACCTGAAGAAGTTTGCCCAGGCGATGCAGTGCACTATACAATCACTGTGACAAACCGCGGAAGCTGCACAGCTGAAGATGTTGTTGTTACAGACCAAGTTCCAGATGGACTTGAGCATAGCAGCTGCTTGAGAACGCTGACATACAAACTGGGCTGCCTCGAACCTTGCCAAACAAAGAAAGTCAACCTCTGCTTCACAGCTGTTAAGCGTGGCAAAATCTGCAATACAGCTGTTGTCACAGCTTGCAATGCAGATTCCGTTTCCTGCCAATGGTGCACAAATGTCTGCAAAGAGTGTGTCGAAATTGCACAAAACTGGTCCAAAAGAACAGCAAATTGGCAAAAATGCTGATTACCAGATCACCGTCACCAACCCAGGCGACAAGCCTTTGACAGAAGTTGTCGTGACAGATGTTGCTCCAAATGCAACATCGATCGTTTCAGCTAATGGCGCCACAGTCAACGGCAACCAAGCTGTATGGAGACTCAAAGAGTTGAAGCCAGGTGAAAAAGTAACGTTTAACCTCACTTTGACAACTTGCACACCAGGCTGCTTCACCAACCGCGTCAATGTCACAGACTGCCAAGGCTGCATGCTTGTGCAGAGTTCACAACACGTTGGAAAGGACGTCCTGCTCTTAACGTCCAGATCTGCGACACAGAAGATCCAATCTGCATTGGCGAAACAACAAGCTACTGCATCACAGTTGTCAACCAAGGTTCTGAATCTGACAGCAATGTTGTTGTTACCGTCAACTTCCCCAAAGAAATTGTACCGCTTAGCTGCAACAGGCGATACTCAAGGGACAGTCTCTGGTCAAACAGTAACATTCGCACCTGTTCAACAATCTGGCCCACGCTCGACACTGAAATACCGTGTCGATGCAAAGGGCTGCAGCTTCAGGCGATGCACGTATCACTGTAAGTGTGACTATCTGATTCGATTAAGACACCGATCACGCAACAAGAAAGCACGATCGTTAACTAATCGGGTATATAATCCATTGTCTTCAAAGGGCAGGCACTGTTACAGTGCCTGCCCTTTTTTTTTCTTGATGACAATTTTAACCACAGACACAGAGAAGGAACAGGATAAGCAAGATCGTAAACGGCAGGATAAGTAGGATAAAAAAAGTCTTAACTTAATCATATCCGCATATTCTTACTCTTTATTCAATATCTTGCTTATCCTGCCGTTTACGATCTTGCTTATCCTGTTCCTTCTCTGTGTCTAGTTACTTAGGAGCCTTCATCCCTGGAATCTTGGATAAATAAACCCGTTTGTAAGAAAAGTACCAATCCGCTATGTTATCCTTTGATCAATTGATAGAGTCCAACACTCATGGAAAAACTGCTTAATGACCGGGTCCTCGCCAAAATTTTTATTGGCTGTACCATCTCTTCAGAACTTCGGATGCATCTTCGTGATAGCAAAAAATGGAAAACCGATCTCATTGATAACAAAGGACTTAGCGAAATCCACTACCAAGGCAAAGATTTCATTGGCAAATTTTTAGAAAACCCTGTTGTTACTCTAGATGAGTTGCGCAGACAAGAACAAGAAGTAAGACACATTCTACAAACCTATTGCCCCTCTGTCGACTTCGATTCCATACCAATCAAAACTTTTCCCCAAGTTTTCATCTCTTAGGACTTATTTCCATGACTCGACTCATTTTAGGCTCCCAATCCCCTCGACGAAAAGAAATCTTGAATCTTTTTGCTCTCCCTTTTGAGCAAGCTATCCCCCCTTTCTTAGAAGAAAACGTCCCATACGAAGGCGATCCAATCACCTACGCCCTAACTTTAGCTCGAGGAAAGGCTCTCTCTCTTTTCCATTCTTTTCCGAAAGAAATTATCCTCACGGCAGACACCGTCGTTTATTGCAAAGGCGCTCTTTACAATAAACCCCAAAATCTTCAAGAAGCGATCTCCTTCCTATCGAATTATTCCGATTCGTGGCAATCGGTCTTCACCGCCGTAACCGTCCGGCAAGGCTCCGCTGAATACTATGCCTGCGAAGAAACAAAAGTGCTCTTTAACCCCTTAACCACAAATCAGATCGAAAGGTTCCTGCAAGCAATCACATGGCAAGATAAAGGGGGCGGTTACACAATTCAAGGCCTGGGCAGCTTATTAGTCCGCAAAATTGAGGGGTGCTATTATAATGTCACCGGATTGCCCATCAATACCGTTAGAGAGCTTCTTTTACATACAGGTCTCGATCTCTGGAATTATATCAAACATTAAACATATTTAAAGGTTAGTTTATGGTCTCTCTCTCTACCATTGTTCCCTCAGTCACATATAAATCCTATTTTTCTTCTCTCCAACCACCCCCTTCTGTAACAACAAACTCAGATACAACTTCTCAGAGTTCACACTTCAAAGAGTACCCCATTGAAACATATGAGGATGTGATTCAACACACCGCTCCCAAGATACTAAGAGATTTAGAAAAAAAGATGGATTGTCTTATTGACGGTCATCTAAATCTGGACCTATTGGTCGATGCGATCAATCGGAATGATCTTAATTCTTTTCTCTTCACGAACCCCAAGTTTGATTTGCTAAATTTACGCGCATTAAGGGAAAAGAAAATAAATGGAATGACATACACAACAGCTCAACTTTTTTCAAATGCCATCAGCCACCTCAAAAATCCCAAAAACTTCGAGCAAGTTCCTTTATTAAAGGATACCGGCATCAACCCTGAAGCCCAAATTTTAATAGAAGAAACAAATCAATTTTTCCAAGGTACGCAGTACACTGATGAACTAAGCTTTCATAATAGCTCAAAGAAAATCAAAGGGGAGTGGATGAGCGAAGAACAACTCGCTCGTTTCTATAGCGCGATCAAGGAACTTCCCTCCCCTTTTGAACAACAAATCATTCTTATCGAAGAACCCCGCCCTATAACTCTCCGACAACGTCGCGAAAAGACATTAAGCATTCTTATAGCAGAGAGATCCCGTTTTAATCTTTTCAGCAGGCTAGCTGCCAACGAGGATTTTTCTCCTAGGAGAATCATTGTTTCTAAAGGTATCATCCTCGCCTATCTCCACGCCATCAAGGGCCCTAATTTAATCACTCGCTTACAATTATCCCCCCACTCCTCATTGAAAGCGGGTATGATCAAAAATGAAAGAGCTTTTTACTTGCCCACTTCACTATTCCCAGAATCTTATGTCGATGGATTTCGTGCTTCTCGAGGTACTAATACCGCAGCTATGCATGATGTCTATCATGGAATGGTATTTTCTTACATCCCTGAGGCCGACAGAAAAAAATTTCATTGCTGCGGAGAAATTTTTGAAACTTTGAACAACAAAGAAGTCGGAACCCGCATTGCCAACGTGATCTATGACATGGATCGCCCCTCTTATAAATTGCACCAGCATGGACTATTGGGAGAATTAGATCCAAAAGCTCTTTTTTGGTTTGCGATGGCACAGGCGCTTTATAGCGCTGAAAGTCAATATCGACGAGAAAACGATCCCTATTACTATGAGGCCATCGGGGAATCATTCTGGACAAGTGTCGAAGAGTTTATCCATAAAATTAAAGAAAATCAGGATAAATGCAAGGAATCTGGTTTGGATATTGATTACTTGCAAAGAACAAGAATTTCTTCCATTCAAAAGGAGGCATCTGAGAGTCAGATTTATTATTCTCTTATATCTCTTTTAACTATCGCTCAAGATGGAAGGAACACTTAACGATGGCTTCACCGCTGTATTTTTTTATCCCTTTTTTTCTTTCACTATTCCACGGAGATCAGCTCCTCTCTAATCTTGAAAATTCCCCACATAGCTTTCCTGAAGTCGAAGAACAGCAACCAGAGCTGCAGACCAATGATCAAATCAATAGGCAAATCCTCTACTCGCTCCATACAGGCCACCTTCACCAAGCTTTGGAACTGTATCAACAACACCGTCAGAAAAATAAGCGTCACGATCTGACGCTCGTCCAACAAATCGGCCTTACCCTTTTAGATAGGGGTTCACACAATAGAGATCCCCAAATCCAATTGCTGACCCTGTTTGGAGCAGGAATTTCCTCAAATGAGAGGTGCCTTTACATCCTAGAACAGGGCCTAAATAGCCCCGTACCTGAATTGCAAATCATCGCCCTAAACTTCCTTGCTAAATACCAAAACGATCGTGCTGACGAAGCCTTGAATAAAGCTTTAGCCGCTAATCATCTCCTCATCCGCCTTGAAGCCCTCAACTGCTTAGCCCAAAAGAAACACCCCAAAGCCTTAGGTCAAATCGAAGCCTTAATGGCCAAAGTCGACGAAAAATTGCTTCCCCTTTTTCCCCAACTCTATGCAATGATTGACGATGTAGCTTCCACAAAAGTATTGAAACGCCTTTTGGCCCATCCAGATGAAAAAGTGAGGATCGCCTCTATCTTAAGCGTCGCCAAATACGACTGCGATGACTTGCTTCCTCAAATCCGGAAACTCGCCGCACAACATAGCCTTATCCAGCAAGAAGCCTGTGCCATCGCCCTGGGGATGTTGCGCGACGAAAGCTCCATCCCCCGCCTAGAACATTTAACCCGCTCCAACAGCCTTACAACAAAACTCGCCGCACTCCAAGCTCTCTATCGCCTTGGCAAAAAAGAGGTGCGGCAACCCGTAGAACAAATCGCTAAGGAAGGGAATCTCTTCGCCATCTCAATCCTCGGCGAATTCCAAGGAAGTGAAGATGTTTTATACGAACTGACAAAAAGCCCTCAACTGCAAATAAGGCTCAATGCCGGCTTAGCCTTGCTTGACAGGGAAGATCCTCGCTGTTTAAAAGCTGTAGCCGAAATTTTATTAAAGGATTCCCGCGATTTGGCTTTTGTAAAAACAGCCTCGATAAGTGGAGGACTGATCGCCTGGAAAGTCGTCCCTTCAGCCAGTCAAAATCTAAAAGAAGAACCTATTGCGTTTGAACTCTCTTTGAACTTGCGCGAGGCCACCCTCGAGAAGACCATGACTCTACCCCCCGACGAGTTTCTTAAATTAGCCGAACTCATTTTTGAAACACACCAAAATGAACTTGTTTCCTTGACAACCCATCAACTAGAAAATATTCGCTCCCATGCCGCTATCCAACTGCTCAAAACCTACGCCCAAAAGGCAGGAGCTCCTTTAGTACGCAATTATTGCAATTTAGCTCTATTCAATCTTAAAGAACCCGGCCCTTATGAGGAAAGCCTCCGTCAATGGATCACCGCACAACAAGAAGAAGATTTTATCCGGTTGCGCCCCTACATCCCCTGGGACGAACGGGATCTGACGGCACATTACGAGTTGTCTCCCCATGAAACCTCCAAGTTACTCATCGAGGCTTTCGAAGCCTTCGCAAAAACGCAAGAAGATAAAGGGGTAGACGTCTTATTAGATGCCCTCTTACATGGAAATACGAAAAACCGTTATGCTATTGCAGGCCTCCTTATTAGAGCAACTAATTAACTGAAAGGCATACCCTTTTCATGTCAAAACACTTTATTTATTCCTTAGTTATCGCGATTTTGTTCCCTTTGACTCTCCTCTCCATCGCAACAGAAGATGTAGAAAAAATCTTCGCCAAAGGGATCGTAGTCGACCTACGGGAACCCGAATACTGTGAAGGGGTTCTAACCACAGAAAAAGGGGGCGTCGTGACAGGCCCCGATATCCGGATTCAAGCCCGCAAAATCATCTATACAAAAAAAGAGGTCGCCGGAACCCTGGTCTACACTCTCGAAGCTGAAGAGGACCTCATTGTAGAATTTGGCGACTACGTTTTTGTAGGCAGCCGCCTCGAATACGACTTCCAAGAAAAAACAGGGATCTTATACCAAGGACGATCCGCCATTGAACCTTGGTTTTTTGGAGGATCGGTCATTTATCTGCTTCCTGACAACTCTTACTACATTGAGAACGCCTACGTCACGACCTCAGAAAATTATTTCAATGATTGGCAAATCGAAACAGAAACCGCCACCATCTCTGAAGATCATTACCTTCGTGCACGGAAAGTCAAATTTCGCTTCAAAGGCGTCCCCTTGTTCTGGCTCCCCTCTTTTAGGGCTAACCTAGATTCCATTTTTGACTCCCCGATCCGTTATACTTTGCGCTGGGGCGGCAGCCAAGGAACTCGCTTTGGGATGACCTATGAGATCTTTTCATGGAAAAGGCTAAAAACCTTCCTGCGGCTAGACTACCGAATTAACCGGGGTTTAGGCGGCGGGCTTGAAACCTATTACCTTTCCGAAGACCATAAAGAACAGCTGGAAACCATCAACTATGTTGCAAGAGATTCCTCCCTCGTCCATCGCCATGAAAAAATCCGGTTTCGCTTCCAAGGGGTCTACAATAACCTTCTTTGCGACGATCGTCTCAACGTTAACTTGACCTGGGATAAGCTCAGTGATAAAGACATGGCCACAGACTACAACGACCGGGGCTTAGAGCTCGATACCGCTGGATTAACGCAATTGCATATGCGCTATGAAGACTATGCCTGGGTGTCAAACTTCTTCACACGGGTTCGGGTCAACCAATTTCAAACCGTCAAACAAGAGCTTCCCACACTACAAACTCAGTGGCTTCCCATCACTTTAGGATGGACTGGAATCGTGTCCGATACGCAAGCCTCAACTTCCTATCTCGACTTCCAATATTCGAAAGGCTCCTCCCATGTCCACAACTACCATTCTTCCCGCATGGAAGTTGCACAAAAGTTCTACCGCCCATTTTCTTTGAATTATTTTACATTGACTCCACAAGCCGGCGGAGTGGCCATTTTTTATGGAAATAGCCCTTCAGAACACGAACGGTGGGTCGTTTTTGGTCAGTTTGGGGGAAGTCTCACCACACGCCTCCACCGTTATTTCTACGATTGCAAGCATGTCGTTATCCCCTATTTAAATTATACTTATTACACCTATCCTACCGCCTCTCCAAACGAACACTATATTTTTGATATCGATGACGGCTGGTACCGCTTAAATACCATGCGTTTGGGAGTACAGCAAAATTTCTACCATAAAAACAAAGCGGGATGGATCAACCGCTACCTTTTCACCGACATCTATGCTTACGCCTTTTTTCACACCAAAACAATCCATGCCGTACTTCCCAAAATTTATGGATCGTTTATCATCCATAGCTTGCCTACCCTGCGCCATACGATCGAAACAGCTTGGGACATCCAGCGCAATAAACTCGATCATCTCAACATAGGAATTGCCTGGACCATCAGTCCACAAATGGCCATCGCCGTCGAATACAGGCATCGGGATGCTTTTGATTGGCGAAAAGCGGATAAGACAAATTTTATTTTGGATTCCTTCCGCCCTGTCCATGAATTGCTGCATTCCACCCTCTCCGATCGGCGCGATACCCTTCTTCTCCATTTTTTCTACCGCTTCCATCCCAATTGGGCTGTGCAGTTTGAATCTCGCCAAGGTTGGAACCGAAAAACAGAACCCAAATATACCGAATTTGAAATCGATGTCTTAACAACGTTGCAATCGGCCTGGAAAGTCAAATTTTACTACCGCCACCGGGAAGATGATGACCGTGTTGCCATCAACCTCTCCGTCGGCCTCTCCAGACCCGACATCAACGATTGCACCGACATCGTCCCCGCCATCGAGTTTTAAAATAATACAGACTTAGGCTGACAAAATTTAAGATTTTCCTGTTGATTAATTTTCAGGGTAAAAGAGCATTAAATCCTTTTCGACGAATAACATTTAGCAATACAAGTACCGCGCCTGAAGGTTCTTTCACCCCCCTTTCCAATTGTGAAATATAGCCAACTGTTAAATTAAGATAACTAGCAAATGCTGCTTGACTGAGATGTGTTTTTTCTCTCAATATCCGAATTTCTTCACTACTTATCGGATCTATTTTCGGGAGGTTCCCTTTTAGATGCCGCATTGTGATTTTTTCATACTCTTCCATATCAATAATTTCGCCTTCTAGCATATCTTTTGCCGTCTCGAGAATGGCTTTTTTTAATCGACTAGATTTTTTAGTCATAATCTACCTCTTGTAATAGACCATTAGAAAGGGAGCGATTGAGTTCTTTATCGCTTACTTTGAACCATGCAGCTGCAACTTTTTTTAAAGAAATTAATTCTTCATCATCAATATTTTCACGTTCGTTTTTTGCAAATCCATAGAGAAATATAGCTATTTTGTTTTTTTGATAAGCAATGAGAGTCCGATAACCTGATGATCGCCCATGTCCTTTTCGAGCAATTCTCAGTTTGATGACACTTCCTCCTAAATCCGCATCTATAAGCCCGCATTCCCGTTTTATAGCTTCGCACAAAGATTCATCCTCAATTTGTACTCGTTTTGCATAACGCGCAAACCATGTCGTTTTAAAAACTCGCAAAATAATCCTCGCTTGTAAACAGAGTGTAACACTATGAACTATAGTTTACAAGAGGGAATTCATGCACGGACGTTAAATCAATCTTTCTCTTAAAAAGCGGACTGGTTTTGTAAACCTCAATTCATCGATTATCTGGCTGACGATGGCGATCGAGCAGAGTGGGCTCTGTTCATTAATAAAATGCATGGTATACCTGCGAGTCCCCATGTTCAGAAAACCCTAAATGAGGTCAGAAAAAGACTCATCTTCTTCCTGCAAAATGCAAAAAAATAAATCGCGAAAACTTAAGCTGATTGATCAAAGTTGACCATCAGAGATTTTCTTCAAAAGTTTAGGCCTTGTTGCCTAAATCACCACAGCCGGTGGGTTCACAGAGAAAAGGTGAGAGCGGGAGGTCAGGCCGCTTTCCTCTCACTTTGTGACATTCATAATTTAATCGAGTATATAATCCCCTTATGATTTATGCATTCGCGAGAGCTTTAACGCCAGCCGAAAGTGCAGAAAAACCCAAAGCTCAGTTTAGTATCACTTTGTGGATGGTTCAATCATTAGTGCTGAAAAGCTGTTTACTAATCCAGATTTGACAATAATCATGTCAGTATGTACGATAAATACATACATACTGACAAGGCACAATGACTAATATAATGATACAACTCCGAAGCAAATCTCAAGGCGAAGAGATCGACTATACTTTTGTCATGGATTGTCTTAAGGACTATAAATCTCCTAGGGCTAAGTTAACTACACTTCTCCAAAAAGGAGATTTAATCCGAGTCAAAAAAGGCCTCTACCTGTTTGGTTCTGACTACCGAAAAGGACCATACAGCCCAGAAATCATGGCGAATAAGATTTATGGCCCCTCCTATGTTTCTAGGGAATATGCCCTTGCTTATTACGGGTTAATTCCCGAACATGTTGCAGAAGTCACAAGCATTTCTACAAAACGCGCTCGTAATTTTGATACCCCAATCGGCAGGTTTAGTTACGCCCATCTTCCACCTAAACTCTATCAAGTCAATTTCAATCTAGTTCCAGTAAGAAATAACGAAACTGCACTCCTAGCTACAGCTGAAAAGGCACTTGCCGATCTTCTTTATTTTCGCAATGATCATCCTGAGACGTTGAATGAACTCATTGACCTGCTTTTCGATGACCTGCGTCTTGATGATGCACTAGTCAGTCGGATGCGGATTGGGATGTTCACTGAAATCCTGAAGGCTGGAGGGTCGCCAACGCTTAAACTTATAATTGAATGGTTAAAGGGACAAAAATGAATCCGGCCTTAGAGACAATATTACGAAGATACAAATGTGAGACACGTTCTCAATACGAGCGAGCATTAAAAGAGATTCTTCAGGAATTGGCACTTGTTGGTCTATGGAGGGCACATTTTTTCGAGCATGCGGCGTTCTATGGAGGCACAGCACTTCGCATTCTCTATGGACTTGACCGCTTTTCTGAAGATTTGGATTTTACACTCCTTGCGCCAAATCCAAAATACTCTCTAGAACCCTATCATGAAGCTATCACCAAAGAACTCACATCATATGGTTTTTCTGTGGAAATCGATACTAAAGATAAAAGTTGGGTGACACCTATTCGTTCTGCTTTTATCAAGACAAACACCCTCGGCGAACTCTTGAAAATAGGAATTCCCAGAAACCTCGTTCGTGGATTACATCCCGATATGATTCTGAAAATTAAATTGGAGGTCGATACAGATCCTGCACCCGCTTATGATTTCGAAACGCGATTCCTCTTGACACCCTTTAGCGTCGGTATCCGCACTGTGGTATTGACAGATATCTTTGCGGGAAAAATGCATGCCGTCCTTTTCCGGGAATGGAAAGGGCGTGTGAAAGGACGTGATTGGTATGACTGGTACTGGTTAGTGCGTCAAAAAACTATTTTACCATTACAACGTCTAGCAATTTACATGCGGCGAGCAGGCACTCTCCAAAATAATGAGATCTTGACAAGGGAACGATTTGAACAACTAATGCACGATAAAATCGAGCGCGTGGATTTCGCCTCTGCGAAAGCAGATATGCAGCCCTTTATTACTGATTCTGCGCAGATTGCCGACTGGTCGGTTGATCTTTTCCGCCATTTGTTGATGCAAACAAAAACAATTGAATGAAGGGTTAATAACAGCTTGATAAAATCTATACAAATCTGATAATATCTACTCATATGAGTAGATTTGTTAAGATTGGAAAAGCAGCAGAAATATTAGGTGTTTCTGTTCAAACTTTGAGGCGATGGGAATTGCAAGGATCACTTAATCCCGACCGCCGAAGTTCCGGTAAAACACGATATTATGATTTAGACAAGCTATTAGGATTAAAATTCCCTAAAAGCGATCTAACAATTGCCTATGCGAGAGTTTCAAGCCACGACCAAAAAGAAGATTTAGTAAGACAAGCCAAATTGCTTTCTTCCTTCTGTACCTCACATGGGTGGGATCATGAAGTCATTCAAGATCTTGGATCCGGAATGAATTATTATAAAAAGGGCTTGAAAAAGCTTTTAGATTTGATTTTAGACAAAAAAATCCGAAGATTGGTTTTAACTCATAAAGATCGCTTGCTTCGATTTGGGGCAGAGCTTATATTTGCACTCTGTCAAGCACGTCAAGTTGAAGTTGTCATCATCAATCAAGGTGATGATGTTTCTTTTGAAGAAGAACTTGCCAAAGATGTATTGGAGATTATTACAGTATTTTCTGCAAGATTATATGGGGCGAGAAGCCACAAAAATAAAAAGCTTGTTGAAGCAGCTAGGGTTTTAATTAATGGCAACGCTCACACATAAAATACGCTTAGATTTTACCTGCAAGCAAGAAAAATATTTTCGCAAAGCCTGTGGAATAGCCCGCTTTGCATGGAATTGGGCCCTGGCAAAATGGGAAGAAATATATAAAGCTGGTGACAAACCAAATGCCTTAGAGCTTAAGAAAGAATTTAATCGATTAAAAGAAAAAGAATTTCCTTGGGTATATGAAGTTACCAAATATGCATGTCAGCAGCCTTTTATTTACCTTCAAAGAGCTTTTCAATCGTTTTTTGAGAAAAAGACAAAATATCCGAGATATAAAAAAAAGGGAATTCACGACAGCTTTTACATAGGAGGAGATCAAGTTAAAATTATAGGAAAACAGGTAAAGATTCCAAACCTAGGATGGGTTCGGTTGAGGGAATCTTTGCGATTTGAAGGCAAAATCAATGGTGCAACAATTTCAAGAGTAGCAGATTATTGGTTTATCAGTGTTAGTGTAGAGACAGATCAACGGCCTTCGCCATGCAAAAGCCAAGCAAGCGTGGGAGTAGATTTAGGTATTAAAAATTTGGCCACACTTTCAGATGGAAAAGTCATTCCAAATAATCAACCATTGAAACAGCAATTATATCGATTAAAACGCTACCAAAGGCGCTTAACGAAAAGACAAAAAGGCTCGCTAAATTGGCAAAAAGCAAAGAAGCGAGTGGCAAGATTGCATTACAAGATTGCATGCAATAGAAATGATGCATTGCATAAATTGACAACGATGCTGACTAACAATTATGGGAACATTAGTATCGAGGATCTAGAAATATCAAAAATGGTAAAAAATAAAAGATTATCAAGGCATATTCTAGATGGAGGCTGGTATGAATTTAGAAGGCAGCTTCAATACAAATCTGTGCTAAGAGGCAATAAAATTTTTGTTGCAGACAGATGGTATGCCTCATCAAAAAAATGTTCTTCATGTGGACATTATAAAGAAGATCTCGCTTTGTCAGAACGGGTGTATAACTGCATGGAATGCCAATTAGAAATCGATCGCGATTTGAATGCAGCTAAGTGCCTTGAAAAACTTATTAGTACGGTAAGCTTTACCGGAATTAACGCCTGCGGACAAGACGGCTCTGTAATAATGCTCAAAACATCATTACAACCAGCTTGGATGAAGCAGGAACTAAGCCCTGTATAGAAATGTACAGATTTTAGAAAGCGGAATCTGTTCTGTTAATCCAACGAGCCATTTTTAATCCTTTTGATAATGTTCATGAAAATGAACGTTATTTTGCTTAACGTTAAGAATTACGAACTTTATGCGAATGAGCAAATAAATTAAAAAAAAGAAGCTAGATTTTTTGAAATCAGCTCTTCTGAAATAGAGAGAATGGCCTTAGCCTTTGATCATGAAGATCTTATAGAAGCTTTAACTTTCTAATGTTTACCTAAGGTGGCCCAAAAATTAGAATTTGGAGCTGCGTGAAAAGTTCAGTTTTTCTATTAGTTGCATTTTACAATAAAGAAATGTTTTAACATAATACGGACTAACTTGCAACCGCGGAGAAAAACATGAGTAGCATCACTTTGGGGATGGTTCAAACATTAGTGCTGGGAAGCTGTTCCTCTACAGAAAAATGCCCAATGAATGCGTATGAAATCACTTTAATAAAAGGAAGGGGTTTAGAAAATGGAAAATTAAACGCCCTTAAACTTCGTTCCTTGGTGATGCATCTAGCAAAAGACAAAATCATTTACCAAGATGGCGTGACGGAAAAAGACTTTGATGAAAAGCGGGTGCGTGGAGCCAGAAAGGGTCAAATAATAACTCCATTACCGGAAGAAGTCTTATCTGAAATTTTTCATACTAACGAAAAAAAAAACTAAATTCTCCAAATAATCCTAGCAACATCAATAACTCCTGCCAAAATATAGAACTTTTCTACATTTACAACTCTTTCACTGGCATTGGAACAAACATAAAAGTCCCAGATAGATTTGTCGTTAGAGAAAAGGTAATAGAAAATTATGAAAATGAATTTGATAAAAAAATCAAAACATACGATTTGGGCAGGTTATTTGAAATGGCAAGAAAAAATGCATCTGATGTCCAAGAACCTAAATTGAATCATCCAGAATATGCAAATCTTACTTATATGAGCGAATCTAGTTATATCCGTGTTCTGGAAAGAAAAATTGATGACAGTTTCTATTCTAAATGTGCTGAAGACGACATAAATGATGCTAGAAAAAAACTTATAACCTTCATACAGAACACTTGGGCAAAATCTGCAGCCGCTGCAATGCAAGAAAACTCTAATTTAGAAAACAATAACCGGGAAACTTACTATATTTTCGATGAACTGCTTGGGTGGGGTTATAACAGAGAAATCCCAAAAAGATTTTGTGCCCCGATAGAGAAAAAGGAATTTGTAATTATTAATGATGATTTTACAGAAATACTTGAAGATCTCAGTTTCAAGCAATTATTTGAAATGGCAAAAGAAAAAGGCACTGGCATCAGAGAAACTTATTTTAGTGAACGTGAATTTATTCTTCTTCTTGAAAAAGATCTTGATCGCGCAGAGTGGTATAAAATTGTTAATAGTTTTGATAAGCCTGATCCTCCCCATATTCAGAAAATCAAAAAAGAGATCAGAGAAAGACTCATCTTTTTCCTGCAAAAGGCAAATATAAAATAATGGACTTCTTTCGAAATTCGCTTTGATTAGAAAAAAGAGTCATTTTAATAATCAAATGGAACTTCGAAAGAATTCTAATATCGAATGGATTTGGGCCAAATTCTGTTAAAAAACTGTATAAATAAACTTAAGAGGAAAGAGACGAACCATCTACCCTTTAAGTGTATTTGCACATTTTTACAGACCTCTCATTTTTATCTCCTAATTTCTTGCAGTGAGTTTCGCGCTGGTATATAATGTAAATTCTTAACTCATATAAAGTTGGGATCAGTCTTATGAAATTACTCGTCATCGGCACCGGTTATGTAGGGCTTGTTACAGGCACCTGCTTCGCAGAAATGGGTCACCATGTCACCTGCTTAGATATAGACAAAAGTAAAGTGGATAAACTCAACCAGGGGATCATCCCCATTTATGAACCAGGCCTCGAAGAAATGATCAAACGGAATGTCAAATCCCATAGGTTGACATTTTCCAGCGACGCTTCCTCCTCTTTTGCCGATGCTTTCGTTTACTTCGTCGCGGTCGATACCCCTGTATCCCCCGATGGACATGCCGATATGCGCTCTGTGCAAAATGTGGTCAAAACGATCGCCCAAAATATGAGGGAATATCGGATCATTGTTCTCAAATCGACAGTGCCTGTTGGCACTTTTAAAATTGTCAACAACTTAATACGAGAGGCTCAAAAAGAACTCGGGCTTTCTGTCCCCTTTGATGTCATCTCCAATCCTGAATTTTTGAAAGAAGGCAATGCTGTCAATGATTTCATGAAACCCGACAGAATCATTATTGGATCCGATAGCGAGCGGGCCATCTCCGCCATGAAAGAGATCTATTCCCCTTTCATGCTCAGCCACGATAGGCTGATCATCATGGATAACGCTTCAGCCGAAATGACCAAATATGCCGCCAACGCGATGCTTGCCACCCGTATCTCATTCATGAATGAGTTCGCAGCCCTTTGCGAAATTACAGGGGCGGACATTAATAAGGTGCGGAAAGGGATCGGATCGGATAAAAGGATTGGATACAACTTTTTGTACGCAGGCCCCGGTTTTGGCGGATCCTGTTTCCCTAAAGACCTCAAAGCCATTCAAGCCACGGGAAAATCCCTCGGCTTTCCTTTACAAATCATCGAAGCTGTCGATGCCGTCAACACACGTCAGAAGGGATTGATTTGTCAAAAGATAAATCACTATTTTTCTGCCCAGGGAGGCGTAAAAGGAAAAACAATCGGAATTCTCGGTTTGTCCTTCAAGCCCGATACGGACGACGTAAGAGAGTCTTCTTCCTTAACTCTCATTCAAGAACTTTTGAAGACAAACTGTCAATTGCGCCTGTACGATCCTGTAGCGATGGGCAATGCTAAAAAGGTTTTACCAAATTCTTCCTCAATCACCTGGTGCGAAAATGAGTTAGGCGCGGCTCAAGGGGCTGACGCTCTCGTTCTTATGACCGAATGGAAACAATTTCGTTACCTCGACTTTGAACAGATCTCATCCGTCATGAAAACTCAAGTGTTTTTCGACGGCCGCAATCAATACCATCCTCAAGATATCGTCAAGTATGGCTTTGATTATATCGGCATCGGTCAAAAGCCCGTTTTTGCCGAAGAAATGCAACACAAAAAAATGAGCCTATGAAACAAGCTGGCGACTTAAAAGCACCTCCTACCTTCTCAGTTGACAACTATATGAAGTCAAAAAAAGGTGTTATAGAAAGCCGGTTGAAGGAACTCGTTCCAGAAGAAAAAAACGCTTACCGCTCCTTATTTGAAGCCGCACGCTATTCTCTCGTCAATGGAGGTAAAAGGATTCGCCCCATCTTGGCGCTCGCGACAACTGAAACCCTCGGCGGTCGTGAAGAATCAGCCCTCGTTCCGGCTTGCGCCCTTGAGATGATCCACACCTATTCGATGATTCACGATGACCTCCCCTGCATGGACAACGATGATTTCCGTCGCGGCAAGCCTACATTACATAAGATTTACCCTGCAGGACACGCTGTCTTAACAGGAGATTTCTTATTGACATATGCTTTCCAAATCCTTGCAGAAGCTCCCCATCTTTCAGCGGATCAAAAAATCCAAATGATTCACGTTCTCGCCAAAAATGCGGGGGGCTCAGGCATGATTTCAGGTCAAATTATGGACATTGAAGCAGAAAACAAAATCCTCTCCCAAGACCATTTGAATTTATTACACCAATATAAAACAGGCGCTTTACTTAAAGCCGCTGTTCTTTTTGGATGCATTGCTGCTGGAGCTGAAAAAAGGGTAGCGGACCAACTAGAAATCTTTAGCGGAAATATCGGCTTGGCTTTTCAAATTGTGGACGATATCCTAGATGTGACTGCGAGCGAAGAAAAACACGGACGAAAGCTCCCATCCGATGTCAACAACCATAAAACCACCTATGTCTCATCCTTGGGAATGGAGAAATCCCGCCAAACTGCTGACGCTCTACTGAAGTCTTCCTTAGAGATTCTACAAGGCCTTCCTTATAACACATCCTTGCTTGCCGGACTAGCAAAGTTCATCGTCCACCGAAATAAATAATACTACTAGGATAAGCAGATAAATATCCCGATTTTGAAGATGTGTTGACATTAATAATTTAAGTTTCTACATTGCATTTTTTATTTTACTTGGAGGCAAGATATGACTTCTACAAGCAGTGTAACACCCGTTCAACCAGCGATTTGTCCTAACCCTAATCCATTACCACCTAACCCAGAGCATTGTCGAAATGTTGACTTGAAAGGATCTAATGATGCATCTCCACAAATATCTGATGATGCATCACCACAAGTAGTTGTAAGCCCCCCAAAAGACGTATCAGTGTTGCTTACCGAAGAAGAGCAAGCCCGCGGATTAAAGCCCTGGATGAAAGGATTTACTAAGACCTTACCCCCTCTTCCAGTGGATCATTACTCAAACGCCCGCCCGACAGAAGCCAAAACAACACACATGAGGTGGTACATTGAAGACTTTGACTTTGAAGCAAAAAAAATGACTGCAGAGGTGGAATACGATTATAAAAATATGAAACAAGAGGTGGTCGATCAAATAATACTTGATGTCAAAAATCTAAGTATTTCATCCGTTACAGTAAATGGCCAAGAATTATCATCAGATCAATGGAGTGTGGAAAAAACAGGAGAATACCGGACCCAAGCGTTAAAAATACCAATACCAAAAGGGCAACAAATCGGAAAAATTTCAATTAAGTACAGCACCTCACCCGATGCTACTGGCCTTTTCTGGAGGTCTCCTGAAATGACGGATAGTAAAAAATTTCCGATGCTGTTTACCCAAGCTGAATTTATTGATGGCCCCAGCTTTCTTCCAGGACAACATTCTCCCCAAGTCCGGATGACTTATGACCTCTGTATCAACACCGGAAGTGATGATTTAATGGCTGTAGCTAGTGCTGTTGACAACCCTGCTGAACGGAGCGATTCAGGCATCTATACGATGAAAATGCCTAATCGGATCCCTCTCTATTTGTTGGGAATTGCAGTGGGACATTTTGAGTACAAACCTTACGATGATCGTTGCGGGATCTACGCTGAAATCTGTAACTCATCCACTGCTTATTCTAGATTCATACAACTCCCAAAATTTATTGCTAAAGCTGAGAGTCTCTTAGGGCCCTACCAATGGCAATGTTATAAGCCGATTTTGCTAACAGTGGCTTACCCTTTCGGGGCTATGGAGCATGCTTGCGCTAGCTTTTTAGGCGGGGATTGCATCGATCGGATCGAAGTGCTCATCCACGAACTCGCCCACGCATGGTCGGGAAACTGGGTCACCAATGCAAATTGGCTCGAATTCTTTTTCAACGAAGGGCTGACTTCTTATGTGGAATACAGAATCTGCGCGGAATGCATTTCCCAAGATTACGCCTTGATGAACGTACAAACTAACCTAGATCACATGCGCGCAGAAGCGGAAAAGTGCAAGCAGGACGGGAATACGGAAAGTTTAAAACTTTGTGGAAACTTCCAAAATCAAGACCTTCACATCAGTTTAATCCCCTATGGAAAAGGGCAGCTCTTTTTTATGATGCTGGAATCAGCCATGGGTAGGGAAAAATTTGACCGGTTTTTGAAAGATTACATCGAAGTTTTTGCCCTCAAGTCGATGTGTAAGGAATGGTTTCTCGCATTTTTGAAAACATGGATCGAAAATAGCCTGCCAACAACGAATTATGCTGATTTTATGAGTAACAATAAAGTTGAAGAGTGGCTTACAGGCACTGAAATGCCTGAGAATGCTCCAAAAATCCAAAGCAAACTTCTGGATAAAATCAACATGGCAGCCGAAAAAGCGATCCACGGGGAAGTGATGGTGGATGAGCTGAAGTCATTCAATGCAGTCATGACGAGAACTTTCCTGAGGATGCTGGTGGGAAAAATCAGCAAAGAAAATATTGAAAAACTGGAAAAAGAAGGGATGTACTCTTCAGCCGAAAATGAAACTGTGCGTTACAGTCAGTTAAATGATTTTATTGTAAGAGGCGCCTGGGCCCAACTTTGTGCATCGGCTGGATATTTGACGGATGATTCTAAAAAATTAATTAAAGATTTTGTGATTGCGAGAAATAGTCTGTTTTATGCCAATAATATTGTATCTGGACTCATCAAAACAGAGGAAGGGATTGAATTGGCAAAATCTATCCTGGAGCAAGGTAAAGATGAGCTTTATCCTGCTACAAAAAAAGTTATTGAAGACAATCTAGCCAAAATTAACAACCCGACATGAACCAAAGAAATTATTAACAACCATATGGACGAGATGGGCAAAATGATCATGAATGGAAACCATTGCCCCTTATGTCTGTCCATCTCGTCCATGTAGTCCATTTTGTCCATTCTAAAACCTCCCGGAAGGGAGGTCAGTGGGGAGCCCCGCGTGAAACGAGCGAAGCGAATGAAACCTGGGGAAACTCTTCTTTTTTGTTTTACCGGGAGACGAAACGCAAATCCAAGAACTCTATTCAAGATGGCATGCGGGGCCAAAGTTTTAATCGTCCGATAAGCATTTGTTTGGCAGTTCGAATGTATTTCAGATCAAACATATATTCAAGTAATTGGCTTTTTAATTCGCTTTTGATTAATACAATAAATTTTAAGTAAAAAACAAATGAATTAAATTTAATTCTAAATTAAAACTCACAAATAAAAAGAATATGTTTCCAATAAATCTTTCAAGTTCAAGCGATAGCTTTAAAAATATTTGTACCCAGCTAAGCCGCTTTGGAGAAAAAGGGTTAATAACAGCTTGATAAAATCTATACAAATCTGATAATATCTACTCATATGAGTAGATTTGTTAAGATTGGCAAAGCAGCAGAAATATTAGGTGTTTCTGTTCAAACTTTGAGGCGGTGGGAATTGCAAGGATCACTTAAGCCCGACCGCCGAAGTTCTGGTAAAACACGATATTATAATTTAGACAAGCTATTAGGATTAAAATTCCCTAAAAGCGATCTAACAATTGGCTATGCGAGAGTTTCAAGCCACGACCAAAAAGAAGATTTAGTAAGACAAACCAAATTGCTTTCTTCCTTCTGTACCTCACATGGATGGGACCATGAAATCATTCAAGATCTTGGATCCGGAATGAATTATTATAAAAAGAGCTTGAAAAAGCTTTTAGATTTGATTTTAGACAAAAAAATCCGAAGATTGGTTTTAACTCATAAAGATCGCTTGCTTCGATTTGGGGCAGAGCTTATATTTGCACTCTGTCAAGCACGCCAAGTTGAAGTAGTCATCATCAATCAAGGTGATGATGTTTCTTTTGAAGAAGAACTTGCCAAAGATGTATTGGAGATTATTACAGTATTTTCTGCAAGATTATATGGGGCGAGAAGCCACAAAAATAAAAAGCTTGTTGAAGCAGCTAGGGTTTTAGTTAATGGCAACGCTCACACATAAAGTACGCTTAGATTTTACCTGCAAGCAAGAAAAATATTTTCGCAAAGCCTGTGGAATAGCCCGCTTTGCATGGAATTGGGCCCTGGCAAAATGGGAAGAAATATATAAAGCTGGTGGCAAACCAAATGCCTTAGAGCTTAAGAAAGAATTTAATCGATTAAAAGACAAAGAATATCCTTGGGTATACGAAGTTACCAAATATGCTTGTCAACAGCCTTTTATTTACCTTCAAAGAGCTTTTCAATCGTTTTTTGAGAAAAAGACAAACTATCCGAGATATAAAAAAAAGGGAATTCACGACAGCTTTTACATAGGAGGAGATCAACTTAAAATTATAGGAAAGCGGGTGAAGATTCCAAACCTAGGTTGGGTTCGGCTGAGGGAATCTTTGCGATTTGTAGGCAAAATCAATGGTGCAACAATTTCAAGAGTAGCAGATTATTGGTTTATCAGTGTTAGTGTAGAGACAGATCAACGGCCTTCGCCATGCAAAAGCCAAGCAAGCGTGGGAGTAGATTTAGGTATTAAAAATTTGGCCACACTTTCAGATGGAAAAGTCATTCCAAATAATCAACCATTGAAACAGCAATTATATCGATTAAAACGCTACCAAAGGTGCTTAACAAAAAAACAAAAAGGCTCGCTAAATTGGCAAAAAGCAAAGAAGCGAGTGGCCAGATTGCATTACAAGATTGCATGCAATAGAAATGATGCATTGCATAAATTGACAACGATGCTGACTAACAATTATGGGAACATTAGTATCGAGGATCTAGAAATATCAAAAATGGTAAAAAATAAAAGATTATCAAGGCATATTCTAGATGGAGGCTGGTATGAGTTTAGAAGGCAGCTTCAATACAAATCTGTGCTAAGAGGCAGTAAAGTTTTTGTTGCAGATAGATGGTATGCCTCATCAAAAAAATGTTCTTCATGTGGAAATTATAAAGAAGATCTCCCTTTGTCAGAACGGGTGTATAACTGCATGGAATGCCAATTAGAAATCGATCGCGATTTGAATGCAGCTAAGTGTCTTGAAAAACTCATTAGTACGGCAAGCTTTGCCGGAATTAAAGCCTGCGGACAAGACGGCTCTGTAATAATGCTCAAAACATCATTACAACCAGCTTGGATGAACCAGGAACTAAGCCCTGTATAGAAGTGTACAGATTTTAGGAAGCGGTGTGAACGTATTCAAATAGCAAAAACTGATTTAGGGTATATTCCATGTGCGGTATCTTCATCAAAAGATTGGATAGAGAAGATCTTATCTATTTTTCGATATAAAACGAGAGACCGCCGTTTAAAAGAAGTAGCCAATTTTTCTTTGAATTGGCTGAGAGCTCATGCTTTACAATATAACAAAGAATTACAATATAACAAAGAATTCCATAGTCAAATTACTGAGATTAAAAATTTGCGACCATTAATGACAAAAGCGAATCTTGGTGACGATTTTGATGCTCTTATCTCTTCAAATGTTGATGATATATTAACTGACAGCAATACAACCTTTACGTCTGAATATTCCAATTCGAGAACGAGGTTTTTTTACCCGAATTTCTACTTCACATCCTAAAATGGCAAGATAGTGCAATAAGATATCAGTGCTAAAAACGGACAGCCGACCGGAAACCAATAAGGAAACCTTGGTTGGGTAATTCCTAGTTTTTTAGCTACCTCTTGTTGAGATAAATTACTTGCTTTGATTAAACTTCCAACTTCATGTAAAAGTTTTGCTTTCGCGAGCAATTCATCCGGCTCGTTTAATCCAAGATCAGCAAAAATATTGCTTGTTGTAACTTCATAGTCTTTGCTTTGTTTACTCATTGGATTTTCCTCCACTACGCTTCCAATTTTTATATAATCCCTCAGCTAATTTAAGCCGCGAACGAATGAGATCCATTTCTTTTTTGTTTTACCGGGAGACGAAACGCAAATTCAAGAACTCTATTCACGATGGCATGCGGGGCCAAAGTTTTAATCGGCCGATGAGCATTTGTTTGGCTGTTCGAATGTCTTTACTAATTTGGGTTTGGAGTTCTGGAATACTTGCAAACCGAATTTCTGGACGGATAAACTGCACGAAAACAACTTCCATAAAACTGCCATCTTTGATCTCTTCATGGGGATCCAACAGATGAATTTCAAGCAGAGGGATTTGGTCTTGCCTTACGGTAGGTGCAACCCCTAAGTTAGCAACACCACGCAAAATATTGCCATTTTGAATCACTTTGACAGCATATACCCCCAACGGAGGCACGCACAATGTCTCCACATGGCAATTGATCGTAGGGAATCCAATTTTTTTACCCAACCCCTGCCCGCTCTTCACCGGAACATACAAGGAATACTCTCTTCCTAACATTTGACCCACAGCTTGTAAATTTCCTTGCTTGATCAGTTCCCGGATTTTGCTGCTCGACACCTTTTCATTTTCAACGACAACTTTATCGAGATAGGTTAAATCGAACTTCATTGTTGCAGCTAGCTTTAACATCGAGCTTTTATCGCCCGTTCGATCCTTTCCCATGGTAGCGTCGGGACCCAAAATAAGCTGAATAAAAGGGCATTTAGACCGCACTTTTTTTAAAAACTCTTCGGCTGTCTGCAAAGAAAATTCTTTGGTGAAAGTTAATAAAATCAGATCATCGATCCCTGCCTCTTCTATTAACTTAAGCCGATGTTCTAAAGTGCACAAAAAAGATAACTTTAGCTCTGGCTTTAAGACCTCCAGAGGATGGTTGGCAAAGGTGATGACGACAGTAGCTCCTTGCACGGGCCTCATCACTTCTTTAAGCTTGGAGAGAATTGCCTGATGGCCTCGATGAACACCATCAAAATTGCCTATAGTAAGTGCAATGTCACTCGCTGCATTCTCATATGTATCTAAATCATAATAAATTTTCATGGGCTTGCAAATAAGGGTAAAGGGCTTCTATACAAGCATTACGGTCAAATTCTAAAGATTCCAGAGACTTGCCATCAATACAATTTTCCAACCGAAACAACCCGCTGCGCAACCTTTTCAAAGCCGAAAGATGCGCTCCGCAAGTTAACACCTCTCCGAGATCATAAGCTAAACTGCGGATATACGTGCCTTTGCTGCACGTGACTTTCAAATATAAGTCTGGATACTCGTAGCTGATGACTTGAATTTGAAGGGAAACTTTAACAGGTTTTCTTTCGACCGTTTGCCCCTTTCTGGCCAATTCATAAAGCTTCTTGCCATTTATTTTTTTGGCCGAAAACATCGGAGGGACTTGCTCGATTTCCCCTTGAAATTGTTTTACAGCCTCCTCAATATTTTCTCTGGTAGGGATAAAATCATTAGAACGCACCGTTTTCCCATCACAATCATAGGTGTCTGTAACGATTCCGAGACGAATATTGGCTGCATATTCTTTGTCCTGGCAAAGAAAACGATCTGAAAGGCGAGTATACCTCTTGCCGATCAAAAGGACCATGACTCCGGTCGCGAAAGGATCGAGTGTGCCGGCATGCCCAATTGTCCTTATATTTATTCTTTTGCGTAGAGCTGCAATAAGGCTAAAAGCTGTTTTGCCTGAGGGCTTATCGACAAGAAGGATTCCTTCCACTTCTTGCCCATTGCTATATGTCCCCATCTGTTTCCTGCACACTGCTTTCGCGCGAATTACGTTCGGCTGAGATATCCCCTAACAACTTCTGAATACGCATATGTTTTTCGACACTATCATCCAGCTTAAAGGTCAATTCGGGAAAATAGCGGAGCACAACTTTTTTTGAAGAATGGATAGCAATAAATCCGGCTGCCGTTTGCAAAGCCGCAATCGTTTCCTGCTTGTCTTCATCGGTGCCAATAACACTAATGTAAACTTTAGCATGATGGAGATCCTTGGTAATGTCTACCCTTGTGACAGTCACTAATTGATTCACATGGGGGTTTCTGACATCCTTACGGATGACTTCTGAGATAACCTCTTTCAGCAAAGAGTTTAATCGATCTGTACGCTGCCGTTGTCCTGCCATAAAATCTTATAATTCTTGAGTAATATAGGTAACTTCATAAGCTTCTAAAATATCCCCTTCCTGCAAGGCATTAAAGCCAGACAGAAGGATTCCACATTCAAGCCCCTTTTGCACTTCCCGAACGTCCTCTTTGACCCGTTTAAGGGAAGCGATCGATCCCTTCCAGAAAACTTCACCATTCCGTTTAGCCCGAATTTGATAATTGCGATTAATGAGCCCTTCAGTCACTAGGCATCCAGCAATTGTCCCCACCTGAGAAGATTTAAACAACGCTTTAACTTCAGCTTTTCCTTTCTCTGTTTCAATCGCAATCTTGTCAAGCAATGCAACCATGATACTTTTGACATCATCAATTGCATGGTAAATAATGTCATGGAGTCGAACTTGCACTCCATATTGTTTGACAAGCATGTCTGTATGGCTTTCAATCGCTGTATGAAAACCGAGGATGACGGCTTTGGAAGCTGCAGCTAGCTGGACATCAGATTCTGTGACTTCACCCACGCCTGCAAAAATGATGCTCAATTCCGCTTTGTCAGATTGAATCTTTTCAAGAGCTGTCTTGAGGGCTTCCAGAGATCCTTGAACGTCTGCTCGAAGGACAAGGTTTAAAACTTTCTTAACTGCCGCAGAAGTTTGCTGCAAAAGGCCTTCCGCTGAAATTTTCTTTTTCTGCTGTAAAGCAAACTGGCGCAAATCTTGCTTCCGCCCTTCCGCTATCTCACGGGCTTCTCTTTCCGATTTAACAACAATGAACTCCTGTCCCGCATCGGGTAAACCTGAAAGGCCCGTAATCTCTACAGGGGTTGAAGGACCGGCTTCAGTTAATTCGATGCCAAACTCATCTCTCATCGTTTTCACACGGCACCACATATTGCCGAAAACAAGGGCATCTCCCATCTTTAACGTTCCGTTTTGCACTAACACTGTAGCAACAGCCCCCATCCCTTTGTGCATTTCAGATTCTAAAACAGTTCCGCGGGCACGCGCACTTCTGCTAGCTTTCAATTCAAGAACTTCCGCTTGCAAGGCTAACATTTCCAGAAGCTGTGAAATCCCTTCTCCTGTCACAGCAGAACAGTTCACGCAAATGGTTTGACCTCCCCACGATTCCGGTAGCAATTCATGCTCAGCCAGCTGCCTGTATACATTTTCAGCATTGAAATTGGGCTTGTCACACTTGTTCAAGGCAACAACAATGGTGACATTTGCCGATTTGGCATGTTGAATGGCTTCTTCAGTTTGCTGCCGAATCCCTTCGTCACCGGCAATGACCAAAACAACAATATCGGTAACATCAGCGCCCCGTGCGCGCATGGCAGAAAAAGCTTCGTGACCAGGTGTATCCAAAATGGCGATGTCGCCGACGGGAGTGTGGCAGCAAAAGGCGCCGATATGTTGTGTGATAGCTCCCGCTTCTCCGGCAGCTCGATTGCTTTTGCGGATGGCATCAATCAAACTCGTTTTACCATGATCCACATGCCCCATAAATGTGACCACAGGGGGGCGGATAGTAAGCAAAGAGAGGTCTGTTGCCTGGATTTCCTCTTTAATGCTTTTATCGGTAATCCGCAGCCGTTCTTCTTCCGATGTATCGACCGCGATTTCACATCCAAACTCCTGACCTAATAACTGCACCACCGTTTCATCTTCCAACAAATCGTTGAGGGTCACTACCATCCCTTGCAAAAATAATTTCTGGATAAGTTGGGAAGATTTTAATTTCATTTCAACAGCCAAGTCTTTGATCATGATGGGGAGACGCACTTTAAGGGCGTTCGGGCGGATTGTGGTATCTTCTTGAACATACCTCACTTTACTTTTCTTTTTACGCCAAACGCGGACTTCCTCCTCCCCTTGCCGTAAACCATGCCGATCTCGAGCATCAAAACTTTTCTGCAACTCTTGCCTCTTCGCAGGCTTAATATCTCGAAATTCTTTAAATTTAGAGGTTTTAGCGGCTTTTTTAGCTTCTGCTTCTTCCCCAGTAAGCGCCTCATGTACCCCCTCCTCTTTCCCACGACCACGCTGCTTGACTTTTCCTTTTTCTTTGGAGGTTTCAACAGTAGTCTGCGCATTGGCAACTTTGGGCGGGGCTTCCGCCGTTTTTTGCTTTTCAGGCATTTTCTCTTGAACAGGTTCTCGCGCAACTATCGGTGCTGGTTTTGGTTTTGAGGGCAAGAGATCATTAATATGCTTCCCTGTAGGGCCTAATTTGATTGTTTCTTTGCCTAGTTCCCTAGTGGGTGAAGCGGCTGCCTCGCTTGCAGTCGAAAAGGCTCCCCCCTTGCCATCTGTCTGAAGCTCCAAAGGGCTTTTTTCATGCTGCCCGGTCTCTTTTTCTGGATGCGGGGCGCCTTCACTTTCGGAAAAAAGTTTAGCCTTTCGTTTTATTTCTGCAGCCTTAATCGCTTCGGCTTGTTCAACGATCTCTTCGGCAAAAATCTCTTGGCGCAATTCTTCACTGGTCTTTTGACGGAAAATCCCCTCTTCTCCGCGGATGGCTTCCTCGGCCTTAAATAAATGTGGAGCTTCTTGTTCTGGAAGGTGAAGAGCCTTATGTTTGGCTTCAGGAATACCCCCTTCTGCAAAAGCCGATTTTGAACGGGCCCGTATTCTAGGGGCTTCTTCAGAAGCTGGGGGCTGAACAGCACTAAGGGGTGGAGTGCGCTTTCCTTCTTTGCTTGGTGGAGCTTCCTCTTCCGTTTTACCCTTCTCGGCATCTTCTTTATTTTTGGCAAGTTTGCCCTTTATTTTACCGAGATTGATCGCTTCAGCAATTTGAGTGTTTTTAATGTTAATTTTAAGATTTTTAGCCAAAGCGTTACATCCTTTGTTTTCTAATTTGTTCTATAATTTTTTCAGCCTTTTCCAAGCTAATTCCAGGAATTTCAGCGAGTTGCTCGGGTGTTGTCGTTAATAGGCTGCGCGGGGTGTTGAGATTTTTTTCCACCAGCAGCTCAAATATTAAGTTGTTAACTCCTTCAATCCCTTCCAATGGCTGATCTAAAGTGAGATCCTCCATCGCTGCCAACTCGCTGCGCTGCAAAGCCATCGTGCGATTGTAATCTGTCATCTTTTGAACTTCTAGCTCATAACCAATCAGCTGACTATTCAGCCGAGCATTCATCCCTTTCTTGCCTATCACGGCTGCAAAATCATCATCATCTACAACGATCGAAATTGTGCCATCCTCTTCGTTGCTAATTTTGCGAATTTCAATGGGAGAAAGAGCATTTTGAAGCAGTTCGACAGGGTCTGCCGAAAAAGGAATGATATCGATTTTTTCATTATGAAGTTCTCTGACAACGTTTTTAACCCTGTTACCTCGCATCCCTACGCAGGCTCCAACAGGATCCACTTTTGGATCCGTTGAGCGCACTGTCAGTTTGGTACGGTAGCCAGCTTCCCTGACGATTTTGTCGATGATCACAATCCCATCGTTAATTTCAGGAACTTCTTGGATCATCAGCTGCTTGACAAATTCTGGATGGCTTCGAGATAAGACCACTTCAGCGCCGCCATTTTCGGTATCATTGACTTCATACAGGAGGGCTAAAACTTTTTCACCGACATGATATTTTTCTGTTTTAGGATAGTATTTCATCGGCAGAATCGCTTCGACCTTGCCCAAGTCAACGATCAGATTAGCCCCACGGACAAAACGTTTGACTGTTCCGGAAATGAGTTCATTAATCCGATGGCGGTATTCTTCATAAATAACATCCCGTTCAGCACCCCGTAGTTTTTGTGTGATAATTTGACGCGCTTTTTGTGCAGCAATACGTCCAAAATCTTTCGGTGTTACGATGACATCAATGAATTGCCCAAGTTGAGCTTCGGGATCGATCTCCCGTGCCTCTTCCAGCAAGATTTCTTGAGCAGCCACTTCTACATCTTCGACAATTTCTTTTTCGCAGAAAACATCGATATTTCCTGTTTTAGGATTAATGGTCACAGTGACATTCGACGCACCGGTAATGCTTTTCCGGGCGGCTGCACGAAGCGATTCTTCGATCGCGCTGATCACTACTTCCCGTTTAATCCCTTTTTCACGCTCTAAGTATTCAAAGACGGCTATGAGATCTTTATTCATTTAATATGCCTCAATAAAACTTGTACAAAATTACATTTGTGCCTTGCGGGCAATGATGATGCAAGATTATAAGATATCGTCTTCTTCCTCTTCCCGCTTTTTATCTTTCCCTTTTTCCTTGTCTTTTCCTTCATCCTTTTTCTTTCGCTTTTGCGCTGTGACAACGATATCATCACGGTTTACTTGATTTTGATCAATTAGGTATTCCTTAATCGAAAGAGCAATTTTCTTATGCTCAGGATCGAGCTTAATCACTTTTGCTGTGACTTCGTCCCCTTTGGAAACAACATCTTCAACTTTACCAAAGGCTTGATCGGACAGTTCGGTCACATGGATCAATCCTTCAATGCCGCTTTCCAATTCAACAAAAGCCCCAAAAGCGGTGATTTTAGTCACTTTACCTTTGACGAGGGATCCGACCGGCATGGTCTTTTCAATTGTTTCCCATGGATTTTGGCTCAATTGCTTCACTCCAAGAGTGATTTTTTTGCTCTCTTTGTCTACAGAGAGGATCACGGCATCGACGATATCCCCTTTGCGCAAGACTTCTGAAGGATGGGAGACTTTCTTGATCCAGCTCAGATCGGAGATATGGATCAGCCCTTCAACACCAGGTTCAAGTTCAACAAAAGCGCCATAGTTGGTCAAGCTTTTGATTTCTGCTTTTACACTGCTGCCCACCGGATATTTTTCTTCTACATCATCCCAAGGATTATGTTCAGCTTGCTTTAAGCCTAAAGAGATTTTTCCTTCTTCTTTTTGGACAGAAAGAACAATGGCTTCAACTTCATCGCCTTTTTTGACAACTTCGCTTGGATCTGTGACGTTTTTCACCCAAGACATTTCTGAAACGTGGATCAACCCTTCGATGCCGGGTTCAATTTCAATGAAGGCGCCATAAGGCAGCAGATTGACAATTTTGCCTTTGACACGTGTTCCAGGAGGATATTTTTGTTCGATTTGATCCCATGGATTGGTTTCTTTTTGCTTCAGGCCTAGAGCCACACGTCCTTTTTCTTTGTCGATGCTGAGGATCATCACTTCGAGTTTTTGACCCAGGCTGACCATTTCGGAAGGATGCTTGATCCGCTTCCATGTCATGTCGGTGATATGGAGCAGGCCATCGATGCCATCTAAGTCGAGGAAGACGCCGAAGTCTGTGATGTTTTTGACAACACCTTCGCGAACATCTCCTACTTTGATATTTTCCAGCACTTCGGCTTTCTTGGAGATTCGTTCAGCTTCTAGAAGTTCGCGGCGTGAAACGACGACATTTTTTCGGTCGATATTGATTTTAAGAATCTTAAATTCATAGGTCTTATCAATGTAGTCATCGAGATTTTTGATTCGCTTATTGTCGATCTGAGAACCAGGCAGGAAGGCTTCCATCCCGATATCGACCATCAAGCCGCCTTTGACTTTGCGCATGACGCGCCCTTTGACAATCGAGCCTTCTTCGCAATGCTCGAGGATATATTCCCATTGGCGCAGTCGTTCCGCTTTTTCGCGGGAGAGGACGATTTGACCATTATCATCTTCGGGTTGATCAAGGAGGACTTCGACTTCTCCATCTAGAACAACGTAAGAAGGATCGGAAAATTCTGCGATCGGCACGAGACCTTCTGATTTAAGGCCCACATCGACGACGACGTGATCTTTTGTGATTTCTACAATTCTTCCTTTCAGAATCGTTCCGGGAATCGGTGCGGGAATCTCGGCTGTTAATGTTTTTTCTTCTTTATTCAAAAGACTTTTAAATAGTTCGGCATCTTGCTCTTGAAATGCAACATCATCGACGATATTCTCTTCATTCCAAGAATGTTGTGGGTTATTAGACATTTAAAGGTTTCTCCTTATTTTCTTGCTAAAGCAGCAAGCATAACAGAGAAAAAGAAAACTGAAAAGAAAAAAGATCTTGCTAAAAAGGAGCAAAAAAAGGAATTTCCTATTAGAGGCAATCAATTTCTAAAAAGCATCTCCAAATCCAATTTTTGACAAGCATTTGTTGCTAAATCGAATAGATTGCTGAGGTATCAAGAAAAATAGATTTAATAAAGGGGGATTTGATGTACTCTTCTTTCCCTGATAGTCAATGTTTTGCTTGGCCTCGGTCTCTTGAATCTCCGGTTTTTGGCTTACCTGCAAATGATGGATCTTCCACTGTATCGGCCATCAACGACGACTTATCAAAGCTTAAGAAAAACTTGCAAAATCCTCTACGTGATTGTCTTTTTCGATTTATAAACGCACGAGAGGAAACCCGAAATATCGGTCAAACCCTGACCTCCGTCATCTACATTTTGAAACAAAATTCAGCGATACCGGAAGAACTCCCCTCGGTAAAAAAAGTCCTTGATTCCTTCCAAACATTCTTGTTTGACTTTAATCCTTCCTATGGGCAAGGGGATAACTTCTATATCTCTAGCTTGCTGAAAGAGATCTCTCAACGCCTTTTGCTATCCTTAGCCGATGATCCTAAAATCGATTGTGAAACATTTCAAGCTTCTTTTGATTATTTTGCACAAATCCTCAGTTTCCTAACTGATGAAAACAAGCCTTCTACACACACCTGGAATTTTACTTGGCACATTCTTTATCGGACGAAAAACGACAGTATTTTTATTTGGCTTTTTACAAACATTTTTCACCTCTCAGAAGATCTGGCCCAACCTATCTTTCCGAGAATATTTGAAGAGCTAATTATTAAGGCTTTACAAAATATAAACATCAAATATTCTGTTGCACTTCATTGCATTAAACATGTGATCAACAGCTTTCAAGTAGCACCGGAAAGTGGCGAGAAATTTCTCTCCTTTCTCTTGAAATTAGGTTCAAAGCTTTCCTCTTTAACCAAAGAAGAGGCCGTTGCAACCCTCGAATTGATTTATCGCCGAGGGCTATTGAATGATCCATCGTCTTTTATTAACCTGCATCGAAATGTATGTATGAAATTTTTAATTGTCCCTATCGACATTAAGACCAATTTGATTCCTTTAAATGTAAAACATTCCTCACCAGAAGCTATCATTGAACATTACTTCGGAACTTTAAGATCTTTGCAAAATAAAACAATCAACTTCTTAAAAAAAAAACCCGCCAATCTGCAGATTTCTTTAACACATCAATCCCTTTGTTCTTTTAATTCAGCTTCAAAGCATTTAGAAAAATTGTGGTATGCAGCCCAAAATAAGCAAACAGCACTCCAGAAGTCTAATACCCGGACACTAGAAATAGATGGCAAAAGCATGAAGAAAGTTAGGTTTGTAGATATGCCTTTAGAACTACTCTTCAAAGCTGATCCTATTCGGCTGCCGATTGAAGCAACTTTTGAAGAATTAGCAAAAGCGATTAAATTTCAAAAAAAAATATTAACTTCAGAATTTCTTAGTTTGTTTTCAAGTTTGTATAAAACTACAGTAAAACTCGTGGATCCTACTGCATCAAAAAAAATGCCCTGGATGGATTTCTGGCTTTTCTTCAAAAATTCTATAATATTTTATGAGGATTTACGTTTCTTGTTGGAGAATAACGAACAACTTTTCGGAGCAATAGAAAAGGCCCCCCCCCCTAATAAAGAACCTACTTCTAATTCAATCAGAACAGAACAAAGACTTTTGAAACTGCAAATACAAACCATGAAAGAGGATTGGGAACCCAAGTTAGTCAGTAAGAGCAAAAAAGAGCTTATCAACATTTTTTGCTCGTTCCACATCTCTAGAATGAGCGGAACCGTGACAGATCAAACTCGCTCTGCTTTAGAAAAAAGAGGAAAATGCCTTGTACAACAAATAGGGGAATTTGAATTAGCTTTTAAAGATAAAGATCCAAAATATTCGGAAACAAATTTCTATCAAAAAGAGGTATTAACCTCTCTTCGGTGCGGACTCGATGAATGGCAAACAGATTTGATTGATGATGAAGCCAGTCTAAAAAATATGGCACAGAAGCTCGAACCCACCTACGGGCATGAGATCATTTCAAGCTTATTGCCTTTAACGGCGGTACATTACTTTTGATGTCGCGGTCTCATAGATAGTGACCGCATACAAACCGGGAAGAAGAGGCTCCAAATAATCAAATATCCATTTAGCAATAAATTCTGCTGTCGGGGTGTCATTGTTCAAAGAATCGTTAAGCCATTTATGATCAAAATATTGATCAATCATCGGCTTAACTATTGTGTTCACGTCTTGGAAATCGATGACCATATTTTTTTTGGGACCTGTAGCGATCAGATGGGGCGTCGCAAGATGAACAATTAATTGATAGGAATGCCCATGCGGAATGCTGCATTTGCCATCATGATTAAGAAGAACGTGACCCGCTTCAAAACTGAAAGACTTTTCAAGTTCAAACATCGCTTTCCTAAATCGAACTTTGGGTTGCCATCGCTTGTAATCCGTGGTAATCTTCTCATAAACGAGCTTATTTAGTCAAAGAAATGCCTTCATCCCCTAAAACACTGATCCTCAAATTTGGCGGCGCTTCTGTTGCCACCCCTGCCCATTTTTCAAATATCGCTAACATCGTTTTGGCCCGCAGGCAACATTATCCACACATTGGGGTTGTAGTAAGCGCCATGGGAAACACCACAGATCAACTCATTGCCTTAGCCAAAGAAGTTCATCCCAATCCCCCCCGCCGGGAGTACGATATGCTTGTCTCCGTAGGTGAACGGATCAGCATTTCCCTTTTAGCGATGGCTCTCGCAGCTCATGGACATGAGGCTGTCAGCTTTACCGGCAGCCAGTCAGGCATCATCACATGCAATCGGCACACCGATGCAAAAATTATGGATGTCCGCCCCTATCGGCTCATACCCCACCTTGAGGCCGGCCGCATTGTCATCGTCGCCGGATTTCAAGGGGTCAGTAAAAGCGGCGAAATCACTACCCTAGGCCGCGGTGGTTCTGATACCAGCGCTGTGGCTCTTGGAATAGCTTTAAAAGCGGAAATAGTTGAATTTTATAAAGATGTCGAGGGGATATATTCTGAAGATCCCAAAATGAACCCTGAAGCAGCTTTGCAGGATGAATTGAGCTATGATGAAGCCTTAGCTATCACAACTGCCGGAGCCAAAGTTCTCCATCCCAGAAGCATCCAATTGGCAAAACGAAATGGAATTCCCCTCTGTGTTCGCTCTTTCAAACCAAACAATGTCGAAACTAACGCATTGACGGGTACTCTTATTCATAGCAAGTCTGATACCTCCTGCTCTTCTCCCGCTGTTTACGAAAATGAATAAAAAAAACAGGATGGGCAGGCATGCCCATCCTGTTTTTTTTGTTATTTTTTAGCGGTTATTTCTGAGGCCTCTTTAACAGGCGAAAAACTTCTTCGATGGATGGGGCAAGGCCCATGCTCCGCTAAAGCTTCTAGATGATATTCGGTTCCATACCCTTTATGCCTGTTAAAGCCATACTGAGGCCATGTTTCATGATATTCCACCATGAGCTGATCGCGCGTCTCTTTGGCAATAATAGAAGCAGCGGCAATCGACTGCGATTTGGCATCCCCACCCACAATTCTTTGACAAGGGATGTGGGGATGCATCAAATTCATCCCATCGATAAATAGTATATCTAAAATGCAAGCCAACTTTTCAATGGCCTGCAGCATCGCTTGCACTGTTGCTTGGTAAATGTTGATGGCATCGATCGTTTCCACAGAGATAACTCCAATCCCATAACGGATACGACGGTTTTTTTTGATTGCAGCAAAGACCTCTTTTCTCTTCACTGCAGGGAGCTTTTTACTGTCGTCTACTCCCGGCAAAAAAACCCCTTCAGGAATAAAGCAAGCAGCCGCTACAACGGGGCCGGCTAAAGGCCCTCGCCCCGCTTCATCGACTCCTGCAATCCTTTTTAGGCCCTTGGCTCGAGCCTCCTGCTCATATTGCGTCATTTCGCCTAATCGGATCCGTTCGCTTTCATCAAGAAGTGAATTATTGGATTTCTGTTTCGACACCAGCAGCTTCAACGATTACGTTTTCAGCTTCCTGCTGGGGTTGTTTTTCCTGAATATTCTCTTCTTTAGAACGACGAACGCCTTTCCGCCCTTTCACTTTGGACGCCTTACCGGAAGTTCCGCGCAAATAATACAATTTGCTTCTGCGGACATCCCCTTCCTTCATCACTTCAATCTTGCTGATCCGCGGACTATGCAGAGGAAAAACCCGTTCCATCCCTTCTCCATAGGCCACTCGGTGCACTGAAAAGGTTTCCGAAACACCCCTCCCTTTTCGGGCAATCACGGTGCCTGTAAACACTTGAATACGCTCCTTTTCCCCTTCGACAATGCGGGTGTGGACACGGATCGTATCTCCAATGCGAAAGTTGCCCACATTGGCCTTAATTTGCCGCTTTTCCAGCTTTTCTATGACAGCTGTTCTACTCATTTCTCTCTCCTCATAATAAATCAGGGCGCACTCTACGCGTCTTTTCCAACGCTTTCGCTCGGCGCCATTTTGCTATTTCTTGATGATTTCCGCTCAATAATACTGACGGAACCTCTTTTCCTTCAAATTTTCAGGCCGCGTGTAATGGGGCCAATCCAATATCGGCTCAAATGAATCCTCATTCGCCGCCCCCTCATGTCCCAAAACCCCCGGAACAAACCGGGAAACACCATCCACGACAACGATCGCTGCCAAACAGCCATTGGTTAATACAAAATCGCCAATGCTGATTTCTTCATCCACTTCGCTTTCAAGTACACGCTGGTCAATCCCTTCATAATGTCCGCAAAGCAAAATAAGATGCTCATAGGCGGCCAATTCGCGACATTTTTTCGCATTGAGCACACTCCCTTGGGGCGACAAGTAGAGGTGCGCGCCCCTGGCGTTTTAACACTCCTCAGAGCTTTCGACACAGGTTCTGGCATGAGCACCATTCCGGGTCCCCCGCCATAGGGGCGATCGTCTACTTTGCGCCATTTGTTGTCGGCAAAATCGCGAATATCAACTAAATTGATCTCTATTCTCCCTTTCTGCTGAGCCTTTTTGAGAATACTTTCATCAAAAGGTCCTCGGAAATACTCGGGAAAAAGGGAAAGAATATCGAATCTCATGGATGACTTTAAGCCGCTGCTTTTTTCCTAGCCTTTCTTTTCGCTGTTGCTTTTGTGCGGCGCGCTAATTCCTTTTGGCTATGCTTAAGCACAATCGCGGGAGCTTGCTGGGCAACTAAAGCTTTGGCTTTATCTGTCATTTGCGCCCCTTGGTCCAGCCAATGTTGGATGCGGTCAGGCTTCATGAACAATGTTAAATCTTCTTCTGTTTCAAATGGATTATACCATCCCAACATTTCCACATACTTGCCATCCCGCGGCGACCGGCTATCAGTCACCACTAAACGATAAGTTTCGCGGTTTTTACGGCCTTGCTGCCGCAATCTAATTTTTAACGCCATAGGGATCCTCCCATCATCTTTTCCAGATTTTTCATATTTGGCATGTTTTTAAAAAATTGTTTTGCTTGTTTAAATGATTTTACTAACTTATTCACATCTTCTATTTTCGTTCCGCTGCCGCTGGCAATCCGTTTTCGCCTAGAGGGAACTAATTCATCCTTTTCTTGCCGTTCAGCGGCTGTCATCGACTGAATGATTGCTTCAATTTTAAAAAATTCTTTTTCATCAAACTCCATCGCTTTCAGGGCGCCCATTCCGGGCAGCATCCCCAGCAAGCTTTTCAGCGACCCCATTTTCTTGACCGTCTGAATCTGCTTCAGATAGTCTTCGTAGGTAAAGGTTGCGGAGCGGATTTTTTTTTCTAATTTTTTTGCTTCTTCTTCATCGATATGTTCTTGCGCTTTTTTGACCAGGTTGATCGTATCGCCCATTCCTAGGATGCGATCTGCCATGGAAGCTGGATTAAATAGTTGCAAGTCATCCAGTTTTTCGCCAACCCCTTCAAACTTCAGCGGCTTTCCGGTCACTTCGCGGATCGAAATCGCAGCTCCGCCGCGGGTATTGCCGTCCAGCATCGTCAGAATGGTTCCGGTTACCTCAATCCGTTTATTAAACTCAGCCGCGATATTGACAGCATCTTGACCTGTCGTCGCGTTTGCGACAAACAGGATTTCCTGGGGTTGCAGCGCCTTTTTAACATTCTCCAGCTGCAGCATCAACTCTTCGTCGATGTGCAGCCGGCCGGCCGTATCGACAATGAGGACATCGTGATGTTCATTTTTTGCTTTTTGCAGAGCTGCTTTGGCCACCTTAACAGGATCTTTTTCACCCGGAATAAGAAAGACTGCCACTCCAGTCTGCTCCCCTAAAGTTTTAAGCTGATCAACGGCGGCAGGACGTTGCAGGTCACAGGCGACTAAAAGGGGGTTTTTGCTTTCTCCTTTTTTCTTCAAATAGTTGGCTAATTTGGCGCAATGTGTTGTTTTTCCCGATCCTTGCAAACCGCAGACCATAATAACGGCCGGTTTATTGTGCGATCTGAAGGCGTTTCTTCCACACCCCCCATCAAACTCACGAGCTCATCATGGACAATTTTGATGAACTGCTGCCCGGGAGTCACAGATTTTAAAACGACATCGCCTATCGCTTTCTCTTTAACCCTCTTTACTAGAGCTTTAGCGACGCTATAATTGACATCCGCTTCTAAAAGCGCCAACCGCACTTCGCTCACCGCTTCTGCGATATTATCTTCGGTCAGCTTCCTTTTGCCTGCCAATTTAGACATCAAAGCTTGCATTTTTTCGGTTAATATCCCGAGCATAAAAGCTTAAGTTTGCTACTCCTCTTATGTATTTAAGTGGCGATAATACTTAAAAAATCATTCAATTTCAAGAAAAAAGAAACGATCGTGCCCCCCCCAATCTTTCTCTATTCTCTTCTCTTTCCAGGGGGGAGAAGGGAAAAGCTCTAAGACTTTTTTTCCCTGACTTTGACCTATCTCCATTCCCACTTTCGCCTTAGGCTCCAAATAGGGGGGCAACTCATTGGCAAGCCGCCTATAAAATTCAATTCCAGATTGACCGCTCACGAGCGCGAGGCGGGGTTCATAATCTCTCACTTCTTTGTCCAAAGAGCTGTATTCCTCTTCCGATATATAGGGAGGATTGCATACCACATAAGAGGCCCGGTTGCCGGCAAATGGAGCTAAAAGATCCCCTTGCAAAATATCTACTTGGACATGATTCAATGCAGCATTTTCTTGTGCCATGGCTAACGCTTCAGGGGAGATATCGGAGAGTGAAACTTGCAATTCGGGGAAGGTTTTTTTAAGAGCAATGCCAACATAGCCGGAACCACAACACACGTCCCAGAGCGTTTTTCCCTCAGCTCCCTCTCTTTTAATGATCTGGACAACTTTATCGACGAGAATTTCAGTTTCATGCCGGGGAATTAAGACGTTGGGATTGATTTTGACCGAACACCCGTAAAATTTGACTTCCCCATGGATGTAGGCTAAAGGCTCCCCTTGCCCCCTGCGAACAAGACGGGAGCGGATCAGATCGAGCTCCGTATCTGTCAGCGGCTTTTCATGCTCCAAATACAACTGCGTGCGCGTTAAACGTAAGGCGTCGCAAATGAGGTCTTGAGCTTCTCGACGTGAATTTTCAACCCCTTTTTGCTTAAGGTAATCCACCGACAAATTTAAAACTTCTAATAATCTACGCACAGGTCTTATGTTTGCAATTGTTCCTGATAAAAATGGGTCACTAAGGCGGTCACAATATCTTCCAATTCCCCCTCCATGACCCTGTCCAGATCATAACGTGTTAGATTAATCCGATGATCTGTCATCCGGTTCTGGGGAAAATTATAGGTTCGAATCCTTTCCGAGCGATCCCCTGAACCCACTTGCTGGGAACGGGAATTGGCGATGGCTTCCTGCTTTTTTTGCCGCTCAACCTCGGCCAATTTGGCTTTCAGCAAACGCATCGCTTTATCTTTATTTTTATGCTGGCTTCTTTCTTCCTGGCAATACACAACGATCCCTGAAGGGATATGAGTCAACCGGACAGCGCTATCGGTCGTGTTAACATGCTGGCCGCCGGCTCCTGAAGATCTATAAGTGTCGACGCGGAGATCTCTTTCATCCACCTCTACATCGGCATCTTCATCAGGCTCTAATAACACAGCTACTGTAATCGCTGAGGTATGCACTCTTCCTTGAGCTTCTGTTTCGGGAACCCGCTGAACGCGGTGAGTTCCCCCTTCATGCCGTAAAAAGCGGTAGACGTTAGGCCCTGAAAGGACCATCACGTATTCCTTAAAGCCCCCTTTTTCCGATTCTGCACAGGAAAGCAACTCATATTTCCACCCCATCTTGTCGGCAAACATTTTGTACATGCGGGTACAATCACCGACAAAGAGGGCTGCTTCCTCTCCCCCGGTCCCTGCACGTAATTCTAAAATCGTATTTTTGCTGTCGTTTGGATCAGGCGGTACAAGCAGATTCTCCAGTTTTGCTTGCAATTCCACAAGACGGGCCTCTAAATATAGGCAATCCTCTTGCAAAACCTCTGCAAACGTGGGATCTCCCTCTGTTTTAAGGAGTTCCTGATTATCCAACAATTGTTTCCTCAGCCTTTCAGACTCATCCCACATGGTTCTGACCTCATGCAAATAAGCATGCTCTTGGGTGAGTGAACGGTACAATTTTTGGTCGCCAAAAATTTCAGGCATCCCCAATTGTTGTTCGACTTCAGTTAAACGGGAAAGTAACTGTAATACTTTTTTTTTCATCATGGTAGGAGTTCTCAAGCAAAGAAGGCAAAAATAGGGCTTGCCTTCTTTTAAAGAGCAACTGTTTGAGGTTATTTCTTCGCTTTACCTTTCTTTGCAGGGGGTTGTTCTTTCTCCCCTTCCTTTTCCCCCTCTTTATCCCCTTTGCCTTTTTGCTGGGCGGCGCTATAGCGCTTTTTAAATTTGTCCACTCTTCCTTCAGCATCGACAAATTGTTTGCTGCCAGTGAACAAGGGATGAGAATACGCAGAGGTCGAAAGATGGTATACCGGATATTCTTTGCCTTCAAATTTTTCCGTGTCTTTGGTTTGAAGGGCTGAACCGATCACAAATCGGTGTCCGGTAGATGAATCGACAAATAACACTTGTTGATATTTAGGATGAGCTTCTTTTTTCATCATATGCTCCAAATTGGATTAATTAATGCATCAATATAATTTATCCCCTTGTAAATTACAAGAAATTTTAGCGATCAAGGAAAGGAAATCTGTCCCTGCACACATTAATTGCTTTGCGAGCCCCTGCCCGTGCGCCTTGCCAAAATTTAATGAATAAACATTTTTATTTCTTTTCGATTATATCATTAAATTGACATTTAATTAGTAAAAATGATATAATATTTTTAATTTTAATTAACTGATAGGCTCGTAAATGATTTCTAATAACAATAATTCTAATACACACACTGAAGCTCTCCCTAATACCAACTCTTCTGTGCTCCTCCAATTGTATCATTATAGCCAACATTCTAAACCTTCGGCCACTGTCAAAATGTTGAAAAATAAAAACCTTTACCCTGAACTCAACGTATTCCGCCAACAAATTGAATATGAAACCTTAAATTTTCACTCTTCCCCTTATAGCTGCATAAAAAAGAAAGTCGCCCTATATAAAATCATCTTTTTCTTATTAGCCGTTCTATTTTTCGGCCTTGGCGCCATCATTTATCAAAAAGCCCTTTATTGGTCTGTAGCCCCTTTGTCTTACAATCAATTCTTCATGATTAAGAATCTGATTTGCGGGATCTGCGCTTTCATCGGTTCTTTGAGTTTATGGATTTTCGGTTCGATGAGGGCAGAACAGGAAGCTTCAAGACATTTGCTGAAACTCGCTCATCACAAATTGAATAAATCATTTGCGCGCAAACGGGTTGAATTTGGATTGCATAGTTTGTTCCTCTTTGGCAACGCCTATAAGAGATCGCAGGCTCTCAAGCAAGCCTACCAAGATGCCCGTCATCGGATGCAACGCCATTATGAGAATCTACATCACTTATTTAAACGGATCAGCACCTCCTCCTCCATCAATGCTCGCGTACGGGAACTTCTCTGCAATCAAGCCATTTTAGAGTTCGGCGATCAAATGGATCACGTCGTCTCTTCTTTTAAGGAAATTCGCGCGCTCCATTAGAAACTCAAAAGTTCTCTGTGGATCACAAACTCCCTCCTCGATTACAATCCTGTTTTTCTTTGGAATGATGATGCAAAACAATAGAATCAATAAAATCGGAACTAGATCTCCATTGCATGTTCTGCTTCTCCCCTCTTTTTATCCCACTTTAGAGGACCCGATCTACGGCAATTTTTTCCATGAACAAGCTGTTATGGTAAAAGATGCCGGTGTCCAAATCGGCGTCATTTATCCTGAAATTCGGCAGCTCAAAGACCTAACTTTTAACCTTGCCTTGAAAAATTACTTCCAGCTAAGCCAAGCGCATGAAAATGGCTTGCCGACCCACCGAATGCATGGATGGAACCTTTCCCCAGCTTACTTGCAGGGCACAAGCATTCTATGGACAGGTGCGGCAATGAAATTATATGAAAAATATGTCAAGGCGCATGGAAAACCTGATCTCATCCATGCTCAAAGCACCTTGTGGGGAGGAATCGCAGCTTGCGCGATTGCAAAAAAATATCACGTTCCTTACATTATCGCCGAACATAGAGATAATTTTCTTCATGAGACTCTATTTCCTAGCTCTTCTCCGGATGATTGGCTATCAAAAAAAGTAAAAGATGCTTTTAAAAATGCAGCCCAATTGGTTGCTGTGAGCCAGGCTTTAAAATCGGGAATGCAAAAATATTCGGGCAATAAAATTTCAGTGATCCCCAATTTCATCGATACATCTTTTTTTTCACGAAGGGAGCAAGCCAGACCCTCTTCCCCTTTCCCCTTTACCTTTTTAACTGTGGCAAATTTGGTTGAGAGCAAAAACATCCAGGGCTTGCTGAAAGCCTTTCAGAGCCTCTATAAGACTGATCCAAATATGAGGCTGCGGATCATAGGCGAAGGGCCCCAGAAAGCCCCTTTAATAAAAATGGCCGAACAACTAAAAGTTAAGGAAGAGGTGGAATTTTTGGGAAAATTGAGCCGAACAGAAGTCAAAAGCGCTTACGCTTCCTCCCATGTCTTTGTTCTACCCAGCAACTACGAAACATTTGGCGTTGTTTTTATTGAGGCTTTAGCCATGGGATTGCCTGTGATTGGGACGCGATGCGGCGGACCAGAAGATATCATTACAGATGAAGTCGGGCGGCTGGTGAAATGTCAAAACGATGCAGAATTAGCTGAGGCTATGCTCACAGTGAAAAACAATTATCATTCATACGATCCAATCGAATTGCAAAATTACGTCATCAAACAATTTAGCAAAGCAGCAGTCATCTCAAAATGGGTTCAAGTTTATAGCAAATCAAAACAGCTAAGCTGAATAACAAAAAAACAGGATAATCAAGACCGCCTTCGGCGACAGGATAAACAAGATTCACCAAAATAGTTGCTAAAATATACCACCCAAATCGATTTTGATCAGGCCGAATTCCTGATCCTAGAGTTTGGATGTTTTGAAAGAAAAAATTCCCGAAGGGAATTGTAGACTGGTAGCCCAGAGTTGTGCCGTTTCGGCATCGCCCTCACAGCTTACTCTGGGCTACCAGTCTACAATTCCCTTCGGGAATTTATTTAAGAAGCGTCCAAACTCGAACGTTTGGCGCGCAAGCGCCAAGCTAGTGGATCGAAAGATACGTTGCTAACTAATCTTTTGGGACCGTTGTTCAAGCTGCATAAACATCATTTGTTTCGTTCTGTAGCCACCTATAGTTTTTCTGTCAGCATCGCTAAGCCTGTCAAAATGGCAGCTCCTCCGATTGAAGGGGCAGCCACACCGGCCACATGAGCTCCAGCAACAAACCCTACGGTAACAACTATTGCTGAAATAGTATACTTAGCAAAAAATCTTTGGTGTGGATGAGGATCTTTATTACCTTCAAGAGATACTCTTGTTGGTTTAAAATAATTAATTTTATTTAAAAGCTCTTCAACCTTCTGAGCAAGTGTTGAAACAGAAAATCCAAAAACAGCTCCCCCTGGTACAGATACCCCAAATTTGATAAACGTATGGCCATATTTTTCAGCCACTCCGCAAAATGCGGCTGAAAGTGCGGCTGCTTGAATTGTATGATTGTAGGGATATAAAACATCAGCTGCAAAATTTTTAATACCGGATATAACATAAGAAACCATAATAAACCTCAACTTAATTTGTATTAACAAGGATAAAATATTATAAAATCGTCCCCAAAAAGTCAATATCGACTTTGTAAAAAAATAAAAAGAAGATGGCAAACTAGATGTCCAAAAACCTCACGGCATAATACTTAGCACAAGAATAAATAATGCCAAAAGGTGAAATACTTCTAAAATTAATGGTCAACTCATTACGAGCTGAACTCAAACGTGCTTTCCGGCTCATTTTTTTCCTATCAGAGTCCCAACCTCGGCAGTGATAAGCAATAAGATCAGGAACATACATCAGCTTCCAATTTTTCCTCTTTAGCCTAAGTGAAAGATCTATATCTTCTTTGTACATGTAAAAAGCCGGATCAAAAATTTCTTTTCCGTTAATCAACACTTCATCTAGAGCTTTTTTACGGCAAAAAAAGACCGCCCCGCATAAAGCTGGAACCTCTTCATCTCCTCGATAGTGGCCGGCCTGATGCTGCTTTCCCTGATCCCTATCATACCACCTTCCATACCATGTTTTAAACACGCCTGTGGTATCATATTTTCCTGTCGGGGCACCGAATGAGATGTCGTAACCCAAGACAGTCCCAGTTAAAGCTCCACAACGGGAATTCTCAGGTTGAAGCATGAACCCTACAGCTTTTTCAAGAAACTCAGGGGTCAAAAAAGCATCAGGATTCAATAAAAATACAAAATCGCTCTGAGCATCCACATGATTTAACCCTAAATTATTGCCTTTGCAAAATCCCGCTTCTTTTTCAGCGAAGACGACTTTAAACTTGGGATGCTTAACATACCGATCGAGATAATCATTATCCTTAGAACCTGTATCGGCAATAATGACTTCATGTGGAGGAAGCGTCTGTTGCTTCAAGCACTGGATCGCTTCTGGAAGATATTTTTGACTGTTATAAGTCACGATAATTACGGAGCACGTCACTGAGATATCCTATCTTAAAACTTCCCAAAAGATCTGTCAGAAGACCTTTTGAGATATTTCCCATTTAACTTTCTTTACGGACAAACTTTCCTTTAGCTTTTTTTGCATTACTGATCAGCGGGCGAACATCCAGATTGAACATTTCGTATTCATTTTTTTTCCCTTTTCCCTGAACAAAAACATGCTGTCCACCAGTCCAATTTCCTGTGGCAAAGGTATTCCATAAATCAAATTTCCATACTGTAGAATCACTTAGTTTGACTGAGCGCCCACCCTTCGAGACTTCAATGATTTTTAGGCCAGCATCCCCGGTGGATTTCAAATCTAACTCAACTAAAGGCCTTATCCCCTCTTTTTCTTTTTTTTCTATCCCTTCCAGATTTTTAAGGGCAAAATAATCATGTCCTCCTCCACCTGCACCCACTAAGCCAAAAGTACGCATTATCATGCGATCTCCAGCTTCCCAGGTTTTCAAATTTTCAAAAGAATCACGTATACGTTGCTTGTCGCAAACATTCAAAACAGTTCCATCCTCTAAAACAATTTTTGAATTATAACCTTCACGGATTATAACGACTTGTTGAATTCGATTTTCATATAAAGGCAAATCTTTCGATTGTGTTTCTGCAGCAACATTAAAAGCAAACATTGAGAAGAACGCAGCAAACATCCATTTGGTCTTTATGCCAAGCAGACCATTTTTAATGCAGCTTTGGACATTTTGTGCAAAGTTGAAGCCAATTCTGAAAACATTCATGATAATCCTCCACTTGAATTATTATAAAAACTATCCTTCGTAAAGCTATACCGATTTCGAGAATAAATCAATGCAAATCCGTTTATCTTGCCTTTAACTTGTGCGATTTGTTAGCCTTTATTGAAAAAAAAGAAATCAAATACCATGTGTGGAATCGCAGCCCTTTTTGCCAAAACACTTACCGAGGAAGCTGCACAAGCTATCTTTACCGATGACAACTATCATCCGCCACCGTGGGCCTGACGATGAAGGTTTTGCATTTTTTGGCACGCAGCCAAAGGAAATCTTTACTGTTGGAGGACGTGATACCCCAACAGATGTTTTTGGCGCACCTTTTCCATACGCTCCTCAAAAAAATGAACACAGGCATATCCCCAAAGCCTCTTTCAACGCCGCACTAGGCCATCGCCGCCTGTCTATTTTAGATCTTTCTGCAGCAGGGCATCAACCCATGTGTACCCCCAATCGCCGTTTCTGGATCACTTACAACGGCGAAGTCTACAATTACATCGAAGTCCGAAAAGAGCTGGAGTCATTAGGTTGCCATTTTGTCAGTCAAACAGATACGGAAGTCATCCTCGCAGCTTACCAGCAATGGGGATCTCAAGCGCTTCACAGATTTAACGGCATGTTCGCTTTTGTTATTTACGATTCGTTCGAAAACACTTTTTTTGCCGCTAGAGATCGTTTTGGAGTCAAGCCGCTCTACTATTGGATTTCGCCTGAAGGGGTGATCGCCTTTGCTTCCGAAATAAAACAATTTACTGTCCTTCCTGGCTGGACTTCCACCTTAAATGGTCAAGAAGCCCACGATTTTTTAAATTGGGGAACAAAAAACCATACGGCAGAAACATTCTTTTCCGGTGTCCGGCAAATACAGGGAGGGCATTACATTTTTGAATCCCTTAAAAATTCTCCCCGAACCTTAACTCCCCGCCCCTGGTATAAACTTGAACCACTCCCCTTCAAAGGGTCATTCCAGGAAGCCTCGGAAGGCTTTCGGCAGCTCCTCGAAGATGCCATCAGGCTCCGTTTACGCGCTGATGTCCCCACAGGCTCTTGTTTGTCCGGCGGACTTGATTCCTCCACGATCGTCTGCCTCACCAACCTTTTGCTGCGCGGCGTCAATGCAGCGGATAAACAAAAAGCCTTTATTGCCTGCTCAGATGTCCCTCGTTTCAATGAAAAAGACTTTGCCGACATTGTCGTTCAACATACAAATACCGAAGCCCATTACACAACCCCCTCCTTACCCCATTTATTCCACATTCGCTCCGACTTAATTTGGTATCAAGACGAGCCTTTCGTTTCCACTAGCCAATTTGCACAATGGTCAGTTTTCGAACTTGTTAAACAAAATAAGGTAAAGGTCATCCTAGATGGCCAAGGATCAGATGAACAACTCGCCGGCTACCATGGATACTTTGGCAACCACTTTTATGACTTGTTGACAAAGTTTAAATGGGCAACCCTGCTCCAGGAAATGAAGCTTTCCAAACAAATGCACCCCTCCCTCCAACCTCACATGCTTCTTTTCAATAAACTGACCCCTGACATCTTGCGACAACCCCTTCGCAAATGGTTTGGAAAAACAACTCAACATTCAGGATGGTTCGACGCAACAAGGCTTCGTGCAGACCCGCGCGATCCACTAGGCAACGACCCCCATAAGTCTGTTTTTCACCAAAGTCTGCAACAAATCCACCGCAGCAGCTTGCCCATGTTGCTGCATTACGAAGATCGCAACTCCATGGCCCACTCTGTAGAATCCCGAACCCCTTTTCTCGATTACCGCCTCGTGGAATATACCCTAGGACTCCCTTCCGAATTTAAAATCTCTCAGGGATGGACAAAGAGGGTTCTACGTGAAAGCATGAAAGGGATTTTGCCTGAGAAAATCCGCAACCGGATTGACAAATTGGGTTTTGTCACAGCCGAAGAAGAATGGGTGCGTAAAGAAGCCCCAGACCAATTTAGACAAGCCATTAGAGAAGCTGTCGAAGTTTCTCAAGGGATCATTCACCCTTCGATTTATACAGCCACCGAAAATATCATTGCAGGACGGCAACCGTTTAACTTTTTAATTTGGCGCCTGATCTCTTTTGGGGAATGGATGAAACGATTTTCTGTAAAAGTAGTTTAGAAAGACTCTAGAAAGACCCCAACTCCAATAATTTCAATGCTAGGTTCTTCCGGCTATAACGCTCTAGATACTTATCCGTTGCTTCAACTTTTCCCTTCTTTCGGTCTGCTAAGCTCTTTTTCAAATAGGCTTCAATGTCAGAAACATCTTTCAAAGTAACTCCGGCCTTAGACTCTTCAATGATCTTTTCAGCGGCTTGCCCTTGTTGCCCTCCAAGGGCTAGTATGGGCGTTTTAGAATAGAGGTATTCATAAATCTTGCCGCTTAAAAGACCGCTTCCGGTACCTAAGGGATCACTCCAAGGAAAAAACAAAACCACATGAGCATCTCTTTGCATGCAGAGGGCTTCCTCCCGCTTGACAAATCCCCAATTTTTGATCAGCTCCCCTAAGTTATATCTTTTTCTTAATTCTTCAATGTACCCAAGCTCGGGCCCTGCAAACACTACCTCAAGGCTTTCTATATCAGATTGCATTGAAGGGTCTTTTTTAAGCCTGCAAATCGCTTCAAACAAAAGTTCAAGCTTTTGCCTTCCCGGATAAACCATTCCGGTATGAACGATCCGAAATTTACCATCATCGGGAAAAATATTTGACTTAGGCAGTTTGTTCAGATCATTGCAATCGAAGCCATTTTCAATAATATGAACACGTTCCTGACCATGCCTTGAAGCTAGATTTTCGGCCCAAGGAGAACTCACCACCGTAATCTTATCCGCCTTTTTCAAAACATATTTTTCCAAATGCCTTTCAAAATAGTTAAACGGAAACAATCCCGGAAAAATATGATTATCGACCCATAAATCCCTAAAATCTGCAATCCACCTTTGCCCCAAACCCAACTTTTTTAGCTTAGATGCTACAAAATGCACTGAATAGGGGCCTGCCGTACTGACAATTAAATCCCAAGGAGCTTCTTGACGAAGTTTTTTGACTGTGGGTGCTATCCAAAAATCTGTAAAGTCAGGCATCCTGGATGCGTTTAGTATTCCCTTCCGATAGCGCAAGTAGTGGTATAGCTTGATTAGCCATTTCTGCTTCAATAAAGAAGAGGGAGAGGAGGAATCTTGGCCCCGATCTGTCTGAGACTGCTGATAATCAGATTTAAGAAAATCAATCCAGTGGGGAAGTGGAACTTCTATCATCCGAAAACCGGGATTTTCAAAAGGCAATTTCTGCTGGGAAAAATGGTTTTTGGAAGTCGTTGCCACAGTAACATCATGCCCTGCAAGGGTCCAATATTTAGCCCAAGAGTAGGGGCGATGGGATGCAATAGAATTGAGCGGAGGGAAAAAAATGGAGACAATTAAGATCCGCATGATAACCTAATGAACTCGGAAAGTTTTGCAAATATTATTCCATTTTGTCATTATTCTTCTAGTTCAATAACCTAAATTTTGGGTTAAGGCATTGATTAATAGATACTCTTTCATTTTATGGCCCTATTTTTTGATGATTATTGCTGGGATGGTCATCCCCTCAGATGGAGAACATGGCATTTTAAGCCTTAAGAGCATCTCTTTTATCTTAGCGGCATTTTGTGCGGGTGCATACGCCATCATCCGGCAAAAGGTGAGTTTCTATCAAATTAAGTTGATCCTTTTTTCCTGTATCGCAGCCAGTACATTATTATTTTGGCTATTGGTAAGCTCTTACTATGGTGAAACCACTGCTTTGGCACAAACAGACCAGTTCAAATTATTTGTCATTACCTTATTTTTTCCCCTTTTAACAGTTTATCTCATCACCGAAAAGTTGTTGGTCCCACAACAGGTTTACAAAGCCGTTATTTATAGCAGCCTAGCTTATGCAGTAATGAAGATTGCCATGGTCGCTTTGCATTTATTTAAAATTGTCAACATCTGGGAGTTAATGCAAACCTTAGGGATCCGTTTTATGCGAATGGATATTTATGCAGGATTGGAGCGTGTTCAAACCTCTGTGGATATTGCAGCTCCGTTTGTCGTTTTCTTTGTCTTGCAATCTGAACGATTAGGATTTTATTTAAGCCGTTCTTTCAAATTTTTTTATATTGTTTTGACATTGGCTTCGACCTTTCTTAGTTTTTCCCGTTATCTCCTAGCAGTTTATTTTATGAGCTGTTTTTTATATTGGGCTACATTGAAGCTCAAACCATTGTTGATAGGATTTCTTTATTTTTTGATCGCTTTGTGCATAAGTTATGTGGCCATTGGACCCGAAAAAGTGAATATTATCATAGAAAGGCGGGTATTTAGTTTAGACAATTATCAATCGGATGCGACCCGTGTGCAGCAAATTGAAGCGATGGTAGATCAATTTGAACATCAACCCTATTTAGGAACTGGGATAGGGGGGTTTGCTCCTCAATATGTCCGGGAAGGGACAGTTTTGCATTTATATGAAGTGCAGTGGATGGCTTTTTTGATGCAGTTTGGCATTGTGGGAATATTTGTCTTGTTGATTCCTTTAGTTTTGATAGGGAAGGATATGGTTTATCCGAAATTTTCTAGGACGCGGGGAACCTTTTTGCTATTTTTTCTGATGTGGGTTTTTTCAGGGTTTACGAATCCCTTTTTGATATCGTTGACCAGCGGCATTATGTACACATTATTTTATCTTTCCTCTCAGATTCTGGATCAAGTCTCCCCTTTACAAGAGCATCTGAAGATGAAAAACAGCCCATAAATCTTGTGAGAAATCGGTGAATCACCTATTCTATCACCTAAAAACAACCCCTCGCCTAAATAGCTCAGCTGGTAGAGCAGCGCATTCGTAATGCGAAGGTCGTCGGTTCGACTCCGGCTTTGGGCAACATCCATAAACCCTGTTAGATCAGTATCTTACAGGGTTTTTCTTTTTCTAAAAGATTCGAGCGTTTCCTTCTTTTGGCACACTCATGGCACACTAAACCACAACAAACCGCCATTAATCACGCCTACAAAAACATGTTTGGTGTCCAGTTCAGAAATTAGAGTTAACCACTCAAAAGCCCGCAAATTTTTATTTCAGTGTGCCGTAGACGTGCCATTCTCATCAAAGAAGAATCAATCATCAATAGAAATCAAAGTCTTATGGCACCAGATCGTCGCATTGTCTATGCGACGTTGCCGTTTTTGGATGATTATTTTATACTTTTGCAACTTTTTAAGGAGATAGATCAATGAAAGGAATTCAGGAACGAAAAACCAAAGATGGACAAACGCATTACCGCGTTCAAATAAGGATTAAAGGACATCCGATTGTCAGAGCTACTTTCAAACGAAAGACAGATGCTCAACGATGGAAACAGATGACGGAATGCAGCATTCGAGAAGGAAAGTATTTTAAAACCGCTGAGGCAAAAAAACACACGCTCCAAGAAGCTATTTCTAGGTACATGCGTGATGTTTTACCTAGTAAACCGAATGCTAAACAAGAACAACAATTGAGATGGTGGAAAGAACAAATTGGGGCTTATTCTCTTGCTGATATCACTCCATCACTTATTGCTGAGTATAGGGATAAACTTAATCAAAGCACGACAAAATTTGGTCGAAAGATGGCACCTACAACAGTACTACGCTATTTAGCAGCTCTTTCGCATGTTTTTACGGTGGCTTCGATAGAATGGGAATGGATCGAAGAATCTCCATTGAAAAAAGTCTCCAAGCCAAAATTAGGCCCCTTGAGAGCAAGATTTTTAAGCAACGAAGAGCTTGAAAGCCTTCTAAAAGCCTGCAAGGAAAGCTCTAACCAACATTTATATCCTGTAGTGGTTCTTGCATTGTCAACTGGTATGAGAAAGAGTGAAATCCTAACTTTGACAACGAGATCCATTGATTTGATTAACGAACGAATAATTCTAGAGCATACAAAGAATGGTGAGAGAAGATTAGTCCATTTGAGAGAGCATGCTCTCAAGGTAGTCGAGGAGCTTCTTCTGAAAAAACGACAGAACATAAACTTCTTATTTCCTTCAGAAAAGCATTCTCGACCAATTGATTTGAGGTTTCCATGGGAACAAGCTTTGAGAAAAGCTTCGATCCCAAATTTTAAATTTCACGATCTTCGACATTCGGCTGCAAGCTTTCTCTTAATGTCGGGAGCCACTCTTGCTGAAGTAGCTGAAATACTAGGACTCAAGACGCTTCATTTGGTTAAACGTTATGGTCACTTATCTGAAAAGCATACAGCAGGTGTGGTTTCTAAAATGAATAAAGAAATTTTTGGTTAGAGGAAAAGGATGTCTAAACTAAGTAACGTAAAAATCAAAAAATATAAAGAGTATTTAAAATACCCCTATTGGACGTTTTCTGAAGCTATTTTGTTGCTTTCTTCCATTATTGATTTCGGCGCTTTCTGCCGTATACATCCGGCAATGCGACCTATGTTTGGCCGTGATCGTTTTGGGCTTTTTTCATGTGAACTTGGCGATCACATAGAGGTAAACAGTCTTTTAAAAGAATCAATTCTAAAAGTTATTCGAGAAGATAAAATCAATGCCTTCCCTATAAGAATGAGAGGAATTACATGTCCGCCTTTCCCGGATGGAATTATGTATTTTTTTGATCCATATGAGATAATCGCTTTTGTTGTCACTGAAGGCTTTCAATTGCCTCAAGAGCTACAAAAAGCTGCGAACATTTATCAAATGGATAATCTTGATACACCGCTTACTATACCATCTAAAAAACAAATTAAGCGACAGGTATTAGCTATGGCATTTTGGCATAAATATCCTAAGTTTACCATTAGCGAAATCTCCCGTAGGTTTGAACGACTGAAAAAATACAGGGAATTTCGTTTTATCAATGATAGTGAAAATAGAAATAGGAAAGTCATAAAAGAACTAAAACCGCCCAATTCAAAAGCTCATTTAATGCTTCCTGGCATATTTGAAAAACTTAATGGCAAAATCATGTTTGATTTTCAAAGATTGAAGATCGTTGTCAATACTATTGCTGATTTGTTGATGCTTGCAGATAGAAATACGACCCCAAGCGATATTCTCAGTCATGAATTAATACATTTATATATATCTGCTGGGGGTAAGCAGATTAAATCAATTATCGAATTCTCACTTCAGGACACTTTTGAATATCTTTATCAAATCAATCAATCGAATGAAAATTAAATTATTTTCTACACCTCCGTTTTTGAGTTTTACTTTAGCTGTTTTGGGTAATCGACAGTGTCATGTGCGTTTTGGTAATCTGTTGGACAAATTTAAGCAACCTTGCTTGATGTTAAACAAACCCAAAATGGAGAAGCATATGGAAACAGAAATTACTCATCATCGACCAAAGTATTTAACAATAAATGAATGGTGCAAAACGCATTCTTGGCCGCCAGCAGGTGGATTGCGACATTTAATTTTTCACGCAGCTACTAATGGATTCAATAAAGTCATTCGTCGCTGTGGTAGACGTATCTTGATCAATGAGCAAGAATTTATTCGTTGGATTGAAGCTAATAACGGACAATGAGCAGAAAAAAAGAAATTAGAAAAATGACCTAAAATATCCATTTGCCATTGCATTAGTTGAATTAGCAATAGTTCTTGAGATACCTGGAAGATAAAATAAACAAAACTGGATAATGTCATGTAAGCTGGAAAATGAAAAAACAGAATAACGAAAAAGCCGTGAAAAGTTCGCACCTTTTCACGGCCAAATGCACGGTTTTCACGACATGCTTTTTGTAATTCTGAACAGTATCAAAAGAATATTTTGAGTTCCACTGGGAGCTTCAAAGGCTTCTCTCCAACTTACATGGCATTTTCCTTGCCTTAAGGAATTGCCGTGACTTCACAATTGATCGATTTATTGATTGAAGATCTCAATCATGCGCTTGAAAAGCTGACATTTTACATTCTTCGCAATCTAACGTCTACAGATATTTCTTGCTTAAACGGATGTCAGAGAGAATGTAATTAGTGATGGAAATCAATTTTACGCAATCACTTTCTAAGCCACAGAACATCTCATCGTATGCTGATCTAGAAAATGCATGTCTTGCTCATATGGCATCAAATGGAATTCATTTTTCTGGTCCTCTACAAGAAACGGAACCTGGAAAGTATTATCGATTTTCAGCAGATTCTAAAAAAAATCAGAAAGACGAATTTTATGCTTGCAGCAAGTGGGAGTTTAAAGGGCGTCCATATCTCAGCTGTTACTACGGTACGTGGGAAGGCGGAAAAAAAGAATATACTTTCATGAGTTTTGAAAATGATCCTCACTTATCTAAGGAAGATTATCAAAAATTTAAAGTGAATGAAAAACAAAGGAAACAAAAGTACGCAGAGCAACAAAAAAAAGACTTTGAGAAACGGATACAACGAGCAAAAAAGAATTGGGAAAATTCCCAACAAAATCCATTTCACAATGATCACACTGCATATCTTGATAGAAAGCAAGTAAGAGCCGTGGGGGTAAAGTATTCGACAGATTTTGAAGAGAGCAAAAATCATGTTATAGTCATTCCTTTGCGAAATGTAGATGGAGAAATTCAAGCTATTCAGCATATCAAAGCTAATGGTGAAAAAAGAATTCATGGGGTCAAAAGAGGCAACTTTCATGTTTTAGGTGAAATAAAAGAAGATGGCAAACTTTTCTGCGCGGAAGGATATGCTACAGCCTATTCCCTTTATGAAGCAAAAGGCTTGCCTGTTGTGGTGGCCTTTGATTGCGGTAACATAGATCCAGTAATAGGTAATCTCAAAGCAAAATACCCTAAGCTTTCAATAATCATAGCCGCTGATAACGATAAAGAAAATCCAGAAAATCCTGGACGAATGTACGCAGACAAGGCTGCAGAAAAATACCAATGTTCAATTTTGTTCCCCGAATTTCCTGAAGGACTTGTACTATCTGATGGTGAATTGCCAACAGACTTTAATGATCTTCGCATCCTTTCAGGGATTGATGCAGTCAAAAATCAGCTCAACATCAACGAATTTTCTGGCATGAACTTGCAGACCGAACTAAAAAAACTTTCGTTCACTTTGCTCGAAAAGGCGGAGCCTTGTGCCAACTTTTCAACAATTGATTTGCCTAAGCCACTCAGAGAATACATTGACTTCATATGTTGTGATTCAGATGCACACCCAATAATGATTACAACTGCGGTGCTAGGCAGTATTTCAGGGATCATAAAAAAAGGATGTGCATTCCCAAAGGAGAATACTTTCAAACCCTCTACGCTAATCTCTGGATGCTTAACTTGTATAAAAGTGGTGGATTCAAAACTACGGCAATGGAAAATGGAGCAAGTATAGCAAGAGGGATATCGAAAGAAGTTTTACGCGAAATGAAAACAATAGAAGATGAGCTTAAAAGAGGGACCGTAAAAAAGGAGACAGCAGAACAAAGAAAGTTGGAACAGTCTTTGAAAGACGTCATATTGCCGAATAAAATTACAGCTGAGGCATTACTAGAACACCTAAGTCAAGGGCATTCAGGCGTCATTCTTACGGGTGAATTTGGTGCTTGGCTTCAAAATATGGAAAAGATGCACAATGCAGACCTTAAAGCCATTTTCACAGAGCTTTATGATGTCCCTCCATGTTATAGATACAAAACAAAAACACAGGGAGACCACATCCTAGAAAGTCCCTATTTTTCTATTTATGGTGTGTCTACTCTGGCATGGCTCAAAGAAAATTTAAAGCCTAATGATGTTTCAAGCGGTTTTTTTGCAAGATTCCTATTATTCACACCCCCACATCATGAAGGCATCCCTCATGCACTCCCAAGATTAAATAAATCAGCAAACACACAAGCTGAATGGATGGTAAGAAAGATCCTAGAGAATATGGCAGCAAGATATGAATATAAACTTGCTCCATCTGCAAAACTTGTTTTTGAGTCATGCCATTTAGATTTATATTCTATGTCGAAGGCATATAGTGAAAAATGTCAGGAGACGTTGGATCCATATTTAAAGCGCTGGTCTCCGTCTATTCTAAAGCTTGCAATGCTCATGCGTCTTTTTGAAGATTCTACCTCTGAAGAAATTAGCGATACGTCAATTAACTCAGCAATGGCGGTAGTTCTATCGGCTATCAAATCAACCGCTCAATTATTTGAAGGCGAATTAGGCGAGTCAGACCAGCAGAGAAAGAGTCGACTTATTTTGGAGTGGATCCATAAAAGAATTCAGAAAGGAAAAGATCCAACGTGGGCAGCCTTGATTACGTCTGGAATACTCGATGGCGGTGCTAGTATGTATGAATACCCTATGAAAACACTTGTTGAGGGTGGACTTCTTAACGAAATTCAAAAACAAAATAAAAGAGATTGGTTATATGTCCCCTTCGTTAAGCAAATCGGATAAGTTGAATAAAGTTGGAAATCATTTCCAACTTCAAAAACCACCTTTCAGTCTATCTAAGAGTATATACACGTATAATACATATATTAAGTTGGAAAGTTGAGTAGGATAGATGTCTTCTTTGATAGCGGCGATAGCCCGGTACTGGAAAGCTTGGAAATTGAAGAAGAAAAGCCCCTTCCAACTTTCCAACTTATATGCTTTATTGAGCTTAAGGATTTGGTATATATATGTTTATGTGGTTGGAATTTTCTTAACCTAAATCAAACTTTGATAAAGTTTCCAACTGGATTTGAAAGGAGAAAAAATAAAATGACTAAAATAAAAGTTTTTTCAAAGGCACTGCCAAGTGCCGCTCCAACTCTTAAGCCAAATTTACAGGGATCGAGAGTTTCGAAAAAGTGTCCGATATTTTATGAATCAACTAAAGATGGAAAAGGAGTTATTCAGAATGTTTTTTTACAACCAGGTGTAGATAGTGAGAAGTCACCTGAGGATCTTTATGATCAGAGTGTGTGTGAATTAACAGGGACAGAAAACAAAGAGCTGGCTGAAGATATCGTCAAAAGGGCTGCTTTAGCTATTTGTGATTACGACAAATTCTATGAAAAAAGTAATATTGTGCTGCAATCACTTGCTGAACAGCAGCCAAAAGATGCACATGAAGCCAGGCTCTGCGCTCAAGCAACAGCCTTATATTCACAGGGAATGGACTATTTGGAAAGGGCAAGACGTGTGCTTTTTGATGAAACTATAGCAAAGGATCACTGGCACACGATATTGATCAAAACCGCAACAAGGCTACTGGATTTACATGCCAAAACAGTTGGAGAGCTTGCTCGATACAGAAAAAATGGAGAGCAGTTGATCGTTGTACAGCATGTAAATGTTAAAAGCGGAGGAAAAGCTATTGTTGGTGGACAAATGAAAGCAGGGGGAGGGTAAATAAAAAATGAACGAGGTTTCCCCATGTTAAGAGAGTGCGGGGCAAAAGCAAGAACAAATGGACATAGACCCTGTCGTCAACCAGCAATGGCCAATGGACGTTGTCGCCTTCACGGGGGATTAACGCGCAATACGGGCGCAAAAACAGAAGAAGGAAAGCTGCGACAGAAAATGTCAAATTGGAAACACGGCTTAAGATCAAAAGAGGCACGAGCAGAAAAACGTCTTGTGCGCGAACTTATTAAGAAAAGTCAGCAATTGGTAACTGGAAAATAAACGACTATCTCACTTTTATATTAGCGGACGAAGGGCAAACCAGTATTAAACAAATTTGAATCGTGTATTTTATCGCTTACGGAAGAATAGGTTGGAGAATATCTAAGCCTGATTCTTTTAAAATCCTATCCAAATAGTGCTGTTGATCGTTAGCAGGCATTGTCGCTGCTATTTCTTCTGCTTCAATATTTCCAATAATAGAATCGCCTAATAACAAGTGTTCAAGTTGAATATTAGCTACAGAAGGATTAAAATTTTTGCCGTCGATTTCAGTTCGACGATACCAGAAGCCGATGAAAGGCAGTCCCATCTCCTGTAAGGCTGATTCAACAGATTTCACCTGCTCTAACTTATCATCTATAAAGATAACGAGTGATGGATGATAGTTTAGATCTTTGAAAAGATGCTTGAGTAAGTCGCCTTTTTGAATATGTTCAGCAAAAATAATCCCTTCATAGAAATAGGTGGGCTCTAATTGTTGCAAGTCACGAGGAATCGAGGTGTTTTTAAAATCGATGCCAACATGCTTGAGCTGAAGATCGGTAAAATAATCAACTCCAACAATATTCGTGGTATACCATTGGGTACGCCCTCGAGCTGTAAATGCAAAAACCGGAATATCATTTGATTGTAAATCAGCAATCATTGTTGCGGTGCTTGACTCAACAGGTTTGTATGGTATGTTTTTGGCTATATAAAGGGTTAAGGCGTCATAAACAGCAAATTCAGCTTTATGATCAGCAAGTTTATTTTTCACCCAAGCACGCCACTGAGGACTTCCCAAGGAATTTGAATTAGTGATGAGAGTATCATCTATATCGAATAATACCAGTGTGTTTTTTTGAGTTATATAGGATCGAATATCTTCTATACGGTCAATTTCGACAATATCGGCCTGAACACAAATCTGAACACAAACTCCTAAATAAACAAGAATAGAAAGTAAAAATTTACAACTCACTTTTTTCCTCCTTGATTTGTTGTCAGTACGGCCTGAAGATAGAAATCTGCATCTTTTTCTGGTTCACTCTTTGCAATGCTTTCTGCTTGCTCATCGGTAAGCACGTTTTTTCCATCTGATATCCAAAAATAATATAACTGAATATTGGCAACCAGAGGATTAAATTTGGCTGCTTTGCTTTCAGTCGCACAGTACCAATAGCATTCATGAGGAATCTGTAATTCTTTTAGGGTCTTAGCAACTGACTCTACCTGACTCAACTTGTCGTCAATAAAGACAACTTTAATTGGTATGTGAGCAGAAATTTCGATAATTTTCTTTAAATAGTCCCCTTTTAAATCGGTATTAGCAAAAAAAACGCCCTCGTAATATTCTGAATCGTTTGCAAGTCCTGGATATCTCTTTTTTAACATCTACTATCGAAATCAATATTTACAGATTTCAGTTGTGAAATGGTAAGCTTATCGATGTCGTCGGTAGGTGTATCATACCAGATTTGACGCTCTCTGGCGGTTAAACCACTAGTAATACACCCTCTTGCTTTTAAATTTTTTATAATCTCAACCGTGTCTGGTTCTACTGTGATGAATTGTAGCTTTTGGGTAATGAATAGGGTGAAAATATCATGCCAATTGCGATCCAAATGTTTTGTTGCCTGTACAATGTATCTTCTCCATGCTTTCGATCCAAGCATATAGGGTGAATCAAATGCAGTGTCATCAAGATCAAAAAAAACGATTGTATCTTGAGGATGTTCAATTGGCATCTCTTTAATCGAATCTAATTTCAAAACCCGCGTTTCTTCTGTTGTTATAGCAGAAGCAACCTGAGTGGGTTTTGACGCAAGTAGCAGAAATATTGATACAGGTAAAACAGCATATATTTTTCTGAAGACATAAGAACACCATTGTGCAACAGGAAATTCTATCTGTTTTGGAAAAAAGCGCGAAAAAAGACTCGTTTGCTTGGTATTTGCATTTAACGGACTTGAAATAGGCGGAATAGGAGCTGTATGTAATCTTCCTGCCTGCGATAACTCTTGCGTCATAATTTTTTGCACTTATCTGAAAGTTAAAGAAAAAGCCATTTTACTATATATATCATTAAAAATCAATAGTATAACATAATCTACCTTACCTAGAGAAACTTTGACTTGCAAAATCGTATGCTATAACGTACAATTTTGGCACAAACGAAGATAGCTGTTACTGCATTTTACAAACGCCACAATATCATGCGCGGGTTAGCAATAAGTCACGATCATAGGCGCGGCTTAACAAAAGACTTTTAATGATTAAATCTGATGAGCATTTTGGAAATCATAAGTCGATTACGTTTTACAAAAAGGGTGAATTAAACGACAAGGTATGGGAGTTTCATTTGAAATGGATAAAATAAAGATGTCTCCAAAGCAAAAACCATCTACCTCAAAGCCTCTAAGAACCCGACGACATAAGAACACAATGAAAACTCAAGAAGCCTCCCACGTAACTATTAGAGAGGAGGCAAGTGTAACCGAGGCTGACCCAATCGCTAACCTGTTGGACCCCGCTCTAATTGGTTCTGCAATCATGCAGTGCCTTATAGAAAATAATCCAGAAGGTGTGATGGAAATCATCAAGGACCATTTATACGCTTTGAATAAATCTAAATTTCTTAGAGAGGCGGATGTGCCAAGATCGACAATGTATCAGTTGTTGAAGCGAAAAAATCCAACAATTAAGACGTTGGCCAAAATTATGTACGCAACGCATCACTAAATAATTATTGCACTCGACTCATGTTATATCTAAAAAAAGACAATGATTAAAATTTATGAAAAGTAAAATTAAAACTCACTCTGACACTTACGAAAAGATTTTAGGTTAATTAGGATGGACTCACAGGTAAACGAACTTTATACTTTGATAAAGCAGCGAGAAAACGCTCACCTCGAATTTAAAGAGGCAAAAAACAACTATGATAGCGATAAGCTGACACAATACTGCTGTGCCCTTGCAAATGAGGGTGGTGGAAAGATGCTCTTAGGGATAACAGATAAAATCCCTCGTAGTATTGTTGGAAGTCAAGCTTGTCGTAATTTAGAGAAAACAAAATCCGATCTTATTATCCGTCTACATCTGCGTATCGAAATAGAAGAATTGTTCGTTGACGACAAACGAGTGGTTATTTTTACAGTGCCATCTCGACCAATTGGTGTTCCTATTCAGTATCAAGGTATTTATTGGATGCGTCGTGGGGAAGAATTAGTTCCAATGACTCCAGATATGCTTAAACGCATTTTCAATGAGGCAGAGCCTGATTTTTCTGCCCAAATTTGTCCTGATGCCAAAATTGAGGATTTAGACAGTGAATCTATTAAAGTTTTTCGGGAATTGTGGATGCGTAAGTCAGGCAATAGCAATTTAAAAAGCCTTTCAGATAAGCAACTACTCAAAGATATCGGAGCTGTCGAGGATAAAAAAATAACTTATGCGGCTCTCATTTTATTTGGAAAACCTCAAGCACTTAAAAAATTTCTTGCACAAGCAGAAGTGGTGTTTGAGTATCGTTCTAGCGGTGTTACAGGACCGGCGCAACAAAGAACTGAATACACGCAAGGATTTTTCTCTTTTTACGATGAATTATGGAATAAGATTAATTTAAGAAATGACCTTCAGCACTTCCAAGACGGGTTATTTGTCTGGGATATCCCTACATTCAATGAAAAAGCTATTCGAGAATCCGTTTTAAATGCTGTAAGTCATCGCGATTATAGGGAGGCGGGTTCGATTTGGGTAAAACAATATCCTCGTAAAATTATCATAGCTAGTCCCGGTGGATTCCCTTCTGGAATTACCCCATCTAACATACTTTGGAAGCAGCAACCGCGCAATCGAAGGATAGCTGATATTTTTAACAAATGTGGGCTTGTTGAACGTGCTGGACAAGGAGCTGATAGAATTTTTGAAGAAAGTATCAGACAAGGGAAATCTTTGCCCGATTTTGCTCATACTGACGAACATGAAGTCGTATTAACCTTGGATGGCCAAATTCAAGATGAAAGCTTTCTGCGATTTTTAGAAAAAATCGGTCATGAACGATTAGCTTCATTTAACACCGAAGACTTCATAGTCTTGGATTTGGTTCACAAGGATCGACCTATTCCTCCCACACCGACAGAATTAAGGTTTCGTCTTAATCATCTTGTGGATTTGGGGATTATTGAGCGTATAGGTAAAGGACGCGGTGCACGACACATTCTTTGTCAACAATACTATACATTGGCAGGTAAGAACGGAATATATACACGGAAACGCGGATTAGATAAAGAAACCAATAAGGAATTGCTGGTTAAACATATTTCCTTAAATGCAAAACATGGATCAAAGCTAGCAGAGCTTAATCAAGTCTTGCCTTTTCTTTCTCAAAGACAAGTGCAAGAGCTGCTTCGGGAGTTAAGAATCCAAAAACAAATACATTTTAAAGGACAGACTAAAGCAAGTTTGTGGTTTCCTGGGTCAAGTTAAATCTCGTGTAATTCCGTGCAATCTCGTGTAATTCCGTGCAATCCCGTGTAATTTCGTGCAATTTTTGACGTATCAAAATTCGATGGTATTTTCACCGAAAATCACTTACACTTAGGCCTAATTTTGCTGCGTAGTGCGTATTTTATTGGAATTTTAAATTACTTAAACTGTTTCGGAGAATATTGTGTTTCGATTGGCCTATAGATATAATGATGAGATCATCTTCTATTTTGATTTTGCAGGAAATAAATATATCGCCTCTGGGGGTAATTTAGCATGGCGAATTAATAATCCTGGTTTAGTGCGCAGCCATAGTCATTTTTCTCGCAGCAATGGTTCAATCGGAAGTTGCGGACGTTACGCGATTTTTTCTAATCCATTAGAAGGTCGTAAGGCATTATCAGCATGGCTTCATTCGAAAAAATATTATTATTCATCTTTAAAAACTCTGGCAGATCATTATCAACCAGATACCCCTGATGCATTTGTTCTTCGGATAGCTTCATTTGCCAAAATATCTCCTGACAGGAAGATAAGTTCTCTTAGTAAAACGGAATTCGATGGTCTAGTCAAAGGACTTGAAAAGCTCTGTGGATATGTATTCATTGGAAATGAATGCCTTTCTCTTCTACCAAAAATCAATGCGAAAATTGAGAATGGCAAAAATAAAGAAGATACATATTTAATCGGAGACAACCACGTTCTTTCAAAGAATGAAGCCATTGAATGGATTCAGTCACATCGCTTAGATGGCGTTATTGTGAACGAACACAATGGAACCACACATTTACGTTCACGGCCTAGTCATTGCATATGGAATATAAAAACACATGAATCAGTATTGCCTCCCAATGAAGGTAAAATTGACCCTCTTGTTCGAGTAGTTGGAGAGCACAAACCAGGTCAATGTGTTTGGGGATTTATTAATGGCATAGATAACACTGAGGAAGAAGCTTTAGCATCAGCTAAACTGATTTCTAAGGCTACCGATGAAGAAAGAGTCTTATCAATGCCAAACGACACGGTTTGTAAGATTGCAGATGTTTTAAAATGTATATTCTTAAAGACATCCTTAGATACACCAATAGTAGCATGGACTGTGAAGTTTTTAAGATATCTACTCTCTGTTGCAAAAGAAGCGGCAAATTCACCTCCTGTAATTGTGTTTTTACATAGCCAGGGAGCTATTTTGGTTGAGCATGCTATGGAATTACTTAACCAACATGAAAGAGAACAACTTCGATTTTTCACATTTGGTGGAGGCTCTTTCCTTGCCTCTGGCAAAAGTCATCCTGATTCTCATAATTATGCTAGCGCAGCTGATTTCGTCTGTCGTTTTGGCTCACCCAATCTTCAATTATTGGCTCTGGAACGTTATTATGAACGCAAAAAAGGATTAAATGACGATCAAATAATGGCTCAGTTGGCATTAAAAGATGCCATGTTGCATCTGGATTCTTTGGATATCCGCGTCATGGAATCTTATATCAAACAACGAATCAAACATTACGAAAATGAGTTTTCCAGAATCAGCAACCTAACCGTTTTGGATCCTGATCCTGGCAGCAATTGGAAGCATGAATTCAAGAGTGAGTGTTATCAAAAAGAAATTCAGAAACTTGTTGAAAAATATAAAAACCTGAAAAAGTGAAGTAGTTTTATGTCGAAAGATGACTTGATATCTTCAGAAGACAAAGTTACGTATCATCAAAAAAACTTGACAGTTCCGTCAATAGAAACGACAGATGTAGAAGAGGGAAAAAATCGAAAAAGCGCTAAATATTGTGCAATCGGCTTCACGATTCTGTATCTCGTTCTTTTTCTCCCCTTTTTTTACATGGGACTACTCTCTAGCATGGTATTCGATAATCCTCGTATGACGGTGCCTGTAGGTTTGTCTATGATCTTCCTCACTTTTTTAATCTCTTTATCGATGCCGGTCAGTATTTATTTAATGTGGTCAAGGTATCTACGTGGCCAATATAAAAAGACCCGTATTTTCTGCGCTCTTCCTATCTTCACATTGGTTGGAGTATCTTTGATTATTGAAATTTTAGGGGCTCTGCTTCGATATTTCGTACCGATTTAAGAGACAATTCCGCTTTGTAACGGATTTATTCCCTCAACATTAAATTGCCGCCATGTTAATGTTATGGCACAAAAATGGCACACTAAACCACAAAAAAACGCGATAATCGACATGGCTCTGCAACAAATGATATTCCAAAACACCTCTGAGAATCAGTCGTTGACTGTTGCAGTCTGTCGCTATGTTTTGAGCCACTTCGCATTCGTAATGCGAAGGTCGTCGGTTCGACTCCGGCTTTGGGCAATTTGTTACTCAGCTACTTATGACCCAGTTAACCTCCTTGTTTGAGGTTCGTGTCAGAAAAATGTCAGATTTTACAAATCCTCAAATTTAATTCCACTAAAAAGTCTTCACATCGAGTTAAGAAGCCCTCTGCGTGCCTTTACCTTCCCTTTTTGGGAGAAAAAAGATCACGTCATCATAGAGTGATAGGTAAGTCGAATAAGCTGGAGGGGGTTAATGAATCAATTGTCAATTGAGTGTATTCACCCAACCCTGAATTTTCTTGTGAAGTTGTCTAACGTCGAATGTTCTGATGAAAAGCTGATCAGGATTGGAGAATTCCTTCCACAGTCTGACAAGAACGAGGCACAAAGAAAATATCATCGCTGGAATGTAGACAGGAGGATTTTTCGTTTGGTGTAGCCAACTCAAAGAATTGCTTTTCCGGCAAAGGGGCATAGAATAATGCTCCCAGGAAAGCCAGGATAACCTGGAACAACAAAGCTCCCTTAGTTCAACTAAGAAAGGGTAAAGTCGGCGTGCTTTTCGAGAGCGGCTTTGTGGCTCTCGAACTCAAAGAGGGACGGGACTGACCCCATCCTCAATTAAAACTGCTGTTAACTGACTTTAACTTCCAGACTTCTATCATCCAGCATTCCATCAATATTGGGATTGCCTGCAAATGTTCTAAAGCAGTCATAATTTAGGGACATGGCGAGACCATCCAAGGCATGACCATTTTTCGAATGGAGCCAATGCCTTCCGCCTACCTGGTAATATCTCTTAATAAAGCTCGAACTAAAGAAGATGATGCAAGAGAATTTCAAGAAGCAATAGCCTCTTTCAACGAGTCTAGACATCCATTATATGGAGGTTCTCTACCTCAGGGGTATTTTTAATTATAACTTCAGAAACTATTGGGATATTGTTACCTTAATCTTCTCTCCTGCATAGTTTCTTGCAATTCCATTTCCCACAATATTTGCTCTCGCATAAGTTCCATCATATCTCGTTGATATTGCAAATTGCGTTGGTGTTGATATTCTCTCTGAAATGATTCCGTGAATGATTGTGTAAATGCTTGCCCCATCGAAGAACCCATAGCGTCAGCAGTGTTAGGTTGTTTTATTGTGTAAGCATTTGCATTATTGTGCGTAGATTTGAGATAGGGATGACACAGGAAGAATTGGCTGAAAAAGCCGAATTACATCCTACGTTGGTTCAGTTGAAAGAGGAGAGAATATAGCGTTAGAGAACATTATTGCTATTTCAAAAATATTAAAATGTTCACCAAAAAACTTATTTTGATGATTAAAAAACAAATAATTAAATTATGTCAGGGGATTAAATTGTCGTTATTAAATCCAATTTGTCTCTTTTAGATGTTTCCAAGTTATTTCAATGTGATCTGGGTTGAATTTTCTTTTTTTCAAATCGTTCCATTTGTGTATTAAGTCTATAGCCTCGCTTAAATCTTTGGCTTTGTGGCTTGAATGATGAACAATCCAGTGTACAGTAGTGAGTAATTCCAACCCGTATGGCGTTTCAAACCCTTCTATTAGGTTCTCTACCAATTTAAGACGAGCCAAGGCATCGGTATCATCCTTAAGAAATTCATTTGCTTCGTCTACTACATTGTTGACTAGCTTAATATCTGTATTAGGTTTTGGGTTGGCGCTATCAAATCCTCTAATAAAGTGACCCTCCATTGCACTTAAGGCCTTGTTTAAATTATTTGCAAAGGGACCATAGTGTCCTTGTTCAAATTTTAACTTTAAGGGTTCTCCAGACTCTTGAAGCAAGTAGGCAAGCTTTTGAATTTCAAGAAGACTCAAAAGATATTGAAGTTCCTTGTAACGCCATATCAATTTGATGAGCAACGCACGAGCTCTGGTTAGTCTTGGTTTTGTCATCTGCTCGTCAACAGTATTCTTATAAATATTTGGTTCAATGATTTTAAGTTCAACGTCTACACCTTTGAATGTATCAATAATTAATTTACGTACATCTGGCCAATGCAATTTACCATTACCACATCCCAAGGGAGGAACTGCAATGGATTTAATCTTAAGCTGATTCACAATTCTAACAAGATCCTTTAAGCCTGATTGAATGTCTTCAATCTTTGAATTTTCTTTCCAGTGTCGTTTGGTGGGAAAATTTAGAATGAATTTAGGGTTTTCTAAGAATCCAACTTCGTAAATAAAAATATGTCCTGGTCGGACTTTTCCTAAACAACAGGCTTTTTTGTAAGCATTGAAATTTTCTGGAAAAGCCTGTTTGAATTGTAGAGCAAGACCCTTACCCATAATCCCGACACAATTAACTGTATTGACTAATGCTTCTGCATCAATCTCGAAAATATTTTTATTAATGACTTCGTGCATAATTAGTAAAACCAACCCTTGATAACTCGCACAGGTACACGCAAATCAATAGGATAAGATTCCAAAATATTTACAACATGGCTTTCAATTAAAGGATTGATAACAACGATTCCCCGAATTTGCGACCAACTACAGAATTTATAAATTAGGCACTCTGCCTGCTTCCGTCGTTGTCTATCATTGTCCTCAGTTGTATCATTCCATTTTTTCTGATTGACTATTTTCCAATCAATTTTGTCAAGATCCTTAATATCGTCAAACCATTTCGTAACAGATTTGACACCGTGACCATCAGAAAAAACAAAGTCTCCTTTATTAAAATTTTCTATGTGTGAGACAAGATACATAATTGGGTCTTGCCCTTCATTATATCCTTTCACCTGTCCGCTAATTAACTTTAAGAGCATGGGTGAATGGGTGCCAAAATAAAAAGGCACATAGTCATGTAAGCATCCTTTGGGACCAACTTTGATTTCCTTAGCTTTTCGTTTTTTTTGGATTTCTACATCGTGGATAGGTTTATAATTTTGGCTATCCCTAGGTTCATGATTAGGGGCATGTAATCCCTTGCGATTAAGTAAGATTTTAAGGTTATCGATATGGATTATTCGGAAAATGCGTGTTTTTTTGGGTTTGTCCATTCACTAAATTCGTAATGGGTGTTTTACTCGTGAGATACATTATTATTAGACTGAGCCTTTTTTTCCAGCTAAATGCACCGCTAACGGTTTTTCACACTTTTGTCACAGCAAGGCTCAAAAATATTCTGTAATGGACAAAAAGCAGCAGCATTGTTAGGACTGCAACTTGCAAAGGATCATATTGTTAAATATTGCCCTTTGCTGTCAGTCTAGAGGTGTTTGGCATTCGTAATGCGAAGGTCGTCGGTTCGACTCCAGCTTTGGGCAATTAACTACTCAACTACTTACGTCGCGGTTAACCTTCTTATTCGGGAGCATGTCAGAAAAATGTCAGGATTATACAAATCGTTATAGTGTAAGATCCATTCATTCCAAATCGTCAAATCTGCGTAGGAATCAGGGTTTGGTCAGCCTATGTATATCTTTGCGCAAGGCTCTTTCAAGTCGGCTTACTTTTTCTTTGATGGCGGGTCTCTCAGATGGCTTTAGAGGTTTATTCTTTAAGAGGTTTTGTTCAGCAGCGATATTTTGAAGAAGAAAATCAACGACTAATTAAATTGGTTCTAATTTCTTATACCCTGAATCGCAATCGTCTGGATGAGTATGTGAATTATATTTATTTCTTGACATTCAGCGTGATTTTTGAGATGTGAAAGTACATGTTGCTAAGTTATGCAGGAGGAACTAACATGCGCCGACAAGCCAGTTTACTATCTTCTATTGGAATAGCCGTTTTATTGCCGAGCATGGCACTTTTTGGCTGGTTGATTCCTAGCAAAATAGACACAAGCCTTGCACTGGAAACTTCACAATCAACTCCTAAGTCTGCGGATCATGCCCAGTCCTATTCTCCTTATGTCGATCTTCGCTATCCCACACATGTCTATTGGGGCGAAACACATTTGCATACTGCCTATTCACCCGATGCTGGGTTAGTGGGGACGCGCTTGGACCCTGATGAGGCCTTCCGCTTTGCACGCGGCGAAGAGCTGAAGTCTTCTACGGGGCAACCTGTACGCCTAGAACGTCCCTACGACTGGATGGTCGTCTCCGACCATTCCGAATATTTAGGCCTCCCGCAAGCTCTAGCCGAAGAAAACCCCGTTATCATGAACACAGAGTCTGGGAAGAGGTGGGCTGCAGCCCTTAAGCAGGGGGGTGAGGCAGGTTATAAAGCATTTGTGGAGCTTACTGCCGAATTTGCCAAAGCCCAGCCCAGTGTTCCTCGCGATGCCCTCACGAAATTGGTTCAAAGCACTTGGGAACGTTCGATAGCAGCTGCTGAGAAAAACAATATTCCCGGTTTATTCTCTGCTTTCATCGGGTACGAGTGGACCCAGTCGCTCGATGGAGACAATCTCCATCGTACTGTGGTCTTTCGAGATGGCAGCGACAAAATCAAACAAATCTTGCCTTTTTCAGAGTTCGATGGAGTAAATCCAATGGCTCTATGGGGTTACTTATCCGATTATGAGAAGAAAACGGGGGGCAGAGCTTTGACGATCGCTCATAACTCTAACCTCTCAGCTGGGCTCATGTTTAACTCAAAGTCGGAAACGGGAAAGTACATAGATGTTGCTTACGCTAAGATGCGATCTCGCTTCGAACCACTGGTTGAAGTTACCCAATCGAAAGGCGATAGCGAGACGACCCCCCAATTGTCTCCTGATGATCAGTTTGCCAATTTTGAGCGATGGAACAAAGCCAATATCTTTGGATTGGTAGCGACCACAGAAGAAATGCTCCCCTATAATTATGTTCGCTCAGCTCTCAGACTGGGTCTTGAGCACGAAGCAAAATTAGGGGTCAACCCTTTCAAAGTGGGTATGATCGGCGCTAGCGATGAACATACTGGATTATCCACAACCCGAGCAGAGAACTACTTCGGCGTAGCTGGTATCGATGAGCCAAAACCCGATCGTTGGAAGGAACTCTTCATGAAATCAGAAGTCTCTCCCGATCTTAACGTGTATATGTGGGAGATGCTGCCAGGAGGGCTGACCGGTGTGTGGGCGCAAAAGAACACACGTGAAAGCATCTGGGATGCGCTTTATCGCCGTGAAGTCTATGCTACAACAGGCACACGGCCTACAATTAGGGTGTTTGGAGGTTGGGACTTTAAGAAAGAAGATATACAGAAACCGGACCAAGAATGGGTGCAGCAAGGTTATGCACGTGGTGTCCCCATGGGTGGCGAATTAACGAATTCATCACAAAGTAAAGCTCCAACCTTCATGCTCAAGGCAGCCTATGATCCCGATGGTGCTTTTCTCGACCGTATCCAGATTGTTAAGGGCTGGCTTGATAGCAAAGGCGCGACACATGAAAAGGTATTCGATGTTGCATGGTCAGGGGATCGCAAGCCCGATCCTATCACATATCAAGTGCCTTTGGTAGGAAGCACAGTGGATGTCAAAAATGCAACTTGGACGAATGCGATTGGCGCACCGTTATTGTTAGGCTTTTGGCAGGATCCCGACTTTGATCCAACGCTTTTTGCATTTTACTATGTGCGTGTGATTGAAATCCCTACACCGCGATGGACAGCCTATGACGTCAAACGATTTGGTGTAAAGATGGATAAGGATGTCCCCATGATAGTCACCAACCGTGCCTATACATCACCCATTTGGTATAGCCCGGCAAAGAAATAACATTATGATGGTGCAGATCATTCTTGCTTTTGCAGCAATTATAGAATTACTGACTGGAGCGCTTCTCTTAATTTACCCTGAAATTGTTATTAGACTATTATTTGATGCGTCCATTGTTGGAACCGGAATCATCATCAGTCGCATCGCAGGAGTCAGTCTGATTGCATTAGGAATGGCGTGTTGGCCCTATTCTATTGTTAAGAAAGCCTTCCAAGGTCTTACAGCCATGTTGACTTATAGCCTCATCGCAACGATTTATCTTGGTTATCTTGGTCTATTTGGAGAAATGATAGGCATTTTGTTATGGCCAGCCGTTATCTTCCATTCTACAATCGCAATTTTTCTAGTTTTGGGATTATTCAAGAGGTAGACGAATGAGTTTACTGGCATTCAGTCACTGGGGTATAGAACAGAAAGCTGATCAGCTTAACTGCGTTTAAGGAGAAGAAAAATAGTTTAAAGAATTATTTTCATAAAATATATTTTGGATAATTTCCTTTACAAGTTTTTTGTAGTTCTCTTGTTCTCGTTCTGGAATTAATGTATAACGATAAATGTTAACATTTCGATCAAATAAACTGCCTACAAGTACACGAGTCTGAATATTTTTCTTTGCATCAAAATCTGGGTTTAAGCAGTTTTCTTGAAATTTCGCTATAGTTGCATGAATGTCTGTATTTTGTTCTGGATGTAAAAATCCTCCAGATATAGAAAAATAAAGGTAATTTTCTATATTTTCTTTGGGAATAAAAATTTGGTTAATAATACCTTCATTTGTTTTAGGAGCAGAATCTACTCAAAGTCAAAAAGGATTTTAAATAAATCAAGCGAAAATTCTTTGCTCAAACAGTGATTAGGATCTATATCTGGTCCAAAAATTCCACGAGAAGGCTCATTAGAAATATCTTCTTTATTTAATTCTTTTGTCCTTGCTTGCATTAAGGATTCAGTCATAGGGTGCAAAACTCCAAGAACAAGAGCTTGATCAGCACCACTGTCCAAAATAGCGTGAACGACTGCCGCTATTTGATAGCCGCATTGACTTAAAAATGTGTGAGGAAAAACAGCCGCACCTCCAGCGTTCAAAGTATGTGCCAATTCTGTTCCCCACCTTTTTCCCTTATCCAGAATAGCAATCATCCCTTCAACGCCAAGACTTTTTGGTTCGTTGTAGTACTGATCAAAAGCGTTAGGTTTTGGCTTTTTGGCGCTCAAAAAGGGGTATATTCGCTTTGGCATAGAAATCCTCTCTTAAATTCAAGAAGATCAATTATACGCCATCTGATCGATTTTTCACATTTTTGTCACAGCAAACCTCAAAAATATTCTGTAATAAACAAAAAGCAACAACAAGCCATCGCGGCTGCACTTAGCGACATCGATCCACTAATTATGAGTCTCGACCAACTCATTGCTAAGAAGCGTAAGATTAAGCTGACAATAACCCACTAAGTATGAGAAAGTGCGTTGAAAAAGAGAGTTAAAGGTTTAATATGAGCTTTTTTGATCAAAAACAGCCTTCTTTTCCTAAGGCAGCCATTTCAGATTATCGAGCAATAGCAGTTAAACGATTGCCAAGACAGCTTTTTGATTTTCTTGAAGGAGGTGCTTTTGATGAAATAACAATCCAGAAGAACAGAGAGGATTTCCAACGAATACAACTAAAGAGAAGAGTGCTGAAAGATGTTTCAAGTCTTGACATGACAACTGAAGTGCTCGGACAAAAATTCAGTTTCCCATTGGCTTTAGCTCCTGTTGGTTTTGCAGGTGTGTATGGAAGAAGAGGAGAAGTGCAGGCAGCAAGAGCTGCAGCAAAAGCTCAAATTCCATTCAGCTTATCGACTGTTAGTATTTGCTCTATTGAAGAAGTTGCTCGAAATTCTTCGGCCCCTTTCTGGTTTCAGTTTTACATGTTCAAAGATCGCCACAACTCTCTCGAGCTTCTACAAAGAGCTCAGAACGCAGGTTGTCCTCTATTGCTTTTGACAGTAGACCTTCCTATAGCGGGTGCCAGATATCGTTATCATAGAAACAGATACGCTCCAAGCTTTATAAATTTTTTCAAAGAGATGATGCATCTTAGATGGTGGATAGATGTTCGTCTCAACGGCGGCCCCCTTACTGTTGGTAATTTGCCAATGAAAGCTCCATTAATGACTGATTTGCCGAGTATGCGTAAATGGATGGGCAGCCAAATAAGCCAAAGTCTGACTTGGAAAGATTTTGAATGGATTCGTGCTAATTGGAAAGGCAAAATTTTGATTAAAGGGATTTTAGAAGCAGAAGATGCTCTGATGGCCCAAAAAGTTGGTGCCGATGGAATTGTCGTATCAAATCATGGCGGTAGGCATATTGACAGTACTTCTTCAACAATTGCAGCTCTTCCAAAAATCCGAGAGGCAATCACAGGTGATTTAAAATTATTTATCGATGGAGGAATCTCTAGTGGCCTTGATATTTTTAAAGCCCTTGCATTGGGGGCTGATGCCTGTATGATTGGTAAACCATGGATCTATGGTCTTGCAACAAGAGGTGAAGCGGGTATAAATGAAATACTGAATATTTTGCAAAAGGAGTTAAAGATAGCAATGACTCATTTTGGTACCCCATCAATCAGTGATATTATGAATTTTTCACATTCCAAAAACTAACAGCAGATTCATTCATTTCCTAATTGAATCTTTATAACCTGCACTTTGGGTTTATAAGAGTTGGAAAGAGGTGCGTCCCATACGCCAAGACCCAATGGAAGCAAGTTGCATAAAGTTACAAAAATGCAGTCAACGAGCTATCTTCTTTTTTACAATTTCAAGCTGCTGCTTTCGAATAACTAGCCTAGGATCTTTTAAAACTATCTCTTCTCCTTGGCATTGGCGTTGGATAATCTTTTTGAAGAAGAAAAGCTCGAAAGTGGATTGTCTTTACATACCCCTTTCAGAAAGCGTTTCTGAACGAATATTACGAAAATATTCAGCGGCGTTATTAGACTCTTGAACCGCAATTCTCGCTCTAGCAAACATCTGACATTCAAAATCTTCCATTAATCTAGACCAGTCAATAGGTTTTGAGGAGAAAGCTAGTAAACTTGATAATAATCTAGCATCTTCGAGTACATTGTTTCCGCCTAATCCCCTATCTGGGGGCATGGCATGAGCTGAATCCCCAATAAGAGTAACTCTACCAGACGGAACCATAGGATATCGGTTAAGGTCTGAAAATTGAGTTGTTCGTATAAGCCAAGGAGCCATCATCGCTTCTGCAGGAGTATCATATACTAGTTTTTTCAAATTCTCATGCCAAGGTTCATTTCTCATTACCTGCTTACAATGTTCTAATAGTCGCTCACGACATTCCAATCCCTGACCAAACTGATACCAAGGAGCGGTGCGATCTTCTATTTCCTCTGAAAGTGCCCAGTACACCGTAGGACTTCTATCAGCTCGTTCTGAAAAACATACACCTAGAGCATGAGAATTAGGTCCCACATAGCGAACCATTCCCATTTTGTTTAGGGGAAGAAGCGTGTCCCATTCTGGTGTGCGGTCAATCTGACCTCCCAACGCGGCATGAGTACCATCAATCACTTTTGGAATCGATCCAAGGTTATTTCCATAAACTGAAGGTAAGAGTCCTCTTACAGTTGATGTTCCTCCATCGCATCCAACAAGCAATTCTCCAGTGGCAGACGAGCCATCTTCAAAATGAGCAATCACTTGATCGCCATTATCTTCAAACATGACGAGACGCTTATTCCACTGAATATTGATCCCTTCTTTCAAAACTTTCCTAAGTTCTGAACGAAGAAACTCGACCACAGCCTCTTGTCCCGATGGAATCTTAAAAAGAGGGTCCATTTTTTCATTCGCACAGGTGAATCCGTTACCCACATTAGTAACTTTGGCTAGAGATAGACGATTTATTTGTTCAGGGGTTAGTAATGCAGTCAATGCGGTCATTCCAAGAGATCGAATTGAAATCCGATATCCTTGAGGTCTACTTGTAGGACTTTGGTCCCTTTCAAAGACTGAAACTTTGTATCCAGCTTTGACAAGCCCTTGAGCCAGAGCTAACCCACCAAGTCCCGCTCCAATAATCAATATTGATGATCTTTGAGCTTGCATTTGGTTACCTTTTTTCTAATTTATCATATTGCTTTAAAGAACTCTCACACCATTCTAAAGCAGATTTCAATTGCTTTATTCCAAAGTCCAAAGTCATTAGCCAATAGGGAAACCCTGGCTCATTTTTTTCTAAAAGCAATTTATTTTTGATGTTTTGGTAAATTTTATCTTTTTCTAAAAGCATTTGATGAAATTCTTGTATGTGTCTTCGTGTCGTCGATGGGGGAACAAACTCTCCAAAGAATAGCTTAAGCAAAAGTTCATTACGAAATTGTTCATTCTCCACCCGCTTGTTCATCCAATCTTGTAGTTCTTTTTTTCCTTTCATTGTTAATTCGTAAACATCCCTCTGGCGTCCGCTTTTTGATGGATTTTTGCACAGCACAATAAGTCCTTCATTGATAAGAGTCCTTAGAACGGGATAAATAGAACTATAAGTTTCTTTCCAAAAATATTGAGTGCTCCCTTCCATCAACTTTTTAATGTCATAACCGGAACTTTTTGGAGCTACAGCCAACATTCCCATGATTGCAAATCTGCTCTTGTTACTTTTAGCCATGTTTTTACTCCTGTTTACATATACCATATTGATATATCATACTGATATATTTTTACGCAAGAAAAAGTTCTTTTATACCTTCTATGACTAGTTAAAAAATGTTACAGTTGAAAAATTATCCCCCTTGACCCTCTGTCGTTGAAGTTCTATTTCTATAAGTGTGCGCTGCACCTGAATATAGTGATGTGGATTTAGATTGGGCCGATAAAAATAATTTAAGTAAAAAAAGGCCCATATATCCATGCAGAGGTTGGATTTGGCATAACAATCGAAGCGAAGTGATTGAAGGAATAGTATGGGGCGGATGTCTTGAAGTGCTTGATTTGCACTTATCTGTAAAGCAATACTTGCCCCCTATTGATCGATTAAATGAGTCTATCCTGTTTATTGAAACTTCGGAAGAGATGCCTACGGAAGGCTTTGTGTATCGTTTTATCGCCGCTTTAGGTGAATTAGGGATCTTAAAAAGGTTTAAAGCAATATTGATGGCTTACCCGAAAGCCCAATTTTGTGATAGGCAGCCTTCTGAAGGAAGGGAAGCTTACATATTAAACCAACAAAATGCAGTAAAAACTGCTTTACGCGATTACAACTCAAATATTCCAATCGTCTTTAAGATGAATTTTGGACACACCGATCCCCAAATGATCATTCCAAGCGGCGGTATAGTTTCTATTGATGGAACAAATAAAACTATTTTCTTAAAATAAATCTCTAATCAGTTTTTGTAAAATTAGTGTAAGAGGGAGGCGTTGACTTATTTCATTATTTACGGTAAGATGAGATCGAAATTAAGGAGGTAGATATGACCCAAAAACGCAAATATGAAACTGTACGTTTAACTGTGGATTTCCCTGTTGAACAACACACCTACATAAAAATGATGGCTGCTAAAGAAGGAATTAGCATGAGACAATTTATTATTGAGCACTTGCCGAGTCCAGAAGTAGAGAAAACTAAAAAAGGAACCGTAAAAAAAACAAAATTCAAAGCACTGTTGGATGAAATTATGACCGAATATGCTGCTGAATTAAGGAGCTTATCAAAACGATGATTGAGTATTTATCCGTAGAAGAAGTCATAGCAATGCACGATGCCTTTTTACAAGAATTTGGAGGCTTATCGGGCATTAGAGATATTAATCTCTTAATGTCAGCCATTGAAACACCTAAAAGCCAAATGTTTGGACAAGATTTACATCCAACTGTCTACGATAAAGCTGCGGCTTATCTTTATCATATCGTTTGCAATCACCCCTTCAATGATGGGAATAAACGAACCGGCTTCGGTGCTGCGTTGCTATTTTTAAAAGCTAACTCAGTTCCCATAAAATTTGATAAGAAAAAGTATGAAAACCTTGTTGTAGAAGTCGCAATGGGCCAAATAAGTAAAAAAGAAATTGCTCGATTCTTGGAACATGGAGAAGAATCGTCGTCTTTGAGAAAAACCAAAAAAAGTGACTTATTAGAGTCACAAAAAGCTTTTGCTGAAATAGAGTAAAAAACCTTAACGTTGGGTTTTTACGCTATTCAGCATCGAAAACTATCTTCAGAACCATTTTTCATAAAAATTATTTTTGCTGTGTCGTTGGATATCCTCTTTGTATCCAATCTTCAATGCCTTCGTGATATTCATAAATGTTTTGATAACCCATCGAATAAAGCTTGTCATAGAGCCATCCGCTAGCTGGGCAATCAATACCATGGCAATAGACCACAACGAGACTATTTATATTGGGAACAGCGGTCAAGATCTCTTCTTCAGTTGATTCAGAAGGCAGCCACATTGCATTTGGAAGCAATGTTCCATCAAAATATTTTTCGGACCGCGCATCTAAAACGACCATCGGTTTGCTTTTATTATACCACGATTTTAACTTTTCTGCAGAAATCATCGAATGGTTTTGCTCAGTAGTTGTTGTTGGTTCTTGAGACGCCGCTGCCAGAGGAGCTGTCATTAAAATTGCACTTAAAATTTGATAAAACATTTTCTCTCCTTTTGTTTTATAATTATTTCCTTTTCCTTTGAATGAGCATCAGAAATCTATTCTAATCCATATTTACTTTCTGATTGAGTCTTTTTACATTTTGCTTTGGGATTCCCTGTTAGGAAGGGGAACGATTTTATCTGAAACAAGGGAAGGATCGAGTTTTAAAAGTTCTGAAATTGTGACAAAGCGGTAGCCATCATTTTTTAGCCGTTCGATGACAATAGGTATTGCTTGAACAGTCTGCCATCTATTTTCCCCGATGTTGTCTCCATTTCCATCATGACATAAAATAATCGAACCTGGCTTTGTTTGCGTTAAAATTCGGTTTACAATGGTGATCACCCCAGGGCTCGCCCAATCATTTGGGATCACATCAAAAAGGATATGGGGTCTTTTAGATTTGTATAAAATCCATGGGAGTCCAACAAATTTTCTTCCATAGGGTGCCCTAAAATGGATTGTCCCTTTGTAGCCGGACTGTTTGATGAGGTTGTCCGTCTTATCAATTTCATCTTTCATAAAAGCAAGAGATTTAAAAATCATCGTAGGATGGGAATAACTATGATTCCCTATTTCATGCCCTTCCTCATAGATTTGATGTACAATAGCAGGAAACCTCTCAACATTTTTTCCCAATAAGAAAAAAGTGGCTGGGACGTCGTTTAGGTTCAAAATCTGTAAGATTTCTTTCGTATAATAAGAGGGACCATCATCGAAAGTCAAAGCGACCACTTTCTCTGGAGTCTTGATTCGATGGATGCACTTTCCAAAAAAATGGGGTGAACGGTGACTTCGGAGCCATAGGAATAAGGCATAAAAAGGGGCTACCAATGTTAAGGTGAGGAAAATCCAAATAAGTTTTTTTTTCATTTACAAATCCACTTCAATTCTATACCAGAATATACTCAAAATTTATTTATTAAAAATGGATTTTGAGCAGATTCTAAGATGAGGAGAATGCAAATGAGGAGGCTGTGAAAATCACCAGTAGCCATTTTGAGATGGCAACGAATTTTTTATGACAAAGAATTTAATAATTCTATATAATAAGTGTTTCTTAATTTTTATAGGATTTTTATATGTTCATATCTGAACAACAATACAAATATGGGACAGTAAAATATAGTTATCAAGAAATTGAAGATCGACTCAATGCTATTTGCAATATAGATAAAGAGAATTCCTGGGTTCATCCAGATTTAACAACTAAACCAGTCTCCAATGTAGCCAAACGTATCCGTGGCATTAAATTCCCCTTTAACTGGCTTGCCAACCGATTCTATATTTTCCGTGCAGTTACATCTCCTCTGAATTGGCTTATCAAGCGAGTTTATAAATGGAATGGCATCGAGATAGAAAAATCAAAGTTGTTCTTGGAAGAAATAAAGAAATGTGCGCGTACTAATTTTCATTCCCGTATTGCTTTATTGGCTAACGATGCTATCAGTAAATTCAATCTCCAATTCCCAAAGCATCAATTGACTCAAGATATTCAGATACCTCTTCTTGATACAAAGGATCAAGAATATAACCTAAAACTATTTCAAAGCGATTTGTCCTCAAATGCCAAATACAAGGGTGCAAATCGGTTGTAATCAACGAAAATTGTAGGATGCCACGGACTTTATATCATCTGCTTTGCATATATATTTTTTTAAAAAACGGGAACAATCAAAAAACATATCATAGCTTAAGTCTGTCTGTAAGTATGCAAGGTGAAAAGCTTTCGCTTGGTGATAGACAGAATGAATATGAACAAACGGTTAATCTGCTAAACTCGGAGATCCTAGATTTATTTAAAGAAAAAGATTTGGACCAGTTAACATGGGAAAATGTACAAATCCTCGTTGACCATATTTGCAGCGAATTCAAAACCATGCATAAGAACTACAAATCAATTTTCAAAGAGGAACATCAAAAAGAAAACCTTTGTTATCATTTTTATAGATTTTGTTATGATCGCGAAGATAATAGAGCTAACTTCAAAGAAATCACATTGCGCGCCTTAGCTCTTGAATGGGGAGCTGAAGAGGATACAGAGATCCTTTATCGGGGAGCACAAATTTCGGCTGATGATATTATTAGGGATAAGGGATGGGTCCATAGCTTAAGTTTTTCTCCAAGCCTTTTTGCTGGACTTGTCTTTGAAGGTACCCCATCTGGCACATGTTCCTATGTTTATTATAATGCTTTAGCCAATAAGCAATTATACGCATTGCGGTTACCTCGTTCAAAGTTAGAAAAATACTTTTTTTATCCCATCCTTTTTAAAAGCTGCAGTTTACTTCCTCTTATTGCTAGAGGGGAGTTTTCTCATCCTAGATTAAGAGTTTTTATGACTGAGGGAACAAAGAATATTTGTGGGGCGCAGAATCGGGTGGATGAAGTGAAAAGGCTAGCGGTTTTTATTCCCACTACGAAAATAAACGGCCCGGCAATATATCGAGAAAAAGTAGTAAAATTATTTCAAAAAAACATCCGTCTTTTAGCCGTTTAAGAAAGACCATTTCTAATTTTTTGCTGCTGTTGAAATTCTAGCAAGAGTAAGTAATAGTTTGCCGAAAAGATCAAAATCCCAATAACTTTGATAAAGGAGTACGCTTCTCCCCTCCTTTCTCTCCTTTCCCCTCTTTTTTTTTCTTTTCGTTTTTTGTTTTTTTCGACTTTTCGGCTGCTTTTATTTCAAATGGTTTCGAAGGAGGCGGGCCTTGATTTACGATCCGAACATCGGGATCTTGAAAGACATATTTCACAGAATCGTGAGAAAAAACCTGATTTGAAATGGGATCCATATTAGCCTCCCCTTTCTTTATATTTTAACATAAAAATATAATATATTCAACTTGGCTGCGTACCTTTAAAAAAGCGTAGGACTCAAAAGTTTTGGACGTTTTTATATGCCCCTGCTAAATTATACAGAATGAGAATTTCAAATCTAAAGGGAACTTTATGGAAAAGTCGATGAAAAGTTACACATGTCAAATTTTTATTAATGCTCCCGCGGCTACTGTTTATAAGGCACTTGCAACTATAGAGGGGCTGCAAAAGTGGTGGACCCCTTTCTGCATGGGAGGGGAAAAAGAGGGGGATGAACTCAGTTTCTACTTCGATATTGGCCATAATACCATGCGGATCGAAAAGCTTATTCCCAATCAAGAAGTGCGTTGGAAATGCATTGCTCAAAATTTTCCCGATTTAATGCCTAAACCCGATGAATGGGTAGGAACCTCTCTTCTATTTCACCTCACTCCAGATAAAAAAGGAACCAACTTGGAATTTGTGCACGAAGGATTAACTCCAGCTATGCACTGTTTTGATCTCTGCCGCAATGGGTGGGATCACTTTCTCAAAGAAAGCCTTAAGAGCTTAGTGGAGACAGGAACAGGAAAACCATACACTTCCACAAAATCTCTTTATCCCATTGGGGGTTTATCTTGGTTTGAAATTCCTGTTAGCGATATCGAAAAAGCCAAACAATTTTACTCCGCTTTATTTGGATGGAACTATGAAAAATTCATGTATGAAGCCTCCTACTGCGCCATCCAAGGGGAAAATGGGAGGATGGGTGCTCTACGCCAAACAAACGAGCTAGCTTCCAGCAAGCCCGTTTCCCATCCCCTCCCTGTGATGTACTTTACTGTTGACGATGTGGGTGGAACACTCAAAAAAGTGCAATCTTTAGGAGGGCAAATTGCTCTTGATAAATGTGACATCCCAAACAATGGTGGGAGCTATGCTCATTTTCATGATTTAGACAAAAATCGGATAGGGATCTACGCTCTTCCTAAAGCATAACCCTACCTTTAAATTAGGCAGTTATGTTAACCTTCAGCCTCTAAAAACACCACCGAATGTCACTCAGAATTGGAATTTGGAGCTGCGTTCGGTATAATTTAAAAATGGTATAAACATGAATAATATTTCTTTAGCGAATAATTTATCCCTCAATACTCCTATTTGTTGCTTTTCTAATGATGAACAACGAGGCAAGGAATATAATCAATTGATCCTCGATGGGCTGGAAACAATAAAAAAAACAGAAACTGGTCGAACTCTGCTTGAAAAGATTGGAAAAAGCGTTCACCAAATCGTGATTTCAACACATCCTCACACGCAAGATTGTCAAGAAGGTTTAAAAAGTGGAAAAATGCTGTACACTAAATATGTAGATGAAAGTGGAGCAACTAGACCGGGGAAAGGATCTCCTTCCTATATTTTTATTGATCCTAACTACAAAACAAAAATGCCTGTTTTATTTACAGAGTTTCATCAAAAACATTGTGTTCAAACCCGATTATGTTCAGCCAAATGTCGCCAGGCTGAAGACACATGTGTCAAGACTATGTCATTTGCTCGCATCTTATTTCACGAGCTCGTGCATGCTCAACATAACCAAGAAGGAATCAATAAGTATTCCGGTACAAATGTCTCGGATGAGTACAGAAGCTGCGTGGAAACCAATTCCATCGAATTGGAAAACAAATTTGCAATTGAACTGGCGCAACTAAAATTGGGAAGGCTGCTTGATGAAGAGGAATTAGATAAAGAGAGCCGACATGGCTTACTTCCGCCTATGTATCCGATCAATAATTCTTCTAGTCATTTAGGTAAATATAGTTTCCAGCAAAAAAAATTTTTGCTTTCGGAGGGACCTAGAATAATTTCTGGACTTGGACAAGAATTCGCATTGATGAATCAAATGAGAGAAAATAGGGAAAAAGGGTCTAGTTCGTCTACCCAAAGCAAAAACGACGCAGAGGATATTGCTAATTACAAAGTTTAAAAAGATCGACAACAGTTAAAATTTTTCTGGAATGGAAGAATTTTCTGGAATAGAAATCATTTTTATACAATTTTCGTCATAAGACATTTGTTATAAAAAAAATTTCTTGGGCTGTTGAACCGCAATGGTTTTTTCTAGAATAATTTTTACAGGTATTCCATTTTTATTTTTATTTGGATGTTCTTCGGTGCGTCATGCGGTCCCATTGGATGCTCCTGCAGAAGCTTTGGATAACGCCATCCAAGAGGCAAGCAATGATCCCATTTTCCAAAACGAAAGTGTTCCTGAACAATGGTGGCTGCTTTTCAACGATCCTCAATTGAATGATTTTATTGAAACAAGTTTCACCAGAAATCCCAATTTACATTCTGCCCAAGCAAAAATTTTATCTGCAATTTATAATGCCGCCAGCATCCGCGCCTCTCTTTATCCCTACATCTTCTGGGGAGCCGATGTGTCTAGACAAAGATTGAGTGAAACGGGCGTTATCCCTTTTAGCACCGGACCGGCCGGCTCGGGAACACCTCCGGTAGCTGTACCCACGACCCCCGGAGCATCCAGCGGGATCCCCCTTTATTTCACTTTGTATGAAACTGAATTGAATTTGAGATACAACTTTGATTTTTGGAATAAAAACCGGAATACTTTCCGGGCAGCACTTGGCCAAGTTCAGGCCAATATAGCTGAAGAAGCCTTTGTTCGACTGCAGCTTGGGATTTTAGTGTCTGAAGCCTATTATGAATTGCAAACCAATTACAAGAGGCAGGAAATTGCGCAAGCCCTTGTCGACAACCGCACGCGTTATCGCAACCTCATCCAAAAAAGAGTCAATGCTAATTTGGATAACCAATTATCCTTGCAGAGTGCTGAATCGAATTTGAGCGATGCTAAAAGCCTCCTTCTTGAAATCCAAGGGGATATCGCAGTTAACGAATATCAGCTTAAAGCCTACATGGCCGGGAACTTTGAGGAGGAGATCGGGCAAATCGATATTGTTCGACAGCCACTGCCTTGTGTTCCTTTGCCGCAAGATCTCCCTTTGCATCTTATTGGAAAACGCCCTGACATTATAGCCCAGATATGGTTAATTGAATCAGCCGGACGTCAAATCGAAGTTGCAAAAGCGGGATTTTATCCCGATTTCAACTTGTATGCCTTTTTTGGATTTCAAACGATCCATTTTGCAGATTTATTTAAATGGCCTAGCAGGTATTTTAATATAGACCCTGCTGTTACTTTGCCCATCTTTGATGCAGGGAAATTAATGGCTGATTTACGCTTCAGCGAAGTGAATTATGACCTGGCGATTTTTGAATACAACAATTTAGTGATTAATGCTGCAAAAGAGGTTTTAGATGCGATTGCCGTCCTTCGCAATGTCTGGCAGCAACAACAGGAATTTGAAAACAAGTTTGAAAGGCAATCTGAATTGCACCATTTGACAAGCTTAAGAGTATTGCATAATTTGAACAGCAATCTGGATGAATTAACCAGTGAATGGAGTATGTTAAAGGCTAGAGATCAAGAAGTTACGGCTTTAGGCAAGACGCTCAAAGCGATATTGGAGTTAATCAAAGCCCTGGGTGGCGGATATGATAACTGTGAAGTTTAAAAAATGACAACACCTACAGAGGAAAAAAAACAAAGTTCGCCAGGAGCAGTGGAATCTGGCTCAGCAAAGGAAAAAACTCCTGAAGCTCCAGCAAACCAAAATGCTCCTGCGCCTCCTCATCGTAACAAACTATTATGGATTGTTACGCTAGGATTATTGTTGGGTGGTTTGATTTGGTTTTTGGTGTGGTTTTTTTATCTACAGTATCATGCCTCAACTGATGATGCTTATGCTAATGGCAGCCTTGTTAACATTAATTCCCCCATTACAGGTACCGTTGTGGCTTTCTATGCTGATGACACGGATCTTGTCATAGAAGGGCAGTTATTAGTGCAGCTTGATACCACCTATTATCGGATTGCATACGAAAAAACGTTGGCTAGCCTTGCCTTTGAAGCCTTGCAAATAAGGCAGTATTATGATGATTTTCTCGTTAACCAAGCAAACGTTGAGATTAGAAAGACTTCCCTATCTAAGGCCCGTTTTGACTATGAAAATCGGTCGCAGTTAGTCGATTCTCAAGCTGTATCCAAAGAAGACTTTGTCCATTCCAGAGATGATTTGACAATCGCCGAAAATGAATTAAAAAAGGCGGAGTATCAATTAAAAGTCTCTCAAGCTATTTTAGGAGATACTCCATTGGATGAGCACCCCATGCTCAAAGAAAAAAAAGCTGCTGTCAGGGAAGCCTATTATAATTTGAAGCATTGCGAGCTTTATGCACCGGTCACGGGATATGTAGCCAAGAGAGCTGTCAATGTGGGGCAATCTGTGACCCGTACGACAGACTTGATGGCGATCATTCCGAAAGACTATGTTTGGGTCGATGCCAATTTCAAAGAAACAGAATTGACCTACATGCGTGTGGGACAGCCCGCGACCGTTTGGTTTGATATGTATGGGTCTGACGTGAAATATCAAGGCAAAGTTTTGGGGATCGCCTCAGGTTCAGGAAGCGTGTTTTCACTCATCCCCCCCCAAAATGCTACAGGAAACTGGATCAAAATTGTGCAGAGGCTTCCAGTGAGGATCAGCCTAGATCCCGAAGTCGTTAAGAAATATCCTGTCCGAATAGGGATCTCAGCCGAAGTCGATGTGAACATAACAAATAGAAATCTGCCCATGTTGGTGCAAGTTCCCCCGACGAAGCCTGTGACTACCACAAATGTCTACGATATCGATTTAGAAGAGGTCAATGAGATCATTAATAACATTGTGCAGACAAATTTATTCCAGCAAGAAATACCGTAGAAACCCGGTTTTATGAAATATTACCAAGGAAACCGTTTACTCCTGCTAAATTTCGCTTTGGGCCTTGGCACATTCATTCAAATTCTAGATTCTTCCATTGCTAATGTCGCCATCCCCTACATTGCGGGAAATTTGAGTGTCAGTGCGGACGAAGGAACCTGGGTGATTACCTCATTTGCTGCCAGCAATGCCATTGTTCTGCCTTTGACCGGATGGCTCTCAGACTACTTTGGCAAAATTCGTTTGTTCGTCTGGTCAGTTTTATTGTTTGCATTTACATCATTTTGCTGCGGTTTTTCCCAAAGCTTAACCACGTTGATTCTCTTTCGTATTTTTCAAGGCGCTGTAGCTGGATCATTAATTCCCCTTTCGCAAAGTATTCTCATGACTTGCAACCCTCCCGAAAAACAAGGGGCAGCCCTTGGATTTTGGTCGATGGTGGTTATTGTAGCGCCTGTAGTTGGTCCGGTTGTTGGGGGGTATCTTACAGAAGTCTATTCTTGGCCTTGGATCTTCTATATCAATGTTCCAATCGGAATTTTTTCTGCTTTGGTGACTTGGTTTTTCTTGAAGGATCAGGAAAGCAAAATTGTGCGCAATCCTATCGATTGGGTGGGGTTGTTTTTTTTATCGGTAGGAGTCGCCTGTTTGCAGATCATGTTGGACAAAGGAAAAGATTTGGATTGGTTTGAGTCTAATTTCATTATCACCTTGACGGTCACTTCTGCAGTCTCGTTGCTTTATTTCGGCATATGGAATTATTTTCAAAAATTTCCCATTGTAGATTTTTCTTTTTTTAAGCTGCGCAATTTTACCATAGGAACAACAGCGATAACGATCGGCTTTTTACTTTATTTTACAAGCACAGTCACCATCCCTCTTTGGCTTCAAACAGAACAGAATTATACAGCTTATTGGTCGGGAGTGGCGGTGGCTCCCGTCGGGATCGTTTCGGTGTTTCTGTCTACTACTGTAGGAAAATATATGGACCGTTTCGACGTTAGAGCGATTGCAGCCTGCAGCTTTGTTTTATTTTCGTTAGGATTTTTCTACCAATCCAATTTTACTACTCAGGTTAGCTTGGAACAAGTTATGCTTGCCCGATTTTATCAAGGATTTGGGATCACCCTCTTTTTCCTTCCCATTGTGCGAATTGCCCTCAGTGAAGTTCCCACAATGAAACTTCCCAGCGCTTCAGGTTTATTTCATTTTATAAGGATCTTAGTGGGAAGCGGATTTGGGACATCGCTTGTTATTGAATTGTGGACCCGTTTGGAGATTTTCCACCATGCTCGGTTATCTGAATACATCAACCCTTACCGCTCTTTGACAAATGCCGCTTATGAAGGATTAAATAACTATAATCCCGTTTTTACCCACAATGTTGTTAGTCACATTATCGATAGGGAAGTGGAGCAGCAAGCTTTTATGCTATCGACCAACGATCTGACGTGGTTGTCAGCCTGGCTTTTTCTTTTGATGATTCCGATGATTTTCCTATGCAAGCGTGTCGGCAAAACCGCCGCGACAGTCCCGGCGGCTCATTAGCTTTTTTTTCATCACTGGGCGGGGAAAGTGGGGGGTAGTCGGTTCATTTTCTTATTTTCTGCTTGCACTTCTGACATCCTTAGGTAACTTGATTTTAGACTGTCAAAATCAGTAACTTTAGAGAAATTACTTAGGAGAAACAGAGAAGAAACAGGATAAGCATGATCGTAAACGGCATGATAAGCAGGATAAAAGAAAAAACGATTTTTTTTTGAACAGTCTTAACTTAATCATATCCGCATATTCTTACTCTTTATTCAATATCTTGCTGATCCTGCCGTTTACGATCATGCTTATCCTGTTTCTTCTCTGTGCCTAGTTACTTCGGAGTAAGTGAAATTACTGGCTAAATTATTTTTGTACTTCTTCTTTGATGATGACGCCATCTTCCAATTGGTCGATTTTATCGGCAAATTGAAGAATGCGGGGGTCATGAGTGACGACGATCAAGGTAAGCTTTTGGTTTTTGACAAGACCTTTCAAGAGCTCCATGATTTTGGTGCCAGTGTGATGGTCAAGAAAGCTGGTGGGTTCATCACAGACAACAAAGCTGGGGTGGTGCACAATAGCCCGTGCAATGGCCACCCTTTGCTGCTGCCCTCCCGAAAGCTCCTGGGGAAATTTTCCCACTTTGTCGCCCATCTCAAAATCATTTAAAATCTTGCTCGCTTTTTCTAAGGCCTCCTCCCTTTTAACTCCATTCAAAAGGAGCGGGATGCTGATGTTTTCCTCTATCGTGATCGTCGGGATTAAATTAAAATTCTGAAAGACAAATCCAATATTTTCCCGGCGGAACTTTGTCTTCTCTTTGTCTGATAAATGATTTAAATTGACTCCATTGATCAAACATTCTCCCGAATCTTGTGTCAATATTCCGGCAATGACAGAAATCAAGGTTGTTTTTCCAGAACCGGAGGGACCCATCAGCAATGTGAGTTCGCCGGAATTGATCGTCAGGCTGACTCCACGCAAAGCCACCACACGGGTGTCTCCTAAGCCGTATGCTTTTACAATATTGCTGCAAACGATAGCTTTAGTTTCTTGTGTGTCCATGCTTTAACTTTTGAATACGATCGCTGGGTCAACATTCACAACTTTTCGGATGCAAATGAAAGCTGCGAAGAGGGAAATGCATAAGATGGATACCATGCTGGCTAAAAAAAGCCACCAAGGCATGCTAAAAGACAATTCCGTCCCTGCCGTTAGGTACCCAAATAATGCAGCTGCCCCGATCCCAATCCCCCATCCTAAGCAGCTTACAAAAAGAGCCTGCAACAGCACCATCTTTGTCAATAAGGTGTTATCAGCTCCCATCGCCTTAAAGATGCCGAAAAACGGAAGATTGTCCATGGTGAAGTTGTAGAGAGTTTGACCTGCAATAGATGTGCCGATGACAAACCCCAAAATGATCGCGACTCCGAAGTTAACGAAAATCCCCGTATATCTCATATAATACTTTAAGGTCAGCCATCTCATTTGATCATGGGTATAAGCCGCAAATCCTGTAATAGAAGTGATTTTACGGGAAACCTCTTCAGGATCGAGACCAGGTTTTGAATGCGCTAAAATAAAAGAAAGCAGTTTCCTTTGGGCCGGCACGAAGGTCGTGGCCTTACCATAGGTGGTATAGATCACGGGTTGCGACTGGAAAGTGCGCGAGACACTGCTAATGCCGACGACGACCGCTCGGTTATCATTTAATTCCATTACATCTCCTACTCTAAGCGGTATTTTGGTGCCATCTTTTAAGTAAGTAGCAAGCTTGGATTCCGCCCCTACCTGATCGACAATGACGCCCCCATCGATACGCAAGTCTTGAAGTTTTCCTTGCAACATCACGGGGGGGCCTCCAATCAGGGTTGCATCATCGATTCCGATAAATATACATGTTTGAAATGTTCCATTATGTAAACGGGCTTGAATGGTCCCTTTATAAAGGGGAACTGCCCATTCGACCCCTTCCACGCTTAGCACCCGATAAAGGTCGGTATCCTTCATGGGTTTAACATCATCTATATATTGCACGGTTGGATCGACGACCCAAATATTTGGCTGAGATGTATCGGTGATGAATCCAAAGGTACGCATAACAATACCGGTCATGATTGCAGCCTGCTGCGAGATGATAAAGGAAGCAAAGCTAAGCCCTAGCACTATGCTGATATATTTTGCCCGATCGCCCATCATCATCTTCAAAGCAATGTAAAGCATTACCAATCCCCTCCCAAGCTTTTATAGACGGCAATGAGATCTGTGGTCAAAGCCTGTTGGCTATCTGTTAAAGTGCTTACAGAATTCAGCCAAATGTCTTTAGATTGCAAGACTTGATCGTAGCCGGCAAGGCCGGATTCATACTGATCGCGGGTTAAATCATAAATTCTCTTATTTGCTTCGGCCGCAAGGGTTAAGCTTTTCTCCCGCTCTCTTTCATTAAAATAAGCTGCAAAAGCATCTTCCACCTCTTGTAAAGCAGTAACAACAGTTTTTTGAAAAGTTAAGCAGGCCTGGTTTTGGAGAGCCAGCTGCACTTCAATTCCAGCCAAACGTTTTCCAAAATCGAAAACGGGGACGGTTAAAAGGGCGCCTATCCCCCAAATGCGAGCCGGAGAGGTGAAAAGGCGGCTTGCCGTATCTGTGGAGTATCCGATGTTAGCTCCTTGCAACGGGTTGGCTGCGAAGGAACTGCTTGAACCTGTCAAAGAGACAGAAGGATAAAGCTGTGCGACAGCGACCCCAATTTGCTCGGTTGCGGCCGCCATGTTTCTTTCCGCGCTTCGGATGTCGTGGCGCCTGCGCAATAGATCGGCAGGCAAGCCTGCAGGTATTTTACCGCGGGCTATTGGAATTTCCCGTTTGATCGAAAAATCATCGGCAAGGGATTCGGGATCTCTACCTAAAAGGATGGCAAGAGAATAGATGCTTTGTCTCAATAATATTTGGATAGCTTTTAAGGCTGCTCTATCGGTTTCTAAATTTACGCGGATATTTTCAACATCTATTTCACTGCTCAAACCGGCAGTAAATTTGTCAGAGAGCAATTCAAAAAATTTTTCCTCATCGTCAACGATTTCCAAGGCCAAAGTTTCTCTTTTCTGGAAAGCGCAAATTTGAGCGTAGGTGCTGGCTACTTCGCTCAAGACGATGATTTTTACATCCCGGGATGTTTCACACGTTGCTTGCCATGTATCATAAGCCGCATCAGCCGTTCGGCGCAATTTGCCGAATAGATCAAGCTCCCAAACACAATCGAAACCGATTTGGAAAAAATTCTGAATGGGTGAAATTCCTGCGGTTGCAGCGGCGGCTCTTGGCGTGCTGGCTGTTGAGGACGTTGTGAAGGCTTGGCTTGCACGAAAGCGGGAAGCTTGCGTGTCAAAGTCAAATTCGGGAAGGATTTGTGTGAATTGCATCCAATATTGAGCTCTGGCTTGATAAACCTGTTCGATGGCGATTCGATAATCGAAACTTCCCCGCGTCGCCTCATCTAAAAGCTCGTTTAGGAAGGGGTCATTAAAGATCATCCACCAGTAAAGAAAATCTTCATCATAAGGGTCATAGGTGCTCTCTTCTCTATCTTCAATATACTCTTCAACATACTCGCTGGGCATAGCAACCAAAGGTGTCTCATAATCAGGTCCGACCTTACAACTTGTCCAGAGTAGTAATAGGGGGATAGCAAGCGAAATCCGTTTCATTTTTTTACGTATGACTCTATCGGTTTAGACTCGATAAAAATATCTAGTATCTGGCCGACATAAATCGGAAAATCATTTTTCTCAAAATTATATAGCACTTGCAAGACTCTGGTGTCGACCCTTTCTGTGGTTTCCCCTGTAAAGGAGCTCTTGGGGATGACATAGGGTTCAACACGTAGAAAATCCAAAGGGAAATTGAGATGGCTATTTCCCCTGACAAATCCGGTGGCAGCTGACCCTTTTTCATAGCGCCAAGCATCATCTTCGTCGATATCGATCCGCACCTGGAGAGGAGTGACTCTTCCCATTAACATTAGCGAGCCTTGAGCAGCCGTTTGCCAAGTAGATTGGGCATTAATAAAAGGGGTAATAGGGGCAATTTCACCTATGTGGATATTCACTTGCAGGATTTGGCCATCGATAGGAGCTTGAATTATAGATCTTTCAATATTGACTTGGGCTAACTCTTCGTTTGCTACCGCTACGTTTAAATTTTCTTGAGCTTCTAGGAAAGCATAATGGGTTTGTTCATAGATTTGTTCGCTGACCGCTTTTTTATCTCTTAAGCGTAGATAGAAACTATATTGCTCCTGTTTATCCTTTAAATTAACTTTTGCTGCTGCAACGCTTGCCCGCGCAGCTTCGAGCTGTGCATTGAAATTTCTTAAATCAAGTTGGAAAAGGGGATCCCCCTTTTTAACGAAATCTCCTTCTATAACAAAAATTTTATCGATCACCTCATTGAAAGGACACCCTATCGATATATTTTGTGAAGAGGCTTCAATAATTCCTGCCCCGGCAATCGCGTGGGGATATGGAGATTTTGGCGGTGGAAAAAGGATAGGCTGAGTGGGAACCGTTCTTTGGCTCCAAATGACAACATAAATCGCAAATAAAACCCCTATAACAGAAAGTAAAGGCAAAAAATAGTGTTTGGATAGCATAAAAAAATCCAAAAAATTGGAAGTAATGCAAAAGTTATCAAAAAATATTTTTATAACAAAGAAGGATCATTAAAACAGAGCTGTTTCGTGCAGCTTGAATAATGGAGACAAATTAAAAAACAATAGAAGAGTCTTCTTAATAAAAAATTAACAATTATTTATTATAATAACAATATTTAAATTAAAGATGTTTTATTATGAGTAAATTTTTGTTAATTATTATTTTTTCTTTTGTTTCTATTTCGCTGTATTCTAGTGAAAATGTAAAAAAATCCTCAAAAAAGGAAATTTACGATTTAAAAGAAAACTGCGAATTAAATTTCAGCTCTCCAATATTTGATAGCTACTTGTCCCAAATCTCTGAGGCCGCCCAAAAAATTGATGGCTTGCCCCCTGAAATCACCTCAACTTTTTTAACCGCAGCCGATACTCCTACTGAAAAAAGGCTCATGCACAAAAATATCGTGACGACAGTGCGGGAAGCTTTGGAAAAATATCAAAATCAGGAAACGATCCACCGTATCAATGCTCTTGCAGCCTCGATTTTTACTGAAGCAAATGTGAATGATGAACATCAAAAGCTGTTAAACGAAATTGTTGATCTAAATGCAGAAGCGACTAAATCGAAGCCTATCTACCAACAAGTTAAAGAGATTTATGCGAAATTAGAGGAACGTTTCAAGCATAGCGGCTACTTTTCATCGGATAAAACAAAAAAAGACTACCTTTTGAACGGTTTTTTACCCTCGCAGATATTCTCAATAGAGAACACACATTATCTTTATATGCCTAACCCCATCGTTGAAGATAAAAATGCCCGCATAAAAGAATTAAGTCCTCTTTTCCTAGGATATATCAACCATTTGAAAAACAGCCAAATGAAGCACCTGTACGTCAATGTAAAAAGCATCTCCAATGAATTAGTCCAGCTTGCCCAAAGTCCTGATTATGAAAATGTGTTTGCAATGGTCTCTTTGGACCGCAGTTCTGAATTTTATTACCAAAAGAACTCATGGGCAGACAAAGATGATGCCAACGGATTCAAAGAAAATCTGAAAAGAAATCTACTAGAAAATTTTTCTCAAAGCAAAATTTTTGAAGAGCATAACTGGCATGTTGAACTGGATACTATCCTTGAAGATGTGCACGCAAAGTATTTTTATTCTTCGTCTATACTCACAAAGATGCAAAGGGGCGCTTTTATTGAGATCTCTTATGCAGAACTTGCGGCTCTTGCTTGCCGCATTTTCCAACCCAATTTTGTCAATGTCACCTGTGAATTCACCATCGACAGAGGACCCAGCCAATTTGCGTTTATCTATTTGTACGATATCTACCAAAAACGTGGGGAACTAACCGATGAAGAACAAAGCCGCTTCCTCACCTTGCTTTTCGCATCCCCTATGATAGTTCATAATCGGACAGCGCATGATTATCGCGTTAACCGGATGATAGAAACCATCGAAGTGTTGTTTAATAAACAATAATGGCTGACAAAAAAGGGAAAAAGTGAAGACTGAATAGCGAAAGTAAGTTGCATTACATCCATCATGAACAGAATTCCTGTAGGCATTTTAGGGGCGACGGGCATCGTCGGACAAAAATTTGTAGAATTGCTCGCCAACCACCCCTGGTTTGAAGTGGTCGCCCTGGCAGCCTCTGAGAAATCTCAGGGGAAACCCTATGGTGAAATAGCACGGTGGCGGATCTCTTCTCCACTCAATCCTGCATTGGCACGGATAATTGTCTCAGAGTGCAAACCTCCTCTTCCCTGCAAGGTTGTTTTCTCCGCTTTAGATTCAGAAGTTGCAAAGGAGATCGAAACTCTCTTTGCCGAAGCAGGCTATGCTGTCATTTCAAATTCAAGCCCCCATCGGATGGTCCCCAACATCCCCCTATTAATCCCTGAAGTCAATAGCGACCATTTAAATTTAGTCCATTCACAACGTTTTTCTCCCGGAATGATTGTCACTAATCCCAATTGCTCTGTCATTGGGATCACAACAGCTTTAAAACCCTTGGCAGACCGGTGGGGCATTGATCAAATGCAGGTGACCACGTTGCAAGCTATTTCTGGAGCAGGCTACCCTGGCGTTTCCAGCTTTGACATATTGGACAACGTGATCCCCTACATCGCCGGTGAAGAAGCTAAAATAGAAACAGAGCCGCTTAAAATTTTAGGAACTTATGCAGATGAGGAGATCCGCCCCTATTCAATGAAAATAAGTGCCCAATGCAACCGCGTCCCGGTCATGGATGGGCATATGGCTTGTGTATCTGTTAAACTCAGGAGATCTGCATCGCAAGAAGATATCCTTGATGCTTGGCAGAGTTTTTCCGCTGAACCCCAAAAGCTGGATCTACCCTTGGCTCCGAAAAAGCCCATTGCCTATTTCCCCGATGAAAGGCATCCCCAGCCAAAACTTCACCGTTATGCAGATAAGGGGATGGCGATCTCCATCGGCCGTTTAAGAAAATGCCCCATATTTGATTGGAAATTTGTTTTGTTATCCCATAATACGATTCGTGGGGCAGCTGGAGGAGCTATTTTAAATGGGGAGCTTATGGCCGTGAAGTCAATGCTATACCCAAATAACCTGAAAAATCGGTTTTAGGCTTAAGCGAAAGCTCTCGCGATTCGACTTTCGAAATCGACCCCATATTATAATATTGGGTCGATTCCGGAAGATCGAATCCCGAGGCTTTGGCTAAGTCTAAATCCCGATTTTTCAGGTTGTTTGGGTATAAATTAACTTTTGTTTTTCAGCTTATTATTGAGATTTTCTAACATATCCATGGCTTCTTTCAATTTGTTAAAAGCCCCCCCATCTTCTTTCTTTTCTTGGATTGAAATCCCTTTGAGCCTAGCCATCTCGGCATTCACCAATCGGTTGAGCGACCATCTCTTTGTCAATGTGCATGCCAAGTTAATAATTTCAATCCGATCAAAAGGTTTTTTTAAAATAAATAAATGATCGGTATTCCCGAATCGTTGAAAAATTTCTTCCCAAGAATATTTTGCATAGGCTGTACAAATAACTACTTGAATATCGGCGTCAATTTCCCAAATCCTCTCAATGGTCTGAATCCCATCTATCCCCGGCGGCATTTGCACATCCACAAACGCAATCGCATAAGGCCTCTTCTCTTTAACTGACTTTTGCACACAATTTATCCCATCTTGCCCTTGAAAAACACAATCAATCTCAAATTGGGGAAGGCTTCCAGCCATGGTTTTTTGGTGAAAAAGATGCTGATGCATGTTTTCAAGATTTTTCTTTTGCGAACTCTCTTCGTGAATTAATATTTTACGAAAATCCTCATGGATATCTTGTACATCGTCAATGACGAGGATGCGGAAAGTATTTTCAGCAGATGTGCTCATGGCTGTCTTTGAACTCCTTATCTTTCTTATAAATTTTTGGCAATGTGAGGACAAATGTAGCCCCATGCCCTAATCCGCGGCTATGAGCCGTCAATGACCCTCCGGCTTCTTGAGCTGAAAGGGCGCTTGGATGAAGCCCATAACCATGCCCTTTCTTTTTGGTGGTATAGCCATAGGAGAAAATTCTTGTTATATCCTCTTCCTTAATTCCCAATCCATTATCACTAACTTCAATGACGATGTGATCTGGATTTTTTAGCTTAATACGCAAAACGATCTTTTTTTCTTTAGCTGTGCTTTCTAACAAGGATTCCTTGGCGTTTTTTATCAAGTTGATGATGATCTGGAATATTTTTACTTTATCGACATCGAAGGGAGGTATTTTTTCAAATTCCCTTTCGACAATTATTCCCGATTTTTCGATGGCGTTTATAGCTAAAGCATCTTCAAGCAAAGTATGAATTTGCACTTTTTCCGCTTTTCTTGAATATCCACTGATCATCTGTTGCATCAATACGATATCTTTAATATGTTGTATTTTATGAGTTAAAGATTCTAACTCTCGATGAAGAATGTTTTGTTCTTCTTTAAGATATTCAACAAATTGATTCAAATATTGGGGAAGTGCTCTTCCGATTTCATCTGTTTTAAGAAATTTATCCAATTCATTTTTATGATCTTCCAAACTTTGAGCCATTTTTGCTAAGCCATAAATTTGGGAATTGACACTTCTGTTCAAAAGAACTTGAGCTGAAACATTGATACTATTTAATACATTTCCAACATTATGTAATACACATGTGGCGACCTCTGCCATACCTGCTTGGCGAGAGGCTAACACAAACTTTTGATTTAATGCGTTTAATTCTTCTTCAGCACGCTTTCTTTCACTTATATCACGAAAAACAATAATGTAAAAAATGTCATCCTTTATCAAGGACTTAGATACACTTAATTCCACAGGAACATTATTTTTGTCTTTGCAAAATCCAACTAACTCCACTAAGAGATCACTTTTTGCAAGTAATAAGGGAAGAGAAATGGGATAGACCTCTTTATCAGAGGAATCAACGTGGCCAATAAAGGAGGAGATATTTTGTGAAACCACTTCATTTTCTACACTATAATGTAAGATTTTCAAGGCAGCCCGATTGCAAATAGCGATCTCTCCCACTCCATTCAAGACCATAATCCCATCGCCTGCAGCCGTGAGAATCGCAGTGATTTTTTCTTCCTTAGCAATCGATTGTTCAGCAAGGCTAATTAAATTCTGATTCAATTTCTCCAATTCTAAACTCTTTTGCTGTAAAATTGCCTCTGTCTCTAAAAGTTTTTGGTTTTTGTTTTGAAGAGTATACATCCAAAAACGGCTGGCTACAACCGCTATCGACATGATCAAAATGGTGGCGGCGCCTATAAAAAAAGATAAAATATCGGGGTTAATCGACTGTTGAAACTCTATTCCCATCAGAGGCATATCGTCGATAAAAACCGCCGCAGCCATTCCCGTATAATGCATGCCGCAAACCGCAAGCCCCATGATCAAGGCGCTGCCAATTTTTAATACCCCCTGGTATTTACGCGCCCGACTACTGAATATCATCAAACAAAGAGCCGCTTCCGAAGTGACAACTGCAATGACGATCGACAAAGCAAAAAGACTAGGGATGTAATGGATTTTTACCCCCCTCATTGCTGACATCCCAATGTAATGCATAGTCGCAATGCCAAAACCTAACAAGACCCCGCCCAGCATTAAAGGAATCAGCTTAACTACCTCATTTTTGATTAAAAAGAAGGCAAATCCTGACGCGATAATCGCAAAAAGCATCGACAGCCCTGTCAAAAAGGGGTCATATTCCATCGGCATCGGCATGACAAACGCAAGCATGCCAATAAAATGCATGGTCCATATCCCCATCCCCATGGCCAAAGCCCCGCCAATAAGCCACCCCAGCTTTGAACCCACAATTTGATTGGGTGTCCGGATCCGTTCTGTAAGATCCAAAGCCACATAAGAAGCCAAGGAAGCCATGATGTACGACAACAACACAAGATACCAAGTGTAAGTGCCTTGGATCGCTGTTAATGGGATAGGCCCCCATTGAAAGAATGAACTGCTAAACATTTGAACCTCTATATTGCTTAATTACAAGAATGGTCCAAAGTTGTAAATTATTTTTCCAATTATCTTAACGCCGAACTTCAACAACGTGTCGCATATCTTTAAAGTTCCCATGCAAATATTGCCGCAAGTTGTAGAGAAACAGCCGAAAAGCTAACCTTTCCGTTGACTTGGGGCGGGGGGAAATTTCCGGGGTAATAAGGAGATTCGGAATACCCCACAGGGAGGAAGATGTTGGGATTGGCGTTTGATGATAAGCATCAAACAAAATCCCCCGAAATTTGCCCGAAGCCGCAACCGATGCTAAAGCTTCCTCATTGATGTTGTGGATGGAACTGAGGAGAACGAGAATAGAATCTGGCTTCATCCTCTCAAATTCCTCCTGATCAAACCAACGGTGGTGATCTTTTCCCCTTGTCAGACTAAGAGAGACGACGTCTGCCTCAGGCAAAATCCGATCCAAATCCTCCATAGAAAATGTTTGATGGCAAAAGGGGTGAAATGATTGGCGCTGCACCCCCCAAACTTTCATCCCCATCTCCCGAGCCCGTCTGCAAATTTCCGTTCCCCCTTTCCCTAATCCAATTTGCAGTAAAACTTTATCTTTCAAGGTCCACATGGAATCCCGCCATTTACTATCCCAAACAGCCCCTGGAAATCGGTTTACATCTCTCCATTCAAATAAGTTTTTTGCAAAAGCTAAAATCCCTCCCATCACAAACTCGCCGATTTGAAAAATGTTTTCATCGAGGGTATGACTCACAATGACATTCCCCTGCTTTTCAATTTCATCCATGCACAAACGGCTTAGATGTGGAATGGGGCAGTGGATCCAACGGAGTTGCGGAGCTATCGCCAGCTCCTCTTTGGTCAAACGAGCCCCATAAATAATTTCCAGACGGGACCAGTGCTCCCGGCTTAGAGTTTTATAGTTGGCTTCACTTAAAGATAAAAAGAGGAACTGGGGAAATTCTTTCAAAAGAACATCCACTTCTTGCAGGGAAATCGGGGCTTGTAATAGAGCGATATTCATCCGTTTTTAACTAAATTAGTCACCAACGCCCCATTTTCCTTTTTTTATCATTGATTTCAAACGTTAATTTCGATATGCTATCGCTATAACAAATTGACAATGACAGAATTCAGTCTGTTTTAGAGGGAGAATTAAAATGTACGCTATAATCAAAACAGGTGGAAAGCAATACCGAGTCAAGACAGGTGATATCATTGATGTTGAGCTGTTAGACGGCGAACCAGGGGCTTCCATTCAATTCCAAGATATTCTTTTTATTCACGACGGTTCAAAAGCTCAAGTGGGCGGTCCTTCGTTGTCCAATTTCATTGTAACAGCGGAGATTCTCGGAGAATCCAAAGGGGAAAAAATCACCAGCATCAAATACATCCCCGGAAATCATTACAAGAAATTCGGCCATAGACAAAGACATTCCCGCATAAAAATTACCGGCATCGAGTCAAAAAAAGAGCACGCTAAAGGGGGAAAACATGGCGCATAAGAAAGGGCAAGGATCCACAAGAAATGGACGAGATTCACACTCAAAGCGTCTTGGAGTCAAAGTAGGAGCAGGGGAAGTCGTTAAAGCCGGAAGCATTTTGATCCGGCAGAGAGGAACGAAATGGCACCCCGGAAAAAATGTTTCCCGCGGTAGAGATGATACCTTATTTGCTCTTGCTGACGGGATCGTTTCTTTCCGAAAATCTGATAAAACATACGTTTCCATCCTCACGAGCGTTTAGACCTACCATAAACAATGTTTATAGACAAAGTAAAATTAACCCTTGCCGCAGGCAAGGGTGGCAATGGCGTTGTTGCTTGGCGCAGAGAAAAGTATATCCCTAAAGGGGGGCCTTGCGGAGGAAATGGGGGCAAAGGGGGATCGATAGTCCTTCAAGCTGATGTGCAAGCTTTCTCTCTGGAGTGGTTTCGAAATCGGCGCACCCTCAAAGCCGAAAATGGAGCCAGCGGAGGATCCAATAACCGCCAGGGGCGCAATGGAAAGGATTTAATCCTTAAAGTCCCCTGCGGAACCCTTGTAAAAGATGTCCAAACTGGTGAAATCTTGCATGATTTTACACAGGACAAAGAGCAATGGATAGCCTGTAAAGGGGGAAGGGGCGGCAGAGGAAACGACAGCTTCAAAAGCCCCACCAACCGTGCTCCCAATACTTGTACAGAAGGTACTGAAGGGGGGTCGTGCCAAGTTGAATTGGAGTTAAAACTCATTGCCGATGTTGGGCTTGTAGGATTCCCCAATGCGGGAAAATCAACCCTGATCTCATCCTTAGCTGATGTTAAAGTAAAAATCGCTCCTTATCCTTTTACGACCCTGCACCCTAATATCGGATTTATCGAATGCGACGACTACACCCGCATCTACATTGCAGATATTCCAGGGATTATAGAAGGAGCTCACCATAACCGGGGATTGGGCTTTGAATTTTTACGTCATATTGAACGAACCACGCTGCTGATCTTTATATTGGATGCGTCTTGTATCGATGGGAGGCATCCTATAGAGGATTACGAAGTGCTCCGGCGGGAGCTGCAGCTTTATAACCCCGAAATGCTTGAACGAGATTACATGATTGTTCTTAACAAAATTGATACGGAAGAAGCCGCCCAACCTGTTAAAGAATTCCGTAAGAAATTTGCAAAAGAAAAACAGCATATTTTCGAAGTTTCTGCTGCTCGAGGGGATCATCTAAATGAGCTTCTTGACGCCATCAAGATGCAAGTCAAAAAAACACACGAGAGGTCATTCAAACCACTGAGCCAGTGAGATCATGGTCTCCTAAGTAACTAAGCACAGAGAAGAAACAGGATAAGCAAGATCGTAAACGGCAGGATAAGCAAGATATTGAATAAAGTGTAAGAATATGTGGATATGATTAAGTTAAGACTGTTCAAAAAAAATCGTTTTTTCTTTTATCCTGCTCATCCTGCCGTTTAAGATCTTGCTTATCCTGTTTCTTCTCTGTGCCTCCTAAGCAACTTCTCAGTGGTTTGAATGTCCTCGCTTTTGCAATCGTTCGACTTCTGCCGTTTACGATCATGGGCTGTATTCAGCAAGATAACTGGGCTGAATCCGCTTGCCATTCAAAGCATTCCAAAAACTTGTTAAAACAGAGCCATCAGGATTTAAAACTTCAATGCTATAAATGGGCAAAAAAACTTCAGTTGTATTTTTGATCGAAAACTCGGGACCAAATGCGGCTGCGGTCACGCTTTCAATCTGAGACTGATTAAATTTAGCTTTTACCCGCTGCGCATGATTGTAAGGCTTGGTAACTAATCTCTGACTAAATTTGGTTTGAGGTACAACTAAAATTTTGGGGCTTTGCATATGGAGTTGAATGAGATCCCCTTTGACGGCAACTAAATATTTTTGTCTGGCGCTTTCAATCCATGGAGCAATAATCTCATTTTCCAAATGAAGTTCCTTTTGAAGCTGATCTTTCGTCATCGTGCCGTTGTTTTTAGACAATGCGTTGAGGATCTTGAAATCGGTTCGAACAGCTCCTCCCCGAATAGCATCTTCAAACCCGTGGGTGGTCTCCCAAGTGTCTGTATTAATGACCATTTCACCATCTACCAAGCTCCACAAAATCACCCCTTCACGCGTTTTTTTTTCGGGCGTCAAATATTTTACCTCTAAAAGAAGATAGGGATGGAATTTGAACTCAGGATCATTAAATGAGCGCTTGTCATCAACAAGAAGCTCTTGACGATGCTTTTCCATGATTTGCTGCGGGGTATATTTAGCTTCGAGAGTAAGAAATTCCCCATTGTCAACATATTCTGCAATGAAATTGCGGAATTGCGTATTATAATTCCAAACATACCAACCGCCTAAGATGAGAACGGCTGCAACTAAAAACGTCGTGATGACACGCATATATGCCTCTGAATCTGTTTTGAAAAAAAACTCACTTTTAATGGGTATAATCACGATACCGATTGCTGTCAAGGATAGAAATCGTTCGTAATTCCATTGATTTAAAAGCTAAGATCTTATATACAAAATGGATTTAAAAATTGAATTTACTTGTATTGAGTATTGTTTTCACCCTCACAATTGGAGATCTTAGATGACAAAGCGATGGATTAAATGCTTGGTATGTGTATGCGTGTTGTTGTGCAGTATAGCAGGAACTTTCCCTCTCTCAGCTTCCCCTTTGGATTTTTTTAAAAAAAAGAAGGAGAAAAAAAAGGACAAAAATGAATTCAAATATAACTTATCCCTTTGCGCCATTTTTCGAAACGAAGCGCCTTACCTTAAGGAATGGATAGAATTTCATCGACTTGTAGGTGTTGAGCATTTTTATTTATATAATAACTTAAGCACAGATAACTACCAAGAGGTGCTTGCCTATTATATTAAGAAAGGAATTGTCGATCTTGTCGACGTTCCCCAAGAACATAGCAACATAGGAGAATGGGCGACGATTCAATGTTCGACTTACGATAAAGCCATTAAAAAAGCCCGTCATAAAACAAAATGGATGGCAGTGCTTGACACAGACGAGTTTTTGTTTCCTGTACAACATGACAGCCTCGTTGAGTTTCTCAAAGAATATGAGTCTTATCCAGCCGTTTGCGTCAACTGGCAAATGTATGGAACTTCGCATGTAGACATAATTCCTCAAGGCAGGCTCCTCACTGAAACTTTAACCTGGAAAGCACCTACAGAATTTGGGGATAATTATCACGTCAAAACAATATTAAAACCGAAATATGTCAAAGCCACATTAAGCCCCCATCATTTTGAATACGAACACAAGGTCCTTCCGGTCAATACAAGCAAGATCACTTTTTCAGGACCTTTAACGCCCCAAGTTCTGGTGGATAAAGCACGCATCAACCATTATTGGACTCGGGATGAATTCTTTTTATACAACACGAAAATTAAGAGACGTGAATCCTTCAATGAAAAAGACCAAGGGGTGTTAAACCGCGCGCGGCAGCTCAATGCAGTTGAAGATCGAGCCATCTTTCGCTTTATCCCAAAACTGAAAAAGCGGATGTAAAAAGTCCAGCTATACTATGAAGAAGGATGTTTGCAAATATAGGCACACTTATTTGTCACATTTTGAGGATGCAAAGTTATCTTGATAAATAGTGTGAGTCCAGATCCAAATAATATCATCCCATTGGCGAGTAACAATCGCTTAGTGTTGCTCCATTTTCTTGAACGGGGCTCCCCATTCAGCACCTTCTCCTCATCCGTCTTCCGAGATAGTTTTTGGATAACATAGTCGGTGATTAAAAAAACAGTTTCTCCCAATCCTACGGCTATGCTCACTGAACTCAAAACGACTGCAGGAATCTCTATAGGGGAACTTGTTTCTTTAAAAATATCATAGCAATTGGCGACACAAGAAGCAAAATTACTTCCAGTCGGATCCATATATTTCTCCTTGAAAGTTAAATAGATTTCTCGCGTAATTACAATTTTTCTATATACTATTTTTTTAAAAAAAACGAAATGGTGTGGAACAATATTCAGAGTTACAATAAGTGAGGTCTAATGATTAACGCAGAGGCGGAGAGTCGGAGAGGCGCAGAGATCAAGAACAGGATAAGCAGGATCGCAAGCGGCAGGATAGGCAGGATATTAAAAACTTTTTTTTTATATTCTTTAACATACGTGCAGATTAAGTCTCGTCTAGTTCATAATAAAAAATATTTTTAATATCCTGCCTATCCTGCCGCTTGCGATCCTGCTTATCCTGTTCTTGATCTCTGCGTCTCCCCGGCTCCCCGCCGCTGCGTTAAATTCGTTTAAAGATAGACTTACGATTCAGCCAGGGGATCACTCTCAGGCTTTACGAGGGCTAATCGCTGGAAGATACCTGACAAGCGAAGAGAGCACTTTTTCAAGGTTTTTTCTAGGATCTCTTTGTGGCTCCAGATCTCCAATTTTTTTTTCGCGCGGGTGACAGCGGTATAGAGAACCTCTCGGCCAAAATAATCAGCACCTTCAGGCAACAAAAACAAGACATGATCGAATTCGCTCCCCTGGCTCTTATGCACAGAAAGGCAATAAGCGTAGTCAAAAGGGGGCAAAAGAACGGCAGGAATCTTTCGAAATCCTCCGTTTCCATCGGAAAAAAGGGCATAGTCCCCTTGTTGAAAAGGGATAGACAATGCTTGCTTGTCCCTCTTTTGCGTCATCAATATGCCTGTCTCTCCATTGAAAAGTTCGAACTGCGAGTCATTTTTCTTAATGGTAATCGGGGCTGCAAAATAGGAGCCGGATCGATTTTTTTTCTCAAAGTAGTTTTTAAAAAGGTCATTTAAAAAATCGACACCAAAAGGCCCCTGTCTTAATGGAGTCAATATGCGGAATTGATAAAAAGCTTCGAACATAGTCTCGGGAGCTTCCGCATCGAACGGCTTATCCATGAACTCCTTGGCATGCCGAAGCAAGGCTCGATGGAACTCCTTTGTCGATGTGAAGCCCTCCCGAATATCTTGAAAAGAAATAGATGCCTTGAAAAAAGGATAGATCTCACTCGCCTTTCCCCGTTGGATTGTGCTTGCAAATTCAGCGATCTCTTTTAATTCAGCCCTTAAACATTGCTTGAGCTCAATAGGATGGTAAGCTGGATCCTTCCCCCCTTTTAAAACCTGGACGATATCCTTAAAAACGGCTCCACTCTCTACTGGAGGAAGCTGCGCAGGATCCCCTAATAAAATTAAGCGGGCTCCCGGTTTAATGGCTTTTAGAAGGGCCGTCATAAGCTCCAGATCAATCATGGAACATTCATCCACTATGATCAAATCTTCGGTCAAAATGGGCGGGGCGAAATGCCGCCTAGATGAGCGGATCCCAAGTAAAGCGTGCAATGTTTTGGCTTTGACTTGCTTTAATCTGGGGATATCCCCAATCGTTTTCACGAGGCTTTGTTGCAAATTGGCTGCTGCTTTTCCTGTAGGAGCAGCCAAAGCGATTTCAAATTTGTCTTTTTGATCGTTTGACAAACAGCTCCACAAGATTTTGACTAACTTTCCCGCCGTATAAGTCTTCCCTGTTCCTGGACCTCCGCAAATGATCGTCAAAGGGTATTTACAAGCGCTCAACACCGCTTGAGCCTGTTCCTTTAACAGCTCTCCCCTGTCTGCAAGCTCCTTAAGGCGTTCTTCAACAAAATGGGGATCAAGATCTAACACCGCCTTCTGCTGAATCACTTCATGAAATCGCTCGATCAGTTCCGTCTCTTTAAGCCAGAACCGTTGGAAATAATACCGGTGATTTTGACGGCAAAGGGGCTTGGCTGAAATAGGGACCTGATCGGCAACATCTTGGAATAACGCAGAAGGCAGCTGATGAACCCCTTGACAAACTGCTTGAGACCATTGTTGAGCTTGTTTTTTCCAAATTTCCTCTTGCTCTTGAGTTTTGTTTTCTTGAGTGCACCACACTTCTTCAGGAGTCGGCTGAACACTATCTCCGTTTACCTCAATACACAAATGTCCCGTTCGGATAGCCGAGGAGAGATGGCAGAAAAAGCAAACCAACTCTTCTGTGGGTTGTGCAACCTCTTCCAGCAGCTTAGCAGCGATCGCCAAATCGATCGGCTCGATTGTTTTTGAAGTCACAAGTTCGTGCATAAGCGGCCATTTTTCGATGAGTGCATAGAAATGTGTCAATTGCATAAGATCTCCTCATGGCTCGGAAAAAAATGGTAAATCCCTTCATTGTCATCTGAATGGGGATCCAACCCCCTCAAAAACAGATAAAAGACCCCTCCAAATATCTCGTTAAAAGCCCTGGGATCCACAGCATGCAAATAACGCTTTAGAGCTTCTGTGTAGATCGCGGCTTGCAAATGATAATTATGCTCCCCCATCGCTAACTTAAGGGCTTTTAAATTATAGTCCTGTTTGTCAGGGCCTAACCAATTGCTTTTCCAATCCAATAGGTAATATTTCCCTTCATGCTGACAAATCAGATCGATAACCCCTTTTAAAAAACCGGAAACAGGCTTCATTTCGGGAACGGCCATACCGTTGCCTTCCCAAGGATACAAAAACTCACTCTCTTTATACATCTTACTCCCATCTAAGCAGGCTAAAGAGGTTTTTTTACCTTGAAAAGGCAAGGGGGTATGCAAAGCATTGAATATGACCTTGGAGATCACTTCTTGCCACTCTTCAAAAGGAGTATTGGCGACATAAGGATAAATGAACGACTTTAAATTAGACATAAACTCGGGATGGGATCCTTGATGAAAAGGAAGATCCTCTAAAATTTTGTGCAATAGAGTTCCAATTTCATTGCCTGCAGGCAGCGAATGAGGGGATTTGAGCTGCGTGGAAAAATCCTGGGGAGGTGACTTGTCTGTTTCAAAATTCTCCCTCTTGTCCGTTTGAGAGAGCGAGGTGAAAGAATACAGAAATTGCTTGTTCTCCTGGATATGCACTTGCCTTGGGGGTATTAATGCCAGTGCTTCTGGCTTTTTAAGCACTGAAAGTTCTAAATTCTCCCGATCTAAATAACAGTGCGAAATTTTACATTCCTTTCCATGAAGGGCTACCCATTCAATCAACCGTTGTCCATCTTCTTTGGAAATCCGTTGATAAAGTTCGGAGCTATCTGAAGCAGGTGGATACCCAAAACGGGCGCAAAACAGCTCCATGGAAGATCCATCCCCTGGCTTCGTTTGTTTATTAGCTCCGAAAAGCGCAGGTACATAGAGACGCTGCTTGGCTCGGGTCGTGGCGACATACAATTGACGCATTTTTTCGGCATCAAGTTCTTCACAATGTTTAAGGTAAAGGGGATCGTTCTCGTCGGCAACCTGGAGCTTATGACAGCCTGAAGCATCAACATGAGGATAGAAAGATTCATTTTGCTCCTTTCCTACGACAAGCCCAAGGGCAAAAACGATCTCGTACTCTAACCCCTTGCTGTTATGGATTGTCAAAATCTGCACCGCATCTTGATCGGGGTCGATCCTCCGTTTTACCCCTTTTTCCGCTTCGGGGCTACCGTTGATTTCCTCCAGGGTTATAAATAACGAATCAAAAGAAGGGGATTTCCTGATCCCCTCTTCTGCAAGCCGTTCTGTCAATAAAAGAAGGTCTTGGTATAGCTCATATCCCCCTTCCCTTCGCAGCATTTTTTCCGAAACAGTTTCATCCTGTTTTTTTAAATCAAGCCGCATAAGTTGTTGAAAAAGCCCCCCCATCCCATCTTGCATCAAGATTTCACGCAATTCGTAAAAGGCGATCATCACACGTTCAAGTTCGTTCAGATCTTCCAAAGCCTTGATCTCCTCGTGCGTCCATCCCAAAACAGGTCCCCCCAAAGCTATTTTCAGACTGTTAACATGGCGAGGGGCTTTAATGGCTTGAAGCAATTCCCGCAATGCTGAAATAGCTGGAGCCTCTTCTAACGTAGTGTTCCGTTGATTAGATGCGGGAATTTGCCATTTTTTCAAAAAGAGGTTCAGCCTTTCGGCTTGAAAACGGTCCTTGACAAGGATGGCAAATTGTTTGAATGCTACCCCCTCTTGATGATTCAACCGCTGAATTTCTTTGACGATAAAAGGGAACAAAAAATTACTTTCGGCATCTTTTAGAGATTTTTTTTCTTGGGAAGCAAGATCTAACGTGAAAAAATGGACACAACCCCGCTCATCGTGGAAATCTTTAGCTGTCACTTTTTCCCCTCCCCGCACAGGATGATACTCCAGCGTCAATGAAAGGCGCGGGAGGTGGATCATGTCAGGAGTCTGCCTAGAGTCGAAAAGAGCATTGAGCGCGTGAACAAGATGGGGATGGGAACGGTAATTGGTATTTAAGGAAGCCTTGCAGTTTTCCCCTAAAGCATTGGCAGCGGATAAATAGGTATAAATATCAGCCCGACGGAAAGCATAAATAGACTGCTTTGGATCACCTACAAGGAACAGTCGATGGCTCGGGCTCTCCCCCTCAAGAAATAAGGCTTGAAAGATCTCCCACTGCATCGGGTCGGTATCTTGAAACTCATCGATAATGGCGGCTTGATAGCGGGATCTTATTTGATGCACAAAAGGGGGGTGTTTTGTCCCTTTATGCATCACTTTCAAGATCTGATCATAGTCGAACAATTCCTCAGCTTCAAGATAATGGCAAACATGCTTTTGACAAGCAAAAGCCAACCTTGCAAAAATCATTTTAGGATTGCTCGCTTGCAAAACTGCAGGAGCTAGATGCGCCTGTACCCTTGAGAATAATTGGGGGGCATGCAAAGGGGGTGTAATTTTCCCTTTCTTGATTTTATCTAAAGGGGGCCACTTTTGTTGGAACAGCTCAAAATCCCCTTTTAAGAGGGATTCAAAATCATTTTCATCCCACGATCCACAATCAAAAAGGGAGGTAAAACGTTGAATGGCCATCCTATCGCTTAAGGCACTTTTTTTCCCCCGCCCATCGGTGACATCCATGAGGGCGTCGTAATCCTCCAAAATCCTGTCGGATGAACATCCTATCTCCTTCTTTAACTTCTGCATCCCTTTTTGAAAGGCGGCAAACTGTTCTTTATAGGAAGGAGTTTCCTGAATCTCACTCCCTTTTGCAACAGTTTTGGCTAGATCTTGGATCAAATCGTCAAAATTTTGACGATATTCTTTTAATAAAATTTTAAGTTGTTGTTTGCTGCAGATCTCAAACTTGAGTTCAGTGCGTAAGAAATCGTGCACCGCTTGCAACAACTTAGCCCCTGAGATCCCTTTCTCGCCAGTTTGATGAGTAAAACTGAAATCGCCTTCAAAGACAAATTCATTCAAAATCCGATTGCAAAAGCTGTGGATGGTAAAAATTTGAGCTTGATCAAAACAAAACAAGGCTTGCTCTAGCAGCTTGATGGCCCTCTCTTTTGCTTCAAAACCGTGCTCCAGGATGTGGAGAAGATAGTCGTGGGAAGTGGAATTCTCGGTCAGCAAACAATCGATCGATTTGACGATATGGTTGCGAATCCTCATCTTCAGGTCCCGCGTAGCCGCTCGTGTAAAAGTCACAACGAGAATCTGTTCAAGAAGCAGGGGCTCTGAAGCAATTAAAAGACGGACAAAGATATTTTCAATCGAATATGTTTTGCCTGTACCTGCCGAAGCTTCTAATAAATAGTTCTGATTTAAATTTAGGGATCTATCTGAAACGTCGAACCCTTTTTCTTTAGGCATCATTTTTCTTCCTCTTCTTAGGCGTCCAACAGGCAAAAGCGTCCGAAAACAATTCTTCCGCAAAAGGCTTCCACTGATCGATCATCGGCTCGGCATGGGGAAATCCCCCTCCACGCAACAACCAATGCAAGTATTCATTATAAATTTTCGAAAATGGATTGTTTATTGTCGAAGCCAATTTCTCTTGGACTTTGCTAGGATCTTCGGTTAGAAAATGGGAAACCCATTCAGGAATCAAAGGGGAAGCGTTTTCTAATCCTGAAAGGTAATAGGCTATATATTTCGCTAACTCTTTTTCAGGGTCTTCAGTAAAGGGGTCCCCCACCTTCCCATCTTTGGCGAAAATAAGTTGAGGCTTGAAAGGGAGAGAATATAATCGAATTAAACTTTGAAATGCCAGGAAATGGGGCACCACCTTCACAATGTCTTCTGCTTTCCCTTTTCGATGAAGAACCAATCCTTGCTCGGAAACTTCCGAAAAGTTTCCGACGAGAAGAATATCCCCATAATCTTGATGTCGAAGATTCAGTGGGGGGAGTTGCCATTTTCCTGTATGATCTCTTCGTGGAACAGAAAATAGCTCCGAAAATTCAACTTCAAATAATTCTTTAGGATCTGCCCCCGCCTTGTTTAAGTTGTCTTGAAGGTCTTGGATATCTTCTTGAAGGCGATCAATGGCGAGGTCGCGCAATATTCCAAAAGGGATCTGCCCCAACTTACATGAACGCTCCAAGGCAGTATGAAATGAGTTTTTCAATGCGCTTTTCCGTATTTTGTCTTGATCCAGCAAAGAAAGCTGAAACCGTTCAGCAACCTCCATCTCTTTTTGGTTTTCATTTTCTAAATAAATTCCAAGCGACCGATTAAAATAGGCTTTTAAGGGGTTGCCTGCGAATGAAGAAAGCTCCCTTATGTCAATTCGAATTTTTTCAATTTTTCCCTTTGCCTGTTGCCAAACAAAAGCCGGCATAAAGGAAAAGGGTGTTTTTTTCTGCTGATGGTAAAAGGCCAAGGCATTGTTATATTGGGTCCACGAATAGCTTGGACAAGAGGTGTGGGCTGCGAAATAAATTTGATCAAATGGATTATAAGGATGCCTGGTCGTGCACAAGGTCGAACATGCCCCTCCAGAAATTTCATAGGCACTATCCATGTAATGCATCAACTCTGAAATCAATAAAGACGGCGGCTGTTCCTTATGGTCCTCTTCGGAAAGGTTGACATAGCTCATCAAAAAATAACGGCGTGCCGAAAGCAATGTTTCTAAAAACAAATAACGGTCGAAGTCTTGCTGAGAAGGACAATAATCGGCTTGTTCTTGGCCTCCCATTAAATCCAACGATGAACGGATCTGCTGCCTGGGAAATGCACCTTCTTGCATCCCCATCAATACGATGATTTTGGCCGGAATCGTGCGCATGGGTAATAAGGAACAAAAACGGATAGCCGACAAATGGGATTCATGGTAGGTCGATCCCTTATCAGAAAGGAAAGACTCAATGTGCCAAAAGATGGTTTCAAATTTAAAGAGCGCCTGCGGCAAACGGCTATTGGCCGCTCGCAAAGCATCGAAGAAATCGTAGAGTTTTTGCGCTCCTTCACGATCCCCCTCCTCAAAAGCGAAATTGCTTTCTAACAAATGCTGCAACTTGGCTGCCCATTCGCCTAAAGATAAGGAACTATTGTCCGTCAAACATTTGAGCTCTTGTTCGAGGGTTTCCAAAAGCACAACCACTTTCCCCAAAAACTCCCCCTGGGCAAAATCGATCTCTTCGTAAGGGGGAATCGGCAAGTGCTCCGTCGATTCTCCAGCTTGAATTAACCCCCCTATCAATCTCCTTAAACCATAGTCCCAAGTTCCTACAGACGATTCATCAAGGATTGCATTCCGGCAATGCTCACGTCTTAAAATCTCATTGCGGTGTACTACCGTGCGACCCCAGGTGATACGGCACTCCTTAATCCACGTTTCCAGATGATGAATTTCTTCACCTTTAATTTGATGCTTCTTTTGAAACGAGGGATGGCGAAACAGGGTAAATACCGAAACAGCATCCCAGCGGCTAGAGGGTAAAGAAAGAAGGTGCAGAAAACCTTGAACAACCCGATTTTGAGAGGCTAGGCACAAATCCATGATCTGGACGTTGCACAAGCTTTCGGCATCCTGAAACACCATTTTAATAAAAGGTTCGTAATCTCCGATATCAGGGGCCATCACCACAATGTCACGCGGACCAATCGGATCTTCCTGATTGTCTGAATGACGATCGAGAATTCCAAGCAGAACATCATAGATGGCCTGCACTTCCCTCAACTTGCTAGGCGCAGAGTGAAGTTGCACCGAGCCGTCATAGTGGCTGAATTGGGGTTTGATTGTCTTAACCGGATTTCGTAAAAGCTGCATATCGGCTTGAAGAGCTTCTAGAAGTGTTAAAGGGCCTTCGTCACTGGCGAAATGGGTCTCCGGTTGAAGAAACGGGGCATATGCCGGATGATCCGCGATAGAATTGTGAAGGGTGTACATTTCTTCCAGATTTTCCACAGATTCTTCAATTTTAAGGGTTCTTTCTCTTCCCAATTTGCCAAAGTTAGCCAGAAGAGGATTGCAATCTCTCAAATAACTTTCCAGGTCCATCCGTTGGGAACCAGAAACCCCCTTCTTTTCGAAGGTGCGTAAAAGCCATGTCATTTCCCTCTGCGACCGAATATCGCTCCAAAACTGTTGGCAGGGGGAAAGAAGGTAGTGTTTAATAGGGATCTGAGGGTCGCATTCTTTGAAAAAATCAAAGTAAATTGTTGGCAAGAAACTGACTGAAAATAAGTGCACCACGAGATCCGGTGATGAAGAACGGGGATAAAACGGTTTTTTTAGTTCACGGTAAAGATAAGTCCAAGGTGCATCCGGATGAAAGAGCTGACTCCAAAGCTGCTGCTGCCAATGGGTTGTGGAGGAGGCCTCCCAACCCTGCAGCCACCTCCCCCCATATTTTCCATATTGGAGAAAAAGATGGGTCAAAGTGTTTGAGAGGGAGATCAAACGGCGCCGGCTTTTGGCTGTCCACTCTTCTGTATTTTTTATATGAAGGTAAGAACGCAACGGAGCCCAAGCTTCACTTGCTCCGGGCAGCGGTTTCATCAACATTGTACGCAAAGAATCCTCGATGGCCAAAGCAAGCTCCAGTTCCGTTGGCAGCTTGCCATTCGACGGGGGTTTTAAAAGGTCTTTAACGGTTTGGATCGCCCGATCGAGGTAACAAAACTCAAGGCCGGCAGCAATGCCCAAAGCGGGATCTTGGGCTAAATGAAGCTGAAGCCACGACTTCATCGCGGGGCTGGGAATGACAACGAGGCGGCGGGTGAAAGGGGTCGAAGGGGGTGCGTAGAGAGAATTTTTGAACGAATCAAACAAATTTTCAATTCGATTACTATAAAAGACATCCAAGCTTTACCATCCACAGGTTGGAAATTTGATCTCATAACTTGAGTTCATAAATAATTGGCGGTAATCAACGCATCCAGGATGATCTTTGCACTTCCGGCGAATAACCCTACACAACCAAAAAAAATGGCTAAAGCCGTATGAAAATCTGTGGCCGTCAGCAATGTCGATAAGATATAAGCAAGATTGCTCACAATCCCATAAGCTGCCGATACACGTGTTTTTGCTGCCGAACTAGCCATGAAAACATCTACATTATATTTTAATGCATATAAGTTTGAAATCGTAAAGACAATTAACCCGGCTTCTGCCAACTCGGGGGAGTTTAAAATCAGAGCTGCTATTCCAATAATGCCCGACAAACTATACATGGTCCCATGATAGACGCTATAGTGCCTTTCAGGTGTAGAAGGCTTAGTATGAATGAGATCCCAACTTAATTCCTTGCCGCCGCAAGCTATTAAGGCTATGTTTTGAATCAATTGAAAACGTTTGACGGCTAAATCTAAAACTTGTTCCCCATAAGGAATACCCTGAAGAGTTGAATGAACATTTTGCATCCAATTGACCGCCTGAGGAACCGCTGTTATACTCATAAGATTTTCATCTGGTTGGGGGTTTTGTATTGGTAACAAATTTTATTGCAAGAAACCTTCTTTTTAATATACGTTAAGGTTTGTAGCCCTCTAGTTTGAATATGTTTTCAAAATCTCAATCGGATAATTTGAAGACAACTATATCTCTTGCTATGATATAGAGCAAGAACGAAATCTATAAAAAATATTTTTGTTTATGACAAAATAATTAATTATAAATCTTAGTATTAGGAGAATTGAAAATGACAGGTTTTCCAGATACTTATCTATCAAGTTCTCTCAGGTCAATCACCGGCACTTCATATGAAAATAGAGCGGCTGCAAATAGAGTGACAAAAAGTCCCTCTCCAAAAATTTCTCTTAATCAGGAACAAATAAACAAGGCTGACTATATAGGGAGTTCTACACTTAAACAAGATACAATAAGTATTCCATTATCCCATTATTATGCATTAATGGACAACACAAGGCTACTAAATACATTCCTTAATGAGGACGATGTAGATGGCACACATGAAGTCAACGGAATTACTGCTTTGCAGGTTGCTTCTGTTGCTAACTCAATAGAATGCATGAAGGTGATTATCTCAAGAGGAGGAAATGTTAATAAACCAGATAATCATGGTATAACCGCTTTGCATCTAGCTGTCAAGAAAAATGAAAAAACTGCTTTTGATATCTTAATGGAACAACCAAATATTGATATTACGGTCAAAAATAAAGACAACATCACCGCTTTCCACTTATCAGCCAAGTTTAATTCTACTGTTCGTTTAGAAAAGTTGATTCAACATAGCAAAGACCCTGCAAAGGGGGGAAGCAGCGAGCTTATGGAATCATTGATTAATGGTTCAGATGCATGGGATCAAGGGCCTATACATTATGCCGCAAGCTATGCATCTGAGGGCACGCTGCAAATATTGATCGATAATGGCGCCGATATGGAAAAAAAAGAGGAAATCGGAAATACCCCCCTATTATCGGCTGCTTGTCAAGGATTTTTTAGTAGTATAAAGAAATTATTAGCTGCCAAGGCCGATGTGGCAGCAACAAACAATGCAGGCCAAAACATCCTTCATTCATTAATCCAATATTTATTCGACCAAAAAAAAAATGAGATTGACATTCCATCGTTTTTAATTTCGATGCAAATTTTTTTAAATAAATTGAAAAAATTGGTAGGTGATCAAAAATTTTCTGAGCTAATCAACAGTAAAGATAAAAGAGGCTTTACCCCTTTGTTATTAGCAGAACAGCTTGCAAAAGATGAAACAATCCCAGCTCCGGATCGTGGGAAATTGCAAGATACGTTAAAAAGAATGGGAGCCAAAGAGCAAAAACCTAGACTAAAAGACAACACATGCAAAATTTGTCAAAAGATAATCATCGAAAGTAATACTCTATCCTGTGGAGATTCATTTTGCGGAATGTGCCTGCGAAAATGGAAGAAAGAACAAGAACCGAATAATCTGCCTGTAAATGGATGTCCGAGTGATCCGAGTGGACATGCGAATGCAAAAATAGTTCGCGATTCCCGCAGCAACGCTCCCTATGACGCCATACTCAAGTTTTACTTTCCCAATAGAACTAAGAAAAGATACGCCTACAGTTAAACCGATCCCGGAATAGGGATAAGCAGGATCAATAATCCTGCTTATCCTGCCGCTTGCGATCCTGCATATCCTGTTCAATCTTATTCATCCCTGATTCATCCCCGATTCATCCCTGATCTGGAGAAATTCGCTGGGAGTTCCTCGCATAAATTCTTCGGCCGACATCGCTCTTTTTCCTTCGAGCTGCACCTCTAACAGCCGAAGGGCGCCTTTTCCACATCCGATGATGAGCCCCTCTTTTCCATATTTTAAAATTTTTCCGGGAGCCCCTTGCAGATCCACACGCTGTGTCTTAAACACTTTCAATCTCAAAGAATGGCCACGCACAGTCGTAAAACACCAAGCTCCAGGATAAGGAAAAACCCCTCGGACAAGATTGTGCAGCTCTTCCGCAGAGCGGTTCCAGTCTATTTGGCAATCTTCCAATTCAATTTTAGGGGCATATGTAACCAAAGAATCATCTTGCGGCTTACGAAGGAAAATCCCCTGTTCAAATTCACGGATCACTTCCAGCAAAACAGGAGAACCTTCATGGCATAAAATTTCCTCAAGCTCCCCAAAACTCATCTCTTCAGTAATCGGAACCTTGACCGCTTTGATGATGTCGCCTGCATCCATTTTTTTAACCATGTGCATAATGGTGACACCCGTTTCTTTTTCCCCTTTCAAAATAGCTCGTTGGATGGGTGCAGCCCCCCGATATTTAGGAAGCAAGCTTGCATGCAAGTTGATGCAGCCTAAACGGGGCATATCTAGCAAATGTTGTTTGATGATTTCTCCATAAGCAACCACAACAAAGAGATCGGCTTGGAAAGGGGGCAGGACATCGGCAAATTCGGGAGCTGACACAAGCTCCGGTTGAAACACCGGAATCTTCTTTTCTAATGCCACAGCCTTGACAGGTGTGGGTATTGGGGATCCGGAACGCCCTTTCGGTTTATCCGGTTTGGTGATGGCAGCAACAACCTCCACATGATGATCTAAAAGATAGCGTAGAACCTCGGCCGCAAATGGGGGTGTTCCAAAGTAAACGATTTTCATCCGTAGACCTTAGTCTATTGCGGCGTATTCTTTTTCTTCTTCTTTTTCAATTTGCTCGAAGTCATCTTCCGGACCATAACTAGCTTGCAAGCCCATGAGGCCCCGCTTTGATTCACGGCAAAATTTTAGCCAATGTTGAATCTCGGGAAGCTGTTCAGTAGAAGTTTCGATTTGGTTCAAAGCTTCCTCCAGACGCAAATTTGAGCGATAGACCAGCTTGTAGGCCTTGCTAAGCTCTTTTCGTGTTTTAAGTGCGAACCCATTGCGCTTGAGGCCGATGATGTTGAGGCCGCCGAATTTATAAGGAATACCCGCTCCGATTGTATAAGGGGGGATATCGTGTGTAATGCGGCTCATCCCTCCGACCATGGCATAAGAGCCGATTCGGGAGTATTGGTGGACGGCTGTCATACCGCCAATAATGGCTCCATCTTCAACGGTGACATGACCGGCTAAGTTCACATTGTTGCTTAAGATGACCCGGTTCCCTAGACGGCAGTGGTGTGCCACATGGCAATAGGCCATGATTAAGCAGTGATCCCCCACTTTGACTTCGGAATTTTCTTCGAATGAGGAATTGATCGTTACGAATTCCCGGATTTCGCAGTTTTTCCCAATCCGTACAAAGGTTTTTTCCCCGCGGTATTTTAGGGCTTGCGTTTTGGTGCCGATGCTAGCTGAAGGATACACTATAGTTCCTTCACCGATGGTTGTGTGGCCATCAATGTAAGCGTGTGATTTGATGATGACGCGGTCTTCCAACGTCACATTTTCTTTCACGACAGCGTAAGGTTCAATGGTGACATCTGTACCGATTTTTGCCCCTGGCTCTACGATGGCTAGAGGATGAATGTTTGGTTTGCTCATGAGGTCGTCTATCTATTTTTAAGTGTTAACGTTAAATTGCTTATCTTATATTTGGCTTTTGTCGACAAGAGCAAAACCGATTTCTGCTTCGACGGCAATCTTATCATTGACATAAGCTTCTACTTTCACACGCCCCCCTTTGGAACTAAAATGCAATCCTTCCCCTTTTAAAAGGAGAACATCTCCCGGACGAACCGGATGGCGAAACTTGGCATTGTTGACATTGAGGAGAACGGCAATTTTTGGGATGTCTGCTTTCAAATGCACAAGAACTCCTCCTGCTTGTGCCAGAGCCTCCAAAATTAAAAACCCCGGCATCAAGGGAACATCGGGAAAATGCCCTTGAAAAAAAGCCTCATTGATGGTGACATTTTTTTGGCCAAGGATGTGCCCTTTCTCCAAATCTATTTCCAAGATTTTATCCACCAGCAAAAAGGGGTAGCGGTGGGGAAGGATCTTAATGATCTCTTTTACATCGAGAGATTTACGATGTTCCTGCTTATCTGCTTGCATTAACTCTTCTCCATCGTAATATGATTATACAATTTTTTGGCAAAAGCCACATTGGATGAGTGCCCTGAGCGGATAGCTAAGATATGGGCACAGAAATTGAAGCCTACTAAGCTGAGGTCGCCGATCATATCCAAAATTTTATGGCGCGCCATCTCGTCGGGAAAAAAAAGTCCGTTTTTACTGAGAACAACATCCCCTTTGATCACGACAGCATTGTCTAAGCTTCCCCCTTTAATAAGGCCTCGATCCATCAACATGGAGACTTCTTCATAAAGGGAAAAAGTGCGGCAAGGAGCGATCTCTTGTTTAAATGAAGCGTGATCGACAACTAAAGAATGGAATTGTCCACGGAGGATGGGGGAATTGGGATAGTTTAATGTATAACTAATCCGAAATTGATCATCTGGAATGGCGACGAGGTGGATCTCCCCTTCCGACCAATAGATTGGCTTTTGCAGGTGGACAATAGGGACGATCCCTTCTTGATCCGCAATCCCCGCTTTTTCGATCATTTCTACAAAAACATCCGAACTTCCATTCCCAACCGGGGGCTCGATACTGTTGATTTCAATGGTGAGATTATCAATTTGATTAGCGGCAAGTGCAGCAAGCACATGTTCGATGGTGTGGATCCGGATATTATTGATCCCTATCGTCGTACTTCGGGAAGTATCGCAAACATATTCGAGTGTGGCGGGAATAAGAGGTTGATCCGGGAGATCGACCCGCTTAAATGTGATCCCAGCCCCTTCTTTAGATGGGCAGAACCTCATGTTGACAACTTCACCTGTATGGATGCCGATCCCTGAAAACGAGACATCATTCTTTAACGTCCGCTGCTTGCGCGTCCGTATTTTATGTTTCGGATTGATGGGAGCTATCATTCACTTCCATTAGTTTTAATTTTCATCCAAACTGTTAAATATCAAATGTTCGATCGTAAAGGATAAACTATTTTTAGATCAAGCAATTTTAAACTGAAGGAAAAACCGGTGGCTCCTAAGTAACTAGACACAAAGAAGGAAAAAACAGGATAAACAAGATCGTAAACGGCAGGATAAGCAAGATATTGAATAAAGAGTAAGAATATGCGTTTATGATTAAGTTAAGACTATTCAAAAAAAAATCGTTTTTTCTTTTATCCTGCTTATCCTGCCGTTTACGATCTTGCTTATCCTGTTTTTCCTTCTCTATTCGGCAGGAAGGCGAAGAAAAAACAAAACAAGAAAAACACTGAGCCCAATAATAAGGGTGTCGCCGAAGCGGGAATAAAGAGTTTTATAATGATATGTCGGCACCTCGACTTTAATGGAATCTGATACCCATTCAGCCTGCGCGGGATTGTCCCCTAAAGTCGCCACCACACGCCCGAAGCTATCGGTAACGCCAGTAATTCCCGTATTGCAAGCGCGCACCAACGGGATCCCGTTTTCCACCGTTCTCAACCTCGAATGATCATAATGTTGTTGCGTAAGACGAGAATTAGGATACCAAACATCGCTTGTCAAATTGACTATAACTTCAGCTCCTTTCACTCGGCTTTCCCTCATGAGATCTCCAAACGTCTCCTCATAGCAAATAGAAAATCCCAGGGGAACTTTGCTGCCAAAAACTTTCGCTTCTGTGCCGGGGGTAAACGATCCGTAGACTCCATAAGATTCAGCCAATTTTTTTAAAAAGGAAAAAGGGATGTATTCCCCCATTGGAGCCAACACCCGTTTCTCATAGCGGTTTACAGTAAAGTCAGCGCCTTCGACAATGCCCGGTTGGAAATGAAGGGCGGCACTGTAATACTCTTTTTCCTCGGGTGATTTTTCTTCGATGTCTTCAAGTCCAATCACCACTTCGGCATTGAAAATATTGGCCAGCGCTTGGGACCAAAACGCATTGTTCACCATCCAAACATCCCCTTGCGTGGTGGCAATCGGCATGGCCCACGGTGCTTCCGGCCGTGGAAGCTTTTTGATGCTCTCAGGTCCATAAATTTCTTTGAATGCCGCCACCACCACAGGATAGGGGAAAATACAGGAATATGTTCCATAGGGAACCGTAAATTCCGGCAAGACAACGAGGTCGGTTGGGGCATTCAAGTGCTGCTTTGTAATCTTCAGGATCTGCTTCCATTCATCCAACACATAAGCGATCATGCTTTTCTGATCTTTGAAATTCATGACCTCTTCCACCGGAAATGCCGTTTGCACAAGAATAGCGGATAGTTTTTTGGTAGGATCCTTTTGCTGATTGGCAAAAGCTTCCTCATGAAGGTGGAGATGAACCATCCCATATAAAAAGGGGAGAGCCGCCGCAGAAACCCAGGCCCAGCCATAACGGAATCCAAGCATCCAGGTACGCAAGGCTAATAAATTGACTAATATGACCCAAAAGCTAAGGGCATAAATGCCCCCGAGGGAAGCTGTCTGAAGCCCATACAGGGAGCCTGTTAAAGCAAGCCCTACCGGATTCCATGAAAAACCTGAGAGGATAAACAGGCGGCTCCATTCCATCAAACACCATAAGCCTGCGATGGCCAGCAGCCGCGGCCAGCTCTTTAATTGGGAAGGTTGAATAAAAAGCGCGACGACGCCGAATTGCATCCCCACAAAAAAGGCTAAACCAAAGTAGACAGCAAAAATGTAGATGAAGGGATGGGAGACCATCCAGGAAAGTTGGATGATCTGAACTCCAAAAAACCAAGCTGTAGCCAACCAGAATCGCTGCTTCCCAGACGGAATATCACACAAAAGCCGCCAAAAAAAGGCGTATCCGCCGATAGCAGCCGCGACTGAACAAAATGAACTAAAAGCCGGCTGCCCAAATCCAACTAATAGGAGGGAGCCAACAAAAAACAAAACATTACGCCAAAAAAGCAATCGCTGTTGTTGATGATCCATGGTTTAATAAGATATCACAAACAGCGATTGTTTAAAAGTCCTCATGGGACACCAAATGCAAGTATTTATAATTTTATTTGCTATCCCTTAGGCGTTTCTCCCTTCGAACAACACACGCAAGCGTCGCACGAGCATCCACCCGCACCACAGCTGATCACAAATAAAAGACCCCCAAAAATAGCTAAGTTTTTGAAAAACATCGCCATTTGTATTTCCTTCATCTCCGTTGCGTTCCAAAAGTCATGGAATATCAGCGTGGTTGGGATCAAATACAAAAGCAATAATATCGCCCCCCAACGGATTTTATACCCCACAAGAACCGAAAGGCCGCCAAGAATTTCGACGATAGCCGAACCATAAAGAAATAAAGGGACCATCGTCATCCCCTTAGAAGCCATATAAGCAGCGGTTCCGGCGGAATCCATAAATTTGTGAACCCCCGCCATGATGAAGATCGCGCTTATACATATCCGACCTAATAGCATCCCAAAAGAACACATTGCACCCATAAAAATAATCCTCCATTAAAAAGATGATGCAGCTTGTATCTTGATGAAAATATTTTTTTTAAACAATAGCTGTTTTCGTTTTCTTTTTCTTTTATAATCGATTTCTATTACAATGAAATGCTTTAATTAATTTCGGAAGTTCTTTGATATGCTCCCCAAAAAACGTTCTTTTCGAGACCACCATCTCCTTTCCCTATTAGAAGGATATGATCATCAACACCTCCCTTTGGATCTGTTCATCAATATTTATTTCAAAACTCATAAAGCGCTAGGCTCCAAAGACCGGGCCCACATCGCCGAAACAACATATAAACTGGTGCGCTGGCAAGGACTTCTCGATTACATTGGTGGTGAAGCAACTTGGAAAAAAAGATTGGAGGCCCTCAAAAATTTCCATCCCGATGCTTTCCTTAAAAAAGAGGAGATCCCAATCTCCATCCGCTTGAGTTTCCCCAAACCCCTTTTTCAACTCCTCGTTGAAAGTCATGGCTACGATAAAGCCTGCGAACTATGCCTCGCAAGCAATCGTCCCGCTCCCACAACAGTCCGGGTGAATACACTCAAAATTTCCCGCGAAGAACTATTGAGCCAATGGCAAGATCGCTACGAGGTCTCTTCCTGCCTTCAGAGCCCCACTGGAATCATCTTTCACAAAAGAATCAACTTTTTCGAACTGCCTGAGTTCAAAGCAGGGTTCTTCGAGGTCCAAGATGAAGGGAGCCAGCTCATCGCTAATCTAGTTGAAGCACAACCAGGGCAATGGGTTCTAGATTACTGCTCAGGATCGGGTGGAAAAACCTTGGCTTTTGCTCCCGCATTGCAAAAAACAGGACAGATTTTCTTGCACGATGTCCGCCCCTCAGCCCTTCAAGAGGCTCGCAAAAGGCTGCGCCGAGCCGGTATCCAAAATGCACAGGCCGTCCAGCCGGAAGACCCCAAGCTAAAAAAATTAAAAAGAAAAATGCATTGGGTTTTGACCGATGTCCCCTGCACAGGCACAGGAACCTTGCGGCGAAATCCGGATATGAAATGGAAGTTCACCCAAGAGATGCTGCAAAGGCTTGTCGGCGAACAACGGCTCATCTTTGAAAAAGCGCTGAGTTTCTTGCATCCCGATGGGCGTATTGTGTACGCCACCTGCAGCCTTTTAAAAGAGGAAAATCAACAACAGCTCGAACATTTCTTAAAAACCTACCCCCTTGAAGTAGAAGGAAAAATCTTTCAATCATTGCCTTCAGATGGCAGCATGGATGGCTTTTTTGGCGCGGTCCTGAAGTTTTCGTAAACTCAAGAGAAGTTACTTAGGAAATACAGAGAAGGAAAAAACAGGATAAGCAAGATCGCAAACGGCAGGATAAACAAGAATAAGCTTAGGTTAAGTCCCGTTCGGTAGAGAACGACGCTGGAGTTATTTTTCTTAATTTTTATTTTTTTATTTACAAAATCTTAATATTATGCTATTCTCAGGAGTTCGTTTGCCCAGAAACAATGTAAAATATAGGTAACTTTATGACTTCCGTTCTATCACAACTATCGATTTTTTATTCGTCTGCATCAAATCAATTCGGCTCTCTTAAAGGCTCTTTGGCTCACATGCTGGATAGCACATCCAACTACAGCAATCACCTTAAAGATCAAGCTGAAGGACGTAAAATAAGTTGGGGTTCTCGGACAGTCCTAGAAATTAAAAAAGGTTTAGATCGTGCAGTTCAAGTGGGAAGTATTCCATGTAAACTAGCAGGATTTTCCAGACATTTCGGCAATCAGCTAGTTCCATTTATTGAACTTCTCTTAAAATGCCCAGGAAAAATTAAAAGACCCGTTGATGCTTCCCTCTCTGGATTTGTCAATCTTTGCGACCTCTGGGAGCTTTTCAATACATCTGCATATTTTGCTAATTCGTTCTCAAAAGATCGCAAAGATGGAAACTATGCCTCTATCGCAGGGCAAGCTCTCTTAGTTCCAACTAACATCAGCAATGCCATCCTGTTTTGCAGAGATACCGGACTTGCTCAGTTTGCTTTCCTAGGGAAAATGGGCGCGGCTATCGGAGGGATCCATGTCTTTGGTTTTGCCCCCCATATTGCTAATGTTTTGAAGAGTATCCCATTGATACGAGCTCTTCCCGGCATTTCAGCACCGGGATTCACAGGAGAATGGATTGGAAATACCCTTCCACTAAAATTCGTCAGCAAGATTGAAGCTTTACCTCTTTGCTTCGCCACTTTATGCTTAGCTTACGTTTGCTTTGCAAAAGAGGAGTGGAACAACATACAGAAAACAAAAGCTGATATCAAAACAACGGAAACTAAAATCAAGAATCACGAAGATGAAGGTAAATCAAGTGGTGCTCGCACAAGCTCAGCAAAGCCTGATGAAGATTCCATTGTCCTGGTTGAACAAGACGAAGACGACGAAGACAAGGAACAAGATCTTATTGTAGTTAACAAAAACAACGCATTTACTTCTTTACCTATGGCCCGTGCATTTCATGAACAATTATCCAATGTATTAACAAACGAAGAATTTGAAAGCGCAACTGAAGATCAAAAAACAGATCACAGTGCACGCGTCAATGCTCTTAGAAAATTAGTAGCTGACGAAATGGCTACAGGCAAAAGAGACGTATATAAAAATCTTCTAGATAAAAAGAATCATCAGGAACATGACCTTTCAATGGCAAAATGGAAATTGGTTACCTGCATAGCAAAATTCGCTCTCTACACTACTATCTTGGGTGCCATGTTTGACATTCGCGCTTGTGCTTCAATTGCAAGGAATGCACCTGCTATGGCTGCATTTGGAACAGTTACAATGTTGCTTGGCGGAATGACATGCTACAAAGGTTTTATTTATGAAAAACCTTTATCACAAATATTTAGCCACTAAGCTTCCCAGGAAAAAACAAAGCGATAATATTAATTAACCGGGCGGCCCTCTATGGCCGCCAAATAAATAATAAGGAAGGTAACAATGTCAGGGCTTGTGAGTTTTGCGGGAAGAGGTGTTGTGGTCACCTCGAAAGCTATTTGTAGGGTCACATTGAATTATGAAGGTTTGCTTAATACAGCGCGCAGCTTGAGAGGATTCTGCAGATTTACTGCAGAACTGTCCAGTTACCCCCGCTTTGCGTCCGTGAAAAAAGTGGCTTCTCTTATCAAGCCTTATGAGGTTGTAATCAATAGCGGCGTCAACTTTTTAACATTTTTTGAATTGCCTCTTCGGATAACTAGACTGAGTGATTGCATCCAAGCTTGGAACCGGAATGATATGCAAACAGTCTATAAAACTATCTCTACAGGAATTCAAGTCCTGCAAAAGTCACTTGAATCTTTTTTGATCATTCCAAACACATGGGGTTGGATCAATGGCCATAAACTCTTTGCACAAGTAAGCGCGAAAACAGGATTGGCGATCTCTTTTAGCTATGTTGTGATTGCAAAGGAACTCTGTGTACTATCTTCCTCCTTCTTTAATCGCAAATACGCCAGCGGCGAAAACGATAAGCAAGCTGCCTTCATCAGGAAAAAGGAAATGGCATTATTAGGGGGCTACAATATACAAATCCCTGGAAATATTCCAGAGACAAACCAAACAAATAAGACGGAAAAAGGGAAGGACAAAGCAGAAGAGAAAGGTGATGAAGATGATGTGGGAGGGACAAAACCAGTAAACCATATAGCGGTTCCCGGCCTTTTGAATATACGCCAATATATTGATACTGGAATACAGTCTCGGAACAAAGTAGACATCGAGAATGTACTTAAAGCCTTCAAAATTTATGTCTCAAATGAAGCACGGAAACAACGTTGTAAAGACCCATCAAAAAAGATTGATTACCGAGATCAATATCTTCGATCATTGAAGTCAAAGCTTGAACCTAAAGACATTGATAATGCAAAGTGGAAATATATCAACAAAGCTTTGCTTACGTTTTCACTTGCTGCTCTTGACCTTTCTAATGAAAAGAGTACAGAAATAGATAAGAATGATAATGATAAAGACACATCGATGACCCAAGAAAATCTAAAAGAGAAAGAGTCGCTTAAGGCTTGGATTCGCAAATATTTTCATTCTTCCAGTCGTGAGACTAAAGAAATAGATAAGGCAGATGGGGAGGATAAAGTAGAGCTTAATGAAGTAAAATTTATCATTAATAAGTTTAATCAACTACAATCAGATTCAAACACAAATACCGGGGTTCCTCTTCTTATACTAAAAGAAATTGTAAACTATAAGATTTCGAAGTGCAAAGCCCAAATTAAAAATGCCAAACTTCTAACGAGAGAATATAAGTTCGCTAAATGGTTTGATATCTCAAAAATGGCTATTGTAACATTAGGGCTTTCTTCTACAGCATGCGTTACATACATGGCTTTAGCCCGTTTTGCAGATGCTGTCGGAGTCGCTGCAACAATAACCGGTTTGATTGTATCTGGACTTGGCTTTGCAAGAAATATGAATAAGTCGTTTAGTAAAAAAGAAGATCTTCCAAGACGAGACTATTTGCAACTTTACAACGGTGCATAAGATCTCTTTCAGCAGTAAGATAATAAAATAATTTGGAGTGCGGCGGCTTACGCATACGCATCAAGCTAAGATAAGCCATTTGTACCAGGCTGAAAGCCTGGTTTACAATAGCCTGGGGCAGCGCCCCAGGGAATTGGAAGTTTTAACTTCCTGAACATCAGGGAATTGTGCATTAATATTGCAGGCCTTCAGCCTGCAAATGATGATGCATGATATTACCTGGGGCGTTGTCCCAGGCTACTGTAAACCAGGCTTTCAGCCTGATAAGAAGTGGTTTACCTTAGCTTGATGCATATGCGTCAAGCCGCCGCACTCCAAATTATTCTTATACTGCTTATCGGGTTAATTGCAGGCTTTTTCATGCATGATTCACATGATTCAATGGAAACGGATCCCCCCTCGCTGTTTGTTCATGAATGGCTGGCTGTGGCTGTCATCATCGGTGTCATGTCGATGTTGACAATTTTGTCATTTTCTTCCACCTCATCTTCTCAATCTACTCAATCCCTTGGTAAACCCCATTTTCTCACAAATCCTTTCATTGAAGTCGTTGTCGAAGGGGCTATATCTCCCTCGCCAACCCATCTCAAAGTAAAAAAAAATATTTCCTTTGGCGGCATTCTTGAGCAAGTCACACTCCTTCCTGAAGCCGACATACGCAAGCTCAAAAAGAAGTCTAAAGTGCGTAAAAGTCAAACCATCAAAATCCCTTTCAGGCCGATGATCACAGTAACCTTAGAAGGAGCTGTCGATACCCCCAAAACCATCCGATTGCCTAAAGGATCCTTCGTTGAAGATCTGTTGCAGATCGTCTCTTTCCAAGAAGGGGCCGACATTGAAAAATTACGGCGAAAGCGCCGCTTGACAGATGGAGAAAAAATTTACATCTCTTCAAAAGATGAAAAAAATAGACCAAATTAAGTATAATTCCTTTTTTTAAATCTTAATATTTAATGAGAGAAAAAATGAATTCAGTTGGTATTAGGCTTTTGACAGCACCTGGTGCCGCCATTCACAATATTCAAGAGATAACTATTAGATCTGACCGGCTGATCAATGTTGTGCGTGCCATGAATGGGATGTGCGATTTCGTTATTGACTCCCCCCGTTTTCTCAAAAAGCTTCCAGAGGCGTTCCAAAGCTACCTCCCTTCAATGGAGGGCGTAGTTAAGTTAAAGCCCATCAAAGCTGTATTATTTGATGGTAAAGAATTTCTCGCTTTCTTTGAATGGTTCAATGTCGCAAACATTATTGTGAGTCTAGACTTTTGGAACAGAGAAAAAACCTCTACGATTATGCGGGCGAAGCAAGGATTCCAATTTTTGCAAAAAAGCGTCGAAGTGGTTTTCTTGATCCCTTACAGATGGAAATTGTTGGATTTAGAACGTGTCGCTGCGTCTTGCGGCTGTTACATTGGAGCTTCGTTAACCCCGCAAGCTTTTTATGTCTTCAAGGACGTTTCTTTGCTTTCAGCCTCTATCTGCGGCTATTGCGCATGCAAATGGGAAGTTCCCCAAGTTACTCAGCGGATAGAAGCTAAAGAATCTCGAAAAAATAGGTTGGTCGAGGTCATCGAGAGCTTGAAGGAAGATATCGAAAAAGTAGGTAAAGAACACTTTATCCCTACGTATGACAAAAGATTAACTGAATACCTTAAGGGAAAAGACTCTGATGATTTTAAGGAAAAGAAAAATTTTTCAAAAATGATCGAATCCATTAGTGATCTTACAAATATGTTCATCGCATTGCAGAGATCGCAACTTTTCTTTGGAGGTACATTCGAAAAAAAGATCGAGCAAAAAAATGAAGAGATTATAGCCCTTAAGGAAAAACTGCTCCGCCGATTGCTCTGGTACATAGGTTTAAACAATCATGAACATTACAATAACCAATTCCCTGAGGATGTTCAACGTGCGATTACATTTTATACTTCATTAAGCGGAAAACACCGTTTGTCAATATTGCTGGTCATCGCAAAATTCAAGGTAAGAAAAATGGAAGCCATATTAAGAAATGAAGGGAAAGATAAGACAAGGAATCAAATAGGACGATGGTATGAACTATCCAAGGTGGGAGTTGTCTCTTTTGGATTATTTTTAAAGGCTATAGTATTCGTTGAATCCTACAAACTGTCTGCATTATCCCTTGCCTGCTTAGGATCAATTGCCGGAGGAATTGCAGTAGCAGGATGGATGACAGGATTGATTGTCGGGATTTTATGCCTGACAAAAACATTCTGGGACACCTTTTATTATGTCAAGGAACCAATACCCCAAAGTTATTTCATGCAATGGGATTTGCAGACAAAAAAAAATAAATAACGCACCCCCGTAGGGTGCGTCAATGGCCCTTAGGAAAAAGGTCAATCGAGACGTAAATGCCTTCTTACGCATGCACCTATAACTGCGAATGCTGTAACAAGGGTTATCACCACAATTCTTCCCGCTATTTCAGGAGATGCTTTGGCAATCCCAAAACCGACAATAAGGATGAACAACGCAACAGTTAAGCAATTAGTATGAGCTCCTCGTCTTCCATATGAATAACTATAATTTGGACTATTGCCCACCACGATCACATCGGGAGTTGAATTCACATGAACCACTGTATTGGGTAGTTCATAAGAATAATTACGTCCGCTATGTCCTCTATAATACGAAGTAGACTTACTACCCCCTCCGCCAAAAGTAGGATTAACGCCCCCCTCTGTAAATGAATTATTATTAACTGATCTATCATCCGTTCCAGCTGTCATAACATGCCTCCTTATACAATATTATTTTTGGGTTTTTGCTGCTTTGCATTTCCAAATTTCTTGTATCGGCAAAAAACATTAAGCGTCTATTAAGAAAAAAATAATTTTAAATAAAAACGGCTCTTGACCTAAAGCCTTTTTTTTCAGACACTATTCGATCAACCTATAATGCATTCAAAAATATTTAAACTGGAGCCTTCCCTATGTTGACATCTCTTTTATCTTATTTACCTGAAATTCAAATATTTAAAAACTTTTCTGCCAACCTTGAAGCGAAAACACCTCTTTCCCTCTTTTCTTTTTTGCCATCTATCCCCTTCTTCAATCCCTCGTCTTCAAATTCCAAACGCTCTGCCTTTCAAGCCCACCATATTGACCTTTTACAATTAGCCTCCAAAAGCCAGAAAAATCTAAATGACGAATGGGAATCCCACCTAGATCAAGTATTAAAGGATATCCACAATGTGCAAGAAAGCTCCGATCTAACATCCGAAGACAAAGAAAATTCCACAGCCATTATAAAAAAATTATCTCCTGATAATTTAGCCCTCTTTTTTCAACACCTAGCGACGTTTTCTATCGACCACAATGAGGACAAATTGATCGATGAAATCTTAAATGCAATCCCTTTAGATAGTCTGCAAGACATTGTTAAGGATAAACTGCCTCAAGGATTTTCCACCCTAGATGCATGGATCCAGCAAGTTGCCGCCTCTTTGCCCTCTGAAACTTCGACCCCGGTTCGTTCCAGTGAAGACCAAATGAGGGCTTCCCGAAGCCGCAATGTCGTCACACAATTCTTTCCCAATATGGGGAATGTTTTTTTACGCGCTTTCAATTTGTTTGATGCTCCGCGTCCCCCCGATACTTTATATGAATATGGTGTGCTGGTAACTTTATATATCAATTTCTTTAAGCTACCCTATTTTTTAGTCAAGTCAGTCGACAATTTTACCACCAGCCCTCTTCATACCTTAGTCATTTCCACTTTGATTATAGGGATGGCAGTCGGACTTCTCTATACATATCTGAGATGGCTAAAGCCATGCCCTGAAACTTTGAGTTACTGTAAAAGACTTTCAAATGATCTCCAGCATGGTGAACCTGTCTTATGCCGGGATACTGAAACTCAGAAAATCATCGGTTGCCTGGGGACAAAATCGGAAAATGCAAGAATGAGCTTTGCGGTAATTGGAGAACCTGGGATCGGAAAAACAACATGGAAAGAAGGCTTGGCTGCCAAATTGCCGCATATGAAATTTTTTGACTTTGAAAACGCCAAATTATTTGGCATGGGTTCCTCTGTAATCAGTGCAGCCGAAAAAATGGAGCAGTCTTTTCAAGAAGTCCGTTTTCATGAAAATGAGGTTGTTTTTTGCTTTGATGAGCTTGGAGATGCAATCAAATTTAAGCCCGGGGACATTACGACGATTTTTAAAAGTATTCTTGGCCGTAATAGGCAAGTTCAGCTTATCGCTTTTATTACTACCGATCAGTGGGAAGAGCTTTTAAAAATGGATAAAGCGATAGGTGAAAGATTCCGCCCTATTCATTTTGCTCCAATGAACGACAGCCAAACAGAACAAGTCCTCTACGAACGTATGCGGAGGCAGGGATCCGAAATGAGCTTCTCTTATCAAGCTATAATAAAAATTATTGACGAAACAAACAAAGACGAGGAGCACTGTCAGCCTAGGAAAGCTGTCAATCTTTTGGATGAGCTAATGAATCGAATTGATTATTTTGACATAAACAACTACAAAGTCCCAGAGCAATATATGGCTGAAGAAACTTTAAAGAATCTTGAAGCTCAATCTAAATGCTCCGATTCCCCCTTAAGAGATCCTTCTTCAAAAGCCTGTAAAGTGCATTTAGAAAACATACAAAAAGCCAAAGAGGAAATCGAAAAAAGAAAAAAGGAAACCGAAGAGGTCAAAACAAATGCCATTCAATTGAAAAAGGCTCTAGCTCAAGATAGACATTTGCAACAGATGATGAATTCATCGGCAAGGCAAATAAATAGTGAAAAACCTAAAGAAACCGAAACAGATTTATTGAAAAAACGTTTTGCCTTCGCCAATTTTTTTGGCTTGAAAAAGCTCTCAGAAGTTATTGGGGAGCTGAAGAGTGGGCTGAAGGGTTATCATGATGTATTCCTTTGCATTGATGAAAGCACTGTGGATGCTATTTTAGCCAGCCGCGCCTCCTCAAATGTAACCAAAAAAACCCCCTCAAACGAGAAAGGAAAAGAAAAAGAAGAAGAAAAAACTTAATCTCTTTTCTTGACCTAATTTGGAGTGCGGCGGCTTGCCGTTGCTTTGACAAGCATCGCCTTGGCGATGCTCTGAAATTTGGACGTTTCCAGGCCTGGTGCCTGGTTCTGAAGTTTGGATGTTTCTTAAATAAATTTCCGAAGGGAATTGCAGATTGGTAGCCCAGAGTAAGTTGTGAGGGCGAAGCCCGAAACAGCGCAACTCTGGGAACTCTAAGGATTAAGAATTGTACCCCCGAAGCGGGGTACAAGAAATTCTAACCGCTATCCGGTAGATGATAAGGCAAGGCATTTATGGCCAAAATGCTACTGGATTTTATTGGGTTTTGATGGTAAAAATAACGAGTCATTGCACCTTCTCTTGAGGAAAATTAAGATAAAAAAGATGTCAATAGACGAAAAACAGTTAATTTTTATTGATTTTTAATAATTAAACAATTAAACTTAAAAAATTAATTAACTAATTTAATTTAAAAATAAAGATTTTTTATGAATATATCAGGTGTTTGTAAAAGTTGTTTTAATGTTTTTAAAGAGGTTTCTAATTTTAAAAACAATGATAATAAAATCACTGCTTTTGCGGTATTAAAAATATTTACAGCCGTGGTTCTTCTAGTGTGTGGAGCTGCGATTCTCTATGGTCGTTTTAACAAAAAACAAAACGATTCCTCTACAGCCATGAATGTTGATAATCAAACGAAAAAAATATTCTCAATTGGCGGTGCCTCCTCTACCTCACAAGTCAATTTTCAGACTTATTTTTCAAAATTAGAAAAAATTGAGTTATCAGAAGTTTTGGATACATATATTAGTCGGTATTTACCCCGTGCCAATCAGGAAAACTTGGAGGAGTATAGCCATTCTGAAGATTATAAACGACATGCTAAAACAGCTCGTATTTATTACAATTCAAGTCAACTCTCGAAATTAGATGCACTAAGGATTATTTTTCAACGTGAACCTACGAACATAGCTATGGGAGACTATCAGTACGTTGAAAAAAATTTAATAGAATCATTTGGTTATAGGAAAGGAGTCTATAACGATATAGACGCAAAAAAAACGGATGGATCTTCATTCAAGGAACTCCCTAATACCGCAACCGTTTATTCTGAAACTTATTTATGGGATCCGGGAAAAGAAAATAAAAAAGAAATCGCTTGTCTTTCTTTACCTGCTCCTGCTTTAGATACTACTGACCAACCACACTACAAATATTATATGAAAGAAGGCAAATTAGATGTGAAAAAGTACGAACAAGAAATGGAATTTTTATTCAAATGTATAGAAAAAGCAGTTAGAGATAATAAGGATCGTGCCTTTCGCGGTGAAGGAATTAAAAGGATTGTTCTCTCTAAATTTGGTCAAGGCGCCTTTTTAGAAGCTTTATCTGAAGATGATAAGAAGATAGCCCACAATGTTTACAGAGAACAAATGGGTATCTTTCTAATGAACATTAAAGATATACATTTAGAAATCGTAATGAGTGAATATTCTGATCCCGGCGATGATGGTAAATGGCATGATGAAATGATCATTGGAGATATTATAGAAACAGCTCATGAGGGTGATCTAATTATTAATGCCTGGGATCCTCACAGTGCTCCAGGAAATGGCAATGATGGGGATCGCTCTTTTGATGGAGCGATGGGAAAAGGATCGGGTATTCTTCTAACGCAAACGAGTTGGTTAAATGAGACCTTAAGGAGTCAAGATTCATTGGTTGCTGTTAAATAATTCTTTAATCATTATTTTTATTCAGACATTCTAAAAGTATCCCTCCATGGCTTGCAAATTTATTTTAGATCACCCTATTTCAATAAGAGGCTCAGAATATATTGAAAATGATATTTGGTCATTAGCTATTTCACCGTTAAAAATCAATCAATAAGTTTAATGAGATTAAATATGTATCGCATATTTGTATTTTTTTTGTGTTCTCTGTTTTTTTCTTATCCACTCGCCGCTGACGACTGGAGCGGTATAGATTATGCGCAAAATTCTTCTGTACAATTATCACATGCTGAACGCTTGTTGAATGGCCTTTCTTTAATCGGTCATGAAAGTATTCTTGATGTAGGCTGTGGGGATGGGAAGATTACAGCATTACTAGCTAAAAAAGTTCCACAAGGTATTGTAATAGGAATTGATCCTTCTGATTCCATGTTGGATAAAGCTGAAATACTTCGTAGAGAAAATGGTCTTTTTAATTTGACCTTTCAAAAAGGTACAGCGGAGGAGTTTTCTTTAAACCAACGCTTCGATCATATTATTGCTATTCATGTAATGCACTGGATTAAGGAGCAAGAGAGAGCATTAGAAAATATTCAAACTCACCTTAAACCACAGGGACATGTTCATTTCATCTTTGCTCCTTCAAAAGAAGGATTGCCCTTCCACGTAGCTTTACAGAAAACATTACAAAATTGGAGTCAAGATTTTATTGATTTCATCAATCCTCAACAGGTTTTTGATATGGAAACTTACCGTAAATTAATGGTGAAATCGGGTTTTCATATTGAATCAATTCATTATCTTTACCATGAATCAATGCATGAAAATAAAGAAAGATTAAAAGATTGGATAAGGCAATGGCAACCTCATGCAAAACATCTCCCCTTAGATAATCGGACAAATTTTCTTGATGAACTTGTTAATAATTATCTCATTGAAATGGGCTTACATCCAGAAACTTCAGTTTCAGTTAAGTGGGGAGAGTATGTGCTTATTGTTGAAGCTAAAAAAGCTTAACAAGTTATCAAGCACGTTAAGGATATGAAGTTTTGAATAATGCTCTACTTCTCAACAATGAATATTACAAAAGGGGGAAACGCTGTATATTCCTTGCTAAGGGTATGCTTTTGATTTTCATTATAGCTCTGTATTTCCTGCTCACTAGTAAAATAAGGGCGATATACGTTGTTTATTCGAAAACCTTCCTGAATGAGAATAGAAACGTATTCATGCTCTGAATGATAATAATTCGGCACTACCATCATTGGAATTTTTCTCCAAATTTCCACTCCAGATTTCAAATTTGTTTCGTCAAGCAATAACACCCAATTGTCCTGTTTTTTTGCGAAAGTAGCTCGGTAGACGTTATCTAATCCTTCAATAGTTTTTGGGAAAGAGTCTTGATGACTAATGAGCAGTTGATTGATAGAATTAACAACTTCTTCATTTGATCTTTTCCCATCCGTAAATACTGTTCCAAATGAAGTGGGCGCTGTGATAATAGCTACCCCGCCTGTTTTTAAAACTCTGCTTAACTCTTGAAAGTGGGGCTTTAAATTGGGCAAGTTACAACCGACGTTAACACTTATAGCCCTGTCGAAAAAATGATCAGGATAAGGCAGGTGGCCAACATCTCCCACTACAAAGCTTGCAATATTTTCAACAGATTCTTCACGAGCAGCTTGTTTTGCTTTTTCAATCATACCTTCTTGAATATCTATCCCGTAAACAACAGCACCATTTTTTGCAGCAAAGATGCTCCATGGCCCAGCTCCACAACCGGCATCCAAAATGACTTGACCCTCTAGATTTAATAAATAGGGTAAAAAATAAGGGTCGAGAAATAGGGTGCCATCTGGACCATGTTTCATTTTAATGTAGGTACTCACACCCTGATTTCCATACTTAGTACCATTTTTTGTATGTTCGTGTGCCGATGCTACCTCATGAACGAAGTGAGTGGCGATGAAAAGAACAGCGAAGGCCAAAGAAACTCGAGCCCATCGAGAATTGAAACAATGCCAGTTCATATAAACCTATTTTTTGAATAGTTACCTGAAGTGATATAGTTTTTAAAAAATTTATGATATAGTTTTTTAACGATCTTTAACAAATTTGAATGTACCTCCATCTAAAAGACACTCAAGGGCTGGGGAGATCCCCAAAGCCTGCTTCATCTCCAGATAGCGGCTTCTGGCTTTTTCTTGGGCTGTTTTGGAGGCTCCACGCACAGCGCGGATCAGAAGATTTTTTGGAGTGTGCTCCGAATCGATAAATTCGATCACTTGGGTCGAATACCCATGCATGGTCAAGATGTCAGCCCTTGCAGCATCTGTAGCTAACGCGGCAAAGCGCTCCCGTAAAATCCCATGCTGGAGAAGAGAATCCAAAGCTGTACTTTTGACCTGATGATATAGCTCGTGCTGGCAGCATGGAGCCGCTAAGATGACAGACGCTCTCCAGCGTACAGCCTGCGCTAAAGCTTCATCTGTAGCTGTGTTGCAAGCATGGAGCGACACCACCATATCGATGGAATCATCCGGCTTATATTGGGCTATTTTTCCACAGGAGAAATGTAATTGCTCGTAATGCAACCTTTTAGCCGCATCCTGGCAAAAAGCGATGAGATCTTGCTTTAGATCAAGTCCATGTAACGAAACGTCCATCCCTTTTTGCTGTTTTAAAAAGTCATACAAAGCAAAAGTCAAGTATGCCTTTCCACATCCAAAATCGACTATTGTCAGCTTCTTATTCTTTGGCAAATGTGTAATGACATCCTGGACCAGCTCGAGAAACCGGTTGATTTGCTTCAACTTATCACTTTTTTGCGGCAGCACTTTTCCTTCAGCACTCACAAGACCCAGCTCATGAAGGTAGGTAGGAAAGTCACTCTTATTTAAAATGTGTTTTTTTGGCCGATTATGAACCAACTCAACATGAGCTTTGGAAGAGGGTCTCCGCAATAAGGAAATATCCCCCTTCTTATTGGTTAAGATTTGAAAATCAGTTTCTCTCGTAAATAGGACTGCTTGTTTGTAAAAAGGGATAAGCTCTTTGAAGATAAAGGCAAAACATTCCTCACCTGAAACATTGGAGTGGAAGGCCTTTTGAGCTTTAAACCTGCTGATTTGGTAGACCCATTGGCCTTTGAGCTGAATAGCTCTGATGGTTACTTTGAGAGTTAATTGCTCATTTTTCTCTTTTGGAGAACTGAAAACAGCTTCAATCCACTGCTTAGATTCGATGCTATCCTGAACGATTTTTTTTAATTCTGACAAATCTATGCGCATTTCTAAACCGCATTTGACTCTTGCACGATTTTAATAAATAGGGCATTGTTTCCAACAGATTTCTTTCGAAACTAATCTACTATAACATACTTTAAAACATAAATTCCAAGGAAAACACATGCACAACAAGAATGAACGACCTGCAGTACAGACAGTGCCTTATGGATTATGGACCTCTCCTATCACTGCAGCCATGACCACCCGCGTGGAAAAGTCGAATCGCAACTGCGACATTTTTTTAGAGGGTGAAACCCTTTATTGGACAGAAGTCCGTCCAAATGAGAAAAGCCGCGTTGTGATCGTTAAGCGGGAACCAAGTGGTGCAACATCTACAATAATACCTCAAGGGTACGATGTTAGATCGAAAGTTCACGAATATGGAGGATTAGCTTTTACGGTGATCGATCAAGTGGTCTACTTTGTGAATGCCAAAGACCAACGCCTTTATGCAATGCACCCTTCACAGGAACCCACCCCCTTGACAGCCACAGGAATCAGATATGCTGATTTACTCCCCTCTCCTGAAGGAATCATTGCTGTAGCTGAAGAACGGCATCAAGATAAAGTGTCCAATTTTCTCGTATTGATCGATATAAAAACAGGATCTCACACAATTCTCGACGAAGGGCACGACTTTTATGCCTCCCCTGCCTTAGGAAAAGATGGCCGATCGTTAGCATGGCTCACGTGGGATCATCCCAGCATGCCTTGGGATGGCACCGAACTCTGGACGGCGGAACTTAGCCAAGGGCAACTTATCCATAAAATGAAAAAAGCCGGAGGAGCCTCAGAGTCTATTTTTCAACCCCAATGGTCGCCTCAAGGGAATTTATTTTTTGTATCCGACTGCACCGGCTGGTGGAACCTTTACAAGCATGACGGAAAAAATTCTGTCAACGTATGTCCCATGTCCGCTGAGTTTGGGCTCCCCTTATGGCGATTAGGGATTTCAACATGGAGATTTACGGGTAAGGGTGAAGAGATAGTCTGTGCATTTCAACAAAATGGGGAAGGGAAGCTGGCTTTTTTAAATCCTCAAGAGAGTCAGCTCAGGCCTATTTCCCTGCCTTTTACCGATTTTTCTCAAGTTGTTGCAGGAAAAAACAAGATCTTTTGTTTAATGGGTACACCCACAGAAGCCAGAAGATTGATCCTGTTGGATACAACATCTCTGAAGTGGCAGGAAATTGATCGATCGGAAAAACTCGAAATAAATGAGGGATACTTGGCGGCGCCGGAAACTATTGTCTACCCTTCAGCTCAAAACCGAACGGCTTATGGGTATTTTTACCCCCCAAAAAATAAAGATTACACCCCTCCCGCTGACACCCTTCCTCCGTTGATCATTGTCATTCATGGGGGGCCTACGGCAACAGCCGATCCCATTTTCAATTTACGCATTCAGTATTGGACTAGCCGCGGTTTTGCTGTCTTTGATGTCAATTACGCCGGAAGCACAGGCTATGGCCGCAAATATAGGGACAGCTTGAAGGGATTGTGGGGAGTAGCCGATGTGGAAGACTGCATTGCCGGAGCCCGCTATTTGGCTGAGATGAAAAAAGTGGACCCTAAAAAGATCTTCATCCGTGGGGGAAGTGCCGGAGGATTTACTTCGTTGGCAGCTTTAGCCCACTCAGACATATTTGCGGCAGGAGCCAGCTATTATGGTGTAGCCGATCTTGAACTGCTGCAAAAGGATACCCATAAGTTTGAGGCTCATTATCTTGATTCGCTCATTGGACCTTACCCGGAAAAAAAAGCCCTCTACAAAGAGAGGTCCCCCTTATTTAATGCCGAATCGATTTCGTCCCCTGTGATATTCTTTCAAGGAGGGGAGGATCCAGTAGTCCCAAAAAATCAAACGGAAGCAATGTTTGAGGCGCTCCAGAAAAGAAAAATTATCTCCGCTTTCATTCTCTATGAAAAAGAGGAACATGGTTTTCGGCAACCGGAAAACGTCCAAGATTCTCTTGAAAAAGAGCTGCAGTTTTATCTGGCAACGACTTTGCCGCATAATTAATTCACCACAAAACCGCTGAGATCATTGAGGGGGTTATTCGCGCAGCAACTCCCTCTTTAGGCTCTGAAGCTATTTTTGCAACAAAAATTATTTGATCTAAAATTTGTTTTGCTTTAGGTTGTTGCATTGCTGGAGATATCTCATGAATAAGTTTGTGTCGATACTGATATTGATAGGATATTTGTTTACAACCTCCCACGCCGTTGGAGTTGAACTTTGCCATAGATTCGTTGTCATCACACCTGAAAAAACAGGCACCCATCTTCTTACAAAAGCGATTAGCCAGCTCACAGGGTTAAAGACAATCAATTGCTGGGATCATAATAGAACTAGCGAGTTTTTGATCAACCTGCTGGAACAAGCCAAAAACGAAGATGCCTTTCTACATATGCACGCTTTTCCACATGAACATATCATTAATACATTCAGACAACGCGGACATAAAGTGATCTTTTTGATGCGAGATCCACGCGACCAAGCCATTTCTCTCCTTTTTTACCTACAACAAGGGTGGCAATATGGGCCAATAACTCAAGAACACCCCTTTCGAAAGCTATCTTTTGATGAACAATTGCTCGAAATCATCACCGGAGAAAGGTTTGGTTTACCCATGACCAAAAACATCATCGGAGAAAGAATCCCGTGGATGCGTTTAAAGTCCTTTTTTGTTTGCACAGTCAAATTTGAAAATTTGGTCGGGCATGAGGGAGGAGGCAGTGATAAAGCTCAACAAAAAGAGCTTAAGAAAATCTGTAAACACATTGGCCTCAAATTAAGCAAAACACAAATCAAAGAAAGATCGGCAGGATTATTTGGCAAACCCGGTGAAAAAACATTTAGGTCAGGTCAAATAGGAGAATGGAAAAAGTATTTTAAGGATGAACATATTAACGCTTTTAAGAATCATGCAGGAGAAATTCTGATCCTCACAGGTTACGAAAAAAATTTAAATTGGTAAACTGAGCTTTGTTTGTATTTTAAAATTCAGAGCAATGCTATGGAAACTTTTATTTTCTTCAGGAGCTTATGAACGTAAGAATAATGGTGCTATACTTCGGTATCTTTTATTTGTTCTCTTTTTCATTCGTCTCTGCGGAGTGTGAAGCTCAAAATTTTTTCGACCCTATAGCTAAAGAACTTATCGGCAAACAGTATTTTCGTACACTTTTGATCATAGGATGCGCACGCAGCGGCACGACGTATATGACACAAGTACTTAGAGCTAACGGCCTTGATGTAAAACATGAAGGGGATGGGTCCTTTGGCATTGTCTCTTGGCCCATGGTTGCAGAGAGTGAGACATCTCCTTGGGGGCCCGGAGCGAAAAAATTTTTTTTCTCCCATATTTTTCATCAAGTGAGGGATCCTTTGAAAACAATTGCTTCGGCTAGTAAAGAACCGATGAGTTCCTGGGTATATATTTGTAGGCATTGTCCAGAAATAAAATTGGATGATACGCCTCTCGTAAAAGCTGCAAAGTACTGGTATTACTGGAATTTGTTAGCTGAAAAAAAAGCTGAATGGACCTATCGCGTTGAAGATATCGAAGCTGTGATGGATAAGATGGGTCGACGATTAAAAATAAAGTTGGACAAAGGGGTGCTTGTTTCTATCCCAAAAAATACAAACTCGAGAAACTACAGAGTTTCCTATACCTGGCCGGATATCAAAGCAGCGGTCTCTCCGGATCTCTACAAAAAAATCGTTAAATTGGCTAAACATTATGGTTATAAAGTTAACGAATATCCAAAAGGTAGAGAATAGAGAAAAGAACAAGATATTCATCGTGATTGAAGACTCTTAAAAGATACATTCGACTAGCTACAGGCTTCGAAGAAAATAATGCAGCCTTAGTGGGATTATAAGAGGAAGCAACAATGCAAAGCGACAATATCACTACAGTAATGTATTACAATGGTGCAATAATACTGTAACACAGATTAGGCAATAGCTTGAAGCCCTTTTTTGGCTATAAGATTAAGCATTTTAAGAGCAATACCACGGGGGTGTTTTTCACCTCGCTCCCATTGTTGCACAGTAGAGACACTTGTATTTAGATATAATGCAAAGACGCCTTGACTCACTTTTTCGCGCAGACGAAGACTTTTTATTTCTCGAGGAGACAAACTTTCAATAGGCGTAAGACACATCGCATTAAATTCGTGCATAGTTGTTGCATCAACAAGTCCTGCATCATACAGACCTTCTACGGATTCGTGAACTACTTCTAAAATTGATTTTTTCATACTAATTTACCTCAACCAATTCACCTACATGTATAGCTTGAGCAAGTTGCCCATCACTAAAGCTAAAATATATTTTAGCTAATTTTTTAAGAGCGATTTCTTCTTTTTCAGATATAGTTGAGCGAACATTTTTTGCATAGCCATAGACAAAAAATACGTGTTTATCAGTTCTAAAAGCTACTATAGTGCGTGCTCCAGCACTTTTCCCTCGGCCATCCAGTGCGACGCGCTTCTTAAAAAGATTCCCTATATTTGTAAAGTTTATTATTTCGACAATAAGCAGGAGTACCCTCCATCCCATCCTTGAGCATTGGGAAGGATGGTGTGCTGAACCTTGCTGCTTAAGTTTAGATGCTCTTGCGCCCATGCGCTCATTTTTTCATTTTCCCTTTTAAGAATACTGCAGGTCATGTACCCGATTTCCCCATGAGGGGAAAGAAGAGAGGCTGCATGTTGCAGCAATTTCTTTTGGAGCTCCTCCAGTTGAATTAAATTTTCAGGCCTCAGCCTCCAACGCGCTTCCGCCCTTTTGTTCAAAACCCCTGTATTGCTGCAGGGTACATCCAGAATGATCAGGTCAAATTGTCTCTTTTTTGGATAATCCTCCCCCTTATGGCAAGTCACATTCACCTTCAGGCCATATTTTTGACAGTTTTCATCTATCTTTCTAACTTTTTCATCTGTCACATCATTCGCATACAAAGAAGCTTCCGGGAAAGCATCGTGAAGAGCCAATAATTTTCCTCCGGGGGCTGCGCAAAGGTCTAAAATGTTGCGATAAGATTTTTTATTGCAGCGAAATAATTCTTCAAGCAAATATACCGGCGTAACATTCTGAACATAATATTGTGGAGATTTTGCGATGTCTGTCAGTTGGGAAGGATCTTTAAGGATAGCCACAGGTGGGTTGTCCAAAATAAGTTCGCCGGCATCCATTCTTTTTATCTCTTTTGTCCGGATTCTAAACATTGTCAAGCTTGGTCGATTTCCCATTTCAAGCAACACTTTGGCTGTATCAAGTCCATAATCTTGAGCCAGCTGTTCAATGTAAAAAGAGGGATACGAATACCGAAGGCTCATCGCTTCGAATGCGTCCCCTTGAGGTAATGGAGGGGGATCTATAGGGGCATTTCTCAAAAGGGCATTCAGAAAATTTCCAAACGTTTTATGGATCCTTTTTTTTGCTATTTCGACAGTCTCGTCCACGATAGCATAATTGGGAAGACGGGACATAAAATAGAGTTGATAAATAGCTATACGCAAAAGAGCTTTTTCTCTGACACTTAATGAAAGACGTGGCCGCTTAGCGATTTGGGCTGCGAAATAATCCAAAGTCAAGGCCATGCGAATTGACCCGAAGGCTATTTCTTGGGCCAGCCTAAAATCTTCAGATTGAGGTTCTGTTTCCTCTTGCCATGCTTGCAACGTAGCTGAAGCAAATGATTCTTGCCTAAAAGAACTGAGAACGGCCACATAAGCGGCTTCACGTGCACGCATGAACTAGATATTTACCTTTTCAAGGGTAAGCCACCGCATAACAATCCAATCCCGAAACCAATCTTGCAAACGATTGGCTGCTTCTTCAGAAAACGGATCTTGTTGCGTTTCCACCCATTGACAAAGATTATCGATAGTGCCCCCCCTTTGGAAAAACCCAAGCAAACGGTATTCTGTTTCTGTAACATCTTCCCAAGTGATTTCGTTGTTCTTGTTGCGATAAAGGATGGTATAATATTTTTTATCCTTTTTTAAGGGGGGAAAATCATTTTCAAACCAATATTCCACATCTTGTTTTAAAAATTCCAATCGAAACCGGCACAAGTCATAGCGCATTTCAAACAATTTGACATGCTTTTGCAAATAGAGAAAATGTTCAAATAAGCTTGAAGGATCCCCCTCTTTAGGGAGGTTGGAGGAAAGAATAGGAGGATATTGGGGAGCTATGAAACTCTCATTGTAGGCGCAATCCAGCCTGGCTGCATTTAAAACTAATTCTTTATCATCAGCATTATAATCTTCCTCGACCCATTGAGGTAGGCGATCTCCTAAAACTGCAAGGGACCAGCTATGAGGGGGAAATTTGACGAGATAGGGAATGGCAATCGATCTATTGAAATCATGATATCCAAACAACCGCGTCACTAGAGGAAAAGAATCTTGCAAAGCACTTAACAACCGCCACCAATATTGCTGATTGTATATTTGTATCCTTTGCGCTGGGTGCAAGGTGGGGCTAGGAAGAATAAATTGACCTGCTTCGTTTTCTATCAATTCCCCTGAAGGGGCTACAGGGACGACTTTATCTTCTTCGGTTAAGGGGCGGCCTATGATGCTGCCAAACCATTGCTGAATGGATTTAAGTTTGCGGGGAACTTTTGTATCGAAAGTCATCGGACTGCCTCAACGGGAACCTTTTCTTTCCTCTGTTTTTCAGATTTTTTTATAATATCCTTTTGGAATTGTTTGGCTTTCAGCGCCTCTTCCCAGGTCTTTTGGAAACTAATAAAATTATCATCCCACTCCAAAAGGGTGGAAACTCCACTCGTATGGGGGTACACTTCGGCATAGATGGACCATACTTCATCTCTAACATAATTATCATGGGTATCAAGAACATAATCTCCGTGATCGCTATGCCCTGCTAAATGTATCTGCAAAACCCGTTCCAAGGGGATATTCTGATAATAATCCTTGGGGGCAAACCCATGGTTCCGGCTTGAAACGTAAATATTGTTGACATCCAGCATCATGAAAATATCCGCCTTTTCCACGATGGCGGAATAGAAATCCCATTCCGGCATTTCATCACTTTGGTAAGCGACATAGGAAGAGAGATTTTCTAAAGCGAAAGGGATTTCCAGATAATCTTGAACAATTTTAGCACGCTCCACAACATAATTGATGACTTCTTTGGTATATGGGAGTGGAAGTAAATCATGATAATGGGCGCCAGGCAAACGACCCCAACAAAGGTGATCGGAAATCCAAGGTGTTTTGGTTTTTTTTGCTAACGCTTTCAATTTTTTTAAATAGTCAAAATCCAAGGGATCGGGGCTCCCAATGGCTAGGGAAACACCGTGTTGTACGACGGGATACCGATCCATGATTTTTTCAAGATTTTCGATCGGTTTTCCCCCGTCCACCATGAAATTTTCGCTGATGATCTCAAACCAATCGATGGCAGGGCTATCCCGAAAAATGTCCTCGTAGTGGGGAATCCTCAGACCGATTCCGATGCCTAGGTTAGGGAGGTTTTTTGCCTTTTGCGCCATAGTTCGTTTGATCCGTGAAGTTTTTATTTAAGCCCTTTTTTTATCCCATTGGAAAGTGAATCGGCAACTCTTAAAACATCCTCTTTTGTAAGATCATAATATAGAGGAAGAGACAACGCTTGTGAATAGTAAGCCTCTGTTTCAGGAAAATATTCTGCGATCGACCCGCATATTTTTTCGATGCAGGGGTGGCGATACAGAGGAATATAATGCACTTGGGTCCCGATACCTTGGCCCTTTAATTCTTTCATGAATTCCGACTTGGTCATAGTGAGTGCGTCAAAATCGATTTGGGCTACGCAAAGATGGAAAGCTGTATGCGGATCGTATTCGGGTGTGAATAAGCGTAGATTGGGAACATCTTTGAGAGCTTCTCTATAGACGATCATCAGTTCCCGTCTTTTAGCCACAAAAGATTCTAGACGTTTTAGCTGGCTTCTTCCTAAGGCAGCTTGAAAATCAGTGAAGTTATAGTTGTTTGAAAGCCCAACCACTTCATAATACCATGGGCCCGGCAGGGGTTTAGTCAAATATATAGGATCCCTTTCCATACAATTATTTCGATACAGGCGTAGGCGGCGTAAAAAAGTGTCATCATTGGTTGTGACCATCCCCCCTTCCCCTGTGGTCATGGTCTTTGCGGGATGAAAACTGAAAACTGTCATATGGCTCCAGGCGCAAGACCCTATATGAGGTCCATCTACAGAATACCGGGAACCTATCGCATGGGCTGCATCTTCGATGATCACCACGTCGGGAGTGGAGAGCATCTGGTTTAATTTTTGCATATCTACGGGAATTCCTGAAAAATGGACAGGCACCAGGATCGCTTTTCCTCTAGAAAAACGTTGATTTACGGTCAGAGCCCATTGCGTGATATCCCCATTTCCTGTGTTGCGATCGATATCGACAAAGACGGGTATGGCTCCTTGCTGAATGGCTGTTCCCACGGTCGAAATGAAAGAATTGGAAGTTGTCACAACACGGTCGTGTGGGCCTGTTTCTGCGGCATAAAAAGCGGCAGCCAAAGCGGCGCTGGCACTGCTAAACGCAACGCCATAACGGGCGCCACAGTATGCAGCCAATTCAGACTCAAAGGCTTCTACTTGAGGCCCTCGCGTAATCCATTCCCCTTGCAATGCAAGGGAAACTGCCTCTAAGTCAGCCTGGTCAATAGACTGATGTGCATAAGGAAGAAATGGCTCTTGTGTCATACACGAGAAAGATAATCAATTCCCTGAGTAAATGCAAACAAAAATTTACATAAGCAACCATATAAATAACTAAAATAACTAAAAAAAATAACCCCAAGCCTATTCTTTTTTCCTTTTCGATTTTTTCGTTTTGCTATAAAACTGAGAGATAGTAATGAATTTGTTGAACATTTTATGCATTTAGTTGCCGTTGATGAAGCACGAAAAAATTGAATCTTATATCAAAGCCATCCCCATTTTAGCTGCTCAGGTCTATACAGGCATGCGCCCCCCTGCGGACCTTCTTCAGTTCATTGATACAACTAAAAATGCAATAGCTCGGCATGCTGCTTGCAATGATTTCTTTTCCGGCGAGGAAGCGTTTTACCAACAATTCTATGAGAAAGCACTGAAGCATTATCTTAAAGCTACATCTATTCCCCATTTCCACTTCTTCTGCTACCGTACTTCCGCCTATCTTTTTGACGATGCAGGCAATAAGGATAAAGCCCTTGGTTTTGCTCGGAAGGCTTTGAAAATCTATCCCGATGACTTCCCGACACTGCTTTTACTTGACAAACTTTTAAAAGGTAGCGAACAAATAGAAGAGGTCTTTGAGATACGACAAAAAATTAAGTTGCTGGAGAAAGAAGCATTTTCCAAGCTTTCCTCCGAAAAATTTGAAGAAAAAGAACCTGAAAAAATAGAATTTGCTGAAATTGCAACTCAAACTTCGACTGGTGCAAAAAATTCTGAATTTTTTCAAAATAATCCTTTCAACCCCATGGAGTTGCCCATGAATACAGAATCGGATATTTTCTCTTCACCCCGCAGTGAAGATCCTAGCCAAATTCAAGCTTTGACTAAACGGCTCTATTCCCCCTATAACAGGGCAGAGAGCCATGACCCTTACCTTCCCAAAGAAGAGACCCCTCCTGATTTAACTGCTTATGAAGAGCTCAAACGTTTGGCAAGTTCATCGCAAAATTTAGAATCTACAAAAAATTATATTGCCAATGAGATGGGGTTGGATTTGAAAGCTTTGCAGGCTCTAGAGCATCAGATTAAATCTTTTCAACTTTCTCAAACAGAAGCCATCCACAATTACCTTGAATTGGCCAAATCCCGCCCGAAACAACATGATTTTTCATTCCATTATTTAAATGGGTGGCCGTATTCACCTGTTCCCCCTACACCGTATAATCAGCAAATTCTTTTGACCGAAACCTCTAGAAGAGCAACGGGGGGGCTTTTTATCCGATGGAACGGCAAAGGGATTGCCATCAATCCAGGACCCTCTTTTTTACACCATTTCCATCAGCAAGGATTACATATCCGTGATATCAATTTTATCGTTGTGACAGGAGACCAAAGGGATTGTTATGCCGATGTGAAAGAGATCTATGATCTGAATTATCAATTAAACAAGGCTTCCCCTGAACTTCAAATTATTCACTATTATTTCAATCAAAAAGCATTTCAAGACCTTTCCCATTATCTTAAACCCCATTTCAAGCAAGAACGAAACACCCTTCATTGTTTAGAACTATTTGTCGACTCGCCCGATGTAGAAAAGATCGACTTGGCTGAGGGGATCACCCTACACTACTTTTCAACCTCATCACGGGATGCATATATTCATCAAGAGTCCAAGGAAGAGCGGTCAGGAAGGCTCTTTACAAACTTTGGCATTCGCCTGGACTTGAAAGCCTCATCACAAGCATCGTCGGAAAGAAATTCTGTCAAAATAGGATATCTGGCCCATACTGCATGGAACCCTTTATTGGCGCATCATCTAGGTCATTGCGATCTTCTCATTACAGCCTTCGGCAATACAAATCCGAATGATTATAATAAAATTTCCTACAATCAAGATAGTTTGGGGTATTATGGGATCTATACATTAATGGAAGAAGTTTTGCCCCGCTTACTCCTTTGCGGCGAATTTGAAGGAAGGGAAGGTGACATTCGAGTCGAAGCTGCCCAAAAACTGCGCATCGAATACTCTAAGTCGTCCGCTTTAATTAAAAATGCTCCTGCAGTATTGCCAGCGGATATCGGATTGCTTATCGATCTGCTGACTTTTCATATTCAATGTTCCGTCAGCGACGAATGGGTAGACCCATCCCAAGTTAAAGTCGTCAAGACAGCCCGCGCTTTTGGGCAATTGGAGTACTTGTCCCCCTCTTGTTGTTATTAGAAACAAAGATTCAACGCAAAGGTGCAAAGGCGCAAAGAACGCAAAGAAAAATAAGAAATATAGTATTTCAGGAGATTAGCGACTTCTAATTTTCTTATTTTTCTTTGCGCTCTTTGCGCCTTTGCATTGAATTCTATTCTCTGGGTCTCTGTGGTTGAAAATTGCATTAAAAGCAAGAATATGAAAGACTTCCCAAAAAAAGTGAGTTGCAAACAATTTAGATCCACTTATTTAGCACAAATTTAATCGGCAAAATTTTCATTGTTAATAGCTTATAAAAATTGCCAGAAGTTGACTCCGCAAACTGCATTTTTTGCACCGCTGATTTTGAGTATCAGCAAGTTATCGACAAAAGAAAACAGAGATAGACAAATTTCTTGCAGCCTAAGTTGACACATGTTAGATTTTCCGGCGAAACAGCTCCAGACTAAGCTGTGGAAACGTTGTTCATAACTTTTAAAGGATCAAAACTATGCTGGCTTGTGATACATGTGACGCCTGGACTCAATTTTTGGAATTCGTGAAAACTCGTTGCTCTGCTACAGCATTCGGCAATTGGCTTATGCCGATTAAAGTTTTGGAATTAACTTCGGAAAAAATTGACCTTGAAATTCCTAATATTTTCGTTAAAGAATATCTTTTGTCAAATTATAAAGCGGAATTATGTGCTTTTTTACCTGTCACTGCCGAAGGGGAGCCTTCAATTACATTTGTTGTAGCAGCTCCAACAAAGAAAACAAGCCCACCTGTGACTCTTCCTCGAACAGAGAAAAGTTCAACGCAACAAGACTTTATTCAACACATTAAATTAAATCAGAACTATCGGTTTGATACTTTTATCGAAGGTCCTGCTAATCAATTTGTTAAATCTGCCGCCTTGGGTGTAGCCAATCGACCGGGGAAGTCTTATAACCCTCTCTTTATCCATGGGGGTGTGGGATTAGGCAAAACCCATATTTTACACAGCATTGGACATTACATGCTGGAAAACCATAAGAAGCTGCGTATCCAATGCATTACCACAGAAGCGTTTATTAATGATTTGGTAGACCACTTGCGCAACAAATCTGTCGATAAGCTGAAAAGGTTTTATCGGTCAGATATCGATGTTTTGCTTGTCGATGACATCCAATTTCTTCAAAACCGACTCAATTTTGAAGAAGAATTTTGTAATATGTTCGAAACTCTGATTAATCAGAAAAAGCAAATCGTCATCACAAGCGATAAACCCCCTTCTCAATTAAAATTATCAGAAAGAATCATGGCGCGGATGGAATGGGGGCTAGTTGCCCATCTAGGAGTCCCTGAGCTTGAAACTCGCGTTGCCATCTTACAGCATAAAGCTCAGCAAAAAGGGTTGCACATTCCTAATAAGATCGCTTTCTATATTGCTGAACATATTTATCACAACGTGCGGCAGCTTGAAGGGGCTGTCAATCGACTTTGCGCCCAATGCCGCCTGCTGGATTTAAATATTACTGAAGAAGTCGTAGAAAAAAGCTTGAGAGAAATGTTGCAGCATGCCCCTCAACAAAAAATCTCGGTAGAACAAATTTTGAAAAGTGTGGCCACGATCTTCGAGGTAAGAGTCAGCGACCTGAAAGGGACCGGTAGAACTAAAGAAATTGCTTTACCTAGACAAGTAGCCATGTATCTCGCTTTAAAGTTAATAAAACAATCCCTTCAATCTTTGGGTCTCTATTTTGGAAGGACCCATTCGACACTTTTGCATGCGTGCAAAAATATTGAAAAACGGTTAGAAAATGATGAATTGCTTCGGCGTCAAATCAACATGGTTGAACGCAATATCCATGCCTAGAAAATATCTCAACATCATCTCAAGGCCATGTCAAAAATTTTAAAAAAGCGTTCAAAAAAAGCAGGGTTGCCCCCGGGGACCCTCATCCATATCGGCAATTTCAGTGAACAGCAAATTTCTATTTCCATTTTGGATTACGATGCAAACCACGTCACAGAAAAAGCCGAAGCTACTCTTGAAGATTGTCTCATTTACTTAGATACCCCATCGACGACCTGGATAAACATCAGAGGAATTAATGACATTGCCATGATTGAAGCCATTGGCCGCCACTTTGGTTTGCATCCCCTTCTTTTAGAGGACATTGTCAATAGCGGACAGCGATCCAAGCTCGATAACTATAAAGATACCATTTACATTGTCGCGAGGTTATTAAAATATGACAAACTAAAAGAAGAGGTTGAGGATGAGCAAGTCAGCCTTGTCCTTGGAAAAAATTATGTCATTTCTTTTGTCGAATCACGAAGTGAAATCTTTAAAGCTGTCGCTGACAGAATCAAAAAGAGAAATAACAAAATTACTACACGCGGTTCCGATTATTTATGTTATGCCCTTATTGATTGCATTGTGGATAATTATTTTTATATCCTTGAGCAAGTTGATGATAAGCTTGAAATTTTAGAAGATGCGTTGATCCATAAGTCCGAACCGATCATCCTGAAGAATATCCAAAAAACTAAACGGGAGATCGCTCTCCTGCGAAAAAGCGTCTGGCCTATGCGAGAGGTCATTAACCAATTTAAACGTTTGGATACCCCTCTTATTAAAGAGCCGACAAAACTCTATATGCAAGATGTTTACGATCACACGATACAGGCCATTGATACCATTGAAAGCTTCCGTGACATTTCTTCGGGTCTTTTGGATATTTATCTCTCTAATATCAACCTGCGCATGAATGAGATCATGAAAGTGCTTACCGTTGTCGCGACGATTTTCGTCCCGCTGACTTTTATCACCAGCTTTTATGGGATGAATTTCAATATGCCCGAATATAACTGGTGGCTCGGATATCCTTTGGCTATAGGCTTAATGATAATTGCTTTGTTGGGCATGCTCTATTTCTTCCGTCTCAAAAAATGGGTTTAATTAGAGCTGCTGATAAATTCTTGAGCCCGCCGCAGATTCTCTTGCCCCTCATCGACAGAAGTTTCCATTTGTCCATATTCCACTTGATCCACCGTTTCTAAAATTTTCTGAAGATCCCGCTGCATTTCGGGGGAAAACTCGGCACGTTTGGCAATGACCGACAAAAATTCCTCCGTCGTTTCGGTGGATATCTTGATCCCAAAATAGTCCTCTATATAGTTTTGAAGATGGTGCTTCAAACTCAAATAAAAATCGTGGATCCTCCCCTCCTGCAATAATTCCTTACTTTCTTTTAAGGCTTGGAGGACCTGCTCTCTTGTGATTCTTGGCTGTCTTTTTGCCAAAGGGGGCTGCTTCTTTTTGAATAAAAAAACAAAAGCGAAAGCCATCCCTAAAGCCAGGATCCCTAACCAAGGGATCGATTTTGCTGCGAAGAGGGCGGCATTCTTTTGATGTTCGTCCCTCTCCATTAAACTTAAATTATCATCTTCCAAATCAATGGGAAATTCTGTTGAAAATGTCATTAAACGAGCAGGAACAGGTTTTTCGGTGATCTCCGCCGCAGGTGCAGCAACCGTGATATAAAAAATATCTGAAATCAGTTCGATTGGTTTACCCTTAGGATCTTCAGGTTCAAAAGAGATATTTAAAAATGTTAAAGGAAATTCCCCAATCATTTGTGGAGAGAGTGTAAAAATGAGATGAAGCGAGGTCAAGTCATTATTTCCTTTTTCTGATGGCACCGTTTGAGATTCCACAATGAAAGGAGCTTCTGAAAAAGAGGAATGAAAGAGTAAATGGGTGCGCAAAGAAGAGGGATTGACACGGTAACCATGGGGATAAGTCAGATCAACGTAGACTAATATTTTATCAAGCAGAGAAACATCCGTTTCAGGGATTCTGATGCTTGCAGAAAATCCTCCCGGAGCCTGATCATGCCACTGAATTTCCCCGGCGTTCCCATTCCACGGACAAAAACACACGATTGAAAACGATGAAAACACCAATAAAAAGCCTAATAACCTTGCTAATTTCCTCATTTCGGATGTTGACTCCTTTGTTTGAGGAAATTTTGTATCACCGACAAATAAGGGGCATCCGTGCGTAAATCAATAAAGCCTGCCCCTATGTTCTGGAATAGTTTTTTACAAGCAGCGATCCTTTTTTCCGCAGCTTGAGTGGCAAATTGCTGCGACTCACTGCTTGCTGAATCTAGCACAAGGTGTCGATTCGATTCGAAATCTTCCAATTCCACAAGCGATACATTGGGCAAGACAACCTCGAAAGGATCGGTGATGCTTATCCCTATCAAATCGTGTTTAATCGAAATCAATTCAGCTTGCCGGCTAAAATCTCCACACTGGAAATCTGATATTAGAAAACAGATGCATGGCTTAGCTTGAACTTTTCCAAGGAAATTCAACGCTTCTGAGACGTCTGTTCCAGTGTCTTGAGGATGGAAAATAACAAGTTCTCTGATGACCCTTATAATATGCCTTAGGCTCTTTCTTGGTGGTATATATTTCTCTATCCGGTCTGAAAAAAGGATCAACCCGACGTTATCATTGTTTTTTACTGCAGAAAAGGCAAGCAACGCCCCAATTTCGACGATTAAGTCTTTTTTGCCTTTATGCTTACTTCCAAAGCGTGTAGAAGCCGAAATATCCACCATCAGCATCACGGTTAATTCCCGCTCTTCCCTAAACACTTTCACATAAGGATGGTTCATACGCGCAGTCACTTTCCAATCGATACTGCGCAAATCATCCCCCGATTGGTATTCCCGGGCTTCTTCGAATTCCATCCCCTTTCCTTTGAAAGCCGACCGATAAAATCCAGACAAAAGATTCTGTGCTAATTTCGCTGTGAGAATTTGAATTCTATGGATAAGATGGAAGACTTCCGGCGACATGGATCATCCTCTAAGCTCTACGGGATCGGAATTGTTTCCAAAATTTTATCGATAATGACATCGGGAGAGATGTTTTCCGCCTCAGCTTCGTAGGTTCTGCGTAACCGATGCCGCAGAATATCATGCGCAATCTGTTTGATGTCTAAAGGGGTCGCATAACCCCGTCCGGCTAAAAAGGCATGAGCTTTTGCACAAATCTTGAGGCTGAGGCTGGCTCGTGGAGAGGCCCCAAACATGAGTAAACCCTCAATGGGAACCCCATATTTCTGCGGAGTCCGTGTAGCTGAGACAATGTCTAAAATATAGGAGTTCACATTTTCATCGATATAGATCTCATTGACGACCTGCCTTGTCTTTAAAATGTCATCCCCAGAAAGCACAGGGTTTGGCTCCGGCTTCTTGCTCAGCGTTCCCATCCGTTTCATAATTTCTTTTTCCTCTTCCCTAGTTGGATAATCGATTTTAACCTTCATCATGAAACGATCAGTTTGCGCCTCTGGCAATACGTATGTCCCTTCTTGTTCAATAGGATTTTGCGTAGCCAAAACAAGATAAGGAGACCCTGCCGCAAACGATTGCCCCGCGATGGTCACCTGCCTCTCTTGCATCACTTCCAATAAAGCCGATTGTACCTTTGCAGGTGCGCGATTGATTTCATCAGCCAAAAGGATATTTGTAAAAATCGGTCCTTTGCTCACACTAAAGGTCCCTTCTTTAGGATTATAAATAGAGGTCCCAATAAGATCCGCCGGTAAAAGATCGGGGGTGAATTGAATTCTTTTGTAATCGCAATTAACAGTTTTAGCTAAGGTTGTTACGGCAAGTGTTTTGGCTAGCCCCGGCATCCCTTCCAGAAGGATATGTCCGTCAGCCAGCAAGCCCATTAGAAGGCGATCGACCATGTCAGTCTGCCCTACAATCACTTTCCCGATCTCTTCTTTGGCCTTTAAAAACTTTTCTCTGCTTTGTTGAACCTTTTGTGTAACTTCTGCCATCTCTACCATAGATTCATTGACCTTTCTCTTATAAATTGTTAAAACGCTACATTTTCATGATTCTCAATAAATTTCTATCTCTATTTTTATGGAGCTCTTAAAGGATATGCTGTATGATAAAATTATAAATATTAGTTTACAAAAAGAGGTGTGTCTAAGTTTCTCGTATTTTTTAATAAATTAATAACTCCCTTGAGGTTCATCATGTTAGGAGTTCAAGCCTGTTTTTATCTATACGAAGCCAAGCCATTTGTAAAGCCCCTGCCGCCTCACCTGTCTTTTGAGAATCAAACTTGGGAAACTTATGAAAATCTCACAGAGAACTTAACTTCGGAAGAATTGAGAGATTTAGAAAAAAAATTGGATTTAATCAGGATCTTTACAGCTCAGATAGACGAAGCTGTTGAAGCCATCACTAAGGGAAATGTGGAAAATCCGATCTTTTCCAATCATCATTTTCCTTTATTCGCTTTGCTAGCACTTAAAGAACAGAGGATCAACGGTTTAGAATTCACTACGAGTCAGTTATTCTTTAATGCCCTTAAGGGGCTTCCGCATGAGAATGTGGAAGTTATTCACCTATTCGAGGGAAAAAACATCAATCCAAGAGCCAAGGCATGCATCGAGCAAACAGCAAAACTCTTTCTTGATTTACAAGAAATCAAAGGGATTTCTATACAAAAACTAAGCTTAATGGATGAATCCCAGCTGCAACTTTTCTTTCAATTAACGGGAGAGCTCTCTGACCTTGAACGAATATTTTTGCTCGTTCCAGATCCCAATCCTGTGCATTTGCATTTGCCCCATGATTATAAAAATACAATCTCAACAAAAATTCTTTTAAATTATTTTAATTTGTTTGGCCGCCTTGTGGATTCAAAAAAGTTTTTCAGAATGATCCCATCCAAAGGGATGGTGTTAAGCTATTTAAAGGCGACATCCAGGGATCACCCGATCACCTTGAAGACCTATTTCAAATTAAATTCGTTTTTAAAAATAAAAGATAATGTTTCCCATAATGAATGGCCTTTATGCTTAAATTTTTCATTTCTAGAGCCGATTCAGCTGGCGGATGGCAAAACCTGTGATACCAAACTCAATGAACTCGAATGGCATGATATTTATCATAGCAATGCGTTTAATTATATTCCTTTGCTCGATCGTAAAAAGTTTTGTGTTTGCGGAGATATTTTTAATGGTTTTCAAGATTCTGAAGGGATAGGAAAAAAAATCGCACAGTCGATTTATAATATGGAGCATGTTGATTATCAAATATTCGATTTTCAAAAACTCCCTATCCTTCATAAAGATCAGATCTTTTGGGTTGCCCTGGCAAGATGCATCTTTAGAAAATTAACCAGCAAACGGAAGGCAAATTATAAACAAGAGGATAACCCTCTCGTCGAACAATTTATCAAGACAATCATGGATAACGCTGAATTCTACAAAAAAAACTATAATCTCTCATTAGATTATCTTTTCCCCTTCCGCATAGTTGAGGGCTACTTTACGATTCGGCAAGTGCTCCAGTTATCGATCGCAGCGAAAAAAATAAAAAACAAGAGGAAGATTGATAAAAAACAATCAATTTATTTTTGAATAATAAAAGAAATATTGATAAAAGCTAAATTTATGTTCGACTAAATAGGAGGTTCCTATGGCCCAACCCATGACAGCTGCTAGAATGCCAGAATTTGATAGCCTTTCAAGTGCGCTAATGACAACACTAACAGTAGCAAGAAACAGAAATGGGCGCCCGGGAATAATTTTTGCTGAAGGGGGCTATCCCCTCATCTCTCTCGTAGCTGGCGTTGAAGTATTAGCATCAGCCATTTTTTGCGGCATTGCCATACCGCTTTATCCCGTATGTCCTGCCCCCCTCAAGTTTTTTGCTAAAGAGTTGAAATCCAGCGCTTTTTGCATTCCGTGGGCTGTTGCAGACACGTTTGCAAATCCTTTTCTTCATCCCTTAATCGCTGATGAAAAAAGTGTTCGACAAATGGCTTTAAACTGTGATTTTGTCCGTGTTCCCCATGGATCATTATATTAACTTGAAACAGAAAATAATTGAGGCAAGCGCTCAGGACATATCTTAGGAATTGGTTTTGTAACTACAGCTATTCAAAATGGCGTTCCAGAGCATCTCATTATGAATTAGTCAGGTCACAAAAAAAGCGATACAATTAAGAAATACATCCGCCTCACGAACAAGTGGAAAGACAACGCGACTTCAAGGATAGGCTTATGAATAGTGTTAATCATATTGAGAAAGATAGCCATCCTTCGATCAAAATCGGAAATGTCTCTCTTTTCATCCCCAATGAAATCCTATTGCAAATTTTTAAAGATATGGATTGGTCCAAGCGACTGAATGTTTCCCTTGCCTGCAAACTGTGGCGAATCCTGGCGTTAGATCTATGCAAAAGCCCCATACGAAAATTTTATGGGCGCTTACCGCCTTATATCGGCTCCTCTTCTCATCAGACGAAACAAACAGAAGAAGTTTTCAATTATTTTAAAGATTTATTCAAACTCAATCATTCTCTATTAGAATTAATGCCTCTTCCTAAAAAATGTCGGGATGTAGTGGTGAAATCATCTGGTCAAATCTCTGCTGCAGCCTACAACAAAAACGAAGAAGAGGGATACTTGAGAATTCGTAAAGTTTTAAATGATAATAGTATAAAAACAAGTAAACATCCCTTACATGGAATTTTTACTGGACAATTGGTAATTACGGATCGTAAGGTTTGCTGCAGTATTACAAAGAGTAAATCATTTTTTAAACCCTTTGAGCATGGAATTTTTTATTATGAGGTGGAGACAAAATTTTGCTATAAATTAGCAGGCCGCTGGAAAAATACGGCGAAGAATAAGCGAACCATTAGTATTCTTACTGCGGGAAAAGGAACACTGATTTCTAGTCGGGGCGATGGAAGAATTCTGATCTATAAAGATTTAAACAGCGGCGGGTTCGCTCGTCCCTTCATCATTTCATCAAATTTTAAACGCGTTGATTTGATTTCTTCCAGCGGCAGTTACTTAGCTGTGGCCCGATCAAGCAAGTTATCCCGATCAAGCAAGTTATATAGAACTGAATCTAAAACAAAATTGCTAAGAAAAAGGATCGTGGAAATTTGGAATATTGAAAAAAAATCCCTCGTTTATTCATCCCCATTAAAAATAAAACCGCAGGCACTTTATTTGAAAATAATGAAAGAAGAAGCTATTTTTGCTGTGTCTTTAAAAAAGAATCGCACCTTCTTTCTCAGTTCTTCTGAAGAGACCAATTCTAATCAATGCTAATAAAATCGCATTATTTCATGTCATTCTCCGGAGTCGAACCGACGACCTTCGCATTACGAATGCGGCTCCTCCGGGCAATGTCAAGTCATCTCACAGTAGCTGACACGAGAGCAGGATAACTCATCTTTTCTTTAGAGTCTATCGTCATTTGATGTGATTTCGATTGGTTTATCGCCCCTATTTGGTCCACCATTGGTCCGCGGATTATGCAATACCCTTTTTCATAAAATATGCCTATTTAGGTATATCAAAGACAAAGTTACTCAACTAACCAGTTGTAAGCCCCGGAAGTGTACTATGTATGTAGTCGGAGTAAAGATGAATGGAGATGCGTTTTAGCAAATGAGTTTGTTAGAAAGATACCCTTGGCCAAGGCTGTTCGGACGCAATATCTGGATGGCGTGGCTCATTGGTAATGCGTCCATGCTCATCTCGCAATTTCTCAATCTTATTCAGGCATGCCTCTGCTAGAACAGCTTGTGGTCCTTCTGCTGTCGATATTGCAAACAATTTTTTACGAAATTCCACCAACGGGACGCTAAACTGCTCAAACGCGCCGGGCCAATCAAGCGAAGGCCGTTGGCCTATTGCCAGCTTTTCGATCGCCCTACTAAGCCGCTCATCGTAAGGCTGGTTAGCAACGGCAAGGCTGTGGATAAGTGCTAAAACGGAAGGCATATCGGCTATGTCTATAAGAGCATTCTCAAGAATTCTCTTCGGCCCTCCGTTAGCCATCTTTTCATAGCGCTGAAATATTTTATCACGTAGCGCCGGAAATTTTAGTGTTAGGTTAGCGAGTTGTTCCGACAACAACCAACTCTCTTTTCTACCGCGCTCACCCTGCACTTTATCTTCAAAAATCAAATCAAAAACGGTCCAGGCCGCTTCTTCCGTTTCCAGACTTATCATAGCATCAAGCCAATCACGCTCTTGCATCATTTCCGGATTACGCTCTGCTAATGCTTTAAGCACCTGTAATGCTTCGGCATGCGGGCTATGTCCCAGCGCTATTAGCAATCGACGGAAATGGTAGGAATAGCAGTATTTATTCGGCAATAAATCGAGCAGCTCAAGAACTGCTAAAGGACGATTGGAGAAGGCAAATAATTCTATCCATCCCATTACTTCACCTTGCCTATCTTCAAGTCGCCACGGCTCCTTTTTTCCCAGCTCTAATAACTCATGGAATCCGGCAAGCAGCATATCGACTGAGAGAACTTCACCCGCTATTGCCACAGTAGTGAATAGCTCCAGCTTAACGCTGTATGGTTGCGGCAATTTAAACAGCTCGGCTATTTCTTGATTTTTGCTTCCAAAGGGCATGCTTAAGCCGATTTTCGCCAACTTAAGAGCATGTTGTTGCAAAGCCGATGCGCTATCAGGCTTACATAAGGTTCTCACCACTTCAAAGATGGTCTCGGAAAATTCGCATGTCGGTAGAGCGTTGCGCATATCTTCAAGGGAGAGGCGGCGAGTTTTCACATTGGAAAAATCATGCCATCCGAAGAATCGCTTATCTTTGCTGGATGGGTGATTGCGATTCCAAATTTCCAGAAGAACACATGCCGCATCTATGCCAAAGGGTATATCTGGCAAATATTCTTTCATCAATAATACCACGCTATCATCGCCGATAGCAGCAAATGCTCTGCTATATAGAAGCGTATAGCATATGTGTGCACGAGAATCGCTGCGCCTGTTTGTTGTCTTTATTTCCTCAAGTTCTCGAGAACGTCCTGTAAAGTCGGCCTCCAATAATCTGTGCAAATCGGAAACAAATTGAGATTGTCCTAGGCGTCCTATGGCTTGGGCAACATCGACAAATTGATGTCGGTTTGTATCAGGCGCTGTAAGCATGATTTGCACCCAGTGCTTTATCACAACAACGAATTGTTTTTTGACATCGGTACTTACTGTAAATGGCTTCTTTTCTTGTTCCCTACCATAACATACTACAAGTTCGGCCATCATTTTAATACGATGCGGCTTGTCGGTGTTCGCTCGTTCAAGCAATGCGATAAAGAAGCTGGTTTGACGTGAACAGGCAATCGCATTCTTCAAACGATGATATTCTTGTCGCGCAGGTTCGGATAATTGCTTACCCTTTACCAGATACTCGTCAGTGAGTGTAAAAAGAGTATCCATCATTTTGCCAACCGTTATTGGACCTACAATGCTATAAGCAGCGCTTGCTATATTTTCAGGGGTTGCTTTATTAAGCGCTGCGTCAGCGATAGGTCCATCATCTAGAGAAGCCGTATTTTTCAGCCACTCATGGGCTCTCAATGGTAGCTCTAAACCACTGGCAATTCTGTGGATTATGCCCGCTGTTACAGCTTCTGGATAAACCTTAAAAGCATTGTTAATGGCTACACGCTCGTGATTGCCTTTAATTGGAAAATCCGGAGATTGAATCAGCTGCGTAATATGCTCAGCAGCATTCATTTCCACTAGCTGACCTTCCGTTAAATACCGAATAATCTTTATTACATCGGTTTCGCGGGTTATTAATGTCTGTCGCATAGCCTTAAGATGGGCATTTAGCACCGGATCAAGTATCTTTTCAGGATAACCTTTTCGAGCTATGCATTCCCATACTTCATCCGAAGCGGTTCGTAAAATATCAGCAACATGACGATCTGCTCGACGGAATTGGAGTGATTGCAAAATTTTTACAATGACAGTCGGACTCTTATCGTTCTTCGCGACACCAGCAGCAAGTTCCATTCCATCAAAACCACTGCGATATCCAATTTCTGCGACGACATCCCCACGTATTTCTTCTGGTAATGTTGCCAGTTGTTTTGCCACATCTGGTCCTAGCACGGAAGGCCGAAAGCGTTGCGCCGCTTGGAGGGCTCTTAAATAGACTTGGTTATCAGGACACGAAATTAGCGGCCATACAAATTCAGCAAACTCAGGGCGGCCTGTTGAAATCATAAACTGCACGGCACGATCTACCTTGTCCAATACATGCCAACGTTTCGCAAAATTTACGACCTTTTCACTTATATGTGACCATACTTCTGGCTTGGAGCGATAAATCATTTTAGCCGCAAGCATCGGATCAATGCTAAGTGTATCGAGAACTGCCACCGCAACCGCTTTTGCTCCCTCGACATTTTTAGATAAACGTTCACAGGCAAATAAGGCTGATTCTTCCCAAGCCGACCAATTAAGCACATCAGTATTAAGCATTCTTCGAGCTTCGGTGTTTCCTTGTGCAGCATCTGTCATCAAACGCTCAACTTCAAAAGACGCATACCACTCCTGAAATTGTTGGTGTTGGAATGAGACACTATCAGCGCCCCGAACAAGGGAATGTGTATTAACTAGAACATCTAAAACGATAGGGGGCTGGAAGGGCGTAAGAATTTGCTTATGCGCTTGAAGGGTGATACATACATCACTTATTGCCCGCCATGCATTTTCTTCCGAAAGTGTAGTAGTCGCGGCCCGGTTTGCCTCGACTGCTAAACCGATAAGTATTTGCTTATGACAACCTAAAAGCTCAGTACGGAGAATCTCGGCCTTTTCTGGTGCACTCTCATGCTGGGTAACGAAATTACTCAACAATGCTTCCTTGGTTTTGGGAGAGGTAGCTCCGGGTATGGTTGCAAGCATTGCAGTAAGATAGAGCGGGATGGAAACTAACTCGCGCACACCTGGCGTTCGCCAAGCTTGATCTACAAGCGCTTCGCCCTCCTTACCACGAATTTTGCGGGCAAGTTCTAATTGCTGTTCATCAGAAAGCGGTTCAATTTCGATGATAGCGCCGGGGATAGGTATTGCCTGTCGCCGCGTGCCGATAACAATGCCTAATTGTGTAAATTCCCGCCTTAGTGTTTTCAGGTCATTCAACGCGCGTTTTCTAGCATCGGGATTTAATTCATTCCAGCCATCGAGCAATAGTACTAAACGACCATGGTAAGCTACTTGCATAAAGTGCTGAGGCTGGAAAGTGTTAAAGGCGTTGCGACGGGCAAGAAACTCAAAAAAACTTTCCTGCCGATCAGACCATTCACCGAGTGGCACGAATGTGGCGATTTGATCACCATTAATAATGCTACTAGCCAGTTGTATAAGCGTAGTAGTTTTACCCGTTCCTGGAGGTGATATAAAGCAAACTCCCTCGGCCGCACTGACTGCTTTTGCTACACCATCAAGCGTAACATTGATTTTTTGGGCATTGGTTAAAAGCTTGATATCTAACGAAATAACATGCGAAGGCCATTCCCGGGCATTCTGAAATGCAGAAATATCATTGGCTGCTGCTTTCTGCATACGTGCTACAATGCTTTCGATATCGTCTTCCACTGGCAATCTAAGATTGCTTAAAAATTCCTTGTCAGCTTCATCAAGCTGCATCACAGTGACATGACGTGCCGCGTTAGAAGTTGCCATCGCTTTGAATGCACGTGCCACAGCATCCTGTTTCCATGTATTAAGCAGCTCAACCGGAAACCTACTTTCATCTTTATCGATTTTATCTGCACAAATGGCGCAAAGCCAGATACCGTTTGAGATGTTTTTCCGAGTTTCTGAAGCAAGACTGGGGTCGTAACGTGGCCCTCCTGGGGCAGCTGCTGTAATATGCGCTGCCTTACCAATATTAACAGCTTTTTCCTCGTCTAATGATGGGCCAGAAGTCGAAAGCATGCAGTCAGGATTTGAGCAAAGATGCCCTGCGCGACTTTCAAGAATTCGTTTTATCTTTGCTGTAAAATTATCACGATTGTCACGCATAAGGTATTTCTAGCCGATTATATAGTTTATTATCGAAGTAACAGTATTCTAAGACAAAAGAAAGTTGTCTCGCCGATTTGATTCAAACCGCGACATCATAACCACGATGTACTTGATCTGGGCAACTTCATGTCATTTTAGAGTGATTGACACGAAAATAGGATACCCCATTTTTTCTTTAGAGTCTACCGTGGGTTGATGGCATTTCGATCAGTTTGGTATCTTTATTGAGCCGGACATCAATTTTATTGTTAGAGTTTTTCCTGTTGCATAAATATGCTCATTTAGGCATAATAAGATTAGAAAGATAGAGGACATCTAATGAAACGACTTTTCTGGATTGGATCGAGCCGCGAAGACCTCAAGTTATTTCCTGATGAAGTTCAAGATGAAATGGGACATGGCTTATATCTTGCGCAAATGGGTGATCGGCATAACCATGCGAAGACTCTTAGTGGGTTAGGCAATGCCAAAGTGATTGAGCTTCGAGAAAACGACAGATCGGGAACTTATCGAGTGATTTATACAGTTGAAATGACGGAATTCATTTTTGTACTGCATGCCTTTCAGAAAAAATCGAAGAGCGGCATCGCAACGCCTAAGCAAGAGATCGATTTGGTTAAGCGTCGTTTAAAAGAAGCTGACGCCCTTTATAAAGAATTAAAAGGAGAAAAGTAGTTATGAAAAAAAAGATCGTATACGAAGAAAGCTCCGGAAATGTATTTGCTGATTTAGGTATTGAAAATCCTGAAGAAGCTTTAGCAAAATCCGAGCTAGCTCGCCAAATTGCTAAGCTTATTAAGAAGAAAAAACTCACTCAAAAACGAGCTGCTGAAATTTTAGGTATTGATCAACCAAAAATTTCTGCTTTGATTCGAGGAAGATTAAGAAGTTTTTCTTTAGAGCGCCTTATTCGTTTTCTAAATGAATTAGGTCAAGATGTTAGCATCATGATTAGCCCTGCAAAATCACAGTCAGAGCGGGGTAGCACATGGATTGGAGAATCCCATTCAAATACACGAATAGCTGCTTTGGGAAGATAATAAGGAAATAAAATGACATCGGAAGTTTTGGAAAAAGAGTTAACCGATAAAGTTAAGTATGTTAAAACAGCCTACGCAAAAAGTTTTGTTGGTAGCTTTGTTGTTGTAATGAGTGGGGGATTCATCTCGACAATGGTTAATGAGTACTATCCATTAACTGCGACTACTATCGATCTACTACAAGCGTTTAGCGTTGTTCCAGGATCGGTAGCTTTGTTCGGAGTGCAGGGCTGGAATATTCAAACATGGTGTGGAACGACCCCAGCTGAAATATTAAATATAAAATTATTTCGCTTTTTTTCAATCATTGGTTTGCTTTTTGCTGTTGTAGCATTTTCGCTACATTCAGCGGTAAAGGAGTTTCCTGAAACTAACCAAGACATCATTTCTTATCGCATAGAATCTGAAAACATTCAAAAAAGTCATAATGCTTTCAGAGAAAAATTGAATTCAATGACGTTATTCCAATGACAACCCAGGGATTTTAGAATTTTTATTAACAAATATTGCGTGGGCATATTATTAATAGGATTTTGAGACATCACTGATTTGATATTTTCATTTTTGTGGGCTATCTTCAAAATCTCTTCTCATAATCTCATGCAGTGTTTTACCTTCATCATTCTTCCAGTCTATCCATCCATTTGCTCTACGTCCTAGAACAACTCCAGCAGCCTGCGAAGGCGATGGAAATAGATAGTCGGTCAGAAATATGAGTTGATCACCTTGTTGCTCAAGAATCCCCATGGCTTTTAGTTGTTCTCTGGCACTTTTTAAGGTAGATCCCGCACTGTCAGTGGTTGTTATACAAGCATGAGACCCTTTAAATACAACGAATCCATCCGCAACCTTCTCTCCTTTAGCATTAGCTTTCCCACTTTTACAACATACATGACGTTGCTTCAATTCAGTTGTAAGCCTTTCAAAAATAGGAAAATCAAGCGTTGATAATAGCAGAGAGATTGTTTCAAACATCTCTAAGAGATCGGCTCTAACGGACTCGGAAACGAACGGCTCTGAAGGACTCAATCGATTTGTAAGACGTCCCTGACCTATTTGCTCGATCTCATTACAACAAAACCATTCCAAAAACCGAATTTGACACTTAGTCAATTCATCTGTTTTGGATACTATCACAATCGCCGTATTCCATTCCTTGTCGCTGTTATGATGCTGTTTTAAACGATCCAAGCAATCCTCTGATTCTCCAACATAGACTGGGGTTCTGGCATCATCAGAATCACCAAAAAGAAAATAAATACCTGAACGCGAGAGTTCTGGACGCGTATACGCCTCCTTTAGATCTGAACGAGGGACATATATGGCAATAGGAATGCGAGAAGTAACCTGAGCAATCTTTAGTCCTCGAGGTTTGCCTGTAGGGAGAAAGAGCTGAATAGTTTTAGGTGTAGGCTTCATGTGCTCCTTTTTTGGACAAAACCAGCTCTATGAAGTTCTCCGTTAAAGAGCAGTTCTTACAGGTTGGAAATTGATCTGGTGGGATGGAAGACCGATTAATTCGATCTGCCTTTTTCAGCAATTTTTGAATGAGTTGATCGTCGCGCTCTACCACAACAATTTTCGGATTAAAACGCAACTCCAAGCCATCGCAATGGCAGTAGTGATGCATACCTAAAGATGATTCTGTAAGAGGTTCCATGTAAATAAGTGCTAATTTTGAAACCTGTCCAAGGCCTAGATGTTCCGCAATGAGAGCATAACTATTGAGTTGCGCTTGATAGATCGGAACCATGTTATCCTGATTGTCTGTCCATTTGGCTGTTTTATAGTCAACAATAGCAAGTGAGCCATCAATAAATTCAAAGATGCCATCAGCTTCGCCTGTTAATAAAATTCCTGTTATTGGATCTTGGAATTGAAATCGTGAGTGGTGAGGTGGAGAAATATAATGTCTTATTGCTCCAAGACAGTTAAGAAATGCAGGTGCTTGAGAGTTTATGTCCATAAATGCATGAACAGAACGTTTCGTAAAAGAGTCAATCGATGCAAAAATGCCTGGAAAAATTGAGTAAGGAAAACGATTTCCCATTTTCATCTTAATCCAAAAACACCTTTCGCAACATTCTGGAAGTGCCAATTCTCCGAGTGTTTTTCCTGATATTCTCATATAATAATTATTCACTTCAGATATTAAAATATATAATTAACATTACAAATTATTTCAAATAATTGTTCTATTTGCAATAAACGCATAATTATACTACCATTGTTCTGTTTTAATCAACGTTTCTTGTTGATTTGCAAAGACATGGATGTCGAATGAATATTTGTAAGACCGAAGAAAATATTAGGAAATTAGCAGATAATTTTAATGAAACAACTTTTATCTATGATCTGCTCTTAGCCTACGGAAAACCAAAAGCCGCAATAACGCGCTTGCAAAAATCTTACAATTTATCGAAAAGAAATAATGAAGTTATTTGGAAAAAAAATCTTTGTTTTAGAAGAGTTAGCGAAAACGATCTATATAGTGAAATCGATAATTTAAATAACGATTCGAATATTCTAAAACACTCTCCGCGTTTTATTATTGTCACTGATTATAAAAAAATTCTTGCTACCGATACAAAAACAAAAGATACTTTAGACATCTTCTTCAACGAACTCGGTGATAATTTTGATTTTTTTCTCCCTTGGGCCGGCTTCGAGAAAACAAGATCCAAGAGTGAAAGCTTAGCTGATATTAGGGCCGCAGAACAAATGGCCAAATTATATGATGAGATTAAAAAAGATAATCCATGGGCTGAGAAAAAAGCGCTTCATTCCCTAAACGTTTTTCTTTCTCGTCTATTATTTTGCTTCTTCGCAGAAGATACAACCATTTTTGAGAAAGGATTATTTAGTAGCTCAATCGCTTCTCATACTCTAGAAGATGGCAGTGATCTTAATAGTTATCTTGACAGGTTATTTGAGGCTTTAAATTCCGAAAACAAATCTCGATTCCCTAAGTATCTTCAAATATTTCCATATGTTAATGGAGGTTTATTTGCAGAAAAACACCCAGTGCCCAGATTTACTCGCCGTTCGCGCAAAATTCTTCTTGAATGTGGGGGGCTGAATTGGTCATCGATTAATCCCGACATTTTTGGTTCCATGATTCAGGCCGTTGTTGATTCAAATCAACGTGGGGAAATGGGAATGCACTATACCTCAGTTCCAAATATCATGAAAGTCATAGAACCACTGTTTTTAGGTGAACTTTATGACGAATTTGAAAAATCGAAAGGCAACCAAAAAAAATTAGAAAAAATATTGGTCCGATTATCTCAGATAAAAATTTTCGACCCCGCTTGCGGTTCAGGGAACTTTCTAATTGTCGCCTACAAGGAATTACGAAGCCTCGAAATGAAAATTATCAAGCACCTTCAAGGATTTACCACTCGTCTTCCACTTTCGAATATTAAACTTTCTCAATTCTATGGAATCGAAATTGACGACTTTGCTCATGAGGTGGCCATGCTTTCATTATGGCTGATTGACCACCAAATGAACCAATCATTTAAAATTGCTTTTGATCGAACAAGGCCTTCTTTGCCACTCAAACAAGGCGGCCATATTATTTGCGGAAACGCCACTCGATTAAATTGGGACGAAGTTTGTCCTAAAGACCATACTTCGGAAGTATATCTAATCGGAAATCCTCCTTATAGGGGGTCATCTCTCCAATCTGAAGAACAGAAAGATGATATGGCTTTAGCATGTTCTGGCATCAAGAATTATAAAAATCTTGATTACATTACATGCTGGTTCTTTAAGGGAGCAAAATATCTAGATAAATGTCCTAAATCAAAATTGGCTTTTGTGACAACGAGTTCGATTTGCCAAGGAGAACAAGTGGCTCTCTTATGGCCTCCCATTTTTAGTAACCACTTAGAAATTGGATTTGCGCATCAGCCTTTTAAATGGCTTAACAACGCAAGAAGAAACGCTGGTGTAATTTGTTCTATAATAGGAATTAGACATTACTCAAATCAAACTAAACTAATCTATAAGAATGATCTCGTTCAAATTGTTGACAATATAAACCCGTACCTGATGCCTGGGAATAATACGATAATTAAAAAAAGAAATAATCCAATTTCTTCATTACCGCAAATGAGCTACGGAAATAAAGCTGTTGATAACGGTAGTCTTATTCTTTCAGAATCTGAAAGAATTGATCTTGTCACCAGAAATCCTACTTCAAAAAAAATTATAAAGAAGCTAGCCGGGTCGGCCGAGTTTATTAGAGGAACAGATAGATGGTGTTTGTGGATTACCGATGACGACCTCTCTATTGCCTGTGGAATTCCTGAGATAAAAAGACGACTCGCAAACGTGAGAGATTTTCGTCTCAAAAGCCGCAAAAAAGCAACCATCGAAATATCAAATACACCACATCAATTCGGCGAAATTCGGTATAATGGTTCAAGCTCTATTATCATTCCAAGAGTTTCCTCCGATCGCCGAGAATTTATTCCTATTGGGTTCCTAGATAAGAACACTATTATTTCAGACTCTGCTCAGGCAATATATAATGCCGAACCATATGTTTTTGGAGTAATTTCTTCCAAAATTCATCTTGCTTGGGTTAAAGCTACGGCAGGAAAATTAAAAAATGATTATAGATATTCGTCAGCATTAAGTTACAACACTTTCCCATTACCACCTCTCTCTGAAAAGCAAAAAGAAATTATTAACATTCACGTTTTCAATATTCTTTCTGAAAGAGAAAAACATCCCGAAAAAACAATCGCCCAACTCTATGACCCAGCTAAAATGCCTAAAGGGCTAAAGGAAGCACACCGAGGCCTCGATATAGCCATTGAACGGTGTTATAGATCAAAACCATTTGAGAGCGATGGAGAACGATTAGAACATCTTTTTAAACTCTATGAAGAAATGACTCAAAACGAAAAAAAGAGGAAAAATCATGCCTAATATTGTCGATGTTTCTTATGCCCAAACAGGACAAAGCACAAAAACAAATTCGATGGGCATGCGAGAAATGCAAGAAAGAGCGTATTTAGCCCGAGATGCTCAATATCTTCTCCTTAAATCCCCTCCAGCATCTGGAAAATCCCGCGCGCTCATGTACATTGCACTCGACAAACTCCATCGTCAAGGACTCAAAAAGGTTATAGTTGCCGTTCCTGAGAAAGCAATCGGCGCTTCTTTTAGTAACACCGACTTAATATCTCAAGGCTTCTTTGCTAATTGGGAAACAAATCCTGAATATAACCTATGCATTCCTGGTGGTGAAGGGAATAAGGTACAAGCTTTTCTCAGGTTTTTAAATAACAATGAACGTACTCTTATCTGCACCCATGCTACTTTACGTTTTGCTTTTGAAGCATCCACTACAGAGAATTTTGACAATACTATTCTTGCAATTGATGAATTTCACCATGTTTCAGCTGATGGAGATAGCCGTTTAGGTGAGCTCTTAAGAGCAATCATGGAAAAATCAAATGCTCATATTATCGCCATGACCGGTTCATATTTCCGCGGAGATACAACTCCCATTCTTTCGCCAGAAGATGAAGCAAAGTTCGCAAAAGTGACCTATAACTATTATGAACAGTTAAATGGCTATACTCATTTAAAATCTTTAGGTATTGGATATCATTTCTATCAAGGGCGCTACACTTCCGCAATTGATGAAATTCTTGGACACCGACAAAAAAACAATCCTTCATATTCCTAATGTACAGTCCGGAGAATCCACAAAAGATAAGCATAATGAAGTGGACACTATTTTAGACAAAATAGGAACCGTTATACATCAAGATCAGGAAACTGGGGTCATCCATGTTACTCGTCACAACGATGGTAAAACGATTTTAAAAGTAGCCGATCTTGTTGATGACCGACCTCGTCGAGCGAAATAGAATTGTCAACTTATCTACGGCAAATTAAGAGTCCTGATGATCTGGATATTATTATTGCTTTAGGTATGGCAAAAGAAGGTTTTGATTGGCCTTTCTGCGAACATTCATTAACAGTTGGCTATCGAGGATCTCTTACAGAAATTATTCAGATAATTGGTCGCTGCACTAGGGATAGCAGTAATAAAACTCATGCTCAATTTACAAATCTTATTGCTCAGCCTGATGCAGCTGATGATCAAGTAAAGTTATCTGTCAACAATATGCTAAAAGCAATTACTTGTTCTCTTTTAATGGAACAGGTATTGGCGCCTAACTTCAAATTTAAAACTAAACAATCAGAAGAAGATCAAGCGCAACCTGGTGAAATCAAAATTCGGGGATTTAAAGAACCAAGTTCAAAACGCGTGAAGGATATTATTGAATCCGATTTGAATGATCTCAAAGCCAACATTTTACAGAGATGACACAATGATTAAAGCTCTACCAGGAAATCTCGATCCAGAGGTAATAAATAAAGTATTGATTCCTAAAATCATTAAGATAAAATACCCTGAGCTTACTGATCACGAAATTGAAGAAGTTCGTCAACATATTGTTGTTGACTCTGTCGTTAAAAACGGAGAAATTGAAGTCACTGGGGACAAGCGATTTATTCGGATGGCTGGCCAATTTGTAAATATTGATGACTTGCATATTGATCTTATTGACAGAATCAATCCTTTCCAAAAAGCCTTTGAAATTTTATCAAAATCAGTCACTTCGCAGGTCTTAAAAGCCATCCAAGAAACAATTGAAGCTAATCGTATCCAAATGACAGAAGAGGAAGCATTTCTTCTTTTGCCCAAAAATCAATCTATTTGTCAGGACCAATAATGGTCGAGAACCTAACTTAAATTCTCTAGATGCTTTAGAACGCCGAATGGCAGAGGCTTTAGCCTACTTGCGACATCAACATCGTTCTCAAGGATTATAATATGAATCAAGAGGAACTACTAAAATTGATTCTAGAGGATGAATTTGGGCTGCTTAAAGTTAAACAAAAAACTACAAAAAACATAAATGCGAATGAGCGCCTTCATTTAAATTTTCAAGAAATTAATGATTTTTTTCGCGAACATGGCCATTCCCCACAGCCAAATTCCCAAGATATGTCGGAATTCAAGCTGTACGAACGGTTAGCAACAATAAATTCAAACCCTGATCATATCCAACAGTTAAAGGAGTATGACGACTTCAAGCTTTTAGAAAATGCTCATTCAATTAACTCAATTGAAGACATAATCTTAGCAGATGACTTTGGTCTGTTGAAAGAAGACCCTGAGAGCATTTTTCAACTTCGCCATGTTCCGAAAGAATTAACCACACCCGATTACATAGCGCAACGCGTGCCTTGCCTAGATTTCGATAAATTTGAACTGTTGTTCTGTCAATGTCAAGCTGACTTAGCTTCTGGAAAAAGAAAATTGCTCTCCTTTGCCATGGAACAGCAAATTAGTACTGGTGATTTCTATGTTCTTAGAGGAGTGCTTACATATGTCGCCAAAATAGGCGAGAATGAAAATATAAGTGGTAGGCCTAATCCTCGATTGCGTTGTATATTTGAAAATGGAACAGAGTCTGACATGCTTTTACGTTCTCTAGCGCGGGCGTTGTACAAAGATGGACGCCGAATTACTGAACACGCAGACAGGCTTCTTGATGGGTTGAGTAATAATAAGACCACTGACGATAAAGAGACTGGATATATATACGTTTTGAAATCACTAAGTAGTAACCCTGAGATTAAAAGTCTTATCAACCTTTATAAGATTGGTTTTTCACGAATTCGCGTTGAAGAACGCATTAAGAATGCGAAAAATGATCCCACCTACCTTCTTGCACCTGTGCAAAGAATTGCCGTATACGAATGTTATAATTTAAATCCTCAAAAATTTGAGCTCTTGCTTCATACTTTTTTTGGTCAAGTTTGTCTTAACTTAGATGTACATGACAGCAATGGACATAGATATGTGCCAAGAGAGTGGTTTACAGCGCCTTTTGAAGTGATTGAACAAGCAATATCTCTCTTGCTAACCAAAGAAATTGTCAAATACAAATATGATCCACTTTTACAGATGATTGTAAAAAAATAAAGTCCGAGGATCAACAATTCAGAAGATTTTAGCTATGGTAATTCCGGTAAAATTTCAGTAAACAAATGGTAAAGTTTTCTCTTTCAAAACATTCATTTTGAGACTTTCATCAATATCGTATTCCTTCGTGTGAAATTTAAGATTCCCAACCTCTGATTGAATTTTTTGATTCATTTGGAAAACAATATTGACCAGATCCTTAACACTGATCTCATCAAAGGATCTTTCTTTCAGTTCTTCTAGAGCTTTGCTTAAGATGATAGAAAAAGACTCAAGGCGATTACGTTTAGATAAGCTGTATTCGGCGATGATTGATTCAAATTCAAAGTATCTAAGATTGGCTATCTCATTTTTTAGCTCATCGTTCCATTTGATCAAGGTGGGTTTAGAAATTTCCAGCTCTTTAGATATTTTATCATAAGAAAGACCCTTGGCTCGCAATTCAATAAATCGCTTCTTTTCGTTTTGAGTTTTCATATCTTTCTCCGCGAATGCATTTGTTTCACGTTTCATTTGCTACAGGGGTGAAACATGAAACACTTTCTATTGTCTTAGTTTTCGAGTAACGGTCGATTTGGATACACCAAATTCCTCTCCGATTTCTTCATGCGTTTTTCCCTGGCTCTTTAGTCTTTTTATTTCTGCAATAAGCATTTCATTATTCTTATTGCTTTCAAAAATTGACCATTCCCAAGTTTGTTTTCCATCGGGCAAATCAACAAGTTTAACATGTATGCTTTCAACATCATTTCCAAGCCAGGAACGATGTTTCTCAAAAGAAAGTACAAAACAAGCGCCATCCTCAGCTTTATAGTTTGGAGGCCTATCCAACTTGATTACATAGTCTAGAGCATCCTCTCTACGGCTGCTTCCTCGAGGTCCATTATTTTTATTTGCATGATGAATAAAAACCACTGCTTTGCCTTGACGTCGTTGTTTAAGAGCCCAAGCTAAGACAGGCAACCAGCTTTCCCCTTCATTTTCAACTCCACTTGTTACCCAACAAGATAAATTATCTACGATAATCACGTCCACATCCTCAATAAGAGAATCTAGCATCTTCTGTTCTTTCAAAGAACCAAGGTCTGGAAGTGTCTGCTCCTGTAAAAATGAGTTCACCAATTTAAAATGATTTTCTAAGGGTTTGATTTCCTGACTGTAATAAATTTTCTTCATCCGCTCTTTCATAGTAAAGATAGACATTTCTCCATCTAAATAAAGAACCTTGCATGGTTTAGGAGCTCGGAATTTCAAAAAACTTGTGCCAGATGATAAGGCGTATGCAATACTCAACGCAAAATATGTTTTTCCAATACCTCTAGGAGCATAAATCATGCCCAATGATGATTTTGTAATGAAAGGCTCTAAAAAACATTCTGGAAGCTCTATTTCCATCTTCAAAAGATTTTCTATAGAAACTGCTTTGATAATATTGTTTAAAATTTTTCCTTCAGCTACTTTGAAAGGCTCTATAATTACCACAGCTTCTTCTATGACCTTTTTAAGATCTATAGAGGTGTGTCCTTCTTTTAACCAATCGGTAATATCTTTTCCATTCTTGGGAACAACTTCATATCCTGGAAGATTAACAAGTCTTAAGCTTTTTACGCAGTCTTTCAATTGATTAATAATATTTTCACGATGATCTACTCCTGTATTATCATAATCAAAGAAAAGAATCACATCGGCATCTCTAAGCACTTCTGAATGCATTTTCTGCCATTTAGTTTTTCCACCGCCAGTATCGTTTGTGGTAGCCACATACCCAAGTTTTCGTAGAGTTTCCACATCTTTTTCTCCCTCCACAATCGCAACTTGGCCTCCTTCTTGTATAGCAACAATTACTTCAGGCAGGTTGTAGATTACCCTCGGCGAATCTTTTACACCCTTAAGCCATTTTCCATTCTCAAATTTTTCAAAGAAAAATTCTTTTGAAGATGTTCTTACCTTTCGATAGAGGACTTTACCATCTCTATCATGATAATAATAATGCTGGTTTGGGAACGAAGTGTGCAAATAGTTATTGAAAAGCTGGCTGGGCTTTATGCCCAGCTCTTGACATATTGTTTCAAAAGTACAGCCAGCATGACAATTGAATAAAATCTTTCCATTATCTCCCTCTGCAACAGATAAACTTGGCTTCTTGTCTTTATGTTGACTACATGGACATCTAGCAGAATATCCCCTGCCACTTGCTTTAGGCTTATGTCCAGTTTTTGCTTCAAGGATGGAAAGAATTTCTTCTAATATCATTTTTTACAAGCCTCTTGTGATTTGGCCCATTCCATGAAAGCCCTCTCATCAATGAGAACTCGTCCATTTGCTTTGACAACAACTCCTTCAAAATTTTTTCTTTTTGCGTTTGCTACCAGATGCCTTAAACCTCCTATCGTCGGCCAAATATGAAAATCATTCCATTTGGTTAGGGGAATAAGTTCGGATTTCAGTTTATCGTTCATAACAGCTCCTTATGTTGCGTTAATGTTAATTCACGCACATAATTAGAGCTGGACCGCATATTATTTAGTTACACTCCAGTCAAAAAAAAATGTAGCTTCCAACAATAAGACCATTTCTACCTTCTTCAAGCATATGTGGAGTTCTTTTAACCCGAAGATCATTGCAACAGGGGCGCAAGTTTTTGTTTTATTACAAGTTTTTCTTCGTCAGTCGTCTTCTTGTTATATAGGGAAATATCTGGCTTTAACCATTTTCTTAGAGTGCGTTCACCTGGTAGATCGTCAGCAATACCTGATTCCTGGGCTATTTCTATAACAATCTCCAGACAAGCACGAGGGCAGATAAATAATATGGCTTTTGCTAAAGTACGAAATTGATCGATCCTGATTTTCTCTTCTTCTTTTCTATAGGATTCTTTAGATCTTTTTTTACTGACTTTGGCAATTAATTCTACCAAATCAGGATCCAATTGAATGAGAGGATAATTATTGGCCCATTCCATCCACTCCTGACAAGATAATCTATCAGGTCCTCCATCCATCACGAGTTTTAGAGAACGAGTTATTATTGCATTTGCTACCAGTTGAGAAACGTAACTACCAAATCGAGTAGATGTGATCTGATCAAACGATCTGTAATCATCAGCAACACTGGGAGCATACTTCAAAAATACGCAAGTTGCTTCTGAAGAAGTCCACCATCCTTTTTCAATCCAAATCCGATATAGTTGTATACGTGTCTTGAAAGGGATGCTAAAATTGATTTCGCAGTTATCTTTCATAATTTTCTCCGAAAAGTTCTTGATCAAGTTTTTCGACCATTTTTGATTTGTATTCTGTTGAAATATGAGCATATCGCGCTGTGCTCCTAGCATCTTTATGACCAAGAAGAGCTCCAATATCATGCAAACCTATTCCATTCATGCGATGGTAGGATGCCGTTGTATGCCTCAAATCATGCCGACGAAAATTTTTTATATTAGCTCTTTTTAAAGCAGCACGCCAAGCAGAACGAGTATCATAAGGTTTTTGAGGATCATCAGGAGATGGAAAAAGCAAGGCAGTTAGGATTGCTATTTTCGGACAGATGCTCTATCAATAAATTGTAGGCATAGCCTTTTAATGGAATAAACCGGGGTTCTCCATTTTTAGAACTTACGAAGAATGATTAGTTGCTGGTCGCGCTTGATATCACCAATTTTCAATCCCATGATTTCACCGTCTCTCATACCTGTAGATAAGGCGAGCACTGTGATCGTCAGCAATATAGGGCATTTACTGTTCTTTGTTTCTTTAAGAAGTCGACTTAGCTCAGCTTGAGATAAGTAACGTTGTCGAGCATTTGAAACTGAGGGTTTGGAAATTTTTTTAATCGGGATTTTCAGAGATCCATTCCCATTCTTTCCAAGCAATCGAAAAAAGATGAGATAATGAAGCCAGATATCTTACAACAGTTGCAGGAGCTAACTTACTTGCCTTCTTTTGCTTTCTCTTTTTCTAAAGCTAATAAGGCTTCTTTAATGTCAGAAGATCGAATAGAGGAGAATTTGATTTTCCCAAGTTGTTTTTCAAACCAATCAAGATGATATTCTCGATTTCTGGCATCATGCGCCTTTTTTGGGTAGCTCTTCTTCTTTGTATCTTTTGATTGCATCTGAAAAAGTTTTCTTATTATTCTTGATTATATTGGGATGCAATTCATCCAAAAAAGCATTTCGATCTTGTTCCAGCTAACCATTGTTTAGCTGACTTAAGATCTGAGGTTGTTTTGAAAACTTCTTTATGTCCCTTTTTTCTGAATCTGAGCTCGGAACTTCACAACATTTTTACTTGTAATTCGAATATCAATGCCTGGAGGCAGACTCTTTTTGAGAGCTTCAAGATCTTTCATTGTAACGACCCTATTTTTAATGGTAAAAATTGGGTCAGCTACTGAACTGTTAACGAGACTTGCTGTAGGTTGCTGCTGCTTGCTGTCCTCATTTGGTCCACCCTTGGTCCACGGCAGTGGCTTAGCCGATTGGTCCAAAAATGGAGGGCCAAATGAATCGCTTTCTGGCATACCTCTCAACAATTAAAAATGAATTGCCCAAAGCCGGAGTCGAACCGACGACCTTCGCATTACGAATGCCATTCATCCTCTAAACTGACAGCAAAGGGCAATATTTAACAATATGATCCTTTGCAAGTTGCAGTCCTAACAATGCTGCTGCTTTTTGTCCATTACAGAATATTTTTGAGCGTTGCTGTGACAAAAGTGTGAAAATTCACAATGACAAGTAATTATCTAAATGTCTGTCTTGCATTGAATTTCAGTCCAAATGACTCGCTATAGAGGAGCAAATTGAATGTTTAATTGAGGGTCTCACTTAGAAGCTACGGATAAATTAAGTGAATTCGCATAGTGAAATTAATTTGTCCCAAAATCTATTAAAGCTGGGAACTTTATTTGCCCTATATACGCTCTCAATCTGAGAATCTGTGATACCAGACACAAAAGACATAACTTCATGAAATGATTTTGGATCTTTTTTACCAGAACTATGCGCTATTTGTTTTAAAAGGTTACTTGGAGCTTTAATTTCTTCTAGATTTATATTAGAAAATTGTTTTAAGATATTATCTTCTGGAGTCTTAGACCATTTTGAAATAGCCTTTGTAAAGGCAAGCATCCAAGCCTCGATTGTCATAACAGCAAAGAAAAGCTCAATTCTTTCTGATTTATTACATCCACTTATCTGCAAAGCTTCTTTAAATTTTTGAATAACCCGATTAATACGTTTTATATTAGTGGGTAATTCATTGAAGTCTTGGGCTGAAAGATCTCTCAGCCCTATGATTTCGAAACCATTTTTCTGTTGGATATTTGCTCTACTTGCAATAGCTGATGTTAGAGAGCCAACCCCGTCTACATCAATTATAAGAAATAATATTGCAGTTTCATCATCTGTAATAAAATCTTGAATTTTGCATACTTGGTCTTGATTTGATTGAAGCTTAATGTTAAGAATATTTACTCCGTTATAATTCCAATGAGCTAAAATTAAACGGTTGATAAAAACCTGGTCTGTCTGCCCCTCAACATAAATTGCAATTTTTTTTCTATGCATGTTTTTGATGATTTAACTATTGGCTTAAAAGAAAGTTCGAAGAAAAGAGATCAAAATTATTCAAACCGAGTTGTTGCCATTCTTCAAACTTTTCTGAAGAATTAGAGTAATTTAAACATTTAACTTTGTGAGTAGTTCTATAAAGAATCGTTAAGTCCGTTAAAGGGACTGCATTCATCAAAAAAGAATCATTAGAAGTAGCAATAAATTGTATTTTTGATCCTATTTTGCTTCCAAATATAATTTCGGCTAGTTTTTTAGTCCGCTCAAAATCAAGTCCTTCACCAAGATCATCAATTAAAATAGATCCGATACTGCCATTGGATTTGAGAAATTCAATAATAATGAGTAAAGAAAAAGCTCGAAACATTCCTTGAGAGATTTCAAACTGGTTTAGAGGATAAGCTATCCCTTGTTCCTTAAGAAGAACCATTTTTAAATTGGGTGGTAAACCTTCAATAAGACTGGTGGAAGCGCTCTCTAAAATATACCCAACAGTTTCTAGTTGTTTCAGAACTTTTTTGAGTTGAGAAATTGATATGTTATCAAGAGCTGATGGTACAGCATTCAAGCTGGTGAGATTAAAGGGATTTCCTGGGATTTCAATCAAATTAGGAGAAGTGTTTGCAAATCCAAAACCCCTTACTCCATTAGCCCAAGAAACGATATCCTCAAGAAATGGAAATTCATTTTTGTCTCTTCTAACGTGAAGTATCAGTCGATCATTTGGAGGTGAGATGTCTTGCCAATCTAAAATAGTTTCAGAGTATATCTTGGATGCAGATTCTGTACGGATAAGCTTCTCTATTCCATCTATTGAAAGTGTTTCTTTTATGACTTTGCCATCTCTCAATTCTATAATAAGTTTTAATTCTTGATTTAGATCATTGATGAAGCAGGTAGACCATTCTCCATTGAAAACCAGTTGAGGGTATTGGATTAAACGGGCTAGGTTGTGAATAACGTTTATGATGCGGGTTTTCCCGGTAGCGTTTTTACCAACAATAAGATTATATTCACTCAGTGGTAGGGATTCAAGTTCCCAAGGATTTATCCCATTTTTATATGGTTTTTGTGTATAAGCTAGTGTTTTCAATCTCATAATTTTTCCATTAGCTAATTTCTGAGGTTATACTAACAGAATATTAGCACAAAGATCAATTCAACATTCCCTTACTCTGGAAAAAATCGTCCAGGATGGCATTCAAGATGCTTTTGCAATGGAGACAATATTTTCTAGAGAAATATTTCGTTCTCCTCTTTCCGCAGATTCAACATATGTGGGATGTAAATCAGCTCTTTCCGCCAGCTCTTCTTGAGTGATTCCCATTTCAAATCTCCGTATACGCACTTTTAGGCCAAATGCTTTTCGTATAGGTGTTTTCTTTATGTTGTGTGCTTCTTTGCCAATGTGTACCTTTAAATACCCTTAGGCTAAGAGTTCTCATGGTCTTAATATACAGGCTAGGGTCCTAAAAAAAGATTATGAATGCACAAAAATAATATTAAATTATATAATTTCTGGTTATTAAGTTAAACAAAAAACAAGGATGTTTATGAAAACATTAATTATAATTACAATATTATTTTTTATTACTATCAATAATGCAAATGCTTACACCGTAAAACAACCTAACACTGCTGGCGCTATGGGTTCTTCGATGGGGCAAGCATTTACACAATCATTCACGGAATCATTTCAGAGAGAATATCAACACCAACGCAATTTGCAATATCAACGTGATATGATGGAACTTATGCGAGAGCAAATATTGTGGGAAATGGAATTGCAAGAAACCATGCAGGAGAGAAGATTAAGGTAACAATATCCCAATAGTTTCTGAAATTATAATTAAAAATACCCCTGAGGTAGAGAACCTCCATATAATGGATGTCTAGGCTCGTTGAATGAGGCTATTGCTTCTTGAAAATCTCTTGCATCATCTTCTTTAGTTCGAGCTTTTTTAAGAGATATTGCCAGGTAGCGGAAGGCATCGGCTCCATTCGAAAAATGGTCTGCCTTGGATGGTCTCGCCATGTTCCTAAATTATCATTCCATTCTTTGCGGTAGTTTTCTAATGCCCTTATTCCCTTTTCGCATTTTACTTCATCAAACCAGCAACGGTTTAGCAAATTTCGTACAGCATCAATTCCTTCTTGAATGGAAAGTCTAGGTAAAACTGTAAATTCAACCCCGAGTTTTTGATACCACCAGATAGCCATTGCGTCATTAAAGCCTAGATCCATTGCAACAAAAACAGGCAAGTTTTCATCATGCGGAACATTTCCTATACGTCTCCCCACACGAGCTTTTGTTATGTATTTTGTATAGTAATGACCTTCAATATTAGCTTGAAAAGCTTCTTCTCCCACGAATCACAATCATACTAGCTGATTTTTTCTTTAAGAGAAGCTCTAATGATTCTAGTTCTTTTTTGCGTCCAATAAATTTCATGTCATTCTTATGAGGTAAAATTAAGAGCTTATGTTACCTCACAAGAACAACAAATGTCAATCTTATGAGATCGTTTTAAATGTTTTTCACTGGTAAATGCTATGCATTTGATGGTAAATATTTTAACAGAAATGATCCCTTGATAGCTGATGTGTTAGCGGGTATCTGAAAGGGACATTTGAAAAGAGAAAGACTCCGATCCTGATTGAAGTACATTCGGACATTTAATAATCAACGTTATAGACAAACCTTCAGAGAGCGACAATTTCAGCTGTTTGTGGAGATGATTGAATACACTTTCTTTCTAAACGGCTAGCTAGTTTGCTTAATCCGCTTGGATCGCGATCTTTCGGGTTGCCCTGGCAAGATGCATCTTTAGAAAATTAACCAGCAAACGGAAGGAAAATTATAAACAAGAGAATGACCCTCTCATCGACCAGTTTATCAAGACAATCATGGATAACGGTGAATTCTATAAAAAAAACTTTAATCTCACATTAGATTACCTTTTCCCCCTCCGCATAGTTAAGGGCTACTTTACGATTCGACAAGTGCTCCAGTTATCGATCGCAGCGAAAAAAATAAAAAGCAAGAGGAAGATTGATAAAAAAACAATTAATTTATTTTTGAATTATAAAAGGAATATTGATAAAAACTAAATTTATGTTCGACTAAATAGGAGGTTTTATGACAACACCTTTGACTTCTGATAACATTCCCAATTTTGATAGCCTTTCAAGTCAAACAATGACGGCAATAACTATGGTTAGAAACCGGCACCCGGTAGGCATACGTGCAGAAGTATGCTATGCCGTCGTTCCTGCCATAGCCACTGTTGAAATAATAATTTCAGGCACGTTGACTGTGGCTAGTCTTCCTCTCTATCGTGCATGCCCCGACCTCCTAGATCATTCTTACAGATGGTTAAAATCCAGCGCTTTTAGCTTCACATGGGCCTTTGCCGATCTCGCTGCAAATCCTTTCTCGGAACGTTTAGTCGCCGATGAAGAAAGTGCTCGACAAATGATTTTAAACCTTAATTTTACCTATTTTCCACCGGGATCGAAATATTAAACTGTATTTATTTACGGGCCGCTTTGGAGAGACGCTCCGAAATGGTTGCCCATAAACCTGTAGAAGGGATATCCATATCAACGAAAACTTTTTTAATCCCTGCGGCATCTAATTGTCTCAAAACTGAATACAAGTTTTTCCCCACCTTTTCAGGACTATCTATAGGTCCTATTTCTATAACATGAGACCCTTTTGGATAGCTTCGACCGCTATATCCTAAAATAGTTCCTGAAGGATGTTCAACGATCTGTTTGCATAAAATCAAAGCGGCTTGAGGGGCATAGTGTCGATAAAGCTGACCTGGGCACAAGGGGGTTTTATCTTTTACTGCCGAAGCCACCAAAGGGATATACCCTAAAATAGGCTGCAAATCTTTCCCTGTAAGCATCCCTTGTCTAATGATTTGCCATTGACCGTCCTGATAAACGACAACGGTGGATTCCATTCCTTGATTGCATGTGTGATCTCCTCCATCCATAACAGGAAAATCTTTTCCGAAATCGCTTTCCACATGTTCCGGCAATGTCGCTGAAGGCCTTCCTGAAATATTGGCTGAAGGCATAACAAGAGGACCTGTCTTCTTCAGCAAATGTAATGCTGCAGGATGAGAAGGAACCCGAAAGGCGGCTGTGGGTAGGTCTGAACGAACTAGGGAAGGAACTTTTTCAGGTAGGATCGGAACCACAATTGTGAGCGGGCCCGGCCAAAAAGCCTTTGTTAGGGCATCAAAGGCTGGAGGTAACTCTGTAATAAAGGAAAAAATCTGTTTTTTTTCTGAAAGGTGGGTGATCAAAGGGTTTTTTGCAGGACGCCCCTTAAGAACAAAGATCTTTTCTATGGCGGGAAGATGGAATAAAGAAGCCGCCAAACCATAAACGGTTTCGGTGGGAACAGCCACAACGTCCCCTTGAATCAATAAATCGGAAGCTTCTTCTAATGAAATACGCATATTAATATTTACATTTGGACGACAATAGACCTACGAGCCTTCTTTGGAGTGCGGCGGCTTGATGCGTATGCATCAAGCCGCCGCACTCCAAAAAAGGCTTCTTTTTGCCATTTTACGCTTTCAACATTTTAATACATTCTTTGAGAGCGGCAATAAACTGGTCGATCTCCTCTTTGTTATTGTAAAGGCCAAAAGAAGCTCTCGCAGTTCCTTGCAAGGTAAAATGGCGCATAGCCGGCTGAGCGCAGTGATGCCCCGTGCGCACAGCTATCCCTTTTAAGTCCAAGAGGGTGCCGAGATCCAAGGGATGGGTTCCATCTACTACGAAACTAATAATCGCCCCTTTCTCTTTCGCTGTCCCGATGATCCTTAAATCGGCAACTTCGACAATCCTTTTTGTAGCATATTCTAGAAGGTCATGCTCCCACTTGTGGATAGCATCTAATCCAATCTCGGTCAAATAATCCAGAGCTGTACCCAAGGCAACCACTTCGGCAAACATGGGGGTTCCGGCTTCAAACTTCAAGGGCAATACGTTGTAAGTGGTCTTTGGGAAAGTGACTGTTTCGATCATATCCCCTCCCCCTTGATAAGGGGGCATCTGATTGAGAAGCTCAGCTTTGCCATAAAGCACCCCGACACCCGTCGGACCATAAACTTTATGCCCTGAAAATACCAAAAAATCGGCATCCAGATCTTGAACGTCCAAAGGCATATGGGGAGCGCTTTGCGCAGCATCGATAAGGACTTTCGCTCCCGCATCGTGCGCCATGCTGATGATTTGTTTGATCGGATTGAGGGTCCCTAAAGCATTTGAGATATGGGTGACAGCCACAAGTTTTGTTTTATCTGTAAGCAATTTGGCATATTCTTCGAGGAGAAGCTCTCCATGCTGATTACAAGGGATCACTTTAAGTTTGCAGCCCCGGTCTTCGCAGACGATCTGCCACGGAACAATATTGGAATGGTGTTCGATTTCGGAGATGATGACTTCGTCATTCGGTTTTAGAAACGCTTTGCCAAACGAGTAAGCGATCAGGTTAATAGACTCTGTTGTTCCCCGGGTAAAGATGATCTCCTCCTCTTTAGCGGCGTTGAGGAATGCTCGCGCCTTCTTTCGGGTTGCCTGATAAGCATGTGTGGAATGGACAGCCAGCTCATAGATAGCTCGATGGACAGTTCCATATTGGTTTTGATAGAAGTTGGTTAAAGCGTCAATGACACGCTGCGGCTTTTGAGCCGTGGCTGCAGAATCAAAATAAATCAGAGGCTTTCCATGCATGGTTTTCTTCAGCATCGGAAAATCTTCCCTGAGCTTATAGAAATCGGGGGCTGCCTGGGTCATACTCAACCTCTTGGATATAAAAAGCTTTCCGCTTGGCGGCAAACCTCTTGATGTAAAGATGAAAGGGTAATTTTATCGATCACTTCCCGGCAGAAGCCATTAACCAAAATATTTTGGGCCTGCTGCAAGGGGAAACCGCGCGTTTTCATATAAAAGAGCTGCTCTTCATCCAGCTTTCCAACCGTAGCGCCATGGGAAGCTTTCACATCATCGGCAAATATCTCTAAATTGGGTTTGCTGTCGGCCGATGCCCGGTCGCTTAAAAGGAGATTATTATTAAGCTGGAACGCTTCTGTTTTTTGCGCCTCCTGTTTGACGAGGATTTTTCCTTCAAAGCTGGAGTGGCCAAAGTCGTTTAAAACCCCTTTATATAATTGCATCGAACGGCAAGAAGGAGCTTGATGGTCGACAATGACATGCACATGCGCTTCCCGTTTTTCCTTGAGCATCCAGACTCCGTTCAGCAAAGCTTCCCCATTTTCTCCACCTAAGATAATCCGGTAGTCATTGCGGACGGTCAATCCCCCCTCTGTGGAACTCACTGTTTTCAAAGTGCTATTTTTTCTTAAAAAAGCGCGAAGGGCATCGAAATGCCAACCGTTTGGAGGCTCATTGGAGGAGGTCTGTGTGTAATATATATGGGCCCCCTCTTCGAGAGCAAAGTCAGCGGCCATATTTACAAAATAGTCATCTCCGGATAGAACAGCTTGGGTAGAGTGGATTTCTATTTCTGTTTGGGAACCGGCAAACAATTGAATCCGCGGAGAAATCAACAGAGGGAACTCTGAAGCGGCATCAATCACATGCAAAATTTGTACTGGAGTTTCCAAAACCATTTTAGGGGGCAAATAAATAAAGAGGCCATCGTTGTGAAGGGCCCCATTTAAAGCTGCAAAAGGATCATTCTCATCTTTCAACGATTTTGTCCATTGGTTATTGAGAAAGGTTCCATATGTCTTCACAGCTTCGTTTAAGGAAGAAACTACCATCCGTTTAGGAAGAGCCTCCATCCGTGAAAGATGGGGGGTATAATAGCCGTTGACGAAGACCAGAACAGACCCCGCACACTCAGGGAAGATATGGGGTTGTATTGTTGTAAAATCTAGCTCGGTCTTGTCTGAAAGGATAAACTGCTTCTCAAAGAGATTGCGCCATCGGATGTAACGGAAAGCTTCCGATTTTTTGGAGGGCAACCCTAGCTCAAGAAAGCGGTTCCATGCTTTTGCCCTCATTTTTTGCAAAGGATCAGCACCGTCAAACTGCTCATAATGCTGCATCAAAGACATTTGGAAACTTGATAAATCGGAAAAAGGCGGCGCCATCATGCAATTGATTCCTCTTCGGGCGATTTTGTCAACCAATCATATCCCCTTTCTTCCAACTCGAGAGCTAATTCCGGTCCCCCAGATTGCACAATTTTTCCATCGAGCATGACATGCACGAAATGGGGCTTAATATAGTCTAGCAAGCGTTGATAATGGGTAATTAAGATTAAACCAACGCGGGGATTCATAAAATGGTTCACGCCCCTTGCCACGACACGCATCGCATCGATATCCAAACCTGAATCGGTTTCATCCAAAATAGCTAGCTCAGGCTCGAGGACAGCCATTTGCAAGATCTCGTTCCGCTTTTTTTCACCGCCTGAAAAACCTTCATTTAAGTTGCGCTCTTTAAACTCTTGCTTAATTTCCATCAGGGCCATTTTCTCTTCTAGGAGCTTTTCGAAATCGGCTGGAGAAATTTCAGGCATCCCTTTGGCTTTGTAATTGGCGTTTAACGCAGCCCGCAAAAATTGGACATTGCTCACCCCCGGAATTTCGACAGGATATTGAAAGCTCATGAAAAGCCCTAAATGAGCGCGCTCTTCCGGATCGAGTTCTAAGAGATTTTGCCCCTTGAATAAAACTTCCCCCGCAGTGATCTCATAAGAAGGGTGTCCAGCCAACACTTTAGCCAAGGTCGATTTACCCGCTCCATTGGGGCCCATAATCGCATGAATTTCCCCCGCTTTTACGGTGAGGTTAAAACCTTTTATAATGGTTTTCCCTTCGGTAGCAACATATAAGTTTTTGATTTCAATCATGTAAAGTATTCCTGATAACGTTATCCAACAGAATTTTCTAGTTTTAGCGTCAACAATTTTTGAGCTTCGGTTGCAAATTCAAGGGGAAGCTCACGAATGACCTCTTTGCAGAAGCCATTGACGATCATGTTGATTGCATCTTCCATCGAAATTCCGCGGGATTGAAAATAAAAAAGCTGTTCTTCATTCAATTTTGAGGTTGATGCTTCGTGCTCAACTTGACTATTGGCATTTCCCACTTCAATGTAGGGGAATGTATTGGCGGAACAGTTGCTTCCCACAAGCATCGAATCGCATTGCGTGTAATTGCGAGCCCCTTGGGCTTTTGGAATGACTTTGACAAGTCCCCGGTAGCTATTGTGGGAAAAGTCGGCAGCAATCCCTTTGGAAATAATTGTTGAGCGGGTATTTTTACCTAAATGGATCATTTTTGTTCCCGTATCGGCTTGCATATGGCCGTTTGTCAAAGCCACGGAGTAAAATTCCCCGACCGAGTTATCCCCTTGCAAAATGCAGCTCGGATATTTCCAAGTGATCGCAGCGCCCACTTCCACTTGGGTCCAAGAAATTTTGGAGTTGATCCCTGCACATCTGCCCCGCTTCGTCACAAAATTATAGACCCCCCCTTCCCCTGTTTTAGGATTGCCGGAATACCAATTTTGAACGGTGGCGTATTTAATCTCGGCATTGTCTAAGGCGACGAGTTCGACCACTGCAGCGTGAAGTTGATTATTATCATAGGCAGGGGCTGTACAGCCTTCAAGGTAGCTGACAAAAGAGCCCTCTTCAGCAATGATTAAAGTGCGTTCAAATTGACCTGATTCTTTGTCGTTGATCCGGAAGTAGGTGGATAATTCCATGGGGCAGTGGACCCCTTTGGGAATATAAACGAATGAACCATCGGTAAAGACTGCGGAATTAAGGGTGGCAAAGAAGTTATCGCCGATGGGAACGACAGAGGCTAAATATTTTTGGATGATTTCCGGGTAGATTTGTATCGCTTCCGAAATGGAGCATAAAACGACCCCTGCTTCGTCAAGTTTTTTCTTGAATGTTGTCCCGATAGAAACAGAATCAAAAACCATGTCGACTGCGACATTGGTCAATCGTTTTTGCTCATCTAAAGGGATTCCCAACCTTTCGAACGTTTTTAATACTTCGGGGTCGACTTCATCTAAGTTGTTGTGGATCGGTTTTTTCTTGGGGGCGGAATAATAGGTGATGTTTTGATAGTCGATTGCGGGATAGGTGGCATTTACCCAGTGGGGTTCCTCCATTTCAAGCCATTTTTTGTAAGCTTTCAGGCGAAATTCGAGCATAAAGTCGGGCTCTTCTTTCTTTCCCCAAATCGCGCGAATGGTATCTTCATTAAGCCCTTTGGGAAGAGCATCTGTTTCTACTTCAGTAATAAAGCCGTATTTATAATCGGACCCATTCCGAAAAAAGGAATCGGCTGACATGAAACTCCTAAAGTTTAAGTCTCTCTACATCAATAATTATAACTCAATGGGGATATCTTCGTCTTCAAGTTTGCGTGATGAGTTTTGGAACATTAAGATATCAATAATTGCAGTTAATTGTCAAATAATTTCGTACCACTCTTATCCCTTTTTTAGGCTAAAATTATAAAAAGATAATAAATAATGTAAGTTGAAAATTACTGAGTGTAATCAAGTTTAAAAAACCTCTGTGTTCCCTGTGATCTCTGTGGTTTATTAAAATTCAACCACAGAGATCACAGAGAATACAGAGAGACAATAAATTTTTTTATTTGCAACTTACGTCAAATACTGAAATTAAATGTATTCAATCACCAATCCCTTCACTCTAGGGGGAAGAGCCCCTTGGATCACTTCCAAAGTGTCAATTGAAAAGACAGCTTCATCACCTCCATTTGAATTGAGGTAATTTTAAGGCTCGTCACCAAACGTAAAAGCATACATAGAAACGCCTTTTGGAGTTTGTAAAGTCAGTTTATGACGTCCATACTTATCTCTAAGATTTATTATATCATATTTCCGTGGTTCTTTGACTAAAATTTGCCCTTTGTCATTCATGTCTTCAGTATAGTATTGTTTTTCCAGTGGTTTATCATCCAAATATACAGTGACAAATTGTGATTTGTCGGAATCCATGACCAGATAGATGCGGGTGGCGAGAAAGTTTAAATCCAAATAACTGAAGTCTTCCATTGAAGTGATTTTTTGAGAGGTGACTAACCAACTCCCTTTCAAGCCAATTTGATCGTCTTTCAAATGTTCATTGTAATTATAATAAACATTTACATCGGATTTAATACTATTACCCGACACGTATCTATCCGCCTTCTCGGAACCTAAATAAGTTTCAGGGGTGATGGGGCGATGAGATACAACGATTTCTTCTTTTATTTCTAGAGGAGGCAAGCCTAAAAGGCTGCGAATATCATTTTCGGTTTCCTTATAAGCTCCCTCACCGAAATGAAAGCTTCGAACAATACCCATTTGATCGACAAGGTAATGAGCAGGCCAAAAGCGGTTATTAAAATTTTGCCAAGTTTTGAAATCGCTATCTATAGCAATAGGATACTCTAGTCCAAACCGTTGTACAGCATCTTTAACATTATTAATGTTTTTTTCGAATTCGAATTCTGGAGTATGAACTCCGACAATCACAAATCCCTTATCTTTATACTTTGCATACCAATCTTTGAGGTATGGAAATGTGCGAATGCAATTGATACAGCTGTAAGTCCAAAAATCGATTAAAATTACTTTACCGCGTAATTGCTGCAAGGTAAATGGGTCTGTATTTACCCAGCCTGTGATACCTATAAGCTCTGGTACTACAGCGATTTTAGGTAGAGCAGCTCGCTCTTTTGAAAACGATTCTTCAGTGGGTAAGATAAATTTTTTGTTTGAGATAGAAGAATTTGCATCCCTCAATTTTTCGAGTTCTTTTTTAACTATTGAGTTGTTTTCAATATTAATAAGAGGAACATATTGTATGGCAATCTGCTGAAATTTGACATCATAGTGGAAAGCAATTGCAAGCGCCCCTAAAATCATAAGAAGCCCGAAGCCTTTGCGTATCCATTCTGCATATTTGGAAAGGCTTTTAGACGAGCTGATAATTTTTTTGCCTCCATAAATAATCAAGAACATGGGTATGGCTGCCCCGAGGCTATAAGCTAATGTAATCAAAAGTGTAGACCACGTCACGGCGCTGGTCGCAACCAAAGTAGTGATTGCCGCAAGAATAGGTCCTGCACAAGGAGTCCAGACTAGACCCAAAGCAATTCCCAAAATAAAACCGCTCCAGAACCCAGAACCCAACAATTTGGACTTTTCCTGAACGGATTGTCCAAGATTAGCTACACCGGAAGTTGCTTCGGCGAATTTTTCACCAAGAGCTGGAAAAATCATCAGCAAACCAAATACTGCTATCAATGCAATAGCGATATAACGGAGGAAATCAGGTGAGATTCCTGTTAGGTGAACGATTGCTGTAAGTGTAAGGGTGAAGAATGTAAAGCTGAAAATCAAACCGCAGATGATACCTACTGGACGCAAATGTCCTTTTCCTCCCCCTGCAGATAAAAGCGCAGGAAGTACAGGTAGTACACATGGGGACAGTACCGTAACAATCCCTGCCAGAAAAGCAAAAAAGATGAGAATGAGCATAAATTCACCAAATAAAAATTTTTAAAGTAATCGATTTCACGTAATGGTATAAAAACATGTTTTGCATTCTTTAAGCATGATGCAAAATCAACGATTTTTGTTATTCCATCAGAAAACAATAGTCTTATTTATAATCTTTACATATTCATCCTGCTTGATTCTCATAGTTTAAGCCAATGGTCAATTCTCGAGTTTGGACATTTGTAATAACCTTTCACGGAGATCTAACGCCGCTATTGCGGCTTTCTATTTATTGTACAGTTTCCCCGCGTGAAACAAGCGAAGCGAGTGGAACGTGGGGAAATAGCAAAGGTTAATCGGGTGGGGGATCATTGCGGGGATCGGTCATTTCGTCGGCGATGGAGATCCAACCGCCGCCCATGGATTGGTAGATATTGACGAGAGAGCTAAAAAGCTGGGATTGGGTTTGCGCCCAGGCAAGCTGGGCGGGAAAATATTGCTCCTGAGCTTGAATCACCATAAAATAGGGGGCGTAGCCCCCCTTATATTGCAGTAACGCCAACCTTTGGTACTCTCCGGCGGCCTCGACTAACCGTACCTCCGCCTCAAGCTGCACAGCCAGCATTGTATGTGCGATTAGAGCATCTTCGACGTCAGCAAAAGCATTTTGGATAGTTTTCTCATAATTGATCAAGGCCGCCTCTTGTTCGGCTTCGGCTTGAACAACCTGGCCATAAACAGCCCCGGCTGTAAATATGGGACCTGCGACAGTGCCTAAGAAGTTCCAAGTCTTAGAGGGTCCTGTAAACAGTTGACTCAATTCCTGGCTTGCACCTCCATAAAAACCCGTCAAAGATATAGAAGGAAAATATAAAGCTTCGGCTGCCCCAATTTGGGCGTTAGCTGCAATCAAATTCTGCTCAGCTTCCATGATATCGGGACGCTGATGGAGCAGCTCGGAAGGAAGATCGGCCGGCACGGGGGGAAGTTTAAGATCATAGATAGACTTTCCCCTCGGGATCGGTTTTGGATTGCTTCCAAGGAGGATGCAAATAGTATTTTCCAATTGGGCAATTTGCAGCTTGATTTGGGGAACTTTTGAAGCTGCTGTTTCATATTGCGTCTTGGCTTGAGCCACAGCCATTTGAGATTCTTGGCCATACTTAAATTGAGCTTCAAAATATTTGACAGCGTCGCCATAAGAATCCATGGTCCGGATTGAAATGTTAAGCTGTTCATCCAGTCCCCTAAGTTGAATATAGCTATCCGCCACAGATGCCACTAAAGACAAGATCACCCCTTGCCGCACTTCATATGTAGCATAAGCACTCGCTTCGGCCGACTCGACCAAACGGCGGGTGCGCCCCCACAAGTCAATGTTCCAGCTTCCATTTAGGATAGCTTGCCACATATTTTGAGGATTTGGAATCACGATAGATATGGGCGCAGGAAAAACGAAAGAGGTGGCCAGGGTTTCGCTTGTGCGCAAACGGGAATAAGATCCGCTGTAGCCTAATTGAGGAAACAAGGGAGCTCGTGTTTGGATGACAACTCCGATAGCATTTTTGATATTTGCCGCGGCTATTTGGACATCCTTATTATTGATTAACGCTTCGGCAATCAAGCTTTCAAGCACAGAATCATCAAATTGCTTCCACCATTGAAGATCTAGGGAATCTTGGGCCTCTTCCACTTCATAATGAAACGAAGGTGGGATATCAAGGCAGGGAGGATAATAGTCGGGTCCGACCATGCACCCTGATAATACAGATAAGAGGAGTAAAAGGGTCCACTTATGCATCATGATCCCCTTTTTTTTTCTTAAATTTTTCGGAAAGCCGTTCGAAAATATAGAAAAAAAGGGGAACATACATGAGGGCCAGCGAGGATGCCCCAATCATCCCCCCAATGATCCCTGTCCCGATGGAGTGGCGCGCATTAGCCCCTGCTCCCATCGCCAAGAATAAGGGTAAAACGCCAAAGATAAAAGCAAGGGATGTCATTAAAATAGGACGCAAGCGCATCTCTCCGGCCTCAATAGCCGACTCCAAGGCTGGTTTTCCTTGGTGGGTCAAGCCGACAGCAAATTCAACGATGAGGATGGCATTTTTGGCTGCAAGGCCTACAAGCACAAGAAGGCCAATTTGGAAATAGACATCATTTTCCAGACCCCGCAGCAAAGTCGCTATGAGGGCTCCGATCACACCGAAAGGCACCGCTGTTAAAACACAAATAGGCAGAGACCAAGATTCATATTGGGCTGCGAGGATCAAAAAGACGATCAACAGACCGAACACGAAGGCGATTGATGAGCTTCCACCGGAGGCTTTTTCCTGCAAGGCCATCCCCGACCAAGCAAAATTATATCCTTGAGGCAAAACCTCTCGGGCGACTTTTTCCATGGCTTGGATAGCATCTCCGGAGCTGTATCCTGCAGCGGCATTTCCGGTAATTTGAGCCGCAGGAAATCCATTGAAATGGGGCACTAGGGAAGGGCCTATCTTATAACTTGTCGTGACCATTGTCGACAAAGGGATCATCTGGTTGTTATTGGAGCGGGTATAAAGGCGTGTAATATCGCTTGGCTGCTGACGATATTGGGAGTCTGATTGAAGGATGACATTCCAGATGCGGCTATATTGTTCATATTGACTGACTTGAATGGATCCAAACTGCGCTTGCAAGGCACTGTACACATCTTCTATGGGAACGCCGAGGAGAATCGACATATCCCGATCCACATTGGCGCTGAGTTGCAGTGAGGAGGCTCGGAAAGTGCTGTTCAGACCTGTAAGTTCCGGTTGTTCCCTAGCTTTAGTCAGAAAAGCTTGGGTCATTTCATATAGCTGGGTTGGTTCCCCTGAGCCTAAATCTTGAATCCAGAACTCAAATCCGGAAGAAGTTCCTATGCCAGGAATTGCAGGGGGTGCGATGGGGATAATTAAACCCGTTTCGATGCCGCGCGTTTGAGCATAGACTGTTTGAAGGATCGCTTTGGCGTTCTCCTTGGCAGCCGTTTTAAGGGAAGCATATCGCTCTTTGAAGTCTTTCAAAGTAACGAATAGTGTCGCCATATTAGGCTGATATTGGCTGTCGATGAAACTGTAACCATTGACAATGGTCCGGTTTACGACGGCCGGATTATCGGCAAAAATTTGATCAACCCTTTCAGAAGTTTTTACAGTCCTTTCCAGGCTGGCGGAATCGGGCATGATGATTTGTGCCAATAGATACCCTTGATCTTCATTGGGAACAAAGCTGGCGGGAATGATTTTAAAAAGATAAATGATAGCGATGGCCATGACTACGCACACTGCTAGGGCCATAACCATCCGTTTTATGATTAACTCTAAAGAACGGCCATAGGCCTTTGTCATTTTTAGAAAAGATCTGTTAAACCAAGCAAAGAACCCTTTTTCTGCCTGCTTGGAGTGTTTAAGCATCACCCCGCACATCGCCGGTGTTAAAGTCAGAGCCACAAAACCTGAAATCACCACTGATATGACAATCGTGATGGCAAATTGTTTATAGAGCTGACCGGTAGTTCCGGGAAGAAACGCCGCGGGAATGAATACAGCCCCAAGGGCTAAAACCACCGCAATCACAGGGCCCGAGACCTCCCTCATCGCTTTGATCGAAGCTTCTTTAGGGGAAAGACCTTCAGCCATATTCCTCTCTACATTTTCAACAACGACAATGGCATCATCCACGACCATACCGATCGCAAGGACGATGCCGAAAAGGGTTAAGAGGTTGATCGAAAAATCGAGCGCTAGCATCCCCGTAAAAGTCCCGATCAAAGAGACAAAAATGGCCACGGTGCAGATAAGAGTCGCGCGGATGTTTTGCAAAAATAAATAAACGACAAGCACCACCAAAATCACAGCTTCAAACAATGTATGAACGACTTCTTCAATGGATAAACGCACGAAGTCGGTGGTATCCAATGCAATAACATATTCTATCCCATCCGGCATCGTCTTTTTCATCTCTTCCATCGTCTTGCGCACGGCATTGGAAACTTCCAAACCATTAGCACCAGGTTGTTGGTAAACGATGATCGGGGTAGCCGGCGCTCCATTAAAAATGTTATCGTCGATATATTGCTTTCTGCCAACTTCTGCACGTGCCACATCTCCTACACGGACAACAGCACTTCCGGGCTGAATGGCCCTCAAAATGATGCTTTCATATTGTTTGGGATTGACGAAAGGCTCTTGAGTCACAACAGGAAAAGTCAACTGAGTTGTAGGTGCAGAGGGCTGCTGGCCAATTTGCCCAGCTCCAAAAAGCGCATTTTGGTTGGCAATAGCTTGATGAATATCTGTTGTAGTGATTCCCAAAGACGCCATCCTGTCAGGATTCATCCAAATCCGCATAGCCTGATCAGGAACTCCAAAGATCTGCGCCCGTCCAGCGCCATTAACCCTTTTGATAGCATCCAAGACGTAGACATTCGTATAAGTGGTCACATAATCCCGGCTATAACGTCCATCTTTGTTATAGATAGCAATGATCATCAAAGTGCTTGAAGACTGTTTTTGGACAGTAATCCCAAACTTTTGAACAGCTGACGGAAGTTGGGGAACCGCCAAGTTGACGCGATTTTGAACCAAGACTTGAGCAATATCGGGGTCAGTATCCAATGAAAAGTAGACCGTGATCATCATCTGCCCGGTATTGGAGCTTGTCGATGTCATGTAAAGCATATTTTCCACCCCATTGATCTGTGCTTCAATAGGGGCTGCCACCGAATCACCTACAGTCTTGGCATCAGCTCCTGGATATGTTGTCAAGACTTGAATCTGAACCGGAGTGATGGTGGGGTACTGGGATACAGGCAGAGCAAACATCGAAACCAACCCCGCTATAACAATGATCAAAGAAATAACCGTTGTAAAGATGGGCCTTTCGATAAAAAATTGAGAAAACATCGTTTGAGCTTCCTAAGGATGACTCTGCGCTTTAATTTCTTCCGCGTTTTGTTTCGGTTGCTTGACGTTGACAAGATCTCCGGCATGCAAAGATTGCCCTCCATCAATGACGACTTGATCTCCCGAGGCAAGCCCTTCGGTAATGATCCAATTATCCCCTTGCCAATCCCCCACAGTCACAGGTCGAAAATCGGCTTTGTCTTCTTTATTAACCACCCAAACAAATTGCCCTTTCGCTGATTGAAGGACAGCCCTTTGAGGAATAAGGATGGCATTAGGACGAATAGCACCTTCAATACGTGCTCTAACATATTGGTTTGGCCGAAGAATTCCTTTTGGATTATCCACACTTGCGCGGATGAGAAACGTCCCGGTTTGGGCATTAAAATAAGGTTCTGTGAAAGTGATCTTCCCCGTATGAGGGAAAATTTCCCCATTGACTTGGATCACCTTGACAATATATTCACCATTTTTTGGGGGGAGAAGCTGCTTTTTTTTAACCTGATCTTGATAGGATTGGGTTTGATTTTCCGAAAGGCTGAAATTCACCCAGATAGGCGATAATGCGGAAACAGTGGTCAGTTGGCTTTCAGCTAGATTCAGATAGGTTCCATCCTGCTGTAATGCCGCACTAGTGATCCCATCGAGCGGAGATGTAATCGTGCAATACGAAAGATTCAATAATGCTGTTTCCAGTTGGGCTTGAGCTTGTTCTACGGAGGCACTGCTAGTTAAATAAGATCCCATCGCATCATCGAGGTCTTTCTGTGAAAGGGCTTTTAATTCAGCAAGAGGTTTGACCCGAGCTAAGTTTAACCGTGCCGTTTCAGCGGCGGCCTTTTGCCTTTCAAGCGCTGCTTTTGCCGCATCCACTTGTGTTTGGAATGGCTTTTTGTCCATTAGGAAGAGCACTTGTCCTTCCTTAACCATCTCCCCTTCCGTATAGACACGTTTATCAAGAAAACCGCTCACCCTCGCTTGGATGTTGACCATGTGCGAGCTTTGCGTTTGAGCCACATATTCGAAAGTCACCGGCACATCCCCGGCTTCAACAATGATCGTTGCCACCTCATGCACTTTTTGTGTCATAGAGCCGTTGTCTTGCTTTTCTCCGCATCCAAGCAAAAGTAAAGAAAGAAAAAAAATGACTTGCTTTGCCTTCATTATAATTCCGATAAATGCTTTTCTATTGTCGTAATATTGCAATGTGTTAACTCCTTGGCCAATTCTGCGACAATCGTTTTCTGTGTTTCTTGATTGATATGCTGGCGAAGCAAGCCTAGAAAGGAGGGTTCAGCCATGACATAAAGACGCTGAAATTCCCCTTTTTGCTTAGCTGTGGAAAGAAAATTCGCAAGATGTACGGCAAATCTGACAGCTTCCATATGTTTTGGATCAGTCTCTTGTTGATAGGCATGTCTTGTGCTTCCCCCACTTTGAAAACCACGTCCCGGTTTTGTGGAGATTAAATCTTGATTATGTAACCGGCTTTCAGGGTGTTCAAGGAAGGAGATTTCTTCAATTTTAGGGAATTTCAATAACCGGTAGACCTTCGCTTGGCAGTTATCAGCAACAACAATCCATGTCAATGGATGGTTTTTGTTTGGCATATAATTCTCCTTTTAACTTGTCTTTGAAGAAGCTTGAGCCAATTCATCTAAGGCTATGTTAAGCATCAGCACATTAACACGAGATTCCCCTATGAATCGCAAGCTTGCTTTTAATGTCATCTTATCAATGAGATTTTTAACTTGCTCTTTTTTTATTCCTCTTGCTTTAAAGCAATTCGCTCGCTTTGAAAATAAGCCGTTGAAGGGGTAATGTGGGGGTCGAGTCCACTTCCTGAAGCAAATAAAAGTTCAGCCGGGGCTGTGCCTTGGTTCCCGTTAGCATTTAGAATTTTTTTCTTTCTCTTCTTCCTCTCTACCCTCTTTTTCAATTCGGTACTTATAAATCCTAAGTTGCTTCCTCCTGAAGGAAGCGGGTTGTAATCATTGGCCGAAGGGCGGGGCCAAAAATACCGTTCACTTTCGAATTTTTGAGCAATGAGGACAGCTCCCACTTTTTTTCCTTTAAGCGAAATAAAATCTCCATCAGCTTTTTGCTTCATTGTCAATTGAGCAATACCGGTGATCAACAAGGGATACAACAAGCCTGTAAGCAAAATCATCCAAATAAACATCTGAATATTGTGAATCATTTGTTTCATGGATTCGATTCCTCTGTACCGTATAA
>CAVULX010000003.1:0-998202 GCA_963742415.1 uncultured Parachlamydiaceae bacterium
TTGTCAAGAAAATTAATGACTCATGTAGTAAATTTCATCAATTCCCAGATAGGAATTTTGAGTTCGGTTATCTTAGGAAATATTTTTTTTGTGCAATCAACTCATCATGTTTGAAAAAGCTCTTGTGTAGGCCTGTAATCGCCTCCACGGCTTTATTTTTATTCCGCAGCTTCCCCACGATACAAGCCTGACATCGCTAGTCAATATTTTCATTGCACAAAATATGCTACCCATGCATCATCTAGGACCTTTAAATAGGGAGAAAACATATGTCGAGCATCAGAAAAACGATCCATTTATTTATTTTGTCATTTTTCGCTATAGGAATGAGTGCTGTTCAACTTTACGCAAAACCTGAAGTTAGAATAGAAAAAGCAACTTTAGATATGCTTTCCAATGGTTGTGATGAATATATTTTGACCTTCGATGATTTTCCTAAAAATAAAGATTTTATCGTTTCATATTCGAGAGCAATACAAAAAGACCCAGGTACCTACAAACAAATTGACAAATTGAGGATAGATGATCAAAATTTCCTAACCGTAAATGAAGTTGATAAAGCACTGATCTACCCGGCTCTTCCTCCAGAATGGCTTGCACAAGGCGAAAGGATTAAATATAGAGCTAGCTTGCTCGATGGAACGATTATTTCAGAAACCTCTTTCATACCTTATCCAATCACGAAAAAAAGTAAAAATGGTTCTTTCGATGTTAAGGCGGAGTTGACATCCCTTTTTCCTACTACCTATCAAATTTCTTATGAAGGATTAAAACCTGACGAAACAATACACATCTGTTCAATTTCTGGATCTGAAATGCTTAATTTTGATCTCAGCGCAAATATTTTCATACATATGCCAGGAATTCTTGGTAAATCGGGCGGTATATCTTCTTTGGAAAGTTCGCGGAACTCTGGAGATAAAGTAATTTTACAATTGAAATGGGGCGATGAGATCACGAAAGAAATTATGAAAAAGAATTCTAAATAAAATCAGCTGCAAGTATAGGGTTAGCAAATTTTTGAATAGTGGGCATAAAGAAGATGATGATGTTTCAGCTGGTTTATGGTGCTTCGCTCCATTACGGGAATTAACATTTCTAAAATGAAATGGTTACTAAAAAAGAGCTTTAATATATTGATTGGAAAATAGTCCTTGAGGATCTAGCTCGCGGCATGCTTCGTTAAAACGATGCGCATTTGCCCCATATAATTCGATGATCTTTTCTTTTGTCAAGAAATGCATTTTCCCCCAATGGGGCTTTCCCTCATAGGGGTATAAGGCCGTTTCAAAGTCTTTAAACAACATCTCATACCCTTTTTTAGCGATTGTGATGAGACTAATATAAGCTGTTCGGCGATTCAAAGCCGGGCTTAGGTAACCATATCTGTCGGCATCGGCAAATCGGACCAAAATAATCGCCACCATGCGTATCTTTCGAAGGCTATATGCATGGATCAAATTGCGTGTTTTTTCAAGAGCATTATTTAAATTTTCTATAGGAACAGCGATTTCCTCTTCCACATAATGCCCCTCATCTGCTGGGGAGAGAAGCCTATAACTATAGTCCACGCAAGATCGGAAAGGGGAAATACCCATGTAAATTTTAATCAGCAATGGTATGCAGTACGATGGGATTGGCATCAGGTCAAAGCTTGATACGGCCATGCATTTAATAAAGAAACGATTTGTATGATATAAAAACCTGTTATGGAAAGTCTCTTCTGTCTTTCGATAATTCCATGAGACGACCTCATCGCTATATGGGTCTGCTGCAAATTGAAAATACTCTGATTTCTCTAAAATCTCCGGTAATTGTTTTAATAGGACAGGAAGAGTGCTCTTTATCTTTGATAATTGCAATTTTTCCAATGAAATACATTGTACTGTCACAGAATAAATGATGCCAAGGCAGCCTAAACTTACAACAGCTGCGGAAAATAGATGCTCATTTATTGCAGGTGATAAGCTAAGCAAGTTGCCATTTGCATCCAGCAATTCGATCTCTAAAATAAAACTGCTCAGAGTGCCTGTCTTGCCGCTGCCATGCGTGGCAGTCGCAATCGCTCCCGCAATGCTCTGGTCCATGATATATCCCTGATTTGGGAGGGTGAGGCCTTCTTTTGCTAAAGCATAAAGCAGGTCTTTAATCTTTATCCCTCCATGGACTTTGGCTTTTTTGTTTTCTTTATCAATCCACAAAATTTGGGATATTTTATCGGTCTGGACCTGTATCCCAGAAGTGGAGCAAAGAGGGTTAAAAGAATGGAGGGAACCTGCAACGCGTATCTGGGAACAGCTTTTACTGGCTTTGAGAACTATCTGGCGCAATTCGTCTAAAGAGACAGGATAGCAAACTTCCGATGGAAACCAAGCATTGTATTTTCCCCATGTATGCCTTTTTGTCGACACAGCTTCCCTTAAGTTGGGCATTCAAAAAATTACAAAACTAAATAAGCGAAGGTTTTCTAATCACGACCATAGCCAAAAGTTTTTCTTTGGCTAGCTTTAGCTATTTCCAAAGGATTGAAAGAATACCTTACCAATTACAAGCTTCGCAAAAAAAGTTCTACAAAAAAGCAGATTCAATTTAGATTTTGGCTTTTTGCTATCCTTCCTCATGTACAAGATGTTCAAAGTGCTAAAAAAATATAGCTTATAAAAAACATTGATTAAATAAAAAAAATCACTATTATTTTTTTCAGTAATTAGCGTAGAACAAATATTTATAAAAAGGAGAATAATACTATGGGGCTAACTATAGAAGAGTTATATGGTCACGTTGGTGCTTGGTCTAATCATATTGCTCATAAAACAGCCGCTTTTTGTAACAGTGCTGTTGATCATTTAGCAAAAGTTCCATTTTTGTTCGATAAGAAAGGCCCTAGCGCTGATTACGAAATTGAGACAAGTTTTCTATCACATAATATCAAAATATTAACTTTTAATGTTGTGACTGTATGGATGATTGCAAAGATTGCAGCTGTTGTATTCAGTGGTTTTGCTTTAACTTTTGCAACTGCTAGAACCCTTTTATCCATGTACGTGATCAGACATATTTTATATCTTATGATTGATGATTTTATGAATTTTTATAAAAAAGATGGATCGGAAGCAGATCCAAACAAAGGATTGATTCAAAGGGGAAAAGATATTCTCAAGGATGCAGCTAATAAAGTGTATAAATATTCAGTAAAAATAACTTTAAAAAACATTGAAATATCAGTTTCAGATGTAGATCTTGATTTAGGGGGAGGGACTGCTATGTTTTTTTTCAAAAGGTTTACTTCTTTTGCTCTGCTTGACAAGATATATTCGTTAACTCCAACTCATAATCGTAGCAAATAGCATCGTGAGTTGCATCCCTCTCTTCTTAGGAGGGGTGCTTTGGCTATCCATAAAATTCTAGTTGTATCAATCATGAAGGCGTCTACTTACTTAGCTTAGCAACAAAGGTCTTTTCTACACTTGAGCATCTTTTTTAGATCAGAACTGTAGGGTTTAATTTTTTTTAGCTCTTCCAAAGTTACCATAATAATGTTTTGTGCCCATGCAGGAAGGTTTGGATTTAATCGATAATAAACCCATTGCCCTCTTCGTTCATCTGATACAAGACCTGACTTACGTAAGTAAGCCAGGTGTCTTGATATTTTTGGTTGGATGCTATCTAGGATATTGCTGAACTCGCAAACACAAAGCTCCTTCTGCTTATTAAGAAGAAGAAGGCAGCGCAATCTCGTTTCATCTGATAAGAGAGTAAATAACTCGTTTGCAGTTATCATTTGTTAGTCCTAGGTTTAACAGCTTTTATCTTTGCAGAAACGACATAATTTTCAGCGTCTGATCCAGGAACCCAGTCTTTAATAAACATGCGGCTATTTTCCTGAGGTTCAATTGCGATATCTGTGAATCCTGCGTTTGACAGGATTTTTTTAAGTTCACTAATTGTAATAGCGCCAGAGATACAATTGCAATAGAGTTCTTTGTTGCTAACCATTTCCGGAGGCAGCGGTTTGTACGCTACCATATCAGAAATGGCTATTCTGCCGCCTTCTTTTAAAACCCGAAATGCTTCATCAAAAACTTGAGTTTTGTTGGTTGAAAGGTTTACTACGCAATTTGAAATGATGACGTTAATAGAATTGTTGGGAAGAGGTAAATGTTCAATTTCTCCTAAAAGGAATTCGACATTTCTGTAGCCACTTTTTATAGCATTGACTCTAGCTTTGCTGAGCATTTCAGGGGTCATATCTACTCCAAAGACTTTACCGCTTGGACCCACTTGCTTAGCAGCCAAAAATGCATCAAATCCTCCACCGGCTCCTAGGTCCAATACAATTTCGCCTTGTTTTAGTGATGCCATAGCTTGAGGATTTCCGCAGCCCAACCCCATATTGCATCCTTCTGGCACGCTTTCTAACTCTTCCTGGGTATACCCTAATTCTTTTGAATATGCACTATCTGGTTTTGAAGAAACTCCACAGCAGCTGCGTGAATTTCCACAACCTTTGTTTTGATTATGGGCTTCTGCGACCCCTCCATAAGCAGATCTCACTTCAAGTTTTGTGTCTTCCGTAGTTTTAGTTCCTTGTTCGTTTGTAGCAATATACTGTACATGTTCCACTTTTGGCGGTTGGTAATAATCCATAGGAGCCTCCTTTAGATGTTTTCTTATCTTCATATACGTATATACGTATAAGCATATTAATACAATAGCTTTTTTCATTTCTACTTAGATTTTGGCTTGTTGCTATGCTTCCTCACGCACAAAAGGGTACCAGCTAATCTAAAAATCTTATTCGGTAATTTTTGCCACCATCACATTTACTGGATATTCTCCTTGATCGCCTCCAGGAACATAAAAAATTTCATACCTGGGGTTAATATCCAAAATTTTGTGTATGATATCTTCTTGCGTAAGATAATCAAATGCCTCTGTACCGCAACAGTGCATATCATCGATTAAAATTGTATGTGTTTTAATAGGGTGTTGCTTGATTTGCTCTAATTCTTGAATTAAGGGACAATTTTTTCCACCATCGCTTCTAGGAGGAAAAATATGAGCGTCTAACCAAAATGTCACAGGTTCTCTAATATCCTTTATGAGCAGCCAAAGATCCTGAGAAGAATCGCCATAAAATATTTTTACTTGTTTTAGGCCTTTAAATCTTTCAACACAGAATCGATAATTGTTAAGATCAAACTCAATGGATCGAGCCTCAGGGAATCCCGCATCCAAGGCCTTTTGAACAGCAGAACCACCAAGCGTTCCAGTTTCAATAAAATAGCTGCTTAAAAAGGGGGAGAAGCCCTGGGGCCCTATATTGGCTAATAAATGTGCATTTAAACAGCAAATTATTCCACATAATATAGTCTTCCTCATGTGCCCCATAAATACTTTTAGATTTTTTTTACAAAATTACGTTCTATTCTGCAAGAAGAGGACCCAACATTGACAATAACTTTAATCTTATCATACTTTCAATTTTTTTTATGGTTATTCTATGAGGTGCCTCTTCTTTCTGGTTGCTATTTTTTTTCTCGCCCAAATTTCTCTGTTATCTGCAGAGATGAAAATCTTTCCCTTTTCAAATACCCAAATCGATGTAGTGATTCCGTGTGTCGAAAAGGATCTGCTTACACTCAATCTTTGCATTCGGGGAATCCGAGAAAATGGAACGAATATTCGACGCATCATCGTTGTTTCTAGAAACCCACTCACAGATGAGGCTGAATGGTTCAATGAATCCGATTATCCATTTTCCTTCCAAGATGTGGCTGCAGCCTTAGCCAATCACACCTTCCTGCTCACAGAACAGCTTCTTCAAAAAGGGTCGAGAACCGGTTGGTATTATCAGCAATTGCTCAAATTGTATGCTCCCTTAGTCATTCCTGATATTTCTCCAAATGTTCTGATTCTTGATGCGGATGTCATATTTTTAAGGCCCGTTACATTTTTAAATAAGAACTATGCTGGAATGTATAATCCTGGGTTCGAATACAACCCCCCTTATTTCCAGCATGCCAAGCGCTTGATTCCCAGATTTTATAAATGCTTCCCTCAATATTCAGGTATCTCCCATCACATGATTTTTCAAAGACCAGTGATCGAAGCGCTATTGGAAGAGATCGAGCATCATCATGGTGTCTCCTTTTGGCAAATCTTTTGCCAACTTGTAGACCCACAACACCTCTTCCACTCCGGTGCTTCTGAATATGAAATTTATTTCAATTATATCTTTGCTCGCTCTAATCAAGTCTCAATCCGCAAATTAAAATGGAAAAATATTCAAAAGTTGAGTGAGATTCAGGAGCATAAATCAAAGGGATTTCTACACTATGTTTGCCTCCACACCTATGAGCGGATCGAGGAATAGAATGGTGCGTTTTTTGCTTCTATTCCTCTATACAGCTCTCCTGAGCGGCGCAGAGATCCATGAACGGGTCTTAATTTGCGGTGTTTGCCGTAATGTGGAATCCCGTTTAGAGAAAACGATAATGATCATGGAGTCTATTGGCCGTCTTTTCGATGATTATCGGATCTTGGTCTATGAAAATAACTCGACGGATCAAACTCAAACTATTCTTCTATCTTGGGCCCAGGCAAACCCTAAAGTTTGGGTGAAATCTGAAATCCTATCGAGAAAAGAACTAGAAGATCTCATCATCAATGTCCATTCCGATGGCTCCCTGTTTATTCCAGAACAAATCTCTCGGGCGCGAAACATCGTTTTGGAAGAAGCATTGAGCCCTGCCTACGAGGATTTCCCCTATCTGATTTGGATGGATATGGATTTTGTCAAATTCCCCAATCTAGATGGATTCATCGATACATTTCATAGCTTGCAAGAATGGGATGCTGTATTTGCGTATGGCGTGGATCCTGCCAATATGTATTGGGATTGGTATGCTTTTCGCGATGCGAATTATCCTATTGGCTCCGAATTACTAGGGATGGATTGGTGGTATATGGATAAACAGCTCAGCCTCTCTCAGAAAGATCCTTGGTATCCCGTCTATTCCGCTTTTGGGGGTTGTGGAATTTATAAAAAATCCTCAATCCAAGGGTGTCGTTATTCTGCGTTAGCCACTGCTGACTTGGAGGCCCATGCGAAGAAGCTCATGGAAAAAAGAGGGCATCCGCAAATTCTCAAATACCGGACATTCAATAAAAATTTGGAAGCCATCCATCTTGTTGAAGAAGCAACGCCGCATCTTCCTTTGATCCTGAATCCACAGATTGGCGTGGTGTTGCATCCAGGACCTGATGCTCTGATTTGGAGAATGAGCTCCTTTGTCTATCAATTCCCTTCGGTCTGTGAACACGTTCCTTTCCATGCCTCTATGATCGTTCGTGGATATGATAAACTCTATATCAACCCAAGATTAGTCTTTATCTATGGCGATTAGAAAACTCCTCTTTTTATTTCTAAGCCTTTCGATCCCCCTTGCGGGCGATGAAGGATCGGGATGGGAGCCAACACAATTCATATGGAATTTTGGACTTATCTCTTCATGCGATCTGGGCGCACCTAAAAATCCTTGGCGCTACTTCTTATACGAACCAATTCTACAGCCTGAATGCTATCAGGATGTCAAAAGTGGAGACATCGTCTGGGTGCAATCTCGTCTTGTGTCTGAGTTTTATGAAAAGGTCTTTCCTTGGATTCAAGTACCCTTTGTCTTAGTCATTAGCGATGGAGACGGCTCTTTCCCCTCGGATTGTTTAAAACCGGAAGTACTTGAAGAGCTTCTTTCTCAGAAAAATATCATTCATATTTTTGCACAAAATTGTGATTATCAAGGCATATCAAAGAAAATCTCGCCGGTTCCAATTGGGATCGATTTTCATACGGTAGCTTACAAAGGAACAACCGGTGGATGGGGTGTGGTCGGATCTCCCAAACAACAGGAAGCCCTTTTGTTATCCCTTCTGCAAGGAGCGCTTCCCACGCACCAGAGAAAATGTCGAGCTTTTGTCGATTTTCATCATTCCGACACAATGCATGGAGAGTTTAAGAGATACCTGCAATTCGGAGAAGATAGAACCTCGATTTTTACGGCTATTTTATCGTCGAAAGTCATCGACCATGGCCGATGGATGCCCCGGGACCAGCTTTGGAAAACCAAACTCAACTATGCCTTCTCCATTAGCCCCCATGGGAATGGATTGGATTGCCATCGCACTTGGGAAGACTTAACGTTAGGATGTATCGTCATCGTAAAAAGCTCCCCTCTTGATCCTTTGTATGAGGGGTTGCCGGTTGTGATCCTTCAGGATTGGAGCGAAGTCAATGAGGAGAATTTTCAAAAATGGATCGTACAATATGGAGAAGCCTTTACCCACCCTGCTTATCGAGAAAAATTGACTCATCAATACTGGATGTCAAAGATTATCAATGCAGCTAAATCTTATAAATCCCGCAATTAGCGCAACCAAGAAAGGGCATGCCACCCTTCGGGGATAACATTCGACGAATCATGGCCTGAGACTGGGCTAAACCAAGGATCTGGAGCCACGACAATTTTTTCTGGATTTTTATTCAAGTAAGCAGCCCACCAACTAAAGCTAGAAGGAGAAATGATCTGATGTTTACAAAAACTCATGAGGTAGAAATCGTGATAATGAGGCTCATTTTCAATGAAAACATGCGGACGCTTAAAATTTTTCAGCTCCTTTTTCGCCCAATCTATCCGATCAGAAAAAATGACAAACAGAGCATCCTCAGAAAATAACTCAGCTGCTCTCATGTAGAATTCGCCGGAAAGAAAGGGAAAGCACTTTTCGATCTCTAAGCTTTCAAGTTTGAAGGCTCTTAAATGGATCGCTACCGTCTTGGGATGGTCCAAGAGAGGCTGATACTTCTTTGCGAGATATTCCTTAATCTTTGCTGAGGGTTCGAAGAATGAACATATCTTTTCTTTATTATGTTTAAAATATTTTTCTGATTGGAAATAACCGAAAATTTCCATATTTGGATGAAATGAGATCGGGTTAAAGTGAAAATGGGGATGTTCATGAAATGTATAAGTAGATGGAACTGAAGGGCGTTTCGCTTCAAGAGAAGAGAAAAAATATTTGTGGTTTAACTGAATATCTTCTCCATCCCGCTCCGCCAAGTCGGGAAAGATTGCCTCAGCCCCAAAATCTTCGGCTAAACTCAAAGCTGCGGCAATTTGGAACATCTGGTTCCCCAATCGCCCGCCGAGGTGCATATTCACGTAAAATTTCTCGCTTGCAGCTCCTTGAGTTGCTCCAAATAAGGAAAAGTAGAAAAAGAAATAAACTTTCAACGCTCGATGCATAATTCAGCTTCCGAGTGAATGTATTTTAAACCAATATTCGATAGATTCTCTTTCTAACCAGAGTTTTGGGTTTCTATAGAAAAAAAACGGTTGCTGTTTCTCAGGCAATCCCAAAAAACCAATGGCAAAAAATCATAGAAACATCAAAATTTATTGAATGGCAAATTATGACTTTTTTAAAGAAATTTAGCAACTATTTCCCAACATGAGGAAAAAAATGAGACTTATACTGATTGCACTTTTGGCATATGCATCGAACATATTTGCTGAATATTCGATTGTCTATGTTCATATCGGCGAAACAGTGCCTCCGCATGCAGATATTGCGATTGCACAGGCTCGCCTTTTCAATCAACATGCAAGAATTATTCTCTTAAGCAGTGAAGGAGGACTGCAACGGTTTCAAGCGCTGAAAGAGCAAGCGAACATAGAACTATGCACTTACGACGCGCTGCCTAAAACTCCGATTCATCAAGAGTACCAAGACCTCTGCGCTGAAACTTCTCCCTTTTGGAGGTATACTTCTGAGAGATTCCTGTACCTCTTGGATCTTATGGAGGCCTATTCTTTAGAAAATGTCTTTCATCTAGAAAATGATAACATGCTTTATGCCGATTTAGAGCCGCTGCTCCCCCATTTTCAAAAACAATATCCCGGTGTTGGGGCGACTTTTGATAACGATGACCGCTGCATTCCGGGTTTTGTTTGGATTGCCAATTGCAAAGCGATGAGATCTCTAGCTGCCTACTTTGCAAAAAACGCTCCTAAGCGCCTCTTCGATATGGAGGTCATAGGGAATTATCGCAAAGAATATTCAGACCAATGGATCGATGCTTTGCCGATTATTATGCCCGAGTATACTTCTGTCTATCCCCTCGAAAGCCCTTCTCATCATACCACAACACGTCCTCACTCCTATTCAAATCACTTCGAAATATTTCATGCAATTTTTGATGCGGCAGCGATCGGTCAATTTCTCGGGGGCCTCGACCCGATTCATGCCAACAATCAGCCAGGATTTATCAATGAAAGCTGCCTTTTTAACCCTTTTTTCCTGCAGTATCAATGGATATCGGACGAGCAAGGAAGATCAGTCCCCCATGCCATTTTTCAGGATCATTCTTATAAAATCATTAATCTCCATATCCATTCAAAGCGGCTCCAAGAGTTTAAAAGTTGAAATAACCAGGGACAACAAGCTTGATCGAGGATTTTTTTTTCACAAAATCTTGACCTGTTCAGCAAGAATTTGTTCTCGTAAACTCCAATAAATCGAATTATAGGTGATTTTTGCACGCAAAATCAACATTTATCTTTTTTTGAGGGAAATTTTTGTTAATCAATTATTATAAATACAAGGTTGCATCCTCAAACCGAATGAATACATTGACCGGTCTCTTCTGAAATTCATTCAAAATGGCGTTTTTAATTTTTTTGTTAAAAGCAAATGTGCCCCTTTTTTTGTATTCTTAACGACGCTGACAAAAGGAGCTGTACGGCGGTTGTTATCCAGAAGTATAGTGGCATTATGCGTAGGATCGGATAAGATCACTGTAGGCAGGGTGAAAGGACCTTTGAATGACTTCATATAGATGGCATAAAAATTGTTGCCTTGGGCTCTAAGGAACTGATAATCACCTTCAGTCATCACCCCTTGGGTAGTCATGGGGCCATTCTGAGCGATAAATGATTTTTCAGAAAGACGTATCTCTTCAACAAAATTCAAGCCCATGTGCGTACTTCCTCCATTCGGATCTTTGACTTCCTGGTAGATCGCAAGCCACGCATCCATTTTAGTTTTATTTAAATCAGATCGATCATCATTGCGAAAGTCAAAATAGAGCACACCTACACGCCCCTTTTTAGTGACGGCAACAAAGGGAGCAAAAGCTTGAGGATTTGATGCATTGGCAGGGGTACGATTAATTTGTACAGGCGTTGACCAAGTATGCCCGCCATCACGGGAAGCAACAAGCCCTATTTGCTGCAGTTGGTCCGATCTAAAAGCGCTGGTTTGATAGACAACGTACAGGAAACCGTTTTTTGGGTTTACATTATAAGAAGGGACGGTTTGATCATTTCGCATGAGAGTTCCCAAACCACCTGTGATATCTCCATTAATGTCATACGTATAGCCGCCCGTGTAAAGCAAATGATTAACAAAACTCGGTATGACAACTTCCGAATGAGGATCCCATGTTTTGCCTCGGTTTTTGGAACGTATAGCGACAATATCCGTCAGTGTATATTGAAAGGGAAAAGAATCGTTAGTATACTGAGCATCAGTTGCGCCAGGCTTTGCGTAGACGCGAACCGTAAAGTTGAGCCAATCGCCATTTACGTTTGGTTTTTTGCTTTTCTTTGGCAAGATGACAACCACATTGTTGCTAGCTTGATTGTCATTTTGAATACCATTACTTAAACCTTGCTGCGTAAGATCAGGAAAGGGATCATATACCAGTTGCACCGCTGACCAGCTTTTTCCGCTATTAGTTGTATAGCTGCTTTGAGCGACACCATGGAATGATGAACTCGGATTAAAGTTGGCCCAGACCGCGATGGCATTATGATGATCGTTTGGATCGGCCGTGATGGAGGTTTTGTCAGAATTGGCAAATTGTTTTGTGGGTTCGTTTAGATAATTCATGCTAGAAAATAAATAGCGGGGCTCACTCCAGGTTTCTCCATTGTCCTCAGAAATCGTGACGACAACTCCGAACTGATTTTCTGTATTTGGTTCTTGGGTTGCATTGAGAACAGCAGCGCATAAATAGACTTTCCTCCCATCGGAAGAATAACTTAGCCACTCATCCCCTGATCGTTGATTTATTCCCCCTTTACATATTTGAAAAGGGATGCTGCTTTTATGCCAATGCCTGCCGCCATCTTTGGAATAAGCAACTCCCGCTTGAAGGGCTCCCCCATTAGAGATCCGATCTTGTTGCCAGACAGCGACCATCCGTTTTTTATTCATTGGATTGACGGCAATGGTCGGTTCAACAGAAGATCCGTGAAAAATTGTGGTGGTTGTATTAAATACTTCTTGCCGATCGAGACACTCAGGTGAAAGGATATTCCCAAAGGCCTCTAAAGGCTCTTTTATGCTTATCGCGGCGAAAAAGATAAAGCAAGCAAGGAAAAACAGGATTTTGATAAAAACCTGATTGCTCCTTGACGCAGGGCTTCTCATCATTTCTCTCATCAATCATCACCTTTTCTAAACGAGGTTTGCTGCTGCAAAAAAAACATGATAGAAAAATTTTTCATTTTATCACAGTCGAAAGTTTGCGCGCCTCACCAGTTCCGCTCGTGACATCTGCATCAAGAATAGTAGTAATCGATCTCCTCATTTTTCTTGGCACCGATAACCCTCCAATTCAAACGAAGGCTATGTTGGTCAAAGCGAATCTGTCCAAAATAAATATCCCCTTCACAAAGATGTGAATCGACTGATGATAGGAGGTGTTTACCGGCAGGAGCAAGATGAAAAAGAAAAACGGGATGATCTGGGCCTCGGCGTAAGTGCTCCAAAGAAATCACACCCGCATTGCGATCCAAATTCCATCTGAATATATTGCTAAAGCTGACTTCCGCTCCTTGTTTGCTTTGCCAAGTCCCCTTTTCAGTGAAAACTAAGGTATTGGCATTTTCCTTCGTCACAACTACCTCGCCTTGACCCTTGCCGTTCCATCCCGTTTCTTTTGATTTTGTCTTTGCATGGAAAGTAAGCTGGGTAACTCCCATAAGCCTTTGCCAGAGAGTAGAAAGAACTTGAGCTTTATTTTCCGAATTGATCGGTTCCTCTTTTACGACATAGTATGCTTTCTTTTTATGAGCCGGAAGTAGTGTGTAAGCTTTTTTGAGCAGCTGTTCTAATTCATTTATTAGTGGGTAGGCTGGATTGAACTGATAAAGCCGCGTCTTTCCTTCATAGTAGCTTGTGATGAGGCCTCCCTTTTCTAAGCGGGACAGAGCTTTTTGAAGGGGGGTGAGCGGGGTATCAAGCGATCGATGGAGTTGGGTGCCATAGCATTTTCCATTAACAAACAGGAAGATGAGAATTTTTTGCACATTTTTGTTACCACATAAGGCTTCAAGCATAAAAAAAATCAAACCTCGTTTAAAGCTTTCTAAACTACTTTTTAGTTTTAACCTGAGTTTTTAGAGAACAGGGCTAAAATCCCGAGAAAATCTCTCAAGAAACCTTCTTATAAACCCATTTTGATTTTTTATAAACTACTTTTGAGTTTTAGAGGATCGATACACAAGCAATTTTTCATTGAAACAGCCAAAAAATCAGACTAAAATTCCCATTTCGAAGACAAAATGGCTTAAAAATGGGGAGATTACAATGTCTATCAGATATGACTGGGCACTGGATGAGTTAAAAGAAATCTATGCATTACCCCTCATGGAACTCATTTCAAAGTCCAATCGCTTTCACAACCAATTTCATCAGCCGGCAGAAGTCCAAGTTTGTAGCCTGATTTCCATTAAAACGGGAGGATGCCCCGAGGACTGTAAATATTGCGCTCAATCGTCTCGATATCAGACCTCTATTAGTGCGCAATCCATGATGAAATATGAAGCGGTCTTAAGCGAAGCAAAAAAGGCCATTGAGCGGGGCGCAACCCGAATTTGCTTGGGAGCTGCCTGGAGGGAGGTGCGGGATGGCAAGCAATTCGAAGGAGTTCTCAAAATGGTCAAAGGAATCATCGATTTGGGTGTGGAAGTATGCTGCACTTTAGGGATGGTAAAAGAAACTCAGGCTCAAAGACTTAAAGAAGCTGGCCTTTATGCCTATAACCATAACCTCGATTCTTCTGAAAGATTTTATCGAACGATCATTACAACCAGAACTTACCAAGATAGATTAGATACATTAGATGTCGTTGAAAAGGCCAATTTGAGTGTCTGCTGCGGCGGCATCCTAGGGATGGGGGAAGATCCCATAGACCGGCTGGAACTCCTACTAACTTTATGTAGGAGAAATCCCCACCCCGAATCTGTCCCGATAAATCGATTAAGTCAAATTCCAGGTACGCCGCTAGAAAAGCAACCGAAGGTCTCCATTTGGGAAATGATCCGAATCATTGCTGTAGCACGAATTGTTTTGCCTGAGGCAATGGTCAGGTTATCTTGCGGACGGATTGAGATGTCTTATGAGCAGCAAGCGTTATGTTTTCTAGCCGGAGCGAATTCGATATTTGCTGGAGAAAAACTTTTGACAGTCGCAAATACCCCTGTCGACAAAGACGAGGAGATGTTTCAGCTCCTGGGCCTTAAGAAACGACCCCCATTTGCTAAGGGTTCCGCGCCATGAGATCACATCTTGAAGCCAAAATTGAGTCCTGCACAAGAGTTGAACGTGACCAACTTTGCCGCTTTTTCGGCATCTGCTTCATCTATGATCAAATTATTTTTACTATTAAAGGGGACCTATGACCGCATTTGTTTCTTTTGCAAAACAGACCCACCACCTCCTGACGACCATTGTGGCTTCCCATGATTTACACGCCAAGTGGCTTAATACCCTTTCATTCCTTGAAAACTGTGGAGCTAGAAAAATTGCCGCCTGCGAGCATCCGACATTAGTCAAAGAAGAAATGCTTAAACATGCAGCAGAAGAATTTCGCCATGCTCATCATTTAAAATGTCAAATCGAAAGGGTTTCACCCAACCCCATGGACACTTACTCTCTTTCCTATATGCTCGGAGAAACCGCTACCCTGCACTATTTGACATCCTTAGACGTAAAAGCCATCCGCTATCTCAGGGAGTTGGGTCTATCTAAAAACTCGATAAAAGAAGCCGCCTACTTGCTTGTCACCTATGCCATTGAACTTCGCGCGGAAGAACTATATCCTGTTTATGATGAAGTTCTTCGCAAGGCGGGCTCTCGCGTCGCTATTAAATCGATCTTATTGGAAGAAAAAGAACATCTTGCTGAAATGAAGGAGGGGCTTCTAAAGCTTCCGTCAGGATTTATACACGCAGATCGTGTGTGTGCAATAGAAAGCAATCTATGTAAGACTTGGTTAGATCGCGTTGCAAGAAGCATTAGGTCCGGCTGCTCATTTTGAACGATTTTTAACTTGATTTTTTTGGTAAAATATTCAAGAATAGGTTTACAGAATAGAAATAGGTTTACAATATGGCAAAACCGTTAGAGGAAAGGAAATACACAGCCTATTTGAGATTGGTCGGATGGCGCTTAGAAACAAGGTGGCATTGATTATAACCTTTACGATGAAAACCAACATTATTTGTGTTCCATTAAAGTAATCCATAGTAAAGGGAAAAAACGAGAGGTTTCGGCCTCAAGTATACGTAAAACAGACAAGGAATTTAAAGAGAGAGGATGGTCATGGCCTCCAAAAAAGAAATAAAAGATCATTTAGAAACTGCCCTTAAAGAAATTGGAGAGATCAAGCCTTGGTTTGATAAAGAAGTAAATGAATGGGTTTTCAATCATCCCAACTATCCTGTTGAATATGGTGGGGAATCCCTGGATGAAGTAATCGAGAATTATCCTAAATATTTGCAGGAATTCATCAAGCATCGTTTAGAAGAAAGATTGAATCCCCTTACAGAAAAGAAGACTAAGGGGCATGGGGGTAAAAGAAAAGGAGCGGGAAGACCCAAAGGCTCTGTAAAAGAAACTACACAACGCATTAGCCTTCCTAGTGATTTAGCCACGTGGTTTAAAAATAATCCTCAAGCCATTGATTTGGCTCGGAAGTTGATGTATCGGCGCGCAAACTTTTGAAGGAGCTTTTCAAAAAATGAAAATAAAAATATTTTCTTTGCATCCTTATGAAATTTCTCTAACGCATGGACAGATGCGTAGTGGAATTTTCATCCACATAACAGATCAGCTGGGAAATGTAGGATGGGGAGAAGTAGCTCCCCTTCCAAAATGGAGCCGTGAGACATTAGACGATTCCTTGAAGCAACTAAATGAAAAGCGGCAAGAGATAATGATGATCGATTGGACTGCTCATCGTTTAAAAGAAATTGAAAAGCTCAATCTTTTGCCTTCTGTATTATTTGGATTAGAATCTGCCCTTTTGTCAATCCTCACTCCTATTCCAGAGCATACCGTCCCAACAAGCGCTCTGTTGATGGGCTCTCCAAAGGAAATTATGCAGCAAGCCGAACTTAGACATCCTGAAGGCCATACTTCTGCTAAGCTCAAAGTAAACCATCTAAGCTTCGAAGACGCTGCACAGATTATCGATCAATTGAAAGACAAATTCCGTTTGCGAATTGATGTCAACCGAGCCTGGAAAACCTCTGAATCTCTATCCTTTTTTGAACAGTTCCCTTTAGATACATTTGATTATGTGGAGGAACCTTTTCAAAATCCCAACGACCTAATTCTATTTCCTCATCCTCTTGCAGTAGATGAATCTTTTCCCCAAGATCTATCTTTGGAACAGTTGGAATCTTTCCCAACACTAAAGGCCCTTATTTATAAGCCAACAATCCAGGGTGGATTGCTAGGCTGTCTACCATTACGTGAATGGACAGAGAAGCGAGGAATAGAACTCGTTTTAAGCAGCAGCTTTGAAAGCGATCTTGGACTTGCGCACGTCGCATCAATCGCACACCGATTATCGCTGTTATCCCCTGTTGGTATAGGAACATATTATTACCTCAACAATCATGTCTGCACTCCCCCTTTGCAGTTTTCTCGCTCCTTTGTACATATTCCAGCGCAAGTCAAACCTAAAATAAAATATGAAATTGACTGATCTGTCAGTTTCTGTTATCATTTTTCCGTTTGACACCACAGGTATATATGAGAGCAAAACTTTATCGTGAACACAAGTATGTGAGCTTTGCATTAAACGAACTGGAAAGACTTATTGCCAAAACAGATTTTACGAATGATACAGCGCTTAAACATATTCAAGAGGAATGGCACCCCATCAAGGAGATGCTAAAGGCTCATGCGCAACATGAGGAGCAAAATTTCCATGCTCTTTTAGAAAAGAAAGGATCCGCCATTCATCGTGAAGCACACAATGACCATGAGCACCAAGAAGAAACATTAGAAAAACTGCAAGATCTTCTGGATGCCATCAAGACAAGCCCTAATCGTGAAGAGGGGGGGTACCAATTTTATCTTGCCTATCGCAAATTCGTAGGTGATAACTTGCTGCATCTTCACGAAGAAGAGACGAAACTCCTTCCGGAATTACAAAGACTTTGTACAGACGAAGAATTACGCGCCATTGAACATCCTATCTATGATCTGATGACAGTTGAGCAGATGGTAGAGATGGTGCAGGTTCTTTTCCCTCACATGAATTTTTCTGATAAATGCGCCTTTCTGACAGATATAAAGCTAGCGCAACCAAAAAAATTTCTAAAGCTCTGGGATAATGCAAGCCTCTTTCTCAGCGCTGAAGAAATTCAAAGGCTTCTCAGCTGCCATATTATTAAGCTTTCGGGATGGGCTGATTGTGAGGAACGAGCTGTTTTATGATGGTAGTCGTTTCATAGAAAAGAGAGAGGAGATTTCACGTAAATTTGAATTTAACTGATAGCTGAATAGTGTAATACAGGTGCCCATTGGCTATAACCGTGCACCTGTGTTTCATCATTAACTCACCTTACGCAAAAAGTGCAAAACGAAGAAGCGAGAGATTTTGAAAAATCAATTAATTCAAAAAGCGGAGCAATATTTTACTAATATTGCGAGCATTTTTGAAGTTAATTGAGATTCAAAAGATCCGCTTATTCGTCTGCACCTTTTGCGTAAGGTGAGTCATTAACCTGAAAGGCTCATTTCCCACTTTTAATTCATTTAGAACAATATTTATATTGCAATATAGGTATCTGCATTTTTCATGTTAACTTTTTCCATTCCCTGGGCAAATTGCGCAGCGATGGTTAGTAACGCTATAACAGCATAGGATCGCACATACATCACCTTGCCCATTGTACAAGCAACAGCTGATGTAATAATGCTAACTCTAGCAATGAATTGCAGCTTCGATTCTATGTTAGAGTTCCAAATGTCTTTAAAAATTGGCTTTGTCACGTTTAAGACTAGCGAGCAAGTAGCAGCTATTATCCCGCTTTCCAGTGCATATTGAGGATTTTGTGTAAGTAATAAACTCACTCCGAATGATACGACAAAGCTCTTTCCAGCAGCTTGAATCGTCTCATTTGGTATTGCATCGTAATATTGATCAGCTTTTGCGCGTATATTATTAAGGTATGTAGACATATTATATTCTCTCCAACTTGTTAGAAGTTTAAGTATTGGAATCGTAAATAAATTATGTTAAATAGGCATTAAGGAAATGTTTAAGTTGAATTAATTTTCCATTCTAATATTTTCATGATTAACCGAGTTAAAGTGTTGAAGGTTTGCAGAGGGACAAATTTATTGCATCTGCTAACGACATCTTTCTGCCATTAATATTCAAATTTTTAATTGATTTATTTAAAAGTTGCATTGTTTTCAGTAATTAAAATTTTAATGTTAGTAATAACGGGGCTTTATGAACTCATAAATGCCGCTTTAATTGCTGACAACACACTGATTCAAATCCGATCCTCAGCTTTAATTGCTTTTGGACAATAAAAAGCTTGAAAAAAGCAAAACAAAGCATTATCTTCAAGTTGTGACGAAATTTTCGTCACAATAAGAAGGTTTATATCATGTATGCCAGAAATATTTCAGACGTTTTGCAAAGACGACTAAAGTCTATGCCAGTTATGTTGATTATTGGACCACGTCAATGCGGAAAAACGACACTTTCAAAATCTATCGGTCATCATTTGGAAATGAGCTATATTTCCTGTGATAATATCGCAACACTGGCCTCGATTCAATTTGATCCTATTGGATTTTTAAACAATCAAACTAAACCATTGATAATTGATGAAGCTCAACGAGCTCCGGAGATTTTTTTGCCAATTAAAGTTGACGTAGACGAGAATAGACATTCTGGCCGATATTTGCTTACAGGCTCAGCAAATCCTCTTCTTGTTCCACATCTGGGGGATAGCCTGACAGGTAGAATGGGCATCTGTAATATGTGGCCTTTGTCACAAGGGGAAATACGGGGTAAAAAAGAAAATTTCTTAACGATTCTTTTTGGAAATGAACCGTGGAATAGTGAATATCCTACATTGTCACAGAACGAGATTATTAAAATTTTGATGAAGGGAGGATTTCCACCTGCTGTTGCTGCTAAATCTTCAGATGAAATAAGAGAATGGTGTAATGACTACTTATTTAACGCGCTTCAAAAAGATATTAACGATTTATCGAAAATCGAACATTTTTCACAAATGCCTTCGCTTCTATACGGAATAGCTAATAGGATCGGCTCCCCATTAAATGTCAACTCTCTGACTGATCTTATAAGAGCCTCCGAGGCTACAATAAGGCGATATATTGAGCTTTTAAAAAGTTTATTTTTACTCTATCCATTACCTTCATGGAGTCGAAATATAGATAAAAAATTATCCAAAACTTCGAAAATTTATTTTTCAGATACGGCATTGCTGTTGCAATCAATGAATTTTGATGAGGAACGTCTTTTAAAACTTCCCAATGTATTTGGTCAGGTCTTTGAAAACTTTGTAGTAATGGAAATTGTTAAACAGGTGACGTGGAGTTCGGAACCTCTTAAATTATATCACTATAGGACTCACGATCAAAAAGAAGTTGATATTGTATTAGAATCACCTTCTGGAAAAATTATCGGAATAGAAATCAAACTGTCGAGCATTGTCAGAAAAGATGATTTAAAAGGATTGATCTCATTAAAGGAACATTGCGGTGATGATTTTCATAAAGGAATCATCTTCTATACAGGAGATAAGGCACTTCCTTTTGGAAGTTCTTTTTCAGCATTGCCGATCACAGCATTATGGACATGAAGCTATTTTTATGCGAGTTTTGGAGAAAGTATCAACATAATAACCTGATGATGCATGTGAAATATCGCCATCTACTTTTTCTCTTCTGTCTGTTAGGAATACATGCTCTTAATGCTGACGAATGGTGGTTAGAAAGTGATTATTTGCTATGGAAGACCAAAAAGTTACCCCTTCCAGTTGCGCTGGTGACATCTGCCTCCTTGACCGACCCTGTGCCAGGGGCCCTTGGTCAGCCAGGTACCAAAATCCTTTTGGGCGATAAAGAGATTGATATAAATTGGCGAAATGGATTTCGCATTACATTAGGAAGATGGATCGAAAACTGTCAGCAGCTTGGAATAGAAGGCAGCTTCTTCATGCTTCCAAAAAAATCGCATCAACGATCGATCTTGACATCGGGCGAGCCAGGATCTTTGAATGTCGCAGTGCCGATCGATGACGTCACGGGTTTGTGGGGGCTAAATGGTGTACCTGGCGAAACTGTCTTTATTCTTCCCGGCCCCTTATTTGGGCCAGGTTTTCAAGGCCGCTTTTCATTAAAAATGTCAAGTGAGCTGCTAGGCTCTGAACTCAACGCTTTAGTCAATTTGATAAGGAGATGCGAGTTCAGGATTGATTGCATTGTAGGATTTAGATGGGTGCAATTGCAAGAATCCTTATTATTTATTGGTCAAACAGCCGCCCAGCCTAATGCTCCCAGTGCCCGGGGATTTTACAATTTCAAAGACAGCTTTAAAACAAATAATAACTTCTATGGTCCTCAAATTGGATTGAAGCTAGATTACAATGTAAATAGATGGCTTTTTAAAGGTTTTGCCAAGGCCTCTTTAGGGTGCATGCATCAAAAAGTGAAAATAGAAGGCAAGAGTCAAACATCCAATGGCAATTTATTTTATTTAACAAAGAATACTGGAAAAGAAGTTTTGACAGGGGGACTTTTTTCCGAACCGACGAATCGCGGTTCTCACCATCGAAATGAATTTGCAGTTGTTTTGGAAACCAAATTCAACCTATATTATCAAATCTCACACTGCTTTGAAATTGGTGTTGGCTACAATTTTTTGTGGATGAATCAACTTTTTCGTCCAGGAGAACAAGTCGACAGGAAGATCAATCCTACTCAAACAGCGCTTGCGCAAGCTTCTCGGGCTAGTGTTGGGGTTGGCCCGGATAAACCAGTGCCATTCGGAGAACCCGCCGCTGCACCGCTTCCCACCGGGCCAGAACGTCCAAAATTCAAGCATCACAGCACAAATTTTTGGGCTCAAGGCTTAGTTGTCAGTTTAAATCTTAAATTCTAGCAGCATGCGACTTTTCAACATTTTTCCTGCAAATGGGGAAATGATTGGAAATTTTTCGAACTTGCCAAAACACAAAGAAAAGAATATTAATCGGTTTTTCTTCCCGTTCTTTGTAGAAAAAACTTATGTGGTTCGAAAGCCTCATAGGCAGTCGTAACAAAACAGTTAACTCCAACTAGGGCATTGGTTTTTGCTATTGTACACCCTAAAGCTTTACAAACAGCTATGGTAATCAGTGCAGGAAATAAATGAACAACGATTTTGTGCTGCCAAGAATCCTTCTGCGGAAAAAATCTAGCGGCAGATCCTTTCATTGCATCTTTTAGTAAAGAGTTTGCAAAAATGAAAACAGCCGCTTGAGATGGCGTCCAACGAAGCGCTATGGAGGGTTGTACATAGATCGCAATTTTACTTGCAACAAAGCCAATCCCGGCTGGTATTGCAGCATAAACCAATGACCCATGGTTCCTAAGTAGACTATCTAACATGAAAATATCCTTTATAAGGTTATAACTCGAAGTTTATATTAAGCTGACGATAAAGCTTGGGCTATCCAATAAGATAAGGTCAATTTCAACACGGGGATTTTCAATAGACTCATCTCGCGACTTATTTTGCTTAATCGATATTTGATTTTCAACAGAAGAAGCAACAAGATAATTATATTACTCCAAATTGTTATAAGTTTAAAAATCGCAATAGCAACTAATTATATTACAGAAAACATGTTTAATTTTATTTAATTTTCAATATTCAAATTTTACCCCCCTTACGTAAGCTTTTTTAAAAGCAAATTAGTGAAGATTGACGGCGAGTGGTATTTTCAAAACATGACCGAAGCAAGTTTAGGCCAAGCTTTCTCACAGGATGATCAACTTCAAGAATTTGATTGGTTTAAAAAAGAATAATTGACCATTCCCAAATGTCAGATGTTTGGGATGTCAAAATTGCACATCCATGCCTGCAGATCTATACCTGATAAGGCAACACACACACCTTCCAGCAAAAATGCCGAGGATAACCGTTGAGAAAAGTTCAAGCCCAAGAAACAGAGTTGAATCCATAAGATGGGGCAGCAGCGCACTCATCATTCCAATAGAGAACTTTGAAATGAAGATGGACATCGAAAGTATCAAGGGGATCCAACTGCCGGGCAATTCAACTTTCTTTTTTTTCTTATCGAATTTGAGCTTGAGCCGCTGCATATGGGAAAACCCAATAAAGAATCCGCCCCCTAAGCAGAGAAACCAGAGACAAATCGGTAAAGGATCCAAAGCATATTTGCCAAAAAACCCAAATAAGGACCAACCAAAAAAGATGGATGGGATCAAAAATAATACTGGCAAGGGCACGGAGCCGGCCTTTCTTGCTTTTAAGCCTCCTAGCAAAAGGACTGCAAACAAAGGCCATACAAATAAGGGGATATTCTTGATGATTTCTAACATAAGTTTACTTCTTAAATACCTAATGATAGCCATGTTACGAGAATCAAACTTATTAGTCAAAATTTTTCATCGAAAACCGATCTTAGAGGGTGTTCACAAACTTTCAATAAGTTGTGAACACCCTCTTAAAAAGACCGCACAGAAAATAGGAAAATTAACGCTTCTAAGTTTTAAATTTTACCTAGGCTACTTCAATTGGTTAAACGGCGCGACTTCATTATCAATGAGTTCTTTTATTTTCTCTGATGATAGTTTCATTGCTATGTGTTTTGGAATTCGGCGATCACTTGGATCTTCATTATCAGGATCGAGCTCAAATTGAAGTTTTTTATAGAACGGGACGGCATTTTCAATGGCTTTTAAACGTATTGTCCCCTTTTCTTCCAACATTTTTTTAGCTAGGTAAAGAACGATTGATGTTCCAGCCCCCTGAACATTAGGAGAATTTTTATTAACTTCATGACGAATATTCTCAGGATGAGTTGCCAAGTATTTAAGCGTATTGGATTGGCTATTAAAAATAGCTATTGCCTGAATGGCTTTTTTTGTGTCACGGCAAACGATTACTTTTTCAACGCTCATAGGTTCCTCTAACGATATGGAAATATCATGACAGATTTTTTTCGATGTCTGAAAAATATTAGCATGATCAAGATGGGCCTCTTCCGGCTTAAAGTTTGGTGCTTTCCCTCCATGAGCCTTAAGATATTTCCCGTTAGCCTTGACAGACCAAAGTCTTGCATTTGAGCAAATGTCTATCCGATTTTCTTCTGATTCAATTGTTACAAGTAATTGTGAAAATTTGAAACTATCTTTAACATCAGTCATTTTTTTCGATTTATCAGTTTTATAATCTCTTGGTGATAATCTAATCTCTTTATACTTTTTTTCTTTTTTTTCTGGTGTAGTGATGGTAGAAGATAATTGTTTAGAAGAAGTAATTTTGATATTCTTTTTTTTCTTTTCTGCTTTAGACAAAGCTCTTGGTGATAATCTAATCCCTTTATGCTTTTTCTCTTTTTTTTCTGGTGTGGTTGTAGTTAAAGATAATTGTTTAGAAGAAGTTATTTTAATATCTTTTTTTTTCTTTTCTGCTTTAGAAAAAACTATTGGTGTTGCGCTATTTTTTTTACTTCTTTTCTCTTTTTTTTCTGTTGATATAGATAATTGCTGTTTAGTAGAATAAACTTTATGATCAGTATCTCTCATTTCTTGTTTTTTTTCATTTTTTATAAATCTAAAGCTGCTTGCTCGATAATTGCTAAAACTAATATTAGTTATAAAGCTCATAAAAACTCCAATTTTATTGATTAAAATAAAAGTAAATTAAAAGAATTGTATTAAAATTTTTTATTTAAGTCAATTTAATTTTTAACACTTAATTTTTATTTAAAAATAACAGATTGACCGATCGGTCAGTTTGTGTTTACATTTTTACCGCCGGATTGGCAGCTTTGCAAAGATCTTGGGCACACCAAATTATACGCACATTCATCGTTTTGCAATTACAATTCCAAGGCAAGCCAGATGAAGTGAGAAGCTAGAAAAGCCTCATGAATGATGAGGACTTAATCCATCTAGCAGTTACATAGGGAAAAATACATAAAGGTTAATCTTAGGCCTTTTTTAGCGGCATTTTCCCCGTCTTCCTGTTAACAAAGTAAGGTTTTAATTGCAAACAACTTGTAATAAACTTATTTTGAAAAAAAAGATTTTATACTAGGCTAATAATATTATGCTGTGGTGGTTTGTTTGTCTTTTATTATTAACTTCTTGCGAAAAAGAAGCCATCCCTGAAACCATACGCCCTGTAAAAACTATTCAAGTTAGTGAAACCTCGTCTGTAAGTAATCAAATCATTTTCCCAGGAACTTTACGTGCTTTCAAGCGTGCCGACCTCTCCTTTCGTGTCGATGGCACGGTGATCATGCGAGATATCCATGCTGGCTCTAGAACAAACAAAGATGAGATTTTGATTCAGTTAGATCCTCGAGAATATGAAATTGCCCTCAAGAAGGCCACAGGTAAAGTGGAAAGTACCGAAGCCCAACTCGATTTCGCTATGAGAGACTATGAAAGGATGAAAAACATCTACAAAAAAGATCCTGGAGCCATTAGCGAAAGCTTTTTGGATAGAAAAAGGGAAACAGAAAACCAGTTAAAAGCCGAATTGACCGTTGCCCAAAGCGATATGGATAAAGCTGCCGATGATCTCTCCTACACATCTCTAAAAGCGCCATTTGATGGAATTGTCGCCGCTATTTATGTTGAAAATCACGAACAGGTGCGTGCAAAACAGCCTGTATTGCGATTTTTAGATGTTGCAGATCGTGAGATGGAAATCAATGTTCCGGAAAAATATATTAATGCTTTGCTTGAAGGAAAAGACCGCCTTAATTTTGAAGTCCGTTTAGATGCTTTTCCCAAAAATGTCTTCACTGCATTTATCAAAGAAATTGGCACAGAAGCTTCGAGCACAACACAAACTTATCCCGTCACACTAAGTTTGCAGAATGTTCCTATCGAATTTTCCCTTTTAGCAGGGATGAGCGGCAGAGCCTTTCTTTCTCGATCAAAAGAAAATTTAAGCAACACCTTCAAAGTACCAAAGTCCGCTATTTTCAGCGACAATGGCCATACAACTTACGTGTGGATAGTGGATCCAAACACTCAAACAGTCCATAAAAAAGCAGTCAAGGTGGATGAAAGCTATAAAGGGGATATCGTTATCATTCAAGAGGGACTCTCTTCCGGAGATCGGGTAGTCACAGCAGGCACAAGTTTCTTGATTGAGGGGCAGCGAGTTAAGTTTGATGTGGAGCTGCCAAAACCATGAGGACACTGGTTGAGTTTGGCTTGCAATACAAAGCTGTCATGATTCTGATCACAATGATCATGATATTTGGCGGCATCTTTAGTTTCTTTTCCCTTGGACGCTTAGAAGATCCCCCATTCAGCGTTAAGTCAGCTTTAGTGATCACACAATATCCTGGGGCTACACCGGAAGAAGTCGAGCAAGAAGTCACCGATCGTCTGGAAACCGCGATCCATCAGATGCCGCAAGTGAAACACATCTACTCCATGTCTCGCGATGGACTTTCTTATATTAAAGTAGACGTCAAAGATCGTTACTGGGCAAAAGATTTGCCTCAGGTTTGGGATGAATTGCGTAGAAAAATAAATGATACCACATCATCACTTCCGCCTGGAGTGGACACTCCAAGGGTTGTTGATGACTTTGGATTTGTTTTTGGCTTTCTATTAGCGTTAACTGGTGAAGGATTTACTCAGGCTGAATTAGAAGATATTGCGGAAAAAATTCAAAAACAACTCTACCTTGTTCCCAATATTGCTCGCATCGACTTGTGGGGAGTGCAGCAAAGAGTGATCCATTTGGATATCTCTAACCAAAAATTATCAGAGTTGCGCCTTTCTCCTCAGACTATTCAAAGCTTGCTCATCAAACAAAATATGGTTGTAGATGCCGGAAGTGTAGATCAAGGGGAGATTCGGTATCCTATGCATCTTTCAGGAGAATTCAAAAAGCCTCTCGAAATCGAAGAATTAATTATCCAGCCTAGAACGAATGATCTTATTCAAGATGCTCTTGTAAAACAAAAAGCGACAAAAAGCACTGCTAGATTCGTTTGTTCAGGAAATTGAGAAAAATGAGAAAACTAAGTTTACCTTAGGTGATATCGCAAAGGTATCCGTCGGATACCAAGATCCACCTGTGAAAATGATGAAATTTAATGGAGTCCCTGCTATCGGCATTCAAATTGCAGGGACAGAAGATAGCAATATAGTCGAAGTGGGTCGGCAGATTGATGAAAAGTTACGTCAGTTGCAAAGCGAGCTTCCTATAGGGATCGAATTGCATAAAATTTCTTGGCAATCGACAATTGTCGAAGAATCGATCTCAGGCTTTGTTTTGAGCATGATTGAATCGATCATTATCGTTTTGATCGTATTGCTCATTCCAAGTGGAATCCGCATGGGCGGAATCATTGGCCTTGATCTTATTCTCACCATTCTTGCCACATTTCTCTACATGTATTTCATGAAAATCCCATTGGAACGGATGTCTTTAGGAGCTTTGATTATCGCCATGGGGATGATGGTTGATAACTCGATTGTTGTTGCAGATGGCATTGCTGTTAACTTACGCAAAGGGATGGATAGATTTCAAGCCGCTGTTACGGCAACGGCCACGCCTGCATTGCCTTTACTTTCTGCGACGATCATTGCTGTGATGTCATTTTATCCCATCTATGCCTCTGAAGGCTCAACAGGAGAATATTGCCGCACCTTGTTTGTCGTTGTGGGGATATCTTTAATGATAAGCTGGTTTATCGCCATCCTAATGACCCCGCAGCAATGCCTCTGGTTTCTTGATAGTAAAAAACAGAATAGTCAAACAGATGAGTTCAATACCCCCTTTTTCAATCGATTTAGAACATTCGTTCGAGGAATTCTTCGCCATCGTTTGCTTTCCGTTTGTTTTCTTCTTGCTGCTTTAGTCATCTCTTTTATTGGTTTTCAATTTGTCGTGAAGCTATTTTTTCCTAACTCAACACGCCCTCAACTGATGGTAGATTATTGGGCCCCTGCGGGAACTTCTATTCATGAGGTAGCCTCTAAGACGAATGAAATGGAAAAAAAATTTCAAGAAGCTGAAAATGTAGAATCGGTTTCAAGCTTTATTGGAGCAGGCCCTCCTCGATTTTATCTTCCTGTTGATCCAGAATTCATTTATTCCAACTATGGACAGCTATTAATCAACTTTAAAAGCTATCATGACATTGACCCCTTCATCGCATCAACATTCTCAATGGCTTCAAAATGAGTTTCCAGAAGCCTTAGTGCGCATTCGAAAATACACCGTCGGCCCTGGAGACCCTTGGAAATTCGAATTGAGAGTTTTGGGACCTTATGATGCTAATCTCAGCGAATTAAGGCATATTGGATCAGATCTATTAGCCAAGATTCAGAAGTCTCCTTTAGGAACCGATTGGAGGCTCGATATGATGAATCCTGTCAGGCAACTTAAAACCGATTATGATCAGAAAAGAGCGCGCTCAGCAAATATTTCGCGAGAAGATATTGCAAATGCCCTTAGAACGAGGATATGATGGCCTGAATATGGGACTCTATCGTGAAAAAAACAAGCTCTATAATATTCAGTGGCGCAATACAGATGAAGAGCGGAAGTCGCTATTATCCCATTTAGATACTTTGCCTATTCGCGGAGAAAATATCTGTCACCTCGGTCCCTCTTTCGCAAGTCAGCAATAAAACAGATTTTCAGTGGGAAGAACCTTATATTCTTCGTTGGGATAGACAACGACAAGTGGCTATCCAAGGTTCTCCTTTGCTCACTTCAACTTTTGTCTGATTTAAAACAGAGCGTATCAAAAGAGATCGATGCCTATCCTCTTCCAAACGGTTTCAGCTCTTTTTGGGATGGAGAAGAGGATAGCAGCAAAACAGCTCAGAAACAGCTCCTTCCAGGAATTGTTCCTGCTATTATCGTTATCTTATTATGCCTTATGGTCACATTCAACGATTTTAGACCGATCGCCGTTATTCTCTGCACGATCCCCTTTGCGATGATTGGGATTACCGGAGGACTGCTTCTCTTTAATGTGCCTTTCGGATTTATGGCACTTCTTGGCTCGATGAGCCTTGCCGGGATGATGAACAAAAACATTGTGGTCCTGCTTGATGCTTGCAATGAAAACCTCGCTAAAGGAATGCATCCCTACAATGCCATTATAGAAGCGGCTGTGATGTAGAGCTAGGCCTGTGATGCTGGCGGCTGGAACCACAGTTCTTGGCGTCATTCCTCTATTGCAAGATGTTTTTTGGATCGGTTTGGCTGTCGCCATTATGGGCGGCTTAGCTATAGGTTCCGTTCTCACACTCGTTGCTGTCCCCCTTTTCTATGCGATCATTTATCGCTTGCAGCCGCCAGCAAAGGAAGATAAATAATGGGAAGAATTCTTACATCTTCTAGTTATATTGTTGCTTACAGGATGCTTCAGGGTGGGACCCGATTTTAAATCTCCTGCAGCGCCCACTCAAGAATCGTGGACGGAACAATCCCCTCACTTTACAATGGATCCTGGATGTAGAAATCGGCCCATGGTGGAACAATTATCAAGATGACACATTAAATGCTTTGATCGACTACGCCTTACAAGAGAACTACACGTTAGAAGCTGCAGCTTATAGGATCATTGCTGCTAGAGCGAATTTAGGATTTGCGATTGGAGAATGGTTTCCACAGACCCAGCAGGCTGAGGGTTCTTCCATTAGAACCCATATCAGTGCAAATGCCCCAAATACATTAGAATATAGACCGCGACTTTTTGGATAGCATTTTAGGCCTACGCATTGTCTGGGAATTAGATTTTTGGGGACGCTTTTATCGCGGCATCCAAGCTGCATACGGAGAATACGTCGCCACACAAGATGATTATCAAGATGTCCAGAGAATTCTTATTTCAGACATCGTTTTAGCTTATGTGCAAAATAAAACATTTCAAAATCGGATAGCTATTCTCGACCGCAATATTGCTATCCAATACCGCAGCGCAGAGATCGCTAAAGTACGCTGGGAAGAAGGGTTATGAATCAGAACTCGATTATGCTCAAGCCGTGACGTTGTGGAAAGAAACCGAAGCCCAAAAAACAAGCTTAGAAATTGAGCTTAAACGAGCGCTTACAAGTATTGCGATTCTTGTTGGATTGACTCCTGAAGAATTTGTTTGCTCATTTTACCATCAACTCAGATCCCATCTATATTCCAAGCTGATGCTGCCATTGGATATCCTGCAGAAATTCTCTATCAACGGCCAGACTTACGGCGCAGTTTAGATCTTCTTATTTGCGCAAAATGCGCGTGTAGGCATTGCTGTAAGTGATCTGTATCCCGCGTATTTCCTTTACAGGTTTTTTAGGATTGGAATGCGGCTCTGATACACATTCAACTGCCAACCAAAAAGGGAAACATTTCTTTAGCCGCAATAGCCTTACCTTTTTTTATGGACCCGATTTTGTCGTGGCCTATTTTAAACTATGGCCGTCTTGAGAACCGTGTAAAAGAACAGTATGCTTTGCTTGATGAAGGGATAGCCTTATATCGCAATCAAGTCCTGGAAGCTTATAAAGAAGTGGAAGATGCCCTGACATTCTTTGTTAAATCTATAGAGGAGACAGCAGATTTAGAACAAAGCTTCAAATATGCAAAAAGATCTGTTGATATTTCCACTCTTCAATATCAAGAAGGTTTAGCCGATTACACAAGAGTTCTCAATTCTTTACAACTTGCAAGTTTCCGCTGAAGATACTATGGCCCAAGCTCAAGGCAATATCGGCCTGGCTTACGCTAATATCTTCAGGGCGCTTGGCGCTTTTTAAACTTTTCAGCTAATTTATCGGCAAATAATTAACTTGTTTCTTTTTTAAATTTTATAATTGACTTTTTATTAATTTTTGTTTATTATTTTTAATAAATTTAAAATTATACTTTATTATTAATTTTTATCTAAACTGAGTGATAATTTATGTTTATTAATGGCATGTATGGAATTCCAAGTAGTGTAAGAGTAATAAGTTGCAGCGGAGCTCCGGTTCTATCAAATAAGGCTAATGGTTTAGACGCGACTAAATATTTTGAAAACTACGGCTCAGCCATCTCATTTCCCTGTAAAAGCAGGGCATGTAAGAACCTTACAAGCATGGAAAAATTACCTGATTCTTTCCAAGTTGCCTTGGAAATCCACTCAGTTTCGTTGCTAAGAATTTATGGTCAACACCCAGTTCCCTTTGCATCTTATCTTCCGCAAGCATCTGATCGCGATGTCACTAATAAATTAGAAAGTTTGCTGGACTTCTGCAAAAAATACGAACCTAATAAAGCAAGCATTTTGCTAAGTAACTACTTATCTCAGCTGGAAACACCCTCCTCTAAAGCTTCTTCAATATGGGATAATGTAGAGTCTCCTGAGAAACACATTGAATTACTTTACGAGCTTAGCAATTGCATGATTGACAATTTTTACAAAGCGAAAACTTTGAAAATAAAAATGAACGAGGATGAGTTTGTTATTGCACTACACAACGTGTTAGCAATTATGGGGAAATTGACCCTCCGCTTGCCAGAAACAAAACCAGAGGATAATCAAATCAAAGATTATATTATCGATGTTAATTCCTTTACCTCTTGGTCTGATAACTCTGCTATTACACTTTCTAACTCATCTCAGCTTAAGACCATCTCATCTTTGCGTAAAAAGAACATGACAGCCCCAGTTATGAAAGGAATGACTGATATGAGAAGGCCATTTATTGCCATTAAAGTCAATTGCAATTTAACTAAAGAAAATATTAGCAATATTGCGGGCACTTTCGAGGACACTCGGAGACATTATACAAAAAATCCTAAATTAGAACAAATTCTTGTGCTTTATCAAGGTCAACCTCTTCAACCTTTGATGTGGGACCAGCTGGGTCGTGGTGGTTCATTTGAAACACCCCAATTCTTCACATGGAATTTTACCTACGAAGATGATGGTGATGTAACTAAGTCCCAGGAAAATAATTTTAAATCAGTCCAAACCTTGCTAAGAGATGGTGAAGCCTCCGATCTCCGCGGGCTAAAATGGTACATACCATCAGACCAGACGTAAAAATTTAACTCACAAATCCTTATCAATTCTAAATCGCTTGTTTGGTAATGACTATCGATATGATATGCACAGTATCCTAGATTATCTCAATATCATTAAACCCGGCTTGAAGTTGGGTCCTCACAATTTCTCAGACCTAGAGGAATAATATTTATATTCTATCACCAAATCGATATTTCTTGATTTGGTGATGTAATTATGATATGATAAATTTATCACCAAATAAGGATTCTAAAATGCAGCATTCATTTGTAGGTCGAAAAAGAGAGCTTCAGATGCTCGGAGAGCTCTTTAAGAAGAAGTCAGCTAGTCTTGTGGTCATTCGGGGAAGACGTCGTATTGGAAAGAGTCGTCTAGCACAGGAATTTGCTCAAAAAACCCCTCATTATGTTTTTTCTGGGCTTCCACCAACAAGCAGGCATTTCAGCTGCTGATCAAAAGAGAAGAATTTGCTCGTCAATTACAACGTGAAATGAAAATCCCTCTTCCAAGAGCTGACGACTGGGGAGATTTGTTTTGGCATTTAGCACAACAGGCTCAAAAAGGAAAAATTGTTCTTGTTTTAGATGAAATTAGCTGGATGGGTTCAAAAGATCCCACATTTCTTAGGAAAACTCAAAACTGCTTGGGATCTCTATTTCAAAAATAATCCTCAGTTAGTTCTTATTCTATGTGGATCAATTTCAAGTTGGATTGAAGAAAATATTCTTAGCAGTACGGGATTTATGGGAAGAATCTCTTTAGACATTATTCTGGAAGAACTTCCCTTATATGAATGTAATGAATTTTGGAATGCAGAGCAAGATAGAGTATCAGCTTTTGATAAGCTTAAAGTGCTTTCTGTTATGGGAGGTGTTCCACGTTATCTTGAAGAAATTTTGCCAAATCAAAGTGCTGAGACAAATATTCAAAGATTGTGTTTTCGAAAAGAAGGTTTTCTTTTTAGTGAGTTTGAACGAATTTTTTCAGATTTATTCTCATCCAGAAGCGCTATTTACAAAACAATCGTTGAAAGACTTGCAGAAGGTCCTTGTGAGCTTAAAGATATTTATACAGCTTTGAAGGTTGAAAAAAACGGACTGGTTTCTGAATACATGGAAGATCTCGTTACAGCAGGGTTTGTTTCTCACGATTTTACATGGCATCTTAAAACAGGACTAGATTCAAAATTAAGTCATTATCGACTTAAAGATAATTATTTAAGATTTTATCTCAAATATATTGAACCAAACAAAAAGAAAATTGAAAAACAAGGACTGAAACTACTACCTCAATGGCAATCTGCGATGGGATTGCAATTTGAAAATCTTGTCCTTAGCAATCGAAAAACGGTACAACAAATTCTTGGTATTGATCCTTCTGAAATTGTGAATGACAATCCATTTTTTCAGCGTAAAGCTAAAAATCGGCAAGGATGCCAAATTGATTACATGATCCAAACAAAATTTGGAACCTGTTATTTATGCGAAATCAAATTTAGCAGTCAGGAAATTACAAAAAGTGTCATTGATGAAGTAAAACAGAAAATTCAAAGTTTAGCTCTTCCTAGAAATATCTCTATAAGACCTGTTTTGATTCATGTAAATGGCGTTGATGAATATGTAATGGAAAGTGATTTCTTTTCTTCAATTATCGACTTTAATGATCTTCTACACAAAAGCTAATCCATCCAAGCAATAGGACAAAGGGATAAAGGCTAAAAGCTTCGCATTAAATTCCTCTCTGGCATTTTTTTGAAAAAAGCAGTATGTTCCTTCTAAACGAAACGTGAAGATCTGGTCAAAATCAAAGGTGTTTGAATACTCACTAGAATCAAACAAGGAATAATAATGATGAAAAGAAAATTCTTGCTAACTACGTTGCTAGCGCTAATGCCGCTATTTTCATCTCCATGTGATGAAGCCAGCCACGATCATTGGAAGGCTGAAGAATACTACCAAAACTCCTCTTCACAAAAAAATGCGGCAGCTGATCTGATGGAGTTTGTGAAAATTAAAGACTATGGAAAAATTTTGGATGTCGGTTGCGGGGATGGAAAAATTACTGCTGAGATTGCAGCTAAAATTCCACATGGGCAAGTAACCGGTGTTGACATTTCACCTGCTATGATTTCGTTTGCCAAATCGTCATTTACAAAAAAGAACTATCCCAATCTTCAATTTTTCCTTAAAGATGCTCAAAGCTTAGATTATGAAAATGAGTTCGATATTGTTTTCTCTTTTACAACTTTACAGTGGATCCAAAACCATAATGCTTTTCTTCAAGGTGCTCATAAAAGCTTAAAACCTAAGGGTACTTTAGCTGTCACCATGCCAATGGGTCTTCCACACACACTTGAACAAGCCGTTACAGAAATTAGTTCTTCTCCGGAATGGTCACCCTATTTTTGCAATTTTTCTACAGGATGGAATTTTGTGGATGATATCCAATATAGAAAACTGCTTGGATCCAACCGATTTATTCCTATTAGACTTGCTGTGGTTCCTCAACGAGATATTTTTCCCTCTCGGGAAATTTTTGAAAAATTTATTAGCCAATGGTTTCCTTACCTTCGGCCTTTACCACAAAACCTCAAAGACGTTTTTCTAACTCAAGTTGTTGACCGTTTCCTCGAATTAGAGTCTTCTTTCCCAAATGGAGAGGTCCATTTCAAAATTCGCCGGCTAGAAGTTATTGCTCTAAAATTCTGACATTAGAAATAGTTCAAAGGTTCATTATTTTAATTTTGTTGTATTTAATTTATTATAGACAGAATAGAGTTGCTTAAGCACAACAATTTACTAACTTTGCTAGTGTTTTGATTGTTGGGTTTTTTCCTTTTAGGGCATGATACATCGTTGCTCTAGATAAGTCTGTTGCTTGTGCAGCTTTTACCTTATTAACAACTTCCAAGTGAATTTCAATGATCTCTATAACACCTTTCGGATCATTATTTTTTAGGCATTCCCAGATAGCTTGCGCTATGAATCTTTCGTCGAGCAACCGTTCAGTTGCACTAACTTCTTTCACCGGAGCATTTTTTTTTAATCTCAATTTATTTTTCATATTCCGTGTACTCTTTAAGGATCTTCTTTGCCTTTGAAATATCGTAGTTTTGGCCATTTTTATTACCTCCTAACAGAAGCAAAATATTGGTCTCAAGTAGGTAAACATAATAAACTCTACGTCCATTTTTCCATTTTAATTCGTAAACATGATCCCCAACATCATTTATAGTTCCAAAATGTCCTTCCATTTCAATATTTGAAATTCTCTTTTCAATCTGGACTTGTGATTTTAAGGTTTCCTTTGCTAACCATTCACTGAATTCACTCGTTCTGATCACTCGATATCGCATTTTTTTCCTCTAAATAAAGTGTATCATATACTAGACATTTAATCACATAAAAAAATGACTTTCTATAAGGATGGGTTGACATTTTGTCAAATTTCTGCTACAATCTTGTGAACAAATTTAGTTTTGTTGGGGTCAATGTAAAAAATTACATTATTGCAAGGTAGATCCAATGGATAATGTTTCAAATTTATTAGCTGTGGCTGTTGTCTCTCTTTTGGCGGCTATTAGCCCTGGCCCCGATTTTTTCATTGTTGTTAGAAATAGCCTTTCTTTTTCTAGAAAAGCGGGTCTTTTGACTGCAGTGGGGGTCTCCATAGCTTTGATCGTTCACCTTTCCTATACATTAGTTGGATTAGGAATACTCATCGCCGAGAGCCCATTTCTATATACTCTTATAAAATACACGGGTGTGGGTTATCTTTTTTATCTTGGTTCAAGCGGTTTGATCTCTTCCTTTAAAAAATCAAGCGCAATGGATCTAAGATGCTCCAAATCCGTTAATCAAATTTCTTCCTTTAAGGCTTTTAGCCACGGTTTTTTAACAAATTTGCTAAATCCTAAAGCAGCTCTATTTTTTGTGAGTTTATTCTCCCAATTTATCGATTCAAATACGTCTGGTTTTCTAAGAGTTCAATACGCTTTCATCAATTGGTCTGTCACTTTAGGTTGGTTTCTTTTTCTTTCTTATTTGATTACCTCTAAAGGATTTATTGGGAAAATCACTAAGTTCCGAATTTACGTCGATCGAATCATGGGGAGTGCACTTATATTGCTGGGTATTAAGTTGCTTTTTGTTTAAGTAGTGGGTGCTGAATTCATAACAATTTCCCCTTGAAAATGATGTATGCATGCATTTTTGATCTAAATAAATTTGCAAAGAATATGGCTTTTAGTTTCAAAAGTTTGCAAATTTTTTCCTGAAACTGTCCTCTATGAAAGAAGAATTTTATGCCGTCCTTACAGGACTCTGTTTTTTTACATTTTACCCAGGCCTCCGCTTCGCTACGACCTGGGCTATAACATTTCGGCCTTTCAGGCCGTTTTCAGCGCCGAAGGCGCGGAATATCATAGCCCAGGTCGTAGCGGAGCGAAGGCCTTTCAGGCCGTTTTCAGCGCCGAAGGCGCGGAATATCATAGCCCAGGTCGTAGCGAAGCGGAGGCCTGGGTAAAATGTAAAAAAACAGAGTCCTGTAAGGACGGCATAAAATTCTTCTTTCGTCGATATAGACGTTAAATTAGCATCAACTAAGTATATTGAATTGTGACAAGACTTAGAGAAAACTCTTAAATTTCTCGTTGTCGCATTAACTCCGCATCGACTTTTTTAATGTTTGTAACGCCAACAACCAATGAAATGATCATTGACCAAACCCACGGCTTGCATGAACGCATAAATGATCGTTGGGCCCACAAAAGTCATCCCCCGTTTTTTCAGATCTTTTGATAGGGCTGTGCTTTCGAGTGTAAATGGGGGGACATCTTTAAATTGTTTCCAATGATTAACAATGGGTTTTCCCTGAACAAATCCCCAAACATAACGATTAAAAGATCCAAATTCTTTTTGAATGCTCAAAAAAACGACTGCATTTTGCCGCGCCGCATAGATTTTCAGCCTATTGCGAATGATATTTGGATTTTGACGTAATGCTTCTAGATCAGAATCGCGCATGCTAGCAACCTTGGAAGGATCAAAGTTGTGAAAGGCTTTCCGATAGGCTTTCCGCCTTTTAAGAATGGTTTCCCAACTTAGGCCGGCTTGTGCTCCTTCGAGAATTAACATTTCAAACAAATGGCGATCATCGTGCACGGGGATTCCCCATTCGTTGTCATGATATTCAGTATAAAATTCCTTCCCAGCTTGACCACCAAAACAGCGTTTCTTCCCATCGGTATCTTTTTTCGACATTTTATTCCCCTCGAATGATGACCCCTTATCATAGTTGCAGACGCCGCCAAATTGAAAGAGAAATATCCGGACAGGATGTTCTTCTTGTTTTTATATTGAAATTTAATGTTTTTTTTTACATAATAGAAAAACAAAGCAAATTTAATTTAGATAGATTCTTATGAAAAATAAATTAGTTAATTTTTTACTCATTTTTTGTTTAATGTTTGTTTCGGTCACAACTCAAGTCTTAGCAGATAATAAAACATCCTGGCAAGAAGTGGTGAATTATGCTCGAGAACATTTGCCTCTTGAGGGTCAATTAATTGTTAAGTCTGGTGGCTTTGGTTACCTCAAAGTTGATGATGAGTATATTCATACCCTTTTTCCTCTATTAGGACTTGCAGACAGTGGTTATAAAAAACCACCTTATTTTAGATCGCATGAATCTCCCGGCGCTCATATAAGTGTATTTTACGAGGATGAAAATGTTATTCCGGATGAAATTGGGCAAACATTCCACTTTGAACTAAAAAATATTGTTATTGTGCGCGTGTCTAAAACTGTCAGTTATGCTGTTTTACAAGTTGAGTCGCCAGAGTTGGAAGCCTTGCGAGAAAAATATGGTTTAAGTCCTAAGCTTCATGGGCATGAATATCATATTTCTATAGCAAAAAAAACGATACGCCCTTCTAGATAGCACCTACTCAAGCTAAACTTGGGAAAACACTTTTCTCCAGTGAATCAGCAGTTTATTTAAACGGTGTTGAAAAGCCTCCCCATTGCTGCGATAAAGAGCAAGGATACGGTACCGGGAAGGTATCGGCTGCCACGACACAGGATGAAGTTTGGATTGAGCAGCAAGAAAATCAGGTAAAAAACCCACTTCTGCAGAAGTGGCGCAAATATCCGCTATTAAAGACCAACTTGGAAGGCGAGCCTTGACGGCAAGAGGTTGGCTATACACTTGCTGCCACCGTTGTTGGAGCGTAAGCACTTCAATTTGATCTTCTGGTAAAAGAACTGCCGCCGGAGGAATGTCCAATTTAGTGGAATATAGTTGAAAAGATCCTTTTCCCACTTCCGCGGCGATGACCCCTTCCCAAGGTGCGTTGTCTAGTACCAAAGCGACATCAGCCTCATCCCTTAAAATGGCCCCATAAGCAAGATCGGGCCTCATCAGCCTAAGTTCTAGAGTTTCCATCGTCAAAATAGTTGGGATAGCCACACGCGCGATAGCATGCGTGGTTGCTATACGCATCGGCAAAGGATCCTGGGTAGCCACTGTATCTCGAAGGTGTTTAATCCAGTTTTCCGCTCGCGGCAAAAGAAGCTGCCCCTCTTTGGTGAGCCTAAACTGCCTTTTTTCGTGGGTGCAAAGAAGTCTGCCAAAAGCCCCCTCCACCCGCTGGATAGCTGCACTTGCCGCACTCTGGCTGAGGTGGTGCAAAGAGGCGGCCCGCCCTAAATTTTTTAAATGTGCTGCAGTGATAAAAAGTTCCAAATCGGCAATCCTCAGATTACGCAGGAAGCGGTTTGATCTCTCTTGCTTTTGCGTCGATGGCTTCGATTTTTTGCCGTTTTTTTTCATATAGTTTTTGATCGATCCCTCTATTTTAATCGAAAATTTCGATATTAAAATTCAAATATATCGACAATACAAAATTAAATCAATCATTCATACTAGTTTCAGATTCAAATGAGGTCATTTATGGATATAAGCAGCAAAATTTTGCAATTTTTTCAGTGGATTTGCCGTTTTAATTTTGGGGATTTCGAGAGGGAAGAATTCAAAAAATTTTTGAGGCTGGGTTTGATTTTCGCTTTGATTATAGGAGTCTATTGGACGCTCCGCCCATTGAAAGATGCTGTTTTTATTCAATTAGTAGATCGGCTCCATCTTCCTTATGCCAAGACAGTCTCCGTACTGGCATTACTCCCCTTTGTTATGTTCTATACGAAACTTTTAGAGAGGACTTCTAGAGAGAAGATGTTGGTCATTTTGCCTGCTTTTTATGGCATTACTGTCTTATGCTTTGCCGCTCTGATGTCGTGGGCGCAAGCTCCAGCAGAAGAGATCGCAGCCCGTTCATTTTTGCCTTATGTTGCGACAAAAGTGTTAGGATATGTCTGGTATCTATTCGTCGAAAGCTTCGGCTCATTAGTGGTTGCGTTGTTTTGGGCGTTTTCAGCGGATACAACAGAACCCTCCTCAGCTAAACGGGGATTTCCACTCGTCGTTGCTCTCGGTCAAATGGGCGGCATCATCTCCCCTTATAGTATAGGCGGGCTTCCCCACAGGCTTGGGCTTAAAACAGATGCACTTTCTATGGTCTTTTTAGGCGTTTTGATCCTCTTAATTATTCCGTTGATTCACTACTTTCTCAGAGCCACACCCAAAACATTGTTGACCTCCTTTCATGGAAAAAATGAACAGCAGATAGAACAGGAGCAAGAGCCGGGCTTTTTGGAAGGGCTGAGACTGATGTTAAAACATCGGTATTTGATTGGAATTTTTGCTGCCAATTTCATTTATGAAGTTGTCGTCACGATTTTTGATTTTAATTTTAAAATAGCTGCAGGGGCTCAATATACCGGAGTCGCCTTGAGCCATTATCTTAGCCTCTATGGATCTAGTGTTAATATTGTATCATTGCTTTGCTTATTATTAGGAATCAGCAATATCACCCGTTTTCTTGGTGTGGGGGTTGCTTTAGCTGCAATGCCGATCATTGTGGGATGCGCCCTTTTTGGTTTTTTGACGATGAATAGCCTTGCATTTCTTTTTGGCCTGATGGTGGGATCGAAAGCGATCAATTATGCTCTCAATGGACCCGCCTTAAAGCAACTTTATATCCCAACGACTCCCGATGTGCGGTTCAAAGCGCAAGCTTGGATAGAAACATTTGGCTCAAGGGCTTCAAAAGAAGCAGGCTCCATTTTCAATATGTTATTGACTCCTCTTCAGACAGCATTTGGAGCTTTTTTAGGCCGTTCATATTATTTAATGTTAAGCGGCGTGCTCGGATTTCCTCTTTTGGCTTTATGGCTCATCGTTGCCATTTTCCTTGGAAAAACCTTTAGAAGAGCCATCGAAAACAAACAAGTTATTTGTTAATTGAGGTCGATGCTGGGAGCTGAAGGCATTGAGGGGGAAGGCTAGTTATTTTTAAATTTCTGAGCTTTAAAAATGTATTTAATATTGAAATTGAAGAAGAAAATTTCTCATTAATGTAAAAAAATAAATACAATTGTATTATAATAATTAATAGCATTTTATTTTAATATATGATATAAAATAAGTGTATTTTTTATAAGGAGTTATAATTATGCCTTCCCCTATTGACCCCGGATTCGTTTCCGAAGTAAAATCTTTTGTTAACGATCATAAAGTCATGAGTGTCTGTACATTAGGCATCGTTGTGTTGGGCTATTCAATAGGAAATTTAGCCAGCAGAGCGGTTTCTTGGATCGTTGAGGGATTAGGAATAGTTAAAACGACTGATACCCTAGGACGGAGACCATTTTAAAACAGAAAGGTGGAAAAGAGTGATGAAGAAAAATAAAAGCACAGTGGAACTGGTGAAAAAGGAAAAAGATGAAGATGGACAGATATTAGCAATAGATGAAAAAAACAGTTACAGTAACAACGGAAGAAGAAAACGAAGTTCCTAAAACAATTGGAACTGATACAACTTCAACTTCTTCCTCCCAAACTGCTGTTGACAACCCAATAAACATTGCAACCTTAAAAGCTCTCGAAAATCTGTTTTTCTCTGGGCAAAAATTGCCCGGTGCTGGCGGCGGGGTTAAAATGACAGGTGAGGACCACATTGTAGCTATTCTTTACGACACGTTAATTGATGGAAAAAAAGGGTCTGACTGTGCAATTATTATAAAGCCCCCTACACGAGAGCTCTTGCCAGAGAATTTCAATGCTGAATCAATGCCCCGTTATCTCATCGTGCCTATGTCGGTAAACAACAATATGCACAATACGGTTTTAATTATTGATCATACGAAAAAAGAATACGCCTATTTTGATTCTCTTGGTGGTTCTATCCCCAAAGGGGACTTAGACGAGTTGAAAAGCAAAAAAGCGATCAAACCAGACTACACAAATGTTGACACGAGCAGTAGGCAGACTATGCAGACTGATGGTTGGAGTTGCGGGTTTCATGCTGTGGAAAACGCAATTGCCTATGTAACTGGCACAGAACCGAAAAATAAAGAACCCCTCGGAGATTCTCTCCGCAATAAATATGCTCCATCATTTGAACGCTTTGTACAAAATCACGCAAAGTCAGAATATGTTTTCAATGATAAGCGTGTCTCCAGAAGACAAAAAATGCGTGTTCGCGATGCTCTCGAAAATGTTATTAAAATATCAGAAAGTAATCAAGAAAAACATCATTTTTAGTCAATTGTGGAATGCACTAAAAAATGAACTTAGCCCCAATACCGACCTTGAAATTAGGCAACGTCCTTTCACAGAATTCATAGATTATTATTTGAAAACGTACCCAGAAGATGTCAACGGCCACTTGCTGTTGTCAGCTGTTATAGATTCGCGAAGTTCTATTTTTAAAAACTTGCCAAAAAGCATTGATGAAACTGAAGCGGAAGCAAATGATCAGCTAATAGCGATAGAAGAAGCTATCAGGAAATTGAATTTCAGAATAGCATGAGCTCCAGACTTCCTAAGGCAGCTTCTTATCCTATCAACAAGAATTTGCACGAAGTGCTTTTTATGCCGAACGGTATAGTTTAAGGATAACCTTTAGCTTATCTGCTTGAGGAGATGTTGCATATCTATGTAAGCCCAATATTCAACGATTTTTCCTTGATCGATCCGATAAATGGTGACACCGGAATAGGAGACTGATTTGCCTGAAGGCTTTATTCCTTTAAATTCCCCAAGATGGGATCCGCGCACGTGCCAATGGATGGCAACAAGATCATCTTCGCCTATGACCGCTATATTCTTTACAGTTAGGTTTGGAAACCCTGTCAACCAAGCTTGCACCACCTTTTTCATGGATTCAGGACCATGGAAATCCCCAAGTAAGCTATGGATGATACATTTTTGATCAACCAGTTCATCAATAGCTCGTAGATCTTTATTTTCCCAAACCCTATGCACATAGGATTCAGCGATTTCTTTTGCTATTTCCAATCCTTTCATTTTTGTTGCTTTGCTCATTTTAATCCTTTTGTTTATTAATTAAAATTGCTTCAACCTCGAGGTAAAATGTAGAAACACCCTCGATTTTATAGCTCAAAGCTTTTTTATGAACATATCATTTGGTCATAGTCCTTTTCCATAAAAAATTTTGTTGAAATTGCAAAGTCAGCAAGAAGACTCTTATGAAGATTTTTTGGATCGCCATTTTCAACTTAGTGTCTCGCTTTACGCAGATGGTGTCATTGGCCTTGGCGCTTCGGATGAGAAGCTTCTTTTTGCGTTAGGCTTGAAAAGACAGAGGCTTCGAAGCGGTTCAACTATTCGAGATGTTTCCAAGAGATTAAGATCTAAATCGCCTAACGCTTATGCACGCTATGAAAGAGCTTTAGCAAGACCAAGCATCGAGAAATATGCTCAGCTTTTACACGCAGCAAACCCAAATAGAAGACCACTATTGGTAAGCTAAGGAAAATCACTTGGGCTCAGTTGAGTTAATAGCCTGAGCTAAGAGTTTGTTTTGCAAATGGGGTTGGGACAATAGGGACTTAAGCGACCTTAGGGACATTGGAGACAGGGACAAATAATCTAAATTGTCCCTGTCTCCAATGTCCCTAAGGTCGCTTAAGTCCCTATTGTCCCAAGTTTAATTTAGTTATTTGCAACTTACAATAATTACATCTTGGAGAGGATATAATGATGGATTATCAAAAGCTTAAGATAAAATCATACAAATATTGGGATGTTTATTTGCATGAAAATCAATGTTATCTAGGGCGTGTTTTTGTTCAGCTTAAAGACGATAAGGACGTGGAAGATTTTTTAGATATTCAAGGGGAGGTGCGCAACGAGTTTTTTGAGATTGGGGAAGAGATCAAAAAGGCTCTCAAAACACTTTTTAAACCTGACAGGATGAATTATGCAGCGTTGAGCAACACATCGCACGTCATTCATATGCATCTTGTGCCTCGTTATAAAGAAACTCGGGAATTTGACGGCATGACCTTTAAGGATGCTCGGTGGGGACAAAATTATGCTCCTTATGATCGTTCTTTTGTCCTTGACGAATCGATGCTATTTAAAATTAGGGATGCTTTGAAAAAGCAGCTATGACAAACTGGGCCTAATCAACCGAAGGACAAAAATCGGATGCGCGGTAAAGATAAAAGACTTTTGCGGGTTTGTTTTTTTCTTTTAACTCTTTTCTATTTTAACTGTGCCTTTGGTTCTAAAACTGATACGGAATATTGGCAGTATATCAATTGGAAGAATTGGGAGCATGGTCCTTATAAACTATATACGATAGGAGAAATACGTTTAAATAAGGATATCTCAAGAGTCTATTATTATAGAATTACGGAAAACTTTTCTTTTCAAGCTTTTCCCGGACTAGATTTAGAAGCGCATTATAGCTACATCACTAATAAATCAAAAGGGGCTACGCAGTTCAAACACACGAGCCGCTTGGAACTGGAAGTTAATCCCACGCTTAACTTCGATAATGGGATCTCGGCCACATGGAGAAATCGTTTAGAACTATTAAAGAAACAACGCGTTTCCCATATCCAGTTTGTTGTAAGGCACCGCGCTTTGCTATCTTTTCCAATAGAGAACTGGGGTTGTTTAACTTCTATTAAAACTTATGATGAGGTCTTTTATGACTTCGATACAAACAAATTTACTCAGAACCGTTTTGTTCCTTTCCAGCTCTCTTTTGTTCTGCATCGAGATCTAACGATTAATATGTTTCTTATGTTGCGCAACTTCTTCAGTTTTAGTACGAGCAAATGGAATCGAAGCATCGTTTTGGGAACTGAAGTGCAATTTTAATTCGACATGTGCGAGAGGCCCATTAAAGCCTCCCGCCATCCGTAAACTACTGCCCTTCATGCGACTTCATCATCTCATCGATCTTTGCTTTGATTGCTGACAGATTAAATGATGCTGGTGCTTGCATTGGCGGATAGTCAATCGCTGTCTGAGCTAGTTGTCCAACTACTTTCTGGACAGTGACAAAACGCCAAAACTCCCGGGCATAAAAATCATTCATGTATCCTCCCCCCATGTCATTCAGGCTCTGCCCGCGACTACCGGGAGTTCTCTCGAAAGGATCTTGTCGTATATTCACAATCGTAGGCATATCAGTCGTTAACTTTTCTCCCGGCCAGCCCCATGGCTGCTGGAAGAACTGAAACTTAAAGTCATCGATCCGGATAGCTCCAAGGTGGGGTCCGCCGAAATAGAAAATTTCATGCCGTGCCGAAGGGGCTTTGCTTAACAGCAGATCCAGCTGATTGTAGCCATCCAGGTGATTTTTGTAGGTACGCTCTCCTAGTTTTACCCCTTTGAGCAGTTGATTCGTGATATCGGAATTTCCTGCAGCGGCTAAGAGGGTTGGGAACCAATCGAGGCCGGAAAAGATCCCATTCTCAACGGCACCGGCTTTGATATGACCTGGCCATCGGGCAATGCATGGAACCCGGAATCCCCCTTCAAACACCGTTCCTTTAGTGGCTTTAAATGGAGTCATACCGCCATCTGGCCATGTGAATACTTCTGCGCCGTTGTCGGTGGTAAAGATCACAATGGTGTTATCAGCCTCGCCCATCTCCTCTAAGTGTTGCAAGAGTTTGCCGATGCAATCATCCATTTGAGCCATCCCTGCCTCTTCTACATTATAATTGGATTTAGAATTCATCATTGCCTGGTACTTAGGTGAAAGATAGGTGAAGACGTGCATGCGAGTCGTGTTGTGCCAGATGAAGAATGGTTTGCCGTCGGCCTTTGCTTTATCCATGAAGTCGATAGAACTCTTAACAAGGACTTCATCAAAGGTCTCCATGTCATACTTGGCCTTGCGGCTCACCTGCCAATTCTGCATATCTTTCATTTCTGGGAATGGGGCTAAAGGACCTTCATCTACAATTTTCTGTTTGCCGATCCTACCCCATCGCGACTGTTCTGTTGGGTCGTCGACATTAGTTGCCCAGCAATGGACTAGATTGCGTGGACCAGTCTTATCAACCCAATCCTGTGGGTAATCGAACCAGTAGGGATCTGACATTGCATCTAGGTGATATAGATACCCGAAGAATTCGTCGAAACCGTGGACTGTCGGCAGATATTTATTTAAGTCTCCGAGGTGATTTTTACCGAATTGGCCAGTGGCGTAGCCTAATGTCTTTAGCGCAGTAGCTATCGTGCATGCTTGGTCCGGCAATCCTACGTCGGCTCCAGCTTGACCCACGGTGGTTAAGCCGGTTCGTACCGGAAGTTCGCCTGTAATAAAGTTAGCCCGCCCTGCGGTGCAACTCGCTTCGGCGTAATAGTCTGTAAATAACATCCCTTCGTTGGCAAGCTTATCGAGATTGGGCGTTTTGCCCGACATGATCCCCCGGTGATAGGCGCCAATATTAAACCAGCCCACATCGTCGCCCATGATCACGAGGATGTTGGGTTTTTTATCATTAGACCCTTTCGACCCTTTAGGCTGATCAGCATTATTAGCCCCGAAAAGCGGCGTTGATGTGATGAGCAGAAAAAGAGAATATTGAAAAAAATTTCTTAATTTCATACACATCTCTCCTGGCTATTATCCTATTTATGTTCTTAATGACAGATAATCATATGGATGAGATTTAGTAAAGAAAAGATTTTCCTTCTAGTATAGATTAATTTGGTCTTATTTGATTGAGCCAATAGGAGATAAAAAGCTTTTCAAAATCATACTTTTTTAGCTTCATAGCTTCATATTGCTCGTTCAAATAAGACTCTGTGACTGTTCTCCACTCCTCTACAATAAGGACGGGAAGATCTTTATATAGGGAGTCTAGAGTGGAAGCGCGAACAATAGGGATTGCCCCCAAGAGGAGTGCTTCCCATGTCCGATGGCAATCAAGACCGTTTCCTCTTGGGCTAAAAACGAATTTAGAACGGGAAAGGTCTTTAAGGTATCGTGAAAGTGCTTTATTTTTGGGGCCCACGCACCAAGGATGCTTAGAGAAAAGGCACCTTACATAAGTGCGCTCTTTAGGATAGGTCGCATCATGAAAGTTTAAATAACCTAAAAAGGGGCGATCGTCATTTCTGGATAGGTGTAAATAGGTGGAAAAAACATCCATATTACCATGCTCATGACATTTGTTAGCGATTCCAATTGGAATAGGATGTAACTTTGGATGGGAATCATCTTCGACATTTTGTGCAAACCACGCTAGTATTTTAGGATCATCCAAATAGCTTTTGAAAGGACCTGGGGCGCCATGGTCGCTGTTATGTGTGAGCAAAATGTAAGGGACGGTAATTTGAGGATGATAATTTGAAAAGAAATCTTCGAGATATTCCCAATCAGTCTTGACGAATACAATATCCCCCAACTTAACATCTCCAGGGTTAAATCCAGACGTTGTTTCATCCAAAACGTGATCTGCATAGGCTCTAAAAGTATCGCCGCTGATGAATGGGGCCGCAGATCCCCTTTCTAGGGAAAAAAGGGTGTCTCTATTTCCAGAAAGGAGTAGTGCAAACGCAAAGAATATGAGACTGTGGTAAAGCATGATAAATTCTCCAAAAATTTTACTTATTGTTGATTAGCGTGTCCAACTTGACTTTGCTTCATTTTATAAAACAGTGTGTGAATGGACTCGTGAATCGGGGGAATTTCGGGAAACTCGCCCAGCAGCTTGGTGACATCCAATTCGTTATTCGATCTTTTTGCTTTCAGTATTGTGTTTTGTTCTTCGATCGAAAAGTTGGTCCAGGTGAACTCGTTGTCTATATATTTCTTGTAGAGTGTTAGGATCTCATTGTGAGAAATCGTTCCGGGGTTTGTAAAGTTGTAAGTCCCCGATAATCTTCTTAAAGCCATTTCGATCGAAATGGGTAAAAGGTCATCCAGAACCGTCATGGAGTTAGGAACATTGACAACTTTTTTATAACGTGTGATTTTTGTAATGAAGTTTCTTGGATGAAGATCGCTGGAAAGGGGCATTCTTAAGCGTAAGTTGAGCACGTTCGGGTAACTCTTGAACAATTTGTCGAGCATCCCTTTCGATTTTGAATAAAATGATCCTGCAAAGTTGGGCTCATCCTCCTCCTTAAATCCGATGCCGCTGCCGATGGGGTGGTTTTCATCATACTCATAGATGCATCCGGTGCCAAAATTTGTGACATGAATTTGATGCAAATGGGCGACATCTGCCAAATTTAAAGCGCCGATAATATTGGATCTTATTGTTGCCTGCTGGTGATCTTCGCACCAATCCACATTGGGCGTCCCCGTGATCCCTGCTGCGTTAAAAATGAAATCGGGCTTGACCTCAAAAATTTCCCTTTCAACGGCCTCCCTATTTTCGAGCCTAGAGTTTGCTGCAAGGGCGATGTGATTTTTTTCCTGGATGAGTGTGATTAGTTTTTGCCCTATCCACCCCGTTTTTCCGCCGAAAACCAAAAACACTTTAGATTCATCTGCGTTCAGTTGAAATGAAATGACTAGTAAGAAACAAAATAAAATAATGCGTTTCATGGGGTTTCTACATTGAATTTGATGTTACTAATTCTTTTTGAGCTTTCTCGTTTTGATTGATTTTTTTCCAATAAGAGGAATTTTCGATGTACCATGATATGGTATTTTTCAGACCATCAGAAATGTCAATTTTCGGCTTCCAACCAATGAGATTGTAAATTTTATCGATGCTCCCAATATGGCACGCCACTTGCCCAGGCCTTTCGGTGGTAGATGTCAAATGTGCTTCTTTATTTAAATTAAAATATTGAAGGATATGATTTGCAATATCTATGACGCTGACCGCTTTCCCAGTGCCTATATTAATTTCTTGATTTTTTATTTCGGCGAAATTTTCCGCATGCAAGAGTCCATCTAAAGCTTCACAGACATCGTGAGTATGGATCCAATCCCTTTTTTGAGCCCCATTTCCATGGATCGTCAAAGGTTTTCCTTCGATGGCTGAAATGATAAAATGGGGTATCATTTTTTCCGGATGCTGTCTAGGACCGTAGTTGTTAAATGGCCTGACGATAACTGCAGGGACATCATATGTGCACCAATAGGCGTAAACCAATCGATCGGCAGCAGCCTTGGCCGCTGCATAAGGGGATCTAGGGTTTAGGGGATGGGTCTCATCCATGGGTTCATATTGGGCCGTTCCATAAACTTCCGAAGTTGAAATATGGATAAAGCGCTCAATCTTTGATTTGTATTTGACTAGGGATGCCATCATAGCCCTCGTCCCCATCACATCTGTTTCGAAGAAAACATAGTCGTCTTCAATACTTCTTGCTACATGTGTTTCAGCAGCAAAATGAACGACATAATCAGCTTGAGCCATGAGCTGATCAACTAATTCTGCATTGATAACGGATCCATGGAAAAATTGATATCGATTTGATTGCTGGATGTAATCCGGAATGTTTTCCAAAAAACCTGCGTATGTTAACGCATCAAGCACGATGAAATTGTATTCGGGGTATTTTTCAAACATATAATGGAGAAAATTACTTCCAATGAATCCTGCAGCGCCTGTTAAAAAAACAGTTTTGGGATTTTCCCTACTTTCATCTGCAAAGGTTGTGTGGTTGCCATAAATAAAGAAAAAAAGTATGAGAATAGGAAATAAATACCTTTTCATTAATTCTCTCCATTTTGTGTAAAAGTCGGGCGCGCAATCTAGCATGGTTCTAAAAAGTTGAGTTTTTTCAGTCAATAAAAAATAAATTTACCACGCAGTGAAATCCTTTTTCTTAGCTGTATGAATGACAGTAAAACCAAAAATTATTTGACAAGTAATCGCATCTTAAGACATTTCTTTCAGATACCTTTAAGCCCGTTCAATTGACAGGAGAAAATAATGAATTATAGAATCCTTCAAATTATTTTTATCTTCTCCTTTTTTGCATTCGCTTCTGGTTTTTCTGAAAGCAAGGTTCTCATATTTACCTATAGCTATAACAGGGCCGACTTTATCGAAATCCAACATAAGACATTTAAAAAATTTCTTAAAGATGATTACGAATTTGTTGTTTTCAACGACGCATCGAATCGAGCCAAAAACCGCCAAATTCATCGCAAGTGTGAAACACTTGGGATCCGATGTATTGACATCCCTCAGGAGATCCACAATCGGCCCTATCTTTACAGGGTACCTGGAGAGGATTACAATCACCCATCTGTAAGGAATTCAAACGTCGTGCAGTATTCTTTGGACCATTATGGATTCCAGCATGATGGAATTGTTGCTTTATTTGATTCAGACCTGTTTCTAGTCAAAAATTTTAGCATTAAAGAATTTATGAAAGACTCTGCACTAGCGGGTGCGGCCCAATCACGTTCTCGAAATGGCAAAACGGCGGATTATTTATGGATCGGTCTCGCCTTTTTAGACATGTCTAAAATGCCAGATAAAAGATCGATTAGCTTCAACTGCGGTAAAGTGAACGGCATTAATGTTGATGCAGGCGGCCACACATATTGGTATTTGCATAACCATCCGAAAGTACATGTGCGCTATTTTAATATGTTAATTTGGCCTTTTATACGATGTCCTTCGTGTGAGCAAGCGGATGTTTATCCCTGCCTGCACAGCGATGAAGAATTAAAAAAGCATGGATGCGACATTCACCAAATCAATTTTATCCATTCCGGTCCAATGTATTGTGAATTTTTTCAAAAGGCCCACTTTTACCATTATAGGGCAGGCTCGAATTGGGATTATAAATCTAGCGAGTTCCACAAGCAAAAAACAAAAAGGTTATATGATTATATTGATTCGATCTTGAACTCACCAGAAGACGAATCATAACATAGAACCAGATATCCCTGCGATTGCGGGGATATCTGAATGGGATCTAAGGGTTGTTAAAGTCGTAAATATGATATGTTCCAGGCATTGGGATAGCGCCATACTTGCCCGTCAGTGCTTTTGAAACATGACAATAATTAAAAGCGTGTGTGACTATCAAAACAGTTTGGTTTTGGAGATAGGATAAACTCTGTAAAAAATCATCTGTTCTACTATAAACTGAGTGACCTGATTCCCCTTGGGAAGGCTTTCCTTCGAGCATATCTTCTTCCGAAGAATAACTTGCTTTATAGACATTATAATTTTCTCCATCCGCTGTTCCAAAATTCTGCGTCGCCAACCGGGAATCAACGATCAATTCATTCGGCTGTAAATTCAAAGTTGCTCCTAACAAACTGATGGTTTCCTGAGTTCTAAATGCGGGTGATGTGTAAATACGGGAAATATTTTGCTGCGATAAGACGGGTATTGCCTCTTGCAATTGTGTTAACCCTTCAGTGGTTAAAGCGTAGCCTGGGGAAATTGTAGAAGTTACAATATCAGCCACGTTATTTGAGCTTTGAAAATTGCATAACACGACTAATCGGAGTTGATTTTTAGATAGTGTGTTAACCAATTTAGAATCTTGGGCAAAAAAATGATCTCCATTTTCATCTCCGTCTCCATTTCCGTAAATCATGGAAGAAAAAGAGACTAACAAAAATAAGAAAAATTTCAAACTTTTCATCCTATTCCTCTCCTGTAATAAATTGAAATATCAGCTTTTGCTTCGTATCGATAACAAGTAAGTTGTTTTAAGACAATAGGAACCTGAGTTTAGATAATGTGCTAGAGACTAGCTTTTTGGATGGAAGGTATGATTGAATAAATTTATGATGGGCAAACTTGCATTGGAATCTATGCTTTTGACTTTCACGCTTTTGCCATTCAGTTTGCCTGTAGAATTAAAACCTTCTTTTGCATCAAGTGCATCTAAATGATTTTGATAATACTTGTAGTGCTCATTTCTTTTTTTTCTTTTTAATAAATCTTCAAAAGTAAGAGGATCCATAATAAACCATAAAATAAATTTATTCTAATCTAATTATACCAGTTTTCATAATTTTATTCAATAAAAATATAAAATTCTAAGTTTACACCTATTTTATTCAAAATTTCTTGTTAGGATTTAATATTTAACTCTATGGTAGGAACAATTCATACTCCTAGGGAGGCCATATCGATGCCAACTGATCGAATTTCCATTAATTTAGGTGAGCCCCTATGAATCGAACAAAAAGGTCAGCGATTGCGTTTGTCATTCTTATGGGAATGGTGAGTCTCTTTGGTGACATGACTTATGAAGGCGCGCGGAGCATTACAGGTCAATATTTGGCTATTCTTGGTGCAAACGGAGCCATCGTTGGCGTTATAGCTGGATTTGGGGAGTTCATTGGTTACGGCTTCAGGCTTGTTTCTGGATATGTCAGTGATAAGACGGGAAAATACTGGCCGATCACGTTCATTGGGTACACGATTAACCTTTTAGCTGTTCCCCTTTTAGCTCTAGCGGGCAATTGGCCTGTAGCTGCTGCTTTAATCATTATTGAACGATTCGGGAAAGCTGTCCGCTCCCCAGCCAAAGACGCGATGCTTTCATATGCGACTAAGGAAGTGGGACGAGGGTGGGGATTTGGCCTCCATGAAGCTATGGATCAAGCCGGAGCTATTATAGGCCCGTTAATGATGAGTTGTGTTCTTTATTTTCATGGAACATATCAAGCAGGGTTTGCGCTTCTTTTAATTCCCGCTTTATGCGCCTTAGCCGTATTAACGTGCGCGAGAATTTCTTACCCTAGTCCGGAAAAATTGGAGATTGCGCAGCCCAAGTTGAGTGGAGAGCGTTTGAACAGGAAATATTGGCTTTATGTCATTGCAGTTTCATGTGTGGCGGCAGGTTATGTGGATTTTGCTTTGATTGCTTTTCATTTAAAAAAAGGATCGCTTATTTCAGATGCTTGGATATCTATCATTTTTTCTATTTCCATGGGAGCAGCAGGGGTAGCAGCTCTAGTTTTTGGAAAGCTTTATGATCGGTGGGGTTTTTCCGTTTTAATTTTTGCGACAGCTCTTGCATCCTTATTCGCACTATTGGTATTTATTGATGGATTTTATTTCGCGTTAGCAGGAATGATTTTGTGGGGTATGGGGCTGGGAACTCAAGAGTCGATCATGCGCGCCTTTGTGGCTGATCTTGTCCAGATGAATAAGAGAGCCACTGCTTATGGAATTTTGAATATCTGGTTTGGAATTTTCTGGTTTGTAGGAAGCGCTTTGATGGGTTTTTTATATGATATTTCGGTGACCTATTTAATCATTTTTTCCATGAGCATCCAGCTCTGTTCCATTCCTCTCCTTTTTGCGGTGAAGCATTCAGAATGAAAACTAAAAGACTGTTATGTCCTTATAACAAATTTTTATTTGATAAAAAGCATCTTGATAATCTTTAATGGTGCTCAAAGAGAGTTGCGAATATTAAATATTGAACATGAAAGTCTTTGAATCAGTCTAAAACTAGATAAACAAATTATAATTATTTCAGGAGCTCTATGATCTTTGAATCATATAGTAGGGGAATAACTAATAGCCCCTTTGACATTGTTGGTGAAAGCGAATGGGGATTTAGTAGCAATTTTCATGATGTTGAGACTGTTGAAACCGGATTTATGCCAACAGACAATCTTTCAACCGGAGAAAATGGTATTGACGAAATGTATGATGAGCCTCTTTCAATGGACCTAGTTGGAAAAATTGATCTGTTTAATCCATGTGTGGGTAATGACACTCAAAATTTCCCCTTTATAACGTTTGAAGGGTTAGGTAATTTTTTAAAATCACCATTTCAAGAAAATGCCCAAGAAGCCCTAGAACAAAATTCCTGCACCAGCAATACAGAAAACACACCCGAAGTTTCAAAAAAACGTACAAGAAAACCTTCTTCTGGTAAAAAAGAAACTCTCAACACCTCAAAAAAACGTAAAAAGGACCCTTATTCTTCTACTGAATATGGTAAAAGTTATCGAGAAGCCCAGAAAAAATATAATGAACATCTTGAAGAAAAAGTAACTGATTTGTTTAAAACTTTTAAAGATCTGTTGAAACAAATGAAAGCCAAGTCTCAGAATTCTCTACAGCCACCCGATCAAGACATGCTTCAGAAATCTTTTAATGAGCTTCGGGAATCTTTACGGCCTCTAGATTATTCAAGTTGGAAGAATAAAAATAATGTAATTCCTTTTTCTGAATTTGCTAAATCTAAGTCAAATTTAAATCGTTCTTCATACTATAACGATATTCGCGATAAATATAATAGTTACAAAATCTTATTAATAAATAAATTATTTAAAAAAATTAATCAAGGCCGTGCGTTATTGGAATTGACAGAGATTATTGAGGAACCTGCTGTCTCTTTTTATGAATTTAGACAATCTATCAAGAACAAAGACCATTTAATAAGCAAATCTCAAACAGAAAGCCTCTCACAAAATTCAAATCAAGAAAATCAAAAAATTTTTCTTGAAGGCTATAATATTAAAGCAATCGGCTACCTTTTGAAGGATAACCGCTTACTTGTAAAAAAGGATTCTGAGGCATGCATGATAGAGGCAAAATCATTAAAAGAATATTATATCAAGATCCGTCAACAACTTGTGAAAGATAAGATTCTCATTCTCGAAGAAAAAAGATATAAATTTACAAAGGATTATATCTTCAGGACTCCCACATTGGCCGCCTCGGCAATTCTTGGAACGGCTGTTAATGGGAAAAGATATTGGAAAAATGAGTCAGGGCAATCTATTACAAAAGTCGAATCGAATAAATCGGTTTGATAAAAAACATCTTGATAATCTTAAATAGTGCTCAAAGAGAGTTGCGAATATTGAACATGAAAGTCTTTGAATCAGTCTAAAACTAGATTAACCAATCATAAATATCTAAGGAGATCTATGTACTCGGAAACAACTTTGAATAATGGAACTGCTTTTTTTAATATCCCCTTTGACTTTGCTTCTGAAAAGGGTACCATTGGTAGTTTTTATGTTGAAGAAACTATTGAAACTGGATGTATGCCAACAGGCGATCTTCCAACTAGAGAAAATGATATTTTGTTTGATGATCCTCTTTCAATGGGCCTAGTTGAAAAAATTAATCTTTTTAATCCATTTGTGAGTAATGACTCTCAGAATTCCCCCTCTGTAACGTCAGAAGCATTAGATGATTTTTTAAGTGTATCATCTCAAGACAATGCCCAAGAAGTCCTAGAACAAAATTCCTGTATTAGCAATAAAGAAAACACCCCCGCAGTTTCAAAAAAACGTAAAAGAAAACATTCTTCAAAAGAAACTTCCTATGTCTCAAAACTACCTAAAACGGACTCTGTTTCTATTGAATATATGAAAAATTATCGAGAAGCCCAAAGAAATTATAATAAATATCTTGAAAAAAGAGTAGATGATCTATTTAAAACTTTTATAGATATGTGGGAACAAATAAAAGCTAAGTATCAGAATTCCCTACAGCCTTTCGATCAAGACGTGCTTCAGAAATTTAAAGAGCTTCGAAAGTCTTTACGGCCTCTAAATTTTTCAAGTTGGAAGAAAAAAAATAATGTACTCTCTTTTCCTGTATCTAAGTCAAATTCAAAGCGTTCTACATTCTATAGAGAGATTCACGAAAAATATGATAATTACAAAATCTCATTAATCAATAAATTATTTATAAAAATTAATGAAGGCCATGCGTTATTGGGGTGGCCAAAGCTTATCGAGGAACCTGTTATTTCTTTTTCTGATTATAGGCAATTTAACGATAACAATGACTATCCAACGAATCAAGAAAATCAAAGATATATTCTTAAGCGCAAAAGGAAAATTATTGCAATCGCCTACCTTATGAGTGATAACCGCATGTGTGTAATGAAGGATTCTAAAGCACGCATGTCGGAGGCAAAATCCTTGAAAAATGGTTATTCCGAACTCCGTCAGCAACTCGTGGAAGGTGGGATTCTAATTCCTGATGATAAGAGTCCAATTTCCGAAGAAAAACTATATATATTTACAACGAATTATACCTTCAAATCTGCCACATCGGCTGCCGTGGCAATTCTTGGAAGAACTGTAAGTGGGAAAAATCTTTGGAAAAATGAGTCAGGGCAATCTATTACAAAAGTCGAATCGAATAAATGGGTTTGATAAACATTATGTAAATATACTTTAATATCAATAATTCAAGGAGATATATGACCATCAATTTACGTCCGACTGAGCCTAATATCTCAAGTATCAATTTTTGGGATGAAGGAGAAATTGAATCTGGATTGGAGTCAAGAAAAACTTTAAACGGAGGAAATGATGTTGACGAAATATTTAAGAGTGATGATTTATCTCTTGACCTGATTGAAAAAGTTGATTTTTTTAATCCATGTGGGGATCAGTATCTTCAAAAATTACCCTCTTATGCATCTGAAGATTCAGTGAATTTTGTTGAAAAAAAAACCGAGATGAATGAAGTGACTTATATAGTCGATTTTGTGGATAGGTTTGGGAAGAATATTGAATTTTCTTCCGGAGTTGATGATTTAGATGATATAAAACTTCCTCCATCAAAAAAACGTAAAATTGGCCCATTAAATGACCAGAATATTTTTCAGACCAGACATGATGTCTCAAGTTCAGCAGAGGAAATTGGCGAAAAATATACTATAAAAGAGAATCAAATTTATGCTATCGGCTACCCTTTGGGCGGAAAGAGCATGCGTGTAAAAGAAGGCTCTACGGCGAGCCTGAGTGAGGTACCATTGTTAAATAAATGTCATGTCATATGCCGCAAAAGTCTTGTGCAAAATGGTGTTCTAACTGTAACTACCGATGGTACAAAATATAGATTTACAAGAGATTTCGACTTCAAGTCATCCACAGGTGCTGCCTCGGTCATCCGCGGAAAAAATTCATGTGGGACTGTATGTTGGAAAAATGAGGCGGGGCTATGCATCAATAAAAAGAAATATCAGAGGACTAAGAAAGGTCAAATGAATTCTTCAAAAATACTTGCGAAAGGAACCGCGATCAACCGGTCTATAAGTGAGAGCCTGAATTTTTAAAATAACTAAAAAGGAAAGCAAACTGTCTTTATAACAAATTTTTATTTGATAAAAAACATCTTGATAATCTTTAATAGTGCTCAAAGAGAGTTGCGAATATTAAATATTGAACATGAAAGTCTTTGAATCAGCCTAAAACTAGATTAACAAATCATAAATATTTAAGGAGATCTATGTCCTTTGGTATAAATTTGAATAACGGAACAACTTTTTGTAATAGCCCCTCCTTTGACTTTGTACCTGGAAGCGAACGGGGATTCAGTTGCAATTTTTATAATGATGAAACTATTGAAAATGGATTTATGCCAACAGACAATCTTCCAACTGAAAAAAATGGTCTTTTGTTTAATGAGCCTCTCTCAATGGACCTAGATGTAAATCTTCGCAATCCATGTGTGAGTAATGACACTCAAAGTTTTCCCTTTACAACGTTTGAAGAATTAGGTAATGATTTAAAATCGTCATCTCCAGACAATGCCCAAGAAGTACTAGAACAAAATTCCGGTATCAGCACAGAAAACACCCCCGCATTTTCAAAAAAACGTACAAGAAATCCTTCTATTGATACAAAAGAAACTCTCAATCCCTCCAAAAAACCTAGAAAGGATCCTTATTCTTCCATTAAATATATGCAAAATTATCGAGAAGCCCAGAAAAACTATGAAGAATATCTTAAGGCAAGAGTAAATGACTTGTTTAAAACTTTTTTAGTTCTGTTGAAACAAATGAAAGCCTATCATAAGAATTCCCTACAGTCTTTCGATCAAGACGTGCATCAGAAATTTAACAACCTTCAAAAGTCTTTACGGCCTCTAAATTTTTCAAGTTGGAAGAAAAAAAATAATATACTCCCTTTTTCTGAAGTTGCTAAAACCCAGTCAGATTTAAAGAGTTCTACATACTATAGAGAGATTCACAATAAATATGATAATTACAAAATCTTATTAATCGATAAATTATTTAAAAAAATTAATGAAGGCCGTGCGTTATTGGGGTTGCCAGAGGTTATTGAGGAACCCGCCGTTTATTTTTATGAATTTAGACAAAACGGCAATAACAAAGACTATCCAATAAGCAGATCTTACACACAAAATACAAATCAAGAAAATCAAAAATATTTCCTTAAGAAAAAAAACAAAATTATAGCAACCGCCTCCCTTTTGCGTGGTAACCGCTTACGTGTAAAAAAAGATTCTGAGGCATATATGACGGAGGCAAAATCATCAAAAAAATGTTATATCAATATCCGTCAAAAACTTGTGAATGATGGGATTCTAATTCCCAAAAATGAAAGATATATATTTACAAAGGATTATATTTTCAAGTCTGCCTCATTTGCTGCCTCGGCAATTCTTGGAGCATCTGTAGCTGGGAAAAGTCTTTGGAAAAATGAATCAGGGCAAAGTATTAAACAAGTCGAGTCGAATAAACAAGTTTGATAACCGTTTGTAAATACATTCTAATATCAATAATTCAAGGAGATCTATGTTCATTAATTCATATTCGGCTGACTCTAATACCTTAAACGGCAATTTTTGGGATGTAGTAAAAATTGAATCTGGATCGGAGTCAAGAAACATTTTAAACGAAAGAAATTATGTTAATGAAATATTTAATAGTGATTTATCATTAAGGAGGCAAAATCGATAGATAAATGTTATGCCAAGTGGCGTAAAAAACTTGTGAAAAATGATGTTCTAACTGCAACTGAGGATGGAAAAAAATATAAATTTACCGCGGATTTCATCTTCCGGTCACCCTCACATGCTGCCTCGGTCATCTGCGGAAAAAATACAAGCGGGCCTGGAAATTGGAAAAATGAGGCGGGAAAAAGTATTAGGCAATTAATTGAAACGAAAAAAAAATTCAGAGGACTATGAAAGGTAAGCAAATTGTTTTTTTATAATAAATTCGTATTTGCTAAAAAAACATTTTATACATTAAAGAGTAGATTTTTGTTTAATTAATTTTGTATAAATGTTAGGTTATAAAAAATTAAATAGAATTCTACTATGAAGCATTAAATGTGCTATAGAATTTGATTAACTAATAACAATAATTTAAGGAATTATATGTCTACTCAACCTGTTTATTTTAATCCAATAAATTACCCTCTTACAAATTATTCAGGACTTGAAAGCCAACAAAAATCAGGTTTATGTTTTCAGGATTGCGATGTTCATAATGGATCAGTAAGTGAATTGGAACCGAATAGCAATTATTCAAATGTTAATAAAAATTCATTTAACACAAAAAGTTTGGAAAAACTGGCTTATAAAACTCATCAGGTTATTGTTGGGGCTAATATATCTTTAGATTCTTCTGAACCCAAATATTTAGGAGCTTTTGACGAAACTACTGCCAATTCTCAAAGTGTCCTTAAGCAAACTTCCCTCAACGACGATACAGATTGCCTCAGAGAGTCAAATAAACGTAAAAGAGAATCTTCAGCTCAAGCTCGAATTTCTCAAAAGCGTCCAAAGGGTTGGATTTTCCATACCGCAAATCCTGCAGTCAAGAAAAACTTAAAAAAGCCTTCTAATTTTCAAGACGTAGGTGATGCCCCAAACTCAAAATCAGAATCGGATGAATACACTCTTAGGCGTAAAGAGATTCTTGCGACAGGCCAGCTTTTAAAAGATAATTCCATGCTTGTAAAAAAAGGTTCTACGGCTTGCATAGAGACAGTAGCATCAATGCATAATGGATATTTAAGACTCCGCGAAAAACTTTTGAAAAAAAATATTCTAGGTCTCGATCCCGATAGTGAAAATAAAAATTATATATTTAAAGATGAATATATCTTTAGGACGCCCTCACTAGCTGCCTCGGTGATCTCTGGGGCAAATGCAAGTGGAAGTGACTATTGGAAAAATAGGTCGAACCAAAGCATTAAGGCCGTCGAATTGAAGAAAAAAAATAGCTAGACATTACTCGGCTATGAGCTTGAATGATTCGGGCATATTATAAAATTAGATTAACAAATCATAAATATTTAAGGAGATCTATGCTCCCTGGTACAACTTTGAATAGCGGAACAACTTTTTACAATAGCCCCGACTTTGTACCTGGAAGCGAATGGGGATTCGGTAGCAATTTTTGTGATGATGAAACTATTGAAACTGAATTTATGCTAACAAACAATCTTCTAACTGGAGAAAATGGTCTTGGCGAAAAGTTTAATGAGCATCTTTCAATGGACCTAGTTGAAAAAATTGATCTGTTTAATCCATGTGTGGGTAATCACACTCAAAGTTTCCCCTTTACAACGTTTGAAGAATTAGGTAATGATTTACAATCGTCACCTCAAGACAATGCCCAAGAAGTCCTAGAACAAAATTCCTGCACCAGCAATACAGAAAGCTCTCCCAAAGCTTCAAGAAAACGTAGAAGAAAACCTTCTATTGATACAAAAAAAACTCTCAATGCCTCAAAAAAACCTAAAAAGGACCGATATTTTGAATATAGAAAAAATTATCGAGAAGCCGAGAAAAATTATGATATATATCTTGAAGAAAGAGTAAAAAATTTGTTTAAAACTTTTATAGGACTGTGGGATCAAATGAAAGCCAAGCATCAGAATTCTCTACAGCCTCCCGCTCAAGACATGCTTCAGAAATCTTTTAATGAGCTTCGGGAATCTTTACGGCCTCTAGATTTTTCAAGCTGGAAGATTAAAAATAATGTACCTTCATTTACTGATTCTGCTAAAATTAAGTTAAATTTAAAAAATTCTACATACTATAAAGACATCCACGATAGATATAATAATTACAAAATCGTATTAATTGATAATTTATTTAAAAAAATTAATGAAGGCCGTGCGTTATTGGGTTTGCCAGAGGTTATTGGGGTATCTACTGTTTCTTTTGATGAATTTAGGAAATATATCAAAAATAAAGACTATCCCATAAGCAGTTCTCAAACACAGAGTCTCACACAAAGTTCAAATCAAGAAAATCAAAAATATATTCTTAAGGACAAGAAGAATATTAAAGCAATTGCTTACCTTTTGTGGGATAACAGCTTACTCGTAAAAAAGGATTCTGAGGCATGCATGATGGAGCCACAATCATTAAAGAAATGTTATAGCAAGATCCGTCAAAAACTTGTGAAAGATATGGTTCTAATTCCCGAAAAAGGAAGATACATATTTACAAGTGACTATATCTTCAAGTCTCCCACATTTGCAGCCTCGGCGATCCTTGGATCATCTGTAAGTGGGAAAAAATATTGGAAAAATGAGTCAGGGCTAAGTATTGAACAAGTCGAATCAAAAAAATGGCTTTGACAAACTTTTGTGAACACCCTCTATCAATAATTCAAGGAGATATATGTCCATAGATGCACTGACTGACTCTAATACCTTAAGCTGCAGTTTTTGGGGTGAAGTAGAAATTGAATCTGAGTTAAGAGACATTTCAAATGAAGGAAATTATGTTAATAAAATATTTAATAATAATTTATCACTTGACCTGATTCAAAGAATTGATTTTTTTAATCCATGTGCGGGGGAATATCTTCAAGACGTACCCTCTTTTACATCTGAAGATTCAGGAAATTTTGTAATGACATTTCAAGGAAAGCCACCAGAAGTTCAAGAGCAAAATTCCTACGCCATCAGTACAAAAAAAACTCCTAATAACACGAAAAAACGTAAAATTGAGCCTTTATATTATCCTGATTGTGTAAAAAGACCTACGTATTGCGACCCGAACGTTTCTCTGTCAACTTTATTTTACAAGTATTATAGGCAGGAACCAAATGCTTGTTTTGATATCGAAGAAATTCCTGAAGAGAAAGCTGAGATGAATTGTACAGATGAACCGACTTATATGGTCGGTTCTGAGGATAGGTTTGGGAAAATAATTGTACCTTCTTTCGGTGTTGATGATTTAGGTGATATAGAACATCCTGTCTCAAAAAAAAGTAAAATTGACCTTTTACATCATGCACAAAATGCTCAAAAAACTCTAAATGACCGGAATATTTTTCAGGCCATATGGGATGTCTCAAGTTCAGTAGCGGAAATTGGCGAAAAATATATTATAGAACATAAACAGATTTATGCTATCGGCTACCTTTTGAACGATAACCGCATGCGCGTAAAAGCAGGTTCTACGGCATACCTGATGGAGGCAAAATCAATAGGTAAATGTTATGCAAGATGCCGTAATGAACTTATAAAAAGTGGAGTTCTAACTGTAACTGACGATGGTACAAAATATAGATTTACGGCAGATTTCGTCTTCAAGTCACCTTCGCGTGCTGCCTCGGTCATCCGCGGAACAAATACAAGCGGGCCTGGATTTTGGAAAAATGAGGCGGGGAAAAGTATTAGGCAATTCAAAGGACTATGAAAAGTTAAATCTAGTGAGGCATGCCAATAAAGTTATTTGATAACAAATGTAGCTATACACAAACAACTTGAAAAATCGGTTTTAGGCTTAAGCGAAAGCTCTCGCGATTCGACTTCCGGAATCGACCCCATATTATAATATTGGGTCGATTCCGGAAGTCGAATCGCGAGAGCTTTCGCTTAAGCCTAAATTCCGATTTTTCAAGTCGTTTGGGTATAACATCGGCCCGACTATCAACTGTTACTTGAATTCTTCAAAAATACATGCGAAATTGAACCATGATCAACCTGTCAATAAGCGAGAGCCTTAATTTTTAAAATAATTAAAAAGGTAAGCAAATTGTTTTTTATAATAAACTTGTATTTGCTAAAAAAATTTTATTCATTAAAAAAGAGATTTTTGTTTAATTAATTTGGTAGAAATGTTAAGTTATAAAAATTTAAAAGAATTCTAATATGAAGTATTAAAAGTGTTATAAAATTAGATTAACTAATGCCAATAATTTAAGGAGATATATGTCTGTAAATCCAACCAATTTTAATTCAATAAATTATGATACTAGATACACTCATGCAAGATTTGAAAGTCAACAAGAACCAAGTTTAAGTTTTCAGGGTGGCGGCATACCTAATGAATCCGTATGTGAATTGGAATTGAATAACAACCTTTCAAATGAAAACGAAGATATTAAAAATTTATTTAACACAACTGATTTAGAAGAACTGGCTAAAGAAATTGATCGGTTTAATCCATATAATTTTGAATGTGAGACTGATATATCTTTAAATTTAAACTTTTTTCAATCCAAAGAATTAGGTTCTTTTGACGAAACTTCTACCGATTCCCGACAAGTCCCAGAACAAAATCCCTCCATCGACGATACAGATCGTCCCAGAGCGTCAAAAAAACGTAAAAGAGAACCTTCAATTCAAGGCGAAAGTGATACTCCAAATTCAAAATCAAAATTGCAAGAATATATTCTTGAACGTAAAGGTATTCTTGCAAAAGGCCAGCTTTTGACAGATGATTCCATGCTTGTAAAAAAAGGTTCTACGGCTTGCATGGAGACGGTACCATCAATAGCTAGAGGATATTTAAAACTCCGCAAAGAACTTTTGAATAAAAAAATTCTAGTTCCCGATAGTGGAAATAAAAAATATATATTTACAAATGATTATACCTTCGGGAACTGGACAATAGCTGCCTCGGTGATCTCTGGGGTATGTGTAAGTGGAAGTAAATTTTGGAAAAATTCGTCGATCCAAAGCATTAAGGCCATCAAATTAAAGAGAAAAAATAGCTAGACATTACTCGGCTATAAGATTAAATGATTCTAAGTAGTGGGGCATTTTATAAAATTAGATTGACTAATACCAATAATTTAAGGAGATATATGTCTTTTGATTCAATCTATTGTAATTCAACAAATTATTATAATTATAGTAACAATTATTCAGGACTTGGGAGTCAACATGAATCGGAATCGAATAACAACCTTTCAAATGAAAACGAAGCTATTGAAGAATTATTTGAGACAAATTATTCAGAAGAACTGATTAAAAAAATTGATAGCTTTAATCCATTTAAAGTTGAATGTGAGACTGATATATCTTTAAATTTAAACTTTTTTGAATTCAAAGATTTAGGTTCTTTTGACGAAACTTCTACCGATTCCCGACAAGTCCCAGAGCAAAATCTCTCCATCGACGACACAGATCGTCCCAGAGCGCCAAAAAAACGTAAAAGAGAACCTTCAATTCAAGGCGAAAGTGATACTCCAAATTCAAAATCAAAACCGAAAGAATATACTCTTGATTCTAAAGGTATTCTTGCAAAAGGCCAGCATTTGGAAGGTAATCTCATGCGTGTAAAAAAAGGTTCTACGGCGTGTAAGGAGATGGCAAAATCAATTAGTGAAAATTATTCCACACTCCGCAATCAACTTTTGGACAATAAAATTCTAGTTCTCGATAGTCTAAAAGAAAAATATGAATTTACAAGCGCTTATACCTTCCAGTCCCCCACACAAGCTGCCTCGGTGATCCGTGGAGCAAATACAAATGGGAGAACTTCTTGGAAGAATACTACCTCGAAACAAAATCTTAATGATGTCGCATGGAATAAAAAAAGAGCTAGATTTTTCGAGACTATGGAGTTGAATGATTCTAAGTAGTTGATACTGATTTAACATCTATATCTACAAAAAATGAATTTTATGCCGTCCTTACAGGACTCTGTTTTTTTTTGCATTTTACCCAGGCCTTCGCTTCGCTACGACCTGGGCTGTGATATTCCGCGCCTTCGGTGCTGAAAACGGCCTGAAAGGCCGAAATGTTATAGCCCAGGTCGTAGCGAAGCGAAGGCCTGGGTAAAATGCAAAAAAAACAGAGTCCTGTAAGGACGGCATATTTTTTTATAGAGGGAAGTTTCAGGAAAAAATTTGCAAGCTTTTGGGGCTAAAAGCCATATTATTTGCAAATTTATTTAGACCAAAAATGCATGCATACCTTATTATCAATGGGAAATTACTACGAATTCAGCACTGATTGTACCTGAATAACTTCTAAATTGTTAATACAGCAGACCCTTCTAGCGAGCCATTTCTAATAGCTTCAAGAGCTTGATTCGCTTTTTCAAGAGGATAGGGAGTTGCAGTTATTTGCAAATGCACCTGTTTCACAACTTTCATAAAATCGATCCCATCTTGCCGTGTCAAATTGGCAACGGAGGACATAGATCTCTCTTCCCATAATAAAGCATAGGGAAAAGAGGGAATATCGCTCATGTGGATTCCAGCACTGATGACTTTCCCCCCTTTTTTTATGACTTTAAGAGCTTGAGGATATAAGGCTCCTACCGGGGCAAAAATTAAAGCGGCATCTAAGGCAGCGGGAGGAAGCTGGTCAGACCCGCCAGCCCATTTAGCGCCAAGAGATCGAGCAAACGCTTGGGTTTTTTCATCTTTAGGGCGTGTGAAAACATAAACCTCCCGCCCAAGTGCGTTTGCTATTTGGATTAAAATGTGGGCTGATGAACCGAATCCATAGAATCCGATCCTCTTATTTGGTTCTGCCAATCGGAAAGCCCGATATCCAATAAGGCCAGCGCATAGCAGCGGAGCACAATGCAGATCATCATATTCGTGAGGTAGCTTTAAAATGAAATCTTCATGAGCTGCACAATACTCGGCGTATCCCCCATTAAGCAAATAACCTGTGTATAGGGCCTTGTCGCAAAGATTTTCCCTACCGGAAGCACAAAACTCGCAAGTATGGCAACAGCTGCCTAACCAGGGAACACCAACCCTGTCTCCAATTTGATGTTTTGAAACTTTTTGCCCTATCTGATCGATAATCCCCACCACTTGATGACCTAAGATCAAAGGCAGCTTGGGATTTGGAAGTTCCCCATCGACGATGTGCAAGTCTGTGCGGCAGACTCCGCAAGCAGCGACTTTGATGAGCACTTCGTCTGGTTTTGGTGTTGGACGTGGAACATCCTTTAAAATTAAAGGATCCCCTATCTTTTCCAGTACCATCGCACGCATGCGCCGCTCTTGATTAAAGGATATTTACATACACTCTGTCATATTTATTTTAAATGGACAATTCCCATTTTAGTGCTGTCAGTAAAAATACAAATGCGTATTTGCGGATTGATTTTGTCGCATAAAAATAGATCTGGAAACAATCATTTTGTCGATTTGCAGATTTTTTTTTGATTATATAAAACTATCTGCAAACCGACATTTTGTTTATTTGCAGATTGACTTTATATATAGAAAAAATGTATTCTATGCTCAAAGTATAGGAGAATTAAAAATGAAACCAGCCCAATTTATTGGCCGCGAAGCTGAAATGAGAAGGCTGAAAGGGCTTTTAAATAAAAAAAGTGCAAGCCTTATCGTGGTACGAGGCAGAAGGCGAATTGGTAAAAGCAGGCTTTTGGCTGAATTTGGAAAGGAAATGAAAAGTTTTTTCTTTTCTGGAAATCCTCCAGTGCGCAAAACAACAGCTCAATCTCAACGCGATGTCTTTGCTCATCAGCTTGAAAGAGCGGGTATTCCTGGTGTTAAGCCAGATGATTGGGGCAATCTCTTTTGGCATCTCTCTAAGCATACTCAAAAAGGACGAATTCTTATTGTATTTGATGAAATTTCATGGATGGGAGGAAAAGATCCTCATTTCTTAGGACAGTTGAAAACTGCTTGGGATATGTATTTTAGCAAAAATCCACATTTAATTATTGCGCTTTGTGGTTCAATTTCTTCATGGATTGAAAAAAATATTCTAAGTAGCACAGGATTTCTTGGAAGAATTACGATTGATCTTGTTCTTGAAGAGCTTCCCTTACATGTCCTGTAATGCTTTCTGGCATCCAAAAGAAAAACGTATTACAGCTTATGAAAAATTCAAACTTTTATCTGTAACAGGAGGAGTTCCTCTCTATCTTGAACAAATTAGACCAAATCTTCCTGCAGAGCAAAATATTCAAGATCTTTGTTTTACTAAAGGTGGATTGCTTGTTCGAGAATTTGATGAGATATTTTCAGATCTTTTTTCTCGTAGTAAAGGGAGTCATAAAGAAATTGTTACTTGTCTTGCGAATGGTCCAAAAGAACTTGCTCAAATTTGTAAGGAATTGGAAAAAGCCAAGGGGGAATATTCAGCAAGTATTTGGATGAATTGGTAAAGGCAGGTTTTGTAAAAAGAGATTTTACATGGGATCTAAAAAATGGAAAAGAAGGAAAATTAAGTCGTTATCGTTTAAGTGATAATTATTTGCGCTTTTATTTAAAATATATTGCTCCAAATCGTGCCAAAATTGAAAAGGGGAATTTTCCGACTTCAATGCTTAACCATCTTCCTGGTTGGGAAGGTATTATGGGATTGCAATTTGAAAATCTTGTTGTTCATAACTTTAAAAGTCTCTGGAAGATGTTGAATATTTCTCCAGAAGAAGTAGTAATGGATGGACCATTTTTTCAAAACTCAACAACCAGACAACCTGGATGTCAAATCGATTATATGATCCAAACACGTTTTCATAACCTATATTTATGCGAAATTAAATTTTCAAAAGCTCCTGTTGGGAAAAAAATAATCGAAGAAATGGAAGAAAAAAGAAAACGTTTAAAAGTTCCTAGGCATTTTTCTATTAGACCTGTTCTAATTCATGTAAATGGTGTCGAAGACAGTGTTTTAGATGAGGGATACTTCGATAAGATAATCGATTTTGGTCAACTTTTAGAGTAAAAGGCAGTGTCTTTGATTGCCCGAAAGTCCATTGTACTTGAAAACTTTGTACTTAAAATTGGAAAATTTGGCCTTAAAAGTTTTGGTTGAGAATTGGGGGAAGAACTTGGAGCAATTCATCCACGCGGCTATCCCAAGTATGGAACTTGCGCACTTTCTCTTTGGCGCGCTCTGCCATCCTTTTTCGCTCATCTTCATGAGATAAATAATATTCTACTGATTCGTTGACACGACTCCATTGTCCAGGCTTATAGAATACCATATCTTCCCCTTCGTTGAAATGTTCCCTAGCCCATATTGTGTCTGTCGTGATCATCATGCAGCCGCATGCGGGCCCCATAAAAAGCCTCTCATGAGTGCCGTTTTTAAAAAAGGGCATACTATTCAAGCAAATTTTACTCCGCCTCATGACCTCGATCCCCTCCTCAATGGGGATTGCCGGATGAACAATGACATTAGAGTTATCGGGAAAATAGGAGGACCACCCTTTGACCGCGATGGGGGGGCGGAAGCATGCGCCGCCAAAAATATGAACGGTGGCATTTTTGATTGAACGGATGAGTTCGAGCCGGTCTGTCCCTTTGATATAGCTTCCGATATAATAAAGGAGTGAAGCGTAGTCGAGATCGGCAGGGTTTGCCTGCAATTCACTCATAGCCCTCTGCAGGGCTTCCCATTCAGTCGCTTTGGGATTTTCCCAAAATATTGAAAGGGCCAGCTCGATTGTTTTTCGTTGAAGATCGGAATATTTATTCCAAAACTTTTCTAACCCTTGCGGATCATAGCATGTGCCCAAATAGACAACATCATAGAGCTTCTGTTCTTCAGGAAGCTGTGTCAACTCAACTTCTACGCCATGGCCGAAAAAAAAAACTTTCTTGAAGAGCATTTTTTTCAGTTCTTCACACTGCAAGTGATCCACGCAAGATATGAGGAGATTAGGGCGTTGCAAATAAGGAAAAAGGGGAGCGGGGGGATCTGTCAGGATGCTCCAAAAAGGGATTTTAAACTGTTTCCAAAGCCTCTCTATTTTTGTAAACTGAAAGGGCCAATAGAAAGAGCATAATAAATCTGGAAGCTGATTTTTTTGTGCTGAAGCAATAGCTACAGGATCTTCTTTTAGAGCATCTAAGAAACGGGTTTTGATCCCTTTTCGATTGAGGGCCTCACTAAATTTTTTTGAAAAATGCCTTTTGGTGTCATAAAGATTATTGCCAAGCAAAATCCAAATGTTATCCATTATTTTCGGCCTGTTGTTTCATTTGCTGAATAAATGCGGGGATCTCCTCTAAAAGCTGTTCTGCCCGTTGATCCCAAGTATGGTGGAGGAGGACCTTTTCGTATCCACTGCGAACCAACTGCTGCCGCTCCGCTTCATGAGCCAAAAAATAATTGATTTTATCATTTACTTCATTCCATTTAAGGGTCTCGTAAAGCAGGAGTTCTTTCCCATTGATAAAATTTTCACGGACCCACAGATTGTCTGTGGTGATAGGAAGAGCGCCGCAGGCTAGGCTAAAGAAAATCCTTTCATGGGTACCATTCTTAAAAAAAGGCATGCTATTCAAGCAAATCTTGCTTTGCTTGCAGATCTCCAGAATTTCCCAGTACGGGACTGCAGGATGCACGGTGACGTTGGGGCAATCGAATAAGGCTTGAGCCCATCCACTGATGGGGTGTTCATCGCGCCAGCAAGTCCCTCCAAAAACATGGACGGAGGCATCTTTGATTGATCTGATTAACTCCAAACGATCGACTCCCCTCATGTAATTATCGACATTCATATAAATTCTGATTTTTTCTTGCTCTGTAAAAGGGATTTTATACTGCAGCAATATATCATCGACAACTTTCCAAAAAGGGATGTCTCTTTGAGAAAGAGCGATTCTGGCTGCTTCTTCGAAGAGAACGAGCAGCTGAGGGATATATTTGCCTTGCCAAGCTTTTCTAAGGCCTTGAGGATCGTATGAGCTCCCGAAGAATACAACATCGTAGGGTCGTGGTTGATCTGGAGAGGCGAATAGTTCTTTTTCGATAGCATGTGGAAAGAAGAAGACATTTTTTCCCCCTTTTTGCTGCAAATAGTAGCAATCGAAACGATCGACGCATGAAATTAGAGAATAGGATGGTTTGACGAGATTGGCATCATAGCAAGCAGGATCAACCAAGATGGAGAGGTAGGGAATTTTTCTTTTTTCCCAAAAAAATGTTCCATCCTCATTGGGAACGACACGATTGAAAGAGCAGCACAAATCGGGAGGTTTTGTATACTCTTTGCTTTTGGAATTTGGGAGCAATCCCTCTTTCCTGAAGTCGATAACTCTCGTTTTAACTCCATGTCGCTTTAAGGCATCAGCCAGCTTTAAGCTAAAATGTTTTTTTGATTCGTAGAGATTATAGTTATAGATAATCCAAACTTCGTTGAGCATCTGGCATCCGATTTTATGTAGGAAGTCTGTTAAGGATATCTGGCATTTCTTCCAACATTTCATCGACCCGATTATTCCAGGTGTGATTTTCCATCACCAAAGCACGTCCCCGTTTAGCGATATCGACCCGTCTGGATTCATCATGTAATAAAGCATTAACTTTTTCATTTATAAGCCCTCTTTGATTCATACTGTAGTAGATGACATGTTTTTCCTCTTCGAAGAACTCTCTAAAATAATTATTATCTGTCGTCGCAGGGACAGCTCCGCACGCGAGACCTGTGAACACCCTTTCGTGTGTGCCGTTCTTAAAGAAAGGCATGCTATTTAAGCAGATTTTGCTTTGTTTCAATATTTTGAGCGATTCAGCAAAAGGGACTGAAGGGTGAAGTAAGACGTTTTTTTGAGAACCAAGATAGTGCTTCCAACTGAGAACGCCTACAGCCATATCGGTTGATAGCTCCCCAAAAACATGAATGGGAGCTTCTGTGATAGAATTGATTAACGCCACCCGATCCTTGCCCCGAGTATAGTTGTCGAGGTAATAAAAAAGGGCTGCAAAATCTACTGCAGTTGGATCAAGCTTGGAGGCATTCCAGGCATTTAAAAGAGCATCCACAAGAGAAGTAGAATTATCGGAAAAGACGATTTCAATAGCATCGTCTAGAGCTTTGTTGATCTCTGCAGGATATTGTTGCTGCCATGAGGCGCGCAAGCTCTCATAGTCATAGCAAGTGCCTAGAAAAACCACATCATAAATCCTTTTTTCATTTCCCGGATTGAGCTCCGGCTCCACGGCATGGGGGCAAAAAAAGGCATTTTTAAATTGATAGGAATGGAGCTGGATTAAATCAGAACGGTCTACACAGGAAAGGATTGTATAGGGACTGCGGGTGAGGTGGACAGAATAAAGGACGGGGTCTACTAAAATTGACCAATGGGGAACCTCTAGAAAATCGCAAAGGAACTTTGTTTCTGAAATAGGGAGAAGGGCGTTGAAGGAACAAGTTAAATCGGGGTTAAAATGTCGGATGGTGTTCATCGTGTCGGAAGCGATTGAAGCTTCATTGACATCGATAACCAGTGTTTCGATCCCTTTTCGTTTCAAGGCATCTGCAAGTTTGCTGGTAAAATAACGTTTGGATTCATAAAGATTGTAATTGACGATCAAGCATATTCTATTCAGCATAAGCCCCCTATTAGGTTGCTTCACTTGAAAAGCATGAATACCCTCTTATTGGCTATCCTAGCTTTAATTTTATAATTTTCGACTTTATCTTTAAAATTAAAATTTTAGTATATGGAAGAATTATTATTTATAATGTATACCCAAACGACTTGAAAAATCGGAATTTAGGCTTAAGCGAAAGCCTAAAACTGATTTTTCAAGTCGTTTGGGTATAAGTTGAAAATTTCTGCGTAATCAAGTTTAAAAACCTCTGTGTCCTCTATGATCTCTGTGGTTGAATTTTAACAAACCACGGAGATCACAGAGAACACAGAGAGACAATAAATTTAATTTTTTGCAACTTACGTTTGTGATAAATTTAAAAAAGAGGCATTCAGATACTCTCGATATTTGTTGTTGTTATTGCGAATAGTTTGAGCGGTGATCCGTTTTTTCATAGCTATATCTGATGCATTTGTAAAATTGTTTTTTTCGCCAAAATCACGTCTCCACTCATAAAATGTTAAAGGACGAGTAATAGTTGGGTTTTGTTTTCCACACTTGGCTTCATATAGGTCAAAAACTCTTTTGGAGAGCTCATTGTCAGATTGTTTTATCCTTTCCCGAGATCGAGCAGCAGTAATGCGGTTTTTTGCTTTTCTTCTTTCAATTCTATCAATCGTTTTAACGCCCGAGACCCTTTCACTTTTTACATTACTTCTCGGCACAGGGCTAGAGTTCCAATCTTTCGATTCTTTTTTTTCTAAGAATACTCTTGTTATATCGCTGCCATTATCATTAAAATCATGTTTATTTTCTTCTGTAGATTGACTTCTATTATCATCTTTTGACGCTTGAAAAAAAATTTCAAGGGAAGGGGGCAAATCATTGCTTTTCATTAACTTTGTACATAAGTTTTCGAGATACTTCTGATAGTTGTTGCTATTTTCACGATAAGTTTTAGCCGTGATCCGATTTCTCTCTCGTCTGCTTTTTATATTTGTTAAATCGCTTTTCTTGCCAAATTTTACTTTCCAATCCTCATATATTAATGGTTTTAAAGAATGAGCAAAAGTTGGGTTTTGTTTTTCTATAGATTCAAATAATTTAAAAATATTTTTGATGCGTTCATTAACATATTGCCTTTTCTTTTTCCGAGATCTAGCAGCTGATAAACAATTTCTTTTTCTTTTTTCACTTCTTTGAATCTGTTCAGATGAGTCGCTTTGATTGCGTGTACGCTCTTGGCTTCGAGGCGTATCTTGTGATTCTATTGTTATTTTTCTTTTTTGTTCTTCTATTTCTATATTTTTTGTTTCAGTAATAGTAGGCAAATCCATCGACATATTTGTTGTTTGGAACAAATCTGTTAGATTTCTACCGAAACCAACATTTAAATTATGTTCATTTGTTTCTAAGGATGCATATATGACATCATCATGAAAATTGTCATCATCTACGTCAGTAGAAAAAGTTTGAAGAGGTGGCTGATAAATCAATATGTGTTTGTCTAAAAACAGAGACATTTTGTTTATCCTGAATTTTTAAAATTAATATTATTTTAACGTAAGTTGCAAATAATTAAATTTATTGTCTCTCTGTGATCTCTGTGAACTTTGTGGCTGAATTTTAATAAACCGCAGAGATCACAGAGGTTTTTTAAACTTGATTACACTCAGTAATTTTCAACTTACATTATTTTAAGAGAGAAATTAAAACTACTATTCAAAAGCTCCAAAAATTATTTCGAATGCATCTATTTTTTTCTTAGCAGGTTGACAGGATTTTATTCCATGACAATTTCACAATCATATTGGTGATCGCCTAATGAAACATTTGGACATTCATATCGGGAACAACAGTCAACGAAGGGTGCACTTTTGCACGCAAAACTTGCTGGATATAAGATAGCGTTGTTCCAATAGCGGAATAGCAAGAAGTGCAATTCCCCTGGTAGGCAATAACAACTTCCTTGTCTTCGAGAAGATTTAAAACCTCAACTCCGCCAGCATCTAAGGCGATATAAGGGCGGACATCACTGTCGAGCACTTGTTCTATCACAGCAATTTTTTTCTTGAGGGGAAGATCGGCCCAGCCGGGATATCCCCCCTCGACAACCTCTCCTATCCCTGCTGGAACAGGGGGGGCCACGTACGTGTCAGCAAAAGGGATATCTAAGCATTGTTGGGATGCGGCATCAATAGCTCCTAAAACGAGGTTCAAATGGGGATAAGTTTCTTTAGGAAAAGCGGGCTCATCGGAACGATCTCTCAGGTGCCGATCGATTAAGTCGGTGCTGACCCGTTTGGCCTGGTCATAATTTTTTCCGATTACAATTTCGCAGACAGCTTCTGCGGCTCCAATGAGCGCTGATTGCCCCAGCACTTGAAATTTGGCATCGACGATAATTCCATCATCTTTGTCGACCAACCAATAGATACGGACGCAATTCCCTTCCTCTATTTTTCCTTCTGTGCCTTGGGCAAGGCGCATGTTTCGAGCTTCCGATTCTTCCTTGGTGAAAATCCCTGCGTTCCGAGGGTTATCGATGCGAGAGATCAGCTTTTTGCTATATCGCGCCCAAGGAAATGGTGTTGTCAAAGCCTCCAAGCCCCCCATGAGATCACTCCTTTAGTGCTTGAGAAATTTTGCGCAGTTTTTGGGCGCAATCGACAATGATCTCGATCGCGCTGTCCACCTCCTCTTCATTTGTTTCGCGAGAAAGGCTAAAGTTAACCGAAGAGTGGGCCAAGGCGGGCGGTACACCTGCAGCTTCTAAAATTAAGCCTATTTGCTGAAAGCTTCCCCCGCCGATACTAGCGTAAACACCTTTACGGTTTAAAGAAAATAGGAGAGCCTCGTTAGCGATTCCCGGAAAACCTATTGTTGAGCAATGGGGAAGTCTTTCCTCTTCTTTAAAGAAAACATGCGCATCGGGAAACCCTTGACGAACCCCTTCCTCTAATTTATTGCGCAACCTCGCTACTTCCGTGCAAACAAGGTCTTGGCTATCCATTAATTCTTCAGCAGCAAGACCTAACGCGATGAGGCCGGGAATATTGTAGCTGCCTGCTCTTAATCCTGCCTGTTCAATTCCACCTAAAATGAAAGGACTGCATTTGATCCCCTCTTTAATCCACAGCCCTCCAGTTCCCTTTGGAGCATGTAAAAGATCTCCGTTGAAGGTGATAAAGGAGGCGCCCACTTCATTTAAATCGAAAAATAGCTTTCCAAGGATATGACTGGCATCCAAATGGAGGAGGATTCCCCGCTGCTGGCAAATTTTTGCAATTTCTGCGACAGGATGGATGACCCCCGTTAGACCGTTTGCCCATCCCAAAGAAATTAAGGCTGTCCGTGGAGTAATCGAATCGGCCACGATTTCTGCCGTCACATGCCCTTTTTTATCTACAGGGAGCATTTTTCCTATGCATCCCAACAGTTCCATCCGTCCAATGGCCATAATCGCTGGGGCTTCGTCGGCTGCAGAAGTCATCAACTGATTCTTTCCAGTGAGGCGCGTCACATCGAAATAGATCGATTGAATGACATGATTGATCGCCTCAGCCCCTGAAGAGGTAAAAACAAAATTATCCCTTTCTTTGGCTCCAAGCATTTTATAGATGGCGCGATAACTCTCAGAAAGGGCGGGGTAAAGCTCCTGCCCTTTTTGATGGGGTGCAGAAGGGTGTCCCCACCGGTCGGTTAAATAGGGCATCATTTTACTTACAGCTTGTGTAGATGGACGTGTCGTCATGCTGTTATCGAGATAAATACCTTGCCGCATATGTTTTTCAGGAAGTAATGGGTTCTTTAGTGTATTTGCCTGCTTCGAAATTGTAGATGATAGGAACACCTGTAGGGATTTCCAATTTCAAAACTTCTTCTTTTGAAAGGTTGTCTAAGTACATGATGATCGATCTTAATGAATTGCCGTGGGCAGAGACGAAAACATTTTTTTTTTCTTTTAAAAAGGGGACGATTTTCTCTTTAAAATAGGGGATCGATCGAGCTGCAGTCATTTCAAGGCTTTCCCCTCCAGGAGGGGAGATATCGTAGCTGCGGCGCCAAATTTGAATTTGATCGGAGCCAAATTTTTCTGCCATTTCGGCTTTATTCATCCCTTGAAGTTCCCCGTACATTCTTTCATTCAACTCCCAACAACGGATGACAGGGATTGTGGTTTTTTCAGCCTCAGGGCTATAAATTTGCGCCCATTCTTCCAGTTTTCCTTCCCCGGGATGAAGCACCACGGGCACCTTGCCGGAGGAATGTTGACTCATCGCCAAAAAGGCCGTCATCTGCGCTCGAACGAGCGTGGTCGTAATGATGATATCGATTGGGATGTCCCGGATTTTTTTTCCCCCTTCTATCGCTTCTTTAATCCCCTCTTTAGACAGTGGAACATCAACCCAACCTGTAAAAAGGTTCAATTTATTCCATTTCGACTGTCCGTGCCGCATTAAGATCAGCTTGCTCATTTTTCCTCAGTAACATTTAACCAATCATACAATGGGGGATATATTTAGGCCATGGCAAATTCAAGGGGGAAGGAAGGGGGAGGTTTTTTTATTTCCTTGAACATTTCATGAATTTTTATTATACTTTTATTTTTTCTAGTAGCTGTAAATCAAAAATTTAGGTTTTCTGTGCTCAAAAAAAGATTAAGCAAATTTTTGGCCGCCGCCGGTTTTGCATCCCGCCGTGCTTGCGAAGAAGTGATTTTTGCTGGACGCGTCGAAGTCAATGGAGTTTTGACAAAAGTTCCTCAAACGCTTGTGGATGAAAACGACCAGATTGTTGTGGATGGTCAACCTGTGGGTGAGGAAGAAGGGAAGGTGTATTATATTTTAAATAAACCTGCCGGATACATTTGTTCTTCCAAAAGAACAAAACAAAGCAAAATTGTTTTAGATTTATTCGAAGATCAGCCTTACCGCCTTTTTACAATAGGCCGTTTGGATAGAGACACACAAGGATTATTGCTTGTGACAAATGACGGCCATTTTGCCAATCAGGTGATCCACCCCTCCTTTAATATCCATAAAGAATATTTGGCCAAGACAGACCAAGAAATTACCGCTAACCATCTCGCGGCGATTTCTAATGGAACACTAGTCGAAGGGATTTTTGTCAAACCGATCAAAGTGACAAAAGTGCGTAAAGGAACCCTCAAGGTCGTCATCGGAGAGGGGAAAAAACGGGAAGTTCGCCATTTGTTGGCGGCAGCAGGTCTTACGGCTGATGAACTCACCCGGATCCGATTAGGGGGTTTGCACTTAGGGCCTCTTCCTGTTGGAAGTTGGCGTGTATTAACTGAAAAAGAGAAAAAACTGATTTTCCAATAAGATCTGCCATGAAAAGAAAACGTGCCCCTAAACCAGACCTGGAAGTTATCATCCCTTTGTTAATCAATCTATGGCGCCGTATTCATAAAGAATCGGGTCCAGCCGATCGGTTGCAAACCAGGGAATTCCGCCGGACTGTCGAAGCTATTCAGGTCCTTCAACAAGGTTTTGAAGGAGGGGAAAGTTTAATCGGTCAAGATTATTTCACGAAGCCCGATCTGCTTGGCGCTTACCTTCTTTATCATTGGGTCATCCATTATCAGCAAGGGTTATCTATCTTGGGAGAGCTTCCATTTATCCCCAAACGAGTTTTAGATGTGGGGAGCGGGCCGGCTCCTTTCGCATTCGCGGCTTTGCGCCACGGAGCACGCGAAGTCTATGCGACAGATCGCAACGAAATAGCTCTGGCATTAGGCGCTGAAGTTTCCGGACGTTATGGGATGCCCTTAAGTATTCGTAAGTGGAATTGTTTAAATGAGCCCCTTCCCATCGAAGGAAAATTTGATTTAATTATAGCTGCTCATTGCCTCCACGAACTATTTCCCAATTCCCGGCCAAGTTGGATGGGAGATCAGCATCGATTTTTACAATCTCTTTTAGACCGACTAACACCTCATGGATTTTTAGTTCTTGTCGCCCCCTCCCATCTGGAAGCAAATAAAAGGATCCTTATGCTTCGCGATCAGCTTGTAAAGGAGGGAACTCCCGTGCAAGCCCCATGCGTATGGCGGGGGGAATGCCCTGCATTGAAATCTGCGAATACCCCCTGCTATGCCCAGCGGGAAATGGAAAAGCCTTATTTGATTAAAGAGCTTCAGAGGGCAGCTCAAATCAACTTAAGTTCGCTTAAAATGTCTTATATTATCTTTCGACATCCCCAAGCTGCATGGCCAGAAACGGGTGAAAAAAGGCTTTATCGTGTCATCAGCCCTCCATTTGACAGTTATCAAGGAACACGTTATTACTTATGTGGTATCGATGGGAAAAAAAATCTAGGCTCTCATCTTTCTCCACCACCTAAAGAAGCACGCTCTTTTGAATATTTGAGACGAGGCGAGCTTATTTCGATCGAACATCCACTGGAAAAGCCTTATTCCCTCGATATTATTGAAGGCACTATTTTAAAAGTTGAAGCCGCATGCGGCAAGCCTTTAACTGAGAAAGCCGCTGATTATACTTAACCCTTTTACATTTATTTATTATGGGGTTATCAAGACAAAAAAAGGACTCTTCAACATCCAAGTTAGAAGATGCCATCAAAATTCTGACCGCATTCAACAACGAAAATGAACATACCGAAGAGAACTCCTTGCAAAAGACCATTCATCTTATGCGGGACTTTTTTGCAGCCCGTTTTTCAGATAAAAGCCGACAAGAAATCGCCCAAAAGAATCAGCAAGACACCTCTAAACTTCTAAATGCCATCGATATTTTAAAAAGTCACTTTATTTTTTTAGAAAAATTGCTTCATGGGTCTCCTCAACAACAAAAGCTGGCGGCGTCTGCTTTAGCGGCCATAGACCGGTACAATACCATCATTGAAAATGCACAATCCAAAAATTCCTCTTTAAGATCACGCATCGATGCATTTTTTGCTGAAAATAATGAAACTTTTCAAGCTAAAGATTTAGCCAGAATTCATCTCCCGCCCCTTGCTTCTTTGCAAAAGAAGTATGGAGCCAAAGAAAAATCGGAAGAATTTGTCCTCCGAAAAGTCACTTTGCAAAAGCTGACACTTCCCACCTCATGTCAAAAAAAAATTTTCCATTTGTCGCAAATGGTCGTCCCTGTTTTTCCATTGCCCCTCTATGAGAGATCGGACTTAAGCAAACAAGCTATTGAATTATTTCACATGAAAGCTATTTCTTTGATTGAAAAGCATGGACTCCTCTCGAATAGTGAAGCACGCGCAGCCTTGCGCAAAACACCACTAAATATTGTGTCAGAGGATTCTGTTTCTTCATGTACAGCCTCTTGCACTTTGATTCCTTTCCCCGGCCACACGATTGCTGTCACCGGTTCATTTAAAAAAGATCCCTCTTCAGGAAAATATTCGATCCCCGATCCTCAAAGTTTTTTTGTTTCTTTTGCCTCCACTCAAACCGGTTTTCCTCACCCCTTGCAACATCATGGAGGTGGGTTTCCAGATTTGCTTCCCCTCTTTCCACATGACCTGGATAAAATGCCCCTTTTTAAATCTTTGTATGAAAGAAAGCGAAATTTAGCTTGCATGTTGTTGAATGATGAGAAAATGATCGCCTACGCTAAGCATCTGATTTCTTTAAGAAGAGCCGTTTTTGAAGACCATTTTTCCCAATTCATCGAGTTGCACCAACAGTTATGCACCGCCATTGTCACCGCTGCGCCTGAAAGTCTTGTTCAAGAAAACATGACCCAAATAATACAACACTACTTTCAACGTTTGAAACACCTGCATGCCCCCTTTGATTATTTAGCGGAAACTTATGGAATCATCCATGAAACCTTTGTCATCAGGCCTCTTGAAAAATTGCAACAGATGTGGCTTGAAGCAGATCCACAGTCAACTTTTGTACCTGAAAACATCTTTAAAAATGAGATCAATCGCAACCTTAAAGAGCTTCGCGATCAACACCAAATAGCTCAGTCCGAGCTCGAGCAAAGCGCGATAAATTTTATCGCCGGGTTTGGAGCGCTTTTTGGGATTTCTTGCTTACCGATTTTATTGCAGCAGTTGTCTGAAAGCATGAAATTCTCCCCTCCATTCTCCCCTCCATTGCTAAATGAATTTGAAAAGAAAATTCAAGCCGCCAATTTTAAACAACAGGAAGCCTTCTTGAATGATTTTGAGAATTCTTGCTTTGATGAGAATGGTGAAATTGTCTTTCACGAAGATGATGAAAATATTGGAAAGCTCAAAGATAAAATAGGAAGCCTTTTAGATGGAGAAATCAACCTTTTTAAAGGACCTTTGCATCCCTCTAGATTGGCTTCAGAGTTGGAAGCTTATTATCGAGACAGATCTGCTGATTGAACACAATAAAGAACAGGATATGCAAGATCGCCTGCGGCGCCAGGATACGCAGGATATAAACCAATTTTTTATCCTGCGTATCCCATAGGCATCAAGCTAAGTTAAGCCATTTCTTGCCAGGCTGAAAGCCTGGTAAAAATGGTTTTATCTTAGCTTGATGCCTATACCTGCTTATCCTGGCGCCGCAGGCGATCTTGCATATCCTGTTCTTTATTGTGCTTTACTAAGAATAATATTGATGGCCTTGAGACTGTTTTTCATTCGACTCAATTTTATTTTTCACTTTTTCTATCGCATTTTTGAAGTCCTTCTTATCAACTATTGACATAGAAGCAAACTCAGTGGAATTATCGGGAATTTTAGCCTCCCTTAATCTTTTCAAAGAAGCCATCGAGGCAAGTTTGACAACCAATTCAATGTCGGCTCCTGACAAACCCTTGGTGCGGCTTGCTAGTTTTGTGAAATTTACATTTTCATGCAAAAGTTTTTGCTTCTTCAGCTCTTCCGAGTGTACTTTAAAAATCTCTTCCCGTCCGTTTTTTCGAGGAAGCGGGATTTTTACTTCCCTATCAAAACGTCCAGACCGTAAAACAGCAGGATCTAACAATTCTTTGCTGTTAGTTGTTCCAATCATTAGAAATTTATACTGATCAACGCCATCAGACAAAGTTAAAAATTGATTGACCACGCTATTATGGACAGGTGATCCGGAGTCTTCCTTCCTTTTAGAAAGGATTGCATCCATTTCTTCCAAGATAAGGACATGAATTTTATTTTTCATGGCATGCGCTTTAGCCAAATTAAAAATCTTCCTCAAATTTTCTTCCGATTGTCCGACCCATTTATTTAATATAGAGGGGCCGTTAATAACACTTAGCTGCTTATTCCCATCCGTACAGCCAATCATATCGGCGATAGCGACTGCTAATCTTGTCTTGCCGCAACCCGGAGGACCTTCCAATAACAACCCCCGGACAGGCTGCAACCCCCTCTTTTTCATTTCATTTGGATAAGAGAATTGGGTCAAGATTTCATCGATAATTGTATCAAATTCCGTATCTAATCCTGCTAACTTAAATTCTTTAAGAATAGCTTTGGGATCCTCATAGAACCCTTTTTTACTATTCTCAATAACCACTTCCTCGCACTCGCTGCTAAATTCGATCTTGGTCTTTTCATTAATTTGGCCGAGCCTGTTGAAATTACTTCCTTGATTTTTTATTTCTGCAAATTCAAGACACTCAATTTGAATTTTAACTTCCGGGTTTTGTTTGAGGTCTAACTTGATGACCTGCCCCTGTACAATCCCCACTTTGACCTGTTCACGAACAGCTTCCAATAACTCTTCTTCCGTCACATCTAATCTAACCCTATGCCCTTCTCTAAAAGTTCTTGGGACTACGGCAGCCTTTACTTTATCCAGAGGATGGAGTTGAGCATTTTCCACCAAATAAATCCCCAACTTAGGGTTGAGATTTATTTTGAGCTCGGTTCCATCCCTTATTATCCAACCAATTTTTCCTTCGGAATTATTCCGATTGAATTTAGGATCAAAAGGGCTTCCTTTAATAACTTTAATATGGATATTTTTTTGCCCAAGAGAGATGACTAGCAGTTGCTGATTTGAAATCGGGGCTTGGATCTCAGATAATTTTTTTAGGATTTCTTCAGCATTGATCCAATATAACTTAGTGCTTGTGCTTTCTTCGCCCGATTTGTCGACAATGGAAACCACTTCAAACAGGATCGTTTTTGCTTCTGTTACATTGCCTCTAATCCTAAGGTATGTGTTATGAGGCTTAAAAATAAATTTTTTTGTTTTATCCACAGGAAAATTTAAAATTGGGATCTGCGGATTTTCGTCTTGCATTACATCATAGATTTTATTCGGGGTGACAAATTTGGTAAAATATAAGCTGACATATTCTCCACTACGTAATTCAGACTTAAATTTATTTTTAAGATACATCTTTCCCCCATTTTCTGTGGCATTTTTTAATGCCAACTCCTTGAGGAAATTGTAGTCAAAAAACACGGGAACTTCTTCGGGATGATTGAGATGATAAGTTTTCGGAATCTTGACCACAAAATAGCATTTGGAGTCAGGCTCATCTTCGGCATTTTCACCAATCCTGACATCGGTACAACTTTTTTTAGGAAGCAGCTTGAAGTTTGTTTCCTCCTCTACACAGCCATACGGGAAATGGAAGTTGAATGCATTCTCCTTGGCACCCATTTTTAAAATGGAAGCAACATACTTTCCGTCATTAAATGTAAAAAGGAATTCTTGCCCTCGAGCTACAATTTGATTTTTAAAAATCTCCCTCAAAGTTTTTGACAAAGATTCTTTTACTAAAACATCAGCTTCTTGGGGTATGGAGAGGCCTTCGTTAAATTTAGAAATTTCTATCGTTATCGAACTCAATGGATGCACCGGGGTTTGCCTTGTGTAAAATGGTGAAATCCACGTGGAGGAGGACTTAGCGGGAAAAAAGCACGAGGCAAAACTCATTTCCTTGTTTTGCGTGACATTAATTCCTATGCAATCATCCTCCAAAGAGGGGTGGATGCAAGCGATGTAGACTTTATTCGCAACTTGCAGATGCTTGGGTTTTGCCATGTCGGTTTCATGTTTAAAAAGAGCCTCAAAAACAACTTTGGACATCCAAATCACATTGCGGGAAGCATCTTCAAAAGAAGGGAGCATGATGGCTTGAACAAGAGTTCCAATTCTTTCAATTTTTTCTTGAAGAGAAGCAGATTCCTGAGTGACGATAATTTTTGATTGATCTTTTTGCCAGATTTCTCCTCTTAATGGTTTTACGCCTTGTGCTTGCATTTTTTGACTCCTTTGTCAAATCTACGTTACTATTTTTTATTCAAAGCAACATAAAATTTTTTTTAACTTACATCAATCAAGAATGCAATGATAAATGTGGCCTTCCTTGCCGAAAGTTTTTTTGGGAGGTGTTTGAGCACAGATAGGTTGAGCAAAAGGGCATCGCGTACGAAAAGGGCATCCCGATGGGGGATTTAAGGCCGAAGGGATCTCCCCTTTGAGGGCCATTCTTCCCATTTTTTCCTTGGGGTGTGACGGAGGAATTGCGGACAATAGAGCTTGTGTGTATGGATGTTTGGGAAAATGGAAAAGTTCTTCCGTTGGACCCTCTTCCATGACTTTTCCTAAATAAAGGACCAAAACACGATCACAAAGATAACGAACAAGAGATAAATCGTGAGAGATGAATAAATAGGATAGGCTCATCTCTTTTCGTAATTCGATAAGCAAGTTCATCACTTGTGCTTGTACAGATACATCTAGGGCTGATAAAGCCTCGTCTAAAACAATAAGCCGTGGCCTCAAGGCGATGGCTCTGCCGATGCACACCCGTTGTTGCTGCCCTCCAGAAAACTGATGCGGATAACGGGTCATCATTTCGGCTGACAATCCAACCCGCTCTAAAACCTCAGCCACTTGCTCGATTTGCTCTTTTTTGCTGTGCACAAGTCCATGATATAATAAAGACTCTCCAATATTATCTAGGATAGTTTTTCTAGGATTTAATGAGGAATAGGGATCTTGGAATACGATTTGAGCATGCAGCCGCATCTCTTTGAGTTGATTCCGTTTCATATGGGTAATATTTTGGCCTAACAGGTAAATTTCGCCTGCTGTAGGTTCGAGCAAACGGATGGCTGTGCGCCCTACAGTGCTTTTTCCACTTCCGGTCTCTCCGACAATGCCCAGAACTTCCCCTTCATGCATTTTGAAATCGATCCCATCGACCGCTTTAACACTCCCTACTTGATGCCGCAAGAGCCCTGCTGTAACAGGAAAATATTTTTTTAGATTTTTTACTTCCAATACGGTGTCTGTCATTGAGATCCCTGATGAAGCCTGATATTGCTTTCTTCTGTTCCATCATGCAACCAACATTTAGCCGTGTGTGTTTTCACCTCTTTGATCTCAAAGTCTGGTACTTCTCCATGGTGGCATTTTTTCATCACATAAGGGCATCGGGGATGGAAACGGCATCCATGGGGATAGTGAGTAGGAGAAGGGACTTGCCCCTTGATGGGGTGCAGCTTTTCTTTGGTCGCTTGCAAACTTGGGCGTGATTCGAATAATCCCATGGTATAGGGATGGGCCATTTGATCAAAAATTTGTAAAACGCTCCCCTTTTCAATCCCTTGAGCTGCATACATCACCACAACATCGTCAGCCAATGCTGCCACAACACCCATGTCATGGGTAATCAATAAAACAGCCATGCCCCGTTTCTTTTGCAGATCCCGAATTAAATCCAAGACTTGAGCTTGAATCGTCACATCTAAAGCTGTGGTCGGCTCATCAGCAATTAAGATATCGGGTTCACACATCAAGGCCATCGCAATCATGACCCGTTGTTTCATTCCACCGGAAAGTTGGTGGGGATACACCTCTAAAAGATTTCGTGAGGCTGCGATGCCAACTTCCGTTAAAGCTGTTGCAGCCCTATCTAAGGCTTTTTTCCCATAAAGTCCAAGGTGAAGTTCCGCAACCTCAGCCATTTGAGACCCAATGGTGTAGACTGGATTTAATGAGGAAGAAGGGTCTTGGAAAATCATCGCGATCTTCCCTCCTCGCAATCTCCTCATTCTTTTTTCCGATAAAGATAGCAGATTAACATTTTGGTAGATCACTTCCCCTTCGGGAAATAGTGCCGGCGGCTGGGGCAAAATCTGTAACAGGGACAGCGCCGCCATCGTTTTGCCGCATCCCGATTCCCCGACGAGGGCAAGCGTTTTTCCAGCGTATAGATCGAAAGATAAACAATCGACAACTCGGAAGTGGCGGCCCCCGATTTCTAGACTTGTACAAAGGTTGCGGACAGATAAAATAGGATCTTTCATCATATGAGGATTTTAGTTAATGGGTGATTAAATATAAACTCTCTTTATTTTGAAATGTGATTCATGTAACCTTCACCTAAAAGTGTAGGTTGAAAATTTATGTATACAATTCTTAATCTCTTTGGCCGCTCCCCTTTCGCCCCACTTCAATCTCACATGGCCCAAGTAGCCGTTTGTGTTCATCTGCTTAAAGATCTTTTTGAAGCTTTAGAAAAAAAAGATTTTATTTCATTGGACAAAATCAGCCAGCAGATCTCCGAACATGAGCACCTTGCCGATTTAACGAAAAATGACATTCGGAACCACCTCCCTAAAAGCCTCTATTTGCCCATCGATCGGAGTCAACTGTTGGAAATTTTGACAGTCCAAGACAACATCTCAGACCGGGCCGAAGATGTGGCCGTATTGGTTAATTTAAAAAATATCGAACTCCTCCCCATATTTAGAGATGAATTTTGGGCTTTCCTAATAAAAAATATCGAAACTTTTGATGGAGCCCATCAAATCATCAAAGAAATGCATGAGTTGTTAGAGTCCTCTTTTGGGGGAAATGAAGCTGAAAAGGTGAAAGCTATGGTCGACCATGTCGCCTATTGTGAACACGAAGTTGACCTTATCCAGCGCAGTTTATTGAAAAAAATATTTGCTGCTGAGGATCAAATGTCATTTACAACTTTCCATCTTTGGCAAAAAATATTTGAAGCTGTCGCCTCATTGTCCAACCTTTCAGAAAAATTGGCTTACCGTATCCGTATGACGCTTGAGTTGAAATAAAGGATTATCATGCCTGTCACGACAGAAAGCCTTCTCACAATCTCCGTTCTCTTGGCAGCCTTCTATATGGCATGGAGCATTGGCGCCAACGATGTAGCAAATGCCATGGGCACCTCGGTGGGGTCGGGGGCTTTAACCTTGCGGCAAGCCATTCTCATCGCGGCCATTTTAGAGTTTTCAGGCGCCTTTTTCTTTGGTTCCCATGTTTCAGAAACTGTCCAAAAAGGGCTGGTGGACGCCACCATCTTTTCCAAAGATCCAATAACCCTTGTTTACGGAATGTTAGCCGCTTTGCTTTCTACGGGACTGTGGTTGCAAATCGCTTCTTACTACGGGTGGCCTGTTTCGACCACACATGCCATCGTGGGAGCTGTCGTTGGCTTTGGAGCCATTATCGGTGGGCTAGATGCCATTTATTGGGGCAATATTGCCTTTGTCACGTGCAGCTGGGTGATATCCCCCCTATGCGGAGGGATCTTTTCCTACGGCATCTTCATGCTCTTGCGAAAGAAAATTTTTTATACATCCAACCCTGTCGAATCGGCTAAAAAAATGATTCCATGGTTCGCCTTTGCTGTTATGGGAATTTTTTCCCTGATCCTCGTCTATAAAGGATTGGAAAATTTGCACCTCGCTTTGACATTTTTTCAAGCTTTACTCCTAAGTTTAGCTGTGGGTTTGGTGGGATATTGCATCAGCAAGTGGTGCGTCACCCGGATGATCCCTATACATTCTCATCAAAAGGCACAATCTGCCTATTCCCCTGTCATCACCTTTGAGTTAGAAAAAGCCAAGAAACATTTGTCACGGATCCAATCGAGCACTTCTGGCGACATAAACTATCAAGTATCGTTGCTCCTAGAAGAAATAAAATCGTTGTCAGAGACAATGCAAAAAAATTTCGATCCCTCGGTTCAACGTTCCGAGTTTGCCTCGGTCGAGAAAATTTTTGGCTATTTGCAGATTATGACCGCCTGCCTTATGGCCTTTGCCCATGGCGCTAATGACGTCGCTAATGCAATAGGACCTTTATCAGCTGCAATGGAAGTGTTGAGAACTGGGATGATCTCAGACACGGCCGCGGTACCCACTTGGGCGTTGGGGCTGGGAGGGGTCGGCATCGTGGTTGGTTTGGCAACCTGGGGATGGCGGGTGATCGAAACGATCGGCAAAAAAATCACCGAGTTAACCCCTACCCGCGGCTTTGCAGCAGAATTTGGGGCCGCAACCACCATTTTGTTTGCTTCCCGATTAGGAATGCCTATTTCCACAACCCACACCCTTGTGGGGTCTGTCGTTGGCGTTGGCTTAGCGAGGGGAATTGAAGCACTCGATTTGAGAATGACCAGAGATATCGTGATCTCGTGGGTCGTCACTGTTCCCGCCGGCGCTATCATTACTGTGATCTTTTATTTCATAATAGAAAAACTTTTTAAAGCCTGAATAAACATCAAAAGTAAATCATTTGTACCAGGCTGAAAGCCTGGTTTATCATAGCCTGGGGCAGCACCCCAGGTAATATCATGCATAATCATTTGCAGGCTGAATGCCTGCAATATTAATGCATAATTCCATGATGTTCAGGGAGTTAAAACTTCCAATTCCCTGGGGCGCTGCCCCAGGCTATTATATGGCAGGCTTTCAGCCTGCGAATGATTTTTTTGACAATACCTGGGGCGCTGCCCCAGGCTATGATAAACCAGGCTTTCAGCCTGGTACTTGATTCGTATGCGTCAATCCGCCGCACTCCAAATTTTTATCGGATGGGACAAGCACCAGTGGCACAAGCTTCGGCGACATCCTCATCCCTCATTTCGATGCCGGAGTAATCGATCTCTTTCAATTTTGCGACATAAGCATCAAAAGCCTCTTTTGTGACAACCTCTTGGGGAAGGTACGCATACCCCAAATCTTCTGCATTCTTTGTGGGGTCATTTCGGAACAGGAACGACACACCCACATAGCAATCCCAATTTTCCAAAAACCATTCGATGATGGCAGGCACTTCAGAAGGATCGTAAGAAATGGTGTTGGATACGTTTTGCTCGCACCATGTTTCTTGCAGCATCCGGTACCATTCAAGCTGCTGGATAGCTGTATCTGTATTGATTTCCACTTCTTCAATTTTGCCGTTTTTCCGCGTGACACTTTTACGCGTGAAAGGAATGGTTTCGTATTTGACCGGAAATTTGACGAGGACAGATTCAGGTTCATAAGGTTTTTCCATGACTTCATATCCTGCATCGATGAAACGTTCAACCAGTGGATCGTGCTTAGAGAAGGTGATATTGTTAAAATTATACTTACCCAGAGGCATATGGACCCCCTCAGGCACTTCTCCCCACTCCATTGTTCCCATGATCTTGCTGATCGTACCGCTTGGTTTCACACAAGTGACATTTTTTGGCAAAGGCGCATTAAGCTCGTTGGCCATACTGTAGGCTGCACTAACGGCAATGTTGCGCATCCGCTTGTAGTCATACCGTGTGAGATCTGGCCTTGCACGGATACCTGTCAGCCCCACTCCACACAAATGGAGAAATTGGTTGTTTAGATGCCATGCTTCTTGCAAAATTTCATCCCGCAAATCCACCATGGTTTGCCGATAATTCATCCTTCCTGCAAGATAGAGGGCTCTTTCCAGGCCCACTTTATCCCCTTTGAAAGCCAGCACATTGACTTCTGTTAAATTGCAGAAACTCTTATTTCCCAAAAGAATTTCCACACATGGGTTGCAACCCTTAAACCAAGGAGCTCTTCTTTCCGCCTCGGCTGCATTGATAAAGCCGGGTTCAGAACCTCCTGCATCGATCATCATTTGAAAGATTCGTTCAAATTCCTGTTTCGTCGGTTTATTTCGAAACAATAGGCTGTTGTTTGATTGCTGACGATGGGCATTTCCTTTTAACCACCACTCTTTCTTTGCCAAAGCAAAATCTTCCCATTCAGGCTGCCCATATTCAAAGAGCGCAATTTGCGCTGAACGGCGGCTGGAAAGGATCGTCCCTAGCCAATTGACGATGTCCAAGATATCCATGCGGGTCAATAATTGATCGGCGCGATCAGACAAAATTTTTGCAATGGCTTTGAAGGCTTTTGAAATTTGTTCATCGCCCGAGGAAATCCATCCATAGCCTTTCAAGCGTGTTCCTGCGGGTCGAATTTCAGAAAAATCTAAAACTAATGTCTTTGCCGGAAACTTCCCTGCAATTAACTTGCCCACCGCTTTGGCCCATGCGATAGCGGAATCTCCCGCTTTAATTGTCCATGTTGCGCTTACAGGGTCAAAAGTTTCGACGTTATGTTGGGATCCCCCTTTTCCCGTGCGGGCAGAGCGGATCACCTTGATTTCTTGAAGAGGACGCCGGAATCCATTCAACGTGCCGGTAATGGGTCTAAAGCCTACTCCACAGCCTTGCAGGAGCAGCCAAAGGCAATCGACCACATCGTAAACTGTTTCGATATGGGTAAAGGAACAATTGAACATGCAGGATTCCCGTGTGCGGCTAAGTTCGGTACCTCCCAGCCAGAGGGTCCTTCCGGCGGGTGCGATATAGCGGTTGAAGATCATACGGTGAAGTTCGTCGAGTTCATTTTCTTCCCTGTCATTTAATTCGCGTCCTAGAGCGCGTTCCCAAAGCCACCGTTGATGGCCGATGACCCGGTCTATCACCTGTTCCCAGCTTTCTAATAATGTATCCCCTTCTTTGACGGGGCGGTGGTATGTTCGCAAGGCTGTAGCCATGGCACGGGCTGTTGGCTTCGTCATCTTATTACTCCTTTCACGGTTTTTCTTTACAAACACAGGATGTTTGCAGACTTTTAATTTTATCTCTTTAAACACAAGATGTTGTGTTTTTTTTGAAAATTTTCACAACCCGTTGTATTTTTAATGGTTTTGGTATCGCGATTTTTCCGTTAAAAGTCAATATATAGATTTATTTTTCTTCCGATGAATTGAGCATCAATCACTAACGATTGAATGGGTGGGGTGGATTACAAATTCATGGTATATAATAAAGCCGCAATATCGGGATCTTTCACATTAATAGGCTCTTCAAAAAGCTTCTGGGTACGTTTCTGGATGATTTTTTGGATGGCTATTTCGATATTATCTTGATCGAGGCGGTGATAAAAATCGCCACAAATGGTCAAAAGATCTTGAAAATCTTCTTCACACTCCAACAAAGGGACCGTTTTTTTGACGAGAGCGGTAAAGTCTTTTTTGTTGCCGGTCTGCACCAAAAGGGATAACAATTCCAAATTGAATTCGAGGTCAGCCTCTGCGGAAGCATCTTGCACGAGTTGTTGGATGAGCAAGTTTGCCCCTTCCGGATCTGTGTAGCCGGCAAGTTTAGTGCGTAGAAAGTCAAACCATTTAACCTCTTTCACATAGTCGCTAAATTTATCAAGGAGTTCTGAAGCATATAAATCGTTCCGCTCTTCGACTTGTTCTGCAATAAAATCATATAAAAAGGTTTCGACATCGTTGGCGCACCCTGAGCAGATGGTTTCGAAGACATCAAGAGGGTCTGAACCATTGTCGGCGTTTTCATCGAGGATGACGCCCAAATTAGCCAAAACATCTTCGATCGCTTCAAGGTTTTCTAGCTGCCCCGTATCATAACGAAAAATTTGTTCATCAAGTTCATCGCAAAAGATAGACAAGCAAAGTTTTTCAGGAACAAGACGGCGCCAGAGTTCAAATATCACCAAATAAACTTGATCTTGCGCCATGGGATCTGCCAAGAGATTTTCCAGCAAACTGTCGGTCATTTCTTCGGGTGTATCAAATTCCTCGGCAACTGAAAGAAAGCTGGTTTTGTCTAAAGCGATATCTTGCAAATTGAGCCTTTCAAAAAGGATTTCAAGGGGCAAGGCGCGGTAGTTTTCTACTTGCCACGGTTCCACAGACAGAGTGGGATCCCGCAGCCAATTCATACGCAAAGAATTGTAAAGGGCGTGCCGTTCTAAATCCATATTACCTTATGAATCCGTAAATTTTTTTCATAATTTTTTATTCCTTTCTTCAATTGCACATAATCTTCCATGAAAATCTTTTGATTCTTCATGCCAGGCCATCATAAACTGATCGAATCTAGAATTTATAGAATCAATTCTATTATCTAATGCATAAAATCCACCCAAGAGGGTAAGGAAAACAATAAGCCATTCTATGTGGCTAATAAATGAGTTATTCTTGTCCATTATTTTTTATTCCTTTCTTCAATTGCACATAATCTTCCATGAAAATCTTTTATTTCTTGTTGAATTGCCTCTATGAGGTCTCTGTTTTCTTTATGAATAGTTAAGGATAAATTTCTATTGGATTCAAGCTTAGTATCCATGTGCCAAATATCAGCTCTTGTTTCAGTTCGATTCCATATGAACAATCCAACAAAAGTCACAAACATTATTGCGAATTGCATCCAATCCATTTTATTGAGTCCTCTCAGGTAATTTCATTTTTTCAATAGGTTGTACAAGATTCTCTCAAGGTGTTTACAAACTTGTAAGTTTGAATCGTGATTCTATTTATTTCTGGTGTTTGTCGACGATATTGAAGAGAGGTCTATTTTCTGTTTGATAATTTCTTTTTCTAATGCAGAGGCTCTAGAATACACATCAACATATAACTTTTCAAGGGATTGAAGCCTTCGACTAAATTCCATGATGGCTTTATATTGGATAGCATAATCTGTCGGACTATTATTTCCTTGCTGCAAGGGCTTAAGCAAAGAATGGACTGCCTCTTCAGAAAGTAATTCCGGACTACTAAAAAAGGGATTTGCAGACATATTGATCCTATTACGCTTACCTTTAGTATAATCCAGTTGGACCCATTGGCGCAATCAGAATTTAAAATTTGAGTTGAAAATGGAAAGAGGCTTAGCTTCTTAGTTTGCCGGACGCGCTATATTAATCAGCTTGCTAATCTCATTTCCTTCAAGCATCATTTTGCAATTATATGTGGCTTCCCATCCTTGACTAGCCTGTCCGGAAGAGGTTCCTTCTGAAGTATCGGGCCCTCTTTGGATCTTTAATCCTCGAGTTCTAGCACACCAACCACTGCCAAAATAATAAGCATCTATGGTGATTTCTTTTGGCTTACCAGCCTTTTGGACAGTAAATTTAAATAAATACATGACCGTTTCATTTTTGTTAACCCCCTTTGCCACATTCCAATCACCATCCACATCCTCTTTCTTCATGCTAACTTTGGTAGGTTTAAAAAAGCTAGGGGGGTCAATTTGAATGGTTTTCGTGCCTTCTGAGCTCCCTTCTTCAACCTGAGGGATAATATATTCCAGAGCTCTTTTTAACTTGTTATCTGTTACATATTCATGGATGGTCCCTGCTGTGAGAACGAAACCAATGGAAGCTACTGCAATACCCACTGACGAAGGCAATCTAGTCCGCAGCAAAAATAAACCTAAATTAGTTAAAGCTATAAAATACACACAACAGTGTAATAAACTGTACTTGTTGCTAGGAACAAAGGAAGCTCGCGATTTTAAAAATTCAATTCCTTTTTCATCGTTTAACTTTGCATCATCCGATCCATTATAACGAAAATCTTTAACTCCATAAAAAGGGATTTTGCTTAGAGACACAAATTCATTTGTTATACCTCTGATTTGTTGATCGACAAACTCTGGAACAGCCACATTGTAGACATAATTTATAGCATTGACAGCCTTAGAAGCAGCAGAATTCATAATAATATCCATTTTTATTAAATTAAAAATCAATAATACATTTTTTTATGATAAAAATCAATGCATTTAAAGAAAGTTAAACACTAATTTACTAAATTAATCGGATTTCACTTTGCTTAAGAAAGCCGATATTGCCCTCGGGAGATAGGACCTTGAGCCAAGCTCCGTTTTCGCGCAGATCAAGAACTTGGACTTTAAGGCCTGCGGATAGAGGTTTATCTGATATCAAAGCATATTGAGATCCGGCATCGCGGTGAAGGACCGCGGCATGAACAAGTACGCCTTCGATCGGTTCGAGATAGCGAGCATATAAGAGGCTGCCGAGAAAAAGGAGGGATATTGCCCCAAGAAGGGCGATGGGAAACTGAAGCCATTGTTTGCGCAACCAAATGAACAGGGATAATGTGACAATGCAAGCTAGTGAAAAAAGAAAAAACAATCTGAGCCGCTCGGGTAACGAAAAGAAGGTATGAAAAAAAAATACTTTCCGAAAGACGGAAGGGTTTTGCTGGGAAGGGAGATTTAAGTTATGAAGAGCCATGGAGAGGTTGTCTTTAACATCATTATTTCGAGGCATCAAACTTAAAGCTTTATAGTAGTAATAAGCTGCTAATGGATATTCCTCTAGCTGGAAATTGACATTCCCCAAGTTGTAATAAAGTTTTCCATTTCCATAAATGGGATCAAACACTTTTTCTAAAAACAGATAGTCTTTTAGCGCTTTATTAAAAGCTTCTTTTCTTTCGGCTACTGTCTTTGCGTGTTCACCTAGAGAGTATTGGGCTTCGGCGTCTTGCAGTTTTTGTAACGCTGCTGAAGAACTGGAAGCTTGGGGAATGCCATGCAAAATTACATACCCTGCAAGGGCAATAATGAATCCTAAGATGAGATATCCAAAAGGGGTTTTCATCGGGTGCTATTATGTTTGGCATTTAAGCGCATTTTTCCACGGATATCGAACTGAGTCAATAAATTAATATTCATATTTTACGAAAAAGGTTTTTGGCAGCGGCGATAAGATTTTGATTCAATTCTTGGCTTCGGCCTGAAAACCGTTTCTCTTCTATATCAAGAAGGAATTTGCGGGTCTCCCCTGAAATTCCTGTTTCAGGCAAATCTTCGGGGCTTTCCACCCCTCTTGGAATCGCTTTTTTTTCAGCCAGCCGCAAGATCAAAGATTTGTTGAGTAATTGATAAAACGTCGGTGAACTCATTGGGGTATTCATTGCCTCTTCAAAGAAATCGGTGCTATTTTTCGCCCGAGCTTTATGGGGGTGGGTTTGAAGATATCGGTAGAAAAATATCTCGACTAAAATTGTTCCAATACTAACTGGAATAATCCACAAAACCCACCAAGAGCCAAAAAAGAGGGGTTGCAAATCGGATACAGAAAGGGGTTCGTTCCGATGGATTTCAATAAGTTTAGGAGCATTCGAAATCTCTTTTTCCTCTTTAGGAACTGGTTTTTCAGCGGCGGCTGGTTGTCCAATAGATTTTTCTGTTGATGAAGCTGCGGGTGCGGCTTCAGCTTCTTTTGGCACTGGAAGAGGGGTCACAGTGATCGGGATAGATTGACTTTTTAAAGTTCCATATGTTTGGGAGTCAGGAATAAAAAACGAAAATTCGATGGGGGGAATAGCTGTAACGCTGGCTGTCAGAGGGAAGATTTCTACGCTAAAACGTTTCGTAGGACCTTTGACTTCTTCTAGCGGGGGGAGATCTCCTAGTTGGAATATTCCACTCCAACCAGGCTGGCAGCAAAGATCTGGAAGAGGAACGTTGTCCATTGGTTCTTGACCGCTAATTTCGATGCTTAGCGTCATTTTATCCCCGATATGCACTTCCGAAGACGTCTTGAGGGTATCAGAAAACCCTTTAAAGGGACCGATAGCCCCATTGAAAGATGCCGGCATTCCTTGCGCTGGAAAAGGTTTAATCGTAATTTCTATCGGAACAGTGTCTGCTTGTAGCATAGGTTGTTGATAGAGATGGGAGCCAAAAGGGTCGTTCCTATAAACGTATCCTTCAATATGCGCTCCATCGAATTGGAATTTCCCAGGTTTTTGAGCTTGGAACATTTGCGTGATTTCCCTCACACTGACGTTCCCTTCCACCTTGTCATTTATTTCTTGCGAACCGATTTTCACGAGGCCTTTTCCAACAAGCAGAGGAAGTAATTCCTTCGTCAATTCGATGCTGTCGTTGAATAAGTATCGGTATCCCATCTTGAATCTAATTCCAGGGAAAATGTTAGAAGTTTCTTCGAGGATCGTTTCCAATTTTAAAAATTTTTTACCTGAAGGTGTTGCTGCTGCTGCAGGAGGGGCAGACAGCTTTCTAACTTCATAAGTTCCTTCAACCGACTTGTAAACCTGATTGCCAACTTTAACGCTGATGGAAGGAAGAACTTGCAACCCTTTTGGTCTTCCTGGAATTGTGAACCTATAATAAGAAACCTCGAGAGGATTAGAAGGGGAAATCCGGACATCCTCGATCAAATCCGCTTTTAAAGGGTGATTCTCCATTTGGAAGCTGTTAACATCGACCTTATCAGAGACGTCGTGGGTGATGGTAATAAGCCCTTTGATCGGTTGATTTTCCCATATCCCCTCTTGGTCAGTTTGGGCCTCGACTTTTACATCCAATGCAAATGCTGAAGAGGTTAGGAATAATAGACCCACAAGGAACAAAAAGGAGATATACAGCTTTTTTACCATGGTTTAATCCCCCCTGTTTGAATAACAGGAGTTCCTCGAGGAAGGGTATCCTCCTGGTTCATTTCCAAAAGCTGACGGAGGATCTGATCCATAGAAGATGGTTGTTGTTCCGTTTTCTTTTCTTCTTTAGCACTTTCCTTCTTTTTCTGCTCCTCCCTTTTTTCCCTTTTCCCTCGACAAGAACCCTTGAATGCTTCTAAGGGCTTTTGCATGGTCTTTGCAACTTGCCGCCATTTATTTAAAGCTTCTTCTTGCTTTTGCAATGCCAATCCATTTAAAGCCTCTGCGGCTGCGCTCTCGCCTTGATAATATAGGGGTAAGGCTTCATCCCACGGGTGTTCTTGGCATCTGCTTTCTGAATCTGTTTTTGGGGTTTTATTAAATTGCTTTTCCTGCCATTTTAAAACAGCAGGAACGAACATTTTAGCGGTGCTGACGACCCCATTTTGGGCTTTTAAAACTGAGGCGGCAAGAGTCTGGTGATGATTGTCTGAAGTTGGCAATCGGGATAAAATCCTATTAAGAATAATAGCATCCTGCTGAGATTCTATGGCATCTTTTAAGTAGTCTAGGGGGCTATAGCCGCTCAGTTGCCGCAATTGTTGAAGCAGTTGGCGAACAATTTGCCGCCCCTCTTCCACATAAAAATTAGAGACAAGAAAATCGGCCTCTTTAAGAGCCTGATGGACTTGCTCTAAGCTATTTGAGCAGGTTGTAAAGAAGAACGGAGGGATGATGGAAGAAGGTCGATAGCTCGTTCTTGTTCGTTTTGCAAGGCGATTAATGTGGATTCGATCAAAGGGTCTTGCGTGAACGCATAGTTGTAGAAAGCAAGTAGCTTTCTCAAGATCTCTTCATGAGGGTCTATTCCCACGATCGTGTGGATGAGTTCGTTCAGATTCCCCTTGGCCGTTGTCCAGCTTTTTTGAGCTTCGGGAAATTTTTTTTCTTTAAGGGCATCTGCCCCTTTATCAAAGAGATTTTTTGCTTGTGAGAATAAGGTTTTTTCATGGGAAGCCGCACCCTCCATTTTAACAGCCACGCTTTCCCATAAAGGGATCCAGCTAGACACACCTTGTGCGGCTAAATTGATATAGTTTTGCTGGATAGGCGCATCCATTTTGCTCTTTTGCAAAAATTGGAGATTTCGAAATAGTTGCTCTAAACCAGCAAATAAAAGAGGATCCCTTCCGTGACATCAGCTTGATGGATGCGTAGATCCCTCAGTTGCTCGACATGTGTGGCGTAATGTTCTTTTATGAGGATTTCGAGTTCCTTGAGTTTCGTGGAAGGGAAGCACTGGCCAGCGCCTTCAGCCTTTAGCAAAGCACAGTTGGCTTGAATGGCTAATGTTAAATTGTCGTGGGCTTCTCTATAGTAATATAGGCTTTTCTCCAATGAATCTGTCCCATTTGTAGGGAGGCTATCGGCTAGTTTTAACAGCGCGATGATTGTGTTTTCTAAGATCCTTTTCCTCAGCAAAGGGTGGGTACTGGTTTCTAAAGGGATCGAATGAAATGTAGATAAAGCCTGACCATAATTGCCTTGCTCTATATATGAAGTTCCTAAGTTATATAGTAGAACATTTTTTTGATGGGAAAGCAATTGCTCTGTAAGGAGCGATTCGTAAATATCTTGCGCCTGAATATATTGGCCAGCATCGACATATTCAGCAGCCTCTTTAAGCTGCCCTTCGACCGTTGAATATAGGGGCTTTGGCGCAATGAAGATGCAGACGAAAGGCAACAAAATTAAACGCAAAGGGTTAAAGACGAAAAGGGGGAAAATAAAACCAGCTTTCTGTTTAATTTTGTGCTGCATTGAGTTCCTGCGAGTTTTCAGGGGTTCCTTTTCTTTGTTTTGTATCGGGCCACAAAAGGACCATACCTAACAGCAACAAAGCGATTCCGAGAGGGTATTGATAATACAAATCATAAACAGTCTGTTGGTTGGCAGTTAATGACGTTATTAAAGAAGTTTCATCTTGATAGGGATTATCCTGATTGATGTCTTTTATAATTTCTTCAGCCAAGCTAATGGCTGTGAATTCACGCGCCGGAAGATAAATTCCTCGGCCATGTGCCGCCAGCCTGCGCATGAGTTCTTCATCTAGGGAACTATGAACAGAATGCCCTTCAAAAATCAAGCCGGGAATCATTCCTCCTTTCGAGGAACCTATTCCTACTGTGATGACGCGCAGATTCATTTGAGGACCTTCTATCAGGTCGAATAAAGATTTCATCTTTTGATTCAACAGCTCCCCTTGAAGCCCCTCCATCGAAGTGTCTTCCCCATCGGAAAGAATGACCAAAGTTTTTAGCTCTGTAGAGGGCCTTAAGAGATATTTCTTCTGTACTTCCTGAATGGAACTAAAAAAGTCTGTGCCAGCCACCCCACCTTCATTGATGTCGATCGACCTTACCATTAACCGTAAAAATAGATAATCCATGGTCACCGGCGACATCAGTGTCGGTTGTGAAGTGAAGGCAAAAAGCGTCGATTGTTCCCCGCTTAGGCGCCGGATCGTTTGATCCGCTATGTCTTTAGCGGTATCAAGCCTCGATGTTTGATTATATGTATCTGTCACTGACATCGATGCAGAGGCGTCGATAAGAAAAATGACATTGTGAAAGCGGCGCTTCAACTTAACTTCGACGTTTTTGACTTGAGGTTTTTTCTTCTGACCTTGCTTTTCTTCTGGATAATGCGCATTTCCTTGAGGCCCCATCAATGCAGCCACACACAAAAGCCAAACCATCGACAGCATCCCCACTTTGCTCCAATAAATCACATGGGGGCGCTCAACTAAGATGCGCTGTAAAACTTTCGGATCGCCCCATAAATGCAAAGCAGTGTTGCGATACATAAATAGCGACCATGCAAGCCACAACGGGATAAAAACGAGGAAAAAGGCAAATGCAGCTTGAGGCGAGATATAAGTGAGGTCTTGCGGAATCATGGCACCCTCTTCATCAATGTGGCATTGAGGAGAGCAGCAGCTAGCAGCAAAATTAATGCGGCTCCAATAAAATAGGGATATAAATAGATTTGCCTATAAAGACGGGGCAAGTTCTCTTTCGAAACAGCTTGCTGCAACTGTTTTAAGAGCTCTTCTTGTTGAGAAAAAGAGGTTTTTTCTAAATGGTCGATTTGATCGTAAATTTGATCCAAGCTGACTCCTCCAGTCACTAAATAAAAGTCCCCTCCTGTCAATTTCGCAGCTTCTTGCATCTGGCGGCGGTGCGGTGCGAATTCGGGTGTCGCTATCTGCGGTTCGACATTGATAATATAAAGTCGGATATTTTGTTGTTTCGCATATTCAGCTGCGTCGGGAATATTCATACTGCGCAAACGATTCCCTTTGTCCAAAGGATTAGACTCTTGAACCCCATCCGTCACTAAAATCATAATAGCGCTTTTGAGATTATAAGCAGGTTCCCCCTCCTCAATTAAGTCCATCGCATAATGCCTTGTAGCCGAAATTAAATTTGCCGTCTTATAAATCGCATAGCCAATCGATGTGCCCTCTTGATCTTTAGCTTTTTGAATCGAAAAGTTTTTCAGCACTTCCAAAAGAGACCGGTGATCAAGAGTAAGCGGAGCTAACACCTGGGCGCCGCGTGAAAACCCAATGATCCCAATCATGTCATTAGGCCGTTCTTTGATAAAGTCTGTCGTGACAAGTTTCAAAAGGTCAATTTTCGGAATGTGGCGGTGGTTCCCATTGGGTAGGACAGCATCGATCCGCTCAGCCATCGAACCCGATTGATCCAGGATTAAATAAATGGCGATCCCTTCCACAGGTTCAGGGCTAAGATTTTGAAGATTTTCAGGCGATTTTGGCAAAAAGAAATGGGGGTTGATGAAAGCAATCCATAAACAAGCCAAAGCGGTGTATTCGAGTGTTTTTGGAAGTCGAGAAAAATTTTGACGCCAGCTCGAAGGGGCAGCCAAAAGGGGGTCGAGATTTGAAAACTTGAATTTAGGAGTAAGAAAGCGTTGAGACCAAAGGTAGAGAAAATACCCCCCAACAAGGATTATTAGTCCGAAATAGAAGGCCTTTCCATCTATCGCAAAAGATATATCACCCATTTTTGACTCTATTCAATAGAGGTCTACTCCACTCCAAAAATATTTAAAAGCCGATCCAGGTCATCGAGATTATAATAATCGATCGTAATCTTTCCCCTTTTACCTCGACCTTGGATAGTAACCCTAGTTCCCAACTTCCGTTGAATTTTTTCTGCGAGCTGTTCTAGAAAAAAGTCTCTATTCGTATAAACCAAAGACTGCTTTTTTGCCTTTTCAGCAATCCTCAAAGCCGCTTCCTCGGTCTCCCTTACTGTTAAATCATCCCTCAGAACCAGCTGATGCAAAAGATTTTGCTTTTCAAAACCTTCTAGGGAAAGGATCGCCTTCGCATGCCCCATCGTGATGAGGTCAGCAGAGACACTATCTTGAATGTTTTTGGGCAATCCAAGCAAACGCAAATAGTTTGCGACGGTCGATCGCTTTTTCCCAATTCTAAGGGCCAATTCTTCTTGCTGAAAACCAAATTGCTCTATCAAGCTGCGAAGGGCCTTAGCAATTTCAATCGGATTAAGATCGACCCGTTGAATATTTTCAATCAAAGCGGCTTGGGCCGAAACGGGGTTTGATGTACGGCGGACCAAAACAGATATTTTGTCTAAACCCGCCAATTGCGCAGCTCGGAAACGTCTTTCTCCTGAGACGAGCTCATAATTGCCGTTCCCTTCAAGCGGGCGAACGACAGGGGGATGAATCAATCCAACAGCTCGGATCGATTGAGCCAATTCTTCCAATTCTTCGGCTGAAAAGCGGCGTCTGGGCTGGTAGGGATTGACAACGATGCTATTTAAAGGAATTTCTAATAATTCTTCGTTTGCTACAGCGGTGAGAGTTGCAGTCATATTTTTCTTTACAGAAATTTTATTTCCTTTATGATTAATTTCTATTCCATTTTTTGTCATTAATTTAAAAGCAGAGACATGAATAAAAAACAACCGCAACCGCCCCAAGCCGAATCCTTTCAATGGCACGAAGCACTCGGGGAAAGTAGGGGAATCCAATGGCTATCAGACCATGGAAAAAACCTTCTTTGGATATTGCTTGCAGGTTTCTTGACCTTTCTTCTCATCTATAGGCTCACAGGGGGAAGTAAAAATGGGGTCGAGCAAGACTATTTTAAAGCAGAAAATGACTTTGCCTCTATCCGTAAAGCAAAAGATTCAAAATCTCAACTTGAAGAGCTAAACAAATTCACAGCCCTTTTAATGAAAAGACCTGAGCTCCAATCCAAATATGATGGAATGGTTGCCCAACTCCTCTTGGATGAAGGGGATCTAAAGCAAGGGGAATTTTTTGCTGAACGGACCCTTTCGCGTGTATCAAAGAATCATTTGCCTTTATATGTCGACTACGCCAAAACCTCTTTGGTCATCTCCAATGGAAAGTATGAAGAAGCTTTGACCCAGGCGGAAGCTTTAAAAAAAGAGATGATCTCCCAAAATGAAAACCCTGATAAGACAAAAGAATTTGGGGATGTTTTATATCTCTTTAACTTATTACGGATTGCGATGCTTCATCAACATTTGAACCGCAACGCAGAAGAGTTGAACGCATGGGAAGAGTTCAAGAAAGCCCCTGTGCAAAGTAGTGAGCACGCCTATGTGGTTAATCCTGAAGTGTTTGAGAATTTTGCCAAACACCTACAAGAAGGAAAAGCCTCAATCTTTAATTATATTGAAGCCAGAGAAAAAGCATTAAAGTTATCAAGTTCAAGACAATAAACTTGCAACTTTTTTAAAGAATTTGTTACACATCACATTAAGTGATATTATGCCCAAAACCAGTGGGACGCCGGAGCACAAAAGGAGGTGACACAAGTCAGTGGCAAGCTCGAAACCACGATCTTTGGGTTTTTGGAAAAATGAGTCAGAAATAGAACTCGCCACAGTAGGACGTTAAGTTGGCTGTGCGAGATTAAAAATTAAGAGGGGAACAACTGTTCTCTCGAAGCTGCCCTTGAAATATAAGGCAGATGGAGATTAAACGTGAGTCCGAAGCAAAGCTCACTCGCGTTTGATGAGTTCAATGAACAAAACCACGGACATGAGCATGAAGTGCGTTTTGAACCAGAATTGAATCTACTTGTCAATACGCGACTTATCGGTGGCTCTTCATCGCAAATCATTGAGATTTCAGGAAGAGTGACAGTTTCTTTCTAATACAGAAAGGAAAACAAATCTTAAGGCGGCTAAAGCTCTTCAGCTTCAGCCGCCTTTCTAATTTGGAAGCATGAAAAGTGTACAAATTAATTTTTTGGATTTTTAAGACATTAAATTTGGATGAAATTCATTAAGCCAATTAATAACATCTTTCTTAAATTCAATGACTTCATTCAAAAGTTCTTTAAGATCAGATTCAGAAATTTCACCAACTCTATCATAGTCGGTAACGTTTCTTTTGGCTCGGCATGCATCAAAATAGTTTGACCTTTGCCTTTGGTTTTTATCCATAAAGTCTGGAAAAGATAAAATGGTTATCCAATGATGCCCTCCAATACTAGACTTAACGCGATACCCAGCTGCATGCATAACTATTGTTGCAAGTTGGAGGGCTGCATTATATGCAGTAGCAAATCTTCTGTCAGTAGAAAGCTGTTTAATTTTCGCGTCTTTTAAATCACGATCAACAAGTTTAAATAAATTTAATATTTCAATTTTACTTGTTGAATGTTGTTGTAAACGACCTTCACTTATCCATTTTTTTAAACTCACTTTCTTCTCCAACTAACCAGATTTTAGGACTGTGCAAAATTTCTTTTACAAATGGATTTTTATTTTTTACTTTTTTGTTAAATTCTTTTTCAGAATATACTGTAGGATTTATTTCTCTTCCTAATTTTCTTCGAGATTCGCTTAAAATATTTGCTATATCGCGTATTCCTAGATCACCGATTATAAATAGGTCAATATCACTGTTCGATGATTCTTTTCCACTTGCCATAGAACCGTAAATAAACCCGAATGTAATTTTCTTTTTTATTGGCTTCAAATCTTCTTTTAACAAATCACCAAAAAGAACTGTTTTAAATAAAGCATGTTTTATGTCTTGAAATGCTGGGTGTTTCTGGTTTGCTTTATAATAAGAGCGATTTCCTGATTTAGTTTTTTCGATTAATCCCGTCTCTTCAAGACGTTTTAACGCTCTCTGGACTTGTATTAACGCATGTCTTGTGAATTCGACAATATTCGACTGATAAAACACCTCGTCTGGATGAGTCAAAAAAATAGACATAACATCCACGAAAGACCGGTTAGGAAACAATTTGATAAAATGATTCATAGCACAACAATTTTTAGTCGATTAACTACATTTTGTTGTGAAAATATCACTTATTTATTTTTGTGTAAAGTACGAACCTCTTAATAAAAAGTTTGACCGAATGTGAGTTTTGGAGATATGCTACCGCTATTTATCATGTGATTTGTTATGCGAATCTCTATTCCCAAGTTCCGCTGTGATATTGTTCTTACAGATAAAGACTTGAGCAGCTTAAGTGAATTCTTTGCCAAAAACCGAGAAGCTTATTCAAGCTGCGCCATTGTTTCAAACGAAGATGCCTATGCCCGCTACGGGCAACAAATTTTGCAAATTGTGCAAGCGCAACATTTTCCTATTCATCCTATTTTACTGCCTAGAGGGGAAAATGCAAAAACACTAGAGGCCGTTTCCCAGTGTTGGAACGAAATGCACGGAAAAGGGTTGGATCGGAAATCGATTATCATCGCTTTGGGCGGAGGATCGATCACCGATGCTGCAGGCTTTGCCGCTGCTTGTTATATGCGGGGAATCGATTCTATCAACATCCCCACGACCTTACTGGGAATGGTCGATGCCGCCATCGGGGGCAAAACGGGGATCAACATCCCTTCAGGAAAAAATTTGGTCGGCGCTTTTCACCATCCCCGCCTCATTCTCATTGCACCCCATTACTTGGAAAGCTTGCCTGAAAGGGAATTCCGCTCGGGCCTCGCCGAAGTGATCAAGGCAGGGATCATTTGGGATGCCGATTTGGTCGACTTCTTAGAGCACTTTTTGCCTAGTGTCCTAGCAAAAGATGGGGAAAAAATTAAAACGATTCTCGCACGCGCTTGCAAGATTAAAGTGGAGATCATCCGGATGGATGAAAAGGAAAAAAGTCTCCGTTCCATCCTCAATTATGGTCACACTTTTGGCCACGCCATCGAAGCCTTAACTCATTACACCGAATATACCCATGGGGAAGCTGTTGCCATAGGGATGAGTTGCGCTGCCTTCACCGGACTCGAGCTGGGATTAACAGACAGTGACTTTGTTCGGCGGCAAGACGCTTTATGTCAAAAGGCCGGTTTGCCTACCCAACTGCCAAAAAATATCGACCTAGATGCTTTAATTCTTCAGATGTTGCGCGACAAAAAGAATATTGGTGGAAAAATCCACTTGCTTGTTCCTCGCAAAATAGGCAAAGTAGACAAGATTTGCGATGTTGAAACCACCATCATCCACCGAGCCTTATCAAAAAAATCATCTGAAAATTAGGATTGATAGAACATTGGAAGAATTGGAAGCCTTGGCTGCCTTGTGCGCCATGCCCCATCTGGGGCCTGTAAAAATTCGATTGCTCTTAAAGCGCTTTGGCAGTGCTTGTCAAGCCATTCAGGCTGAACCTCTTGAAATAGCAGAGCTCCCGGGTTTTAATCCTAAGATAATGAGTGGATGGAAAACCGGGTTGCATCAAGAGGCGTGGCAACGTGATTTGGAGCTTGCCCACAAGCTAGGTGTCCATCTCATCCCCTTTAATAGCCCAGAGTATCCTAAAGGGTTATTGGAACTCCCTGACCACCCTGTTCTGCTTTACGTCATGGGAAGCCTCACCCCCCAAGATCGGTCGAGCATTGCCATCGTAGGGACAAGACATCCAAGCATCTATGGCCTTGAGATGGCGGAAAAAATAGGCCATGATTTAGCCGCTCGACAAATGACCGTTGTGAGCGGACTTGCGCGTGGAATCGACACGGCAGCTCACAAAGGAGCCCTCTCTGCCGGAAGGACCCTAGCAGTCATCGGTTCAGGATTAGCTAATGTGTACCCTCAAGAAAATTGGGAGTTAGCTAAAGCCATTGCAAAAAATGGGGCATTGATTAGTGAGTTTCCGATGGCGACACCTCCCGACCGCCTCAACTTTCCTCAACGAAATCGGATTGTTAGCGGAATGACCTTGGGGACATTATTAATTGAAGCCCCTTTGAAAAGCGGAGCCATGATCACGATGGATCGGGGTAAAACTCAAGGACGCCCCTTGTTTGCCTTGCCCGGGAGGGCCGATGGAGAAAATTTCCAGGGAAATCATGATCTAATCAAACGGGGGCACGCACAACTCGTTGAAAATGCGCAAGACATTTTAACCCATTATCAAGACTTATTTGCCTTGCCATCAAAGTCTTATGTAGTGCATAATAATGTTTTTTTAGAAAAAGAGGAAGAGGAATTTCTAAAGATGCTTCCTGTAGAAGAAACTTCTATTGAGGAATTAGAGCAACGCACAAAACTTCCTATCAGAAAAATACATGTTTTGTTAATGAGTTTAATTATAAAGCGGATCATCAAAGAATACCCCGGTAAAGTATATAAGAAGATGACACGGGAATGTAAGGAGAATCCATGGGCAAATCGTTAATTATTGTCGAGTCCCCTGCCAAAATCAAGACTCTCAAAAAGTTTTTAGGTCCAAATTTTGTGTTTGAATCTTCGATGGGGCACATCCGTGATTTGCCAGAAAGGGAATTTGGAATTGATATCGAACATGATTTTGAGCCTAAGTATACATTATTGGCCGACAAAACGGAAACCGTTAATCGGCTGAAGAAAGCGGCAAAAGAATGTGACACGGTCTATCTCTCCCCCGACCCCGACCGCGAAGGGGAAGCTATTGCCTGGCACATCTCACAAATTCTGCCGAAAACGACAAATATCAAGCGTGTTTCTTTCAATTCGATTACAAAAGATGCTGTCGTCAGAGCCTTAAAAGATCCGAGAGATATCGATCAAGCTTTGGTCAATGCCCAACAAGCGCGCCGCCTGCTCGATCGGATCGTCGGTTACAAAATTTCTCCAATCCTCAACCGAAGGATCCAACGGGGAAAAGAAAGAGGGGTCTCTGCAGGACGCGTCCAATCGGTCGCTTTAAAGCTTGTCGTTGACCGGGAAAAAGAGATCGAAGCTTTTAAACCCGTAGAATATTGGAATTTAGGAGCCATATTAAAAACCGAAGAGGGGGAAAAGGCCTTTCGAGCTAATCTCTATTCTGTAGATGAAAAGAAGGTAGAAAAAGAACCATCCCCGGAAAAGATGTTTATTTGATCAGCAATAAGGCTGCCGCCGATATCGTGCTCGCCAAAATGAAAGGTCAGCCGTTTAAGGTGGAAAATGTTGAAAGAAAAGAAAAGCGGCGCAATCCTGTCCCCCCTTTTATCACATCGACCTTGCAGCAAGAAGCCAGCCGCCATTATGGCTTCTCTTCTTCCAAAACCATGAGTATTGCCCAAAGCCTTTATGAAGGTATCGACTTGGAAAATGAAGGGGCAGAAGGGTTGATCACCTACATGCGTACCGACTCGGTCCGTTTAGCGCCGGAAGCTATCGATGAAGCTCGAAGCTATATTCGGGATACTTTCGGGGAGATTTACTTGCCGCCCCAGCCCAAGGTTTATACATCCCAAAAAAGCGCCCAAGATGCCCACGAAGCCATTCGCCCAACAAACTTGCAACATCCCCCTGAAAAGATTCAATCCTACCTTTCTAAAGAGCAATTTTTACTTTATCAACTGATTTGGAGACGTTTCTTAGCTTCGCAAATGGTCCCTGCCATCTACGATACGATCAGTGCCGATATTTCAGCTGGCCCCGATGTGCTCCTTCGAGCGACAGGATCAATCATCAAGTTTCCCGGCTTTTTGGCCGTCTACGAAGAAAAAGTGGATGAAGAAGCGGGGACGATGAAGGAAAAATGCTTCCTCCTTTAGTGAAGGGCAAATGTTAAACCTGATAGAATTGACATCCGACCAAGCCTTTACGAGACCGCCTCCCCGTTATACCGAAGCCTCTTTAGTGAAAGAGCTTGAAAAATCGGGCATTGGACGCCCTTCCACATATGCCGCCATCATGAATAAAATCCAAAGCCGAGACTACACCGTCAAAGAAAGCGGCCGTTTGAAGCCTACGGAGCTGGGGTGTGTCATTGCAGCTCTTTTGGAAAATAATTTTCATCAAATCATGAATATTGGTTTTACAGCTTCCATGGAAGATGATTTGGAGCTGATCGCCGAAAACAAAAAAGACTGGAAAACGATCATCCGGGAATTTTGGAAAGATTTTAGCCCTACGTTGGAAACCGCCGAAAAAGAAGCCTTTGTACCTAAAGTGATGACCGATATCGATTGCCCTATATGCGGTTCCAAACTCCAAAAAGTATGGTTTAAATCAAAATATTTTTATGGATGTTCCCGCTATCCTGAATGCACTTATTCCGCCCCCATAGAAGAACTCTCCTTTAATAAAGAGGACTATGCGGCAGACTTTGATTGGAATCAAAAGTGCCCCGTTTGCGGGAGCGACATGAAGGTGCGCCATGGACAATTCGGCGCTTTTTTAGGATGTACAAACTATCCTAATTGCAAAGGGATCGTCAATATTCCTAAAAAAGGGGAAGTCGTCATCGCTCCGGAAGATATGCCCGCATGCCCGGCAAACCATTGCCCCGGGCAAATGGTCGCGAGAAAATCCCGCTTTGGGAAAACATTTTATTCCTGTTCCACATTTCCTGAATGTGATGTGATTGTGAATAACTTGGATGATTTGACTGAAAAGTATCCCGATCATCCCCGGACACCTTATGTTAAAAAAGATAAAAAAGGGCGTGGCAAAACTGCTGAAGCTGCAAAAAAAACACCCTCTAAAGCTAAAGCAATTAAACAAGAAAAACCAAAGAAGTCCCGCGCCATGCCGCCGGTGTCTTTAAGCCCCGCCTTGGCTGACTTAGTCGGCAGCCAAGAGATGGCTCGTGGAGAAGTGATAAAAAAAGTATGGGACTATATAAAAGAACATCAGCTTCAAGACCCAAAAAATAAGAGGTTGATCCGCCCCGATCAAAAGCTTTCCTCTGTATTTGGAAGCTCAGACCCTATTGATATGATGAAAATGACGGCTGTTCTCGCCAAGCAGATGAAAAAAATCTAGCACAAATTAGATGGACGAAGGGGGCAAAGCGGGCGCAGCGGACATGTGAAAGGGATGTCCGCTGCGCCCGCTTTGCCCCCTTCGTCCATCTAATTCCCTATTTTAAACGGAATAGGAGCATGTTTTTTTTAATTCGCAGAAGATCTATAAAAATTTTTGGATTGAAAAAAAAATAATGATCTTTTAAATAATACCGCATGTTTAAACATGCGTTAACACATTTTTTGATTAAAAGTTTTATTTGTTTGTTCGTGGTACCCTTGAATGCCTATCCTTCCTGGTGCCAAGCAGAACAAGCATCCAAAACTCAAGTTAAAACGCAAAATGGATTGCCGCTCTATTACTGGCAGCAGGATAAATTTGTAAATTTTGGAGATTATATATCTCTTAAAGTTGTTGAAAGGATTGTAGGGGAGCCTGTGCGCATTTACAAGTTCTATCCTTTTGAAGCAGGACGAAAACTCCTCGCTATCGGCTCTCTTTTATATTTTGCTCGCAACCATGATGTTCTTTGGGGGTGTGGATGCAATGCCAAATATCTAAGCAGGGAGGATTATAAATTTACACAATTAGACATAAGAGCGTTGAGAGGCCCCCTTACGCGCGAATTTTTAAAAGATAAATTTAATATTGACGCTCCCGAAATTTATGGGGATCCGGCTTTGCTTATACCGTACTTATTTCCTGAGTTTAAAAGAAAAAAAAAGCCAAAGTATGACTACATTGTAATCCCCCACTACAAAGAACAATCTTTATTTCCCAAACAACAAAATAACCATGCCGTTTATCCAACGGAACCTTGGGCTATAGTCATTCAAAAGATTGTAAACAGCGCTTTTGTCATTTCCAGTTCATTGCATGGAATCGTCGTGGCAGAAGCGTACGGGATTCCAGCAAGAATGCTGAGAGTCACCGAGGATGAACCTCTTTTCAAGTATCAGGACTATTACTATGGAACTAACCGATATGATTTTCAGTATGCAACATCTGTTGAAGAAGCTCTTCAAATGGGGGGAGAAAAGCCTTTTGAATGTGATCTCGAAAGATTATACAAAGCTTTTCCCTTTGAATGTTGGCCCCATGCAAAATTTCCAAATATACGATTTCCAAAGAAAGAAACGGCAGCCTAACGTTATCTTTCTATTTTTCTTTATCTGGATCTTCACTCCAGCACATTTGAAGGGGGTAATAGATCTAAATTCTTTTGAACAAAATTTCATATTAGAGCAAAAAAAAATTGAAATCCCTCAATATCCCGACGCGTTCAATCCTTCGATCATCCGCTGGCAAGAAAAATTATTATTGTCGTTTAGAATTCGAGACCCCCACACTAAATCTACAGATGCCATCGGTTTTATTTGGCTTGACGACCATTTTGAGCCTCTGGAGGAACCGTTGAGACTCCAGATTGTAAATCAGAAGCCCAGAAATAGTTCCTGGCCGCAAGATCCCCGCCTTATTTTGATCAAAGGCAACCCTTATATTGTGTACAGCGACCTTAAGAAAGGGGGAAAAGAAAGGGAACGGAGAGTTTACATTGCTAAATTGCGATATGACGATCACTCCTTTTCCATCCATGCGCCAGTAGAGATGTCCCATTTCGTTGGGGAAGGGGCTTGTCTACAGGAAAAAAATTGGGTCCCTTTTGATAATAATGGCAGCTTGCTTTTGGCTTACAGTTTGCATCCTCATCGGATATTCAAACCTATTTTAGATACAGGAAGGTGTGAAATCCATTCTGAATCTGCCAGTAAAATCAAGTGGGATTGGGGAACTTTAAGAGGGGGTACGCCTGCGTTGAAAGATGGGGATGAATATGTCGCTATTTTTCATTCCTCCAAACATCTGACTACAGTGCAATCCAAAGGGGACAAAATGCAACACTATTTTATGGGAGGGTACAGGTTTTTAAGCCATCCCCCTTTTTCCATTACAAAAATGTCACCCCACCCGATTGTCGGAAGCAAATTCTATGATGGCCCCTCCTATCAGACATGGCAACCTCTCCGTGTCGTCTATCCTGGAGGCATTCTCATAGATCCTGACTACTTATGGATTGTGTATGGAAAGCAAGATCATGAAATATGGATGGCCAAGTTAGATAAAAAAGCTTTTTACGATAGCCTTGTACCTGTTGAACCTTTGCAAGCGCAATTCAGTAAACCTCATTTAAATTTAAAATAATTATAGGACATTTATGCAAAATAAAAGCCAAAATTTGATATTAACCCTCTTGGATACGCTAAGCATCTGTTTTCTGACGTTTTTTATTGCCTATTTTTCAAACTCATATGCTATAGAAGAATTGAAAGAGACAGCTCAAGATCTTATTATAGAAACCAAGCGGATTAAAATTCCGGGTTATCCTACAGCATTCAACCCCTCTGTTATAAGATGGAAAGGCTCTCTCCTCTTAAGTTTTCGTGAAATCCCTTATCCTCCGTTGCCTTTTAATTCACGGCTAGGCTTAGTATGGCTGGATGAGGATTTCAACCCGAAAAGCCCTCCCCAGATTCTTGAGACGCAATCAAAGTATCCTTTTGTTCCTTCCAGAGTGGACGACGCCCGGCTGGTTATCGTTGGAGACCGCCTCTATTTGGTATATAGTGATAACCAAGATACAATCATCAGCAGGGGTGGGTTCAGGCTATATGTTGCGGAAGTATTGCTCACAGAGGGGATTTTTTCTTTGCATAACACGGAACGGCTCTCCATTTTTGAAGAGGAATCTAAGCAAGTGCGGCAAAAGAATTGGGTCCCTTTTGATTATCAAGGCAACTTACTGCTAGCCTACAGTTTGCAGCCCCATGTTATTTTTCATCCTTTATTAATGGAGACAGAGACATGTGAGACAGTTGTTTCTACGATATCGAAATTGGATTGGAATTGGGGGGAACTTCGAGGGGGTACTCCGGCTATTTTAGAGAATGGCGAGTACCTTTCCTTCTTCCATTCAGGGGTCAACATACAATCGATCTATTCAAATGGGAAGGTTATTTTACATTATTTCACGGGGGCTTATACATTTCAAAAAGACCCTCCTTTTGCCATCACCAAAATAAGCCCTCAACCTATCATTGAAAAGGGGTTTTATAGCCCACCCCATTATAAGCCTTATTGGAAATCAGTCAGGGTGGTATTTCCTTGCGGCATCCTTTGCGAGGAGGAATACATTTGGGTTACCTATGGCCGGCAAGATCATGAATCTTGGGTGGCCAAGTTCGATAAAAAGAAACTGTTGTCAAGTTTGGTGGATGTCAAATCTATTGAAACCATTTGCCCTTTCGATGAGTCAAGCCTAAATTTTGAAATAAAAACAAAGGAATTTTAAAGTGAACATTCATTCTTGGATAAGATTATATTTTATTTTTTTCTGCTATTTTGCAGAAGCCTCCCTCGACTTAACAGTAATGGCCCAAGATTTTGTTCTGGAAACTAAAAAGATTGAAATCCCTGGAGTCCCCTATGCTTTCAATCCTTCCATCATCTCGTGGGATCATAACCGTTTTTTGATGAGCTTTAGAGCTATTTCAGAAGAGGATCAAAAAACCTTAAAATTGCCTTGTTCAGGCATTTCACAAATCGGCCTGGTTTGGTTGGACGAGCATCTTTCACCCATGGGCGACCCTATTTACGTCACAACAGATCCGATGATTTGCCGGACGATTGACGACGTTAGGTTAGTCAAATGCCATAATAATTTGTATCTTGTGTCCAGCGGAAACTTGGATCCAGAAGGGCGCGATGAAAATTTTAAGATGTTTGTTGCAGAGATTGATGTCGGGGAAAAAGCATTTGCCGTCAAAAGGGTGGAATGGCTGAATCATTATGAAGGGGAGGAAGAAAAAAGGAGAGAAAAAAATTGGGTCCCTTTTGATTACCGCGGAAATCTTTTATTAGCCTATAGTATTAATCCTCACTTTATTCTATATCCTGAGTTATTAGGAACTGAAAGTTGTTTGACTATTTCGAAAACGAATGCCCAGATAGATTGGGAATGGGGAGAACTTCGTGGAGGTACGCCTGCGCTCCTTTTGGATGAAGGGCGTTATCTAGCCTTTTTCCACTCCACAATAGATATCGCTACTTACCATTCTCAAAACCAAGTGATGCCTCATTATTTCATAGGCGCTTACACATTTTCCAGCGAACCCCCTTTTGAAATTACCCACATCAGCCCCTCGCCAATAGTAGCGAAAACATTTTATAATGGCCCCGTCTACGACCCTTATTGGAAACCTGTGAGGGTGGTGTTTCCTTGCGGATTTTATTTTGAAAAAGATTACATTTGGATCGTCTATGGAAGGCAAGATCACGAAATATGGATAGCCAAGCTGGATCGGAAATCTCTGCTTGAAAGCCTTGTTCCTGTTATCACATCTTGGTAACCTGAACTTTGGAGATAAGTTTAAATTTTTTCCTCATAAGGGCGTTCGGGGATAGCTTCAATGAACAAGTCTTCCACAATTGAGCCGGAATAAGTTTGCTTTCCCCTTTGTTTATGAATTTCTTCGAAAGCATCTTGTATTTTTTCTGCATCGATCTCTTTGAGCCATTTACAAAGGACGCCCTTTTCTGCTATCACATCAACAGTTCCATCCAAGATCTTCAACTGCCCAATCAGAAGATTGAAATCATCATTATTTCGCAGGTTTGCTTGGGCGATGGGATAACCTGCTTGGATCGTTCGGCTATGCACATCCCACAGAACAACTTTCACCTCTTTTTCTTTCCAATATATGGGATTAGGAGTTAATTTTTTGCGCCACATGACGGAATCACGTACTGAGAGTGGGCCAACGTATAGAATTTTGATCCCCTCTTCTGTTTCCATAAAGTGGACGAGAACTTCGTGCAAGCCAAACTGATGCTTGCTCCCGATCTCTGATGCTGTTTCAAGCAAGGAATACTTTTTTCGTACAACAAAGTTGTTGGAAAGCCATAGCCGCTGATCGAAGTAGGGAGCTATGACCTGCAGGGTTTGTGATCCTGCAGATTCAAGTAAAGAACGCACTGTATAAAAGGGGCAGGTCTTTTGTTTTTTCATGCCCAGGAATGGCAATGTCCAACTCGACAGGATGACATTTTCTACTTCTGGCGTACTAAATATAAGCCAATTTACAGAGGTCTCGTCTTCTATTTTAGGCCAATCAATTTCTTGATAATGAAAACGGGAGCGGGATTGGCACTGTTGAGACTCTTGTTGGTTTTGCAGCTCTTGCTGACTTTCGTTTTGGCTTTCTTCTTGCCTTTCATGCTCTTTTGTCTGCTCCACGTTAGTTTCAATGGTTTGTGTGATTTCAAGCACATCCAGAGGGGCTATTTCTAGCTTTCCCTCTTTACTTTGTTTCGACGCCACCACTTGCTCAGTCAACACCGGATAAGCAAGTTCTTTAAGATTTTTCTTAACTTGTTTTTTTTCTCTTTCTTTGAAAGATCGACTGTTGTTGATAAGCGCAAGCGCTTGTTTTTTTGTTGCTTTCAAGACTTTCTTAGGATCAACCGTTACCCTCAATAAACCAAAAATTTTAGAGGGATCATCCTCATTATTTGTGATAAAGATATCCTTAAATTCTTTCCATACATTGCTCCACTTGCTGAATTGCTCTGAGGGCGTCATCATGATTTTATGATAAATGGCTTTTTTAGAAGTTGTGAAAATCTTTTTTCCTGTCGCAGGGTAATTTTCCTCTTCCCCTATTGCGGCTTCATTGCGAACGGCGTAATTCAATATTTCATGAAGTGTAGGTGTACGGAGGTTTTTATCATCCGGATCATACCCTAAAATCATCCGCTGAACATCTTTTGTAAGGCAAAGATGGATGTTTTGAACGGGCATCTTTAATATCAAATCTTCGATCTGCTTCAACTTTTGTTGTTTTTTTAAATCTCGGATGCGGAAAAGTTCTTGCACCAACCGGAACAAGGGATGATCGGGTCCGACCGTTTCCAAGCCATCTCCCGATTGTTTAATATCAGAGCCAAAGCCGTGCCGTTGATCGTAATAAGTGAGGCATTTCTTAGGTTCTTTCTCCAATGTAGCAGCAAGCCGAGGTTCAGTTTCGTTCTTTACGAAACAGTAAAGCTGCTCATCATCTTTGTAAAATTTAATACCCTCGATATCAGGCCTATATCGGTTGCAATGATCCATCATTGCTTTAGCCACCTCTTCGTTTTGTTTCCCTGTGAAAAGAGCACCCCCGTCAATGATGGCGGAGAATTTTGATCCAGCTTTGAAATAAGTCTTCAAAATCTCTTTCAAAATCAGCGTAGGTTCATTTGATTTGAGAATATGAATTCTATCTTGAGAACATTTTTGATGAATAATATGAAGCAATTCTCCCATTGTAGTCGGATCCAGAATCATTTTTATTCCGTCGGGATAAGTTCCGTCGTTATAAGGGGTCCCTGTACAGGAGATCTGATGGAACATCATGGCAAAATCATGAGATGTCACTTGGATGCTTTGGGTCCAATAGCGAATTTCATTTTTGATACAATGCCTTACATACAGAAGGCATGCATCGAGATTTTTTCTCAAAGCATCAAAGGTTGAAAAGTAAAACGGATTGCTCGATCGTGGGGTTGTAGAAAAAAGTAAAGATTCAACGAGATCATCTTTAAATTTTCTGTAAATAAACGTCTGATCATAGAGAATTTTCTTAGCCTCCATCTCTTTTCGTGCGCTTTTTGCCATGGCTGCTAAAAATTTCTCGAATTGGTCTTCATTGAGTCCGTTAGCAAAAAGCATCAGCATAGTCTTCATTAATGTTTCATAAGGACTTTGGATGGAATTTTGTTCAACAACGTGGCTGTTTCCATCACTGGGACGAGCAAATTCCCCATTTCCTTTTTGGGAAGCCATATAATGGACGCTTGCAATGTTTTTAAAGTTCATGGGAAACAATACGTTTAGCATCCCTTTCACAATTGAAATCTGTTGATATAAGAGAAGATCGCTTGTTATCCACAAGGGAATCTCTTCCGATAGGTCACAGACAAATTCGATAAATTCAGCCCGCGCCTGTTTATTTTTTTTAATTTTAAAACGGAGGTCCTTGCTCAGGATTTCAGCAATACGGGGTTTGATGACTTTCTCATACCGCTCTTTATCGATTGTATAGAGCTTGTTGTTTTGCATGGGCCCGCATAATTCTGGATCCCTTATCATCACACGAGCAACAGCCTCCATGATGATATAAAAATCATTGTCGATAGTTTTTGAAGATCCGATCGTAAAATTCAATTGATGGCGAAAACGGTAGATCTCATGAGCTTCATCAATGACAGCGATCCCTTTGGTATACATCAAGCTGAGAGCCTTATGGAGGAGAATTAAACAACGTTTCTCTTCATAATTTTTGCCTTTGTCTTTGAAAAAGTAATCAAAAAGACGTGCGTCTAAGAGCGCTCGCAACGTTTGGGGATCCTCCTTTGTAAGTTGAAGGACTTCCCTTTCCTCTTTAGCATTTGTCATTAAACCTAAGAGGGCTTCTAGATTACCTCTATAAAGGGTGTTCTCTCTTTTGAAAGAGAGAACGTGGGAAGCTTTATTGTATATAGAACGCAACTGTATTGAAAATTTAGATTGATTATCCCCTGCTAACTGTTTTGGAGATATGATCATTACAAGATTGTTGCCATCGAGTTTATTCACCGCAATAGCCGGAATGACATAATGGGTCTTTCCCACTCCTGGCTGTGCCTCAAAAGCAACATCCTTTCTGATCTCTGATAAAATCATTTCCCCTTTTTTTACTTGTTGCTCCCAGAGCATATGTCCCGAACCTGCCTGAAAACGGAGGTTTCTTCTGAGCACGTCTTGATTGTGGCTATCCAAATTAATAGCTGGGCGAATTTTTAACTCAATGGCTAACTGCTCCACTTTTTCCCAATATTCGGAAGAATGTACATTGGAAGATGCTTTTGAAATTTCATCCATGATTTTGAGAAGTCTTTCCACTTGTTGCAACCGGGAAGTTTTATGGTCAATCCTGGCAATGGCAAGTTCAAGCTTAGGAATGATGAGATTAGATAATCCTGTATCCTCCACTAAAAGTCCCAATGAATTATTTTCAACCAAGGTAACAAGGTCTAAAAAACCGATCGAAGCTGTTCCTGACAGAAATCCAAACTTTGTAGTATTGAAAATCCCCAGCAACTTCGATTTCTCTTCCTCAACATGTTGGGAAAAAATAGAATAAAAACTTTGCAAGCGGATGTAGATATCGATAAGGGCTTTGGTGTCCTTCAAAATGTAATAGGTTGGATTTGGATCTGCTTTCTGGTAAAAAGCCTTGATGCTGTCGTTAACACGTTTAATGCGATCTTTAACAACTGGACTATCAGAGGGTCTTTCTTGAAACAACTTAACTTCCACTTCAGGCTGATTCAGTCCCTCTTCTATCGAGTCCAATTCTTTTTCCAGTTCTGTTAATTCTAGGGCATCTGACTCTTTATCAGATTGGAGATCGCTTTCCTGGTTTAAAACTCCCTTTTCTTCTTTGAACGCTAGATTGAATAACTGATCTAGAAAGGTATTCACAATCTGATCATCCGTCTTCAACGATGAAAAACTAACCGAAAGGCGGACAATTTGATCTCTTGCTCTAGCATTTACTGTTTCAATTTTCGTTTTCTGTGTGTACGCATGATAGATTTTGCCGATCACGTGCATGGCGGGCACTGTAAAAATGGGCATCGGTAAGACTTGTCTCCAGCCTAAATTGCGATCCATCTTTTTAGCTAAGAAATATTTAGCAACACCAGCAACCGCATAGATATACAGGCTCGAACCCAATTCATGTGTGCGAGCGGCCGTGCACTCAGCCGCAGACAGCATTCCTGATGAAGCTTCACAAAAACTTTGGGTCACCTCGGCAGTTGCAGTGCCTGCTAAATAGACAGTCCCATAGACGGCTCCGGCAGTAATCAGGACGTGCTTGGCCGCTCTGGCCACATCCCACCGTGTAATTTTATTCTTGATGAAATATCTTCCAATGCCTCCAACTTCATTCCTCAGGGATGTTCCTGCATCAAGCATTGGATCCCAAGCCATGTCTGTGACCGCCTTGGAACCCATTTCGGCAAATTGAGAGGTAGGTGCGTAGGAAAAAAACTGAGGAGGCATCAGTTGGTCTCTGATGGCAGCCAACACCCGATCGGTCCCTATTGCATGAAAAAGATACTTGTATAAAGGATCCACAAATTCCGACAAAAAATAGGTTTCAAACATACGTGCATTCAACTCTTCGAAAAATTTCCCCCATCGTGGATGCCGTTTGTCAAATTCGGCCTTGTCGGCCCCCGTATCCGTAGACATATGAGCGACGATCAAATCATGGGTATCGGGAAAAGCTGTTGGATAGAGTATGATCGCTTCTAGATAAAGCATTAGGACTTGGGTTTGCCTATCCCATCCCCCTTTTTTCAAAGTCAACAAACGGATTAAGTCTTCCTGTGTCGGAATAAAATGCTCGGGATACTCCTCTTGTTTGAAAGGAAAATCTCCCCGAGCCAAAGCATAATGAGCCGAGAAGTTTTTTTTGAACTCCAAAGCTGTCAACGTTTGAGGGTTCATGTTAGGGGAGGGTTCAATCCAAGGATCCATCTCCCTATAAAATCTTCGTAATCGAAGGGCTTTTAAATCAAACCAACGTTGATCCCGAAATCGGCTGAACGTTTCGATAATAGCACCTAAAACGCCCCCCTTGTTGTTCCATAAAGTCGCGGTGTAACGAACAGGCTTGCCTTCACATAACGCAGGGATGCCCGAAGGAGCAGAAATAGCCCTTGAAGCTAATTGTACCAGAGAGGAGATCATGGTATCTTGGATGCCCGCGTTTTCTTTTAACTGCCGGTACCTTTGGCTTAATCCGGGAGTAATACACATGGCTTCGATGATTGTATCCCAACCGATTTCTTCGACAAAATCTAACACTTTTTTCGGCAACTTGAGCTTATCTCGAAAAACCACACCGAGATGGCGATAAACACATTTAAATAAAAAGAACTCTTGATTGGTTGTTAAAGGCTGTCTTGGATCAGGGGCGTTAATGTGGGAATTCAAGTCCCATAAGGCTGTTGCGGCCACTAAAATAAATTGCGCAGTTTCAGAGCCAAATTTGAAGGGGTTTTGTTCCCCATCTTTTTCATGCACTGCTGATGAAGAATCTGGAAACAAGTGATGGTTTTGTTCAAGCGCAGAAAATAAACGGCGGCGAAGATATCCAATTCCCTCGATTTCTATGGGAACCAAAGCCAAAAGGGAGATCGTGTTCCAAAGGTAGGATGGCACTTTTTGACTTCTATAAATCCTCTCCAATTCTTTGCAAATCTCTTCCGCAGCTTGTTTTTTTCCTTGGATGATATAAAATAATAAAAGGTGTCCCAATTTTTCAGGATCCCCACTTCCCAAACGGGAACCTCCTGAGTGACCTTCATAGATATCTAATTCTACATAACCTGAGATGGCTAGATTTTCATTGAGGGCAGCGAGCTGATCCTGAACAAAGCGTTCTGCTGGACCGGTAAGAAATAAAAAGCGGGTAAAAATGCTATGAATGTATTGCTTTTGAGAAAGGAGAACTTTTTTCTTTCCCGCGCCATTTTCCAAGATAAGGTACGAAGTCATTCCTTTCAGAGCCGAATGTTCCTGACATTTTGCAATGTGAAAGTCAGAAAATTCCTTAGATTTTCCGATAATTTCCCCTTTTCTGCTCTTATAAAAATTAAAATTTAGATTTTGCTCTTTAAGACAAAGATGGGAAATATATGGATCCCCGGGATAGGCTTTGGCGACGATTTTTTTAGCGGGACAAAATCGTGTCAAAGGCTTAATTTGAGAAAGAATCAGATCTGTAGGAACAATGACAGGATCCTTTGCCGCTGATGAGGAATTGCTTTCTGCAGTTGGCAAGTCGATCAATTCTTCCGGATGCTCAGGATTATAAGTTAAAATGGTGAAGTTATTTAAATTACCTTTGCTTTGAATAAGTAACTTTTTTACAGGTTGCTCTGTTTTTTCTACCCAAAATAAGATATTTTTAAGTAAATGTGTATTCAATTGTGCTTTTAGGTTTTTTATTAAGTTTGATTTAAAGTTCAAAAATATTTCCTCGTTACCCGCGGAAATATATTCATATACTACCCCTTCTATAACCTCTCTAAGCACTATTATTTTTTCATTCCCAGACAAGACGACTTCTGCCTCAAACCGCCCATCTTTTGTGCGGAATAATCGGTCATTGATGATTTTCAGAGAGGATTCATTGATTCCAAGGATTGTTTTAATCTGACTCTTGATGTTCTCCCATTCCTCAGGTGAGAGACAGATTTTTTTTCCGTTAGATGAATTGGTAAGTTTTATGGATCCGTCTTCAAAGTCCACCAAAACCCCATTTTTCTCAAATTTCCAATCACCTGCCTGACTCCAATCTATTTGCCCCTCCCCTTCAAATGCGATTCCACGCTTTTTTACTAGATCGTCTAGAATTTCATTTCTTCTGGTTTGATCTTTCAAATCGTTCTCAATGATAGGCAGCCATCGTGAAAAAGCCTCCATAAAGTTGGGGATCAAGCGTTGATATTCATCTTTTTCTTCACTTGAAAAAGCCGCACCATCAAACCACGCATCTAAAAAAATTGAGAGGGTTTTTTGTTTTTCCTCTTCCTGATTGGCTTCCCCAGGAAAACCTAAACTGATGGCATGCATAGCTTGAAGGCGTTTTTTGTGCCTCCATGTTACATTGCCTGTAGGGATTTTTTCTAAATAGTCTGTAAAGTCAGGAAAGTAGGCTTTACTTTCAGGATGATAGAAACAGCAAAAGCGCTTAATGCGAATTCCTAAATCTATAGACCACAAAAATTTTTCTATATATTTTTGCTCTATAAGCTCATTGAACAGCTCTCCAAACATTTGGACAGATTGCGGGGATTTCAAGATCTGTTGTTTTAAAGCACCGGGTGCAAAAAAAATGGAATCGAGCCAAATGCGAAAATCGATTTCTTGTACATATTTACATATACCCTCTTCTTTAATGAAATTGATATAATGGAGGATACGTTCAGAGATTTCTTTACCTCCAGTCTCTAAAGCATCCCATAAGCGACTTTTTGGTTTCTCTAAAACAGCGGCTTCTTCCCTGCAATGTTCAGGAAACATTAAATCGGGAGATTCACTCCAGGTCCAAATAATTTTTTGAGATTTAAACCCGTTAAGCCATGGAAATTTAGTAAGATGTGTCAACATGGAATAGTCATTCTCGTTGTAGGAAATCTTCCATACGGCTTTTGGCTTTCGCATTGAGCAGTTTTTTGGATACTCAGGAGGGGGCAAATCTTTTGGGTTTATAAGCTTAGGTTCGGTTTCTTCTCGCAACAATAAAGTGCCAATTGATTGACAGAGCAAAGTTTGCAATTTCAAAAGGGTAAACGCGCGGGGCAAGAGGGGATTTTTCCTAGTAAACACGAGGGATTCCTGAAAGAGCACCAACATTTTTTGATGTTCTGTCAATGTTTCGGTAAAGCCTAAATCTTTTAATCGGGCAGAAGTTTTGGGATCTGCAGCTAGTACTTTAAGATACTCTCTTTCTCCCTTTGAGATTCTTTTAAGCTTTCCTTGGTTAAAATCATCGATGATAGAAGGAACCGGAGGAGGTTTGCCTATATCCAAAGGGTCTTCCCAAATTTTGCTAGAAAAATCCCTGAAGGCATCGATGAACTGATAACCTTGTTCATAATAAAATAATCGATTCTTTTGTTTAGAAAAAAATTCTTTCATTTCATATTTCTGTTCTAAAACAAAATCGGGGAGAAGGTAAAGGTTTAAGCCCTCCAGCCTTTCCAAAAGCTCAGGATCTTCGATGACAAGCCCTTTCGCTGCATAAAAAGTCCGTAAACCAGCTGCATATATTTGCTGCTCCTTGATGTGTGCATCTGGGCACTTTCTAGCTAAACAAAGCAAAATGGCTTGAATCTGGTACATCGCCACTATGAATGGTACATTTTTATTTAAAGTGTTCAGCTCTTCTGATTTCTCTTTCTTTGTTTTTTCACCATTCGTTTGCTGTGTGTTTCCTAATTCTTCTTGTGCCATTTGTTTTTTTAATGTTTCTGCTCTAGCGTCAATAGACTTATAAATCATCAAATCCAATGAGAGATCAGTAAGCAGATCCATAAACTCTAAAGGATCTTCTACCCTATCCCACATGGAATCGCCATCGAGTGAAGGGGGATCAAGGGATAAAATCTGTTTAACTAAATAAGCCTCTCTTTTTGCACCCAGTTGGATGGTTTGGTTGGTTAACCAACCCCGGATCCTTTTTTTTAGTTCTTTAGACGAGATATTTGAGGAAAGCCTTGGAATATGTTTCATGGGCAGCTTGGAGGAGGTCGTCGAAGATACGGAAGGAAGTTTAAAATAATGGGGTCTAAACAGGGGAATCCCGTCATTTATAGCCGAAGCATTTTCACTTGAAAATCCTGGAGCAAGGGGAATCGGCGTTTGCAATGTGAAGGAAACTTCCTTGCTTGTTTTGATCTTATCGATCTCTCCTTTTATCTCTGTTCCTAAGCGGGTCGCATCTTGTTTGAAATTATTTCCAAAATTTAAATTCCATATGAGCTGAACCATCATTTTAGCTAATCGTAATGAAACAGCGATTAAGACATTCCGCAGCCAAGACATAACTGAAGGGGGCAAAACATAAGGCAAGATGGAGATGATCAGAGGTAAATCCAACAAATTCCATATTCCTCCATGGTATACTCCCAGGCCTAATAGAATCACATTCGTGAGCTTCCTGGCAATTTGCCAATAAATCAATAAGTGTGATCCAAAAAATTTGCCCTCAAATTCACTTTTGGAAGTCTTATTTTGACTTTTGACTTTTGTGGTTTTTTCGGGGATCAGATCTTTATAACCATTCAATAGGTCCTTGAAATACTGTCCGATTTCATCTCCAAAAGCCCAAGAAACAAAATCTACCTTTCCTTCAAAAAATTCGGAAGAGACTCCTATCAAATCGAACAGGGTTCTGACAGCTTGTTGGGGCCGACCTTCAGCAAAAATATCTCTTGGATTAATTTTTACCTCTATGGTTTTTTCAAGATCCGCATAAAGAAAATTTTGTACTGCTTGTTCCAATTCTTTAAGAGTTGCTTCAATGCGTGAAATTCGCATTGAATTTTCTGCCGCTGTTTTTAGAAATTTTAATTCCTTTTTTATTTCACCCACTGCATTTTGAATCAATCGACAAACTTTCATGTCCGGAATGACAAAGGATTGATTTTCACCGGTCAAATAGGGCTGACAGAAGTTTAAAAGTCCTTCAAGGTGCATTTCAAAGACAGGGTGTTTACGTGGTGTAGCAGGGCAAAACAACATTGTCTGCATCATGCGCCAGCTAGAAGCGGGAAATCTATCGCCGATTTCTGCATCTTCTGCCACACTATTAGGGGCCAAATTTCCTTTCAACATTTCAATAGGTCCTGAATAAATGTCATGCGAATTGCAAGTCGTTTCAGAATTGCAATAAGGTTCCAAATGGCGAGTAAGCATGGCGTATATAAAATCGGTATTTACCCTTTCTGGATCGATATCTTTTAAACGAAGAACACAATATGGAAGCCCCGTTTTATAATTCTGCGGGTGATGGGCTAAAGAAGTCCCCAAAGAGTAAATGGCAGTGGAGAAAGTCCCGTCTTCATCTTTTCCAAATTCAATCCATAAAGGACCTGAAAGCAATAACCAATCTAAACCAGCCAATTCGATCACAGCCCCTGGCACAATGTTTTGAACTTTCTGCAAATGCTCTGAAAACTGCTTTTGTATTTCACTTTGCTTGGTTTCAATTTGATGATGAATAAAAAGTGTCAATTGTTTTTCAATCTTCGCCAAGATCTCTTCCCTTTGATCCTGGTCAAAAAGATCCGGCCCGTTTTCGGCTATCCATCGTAAAGTTGATTTCAGCTGGGGTTGGCTTATAAAATGGGAAACATTCCCGAGAACCCCATCTTGCAAAACATGTTCCAAATATGACTCAAATACGTCTGGAAGACATTTTACTAAATTTGAAGAATTTCCCCTCTCGGGATCAGCAAACAAATAGCCAAACAACATTTTTGCCATTGAATGATCATCCGAATTCCCTTCAGGAACCTGTGTTGAAGCTGCGCCAAATAGAAACTCGGCATCCGATTCTCGATCATTTTCAATAGAATCCCCCCCTGCCTCTTCGGAGGGCGTTGCTGATGTCTCTTTTTCTTCCGCCCTCATCCCCTTGCGAAGCGTGCCGAAAAATTGGGTGATCATCTCATCAGCTAACTTTTGAGCATCCGGTATTTTTCCCTCAGCCAAACACTCTTTGATAGGTTCAGGCAAAATTTTAGTTGAACTTTCAGGAAGTTGGTTTAGTTTTAAAAAAATCGATTGCAACGTGGGCCGTAGATTTCCATAACTAAAGAAAAAGATCTTTTTCTCACTTCGCGCTAATTGGTGGATAGCTTGAACAAGCTGGGTACTTCTATTGCGCATTTTATCCATCCGCTCAGTAAGGGGCAAAGAAACCCCTGAAGGGATAACTTCTTCGATCAACTGACGATCGAGTGTCAAGGCTTCTCGAAGAAGCCTTATTTTTTCCTGAAAGAAAGGAACCCCATATTCAGGATGTTCTGCCAAAAATCTCTCGAGGTACCTTAATCCTACTTTGATGTCTTTCCCATCGTTAAGGCTAAACAAGGATTGCAATATCCCAGCATTAACCTCTTTCCGTTCTTCTGCGGAGATGGAACGGAGAAGGGAAAGGCGGGCGATGTTTTCCTTTTCCTCACGAATGCTGTTCTGCCGAGTAGTCTCAAATTCTTGAACTTCAGGCGAACGGGTAAAAGATCCATTTTGCAAGGAAGCCGAAGCAAGGGGCTTTTTTTTGAGGCTTTCTTTATAAAATTCTACGATTCGAAATCCATAGTTTCTAAGAGAGGCTGTATTCTCTGCCGCCAATGTAGCAACAGCCCGCGCAAATAGGGATTGAACCTCAAGGTCATAGGCTGTTTTTTTCCAAGGCAATTGGATCCATGAGATCAAATGCCCCTTCCATGAGTCCCTTAGATAAACAGTATCTTTTTGAAAAGGGGAAGGAATAAAAAGGGTATTTAATTGCGAAGAGATAGAAGAATCTTTAACGTTTAAGTGCAGCAAATCGAGAAGCTGCTTGGCTTTAATTGGATTCATAAAATTAAATTAGTATTAATTACCGATAATTTTAATAAAATATTACAAAAATTTCAATGTTATTATTATAAAATAATTTATTTAAAGATATTACATCTAGATGCTGTATAAAAAAAACAGGATAAGCAAGATCGCCTTCGGCGGCAGGATAAGCAGGATAACCAGTAGGAGAAAGTCCCTGAGGGTTATCCTGCTTATCCTGCCGCCGAAGGCGATCTTGCTTATCCTGTTTTTTTGAAACTTTGTGCTCTGACTTAATCTCAGCCTCTAAAATGGCTTCTCAACATCCAGGCAATCTTTTCGTGATAGCGCAAACGCTCAATTAACAAATCAGCGCTCCCCTCATCTTTCAATTGCTGGAATTCTGGAATCCAAGGACGAATCGTATTGGCTATTTGGACATGATCCTCAATCAACTGCTGAAGCATTTCATTTCCCGTTAATTCACTCTCAGGTTCTTCCAAGGCTGTAATTTCGAGAAATTGTTTTAAAGTTGCAGGTGCTTTTTCGTTCAAAGCACGTATCCTTTCGGCTATGACATCAACTGTTTCAGCCAAGGCATGGTATTGATCATCCAACATTTCATGTAAGGAAAAAAATCTTTCGTCGACAATATTCCAATGAAAATTTTGAGTTTTTACGTAGAGCACATATGTATCAGCCAAGAGGCGGGAAAGCTGCTTGCTAATTTTTTGGCAAGCATTTGGATTTAATTGAATAGTCGCACTCATACGGCCTCCTCTAATTTAGGCATCAATAAAAGTATTAATTTAGTTTAGGCGCCTCAGGAAAATCAACTTTAGTATCGATAATAATGTTAAAATAGTTAGTAAACATATTGAGGACGATCACCATGATAATCTCCACAATTTCACTGTCCGTGACCCCAGCACTCTTTAGATTTTTCACATCTTGATCTGTCACTTTCCCTTTGCTATCAACCACTTGCTTTGTAAACTTCAAAATGGCGCTCGTTTTGGGATCTTCAGATTCCCCTTTGCGGGCATGGAGAATCTCATCAGGCTTAATACCCAATGATCCTCCAATGAATGTGTGAGCGGATAAACAGTACTGGCACTGATTAGCCTGCCCTACCGTTAAAGCAATTTTTTCCCTCACCTGCGGCCTTATACTCGTTTTATCAACCGCCTTCGAAAGATTAAGATATCCTTCCAAAACCGCTGGCGAATGTCCCATTGTTTGAAAAATGTTGGGAACTCTCCCCATCTGTTTTTGAATGATCTCCAGCAATTCCTTAGCTTTGCTTCCTGCTTTTTCAGGTGCGATAGGTGCAACGCGAGTCATAATTCCCCCCCTTTTTACATAATCAACATTTAGCCAAAATCCCTTGGCAATGCAAGCTTTTCCATCATATTGTTGCTAATTTTTTTTTGAATCCTTACATTCACAATCAGTAGTTAAACGTCAGAGCCAGGAGCGGGGCAATGGTAAAAAAATTGTTATCCATCGGTTATTATCTCACCATCTTTATTTATTTTTATGTCAGCCCACTTCCAGCAAGCGATAAAATAGTTGCTCAAAACGGAGAAACATCCCCCAGTAACGAAACACAAAAAGAATATCATCGCCTAATCTTTGATAAAATTGAAAACGCAATCTTTATAAAAAGTTATGGTGAGTATCTCCAAAACCTCAAAATAGAGCTGCAAACACGTCAAAAGAAACCAGAACAGGAGGTTCCGGCATTCCAAGTCGCTATTTTAGGAAATAGCACCAATGACATCACCTCAGATGGAATTAATGAAAAAGTGCTCGTCATGCTCCTGCAATCTATCAGCAAACACAACCCCCAAGCGGTCTTTTTTACAGGTAATTTAATTCATGGATTAAAAGCGGCAGAAAAAAACAATAAAAATATCATCGAAATGCCCGTTGAAAAAACACTCACAGGAGAGATCATCGAAAAAGATAGGGGGGTCTATGACAAAGAGTGGTTTGAGCAACAACTGGATCATTTTACCGAAATTTTAAACAAAAATCTGGAGCCTTCGATCCCATTCTATCCAGTTCCAGGCGCGTACGAAACATTAGGAGCAGATTCCTTAGAGCTCTTTAAAAACCATTTTAAGCTTGAAAATGTGGAAATCTTTGATTCACAACAACTCGCTTATACCGTTGTCATTGAAAATGCCCTATTTGTCCTTTTATCCACTGATTATTTGAATGAAAAAACTCGTCATGTCGAGCCGGGTCTCCTTCCCCCACTACTGACTTGGTTGCAAACCACAGTGAGCAAAATGAACGGTTCATACTTTTACAAATTTGCTTTAGGCTCCAGTGCCGCTTTTTCCACGAAGAACTCTTTCGGAATTTTCGACGGATTGGACAAAGACCCAAAAACAAGGGATCAATTCTGGCGGTTTTTACGCGACCATCAATTTTGGGCTTATATTTGCAGTGGTGAAGTTCTATTCGACAGATCTTTTACCCATGGAATGTGGCAAATCATTACCGGCGGAGCCGGCGCGGCGCGCAACTTTCGTGGTGTCAAGTCCACGGCCTTTCACCATTATCTTCTATTGACAATTCCAAAAGAAAAAGGGGGAAAGGTCATCATCGAAGTCTACGATTTAGCGGGAAAAGCTGTAGATCAAGCCACGATTGTGCAAGGAAAGCACCCCTCGTTCGAACACAATTTTCGGATTTCTTTTAGCACACTAGAACCTTAGTGTGCATCGACATGGTCGAAGCGGACTTGGACTTTGCCGTTCGTCCATTAAGTCCGCTTCGTTCATGATGTTAGTCCAATTTTTATCTAAAGAATCCTAAAGAAAATCCTGTGTAAACAGCAGGGCGAGAAGGATATACATATGTTCTTGGAGCTGGCTGAACATAGACTCTTTCCCGAACTGGATAGGGATAATATCCATAAGGATTCACATAAACACGCTCTTCCACGTATGTTGGATATTGTTGCTCAACGACATATCCTGGAGTACTGATAAGGGGTCCAAAGTTCAAGGAAAAGTGGGTGTGGTGTTTGGCTTCCAAAGACAATTTAGGGCCTACAACAAAAAAAGCGGTTAATAACAAAACTGAACATAAAATTGATAGTTTCATAAAACCTCCATGGTTTATTTATTAACTCATCAACAATTTTACTTAATTAAATATTTTTATGGAATATAAAATAAAAATTTTACAATATAAAGTACCGTTGCCTAAATAACCACTTAGATTACTAAAAATTACTTTAAATCGTCTTCCAAAGTTTTATTTAAGAAGCTCTTGATTATATGGAAAATTCGTGGTAAAATGAAGGAAAAAGCATGGTTAAAGGAAGTTTTTTCATGAGCGCATTAAGTCATGATATTTTTTCGAACATACCAAAAAAGGATTATCTTTCCCTTCTTGATAAAGGAGATTCTCCTCGTGCTTCCAAGGTTATTGAATTCGTCGAATTTAAAAAAGATGATATTGCAAAAGCTACTGGGGTTCCTTTCAGTTCTGTTCGTTATGACGAACGGATGCCTCAAATCCTTAAAGATAGATTGAGAGAATGGGCGAATTTATTTAATTTGGTTGCTCAGTTTTTTGAAGGGGATGCTACAAAAACGGCTCTTTGGTTTAAGACCCCAAATCCAATGCTTGGTAACATTTCTCCTCGCGATATGATACGCTTCGGCCGTTATCAAAAACTTCTTAAATTTATTGTCAATGCAATCTCTGAAAACCAAAATTAGCATCCTTTCAACATGCATTCAAAATCTCCATTTTTTTTGCTCGATTCTTTTTCTGCACAAGATCTTGATATATGGGAAGCTCAAAAAGACAAAATTCTTAGATATCATTGGGATCTCTACAATGACTTTGCTTACCAAAGACATAAAATAGCTGACCAATTACGCATGGCCCTTCTGGAAGCTACCATCAGGCCTTACGAATTTAAGGGATGGCAAAGACAAGTGAGTCTTTCAGCTTTAGAATTAGCCTTAATAAAAAAGGATTCTATTAGCATTGTTTCTGTAAATGGAAAATTGGAATCAATTATCGATTTGCAAAACCCTAGCAAACTAAAACCATTTCTAAATCTGATTAAAAAATTTTCTATCTCAGAAGGAATTATTCAAATGGCAAAAAACATTGGTATAGAACGTCCCTCAAAAATTAAAAGCCTTAAATCTTTAATCGATACACTTTTGGAACCTTACTGACGAGCGTGGTGTATTCAATTCGATATTCCTGCCAATTGTCAAATTTTTGGTCAATTGGTGGCAAATGCAGGAATAGAAGGAATCCTATATCCATCCAAATTCACAGGGAAGAAGTGCTTAGCAATCTATCCTCAGAACTTTGATTCGGAATCCTTTATTACTATAGAAGGGGGTTTTCCAGAAGGTATAGTTTCAAGACTAGATTCAAATACTTGGCCATCGATAAAAGCGTCATTTTGAATCAATTGTCTTTTTGGTCCACTAGTGTTCCAGTACACGGCGCGATTTCTCAATATCAACCACTATAAATCAACATCTTTTCTCTATAAAAAATCTCTACGACAAAAAATTAAAATAAAAATTTGACTCATATTAAACAAATCAAGATGATAGGGTTTTAAAGGTATGGTATGTTTTCATCAAAAACGTTGCTTTTATCTTTGCTTCTATTTTCTAGTTGCAGCCTCATGCGTACGATCCAAGAAAGCACAAACGCAATTGAGCGGAATAAAGAGGTGATTGAAGCAACAACTGGTGTAATATGGAATAATTATGATGCCGTCCAAGCTAGCACGCGCGTAATTGAATCAAACAAAAATGCCGTGGCAGATAGCACCCACGTCATTCAAAACAACATGAATTTAATTGCCCAAAGCAATCACGCCATCGCCGATAACGAAGCTTTGGTGTCTAAAAGCAATGAAGCCATTGCGGAGAATTTCTCTTTAATCAACAAAGCTAATCAAGCCATAGCGAATAATGGCACTGTGGTTGCTCATAGTACCGATCTAATCCAAAAAAATGGGGAGGCCGTTGAACAAGCCACCCTCATGCTCACTAAACTTAAGCCCGACAGTGGAGTAGCAGCTCTTGGGCTGGCCATCCTTTTATTGCTTATCTTCGCCCCTTCAATTTTGATGGTGATCTTTATGTGGAAGATCCATGCCGGCTTAAAAGAACTGAATCGAAAAAAATAATTTCAAAGATTTATTCTTTTTAGGATTTCTTTTGCCGTTTTGGTTGAACCGGATAGATCTATATTAAGGGTAGGATAAGGAGCTTCTAGCGCAGCCTTTATAGCATCAGAAAGCTTAATGGGATGGAGTTCACCCCTTTCTAAAATTTTTATAGCCCCCCTTTCAGCTAGCTTTTTTACCCGCAAAACATGTTCGACATGGGCATAGGGATAAATGAGCGCGCGGGTTTGTGTGCTGATAGCCTCTATCACGGTGGATCCCCCTAAGCTAACAGATAGCATGCTTTCCTCTAATAAAGAGGAAAAATCCGTACGAAACTGTTCGAGGGTGCAATTTTTCAGGTTCAGGGCAGTTATCGTTTCTTTGATGTCCGCTAAAACTACCGGCAATGTTTTGGGACCTAGAACAAGCCTAAACTGCCAATCTGGCAAAAAAAATGCCGCAAGAGTAACGGCAAAAGGCAATTCCCCTCCATAAGCTCCCCCTCCATTGCTGACAATGATTTGCTTTTTCCTCTCTTTTTTCAAATTGAACATCTGCGAGGGGTCTGTCACATAACCTGTATAGACTATTTTATTGGCAATCGAAGGGGCGAGGGAAAATGAATCATCCAAGCGAGTGATGGAGGGATCTGCATGGACAAAAACACAGTCAAAGAGGGTGTTGACTTTTTCGACCACATATTTTTCCTCCTCCAAATCTTTCCTCCCTGCAATGTCTCGCGCAGAACAAACAATAAGGCAATGGGGTTGTTTTTTCTTCACTTCGCGGATGATCAGCTCGATCTCTTTTTCAAACATCCATTTGGAGAAAGGGTAGAGTTCGATGATGACAAAATCATATTCTTGCTTGTCAAGGAGCGTTAATATATATCTTTTTCGTTCTTCAAATACTTCGTATAAAGACTTTTTTCCTTCGGGATCCACAATTTGGGGGGGAACCGTCCACTCTTGGATCCATAAGGGGGGTAAATGATGCAGATAAAATCTGGGAAGGGATAGAGATGTGATGAGCTTTGGCGATCCTAATAAAAAGTCGACATCGAAAGATTGGACGAGGCTTTTACAGATATTGAAACTACGAACTAGCTGACCTACCCCCAGGAGAGGTTGACTATAAAAAAGGCCTCTATTTGAATGGTAATTTTCAGCCTGCATGTTTTGGAATATGATGAAAAATCAATAAAAATTCAATAGCCAGTAAAAGTATTTAAAGCATTGTTGAATCGGAAGAGGAGGGATTCGAACCCCCGTTACCATCGCTGGTAAATCTGTTTTCGAAACAGACGCATTCGGCCACTCTGCCACTCTTCCATGTAGAATATAGAGAGGCAATTCTATAGGGAAAAACCCTAATTTTTCCACAAAATTCGTTGATTTTCACTTTGCGTTAACAATAAAAAATATTCTACTAATGCGATCTCATTTCTCAAAACTGCTGTCTCCTGTGCTTATCCAGCCTTAAGTTGGATGGCTTTACAGGAGAATGCATCAAACATTTCTGAAAACTCATTCATTTCTAGATCTGACTCTACAGCCTTAGGATCTTTTCTACTGATGGAACAGTCTAGCCAATAATTTACTTCTTTCCATTTTTTTGTCGCGGCATGAAAATGTTCACCTTTACCCAAGAGCTGAGCAACTGCATTGGTGGGTGGAATATAAAAAACACACCTATTTAACATTTCAAAAGGAACAGTTATGACAAATGCTTTTGAGTTTTCCTTTAGCATGTAATAAAAAGCAGTTGCACCAGGATCATAAACACAACCTGCATAAAGTCCGGTTCCATAGGATAGACGATGACTTTCATTCTCGTTTTTGGTGCAGAAGATACTGTCGTCACCTGATGCTCCTCTATATAGAAGAAAAGAAGTCTTAGCAACTTCACTACATTCTACAGCTAAAGCATTCAATAAAATTTGGGCATCAGACTGACTTCTGATTCCCATAAACCAACTAGCTTCAGGACTTAAATTCAATGTTAAACTTTCACCATTTCCATCATTAAAAAATTGTTTATACACATCTGCGCTTGTATCGTAAAATTCGTGTAAATAGTTTATTTCATTTATTACTTTCTGTTGTAGTTCAAGAAATGTAAATCCTTCAGGTGTTGGTTTAAGCGTTTTAACAATGGCATTATTTAGTCTATAAGAATAATTTCTTATACATTCGTCTTGGTTGTCTCTTATACATTCGCCTTGGTTGTTGCGTTCATCTGTAAAACATTTAAGATGCCAACACTTGCGCGCTGCTGTGATGTATTTAATTTCTTCTTCTTTCTCTGGATATTTATTAATTGTTTTTTGTGCACTTTTGAAAGCAAAATCGCACCTGTTTCCTTCTCGAATATCTTCGTTAATACATTTTCTAATAAAAATAAGTTCGTATAGAATACGAGGTATGAAACCAATTTCCAAATTTTGATTAATCGTTTTTACTTTATCACGCATGAGATGAAACCTATTATTTGCTGTGTCGAAAATGTTTTCATTTGAAGAAGCAGAATTGACTATTCTTGGCAGGGAATACCTGTCAAAAATTTGATAAACGGTTTCATAAGTATCTTTTGAAACTTTTGATCCCGTTAAGTCAAATACATAATATTCACCATAACCTATAGTGATCGTGCCTTTAGGGATGGAAACTTGTTTATCTAAAAAATTTATTAAATAATGTTGACTAGTGTCTATAGGGGTACTCAACAATGAAAATGTGGGAATAAAAGAAAATACTAAGATAACAATCAAATTAGATAAAATCATAAACAATGAATTTTTATATAACATTTTAAATCATTTATTTAATGATATAGTATATTTTTTTATCGAAAATTTCAATACAAATAATTTTCTGCTCTTTTAATATTAAGTTGAGTAAAAGTAAGTTACTAAAATTTATCTGCTAGTTGTCGATTAACAACAAATTGTTGTGCTGTAAATTTGCTTGTGATATTGTCCAGTGAAGTCACCCTGTAAAGAACATCTGATAGCAGAATCGTTTATATTCATTACCAAATCTCCGATTTTGGATGAGCAGGAATAATATGTGCTCCATCCTTTGAATAATGAATTTTGCCTTTTGTCGTCGGGAGATTCAGCGGATTGGTTTTGTCTTTCCAAATTCCAATATGTTCTCCGCATTCAAGTAACTTAATAGAAACATTCGTTGCAGCACTTTCAGTTTCATGATTAATTGTTAAATGAGGGATAAAGTAGTTATAGACTTTCGAACCTTCATAACAGTCCTCAGATTTAAAATTTACGAGGACCTAAACGCGCGTGTTGTTATTTTTTTCAAACGCCAAAAATTCTGTATACTCTCTATTTGCAATCCTTCTTCCCAAGCAAATTGTTCAATAGCAATTCTTACTGTAGGCCAAGACCAATCATCCCCGCATAAAATGCCACTTTCTCGAACTAAAGGATACCAAGCTTTAAGATCCTGAACTACAGCTTCTGTGGTATGCTCAGCATCGATGTATACTAAATCAGGCTTGACCTCTTTTAAATATTCTGCAGCCTCCAAACTCGTCATTCTGCAAGGAATGACGGTATGTTGAAATCCCCAATGGATCATATTTGAGCGGAAATGATCATATGCTTGATGCAACTGAGGTTGATAATGCACATTTCCTGGTTGTTGTGTGGAACTGCCAAACCAAGTGTCTACAGCATATAAAGTGCCTTGTTTCATCTGCAATAGCTCGGCAAAATGTTTAGTAGATCCTCCCCCCATCCAACTCCCCACTTCTACTACAACCTGAATTTCATTCTCAGAAAATAGCTTTTCTATATAAGGAGCATTGCTGTAATAGCCAAAATCAAATACCGGCAAAAGATAGGTATCGGCATAAGGATCTAGTTCTTGACACACACCACAGGCAAAACTGCACAAGTAAATCATATAACAACTTCCGATATAGCAAACTCGGTTCACCTGCATTCTCCCTTTTCGATAACAGCGATTAAAAGTCCATTCCACCAATGCTCTCTTTCAATCGTATCGCTAAAAATCTCTTTGGCAAAATGCACGCGATATCCAAGTTCTTTAAAAGCCTCTCGTGTTCCATCTTGAACCTGTGACCAATTCCAATCATCAACCACGGCAACAAATACATCATCGAACACGTCGTCAAAATAAGTAAAAGCCATTTTTTGGTCTAAGAACTCATGCCTGCCATCATAGAAATAAAAAGAAATGGGCATTTTAAACACATCCTGCTTCGAAATAGCAAAGCAATCCTGCTCATAAAACCGAAGAGGTGCATTGGGAATTTCTTTAGCACAGTTTCTTTGAAATTCTTGTTTAGGTCCTCCAAATTCAGACCAATTGTCGATAGCAACTGCATCTGCTAGTTCTGTATTTTGATACAAGGCAGCAATTAATGTTGAGCCGTAGAAACACCCGACTTCCAAGTAACAACCATTAGGCCACTTTGTAAGATAATATAGAAAATGCTTCACTTTATGGCCTGAATATCCTGGCAGGTCCAAGATTCTTTGAGGCAAATCAAAATTGCAGGTCTCCGCTTTTTCTAAACTATCTTTCACATGACAAACTAAAGCGTTTACCTTGGCTTGACGGACCTGTATAGCATCGTCTCTGGCATAAGCACTGCAGGCTCCTATCAAGAGTATTGCAATTACGCTGCGCATTGAAACTCCTTTTTATTACACCAACTTTTCAATATTTCAATAATTTACAAAAATCCAGACCCTCGATTTTTTTTTTGTGTAGCACGAATTTTATCGAACCAGTAAGGAGCATATAGTTTTTCTAAAGCAAATTTTTTTCCTCGAAATTCTTCTAATTTGCTCTCAAGCAAATCCCTCGTTACCTCTTCCCAATCCTCAACAATCACGACAGGAAGCTCCTCATATAAAGGATTAAGAAAAGAGCTTTTAACAATAGGATAACAGTCCATAAGCAATGCTTCCCAAGTTCGAAAGGTATCTACCCCAGCTCCTGGAGGGCAAACAACAAACTTCGAACGGCTCATATCATCCCAAAAATTTACCTGTCGATCTCCGCCTTCTTCTATAGGAACAAACCAAAACGTAGTAAAGGACTGCTGTTTAAAATAGTTCCAACAAGGCTCTCTTTCTTTTTGATTAGAGCTCAGGCGAAAATTAGCGAACACGTAAATGATTTTTTCGATATCTCTAGCTTGCTCGACATAGTTTGAAAAGAGCTCTATATCTCCATGTGCATGGATTTTATTGCAAATCCCAATAGGAATGGGCAGAATTCTTTCTGTAGCTGGCCGATCTAGATGAAGAACAAACCAACATCCTATCTTTTCCGATTCTGCAAGACTCTCATACATTCCAGGAAGAGCGATATCCGAATCGAACTCACAATAAGGGGTTAAAAGCACTACAGGAAAGGCTATTCTTGACAAATACTCTCTTTCAAAGGCAGACAAATAATTATGCTCTACAAAAATAATATCCCCCAGTTGAACTTCTTCTGGCGGAAAATACTCTTCTGTAGAAAGATGCCAGTCCGCAAAAAACCGAAATGTATCACCAGAAAGGTAAGGATAACTGGATTCTCTTTGAAGAGGGCTTCCTTCTGCCTGAACCGCTCCCGATAAAAGCACTATGCATAAAACAAACAATGCTTGGACAAACATATGTGATATTAGACCATTTAGGCTAACTTTTTACGAATTTTATATAAGTAAAAAATTTATTGTCTAGTATTTTTCCACAGGAAAGTGGCTTGGCAGTATTTCTTCGGGTAACAGAGATTTCAACGGTAATCCAATTATAATAAACGAGGAAGTACAAAACTTTCATTGATTTTATGCACCAAATAATCTAAAATTAGAAAGAGGACAAAGGAAACTGAAATGCCATTCAAGCCGCTACCGATTCCGATTTTCGAAAAATATATCAAAACCGCAGGGTGGCAATTGGAAAAAGGCAAAATCGATTGGAACCTATACAACCAAAACGGCGATTTCGTGTGTTCGATTATCATATCGCATGGCAAAAGAACAAAGTCCGAAATTACGGCGTATAGCATTAACAAAACAAAAAAAGCATTTGAGGAAAGAGGATTACATGGCCTCCAAAGCTGAAATCAAAAAAGAAGTAAAGATTGCTTTATCAGAGATAGGGACGATCACCCCTTGGTTTGACAAAGAATTTAATGCATGGATTTATTCAAATCCATTGTACCCAGTCGAATGCGAAGGGAAAAGTTCTGAGGACGTAATAAAGAAATACCCTAAGTATTTAGAAGTTTTCATTGAACATCGTTTGAAAGGAAAGCTGGATGATCTCAATGAAAAGAAAACTAAGGGGAAGGGTGGAGCACGCCCTGGGGCGGGTAGACCAAAAGGAAGCACCAAAGAACCAACAAAACAAATTCGTGTCCCTTTAGACATCGCTGCTTGGTTAAATCATCCTGGTATTGTAGAGCACATTAGGCAAATGATTAAAGCCTATCCAGTGTATTCACGCCAATAATCATAAGAGAGCTCGATAGCAAGCCATTCTAAAAAGTTGCTGAGCAAAAAGATTCGCTGTAGTCTACGAGGCTGCAATAAAGTCGCACATCGCTTCGTTATTAGAATCTTTCGTATCTCTGAAAAACCCTTGATCCACATTGTGGAATTGGTTGATTAAGCGACAATACCTCACGGATCACATGAACGGACAGACTAAAAAAATCGGACATAACCTCGGATGCTATTATTTCAGAAAGTTCGATTTCTTCTTCCGAAGGAGGTTTGTCATAATAAAAATAAAGTTCAACGGCTTTCTTTTATATCAGTATTTAAGCTCTTAAATTGGAGTAACACTACCTAAAAGAGCGACCTCTAGGGCACATCTTATTGCAGATATTGTTATAGTTATTTTTCAAAACGAGAATATATTAAATAGCCCTCAAAAGTTATTTTTTCTGGGTATTTTATTACAAAACGCTTACAAGATATTAAAAAAGGATCTGAGAAATCTGCTATCACTTCTGTTGCCGCATCCTCTGATAAGTCTATTTCTTCTTCCGAAGGCTCTTTATCGTAATAAAAATGTAAAGAAATGCCATGATCTTTTTCTTGTACAGATACTTTTCTAAGATTTGGAGTAACAACTCCCCATAAAGCTCGCATAGCAGATAAACGCAAACTTTCTATGTTCATGATATTCCTCTTTATTTTCCTTCAGGATGAGAAGGAATAATATGAGCCCCTTTTTTGCTATAACGAATGGTTCCTTTCGTTGTAGGCAATTTGACTCCTGGATTTTGTTGATTGACATAATAACCAATAAACTCGCCAAAATCTATTCTTTCTCGATAGTCTGGATTACCTGGTATAGTACTATTAATCGGTTTGCCTTTTCCCGCAAAATTAGTCAGCAGAGCTTGTGGGTCAGAGTGCACGAACTCGCTTCTACCTAATTCAAAGTTATGCTTGCCAACTATATGTTTATTTTGTTTATCCCACTCAAGTTTAATATTTTTGAAAAAAGCTTCACGTTCAGTCTTATGTTTGAGTGCGGACGCTATGAATACTTCTTTATTAGTTTCCGAAATCGTCATTGCTTCTAATATACATATCCGATTCGCATCTCTTAGCTTTTTAAAGGCCGCAATACTTTTAACAGCAGCTCCACCTGCAAAAATGTCTACTCCATATCTACCGACAATATATCCGACCAAATGGCCTTTTTCAGATTCGCTTAATCGATCAAACTGATCGTATAGCCGCTGGATCTCAATCGGATAGCTTTCAATTTCTTCAAGATCAACATTTTTACGAAATTCGTTAACGCAATTGCCGATATCATGACAGGCATTCACAAAATGAGTTGTTGAATCAATAGGATGCGTAGTAAACACCCACATAGAGGTGCATAACCCATATACAGAGCTGCAAAGAGACGGCACAAAGTCTTCTATAGCTTCCGCACATCCTTCTTTGAGGCCTTTTAAAATTGATTCTTTAAAATTCCAAGAAGGTTTTAGTTTTGCTTTAAGAGCTCTATTATGATTTTTTGATGCTAAATAATCATCAAGAGATTGTTTGGAATCTCCTATTTCAAAATAGGCCTGAGCCCGACTAAAATACGCACCGCGATTATTCGGATCGAGCCGAATAGCCTCTGATAATGAAGTTATGGCTTTGTCATAGCTTCCCAAATCCGCATAAAGTTCTCCTTCCTGTTGATACATATCTGTAGTCAATATTATTCGGTCTTTATAACGATCCGTATTTGCCATACGCATTAGCCGATTCACATCCATTAAGGCATCTTCAATTTTACCTGAATGGAGCCGCAGCATTCCTCTTTCATAATAGATTTTAGGGTGTGGATGAGAACGAATACAGGAATTGTACTGGCTAGTAAACTGATCACGAATCGTTTCTAGTGTTGCATATATCCTGTCAATAGATTCTGGATTACCAGTTAATGAATTTGCATCGATAAACTCGGCAATAGACAACAGCATTTGATGGTATTGAGAGTAGAAAAATGCATAGGTTGTCAGAGAACTTGCCACCCCATGGCTGTTGGGATAATACAAGTCTGTATAGATTTTGCCATGATAGTCAAATTCAATCTTCTTTGCCTGCCAATGCGGTGAAAGCTCGGGCGTAATTAAGCCTTCTTCAGCTAAGTCCTTCAAGAGTCCATAAACACGATTGTTGAGGTTTACGATATCTTGATTATATTTGGGCCAGTAGCATGTGCAATCATCATTTTCAGAGCAATATTGCAAGTAGTGCTTAAAGAAATGAAGGTATTTATGATTCCACAGACGAAAATATCCCCCATTCCAGCATAAAGGTTCGCAGTGATCATTATCATGAAAACAATGAAAACAACGCTTGCCATTTCCTTGCCTACTCTGCTCATGCCCTTTTCTCAATTCGTTAAGAGCTTCAACGTCAGTAGGACCATCGCAACCCCTGTACAAATTAAATTTAACACCATTGCAATCGCAGCACTGGTAGCAGTCGGCAAAATAAACTTTCGGAATAATGTGGAGGTAGCTGGAAAAGGAATTAATGTTCTCTGTGCTTTCAGCTTCCATCCATGTATGTTCTATTCCAATATTGTTCGAAAAATGTTCCTTGCACGTTGTTAGAAATGCATACCTGGAAAAGCAATCCACATTTTCCTGGTTATCATCTTCATTAATGTGCTCATCATATTCCTCGTCTGCTGCTAAATGGCTTGCAAAAGCACAAAAAAATGCGAACAGAAGAAGAAAGTGTCTTGAGATATTGTTGTGAACCAAACGCTCTATCATAAATACTGCTCGAAATTTGAAGTGAAAGAAGATGCTATACGAAATATTTCTCTCCGACAAGCTAAATCGACAGGTAAGATGATTTTTAATATATTCCATGGTTCAAGCGAGTAAAAGCTCTGTATGAGGCAATGTGGTAAATCCTAAAAATAAACCTGAGAACATCAAGTATTCTGTTAGTTCAGGAAACATATATGCTGATTTTGGATTCTCTAATCTAGAAGAAGCAAAAAATATGTTTTCTTTTTGCAACCTTAAATACTGAGCCTTCAAGGTATAAAAGAAGTGACCACTTGATGTATTTTTGATCGAATATCATTTGTATTCATGGCGAGTTCTTCTTCAGCCAACTTAAATTTCCTTCTTCTTTTTAACTCTTTTTGCCTTTGGACTTGGGATGGCACTTAGTTCAGCTTCGATCTCATGAATTGTTGGAAGTTGTCCCTTTAGCTTTTTAGGTAGAGTTGAAACGATTTTTGTCTCATATTCAGCTACTCCCATGGGCTTGTGAATGTCTCGAAGAGCATATTCTGCAATGAAATTGTCTTTACTTTTGCAAATCAAAATGCCAATAGTTGGGTTGTCCGTAGGATGCTTCATGAGATCATCAACAGCGGATAAATAAAAATTCATCTTACCGGCAAACTCAGGCTTAAAATCAATCGCGTTGAGTTCAATCACAACAAAACATCTAAGTTTCAAATGATAAAACAGCAGGTCGATATAGAAGTCTTTGTTACCCACTTTTTTGAAATATCTGACTTCTTATAGGCCGAATCACATAATCTTGATACATCACGTCTGTTCTTATTCTTTTGAAATTGTATTAGATAGATTTGCAATAATTCGTATAAACTTTTCATCTTCTGAGATGCTAATAATTTGAAATCCTGTTGATTCCAATTTCTGAGAAAGCGTTTCCGAAGTCCAATAACAAAAATAACGAGGTCTTTCTAATTTTGCTGTTGTCCATTCTTCTCCTTCTCCCTTTTTTACAGAGAAGGCCAATATTCCGTTGTTATTCAATGCAGCATGGATTTTTTTAAAAGCTTTCTCTAATTCTTGAGGAGTAAAATGCAAAAAAACTGCATTTGCAAAAACCAGATCATATTGCATGCTAAAAGCATCCGTTAGAATATTAAATTGATGTGCTGGATATCCTTGCTCCTGCAAAAAAGCAACAAATGATGCCGTTGCATCCGTTCGCTCTACATTAAATCCACAGGATTCGATGTATTTGGCGTCTCTACCAAAACCGGAACCAATCTCAATGATACGAGCATCTGATGGCAAGAACGTTAGAGTATGATCCATCCAGTCTTTAAAATTACCGCTTACATTTGCAACTGTACCAGTGATATATTCCTGAATGCCTAGCTCATACGACCGAAGCGTTAATTCATTAGACGTGAGGTTCTCCACTTGTTCATAATGTAATTGAATGGGTGTTTCTTGAGTCATAGGTGGCTCTCCTTTTCCAAATAGCTGACAGGGAGTAGAATTGTATCAAATTTACCTTCGTGGCAATGCGTTCAATATAATCGCTGTCCGATTACATTTGAAAGCAGATTACACGTCTTGGTCTTCTATTGCTTGATTTCTAGATGAAGAGCGAAACAAAATAAACACGTTTCAACGCGGTTCAGGAACAGCTTATAAAATGAAAAAGCTGGAGACATTGCCATTTCTGAAAATGTCTCCGGTGATGTGGCCAGAACTGGAATCGAACCAGCGACACAAGGATTTTCAGTCCTCTGCTCTACCAACTGAGCTATCTGGCCAAGTAAAGAAAGCAAAGATAAGCGAAATAAGGTTTTCCTGCAATTGTTTATTTCGCTTTTAACCTGAACTTTGGGTTTTTATTGACCTAGATAAAGAAATGGGAAAACGAAAAGCATGCACATATACTTGCAAGCTTTAACTCAGAATTATGATTCGATTACTTTTCATTATTGCCAACGGGACCAAGGACCTTTTTAGCATAGGCGTTTTCCCGGGCTTGAGGATGAAGCATAATCATATCTTTGACAATATTGACAGCTTCAGCCATTTGCATCTCATCGATCTGAAGATTTTTACTCTGGACTGAGGAAGCTCCTATTTCGTTTTTGTCTGCATCCTCAGAAGAGCCTTTTCCATTAAGGGAATTTAAAAAAGACTGATATTTTTTGTTGTTTGCAAGACGGGTAGCACTGTTTTGCTTCAGTTGCGGGAGAAGGGAGATCCAATCATTGATCTTATGCTGGATGGTCGGAATATAGTAACGCAGATACCAAGCTTTAAGCCCCGCATCCACATCGCTTAAGTCATCTTTATATTCCGGCGGAATTTTATCTGGTTGGACGGTATATTCTAAATATTTTTCCCCAATGTGTTCGGAGTTGTAAGGACCTGGAACAAGGATATCGGATTTAACCCCACCCAACTGAGGAGTTTTACCCGATACAGTATAATAGGTTCCAATAGTGACTTTAAAATAGCTCGAGGCTGTGTCATCAGTGACAGTTTGGCTTTGAATTGTTCCTTTTCCATAGGTTTGTTCATCCCCTACAATCACTGCCACGCCATAGTCTTGCAAGGCTTGGGCGACAATTTCCGCCGCTGAAGCCGTAGCTTTTGAGGTCAGCACAACAAGAGGTCCGTTATAGGCCATTTTGCCATCCATATCCCGATAAAAATGCTCTTGTCCATTGGAATATTTGGATATGACCACGACCCCATTCGTAATGAAAAGACCTGCCACTTTGACAGCTTGAGTGAGGAATCCACCGCTGTTTTCACGAAGGTCTAAGATCAGCCCTTTTAAATGCCCTTTCTGTGAAAGCTCTTTGATTGCTTTTCTAACATCATTTTCGCTAGTCACCCCATTTTCCCCTTGGTAAAAAGAATGGAGAGTGATTTTACCGATGATACCGTCGCCAAACTTTTCATAGCTTGTGTCGACCCGATCTTCATTCACAGCAATCGGAGCGCGGGTTAAATTGACATCAATTCTCTTACCGGCGCCCCCATTCCCTAGATTTTGCTCCCTTCCCAGAATTAAAGTAACACTTGTTCCTTTTTTGCCTCGGAGAAACTCCATCACCCTGTCTAACGGCAAATCCTTAATGTTTGTTCCGTTGACCTCTAAAATCCGATCGCCTGCTTGAACTTCTTTGCTTTTATCTGCAGGCCCCCCTTCAATCACTTTTTCGATGACGACATAGCCGTCAGGATTTTGTTTGAGAACAACACCGATCCCTTCAAATTCCTTTTCCAAACGGACCTTCATATCGTAAGCTTCGGCATTGTTATAAAATGTTGTGTGTGCATCCAAACTGCTTGTCAAGGCCTTTAATATATGAAAGACAAACATGTTTTCTTTCTTATCTGGACTGAAGGGCTTGCCATCTTCATTCGTAAAAAGGTAGTTATCTTCTTGGCCTTCGAGGTAATGGTCGTAAATCTCTAAGGTTTTGTCTTGATTTTGCATGATCTTGGCTTGGCCGAATTGCTGCTTTTCAGCATTGATAAAGGCTATGAAACGTTGTTTGATCTGTTGTTTCAAGTCATCCAAATTTGTAGCAAAAGGGATTTTCAGATCGGGATCCAACTCACTCTCGTTATATTTCGAATCTGAATTTTGATTAAACAAAGCGGTTTTATCTTGCATCACTTCCTTTCTCAATTGCCGCCCGCGCAAGATCGCTTTTTGGATTGTTTGATTCAATTGTTGGTATAAGGTAAAGTCGTTTTCCTTGTACTCGTTTAAAATCAATCCCATTTCTTCTTTGTTAAGATCAAGAAAAGGTCGCGCTTCTTTATCAAGCAAATACATCCGAAAGGGATCGAATTGATCGATATAAACGCTGAAAGAATGCTTAAGGATCGTTTCACTCATTTCTTTTTGGCTGACATGCTGCTGAAATATTTGCTGCATGACTTTGTTGACATCGGAGGGTTTAAGAAGCTCTGTTTCAACCGCAGATAAGGTAAAAGAAATAAGGAAAAAATAGATCAAAAATATCAGTTTGTACTTCTTCATGATTTAAAAAATCTCTCCCAAACGGCATTTTCTCATAAAACTATTATAATCAATTTTTTAAAATATAACAATGGCTATATCTTTTATAGGAAAATCTTGACCAAAAAGGTCAAAGATAAGGAGAAAAGGAGAAGTTTATCAGGTCAATGGCCTGTTTAAAAAGCCTTAGCGATTAATGCCTAATTTTGCCTAATTTAATACGTCTCCGCCTAAATATCTTCTGGTTGACAAAGTTTGTATTCTTCGCTTTCCTCCCATGTAGCACTATCTAAAGTTGCTATTTCTTCTTCAAGTTTTTTTATTTTGCTTATATTATCATTGATTGCAGCAATAAGCGGCCTCGTATCCCAATCCAAGTTTCTTTTCGTTATTCCAGAAGCAGATTTCTTTTCTAATATTTCATCTATGCCGAAATCAGGAAGCAGATCTCTAACCTCTTTTTGTTGAGCAGGCTCTAGCGAATTAAATTTATTTTTTATACCCATTATAATTGCATTTCTTATTTCATCAATTTGCGTGTTTTTGTCCTTAATACTGTCCACCTTTTTGTTTCTCCAAGCCTTCTCAGCCAAACTCTCGGCAATAAGTGTAATATCATTATAATTTTTATTATCACGACAGAATCGAACAACTTTTGGAGCAAATTCAGCTAGATCCACTGTTTGGTATGTGCCATGGCTACCGAAATATTTTCTATTATATTTGTCAACTATTTTATAATTATCTCCTATTTTTTATTCTAAATCTTCAAGTGTCTCTTTCGCAGTATTATGAACTTTATTCGAGTTATCTCCATTAGATAAAAGATCGGAAATAAAAAGATATATTCTTTTTATTAAATTATAGCGTGTAGAGTAAATTACATCTTCCATACCTTTCTTATCAACATATTGAGTTCCTTTGTAATTTACCAAATTCGATATACTTTCACATGAGGTTAATACATTAGAGTTAACGTTGACGCTGCCAGTAAACATATAATCCTCCAATTAATTTATTAATAAATAATATTAACATTATTATATTAATAAAAAAAATTTTAGTCAAAATTGTTGAAAAATGTCCTTATACCCTTCTATTTATCTTTTATTTGCTTTGTAATCCTCTGGAGTTTACCCTGAAAAGCTATGAAGAAAAATGAATCCTCTGCCATTTTGCTTTCCAATTTTGAAGGTCCATTGGAGTTTCTGCTCTATCTTGTTCAAAAAAACGAAATAGACATATATGAAGTATTCCTCCAAGAGATTACAGCTCAATATCAACAAAAATTTGGCTCCAGTGTTTCGGTTGACATTAATTCCGGAGCTGAATTTGTCAGTTCCACAGCTTTTTTGCTTTGGTTGAAAAGTAAAACACTCCTTCCTAAGCATGAGCAATCAGAAGCTTTAGAGGATATAGAGCCAGACCCACATTTCGAGATCATTCATCAGCTCATGGATTACTGTAAGTTTAAACAAGCAGCCAAAGATTTGTCCCAGCTAGAATTAAAGCAAAGCCTCTATTATCCAAGGGGGCAGGAGGCTTCACCGGAAGTAAAAAAACCTTTGGGAATAGAACATATTTCCCTGGAAGATTTAGCCTCCCTGTTTCAACAGGTGATCTCCAAAGCCTCTCCGGAACCCAAAAAAATCTCCGGTGAAACATGGCAGGTGAGTGATAAAATTATTGCTATTCAGAACCTATTTGAGCATCAACAAAAAATCCCTTTTGAGTTATTATTTAATGAAACAATGTCCCGTGAAGAGCTAATTGCAACATTTCTAGCCGTATTGGAATTGATGAAAGAGGGATTTTTAAAAGCCAGGAAAGAATCGAATGTGGTGGTATTTGTTCGATGACAAAAGAAATTAATCTTATTGAAACAGAAATTGAGAAAGCGGAAGCAACAGATCTTTCCCCTTCTTTGCCCCGTTTTTTAGAAAAAGCCAAACAAGACGAGAAGCAAAATCAACAAGAACCCCAGATCCGTTTTCAAGTTAAGCGGATGATCGAAGCGTTGCTCTTCGCTAGCAATGAACCTTTACCTTTCAATAAAATCCGGGAGATCTCAGATACTTTTTATCCCCTTCCTCCCCGCTTATTAAGGCAAATCATCGAAGACTTGCAGCAAGATTATCTCGTCCAACAAAGAGCCTTTCGCCTGGAAGAGATCGCCCTGGGTTTCGTGCTACGGTCTTGCGAGGAATACAGTCCTTATATTGACCTGCTTTACCGCAACAAACGCACGGAAAAACTCTCCTCAGCCGCTGCGGAAGTGTTGGCCATTATCGCCTACAAACAACCGATCACAAAGCCTCAAATTGAAGCGATCCGAGGCGTGGATTCTTCAGGAACCATTCAGAATTTATTGGAGAGGCAATTAATTGAACCTTTAGGAAAGCTGGAAGCTCCAGGAAGACCCACTCTGTACGGAATCACCAACAGCTTTTTAAAGCATTTTGGCTTAAAAGATCTGACGGAACTTCCAAAATTCATTTCCATTTAAATCAAATTTTAGAAACCATTTTCCGTTTAGAAAAAAAGCGGCGGGCGGAAACGGAAAACATGGCTAGGAGATAGATCGACGTGATCACACAGACGACAAGGCCTCCGGTGGAAAGCGCGATCCCGTAAACCGAGAGGTAGTGGCGAGCTAAAGCGACCCCTATAATTGAGGCTAAGCAGCCTAAAAGCATCGATAAAAATAAAAGATGCTTCAAATTGTGTGTGAGCAACCGCGCTGTCAAAGGGGGCCCCGTCATAAATGACAATACCATCAATACCCCGACCGCTCTAAAAGCCCCGATAGAGGTAGCTGAAACCTGCATCATCAAAAGGTAATTAAAGAAAATAGGGGAAAATCCCAAGGCTTTTGCCAAAGCTGGATCGAATGTCGTGATTTTGAATTCTTTGAAAAAAACGAAAAATAGGATGAAATTAAGCCCTAATATGAGGAACACAAGACGGCAATCCTCCGGTTGCAACGCATCGACATTTCCCATGACCACTTCAGTCCCTATATGAGCATTGCGGGTTAACAGGGTAACTAAAACAATGCCTAAAGCAAATAACGAAGTGAAGACTAAGCCTGTGCTCGCATCCTCCTGCAATCGGGCCACTTTTGTTAGAAATTCTGTCAAAAAAGTCGTGGCTAATCCCGTGATCAAAGCAGCGATTAACATCGCTTGGATATTAATTCCGGAATGCCCTTCAACACCAGCCAAGGCTGAGCCGTGGGTGATAAGGTAGGCAATAACGATTCCAAGGAGGATTGTATGGGACAGGGAGTTGGCCAGCATCGTCATTTTGCGCAAGATTAAAAAGGTGCCCACGAGTGCGGAAGAACACGCAACCCCCACTAAGACTAAAATTTGCACTTCATCAGAAACCAGATTTGCAAATTCCAAACTGCCCGTCATGTATCCCCATATCCTTTGCAGCAATATCCAGATCACCCCCCAAAAAGGCTGGCCATTATAGGGGTTGTAGTAGTGCTGTGAATCCATCATCTTTCCTTTTTTACACCTGCATGGGGGGGATAGGTTGATGGTGGGGGTCTAACTTGGGATCTTTCAAAAGCAGCGTCAACTCCCTCTCTAGTTCGGGAGTAATAATATGTTCCATTTCTTCAGCGCTCCGATGGACCCTTTCAGCTCCCACTCCAAGATAATCGGCTAAATAAACCTCCCAGAGCCGATGCAATCTCACGATTTTTGCTGCCCATATTTCCCCTTCTTTGGTGAGACGGTATAGGCGAATTCCGGTTTCTTCTATCCATCCTTGACGAGATAATTTCATTAAAATGAATTTGAGATGATATTTATTTATGGCTTGATATTTCCTGATCTCCTCAAAATGGATCTCCTCTTCAGGGCCATTGCGCCATAGAGATTTCAAAATATTCTCGCTCAAGCATTGACTCCTAAAACGGACAATCCGATAGATTCTCCACACCATCCCCCTTTCCGGCGCTAAAGCAAGCGATAAAAGGCAGAAGAAGGAGGCCACAAGCACAATCGCCGGACCTGTAGGGAGGGCTAGGCGGATACCGGGATACTTCAAAGCTAAATAACGGGTCGCTTCAACCGAAAAATAGTTGCCTAAAAAGCCGCTCAAAAGCCCAAATAGGGCTGCCCATAAAAACATGACGTAGAGCTTATTAGTAAACTGCCTAGCCGCAGCTGCAGGGGCGATCAACATGGCAGACATTAAGACAACCCCGACTGAACGGATGCCGATGACAACAGCTAAAACGATAAGAATAAAAACAAGAGTATTGATCGAACGGATCTTTATTCCTAGGGAACGGGCATAATCTTGATCAAAAGTCATCACTTGCAATTCTTTATAAAACAGAAGCACCACCGCGAGCACAAAGAGGGATAAAAGAGCATAAATGACGATATGGATGTCGGTCATCGTCGCTGCTTGGCCGTAAAGGTAAATTTGGATTTTACGGTAGAGCGAAGTATAAATGAACTGCACCTGGCTTGCTAAGGTGAGGCCTATGCCAAAGAAGCAAGAAAGGACAAGGCATAGGGCAGAATCGTTTCTCACGCGATATTTTTGCACCAGAAATTGGATCGTCCATAACCCCGCCATAGAACTCAAAAAAGCACCTGTCATAATAAACAGCGCGATGATGGCATCGCCCGAATCTTCAAAATTCAGTCCCCCCGCAACAATGACCCCGAGAATTACACCGGGATAAGCGGAATGGGAGAGCGACTCACCTAATAAAGATTGTTTGCGCAAAAAAACGATGACACCGACGAGGGCGGCAGTCAAACACATGAGCATTGATCCAATAGTCGGAGCCCTCAGTACGGCATCTGTAAAATAAGAAAAAGGGGAACCGATCATCTCATAGCAACCCTGTTGTTTTGTGCTGCGACAATTTAAGCGCTTCATCGAAGAGCGCATAGCTTTTCCCAAAAGCAATATTTAATGTTTCGGGATTAAAAATTTGATGGACATTGCCATAGCCCACAAGCCGCATATTCAACAAAATGACCCAGTCAAAGTATTTTTCCACTGTATTAAGATCATGATGCACCACAAAGATCGTTTTTCCCTCTTTTTTGAGCTGCCGCAAGACATTCATAATCGTTGTTTCGGTCGCTAAATCTATCCCCGCAAACGGTTCATCCATAAAATAGATCTCTGCTTCTTGAAGAAGAGCCCGAGCGAGAAAAACCCTTTGCTGCTGCCCCCCCGAAAGCTGACTAATTTGCCTTTGAGCATAGGCTCCCATTCCCATTATCTCCAAATAGTGGTCGACAGCAGCCCTATCGGCTCTGCGAGGCCAATGGAAAAGGCCCAACTTGCCATACCGCCCCATCAAGGTCAAATCGCTTACGGTGATGGGAAAATCCCAATCGACCGATTCCCGCTGGGGAATATAGCCGATCCTGCCCCTGACCTCTTTCAGGGGCAAACCGAAAAATTCCACCTTACCCGATATCGGCTTGACCAGTCCCAAAACGGTTTTTATGAAAGTGCTCTTCCCGGCTCCATTTGGGCCGATGATCCCGACAAGTTTCCCGCGCGGAATCTCGAGGGAAATATCCCACAAAACGGGGGTTTTATCGTAATTAACGCTCAATTGATGGACTTGAAGGGCAGGCGTATGATCTGGATGTTTCATCGTTTCACTGGGATTAGGGATAATTATTCCATAGATAATGGGCTATGGTATTTGCATTGTGGGTCATCATTTTCATATAGGTGTCCCCATCGGATCCTGCCTTCCCCATCGCATCGGCATATAAAAAGTCCCCGGCAATTTTGAGATTCAACCCTTTAGAAGTACCCGCTTCCACAATTTTCCGGATGGAGTCTTTACTTACATTAGATTCTGGAAACAACATGTGAATTTGATGCATGCTTAAATAGTCGATGATAAATTGTATCTCAGCCACACTAAGCTGACTTTCCGGCGCTAACCCTTCAGGAGCCGCAAACCTTTTTTGCCAACTGTGGTCTTGGATCTCCTTATTCTCAGCCAAGTAAGATCTTGTAAAATAATTAAAAGCGTCATGGCTCGTGACCAAATAACGTTGCTGTTCTGGAATTTCTTGCATCTTTGAACGGATTTCTTCATGAAGGTTTTCGAGGTCTTTTCCTAGCTTCGTCGCATTTTCATAGAAAAAGGCAGAATGGCTGGGATCCTTTTTTGCTAAGGCATCCGCGATATAAATAAGGGTGCGGCCCCACAACGAAACATCCATCCAAATATGGGGATCTAACTGCCCATTATATGTAAGGATTAATTCTGGGTGCTCACGCTGCAATTGGTCCCCTAACCCGATGGCTTTGGAATTAGTTTCTAGATAGTGATGCAAACTGGGGCCATGTTCTAAACCCAATCCATTATAAAAAATAATGTCGGCAAAGGCTAATTTTTCATCATCCCCTTTGACAAGTTGATAGGAATGGGGGTCCAGCTCCCCTTTAATAAGTGTAGTTGCATCGACATAATTTCCACCAATCCGCTTTATCATGTCATCAATCATGGCTATCGTGGATAGAACTTTTATCTTCCCATTCGGCTTCATCCACTCCTGACTTTTCTCTTGTACTCCACAAGAAACCGCACAAAAAAGAAAAACCAACATCAAAAGGAAGGTACGAAATTTGAACATCATCCCTATCCAATCTGTTTCCCTTTTTAGTCTAAAAAAATTGTTACGCATTTTTCATCTTCCTCAAGGTGTCGAATATATAGATTCCGTTTGAGCATCCTGTTGTAAATTGGATCCGTAATGCATACCTCCCAACATTAATAATGCGAATAGCCTTGACATTGGGATTAACATGCTTTTCATCAATCAATCGACGGCCCGTAAGTTCATCGATACAATTAGCGCAAGGGCAGTTTTTTTGAAGTTCGCTCAACCTATGCTCAGATACTTCTCCATCATTCCATTCAATGACAAATGTAAAGTTGTCCTTTTGCATAATTTTTTTCAGCCAGATGGAAGAATTACTCATGAGCCCCCCATCTCTTTCCAGATTAATTCAAAAGAGGTCAGACATTCTTCCCTTTGGAGAGCAAGTCCGCTTACATGCTCAACAAGCTGTCCTGCAACGTCTAAAAATGCGCGGGCTGCTGGTAATTCAGTAGAATCTCCTGAAAAAATCGATTTCCCCATATCACTAAAACGGCATAATTCAGGATCAATGGGGATCGACCCCAAAAAAGGGACTCCACACTCTCTGGCCAAACGCTCCCCACCCCCTTTTCCAAAGATATAAAGGGTTTCTTTCGATTGGGGATGGTCATAGTAACTCATATTTTCAACGACACCTATAATAGGAACTTGCACCTGATCAAACATATGGATCGCTTTCCTGACATCTAAAGTAGCCACAGCTTGAGGGGTTGTCACCATCAAAGCGCCTGTTAAATTCGTTTGCTGACTTAATGTTAATTGAACATCCCCAGTTCCCGGTGGAAAATCGATGAGGAGGTAATCCAGCTCCCCCCAATCAACATTCCGAATAAACTGAAAAATCAGGCCATTGGCAATGGGAGCTCGCACAACCGCCGCTTCATGTTCTTTCCGAAAATAAGCCATGGAAATCATTTTGATCCCTTTGGATAAAGCAGGAATAATCATCTCCCCTTTTTGGAGAGGCATTCTATCTTCCGGCAACATTTTACGCACAGAGGGCCCATAAATATCAGCATCCATCAACCCAACCTGATACCCTTTCTGCTTCAAAGCAAGCCCCAAATTAACAGCAACTGTGGACTTCCCCACTCCCCCTTTTCCTGCGGCAATAGCAATGACATGTTTAACTTTATTCAATGGATTATTTTTTTCGTTTTTCTGAATGATTTTAAGAGGCATAATGGACACAGAATTAAATTTGAATTCACCATGTTACAAATTGATAGTGGAATGATGCAAGTAAAAATTACAGATGATTACGATTACCCAACTATAATTTCCCCCCTGATTGCCGAGATTTCAGATTATATATATAAAAAATCTTGCGATTTTAACTTGCATGAAAATCATAGAAATCTATAAATTTCCAATAATAAAGTAAGAACAATTGCAAGCTATAACGTAAATTTGCAATTGAAAAGAACTAAGTTTAGACTGCAGTAAGAGAATTATTCTCACTGAAACTAATCGCTGAATAGGCTACAAATAAAAGCACACTCAGCACAATTAACAACTTTAAATAACAGAAATCATATCAAAACAAAAGGATGGTCAACAATGGCGCTTACTCAAGAGAAGCATGATACAAGGCAATTGGAATCTCTCATTAATCACGCTGTAAAAAAAATTGGTGGTAAAAAAGAAAATGATATTTGTCGTTATCTACCAATCAATACGGGTGGCTATATTCACCATTTTACTATGCGTAAAATGAAAACAGAAAGCCCTGAACAACTCCACGCCCTCATTTCAAAGTATATCCTCAACACCGATAAACCTATAACAGTTCCCCCAAAACCAAGAGCCGCCCGCGGTTCAAGAAAACGGCGCGACCAATTGCTGTTTTCTAAGCACGATATCGAACAAATGCTCTCCCTCGCTCGTGCAGCAGGAAATAAAGATATGGTGCGCAAATTGACACCGCGAAAAGATCTCCGCACAATTAAACGGGAGTTAATCGCTTCCATCCGCCATGGCAAAGTGGACCAGGATTTGTGGCAATCTTATGTTGAAGCTATTGCTGCTCTAGCTGCAATCTCTACACCCAATGGCATACCTGCTTTTGCTTAAATTTAGGGTAAGATGAACTAACTTGAACCCTCGAGATAAAAAATCTCGAGGGTTTTTTTTTGCTTGCCCGGGACGAAAGCAGGCTCAGTGGATATTCAATGAAACCCGTCCATCAGTCCACTTCGTCCACCCCCCTTTTTCCAATTAAAATCATTTGGCTTGCCTTTTTTAAGGATTCGTGTTAAACTCCTTTTTTAAGAATTTTTCTTATTTAAAAATCGAATCTTTTGAACTGCTGCATTCAAGCATCATAAGGTTCAAGAACAATATTTAGAGGATTAAAAATATGTCGCAAGAGATTAAACCTGAATTTAATACATTGCGAGCTTTCTTTTGGCCGGTGCATTCATACGAGCTTAAAAAGATTCTCCCAATGTTTATCATGTTTCTTTTAATTTCTTTTAATTACACCATTCTGCGAGATACTAAGGATACACTCGTTGTCTCTTTTTCCGGAGCTGAAACGATCCCCTTCTTAAAGGTCTATGGTGTGGTTCCTTTCGCCGTGTTGTACATGCTTGTCTACGCAAAACTAAGCAACATTTTAAGCAAAGAAATGCTCTTTTACGCCGCTATCGCACCCTTTATCATCTTCTTCGCCCTCTTTGCATGGGTGCTTTATCCGAATAAAGAGCTTCTCCATCCTGTAGCTTCTGCAGATTACCTGAGATCTTTACTGCCAACCGGCTTGGCTGGCTTAGTCTCTTGCTATAGAGATTGGACCCTTTCCCTCTTCTATATATTGTCTGAATTGTGGGGAAGCGCCGTTCTCTCCCTCATGTTTTGGGGCTTTGCCAACGAAATCATGCGTATTACTGAAGCCAAAAGGATCTACACACTTCTTGGCGTCGGCGCCAACATTGCACTTCTGATTTCAGGTAAAATCGTGAAGTATTTTTCCCTCGTCACCAAAGGGCTGCCAGAAGAAATGGCATGGCAATATAGCTTAAATTATCTCATATCCCTTGTGATCATAGCCGCTCTTTGCATCATCGCCATCTACTGGTGGATGAATCGTCAAGTCCTTTCAGACCCACGCTACTACGAGCCCGCTGAAGAGAAAAAAGGGAAAAAATCAAAACCCAAAATGGGTCTCTTTGAAAGCTTCGCTTTCTTAGCAAAATCAAGATACATTCTTTTAATCACTATCTTGGTAATCTCATACGGGATTTGCATCAACCTGGTTGAGGTCACCTGGAAAAGCCAACTCAAACTAGCCTACCCCAATAAAAACGACTACAACGCCTTTATGGGAGACTTTTCATTCACGACCGGAGGGATCACGATTTGCATGATGCTCTTCGGCGGATGGCTTCTCCGTAAACGTGGATGGGGTTTTGCCGCAATGATCACCCCGATCGTGTTGTTGGTTACAGGGTGCGGCTTCTTTGCCTTTATCCTGTTCCGTGAAAATTTACAGGGTGTTATCGGCGCTCTAGGCACCACTCCTCTCATCTTGGCTGTTTATTTTGGTATGGCGCAAAATATTATGAGCAAATCAACGAAATACTCTTTATTTGATCCCACAAAAGAGATGACCTACATCCCCTTGGATCAAGAATCGAAAGTAAAAGGGAAAGCAGCCATCGACGTGGTCGGTGCACGATTGGGTAAATCGGGAGGATCTTTCATCCAACAAGGCCTCTTATTGGCTTTCGGAAGCATCGCAGCTATTACCCCCTATGTGGCTATCGCCATGATCTTCGTTATCGGAGCCTGGTTGGTGGCTGTAAAAGCCTTGAACAAACGGTTCTTAGCTCTAACGGATAAAACAGCCCAACAACCCACAGCAGCACCGCTCAAAGCTTCAGTAAGCGCAACTGCCGGAACAGCAAGCTAAATTCCATCAATGCGATCCAATCGAATGCAAAACCCGGGGCCTTCCCCGGGTTTTCTGCTTACTTGCATTTTTCCTCTTTTCACTTTTTTTCTTGTCTGATATGCTGTTCCCTTATCTCACATAGCTTTTAAATAAGGACAACATCCGCTATGCAAAAACAACAACGCTGGCAACTTTATGTGATTTTGGCTGTGATCATTTTGACCCTGTACAATATCATGCCAACCATTTTCTTTTATACAAAACCACTTAAACAGCCCATTGGCCAAGAACAGGCCCATGAAGTCGCCCTCTCCATTGTGGCGCGGGTTGACCAACTTGAAAACGATGCAAAAGAATGGTTAAAGGCATTTTGCAAACTTCTTGGCATTAAACCCTTGTCTGTTGAGCTCAAAGAAAAAGACCCCAGAATGATTGAAATCGCTTTCAATTCTTCTGCAGATGCCGAGTTATTTAAACGTTTCTTGCCAAAGGCCGGGGAATTAATCCCATTTGTTCCTTCCCAGTTGGAACTTGAGTCCTCTTCTAAAGACGACACCAGCAATAAGGCTGTAGTTATCCGCCAAATCGGAGTACACTTAGATCCCGCGAATGTGGACAAGTTATTTACCTTTACGCCGAAACACAATGCCGACGGAGAGATCTCCCCCTTCTACCAGTCGCTGATCAATGACCGGATCGCACAACTGGCCATCGCATTCGGCGGAACAAGGCCGACAGCTTCCCAAATGTTGGCATCCATCCAAAATCCCACAGACAGCCGTCTGGATGATATAATCATTTCTCTAGCTAAAGAAATCGTGGAGATTAATGACAACCTGGCTAAAGACAGCCCCATCACGAAACGGTATTTTGCATCCTTTGCTCAAAATCAACAGGAAGATAGCACGCAAGCGATCCAAAAATTTCTGACGCGCGCTGAAACTCTTAAAACCAAAATCGGAACACAGATCGATACCTTGCTCAAAAAACAAAAAGCCCTCAAAGACAAAGGGGAGTTTCTAGACTCAGAGCAGCAACAACTTCTCACTCTTTTGGAAAACCACCGCAGCGCCCTCGAAAATGGGATTGCGATTATCCGGAAAAATTCAGCCGATTTTAAATCGATTCCCCCTTTAAATGAAGCCTCGGCAGCAGCTTTAATCAGCAAAAGCGGACAGTCAATTAAGGATAATAAGCAAATTATAAGCCTAGAAGGGCATAATCCCTTTATCCAAGCGCTGGTCGTCGACTGGAGCAACGATAAGATTTATCTACAGTTCTATAAAGACGTTCAAGAGATTCTTAAAAGCGAAAATACCACAGAAAATCAAGCCTTCCAAAAAGAAAAACTCAACCAGTTTATCATCAACGATATTGCCCGTGCTTCCCGGTTAACAGAGGAAAAACTAATTCCCGATGAAAACACCTATTCGGTAAATCTAAATAATCTCACGAATGCCACAGGATTCCTCTCCTTAAACCTAGGACCCTTAGCAGAAATTCAAAGCAACCAAATATTGGATCAACTTCTGATCCAATGGCTGCCCCAACACACCGACTTAGTTCGCGCGGTTTATCCTATCCAAGATTATAGAACTTATAAAGGATTAAAGCCCGAAGAACAAAAACTTGGTCTTGTGGTGTATGCTCCAGCAATGGAGGAGACACCGCCGCCTGCAGGGTTCAGAAATGGATCCCTGTATGTCATTGCGCGAGGCATGGATCCAATCATCAAAAAATTCCAGCAAACTCCTGAATCCACCGAAAGCCAAACATTTATACAAGACATCAACCAACTCACCGCCTTGTTACAGCAGAGCGGCTTTATAGGATATCCAGGCTCTTCCTACGGGATAGCCCCCGAATTCAGTAAAGATTATATCTTTGAGCTCGATGATTATTACTCCAAGTTAATCAAAGCTACTCGGGAAGACTTTCATGCTCAAGGCAGCAAACGTTATGCCGTCCTCGATTTCACCGATGTCGAACAGCGCATTCTCGCCCTCAATAAAATCGACGACCAAATTCAAGAAGATCTGTTGAAATGGAAAGATGAATACCATGCCGCACAAGTAGATACGAACGTTACCAGCCGCTATCTCGTCCCCGCTCCCACAAAAAATGTTTTTTGGGAAAATTTCAAGCTAAGCTTCATTAAATATTTCCGCGGCGATGACCGCAAAATTCTGAAATGGGGTCTCGACCTTTCCGGCGGTAAAACGGTCCGGATCGGATTGCGGGATCAAAATGGGAAGCCGGTCACAAATCCGGATGACTTGAACCAAGCTGTCAATGAGCTTTACACTCGAATCAATAAAATGGGGGTCTCCGAACGAACAATCCGGGTCGAAGGGGAAAATATCATTCTCGACTTCCCAGGTTCCCAAGACCTTTCCGCTACAGAGCTTATCAAAGCCTCCGCCATGTATTTCCACGTCGTCAACGAAAAGTTTAGCCCCCGCAACCCCATACTCAGAGAATCTGTCAATCAATTCTTACAGAATGTGTGGAATGAAGCGGTCGTCACCAATCGAAAAGATATTGATAGCATCAATGAAATTGCATGGAAACATCTGGGGGGAGACAGTCAGGAAAAAACGGAATTTCCCCGTAGCGATTATGCCACCCTTTTATACGATCATGGCTTGCGCTTAGCCAATCCGAAAGACAAATCCATAAGCCACGATTTCAACGATACCCTTTCCTCTATTGGCATGATGCGTGGAAACGATTTTTCTGATTGGAACCAACAAACCCATCCACTGGTCGTGATCTTCCACAATTATGCTTTAGAAGGTTCCAACCTCACAAATATCCAAGTCGGATACGATCCAAGTGAAGGAAATATCTTGACATTCAGTGTCAAACGATCCTACGAAGGCTCCCAAGGAAAAGGGGGAAGCCCGCGCGATGATTTCTACACATGGACTTCCCAATTTTCTGAAGACAAAATTGCAGGGACGCCTAAAGAAGCCTATTCGCAAGGGCAAGGATGGCGCATGGCGGTGATCCTCAATGGTGTTATCGTGAGCCAGCCTGCTTTAAAAGCTGCTTTGCGTGACGGTGCTACCATTAGCGGACGGTTCTCGCAGAGGGAAATCAACCAATTAGCCGCCGACCTCAAAGCGGGTTCCCTCAGCTTTACGCCTCGCATTTTATCTGAAGAAAACGTCAGCCCAGAATTGGGACAGGAAGAGCGCACCAAAGGAATTATTGCTTCTCTTATAGCCCTCATCACCGTCGTGATAGCCATGGTCGGCTACTACCGATTTGCAGGGGTGGTCGCCTCTTGCGCCGTCATTTTCAACATCCTGATCATGTGGGGTGTCTTGCAAAATATCGACGCGGCGATCACATTGCCTGGCATTGCAGGTATCGTGCTCACCATCGGTATGGCAGTCGATGCCAACGTGCTCGTGTTTGAGAGGTTTCGGGAAGAATTCAAGATATCGGGAAGGATCGCCTCAGCTATACAAGCCGGATACCGCAAAGCCTTCAGCGCCATTGTGGATTCAAACATCACAACCATCATCGCTGCTTTAGTCTTGATCCAATTTGATTCGGGACCGATTAAAGGATTTGCTGTCACCCTGATCATCGGGATTATCTCATCGATGTTTACAGCTCTCTTTATGACCCGCTATTTCTTTGCAGGATGGGTTCAAAACCCCAAACATAAAACCCTTACAATGTCTCAATTTATCGGACAAACCCACTTTGACTTCTTAGCTCAGGCTAAAAAGGCGATCCTGATTTCTTTAGCTGTCATGGTAATCGGTTCTTTCTTGTTTGCAACGCAATATAAGACCATGTTTGGCATGGATTTCACGGGGGGATACTCTGTCAATGTGGAATTAGCAGAAAAGCCGGGCAACCCCAATTATCGATTAGAAACAGCTGAAGCTCTACTTTCCCACGGAGCCACAGCGAACGATTTTCAAATCCGGGAATTAAGCCATCCAAATCCATTGCGCATTCAGTTAGGGACGAGAATGGAAGAAAAAGGGCATCCTTTCTATCAGATGCCCGAATCTTTAACGGAAGGGAAGTTTACATATCCTTATCAGAGCAACCCTCGCATTGTATGGGTCGTGAACGCCCTTAATGATGCGGGATTAACCGTTCAGAAATCTCAATTTGATCATTTGGACCAAAATTGGACAGTCATGAGCGGGCAATTCTCCGACGCCATGCGCCACAACGCAGCCATCGGCCTTGCTATTGCATTGTTTAGCATCTTGGTGTATATTACTTTCCGATTTGAATTTAAATTTGCAGTGAGTGCCGTTGTAGGATTAATTCACGATGTCATCATCACGTTAGGGATTCTTGCTTTCTTCCATTGGCTAGGATTCCAGGTGCAGATTGACTTGCAAGTCGTAGGCGCTATCATGACGATCATCGGTTATTCATTGAATGATACCATTATTGTGTTTGACAGGATCAGGGAAGACATTAGAATTTTACGCAAAATGGACTTCCATTCAATTGTCAATCACGCCTTGAATGTCACATTAAGCCGTACCATCATGACATCAGGAACAACTTTATTGGTGCTCCTGTCCCTTGTGTTCTTGGGTGGTAAATCTATCTTTGCTTTTTCCCTTGTCATGACAATTGGCGTTGTTGTAGGAACGTTGTCCTCCCTATTTATTGCAGCCCCTGTTCTCATGTTCCTCCACGACAGAGAAGAGCGGCAGCAATCTGAACAGTACAATGCGGGCAAGCTATAATAAAACGTGTGTATGAGCCGTAGAGGCGCAGAGATTAACGAACAAAGAACAAGATAAGCAAGATCGCCTTCGGCAGCAGGGTAAGCAAGATAAAGAAACAAATAATTTTTTTATCTTGCTTACCCTGCTGCCGAAGGCGATCTTGCTTATCTTGTTCTTTGTTTGATAATCTCTATGCTTCTGGTTAAATGTCTTTCACCCAGCATTTGGCACTTGACTTTCATACATTTACGATTACAATAAAGGATACTAATTGGATTTAGGAGTAATTTAATGCTTCCTTGGCATTCTATGGAAGAACCACTATGGATGTACCCCCTCATAGATAATACGTTAAAAGAAGCTATTATCAAAGAATTCAAAATCCATCCTGTCATTGCACAAATTCTTGTCTCCCGCGGTTTCGCTTCCCTCGAAGAAATCCATAGCTACCTTTATGCAAAATTGCCCGATCTTTGCGACCCCTTCTTGCTGGCTGAAATGCAAAAAGCTGTCGATCGAGTTTGCAAAGCCATCAACAATTATGAAAATATTTTAATTTATGGCGATAATGATGTCGATGGAATGACAGGAACAGCCCTTCTGACAGAGTTTTTACAATATTTAGGAGCTAATGTCTTTTACTATGTTTCAAATCGGGGCCCCTTACGCCAAAGCTTAATTGTAGAAGCTCTTGAATACGCCCTAAAAAACCAATGTAAGCTGCTTATCACTGTCGATTGCGGCATCACCGCAGCAGGGGAAATTGCCAAAGTCGTCGAAAAAAATGTCGATGTCATCGTCACCGATCACCACGAGCCAACAGATAAAATCCCTCACTGCATTGCAACTCTAAATCCAAAACTGTTAAATAACGCCTATCCAAATCGAGAATTAACAGGTGTCGGCGTCGCTTTCAAACTGGCCCATGGCATCACCAAACAATTGGTGATGGAAGGAAAAATCGCCCCGAAAAAAATCGATCTTAAGCGCTATCTCGATCTCGTCGCACTCGGGACTATCTCCGATATGGGAGCTCTCCTCGGTGAAAACCGAATTCTGGTCCGCTATGGCCTCAAACAACTCCGCAAAACAAAAAGAATCGGCTTGACGAAACTGGTCTCGATATCCGATCTGGACCTAAGCGACATTTCCACTTTTAATATCGCTTCAAAAATCGCCCCTCGCCTCAACAGCCTCGGAAGGATCGATGATCCCCAAAAAGGGGTCCAAGTCCTTCTCATCCGAAATGTTTTGACCGCCGAAAAAATGGCGCAAGAGTTGGACCTCAATAATATTGAACGGCAAAAAATTGAAAGGACCATGTCCTCTGACGTCGAATGTTCGATTCAAGGTTATCCGGAACTCCTCAGCCATAAAGCAATCATTATGCAATCCGACAAGTGGCATCCAGGGGTCATTGCTATTATTTCCACTAGGATTTCTAAGCATTATAATCGACCCACCGTCATGATCGCGATTGATAACGGGATCGGCAAGGGGTCGCTCCGGTCCATTCCCGAATTTCCTCTGCTGCCTATCCTTAAAGATTGCTCCGATATTTTACTCAATTTTGGAGGGCATGATTTTGCCGCAGGCCTTACCATAAAAGAGCAAAATATTGAAGAATTCAAGAAAAGGTTTTTCAAAGCAGCTGACGAAAAACTGTCCGATAATGATGTAATTAATAAACTTTATCTGGATAGCGAAGTCAAGTTTGATGATTTAACTTTTGACTTTATGGAGTCGATCCGGTTGTTGGAACCTTTCGGAAATGAAAATCCGCAACCTATCCTCTATTGCGATGCAAAACAAGCTTGGCCCCCTAAAGTTGTTGGGAAAACCCATCTTAAACTCTACCTCGAACAAGGGGATAGAATTTTAGAAGGAGTGGCGTTCGGAAAGGCTGACTACAGTCCAATGCTCAGAAAAAAAGATATGACACTCCGAGTGGCATTTACCCCTCAGATCAATGATTTCCAAGGTCAGAGCATTCAATTGCTGATTCGAGACTTCAAAATCTTAGAAACATCTCCAACCGCGCTTTCAACTCCCACTCGGTAAAAAAGCGTGCCCGCACCGATGCCCCTGCCCGAAATTTATTTTATAATCTCTATTCTTTAGACATTAATTTAAACAAATCGAACACGGACAGAGGCACGGGCACGTTTTTTCCGGGCTCGTGTCTATGAATTAGCCAGCCTTTTGCTTATTAGAAGCCTTTTTCTTGATGTAATTTTCTTGATACTGCTTCACATCATTTTTGTGAATGACCCACGCAGCCCCTTTACGCAGAGCTTTCAAATGCCCAACGCGGGTTGCATAGTAAATCTTTTGATTTGGCACTTTAAGCATATCAGCTACTTGACTTACAGAAAAATACCCTTTGTTATTATCAAATAAAAGCTCGCCATTATAGAGAGACTTTGTACGGGAGTATTTTTGATTGCGATAAGCTTCTAGATCATCCAAATGGATCGTCCAACGAGTTGTTTCCTTCCTCGCTTTCAACTTATTCAATTTAATTGCAACGTAGATAGCTTGCCTTGTCACCCTATTGATTTTAGCAGCTTCAGTTATCGAAACAACTTTACTTTCAAGCTGTCCCTTTTGGCTGTCCTTATTTTTAGACATATAACCTCCTTGTAATTGTAATAATTTTGTTAAAATTTATGTTTTTTGTTATATTTAACTTTAAATTTAATAAACCTAACTTTCAGTCAACAAATAGTTGACAAAACACTTTTATTTATTTTTTCGTTTTTCAGTCTTTTGAAACGTTTATTTTCTCATAAAAAAGAATTGAAATCAAGAGTTTCTTTACAAAATTTTTATCTTTTCTTCATCTGTTTTTGAACTTGCCCTGTATGCCCAAGCGAATTTACCCGTTTTATGCAGGATTTGAAATGGGGCTCCGAGTGGATTTTTTTGCACTGAATTTGAATAGCTAAAAACCAATCTGATCGCTATAATTAAATTACTTATATTAAACTGGGATAACTTCTATGTTTCATAAAATAATTTTTCTTTTGACGCTTCTTATTCTCCCTTGGTTAGCCGAATGTAAAGTACTTGAAATTACACCGCAACAAACGACGGCCAAATTGAATGAAATTATGAAAGCCCATGCGACATATAAGCATTTGGCACCAGAACTTGTTAAGCGCGCTTTGTTAAATTATCTAGAAGAGCTTGATCCCACAAAAAGTTATTTTATTGAGCCTGATATTCACCGTTGGCTTGAACCCACGCCGGAAGAACTAAATCAAATTTTAGATGACTATAAAAACAGCAACTTCCGAACTTTCACCGCGATTGATGAAGCGATGGTCCAGGCCATCCATCGGCGAAGGAAATTGGAAAAAACAATCGATATGTCAAACCTGCCAAAAAAGGTGAACTCTAAAGAGTTTAAAAACATGAAATGGGTGGCGGATACACAGCAACTTTTGGAACGGATTACAAAAATCAAGGCCTTGCAAGCCGAAGCCTTTTCCAAGTTAAGTCCTGACTTAAGGGAAAAAGCAGGACAGCGGGTCGAAAAACGGCAGCTTAAAACAGAAGAGGATTTCTTAGATCAAAATGCCTTGCACAGGCAACAGTTAATGCTCACAGACGTCCTCAAAGCTACCGCTGCTGCCCTTGACACCCACACCGCCTATTTTACCCCCGAGGAAGCCACCCAATTTATGATCAATGTCCAGCAAAAGCTTTATGGCATAGGCGCACAACTCCGCGATGACATCAACGGCTTTACAGTCATAAAAATCATTGATGGCAGCCCAGCAGCCAATGGAAAACAGCTTAAAGTCAAAGACCGGATCATCGCCGTAAACGGGGAGCCTGTAGTCGGGATGGATATCGTCGATGCGGTCGAACTGATCCGAGGAGAAGCCAATACTCCTGTTGTGCTTACAGTGATTCGAGAAACGAATGAAGGGGATGAAAAAAAAGAGGATAAACTGGATGTCACAATCCCGCGCGGGGAAGTCGTTTTGAAGGAAACGCGATATGAAAGTTCCGTCGAGCCGTTCGGAGATGGCGCTATTGCCTATCTTAGGCTATATTCTTTTTATCAGGATGACTCGAGCTCCTCTGCCGAAGACTTAAGCAACGCCTTGAAAAAACTCATTAAAGAATACAATATCAAAGGGGTCATTTTAGACTTAAGGTATAATTCAGGAGGACTTTTATCCCAGGCTGTCAACGTCGCCGGCCTTTTTATTTCGAAAGGGATCGTGGCCTCGATCAAAGATGATACAGGACATATTCAGCATCTGCGCGATCTGGATTCAAACACCGTTTGGACCGGACCTCTGATCGTCTTAGTCAATAGAGCTAGCGCATCGGCTTCGGAAATTGTTGCGGGAACCCTCAAAGATTATGGGAGAGCCATCATTATAGGCGATGACCATACATACGGAAAAGGCTCCTTTCAAACCTTTACTCTCAATACAACTAAAGCGGGACCGGTTAATCCTCAAGGTGAATATAAAGTGACCCGAGGGCGTTATTACACCGTTTCAGGCAATACCCCCCAATTGACCGGTGTTTTGTCTGATATCGTCGCCCCTGGGATATTATCAGAAATGGAAATAGGGGAAAAATTCAGCAAATACCCTCTCGAAACAGATAAAATTAAAGAAAATTTTGATGATGATCTATCCGACATCTCCTACTTTCAACGGGAAAAAGTCAAAGCTTTGTATAAGTTTGAACTTCAAAAAAAGATGACCACTTACTCCCCCTATATGGAAAAATTAAGAAAAAATTCCGAAGAACGGATTGCCCACAACAAAAATTATCAAGCATTTTTGAAGGAACTGAAGAAAGAGGAAAATGAAGGGACAGAACCCCAAGAAGAGGTCCCAGATTCATCAGGCACTTCAGACTTTCAACTTAATGAAGCCTTCAATGTCATGAAAGATCTAATTTACTTAAGCCACCGTTAGAGTGGCGCTCTAGGATACGAAAAACAAGGAATGAACCTATGACAATTAATCCCTCAAAACCAGTTCGCGTCCGCATTGCCCCCTCCCCAACAGGCGATCCCCACGTCGGAACAGCGTACATGGCCCTTTTCAATCTGATCTTTGCCAGACATCACCAAGGGAAATTCATTTTGCGGATCGAAGATACAGACCGTTCACGAAGCCGTCCAGAATACGAAGAAAATATTTATAAAGCCCTAAAATGGGCCAACCTTCCCTGGGATGAAGGCCCCGATATCGGGGGCCCTTATGGCCCTTATCGCCAATCGGAACGGTCCCATCTCTACAAAGACTATGCTTATGAACTCCTTAACAAAGGGAAAGCCTATAAATGCTTCTGCACTCCCGAAGATCTGGAAGAAATGCGGCAGCTTTCCGCTAGGCAAGGCGGAAGGCAAGGGTATGATCGACGCTGCCGCAATTTGAGCGCTGAGGAGATCCATCAGCGGGAATCGGAAGGCAAAAGTTTCGTCATCCGCCTCAAAATGCCCCTTACAGGTGAATGTGTCTATGAAGATGTAATCAAAGGACGGATCACCAACCCTTGGGCTGATGTCGACGACCAGGTATTGCTCAAGTCCGATGGATTTCCCACTTATCACCTTGCGAATGTCGTCGATGACCATTTAATGGAGATTTCTCATGTGATCCGTGGAGATGAATGGATGAGCTCTACACCTAAGCATGTTTATTTATACGAAGCCTTTGGCTGGGAGCCTCCCACTTTCATGCATATGCCTCTCCTATTAGGCAAAGATGGAAAAAAATTATCGAAAAGAAAAAACCCCACTTCTATTTTTTTCTATCGGGACAGCGGTTATTTGCCTGAAGCCTTTGTCAATTTTTTGACCCTGATGGGCTATAGCATGCCAGGCGACCAAGAGATATACTCCCTTGACGAAATCATCAAGGAGTTTGACTACAAGCGGATCGGCGTTTCCGGAGCAGTTTTCGACATTCAAAAGCTTGATTGGATCAATCAGCAGTATTTGATCAAAAACATCCCTCTAGATCAGATGTGGAATCGAATAAAAGCTTGGAGCTTTAATGATGCTTTATGCAAACGTTGATGCCTCTCATCCATACGCGGATTAAAACTTTTGGCGATTTCATCGACCTTTGCGATTTTATCTTTATCAACCACTTAAAATATACTCCTGAACTTTTCGCCGTTAAAGGCGTTTCTTCTGAACAAGCTTGTTACATTTTGCAAGCCCTGATTTGGTGTATGGATGAACTGGAAAATTGGACCGGGACCGGAGTTAATCAGGCGTCACGTAGCGTGGCTGAAGTCTTTGGTGCCAACCATAAAAAAATCGTGATGCCCCTCCTCTTTGCTAGCTTGATGGGCAAACTCCAAGGCCCCCCTTTATTCGATTCGGCGACAATATTGGGCAAAGATCGGGTGCGGGCCCGCTTGTTGCGATCCATTGAGTTTCTCGGAGGGATCTCCCACAAAAAATGGGATATCTTGAAAAAGGCTTGGGAAAAAAAGGACGCCAAGGAGCTAATGACAACCCAACAAATAGCGAATTAGTAAAAGGCACTTCACCATAGAGCCAGTGAGATCACTGAGGTTTTTTGAGATTATTGAGAGGATTGTATTCACAGATTCACAGATAAGAAACAGGATAAGCAAGATCGTAAACGGCAGGATAAGCAAAGATATTGAATAAAGAGTAAGAATATGCTGACATGATTAAGTTAAGACTGTTTTAAAAAAATCATTTTTCTTTTATCCTGCTTATCCTGCCGTTTACGATCCTGCTTATCCTGTTTCTTATCTGTGAAAACAATCCTCTCAATGTCCTCTAAAATCCTCATTGATCTCACTGGCTCTGTGGTGAAAAAATAAATTTCTATGTTTCGAGTTCGGCTTGCTGATTGCGGGACCCAGAGCCCCTAATGTAAAGCTCGATAAGGGCCATGACGCCGAGGATAATAAAGATTCCATACACATAAGATGGGATCTCCATTTGGCATGTTAAGCCCAAAAGGATAATGAATTGTAATACAGTCGTTATCTTGCCGCACCAAATGGCCCTCACCCGATAATGAAATAAGCGCCCCCGCAGCGCTAAATATAAACCGTAAAAGATCACAGAAAAATCCCTAGAGATCAATAAGCTCGCCTCAAATAGAGTTAGTTTTTGCTCATGGACCAAAACCGATAAAACAAAAAATACAAAAAACTTATCGGTAACTGGATCTAAAAGCGATCCAAAACGGTTACAAAGCTGATATCGGCGAGCTAAAAATCCATCAAGGCCATCTGTTGCCATGGCGCAAAGAATAGCCAAAGCCCGATATAGGGGATTGGATGTTTGAATAAACACCAGGGCTAAGGGAATGCGTAGAAAACTAAGAATATTGGGAAATGTAAACATCATTTGTCCTAAATAATCAATATCTTAATTGATTTCTCTCTTAGTTGCCAGTTTTATTAAAAGAGAGATGTTTTTATACCGAACGAGACGTTCGGCATAACTAGGTATTAGCTCTAAAGTAGACTTTTTTCAAAACCAAAATAATGGCTGTGATGATAACACAAGAAACAACCCCTATGACAAAAAGTTCATATCTCCTCACATAGTGCACAATGGTAGTATAATTTTCCCCGAACCAATGTCCTATGCTAAAGATTGTCAACGAGGCAATGAGGCAGGCAATCCCATCGCGAAGCAAAAAACGGCCAAAATGCATTTTGCCTAGTCCCGAAGTAATAAATAACGCATTGCGAATACCCCCCGGGATAAAACGGCCCACAATGAACGTAAAAATGCCAAACTTTTCATAATAATGGTGCAGCCTTTCAATCCTTTTAGGGGTGATAAAATGTTTAAACCAGGGGATGTGATACAGTTTTGGACCTAACAATCGGCCAAGCCAATAGGCTTCCCAACCTGAAATCCAACAACCAAAATAGATCCAAATGTATAATTTAATCATTTGATCTTGGCTTAAACAGGTGCTTCCTAATGCTCCCCCAGTAAGCAGAATAATATCTTCGCTGATAGGGATGTTAATCCCTGCAAGCATCAGTAATAAAAAAAAGATCCAATAAGCATCATGCGCGTGCTGGCAAACAAAGTGATATAAGGATTCCATACTTTTGTAAAATTACCTTTTTTCTGCAAGGGTCAATGGATCGGGGAAATAAACCGCAGAAGAGGGAAAAGCCATGTCGGCACCATGTTTTAATACAATGTCGCCTATTTTAAAGAGGATATCGGCTTTAATGGAAGCAAATTCATCCGACTGGATGGTAGGTGTATAAGCAGAGACCAAAATATTTAACGAATAAGATCCATAAGAGGAAAATTGAACCGCTATCGAATGGTTGTGATCGATTTGCGGATGGGATGCCAGCATCCCTTTAATATCGGCAATGATGCTTTTCAACTTGTTCATATCTGTATAACGCAAACCGATCGTTTCTTTAAATTGCCGATGGCTCATGCGGGAAGGATTAATGAGCACAGCCTTTGAAAAAACTGAGTTGGGAACATACAAAGGTCTTTTATCCATGCTTTTAATCCGTGTCATGTACCATCCGATCTCCTCTACCACCCCTTCAATGTCCCGGTCGGGTACGATGATCCAATCCCCTTTTGCAAAAGGGTGTGTCGCATAAATCATTAAGCCCGCAAAAAAATTGGCGATAATTTCTTGTGAAGCAAATGCAATAGCCAAGCCTCCGATCCCTCCAAAAGCAATTAATGTATTTACACTGCGATTGGTGATTTCCAAAACAAGCAAAACCATTAAAAAAATAATCAGGACTGTCGCAAGCTTGTCAATCACGTCAAGTTTGGAGATATCCCATGCTATTTCCCGGTTTTTGCTTTTGGTGATCATGTATTGGAGGATATTCCTTTTCCAACGCTGCAAAAACCAAGCCGCAGCCACGACGGCACCGACGGAAAGAACAATATGCATATTTTCAATGGTGGCTTCGGGAATCACCCGTATGGCAATCAACTCAAGAAGATGGACCAGAGCAAAGAACCAAATATAATAAGTGAGAGGCTTATAAAGAGCACGAACAAGGCTGTCCTGCCAGACTCTTTTTTGCTTTTCAAATCGGTAATGCAGATGCTTAAGAAGTTTGTTAACCAGGAAATTAAAGATGAGGACAATCCCCAAAAGGGCCACTGTTTCGGTCATCCAGCCAAAAACTCCGTCAATAGCGGCTACAGCAAAATCGCAACAATTTTTTACAGTGTCAACAATCATAGAATTTAATTGATTTGATTGTTCTCTAATATGGGTCAGCCAAACATAAAAATCTATGTAATTTTAAATCACCCTTGCAAGGGTGTTCTGCAAGTATACATATCGAAAAGTTTTGGTTGCGATCACCGCTCGTCCTAATTTGCAGATAATATGCAAATAGGGGTGTTTTTTTTTCAAATCAGGACCTCCGATGATCTTCGCTGCAAGTCCGAATAGAACATATACGGTCCCCGCAGTCGCAATAGCGATCCCAAATTTAAAAAATTGAGGTTGTTTGAATATTTTGCTCGCTATTAAACAAGCAATGCCTACCGACCCAAACAGGGTTATATTTGTAACCGCAGTTAGTTTTATTTCGGAAGGAGTTAAGGCTTCCTGTTCGGAAGGGGTTAAGAATTCCCGCATTGGAATGAGGCTTTTAATCGCTGTCATTCCTAAAATGCCGACTCCCGCCATGGGTAGCAACACTCTAGCAGATACGGCAGATATCTTTATAAACATAAAAATTACCCTGACACAACTTTTGATTGCTTTTTTAGAGCTTTTATATTCTTTGATATAAGATTCCGTTAATTGTACATCCGGATCATATACAGGAGAGTACAAATCTGCTATTGAAGCGATAATATCTATGGCCAACTCTCCAACACTATAAGCCAATGGGTCTGAGCAGAAGTTCAATACATTATAGGCTTTTCCGTAGAAATATGATGTTGCAACATTAGCAACAGCTTTACTAAAGTTTAAAGAGCCATTTTCTTTTATTTTGTCAATTATTGATGTCATTTTAAGCTACCTTGTAAATTTTTCTTATTATAATTACCAGATCTTAAACTTTTTGTCCAAATAAATAAATTGACTTTCTACATTTTGTTTGTTACCATTCATAATTAAATAAATTGTAATTTTAAATATAAATATAATATTAAATGCACTCCTTACAAAATTATAGATACAACCCTAAAAACATTTTTCATGGAAATGTCACCCCTAATTCAGCCAGGTGATGCAGCTTCAGCATTACCCGGAATAAAGGATATCATATCCCAACTTGGACAAGAGCTTAGAACCGCCATTCAAGAAAATTCTAATCTGATAGAGTTTGTTCCATGCACTCAGGAGGAAATCTTTAACTTCTCTGCCCTCGAACGCCCTCTTTCAAATCCTCTTCCCCAAGTAGAAGTTCCTCTTTTTAGGGTTATGGCTAATTTTTTAGCGGGAGGTCTTATAACAGGCGGTAAAATCGAAAATTCGTTGGATGGGCTTCCCTCCTTGGATAATTTCACTATTTGGGATTGGCTTCTATCAAACTTGTCCCAATCTCTAAAGAGTTCTAAGTGTCCTAATTTACAAAAAATACAACTTTATATTATTATTAAGATTTATGTTTACGATTTTAGATCAATGATAAATAAAGCTCTATATTTAATCCTTTTTGTTACCACAACTTACATCAATGCTGACATAAAAACTCCAATTAATCCTTTGATCATAGAAGAAGTGATCGACATCCTATCTAACAGCCTAAACACACCAACCCAGGTTAAATCTATCACACAGCTAAGTGAGGAGGAACGACGAAATTTAATTTTACGAATCAATATTACCAGTCAGTCGGATTCAAAATTTTCCAAGAGCCTAATTTTTAAGCAAACGCTCTCAGGAAAAGTCTCTGGTGAAATGGCAGATGACATTTTAGGCCGATTTGCCAGTGATTGGGCAGGTCTTGAATTTCTTAGCACATTAAAAGCAGAAGAGATTCCTGTTCCAAAATTTTACGGAGGCAGTATCCTGCATCGATTTATATTGATTGAGGATTTAGGAGAAAACCAAATTAGCCTGGAAGTTCTTTTAACTGGCAATAATGCAAATGACGCAAAGGCTGCACTTCAACGGTTTATGGTATCCTTGAGTCAACTTCACGCCTATAGTTATGGAAAAACAGAGGGCTATTTTACGATACTTAAAAAGATCGATCCATCGGTCAAGTCTTGGCAGGAACAGTTAAAGACAACCGCGGATAAGAACTTGCCAGCCCTTAAACGATGGCTAAAAAAGTTAAATATCACTCTGTCAGAAGATACATTATCTGAAATCTTCAGCGTATATAACTATAATTTGTCGCCAGGGCCATTTACGACACTTATTCATGGAGATATTTGTCCTGATAATGTTTTTGATAATCCAAAAGAAAATAAGCTCTATCTCATAGATTTTGAGTGGAGTTCTGTAAAAAATGCTTTATTAGACGGAACCTCTCTTAGGATGAGCTTCCCAACCTGTGGAGGCGAAAAGGCCATTCCTCAGAAGTTGATCGATTCCCTTGAGGATATTTATAGAGAGCGACTCAAAAAAACGATCCCTGCAGCAAGAAGCGATGAAGAGTATAACAAAGCTTATGCCAATGCATGCGCATTTTGGATGCTGCGATCTGTTTTACATTTAGAATATGTTTTGGAGTATGACGATGCGTGGTCATCTGCACCAACACCCTATCCTCAATCGCTTTGGAAAGAAGAAGCTAATCAACTACGTCCTCGTATACTATCTCAGCTCATAGCGTTCATTGAAGTCTCCAAAAAAACTAAAATGTACCCCCACTTATTATCAATGGCCGAAGAAGTTCTTAAGGAGCTTCAAATTCGATGGCCAGATGCAAAGCCTTTGGACTTGTACCGAGCTTTCAAAGGATTTCCAAATGATTAAAAATACACTCATAGCGATATCGCTGATTTCAAAATAATTTCTTGCAAATTTTAAAATGTTGTTTTTTAGGTGTGCTTTTTAGGGCATTGACAAATGGAATGCAAAGGATCCCACCAAAGCAACCAAAGGATATTGCGTTCCTTAATCCCCCAAACTCGTTGCTTTCCTGTTAGCCGTAGAGAATATAGTTCATCCAAGTCATCTTGTCCTATCTCTCTGAGCCGTTGTTGGGCTTCAGAAATAAGGTCCGAGACATAAACAGAATGGCAGCCATGATTATAGAGCTCCTGCCATGCAAGTTTTTGCGAATGGAAGATTTTCTGGAGAAGATCCTGCAGATGTACTGCTTTTAGATAGCTCCAATGCCATGGTCCTTCAACGTCCATTCGATCTGCCCTAAAATCGGGTAGGCAGTTTTGGTTGGGAGTAAAGGCAGCACGTGGAATCTTGTCAAATGTAGGCGTTGATATAGCACGAGGCTGTTTTACAATTTTCTTGGAATTCTTCGACATATTTTTATGGATAGCTTTTAGGTGGCAAGTCGATGGGTTGAATCGATACTACTGTAATATTCATACATTGTGGATGGTTTTATCTCGACATCACCTCGTTCGCCAGGCTTTAATCCATTTCTTGCCTCAAGCCAAGGATCTTCCATATGTGTGAGATCGCTTAGCCACTGGGCTGTTTTACCGCCATAGGCTTTGAGGACATGATTGACAGAGTCTTTCTGTTCTGTAGATAGATTCTCTGAGTTGCCTTTAGATAATTTTTCAACTCGAAACTGGCCTTTATGCAATTGATAAAGTTCTTTTACAACCGGTCCATTAGCCCATGCCAGAATTTTTTCTTTAAAAAGGGGTTGTTCATCCCATACTAGAGACCATGCTTGGCAGTAATAGACCAATTTCTGTAGCTTCCATGCAGTAATTGCTTGCCTCTTCGGTTGCTTCTCTAGAATATGTACAGCGACATCGAATACTGAAACAGATTTGTTTTTTTCCACGTTATTGTCTCTCTTTTTTAGACATAAAGTCTACCATCCAAGATTCAATAAAATCAAGAAATATATTTTTTTCTATGTGCTTCACCTACTAGACTATTATCAATGGTCATCATTGTCTGGTATCGTTCCAATATCGACTTAAAGATAGCGCTGCGACCTCATTTTCCAACAATTCTGAAAAATTGCAAACCTTGTCATGATCTTTTGATCTTAGCTTAGGTCCCGTTTATTTATAAGTCAATCTTCTCTGATTCAGACCCTTAGGATCAGTAGTTCTCTAAGGATTTGGTGATTGGAGGATCTGTATAGATTGTTTTTTAGTACACCCCTTCTGCACCGCAGCCCAACAATCAGGCTTTGCAAATTTATGCCAAACCAAGAAGGTTTATACTTAAGTTCTATATTATAAGGTGATTAAGAAAGTGAGTCTTGATGGACTCGAACCATCGACCCCCTCATTAAAAGTGAGGTGCTCTACCAACTGAGCTAAAGACTCTTGTAGAATGACCCCAAGGGGATTCGAACCCCTGTTATCGGAATGAAAATCCGGTGTCCTAGGCCAGACTAGACGATGGGGCCTATTGGACTTGTTAACCAAACTTGTCAGATTCGTTTAACGAGCTTTCATCGTACACGGACAACGCATTTTTCTGCAACTCTTAAATTGTGGAAATCTCTTTTTCCTTCCTTGCTATGATCTCGTCCAGCTTCTTTGCAATATTTGTCGGTCAAATCTTGAATGTTTTTTTCCAGTTTTCTTCAGTCTTCATCCATCTCGCCATCACTTTTTGCTTACGAACGGCTTCATTGCCATCTCGACGGACGTTGCGAATGCCAACTTTAGCTTCTTCACCCCGCTTATGGCATTGCTTGATCATTTCTTTGCGCAAGCTCTCATCCATGGGGGGAATCTTAATACGGACGATATTGCCTCCACAATGGGCATAAACCCTAAATTCGCTTTTTCAATGGCTTTGGCTATGGCTGCTTTATTGCTTGCATCAAAAGGGGAAATTAATAATTGCCGTGGTTCAGGCGAAGTAATCGAGGCCACATCTTTAATCCGCATCTGAGACCCGTAGACTTCGACGGTCACATGATCCAGCATGGCAGGATTAGCTCTTCCAGTACGGATACTTTTTAATTCCTTTTTCAAATGGTCAAGAACAGCTATCATTTTTGCTTTGGTTTGATCTAAGATGCTCATTATACTATTCTCCTTTTATCAATGTGCCTTGGTAATGTGATTGTAAGACTTCCCCTATTTTTCCATTCTCTAAAAGGCTCATGTTAAAGACGAAAACGGGGATTTTACTGCTCATGCATAAAGCTATAGATGTAGCATCCATAACTTCCAGTTTTTCCGCAAGGAATTGTGAATAGGTGATCTCATCGTATTTTTTGGCATCAGGATGCTTGAGAGGGTCTTTGTTATAGACCCCATTAACCTTTGTGGCTTTTAAAAGGATATCTGCATGTATTTCACTGGCTCTCAATGCTGCAGCTGTGTCCGTCGTGAAATAGGGATTACCTGTTCCACCCACGAAAATGAGGATTTTTTTAGCAGATAGATAATGGATCGCTTTACTCCAATTATAAGACTCTGCGACTCGAGGGCATTCTAAAGCACTCATCAGAATAGAAGGGCTGTTTTCGGCAACTAAAGCTTGCTGTAAAGCCGTCCCATTGATTAAGGTCGCTAACATTCCCATTTGGTCTGCAGGAGTTCGCTGCCACCCCGAATTTTTCAGGTTGATCCCCCGAAAAATATTTCCCCCTCCAATTACAACCCCAATCTCAAACTCGGCCATTTGCAGTTGTTTTAACGAGCGGGCAACCACATTGCAGGCTTCGGGATTAACGCCAAAGGGCTGGGAGCCAAGCAACATTTCCCCTGAAATTTTTAAAAGAAGACGCTTATAAGGCTTTTGTTTTGTCATGAGTGTACCTATTGATTTCAGGAATCTCGAACATTATTCTGGCCTCTTTTAACGAGCTTATGCCCATGTTCTATGGCAAATATTAAATTACTAGTTTACTGAAAAAGAGGAATAAATACTTTACAAAACATTATCCTGCCCGATCCTGCCGCTTGCGATCCTGCTCATCCTGTTAAATGTAACAAGAAAGCGGGATCACAAGCGGCAGGATCGGGCAGGATAGATGAAGACACTTAAAGAAACGGAGAGAAAAAATTCTCTCAGCTTTTGCTTAGGATTGTCCGACACCCCAGCGGAGAAAATCGGTGACCATTAAAGATTTACCCGTTTCTTTCCCTTTTTTGCTAACCAAGTCGGTAATCGACAAATTATCATCCCTAATGTATTTTTGTTCGGTTAAACAAACAGAACCATAGTAGGCGTGCATTTTGCCTTCTACAATTTTGTCCATAATGTTTGCCGGTTTCCCTTTCATTTGGCTGCGGGCAATTTCTTTTTCATGCTCGACAACTTCTGCAGGAACTTTTTCAGGCGAAAGAAATTCAGGGGCAGCGGCTGCGACATGCATGGCAATATCTTTAGCCAAAGCTTCTTCTGAGGCGCTTCCGGTAATTTCGACCAGCGTTAACAATTTTTCCACCTAAATGGGAATAGACCCCGATCGATTTATTCGGCGCCTTTGGTGAATATTTTTAACCGCCGAATCTGGATATTTTCGCCAATGGTTTGAACGATCGTTGCACGATATTGATCGATTGTAAGAGAGGGATCTTTTGAATACTTTTGCTGTAAGAACGCTTCTAAAGATGCGGGGCTGCGTTGCGCAATCTCTTCAGCGATCTTTCTAAGAAATTTTTGAAACCGATCATTTTTGACGACAAAATCGGTTTCAGCATTGACTTCAACGACAGCAATCGACTGAGCCGTTTTCAGCAGCGACGATCATCCCTTCATTAGTTGCGCGTCCTTCTTTTTTGACAGCAGAGGCCATCCCTGCTTTGCGCAGGTTGGCAATGGCAAGTTCCATATCGCCTTTGGCTTCTTCAAGGGCTTCTTTGCATTTGCCCATGCCGACGCCTGTGCGGTCGCGCAATTCTTTAATCATTGCAGGAGTGATAGGTTATTGCTCATGATTACTCCTTCTCCTTTAGCTGCTTCTTCAAGATCTCCTTGCCTTCGCTGCAGAAGCATCTTCAGCAGCTACATAACTTCTTCATCTTCTTCCTCGGCCTCTTCCATGTCCTCGTCATCGCCTTTGCCGACAGTCACACGCATCTCATTTTTCTTGTCGATGATCGGCTTGAGCCAAGGCTTGAAGAATGACTTTAATGCTTTTTAGAGCATCGTCGTTGCAGGCGATGACGTATTGAATCGGATCTGGATCGCAATTTGTATCGACAAGCCCCATGACAGGAATGCCCAGCTTGTTGGCTTCAGCGACAGCAATGTGTTCTTTGCTTGGGTCGACGACGATGACCAAGCCCGGGAGGTTTGCGCATGCCGCGGACGCCTGAGAGGTTTTTTTCGAGTTTGATCTGATCTTTTGTCAGCAGAGAAAGCTCTTTCTTTGTCAGCCCTTCGCCGCCTGTGGCGATCCTCTTTTCGATTCGTTCGAGTTTTTTGATCGATTGGCGGATGGTGGTCAGGTTGGTGAGCATGCCACCGAGCCAGCGTTCGCAGACGTAAAATTCGCCGCACTGCTTCGGCCAGTTCGCGGACGACGCTTTTGGCTTGTTTTTTTGTGCCGACAAAGAGAATCGATCTGTGTTTGCCGACGATCTCTTTGACGACTTCGACGGCATTGCGGATTTGCTGCAATGTTTTTGCCAGGTCGATGATGTATAGGCCGTTGCGCTCTTCGAAAATGAAACGCTTCATTTTTGGGTTCCAACGGCGTGTTTGGTGGCCAAAATGGGCTCCAGCTTCTAATAGGTCTTTAATAGTGATTTGTTGTTGTTGTGCCAAGCCTTGTCCCTTTATGTTGACGACGGCATCTTACCTAATGTGCAAGATTTCGGTCTTGGTTAAAATATTGTTTATAACGTAGCTATACTGAACGTATAGCGCCTGATCAGAATCGAACTGACACTCGTAGCTTGGAAGGCTACTGTTCTACCATTGAACTACAGGCGCAAGAGAGCTAACATGGAGCATTATGCGATATTTAAATTTTTCTGACAAGAGGTTTTTAGAAGTCTATCCGTCCTAGATGCTGCAGGCTAAAAATTCTTTCACATTTTCTTTTAAAAATTCTATAGGCTGAAGCCAAAATTGTTCGCTTGTCAGGTCTTCCCCGAAGTGTTTTTTGGCTAAATCTTCGACGGTCATCCTCCCGGTATCGGCAAGCAAAGCGATATAGCGCCCTTCGAAGTCCCTCATTTTGCGTGCTTTTAAGTAAATAGCCAAGCTGAACAAATAACCGAAGGTGTAAGGGAAATTGTAGAAAGGGGTTCCAATTCCGGTGCTGTTAAAATGGGATTTCGAGGCCCAGAAAAAGGGGTGGTATTCTTGCAATGCATCGCAATAAGCTTCTTTTTGGGATTCAACCATGAGGGAACAGATCTGTTCCGGTGTGAGCATCCCTTGCTTCCTTTTTTCGTGGAAGCGTGTTTCAAATAAAAAGCGGGCATGGATGTTGAAGAAAAAAATGACAGACCGTTGCAATTTTCCATCCAGCAATTTGATCCGCCTCTCTTGATTTTTTTCCAATTTCATGGCCTCTTCGGAAACGATCATTTCGGCGAACGTGGAAGCCGTTTCTGCTAAATTGATCGGAAAATGGCGGGCCATTTCGGGAAGGTTAAAGATAACATGGTTATGAAAAGCGTGCCCTAGCTCATGGGCTAAAGTGAAGACACATTCTTGCGTTCCAGTAAAAGTCATGAAGATGCGGGATTCCTTATTTAAAGGAACATCTGTACAAAAGCCCCCGGGGCGCTTTCCTCCCCGATTCTCCGCCTCGATCCATTGTTTTTCAAAAGCTATTTTGGCAAAATTTCCCATCTCAGGTGAGAATGAAGAAAATTGTTTAATAATAAAATGGGCCGCTTCGTCATAAGAAATGGCAGAGGGAGCCTCTTTTAACTTGAAAAGAAGGGGAGCTTCCAAATCATACCAAGATAACCGCTTTAAACCTAATAATTTGGCTTTATGCTTCAGATAATCGGTAAAAAGGGGTTTGCTTTTTTGGATAGCGCTCCACATGGCCTCCAGAGTAGGCATTTGCATCCTATTATGATCCAATGATTCCTTCAGAAAATGCCACCCATGATGTTCGTAGGATTTAAGACGGAATCCAGAAAGATGGTTCAGGATAGCAGCAAAAACTTGTTCATGCTCTTTCCATACGTGATTGGAATTCTCAAAGATGGCTTTTCTTTCCTCTCTTTGGGGACTTCCGAGGCGCGTATAGGCTTGCCCCCATGACAAAAATTCTTTTTCCCCTTTTTTTTCATAGGGAATTTTGACATGTCCGATGATATTTCCATACAACTGAGACCACCCATGGTATCCATCGATGCTAAGATCATTGATCAAGCTCTCTTCTTTTAATCCCAGCTTTTCTTTCGCTCTCATGCGCCTTTCGGAGAGGGGAAATGCGATTTCTTTGAAGGCAGGCTTTTGAAGCATCTCAGAGAACTCCTCGTCGCCGATCCCCATCAGTTGCCGATCGAACTTGTTAGAGACATTGGCAAAAGCCGCCTGGATGGCGGCGATCTCCCCTTCCAGCGAGTTAGCCTTTTCGTCGTAGACATCTTGAGCTTGCAGACAAGCCACAAAGGAGGCTGCCTGGCAAATCCTTTCGCTTAGGTTTTGCCATTGGGAGGCTGCTTCTAATGGCTTAAAAGGGGATAAAAATCGGTTTTCAAATGCACCGATATTTCCAGATAATTCGTTGAGAAAATGGTGGAATGAAGAGGACCCGCTTCCGCCCGTAAAAATGTCATTAAGTGTCCATCGGGGAGTAAAATTTCTCGTCATCGTTGAAGAATCCTTGTTGTATTTAAACATCTTGTTTATAACGATTTTGAAAAGAAGTCTATGTTAAAGGTTGAGTATGGCAGGTTCCCATCATTTCCATATGTTTTCTTCCGTCTCGCAAAAAGTTTGTGCGGGAGGGGCCCGTATCGACGTGACAGCACACAATTTCCCCGCTCTTTCCGGCATGGCGTTGTCCCATCTGACTCTTAAGGCCGGAGGATTCCGAGAACCCCACTGGCACCCCAATGCGCATGAACTCAATTATTGCATTGAAGGGAAAGCGCTCATGACGATTTTTAGCCCAGGCGCAGGCCATGACACATTTACAATATCGCCCGGCGAGATCTCATTCGTCCCCATGGGATATATGCACCACATTGAAAACATTGGACCGGAGACCCTGCGCATGCTGGTCTGTTTTAATCATGAAACTCCTCAAGACATTGATATGTCAGCCTCTGTAGATTCTATGCCGGATCATATTTTGGGAGCCACATTTGATTTAGAGCCCACATTTTTTGCTGATTTGAAAAAAGGGGCGCAAAGCGTTTTTATCAGCCAACAGCCCCATCCAGCAATGCCTGAATGGCCTAATATCCCCAATTCTCATAAGCTTGATCTCGAAGGGATAAACCCCCAGATTCATGCTAAAGGGGGATGGGTCAAGCTAAGCAATCAATCCCTTTTAGCTCCACTAGAAGGATTAGCCGTTTATAGTCTTTTTCTAGAACCCAAAGGAGCCCGAGAACCCCACTGGCATCCCAATGCGGCGGAGTTAAATTACTTGCTTTCGGGGACCGCAAGGATCACCTTATTATCCCCAGATGGAAGCATCGAAACTTTTGATATGGTACCTGGAGATATAAGCATTTTACCCCGCGGCTATCTCCATCACATTGAGAATACAGGTCGTGATCCGGCTCGGTATGCCATTTTTTTTAATCATGCAACTCCCTCCGATATCGGAATTTCAGGCTGCTTAGGAGCCTATTCCAATGCCATTTTGTCGGCTTTATTTGGAGTGCCTGTCGGCTATTTTGATAAGCTTCCCAAATACCAGCAAGATCTATTTGTCGTTTCTGGCGCAGGCTAGCCGGGAGACTATACCCCAGGGACTATTTATCACAGAGACAGTGAGATCACAGAGAAAATTTGAGATCAATGAGAAGTGTTTTTTTTGTAGTGCGGCGGCTTGCCGCCGCCTGAAGTTTGGATGTTTCTTAAATAAATTCCCGAAGGGAATTGTAGACTGGTAGCCCAGAGTAAGCTGTGAGGGCGAAGCCCGAAACAGCGCAACTCTGGGAAATTGCAGAGAAATAATTGCACCCCCAAAGCGGGGTGCGAGAATAATTCAATTGATTCATCATATTTGAATTTATTAATTTTCGATTTAATCATTTCTCATTAGATAAAATTTTCTTGCACCCCGCTTCGGGGGTGGCGGTCGATGCATCTAGAAGGTCTGTGATTGTTCCTACGCCAGCAATATACCTTTGTTTTGCCAGCCTTAAACTCTCTTGCTCTACCCTCGCATTCTTCTCCCTTTCATAGGGGAAGATATCCAATAAAATTTTTAGTATCAATATTAACGTGAATGCTTGCGCATCAGGAAAATTCAGTTTGTTATGGGGGAGAGCCTTGTGCGCCTTCTAGATACCACGTGCAGAGGTTGTTGAGAGAGTCTCGGATTCTTGAAGCAATCGCTTCCTGAGCTTCTTTTTTTGGCTTATCTTTATACTCATCTATGGGGATGGAAGACCCAAAGACGCAGGCGCTTTGACCTGCAAGTTTAGGATATTTGTGAGAACGTTTCCAGATCTCATAAGAACCGTGAATGTAGACCGGAATGATGGAGCAATTATTGCGCAATGCTAGCATGCCAATGCCAGCCTTAAATGGGGCTAGCACACCATCTGCGGACCGCTCCCCTTCAGGGAATACAAGCACTTTTTGGTTATCCTTGAGAAGCCCGCAAATCAACTTGATGGATGAGATATCTTGAGCTGTTCCGGTGATGGGATGAGCATTCAGATTCCGGATGATGAACCCAAACAAAAAGTTGTTGAATAATGTATGACGCGCCAGATAAGCGATTTCGCCCGGCATTGAAGCCGCGATCAGCGGTGGATCCAAAAAAGAGGCATGATTGGAAGCGATTAGAGCCGCCCCCTCTTTTACATGTTCTAAGCCATAAACCTTATGCTTATAAAACAACCTAAACAAAATATAAAATAAATTTTTTACAAATCGATAAAACATATTCTTCAGAAAACTAAAGCCTAAAAAAAGAAACTATTATAATGAGACGGGAAATAAATAACAAGCTAAGTCTTCAAATATTGAATAGTAGAATCCAATGAATTATGAATCTGCTATGGCAAGATAAATCAAACTAGCTCTCGAAATTGTTTGATTTTTTTGACAAATTAATCTAACGTGAAAATAAGTCACGGAAAAAACACAAAAGAAGAAGTCGTAACAATGAGCGTCCAAAAAACAGCGCGAGAATTTAAAGATGCCCCTCCCTCTTTTTATATTACATGATTTGTCATTTTTTCAGGGTAATTTTTGTCTAGATTTGTCATTTTTCCAGGGTAAATAATGGAAAACCACGTCAGTCATAATGGAAATTTTCATGGAACCCTCCTCGAGAGGATCCTGTTTAATTTGCAAATCCCTCAATTATCTAAAGGAATTTCCAAAGTATGTTTAGTCGTTGCACCCTTCATTCTATACTTATAGTGTTTAATTTTAATTACTTTATATTTCTTTGACCAGACTTGTAAAAGTTTTTCATTATCAAATTCTAATTTGATATGGAGTTTTTCAGCACCATGTTCTTTGGCTAATGACTTAATGCGAATCATTAATTGTGGGATGTCAAGACGGCTTCCAATTCCCGTCAGCTGCTTAATGTAAAAGGTCCCCGTTTTCTTCTTATTTATTGACAGATAAGCGTCAAAAATCTTTAAATTTTTTACTTCCCCCAGATCTTTTTCTGTAATAGGGCGTCCCTTGAAGGACTGTGCGATAGGCGCCTTTGATGTTACACTCAATTCTTTTTTAAATTGATTTTGGAACTTCTTTAAAAGTTTCGCATCATGTGATATCCGCATTAAACGATCAAAGGACCAATAGTATTGGTAAAAACGTTTGGCTTCCGGGGTGTGCATCCCTTTGAATTCACTCGAATAACGCCTAGCAAGAGTTTGTTTCAGATTTGTTATTTCTTCTGCTTTCAATCCAAACATCACTCCATATCCTTCTAACGACGCTAATGCTTGCACATAATCTTTTACAGGAATTCCAGCAGGTTTCCCATTTTTATCCATGGATCTGGTGAGAGTTCGGAGATCAATAGAATGCAGGTTTTTTGAATCCCAAAAAAAATTAGGAGGATGCACATCTCCATGCACCCATCCTGCTAGACCAGGATTATTTTTAAACTGTTTAATTAATTTTTCTATATCTTTCTCTCCTACTCCTAACTCCATTTCCTTGACGCCGTTCCAACGTTTGTGAAATTTGTCGATTTCACTCGAAAGATAGCTAGGCGCGGGTTTATTTTGAACGTGCAAGTTTTTTCCGTGGAGTTCGGCCAAAAATGTAGCAAGACGATCAAATGAAGCGTGCAAGGTATGCAAAGTTTTCTTTCGGTCTGCGCTTCCCGAAGCCTGTTTGCCGGCATTTTGCATGAGGTTACCTAAAGATTCACCGGGCATGCCTTTCATGGCAACCATTCCCTTTTCTATTCCTCCTTCACTTATTTGTTTTCCCACAAAATAAATTTTTGGAAAAAGGGAATGGCGAAGTTCGAGGTTTTTGTAAATTTTATTTGAAATCAATTCTGTAGCAAAATGTTCAGATGATGGAAACAATTTCGTAACTAGGGGGTAAGAGCCATTAGAATTTTGCAGCATGAAGATCAAACCCCCAGATTTTCCTTGCACAATCGGATCAAGTATATCTCGGCTATCCTTTGTTAAGAGGCTAAAAAATCGGCTTTTTTTGACTTCATCTGAAAAAGAATGAAGGGAGGCAAGATCATTCGCCGCAGAAAATTTCGGGATGAGGCTAGAAATCTTGCTATAAAGGCCATCATACGTTGGGTTATTCATCGATTGTATCACAATGTCTGTAATTTTTTTAATTTGTCTCGATTGCTGAACTTTAGCAGTTAACACATGGGCTGACTTTTTGACGAGGATAGTTGTTTTTAGTATAGGCTTGGTAACAAGGCCAAATGCCTTTCCGCCCACTGTGCCGACAGGAATCAAAGCAACATTGAGTGCAACTTCATTAAGACTATGGTAGTATCTCATGCTTTCCCTAGGATCAATAGCAAAAAGCCGGAGATCCTCCGAGGCATTGGTTTTGCTTATTTCTTCGTATTGATGCATCCACTGCTTAATCTTCAGCTTCCAATCGGTTGGTATATTCTCCTGCACCCATTGGAGACCCTTTAGTCCTAATTGCTTGCCTTGTCGGCAGCCATCATGAATCACTGGATGAAGGCTGCAGACTTTTTTCACACCCCATATAAGGGCATCACCGCTTAAATCCATTAAAGCAGCCGCCGACTCCGCATCGCGCATTTCTCCCTTTCTCCAATTTGTCAGCATATTGTCAAGCGTAGAGCGAGGGAATTGACTGTTTTCATTTTCAATGTCAGTTTCAATTTCAGTTTCATAAAAGAGAGGTGACTCATTCCAGACTTCCTCACTCGTGCTTTCGTTAGTGGAAAAAGGTATGGTTTCCTCTTCAATTTTTTTTGGTGCTGGTTCTACTAATAAAGGTGAGGAAACAAACTGAGCTGTCATTTTACGGTTATGATTAATGCATTTTTGCATTTCATTGAAGTCATCCTTTAGTTTTTCAGTATCAAATGCGAGAATTGGAGCCGCGACATGCAAATGTTTACGCCGACCTTTTTCTTGAGTTCCGCTAAGCGCTCGTGTGACTCCGTTCTGTTGTTCTTTGGTATATTCAACAGTTCCTAATATAGAAATTCCTTTAGAAGGATTGCCTTTTATTACTTGAGCGACCTCCTTGACATTTAAAGATATTGAGCAAGATTTATGATCATCCTCTTCTGCCACATCCTGCAATTGCAGATGCTTTGCATCGAGATGGATATTGCGGACAGTTCCACCTATAAGTGATAGATTGTCAACTTCTACATTTCCATGAGAACGCGCAAAAAGACCCGAAACTTGATTGACTCGCTTTGTATGGTGATTGTCATATGAAAAGCTAATGTTCCCTGAGGTAGACACAGAAGCTGCCCATTGGGTTTGGTTAAACGTATCGGTAGGAGATTCAATTTGGCCGCTTTTAGCTTTGACATTCACAATTTCCGCTTCCAGCTTCGCTCCTCGCACAGCAAGTCTATCCGTTTGAATTGTTAGCTCACCGCCTACTTGTAAATTAGCATGATGATGACGCTTTCCTGACATTCTTAACTCAGAATGGTCCATACCAAATCCCATACCGTCAGGTCCTGCGCTGACACTAAATCCTGTATCGGAGTTTTCTTGAGTTGTTGATTCGACTTTCGCATTCCATTCGATATCTTTTCCTAAAAATTCAGCATCTTGTCCCACTTCCATTAACAGGCTATAACGTTGTTTATCTGCTTTAAAGCGCAGATTTCCGCCCACAAAAAATTGAGGAGCAAATACAACAGTCTTACGCATCTCTTGATTAAACACTCCCAGACGTATTGTCACCTTTGGGGAAAAATTTCCGTCGGCGTCGGTAATTCCCAAGTGTTCTCCTATCGCATTCTTGAGGTTATCGGCATTTTTGGCACGTGCAAGGTAGGCAGCTTCATTCCAGGTATGAACAGCAGCAGTGATACCTTGCACCGCATACTCTTGACCATTTCTTGCAGCAGCTAAATTGAAAAGGCTCTTAATCGCAGGATCTTCTTCTAATAAGGCTTTTACTGTTAATTTTGCGGATTTCTTGGTAACAGCTGCTTCAATAGCATTGGAACCGAAGAATTCTAATCCTGCTGAAAATCCTTCTCTTTCATGATAGTGCTCTACAACATGTTGCCGCATATGGATTTCTTTTGCCTCGGCATCAAAATCTCCTCCAATATTCACTTGTAATTCATCTGCTACAATATTTTGCGTTGCTTTAAGATCTACATCTTTTCCTGAAAAAAGCGTTGGAAGGCTTGTTTCCGTTGTATTAGATTTAGTGATTTGGCTTGTTATGGTAGTTGGAGTAGCTTTTATCGTTTTTACTTTATTTTCGACACTTTCGGTTTTGGCTAAGAATAGAATATCGGCAGCGGATTCAACGCTAACCTTTCCCTGATAGCTCCCCAAATTTCCTTCGATCTCTACGTTGCCTTTTGTAGAAATTAGCTTTACGTTGCCTTGAAGGCTGCGAGTGCTCCCTTCGTACATCTCAATCGTATGCAAGTCTTTGCTAAACGTGGGACCTCGTCTGGAAGTGGAGAGATAGGAACTGAAAAGCGTGCGTTGAATAATTTCTCCTGCTCGAATCAATAAATTATTCCAAGCAATGACATCAGAAGCCTCATTGAGAAACTGATTCTTTAAGTCAACACTTAGATTGCCTCCAGAGTTAATGAGAGCTCCCATAAATTCCGTACGGGTGCTATAAGCATTTTTAGTCTTCCAAGGAAGGGGATTGCCTGGATTCAAATGAACAACATGGCGTAAGTGCAGGGGTTTATTTAGGAACTCTCCTCCCACAATTTTCATGTTTTCGGATCCTTCAACGACTCCGCCCTTATTGAATCCTTTTTTAGCGTTAATGAAGACTTGATCTCCGCGAATTTCACCTCCTGGATTGAGGTGATCTACCTCTATATTTCTCTTAGAATGACGTCCCCAAGTTCCTATTTTTACAGCTTGTTCTGTACCTTGTGTGAGGCGCTTTTCATTTTGAAGCTCGTTTACATCAATTATTGTCTTTTTTCCTCCATCTATGAAGCCATTATTTTGCATAAGGCCATGTACTTTAAGTTGAACTCCATCTGTCGCGCTGATGTTTCCCCCGGGTCTAAAATGGGAAGAAGAGGGGTCAGGTGTACGTCCTAGCTAATTAAAAATGCCATTACGCAAATTTGCTGCTTCGGCTCGAATTTTTCTGGCTTCGATGATACCGTCGTTGGTGAGGTTTCCGGATAATTTAATATCAAATATTTTACGAACTTGAGTATTAGCGACTCCATCGATGATGAGATCTTCTCTTTGAGCATAAAGGGAAGTCGATCCATATTTTATACCGCAGAATTTTTTGGCTACAGTTCCTACTTTTACTTGATAACGATGCGTATGCGTGCGATTCATGTTTTCTAGATTTTTTCCTCTTAAGAACAAATTTCCACCCACGAGAATGTTACTTGCATCGTTAACGGCTCTACCTGTTGTTTCAAGATAGAGATCGCCCTCATTGTTGAAACTAGAGGGCGTATGGTGATGAGGAAGATGAGAATGAGTAACTTTTGTTTCAGATCCAATTATAAAATCATGACACTTAATACGTGATCTGCCCACAATATCGATTTTACTCACATTGCTGTAGAAGGTGCCTGCATGAACATCGATGCCTTCGCCAAAAAATGCCTTTGTATGGTTGAAATGAACCATTCCCCGAGAGCGGAAAATTCCCCTTACACGAGCATCTATAGGCTGTTGAAATTCAATAGCGCTTCCTTGTACCGTAAAATCTCCGGGAACAGTCAAAAGCTTTGCCGTTTTGACTAAGGAGTCGCTCATCAGCGTTAATCCACCTGCCAGAGTGGGTGAATGTTGGATGAAGATAGGGTCTGGGCTTGAAAGAATGAGATTTTCGTGGGCGATGACATTCTGCGGATAACAATATTTTTGTTGATCAATGACCAAAATGCCATCAGAAGTGATTGTACTGTTGTTTTGCAGTTGATACCCTGAAAATGTTCCGTGTTCATGAAGGTGGATCGGCGCCTTGTTGTTAATGGTTCCATTAGTTTCGAAGACGGCTCCATGGGCTTCCAATGAATGGTTGAGAGTCATCCTTCCAATCCCCTTCACTGTATAAGAGCCGCCCATCTTTATCGTTCCATGCCCTTCATAATCTTTTACGTTGTTAATAACAACGCTGCCCGGACCTTCAATACGGCTTTCAGCGTCCGTATAAAGGTGTTGAGTGCTAATGCGAGAAGTTTCATTTCCTATGCTCAATATTCCATGCTGATTGTTCAAAGAATGGGCGTCTATGACATGTTGGTTTGCAATGCTCACAGCCCCGCTATGGTTAATATCAGAGTGTGCATTGCGTGCGATGCCATTTCCGGCATGGGTGTAGGATTTTTCTAAGTTGATACTTCCTGATTGAGCAACCTGAGTCAATCTGTCTTGGACATAAGTATGGCTCCCTGTGGCTGAAATACCTTGCTTGCCTGACTCAAAAACCGCGTCTGCTTGAATGTGCGAACGATCGATATTGAGGAAATTTCCCTGAATCGCAAGGCCATTACCTACAACTTGGAGGTTGCTATCCGAAAGATAGGCGGACTGACTTGCGACGAGTTCAGACATACCCTTGCTTTGTAATTGCATATGCGGGCTATAAATATTCTGGGCGTTTACCTTAAACTGTGCATTGAGGTTAGCTTGCATGTCATGGCCTAAAAAGTTTGCGCCCGACTGCAAGTTAGCCTTCTCTCCCCTAAATTCCGCTGAAGCTGCTAGAATATCTCCACCGCTCGTTGCATGGAGGGAACCATTTAAGGAAGATCCCATTAAATCGAGTGTTTGGGAATGATTATTGATTGTGATGTCCCCTTGAATCTTACTCGAAGGGATAAAAGCTCCTCTAAGAGCGTGAAGAGTGGTTGCTTCTGTTGCTGCTTGGGTTTCAGGAAGCTCAATCTTTCCTGCTTGCACATTCCATTTTTTCGCTTGAAATCGATTCTGAGTGCCTTGAATGGATTCACCTTGAAAATTGATTGTGGGAGCAATTTCTGTTGTTTGACGCAAAAAGATTTGATTTGCGGATTGTTCAATCATATCCAAAGCGTGAGTTTGATGTTCCGACTTCAATAATTGATCTTTTGCATATTCTGTAATCTGCTTAGCCTGATCTCTCCCTTCTAAGAGGGCCAGATGATCTGCTTTGCGCTCGATTGTTTCGCTGGCCGTTGTTTGACTTGCAACCGATAATATTTCAGCCGCGTGCTGCTGGATCGCTGTTGCTTGCAATTGACTTTGACGCAAATTAATTTTTTTTCCCTTCATAGAAAGTGGACCAGACTCAACATGGACTTGGGAGTTGTCAACACTTAAATTCCCCTCCTTCAGTTCTATTTGCTGTTGAGCTTGCAGAGAGGTTTGATAAAAGTTTTGATTGCCGCTTGTATTAATCTTTTTTGCTTGAACTTTACATTTATTAATTAATGCTACTCCATCTGTCAAAAGATGCAACTGATGATCAGCTTGCAAATGGGATTGTTCGACTACATTTGTTTCTTTACCTTTAATCGAGATCTCTTGAGCGTTGAGATTGATATGGCTCACTCTCGTTTTTTCAGCATCTAAATGAACGTTCCCCTTTGATTTAATCTCTCCCTGTTCCCAATGAATTTCTTTTCCTTTTCCTGTTACATTGTCTACCTCTGCACGATTGTGGCGATATCTTGTTGTTCCGTGAGGAGTCTCTGTTTCTATAGATCCCATCTCTAACAAGAGATTGCTTTGAACATCCATATTTCCATCGGCACTTGTTAGCTTAACATGACCTTTGTGTAATATATTGTGGGCGACATGTTGATGTCGTCCCGATTTCAGACGTGTAGAACCTTCAACCACGTTATGGGTAAAAGAAAGATCTTTTTTAGCGCTATACCGGCCTCTTTTACTTTTGATTTTGCTGTTAGTGACAGATAAAGACTTTTTCTTAGCTGATAATTTAGCTGTTCTTCCCTCAGCGTCTAATTGATTAATGGTTGCCGCTTTTTCGCTGAGAATACGCAATTTTTCAGAGAAATGGACCTGAGCTTGATTGAGCCATAAGGTGTGTGCCTTCACTGCAATGTCTTGAGCGTTCCATTGATTATTTTGGAAAAAGGATTTTCCATCTGAAGACAATAAGATATTTTCAGCCTCTGCCTCATAATCCACTTGAGATAAACTCTGTTTTGCTTGATTTGCAATTCTCTCAGCTTGGTCGCTACTGGTCTGTAAATAAATGTCTGTTGCTGTTCTTGCAATCTCTTTAGCAACTGTTTCCTGTTGGCGTCCTAAAATCCATCCTTCGGAATTTTCTCTCACTTGACCCACCGCTTGAATTTCCCCTTTGTCAACGTGGATAGATTGCAAACCATTCAAACTGACATCTCCCTCTTTGACAAAAAGAGAGCTGCTACGCATTTTAAAACGCTGCCCTTCGAAGACAAATTCTTTTTCCGCATAGATGTGGCTCGCTTCAAGGCTTCCAAATTTGCTTTGAATCAGCATTTGATTGCCAATATGGCTTTGATTATTTTCAAGAAAAACACTTCCCTTTTTTGCTTCTAAAAAGAAATCACGAGCAACTAAATGGGTATGTTGGGCGTCAATCCAACCCGTTTCGCTGGTAACCATCACTTTGTCTTGAAGATTTAGTTGAGCTTCCTGCATGTGAATTTGTGGTAAGCGGATACTTCAAGCTCTCCTGCTTCTATTGTGGAACCGGTCAGATTTAAATGGCTTTTTGGAGAATGAATGGTAATCTTAGCATGGGGAACAAAGATAGATCCCTGCATTCCCCACACAGTTCCTTCTTTGGATAAAAGGATAATGCCTGTTGCTGCATCCATGCGTCCATACTGCTGTAGATCTCTTTCTGTCACAATTTGGATGTTTCCTTGCGATGAGAAAAGCTGACCTCCCTTCAAGTTTTCAAACTTCATCGCTTGAATGTCAACGGCTTCTACCCCCCTGATAAGACCATCACAATTTTGCCACTCTCCTTGGGATCCTAACAGTTTTCCACCACAATCAATCAATCCATGAGTATTGTCAAAGGTATCCTGAATGGTCAGTTGACCATTGTGAACAACAACTAATTTACCAAATAAATTGTGAAAATAATGAGCGTGGATATCAGCTTGTTGAGCTTTAAAAAGACCCTTTCTATTGTCGATTTGCTCAAAATCCAAACGCAGAGAACCTTTTTCTGTTGTGATTTGTCCTTTCTGGTTTAAAAAGATTCTGTGCCATTTTTTCTCAGCTAAAGGGGGTGTGCGGTGTTTATTGACAGCCATTACACCCTTCTGAGCAAAAATAATGCCCTGTCGATTATCCAAATCAGCTCTGTGACCAGCTACATGCCTAAATTTCCCTTGCGTTAGGATGGAGCCTCTATTTTTGATTGTGCGTGCTTTAATAGTAATTCCGCCCGTCGCAGCAAATATGATGCGGGGACAATTAATAAAGGTCCCTGCTCCTTTATCTATTTCAAGAACAAGGCGGCCATTGAAACCTATGTTTTGAAGATTTTCATATGTTTGTGTTTCTATTTGCAAAAAAATTTCTTTTAAAGCTTCAAAATGACGATGAATATGATTCCACATGGGATCCCATTTTAGCGGGATAGGCTGACCATCAACACTTGCTGAAGTCGGTAAAGAATGAGTAGGCTGAATGAGGATATAAACCTCCGTTAAATAAAGAAATAATTAACGTATGTTGCAAATAATTAAATTTATTGTCTCTCTGTGACCCCTGTGAGCTCTGTGGTTGAATTTTAATAAACCAGAGAGATCACAGAGAACACAGAGGTTTTTTAAACTTGATTACACTCAGTAATTTTCAACTTACATTAATTAATTTGTTAATCACTTTAAATTTTAATTTGTTCGAATCTTTAAGGGATTGTATTTTTATAAGATTCCTAACTCTGTTCGACAATATCTTCCTCTCCTTCATCGTCAGATGTACAAGCAGAGCTGACTTGAGAAGATGATGGAGAATTATTTTCTTTAATATTGAAATGATCAAACAGTTGTTGCAAGCGACTATATTCATTTAGAAGTTTTCTGTCATAATTGCTTTTTAAAGATTTAATTTCTTTGGCGTGTTGATGTTGCATTTGTTTAATTTGTTGTTGTAGCTTTAAATTATTTTCTTTAATGGCCTTGATTTCTTCATCTTGTTCTTCGATTGTGCGTTTATTTTGAATGTTCTCATTTTTTTGAATTTCTAATTCGGCTCTACAAGCTTGCTGTTCTTGTTTTTCTTTATCGAACTGCTGTTGAATTTCTTCTAGACGCCTTAAACTCTCTGCTTGTTGCTGTTTCTCAGCTTCGACTTTTTTTTCCAAATTTGTAATCTGATTTTGATCATTCTCACGAAGAAGTGTTAAAGCCACATGTTCGGTTTGTAAAGTAGTATATTTCGAGTTAACATCACTATTTTCAGTTTGAAGTGAAGCACATCGTTGTTGGAGAGCTGGAAATTGATCTTCATAACTTCGACACATCTTTGCTAATTGCGTTACAACGTGTACAGCAACTCCGGGTTTATAGAGATTCCTTTCTGTAGTAGCCAAAGTTTCAGAGCGCATCTCAATGATAGTTTGATTCTTCGTCCATCCTTCAGGCATGGACTGTCCATAAATCCACAAAAAATATTTTAGACTTACAGATTCACCGTTTCCATACATGTCACCAATAAAAATACTCATTACTTACCTTCAAATTTTTTAATTTTGATTATTTAATCAGCCTTCATTTCCTTCATCATCAGAATTTTGTCTAGAATTTGTTCTTGACGATGTGGCAGAGTAGCTGCTTTGTTTTTTAATATGATCGAGAATCTGGTCTAATCGATCATCTTTATCTAAAAGTCGCTTGTTATGTGCTGCTTTTAAATTTTTGATTTCTTCGATATGTCGATGTTGTTGTTGCTCATTTTGTTTTTTGAGATTTAGAATAGCATCTTTAAGAAGTTTAATTTCTTCATTTTGTTCTTCGATTGTGCGTTTATTTTGAATGTTCTCATTTTTCTGATTTTGTAATTCGGCTCTACAAGTTTGGAGTTCTTGTTTTTCTTTATCAAAATACTGTTGAATTTCTTCTAGACGCCTTAAACTCTGCGCTTGTTGCTGTTTCTCAGCTTCGACTTTTTTTTCCAAATTTGTAATCTGATTTTGATCATTTTCACGAAGAAGTGTTAAAGCCGCCCGTTCAGTTTGTAAAGTAGATTGCAAAGTCGCGTAGTTTGCATCCTTTTCACTTAATGCGGTTTGAAGATGGGTACACTGTTGCTGAAGCGCTGGAAATTTGAGCTCATAATTTCGATAGCAATCGTTATAAATTCTTGCGAATTGGAATAGGACCGCACTTAGAACACCTGGATTGTTATATTGCTCAGCTATGAGTCTGTAATCCTTCTGAAAATCATCGCTTGCCGTGTCAACATAGGGTTGATTATAAGAAGGTTGAGCAAACCATTGCATAACATTTCGCATCTTTACAAGCTTACCATTTTGGCTGCCATCAAAAGAAATATTCACTTTTCACCCTCAAATATTTTAATAAATTAATGTTAATAATAAATATTGCAGTTTAATTTCAAAATTATTGCATATGAAGGTAATTACAGTAAACTCAATAAAATTAATGATCGATATTAAAAAAAATAATAAGGCAAACGAGCTTTGGGAAAAGATGGGGATGAACCCTAATGCTTAAACCTGAGCCATTGCGTAGTTTCAAAAAAGATTTAAAGAAATATCAGCACAACAAATTCGACATATTGCAACATTATTTTCCTCCTTTTTTCGCTTCAGGAGGTTTAAGGCGGGTCTTCAGGGTATCTTTGTATTCCAAAATATTGAATACAATATCGGCGATGCTGATATTGGAAGTATCGATGACATAGGCATCTGCAGCTTGATTCAGGGGGGAGATTTCGCGCGACATATCGTAGGCATCGCGTCGAACACCCTAGCCAGGGGCGAATTAAGGCCATTACGCAATCCAAATCAAGGAGCTTAAGTGAAAAGCAGGTTTTCTGTTTTTATTGCCCCTTAACTCATTATCGCATTGACGTAAAACTTGTAATGTTATACCCTTTTTAGGTATAATTAAGTACGGGGGACGCTTGGAAAATAGACAATTGGTCTGGGTAAGTTCCAGCAAGAAAGATTTAGAAGAGTTTCCCGATCCCGTGAAAGAAACGATGTTATTTGCTTTGGATCTAGCAAAGGTTGGCGGAAAGCATGGAAAAGCAAAGCCATTTAAAGGCTTTTCCGGATCCTCTGTTTTAGAAATCGTTTAAAGGGGGAAAGATTCTACATTCCGCACCTTGTATACCATCGAATTTAAAGAAGCTGTTTTTGTATTGCATTGTTTTAAAAAGAAGTCCACCGAAGGAATAAAAACGCCAAAGAAAGAGGTCGATTTAATCCATAATCGACACAAGCAAGCTATTGATCTATATAAAAAGTTATTCAAAAAGGGTAGCAAATGAAAAAGCGTGATTACGAAATAAGCTCAGGAAATCTTTACGCTGATTTGAATTATCCTAATCCCGAGGAATTACAAGCTAAATCAGAGCTTGCAAGAGAGATATATTTAATTATCCAATTCAAGGGAATGAAGCAAAAAGAAGTTGGTGAGCTATTTGGGATCAGCCAGCCTAAAGTTTCAAATTTATTGAATGGCCGTCTTTCAGGATTTTCATTAGAAAGGCTGACACGATTTTTAAACATTCTTGATTATGACGTTGATATTTACGTAAAGCCGAAGCCAAAAAATCGAGCGGCGCATACTTGTATTTCTTCGAATCGTTCCTATGCTATTCCGCTTGCTGCAAAAAGTAAATGAAACAGTCCTTGAATCTTACATGAATTTTCTATCAGGTTTTGCCTTCGAAAATCGCTGTAAGGATTTCCAAATGATTAAAAATCCCCTGATTAGCTTTGAAAGCATTCGACATACTGCAACATTATTTTCCTCCATTTTTCGCTTCAGGAGGTTTAAGGCGGGTCTTCAGGGTATCTTTATATTCCAAAATATTGAATACTATATCGGCAATGCTGAGATTGGAAGTATCGATGACATAGGCATCTGCAGCTTGTTTCAGGGGGGAAATTTCGCGTGACATGTCGTAGGCATCGCGTCGATTGATCTCATCGAGTGTTTGTTCTAGCGTTAGATCTTTCGTCGCCTCAGGGAACTTAGCTCGCAATTCATCGAAACGCCTCTTGGCTCTTACCTCGGGTCTTCCGGTTAAAAATACTTTTATTTGCGCATTGGGAAATACGACTGTCCCCATATCGCGCCCTTCAAAAACAGCGTTGACGCCGATGGCAAAATCCCTTTGCAAGGTTACAAGTTTTTCACGCACAACTTTCATAGCGGAAATTTTTGAGACTAGATTTGTCACCTCCGCACCCCGAATCGCGTCTGTCACATCCTCGTCACCGACAAAATAACGTTTTTCTCCATGCTTTAGTTTGATATCGAAATTAAAGTGGGCAAGGAAAGAATCGAGCGCTTCTTTATTATCTACATCAACCCCTTGTTTGAGTACACCATAGGTCAAACAACGGTACATGGCCCCTGTGTCAAAATAAATATAACCCAGTTCCTGGGCTAAAGCTTTCGCTATGGAACTTTTTCCTGTCGCAATGGGTCCATCTATTGTGATAATCATAATCCCCTCTTACCTTCATGTATGGGTGAATTTTAAGAACAAGTAGACTAACGGAACGGTAAAGACTAAGGAATCCAAGATATCGAGAAAACCTCCCATTCCCGGCAAGCCGCTGCTGTCTTTAACCCCGAGATCACGCTTCAAGATTGATTCAGCCAAATCGCCAAATTGAGCAAGCAAAGAGATCAGGACTCCCAAATAAATGCTTTGGTATAGAGTAAGCCCTACCGGAACCTGGGAATAGTAAAAGGCCAAACTCGCCGCGAGAGCGCAAATGATCCCTCCGATCGAGCCCTCCCAAGTTTTGCTTGGGCTTATGTATGGAGCCATTTTTTTTGATCCTAACATTTTGCCGAAAAAATAGGCTCCGATATCTGTTGTCTTTGTCACAGCCAATAAATACACGAGCCACCACCTCCCGTCTTGTGTCGACCCTTCGGGAAAGAAATAAACGATATACAAAACGCACGTCAAGGGGAGAGTTAAATAAAAAATTCCGAAAAGGGTAACGGCCACATTCACGAAGGGATCGGCTCCCTTGAAGAAATAATACATAAAACTGGAGAGAAGGGTAATCCCCAAAACAGCTTCGGGCAATGGTCTTGCCGCGGGCGACTGGGTGCTGAAAAACACTGCAAAGACATACAAAACGGTGCAGGAGATGCCGATTTTGCTTAACGGCTGGCACTCCTTGATTTTGATCATCCGATAAAACTCCCACAAAGCGGCGCTTAAAAATCCTGCCGTCAAAACGACAAATAATATTTTATAAGCCCCTAGTCTCGAAAGATAAATCGCGAGGGCTAAAATAAGGATTCCGATTGTGCTTAATAGCAATCTTTGTTGAAAATTCTTACTGATTTTTCTCATCCATCTACTCCAAAACGGCGTTCCCGTTTTTGAAAATGCAACACGGCTTCCAATAGATTGTTCGGACGAAAGTCTGGCCAGAGAATATCGGCGATGTAAATTTCTGTATAGGATAGCTGCCACAGAAGAAAATTGCTGACACGTTGTTCTCCACTTGTCCGAATGAACAGGTCGGGATCCGGCCATGGAGAAGTATCCAAGTGGCTAGCAATCATTTGCTCGGTAATTTCTTTGCGGGTTATTTTTCCCTCTTCGATCTCATCCAAGATCTTGTTGAAGGCACGGCGCAATTCATCGCGCGCCCCATAGTTTAAGGCGGCGATCATATCGATCTTATTGCAATGGGCTGTCGCCTCTTTCGTTGCCTGAATAGCCTTTAGGGCTGAGTCTGGCAGCGATGTTAAATCGCCAATGGTATTGAAGCGCACCCCTTTTTCTATCATTTCGGGAGTATGTTCTTCCAAAAAACTTTCCAATAGCCACATGAGCGCCTGAACTTCATGAGGATCGCGGGACCAATTTTCGGTCGAAAACATATAAAAGGTGATCGCCTTGACCCCTATGTCTTTAGCGGCTCTCACTGTAAGGATTAAATTATTGCAGCCATTGTGATGTCCGTTTTCAATTTTCGCTCCCTGAGATTTGGCCCAACGGCGATTTCCATCGGGGATGATGGCGATATGGCGAGGGATTTTTCCTTTCGCAATGGGCGCCAGCTCTTCTAACGTAAAGCATTCCAATTCAGAAGTTTCCATTTGATTTTCGTTGACTAGGGCTCTATTCATAATTTAACTTTTGTAGTAAAGGGGTCTTTCAATGTGATCGTTTGCTCCCTTGCAGGTCCAAGCGAAATGATACTGATGGGAATCTCACATATGCTTTCAATCATCTCAAAATATTTTTTGGCGTTATCTGGTAGATCATTATAATGGAGGATATCTTTTGTTGGACAGCGCCATCCTGGCATTGTTTGGTAAATGGGGGTGCATTGGCTTAAATCTTCAGCCAGGGAAGGGACATAGGGGCAAGGCTTTCCCTTGAGTTCGTAGCCGATGCAAATTTTTATCGATTCTAAAGAGTCTAAGACATCTAACTTAGTCAAGGCTAAGGATTGCAAGCCATTCAGGCAGACGGCCGTCTTGGCCAATACCCCATCGAACCAGCCTATTCTCCGTTTTCTTCCTGTCGTTGTCCCAAATTCTCTGGCAAGGTAGTGGTCGAGAAATTTTTCCCCTTCTTTTAATTCGGTGGGGAAAGGGCCATGGCCAACCCGCGTCGTATAAGCCTTAAGGACACCTAAGGTGTGGTCGATCATGCTGGGCCCAATGCCGGCCCCGACACAGATCCCCCCTGCAGTGGTACTGGAGGAGCTGACATAAGGATAGGTACCGGTTGTCGTATCTAAAAACGTTCCTTGGGCCCCTTCAAAGACGACATTTTCCCCGTTCTGGATGGCGCGATGGATCGCCTCTTCGGTTTGGACGACGTAGGGCTTCAACTGTTCTGCATAGGAAGTATATTGTTGAAGGATTTCCGGATAGGACAAAAGAGGGTAGCCGTAGACTTTGGACAATTCTTCGTTTTTCAGTTGGAGGATCTCTTTCAGCTTAGCGGGAAAAAGGTCTGGCCGGACGATTTCACCCATCCGAATCCCTAGGCGATCGGCTTTGTCTGCATAGCAGGGCCCTATTCCCCGCCCTGTGGTCCCTACGGAGAGGGGTCCTTTTTTCTTTTCCAATAATTGATCGATGAGGCGGTGATAGGGAAAGATGACATGTGATGCTGAGGAGATCCAAAGCCTTCCTTTAATGGCATGCCCTTTGGCTTCCAAAAATGTTATTTCTGCTATCAAAACTTCCGGATCGATCACTGTACCTGCAGCAATGTAACATTGGGTCGAAGGGTGGAGAACACCTGTAGGGATCAAATGCAGCTTGTATTCCGCTTCGCCAATTTTGATGGTGTGGCCGGCATTGTTTCCCCCTTGGCTGCGCACTACATGACGAGCATCGGAAGCAAGGATATCGACGATTTTGCCCTTTCCCTCATCGCCCCACTGTGCTCCGACGACAATAACACTTGGCATAATTGAATCTCCGCTTTAGTCGCCTGCTTTTAGAACTTCCATAAAGGCGCTTTGAGGAATATTGACTTTTCCGATTTCTTTCATCCGCTTTTTCCCTTTTTTCTGTTTTTCCCACAGCTTGCGTTTGCGGGTGATATCGCCTCCATAACATTTGGCTGTCACGTTTTTGGTGATGGCGCGGATGGTTTCGCGGGCAACGATTTTGCCTCCAATGGCTGCTTGGATAGGCACTTTGAACAGCTGCATCGGAATTACTTCGACTCAGTTTTGCGCAGATGGCGCGTCCTTTGCGATTCAGCTTTGGAGCGATGGACGAGGCAGGAAAAGGCATCGACAGGCTCTTCGTTGACTTGGATTTCCAGCTTGATGATATCGCCTTCTTCATAGCTGTCGAATTCGTAATCAAAAGAGCCGTAGCCTTTGGTGATCGATTTGAGCTTGTCGTTGAAATCGGTGATGATTTCTTTAAGAGGAAAGCGGTAGGTCAGCAGCAGTCGTTTGGCATCCATGGTTTCTGTTTTGATGCAAACGCCCCGCTTTTCCATTCCCAGGCTCATGATGGCCCCCAGATATTCGGAAGGGGCCATGATGTGGCATTTCACCCAAGGCTCTTCGACCCATTCGATATGGCTGGGATCGGGATAATGGGCCGGGTTATCGACTTCCATCGGTGGTGCCATCATGCAGCGTAAATTTATAGATGACGCTTGGAGCAGTAGAAATGATATCGATGTCAAATTCGCGTTGAATCCTCTCAAAGACAATTTCCAGGTGCAAGAAGCCTAGGAAGCCGCAGCGAAACCCAAATCCTAAGGCCATGCTGCTTTCCTGTTCGATATGGAGGGCGGAATCATTGAGCTGCAGCTTGACTAAAGCATCGCGCAGCGCTTCAAAATCGGTGGAATCGATCGGGTAAATCCCTGCAAAAACGACCGGAGTGATCAGTCGAAACCCAGGAAGAGGCTCTTGGGCAGGGTATTTTTGCAGGGTAATCGTATCGCCAATTTTGACATCGGCTGGTAATTTTGATGTTGGCGACGATGTAGCCGACTTCTCCTGGACGCAGCACATCAACAGGCGTTTCTTTGGGAGTAAATTTTCCTACTTCAAGCACTTCAAAAGTTTTTGCCCGTGGCCATCATCTTGATCTCAGAGCCCTTTTTTGATTTCGCCGCTGATGATGCGGATATAGACCATGACTCCACGGTAGATGTCATAGTGGGAATCAAAAACAAGGGCCCTTAAAATATCATCTGCAGGCTCTTTCGGCGGGGGAACCTGGGATAAAATCCTTTCGAGGATTTCATCGAATCCCTATGCCTGATTTAGCGGAGCAGCAGATCGCATCCGAAGCATCTAGTCCAATGACATCTTCAATTTGCTTGCGGACTCCTTCAACATCGGCGGTGGGCAGATCGATTTTGTTGATGACAGGAACAATTTCCAGGTTGCGTTCGAGGGCCAAATGGACATTGGCCAAGCTTTGCGCTTGGACCCCTTGCCCGGCATCGACAACCAGAAGAGCCCCTTCACAGGCAGCTAAAGAGCGGGAAACTTCATAGGTGAAATCGACATGGCCGGGTGTGTCGATCAGATTGATTTGATAAGTTTCCCCATCTTTGGCCTTGTAAAGCATCGTTACGGGATGCGCTTTAATGGTGATTCCCCGCTCCCTTTCGAGGTCCATGTCATCGAGAACTTGCTCTTGCATTTCGCGGGCTGCGACCGTATGGGTTAGTTCTAGCAGGCGGTCGGCGAGGGTCGATTTGCCATGGTCGATATGGGCAATAATGGAAAAATTGCGGATTTTTTTTATGTTATAAATGAACATTTTAAAAGAGATTAATAGTTTAGACTTCGGTATCAGTTTACTTTATCAGTGTGTTCTTCGGTATCAGTTTACTTTATCTGGCTTATGATTACAAGAAATCACTTTTGAATGATGCAGATTAAATCACCCTGTTGAATCAGATAATCTTCACACTATTCTTCAAGCAAACATTCGAAATGCTAAAAAAGTATTTGTTGAAAGGAAGGTCGTGAAGTTCCCATTTTAATCCCTCCGAAGAAACCCCTTCGACAGGACCACCAATGTGGATGAAAGAAATGGTTTGCCCTGGATAACAGGGGATCTCTGCCATGTCATCGCATGCGAAGACAAGTTCTGTTTCAGATTCAAGAAAAACTTTCCCTGGGATAGCGCCGTATAATATGGAGGTTTGTTAAGGAGTGGTCTAGTCGGTGCCCCAACGCTCCAAACAGCGTTATCTTATCCACTTCGGGAGTAAACACAGCTTGAATGGCCAGCTCCAGATCAGTTTCATTTTTTTCTGTGTCAAAATAGCGCGCCGGCACATCTTGATAATATTCCAAGAGTTCAGGACGGATAGAGTCTCCATCTCCGATGATCATCGCTGGGCGGATCCCCATCCGATGGCAATGGTTAAGACCCCCGTCGACCGCGACAATCATGCTATAGGGAGCAATTAGAGCGGAAATTTGTCGATCATTTTGAATGAGCGCCATTGGCTACAATGGCAATGGTGTGCCGAGAAGCTTTCATAGATGATATCCCGCAATCTAAATGATGCGGCCAAGATGACTCGAACATCCACCGAGTTGCCCCGACTAGAACCTGAATCTAGCGCGTCTACCAATTCCGCCATGGCCGCAAAATGAATAGAGTATAGGAATCTTGTTATTTCTACACAATGGGAAAATGGACCTCTCGGCTTTTCTCAGTTATACCGAACGTGACTCAAAAATTGGGATTTGGAGCATGTCAAAACCCCAATTTTTGAGTCACGTTCGGTATATATTTATTAAAAAGCAATTGATTTTTTTATAATAATCGTGATAAACTCTTATCTTTTGAAATTAATAATAATAAAACAGTAAGAAATTTATATGTACATTGATCAAATAAACTCAAATCAAGAAATCCATTATACAATTTTACCAAACAATCAAAAGAGTGATGAAGTTCATTTAACGGAAAATGTGAGCTACATCCTCAAAAATGAACCAGAAAACACCTCAGAAAAAAAAGAAGCCCAAAAAAATGAATTGAATTTAGAACTATATCTATATGAAGATATTTCCCTTCTAATAGATTATATTTCACAAGAGATCAAACAATTGTCGTTACCTTTCGAAGGGACCCCGAATGTTAGTTCGGATGATGAAATTCGAAATATCGTTTCAAAAGCTCTTGCTGACATCCGGTGTATTGCCGAATTAAATCTCTATGATTCTAGGAATGTTCAGGATATTGAGGCTATTCTACACATGTTATCTTTTGGCTATTTAGAACGGAATCGCCTTGCTGAGCATCATGTTTTCAATTCTATTCTTAGTAAAAATATCGAAAAAGTTCCTCCCAACGAGCGTTTCATTGTCGTTGAACATTTGAATAAGCTTGGGAATTTACATCAATCTATTATAAACTTTAAACCTTGCTTTATTAATTTATTAAATTCTTTAGAAGATACATATTCATTAGAACTCTTTAATGACACAGATTTTATTAAAATGAAGCATATTATTGAAGTTGCTGAAAAAATATTGCAAATGATTGAAAAAAAGCGGCAAGCGCATGCCCTTCATTTCTTTAACTGGGAAAAGGATAAAACCAAAGCTGAATTTTTGATGCAAACGATCGACGCCCTGCATTTAAATGAATTGAATAAACTGGAAAAACTATTGACGAGGATGAAAGAAAAGCTCCGCTTTTTTGGTTTTCATGATTCCATCCCCATGGAAAAAGAATCCCGTTTTCCCTCATTAAAAAACAAAAAAGTCGTAATTTTTACCTGCAGCTTTGGCACAGGGCATAAAGTGACCGCAGGAGCTATCAAACATACACTGCAGCAAGCTCAAGCTAAAGTTTCCATCCATGATTTATCTCTGGGAGCGCTTTTGGGACAGGATTCATATCGTTTTATTTTTAAAAAATTACAAGTTAATTATGAAAACCACCCTCTAAATAGCGTAGACCTATTTAATGAAATTTTAAAAAGGCAACTCTATTTTGTCGTTAATGCGCTCGATGAAACCGACTTTTTCGTTCGTCAATCTCTCTATCTCTCCGGAAAAAATGGGGTGGCTTCAGCTGTGGGGGTACTCAACAACAGTTGGGCAAAAACTCAGATTAGAAATCTGCTCCTCTTTGAAAGGCCTGATCATATCATTACAGCTTATCACATGGATTTAAATCCTATTTTAGAAGTTGCTGAAGAGCTCGGCATCCCCGTATTACATGTACCCACAGATTATAACATGAAGTTTTGGGAGGTTTTCGGTGAACAGCCACCCACTTACCCCCATTTTAAAAGCTTGATCCCAAATACTGGAATAGACAGAACCTATAAAACGAAAGCACCGCTATTTTCTGAGCATGTAGTGGAAGGGGTCGGGATCCCTTTGCGAGAGGAATTTTATTCTTCGTTAACACAAGAAGAAGCCTTATCTTACAGGCAACGACGAGGAATCAAAGAGGAAGAAAAAGTGATCTTTTTATCTGCTGGTGGAAATGGTCAAAATCTCCCCCACCCTGAGTTGTTGGCTAACAGCACAACTTGGAAAAATCCCACCCGAATCGAAATTATTGCTGGCAAAAACCGGGAATTTGTCCAATCCTTGCAACAAACATTAAAACCTGTGAATGGCAATCCTTTATTACTCCATGGAACAAACCCCTATGTCACTGTGGAGGTTGTGGCTAACCCCGATAAAAGCAAAATAGGAACGGAGGAGGAATATTTTATTCCGGCAAAAGAGCTTTCGAAAATATTAGATATCACCGATGTCAGCATCGCCAAAGCGGGCGGCTTATCTGTATCAGAGCTTCTTTTCAAAGGGGTTCCCATTTTGTTTGACCATCGCAAAACCCCCTTTACCTGGGAGTTATTCAACATTGAAGTCACCGTTGAGGAGAATATGGGCAATAGCAATTTCTATTTAAGTGATTTAGAAAACGATTTGCAAAATATTCTACAAAGCCCAACTGGCAACAAAGAACATTTCCATTTCGAAAAAAGCCGTGAAATTCTCTGTGAAACTATTAAAGATCAAATTCATCAAGCTGAACAAGACGTGGAAATAGCTGACAGAAGAGGCGACCTGCTTTTTCCATTAGAGTTCTAACCAAACGCGAGTTTGGGATAAAGGTCTTTCAATCCTAAACTACTAATGATCAAATAGACAATCTCTCGGAATTTGCTTTGCCTAAACTTTAGTCTCGACACACTTTAGCCGTTAAAATTACCACAGAGCCCACAGAAAACACAGAGAGGGTATTATATCTTCATTCGACAAATGCCTTCTACTAATCGCTTTACATTAAAATTAATAAGCAATTCTCGAGTACAGGTTCTACAATTACCTGATCCTCCTATTTCTTCAGATATGTCTGGATTAATTAAATAATTCATAAGACCACTCTCTGTGTTTTCTGTGGGCTCTGTGGTAGTTTATTTCATCTAACAACCCGCTCAAAGTCTTTTCACAAGCAAAACAACAAAAGCAAGGATTACTATATGCAAGCTGGTATTGAGCTTTCTTTCGCAATCCAAAACTCGCGTTAACCAAGCCAAAACAGCTTTGTACCAGAAAAAAGAGGCGTTTTCTGAAAGATTTTATAGATTGTGCAAAATAATTTTCGAAACGCTCCCTGCTGTTACGCATGCATTGAAGAAAATATTCATCGTCTCCCGATAATAATTAACAGCATAATTCTTTGGAAAAGATCGCCCAGGGGTCAAGCTAATAGACTCCACATCGAGGGTCATTAGATTACGAAGAAATTCTGGATCTTCTGTAGATGTAACCACAACCGACATGATAGGAAATACATCATCCATTCTAAATTCATTACCGGCATAGCGGGAACAACATTCGTTTTTAAAATCGATGAACATCAGGACTTTTTTCCTGGGGTTGCTTTCTTTACAAAAACGAGCGGCAAATTCTTTAGCCTCTGCTTTAATGCTAAGATCTCGGACCACCTTCTTTCCAGGATCTTCCGGCTGCCCAGGACCTTTTGGATGTTTATTACCACTTGCGGTTTCATTATAAAAAACAATCATTTTCTTTTTTGCATAAGGATCAAATTTCTCGCGAATTTGTCTCTGAACAATCTCTAGATCCTCTTTAGTTTTAACCTGATTAAGTTTCTCATATAATTCCGTAAGCTCAGCATGTTCTTTGTCGGCCTCAGGGATGGCATCTATCAATCGCTTACAAATATTTTTTTCTTTCCTTAAAGCAAGGGCTTCTTCTTGTCTCTCAATTTTTCTAATTTGTTTTTGAATAAGGGCTTGCGCATAATTTTTTCGGTTTTGTAATGCAATATTCTGCTTTTCTCCAAACCTAGCAATGATATCATCCACATACTGATCAACCATGTCTTCCTTTAAGCCAACATTGTCGTCGCTAATGAGTTTATTAATAAATCGAAGATTATCCTTTAATATCTCCGATGTGTCAAAATTGTTTTGATTAGCTAGTTCCGGCAACTGATCAGCTAGTACTGAAGTCGCATTTAAAACATCGGGAAAATGTTTATTCAATTCTAAATATAGATAATTAAGCAGATCCATATAGAGATCTTTTGGGTTTTGTGTTTCTATTAATTCTTTCTTCAATCTATTTTGCAAACGTTCACTTTCTAAAGGTGCATAAAATTCAAGAAAATCGAGAAGCTCAGAACTAGAATTTGCTAAGCGGGAATTTTCCGGAGTTTGGATTGAAGATATTATTAATTCGTTTTTTATAGCTGCCTTCAAAGGCTCAAGTTTTTCCCTAGTTGAAATCTCCGTATTTGAAAGAGTCCCTGCGAATTTTTTCCATAGATGGATGATTTTGTTAACCATCTTTCCTAGAACACCCTCCTTTGAAGAAGCCTCTTGGATGATTTGAATATCTGCACTTAATTGATAGAGTTGAGGGCGAGACAAATGAGCATCCTCTAACTCGTTAACTGCTTGATTTACAATGGCTTCTATCGATTGATTATTTAAATTACTGGAGATCTCATTTAGATATTCGTCTTTATATCCATTTTTTTCAATATTATGGACACATTGATGAAATGCATCTACTATTCTTGAAGGTTCTGTAACGACTATTTTCATAGGATTATAATGTTTTATTAAATTTCTAATTATTTAGTTAATAATTATTATACTATATAATTATTTTTTTAAATATTAAATAACTAATGTAAATTGAAAATTACTGAGTGTAATCAAGTTTAAAAAACCTCTGGGTTCTCTGTGATCTCTGTGGTTTATTAAAATTCAACCACAGAGATCACAGAGAACACAGAGAGACAATAAATTTTATTATTTGCAACTTACGTTAAATATTAACTTTTTATAAAAACGTTTAATCATTTTTTACTTTGAAAAAAATGAAAAAAAAGGTACTTTATAACTAATCTTTTTTAAACTGTTTTATATGCCCTCTATATACACAAAAACGAACCCCTTCCTTGCTACAATTAAAGAGAGATACCCCCTCTGCAAACCGGGTTCTTCAAAATATACCCATCATGTTGTGTTAGACCTCAAAGGATCTGAAATTGCCCATGAGGTGGGGGATAGCATCGCCATTTTCCCCGAGCATGACCCTATCTTAGTTCAACGCACGCTCAAAGCTTTAGGGATGACAGGGGCAGAAATCATTCTCGATAAACACACGGGGGAATCTGTCAGCCTGCAGATCTTTTTAACCAAGCTTGCAAATATCACTGACATCAACCGTAAACTATTGCAGGAGACTGCTTTACGACAAAACAACCCCAAAAAGAAAGAGCATTTGCAATTTTTAATCGGTGAGGAGAACAAAGACGCTTTAAAAGAATACCTTTCGAAAAGGGAATTGTGGGATTTTTTAGAGGAAAACAATGAAGTTGTCTTCACCCCAGAGGAGATTTCGCTCCTTATTCAGCCGATGCTCCCCCGCTTTTACTCCATTGCTTCTTCAATGGAAGCCGTTGGGGAAGAGGTCCATTTAACAGTTTCTTATGTGAAATATACTTCTCATAATCAATTGCGCCTAGGGGTTTGCAGCCACTATTTATGTGATTTGGCTCCCTTAAACCAAGCTGTCATCCCCGTTTATATTCAATCCCATCGTGGATTTACCCTGCCGACAAATTCCTCTTCAGCTTTGATCATGATAGGCCCGGGAACAGGAATCGCCCCCTACCGAGGATTTATGCAGGAACGGATGGTGAAAGGGGCTACAGGGAAAAATTGGCTTTTTTTTGGCGAATGCAACCGCGCCTATGACTATTTTTACGAGGAATTTTGGGAAAAGCTGAAAGCTGAGGGAAAGTTAAACATCGATCTGGCTTTTTCCCGGGATCAAGAGCATAAAATCTATGTCCAACATCGGATGTTGGAACAATCTGAAAAATTATTTCAATGGCTCGAGGCAGGAGCTTACCTGTTTGTTTGCGGCGATGCCCACCGGATGGCCAAAGACGTGGACGCCGTTCTCCATCAAATTATTCAAGAACAGGGGCGCATGGATGAACAAGCGGTTAAAGCTTACGTAAAAAGATTGCGAGCCGAAAAGCGATATCTTCGTGATGTTTATTAGTGTGGGTTTTGATTTTTTTCTCCTCTCATCCTAATCACTAACAATTTTTCCTCGAACTAAAAATTTAAAGCAATAATTGTTGTTTATTTTTTTATATTAAAACTGTTATATTTGTTTTTCTATTTTTAATAAACTGGAGAATGGAATGAGTATCAATTTAAATATAAATATAAATGTGACCCAAAATTTTAACTATCCTATTTCGGATGTTGTCGAAAATAATGAACTGTCGGAAGGTCTAGAAAAAACGGCTGTTAATGTGCTTAGGATGCTTTCCCAACAACCAACAATTTTAGGCATTCAAACTGCTCCTAAAAGAAAAAGAGAAGGTAGTGATCAAGACAGTTCAAGAAATGTAAGACCTTTTAGCAGAACCCCTAAGCAAAAAACAAAAGAAATAAAGAAAAAAAGCGTATCTCGATGGACGAAAGAGGATGATAAAAAACTACTCGATTTAATGTTGAACAGAGATCCAGAAACAAGAAATGAATGGGCTTCCATCTCTCAACAATTCCCAAATAAAACTCCCGATGGTATTAGAAAACGGTGGACTCTCAATGTCAACCCCATCTTGAAACATGGAGATTGGGAAAAAGTGGAAGATGACAAACTTTTAAAGAGCGTCGATGAACGTAAAGATAGCGATGGGGACATTCCATGGACAGAAATCTCTGAAGATATCTTTAACGGCACCCGATCACCTTCTCAAGTGAAAAGAAGATATACACTGATCAATCCAAACTTTTCTAAAAAATGGACTCCGGAAGAGACGAAAAATCTCGAAGAAGCTTATAAAATAACTCCAAATAAATGGGAAGCAATAAGTAAAAAAGTAGGTGGACATGATGCGCGAGCCTGCCGACAAAAGATGCAGTGCTTAACAAAACCATCCATAAAAGGAAAATGGACTGAAGAACAGGACCAAAAACTTACTAGGGCTGTTGGTCAATTTGGACCTTCTAATATTACGCGGATTAGACAAGAATTTTTCAATTCTGAGCGATCAGAAGTCCAAATACGTGGAAGAATAAGAGATTTAAAATTAAAAAAATAAACTTATACAGTAAAACACTCTCGTTTGCCTAATAAAAAAACCATAGAGGCAGTGATCTCACTGACTTTGTGGTTTTTTTATTTGCCTAATTTTCACTGTTCTTCGGTACACAATTCCTGTGTGGTGACGAGTGCGAAGCATTGCACTCCGTCACCGCATCCAAAATCTGTAAGCCCTTCACCTGAGGTCGCTGTGATCCCCACTTGGGAGATCTCGATCTCCATCACCCGGGCAATATTGGTGCGCATCTCGAGGAGTTTATCTTTCATTTTTGGCCTTTTGGCTTCGATGGTAATGGCCACGTGGGTGATTTTTTGCTGTTTTAATGTTTTCATCGCTTCCCGAAGATAGACCTCGCTATCCGTGATTCCATCTTTCAAACAAAGATCGTCTGCAATAGCTCCCAAAATTAGGATCCCTGTGAGGGAAGAGATGGCATTGCAAATGGCATGAAATACGACATCTCCGTCTGAATTAGCCATAAAGCCGGGAACATCATTAAAAATAACTCCAGCGATGATGCAGGGTTTCGAGGATTCAGGAGGAAGAAAGCGGTGGCTGTCTTGTCCAATTCCGGTTCGCGTAGCCATAAGTTAGATTCCCTATTTTTCATTATCTTTATGTTAATTGCAAAAGGTATGCTTTTTAAAGTATAAAAATTTTTCTTTTTGATCCACGAAAATCTTTAAGGTTATTTTTTTCCATTCCTTTACAAATTTTTGAAAAATTCTTGTTCAAAAAAGAAAATGTTGTTAAGAAAAAGGGTAAAGTTAGTATTGCATTACAGCAATGGAATGGCGTAAGGTTTGTTTTTTTTACATAGAATAGCCTTGAGAGGCCATTTAAAATAGTTTATTAATTGAATGAAACAATAAAGAATATTAATGGAAGCGCTTAAAATTAATGGCGGCATCCCGCTCAAAGGTCAAATCAAAGCCGCGGGGGCAAAAAATGCCATTACAAAACTCCTTGTTGCCTCTTTATTATCAGACAAACGGTGCCGATTCTATAATGTGCCCGACATCGGTGATGTCGATGTCACCGTAGCCTTATGCAAAGAGATCGGGATGGAAGTGCAATGGGATCGTTCTGCAGGTGTTATGGAGGTCATTACTAAGGAGCTCAAAACTTCTTATGTCCCACAACGTTTTTCCGGCGCCAACCGGATCCCTATTTTAATGATTGGAGCCCTCTTAGGGCGCACTGACGAAGATATCATTGTTCCTACCGTAGGGGGATGCCCCATCGGCCTCCGCTCCGTGAATTTCCACATCGACGCTCTGGAAAAACTTGGCGCTGTCATCGAGTATCGGGAAATGAAAAAAGAGGGCGCCTATTTTGCCCATGCTCACAATGGCTTGAAAGGGACGATTATCACTCTTCCTTACCCTTCGGTCGGGGCCACCGAAAATACAATTCTTGCCGGTGTGACAGCCAGAGGGATGACAATTATCAAAAATGCTGCCTTCGAGCCTGAAGTTGTTGAATTGATCCTGTTCTTGCAAAAGCTAGGAGCCATTATCACTTTAGATGTCGACCGCACGATCCGTATCCAAGGGACGCGCCGCTTCCACGAAGTTGAGCACACGGTGATCCCAGACCGCATCGAATCCGCATCCTGGGGGATGGCTGCCATTAGCACCAAAGGGCGTGTCTTTGTGGAAGGAGCTCAACACTTGAATATGGTGACATTTTTAAATAAAATCCGCGAAGTGGGCGGAGGATTTGATATCAAAAGCAATGGCATTGAATTTTTCTACGACGGCCCTCTGCAAGGGGGGATCCATTTAGAAACGGATGTGCACCCTGGATTTATGACAGATTGGCAACAGCCCTTCGTTGTGCTTTTGACGCAGTCTTCGGGAACATCTGTCATCCATGAAACGGTGTATGAAAACCGCTTCGGATATACCGAGATGCTGACAGACATGGGAGCTGACATTACCTTATTCAGGCAATGTTTAGGAGGCAAGCAGTGCCGTTTTGCCTCTCAAAGCTTCTCCCATAGCGCCATCATCAAAGGGGCCACAGTTTTATCCGGAAAAGATATTTCTATTCCCGACCTCCGAGCCGGTTTTGCCTATGTCCTAGCGGCAGCGATTGCCAATGGGACAAGCATCGTTTCAGGGCTTCCCTTTCTAGATCGGGGCTACGAAAAGCTGGTTCCTAAGCTAATCTCCTTAGGAGTCCATGTCGAAAGGATCAAAGTCGATGACAAGCCTGAAGTGACCATCAGCGGCGGCAGAAAGCGGAGCGGCGTCGAGCAATTGGAAGCCATACCCGTTTCACGTTAATTCTCAGAAAAAGAACTTCAAGAAAATTTAGCAAATAAATAAAACCACAGAGCCAGTGAGATCGCTGAGGAAGTTGTAGAGAGGGAAAAAACAGGATAAGCATGATCGTAAACGGCAGGATAAGCAAGATATTGAATAAAAAGGTTCAGGATGCGGGAATATAATTAAGTTTAAACGATTTAAAAAAAAATTTTTTGTTTTATCATGCTCATCCTGCCGTTTACGATCATGCTTATCTTGTTTTTTCCTTCTCTACAACTTCCTCACCGATCTCGCACTTCCTTAGTGATCTCACTGGCTCTGTGGTTTTCTTATTTATTACATTTTCTAAAAGTTGATTTTTCAATGAGGTTTGCGATATAATTTTTCTATTTGACATGGGGTTGTTTTGTTTTCTTCTCATCCAGCGCCTTTATGGCGATCGCTGCTTCGGAATAACTTTGTCCACTGGGAAAAACTCGCCGATTTTCTGGAATTGGATCAAAATCAACGTCTGCCCATTCTGAAAAAAAGCCATTTCCCCTTGAATCTTCCTCTAAGATTAGCTCAAAAAATTAAAAAGGGTACATTAAATGATCCGATTCTACGTCAATTTCTACCGACCGAATCTGAGCAGCGCATTCTACCCCATTTTATAAAAGACCCTGTGGGGGACCAAACGAGCCGAAAAACCCCCAAACTATTGCATAAATATGAGGAGCGGGTTTTGCTGCTATGCACAAGCGCCTGCGCCATGCATTGCCGCTTTTGTTTCCGGCAAAATTTTGATTATGCCACTAAAGAACAGGGATTTTCCCAAGAATTGCAGCTAATTAAAGAAGATCCATCAATCAAAGAGGTCATTTTGAGCGGTGGAGATCCTTTATCGTTATCCGATCATGAATTAAACCATTTGCTTCAACAACTGGCGGCTACCCCTCATGTTAAAAGGCTCCGCTTTCACACCCGTTTTCCTATCGGCATCCCCGAAAGGATCGATTCCAACTTCCTAGCCTTATTTTCATCAATCCCTTTACAGATCTGGTTTGTCATCCATGCCAATCATCCAAGCGAATTAGATGAGGACATTTTTGCAGCTCTTCGTCAACTCCAACGTCTCGGCGTCGGCCTTCTTTGCCAATCTGTTCTTTTAAAAGGGGTCAATGACAATGCTGACATTCTGATCGAATTGTGCCAAAAGTTAGTGGATCATGGCATTTTACCGTATTACCTTCATCAATTAGACCGTACCACCGGGTTAGCCCATTTTGAAGTCTCTGAAGATCTTGGCCTTTCCTTAATTCGGGAAATCTCTAAAAAGCTATCTGGGTATGCGGTCCCTAAATACGTCAGGGAAATTGCCGGAGAACCAAGCAAAACTCCATTTTAGGGTGAATAAATCTATTAAAAAATATATAAAGTATTATATAATTAAAGTTGAAAAAATATTTTAGTTTGATTTAATTTAATTTTATATATACAAAAGTTTATATAACATGCGTTTACTTCCAACTTTTTTATCAGCTCCGTTAACTACTTTCGTAGAGAAAAGTTCTAGGAAGATCCATTCTTCGATAAAGACTTTCCACCTGCGCTCTGCTTTTGAAAGCCTTGGATCCTCCTTTATGGGGAAGAATAATAAATTAAATCGATGGAAGAGAGGTTTTGTTCAATTCAAACAAAAAGATCTTCCCTACCTAAAAAGAGTGATTATAACCACTATAAAAGACGTTCCCGCTCTTGCCATGTGTGCAGCTCTTTATCCCTTTGATTTCAAACGCTTGGATACTCCCCGCCCAGGACCTGATATTCTTTGTGTACATGGTTACACTCACAATGGAAGCGCATGGGGGAAATTCAGGAAATATATTCAAAATCTGGGTGCCGGAGCTGTAAATCGCGTCACATACAAATCCTTTAGAAAAGGGATTAAAGATAACGCCCTGATTGTGAAAGCAAAAGCAGATGAAATCAAAGAAAAAACAGGGAACGATGTTTCTGTTGTTGTGGGACATTCAGAAGGGGGTCTAGTCGCTCTAGAATATGCGTTAGAACACACACTAAAAGATAAAACAATCTATGTCATTACGTTAGGTACGCCTCTTCATGGGACCCGGATTGCTAAATTAGGGATAGGACCGGGAACAAAAGATATGCGCTCAGACTCAGAATATCTTAAAAGCTTGCATGAGCGCCTTAAAAATGCCACCCATATCAAAGTATTGTGCGTCTATAGCGACGCTGATGAGATTGTCCTACCATATTCATCGGCCAAATTAGAAAAATATGAATACGCAACGAATGTTCAAATTAGAATAGGGCATGCATCCCTTTTATTTTCTGAAGACGTGCACGCAATTGTCTCTGAATACCTGACTAAAGAAGGAATCTTGTCTGAAATCAAAGACAAAGAAAGCGACAATTCCTTTTCAGAAAGTATAAAATAACTGATTTTACATCCGTTCGACGGTTTTTACCCCTAAAATTTCTAATCCTTGCTTCATAAGGCGAGCCACTAATTCACTGAGTAAGAGACGTGAATTTTGCTGCTCAGAACCTTCGACGCGGCAATCCCGGAAAAAAGCATGAAATTTTTCGGCTAGTCCGAAGAGGTAGTCGGTCAATCGATGGGGCAGCAAGTCTTGATCCACCTGTTCCAGGGCTTCCTCAAATTGCATTAAGTGAAGACCTAAAGCTACCTCTGAAGGGTGCTCTAATAGGATTTTTTCATTTTTGACCGACTCGATATCTATCCCCACTTTTCGTTTAATCCCGGCAACACGAACATAGGCATACATCAAGAAAGCTGCGGTATTTCCTTCAAATTTCAACATCCTCTCGTAGCTAAAAGTGTAATCGCTGACCCTGTGGCAAGACAGATCGGCATATTTGATGGCGCCGATCCCTAAAGCTTTAGCCAGAATTTCCCTTTCATTGACCTCCATGTCCGGAGAACGCTCCAATAGAATCTGGTCGGCATGTTCGATGGCTGTATTTAGTAAATCGATGAGCCGCTCGGTTTCCCCGGCGCGTGTACGGAATTTTTTTCCATCTGTTCCTAAAACCACACCAAAAGGCACATGGTCGACGCGCACTTTGCGAGGATCTAGATATCCTGCCATTTCCGCTGATTTAAAAATCATTTGAAAATGTTGGGACTGCCCCGCATCTGTCACATAAATGATCCGATCAGCCTTTTCCACCTCGATCCTCTGCCGGATAGCCGCCATATCGGTGGTGTCGTAGTTGTACCCTCCATCCGATTTCTGGACCATGAGGGGCAAAGGATCCCCTTCTTTATTTTTAAACCCTTCCACATAAACACACTTTGCCCCATTCGATATCGTGACAAGCCCTTTGTTTTCTAAGTCCTTCACGGTATCGGCAAGAAATGGATTATAGAATGATTCCCCCCGCTCAATTAATTTGACGTCTAATAACTCGTAAATTTCCTGATAGGCCTTTCGGGAAATATCGCAAATAATCCCCCACGCCTTTAGGGAGTTGGGATCCCCGCTTTGCAAAGCGATAACCTCAAGCTGAGAAGCCTTCTTAAAAGCAGGATTCTCATCGAACATCTTTTTTGAGGCTTTGTACCACGATTGGAGATGCGTTAAATCGGTGGCTTCTTTCCCTGTCAGGACCTCGGGTGCAAGTTCCTTCATATAGGCGATCAGCATCCCAAAAGCTGTACCCCAATCTCCGATGTGGTTGAGGCGAAGGACATGGTGGCCAAGATATTCAAAAAGGCGGGCAAGGCAATCCCCAATGATCGTTGAGCGCAGGTGGCCGACATGCATCTCTTTTGCAGTATTTGGGGAAGAAAAATCGATCACAATATTTTGAGGGGGTGGCAGCTTGATTCCAAAATGGGGTTCTTTAAGCATTCTATTAACCCCTTCGGTCAGGTAGGAAGTATCGATGACAACATTGATAAAACCTGGGCCGGCAATTTCTAAAGAAGCAATAAAAGGGGCTCCCCCTTGGGTGGTTTGCAATTTTTCAACAATTTTTTCGGCGATCTGCCTTGGAGCCATTTTCAGAAGCTTGGATAGCTTCATCGCTGAATTAAATTGATAATTTCCAAACTTTTCCTGACTACTTTGCGTCAAATCTAAGGGGAAATCGCCCAAATCAGGGAAAATTTCATGAATCACTTTGCGGAATAGATCTGAAAGTTTATCGACGATCGTGTGCATGGCAAAAGTATAAATTAAGAGGATGAATTAAAGGAAGAGAAGTTGATCAAATTTATCCTCCGTTTGTGGAAAAATGTTTTTTCCCAAGGGAAGCGATCGCATAAACAGCTCCCGATAAAAGAATAATCGGTATCCCGAGGAGAAAACAATACGCTGTTGCTTTCCAAACAAGAGGGGAAGTCATCGCTAAACCGAAAACCGTTCTGAATTGACCTTCTGAAATGATAGAAATAAATAGCTGTGTGATCAGGGAACGGGATAAATTATTGGATGTCAAAAGAAGGCTTAGCCCTAAAGGAGCGATGCAGACTGCAGAACCTGCGGCTATCCCATAAGAGGAATATTTTTTGATTGAATCAAAATCCATCAAAATTATCCCTTGCGTTCTTGTGGAGCTGCATGACGGCTCACATGGCGCCCTCCTTGCCGCTCATGCTGTCGATAAAGATTGCGCCATTCATTGTAGTCATTCATGTACTTTTCATTGACAGCCGCACGGATTTTTAAAAAGAACAAAGCTAAAGGAAATTCTTTCATCCGCATCAATTTGTGGCGGGGGTGTCGACGACCTGACAAAGGGGTCAAGCGGTACTGCGTGGATAAAATATAGGCAGCTGTTGAACTGATGCGGCGAGGAAAATGGGAAAATGAAGCACTTACGACCGCTTTGATGACCGTCGATGTCAACATCAAGACCTCCCCTAAATGAGGGATATTATCCTTTGAAGTGTACTGCTGCTGAAGCTCTGTTTCCAAAATAGGAAACAACAAAGCGCAATATAGCAAGGCTCTATCTAACGGCTTCTTGAGATTTTGATTTATTTTGTCGACAATGGAGAGATACTTAAAAATCTCCTGCCCATAAGGCCCCAAAATATAGTGGTTAAGCGGAGGTAGTAGGATTTGAAGCAAACCCGATTCTGTCATCAGCATAAAAAAGGGGGCGGAAGCTCCCGATTCCATCATCCGGAAAATCTCTTCTAACACTCGTGCCGGAGAGCTTTTGATGATCTCTTGTTTGCATTGAAGGAGGGCTTTCCGGCTTGAGCTTTCGATTTCAAAACCGAATCGGGCCCTAAACTTTAAAAGGCGGATCATCCTAACAGGATCTTGTTTGAAACGGTTCTCCGGGTTTCCGATGGATCGTAGGACATGCTTTTGGATATCATTCCACCCCCCGACATAGTCTATGATGGACCCTGTGGAAGGGTCATAGAAGAGCCCGTTGATTGTAAAGTCGCGGCGCAAGACATCTTCTTCAGGTGATCCCCATTCATTATCACGAAGAATAAGATCGCCTTCATTTTCCCCAGTGCGGAAAGTGGAAACTTCGATGATTTTGTGTCCAAATCGTACATGTGCCAGCCGGAAACGGCGGCCGATAAGGATGCATTGCCTGCCAAAAACTTTCTTAACTTCTTCGGGCAACGCAGAGGTGGAGATATCGAAATCTTTGGGGATCCTTTTCACCAAAAGGTCGCGGACACCGCCGCCAACAAGATAAGCGGTATATCCTGCTTCACGAAGCTTCTCAATTACCCTAAGAGCTTCACTGTCGATTAAATTATTATCGATTCCATGTTCTTTAGAAGAATAAATCTTTGGCTGCACAAAAAATTAAAGTTTGGGATTTGGTTAATAGCCTGAGGTTAATAAATAATATTATCTTTCCCCTTTGAAAAAATGCAAGCATTTTAACCTGAAGTTTGGGTTTTTAAGGTGTAGAAAAAAGATTTACCAGATACAGAGTAAGTCTTTGTTTTTTCTTGATTCCCCTAAAGTTATCGCGTAATCTTAGAGTATAGCTTCTTAAACATTTAAGGTTTTGCGCATGGGCAAAAATGCCACAAGTAAAATTTTCGGGACAGATGGGGTGCGGGGAAGAGCCAATAAATCCCCTATGACTGTGGAAACGGCCCTGGCTTTAGGCAGAGCGGCAGGCAAAATTTTTCGCACTCGGCAGGGAAAACATCGGGTCGTTATCGGCAAAGATACCCGTTTGTCTTGTTATATGTTTGAGAATGCATTGATTTCCGGCTTATGCTCAATGGGTGTCGACACGCTGATGGTAGGCCCTTTGCCGACACCCGGAGTAGCCTTTATTACACGGGCTTACCGGGCCGATGCCGGGATCGTGATTTCCGCTTCCCACAACCCTTTCTACGACAATGGGATCAAGTTCTTTTCTTCAGAAGGTTTTAAGCTCCCCGATTCTTGGGAAGCTGAAATGGAAAATTTAGTGCAAACAGGGGATTTCGAAGATTGCTTGCCTCTCGATTATGACGTAGGACGAAATACAAAGATCAATGATGCAGATGGCCGGTATATTGAATTTACAAAGGCGACTTTTCCCCGCAAGCTTTCTTTAAAGAGTATCAAAGTCGCCTTAGATTGTGCTAATGGCGCCGCTTATAAAGTGGCCCCCCTTGTCTTTAGGGAACTTGATGCACAGGTTTTCGTCTATGGGAACGCCCCTAATGGTCTAAACATTAATGAGGGGTGCGGCTCATTGCAGCCCGAGCTTATCCAAAAAGCTGTCATCGATCATCGCGCCGATGTGGGGATCGCACTAGACGGAGATGCCGATAGGGTTGTCATGGTGGATGAAAATGCTCAAATGGTCGATGGGGATACAATTTTGGCTATTTGTGCAAGGGATATGCAAAAACAAGGGATCCTTCGCAATAATAAATTAGTAGCCACTGTGATGAGCAATTTTGGCTTTTTAAAATGCATGGAATTGCTTGGTATAGAAGTCATTAAAGCCGCTGTGGGGGACCGTTATGTGATCCAAGACATGCTAAAACATGAGGCGAACTTGGGCGGGGAACAAAGCGGCCATATGATCTTTCTTGATCACAATACTACCGGAGACGGCTTAGTAAGCGCCTTGCAAGTGCTCCGCATTATGATTGAAACCGATTCAAAATTGTCGGATTTAGCCACAATCTTTAAGAAGTATCCTCAAGCAATTGTCAATGTTAAAGTATCATCTAAGCCTCCCTTGGAATCACTTTCTGCTGTCACTGAAGCAAAAACGCAAGTGGAAAAGCAATTGACTGATAGTGGAAGGGTTTTAGTTCGGTATTCAGGAACTGAAAACATTTGCCGAATCATGGTGGAAGGGCCAAAATATAAACAAGTGCACCAGATGGCAAATTCCATTGCGCAGGCTGTCCAAAAAGAAATCGGATCAAAATAAAGAGGAACAATGTGTGGCATCTTTGGTTACATAGGAAAGAAAAATCCTGTCAAAATGGTCATGAACGGTCTCAAACGGCTCGAATACCGAGGCTATGACTCTGCGGGCATTGCAGGGCTCAAAGATGGAAAAATTTATTATTGCAAAGAGGTGGGTAAAGTTTCGATCCTTGAGCAAACTGTTGAAGAAGCCCACTTGGATCTTGATGTAGCTATCGCGCAAACACGCTGGGCAACCCATGGAAAACCCTCTCAAGTGAATGCCCATCCCCACTTTGATTCCCAGCATATGTTAGCTTTAGTGCATAATGGGATCATAGAAAATTACGAATCGCTTCGTCATCAATTGAAAGAAAAAGGGGTCAAATTTGTCTCAGAAACAGATACAGAAGTCATTGCCCAATTGATTGGCAGCTGTTATCAAGGGGACATTTTAAAGGCCACTCAGGAAGTGGTCCCTCTGCTCCAAGGAGCCTATGCTTTTGCTCTCGTCCATCGCGATCACCCCGGATTGATCATCGCAGTTGCACATAAAGCCCCACTCGTCATCGGGATAGGTGCTCAAGAGGCTTTTGTCTCCTCTGACTCCAATGCTTTTGCTGCCCATACCCGAGAAGTAGTCTTCCTCGAAAACGGGGAAATCGCTGTCGTGAGAGCGGACCATTTGGAAATTTACGATTCCTCCATGGCTATGATCACCAAACAAACAGAGCTTCTCTCCGAGCATGCTGAAGACGTCTCGAAAGGAATTTACGAGCATTACACTCTGAAAGAAATCCATGAGCAGCCCCAAGCCATCCGCAATGCCCTTCTTTCCCGCTTCATCGACGATTATGGAACGGCTGTTTTCGAGGAACTTCACTTCAGCATGAACGAATTACTAGCTGTCCAGCGAATTATGATTCTTGCGGCCGGAACCTCCTGGCACGCAGGGTTTGTGGCCTCCTATATGATCGAAGATCTGGCCCGGATCCCTGTGCAAGTGGAAATTTCTTCCGAATTCCGTTACAAAAATCCTGTGGTCCCCCCCGATACGCTTCCGATCGCCATTAGTCAATCGGGAGAAACAGCTGATACGATCGCGGCAATCAGAGAATTGAAGGCTAAAGGCTCCAAAGTCCTTTCGATTTGCAATGTTTATGGTTCAACAATCGCCCGGGAATCTGATGCCTGTATTTTTCTCCGCGCCGGACCCGAAATTGGGGTCTGTTCTACCAAAGCATTCACTAGTCAGATGATCGTTCTTTCCCTTTTTACCCTATTGATGGCAAGGATGCGCAACATGGGCAAGTCAGAAGGGCAAAACTTTTTAAATGCTTTAAAAAAACTGCCGGAGCAAGTGCAGGTCGTTTTAGACAATTCAAAGCATATTCAGGCCATCGCAAAAAAATATGCAAACCATGAAAGCTTCTTTTTTCTCGGCCGCAACTACATGTATCCGGCTAGCTTGGAAGCGGCTTTGAAATTGAAAGAGATCTCTTATATCAATGCGAATGGGTATCCCGCAGGGGAATTAAAGCATGGCCCCATTGCTTTGATCAATGAGAATTGCCCCTCAGTTGCATTGTGTGCAAATAAGCTCACCTCAGAAAAAGTGCATAGCAATTTAATGGAGGTTAAAGCGCGCAATGGAAAGATCATAACAATAGTGGAGCAGAGCCAGGTTAAAATTTTCGATCCCATTTCCGATGATATGATCATTATTCCAGATACCCTCGACGAACTCGCTTGCATTCCCTCGATAGTTGCAAGCCAGTTGTTGGCTTACTATATCGCCAAGGAGCGGGGGGCTGACATCGACCAGCCTCGCAATCTCGCCAAATCTGTCACCGTAGAATAACCTCAAACTAGGCACAGTGAAAAAACAGGATAAGCAAGATCGTAAACGGCAGGATAAGCAAGATATTGATTAAAGATTAAGAATATGCGGATATGATTGAGTTAAGACTATTCAAAAACATCGTTTTTTCTTTTATCTTGCTTATCCTGCCGTTTACGATCTTGCTTATCCTGTTTTTTCCTTCTCTGACTATTTTGACAGTCTAAAATCAAGTTACCTAGGGATGTCTGAAGTGAAGAAGAAACTAAGAAAATGAACCGACTATCCCTCACTTCCCCCCGCTCAGTGGTTTTTTATTTTTTTATTGATTTAGCAATAACGCATTGAAGGGAATTTTTTAATTGGATAAAGTAGCAAAAAGAATTTATTTAAATTTAAAAGCTACTTATGAGGTTTTTTCCTAATTCCAAAAAGGTCAAATCTAAGCTTGTAAAAGAATTTGAAGGGAAAAAAATTCTTGATCTGAGCCGATCCTCGAAAGGAACCTTTGAAAAAATAGCCCCCTCCACTCCCCATCCCGTTGCTTTTAATCACGACTTAACCAAATTTCCATGGCCTATTGCCGATAACGCCTATGATTTAATCCTTTGCCAAAATGTCATTGAGTATTTGCCCGATACAATCAAAACATTGGAGGAACTGAACCGGATCACCACCCCTGGTGGTAAAATTTTTATTGAAACTCCCCATTTTACAAGGTTTGAATCCTACCGCCCTTTTGAATTCCATCACCGCTTCTCATGCTGTGCGTTCGACTTTTTTACCAAGGGCAACCCCTACTATAAAACCGATTTTCACGTAACGGACAAGTATATTTTTTTTGATGATCTCGCATTTCTTCTTGGGATCGGATTTTTAGCTAACTTTTTTCCACGGCAATACGAAAAAAGGTTGGCTTTCATCTTTCCCGCCACTTCCTTTTATGTCACCTTTCTAGTCGACAAATAACCCTTGAAAATGTACAGTTTTAACTCAAGGTCAAAAAAATTTGGATAAAGCAGCAAAAATGAACACAAAAGCAAGTGGAAGTTTGTTAGGCGGAACCCTTCTCGTCGCGGGCACCACTATTGGCGGCGGAATGTTGGGCCTCCCTATTCTTACCGGTTTAGGTGGATTTGCCCCTTCTTTGGTGGTTTACTTCTTTTGCTGGTTATTTATGGCTAGCACTGGCTTGCTCCTTTTAGAAGTCTGTTTATGGATTAAAGGGGAGTCGAACATCGTCACCATGGCTAAAAAAACCCTTGGAAAACCAGGTGAATTTTTTGCTTGGGGCCTGTATTTGTTTCTTTTCTATTGTTTGACATTGGCTTACATTGTCGGATGCGGCAGCATCATTGCCGACCTTTTGGGTTCCCAAATTCCGCAATGGCTCGGATGCATCCTTTTCCTCCTTTTTTTTGGACCTTTTGTCTATTGGGGTCCCCATGTAGTAGGAAAACTAAACTTCCTTTTAATGGCCGGTTTAGCCGTCACCTTTTTCACTTTTGTTTTTCTGGGAAGTCAATATATAGACAGCAAGTTGTTGACATATAAAAATTGGTCTTTATCCCTCATCGGCCTTCCGATCTCGTTTGCTGCATTTGCTTATCAGGGGACGATCCCCACTTTGGCTCACTATATGCAATATGACGCCAAGAGAATCCGAACAGCCATTGTAGTGGGTAGTTTCATCCCCCTCATCGCCTATGTGATATGGCAATCCTTGATTTTGGGAATTGTCCCTGTGGAAGGACCCTATGGTTTGCAACATGCTTTTCAAAATGGGGACAACGCTGTCCAAGCTCTCAAACACTACATCCAAAACCCCCTCATTTTTCACTTAGGACAATACTTTGCTTTCTTTGCGCTTGTGACCTCATTTTTTGGGGTGACCCTGGGTCTTTTGGATTTTCTTGCCGACGGATTAAAAATCAAAAAAACACCTTCGGGAAAGCTCTTTCTGTGCTTTCTGGTTTTTATTCCCCCTCTGATTATTGGGATTATTTATCCCCATGTCTTCCTTCAAGCATTAGATTATGCTGGAGGGTTTGGATGTGCTCTCCTCCTCGGTTTACTCCCTATCCTGATGGTGTGGGTTGGCCGTTACCGACTGGGTTACCCGTCCGTTTGGACTTTGCCCGGGGGGCGAGTCTCCCTTATCCTCTTGATCCTTTTTGTCCTGTTTGAATTAGCCTGCGAAATATTTCATTAAAATACAAGGGCCTCAGACTTGACAAGTCCGAGGCCCTTTACGCCAATCACAAACTTTTGTTTGTGATGTAGTCCTTTAGATTTTTAATCTAAAGCACTTCATATTTTACCAGCCCCAAGAGAATCCGACAGATGGGTTGTCATAATAGTAGTTATATGGATCGTAGTAACCGCCGTCGTTATAATAGGGATAATAATAGTTATTATAATAGGGATAACCACCATAGAAGTAGTAACCTTGATTCCATCCGCCATCCCAACGATCTCCATCATGAAAATGGCCGCCATCGCGGAAGCCACCTCCGCGGAATCCTCCACCATCGCGGAATCCTCCGCCGTGTCCTCCACCGCCATGACCACCATGGCCACCATGATCCGCTACTTGCGTAGGTGCATTACTTACACCAATCCCTTCGCTTGCTAAGGCTTTTTCAATACCAAAAGGAGCGACCATTATAAAAAGTAATAATGCAATGGGCACATAATAGCGTTTAAGGAAATACATACAGACCTCCCCTTATTTAGGGTGTCTTGGAAAAAAAAGGGGGATTGTAAACGCCCGTGTCTTCGATCCCCTAGGATCGGACTATGGTGTGATATTTAAGGTAAAATAAGAAAACCGAGGAGCTAATTTGGACCTTGATTTTCGTTACCCTAAATCCAAGCATCCACTCATCCAGGCTAGTAAGAAACTTTCTCCGTTCTTACCATTGGACGTTTACACTTGCCCTCTAAAATGTTATTACATGATAGCTGCCAGGGGGCAGTATCATGTATGGCAGAAAGCGGATATAATCTTCCTCTTTCTCTACCCCCATTATATAAAGGGGGTTTATAGCCGTCAACATCTATTTTTAATGTTATAACAACCTTAAATTAAATGACTTAAGTTTTTATAAGTGCCTGTTCAGGAGGGGACATCTTTTCTTTCCAAAACGGCCAAACGGAGGCGATTGACAGAAACAAGGGCTTGATTTTCATCGACAATAAGGATTTCCCACACTTGGGAACTTCGGCCCAGATGCAAGGGCTTTGCAGTTCCGAAAACATATCCTTTTTGAACCATTTTAATATGGCTGGTATTGATTTCCATTCCCACGCAATAAGAGCGCTCGTCGACACAAAAATTTGCCGCGACACTGGCCACTGTTTCCGCTAAGACGCAAGAGGCCCCTCCATGCATAATTCCATGAGGCTGGCGAGTCCGATCATCAACGGGCATACGTCCGACTAAAAAATCATCTCCAATATCGGTAAGCTCAATCCCTAAATAATCAACCATCGTATTGGCTCGAGAAGCAGCTGCCTCTTGCAGAGTAAATTTTTGTTTCCAGATCTTCATTCATCCCTCTCTTACATATTCTCGTACTGATTTGATGAGCATTTTAACAGGATTTAATTCTGCAAGGCATTGGAGAAAGAGTAAAGCAACGTGGAGATTGGTAATTAAAGGAACATGGCAGTCGATCGCCAGCCGCCGAATTTTAAATCCATCTGTTTTAGTATTTTCCGAACTTAAAGTTCGGGGAATGTTGATGATCAGGTCCACCTGTTTATTTGCAATAAACGTTGTCACGTTAGGCTCCACTTCTTCGCTAGCTTTGTATAAAAAACTGGACCCGATCCCATTTCGGCATAGGAAGTCATGCGTGTTTTCAGTGGCATAAAATTCCCATCCTTGTTCATCGAGCTTTTGGATAGCAGGCAACAGGCGAGGTTTTTTATCCCCTCCAATGCTGACAAGGATTTTTTTTCCTTTAACCGCTTGCTCTGTGGCTAGCCAGGATTTGTAAAAAGCCTCCAACAGGTGATCTCCAAAACAAGCCACCTCTCCTGTCGAGGCCATCTCTACATGGGCGACAGGATTGGCACCCTTTAAACGGCTATAAGAAAATTGAGGGGTTTTAACGCTGACATAATCGAGTTCCAGTGTCTCATAGGACTGCGGCTTATGTTTTCCTAATAAAACTCGGGTGGCAATTTCGATGAAATTATGATTGGTCACTTTGGATACGAAAGGAAATGAACGGGAAGCCCTCACATTGCATTCGATGACTTTAATGGCATTGTCGATAGCAATGAATTGGATATTGAAAGGACCAGTGATCTGAAGAGCTTTAATAATGGCGCGGGTAATTTTTTTTGTCCGGCGGATCGTTTCCATATATAAACGTTGAGGAGGAAGGACAATCGTGGCATCTCCGGAGTGGATCCCTGCATTTTCGATATGCTCGGAAATCGCTTCGATGACAATTTTTCCGTGATCGGCAACACCGTCGACTTCAAGCTCTTTGGCATTGCTGATGAACTGGGTCACGACAACGGGAAAATCGGGAGAAATGCGTACTGCATCTTGTAAATATTTTTTTAACTCGATGTCGTTGAAAACAATATTCATGGCAGCGCCTGAAAGAACATAAGAAGGGCGCACCAGCAAGGGATACCCCACTTGGGCAGCAAATTGCTTGGCTTTTTCTAAAGTCGACACTTCTTGCCACAAAGGCTGGTCGATCTGGAGATCGTTGAGAAGTGCGGAAAATTTTTTCCGATTTTCAGCACGGTCGATTGAATCAGCGGAAGTTCCCAAGAGTGGGTATCCTGCCCTATCAAGGGATAACGCAAGATTATTGGCTGTCTGCCCTCCAACAGAAACGACAATCCCTTTTGTTTTTTCAAAATCGCAGATATCTTGAATACGTTCAAAAGTAATTTCTTCAAAATAGAGGCGATGGGACTCATCATAATCGGTAGAAACAGTTTCGGGATTGCTGTTGATCATCACCGTCTGTTGCCCAAGCTTCCGCAATGTTTTGACTGCATTGACAGCGCACCAATCAAATTCAACTGAAGAGCCAATACAGTAAGGTCCAGAGCCCAACACAATAATGGGAGGTATTTTTGAGGGTAAAACATCGTTTGCAGACCCGTGATAGGTCGTATAAAGATAATTTGTCTCGGCATCAAATTCACCCGCCAAGGTGTCGATCTGCTTAATGCAAGGGATCATCTTATTTGCCAGCCGGGTCTTTCTAATTTTTTCTTCCGTGCTCCCTTTCAACTTAGCAATGCATTGATCGGAGAACCCCATTTGTTTGGCTTGCTTGAGTAAAAGAGGTGTTAACTTTTTCTTTTTGATCGTTTTTTCCATTTTGACAATGGAGGAAAGATGGTGCAAAAACCAAGGATCGATGTGAGATAATTGATGGGCTTCCTCGATGGTGCCCTCTTGTTTAAAAAATTGATACAACGCAAATAAACGTCTGTCGGTAGGCTGTTCGATCTCTATTCGAGGATAGGGGAATGCGTAGGGGTACCCACTCAAGCCGCAGACCCCTTGGTTTAACATCCTAACGGCTTTTTGCAAGGCTTCGGGAAAGGTGCGTCCAATCGCCATGACTTCCCCGACACTTTTCATTTCTGTTCCAATGGATCTATCCGCTGCTTTTAACTTTTGAGTATCCCAGCGAGGGATCTTTACCACCATGTAATCTAATGCCGGCTCGAAGAAAGCTGTCGTCATTTTGGTAACAGCATTGGGAATTTCATCGAGCCTTTTCCCCAAGGCAAGTTTCGTGGCTACAAAGGCCAAAGGGTATCCAGTCGCTTTTGATGCCAGCGCACTTGAACGGGATAAGCGGGCATTCATTTCAATGACCCGGTAGTCGCTGGTATGGGGGTTAAGGGCATATTGAATATTGCATTCCCCTACAATATCCATATGGCGGGCGGTTTTAATGGCCACTTCCCTTAACATGTGAAACTCTTCATTGGTCAGAGTTTGAGATGGTGCCACAACGATGCTTTCCCCTGTATGCACCCCCATGGGGTCAAAATTCTCCATATTGCACACAGTAATGGCATTGTCATCTTTATCCCTCACGATCTCATATTCAATTTCTTTCCACCCTTTTAAATACTCTTCAATGAGGATTTGAGGAGCTCCGTTGAGAGCTTCTGTCGCCTTTTTTATCAAGTCGCTTTCATTAGCGACCTTGCCTGAGCCTAAGCCTCCCAACGAAAACCCTGCTCGCATCATGACCGGATAACCAATGGTCTGAGCGGCAATCACCGCTTGCTTGACGGTCGTGACAGAAAGGCTATTGGGAGTTTTGACTTGAATCGCGTGCAAAGCCTGCTTGAAAAGCTCTCTGTCTTCTGTCAAACGGATCGATTTAGGGGAGGTCCCTAAAACCTCCACACCATGCTGCTTAAGGATCCCTTTCTCCTCCAAAGCCAAGCCTAAATTCAAAGCTGTTTGGCCACCCACGCTCAACAAAATCCCTTGGGGTTTTTCTTTAGCTATGATTTGCCTAACCGTCTCTACATTTAAGGGCTGTAAATACACCTCATCGGCCATCCCTTGATCAGTTTGCACGGTCGCAATATTTGGATTGACGAGGACTGTGAATATCCCCTCTTCCTTGAGGGCTTTAATCGCTTGAGAACCGGAATAATCAAATTCTCCTGCTTGCCCTATGCGCAACCCCCCGGATCCCAAGATCAAAACTTTTTTTATTTTTCGTGTACGCGTCATAATAATTGCTTAAATTTGTCAAAGAGCCAAAGTGTATCGGTAGGGCCTGGAGAAGCTTCAGGATGGAATTGCACAGAAAAAAAAGGTTTGCTTTTGTGTGCGATCCCCTCCACAGACCCGTCATTAAGGTTTCGAAAGGTCACCCGCCACTCTTTGGGCAGGCTTTTTTCCTCAACGGCATATCCATGATTTTGACTTGTGATATAACATCTCGAAGATTCGGTATCGATGCAGGGTTGATTCTGCCCCCGATGGCCAAAATGGAGCTTATAGGTATTTCCGCCGGCGGCAAGGGCCATCAGTTGTGTTCCTAAGCATATGCCAAAAATTGGTTTGTCTTGCTTAAAAGCTTTTTTTAAATGGGCGATGGTGGGAAGGCATAAGGCAGGATTTCCTGGGCCGTTTGAGATGAAAACACCATCATAAACGTCATTTGTAAAATCATAATCATGGGGCACTCGATGGATTGTCACTGTCAAGGAGGTTAAAGAGCGGATGATATTTTCTTTCATCCCGCAATCGATGGCAACGACGACTTTTTTCCCATTTTTGTAAATTTTTTTTTCATTTGGAGAAACATGCCGCACCCAATCTTCTTGGCTGGTATCGGGAAATGGATGGCTGTAGTTGGCTTTTTTCGTGATCAAACCCATCATCGTTCCGAGCGAACGGAGTTCTTTGGTTAAAGCCCTCGTATCAACTCCTGAAATTAAAGGAACATTTTGCAAACGGAGCCACTCTGTCAAAGATTGCAATCCTGAATGGTGGCTCCACTGTTCGCAAGCTTCGTTGACAACAACCCCGCTAGCATAGATTTTAGAAGATTCCCATTTTTCTGAAGGTGGAACGCCGTAATTTCCGATCAAAGGGTATGTAAAAACAAGGATTTGTCCCGCATAAGAAGGATCTGTCAAGGACTCGGGATATCCTGTCATTCCTGTCGTAAAAACCACTTCCCCAAAAAAGTTTTTCTGCTGCCATGCGGGAGAAAAACCATGAAATATTCTCCCATTTTTTAAACGCAGCGAAGAGGGTTGAAACGGAGCAGAAATAGGCTGCATGCGATTTTGCCTTCCTATGAATGCAAGTCAAAGCGATCATACATGAAAGGAATTATTTGTTAAGAAAATTTTACCATGAGGTCTTTTATTGCATATTTAGATTGAAATAAGGTATTTATACGCTGACGCGATCCAAAAGGATAAGGCTAAAAATCATGGGAAATTTTGAAAATTTCAGCCCGCTGATACGGAATATTTCGGAATCGAAATTTGTACGGGTTCTTATCCTGTTGGTGTTGGTCGCTGGTCTGATCGTTTGGGGGGTGAGATCCTGTTCAAAAAAAGGGATGAACGGGAAAGTATATAAAATAGCCACCAATAGCACTTGGGGGCCTATTGAGCTCCAAGGAAAAGAACCTAACATGTTGGCCTTCCTCGATGATTTAATCACCGAAATTGCCCAAAATGAAAACCTCTACGTCACTCTCACAACTTTAAATCAAGGCAATCTATTTGAAGGCTTGAAAAGTGGCTATTATGACGCCATATTAGAAATAATAACTCCAAATCCTGTTCTAGAAGAACGTTTTGTCATGAGCGAATCGATCTTTTTAGCTGGGCCTGTCCTCGTTGTTCAATCTTCTTCTTCAGCGACAACCTTGGAGTCTTTGGAAGGAAAAGAGGTCGGAGTGATCAGAAATTCAGCCTACACCTTCAAATTAAACCAGATTCCAAGCCTTGTGCTGGTCTCTTACGACAATATCATTGCAGCTCTAGAGGATTTAGAAAAAGGAACCCTCAGCGGTGTTGTCATGAATGCTCAGCTCGCAAATACTTTCACTAAAGGCTTTTACAAAGGGAAATTAAAAGTGGCTACCGCTCCATTGACTAAAGAAGGGATTCGTCTGATTACTTTGTGGACCCCCCAAGGGGAGTATCTCATAGAACATTTTAATGCCGGACTTAAGGCTCTTGAAAAAGACGGAAGGTATGACCAATTGATCACCAAATGGGCCCTATTTAATCCTTGAGCCGCATTAAAATTATTCGTTAATTAATAATTAATGTAAGTTGAAAATTACTGAGTGTAATCAAGTTTAAAAAACCTCTATGATCTCTGTGAACTCTGCGGTTTATTAAAATTCAACCGCAGAGTTCACAGAGAGACAATAATTTAATTATTTACAACTTACGTTAATTATTAAATTTTCTTTGTTTCTTATTATAGTTTTTGATATTTTTTTTTGACATAATTATAAAATATAAGGATATCAAATATGGAAACACCCCTAGTTCCGTCATCCCCCTCCTCTTTGCCTTATTTTTCTCAGTGGAAATTAAATACATACGACTTTGGCCAAATATCCAGGTTAGGTATACCTACCGCCATTTTTGCAATAGCCACCGCATATGCCCCTGTTACTTGCACTTTAACAGGACTGGGGGTCACTTTCTTTTCCATCATGGATATGCGCGAACTGATCAATAACGGGAAATATGATCCGATTAAAGCCGCCCAAATGATCACGGTTGCCTTGGTTATCACCTCAATTGCCCTAAGCGGATTATCGGTGGGTTTAACTCCTCTATGTGCTCGTATCCTTCTGCTTAATTTTCCACCCAAAGCTTCAGCTTTTTTAATCCTTTTGCCTTTTGGGTTAAGCTTATTAACTGGATTATGGGGTTACGTAGGAGGAGGTGCACGCAGCGCTTTAGGAGCTATAGGCAGCCTGCCCGCCGAAAAAATTATCGAATATATTAAAGAGCTCCGTGCTAGCCAGAAACCGTTAAGTATCTGGGATGCGCTCTGTTTACATGCTTTCATTGCCTTTAGAAAAGACATTCAGAGTTTAGTGAACTCAATGCCAAGGGCAGTCCAGAACTTCCGCGCCACTTTTGCCCCAGAAGCTGAATTGAATGAAATTATTTCCAGCCGCATAGACAAAATTCGTAACTTAAAAGAGCAGCTTCCTCATGTAGGGTGGACCTCACGACTAAAGATTTCAAATGAGATTGACGAAACATTGTCCTACCTCCCTCAAATTATTTCCCGGTTAAGCATTGAAGACCAGATAAAACAAACAGATGCCATTTTGAATGAATTGCAAACCCTCTCTCTTCCAGAAGCCCGTATCGCTTGTTGCTCTTACCTGAACGAATATTATCTCAATATGAATTCCCAATTCAACGAGATCCCCAAAATTTTGGTGGATAAATATAAAGAAATAAATGAAAACTTCTCATCAAAACTAACTTCTCAACAATTGTATCAATATCAAATTGATCTTCAAACTCTGAGTTCCGAATGGATCAGGTACAATTGGATTGTCGAAGTACTCAATAGCATCAATCCATCCTTGGAGGTTGAAAAATCTGAAGATTTCATTTCCCTTACAGAAAATCTCCAACATTTGAGGAAAAAAACAGATGAACTTCAAAGCGAGATTCAAAAAAATAAAAATATATCGGATCTTAAATTAGAAGAAAAAGACAAAATAGATCGAGAAGATACTGTGTGGAATGCCCTTATTCTTATCGAAGGCAATTCCAGTAAAATGATTAAAGAAACTATGGAAGAACTTTGCCAGATATTGGAAGTTGAAAACGACGATACTAATGCCATGGACAGTGAGCTTACAAAATTGGGGTTGAACAATGTTCAGGCGCTTTTCGATAATAACATTGTTACAGAAGACGAATTTATCAAGATAGAAGAAGAAGAACGTTTCGAAAATAAAGAAATAGCCAAAACCTCAATAAAGAATAAAATCTTCGCTCATATCAAACAAAAAAAGGCTTCTTCTATTGATCTCCACTCACGTATCTATACCGTATTGGCAGCAGAACCGAAAAAACGGGATATGAGCCGTCTATACCGTACAACATCCACAATCATTTATCGGGCCACTATGGCGTTTTCAATTTTAGCTCCTTTGATGGCCTGTTATCAGCGTGCTATAGTTGGCTTGGCTGTAGGAATTGTAGGATTTGGAGTTTATTCTTGTTGGAAGCGGAAAAGAATCTCCATTCACGAAGCCGGAGAATATTTTTTTGGCGGCCCCCGATTTACCCATCAATTATTCACAATGCTAATAACAAGACGAACACTATTGACCCACCATCCCTCTTTCGAAAAAGATTTAGATACTTTCGTCAACGCCGATTTTTTTGGAAAATTCCGGCTGCTTTCGATGGAACTTGGAATTACCGCAGCTTCCTCAATAATTTCCTTTGCAGCCAATGGGAAAAATGAAAACGACTCTTTTAGTGGCCGCGATAGCTTGCTGATTGACCTGTTCCCGATAGGTCTTGGCGCCATGCTAGGCAGAGAGTTTGTTGATGGTGCATTTTATGGGATGCAGCGGCTCAAGGCCTTCCTCAACAAGAACAATGATTCACTTAACCTATCTACACGATCTCTCCAGTAGGATTTGAAACAATAACCGGTAAGGGTGAATTAAAACATCGAAAATGCACCTTTTCAACTTTGCAAAAAATGTTTGCGAAACTTCAGGAAAAAATTCCCGCTCCAATCTTTCAGCTTCTTGCAAATAATCTTCCCGCAGCGAAACCATGTCTAATAGATCCCCCGAAAAATGGAGGGGCCGCATTTTGGAGCGCATTCGAACGACCTTCAATTCATGATCTCCCTGTAAAGGGGTTAAAGGCTTCGATAAATCGACTGCCAGAGGAGCCATTTTTTTCTTTCTCAAACTCTTTAAATGGATGTCAAATTGATCATAAATCATCCCTTCCCCCTCTACATCAATATTTGTAAAATAATGGGGACCATTCCTTAAGTGGGATTCTGCTCCACTGAGCCTATATTGATTAAATTGCTTATCATGCAACACCCAGACAACTTGATATCCAAGAGAAGAATAATCAGCATTGCGCGCTTTTACTTCCTCTGCCGGCAAAGGGGAACATTGGATTTCAAATATAATTTTTTTGGAGATCCATGCTGCATCAGCAATTCTAGAAATCTCGGGAAATGGCCTTTCTAAAGTACATTCCCCTTCAGGCAGAAGGTTTTGCAAATAACTTTGCACTTGGAGATGGATCATGCTTTTTCCACTTAACTTACAATGTAATGAAGATTTATAATGGAAAAAGTGCGCCTTCCGATGATCCCCCTTTCTCGATCTAACAGTTCCTTGGCATTCAGGACAGGTGTAATCCTTCCCTTTAAGAGCTTTTGCAGCAGGGATTAAGTTGTTATGAGAATCAAACGCATAAAGTTGCATAAAGCAGGCAAAATACCGGGATTTATAACTATATTTCAATCATAAAACGAAAAAGGTTGGTAGAAAGGGAAATAAAAATATGCAATATTGACAAAAACAATCATATTAGTGGAAAATAAGTCATGCAATTTTTCTACTCATTATTGTTGTCCTGCCAGCAAGTTTTTATTAAAACGCTAGGTTTAAATTGCGTATGCTCCCCTTATCAAAATAAAGGATGTGGATTAGAAAAACATGACTAAATCAAATTTTAAAAGCACTTTTTCTCCCCCCCATCAGCAAAAAATTGATGAATTGGTCGCACTTTCAAAAGAACAAGGCTATATCACTTACGAAGAAATCAATGAAATCTTGCCGATGACCTTTGATTCCGCCGATCAAATCGACCAAGTCCTGATTTATTTGAGCGGAATGGATATTCAGGTTCTTAATCAATCCGAAGTTGAACGGCAAAAAGAACGTAAAAAAGAAGCAAAAGAGCTCGAAGGGCTCCCCAAAAGAATCGAAGGCACTCCCGATGACCCTGTCCGCATGTACCTTAAAGAAATGGGATCGGTCCCCCTCCTTAGCCGCGAAGAAGAAGTTGAAATTTCCAAACGGATCGAAAAAGCGCAGATCCAAATCGAGCGGATCATCATGCGTTTCCGCTATTCTACAAGGGAAGCTATATCTATTGCCACTTACCTCATTCAGGGGAAGGAACGATTCGATAAGTCGATCACAGAAAAAGAGGTGCTAAACAAACAAGAATTTTTAAACCTCCTCCCAAAATTATGCAATTTGCTCAAAGAAGAGGATGAAAAGCTGGAAACCCTTCTAGGGGATAACCTTCAAGGAAAAAAAAGTGAAAAAGGGAAGATCGCCGAAGAGATCGAAAAATGCCGTATCCGCACTCAAGCCTACTTGCGAAGGCTCCATTGCCGCCATAACATCATCGAAGACTTTGTTGAAGTCATTTTAGAGGCCTATAACCGCTTCTTGGCTTTAGAAAAAGAGATCAACGAACTCATCCCTCGTGCTGAAAGAAATAAATTTGCCGCCCAAAAGCTATCTGCCTTCCAACGAAAACTTCACAAACGGGAACTCGCCGCAGGACGCACCTTGGATGACTTCAAAAAAGATGTCCGGATGCTACAACGATGGATGGATAAAAGCCAAGAAGCCAAGCGGGAGATGGTCGAGTCTAACCTTCGGCTCGTGATTTCGATCGCTAAAAAATACACAAACCGGGGCCTTTCCTTCTTGGATCTTATCCAAGAAGGAAATATGGGGCTCATGAAAGCCGTCGAAAAATTTGAATATCGACGCGGGTATAAATTTTCCACCTACGCCACATGGTGGATTCGCCAAGCTGTCACACGCGCTATCGCGGACCAAGCACGTACCATCCGAATCCCTGTACACATGATTGAAACCATCAATAAAGTTCTCCGCGGAGCCAAAAAACTCATGATGGAAACAGGGCGGGAACCCACGCCGGAAGAACTGGCAGAAGAATTAGGAATCACTCCTGAACGGGTCCGTGAAATCTATAAAATTGCGCAGCATCCGATTTCTCTGCAAGCTGAAGTGGGCGATGGCGGAGAAAGCCAGTTTGGAGATTTCCTCGAAGATACAGGCGCCGATTCACCGGCCGAAGCGACCGGTTACTCCATCTTAAAAGATAAAATGGGAGAAGTCCTCGCCACTTTAACTGAAAGGGAACGGAAGGTCCTCATCCAACGCTTTGGATTGATGGACGGCAAACCAAAAACTTTGGAAGAAGTTGGCATTGAATTTAATGTTACCCGTGAACGGATTCGTCAAATTGAAGCCAAAGCCCTGCGCAAGATGCGCCATCCAACCCGTTCAAAACAACTCAAAGCATTTTTAGATCTTCTTGAGATCGAATAGAAGATACGATGGCACAATCAGCCCCTATCCTTGAACTTGACAAAGAAAGGATTCTGAAGCTTCTAGATGCAGACGGTCCTTTCTGCCAGTATTTCAAAGGCTTTGAGCCCCGTCCACAACAGATACAAATGCTCAGCGATATCGTAGAAGCTTACAACAACCGCTCTATCACTTTGATCGAAGCTGGAACGGGTACTGGTAAAAGCTTGGCTTATTTAATCCCAGCCATCTTATGGTATCGAAAATATTTAGAAAGAACAGTCATTTCCACCAACACAATCAATCTTCAAGAGCAATTGCTCTTTAAAGATATTCCCCTCGTCACAAAAGCCCTAAAAGTAGATTGCAATGCCACCTTAGTCAAGGGGATGGGAAATTATGTTTGCCTCCGCAAATTAAAAGAATCCCGCTTGGAACTCCCCCTCATGAGCAAACAAGAAATTGGGGAATTGGAAAAAATTGAAGCTTGGAGCGAATCGACAACCGATGGTTCCCGTTCCTCTTTGCCTATCGTCCCTTCTGCAGCGACCTGGGAAAAAGTGGGAGCCGAATACGATACGTGCAACCACAAAGACTGCCCCTTTTATAAAGACTGCTTTTATTTTAAAGCCCGTCGCGCTGCCTCTGAAGCCCATATTCTAATTGTCAACCACCATTTGCTATGCTCAGACCTAATCTTGCGCAGTGAAAACCCCTCTTCGCCTGAAGGAGGAATCCTCCCTCCCTACACACGCATTATCCTCGATGAAGCCCACAACCTCGAGGAAACTGCCACAGACTTTTTTTCCGCTCGGATGAATCAATTGGGCTTTTTGCATAATCTCTCTAAAATCTCTTCCGAAAAACTCGGCAAACCTTGCGGAAAACTGCAAATCCTAAAACAGCAAATTAATAGTTGTTATAAAAAAGGATGGCCTCACGAGATCGATGCAATTTTTAGCAAATTGAATACAGAAGTGGCCGTTTTGCGGATAGATCTCGTCCATGCTATTCATAAAACTTGTGAAGCCTTTAAACGGTTTTCCCAATTGTTGATGCCAGGTAAAAACGGGGATGACCTAAATCCAAATGAAACCAAATTGCGTGTATTAGAATTTCATCGGACACACCCCTATTGGGAAAATGAAATCGTCCCCGCATCAAAAGAATTTATTGAAAAAGGGGAGAAATTTATCCAAAGCCTGGATAGTTTGGCCGTCGATCTCATTCAAATCAAAAATTCCCAGATTCAGGAAAACACAAAAAATACCCTTTTTGATATCAAAGCGTTGTCTACACGCCTTACAGAAGATATCAACATCATCAGAAACTTTATCGCTCCTCAACTCCCTCCCGATAAGGTGCGCTGGATTGAAACACAAAATATCAAAGGATCTTCAAACACCTGCTTGTTCGATGCTGATTTAGACGTTTCCAAGGGGCTGGCTAACTACTTATTTAACAAGTTTCCTACAACGATACTTGTAAGCGCAACATTGACGACCAATCATCGATTTGATTTTACCCGCCAACGATTAGGACTATCGGCCGATCTTATTGAAAGAACCGAAATCGTGGAATGCAAATATGATTCCCCTTTCAATTATCCAGAACAAGCCCTTTTGGCCGTGCCAACAGATATCCCATCTCCAACCCATCCCGAATTCAGCAAAGCTGCAGCTGAACAAATCCTTTTGTCATTGCAAGCTAGCCGCGGGAATGCGTTTGTCTTGTTTACTTCATATGCCATGCTTAAAACCTGCTATGAGCTTATTCTAGACAAAATGTTGGATCTTCGATTCAACCCCATGAAGCAAGGGGATACCAACCGGCAAACGTTGCTCACAAAATTTAAACAAACAGACCGTGCTGTGCTCTTTGGCACAGATTCGTTCTGGGAAGGAGTGGATGTCGCTGGGGAAGCCCTTCGTTGTGTGATTCTGGTAAAGCTCCCCTTTCGCGTTCCCACCGAACCGATCTTGCAAGCGCGCTGTGAAGCCATTGCAGCCAAAGGGGGCAACCCCTTTCTGGAATACTCCTTGCCCCGAGCTATTGTTAAATTCAAGCAAGGTTTCGGCCGCCTCATCCGAAATAAGAAAGATCATGGCTGCATTGTCTGTCTAGATGAACGGCTCTTAAGCAAAAGTTACGGCAAATTATTCTTAGAAAGCCTTCCCCATTGCCAACAAGTGTTTGCCCCCATGGCAGAAATTCACGAACAAATGAAGCTTTTTTATAAAAGATCAAAAAGTCGATGCTAAATTAATACCAATTCGGCTCCGACTAAATAAAAAAAAACCCCGAAAGGGGTTTAGGATAGATAGCCCCGGAGCGCTACCTCGAAAGGATAGGCGACTCCGGGTTATGATTCAAAGAATCATTAGTCTCCACCAAAGAGCACAATTGTTATAGTTTGGCTAGTAGATCCACAATCTGTGGTGCCAGTAATTGTAACTCTTGCAGTTACCTCTGTGGTGCCTGGGTTCTCAACAAGCAAGAATCCATCCGTAGTCAACGTCACTCCAGTAGGCAAGTTAGACGCTGTGAATGTTATAGGAAGGCCATTAGGACTGTGGAAATTTGTTGAGATATTGGCAATAGATATACCAGGATTAAACGTCAGAGGTCCAAATGGATCTGAAGTCGGCCCTGCACAGCTACTTTCCTCTGCAATTGCTAACACTGTCGGCATGTAAACAGCAGGTTCTACAAGCCAGTCAGCTAAATCGTTGCAGACATTTGGACAGCAATCGTTAGAAGCACAGGGATCGCAGCATGTGTTGCAGCAATCGCCACGATTCCATGCATAACGCAACTCAACTCCAGCATTTGAACTGCTCGGCAAATGTTCTTTACCCCAAGTGTAACCGCCGAAAACAGCAATGCTGACGTCTCCATCCCAGATATTGTCATTCCATGCAAGTCTTCCTTCCAAGTAGTTATAGGCTTTTCGGAACTCCCCTTTAACATCGAAAACAAAACAGTCCCAGAGCCTTTGAACGAACCAAACTGATCCGCTAACCCCTCGAACTCGCTTGTCATGAGAAAAGTGGCGATGGTAATCTGTTGAATCGTAACCCACTGTTCCGATTAACCTGGCGCATTCCCATGGGGAAATGATTAAGCCCCCTTCCACATTCCAATTGCTTGCTCCTGCAATACGGCGAGAAATTGTTTCATTTTCAGTTTCACATAAGACTGAACTAAGAGAATGACTTGTTGCTCGTGAATAGGAACCGGTTAATTGGATCCCTTCGAGGAAGCAAAACCAATCATCCACTAGGTATTGGTATTTTCCCCCTGCAGCCCACTGATGTGTCCATCGATGAACTCTTCCACTGGAAAAATTGTAGTGAAATTTTTCCCCCAAAAATTCACCGCCGACTTTTAATCGATGGCAATCTCCGTAAAACGCACCATAAGAACCGTTGATACGATAAATTTTTGAACCAATTTCACCGAGAAAACTAACGGCGCTATTATCGCAAATGGATACAGGCGTTAGATTTAACCGGAAATAGGGGAAAAAATTATCCTTTGTTCTTTTAGTGCCATGATCGCAACTCCTCTCCTCTTCAGCAAAAGCTGCTTGTGAGCTGGAAAAAACCAAAGCTGCACACAGAGCTAAAAAATAGAGTATTTTTCGCATTTTTCTTCATCTCCTTCAATCTGTTACTTTATCTCGCTTTTTTGTCAGGCTTATTCTTAGAGCCCACAAAAAGACAAATTTTTAAAACTTTAAAAGCCCCTATCTAGGGGCTTTTTGGCTACTGAACTAATTCTACTGATTCAAATCTTTGATCACCTATAGCTAATGCTTGTGGTCTATAAATTGCAGGATCTGCAATCCAATTAGCTAACTCACAACTATCATAGCAGCATACTTGTTCACAGCAATCGTTGCAGCCATTGTTGCAGCAATTGAACCATGAGCATGGGTTAATGCCGAATGTGAATCTAACTTCGCCGCCTGCAGCGCTGCTGCTAGGAAGCTTATATTTTCCCCAAACATGATTGCCAAAAACTCCGATCGTGAGATCGCCGCATTCAAATCTCTCGGTCCAGTTAAGCATCGCTTCTAAGTAGTTGTACGGGCGTTTGATTTGAGCTTTGATATCGAGGACAAGTTGGCACCATATTTTTTGTGTATAATCCAAGCTAAAGCCCACACCTGAAAGACGTTTTGTATCTTGGTGCTCCCGATGGTACCTAATGTTGTCATAGGAAATCGATAGAATCAAATTTCCACATTCCAATGGTGCCATAATAACACCAGCTTCCGCATTCCAGAAGATAGAGTCGCTGACCCGTCTTTCCAAATCAGACCCTTGAGCTAAGCAGATGACTTCAGGAAGGCGGCGAGCCATAGCATGGGAATACCCCAAAGCTAATTGTATACCATTAAAACAGCTTGGGCACTCAAACCAATATTGATATTTGCCTCCAACGCCCACTTGATGGGTCCATCGTAGAGCTCGGCCGCTAGAAAACTTATAGTGAATTTTTTGTGTCAGCCATTCAGCACCCAATTTGAAGCGGTGGCAATTGTCGGAAAAAAATCCATAGGTTCCATTGAATCTATAGTTTCTTGCTCCCATTTCACCTAAAAGAGCTAAACCTCCATTATCACAGTCAAGAGTTGCAATAGGTCTTACGCGCGCATAGGCAAAAAAGTTATCATATGACTTCCCTATGTCATGATCACAATTTCCTTCTACCTGTTCTGCGCCTGCGTATTGCAGCTGCAGTGTAAATAATGCGAGCAAAAACGTTAACATGTACGATAATTTTTGCATTTTCTAGGTCTCCTTAAATATTTACAAATTCTTCAGCTTTCGACATTGCTTTTGTATTCCATGCTTGCCAAGTGCATGTGAAAGCTTGTTCTTCTATTTAACTGCCTTTCATAACAGTTTTTATCAATTGAAGCAATATTTATTATGTATTTTTTGCTCTCTGTTTGAAATTTAATAATTTTGAACAGGCTTGAGCTATCGCCAACTCCTCACAGGTGTGGATCACGAGGACCTGTACTCGGGAGCCCGCCTGGGAAATCGGCGCATCTTGAAGGGGGCTTTCATTTTTGTGCACGTCGATCTTAACTCCTAGAAATTCAAAATGTTGACAAACCCTTGCTCGGACTTCTGCTGAATTTTCACCAATCCCTCCAGTAAATAGGAGTAAATCCATTCCTCCCAAGCTTCCGATCATCGCTCCAATATTTTTTTTCAAGCTATGCAAATACATCTCAAAAGCCAAGATAGCCTCTTTCTTCCCTTTCGCTTGACGTCTTTGCAATTCACGCATATCAGAAATTCCGGCTATCCCTTGGATTCCCGATTCATAATTTAATCCCTGATCCAACTCTTTTGCCTTTATACCATGTTCTCGCATGAGGTAGATAAGGATCCCCGGATCGATAGATCCGCATCGAGTTCCCATCATCACTCCTTCAAGAGGAGTGAGTCCCATTGTTGTATCTACGCACTGCCCATGGCTTACTGCCGCCAAAGAAGAGCCGTTTCCTAAGTGGCAGGAAATTATTTTTAAAGAAGAAAAATCCTTTTTGATGATTTGAGCTCCCTTTTTAACACAATATTCATGGCTGATGCCGTGGAAGCCGTAACGGCGGATTCCATAGTCTCTCCATTTTTTTGGAAGGGGATAAGTCTGAGCGACTTGAGAGAGAGTTCGATGAAAAGCGGTATCGAAAACAGCCACTTGAGGGACGCGAGGAAATAAAGACTGCATGATTTCAATTCCTTGCAGATTGATCGGATTATGCAAGGGCGCAAAAGGGAAACAGGATTTTATCTTTCGTTTAACTTCTGAATTAATAATGCAAGGATGGCAGAAGAATCTCCCTCCGTGGACTACGCGATGGCCGATAGCGGCAATTGGAGAATTTTGCAACCCTGGGCAAGAAAATAGCAACTTTTGAAGATCTTGAGGAGACCCTTTTTTCTTTTCCTTGGAAAATTCGAAAAGTTTCTCCCATAACAACGCGGGTGAATTTTCATCCCCATTGTTAAAATCGTAAAGAGCACACTTATAGGTACTTGATCCCCCATTGACAACTAAGATTTTCATCAGGCATTTCTTCTGTTGATACTCTAGGGCGTATATACCGAACGTATAGCAAAAGGATTCCTTACTCGTCAATTTTTGAGTTCCCTTGTGCATAAAATAAATCTGTTATATACCGAACGTGACTCAAAAAAATTAGGCCATGTTAATGCTGGAAAACAGATCTTTCTCTTCCCTGACTAACCATGCAGTTGAAGCCGCCATTCAGGCTGGATCTCTTCTGCGAAAGGGTTTTGGAACCACATTTGAAATATCTACAAAAGCAGGGATCCAAAATTTTGTGACCGAATATGACCACGCCTCTGAAAAATGCATTATCTCCTTTTTGGAAGAATTGTATCCCTCTCATGCCTTTCTTTGCGAAGAAAGCGGGGCTTATGGAGCTTCCTCCTTAGAAAAGGCTGAAATTTTGTGGATCATCGATCCTCTGGATGGAACTAGCAATTTTATCCACAATATTCCCCTCTTTTGCATCAGTATTGGGGCATTAGGACCTCAGGGTATAGTGACAGGGGTCATCTATCAGCCAATGAGCGACGAGCTTTTCGTGGCCGAAAAAAATAAAGGCGCTTTCCTCAATGGCAAAAAAATGGAGGTTTCCAAGACGTTGCAATTTGCCGGCGGGATTGGGGCCACAAGTTTTCCTCATAATATCTCCGAAAATCCTTTAGGCTGTATTGACCATTTTGTAAAAATCTTGAAAAAAGAAACCATCATTCGCAATCTCGGTTCCTCAGCTATCAATGCTGCTTATGTAGCTGCGGGACGATTTGATGCCTATTGGACCATTTCTCTATGCCCTTGGGATATTGCAGCGGCCAACCTGATGATAGAAGAAGCGGGCGGCAAGGTGACAACTTATGAAGGGACACCCTATCCTGTTTTATCGGGAAGCCCCGTCGTAGCTTCCAACGGGTTTGTTCATGATGAATTGCTTTCTTATCTTAAAAACATTGCAGATTGAAGAATTTTCCGATTACCCTCCCTTTGCAACAAATTCCCTAAAAGCATAATGTGAATTTTATTTACAGGGGGGGGCTTTATGAGCAGGTCAAGTGCAATTGCCGAAAAAAATCAAGTTAAGACGGCAAAAGGACCTCTGGACGAAGAGCAGCTGCGTAAAATCAATGCTTATTGGCAAGCTGCAAACTACTTAGCGGTAGGACAAATTTACCTCTTAGATAATCCTCTTCTCAAAGAACCTCTCACTTTGAATCATATCAAGCCCCGCTTACTAGGCCATTGGGGAACTACTCCCGGGCTGAATTTCATTTATGTGCATGCAAATCGGGCAATCAAAGAAAATGACCTTGACATGATTTTTTTAGCCGGTCCCGGCCACGGAGGGCCAGCTCTTGTTTCGAATGTCTACTTAGAAGGCTCCTACAGCGAATTTTATCCGAATATCTCCCAAGATGAAGCTGGGATGAAACAACTCTTCAAGCAATTTTCATTTCCAGGAGGCATTCCCAGCCACGTTGCTCCCGAAACTCCGGGATCCATCCACGAAGGAGGCGAGCTTGGATATGTTCTCGCTCATGGTTTTGGAGCGGTTTTTGATAATCCCCATTTGATTGCCCTTTCCGTTGTCGGCGATGGGGAAGCAGAAACAGGCCCTCTAGCCGCAAGCTGGCACTCGAATAAATTTTTAAATCCTGCCCGTGACGGAGCTGTGCTTCCTATTTTGCATTTGAATGGATATAAAATCGCTAACCCAAGTGTTTTAGCTCGAATTTCGAAAGATGAATTGGAAAGCTTGTTTATCGGCAATGGCTACAAGCCCTATTTTGTCGAAGGCTCTGAACCTCTGGAAATGCACCAAAAAATGGCCGCAACCTTTGACAAGGTGATCGCTGATATTAAACGCATCCAACATGAGGCTAGATCAAAAGGCAATTTAGCCCGTCCACAATGGCCCATGATTATTCTTATTTCCCCTAAAGGATGGACAGGCCCCAAAGAGGTCGATCACAAAAAAGTAGAAGATTTTTGGCGTTCACATCAAGTCCCGCTTGCTGAATTATCCTCTAATTCAAAACATGTCCGAATGTTGGAAGCATGGATGAAGAGCTACCATCCGGAAAAACTTTTCGATGAACATGGAACCTTGCTCCCCGAGTTAGCTGCATTGGCTCCTAAGGGCAACCATCGAATGGGATCCAATCCCCATGCTAACGGAGGAATTTTACTCAGGGATTTGCGAATGCCTGATTTCCGAAAATATGCTGTAGATGTCCCGACTCCTGGAACAATCTTAGGAGAGGCCACACGGGTCATGGGAGAGTTTTTGCGGGACATCATGAAATTAAATGAAGCCAACAAAAATTTCCGCATTTTTGGTCCTGATGAAACCGCTTCAAACCGTCTAAGCGCTCTTTTCGAAGTTACGGATCGGGTTTTCATGGAAAAAATTTATTCCTATGATGACCACCTATCGCCGGATGGGCGTGTGATGGAAGTGCTCAGTGAACATCTCTGCGAAGGGTGGCTGGAAGGGTATCTTTTGACAGGGCGCCACGGTTTTCTTAACTGCTATGAAGCCTTCATCCATATCATTGATTCGATGTTTAACCAGCATGCAAAATGGTTAAAAACGACGAGGCATATCCCTTGGCGCCGTCCCATTGCGTCATTAAATATCTTGTTGACTTCCCATGTTTGGAGGCAAGACCACAACGGTTTTTCCCATCAAGACCCAGGCTTTATTGATCATGTGGTCAACAAAAAAGCTGAAGTCATCCGCATTTATTTGCCGCCCGATACCAATTCATTATTGTCAGTGACAGATCATTGTTTGCGAAGCCTAAATTATGTCAATGTGATTATTGCCGGCAAGCAGCCTGCTTATCAATATATGTCGATGGAGGAAGCTATTAGGCACTGCACCAAAGGGATTGGCATTTGGAAATGGGCAAGCAATGATTTCGCTTCTGAACCTGACGCAGTCATTGCCTGTGCAGGAGATATTCCCACTTTGGAAGCCTTAGCCGCTGTAGATATTCTCCGCAAACATGCTCCTGACATCAAAATTCGGTTCGTCAATGTTGTCAACCTCATGGCCCTGCAGCCTCAAAAAGAACATCCCCATGGCCTTTCAGATAGAGAATTTATCGATATATTCACTGCGGACAAGCCGATCATTTTTGCTTTTCACGGTTATCCTTGGCTCATTCATCGTTTGACATACAGACGTCCTAACCATGTCAACCTTCATGTGAAAGGGTATAAGGAGGAAGGAACAACCACAACTCCTTTCGACATGGTTGTCTTAAATGAAATGGACCGTTTTCACTTAGCTCTTGACACAGTAGAGCGGATTCCCCGCTTGGCAAACTCCACAGGCTACATTCGGGAATTTGTCACCAATAAACTCATTGACCACAGCAATTACATTAGAGAAAAGGGGGAAGACATGGCTGAAATTCAGGAATGGAAATGGCCTTATGGAAAATCTGAGTCGTCGGCTTCCTCCATGCGCAAATGGAATTCATGATGATTTTATAACACCACTGAGCCAAAATAACCACTGAGCCAGTGAGATCACAGAGGATTTTTGAGATCAATGAGAAAGTTTAGATGATACAATTTGATAAAGTAGGTAGCTCTTTTAGTACCTTTATGTTATGAATTTTTCTTTTTGTTTTATTTAATATAGTTAATGTAAGTTGAAAATTACTGAGTGTAATCAAGTTTAAAAAACCTCTGTGATCTCTGTGGTTTATTAAAATTCAACCACAGAGATCACAGAGAACACAGAGAGACAATAAATTTTATTATTTGCAACTTACGTTAATTAATCTTAATAGCGTTACCTACTTTAACGAGTTGTATCATCTAAACCTCCTCAGTGATCTCAAAAATCTTCAGTGATCTCACAGGCTCAGTGGTTACTGCTTTTGTCCTTAAGGCTAGAGCGGCTTTTGATGGAGCGGAAACGATTTTGATCGAGCTTGGCATAAAGGGTTTTATGCTTCGAAATTTGAACCTGTCCAGCTTTTCCACGACCTATTCGAGAAACATATTTACATTGGGTTGCATGGATCTCCGCTTCCCCTTTATCTTTTGCCTTGCTATGAATCAAAGCTAATAAGATAGCATCTTGAATGGACTCAGGATCGGGCTCTTGGTTCTTTTTCACCTTCAAAATTACATGGGAACCGGGACAACCGCAAACATGAAACCACCAATCTGATCCGCTCGCATAGCTGAAAGTGAGCTTTTCATTGCTTTTTGCATTTTTTCCGACCCAAATTTTGAGGCCCGATTCAGAATAAAATTCCAAGTACGGCAGAGATGAGCTTTTTTCCGATTTTCTTTGCGGCTTTTGCTTTTCGAAAAATAAGCCAATAGCATGAAGAGCCTCTAAGGAAGTAGTTTCAGCAACTTGCGAAACAATCTCTTGCTGTTTCTCCAGCATTTTTCCCGTTACTAGGATTCTATCTTCGGTATAGTTCAAACTGGCTTTCAACTTTTTGCTTTGGTGAAAACGCTTTTCTATGTTTTCTTGAGGCCCTAGCAGAGGATCTAGCAAGAGAACATGTTCCTCTTCCCCCGGCTTTTCCCAATCTACTAATCGAATTTCAGTTAACCCTTTGCGCAATTGATAAAAATTCGCTTGCAGCAATACGCCTTCATGTTGAATTTCTTTCCAAGCTAAAGCCTTTTGATTATCCTGAAGAGCTTTTTCATAGAGCTTTTTAGTTCGACTTAACTGCTTAAAAGCCATGGATTCATATGTTCTTTTCAGCTTGAGAAACAAGGCTTCTTTTTCTTGCAGTTCATATCTCGCTTCAACTAAATCACTTGATGCCGGCGCAGGGTGGATCTCTCCGGATGATACTTTTATATTTTCGGGATAATGATAAATCTTTGAAGCTGTCGGATTTAAACTCGCTACAATATTGAGATCACGATCCAATAAATACAAATTGGGCCGTTTAGAAAAAAATTCTCCGACGAGAAAAAAAGGTTGAGCTCCTTTTTTCAAATAGAGCTGAATGATCCTATCTTGATTGATCATTTTTATTTCTTCTATCTTTGCAGAACTGATGGATGAATCAATGGCTGAGGCAAAAGAGGAATCGCAAAATTGACTTTTTCCTGAAGACAAATGAAAACGGAGAAACGGCTCTTGAAAACAGAATAACAACTGCAGAAGCTCCCCTTCTTTATCACATTGCAGCACAAATTTCCTTTGCTCAATCGCTTTGAAACTACAAATATGAGCGTGGGATAGAACGGACTGAAGCTCATCTGTAAGAGCATAAATTTCTTCACGGGTCAATGACATAAAACTACGAAGAGGATGATTCACAAGTACATTGTTTGACAGCGTCTAATAAGGGCTGGACTTTGTCTGTTCTTTCCCAGGTAAAATCTTTTTCATTCCGGCCAAAATGACCTCCAAATGCTGTTTGCAAATAGATAGGCCGCCTTAGGTTGAGCATTTCAATCATCCCTTTAGGGGAAAGGTCGAACACTTGGGGGATCGCTTTTGCCAATATGTCCTCATCCACAGCTTGCGTGCCAAACGTTTCCACTTTAAAAGAAACAGGATGGGGTACGCCTATCGCATAGGACACTTGGACTTCACAACGTTTCGCCAGTTTTGCAGCTACAATATTTTTTGCGATATATCGCGCAGCATAGGATGCAGAACGGTCCACTTTGGTGGGATCTTTTCCAGAAAAGGCCCCTCCTCCATGCCGTCCCATGCCGCCATAGGTATCCACAATGATTTTTCGCCCGGTTAAGCCGCAATCCCCTTCTGGACCTCCAACAACAAAACGGCCGGTCGGGTTGATGTAAAATTTTGTTTCTTCGTCAACAAATCCTTTGGGAGCTAATTTCGAAGCCATTTCTTTCATATCTCTAACAATTGTATCGTGATCCACTTCAGGAGTGTGTTGTGTCGATATCACGACGGTCTCCAACCGCAAAGGTTGGTATCCCTTGTCATATTCGACGGTGACTTGGGATTTGGCGTCTGGACGTAAATAGGGAAGCTCTTTAGATACCCGCAAGCGTCTTAATTCCCGTACAATTTTATGGGCCATCATGATAGGCATAGGCATAAGTTCAGGAGTTTCATCGCAAGCATAGCCAAACATTAGACCTTGATCTCCGGCCCCCTGATCTTTGTACAAAGATTCCGACTCGCTCAACCCTCTGGCAATATCCAGAGATTGCTTATTGAAAGAGATCAAGACGCCGCAAGATTTATAATCAAACCCTAAAGAACTATCTGTATAGCCAATATCTCTAACAGTTTCTCGAGCGATTTCAGGGAAATTAGGATGCGCTTTCGTAGTGATTTCGCCGGATAATACAATCAATCCTGTCGTCACTAAAGTTTCACAAGCCACCCGAGCATGAATATCCTCCCTCAGGCAAGCATCTAAAATAGCATCGGATATTTGATCGGCAACTTTATCCGGATGGCCCGCAGCCACCGATTCAGAAGTAAAAAGAAAATGACTCATAAGGAATTTCCCGCTATAAAAACAATTTTAAATGGAAATATGATGATATAGAATGTCTATCAGGTTGGCAAATCAAAACATGTTTTTGCTTTTATTATTTTTTATTGTGAGCTTCTCAGAAGGGTTCAGCGAAATGGTGCGGCCTATCACTTTCGATGAGCTGCCTTCCCTAACCTCTTTTGAAATCATTGAAATTAGAGGATTTTTGTATCAAACTCCTAAAGGGGAGTGGATTTTAGCCGCAGAGCCTAACTTGAAATCATGCTGTCTGGGATCTCATGAAAAAAAGGCCCGGCAAATTATTTTGATCGGGCAATTTGACCGTACCGCGATCAATCGGGTCATCACAGTTCAAGGGCGTTTAGTTGCCAACGAAGCCCTTCACGGGGTCCCCATTTTACCCTTTAGCTTGGAAGAAGCTCACGTGTTAAAAGACCTTCCACTTTCCCCGTCCTTTATTTGGGGAAGCCTTTTTCTGCTTATCCTCTTCCTTTCAATTATAAAAATTTATTATAGTTTCATTATGTCTGACAAAAAATAAATTCAACGCAAAGGTCATTAATCTTTTAACTTCGGATAAGATCTTATGTGTACTTTCCTGCAAGCAGCTCCACTATGGCCTCCAGCAATCCGTTCAGAATTTGAAACTGTCGGGGAGGAAAAATTTGAGATTAATCAAACTTCTATTTGGATACGCACAGCGCTTTCAGCGATAGCAACCTCTGCTTTAGCTTCAACTACACCATCACCCTTCAAAGCCATTCTCCTTGTAATCCCGTTCATCTCTTATTGTGGGGAAAAACATAGGGCCGTACAAGCTCTCGATAAGATTGCTAAAAATTATTTTAAAATCGAAGTTAGTGAAAATACACCTGTTCCCGATGAGGTCATCGACTATTTGATCAAAAATTTCAATGCTTTGAAAAAACTTCTTGAAGATCCTGAGATTCAATTTGACCCTTCGAAAAAAAATAATCAAAAATTGTTGGATAAAATCTTTGAGACTCTAATGGAAATTAAACTGATAAACAAAACTGATTTCATAGACAAAGAGGTAAGGAATTTCAATTTGCTTCTCGAAAAAGGAATCATCAATAGTGATAATGCCTGTGACTATTTTCTTAAATTCGCAGAAAAAAAGAACCTCGTCCCTATGGTATTACTGTTACAAAAAGAGCTCATTAATCCTCAAATTTTAGAAAAAAATGATTTCATTGCAGCTTTTGAGAATATCGAGCTCAGTGTCATTCAAGACTACAATATTAAGAAGTTATTTGGTTGCATGATCTCCTTATTTAAAGATAAGGGGTTTAACTTCAATGATTTAAATTTTACAAAGCTATTAAATAAAAGCTCTTATCAATTAGAAAATGCCCTCTTTTTAATTAAAAAGGGGATCAACCCCAAACAAATAAAATTTAATAAATTGAATTGGTTGAAGGTTTTATCGCCATCAAAATCAAAAAAAACGATCATAAAGGAAATAAAAAGACAAATCGCAGCAGATAAGCCTATAGACGCTGATCATCCTAAGCAGCCGTTTCTCGAAAAAATAGGGAAATCTGGAGTGCGTTTTCATCAAAGAATATTAACATTAGGAAATATCTTGATCGCATTAGCTGCGGTTCTGATAAACGCCTTCATAGCGTACCTATGGAATGTCAATGTGCCTCTCGTTATTGGAACTTCGGTCCTTGTTGCTGGTCTATTTCTGGTTCTTGAATGGTGTGTGCGGACTTATTTAATTAATCAAGCATCGGATCGCAATATTATAAAATACAATGGGGTCTTTCCCTCCAAAGTAATAACAAGGTATTTTATCAACAATGAATCTGCACTTAATCGGCTGATCGCAAGCCAATCTAATTTAGATAAAATCAATGAGCATGGGACGACTTTTTGGGATATCATTTGCTCGTCAAAGCAAATTCATTTCCCTAAAGATAAAAATAAAGATTTTGGATTTTTTAAAAAAATAGCTGGAAAACTTTTCCAAGAAGAGCAGTATTCGGGAAATAAGTTCAGATATTTTAGGATGTTAATTGCCAATGGAAAAAGCAAGTATATTGGTCATATTTTACAAAATAAATTAATTGAACTAAATAAAAAGCAAAAATATAAAATATTCGGGGATCTTTTTGAAAAAAAATTTTTAGGGGATGTGTTAACCAAGCACTATGGAAATGGAAATAATGGTGTTTATTGGAGGGTAAAGAATAAATTTGATTTATCAAAAGAATTGAATCAAGAATCAATAGACGAAATTCGTCAAAATCTTAGGAAATACAACCTTGATATAGAAGATAAAAAAATTTACAGATATTTAGAAAATAAGTTAAGCAGATTTCTTTTAAAAGAATATAAGATTCAAAAAGGGTACAACTACTTGTGTGATTTTTCCTATTATTTCCTTCACAATAAGGCGGCTCTCAACTACATTCTTAGAAACAATATTGAATTAGATAGTTTTTTAACCGTTGCTTGTTTTCCAAAAAACTATTTAGATGGTGATACTAATAATCTTCTTAGGGAGGGTTTTTTAAAAAAAATAATAATACGCATTTTCAAATCAAATTATAAAATGAAACTATCTTGCTTTGAGAATTTAGCTAAACTAAATAATGTTAGATCTATTGATCTAGTTAAGTATATTTTAAATAATAAGTTAATTGCATTAACAAAAAATCAAAAGAGTTATCTGCTTCAAATCAAGATGCCTGAAGAGCTGAAGAGCATTCTGACTGAATATCCTGTTGCTAGAGCAGATGTAGGATCATCAACGATACAAACCCAATCGGTTTCTTTAGAACCCGACAAAACGTCTATAGTACAAACCGAAGTCGAAGGATGAAGCAAACCGTTTTGCAAAATGTTCTTAGTCGATGATGAATTAACTTCTCTATCTACAAAAATAGAATTTTATGGCGTCCTTACAGGACTCTGTTTTTTTTTCCATTTTACCCAGGCCTTCGCTTCGCTACGACCTGGGCTATAACATTTCGGCCTTTCAGGCCGTTTTCAGCGCCGAAGGCGCGGAATATCATAGCCCAAGTCGTAGCGAAGCGAAAGCCTGGGCTATAACATTTCGGCCTTTCAGGCCGTTTCCAGCGCCGAAGGCGCGGAATATCATAGCCCAAGTCGTAGCGAAGCGAAAGCCTGGGCTATAACATTTCGGCCTTTCAGGCCGTTTCCAGCGCCGAAGGCGCGGAATATCATAGCCCAAGTCGTAGCGAAGCGAAGGCCTGGGCTATAACATTTCGGCCTTTCAGGCTGTTTCCAGCGCCGAAGGCGCGGAATATCATAGCCCAAGTCGTAGCGAAGCGAAAGCCTGGGCTATAACATTTCGGCCTTTCAGGCCGTTTTCAGTGCCGAAGGCGCGGAATATCATAGCCCAAGTCGTAGCGAAGCGAAAGCCTGGGCTATAACATTTCGGCCTTTCAGACCGTTTCCAGCGCCGAAGGCGCGGAATATCATAGCCCAGGTCGTAGCGAAGCGAAGGCCTGGGTAAAATGGAAAAAAAACAGAGTCCTGTAAGGACGCCATAAAATTCTATTTTTGTAGATAGAGATGTTAAATCAGCACCGACTACTTAGACTTTCAATACAGGGGCCATGATAGGCATTCCTAGGAAGTCGGAGCCGATCGACTGGAATTTTTCGGGGTCATCCGAGACAAAAAAGCGGTGGATGGGAGCCGCATTATTGAAAGTGTGAAGCTTAAGATCTATCAAAATCTTCTTTACAGCTTTGGCACATGTGGAAGCTGAATCTACAATCGCGATATCCTCCCCCATCTCTTCCTGAATTAAATTTTTTAGCAGGGGATAATGGGTGCATCCCAGCAAAATCGTATCGACTTGTTTGTCTTTTACTGGCTTTAGATACTCTTTGACGACAAGTTTCGCAGCCGGGTGATGCATGAGTTTTTCCTCAACAAAAGGGACAAACAGTGGGCAAGGAAAAGCGTAGACCTCTGCCTCAGGCATTTTTTTTGCAATTTCCTTTTGATAAGCTCCCGAATTTACCGTCCCTCGAGTAGCTAAAACGGCAATTTTTCCATTTTTAGTAACCTTTGTTGCCTGGTCTGCGCCAGGTTCAATGACTCCAATAATAGGAATGTGAAATATGTCCTTTAATTTATCTAACGAATGGGCCGAGGCCGTATTACAAGCGACGATTAACAATTTAATGCTATTCTTAATCAAGAAAGCGGTGTTTTCCACAGAAAAGCGGATCACAGCCTCGCGGCTTTTTTCACCGTAAGGGATGCGAGCTGTATCGGCAAAATAGACAATATTTTCGTTAGGAATTTGCCGGATCACTTCTTGCATGACCGTTAGGCCGCCGACCCCTGAATCAAACATTCCAATGGCATGATTTTGTTTTTCCTGCAAAGCCATTCTTATTCCGGCAGGTAAAGTTTTTGACCGATGATAATTTGATCGTTAATGAGATTGTTTATCTCTTTCAGCTTTTTGATGGACGTTCCATTTTGTTTGGCGATTTTTTCTAGGCTATCCCCTGATTTTACCTGGTAGGTCTTAACAGTGTCTTGAGAGGCTGCATCAGAAATCCCTTTAAACTCTTTATTTTGCAATATTTCCGTGACGTGTTTGAGAGCCTTTTGAATATTCTCAATGTTGCGATTTTGCAATTCAATGGTTTTTTCGAGATCAGCAATCCGCTTTTTGTACTCTGACAAAGCATTGAATGAATCCGCGGTATGTTCTTTTAAGTGTGTTGCAATCTCTTTCGAAAAATTTTCGTTGTTGGCATACTTTGATTCGATTGTATTCGTTTGGGCTCGTAATGTGTCTCTGATGGTCTTGAGGGTGTTGTTGACTTGCTCCCTCAAAGAATCGATGATCTCTTCTTCTGTTTTGAATTTCTCTTCAAATACCCGTAATTCAATTTCATGGTTATTCACTTTACTGCGTAGATCTGTAAGGGAATCTAAAATATCTTGCTGAAGATTGCTAGAGTCCGCCTCATAACTTGAACGGTTACGCACAGATGCAGCATCAGCAACAGATGAAGAAAAAAATAAAAATATAAGTGTGAGCACGAAGATGGGTTGAAACCATCTTCGTGAGAGTCGTGTAAAAATGTGATATGTCAAATGCATCGATTCCAGGCCTAGTAGGGATTATAAATTTTAAATTCAGCACGGCGGTTTCTCGACCAGGCTTCTTCATGGTGGTCTAATACTAAAGGACGTTCTTTACCATAAGAGATCGTAAAGACATTATTGGGATTCACCCCAGCATTGACGAGAAGTTCTCTGACTGCATTGGCTCGGCGAGATCCCAATGATAGATTATAAGCTTCCGGCCCCCGTTCATCGCAATGCCCTTCAATAAAAATATAAGTATAAGGATGTTGACGCAAGTAAACTGAAACATTGTGAAGTGTTTCCATGTTTTCATCCCCTTTTACAAGATATTGATTGTAGTCGAAGGAGATACTTTTAAAAATCCCTGCGAGTTGAGGATGAGTGCTAGGATCTTGAAATGCTTCAATCCCTGGAACGGAACTGCCTGGATCACCGGGGGTTTCTCTGGGAGGCGGGGCTGACATCATATCCATCCCAATTCCTTCTCTAGAGCTGTCCTGCAAGGGGATAAAATCTTCCCCAGCATAACAATCTTGATCTATCGAATAAAATTCGTCACGGGAACACACAGCTCTGGAGTCCCCCCGTTTTCCGCTTAAGGTGCGCAATCCCCGTTTCATATGCCTGCTGCACGACTTGGTATCGTCCCACACATCGTCGGAAGACCGGCAGCAGCCTGCTAAAGCCGCGCAAATGACGGCCACATTTATTAACAGCGAAAGTTTTGTTATTTTCATATGAGCCTCGATCTCTTAGTTTTGAATTATCTATTTACCATAAATTTGGGTTCCCAATCGGGATAATGTTTTTCACCGGGTCCGCTTGTAATTTTTACTGCTTTCGGTTGATTTAGGTTAATAAGGTATAATTCACTTTCTCGACTATCGGTTGAATTGAAAATTAAATGCAAGCTATTAGGAGCCCAGGCGGGGTTTTCCTTATTTCCGGGACCTTGTGTGATTTGCCGTTCTTCCCTTTTAGAGAAGTCGTACAGCCATATCTGCCTTGTCCCATTGGTAAGGGTGCAATAGGCGAGTTTAGAACCATCGGGAGACCAGGCGGGCGCCGAGCTTTCCCTAGATTGCTTAGAGATCAGCCTGGGGGCGAGATCCACCAGATTTGCTCCAGGCCCTGGAATCTCCATCACGTAAATGCGGGCATAGCCATCTTTGTTCGATACAAAAGCAATTTGCCTCCCATCCTGACTAAAAGCAGGGGATCCTTGAGCTGCAGAGCGGGAAGCAAATATCTGCTGCGGTTTTCCTAAGGCGCCCGCATCTGGGTTGAAATATTGGATAAAAAGATCTGGGTTCCCTGTGACATCGCTAATGAAGGCGATTTTATCCCGTTGTCTTGAAATGGCAGGCATTAACTGGTTGCCGCGCATGTAGGAAAATCTTTGCCCTGTCCCATCCTGAAGGGAAGCATAATAGATTTTAGGCTGCCCGTTGAGATAGGAAACATAAAAAAAAGATCCGCTTGCATATCCACTTTTAGGCGGCACATAAGCTGGGGTGACGCAATATCCCCCTTCTTGAGTGACCCGGCGGGGATTTCCCCCATCATAATCAGCCTCCCAGACATCGGAAACCCAAACCCCTTTGTCATTTTTTGTTTTTAACGTAAATAGCACATGTGTGGTCGCGATCCCTTCGGTGCCAAAAAGGGCTTGATGGATCTGATCGGCCAGTTGATGGATCGTTTGCCTATCCAGCTCTAGATGGCCTGTTAAAGGGAGGTTGTCGACTGCGTTCAAGGTGTTGGGTATTGTCGCTAAAAGGCGTGCGGACAGCTTTTTTTCTTTCAATTTAATCATCACAACATAATGGACATTGAGCGCTTTCCACTGAACCCCTGGTGTAGGAGCATCGAAGGCCTCTTTTTTAGCCAAGGCATCTCTCGGACTACTATGCTTAACCAAAAAAGTCATCCCATTGTTATTTAGGTCAAACTGCAGAACTTTTTCCAACTTATTAATATAGGCTTGATCAAATCCTGAATTTTCATTGATAAAAGTCCCTAAATAGAGGGGCAGCAGCGAAACATCGGTGTCGAGCTTAACAATGATCTCCTCCTCATGGCAAAAAGCCAAGGATTGGACAGTCAAAATCAATAGGAATGTAAGTTTTATCAATCTTTGCATATTCTGGCGACGCGTTAACTTAAAAATCATGGCTAAGGGTAATGGAGAAACTCCTTTCAGCTATGCCTGGAAAGTTGGATCCAAAAGGGGGAAAGCTCAACTGGGGTAATGCGCTTTCGACATATTTCTTATTTATTTCGCTTACAGCATTGACCACCACGAGCCTAACAAACCGGCCCGAACGTTCCAGCGTTAACTTGATTTTTACTTCTCCATATTCAGGCAAACGGAGCAACAGCTTTAAGCGGCCAGCAAGTTCGTCATGATAGTGTTGTTCTTCAGAAGTCGTTCTTCCCGATTCTTCCGAAGAAAAAGCCGATGGGGCTCTCATTTCTGGAATCTTCAATTCCTGTTGCTTCAAAAGTTGACCTGCCCCATTGTTATCGCTCGTTAGCTGAATTTTTGCAATGCTTTCTTGCGCTTTTGCCAAAAGTGCTTGTCGTTCAGTTTTCTTAGCTTCATTTTTGACAACTATTTCTTTCTTTTTACTGATGTTTTTTTTGACCGCCTCTTTTTTTACAACTTTTTTTTGACTTTTTTTTGCGCTTGGCTTGGGAGGAGAAACCTCTAAGATTGGAACAGGAGTTAGAACGACTGACTGGGGAGCCTCTTTAACAACCGTGTTTTCAACTTTAGGTTCTTTCAGGGAAATTGTTTTTACGGCTAGTTTTATTTGGGTGGAGGGCTTGCTTCTCTGTTCGCTCAAGCGGCCCAATTGATAGAGAATTAGCAGATGCAGGGTGATGACCACCAAGGCAATGGATATCAACTGTCTATTTTGAATAGCAATAGATTGTATATAAAACACTCAAAGCTCTGTTATGATGGTTTTAAAATAATATCCATCTCACTGAAGCCAACCTGTTCGGCAGTATTTTTGATGGCTTGATAGGTCCCAAAAAAAGCCCGTTTATCATGAAAAAGCTGCAGGCGCGCTGTGGGATATTTTTTTTTGGCTTCTGCAAGGAGGAGAGGCAGTTTTCCAAGTTCGACTTTTTTGCCGTTAAACGTGATCACGTTATCTTTATGCACATGGATGGACAAGGGGCTAGCCTCACGGGCTTCAATGCTCCCGCTCTGTTCAGTTCCGGCATCTGCCAACTCGACCCGATCCAACTCAAGCAAAGGGGCTACCAAAATGAACATGATCAAAATGACAAACACAACATCGATCAAAGGGGTCAGGTTAACTACAGGTTCCTCAGTGTCCTTACTCTTAAAACGATTTCCTTTGATAATCCTTGACATGCCTCCCTACCATCACTCCACATTAACTTTTCGGTATTGCATCTCAACGGCCGTTAAAAGGTCGGTAGAAAACCCCTCCATATCGGTTTCGAAATCCCGGATGACATTTTTTAAATAATTGTATCCTATTAAAGCTGGAATTGCATCAAGCAATCCCAAAACCGTTGTGGCCAAAGCTAGCGAAAGGCCGCTAAGCACCATTTGATTCGTGCTTCCTCCGGTCGAAGCCTGGATTTCTGAAAATGTGGTCAATATCCCCCAAACTGTACCCAGCAAACCCAGAAATGGACCCAAGGTTACAATGGTCGCTAAAATAAAAAGATATTTTTCCAAATGGCTTATTTGAAATGAGATCGTTGAACTGAGGTGAGCCTGAACAATCTCAACGTCAGAGGGTGACAGATAAGCAATTATATTCTCGCTGCCGCTCCTATCTGATTGGGTCATCCCGAAGATCCGGTTTTTATTTAAAATTTCCACTGTGTTCTTTTTTAATGTTTGATACAAATGGAAGAACGGATTGGATTGAACTTCGATTTGGGACGCTTCGATGTTTAAAGGGTTTTGTTTGGATGTCTGAAAAATTTTATTGAACTTCTTGGCATTTTTGCGCACTTTGGCTGTTAGCAAACATTTATAAATCACTAATATCCAAGTACATATAGATAAAAAAAACAAACCGATAAAAATGCATTTTCCGAGAAAATCTGAATGAAAATATGCCTCTAAGAAAGGGTTTACCGCAAAAAATATCTTTACATTCATGTATATTTCCTGTATAATAAATAGGAATTTTTAGACATACTCTCTTGTTCTTTTTTAATGAACAGATTATGCTAGCCGGAGAGGAAAAATCTTGAAAGAGAAAAAAATAAACTATTTCGTTCTTTTTGTTTTTTGGGTCTATCTGTCGTCTGCCTTGTTTTTGCATGCAGGCGATGAAAAGCTATCCCCTTCTATGGGGACCTTTAACTCCTCTGGGGTAGAAGATCCTATCCAAATCGATCTCATTGCTGAAGAAGAAGCGATTCAACCAGGTCGCCCTTTTTGGGTGGCGATCCATTTTCAATTAGAGAAAGGGTGGCATGCTTACTGGAAAAATCCGGGAGATGCGGGAATGACTTCAGCCATTGATTGGGTTCTGCCAAAGGGGTTTACTGCCTCCGCAACGCAATGGCCCTATCCCCAGAAGTTCAACCAAGATTCGATGATCACTTTTGGTTATGAAGATGAAGTTTGGCTCTTAACTCGGATTACCCCGCCCGCAACCCTTGATCAAAATACTCCGGTGAAAATTGGGGCTGACATAGACTGGCTCGTTTGTTCCGATACAACCTGTTTGCCGGGAATAAAAGCGGTCTCGATGCAAATCCCGGTGACCTCATCAAAGCCCCGCCTGCGAAAAGAGTGGGAATCCGCCTTTTCACAAGCCAGGGAGAAACTTCCAAAAAAACAATGGAATCTTAAAGCCTACCGTTCAAATGGCTTGATCGAATTGCGTCTGCAAGCTCCTGTCCATCACTTGACAACCTATACAGCAGCCGAATTTTTCCCTGAACATAAAGGGATTGACGTGAAAGGCAGCGCAACCTTACTGACGAAAGAAAACCGCCCCGGAGCCTATGTTTTAGCTCTAAAAGAGGATGATAGTGATGAAAAAACCCCTTTCTTAAGAGGGGTCGTCGTTTTGCAAAATGATGCTTCATTAACTGAAGCTATCGATATAAACCTTCCGCTTGTTGATCGGAGCCAAGAAGAGGAGATCTCTTTTGCTGACTCCAAAAATGAACCAGCTATTAAATCTCCTCAATTGGATGTGCAGATCACCCAAACTTCAGCAGAAGATCAAATCGGTTTTGTCTGGGCGTTACTCTTCGCGTTTATCGGCGGAATGATCCTCAACTTGATGCCTTGTGTTCTTCCTGTCATGTCCGTGAAAGTCTTGAGCTTTGTTAAACTGGCCAGCGAAAACCGTTCGACGACGCTTAAGCATGGCGCCGCTTTCACCTTTGGAGTGCTTCTTTCTTTCTGGGTTTTAGCAGGGCTGCTGCTCATTTTGCAAGCCTATGGAAATAGTGTGGGGTGGGGATTCCAATTGCAAGAGCCTCTGTTTGTGGCTGCCTTAGCTGCATTATTGCTTATTTTTAGCTTGAGCCTTTTTGGTGTTTTCGAAATAGGCGCCTCTGTGACGGCTTATGCCGGCCAAGCCAACATGCGTCAAAAAACCGGCCTTATCGCCTCCTTTTTAAGCGGTGTTTTAGCTACCGCTGTAGCAACTCCATGCACAGGCCCTTTTCTTGGAACTGCGATCGGCTTCGCTGTCACACTTTCCCCTCTCCCTGCCCTTTTAATCTTTACTTCATTGGGGCTGGGAATGGCATTCCCTTATTTGCTGCTTGCAGCTTTCCCCCGATTGCTCCGTTTTATGCCCAAACCTGGGGCCTGGATGGAAACCTTTAAAGAGGTGATGGGCTTCCTCATGCTAGCCACCGTCCTATGGCTTATATGGGTCTTTGGAGCTCAGACAAATACCTTAGGTGTCGCTTTGTTGCTCGCCGGATTTTTCTTCTTGTCAATAGGATGTTGGATTTTGGGCAAATGGGGAACTCCGATACAATCAAAAACCGTGCGCGCCATCGGCTATCTATTTGCTGCCCTTTGGTTTGGAGCAGGAAGCTATATCATTGTAAACTCAACGGCTGCTTGGGTGATCGCTTATGATGTCCCTCAAGCTAACCAGACCGTTACAGCAGATGCTTGGGAGCCTTTTTCAGCGGAACGGGTGGCGGACCTCCAAAAAAAAGGAATTCCTGTATTCGTTGATTTTACTGCCAAATGGTGTTTGATTTGTCAAGCCAACCATTTAGTTCTAGTGAGTGACGCTGTCGCTACCAAATTTGACGCGTTAGGGGTTGTGAGGATGAAAGCCGACTGGACCCGCAAGGATGGAAAAATAACAGAAGCTTTGCGCCAATTCGGCCGCAATGGAGTGCCTTTGTATGTCTTGTACGGGGCTAATTCAGAGACGGCCGCTATCCTCCCCCAAGTTTTGACTCCTGAAAATGTTTTAGAACATTTGAATAAGCTGGAAAGACAAATCGCCGAGTCTAAGCGATGAACGGAAAGTTCTTCGATTCACATGCCCATTTAACATCCGAATCGGTTTATCCTGAAGTTGACAGAATTCTAGAACGCGCCCAAGCGGCAGGGGTTGAATCTATTGTAAATATATGTACAGACCACGCTTCTTTGGAAAAAGGGCTTGAGCTTGCCCGCCATTATCCATGGGTTGTCAATGCAGGGGCTACTACGCCCCACGATGTCGATGCAGAAGGGGAAACGATGTTTCCTGAATTTGCAAAATGTGCAAAGGAAGGAGCGTTTGTAGCTGTTGGAGAAACTGGGTTGGATTATCATTACACCCATTCTCGGCCTGAAACACAAAAATATTTTTTGCAGCAGTACCTTCACCTCGCCTTAGAATGCACGCTGCCCGTCATCATCCATTGCAGGGAAGCTTTTTCCGACCTTTTTCAAATTTTAGATGAAAATTATGTGATTGATGGAAAACATGCGCCGGGGGTTTTACATTGTTTTACAGGAACAGTTGAGGAAGCTCAGCAAGTGGTGGAGCGGGGTTGGTATTTATCTTTGAGTGGAATTGTCACTTTCAAAAAAAGCACAGAGCTAAGGGAAGTGGCCAAATTTGTTCCTCTTGGCCAATTGCTAATTGAGACCGATACCCCTTATTTGGCTCCTCAAAGCCACCGTGGAAAGCCCAACGAGCCATCTTATCTGTCAGAAATTGCCGAAATAATCGCGCAGGTTAAAGGATTGCCCGTTGAGGATGTTGCTAAGGCCTCATCTTATAATGCCCGCCGCTTGTTCCGTGTGCAGTAGATATTCATGAGGTTTGGTGTAAATGCCCCAGGGGCGGTCTTTTCTGCTTCCGTCCAACCACTGCTGCCAAAGACCCATGGGAGCTCCCCATGTACTTGTTGCATCCACCCTCCATAACTCCAACTTCCCTGTGCCAGGGTTAACAACAAACGCAAACTGCTCCTTCATCCAATTCGTATCGGCGAACGCAATAGCTCGCGGCAAGGCAAAATCATTCCGGCGGGCCGCTTCAGCGATTTTGACATGCCAATCGATCGGAGCGCTGGTTTGCAAGCTTGTCAAACACAACAAAGCTTTAGCGATATTTTGCAACGATTTGGCATTCCCATAGATCTCCCCCCCAGGTTGTGAAGGCAAGCTTTGATACAAGTCTAACATTTCCCTGCGCATCTTTTCAGAGATCTCTGGAAAAGATTTAAACAACGTTTCCAGCCTGGCACTCATTTGATAAAAAGGAAACAAAGGGAGAAGTTCAAATAATAGGCTGTCGATATCATCCGGCGAAAGCGCGTTCATCCCTCTTCTCCGCAATCCTGGATCGTGCTCCATCGTATCCACCAGATGCTGCCTAAATTCCACAGGGGTCATAGTCCCATGGATCCTTTCAAATACCTTTCTAAAATAGTATTTAAAATCGTCCGGCACTAAAAGGAGAAGCTTTTGAATCAAATCGTTCATCATCCCTTCGTCCATAACGATCATATCGAGATACCGCTGTCTAGATTTGACCCATTGATCGCGCACCCATGTGTAAGTAAACGCTTCCGATTGCCACCCTTCATAAAACTCCGGATCTCGAGGCTTTAAAAGAAAGGCGTGCGTAGGGGAGTGCATCAGCATCGATTTTCTGTTTTCTTTAAAAAAATCTTGGATGAGCTTGGGAGGGATCTGCTTCAGGGTATCCAAAAAAAAGACTAGCAGCTCCATCGGATTTTCCACCCAGCGGGCGATTTCAGTGGGCTTTTGCTCCAAACGGAAATAACAGCTGACGAGGCTTCCCATGGTTCCGCCAGAAGTGTAGGCCCAAGGTTTTTTCTCGATTTGATCCAAATGGTTTAATGGATCTTGGATAGCCGCAGTGTGATGGACAGCGGCCATGCGATAAAAGGCGGTTTCGAGAAACTCTTTGGTTTTAATATGGTTGACGATAGCGGTCACGATCTCGGTAAGTTCTTGCTGCAATCCTTGAAATTCATCTCTAGAGGCTAGCTCCACTTCAGTTGCAATAAAGAAACTGTTGAGCGAGGAGATAAACTCTTGGGGTGTATAAATATAAGTCCACTGTGAAGTATTGGCCCTCCCATATTTATATAAGAGGCGAAAACCGGCCGGGCTATCATCGTAAGGGCCAACATTGACTTCATGCATGTCGGCATCGTAAACTTCTTGAAAGTATTGGGGAAATAGATGGTAGTAGGCGTCGATGAGGACGTCGTGCAGCCTGGCAATCCTTTGCCCTTTCTCTTGCTCTTTGTCGCGCAGCTCTTCGAGAAGGTAAAATTCATAGGTTTTTGTTTTATAATCTATCTTTAGCCACTCGACCTCTTTTTCCGTCGAAGCCCTTTTCATCCGCGCTTCCAGGTATTTGACTTGAGAATACATGGTTTCATATTCGAGCTGTAGCTCCCGGACTTTCTGATTGTTGATATCAAGACGCCTTTGAAGAATTTCATAGATGCAAAATCCTATTCCCCCTTTTTCTTGAGCTCCCATGCCTAGGCTTGAGTAAAGATTCCACCGTGTGAATTCAGCTTTGGTTTCTGCAAAAGACGCCAGCGTAAATTCCCAGCACTTCAAAAGGGCATTATCTGCCATCGCTTTAAAGGCATTTTCCCCTTTTTCCAATAATAGATAGTAATTGGCGCAAAGCTGATTTTTGCCCCCCATTGTTTGAGGAGCCGAGGCTGATAGCAGCATCAAATTGCTTTGAAATGCTTCTTGGGGTCTATTATCATAATCGCGCAATTCTTGTTCGGTCAACCCTAAGTGGTTCATCAATATTTTTTGAAGAAGCATCTCTACGTTTAAAATGGTCTCTTTTTCTGGGATGAGACGCAAAATTGTCTCTTTTGCCCATTCAATTTTTTGTTTTAATGGCCATTCTGCAGAAATGAGCTCCATACTTTCCAGAGCCGCAATCAGTCCAGGAGAAAGCCAAATTTCGGAGGAATTGTTCTCCGCTTCCGGCTTAAAGATAAAGTTTTTCTTTAGATCTCCAGCTCCCCAGCTAATGCTTAAAGGCACAGAGTATTCAATCCCTCCGAAAGTGCGCTTCAAGCGTCCTGTGCCGAACAATTCATTCATGTCTGTAAGGAAGAGGAGCGCTTGTTCATCATGCACAATGATGGCCGGAGCCGTCGCAAAGCACGATCCCACATTTTGACGGAGGTAACACATCCAGGCTGCCAAAACGGCACGCCGCGCATGGGCATCGGTGATAGGAGTATTGGGGGGAAGCTGCAACGTTTCCCGGATCACTTGATCCGCTTGCCGGTGCTGATGGGGTTTACTCATATGCTTCAGTAGCCTCATGGCCTCTTTATTCTGAAGCAAGATTTGCAAGACTTGAAGGATATGTTCTTGCCGATAGGAGTCATGCTGCCTTTCTGGTCCCATGGAATAAAGATGGGCCTTCAATTTTTGAATGACTTCTTCGACCAGGGGTATTTGGATTTCCCCTTTATCATCGATAAGAAGAGTGGCTATGAGGCGGGTACGCAAAACATTCCGAACGGCACAGCTTTCTTGAACTTTCGATCTGTCGAGCCTTCGGGACAAATCATCATATTCTTCTGAACATGCTTTTGTTATTTCATCTATCCCCTGAGTTTTTCGCTGCTTGGCAACTTGCGTGAAAATACGACGAAAAAATCGGGGATCGTCAACCGGGGTTTTAAATGTCTCCAAAATTTTTTCAATCTTTTCAGAGGACACGCAAGCACCTCAGAAGGTTGGAAAATTAATAACCGATTAGGCAAAAGGATTTAATAAATATTATAACACAGATTAATAATTGACTTTTTATTAAATTTTTATATAATAGTTAATTTAAATAATACAAAAAATTAAATGGTGTAGTAAATATGATATCTTTTAATGCCCTTATCAAATCCAAGAATATTAACTTATCAAATGCTGTACCTACGTTACAGTCGGCTGTTGAAAAATTTGGCCACAGTTTCTGTATAGTAAAAAGATCTTCAATAATCAGTGTCATTTACGCTTCTGCAACATGTAAATTAGCATGTTATGTTGAATCCCAATTTAAAAAAAGAGGGTTTTTCCAAGAAGATAATTTTATCAATAAAATCATCCGATTTTCCGCGAAATATATTGTAGCTTCGACACTTGTTGAAGGGGGCTTCATGGTTGCCTCTTCCATTTTTAAAACACCTAAGCCTTCAATACCCGAAGCGGTCTTGCTGACTTTTTGTGCTATTTGCTTGGAAAAAACATATAAAATTGGAAAAAGTGAATTTCTCAAGTTATATGGCAGTTCCAATAAAAATAAAACAATTAGCGGTACGTCTAGTTATCTAAAATCAATTCTTCCGAAGTCAAAAGTTTCGAAATTAAAACTTACAACAGATATCTTAAATGAAAGTGAAAAAAACTTAAATGAAGGAATTAATATTTCTGAAGATACTAAAGTTGAATTAATAAAGTTGATACCCCAAATATTGAACATAAAAAGGGATGAGGAAATTGAAGGCGTTCGTTTGTTTAATAGCCAACAAACACATCGGGTGTTTTCTCTGACAAGCTTGCCAGGAATCATTTTTAAAATGAATACAAACAATTGGATACCGTATGAAGACCAGACCATAAAGAAACGTTATAATTCCATGATCGAGGCAAATGCAATTTGCCGCCATCTTCAAAAAGACTCAGAGGAAGACATTTTGATTCTCCCCAAAGGAAAATTGTTTACTGTCACAGTAGGGAAAACCAACCATCATATAATCGCTGAAGAAGAGCTCTACTTTTCACATTACAACAGTACGCAGGAAAAGCTTTTTGAGGAAAACTCTGATAAGCTTGCTAAAGCTTTAGAGATATACGCGAAATTCATCTGTGAATTTGATGCGAGTGATGTGGAATTTAGAAATAATCCCGTTTTGAATGATCAGGAAGATAGTGAGGGAAACTACAAAATAGGTCTACCTGATATCGAAGAGCGGCAAGGAGCTAAGTGGGGCTTATTTGGAAATGGCGGAAAACCTCGCGGACTCATCGGACATGCCGTCACGGAAGAGCAATTTAAAATGATCTATGATATTGCCGTAAGTTATTCTGTTGATGCGTCTATGTATGAGGGTGCTTGCCAACGTCGAAGGAAAGAACTGGAAAACAATAAAAGTCTCAAAAAATTTTATGAAAAAAATAATATTCATGAGGATGAACTTATTGACCTCGATTTAATTGACACAAAATTGAAAGGTTTTTCTGATGATGAAAAGGTTGAGAAAAAGTGCATAGCGTTAGCAAAGGGATTGATCAATGAAATAAATGAAAGAATTCGCTCAAGTTTTCCAGAAGAAACGATTAAAGGGCAGAGAAGCATATTTATTGAAACCAATAAACAAGAGAACCTAACTTTTTATCAAGCGGATTATACCCTTGTTTGCAAACCAGAAAACTGGACCCGACAAGGTCGTTTTAATGCCACCCTATTAGGTATCGTGACAAACAAATTAAAAGAGTTAGGGGTGATCCACATGATAACAGATATGGGTTCATTCTACTACGTTCAAGCCTAAATACCCTATTACCAGGAAATTAAACGCAAAGACGCGAAGATAAGCTTAGGTTGATGCGTATGGGATAGGCAGGTCGTAAACGGCAGGATAAGCACGATAAAAAATTATCAAACTACCAATAAAAACAGTAATATAAATTGAAATTAATTCATAATTATTATATAATTTTTTTCAAAATTATTAATAATAGTTAAAAAGAAGGTTTTTATGGTGTACGATCCAAAAATTAATGAGCACTTGATGAAGCAGAATCAACCAAATAGTCACCATACACAATCCAACTCATCTACTAATTCTCAATCCCCTGATGTGTCTGCTACTACCTCAAAAACAAGCAAAATTGCAGACCAATTAATTAATTTATCTATTGTTCTAAGATACACTAAAAAAGCCATTAAATGGACGAATAAAGGGATCAAACAAGTTACTTATGTTTTACAGGGTAAAAAGTTACAGGATAAAAAGTCTGACGGATCTTTTGTTGACTGGATACGCTCGCCACAGGCCTGGGGAATTTATATTCTTGTAGTGGGTTCTTTACTTCTTGCCTATCGAAATACAGTGATTCCTTCTGGGCACGTGGGAAAACTGAGTAAAATCACTCCATTTTTTTGGACCTTTATTGAGGAATCAAGAAGGATTTCAATCGTGTATGGTCTGCTCGAAACAATCATCGAAATTGCCAAAAAACCAAAGCCTTACTTATTCCCGATTTTTTTTGCGACTTTGATGATTGGCGCAGATTGTTATTCTGCAAAAAAATAAATTAAATCTCTTACCTAATTACAATTTTTTACAATAAATGAGGTGTGATTAAATTTTCATTTATGGCTCTTTCTATTGAAAATCCCCGTTTTTATCTAAGGTAACTGAAATCGCTTGGTAAATGTTATCTAAGTCATCTGAACTGATGCAATAGGGAGGAAGAACATAGAGGACATTTCCTAAAGGCCTCAAAAGAATATTTCGAGACAGAAAGAACTTATACAACCGATCACGGAGCTTTGAAAAATAGGAGGCTTCCTCCTTTGTTTTGTATTCCAAAACCAGAATAGTCCCTAAAGTTTCACACCTTGAAAGGTTTGGATTGCCTTGCCATCTCCGGCAGAAGGCTTTATGACTTTGTTCTATTGCAGAACGCTGCCTAGAGCATCCATCTGATTCCGATAAGTCAAAGCTTGCTAGGGCCGCTGCACATGCCAGAGGGTTTGCACAATAGGTATGCCCATGCAAAAGGGCTTTGCTTTTGTCATCCCAAAGAAACTGCTGAAAGATCTCTTCTTTGCATAAGGTGGCCGCTAAAGGCAAATACCCTCCTGTTAATCCTTTGGAAAGACATAATATATCAGGCTTGCAACGTAATAAATCGGTAGCGAGAAGAGGTCCAGTCCGTCCAAAGCCGGTCATGACCTCATCGGCGATCGTGATCACTCCATGACGGCGGCATAATTCCAATAACGCATCAAGCCCTTCGGCTGAATGGATCACCATCCCTCCAGATCCTTGAATCAGGGGTTCAAAAATAAAGCACGCCGATCGGTTTTTTTCGATGATCTCCTTAAGCTGTTTCAAAGAGGCCTCTTCTTTCCCTTTCAATGGGGGGTCTATCGACTCGACAGGAAACAGATGAGACCAAAAGGGGCGGTTGTAGGAAGTTCTGCCAGCGGCTGACATAGCACCAAAGGTGTCGCCGTGATACCCCCCTTTGAAAGATATGATCCCTGCTCGAGAGGTTGAGGGATCTTGGTTGCTCCAAAATTGAAGGGCCATTTTAAGAGCTACTTCCACCGAGGTGGCCCCATTGTCTGTATAAAATACTTTAGAATAATGGTGTGAAGCCATCGCCAATAAGCGCTCAGCTAATTCGATAGCCGGAGGATGGGTGAAGTCCCCAAATGTGACATGCTCTAACTGCGCCAATTGGGCGTTGATCCTGTCTGAAATGTAAGGGTGGCAATGACCGTGGAGGTTGACCCACCAAGAGGAAATAGCATCTAAGTAGCGTGTTCCATCCTCAGCATATAAATAAACTCCTTGCCCCCGCACAATGGGAATAAATTCTCCGGCTGTTTTCATTTGGGTAAACGGATGCCAAATAACCTTGCGGTCTCGTTGAGAAAGTGTATCTAGGACAGAAAATGCTGTTTCCATTTTGACGCATACCTTTGAATAGTTGATTTATTTATTTCCGGTTCCGGCAGCAATCGCGCGATGCAAGAAAAACCTGAATGTTTCAAAATCGCTTGCTCCCCTTCCGGGTACTCGGTCCCATTAAAAATAATGCCGCGGACGGGCACCCCCCTTGCGCGGAGGAGTTCGCAAGAGAGCAGAGTGTGGTTGATGCTCCCCAAATAGTTTTTAGAAACGAGAATCCATTCCGCATCCCATTGGGACAACAAATCCATTTGCAAGGTGGTGTCATTAAGCGGAACAAGCAATCCCCCGCAGCTTTCAATCACTAAAGGAGCAGAACAAACGGGGAGCTTGATTAAAGAAGGATCGATCAAAGTATTTTCAAGACGAGCCGCATGATGGGGGGAGAACCTCCCTCTTAAACAATAGGCTTCCGGATGGATCTTTACTGTCGAACTTACCAAGCTATGAACTGTTGCACTATCGAGATCTTCTTCATTTCCTGTTTGGATAGGTTTCCAGTAAGTTCCTTGCAAAGCTTCGACAACAATGGCGGAAACAATCGTCTTTCCTATTTCTGTTCCGATTCCTGCAATAATAATTTTGCGCATTTAGCCCTCCCGTTTTGAGGCGATGTGGGATAACAATTGGAAGATATCTTCATCGGAATTAAATGAATGAAGGCAGATTCTTAAGCATTCTTGCTTCCGTTTGACCGTTGGGCTTAAAATGGGTCTTACATCTACCCCTATGGATCCAAGGGAACTGGACAATGCTTTGGCTTTCGGCCCATCGCCTATTAGGAAAGGAATAAGAGGTGATTGGGGAAGGGATTGAGAAAAATTAAACATGTTAAAAATTTCAATAAACTTTAACCGCAATTTTTCCACTTGCTGCCTTTCACCATCAGCTAAAGGGAGGCGTTCATACGCGCATTTGATTGTCGCTAACACTTGAGGGGGCAAGGCGGTAGAATAAATGAAAGAACGGGCAAAATTGATAAGATAGCTTTGCAATGACTTTTGCCCCAAAATGATGGCGCCATGCGATCCTAAAGCTTTCCCAAAAGGGTGTACCCTAGCAAACACTTTATCTTCCAATTGATGGTGGCAAACTAACCCCTCCCCTTTGCTCCCGAAGATCCCTGTTGCGTGGGCTTCATCGACAATCAGATGGGCTCCATACTTTTCACATAAGGCCGCCATCTCTTTTAAAGGAGCTTGGGAGCCGTCCATTGTATAGATCGATTCGATGCAAACAAAGGTCTTACCGTGGCGAACTTTAAGACGCTTTTCAAGATGATTGCTGTCGTTATGGCGGAAAGGGAAACACCGGGCGCGGCTCAGGCGCATCCCATCATGCAAGGAAGCGTGTACCGAAAGGTCATATAGAATGGTGTCGTCAGGTCCTGCAAGCGAAGAGATCAAGCCGAGATTGGCCATATAGCCGGTATTGAAGATCAATCCCGCTTCAGCACGATGAAAATTGGCAATGGTGCGTTCCAACTCTTCGCAATAACTTTGATTCCCGGTTAATAAGCGGGATCCTGTTGATCCTAGAATCGCGCCTGTTCCATTTTGGATCATCCTTTCCCATTCCCGAGCGACAGCTTCACGCAACTCGAGAGAACGGGCAAATCCCAGATAATCATTTGAAGTAAGGTCTATCAGAGGCTTTGAACTCGTCAAAGAGCGAAATGAACCCTCTTCTTGTCGCTTGAGCAATTTAGATGCAAACCGCATAATTATTCACAACATCCTTTACAAGTCTGTTCAGAATTCACAGTTGGTCTTCTATCTGTGAAAGGGGCTGGTTTTGTCAAGCCCAAAATTTCGCACAAATCGGCAAGACGATCATGTCCTTAGGGAAAAAATTAAATCAAATTTGGCTCGATTCTTTCAAGAACTTATTTCTTATAACATAAAGGGAATGCTTTTAAAACTGGTCTTAAAAATATAAAAAAAACAGGATACAATTATAATAATTATAAAAAAACATAAAAACATAAAAATTAATTAATTATTAACAATAAAAAAATCTGGTCTTTATAATAATTGATTATAATTATGGTATGAAAATAAAAAATATTAATTGATAAAAAAACAAAGAAAGTAAAAATTAATTAAATCTTAATAAATTTTTATTGAATTATTAACAATTATATATTATAATAAGAACATAAAAATAAATTTTAAACAATTAAAAGAGATTTTATTATGAGTGAAACTATAATTCAAAGAATTATAAATGCTGGCAGTAATGTAGTAAATACTGGCAGTACCTTTATAAATGCTGGATACCAGGTAAAAAACGCTTATACGAAGACCTGCAATTTTGCTAGCAGTGCAAAAGAGCGCTATGAACAGATGCCCCTTTGGCAAAAAGTTGGGCTTTATGCCGGCTTGGTTTTAGCCGGTGGAGCAGTAGCCGGTGCCAGCACTGTTCTGGTAAGCGGGTACTATATTTTTTCTAGCCTTTCTTTAGTAGAACAAACATTGACGATAGGAGGGCTTGCTGCAGCCGCACTTACTGCTCATGAAGGGACTAAATCGGTAGCGAATCGTTTTAGTGCCACTACGTTTAAAGATTATCCTCTCCCTTTGAAAATATGTTCAGCTGTGGCTCTTTCAGCACTGGGATTGGTAGGCGCTTTGGTCGTTGTAAAAGCTGGATTAATTTCAGCTTCTGTCATTACTCCCGCTCTGCCCTTTATTTCATTAGCCCTTTTTATTGGAAAATTTATTCCTTCCCTGATTCCAGGAATTGGCAGCCTTTTTGAAGGTGCAAAAAATGCAGCTTCTCAAATGTTCTCTTCAAACGGGGAAAATAGAAACAATGTAGAGGCTTCTTCTTCTCCTTCGACTGCAAATGATACAAATGACCAGAATACACAATCTGCTGAAGCTAAAGAAGTTGACGACATGGTAAATGAGCTTAATGCGCAAAACGAAGCTGAACAAATGGCAAATGAGTTTCTTGAGCAACAAAACAACGAATCCGAAGTTTATACTGGTCAAGCCAATACCGAAGTTAATGGCTGGATGAAAGAATTTGAGCAATTCGGCGGAGATCCCTCTGAAGGCGATCTCATGGCAGAAGAAAACGGAAATTTCGCACCTGAAGTTAAAGACATCGTACCGCAACAGAACGAAGTTGAAGTAAAAGAACATCTTGAAGACGAAATTGAAGATCGAGAAAGAGACTTAGAATCTGGTAGCAATACGACAACTACAACTTCATCTGAAGATCTGGTAAAAGGTTATGGCAAAGAAGCAGATGGGGAAACAGATGATGTAGTTGAGCTGCAAAATATTGTTCTTCCTGAAGAAGTGGAAGAATTGGTGAATGATTTCACTAAAGAAGTAGACAATCCTTTAGATAATCGTTTGGATGATGTTTTAGCTAATGCTTTAGAGGAAATGGATAATGCCCCTACTGCTACAACAATTCAAATACCAAATCCCGAGAACAAATCGCCTGAACAGATTTGGTCCGAAGCGACTAAAAAATACTTCTCTGAAGCCCTTCATCAAGCTTATGATGAGGTGTCTAACAAAGAGGTAGATGATCTTGGTGATCTAGTGTCTAAAGTGCCAACACTAGAGAGCAAAGAAATGCTTGAAGAGATTTGGAATAACGTGACTAAAAAATGCTTCCCTGAAACTCTTAATCAAACTTATGAAGAAATAACAGAATCAGTTGCTAATAATATTGGCGAAATCGGAACAAAAGTTCTAGATGCAGCAACTGCAAAAGCTTTTGAGTCTGTATGGGAAGAAGTTGAGAAGAATGCATCAGAACAAGCAGCAAAAATGATTGGCGAATTCGTTAAAATCCTGGCCTCTAAAGCTATAGATCCCAATGTAATAGCAAGTTTGATTGGGTAAATTTAAGAGGGATGCGTTCCGCATCCCTCTCCATTCTAGAATGGTTTTTTACGTTCAATTAGGATGGATGATTCTTCAGGTTTCACTTGCATCAGTTCAGCTTTTCTTCTGAACTTGAACTGCTGCTTTTTTTTCGCTTTATTGCTTTTTCTAGCCATCGGAAAATCCTCCGATTTTAAACGTTTTAGCATAGAAATGCAAAGCCTTAAGGCTCTTAGATTTCTAGCTTGAAGAAGCTGAAATTGCCTCGAAGCAAACTCGGCTCTTCTTTCCTTATGTTAACAACTTAACATTTTTTTGCAAACCCCCTAACCCGCAGAGAATCTGGTCTTCAGTTACGAACAAAATTTGGTATAGGTAAAAATATTCTTATGCTAGTCTGACCTGTCAACGAAAAAGCTATAGGTGAGGATATCATGCCAAAAATGTTCGTGGTTTTGATTGCACTGCTGTTGATTGTTTTAAAACCGTCATTAAATGCCTTCGAAAAAGTGATCATTTGGGGACATAAGCTTCACTCCAGCACCCATTCCTATATCCATGATGGTTTTTATAAAGGATTTAAGTTTCTTGAGTATGATACTTATTGGTTTGACAACTCGGATAATGTCAAAAATTTCGACTTTTCTAATTGTTTATTTATAACCGAAGGGCAAGTCGATGACAAAATCCCATTGAGGAAGGATGCTGTTTATTTGGTTCACAATGTGAACAGAAATAAATATGATTCTTATGAAAATATAGCCTTTCAAGTTTACACTGATGACGTTCTTTCCAGAACTTTTTGTGTGAAGGTGGAACCCTTTATCTACTACGATTTTCAAAACAAAATCGTCTATATGCCTTGGGCTACTGACCTTTTGCCTTCTGAAATTGAGAGGATCAAAAGCAAGCTTTCACGGATAAAAAAAACAAAAAATATTTACTGGATTGGAACTATAGGGGAAGGGGTATTTGGCAATAAACCTCAAATAACCCCTTTTATGAATGCTTGCCAAGAGCGCGGTTATACGTTCATCGCAAGAAATCCATGCGGTACAGGAGTTTCTAAAAAGGAGCATATCAAGTTGATTAAGACCTCTTACATGGCCCCTACTATCGTAGGTGAATGGCAAAAAAAAGTCGGGTATATTCCCTGCCGAATCTTTAAAAATATTAGTTATGGGCAAATGGGAATTACCAATTCAAGACATGTTTACGAACTCTTCGAAGAGAAAATTGTTTATAATCCAGATGAATATCAACTCTTCTTAGATGCTCAAAAAAGGCTCAATTCCCTTACTTTAAGTGAAATCGAAGAATTGATGGACATGGTTAAAACCAAACACACCTACATTAACCGTATTCACACTCTTCTCAACTTTTTGGATCAATTGCGAGCGCTTAATCCCAAATAACCAAGGTCTACCAGTTTTTTGGAGTGCCGCGGCTTGACGTCGCTTTGTTAGGCATCGGCTTGACGATGCCTTTGCCTTAGAGCTATGATATCCTATTGACAACTGTTCGCAAATTTGGTAACATGATATAAAGAGGTTATGTGGCTCAGACAAAAGTCGTTTTTTATAAAGAGAAAAATGGAACGGTTCCTGTATTGAAGTGGCTGAATACTATTCCAGAAAAAGCAAGTGAGGGCAAGTTTGCAAGGGATTCATTATCGCATTCTTTATTTTTTTCACGGCAATATGGCCGCAGTTTTGTCTCATGGAATCATTAAAGAAGATAGTGTTCCATCTATAGAAATCACCCGAGCGATAGAACGAAGAAATAATTTCGAGAAGAATCCAAAAGTACATACTTTTGAAGAGGAGGATGAAAATGGCTAAATCAAAAAATAAAATAACCGATGATGCAGTTAAAATCTTGCATCGCCGTTTTGTTGACGGAAACCCAGAGAAAATGGTCGAACTCGAAAAAATTCGTGCCGATGATGCTGTTGCAAGAAAAATCTATGATCTACGCACGAAAGCAGGGCTTTCTCAGAGGGAACTTGCTAAATTAGTTGGCACTACCGCATCTGTTATCTGCCGTTTGGAGGATGCTGATTACGAGGGCCATTCAATGGCTATGCTTAACCGCATTGCTGCGGCACTAAACAAGCGGGTAGAAATTCGGTTTGTGCCTATTAGAGAAAACCATCACTCAAAGCCTACTTTCGCATAATAACCTGAACTTTGGGTTTTTCTGCCCTTTGGGCTGCGTCAAGCTGCCGCAATCCAAAAAGCTAACAGGTACGAAGGTCTGCTTTGGCTCTCTGGTATAAAAACATTATTTTCTTGCAGTTTGAATATGGATCCCAATATCGGAAAATTGGGGTTTAGCTAATCTTATATAATCTTTAAGTTTTATTTTAATCATGTCTGTATGGGTGCCCGCATTGAAAACAATTTCCTCATCCTCTTCCAGTATTTTATCTGCAAAAACTTTTAAACCATATAAGTGCCCAAAGGGGGGTTCTGCACCCACTTCGTAGTCTGGAAATAATTTGGTGAGATCATCTTCGGTCGCCATTTCCAGATTTTTTTTGCCTGTCGCCGCCTTGAGCTTATCCATATCCAGATAATGGATAGCAGGCAATACGCACATAATAAACGAACCGTTCGATTTTACGATCACTGATTTGATCACTTGCCTTCCAGGAATATGTTGCGAGCCTGCAATTTCCATCGCTGTGTAAGCCAACGAGTGCTCCAATACTTGATAAGATACTTTTTCTTTTTCAAGATAATTTTTGATTTTCGGAGAAATGCCCATAAACCTCCTTAAGGTGGGTGAATCAAAGAAAAGCCTCTCTTTATCCTAAAACCAAAATAAAATTTTGTCAAACTACCGCCTATAGAGATAAATTTTGGTCCGATAAAGATCTTTAACCTCTTGAATTTGAATAGGCTTCCATCCAGGAATGGCAAAAGTGTTGCTCACAATCAGAGTGCCAGGCTGCAATTCTTTTTCAAATTTTTCCTTTAGCTTTTCCATAGCTCCCGGATACAGAAAGCAAACAATCAAATGGGCTCCCTTGAGATCTACTTGAAAAAAATCTTGTCGTTTAAGCGCTAAATTCCTCTTTGGAAAGGCAAGCAAAAAACCGTAGGAAATCCAATAGGGGATTAACGATGTTTCATAACCGATTACATGAGTTTCGGGATAACGAACAGCCAAAGGGAAAACTAATGTTCCCCATCCCGATCCAAGTTCATACACATCCCCCTCCACCTTTTCTGGCAACAGTTCAAATAGCCCCTTTTTTACTTTTAGAGAGGTTGGCATTGGACTGATCCCATTCCGTATCGACCAGTACACGATCGACCAAAGAATAAAAAAAATGAGCAAAATAAAAATAAAGGAGATCGCAAGAGAAAGACTCATATGCTATCTTGATTTCTAGGTTTTAATTTGAGACTCTGACTTATTATTATTTTATACAAAAATGGATTCTTATCTAAAGGAATCTGCTTATGTCATTTCTGGATGTTCACAGTGAACCTATCGTCAAAGCCATCCACGAACTAATTTCAAGTTGCGGAGGTGATCCCGCAACCTTCGATAGCGAGTTGGTCATGCAGCTCATCCAAAACAGCCTCCGCCTTTTAACAGAAGGGCATGACACAGGACAGCTCAAATTAATTACACGAGCTATGAAAGAGATGCGATACGCTTACCGAATTTTTAATAAGTATAGCGACACAAGGCGCGTCAGTGTTTTTGGTTCAGCTAGGACTCCTGAGCATCATCCCGATTACCTCGCAGCCAAAGATTTTAGCGTAAAAATGGTGAATGCGGGTTGGGTATGCATCACAGGAGCAGCCAATGGGATTATGAAGGCGGGCTTAGAGGGGCACAGTGAAGAATCGGGATTTGGCTTATCTATCAAACTCCCGTTTGAAATTCCAACAAATCCTTTCATCGAGGGAGATCCTAAACATATTACTTTCCGTTATTTTTTTACGAGAAAGCTGATGTTTCTGAGCCATTCCGATGCAGTGGCCGCTTTTCCTGGAGGTTTTGGGACCATGGATGAACTGTTTGAAGTTTTGACTCTTCTCCAAACAGGCAAAGCCAACATTATTCCTTTAGTTTTAATGGAGGGAGCTCAAGGACAATACTGGGAAAATTGGCAGCACTTTGTCACTCAACAGTTTTTGGATAAAGGATGGATAAGTTCTGATGATTTTAACTTGTTTTATTTAGCCTCTTCCCCTCAAGATGCTGTGGATCACATCTATAAGTTTTATCACCGGTTCCACTCTTATAGATACGTTAAAGATGATTTAATTATCAGGTTGAAAAAACCGATAAACCCTGAATTTCTCGAACTTTTGAATGAAAAATATGCCATTTTAGTTGAATCGGGAAAAATTTATATCTCACAACCTTACCCTGAAGAAACTAACCATCTAGATTTGCCCCGGCTGGCATTTCATCATACCAGAAAAGACTTTGGAGCTTTGCGGGCATTAATCGACGATATTAACGAACTGCCCTAATCTTCAACTTAATAGTTCACCACTGAACCGGTGAGATCACAGACATATTTTGAGATCAATGTGAAGATTACAGGATAAGCATGATCGTAAACGGCAGGATGAGCAGGATAAAAGAAAAAACGATTTTTTTGAACAGTCTTAACTTAATCATGTCCGCATGTTCTTACTTTTTATTCAATATCTTGCTTATCCTGCCGTTTACGATCCTGCTTATCCTATTCCTTCTCGAGCCTAGTTACTTAGGAGCCATTGAGATCACTGGCTCAGTGTTAACCTATGCAAAAGTAAGGTCTTGCGGAACTTTAACAAAAATTGGTAAAATAGCGGGTAATTTTCACTAATTCTATTTATACATATTAGTTTTCTTGCAATAAATCACAAGGATTGCTATTTCATGTCTACCCAGATTGAAAAAAGAAACTCTGTTTTTCAGCTTCGATTTTGATTAGGTCACGAGTTATGAAATGCCCCTACTGCTACCACATAGACCATAAAGTTACTGACTCAAGAGATGCCGCCGAAGGGAATGCCATACGAAGGCGAAGAGAATGTTTAAATTGCTTGCGACGGTTTACAACTTTTGAGACAATTGAATTGACATTTCAAGTGCATAAACGGGATGGGCGTTACGAAGATTTTCAGCAGCAAAAGTTAATTAACGGCTTAGATGCTGCTTGCAGACATACAACGGTGAGCCATGACCAAGTGAACGTATTGGCAGCCGAAATTACCGGCGAACTGATGCAGAGGCAATCGCGGGAGATAAGTACGACAGAATTGGGTGAAATGGCCATGAAACAACTGCAAGCCCTTGATCCGATTGCTTATATCCGTTTTGCTTGCGTTTACCGTAGGTTTAAAAATGTGGAAGAATTAATGGATGCTATTCAATCCATTCAATCTAAAGATGATGCTAAACAAAAACAAAAAGTGAAATATGAGGAGGAATTTGATGGCGCTGAAAAAAAGTGACGTAGCTAAATTTGAAAAACGTTTGGAGGAGATGCGCGCCCAGCTCACCGAATCGTTAAAGGGATCCACAGCAGAAGTTAAGACTCCTGATGAAGCCACCGGTTATTCGCAACACCAGGCCGATCAGGGAACCGATGACTTTGATAGAACGATTAGTTTAGAGGTCACCACTCGGGAATATAGTCTTCTCAGGCAAATCGACCGTGCTCTAGAGAAAATTAAAGAAGGGACTTACGGATTTTGCGATATTACTAACGAAGAAATTCCCTTAGCCCGTTTAGAAGCCGTCCCCTATGCAACAATGACTGTAAAAGCGCAAGAGAAGCTAGAAAAAGGGCTCCTTTGACAATCTCATCGTTTTCATCCCAACGTTTTGCTCGTAGTAGGCTTGGAAATCCTTGGCTTGCTGCATTCCTAGGTGTGTTGATCTTTCTTGCAGATATTCTGAGCAAATATTGCACGCAGCTTTATCTTCCCAGCTACTTTGGGTTTATTGAATACCCCTATGGCGGCATTGCCATTTTTAAAAATTTTTTAGGCATTGAATTTTCCCTTGTCCACGCCACAAATCGGGGAGCTGCCTGGGGGCTGTTAGCTGAGTACCAAAATTACCTTTTAGTTCTACGCTGCGGGCTTGTTTTAGGACTTGGTGCTTATTTGTGTTTGTCTACAAAGCACCCCGAGTGGCGCATCCCATTGACTTTAATCTTAGCGGGCGCCATTGGCAATATTGCCGATTATTTTCTCTATGGCCATGTGATCGACATGTTTCATTTTATTTTATGGGGGTATGATTACCCTGTCTTCAACATCGCCGACTCCGCCATTTTTATTGGTATTTGCTGGCTTTTCCTGTGTTCAATTTTTGATTCCTCACAAGCAAAACAATGAACATCCGGATCGCATCTTCTCAAGAACTGCCAATAGAAGTTTCAAAATGGCTTCAGATTCAAGCCTTGCTGGACACTCCGGAATTGCAGAACCTTTTCCATTTTCTCGGTTCCTTTGAAATTTATCTGACAGGAACCATCACCCCTCAAGGGGAAGGCCTTGTGAGCCATTCTAAATTTCTTGAGGTCTATAACACATATGTGGAAAACCTTAAGCAAGGGAAACAATTAGAAACTGCCGAAGTTAAACAAATGTTTTCCGCCATTTTCACCGTTTCCTCCGATCTGTTATACGCTCTTCCTATTGCCGCGGGCAAACAATTGATTAGGGTCTCACGTCCTGTCATCCAATTACAACCCCATTCCTTAGGATATTCTTCTCATGACCGCAAATTCAGACCTATGGTCCACGGCACCGAAAGCCTCTCATGGGGCCTCCAATTTTCTTACCCGCAACTGTACATGGATCCTTCAACCAAAGAGATCCTACCCATCAAAGACAATGATTTCTTCCCCAATACCAAACTGTTTCGTCAACTGCAACGTTGGATCCGCAATCACACAATTCCCACCCCCTTTATCGTCGATGAAAAAATTGTCAACGTCCCGATCCGTATTGGAAAACAATGCCTTCCCTGGATTAATGAGCACCCACTTTTGAAAAGCAAAAAATTGAGAGTAAAAACTGATTTTTAAGGTTAACAATTCGATGGACAAAGAGAATATTGCACAAAATTTGCATCGTGTTTTCATAGAGAACAGATGGACACTCAGCGCTGCTGAATCCTGCACTGGAGGGCGCTTATCAGCTCGTTTAACCACCCTTCCGGGAGCCTCCAAGTATTTTCTGGGCTCTGTCGTTGTTTATTCAAATATGTTGAAGGTGAACCTTTTGAAAATTTCACCTCAAATCCTTTCCTCTTTTGGCGCCGTCAGCAAGCAAACCGTGGAAGCGATGATTCAAGGGATCTTAGATCTTACCCGCAGCGACTATGCCGTGGCTGTTTCGGGCATTGCGGGCCCCGAAGGGGGTTCCTCTGAAAAGCCCATAGGAACTCTATGGGGAGGCTTAGGCAGCCGCAAAGGAAAGATGCACGTCTGGCAATTTCATCTCCAAGGAACACGGGAGCAAATTATGGAATCTACTGTGGATGTACTCTTGCAAGCCCTTTTGGATTTTGTGCCTATTGAATAATGATCCAGCTTTTTGGAATCAGATCTCCTGTGTCTGAACAATATGCCGGATTGAACCACGGGGTAGGAGCCACGACGATTTTTTCAGGATTCTGGTTCAAATAAGCTCCCCACCATGAGAAGCTGGAATTGCTCACGATATTGTTCTTGCAGAGGCTCATCAGAAAAAGGTCGTGGTAGTGTTTTTCCCCTTCAATAAAAACGATATCGCGAGGGATGGAAGCGAAGTTTTTTTTGCACCAACCGATTTTATTGGAAAAAACCACAAATAGCGCATCTTCGGGAAAAAGGGCGATGGCTTTTTTAAAATAATCTAACGGAAGAGTGTTATGCGCCTTCTGCTCCGGATCTTCTCTTATATACGACCGGTAGTGTATGGATACGGTCTTGGGGTGGTTAATGATCCCTTCATATTTTCCCTTGAGATAGTTCATAATCTCGGTCGAAGGGGCAAAAAGCTGTAAGATCTCGGCTCGATGATGGGCAAAATACTTCTCAGATTGAAACCAACCAAAGATTTTCATATTTGGCCGATACTGTATAGGCACATAGGAATAACGGGGTTCACGATAAGTATAATTTAAAGGGCGCATCCCATTTTTAACTTTCACGCGAAAAAGAACTTTTTCATAGTTTTCTTTAAAATTAAAAACGGGATCTGAGGGTTGCACCAAAGTGGGAAAAACTGGGATGGCATTATGATCCAGCGCTAAGCTTGTGGCAGCAGCGATCTGAAACATCTGATTGCCCAGCTGCCCCATGAGCTCTGCGGAAACAAATGGTTTCGCAGCCGAAATAAGAAATATTGGAATTATACTAATTATCGATATCAGTAGAAAAATGGGTCTGAACATAACTTTCCTTAAGTTTGAAGATTTTCTATATGTCAATTCATCTGCTCAGGGAGCCTATGATAGGGCTTTTTGGCGCGGATGTAGGCATCAAAAAAATTTTGCAAATTTGGATCTACTTTGTTTGCATTGATGGGGTTGGTCATATTATAGATATAATTTAAATTTTCTATGAATGCATGATGTTCAGCTGCCATTTCTGCTAAGGGGAACATAATTGCCATATCTCCTGTCATGATAAAAAATTGTCCTTCATAAAGCAGGTCTTCCAGTTCTATTTTTTTAAAAAGCCACGCATAGCAAGTTCTTAAGTGGGAAGGGCACTTTTCCGATCGGTAGCTGTGCTGCGCTATCGTTTCAGGTTTAATCGGCTCGCACCAGGCCACAATATTATTTGGATATTCAAGAAGCGTCCCATGAGTATACCAAACGTGGCCTAGCGAATATATTTCATTCAGCTCCTGGAACACAAACGGATGGTAGAGCCAATCATCCCCATCGACTGTGACAGTAATATCTTCATCCCGGCAGCTATGGATCATCCGATATATATTTGCCAAAGGACCCCGCCTGTTCACATTTCTGACCAATGTAAAAAAATGGTATTCTCGATTGACAAGCTGACTAAAAAGAGCTGTGGCATCCGAAATGCCGCCGGCGATGTTATCGTCAAAATCGATCACCTGAATATCTTTTCCACAATCGACCACGTAGTCGGCAACAAGTTGGGCTGTTGAATCGGTAGAATGATCATCGACATATATGATTCTAAAATTGGAATAGTGCTGCTTGAAAATAGAATTGAGATTATTTTGATACCATCTCTCGTTGTTATAAGAAGGAATAACAACAGTAATCATTTTTTCCCCGTTTTCCTTACTGGAATTGAGTAGAAAAGCAGCATCGAGAGAAGTTAAGCAAAATAAAATGTCCGCCAATAATATAGCCAATCTTTCGAAAGCCATACGCATTTTCTTGTCACGCTTTTCTTTTTACAATTTGAAACATAAATCCCTCCTATTTCATTAATGGAAATAGACGATTCCACATGTCAATCCATCTGCTCAGGGAGCCTTTGATAGGGCCTTTTGGAACGAATATAACCATCAAAGAAATTCTGCAAATTTGGATCTACTTTGTTTTCATTGATCGGGTTGCTGATATTATAAACATAGTTTACATTTTTTATAAATGCATGACGTTCTGCTGCCATTTCTGCTAGAGGGAACATGATCGCCATGTCTCCTGTCATGGGGAAAAAATTTTCCCCATACAACAAATCTTCAAGCTGAATTTTTTTAAAAAGCCACGTATAGCACGTTCTTAAATGGGAAGGGCACTTATGGGAGCGATAGCTATGTTCCGCTATAGTTTCTGCTTTAATTGGCTCGCACCAGGCCACAACATTATTTGGATACTCAATAAGAGTCCCATGAGTGAACCACACATGGCCTCTAGAATATACTTCATTTAACTCTTGGAAAACATTTGAATGGTAAAGCCAATCATCTCCATCGACTGTGACAACAATATCTTCATCCTGACAACTATGAACCATCCGGTATAAATTTTCTAGAGGTCCCCGCCTGTTCACATTCCTGACCAATGTAAAAAAATGGTCCTCCTGGTTGACAAGTTGGCTAAAAAGAGCTGCCGCCTCAACGATACCGCCGACATCGCTATCGTCAAAGTCGATCACCTGAATATCTCTTCCACAATCTTGAACGTAACCGGCCACAAGTTGAGTTGTCGAATCGGTAGAATGGTCATCGACGTAAATGACTTTGAAATTGGTATATTTCTGGCAAAAAATAGAATTGAGATTTTTTTGGCACCATGCTGCATTATTATAAGAAGGGATAACAACAGTAATCCTTTTTTCCCTATTCTCTATTTCCGTATTGTGCAAAAAAGCATTGAGTGATGTTGAATATAATAAAAAGATAATTATCAAAAATGCATCCCATTTTTCTAAGAGGATGTATTCAAACTTAGAATATTTCATATTCGAGTCCTTTTCTTTTCGGTTGAATATCTCAATCTCATTTTATTTATTGATTCTGTAATTCAGTTCAAGTAAATTAATTTTTTTACTTTGAACAGGTGAATAATCCCTTATGGGACTTTGGACACGTAAGTCTATTAAAGAGCTTGAAAGAAAAAGTGAAGAGGGCAGTCACAAGCTGCGCCGCACTCTAGGCCCCTTTGATCTGGTGATGTTAGGTATCGGTTGCATCATCGGTGCGGGTTTATTTTCTATCACGGGAATTGCAGCCTCTGAAAATGCAGGGCCGGCTATTGTGCTTTCCTTCATTATTGCTGCAATTGGATGCGCCTTTGCAGGGCTATGCTACAGTGAACTTGCAGCGATGATCCCTATTGCGGGAAGTGCCTATACATACGCCTTTGCAACAATGGGGGAACTGCCGGCCTGGATCATTGGCTGGACCCTTATTTTGGAGTACGCTCTAGGAGCTGCAGCAGTTTCAATTAGTTGGTCAGCCTATGTTATCTCTTTATTAGAAGATTTTAACATAAGTTTTCCTTCATCAATCGTCGCCTCTCCGTGGCAATCGGTAGCTTTGTCAAGCGGTGCTCATGAATTTGGCTATATCAACCTTCCGGCATTAATTATCATTACCTTTATTTCACTTGTTTTAATAATTGGAATTAAACAATCTGCTTTAGTCAATACCATCATGGTCATCATCAAAGTATCTGTGGTTTTCGTCTTTATTGTGCTGGGCTTCTTTTTCATCGAATACTCCAACTACCACCCTTTCTTACCAGAAAATACAGGTTCTTTTGGCGATTTCGGTTGGAGCGGTGTCTTAAGAGCTGCTGGCGTTGTTTTTTTTGCCTTTATTGGCTTCGACGCTGTATCAACTGCAGCACAAGAAGCCAAATCTCCTCAAAAGTCGCTTCCTATTGGAATTTTAGGCTCTTTATTGATTTGCACGGCATTATACATCCTTTTTGCTTTTGTCATGACCGGCCTTGTTAACTATAAAGACCTCAATGTGGCTGCCCCTGCAGCTCTAGCCATTGAGCACACCCCTTTCCATTGGCTTCAATGGCTTGTCAAAATCGCTATCTTAGCTGGATTATCCTCTGTCATTTTAGTCCTTTTACTCGGGCAATCCCGCATTTTTTTTTCTATGGCCCGCGATGGTCTTCTTCCCCAAATGTTTTGCAATATCCACCCTATATTCCACACCCCTTGGATCTCCACCCTTATCCTCATGGTCTTCGCTGGTTCTATTGGAGCCTTTGCTTCGTTGGAAGTCGTTGGAAGGATGACCAGTATCGGCACCTTGCTTGCATTCGTGATTGTTTGCGTGGGAGTTTTGATTTTACGCTACAGGGAACCCAAACTTCTCCGCCCTTTCAGAACTCCTTGGGTGCCCTTTGTTCCCATCATGGGCATCTTGGTTTGCTTAACGATGATGCTGTCCTTAGGGTTTGAAAGCTGGGCGCGCCTCATCATCTGGATGGCTATCGGATTCATTATCTATTTTTATTACGGCCGCTATCACCGGTAGTTCCTGACGGCTTTAATAGCTTTAAAATTAATCTTACTTTCTGTATCATCTTTTCATGAGTTTATCCAATCAGCTTTTACATGAATATGCCCTTATAGATAGCGGCAATGGCCGTAAATTGGAGCAATTCGGTCCTTTCAAGATCTCCCGCCCTGCCTCGCAAGCAGTTTGGCAACCTCTTTTATCTAAAGATGAGTGGGATCAGGCAGAAGCTTTTTTTACACGGGAACCCGACAACCGGTGGATTAAAAAAAAACAGCTCCCTGAAGCTTGGGCAATAACTGTTGCGGGTATTGTTTTCAAGTTATCCCCTACAGATTTTGGCCACTTGGGGATTTTTCCTGAACAATACCCCTTTTGGGAATGGATCAAAAGCACCATTCAACGGGCGAAAAATTCCGGATGGGAACAAGTGCGCGTCCTCAATTTATTTGCCTACTCTGGCGGCTCAACCCTAGCCGCAGCTCAAGCCGGAGCCCACGTTTGCCACTTGGATGCCTCCAAAGGGATGGTGGCCTGGGCTAGAGAAAATGCAGCCTTAAACAAATTAGAGAAGGCGCCCATCCGTTGGATTGTCGATGACGTTAAAAAGTTTTTATCTCGAGAAATAAGACGCAACAACCGTTATGAAGCCATTATTTTGGATCCACCAAGCTTTGGGCGAGGAAACCAAGGGGAAGTATTTAAAATTGAAGATGACATCCACCAACTCTTATCCGACTGCCGCCAATTATTGTCAGAAAAGCCCCTCTTTGTTTTTTTCTCCTGCCACACCCCCGGATTCACTCCCATTACTATGAATCATCTGATGCATCAAATGATCCCTTCTTCGGAAGGAAAGATAGAATATGGTGAAATGGTTTTGAAAGGCAACAACCGTGTCTTAGAATTACCAAGTGGAACCTTCGCAAGGTGGTATCGTGAGCTCTAAACTTGACATCACAAGTGCTCAAAATCCTCGTATAAAACAGGCTGCCAGATTATGGGACAGAAAAGAAAGGGATGGATCAGGCCTTTTTTTAATCGAAGGGTATCGGGAACTGCTGCGAGCATGTGAAGCTGGATGGAAGATAGAATCCCTTTATGTATGCCCAGAACTCTTCTTGGGAAGCAATGAGAACATCCTCATTCAACGTCTTGTCAAAAAAGGAACCCAATCTTTCAATTGTTCTTCTTCTGTATTTCATAAACTCTCTTATAGAGATCGCCCCGACGGTTTAATTGGAGTGGCAAAACAGATCCACAAATCTCTATCCGATTTGGATTCCATTCTCTCCCAACGCAAATCCCCCTTTTTAGTTGTAGCTGAAGCTATTGAAAAACCGGGAAATTTAGGCACCATCCTCCGCTCTTCCGATGCTGTCGCCATCGATGCTCTCATTGTCGCAGATCCTTGCACAGATATCTTCAACCCTAACGTGGTCCGCGCCAGTGTCGGCACCTTATTCACCGTTCCTGTCATTCAAACAACCGGTTCTGAAGCTCTTGAATGGCTAAAATCCCATGGAATTGCTATTTTAGCAGCCACCCCTGCAGCGCAAGATGAGTTTACGCAAGTCAATATGAATCGCCCTTTAGCCATTGCTGTAGGCACCGAACAATTGGGATTATCTGAAACATGGATGAAGCAAGCTGACCTCCAGGTACGTATTCCGATGTTGGGCGTTGCCGATTCGTTAAATGTCGCTATGGCAACGACGTTAATGCTTTATGAGGCTCTGCGGCAGCGCACGCGAGAGTAAGCTGATGAGACTTCAAATCCTCTATGAAGACAATCATCTCCTTGTTGTTAATAAACCTGCAGGCTTGCTAACCCAGCCAAGCGGGACAAAGCAAAACAATCTAGAAGATCTTTGTAAATCCTATATCAAAACGAAGTGTAAGAAGACGGGTGCGGTTTTTTTAGAAGCCGTTCATAGGCTCGACAAACCGGTAAGCGGCGTTGTGGTTTTTGCCCGCACAAGCAAAGCTTTAACACGGCTACATACGGCTATCCGGGAAAAAAATTGCCAAAAAACTTACATCGCCGCTGTGGAAGGGGTTCCAACAAGCTTGGAAGGAACCCTTGACGATGATATCGTGCACCTTTCCCACGCCGCTTCCGTGGATGCAAACCATCCCAAAGCCAAGAATGCGGTATTACACTATAAACTCATCGGCCACTGGGAAAAGGGAGCGATCCTCGAAATCATCCTCGAAACAGGCCGCTACCATCAAATTCGAATTCAGCTGGCTTCGATGGGCTGCCCGATAAAAGGGGATTTTAAATATGGCAGTAAAATTCCCTTCGAAAATGATTGCATTGCTTTGCATCACGCCCGCATGGAAATTTCCCACCCGGTTTCGGGGTTGCCGCTGCTTTTCGAATCCCCCTGCCCCTTTTATAATTAATGTAAGTTGCAAATTACTGAGTGTAATCAAGTTTAAAAAACCTCTGTGTTCTCGTGATCTCTGTGGTTTATTAAAATTCAACCATAGAGTTCACAGAGATCACAGAGAGATAATAAATTTAATTATTTGCAACTTACGTTAATTAATAATTATAATAAATTAAGTAATTAATGTAAGTTGCAAATTACTGAGTGTAATCAAGTTTAAAAAACCTCTGTATTCTCTGTGATCTCTGTGGTTTATTAAAATTCAACCACAGAGTTCACAGAGATCACAGAGAGATAATAAATTTAATTATTTGCAACTCACGTTAATTAATAAATTAAGTAATTAATAGTTGAATTAAAATATGATTAACCTATATTATTGTAATGTTATTTAAAAAAATTATAGGTTATTATATGATGTTTATTGACGCCATAAATAGAATTCAAGAATATAATTATTTACAAAACACAAATAATCAAGATCAACCGCAATATTATTTAAACCAAACAACGAGCTATTATCCAGAGCAAGCTGGAAATGATTACTCTAATTCTGGACAACCCATAAATTCAAACTCTATTGATTATCAATCCCTCCAAAACGCAATAAATAAAAGTTTCACCGAGACTGAAAGATTTGCAGTTGAATGTGATTTTATAGCTATAGAGGCAAAGGTGTTGGGTTTACAAATTCAAAACACTTCTAAAAAAATACAAAAATATTTATCAAATGCTCATCAGCCGCAGAAGAAGGCTCAGCAGGAATGGGACTTTATTGGTTATAAAGAAAACTCATTCGAATATGATGATTAAGAGGTTGTTCACAAACTTTTAAGGAATCGGAAAAATCCACCGATGGAAAAGCAATTAGAGCTTTACCTTTATAAACAGATCCCTATATCCAAAGCTATGGGGATTCAGGTCGAACACGCCTCGCCAGATAGAATCCTCCTTTCAGCTCCATTAAGCAACAATATCAACCACAAAAAAACTGTTTTTGGAGGAAGTTTGCATGCTGCCGCAACTCTAGCCTGTTGGAGTTTGTTATATGTAAACTTAAAAGAAGCCAAGGAAGGGCACGTCCAAATCGTGATCACAAAAAGTGAAATTCTTTACCAGGTTCCAGTGGAAGGTGATTTTAAAGTAGAATGTCGAATGGAGGATCCCTCTGCTTGGCATCGATTTCTAAAGACCCTCCATTTAAAAGGAAAAGCCCGCATCACCTTGTCTGCGAAGATTCTCCAGCAAGGGAAACTCGCTGTTGATTTTCAAGGCACATTTGCAGCTATAAAATCATAACATGACCGCGCTCTTGCCGCCTGAATTTGTAGTGTTATTTTACCTGTTGGTATAAAATTGAAGCATGGAAGCGCAGAAATATGCAACTCAAATTGTCAAAAGGTTGGTGAAGGCAGGCCATGTAGCTTACTTCGCAGGGGGTTGGGTGAGGGATTTAGTCATGAAACACCCTTCTGCCGATGTCGATATCGCTACAAATGCCCTTCCAGAAAAAATTCTCGACTTATTTCCCAATACAATCCTTGTCGGATTAGCTTTTGGAGTTGTCATTGTGGTCATCGAAGGGCATCAATTTGAAGTATCCACATTCCGAAAAGACCTAAGCTACGAAGGGGGAAGACGCCCCACTGCGATTGAATTCACCGACGAGAAGATCGATGCGTCCAGGCGCGATTTCACGATCAACGGGATGTTTTATGATCCTTTGGAAGATGCAATTATCGATTACGTCGGGGGTGTCGAGGATATCAAGAAAGGGATCATCCGTACGATCGGCGACCCTCAAGAGCGTTTTGTTGAAGACCGGTTGAGGATGATCCGTGCGGTGCGATTCAGCTCCCGTTTTGGCTTCAAGATCGATTATGAAACAGAAGAGGCGATTATTCAGAACGCAGACACCCTCTTTCCTGCAGTGGCCATGGAACGGATATGGCAAGAATTTAATAAAATGGCCGCTTTTCCCCATCTTGATCATGCCATGATTGAGCTCCATCGGTTGGGTCTTCTCCCCGTTATTCTGCCGCTGCTTCAGAAAGTCCATCTGACAGAAATTAAGCATCAAGTAACTCCTTTCCCTTTTTTTCCTGAAAATTGCCCTACCATCTTGTATCTCATGGAACTTTTTCCTAGCGCCTCCCTTGCACAACAGCTCGAATTATGCCAGTACCTGAAAGCCAGCGGGCACGACATGAAGCTTGTGGAATTTATTTTTACAATGAGAAACCTTGAAGAACAAGAAATACAAAAAAAAGAGGGTGCGAATTTATCTGATTGGGCTCACCAATATGCGCATCGTTCCTCCCAACTTTGCCTTGAAGTGATCGCGGCAAGGCTCAAACGAGCCGGAGAATCCAACGCTTTTTTAGAAAAACATAATAAACGTCGCCAAGCCCTGACAAAGCATGTAGAAAGGATCCAAATGAAAAAGCCTCTTGTTTCGGCGTCCCTCTTGCAAGAAGCAGGAGTTCCTATAGGCAAAGAAATGGGGTTTTTGTTAAAGGAAGCAGAAAGGTTAACGATTACGCATGATTTGGATGACCCTAATGCAGCTTTAGAAAAATTAAAAGAATCGCCCCTCTGGAGGGAACGGAAGAACTTACAATGTTAAAAAAAATCACCAGCTTGCAACATCCTATTGTTAAACATTTAGTGCGCCTTCGGCAAAACAGGGATTATAGATACGAGCATAAAAGTGTTTTGATTGAAGGCAAAAAAACGATCTCTGAACTATCTCAATCCCATTTATTGAAAACTCTCTTGGTATCGGATGAACAGATGATACCCAAAAAAAGCTCCCCCAACGAAACGGTGGTTGCAACGGAAGAGATCATCCAGAAGATTTCTGGCATGCAGTCCCCTGAAGGGATGATAGCTGAAATCGCAATGCCCAAATTTGTCTCCCTCAATGGGCTCCAAAAGATCATCGCATTAGATCACATCGGCGATCCGGGAAACACCGGGGCCATTCTAAGGACAGCCTTAGCTCTAGGCTGGGAAGGCGCTTTCATTCTCAACGACAGTTGCGATCCATTTAATGAAAAGGCTTTAAGAGCTGCTAGAGGAGCCACATTCCGTCTTCCCTTGGGGATGGGGACCTGGGAAGATCTTAAAAAGATCGTCGACGACTCCAACCTGCTTCCTCTAGCAGCCGACATAAGAGGGGAAGAAGTCGGTAAAGTGAAACACCAGGGAAAAGTTTTGCTCGTCTTAAGCAATGAAGCCCACGGTTTATCGGAACAAGCCTCCAACCTATGCCAAAGGGTCACAATTCCTATGCCCGGCCCCATGGAGTCTCTGAATGTTTCAATCGCCGGGGCCATTTTAATGTACCTCTTAAGGGAAGTTCCATGAAAGACCATGATGAAAATAAAAACAAAAAAGTGGAAGGGCGTCGTTGGATAGCTGACGACATCGAAGACGAATATTTTAAAGAAAACAGAAAAAGTTCGAAATGGGAACGGAAGCAAGCTTCGGCTAAAGACCGCTCCAAATATAAAAAAACCGACTGGGAAAAATTTAAAAAAAGTGAAGAGATTCACAAAAACATTAAATTAAAGAAGGAACAACTGCTACAAGGGAGGGTTCTTTCGATTGTTCCCGAAGGAATTATCGTTGAACACGAAAATGTCCACATTGTCTGTACGTTGAGAGGATTGTTGAAAAAGGAAAAAACCCTCCACAAGAACTTAGTCACTGTGGGAGATTTTGTCCTTTTTGAAAAAAGTCCCTCGGGGGAAGGTTTGATCGCTCATGTCGAACCCCGAAAGACGGTTTTATCCCGTGCCGACAACCTCTCCAGACGCAAAGAACAGCTCATTGCCGCCAATATCGACCAAGTGCTCATCACTTCCTCTGTGGTTGAGCCTGTTTTAAAGTTCTCTTTAATCGACCGCTATATCATCGCTTCCCGCAAGGGGGGGATGACCCCTATCGTCGTGATTAATAAAATCGATCTTTTGGAAGCAAATGATAAAGACCCTGTCTTAGTTGAAACAGAAAAGCAACTCCTGTCAGCAGCTGTATCTGCTTACGCCTCAGCACATATCCCTGTCATCCTTGTCAGTACCGTGACAGGGGAGGGATTGGAGGACTTGAAGCAGATCATGAAAGACAAAGCTTCTGTTTTTTCCGGCCAGTCGGGGGTTGGAAAATCCTCTTTAATCAATGCCATCTCAACCCATGAACTGGAAGTTGGAGATGTGGTAGAAAAGACAAGAAAAGGATCCCACACGACAACCACCACAAAACTACTCCCATTGGATTTTGGGGGATGGTGCATCGATACTCCAGGCATCAAAAGTTTCGGCGTTTGGAGCCTGGAAAAAGATGAGGTCGAACAATATTTTGAAGAGATTTATGCTTATGGACGAAAATGCAAATATCCCGACTGTTCCCACATGGAAGAAGGGGATTGTGCCGTTCACATGGCCGTGGAAAAGGGTCTCATCTCCCCCCTCCGTTATGAATCTTACCTGGCCTTAATGGATAGCATTTCTCAAGAACATCTCCGTCGTTAGAGGACGTTTTGCTCTTGCTTGAAAAAATACAAAGGTCTTATAGTAAATTTACCTTATATCCTGAGTTTAAAGGCTTAAGAAACTTGCATAAGGGGCGTTAGCTCAGTTGGTAGAGCGCAACAATGGCATTGTTGAGGTCAACGGTTCGACTCCGTTACGCTCCAATCTCTACATAGGGGGGCCTATATGTCGTTCTTTGAAACCTTAGAACTGCTCCCGGAAGATCCTATCCTTGGTCTTCCCAAAGTGTTTAATGCCGATCCCCGTCCCCAAAAAGTGAATCTTGGCATTGGCGCCTATCAAGACTCTGAAGGGAAGCCTTATGTTTTGAGTTCGGTGCGAGACGCTGAAGCCCAAATTCTTCAACAAGAACGTTCCAAAGAATATCTCCCCATCGAAGGAAATCCCGACTTTATTCAATCTATTTTGACCCTTATCTTCTCCGCTACCAACTCAAAACTAGGGGAAGGGCATATTAAGGCCGCTCAAGGGATCGGCGGGACAGGTGCGTTGCGTTTAGGAGGGGAATTTTTATCTCAATTCAACAGCCGATTGATCTTCCTTTCAGAACCTTCTTGGCCTAATCATAAAGCCTTGTTCTCCCGCGCCGGGCTGCATGTTGATTATTATAAATATTATGATGAGAAAAATCACCGCATAGACTTTGCAGGAATGTGCGCCTCCATTAAGCTAATGCCCCCCGGAAGCGTGATCCTCCTTCAAGCTTGCTGCCATAATCCAACTGGAATGGATCTTTCCTTCAACCAATGGCAAGAGCTTTCTGAAATTATCAAAAAACAGAAAATTTTTCCCTTTTTCGATCTAGCTTATCAAGGATTTGGAAAAGACCTTGAAGAAGATGCCAAACCTATCCGTTATTTTGTTGAGCAAGGGCACGAACTGATCGCCGCAAGCTCGTGCTCCAAAAATTTTGGACTCTATGGTGAGCGGGTCGGCCTTGTGGCTGTTGTCGCCAAAAATAAAGAGGCCGCCTTAAAAACGGAGAGCCATATCAAACAAATTATCCGGGGAAGTTATTCAAATCCGCCCCGCTTTGGAGCTCAAATTGTATCTCTCATCCTCGGAAATGAAAGCCTCAAAGCCTCTTGGAAAAGGGAGCTGCAAGCGATGAGGGATCGGATCGTGGAGATGCGGGAAACTTTAGCTTTTGGCTTGCAAACGAAATCGATGCACAAAGACTTCAGTTTTTTGACAAACCAAAAGGGGATTTTTTCCTTTAGCGGCTTAAATAAGGAGCAAGTTTTACGCCTAAAAGAGGAACGGGGGATCTACATGGTAGCCGATGGACGCATGAATGTCGCGGGACTTAATCCCCATAATATCGATTATGTGATCGAATCCATTCTGGCAGTCCTGTAACTCATGAAGAAAAAAAACTTTAAAACCTTGGCTTTAGCACTCGTCTTGATTTTTACAATGCTCAGCCTTTCTTCTTCCCAGTCCAATTTTATACGTGGGTCGATTGTAGCCTCTTTAAGTCCCTGTTGGAATTGTTTTCACAAACTTTCAAATTTTTCCCTGTTCCATAGAGAATCTCCATTAAATCATGAACAACAAGTGGAATTTGAACGTTTAACTGTTGAAAATAAGCTGCTGAGAATGGAATTGGATCAATTAAATCAAACACTAGGAACCGACATCGAGGCTTTGTCCATCAGGGATAGAGACCTCATTCCTGCCCGCATCATCTTCCGCTCCCCAGCATCTTGGGAAAATTCGTTTTGGATCAATGTGGGCAGCGAGACAAATCGTCAGCTCGGCAAAGAGATTGTAAAAAAAAACAGCCCGGTTTTAGTCGGCCACTCTGTCATAGGAGTTGTTGACTACGTAGGAAAACGGCAAACCCGTGTAAAATTGATCACCGATCCAGGGCTTTCCCCCGCAGTTCGCGCTGTTCGGCAACAGGGTAAAACTGTCCATTACTTAGCAAAAGGGGAACTCAGAGGCTCGATAAAGCCCCTATGGCGCACTGATCAATCTTTGTTGCACGGGATAGGCTTCAACTATGACTTTTCGGATGAAAAAGGGTCCGCTCGAGACTTGCGCACAGGGAAACCTGCCGACAAAGACAAAATCGCAGCCATGCCAATCGTTCGAGTGGGAGACTTGTTGGTGACTTCTGGCTTGGATGGCGTGTTTCCTGAAGGGCTGCCTGTAGCTAATGTAACAAAAATCTACCCCCTCAAAGAGGGGGATTATTACTTTGAGTTAGAGGCCAAGCCAACAGTGGAAAACTTAAACGATTTGCCGCTAGTTTTTGTTTTGCAGCCTGTTGACTTCGACCCCCAAGACATCCCTTGATCTTTATTGAATTAAGGATGTCAGTTGGTCAAGAGATAAACTGTCTAGAAATTCAAAAAAGAACTTATCCCCATATTCAACTTTCAAGGATTCTTTCATTTCGTTAGCTTTTTCATCATTCAAAATAATACCTTGATTGATTAACGTGGAAAGTTGCAGCGTGGTTACAACAGGGTCTGTTTTGCTATTATTAGCCTCGGCATGCTTATATAAAAAACTTACGCTTGGTATCCCAAGTTCGGTCAGCTTTTTATCCACAGACTCAACCTGGTCCCGCTTGTCATCAATAAAGACAACATGGCTTGGTCTATTGCCGGTTGTTTTTATTAAATATTCTATAAACGATCCCTTTTTCATCCCACTCGCGAAAAGAACCCCATTTTTAAAAGAATTAGCAGGTATTTTATCATAACCTTGCGGTTGAAAGGAGGCGGAAAAATCATATCCAGCCGTATTAAGTTGCATGAATGTCAATTGGTCGGCGTCTTTAAACTCGCTGGAATACCATTTTGTTACCCCTCTGGCCGTAAAGACAAACACAGGAATGTTGCGGGCTTGGAGATCGCTAACAACTCCGGGCAGAGCTTCTTCAACAGGAACAACAGGGACTTTAGAAGCCACATAGAAAGTCAAGACATCATGCACATTCTTTTTGTCCCAATGGGAACCATACTTTTTTTCATAGTCAGCAATCTGCTTACGGATGTATTGCCTAAAAGCTCCATTCCCCAGGCTAATAGAAGAGTCTGTCAAAGTGTCGTCCATGTCAAATAGAACCAGTGAATCTTCTTTTATAGAGGGAAGGATCTCTTTGATGTCGTTAATTTCAACAATTTCAGCTGATAAAAAACTAAATATATTCAATAAAATGACCAGTAATAAACATTTAATTTTATTCATAAATAAATACCATTTTAAAACATGTCTAGTAATTTTAACAAAATTAGGTATATAATTCAATATTATTTTTAAGATTCCAGAAGGGCATTCATATGCTTGCCCGTTTTGATGAGTTCTAATGCAAATACACGCAAAGAATAAAAGAAGACATACAACCCCTCAACATCTTCGAATTCATGCTTCCTCGTGACATGCCTCGATCTAAATCTGTTTTGCTGGTTTTCGAGTAAAGCAATTGCTTCTTTCAACCCTTCCCAAGAAACATCCGCTCTCTTCCCTTCTAATGCCTCTGCATATTGGGTTAAGGTTATACGGGTTTGTTCTAACATCTTATCCAACCCTTTTTGCAATTCTTGATCGATGATTTTTTCCAACGCTGTTTTACGGACCCTGCTTAAAGAAATGATGTTCTCATAAAGTAAATCCATATGGCCATAGAGCATTTTCCATTCATCCAATCCTGAAAATTTGGTTAACAGCTCAAGCTTTGAATCTTCTAAAAAAGTTCGATTTTTCCATAAAAGATCCACGATTTCCGAGGATAAGAGCCTGAAAGCCTCTCTTTTCTTTTCGGTTAAAGGCTCAAGAGCCACAGCCATATCATAGAGTTCTATGAGATTGCGAAATGTCTTCGAAACGCTTAATCCCATCTTTTTAGAAACCTGTGCCGGCCAAAACAGATGAGCGATAACGACAGCCGCAGCAACGCCAAGGCAAGAGTCTAGGAATCTAAAAAAACTGAACAACCAGGGACTGGTCGTCGGCCGCAAACCCCAAAGGATCATTACAACCGCCACCGACAAACAAGAAATCCGCACACTTTCTTTAAGTCCAAAAATGGAGCACACAACGATAGTAATAATGATACTAAGGCATAAAGAGATAGGATTCGATCCAAGCAGCCAGGTGAAGAATCCCCCCATAAAACAGCCGATCATCACTCCCAAAAAACGCAACCAAGCTGACTTATAGGTGCTGCCAAGGTGGGCTTGCTGAACGACAATAGCGGCCAAGGCGGACCACATCCCACTGATGATCGTATCAGGTCTTTGTAAAAATTGGCTTAAAGCCAAACCCAAAAATAACCCCAACCCTGCGGACAATCCGGTCTTTATCGCTATTTTCCATTCAACCTTTTCGAGTCTTTGACTGATAAAATTCACACCGGCTCTTCTATCGTTACCCTTTTTTTGCGATTTTTAATTCTTCAAAACTTTTTAATTCGTCATGAAGTCCATTGATGATTTTTCTAATCTGCTCAATAATGAGCTCTTTATCATAAGTCTTAGTATATACACTGCTATAAATGTTATTAACTCGATTCAATATTTCTGATGTAATCACGCTCTGAGCTAGAAATTTTTTTGCATTTAGTGAACGGGTTAATCTTGTAGTAGTCGGTTTTTTACTTATTTCATATGTCGTATTGTCTGAAGCACTTCGGTGCCGACTTCTCCTACTTTTTTGGGTTTCTTTTGAAGTCTTGCTTTGTTGATTTTCTGACTTTATTGAAGGTTCTCCCCCGCCCCGTGATTTTTCATCTGCCCCTTGTTGAACTTGCTTCACCGTTTTTGTGCCTGATTCCCCTTCATTAACTTGTTTTTCATTTTTCTTTATTACTTTTTTATCTTCAGGCGAATCTGTAGAACCTTCATCTTTTTTTTCGGTCGGATTAGTAGAACCTTCATCAACATCTTCTTCAGAATCGGGTTGTTCTTGGTCGATTTTATCGATCCAAGTTTGAATCTCCCCTTTCATAGATTTGTCATTATAAACTATTTGCATCGATGCTAAGCCGGGCTTTACATACTTCGTTAAAAATTCAATGGAACAGTTCTTCATTCCTTCATCATTACTATGACAATAATTTTGGATAAAGGCATCGATCTCCTCGCGAAGCCCTAACAGGTGGTTATGATGGGCATGATAGCCTGTCAAGTTTAGAACTCTCCTTGAAGCACCTTGAGCGTTGTATCCCCACCAATTATAATCCTTGTAAGCCATTGCAACCAACTTGCCATCTTCGAGTTTATAGCGCGTCCCTTCATCCTTCTTTTGATCTTCAATCAAAGGATGCAAGGCGATTTCTAAAAGCGCTAAAAACCCATAGATTTTAGGAGGGCCATTACTGTTTGCATTAAATTGTGGGGCGAATCCAGGTGTACCACTAGAATTTCTTCTTGCAGGGTCCATATTGAACTCCAATTTATAATTTAATATTAGTCTTAACTATAACCTTAAGCTAGACGTATTAAGGATAATTTTCAATGTTTATACCGAAAGTATACTCCCTTAGGCAACCTTTTTACCATTTGGCTAGGGGGGGCATTGAACATAGGATCGCTTCAGGGTTCCCTCCGGAAGAAAACCCAAACTTCGTACCTCGGTCATAGAGCAAGTTGAACTCAACATAGTGCGCGCGGAACTCCAATTGCAGTTCCCGCTGTTCTCGCGTGAAAGGGGCCTTAATACGCCGGCGATAGATGGGCAAGATGGTCTCTAAAAAGTGACTTCCAATGCTTTTCCACAGGGCAAAATCTCGGTCGAAATTTCCGGTGCTGTAATGATCAAAAAAAATCCCTCCAACACCTCTTTCTTTCCTCCAATGGGGAATGTAAAAATATTCTTTAGCATTCTGGGAAAAACGGGGATATAAAGTTTCATCGAAAGGATCTAACGTCTTTTTAGCGATGGCATGGAAATGCTCCGTATCCTCTTGATATACAAACCCCATCGGAGTTAAATCAAAACCCCCTCCAAACCAAGTTTTTTGCTCCGTTTCTATATAACGGATGTTCATATGCACGGTAGGTGCATGGGGGTTTGCCATGTGGGTAATCAGACTAATCCCCGTCGCAAAAAAGGGGCCTGTTCCATCTTGCATAGGAAAATTATCTCCCGAGACCCCTGACCAATTGACCGCAGCCTTTTCGAACACATCCCCTCGTAATATCCCGATCTCCCCACCCCCGCCGGAATGATGCTTCCAAGGCTTTCGCTGAAATTTACGCGCCAGTTCCAAATTTTCGAAAGCGGTGATGATATTGTCTCTAAGACTTTTGAGAAATGGAACGATGATTTCTTGGCGGCTCACGGAACACACCACTGGGGACAGCAATCCATAGCAAAATCCCCATAAATATGCCCCGACACGTTCGAAGAAGGATCTATTATTACTTTTCCACGGCATGACTTAAAATAAATATCTCCGTCTACAAAAGAACCTTTCTCTAAGCGGACGACAAATAAATTAGGGCATGATTTTGAGGGATATATAAAGAGAGAGCCTGTTTTCGAATTCTTCAACGTGATGATGCTGGCACAAGAATGAATGTCTTTGGCAAAACAACATCTTTCCGCCTCCACATCGCCGCTCACAAAAACGTCTTCTTGATATGTTGAATTCACAGTCATCAGTTGCTTTCCAACAAAGAATTCATCCGAAATTTTACTGCCATAAATATAAGCAGGGCCTCTTATCCGTGATAATCCATGAATATTGCTATTCTCAATCCATGCTTCTTCCCCAATCGATAATTTATTGAGATCGGAACCGCAAGCGGTGAGACTTTTATCTGTCGAGACACCCAATTTCACCCAGCTATTTTCGAAATTGAGATCCCCACCTAGAGTGTCAACCCAGTCGGTCGTTTCATTTTTGTAACTAACAGCTCCTTGACTAGCCTTCATTGTCGGAAGTACCGTTGCAGAAATGACTTCTGCTGCCATGATATCTTCAACACACTCATAGGGGAGCTCGCCACGGGGGTCCTTATTGGGTTTACAGCAGCCCTGTAAGAAGAAAAACGTTATAAATGCAAAACCAAAACATTTTACAAGGATCCCCCATTTCATGCTCCACATCCTATTCTGTAAGCTAATTCTTCCACTAAAGCCTCAAAATCAGGAAAAGAGTCCCCTTCATTTTCATTAGTTCCGCAAGAATTTTTTTGCCTTACAGCCACAATTTTCATCCCAGGAAATACCACTAATTGCTGCCCTTTAAACCCTTTTGCCGCGAAAGAGCGCACTCCCCCAATATGCCAACGTGCAAACGGAAGGTGGTTTTCATTCGCTTGTTTCCAAAAAAGCTCCACATTCTCCTTCGATCCCAAAATGTCGAAAACTTCCTGGCCAAAGTAATTACACCCCCATGGTGTTGTTGAATGAACTTCCAAATTAACGACACACCCTTCCAGCGACCGGAGTCGTTGAATAAACGCGGGTTGAATTCCTGCACACTCATATTGCTCTAAGAGCGGGTCATCCCAATAGCAACCGATGTTGTAGTAGTTAAGCCACCACAACACACCATAAAAAGGATTAACACATTGATGAGGCTTTAAAATAAAATTAATCCACGCGGAGCTAATCAAACGGTTCCCTTTATAACATCCCCCATTTTCAAGAAGTTCACCGATTTTCACTAAATCGGGAGCTGTCATAATCAGATGCGCACAGGCATAGTCGTTTCCTTGAGGATCAGACAACCAAGACACATTTTCGATTCCTAGCGGAGTAAATAGCTTGGCTTTTAAATAATGACTTAAGGACATACAAGAAGCTTTTTTAACAATGCCTGAAAGGAGGTTTATCGCTTTGTTATTATCCAAAAGCTCATCTCCCGGAACCGCCGAAAGTTCCGCACAAAGCGCAAAATTGACAATGTTTTGCACGAGATTAATCTTGTCATTTTCATCGTATTGGATGCCTGAAGTTTGATCTAAAAGGTGGCGAATCGTGATCCCTTTTTTATAGCCCTGATTCCATTCCGGATAAAAGTGATACACGGGTACATCCACAGAATCCAATTTCTTTTCATCAATTAATATTCCAATCGCAAGGGCTACTATGGACTTCGTGATAGACATGGTATCGACGGGCTCCCAAAAGGGCCCTGATCGATATTCCAAAATAGGTCGGCCACAATGTGTAATCAGCACAGCTGTCGATTTGGATTCCCTCGCACGTTCTGTTATGCGGCATAAAATGCTTTCTAAATCTGCGTTTAAAAATGAAAATATTCCAAACGAAGCAAACCAAATGGTGATAAGCAGCCTAAAAAAAACACCTCTTTTCATGTTAGATCCTCAGTAGTAAAAAAAATATTTAGTTCATATCTAAACAAAAAAATAGATAACCCAAATGGAATATTATTATCGAGAAAAACTTTTTGAGATTCTTGGCAGAATCGACCTGAAATAAATATTGTAAGTTGAAAATTACTGAGTGTAATCAAGTTTAAAAAACCTCTGTTTTCTCTGTGGTTTATTAAAATTCAACCACAGAGATCACGGAGAGACAATAAATTTAATTATTTGCAAATTACGTTAAATATTGAAAATATTCTAAGAGGCTGTTTCCAAGAGCTCAACTTCCCCAGATTTCAAATTATAATACCCGCCGACAATTTTCAGCTTCCCCTCTTCAATTAACCGCCCTAAAACCGGTGTAGCTTTTAATTGTTGAACAACATTGCGGACATTGGCTTTTACGGCCTTTTCCACAGCATTAGGCATCGTCAACGAAATTCCTTTGATCGATTGTTCGATTTTTTCGGCTACAGCCTCAATGTTGGATGTCTGGTGATGAAGCACGGCATTCACAGCCCCGCAATTTTCATGTCCCATGACTAAAACCAAAGAAGCATGCAAATAAAATGCAGAATATTCAATGCTATCCAGCTCAATGTCGCCAACAACATTTCCAGCGATACGCACCACAAATAAGTCGCCAATCCCTTGGTCAAAGACAATTTCAGGGGAAACACGGGAGTCTGAACATCCAAGGATTGTAGCAAAAGGTTCTTGAGCTGCCTGTAAAGATTCCCTTCTTTCCAGAGATCGATTAGGGTGTTCTAACCGGTCATTCATGTAGCGTTGATTTCCTTTTTGAAGTCTATCCAAGGCTTCTTTCGGAGGAATAGCAGATACAGACAAGGGGACTAGAACAAAAATGCTCAATGTTAATACAATGAAAAAATAATGCATAAAGACCTTTTTTCAGAAATATAGCGATATGGATATAAACAGCAAAGGAAAAAAACAATGTTGAAAAAAGAAAGCTGTGATTTTTATGAGACCGCAGCCAGAATCTTAAAATTGCGGATATTGAATAGATTTATAATTTTTTTAAATAAATATCTTTAACATTAAAAGGTGGCTACAATGAATCCAATAACTATAACAGGTGAAAAAAAATTTGTTTCATTTATTAATAGTTTTCAAAGTAAACAAATCCAAACACCTGAACAATATAATAAAATTGTAAAGGCAGCTGAATCTCTCTTTAATGAACTTAGCAGACTTGACCCTGATTCCAAAGAGTATAGAAAGAAAAAAGACAAATTTTACAAATATAATGGCCTGATTTATCAATACAAATACCAAATGAAAAAATATTCAACCAATAGTGAGCCAAATTCAACTCTTTCTAAACGTAAACGAAAAGATGATCACATTGGACCAAATAAAAAGCTCAAACATGATGGAAACAGTGAGAAAAGTAGCAATGATAGCATAGACTGCATAATAATTATTGAAGAAAACTATCAAAAAGATATCGCTTATTTAAACTCGGAAATAGAAAAAAAAACTAATAGAATAAATGAGCTAGAATTTAGCAATTTTTTAATCGATGAGAATAGCCATAAATACAAAGGAAAATACAAAGATGAAAAAAGAATGAAAGAAGAGCAATACGAAAAGTTAATAGACATGGTTAAAAAAGCTAACGGGAAACTCTTAAGCTTGGAAGAGCAAATGGGGGAAAAAGATGAAAAACTGGAAAAATTAAATAACAAGATTAATGGTATAAAAATAATCTTAGAAAATTGAACTTTTAAAAACCCCATACGCATCAAGCTAATGTAAACATTTGTACCAGGCAGGCTGAAAGCCTGCAAATGATTATACATGATATTACCTGGGACGCTGCCCCAGGCTATTGTAAACCAGGCTTTCAGCCTGGTAAAAATGGTTTACCTTAGCTTGATGCGTATGCGGCTTGCCGCCGCGCTCCAAAAAACTGTCAAACTCGAAGACCTGAAAACGTCCAAACTTAAAATTCCCCTCGTGAATTTATGTTGATTAAGAAACGTCCAAACTGATGTTTGTGTTGATTGATTTCAAATCAGGGACAGATTGACAAAAGTGGCTTTCGATAAATCCTTAATTTTCTCCACCGACCACGATTCGTTTCCGAAATCTCCAGGATAGCAACTATAAGCCATATGTGCATAGGTTTTGGAAATTTCAAGTGCTGCTTTCTTAACAAGAAAAAAATTCTTGAATACCTCTTCATCTATCTTTTCTTTCGACGCCTGTTGGGTTTCTGACAACATTTTTAATAAGCCTTCTAGATTGTAACTTTTCAATGCCATGGCAATCTGTTCACTATTTTCTCCAGAGGGTACAAATGCCATTGAGAGACCATTAAGAATGGTTGCATAAAAGGATTTTTCCTGTTCATCCAAAAAATTAATCTGCTCATTTACTTCAGCATCCGAAGGAGTATACGAACTAAGTTTAAATTGCTGAAAGACAGTTGAAATCCTGTTTAATTTTTCTTGAGGTATAGGGGTACCTTTTTTTTCGTTCACATTGTTAAGATGAGCTAGAAATAAGGTATTAGCAACCTCTTGAGTAATTTTTGCAAGCGCATTTTTTACTGCCGCCAACTGAAAATCATTAAAGCTACCATGTGATAATACCGCACGGCCATTGATCGTGCGTAAAGATATCCCTCTTTCATCAGGGTTTCTTTGTGTTTTCATTTGTGGAACATTAATAAATAAGTCTATCGACAACATAATCTTCTTTGTCCTTTTTATGATTTATTCAATAAAATTTGCGGTTCGATCTTCGCATATCTAACAATAAATCACAAGGAGCAAAACGGCTTCCAACACTATCTGAAAATTTTTCTAAATGGTCGACGACATAGTTAATGCCTAAGCTGTCAGCATATCTTAGAAGCCCTCCTCTAAAGGGGGGAAAGCCCACACCCATAATCAAAGCCATATCTAAGTAATCGGGCCGTCCAATGATTTTTTCCTCCAGGCATCGGGCTCCTTCGTTAATCATGTTCAAGAGAACGCGATCGTTCATCTCTATTTCTGAAAGCGGTTTTTCCCTTTTCTCTCCATCCTTAATCATTTGCAGAACTTCTGGATTGAATTTCTTCTTTTTTCCTTCGTAAATGTAAAACCCTTTTCCCACTTTTTTTCCTAACAACTGTTTTTCACACATTTCAGCTAGGATTTTAGGATCTTTCATCCGTTCCCCATAGGCTCCTTCCAAGATCTTGTTAACTTTATGCATCACATCAACCCCCACTTCGTCCGCTAACACAAAGGGGGGCATAGGAAAGCCAAAATTCAACATCATTCGATCTAACTGTTCGTGGGGAACCTGTTCTTCAAAAAGGCGAAAAACTTCATTGGCGCCTATTGAAAAGATCCGATTGACCAAGAAGCCCGCACAATTGCCTACCACCATGGGTGTTTTACCAATTTTTTTACAAAAATCAACTATTGTAGCCACTGTTTGGTCACTGGTTTTTTCTCCGCGAATAATTTCAATTAAAGGCATTCGGGGAACAGGATTAAAAAAATGCATCCCGATAAACCTATCGGGGTACTTTAAAGATTTGGCCATTTCTGTAATGTTGATTGAAGATGTATTAGAGGCAATAATCGCTTCGCGCGGAATCTGACTTTCAAGTTCTTGATAAATTTTTAACTTCAAGTCCAAATTTTCTGTCGCCGCTTCAATGACAAGGTCGACATGTTGAAACCCCACCATCTCTGTGGCGGTAGTGAGCTTTTGGAACTTGAGCGCAGCTTCTGATGGTTTAATTCTTTTCTTTTTGACACCCTCGTCATAAAGGCCTTTGATGACGCCATAGCCTTTGCCTATAGCAGCAGCATCTACATCTTTCATCCGTACATGATAATCGTTATTGGTCAACTGCCAAGCAATACCGCTGCCCATGACTCCCGCTCCAATGACTCCTGTAGAAGCGATTTTTTTTTGTTTGACCTCTCCAGAAACTCCAGGGTCTTTTTTTAAGGCTTCTTGGGTAAAAAATAAAGCGATAAGATTTTTCGATATCGGCGCAGCCTCGGACAGGTGGGTCAGGATCGTTTGCGCTTCACGCTTTAGACCTTCCTGCAAAGAAAGCCCCGCTGTTTCTTTTAAAAGCTTGATTGCCAAAAGGGGTGCGGGATAATGGCCGCGCGTTTTCTGCAGGACCTCCTTTTTTGCCTTATAAAAAAGGAGGTTCCTCCCTATTGGATTGGCTTCTAAAAGCCAATGCTTCATCCCTCGCAGCTTTCTTTTACTCAGAACGTCCTTTTTTCCTCGCGGAGTCAGAATGAGGGAAACAAATTCTCCAATTTTTTCCTCTTTGAATTCATGAGGAACCAAAACATCAGCCAAATGTATTTTCCAGGCTTTTTGGGCTTTGACCGGTTTAGCCCCTACAATTAGCCCTGTAGCTTCTGCAAGGCCTACAAGCCTTGGCAGCCGTTGCGTTCCTCCCCATCCAGGAATGATTCCCAAAGACACTTCGGGCAGTCCTAGCTGTGTTTTAGCTGAGTCTGTGACCATCCGATAAGTGCAGCTTAAGGCCAATTCCAGCCCCCCTCCCAAACACGCCCCGTGAATATAAGCTACTGTTGGAAATGGGAGATTCGACAGCTTATTGAAGACCCGGTGTCCGGTTTGAATGATTGTTTCAGCAAAGGAGGGATCTTTGAAGACCGCATCAAAGCTATGGAGATCCGCACCGGCGATAAAAACATCCTCTTTTCCGCTTGTTAAAACCAAAGCTTTTATGTCTTTATTATCTTTTATCTGGTCGATAATCCCTTCCAATTCTTCTACAACAGGAAGTGACAGCTTGTTTACTTTTTCATTGGGAAGGTCAAAGATGAGGCGGGCGACCCCGTTATCTCCCATGGAATATTGAAAGGCATTCGGCATGAAAAATCTCCTAAGTCAAGTTTTAGGGTTTTCTTATAACTCAATTAGAACGGCTTCACCTTGGCCTCCGCCTACACATAAAGAGGCTATGCCAAGTTTTTTATTTCGACGTTTTAATTCTTTCAACAGAGTAAGGACGAGCCGGGTTCCAGATGCTCCCAAGGGGTGGCCTAAAGCAATTGCCCCTCCATTTACGTTGAGCTTATCCATCTCAATCTGACCTAAGGGCTGCTCACGGTTTAATTCCCTTTGGCAAAATTCTTTCGAATTACAGGCTTTGACTACAGCAAGCACTTGAGACGCAAAAGCCTCGTTAATTTCTATAAGATCGATATCGGATAATTTTTTGCCTGTTTTTGCCAAGAGTTTAGAGATGGCATATGCCGGACCCAATCCCATACGGCTGGGGTCTAAAGCGGCATAGGCATAATCGACTAAATACCCTATGGGTTTTAAGCCAAGCTCTTTTGCTTTCGATTCTGTCATCAACAGTACTGCAGCCGCGCCGTCGGTGACTTGGCTTGAATTGCCTGCCGTGACTGTTCCTGTCGTTTTTTCGAACGCCGGTTTTAACGCTTTTAGCCCCTCCAATGTGGTATTAGCCCTAGGGCCTTCATCTTGTAGTTGTAAAGTCTGACATTTAGGAGGGATCGGAACAGGAACGATCTCCTCTTTTAATCTTCCTTCAGCGGTGGCTTTTGCCGCACGTTCTTGGCTCATCAAGGCAAATTTATCCTGCTCTTCACGGGAAATGTGAAAATCTCTGACGAGGTTTTCGGCGGTCTGTCCCATGCTTAGTCCACAAATGGGATCGGCAATTTCAGGGATCTCAGGGATCAAAAATGAGGGGCGGAATGAAAACAAAGTTTGCAATTTTTGCTTCCAGCCTCGTGCTTTGTTGAGCTTTTGTAAAAAATTCCTCATTTTTTTGGAAAAAAGGACCGGAAAGGCACTCATCGACTCGGTTCCCCCTGCAATAATCACGTCCGCTTCTCCCATCCATATTTTATTGGCGGCTGTGGCAATGGCTTCCATTCCAGAAGCACAATTGCGATTGACGGTAAACGCCGGAACATCGTTCGGCAGCCCCCCTTTGATAGATACCACTCGGGCAATGTTAGTGGCATGGGGGGGTTGCAGGACATTGCCAAAAATCAACTCATCCACTTTCTCAGGCGGAAATCCTGTCCGGGCGAGCAATTCTTTAACCGGATAAGCCCCTAAATCATCCGCCTCCATATCTTTAAGAACTCCGCCTCCTTTGCAGAAGGGGGTTCTTATGCCGTCTATAATAGCAATACGTTCTTTCATACTTTTGCTTCCTCCGGATACATAGCATCGATCAGATGCTCATACTTTTGCATAATAACATCCCTTCTAAGTTTCATAGAGGGGGTCATTTCCCCCGATTCAATTGTGGGAGAATGGGGAATAAAGCAATAAGCATGGATTTGCTCCCAACGATTCAAATGTTTATTAAGAGATTCAAACAGACGGTCCATTTCTCCCCTTACAAATTCGGAATTTAAAAATTCATCGTCCGATAAGTGCGAAGCCTCATGCGTAGCTTTCAAACTATCCAACACCTCCTTATTCGGAAACAAAAGACAAGAGGCAAATTTTCGCCCTTCGGCTATCACCATCGCAGTCTCAATCAAAGGCGCTTGACATATCATTTGTTCAATCGGCACTGGCGCCACCCACTCACCGGTGGAAGTTTTATAGAGTTCTTTGAGGCGGCCATGTAGAGTCAAGAACCCATCTTTATCGATCTCCCCTTTATCTCCTGTATGCAGCCAACCATCCCCATCCAGCGCGCTAGCGGTAGCGTCAGGATTCTTATAATAACCTCGCATCACCAGCGAGCCTTTTACTAAAACTTCGCCATTATCGTCTATTTTTAATTCAAAATCTTTGAAAGGCCTGCCTACAGTGCCTATTTTATTTACCTCTTTATTGTTAACCGTAATCGGACAGGCTTCCGTTAGTCCCCATCCTTCGTAGATAGGCACTCCAATTTCTTGAAAAAAATGGTTAAGGTGCGGGTTCAGGGGGGCTCCCCCGGAAATAACCCCTTCAACGCTGCCCCCCAAAGCTTCTCTCAAGTTGAAATAAACGATCCTATCGACTAAAGGATGGATCAAATATTTAATCAGAGAATCTGTTTCTTGATTGGCCAAATCAAATGCCCATTGCCCTAAATGCCTTTTCATAAAGCCCGCTTCCTGGACGGCTGCTTGCATCTTGGCATAAACTTTTTCTAAGATCCTTGGAACTACAACAAGAATGGTAGGGTGAATTTCGCGACATGCAGCTCCGATGCTTTTTAAATCATTGAAATAATAAATGCTGGCCCCGAATTGCAGCATGATTAAGTTTAAAGAAAATCCAAAAATATGCGCCAATGGAAGAATACTTAAATACCGGCTTTGCTCTGCCTTAATTTCAAGAGGGATATCACACAGATGGCGGGTTAAATTTTTTTGGATCAACTCCACTCCCTTGGGCGTCCCAGTCGTCGCACTGGTATAGATAATGGCTGCTAAATCGTCGTCGTGAATCGCTTTTTTGGCTTGCTCAAAAGCTTCGGGATTTTGCTCTTCATATTGTTTCCCCATTTCCATCAACTGTTCGTAAGGAATGGCTGTCTCGTCTTGTGTTTCTGAGGCGATTTCGATCACTGTGGAAAACAAATCCCGATGCCGATCAAACATAGGAATAGGTTCCTTTCTATCTACAAAAATCATTTTCATCTCTGTCTGCGTAACTTCATGGACAAGGTTTTCCTCGGAAAGATTGGGAAACAAAGGCACTAACACTCCCCCGGACAATATGACAGCAAAATTGATGATGGTCCACGAAGGGGAGGGGTAGGCCATTAGCCCTATTTTATCTCCCCGTTTAACCCCTAAACGAATCAAACCGTTTGTCAAATACCGTATTTTCTCGATCATTTCCTGGGTGGATATGGCATACCAATTCCCTTTTTCGCAAAAATTTAGCGCTTTGGGATTTGCGTATTGCGAGCTAATATAGTCGAAAAGTTCCACGAAATTATTACATGGCACCATTTTCTTTATTCTCCTTATTAAACAGCCCCTTACTTTTATCTTAATTAAAATTATAATTTTATGGCTAATTTTCCCATTTTTTTCCCCAAAAGGAAAGAAAATGGGTCTAGAATGTGTTAATTATTTGAAATGGATTAATCTGAATAGCGGGCTTGAAGCATGGGGTAGTTTTTCCATACGATAAGTCCGCTGACGGCACTAACCATAGCGCCGGCAATCAAAAACCAAACGGCATTTAGGGGGGAATGGGTAAACTTAATCAATGCAGTCAAAACAACAGGCAAAAATCCCATAATCGAATAGGTCACATTATAGCAAGATGCTATCCCCGTATATCGGACCTTTGTTGAAAAAATAGCCGCAAGTAGAGGGAAATAGCAAACCATGAGAAATGAAATCACGGTCTGATAAAGAATCATAAAGAGAATCAATAAGGGGAAGCTTTGGGATAGCAAAATATTAAAAAACGAGAAGCCGCACCCCGCAAATGTCAAACATGTCACAATTAAAATGGGAAGTTTGCCAAAGCGATCCGCAATCAAACCACAAACTGGCAAAATGAAGGAAGACCACAAAAGTCCGCAAGTCATTGCCAAATAAACGTCTTGAGAAGGGATGTGAAAATGTTCGCTCAGGTAGGTAGGAAGATAAAGGGCAAAAATCACGAGGCTGGAGACAAACAAGGTCATTCCAATGCCCAGCATAATTTCGAGGCGGAAATAGCGGAATAAACAAAGAAGAGGCTCCTTCAAAGATACTGTTGAGCGGGTCGTTTGCAACCGTGAAAACTCTGGCGTTTCTTGGAGGTGCTTACGGATAAAATAGTTCACAATGGCTAAAAGTCCTCCGAGAAGAAAAGGGATCCTCCATCCCCAATGGAGAATTTGCTCTCGGGCCATATTTTTAGAAAGCATATAGAGGACAAATGAGGCTAGAGTAGACCCCAAACCCACACTGGAAATGACAAAGCTCGAATAGGTTCCATGCTTTTGTTTTTCGGCGTATTCGCAGACAACAGTGATGGCGCCTGGAAGCTCCGCTCCAAACGACAACCCTTGAAAAATACGGGCTAAGACAAGCAAACAGGGAGCTACGGCACCAATTTGAGCATATGTGGGCAAAAATCCGATGATAAAGGTGGATATTGCCATTATCAACATCACTGCTAGGAAGGTTTTTTTTCGCCCATAGGTGTCCCCAACCATTCCAAACAAAATGCCGCCAAATGGGCGGATCAAATACCCTATAGCAAAGACAGCAAATGTCTTTAGGGTCGCGATCCAAGGGGTGGCATCAGCAAAAAAGAGAAATCCCAAATATTCAGCCATCATCCCATAAATGATGAAATCGTAATACTCTAAACCTGCCCCCAAGCTGGAAAGAAATGCAGCCTTTTTCGCTGTGTTTGTCATGGTCGCTCTTTAGTTTTTGAACGTGATTAAGCGTTATAAGATGTGGAGCTTACATTGCCGCCTGTTCCGGTCCAATTGGTATGAAAAAATTGACCGCGCGGCTTGTCTATCCGCTCATATGTGTGGGCTCCAAAATAGTCTCGCTGGGCTTGCAAAAGATTAGCCGGCAGCCGCGCTGTCCTATAGCCATCATAAAAAGCTAAAGCAGTGCTAAAGCAGGGGGTCGGGATCCCCAATTCTGCGCTCACACCTACCGCTTTGCGCCATCCTTCTTGCGCTTTTTGAAGTTCTTGAATGAAAAAATTATCCAATAAGAGATTTTTTATAAGAGGGTTTTTCTGATAGGCTTCTTTTATTTTCCCCAAAAATTTGCTCCGAATAATACATCCGCCGCGCCACATCAAAGCAATCCCCCCATAATTGAGCTTCCATTTATATTCATTTGCTGCCTGCCGCATCAACATAAACCCTTGGGCATAACTGATGATCTTTGAAGCATAAAGGGCCTGCCTAATGCTCTCGATGAATTCTCTACATTCCCCTTAAATTTATTTTCAGGGCCTTTAAGCACCTTGCTTGCTTCCATCCTTTCCTCTTTTATAGCCGAAAGGCAACGGGCAAAAACAGCTTCACCTATCAACGTCAAAGGCATTCCTAAATCGAGAGCATTAATGCACGGTCCACTTGCCAGTCCCTTTTTGTCCGGCAACATCGAGGATTTTGTCGACAATGGAGTGTTGTCAGTATCTAAAGTAGAAAAAATGTGGCTTGTGATTTCAATCAGATAACTATTAAGCTCCTGTTGATTCCAATCTTTAAAAATTTCACTAAGTTGATTGGCTTTTAATCCTAAGCCATTTTTCAACAAATCATAAGCTTCACAGATAAGCTGCATATCGCCATATTCAATGCCGTTATGAACCATTTTTACATAATGACCTGCACCTTCATCTCCTACCCAATCGCAGCAAGGCTCTCCATTCAGCTTTAGCGGCAATGGCTCTGAAAAATAGGCTTTAATACGAGGCCATCCATCCGGATTTCCCCCCGGCATAATCGATGGACCGTGCCGCGCCCCTTCTTCCCCTCCGGAGATACCAGTACCAATAAAGATAATCCCCTTTTCTTTAAGCTCTTGGCAGCGACGGTTTGTATCTGTAAAGAGGCTATTTCCCCCATCGATAATCATATCCCCTTTTTCAAGATAAGGAAGACAGCTGCTCAATCAATTCGTCAACAGGCTCTCCGGCTTTGACCATCAACATGATACTGCGGGGCTTTTTAAGGGTCTTGAAAAACTCTTCTAAAGAATGGGTTCCAATAATTTTTGTTCCTTTTGCCGGCCCTGTGAGGAATTCATCTACTTTGGCTGTAGTACGGTTAAATACCGCAACGATAAAACCATGATCATTCATATTTAAAGCAAGATTTTGCCCCATGACAGCGAGTCCAATTAGTCCGATATCAGCTTGAGCCATAAAAAATTCCTTTTTTTGTGTTAGTCAGATTGTATGCAAGAAAAGATAGGGGAATCAAGAGAAAAAAGGGTAAAAGCACTTGAGGAAAACATTTATTAACTGTTATCATGGCAATGCCAATTTTTAAGTTCAATGTGTGCATGTCCTCGTAGCTCAGTGGATAGAGCGGTTGCCTCCTAAGCAACAGGTCGCGCGTTCAATTCGCGCCGAGGACGATTCTTTAAATTACTGATTGAGTGGTAATGGCTTTGGAGTGTACCACTCATTAAGCCAGACGACAGACCTGACTCCAAGGAAAAAGCCTAACAAAGGAACAAAAAATCTAGGATGGTGCTGCATGTGTTCATAAAAAAAAAGCGCTGTCACCGCCACGATTTCAATGGGATGCAGCCCACGCCCCACGAATAGCACCGCATTGCCTTGCCCACACCCGGGACGCGCCTCTCCCTCGGATTTTGTCTCAACTTTCCATAAGATTAAAGTAACCTGATAGGCCGCACCAAGTGCAGCTCCTGCGCCAAAAGAAATCGGTTCTAAATAAATTCCAAAAATTCCGAAAGCAATCGCGCATGCATTTTCTAGCGTCTGAATATAAGCGGGGCTTTTCCCATTGCTTACACATGGGGAGCATTGTGTGTTGTTAGACTGACCAGTACATTGGGGGCAACACCTTTCTGTATTCATTCTTTGATCCTATGTAAAATATTCAAAAGGTAAATTTCCGATTCATTCATTAGGTAAATATCACCAACAAAGCAATAATGCTAGTTACCCAGAGGATGAGGGATAACATCGAAAAACGGGGATCGCATTTGGAATGTCTGGGATCTTCGCACATATGATGGTAACACTTAAATATATAATTTCGTTTAATTAGAATAACTTGTTATGATTCATTTGACAACAAAAATTTCCGAAAAAAATCACTTTTATTTTCAACGTTAAGATTATCATGCTCAGACAAGAAAAAGATGGGGTCCATTGGTTGGAATATGAGCTTTTAGCCGAATTTCCCCATGTCAAACATGGAGTCTTTTTACGGCATGGGGGGCACAGCCAAGGGGAATACGCCTCATTAAATCTATCTTATTTTGTAGGGGATGACGCTGCATGTGTGAAAGGGAATTTTGATAAGGTGATGTCGATCATGGGAGTGAAAAAAATCGTTTATGGTGAACAAAATCATGGAAAAACTATTTCCCTGGTCACTTCCGATACTAAAGAGATCCTTTGCGGAGATGGTTTAGCTACGGCTACGTGGAATCTTGGATTGCTCATCTGCCATGCCGATTGTCAAGCAGCCATCATGTATGATACAGAAAATAAAGCAGTTGTGAATGTCCATTGCGGCTGGAAAGGAAACGTCCAAAACATCTATGGATCAGCTGTGGCCTTTATGCAAAAGTTTTTCCGCACCAAACCGCAAAATCTGCTTGTGTGTATTTCTCCTAGCCTTGCTCCACATAGCGCCGAATTTATCAATTATAGAAAAGAACTCCCGGAAAACTTTTGGGAATTCCAAGTAAAGCCCTACTATTTTGATTTGTGGGCCATCAGTGAAATGCAACTAGTGCAATCTGGCGTCTTAAAACACCATATTCAAATCGCCGGGATTGACACTTTAAACAACCCCCAAGATTACTATTCCTACCGATATCAAAAAGTCCGCGGCTGCCATGGCACTTTCGTCAGCTTAAATCCTTAATTTTTTACCTATTTCAAATAAGGGAAAAGAATTCGGATCTGAAACTTTAGAAGTTTGTGAATACCCTCTAAAGCGGGGGAAACATTTGATAGAGACCAAAGGTCATCGCTCCCCCAAAAAAACCTGCCATATTTACAAATAAAAATAATAACAACAGACAAATGCAATAAAACCTGCTGCACCCTAATTGCGTTCTGACGTATGCCAGAACAATAGCAAAAGCAGCAGTTAAGATTCCGAACCACATATGCCAAAAAAGAAGCCTCTCCATTAAGCCTCCATAGGGAGCCGAATAGCTATAGATTAAGCCTAACAGAGCTGTAGGCGGCGCAAACAGGGCTGCCGAAATAATTAGAAAACGGGATGAAAATTCGAATATTGGCTTCTTGTACCATGCCAAAAGTAATTCGGAAACAACAAGCATATTGATTAAAGCAATGGGAAAATGGAGAAAAATTAAGTGAAAACTGCCCGCCCACCGTATCCATGAGGTTGGGCGCCCTTGTTGAGAATTCTCCTCAACTTCACTTTGAACACTTTCTGCCAGCACTCTCTTTTCTTCATGCCCCTCATGCGCTAATCCGAAACAACTAGAAGAAAGAAAAACAAAGATAAAAATTATTCTCATCAAACACTCCCTGTTTCTCCATCAAAACAATCTTTAAATTGGCCTATCGTCGATTTTTTTGCTAGCTCATCCTCAAAATTCATAATTCCCTTTACTTTTTTTTGCCGAAGTGTTATATTTTTGCTCTAAGATTTTAAGGTACAAGATGATCCCTCTATTTTTTCTAACTATCGTTTGCAACTTTTTTTACATCAGCAACCTTACTGCCATTGATCGCTTTCCTGCCATTACCCCCTACGCTACAGGAATGCTTACAGTCGATGATGTCCATCAAATCTATTGGGAAGAAAGCGGCAATCCTAATGGCATCCCAGTCCTATTTTTGCACGGAGGCCCAGGTGTGGCAACAAATCCCAGCGACCGCACTTTTTTCGACCCCAATTTTTACCGCATTATTCTCTTCGACCAGCGCGGATGTGGAAAAAGCATTCCAAAAAATTGCCTAACAAACAACACTACATGGGATCTGGTCGAAGACATCAATAAGTTGCGCGAATTCCTTGCCATCGACAAATGTTTGGTCTTTGGCGGCTCTTGGGGAAGCACATTAGCTTTAACGTACGCCATTAAATACCCTGAAAATGTTTTAGGATTAATCTTAAGAGGCATTTTTCTCTTCACTCCAAAAGAACTCGATTGGTTTTATCGAGAGGGCGCAAACCAGCTTTCTCCTAAAGCTTGGGAAATATTCATCAACGCCGTTCCCAAAGAACAGCAAAATGACCTTGTTGCTGCTTACCACAAGACATTGCAGTCAGGCTCTTTTTGGACAGAAAGCAATGCGGCTGCAGCTTGGGTCTTATGGGAATTTGCCAACCTACAATCGGTTCCCGATTCTCGCCTCGATTCATTAATCAACAGTAAATTTCTATTTAAAGTCTTTACAATCCTTTATAAAAACCAAAACAAAACGCAAGCTCTTATTGAAAATCATTATTTCTTTAATAAAGGATTTTTTCAGACAGATAATTGGATCTTGGAAAATATGGATAAAATTAAAAATATCCCTGGCGTGATTATTCAAGGAAAATGTGATCAAATTTGTCCGTGGGAATATGCTGCCGAGCTTCACCAAAAATGGCCTGCATCAACTTTTATTCTATTACCCAATGCGGGCCACGCTTCCACCGAGCCAGGAATTTTAGAAGCCCTTATCGAAGCTACCGAAGATTTTAAAAACAAAATCGGTTTTTAATTACTTCACTTTTCAAACCATAACATTATTGCCCCTGTAAGAAACAAAAAGTCAAATCTTTATTTCAAAATTACCTTTTGCTATGGTGCTATATTATAGCAAAGGAAAAAAATGTTCGTTATGGCTGACGGTCCTTCAGGGGTATCTGTAGAAAACATCCAAGCAAAATTATACGACTCCAAAAATATCGACGAATTAGAGTGGCCCGAAACAACAGAAGGACAATACGCCAAAAAGTTTTTAACGCCTTTGGTTAAAAATGGCATTTCCCATTACGTCAAAAATATCCATGCGGACATCTACGTTTTAAAAGTAAAAGAGCTTGTTTTTCCCATCACGGTAGTAACAGAAAACTATTCTAATTCATGGGTGTGCTCCCCTTACTCCCACTACATTTCGTACGGAAAGGAATTTGCAAATATCGTCGGCAGCCCATTCCTAACAAAAATCGCAAAAAGCATGCTCGATTTTTTGGGGAAGCTTGGAAAATTTGGTAAAATTAATTCAGTAGCCTATGTTAATAATTGGATGTTCTCCGTAGATTTATATCCTGAGGAAATCAAAGGTGAACAAATCGATGCCATCATAAAAACTTTAACCCTCTTCTTTCCCGAGCACGCGATCATATTCCGTTCATTAAACAATTTAACAACGCCCAATTTAATCAAACTTTTAGAGGAAAAAAACTTTGATTTAATCTGCAGCAGATATGTCTACGTCACAGACACAAAAAAAGAATCCATATTCAAAACAAGGATCTTAAAAAGCGATTTGCGATTATGGGAAAATAACCCATTTAAAATTTATAACGAGACTGATTTGAAAGAGGAGGAATATGAGCAGCTTTTGGACTTATATTTAAAATTATACGTTTCAAAACACTCTTCCCTCCAACCCCAATTTAATATCGATTATTTTAAATTGTTTTTTGAAAAGAAATTGATGCAATTCAAAGTCCTTAAATACAACGGCGACATAAAAGGTGTTGCCGGATACTGTAAACGGGGAAATGGGATGATTTGCCCGATTTTCGGCTTTCAAAAAAATGCCCCGGATAGCAACAAGGTTTATCGGCTGCTCAACTTAGCTTTGCTCATGGAAGCGCAAAAAGAAAAACTGCTGTTCAATCAAAGCGCCGGCGCTGCCGCTTTTAAGTCGATAAGAAGAGCTGAAGGATGCTTAGAATATATCGCTGTCTATACGCATCATTTGCCTACAAAACAAAAGCTTTTTTGGCCCCTGCTAAAAATGTTTTTTAATAAAGTAGCATCGAAATACATGAAAAATTATTGAAGGATTTTCTATGATTTTTTTCTTGAGTATTTATGTTATGGGCGTTCTTGGATCCCTGCTTCATATCTACCTGCTTGGCGATCAAGGACGGACATGGCCGAGAGTCATTGAAATCTTGCTCCTCTATCAAATTGTTTTTAGCTTAGGAGTAACCAGCCTAGTCTCTTTTTTGGGGCTAACTTTCCTATCTGAATATATCGCTAAAATCACAAACTGGCCTGCAAGCCCTTTTGAACAACAGCTTGCAAATGTCAACCTAGCTTTCGGCGTGTTGGGTATCATGTCCATTTTTTATAGAGAATATTTCTGGCTGGCTACCATTCTCGGCTTTGCCATCTGGATTTTAGGAGATGGGATCCATCATCTGTTTCACGCGCTGGTAAAAAAAAATCTGAGCCAAGGAAATATTGGAGTGCCTCTTTGGACAGATTTCATCGTCCCTATCGTCTTGCTAGTTTTATTGTATCTATACCACCAATCAGCAAGGAATTGAACTCGAACAAATGCAGAAGTAGCTCGAACCGGAAGAGGTTTTTGTCAATTATGAAGCCCAATGAACATCAGCCCAAAGTTTCTCCATCGATGTCGATAACCAAGTCCAATGATAAGGGCGGTCTGAATTCTCTTCCTATGCCAGAACTGCAGGCAAAGTTGAGGTGGTCTCCGGAAGGTCTTAGTTATGCTGAGACTAAAAAAAGGCAGACTCAATATGGGTTTAACGAAATTCAAGAAAAGCAAGTCAATCTGATCCTAAAATTCCTCGGCTATTTTTGGGGTCCCATTCCATGGATGATCGAAGCAGCAGTGATTCTATCTGGCTTAGTACAACACTGGGCAGATTTCTTCATCATTCTCTTATTGCTTGTTGCTAATGCTGTAGTCGGATTCTGGGAAGAATACCAGGCGGGCAATGCCATTGCAGCCCTGAAAGCCAAGCTAGCGATCAAGGCTCGGGTAAAACGTGAGGGGAAATGGATTATTGTAGCGGCCCGAGAGTTGGTGCCCGGCGACATAATCCGCATCCGTTTGGGCGACATTGTACCCGCAGATGCACGCTTGTTGCAAGGAGATTCAGTTGAAGTAGATCAGTCCGCCTTAACAGGAGAATCGTTGCCCGTCACACGCAAATCAGGAGAGGCTTTGTTTTCTGGTTCGATTATCCGTCAGGGTGAAATTGAAGCACTAGTTTACGCTACGGGTGCGAATACCTACTTCGGCAAAACGACGGAATTGGTGGAGGAGGCACATACAATCAGCCACTTTCAACGTGCAGTGCTACAGATTGGTAACTACCTGATCATCTTTGCAGTGATTCTGATAGCATTGATTGTTACCGTCGCAACCTACCGCGGCGACCCAATCCTCACTACACTACTTTTTGCCTTAGTGTTGACTGTAGCTGCAATTCCCGTGGCATTGCCTACAGTATTGTCGGTAACGATGGCAGTCGGCGCGCGCCAACTTGCCAGGAGAGAGGCCATCGTCAGCCGATTGGTAGCTATCGAGGAATTAGCGGGAGTTGACATCCTGTGCGCAGACAAGACTGGCACTATGACCCAAAATAAGCTGACATTAGGTGATCCATTCAGTGTAAACAATGTTTCTACTGAGCAGCTCATCCTCAATGCTGCGCTAGCATCGCGAGCGGAAAATAACGATACCATTGATTTAGCCATTCTTAATGGACTTAAAAACAAAGAGGCATTGCAGGGTTATGAGATCATCCATTTCCAGCCATTCGATCCCGTACATAAACGCATGGAGGCGTCAGTCAAAGCAGCAGATGGGAAGGCGTTTAAGGTTACAAAGGGCGCGCCACAGGTGATTTTGGAATTGTCGACCAATGTTGGACTGGTGAAGGCCGCCGTCGAACAGGCTGTCAACGAATTTGCGATGCGTGGTTTTCGTTCATTGGGAGTGGCGCGTGCCGAAGAAGATGGTGAATGGCAGTTTCTCGGCGTGTTGCCCCTATTCGATCCACCACGCGAAGATGCCAAGGCAACTATCGCAATCGCGAATCAGATGGGTGTGAAGGTTAAGATGGTGACGGGTGATCAACTGGCTATTGCCCAAGAAACAGCTAAAAAATTGCGGTTGGGAACAGCCATTTTTGATGCCGGCGGCTTGGGTGATGCAAGGCATGAAGAGACGGCATCTATGATTGAGGCCATTGAGAAAGCGGATGGTTTCGCCCAGGTGTTTCCGGAACATAAATTTCATATAGTAGATGTCTTGCAAAAATGCGGTCACATCGTAGGTATGACAGGCGATGGAGTAAATGATGCCCCTGCGCTAAAGAAAGCTGACTGTGGCATCGCCGTATCTGACGCAACGGATGCTGCGCGAGCAGCTGCAGCCATCGTGCTGCTGACACCCGGTCTATCTGTGATTATTGATGCTATCAAAGAAAGTCGAAAAATTTTCCAAAGGATGAACAGCTACGCGATCTACCGAATTGCCGAAACAGTCCGCGTGCTCGTATTCATGACATTGGCAATCCTGATTTTTAATTTTTATCCTTTGACAGCTGTGATGATCGTGATGCTGGCATTGCTTAATGACGGCGCTATCCTATCAATTGCCTATGATAATGTTCATTACAAGAATGAGCCTGAGGCTTGGAACATGCATACAGTACTAGGGATTGCCACAGTGCTTGGCCTTATCGGCCCCCTGGCTTCGTTTGGTCTTTTTTACCTTGGTGAACTTGTCTTTCATCACGACCGTGCGCTTATCCAGACGATGATGTATTTGATGCTTTCTGTAGCAGGACATCTCACGATTTTTATGACACGCACAAGGGGGCCATTCTGGTCCATACGCCCCGCGCGGATTTTGTGGATGGCTGTGCTCGGTACGCAAATCATAGCAACTCTGATTGCGGTTTATGGTTTGTTTATGAAACCTCTTGGCTGGAGTTGGGCAGCATTCGTTTGGGGATATGCTCTTGCGTGGTTTCTTATAAGTGATCGTATAAAACTGCTTGCGTATCAGATTTTGGATCACGCCAAGCCTAAGGCTAAGAGTGTGTTTAAAAAGTTTTGATGTATCTTCCGATTTGATGCCGTAGATTGCTATAAACCTATGTGAGAAAAATTGATGAATCAAATATTTAGCATTCTGCGCCGGATCATCAATACAAATTTGAAATTAGACCAGTAATTTCGTTAGTGGACTTAAAAGAAAATAAATCGCAAGACCAACAAAATAGGCTATAAGCGCTGGTATTGTCATCTTTTTCATGTACCAGATAAAATCAACCTTTTCTATAGCCATCAAGGCAACGCCTGCGGCAGACCCAATAATCAGAATGCTTCCTCCCGTGCCTGCGCAATAAGCCACCACCTGCCAAAAAATGGAATCCGTCTTAAATGCCTTAAGGTCATACATGCCAATGGTTGCTGCAACTAAGGAAACATTATCTACAACTGATGAAACAAGACCGATCAAAAGGGGAATAAATTCGGGAGTCTTAATATGCAAGTTAAGCCAAAGAGACATGTTTTTCAAAAGACCAGCGCTCTCTAAGGAGTTTATAGATAAAAGCACACCAAGATAAAATAGAATAACAGAAATGTCGACCTTTGGTAAAATTGCAGTGACCCGCAAATGCTCCCGCTCACGATATTTGTAATGAAGCAAGTCTGTAATAACCCACATAAATCCCAATCCGAACATCATTCCCATAAAAGCGGGCAAATCTGTCAGCACTTTGAAAAAAGGGACAAAAACCAAAGAACAGATACCTAAAATCAGCACCAATGTTCCCCAGGGCTCTATTTCTTCTTCTTTTAGTCCTTCAACTACATCGAATTCGCCTTTGAATTTGAAACTGAACCAAAACAAACAGGCAAATAATCCTAAAATACTTGGAAGGAACAAATCTCGTATCACAGCCAATGCCGTGATTTGACCATAAATCCAAAGAAGTGTTGTTGCAACATCACCGATCGGCGTCCAGGCACCCCCACTATTGGCTGCTATAACAACCATCCCTCCAAGCATCAATCGTTCTTCGCGATCTTTAATAAGCTTGGCAATGAGTGAGACCATTACGACTGTTGTCGTTAAGTTGTCCAGGACAGATGATAAAAAAAATGTCAACACTCCTGTAGTCCAAAGCATCTTTCGCTTCGAACGTATTCTTAAACTTTTAGTAATGATATTAAAGCCTTTATGTGTATTTATAATTTCTACAATCGTCAAAGCGCCCATCAAAAAAAACAGAACTTGGCTAACTTTGAACATTTGAAAGGAAAAAATATATAGATGCCTTTCCACGGACTCGGCAGGTTCCAAAAATAAAACCGTCCAACATCCAATCCCCATCAATAATCCAGTGGCAGCCTTATTGAGCTTGATGACTTGTTCGATGATTATCGCTGTATATCCAACCAGAAATATACTCAGAACAAGGTATGCATGATGGGAAATTTCCTCCAAATTTATATCCATTTTTCATCCCTCTAATTGTTTTGGCGCAAGACTTCACATTGAAAGAAGATCAACAGCGCCTGATCGAGAAAGTCAGGAAATCACAAAAAATTGCCCTGGTGGCGTTATTGAAAAACTATCATTTTTATTCTTTTAGGATGATAAAAATTACTACTTCTAGTATTGAGTAAAAGAAAATTAAACTTATCCCCAACCGGATAAATAAAAGGGAGGAACCTATGCTGAACCCTCAAAAGTTAGGAGTTGCTGGAGGCATACTGTGGTCCATATGCATGTTTGTCTGTACAATCCTTGCATTATATACTGGATATTCCACACAGTTTCTAAATTTGATGGCTAGTATTTATCCTGGATATTCAATTTCTTGGCTAGGATCTATCATTGGTATGGCTTACGGTTTTGTAGATGCCTTTATTGGTTTATTCCTACTGGCTTGGCTCTATAACAAGTTAAATATTTGATCGTACAGTTTCTTAAACAAAGAAACATCCCGCCGCCAAAAAAATAGGGAAGGATTCCCTTAAAGGTTTTACATTCTCCCTGGTCGAGCGAAGCGAAAGACTGGATGTAAATCCAAAAAAAAAGGAATCCTGTAAGGACGACATAAATTCTATTTTTAGAGGCCAAGGAGTCAATCTAGCATCTATTAACTAGACACTCCCATAAAAATTCCAAACGAACACAAAGCGTTAGTCTTTAGGTTGAAATCTTCTTTGTATAACCTACTTGCCCAAACATTACACAAAATCATTGATGCAACCGCAAAACAGGGGAATAAAATTTCCTTTTCAATCGGAAGAGCATACTTTGTAGCTAGAAGAAGTAGGCAGGTTGATGAAAAATTAGCAATCCCACCAAAACAACCATATATAACTTCACTTTTCTGAAATCTTTTATTTTCTCGTAAAAATATTACCGTTTGCATGATAAAAGATGCTCCAAATTGTCCAGGCATAAACCAGGCATCATCGGCTTCTGTAAGAGTAAAGTCTGAAAATACTCCTACTGCATCGCCACAATCGAATAAAACACAACGAGCTTGAATGAAAGTAAGAGCAAGAATTTGAATGATGAAACAAGCCAAGGCGTACTTTAGCCATTTAGACGAGGCTTTGGGATACCCAGCCGATTCTTTTTTAGCTCCTAAAAAAAGACCAAAAAGAACAATTATCATTCCTGTCAGTTGGAGAAAAGAGCATGAAAAGCCAAAATCTGAGCCCAAAAATAAGAACAGAATCAAACCTGGGAAAATTGCGCTTGCGTTTTGAAAAGCAAAGGTCAGACCTGCAGGTCCTAGTTTTAATGCTTGAGCTGTCAAAAACATCAATATTGAATTTAATAAACCGACACAAGCGCCTATACTTAATATTATAAGATTTATATTAACTTTCCAAATATCCGCATAAAAAAAGAAGGATAAGATAAATGAAAAAAAATAGAACAAAACTAGATAGCCGCTTGGATTATAACTCGTTTTTGCATTATCGGCATTCTTACGAAAAAATAAGCTGGAGACGGATGCGCAGCCCGCCGCCAACAAGGAAAATGCCAACGAACTCATATAACTCACCTTCAACATTAAAATTTACGTTATCAAACTAGCTTTTTCAGCAGTTCAAAAGAGGCATTGTAACACATCTAAAGATATGTTATAAAAAATAAGAAAATGAGAGGTAAAATAGGACTTTTTAGCCTCGTGGAGATAGTGAGTTTATGCCATTAGAATTTATTGGGTCATCAAAGCCATCGATAGGTGTGGAAATTGAGTTGCAAATCTTAGACCCTGAAACATTAGACCTTACTCCAAAAGCAGAGTTGCTTTTAGATAAATGTTTATCTTTCGGCCTTGAAAGGGTTAAAGCTGAAATACACCAATCAATGGTAGAAGTTGACTCTGAAATTTCCGATGACGTCAAGCAGTGCCGAAAATTCCTAAGTTCTAGAATCAAAAAATTGAACTTGATGGCTAACCAACTGGGCTTACAGCTTGCTGTTTTAGGAACACATCCGTTTCAACGCTGGAGTGATCGATTAATCTCTAACGACGATCGATATCAGAATTTGCATCAAAAATATCAATGGCTCGTTAGAAGAATGAACGTATATGGTTTACATGTCCATATAGGGATAAAAAGCGGCGAGCAGGCTTTAAGAATTTCTACCGCTTTGGTTCGATATTTGCCTCATTTATTGGCCCTTTCAGCTAATTCTCCATTTTGGCAAGGATTAGACACTGGCATGCAATCGAGTAGAGTTAACATTATGGAATCTTTTCCACTTGCTGGAATTCCGCATCAATTTAATCATTGGAGTGAATTTGAGCATTATTGTGACACATTAGGGCATGCAGGAGCTATTCGTTCAATAAAAGACTTGTATTGGTTCATCCGCCCTAATTTAAAATTCGGAACAATTGAATTTCGTATCTGTGACGCTTTATCCTCGTTGGATGAAACAATGGCATTAGTAGCTTTGATTCAAAGTTTAGTTGTTTTCGTTAGCAAAAATATAGAAACTAATCATCATGAATGGGTATGGAGCAAAGAGCAGCAATGGATCGCACCTGAAAACCAATGGAATGCAGCTCGTGACGGATTGGACGGAACAATTACTACAGATTCTGGAGGACAAAGACAAAAAATTTCCGAATCTATCCTACAACTAATAGAGAAGCTTTCCCCAACAGCAATAAGTTTAAATTGTATTGAGGAATTGCACTATATAAACCAGATCATCATCAATGGAAATGGCGCTCAAAGACAACGCAATGTATTTAAAGAAACCAAATCATTGCGAGATGTTGTAAATGGGTCAATATTAAGTATTGAATATTAGACGGAAATGTTTTGTTCAGCTTCAATGTTACTTTGGATGTTTTTAGCGAACGTTCGGTGCTATGCTTGCAGTCTATATTTTATCGACGCAATTGAAAACCTAATTCCACCCTAATTGCCCGTAAACATTTGTCAACATGCCTTTAAAACACCTTTACTCCTTTTTTGGGACTCAGTTTTTTATCAGAGTATATCGCTAAAATCACAAACTGGCCTGCAAGCCCCTTTGAACAACAGCTTGCAAATGTCAACCTGGCTTTCGGCTTGTTAGGTATCATGTCTATTTTTTATAGGGAATATTTCTGGCTGGCTACCATTCTCGGCTTTTCCATCTGGATTTTAGGAGATGGGTTCCATCATCTGTTTCACTCGGTGGTAAAAAAAAATCTGAGCCAAGGAAATATTGGAGTGCCCCTCTGGACAGATTTCATCGTCCCTATCGTCTTGCTAGTTTTATTGTATCTATACTAACATTCAGCAAGGAATTGAGAGTTCAAGTTTCGAACTAACAATCAAAGATTTCATGTAGATTGAAATATACCAGATTGAGCAAACGGCAATTGTGCTGATTAACGGCTGAAACTGTTGCTCTTGGAGCTATAGCTCGCTTTGGCCAGAAAAAGGCGCGGCTTTTCTGTTGAAGAAAAGCCGCACCCGGCAAAAATTTTCTAATTAGGGTTGAACTGGTTGGCGCTGCACAATAGCCAATTCGATTGGAAGAGTGACATCCTCCATGCCAACGCTGAAAATCCTTGTCACCACATTCATATGTGTATCGATTACAGCAATGGTAGCATCATCCAAGTTCACGCTATAAAGAGTCTTTTCGTCTGGACTAAGTGTAGAAATGAACGGAGACCCAGCCACAGGGATAGTAGCTACAACAGTGTTTGTATCGGTGTCGATCTTCGAAACGGTATTGCCTATATAATTTGAACTCCATACATACTTACCATCTCTGGTTCTGTTGAGCTTGTACGGGCCAGCTTCAGTTGGAATTGAAATAGAGTCACCCGTATCGGCATCTACAGCAAGCACCCGAGATGTCGCTGCTCCGGAAACATATAGGGTTTGGCCATCTGGCGTTGGCGCAACACTGACCGGTTTGGTGCCATTACCAACTGGGATACGTTTTAAGATATTGCCCGAAAATGTTTCTAGCACCGCGAGATCGCCGCCTAGCGAGGGATCGTTAACGTAGTAATCGACCACATAAGTGAGATCACCCGAAAACTGAATGTCTAACGGGAATGAAAAGGGCTTGACGAGGGAAATCAACTTTAACAGCACTTCAGTTTGTGTGTCGAATATCGCTATAGCACCGGGCGAGGAGATGTCGTTGGGGCCGCTAAGGTTCTTAGTACCTAAAGAGACCCACAAAAGGCGGTGATCGTGTGAAAGAGTAGTGCCTACTGGCGAGCTTCCTGGGTCATTGAAAATATCGTGCGCAAGGTTCGTTTCGGTGTCAATCACCGTAATCGTGCCGGCATTTTGATTGGCCACAAACATTTTGTGTTGGATAGGTACATACGCAATGCCAGCTGGCCCTGCTCCAGTGGGAATGGATTGAAGGACAATGCCTGCATTTAAATCAATGACTAAGACCCTACCTCCTCCAAAATCAGTCAGATAGCCAACGCAGCAACTGTCATTACAGACACCGCACTGGTCGCCCATCACAAACGAAGCCGTCAAAACAAGGATCGAGGTTAAAGCTGCAACCCATTTATGTACATGGCTGAAAATAAACTTATTAATGTTCATGGTTCCCCCTTAGTTAATTTCTATTCTTTGCCTTCACAAATACGTGCACGCATTTTCATGAAATGCGGATTCTAACTATTTACTAATCGGACGTTTTTGATGTTTTAACCATACTCTCTGTCAGATGTCGCAATAATAAAAGAGAGTACTTCAGGTCTAAATACCATAATAAATTTTTTATTTCAAAGATTTTTTATGAATTTAATGCGGGTGCTTACCTTATAGTCCTTAACTTTTGGTCTATTTGTCTTTTGGATTTCTTTACGCAGGTATGAATCGAATCTATCAAATAGTTGACAAATTCTTATACCTTTTAGTATAATGTAAGGTATACTAAAAGGAGACGCAGAAGATGACTACAGCAAAAATAAGTCCGAAAACTGTTCGTATACTTGAACGACTTCAACGCCGTTATCACAAGCCAAAAACAGTATTAATCGATTTGGCGTTGAAAAAATATGAAGATCAAATTTTACTCGAAGAGATTAATGAAGGCTATGCCCGTTTAAAGGCAGATAAAAAAACATGGAAAGAGGAGCTAAAAGAACGTCAAGAGCTCGAAGGAACAGTTGGAGACGGATTAGAGGATGAATAATAAATTTCACCGTGGAGAGGTTTGGTTTTTTGATCCAGATCCTACTCTAGGAAGAGAACAGAAGAAACCGCGACCGTGTTTAATTCTTTCAGTAGATATATTTAATAATGGGCCTGCCGATCTTCTAATAATACTTCCATTGACTACCAAGAAAAAATCAATTCCTTCTCACATTGAAGTCAAGCTATCAGGACAGAAGAGTGTAAGCTATATCATGTGCGATCAAATCCGTTGTATTTCAAAGGAGCGCTTACTAATAAAGAATCGTCGAGCAGAGAAAATCGCGGTTGTTGATGAAACAACAATGGAAGATATTGAGCGTTGCCTGAAAACACTTTTAGGATTTAACTAGCTTTAAAAATTGAAGTGAACAGGTTAAGTACTTTGGAGTCGACTTGAACAGTGTCTGTCAGACTGAAATAAACATCTTCCACAGTTTAAACAACAAATAAAATATTATTTAAAAACATAAACAACCAAGAATAAGCCTAAAGGAAACTTTTATGACTAGTCCAGCTCGAATGCAGATTGGCACAAATTTCACACAACAATCTTCTTCTGATTTTTTTGAAAACCTTGTTTCTAATCAAAAACCTTTGGTTAACTCAAAGTTCTACCAGTTCATAACTTCATATGAACTTTCAATCAGCAAAAGGTATCAAAATTTGCAAAACAAGATTGACTGGATTAAATACATCGAACAGTTGGATTTTTATGACGATCAATGCAAAGATGAGATAAACATTGTTTCACTGAAAATTATTCAATATTCCCCACATTTGATTCCTACATTGATAAAAACAAATTTTGTATTCAAATTGATACATTTGTATGCTGCAGGCGTTTTTTCTCCTCAACATAATAACGTGATAGCAGATTCATTAAGAAAACAACAAATTTCAAATGATGATATTCAGAGAGCTATAAGAGAAAGTCAAGATGCTGACATAGCTCTTTATGAGGAAATAAGAGCAAATCCGCCCAACTCCAATAAACAATGCAAAAACTCTATTCCAAAGCCGACCTGCCGTCCAAAGCCCGTACCTACCCCATTTGAAGATGGTGGTTTCTGGTAGTTTAGCAGTTAAACTTTAGAAGGATGAAAGCAAAAAAACATCCCTAAATTGACAATCGCTTTTTTCTTCATCGATTTTTTCATAATCAAACATGATCAGCAAATCGACAAAGTCATTTTGTTGCATATCTTTCGAATCTCGTAACCCATTGATTACTAATAGTTTTTTTGATACACTAGCTTTTCAATCCTATGTATTTATCCATCAATGTGGAATAAAAGAGGTCCAAATGAATAAAAAATTTTTTAAATTTCTGTTTTACTGTTTAGCATTTAGTGGTATGGGAAGCAGTCTTATCGCTCTTAATTTTCCTCCCACAACAACACAAAGGGCCGGATCGATAACGAATGCTTTGAATGACCTAGACTCAATCGTAAACAATGCCTTAGACGTTTTCAATGTACCTGGCTTAGCAATAGGTGTTGTTATCGACGGTAAAATAGTCCTGTCTAAAGGCTATGGCTATCGAAACTTGGACCAGAGTTTACCCGTAACAGAAAACACATTGTTTGCTATTGGATCTTGTACAAAAGCATTTACCACTTTTATGTTAGGTCAACTCGTTGATGAAGGAAAAATCAACTGGGATGATCCTGTCATTACTTATATTCCCGAATTTCGTTTGATGGATCAGTATACCACGCATCATATAACTATCAGGGATTTGGTGGCCCACCGCTCTGGTTTGGCTCGTCATGACTTAGTATGGTTCAATCCTGAATTTACAAGGTCCGATGTTATTCGTTCTTTGCAACACCTTGAGCCAGCCTGTAATCTGCGTGAAAAATTTCAATACAATAACCTGTTGTATACGGTAGCTGGAATTTTGGTTGAAAAAGTAACCGGACAAACATGGGAAGAAGCTCTATCTTCCAGAGTCCTCATTCCATTAGCAATGTTGAATTCAAATGCTTCATTTAAAGAATCGCAAAAAGGTGAGGACTATTCCTTGCCATATGCGGTAATCGCCGGAGAGATTAAAGCTATCCCCTTTCGCAGTTTGACTTCCGTCGCACCAGCCGGAGCAATTAATTCCAGCGTTTCAGATATGCTAAATTGGATTCAACTGCAGCTATCCAATGGAACTTTTATAGACAAGCGTTTTATTCGCAAAGAAACTCTGCAAGAAATGCATACAATTCAAATGCCTATAGGAGCTTTAGCTCTTGAAGAAGAAGTCTATGGTTTTGGATATGGACTTGGATGGTGCAATGGAATTTATAGAGGAAATTACTATCTTAATCATGGAGGAGGGGTTGATGGTTTTATCTCTCAAGTTTCTCTGCTCCCTCAACAAAAAATTGGAGTTGTTGTATTGAGCAACAGTAGCAGCGACGGTTCGTATATTGTTTCGAGTATTACAAATACCATCATTGATAAACTTCTTGATAAAGCTGATATTGATTGGGTTGAAAAATCAAAAAACATGCGCGACCAAGTGAAGAAAATTCAACAAGACGCTCCTATTGATAACAATGAATTGAACTCAATGCCTGCACACAAGTTCGAGGAATATGTTGGCTATTATGAGCATCCAGCCTACGGAATTGTACAAGTAAAGCTAGAAGATAATCGCCTTATGGCATCCTATGGAGATATGACCATTTCTCTAAGCCACAAATGCTATGACATTTTCAATGGAAAAACCGATCAAGCTCTTTTTGGAGATAAAAGCACAATAAGCTTTTCGTTTTCAAACAATACTTCTGGGGATATCTGCGAATTACTCATTCCTTTAGATCAATCAGTGAAACCAATTGTCTTCAAAAAAAAGGCTGATAACGATTTATTTTCGATCGATTACCTCAAGCAATTTGAAGGCATTTTTGGCGACAGTCCCTTGCCACTTGAGGTTACATTAAAAGGGAATAAGCTAATTTTAATAAGTCCTGGTGAAGAAGCTGAATTGGTTCCAGATAAAATGCTAAAGTTTAGCTTAAAAGGACATCCTGGTCATAGTGTCCAATTTGTACCGGATGACAACAGTAAGGTAAGTGAGCTTTTATTTATTTATCCTCTAGGCTTACTTAATTTAAAAATTAATCATTAACTATCTGTTTTAAGAATAATATTTGAACGGGAGTGTAGGCAGAAAATATGCATAAACTTCTCCGATTTCCATTCAAAATCAATACCCCAGGATCCCCTGGAAGCAAATTATTTCAATGAGAAATTCTCTAATTCACTACCCTCCCTCCGGTTTATTGATTGATTTTAATCGATATGCGATATAAACGTATGGGGAGGGTTAAAAATGGGGAAATAAAAATAAATCTTTCCAAGTGCGTTGGTTGAGAAAATGATTCTTATTAATTTTTCTTCGGATCGTGGTGCATTGGATGTAACAATTGAAACGCAGCATTTAATCCTTCGATCTGTCAAAGCTGAAGAATCATACTATAATGATTATGCAGCTTTATTTGGCAACTCCAATGCTATGAAAAAGTATGGTAACGGCTCACCAAAGACACGTGAAGAGATTGTCAAACGTATTAATGAGGAATGGGTAAAACTTTGGCAATCCAATGATCCTTATAGCGCATTTGCTGTATTTAAGAAGCATTCAGAAAAATTTGTTGGTCATGCCATATTACAGCGTACTGGAGAGCCAGGCACGCTCGAATTGGCTGTTCTCCTCAGGGAGGAATATCAGGGAAAAGGCTATGGAAACGAATTAGCACATGCATCGGTTAATGAATATGCGCTAGCTGCGGTTAAAAAGGGATATTTTGAAGAATGTACAATATCAGTTTATTTAGAGCCTTCATCGCTATCTCCTTTTTCACAGGTATATGCTTGATTAGGAGAGTCCTCGTCTTCGGGAAATAAGTATTTTAGCGTCCCTTCTTTAATCATTGGCGTAAGATGGCTCCTGACAAAATGCTTTTTATCCTTTCTTTTCAGAATTTCTACTAATTGCTGAGCTGTTAGTGGTTGCCATGCACAGAGTTTTTGAATCACCAAACGTAAGTCTTTTTTACTAGAGCGTGTATTAAGATTATTAATTAATATCTGTAGCTCTTTTGGGAGCGTTTCAATTGGAAACACACCGGTATACGGGTGTGTTTCAACGCCAGACACACCGGTATACGGGTGTGTTTCAACGCCAGACACACCGGTATATTGGTGTGTTTTTGCTTAAACCATTAAATTTTAAGGCAAAAAATATCAACAAACCGACAAATGACGTTTTGTTGATCAAATTTGACAAACACAAAAACGATCAACAAATCGTCAAATGACATTTTGTTGATTGATTTTAAACAAGCAAAGACCTATGATTAGATTAAAAATGGAGCAATAAAAATGAGTCTTTCCAAATTCATTGGCCGTGAAGCTGAAATGGCCAGACTTAAGGGATTATTAAGTTCAAGAAGTGCAAGCCTTATCGTAGTTCGCGGGAGAAGACGAATTGGCAAAAGTAGACTTCTTGCAGAATTCGGAAAGGAGATCAGAAGCCTTTTCTTTTCTGGAATTCCTCCAGCTCGAAAGACAACTGCTCAATCTCAACGCAATGAATTTACTTATCAACTAGAGCGGGCAGGACTACCCGGTATCAAACCAGATGATTGGGGAAATATTTTGTGGCACCTCTCCAAATATACCGCTGATGGACCTGTTTTGATCGTATTCGATGAAATATCATGGATGGGAGGAAAGGACCCTGACTTTTTAGGTAAACTAAAAACAGCCTGGGATATGTATTTCAGCAAAAATCCTCAACTGATTCTCGTGCTGTGTGGCTCAATCTCTTCTTGGATCGAAGAAAATATTTTAAGCAATACTGGTTTTGTGGGGAGAATTTCCATTGATCTTATTCTTGAAGAGCTACCCTTAAATGTTTGCAATGCCTTTTGGCACCCTAAAGAAAAACGAATTACCGCATATGAAAAGTTTAAACTTTTATCTGTTACAGGAGGGGTTCCGCTTTATCTAGAACGGATTAAACCTGAGCTCCCTGCAGAACAAAATATTCGAGATCTTTGCTTCATGCAAGGAGGCTTGTTGGTGCGAGAATTCGATGAAATATTTTCAGATCTCTTCTCTCGGAAAAATGCAAGTCACAAAGAAATTGTAGCTTGCCTTGCAAACGGCCCTAAAGATCTTGGCCAAATCTGCAAAGAATTAAAAAAAGAGCTGGGAGGAGGTTATAGCAGGCATTTAGATGATCTTGTAAAAGCTGGATTTGTCCAAAGGGACTTTACTTGGAGTTTAGATAACGGCAAGGAAAGCAAGTTGAGTAAGTACCGGTTGAGTGATAACTATCTACGCTTCTACTTGAAGTACATCGCACCCAATCGTGCTAAGATAGAAAAAGGAGCTTATGCAAATACAGCATTAAGTCGCTTTCCTGGATGGGAGTCCTTGATGGGACTGCAATTCGAAAATCTTGTAGCTCATAACCGTAAAGCTCTCTGGAACCTGCTAAATCTATCCCCAGACGAAATTGTGATGGATGGCCCGTTTTTTCAAAACCCTACAGCCAAACAAGCAGGATGCCAAATTGACTACTTAATCCAGACACGTTTCCATAATCTATACCTCTGTGAAGTTAAATTTTCCAGGAATCCAATAGGGCAGAAAATAATCAATGAGATGGAGGAGAAAAGAAAACGACTGAAGATACCAAAATTTTGCTCTATCCGCCCAGTGCTAATCCATGTAAATGGAGTGGAGGAAAACGTTTTGGATGAAGGGTATTTCGACAAAGTAATCGATTTTGGCCAGCTTTTAGAATAGATAGTGTTATTTTTACAATCATGGCTAAGAGACATCTCTTCAGAATGGTTTAATAGCTAAAAGTAAATTGATGGCATCTTGGTTTTGAGTAGGGAGATTTACTACTATATCTTTCTGATTGTCAAAACATACAGGATTTACGGCCAACAAGATTTTCTCTAAAAAGGGCTTAAGCTGGTGAAAGCTTAAACCCTTGTATGTAAAGATGCTCGGAACTGGACTCGAACCAGCACGGGGTTGCCCCCAAGGGATTTTAAGTCCCTAGTGTCTACCATTTCACCATCCGAGCGAAAAGATGCGGAACATAAAAACTATCCACATCAGAATTAATTGTCAACAGCTTGTTGAAATAGAATGAGAAATACAATTAGCCTCTTTAGGGCTCTTAGATCCTTGATTCTTGAACTTTAGTACTCGAGGCTTATTGCATTAATTGGATGATTTTTTCTTCCACCCCCTGTCCATGCATATCTCCCCAGCAGCATTGTCAATTTCTATCCAATCCCAAATGTACTTTTGAGAATCAAATCAGCAAATCACTTTTCCTCTTCGGGATGCTCGAGATGTTCTGCGTCTTTGGATTCAGAAGGCCCTTCACTGAAATTATAAGGAGGCTCTTTCGGTTGCTGCATCAACTCATCTTCTAACGAGAAGGATGTCGCACGGTGCCGATAAATTTCCTCTTCCTCCTCTTCACTGATCGCGAAAGGGCTGATGCGGGGTTCCTCTAGAGGCACCTCAATCCCTTCATCCTCCTTGCCTTGCTCCCCTTCTTTTTCTTCCCCTTCTTTACTTTCATCCTTAAGGAAAAAAGCCCCTTTAAACATCGCATTGTCTTTATATCGAGCAATGGTTTCCGAAATTAATGTAGGGGGAGGGGGAAGGATAGAAGAAAGCAATGTTTGCGCGGAAAGAACTTCTCCTGCAGACTCTTCAACTGGGAAAGGGAGATCAACTTTTTCTTGTTCTTGAAGATTCTCAGACCCTGGAGTTTCTTCTTTAGGCAAGACCTCTTCGCGACCCCCTCGGCGGCGGCGATAACGGGTTCGACGATCCCGTTTTTTGTCTAGCCTGCCTGCTTCGCGAGGCTCTTTTCCAATTTCACCCTCTACAGGGGTCCCGCCCTCTTCACTTGGTTCAGAAACACTCCCTGTTTTTTCAGGTGCGCCTTCTTTTGTGGTTTTCAGAGTGCCTTCTTTACCTCCGCCAATCTTTATCGAACGGTCTATACCGACATTTTTCAGCACCATGCGCGCTTCGCGCACTTCAAGAATTTCATAATCGCTGACAGGCACTAAAAATGCTTTAGGTCTCTCTAGAGAGCGGAAGAAGAAAGAATTTCCAAAAGAAACGACTTCAACGGCATCGACAAAATATTCTTCTTGTCCGGAGCTTTTGCTGCTGCGGACAACTAGTTTGCACCCCTCTTTGGGGGTAATGACAGTTTCTATAATAGGTTCTCGTGTAAAATCCACTGTAATTTATTCCATTGTTAAATGTGTTCATTTTATGTTATAGCATACGCTTTTTCTTTCGAAGCCATATAGATGACTAAATCGACAACACGGCAAGCATATCCCATTTCATTGTCATACCAGGCGATAATTTTATAAAATTTATCATTGAGCGCTATGCCGGCATCTTTATCAAAAATTGCCGAATAGGTAGACCCAATAAAATCTGAAGAAACAAGAGGTTCGTCGCAGTATGCTAAAATCCCTTTCATGCTACCTTCAGAAGCATGTTTCATCGCTTTGCAGATCTGCTCATAAGTCGTCGATTTGCTTAAGCGGACGGTCAAATCGACGACAGAAACATCAGCCGTAGGAACGCGTAAAGCCATTCCGGTCAATTTTCCTTTGACTTCAGGAAGACATTGGGAAACAGCTTTAGCAGCTCCTGTTGAAGCTGGGATGATATTTTGACCTGCACCCCGGCCCCCGCGCCAATCTTTTTTCGAAGGGCCGTCGACAGTTGGTTGTGTCGCGGTAACGGCATGCACTGTGGTCATCAACCCTTCTTCAATGCCAAAATTATCTAATAAAACTTTCGTGATAGGTGCTAAACAATTTGTTGTACAAGAGGCGTTCGAGACTATAAGATCTTTTTCAGGATTATATTTATCTTCATTGACCCCCATCACGAAGGTGGGGATATCCCCTTTGGCAGGAGCGGAGATGATGACCCGTTTGGCGCCTGCGGTCAAGTGTTTTTCCGCGGCTTCTCTGGTGGTAAATAACCCTGTGGATTCGATTACATAATCAACAGCGAGCTCTTTCCATGGGAGACGTGCGGGATCTTTCTCCGAAAGAACCACTGTTTTTTTACCATTTACGATAAGGTTGTTTCCTTCCGTTTGCACCTGGTGTAAAAACGTCCATGTGTCGAATCATATTTCAGTAAGTAAGCCAAATTATCACAAGGAACAATATCATTGATAGCTACTATCTGTATATCTTTTCGCTGCATAGCAATGCGAAAGACTAAACGACCAATTCTGCCGAAACCATTGATAGCTAATTTAATTGTCATAATTCCTCTTGAACAAGGGATTTACAGCTTAATCGACAACCGCTAAATATTCATTCAACCGACCAAAAGTAGAACTTCCGTTCAATGCAATCATATAGCAAATAGCAGCTAAAGTAAAGGAAAAGGTTCAGTGTAACGAGTCGAGAATTATTAAGCGCAAAGTCGCAAAGGCTGCAAAGGTAAAAAAGGAACATTGTAGTCCATTTTTATCTTTACCGCCGTTGCGCCTTTGCCTTTAACTTTTTTCTCTGCAGAAGTTAATCGGTAAGGTATTCGATGAAGCACATTTGGGCGTTATCGCCTATGCGATTCCGGCTACGAACAATCCGTGTATATCCCCCTTGTCTAGAAGCAAAATGGACACCCAATTCATTGAAGAGTTTATTGATGACATAACGGTCGTCGTTATAACTGGTTGTTTCCCCTTTTCGAGCTGCACGTTCTTCTTTATCGGTCAGAGGGTTGAAGGTAATCATCATTTGGCCAATGGCTCTACGTCGGCTTGCAAGCGTATTTCTTTTTGCAAGAGTGATCATCCGGTCGGCATAGCGGCGCAGCGCTTTTGCTTTGGCTACTGTTGTTTCAATTCGTCCATTGATAATCAATGATTTTAGCATATTAGCAAACAGGCAACGCCGGTGAGATGATGTTCTATTTAATTTACATGTATTTTTTAAATGTCTCATGACTTATCTACCTATAAAACTTTTACTCGTCTTCTTCTTTATATTGTTCTTTTTCTTTGTGTTGCTCTTTCTCTTTGAATTTCTCTTTTTTCCCTTTCTTCTCTTCAATATAGTGTCGAATTTTTTCTTTTACGTTATCTTGAGTGATGCCATAACGGGAAAGATCCATTCCAAGATGCATGTTCATCTCGGCTAATTTAGCTTTGATTTCATTGAGAGATTTTTTGCCAAAATTTCGGAATTCTAACATTTTTCGTTCAGGAATAGAAACTAGTTCGGCAATGGTTTCGATGTTCGCACCGCTCAAGCAATTTGTGGATCGGACAGATAGTTCAATTTCATCAATGCGAAGGCACAATTTCTCCATCATTTCATCTTGGTCGCTCTCCCCTTCACCGGCAGTCTTCATCAAAATTCAAAACGTGTGTTTTCAATTTGTTGAAGACTTCAAAGTGTTTTTGTCCGATTTGAGAAGCAAAGCTTAAGGCTTCTACAGGAGTGACACGACCATCTGTTGTCACTTCGAAGATAAGCCGATCAAAGTCGGTATCTTGTCCGACGCGGGTATTTTCGACGAAATAATTGACGAGGCGTACAGGGGAAAAAGCGGCATCGATAAGAATTTCATCTGATGTTTTATCACGCACTACATGACGTTCGGAAGGAACATATCCGCGGCCAATGGCCACTCGAAATCGATTTGGCGCCTCATTGGTTTGGTGACGGTGAAGAGATGAAGTGATGGATTGACAACTTCGTAATTGCCATCTTGAATAACATCTCCTAGGGTCACATCATATTGACCTTTATTTTTATCGAGATCGTCTTGAGTGATTTCAAGGACAGTGGTAAGGATGCGTGAGTCATGCGAACTTGGAGCTTCGTCCATGGGCAATTTTCGTAAAAGCGCCCCTTTGAAATTGAGGATGATATTTGTCATATCTTCAACAATTCCTTCGATCGCCATATATTCATGCGGAACACCTTCAATGCGAACGGAAATGATGGCAGGAGCTTCGAGGGAGGAAAGCATCATGCGGCGCATGGAATTGCCGATTGTATGTCCAAAACCTCTTTCAAAAGGCTCAGCAACAAATCGTGCAAATGTCGAGGTGGCTGTTTCCTCATCGATGGTAATTTTTTGAGGCATTTCAAATTTGCCATATTTAACTGACATCTAAGCATCTCCTGATAAAAATAATAAAAGCTTATTTCTTAAATTTTGGCCTCTTCTTGCTTAAACACGGCGACGTTTTCTTGGACGGCATCCATTGTGCGGAACTGGTGTTGTATCGCTGATTGCGGAGATCAATAGTCCCGCACTTTGCAAACCACGCACAGCAGATTCACGTCCCGCTCCGGGCCCTTTTAGTTTAACTTCAACTTCTTTCATGCCAAGGGATGTGGCCAGTTTGCCAGCATCTTGAGCTGCGACAGTGGCTGCAAAAGCAGAGGATTTTCGCGAGCCTGAAAAGTTGACTTTTCCGGCTGAGGACCAAGCGATGACTCTGCCTGCAGGATCTGTGATGGCAATGATCGTATTATTAAAAGATGCTTTAACATGAGCAATACCTGCTGGAACATGTAAAGCACCTTTTCGTTTTGATTTTAGCGGCTTTTTTGCTGGTTGTTGTTGCTGCTGCGGTTGTTGTTGCTGTTGTTGTTGCTTAGCCAAAGTTACATTCTCCTATCTTATTTTTTCTTATTGGCGACAGTTTTACGTTTTCCTTTACGCGTTCTGGAATTTGTTCTTGTGCGTTGACCACGAACAGGTAATCCTGAACGATGGCGCATTCCACGATAGGAATGGATGCTGACCAAACGTTTAATATTATTTTGAATTTGCCGTCGCAAGATCCCCTTCAACAACATATTCTGCTTGTAAAAGATTGTTAATACGCGCAATATCATCTTGAGTGAGTTTATGGGCTGCGCATATTGGGATCTAGGCTCAGTTTTGCAATAATTTCATTTGAACGCTGGCGGCCAATTCCAAAGATATATGTCAAACTGATTTCTAATCTTTTATTATCCGGTATATCGATACCGATAACTCTAGGCATTGAGAACTCCTCTTTTTCCTAAAAACAACTTCACTAAATTAGCATGCTTTTATATTAAAAAGCAAAAGCATTTTTCAATCATACCTTATCGTCCCTTGATTCGTCCATGTTTCATAAACCCTTCATACCGTTTCATAAGCAGATGGGATTCAATTTGTTTCATGGTATCTAAAACAACTCCCACTAAAATCAGCAGGGCGGTACCGCCAAAAAAGTAGCTAATGGTTTGGGGGACCCCTAAGCATTCGCCCGATAATATGTGGGCAAGGATAGCGATGAGGGCTAAGAATACGGCACCGAGCAAGGTAATGCGATTCATGGTTTGCTCTAGGTAATCTTGCGTGGGTTTTCCTTGACGGATGCCTGGGATAAAGGCTCCATTTTTCTTCATATCTGAAGCAATTTGATCGGGACGAAATTGGGTTGCGGTCCAAAAGTAGGTGAAGAAAATGATCAAACTGACATATAAAACAAGGTACAAAGATCGCCCCTGGGGACAGCCAGGCAGCCACCTCACCAATCCAATTTCCACGTCCGATGAATGTTCCGATCGTTGCGGGAAACATGAGCAAGGAGGAGGCAAAAATAACGGGGATAACCCCTGCATAATTGACTTTAAGGGGAATATAGGAGGTTCCCCCTTGAACTTCTTTTCTGCCCACAACACGTCGTGCATATTGCAAAGGGATGCGTCGATGCCCTTGGATCACAAGGATCGTTGCGATGGTGACGAGAACAAAGACTCCAATGAGGACAAGGACGGTGGCAAAATTCATTTGTCCAGGTTCTTGGGAATCGAGATTCAACTGTTGGAGAATCAAGCCGAGAGCTGTTGGCAGAGAGGACAAAATGCCGACGGTAATGATCAAGACTCATGCCATTTCCAATCCCTTTTTCGGTGATTTGTTCACCGATCCACATCAAAAGGACCGTTCCGGTTGTCATTGTGAAGATGACAACAAGATAAAATAAGAGGGGCATCCCAAAAAGTTGGATATCGAGCAATTCACCTGCAACGATTCCTGGCCGGCTGAAATTCATTTGAATGGCATAACGTGCAAACATAGCAGATTGCAAAACAGCTAGTCCGAGAGTGAGAAGCCGCGTGATTTTATTAATTTTACGCTTGCCCTTGTTCGGGATTTTCGCGCACTTCACGTTGAAGAGATGGCCAAGAGGCGACAAGCAGTTGCATGATGATCGAAGCTGAGATGTAAGGAACAACACCCAGGGCAATCGACCGTCATTTGAGAAAATGCACCGCCGGAAAAGATATCGACCATTTGAAAAAGGTTTTGAGCTCCACCAGTCGCTTGCCGAAAAAAGCTCACAGCGATTTCACCATTTATTCCGGGAACAGGGATAAAGCCCCAATGCGACAGGCGGCCAGCAAAAGCAAAGTAAAAATAATTTTTGCTTTCAGCTCGGTATTTGGAAAACTCTTTGTAATCCTTGCAGCATTTAGCACCTGACGTGTTTGACAGCAACGTTTATTTGGATTTGAGGATATTCCTATTCACTGTTTATAAGTCTGTAGACACCTCAAACTTTCAATTTGCCTCCTGTTGCTTATTAGCAGCCGGATGGCATAGTTACAAAAAACTATTCCGGTATGTCACATTTAATTTTTGCACTGTGAAGCTTTGCTTTCGCACTACTTGAGATTGCATCAGCTTCGATTGTGACTTTTTTTGTTAATTCTCCATTGACCCAGAATCTTAATTCCTCGGGAAGGCCCACTGATAAAACCATGTTCTGTCAAAGTTTGCAAATTAACTACTTCTCCATCTTGCAAAGAGCTCGTTAATTTGAGCAGAGATTGACTGTATTTAGTTTAAGTTTGCGGAACATGGCGTTGCTAAAACCGCGAATAGGCAGTTTCATGAACGTACGGAATTGACCGCCTTCGTATCCATATCGACGCTTATAACCTGAGCGGGCACCAGCACCTTTTTCTCCACGTCCGCAAGTTTTCCCTTTGCCGGAGCCTGGCCCACGACCAACGCGTTTAACAGATCTTCGTTTGCGTGTTGGATTTTTTAACGACCCTAACGTTATCATGCCAAGACCTCTCATCTGTTTAATTTTTTGCAGCTTTTGCAATTTAGATAAAGCTTTAAAAATAGCTTTAACCTGGTTGATCGGGTTGCTAGCCCCTAAGCTTTTGGCCATTACATCCTTATATCCGGCCATTTCAAGGACAGCTCGAACTTTCGATCCGGCGATAACACCAGCGCCCTCGGGAGCTGGTTTTAAGAGCAAATGACGCTCCATCCCAATGAACGGTAATTTCATGAGGAATTGTGGTGCCTTCCATGGGAAAGACTGACCATATTCTTTGCGCGCTGCTTCTCCGCCTTTGCGAATGGCATCGGTCAATTCATTAGCTTTTGCAAAGCCATATCCGATACGTCCTTTACCATCTCCGACTAGGATGAGAGCGGAAAAACTAAATTTACGTCCCCCTTTCACAACTTTAGAGCAGCGATTGATATATAATACTTTTTCGGTTATTTCGCTGCTTTGCTTTCTCTTTTTTTTGAGAATCACTTTGTTTTGCCATGTGATTATCCTTTTCGATACATTAAAATTGTAGACCTGCCGCACGAGCAGCATCGGCAAGTTCAGCTAGGATCCCATGATATTTAAAAGGTCCGCGGTCAAATACCACTTCTTTGATATTTTTTTCTTTTGCAATTTCAGCAATAGATTCACCTAGTTTACGCGCTGTTGTCTTATTTTTATTTACAAATTCGTTCCGCGAAATTCTTTAGAAAACGTCGCGACATGCCCGAGGGTTACCCCTTTTTCATCATCAATAAGTTGCACTTGGATATGCTTATTGCTTTTAACGACGCACAAACGTGGCTTTACGCTTGTTCCACGCAATTTTTTACGTACGCGCATGGCTCGTTTAAAACGCCTTTCGTGATCTTTTACTATGGTATTTCTCATAATAACCTTAAAACATTTGGTAATTTTTACTTTTTAGTAGCTGCAGCTTTACCTGCTTTCTTACGTACATATTCGCCTTTATAGCGAATTCCTTTTCCTTGATAGGGTTCAGGGGGACGGGCTGCGCGCACAGTTGCGGCAAATTGTCCCACTTTTTGTTTATCGATCCCTGTAATCAATATATTGCGTATTTTTTTCAACTTTAACATGCACTCCTTCAGGGATGCTCATCTTTGTCGGATGGGAAAATCCGATTTGCAAATCCAAATGATGTCCTGAGACAGCAGCACGATAACCGACGCCAATCATTTCAAGTTCTTTTTCAAACCCTTCGTGGTTCCATCGACCATATTTTGGATCAGGGTCCGGTATAGGCCATGGAAGTTGCCGTGATCTTCATATCCTTCGCGCAAGGGTGACATGGATATGATCGTCTTTAACTTGTACTTCGACTCCTGGAACGAGAGTTTGATGCAAGGTTCCTTTAGGACCTTTGACAGACAACTTCGGACGGGTTGACTTTAACTTCAACTCCTTTGGGAAGTACGGAATTGGAAGTTTACCTTTACGAGACATGTCTTAATTCTCCTTCACTCAACCGATGCTCTGCAAATTCTTTTGGTGTTATTACCATACCAAACACAAAAGTTCGCCGCCAATCTTCCGGGATTTGGCATCCATTGCCAGCCATCACACCTTGTGATGTCGATAGAATCGAAAGGCCTAGTCCGCCGTAAAAACGGGGGATATCTTCATGTCCTACATAGCGTCCAAACCAGGTTTGGAAATTCTTTGTAAGCCTTGGATGACAGGGATACCTCCCGTCGGTATATTTCAAAAATATTCTCATCGTTCCACGCTTTTTGTTATCATGTTTGACGAGGTAGTTTTCAATAAATCCTTGATTTTTCAGGATTTCAGCAATATTTTGCTTCATTTTGCTCCAGTCGATATCGACATAGCGGTGCTGAGCCTTTATCGCATTGCGAATCCTTGTGAGAAAATCGGCTATTGGATCGCTATACTGCCATATTTTTTCTCCTCTCTTAAGCTGCTACCGAAATCGGTAAATTTTTAAATGGTAGACCGAGCAATCTTAACAGTTCTACACATTCTTCATCAGTTTTAGCAGTTGTCACAAAGGTGATATTCATCCCTTGTGTCTTTTTGACTTCATCAAGATTGATTTCAGGAAATACTTGTTGGTCATCAATACCTAGCGTATAGTTTCCACGTCCATCGCATTTGGTTGGGAAATCCTCTAAAGTCGCGAATGCGAGGGCAAACAATATTAAAGAAGCGATCAATGAAGTCATACATTCGCACGCCGCGCAAGTGTCACTTTGATGCCAATCGGTTGTTCTTCACGCAGTTTAAAGTTCGAAATCGCCTTTTTGGCTTTTGTAATGATCGGTTTTTGTCCTGACAGCATCGTCAGTTCATTGACGCAATCTTGAATTGAATTTTTATCTTTAGAAGCTTCAGCAATCCCCATGTTGATGACCACTTTCTCCAATTCAGGGATCATCATGGGATTGGCATACCCAAACTTTTTTAGCAGCTCTGCTTGATTTCGTTCTAGATATCTTTTCTTTAACCTAGACATTGTTTTCAACTCATTTCATTGTTTTTTATTTGGCTACTTAATTTTGTTCTACTTAAGCTACCGTAAAGGCATATTCTTTGTACCCTCAAGGCTGCTTTACAGTCTATAAAGTAATCTCACGCGATGTTGAGCTCACGTTGACCTTGATCATTGTAGCGCACATGCAATTTGACTGGTTTATCATCTTCGGATGCACACGCGCAAATTTGAAATGTGGATCGGTTTTTCCAACTCGACGATGCCACCTTTTTGATTGTCTGGGTTTTCTTCACATGTTTTTTGCGCACATTCAGTCCTTGAACAACTGCTTTATCTCCGATAATTCTGAGGACTGTCCCTGTTTGACCTCGGTCATTTCCGGAAATCGCAATGACTTTATCGCCCTTTGCGAATTTTTTTTGTTCGCTGTTGGCTTTTTTTCCATAACTTAATCCGCCTTGCCTTTAAATCACTTCTGGAGCCAGCGATGCTATTTTTAAAAAATCTCTGTCGCGCACTTCACGCGCTACAGGTCCAAAAATACGAGTTCCTCGCGGATTATTTTTATCATCAATCAGCACGCAGCTATTTGTATCAAAGCGAAGCTTTGTCCCATCTTTTCGTTTAATATAGTATCTTGTTCTCACGATGACAGCTTTAACAACATCGCCTTTTTTCACTTGCCATCTGGATCAGCTTCTTTGACAGAACAGACGATGATATCGCCGACATGAGCGTAACGACGTCGGGTCCGCCAAGTACTTTAAAACATTTTACCCGCTTTGCTCCTGAGTTGTCAGCGACTTTTAGCTGGGTTTCTTGTTGAATCATAACTTATTAACTCCAATTTCTAATTCTGTTAGTTGCTTAAGCAACAACACGCCAGCGCTTTAAGTTTGGACAAGGGTCTTGTTTCCACAATTTTCACTTCATCGCCAACTTCGCAAAGGTTGCCCTTCATTATGGGCATAGATATTTCTTTCGACGTGTAATGACTTTGCCATACTTGGGATGCGATAGGTACGTTCGACTTTAACGACAACAGTTTTTTGCATTTTATTGGAAACAACGACGCCTTTTTTTATTTTGCGATTGCTTCTTTCTGCGTTTTCCATGTTTCCCTCTACACTTAACTATTTTGTTTGCGTGGCTTGCTTTTCAGTCATAACTGTCAGCAAGCGAGCAATTTCTTTTCTTTTTTGGCGCAGCAAGATGAGGCTTTTCGATTTTTTTTGTTCGCTTCATTTCGTTGATCCAACTGAAACAGCTCTTTGCGAGTATCACTGAACGTCGCTTCTAGTTCCTCAATTGCATATCTCTTAAATCTTTTGCTTTTGTCATATATCCACCTCACACTTGTTCTACGCGTTCAACAAAGCGTGTTTTAAGCCCTAGCTTTGCAGCTGCACGTCGCAAAGCATTTTGCGCCATTTCTTTGGGTACGTTGGCTACTTCAAACAGTACTCTTCCTGGTCGTACAACAGCTACCCAATGATCGACAGCGCCTTTACCTTTACCCATACGAACTTCAGCAGGTTTTTTTGTCACAGGTTTATCAGGAAAAATGCGGATCCACACTTTACCGCGACGTTGAAAGTAGCGGTTGATCGCCACACGGCATGCTTCGATTTGTTGGTTTGTGATCCATCCTCGTTCCAGAACTTGGATTCCAAACTCACCAAAGTGGACAAAGTTGCCCCCTTTGCTGATGCCAGCAAACTGTCCTTTTTGCATTTTGCGATGCTTTGTTCTTTTTGGCATTAAAGCCATGGTTATGCAACCTCCTTCTTCGTCGGGAGATTGCTTCACCACGGTAGATCCAGACTTTCACACCGATGCTTCCATATGTTGTTTCAGCACGTCCATAGGCATAATCGATATCGGCACGCAGTGTATGCAGAGGAGTGCTTCCTTCTTTATACCATTCTGTACGTGCAATTTCAGCACCGCCCAAGACGTCCAGAACACTTGAACTTTAATTCCAAGAGCGCCTGCATCCATGAGTAGATTGCATCGCTTTTTTCATTGCACGGCGGAAAGGAATACGTCTTTCGAGTTGCTTTGCAATGCCATCGGCAACGATTTTTGCATCGAGATCAGGACGTTTGATTTCTTCAACTTCGATCCAGACTTCTTTGCCGGTCAGTTTGAAGAGTTCAGCTTTGAGAATATCGATTTCAGCACCTTTTTTACCGATGACCAGACCTGGACGTGCTGTGCAGATCGTCACTTCGATTTTTTCGCTCATGCGGCGAATTTTGATCTGCGAAGTCCCTAGCCAAGATTGGCTTTTTTCATCAGATAAGCGCGAATCATCTGATCTTCGATGAGCAAGTTGCCAAATTCTTGCTTATTCGCATACCATTTGGAACGCCAATCGCGCTTGCGAATGAGGCGAAAACCAATTGGATTTGCTTTTTGTCCCATTCAACTTCTCCTTATTCTGTACTGACAACCACAGTAAAGTGGCTTGTTCTTTTTATAATCGGATGACGACCGCCGCGGTTTTTCGGTTTTGCCCGCTTCAATCCTGGGTCCTTCATCGACACGCACTTCATTCACTATGAGATCTTCTCGTCTGAGGTCAAGCCCTTTTGTGTTTCGGCATTTGCAACAGCGCTATCGAGTGTCTTTTTTAAGAAGACGGCCGCCTTTTAATCCGCAATGCATTAATTGCATGGTTGCTTGGGCAACTGGTAATCCGCGAATCAAGTCCAGCAGCAAGCCGGGCTTTGCGCGGGCTGATTCGCACAAATTTGCTTATTGCTATTGCGCTATTCATTGCTTGCACCCTTTACTTCTTAATTGGATGTCCTTTAAATGTACGCGTCGGAGAAAATTCACCCAAGCGATGTCCTACCATATTTTCTGAGACAAAAACGTGAGAAATGTTTGCGTCCATTATGCACTTCAAATGTATGTCCAATCATTTCAGGAATGATCATCGATCGTCTCGACCATGTTTTAATCGCTTTTTTTGAATCTTGCTCTATTTTGATCGTCAACTTTTTTTAGTAGATGGTGATCAACAAAAGGACCTTTTTTTAACGATCTTGCCATAACTTACTTCTTCCTTCGATCTTTAACGATAAACTTATTAGACTTTCTTCAGCGATCTTGTGCGAAGACCACGTGTGCATACGGCCCAAGGTGTTTGAGGAATATTTCCTTTATGCTTACCTTCACCACCACCGTGTGGGTGGTCGACAGGGTTCATCGCTGTACCGCGAACTGTAGGACGAACGCCTTTCCAGCGCATACGGCCGGCTTTACCTTCGACACGCAGGTTATGTTCTGGATTGGAAACAGCTCCGAAAGTTGCTCGGCAATTTTCATTGACCATGCGCACTTCACCTGAAGGCATGCGCAGTGTTGCATAGCCGCCGCTGCGCGCCATCAGCTGAGCAGAAAGACCGGCAGAGCGCACTAATTTTGCCCCCTTTTCCGGGGATGATTTCAATATTGTGGATGACCGAACCGAGCGGCATGAATTTCAGTTTCATGCAGCATCCTACAGCTAAAGGGAGGCTCATCGCTTGTTTGAACGGTATCGCCCACTTTGAAGGCCTTGTGGAGCTAGAATATAGCGTTTTTCGCCATCGGCATAATTGAGCAGGGCGATATAGGCAGATGCGGTTTGGATCGTATTCGATCGAAGCGACGCGGGCAGGAATATTTTCTTTATCGCGTTTAAAATCGACGATACGGATAATGTTGCTTATGTCCTCCACCTTTATGGCGGCAGGTGATATGACCATTGTTATTGCGGCCGCAAGTGCGTCTTTTTGGAAGCAGAAGAGCCTTTTGGTGGAGGAACAACTTGACGTTTTCCTTCTTGACGCGTCAACGCTTCATGAGCTGAAAGGATCAGTTGACGCGTTCCTGGTGTAATCGGACGATATTTTTTCAACATTTGTCATTTTCCTTCTTATATATTGTCCAAGCTATCGTCTTTTTCGAGCGTGACGATCGCTTTTTTGAATTGGGTTTGACACCAGAGCGACCACGTACGCGACGACGTTTTCGCTTTAACATTGATCGTATTGACGGCAACGACTTTGACATTTTTTTCACGGTAAATTTCTTCGAAAGCCTGTGCAATTTGGTGTTTTTTGGCATTGCGATCGACGATAAAAACATATTTTGGAGTCAAGCACCTTCTTACGGAGGGGTTGCTTTTTGCACTTTTCAACTCTTGCAACATGCTCGCTTTTTCAGTCACATGCTGATGTTTAATGATTTGATAAGGATTTTTTTTTGCCATGATTTATTATTCCTTGTTTTACAAAAGCCACTGGTTTAGTTCTTGCAAAGCAGATTCTGTCAGGACGATATCGTTGGCTAGCAAAACATCATATCCGGAAATATTTGAAGCCAAGGAAAACTCCACTTTTGGTAAATTGCGTATGCTTTTGATAAAGTTTTGATGTTTATCTGAGCGGACGGTGATTTGTTTCTTAACATTTCCGATTTCGATCACTTCAGCAAAGAGCTCTCTCCCAGGAACAACACACGTTTATTAAGGTTGCATGTTTTGAGGAAGTTTGCGACCGATTTAGTTTTTGGGGTATCGAGTGCAATTCTTCGAGAATGTGGACTTTATTTTCTCTGATTTTTTCACCGATCAGGCAGCGGATGGCAGCTTGGCGCTCTTTTTTGTTGATGCTCACATGCTGATCAAACTTCGGCTTGGGCCGAAATACCCGTCCGCCGCCTTTATATTGAGGAGCAGCCAAAGAACCTTGACGGGCACGACCTCCCCCTTTTTGCGGATGAGGTTTTTTTGTGGTATGGTTGACTTCGGAGCGACCTTTTGTATTGGCAGACCATTGCCGTGCATTGGCGCGCAAGGCCACGATATAGTCTTTGATCATTTGGCCGTTAGCTTCAGCTTTGACGTAGGCATCGTTTACTTTTACATTGGTGAGTTCTTCACCACTGAGATTGTATTTTTTCAATGTAGCCACAATTCTACTCCACTCTCTGAATTACTTATGACTCTTTTTGGTTGCGCCGTGCATTTTAATTGCTGGGGCAAGAACTACGAGACCATTTTTTGGGCCAGGAACAGCACCTTTAACAAGGATCAGGTTATCTTCTTTTATGATCATGACAACTTCCAGGTTTTGCACTGTCATTCTGTCATGACCCATATGGCTCGCGCGTTTTCCTCCGGCAAGCAGCGACCTGGGGTTGATCTCATCCCTGTAGAACCTGCATGGCGATGGAATCCCGAACCGTGTGAAGCAGGTCCGCCGGAAAAGTTATGAAGTTTGATGACCCCTTGGTAGCCTTTACCTTTTGATACTGCGGTCGCATCGACAAATTTAACATCTTCAAATTGTTCAACGCCAATTTCTTGACCGAGATTATAGTCTTCTACTTTGTCCATACGCGATTCGATCAAGTAGCGGCGCGGCTCGAAGTTCGACTTTGCAAAATGTCGCGAAGCGGTTTGGACACTCTCTTTTCGATTGTCCTCGGATCTTTTGTTTTAATTTTATCGAAGCCTAGTTGAATTGCATTGTAGCCATCTGTTTCTTTCGTTTTAATTTGGGTGACTACATTGGGTTCTGCTTCAATGACGGTGCATGCGATCGCATTGCCTTTGTCATCAAACAGCTGCGTCATTCCCCGTTTTTTGCCCATTAATTTAAATGGCTTAAATGGCATAGGGTCAATCCTTAAATTCTTTAGATAGCATCTACTTAAATGTCAGCGTACTATATAATGTTGTGTACGGTTAACCTTTTTGAAAAGTGGAAAGTTGCACACGAAATATGTCCTTTCCAGTTTTATAAAAGGGACTTAAAAAACGCTCTTTTGGAACGCTTTATGTGTGAAGCTTATCAGACCGATCGAATTTTCCACAACATTTTTTTCTCCTCATTATAAATTTGTAGTAAAAACCTCTCTTTGCCGTTGCAAAATCTTATTGTTGAGCAACCTTTTTATCCTGAAGAATTTCCAATTGCAGACAGTTTTTTTTAACTTTGAGAAGGCATTCTATTTCTCCCTTCGAAGTTAATCCACATGCTTTTACAAGCCCTTTTTCTGCTTTAAGAAACAGATACGTCTGCCCTTTGCGATAACATCCCGCTCTGGGTATGACGACGATTTTTCCTGATACATAGGCCTCTTTGGCAATGTTCAAGCAATCGCAACTTCCATCGGGATCGATCTTTATTTCCAAAGTTCCTGTATTTGATTGATTAAAAAATCCGTTGATAAAGATTGTTTTGATATCCTGTTCGGCTGGGTGAAGGATCCCCTGATTGCTTACATTTTTCCAATCCCCTGTCCCTTGCAAGGTCCCTTTTTCCCCGATAAAAATTTCGCTGGATACAGGATAATTGATCGTTAAAGTTCCTTCGGCCACCGTCAATTTTCCGGTAAATTCCTTACAGGTTGCTTTATTTAGGTCCCATTCCCCTTTTCCTTTTTTAAAGAGCTCCCCATTCCCCGCGAGGAAAAGATCATTCCCCTTGGCTTCTGAGTGGTAAACAAAAGAGGCTCCTTCCATGACAAATAGATCCTTTCCTACGCCCTTGGCTTTTGTTGCTATTTTGTCGCCGGCTGAGCCGCCGATGGCGGAATTGTTTTCGAAGCTGACATTAAAAATATGCAGTTCTCCCCCTTCGCGGACAAAGACAGCGCCGCCTAAACCTGCTCCGCCGCCCCCGATTTTTTTATAAGCGCTGCATCCAAATTCTCCCCCTTTGCCAGCCAGATGTGGATATCGACTTCCGCCGCCTCCGCCTCCAAATCCCCCTTTTCCCCCAAGGCCCGCACCCCGGAGCTTGTCAAATCCGCCCCCCCCTCCGCCGCCGCCAAAGGCTGCCTCTTGGCCATCCATTTGAGACTCTTCGCCATGCCCTCCGATCCCGCCGTTGGATCCAGCGATATTTTCAGAAGCATCGCCCCCATCTCCCCCTTGGAGATTTTCTATAAGAAGGGTTGGTAAACTGCTTTTATTCACCTCTGCCGGCTCACCCCCATGGCCGCCGATTGCATGATTGTGCTTAAACGCCACATTTTTCAAGACAACTGCAGCGCCGGAATCGATAAAGAGACCGCCTCCAGCCCCCAAGCCGCCTCCTCCGCCTGTGGACAAAGCGTGGCCATTTTTTCCTTTGCTACTTCCATGGCAGATGTTTAGGTTGCTGATGATGGTCCTTCCAGATCGGATAGTCAAAACGGGGAATAGTCCTCTTGCATTGATTGAAATCGCCTCTTCTGTTGAGCCTTGAATGGTGATTTGCTTACAAATGGGAGGAAGGGGTGAATCAAGGAAGATGGTCCCTTTTAAAAAGGGGGCAAAAATAATCGAATCATTTGCACTAGCTTTTTCTAAGGCATCTCGAAAAGAACCAGGGCCGCTATCTGCCTTGGAATAAACGATTAAATCTATAGAAAAAAGGGAAGAAATAAAAAGAAAATAACTGCCGATCGCAATTGTGAGGTGTGTTGAAAAAAAAGAGGACATGTTTTTACTCCTGAAATTCTGGTTTTGATGTATTTCTCGGGGACATTTTCATTTCTGTGGGGAAACAATTTTTCTAGAAAACTATTTACAAATCCTAGCAAACCCCTTTGTTAGTAGTTTCAAAGGGGAAAAGGAAAAAGGAAATTTTAAAAAAAGTCAAATAAAAACCGTTTTATATATTTAGAGGGTGTTCACAAAAAAAAGATTTCTGAAAAATGGTGAAATCGAGTAAATGATTATGATCTATACATTGCAACGTAGAGGACGTATGAACCATTTTCTTTTTCGCTTTATTATTTTGATTTGCTTATTTGCGTTCCAAAATTTACCTGCGGCCAATGTAGGGCTTTTAGTCATGGCTACGGGAAAATATTCCTCGTTTATCCCCCCTTTAGTCGAATCTGCTAAAAAGCATTTTTGCCGCAATCATCAAGTGACTTATTTTGTTTTTACGGACGGCGAACTTCCCCCCATGGATAATGTTGTAAAAATTTATCAACAGCGTTTAGGTTGGCCTCATGACACGATGAAGCGTTACCATGTCTATTTAAACAGCCAAGACTTGCTCAAAACGCAAGATTATTTATTTGCTTGCGACGCCGACATGCTTTTTGTGGATGAGGTGAGTGATGAAATTTTAGGAAAAAGGGTCGCTACGCAGCATCCAGGATTTTTCAATAAACGGGGATCTTATGAAACGAACCCCAAATCGCTTGCTTATGTAAAGCCGAATGAGGGTAAGCATTATTTTGCCGGCGGATTTTATGGTGGGACGTCTCAACAGTTTCTCACGATATGCCAAAGACTTGCCACGCGCGTTGACAAGGATTTGAACGCGGGTATCGTTGCAGTTTGGCATGATGAAAGCCATTGGAATAGATACTGCATTGATCATCCCCCCACGCTCATCCTTACCCCTTCCTATTGTTATCCTGAACGTTGGACATTGCCTTTCAAGAAGAAATTATTGGCCTTAGATAAGAATCACAGTGAATTTCGTAAGAATAACCTAAATTAGAGAATCTATGTTTCAGACTAAATATAATGTTATTTTTGTGTTTTTATTATTTTGTTTTCCTTTTGTGGTAGAAGCGAAGAGTGAAAATGTGCAAAAAACAAAGGAAAAGAACATTGTCATTATTGTGGCTTCCTATAAAAACGCTCAATGGTATCGTTATAATTTACACTCGTTACTCTCTCAGCGTTATAGTAATTATAGAATTATTTATACCGATGACAATTCGCCGGATGGAACAGCGCAATATATAGAAAATTATTTAAAAAAAAGGTTGATTGAATATCAATGCGTTGATTTTGATGATAGCTCATTTTCCACTCCAGAAGAAACAGGGGAAGCTATAAGCAAGCTAATAAACAAAAAAAAACATTTTTTTACATTAATTCGAAATGTCAATCGTTGCGGAGCTTTAGCTAATTTGTATAGAATGATTCGCAGTTGCGCTGACAAAGACATTATTTGCACGGTCGATGGGGACGATTGGCTTTACAATCTGGATGTATTAAAAGGGCTCAATCAAGTCTATTCTGAGAGAGATATTTTGTATACCCATGGAACGCTTGTCGAATATCCCCATAACATCGTTGCTTGGTCTGAACCGATTCCAAAAAAAGTCATTGAAAAGCGTTCTTTCCGTAAATACAAATGCCCTTCCCATTTAAGGACGTTTTATTGCTGGCTTTTCAAAAAAATTAAAACAGAAGATTTTTTATATAATGGGCAATTTTTCCCGATGGCATGGGATATGGCCATTATGTTTCCCATCGCTGAGATGTCCGGAAAGAGGCACGCTTTTTTTGACAACGTCACTTATGTTTACAATATGGCAAATCAAATCAATGACAATAAGGTCAATCCCAAATTGCAAAACGAGTTGGATGCCTATATAAGAAATATGCCTCCTTATCCTGAACTCGATTAACAAAGGGTGCTCATGCTTCGATTAGTCATCATTTTATGTATCTCCATTTTGCCCTGCCTAAATTCTCAATTACTCGCTAATATTGCTTCTAACAATGAACAAAAATGCGTCTTAGTTGTTGGCGGGGCAGGATTCATTGGGGCGCATGTCAATAAACTGCTTGGCCAGCAAGGATACCAAACTATTGTTTTAGATAATTTGTCAAAAGGTTATCAGCAAAATGTTTTGTCGGGCATTTTTGTTCAGGGGGACATGGCAGATTCAGCATTGTTAGACCATCTTTTTACTACTTATCCGATCGAAGCTGTGATCCATTTTGCCGCATATACGGAGGTAGGAGAATCGGTAGAAAATCCACTAAAATATTATAGGAACAATGTTATAAATACTTTGAATCTCTTAGAAGCTATGCAGCGGCATGGAGTCAACATTTTCATTTTTTCATCTTCAGCGGCTGTTTATGGGACGCCTCTTCAAGATTATGTCACGGAAACCCATCCTTGCAATCCTATCAATCCTTATGGTCAATCCAAACTGATCGTAGAACATATTCTTCCCGATTTAGACCGAGCCTATCATTTACGTTATTGCTGTCTTCGTTACTTTAATGTGGCTGGAAATGATCCGGAGGGGCATCTGAAAAATTACAAATCAAAAGAGGCTAATCTTATTCCGATTGTTTTGCGTTCTATTCAATCCAATCGTCCCATCACTATTTTTGGGACAGATTATTCGACGCCGGATGGAACGTGCATTCGGGATTACATTCATGTAGAAGATTTAGCTAACGCGCACATTGCGGCATTAAAAAAATTGCTAAATGGAGCCCCTTCTTGTTGTTACAATTTGGGCAATGGAAGAGGATATAGTGTACGGCAAGTCTTAGATGCTGCAGAAAAGGTGACAAAAAATTCCATTACTGTTGTTGAAGGACCGAGGAGGCCTGGAGATCCTGCGGTTATTATGGCGGATTCTTCTAAAGCATGGGTGGAACTAGATTGGAAGCCTCAATATAATTCTATTGAAGAGATGGTTGAACACGCCTGGAACGGCATGCAAGCCCCATAAATATCAGATTCGAAAAAATGATGTTGCATGATTCATTATGCCTAAGTTCCTGCTCAAATTTTCATAGTTTCTCATAGTTTTTCATTTTTATTATTTAACCATTTTGTTATCATTATTGTTCTATAATACATATTAAAACCAAACTAATTTTTATGCAGATAAACTTTCTTGTAACTTTGAAACCTCTATCTCCCCACTTTGGAAACTATGTTTGCCATAAAATAAAATCATCTTTTAAGCGGGATACTTATTCTTCTTTTGCGGTTAAAGTGATTTTTAGTTTTGGCACTTATTTGTTGTATAAAACTTGTTATACCACTGTATCTGCCAGCTGGAAGTATTTTCATAGAAATTCTGAAAAGCTAAGTTTTCTGGAAAAAAAAGCTTATAGGCTCTCTAACGACATTATTTTAAATAACGAGTTAGGGTTATACCGGTTGCATAATACTGAAGACGGAATAGAGTTTCACAAATTAGATGATTCGGCAGAAAACCTAAAGCCCCTATCTGCAAAATCTTTTGCTACTTATGACTGCTCATCTTTAGATGGTTACATTATGTATGCTCCTAAGGGGATGGGATCTGAAAAAATGATAGATAAACTCTGTCTAGCTTCGACAAATTCACTAGTCGAGCAAGCAGAAACTCTATCATCCATGAAATCATCTGCTCGAAGCAAGATTGAAGGTGTTCTCTATGTTGAAAGTGATCGATCGGGATGCATTAATTTAGATAACACGTTTAAATTTTCTGAGAGAATAAAAACTGTTGATGGAAGGCCGTTAAAAGTGGCCCCTTCGGATGTCTACATCCCATGCCAAGGTTATTTCAAACAAACTCCCCATTTTCCTTTAAATAAGGACGCAGATGGTCATTCTTATACCTTCATTTATTTACCCTCTTCCCTATTTGAAAATGTTAAAGAGGGCGAATTTTTGAAATTTTATTACGATGATATGCTTGTCGAAATCAAATGCCAACAACATTGTCATCCCATGAGTAAAGCAAGGCAAGTCAATTTTGAAGAAGCAGTGCAAGACGTGAAAAACTGTGTTAAGAGAGAAGGTAAAGACATTTTATTTACCGAAGATCTTTATAAAAATGTTCTACCAAAGAATGATGACTTTGCTCCCTCGGTCAAAATAACCGATGAAAATCGTTATGATCTTTTCCTAGAGCTCCCCCCTCCCAAGAACAAACAGGAGAGTGGAATTTGGTTTAAAGGGAAATTTCTTGGCGAAAAAATAAATCAAATTGATTTATCAGGTGAAGTCATCGATACAATTTCCAGCATGAAGTTTTATAAACGAGATGAAACAAAGAACGGTCCAGCGTACGAAACTTTCGATGTGCAATACGTCCCTGCAGATCCAGAAGAAGAGGAGGAATATGGTGTATTTGATCGCTATTTTTTTAATCGAGTTTTCAAAACTAAAATTAACTTAGAAGATTTACATCTCTTTGAATCTATTGGCGTTTCAGGCCAATATCGGTTGTTAATCATACTTCCCCACAAGCCCGATGAAAACGATCCGAATAAATTTATAAAAAATCTCTATAAAGATATTTCTGATGACGAAAAAAGCCTCTCAGATTCGTCGGAATGGGAAATCAGTCAAGGTGAAGGAAAGAGAGAAAAGGAATATTCAAGTCACGAGCCTCAACAGTTTCGTTTGGCTGGATATCATCACGGCAAATATACCATACTAACTTCACCAACTCCTCCAGCAAGCAAGAAAATATTTTTTAATGATGATGGGGTTTTGCAAGTCGATTTCGAACTAAGCTCTGCCGAACTCAAAGAGTTCGATGACCTCTAAGATTTTTTTTCGATTGTATGGCCAAAAATAATCTAGTGTTGTCAGGATGTACACATAGAGATGCGATCCACCAACTTGTGCAATAGTCGATCCTGAATTTAGTATAAAAAAGCCTTTTCAAATAGAGAAAAGGCTTTTCTTTCATAAAATTTTCTGATAAAATTTTGCAAGAAAACGAACGTTATCTCATCAAAAGCTTGCAAATTTTTACTCGAAACTGTCTTCTATGAAGAATAGAATCTTATGCCGTCCTTACAGGACTCTGTTTTATTTGTATTTAACCCAGGCCTTCGCTTCGCTACGACCTGGGCTATGATATTCCGCGCCTTCGGCGCTGAAAACCGGCCTGAAGGGCCGAAATGTTTCAGCCCAGGTCGTAGCGAAGCGAAGGCCTGGGTTAAATACAAATAAAACAGAGTCCTGTAAGGACGGCATAAGATTTTATATTTGTAGATATAGATAGGGGACTTTGAAATGTTTTAATTGGCTTTCCCTTATCTTTTGCAAAAGATGATCGCAGCCCAATATTCGGCTTAGTTTATTTTTCTCGAACCATGTTTTGCCGGATAAAGATTGAAATTCTTTTTCAGTTAAGAGCCTGTTGGTTTGTCTAAGATTTTTTAGAAAAGGAAGAATTGTATCATATTTAGTAGCAACATCCATAAAGTTCGAGATAATTGAGGGCCCTGAAAAACTTGGTATTTGAGGTTTCATCCCCAAATCATTCAATTGTCTTACTAAATCGACATTATCTTTTTCATTAGCTTCTTGATAGATGGCTCTTTGAGACATGATATCAAGCTTACTGAAATTTTGGAGCGAAAAAGAATTTGTATTTAAATTTGTGTTCATTAATTCACATTTTAATAATTATTTAAAAACTATATATAAAATTTATTAATGATATAACAATTTTTAAATTAAAAGTAAAATTATTTTTTATGTGGGCAATTTAGAAAGTTCAGGTTTTTGATAGAAATACCCTCTTTGTAAATAAGGGTGTATCAAAAATTCTAGGCAAATTTTAAGGAATAGCAATGTTTTTCCCTACAAATTTATGCTTTTTTGTATTTTTGCAGGAGTGAAGAATTAGTTTCTTCCTGCTATATTGATCTCATCGGGAAATATCTTAAAACAAATGCCCTACGATCGTCACAATCTCAATATCTCTTTGAAAGCCAACAAAATCCTTAATGTGATTCTTGTGGCGTTGATGCTCATTTTATTGCGCATCTGGCATCTGACTGTCATCCAGCATGAGGAAAAATTGGAAGAATCGCGCAAACCCCAGCTGAGAACGGTTCTTGAACCTGCTAAAAGGGGAACAATTAGAGACCGGTTCAATCTTCCGTTAGCTTTGAATAAAATCCAATATAACGCCGCGATCATTTATTCCCCTTTGAAGCAAATTCCTTCTACAGCTTGGGTGAAGACAGAAGATGGGAAAAGGACTAAAATCTTTAAAAGGAAAGAATACATTAAAAAGCTATCTCTCATGCTTGCTAGAGAGCTCAACCTGGATCCTGAAAGGCTTGAGGACCTCATTCATGCCAAAGCTTCCCTTTATTATAACATCCCTTTTGTCATTAAAGAAAATCTCACGGAAAAAGAATACTACCGGCTGAAAATGGGGGAGAAAGATTGGATAGGAATCCATGTCCAGCATGTTCCAAAGCGTTATTATCCAAAAGGGAAAGTAGGGTCTGATGTCATCGGATATATGGGGGCCATCAACAAGCAAGAATATGAAACGATTTTGGAAGAGATTCAGACATTAGAGATTTATCTACAAGAGTGTGATGAAGGGGTTTCACCGGAATTACCCGGAGGGGTTATGACGCATGCTGAAGCCTTGAAACGGTTGAAAGACTTGCAAGAGCACGCTTATACAATCACCGATTACGTGGGAAAAGCTGGCGTGGAAGGGAAGTTTGAAGAAGAGTTGAGAGGTTATCAGGGGCAAAGAGTCTATTATTCTGATGCCCGTGGAAATTTTCTACACGAGGTCGATACATCCCGTCAACCCCTTTCAGGAAGAAGGCTTTTGCTTACCCTTTCCTCCGAACTCCAAGAATATGCTGAAATTCTTTTAGCCCAAAATGAAAGGATACGGGACACAAAAACCTGTAGCCTGGATTTGATCAAGCAAACAATCACCTCGGCTAGGCAACCCTGGATCAAAGGGGGAAGCATTTTGGCCATGGATCCAAAAACAGGGGAAATATTGGCTATGGCGTCCTATCCTCGATATGATCCAAACGATTTTATCGCTTCAGGAAATCGGGATGTGAATAAACAAAAACAAATGAATATTGGAAAATGGTTTGAACATGAAAATTATTTAGGCGATATTTGGGATCAAAAATGCCCTTTAGAAAGGGAATTTTTCGATGACAACACACAGTCATTTTTCGATCAAAAAAAAGAACTCACCTGGAAGACTTATTTGTCTTTCATTTTGCCCGCTCATCATCCCATCACAGCTTTTCTTTCAACGGGAAAACTTAAAACCGCCATTGATCTGCAACATCAAGTTGAAACACTACTGGCACTCAGCGGACAGGATAATATTTACAAACTTTTTAACGCTATTTACCCACAGCCGGAGCATATCCCTTATTCTCCAAAAATTTCAGCAGAGGAAAAAAAATCTCTAGAAGTTAACTTGAAAGTGCATGCAAAGCAGATTCACCAAATCAAACAAAAGTTGAGTCGCCTCTTTGACGTCATCCCTGAAAATTACGATAAAGTTCTTTTAGCCGATTTGTGCAGAATGTTGGTTCGGAAAGATGATTTTTCCCAAGATCTCTTGGTTAAGGTTGAGCACAAAAGCTTAGAAGGCTTTCGGGAAGCTTGTGCGGCGCGTGCGATTCTTTTTAACGTCATAAAAAAAATGACGAAAGAGCTCTATCACGACGTTTCTTTTAAAGAGTGGCGTAAAAACAACGAAACTCAATTCTTAAAAGAAAAACGGCTTTGGGAAAGGCGTGAGAAACGTTATTCTAAACCTTATATTGATTACTTGGATGCAAAAGAATCGGAATTGTTTGAGCTGTTTTGGAATCAAAATAAATGGCAATTCCTCTTGGCATTTTTAAGAGGAAGCTCTACTGAAAACTTGGAATTACAACCTTATAATTCCTTCTTAAATCAATGGTGTATAGAAATCAAAAATGGAGCCCATGCTGAATGTGAATGGATCCAAGCCTACCAAACCCTAAAAAAAAATCAAAGCTCGCTAGATGAGGAATCAGCCCTTGCTTTTTTGAAAACAATGAGAAGTTTTCATGAACTGGATAGACCCCTTTTTGGAAAATACCGACATTTGCGAAAACAAAAAGGGATCCACCTTGAAAAGCATTTGGCTATGGGATTCTATCCAGCTCAAGGTTTTGGATATGCACGTTCTCAAGCCTATAGGCAAGCCGCGCCGCAAGGATCTATCTTCAAACTTGTCACAACCTATGCTGCTTTAACGCAAAGATTTCATGAATTAGGAGAGAACAATATCTCAATCAAAACTCTAAACCCTTTAGTTATGACAGATCATACCCACCGGCAAGGGAAAGATATTTACATGGGTTATCATGCTAATAACACTCCTATACCCCGCTCGTACAAAGGGGGGCGTTTGCCCCGCAGCACCCATGTGATTGGGAAAATTGATTTATTAAAAGCGCTTGAAAACTCCAGCAATCCTTATTTTTCTTTGCTAGCAGGGGATGTCCTTCATTCCCCCGAAGACTTAGCTCATGCTGCACGGAAGTTTTCATACGGAAGCCAAACAGGGATCGATCTCCCTTCAGAGATCCCGGGCAATATTCCAACAGATTTGTCCACAAATAAAACTGGCCTCTATTCCATGGCCATCGGTCAACATTCCCTTGTCGTCACCCCTCTGCAAACGGCTGTAATGCTATCTGCCATCGCAAATGGGGGTTATGTTGTCAAACCCAAAATTCTCCATCTCGCCGCAGGAAAAAAACCCAAAAGGCTTTTGGAGGACAATGCTTCCCCCCTGTATCATTTTCCCACCATTGCAGACAAAATGAAATTTTGCATCCGCTCCCAAATTGATGAAAACCCCCATCCCAGTGACCTCATTACTCGCTATCAATCGACGATTCAAAGGGAAATTTTTTTCCCTTCTATCATCCGCCACATCCTCTTAGAAGGGATGCGCCGGGTTGTCATTAAAACACAAGAAGAGTGTTTAGCCAGCCTTTCCCGTTTTTACAAAGACTATCCCGAAGCGATCGGCGATTACTTAGACCTTAAAGACGATTTAGTCGGCAAGACAAGCACTGCAGAAGTCGCGGAACATCTCGACTTGGATTTACATACCGGAACTAACATGTATACACACGTTTGGTTCGGGGGGGTTGCTTTTGATAACGAAGCCAACGGTCAAAACAAATTTGTCTTTAACGACCCCTTTGGCAATCCCGAACTCGTGGTCGTTGTTTATCTCCGCTATGGAGCATATGGGAAGGAGGCAGCCCCTCTAGCTGCTCAAATTGTAAAAAAATGGCGGGAAATAAAAAAACATCACTTAAATTTGAATTTAAATTCTTCATAAATTGAGGTTAATAAAATTTATGTCATCATTAGTTGTCAATCCAACCACATTCATACCCACAAACCAAAGCATCGATAACATTTATTTAGAGCCGCGATTTTTCAATCAAGAAACACCCAAGACATCCCCATTTAAAAACCATCCGGTTGAAACATACGAGGTTGTCACTGAGCATCTTGAAAGAGTTCAGGTTCAAGCGTTAGAATCGAAAATGGCTTTACTGCAGGATATGGACAATCAATTAGAAATGCTTTGCAAAGCTCTAAAAGAAGGTGATTTCAAAGCAACCATAATGGGGAATCCAGACTTTCCTCTACTTTGCCTATTAGCTTTAAAGAAGGAAATGATTGATGGATTGGCTTTTAGTACAAGCCAACTTTTCTTTAATGCGATGACATTCTCAAAGGGAACAGAAGAATTCGTCCCTCTTTTTATTGGAGACGCTGTCAACGATCGAGCATGGAAACTTATTAGAGAAACAACTAAACCTTTTCCTGGCGGCCAATTTCATATAATTAAAGGGCTTATACAAAATGATAAAGATAATTTCGAACGAATGAGCAAGGAGCAGCTAAAAACTTTTTTTGACGTAATGAGAACCCTTCCTGCTACAGACCGACAATTTCTGCTTATCCCAGATCCCAACCCAATTTGGGGTAATAAATTTACCGAAACCATTACTTCAGGAATTAGCGTGGATCTTGGTATCAAGTTTAATGTATTTTGCCGCATTTCTGATATCGAAAAAGTCCCAAAACGGATGATTCCATCGAAAGCAATGTATCAAGTTTATTTAGATGTTATGGGTGGCGAAAATGCACCTACATTGATTTCAAGGTATGGGGCCTTATCCCCCATTGTGAGTTTAAAGAAAGGAATTCCTGAGAACCAAAGAGATTTTCTTATAAATTCCAATACAAATCTAGCTCCAATCCTAACACCTGTAACTAAGGTTGATGGATTCATCTGTGAATTAAATACTAATGAAGCAGAATATCACGATTTCTTTCATGCTGAGATCTTTCGACGCATTCCAAAGACTCACCGAATAATGTTTTATGGCTGCGGAGAAATTTTAGAAGACATGGAAAAAACCGTTAGGGATCCTCAAACAAAAAAATGTATGATTGAGTCTTTCACACAAATTTATGATATGGAGCATAGTATTTATCTTCGAAATTTGGATTTTGCCGTGGGTGATGAACAATTTTGGGTTGGACTTATCAACAACTTTGGACGAGATGATACGTTTATCGAGAAAGAACTTATTAACAACATTATCGATAACGCAGATGTTTGTAAAAAAAAGTACCAGATAGACATCGAAAGTTTAATTAATGCAAATTTTCAGATGTATCAAGAACATCTCAGCTTTAGTTATGTCCTTGCGATAATACTTTTGAAAAGCATGACAATTAGCTCTTTAGAATTACGAGTCGACGGGAAAACTAAGGAACAACTTCTAGAACTTAGCCAAAACACCAAAAGTTATGTATTGAGAAAAATAGCTTCTGAAGCTCTTGCTAAGCTAGACAGTTAGAATTTGGCAATGCCAAATTTTCAACGTTATTCGGTATTACTTGAATTTAAATTCAAATTCTTCTTAAATTAAGATATTATTAAACTTTTTAATTTATAAACAACCATATAATAAATCTATGACAACGTTAACTACCACTTGGCGTAGAAGTAAAAGCCTGGAAAACATCTATTTTAGCCCTAAGGCCTTCAACAAAGAGCCAAAGATGGTGCACCCTTTTAAAAACCATTGTATTGAAAAATTTGAAGTTGTCACTGAACATTTAGAAAGGTCTCAGGTTGAAGCATTAGAATCGAAAATGGCTGCTCTGCCAGATGTAGATGGGCAATTAGAAATCCTGTGCAATGTTCTAAAAGAAGCTGATTTCAAAGCTCCAATATGGAACGATGCAGACTTTCCTCTCTATTGCCTATCAGCATTAAAAAAAGAAATGATAGATGGATTAGCTTTTAGTACAAGCCAGCTTTTTTTTAATGTTTTCTCTCATTCAAAGACCAAAGAGGATGTCGAAATCGTCCCTCTTTTTATCGATGAAGCTGTCAACGACCTAGCATGGGGGCTCATCAAAGAAACAATTGAACCTTTTTCTGGGGTTCAAAGTCACTTTTATCAACAGTTTGTAAAAAAATCTAAAGATCATTACGAACGGATGAATAAAGAGCAATTAAACAATTTTTTCGAGGAGATGAGAAACCTCCCTCTTCTAGACCGATACTTATTGCTTATTCCAGATCCCAATCCAATATGTTTAGATTTAGATGTTGATTCCAAGGAAACCATAAGCAATATGATTAACACGAATCTTGAAGTAAAGTTCAATAATTTTTGCCGGATTTCTGATAAAAAAGAAAACCCCATGCGGATGATTCCTTCGATGGGAATGTTGAAGGTTTATCTACATGTTATGGGAGGTGAAAATGCTCCTATATTAATTTCAAGATATGGGGCCTTATCTTCTGCAGCTTTGCAGAAAGGGATTTTAGAGAATGAATTGGACTTTTTTATAAATTCAAGTCATGCATTAGCTTCAATTATACCTCAAAAAACTACCGTTAAAAAATTTGACTGTGAATTGTGTGCCAACGAACTTGAATATTACGGCTTTTTCCAAGCTGAGATCTTTCGACGCATTCCAAAGTCACATCGAAGGATGTTTGAAGTGTGCAGAAAAATATTAGAGGGGATTGCAAACGACGCTGATAACATGAATAAGAAAAATAATATCATCGAAAGTTATAAAAAACTTTATGAAATGGAGCATGTGATCTACCTTAATAAGGACGTCCCCTTGGAGGGAGAAGCTCGATTTTGGATCGTGATTGCCTTAAACCTTCATGAGGAAGCGTTTGGTGAATTTATTCACAAACTCATGGGCGATCGTGATTTTTACCAAAGTGAATATAAGATCTCTCTCAAGGGATTAATCAATACTTGTTTTGAGGGATTTCAAGAGCACATTAAGAAAGATTATTATTCTCGCGCAATGTGCTTACAAAAGATTGCAAAGGATTATATTAAGGAACGATCTAATAGTTTTTAGAAAATGGCCACTGTTTCGATTGTGTGAATACAAAGGAAAGTGATTTCCCTTGAGTCCCTTCGCAAAGGTCGATAATCGGTTTTAATTCTTCAAGCGTTTCATCATTGACCGAAATGGCAACTCGATCAAATTGCTTAACAAGATGCTCCGCTTCTCCAGTCGCAGGATCGACGGTGCTTACAACAACAATCCAAGGGTATGTTTCTTGTAGTTTTTTGATGAGTTCTTCAAAACGGGAAGAATGAACTAATTCATCCGAATAACGGGAAAAACCGCCTGAGTAAATTCCATCATACCATTCTTGTGCAAAAATCTTGGGGAAAGACGTTTTCCCTTCAAGGTATTGCAGAAGACCGGGAAGCTCTTTTTCTGAAGCGGAGCATTCAAAAGAGATCGGCATTGACAATATCTTAGATCCGCTTCTGCCCAATAATGTGCATAGGTTGGCAGAATAATCTTCCCCTTTGTTAATCAAGAGCAGCAATGTTTGGCTTATGCCAGGAATAGTATTAGAGCATAGGTGGGCGACTAATCTCCTAAGGACGTTCAAGTCTTCATCAAGAAGGGATTCACCCGGCTTCCCGCCGCAGGAATTGGATAGAACGCCTGCCACGTAGCAATGGGAAAGCTTGAGGTTATCTTGCGTTGCAGGAACCCCTTTGACTAAGGCTTTTCCAATGGCAAAGCCCATGGAAGCGAACAATCCCAGCAAAGCCCCCAAAATTGTGAATAACACAACATGAGGTCTGATAGGGTGGATAGGAGAAACGGAAACGTCCATGGGAGCAGACTGGGAAATATCTAAGTGCGCCGAACAGTTCTTTGTTTCCACAATCCGTGTAATCTCTTCCATAGAGCGGCGGCTCATTTCCAAATGTTGATCGATCAATTTTTCGGAAGCCCATTTTGCGGGCATCTTGGCCATCTCTTGTTGCAGAATAAGTTGCTGTTGTTCGATCGCTTCCTTTTCCTGTTTGAGGCTGTTGATCCGGCTATCGATAAGGTCCATCAAGTGTTGCTCAAGAACGGAAATTCTTTGATGAATTAACTCCAGCTGAACATTTTGGAGAGATAGAATTTTCTCTTGATACAGATTTTTGCGCTGATTGATCAGCTGCATTGTTTGCGCGATGTGCATCGACAAAAATCCCTTTTGCTGCCCTATTTCCGTTTTTAAGCGGTCGATCTCTCTTGGACTGCGATTTTCTTGGTCTTTGACCAAGAGAACCAAATTGCTGGCTTTAGTAACAATTTCTTGGCTAACAGGGTCGTCAAGGATAGAACTCAATGAACTGGGCTCAAAATGGGGGTCTTTCATTTGGTCTAAAATAAACGCATAGTGCAGTATTTGGGCCTCGATCTCGTTTAAGGTTTTGCTATAGTTGATGTACAATTGATTGGCTGTAACCAAGTCGATCCCTTGAAATTCAGATTGGGGGCATTGTTGATGGGTGAGTCTTTCTTGTATAATCTTCTCTTCAACATCTAAAAGATGGATTAAATTCGTTAAATAAGCTTTATAACTGGATACGCAAGCATCTAGCGACTTTTTTACTTCCCGCTTTTCTGTTGGAGGGGCTTTGTTAAAGGCTTTTTTGTATTCATCCACCTTTGTTTGCCATTCAATGACTCTGTATTTTGAATGATTCTCCAATTTAGCTGATAAAGGAAGGGGCGCAGGTCCCTCCAATGCTGCTAGCACGCGTTTGATCTCTTCAGAACAGGCTTTGACATCTTCCAATTCTGCCAGTTGAAGATCGAAAGATTTTTTAAACTTTTCAGGATTTTCTTGATGGATTTTTCGCAACACGATATCGATAGAATCTGCTTGCTGCCTATGGGAGCGTATTTCATTTAAAAGTTGTCCGACGACAGATGGGTCTCCGGAATCAAACCAATACCTTTCGACAATGTCCCCCTCTTCTCGCCCACGCAGGAGGCGGCGCAGTTCCATGTCAAGGAGAAGAAGTTTTTGGGTATAAGACTGCTGCATTTGAAACAGAAAATCAATCGTTGCCATGTTTGAGGATAGTGCTTGGGCATGCTCTTCCATCATCGTTTTTAATTTGGAAGCCGTTTCAGTCTGGCGTTGTTCCAAATAAGCGATTTGTTCTTTTACAATCTTTTGGTGATCTTTTTTCAGTTCCTCTTGGTATAGATGCATTAAGACATTCAGACAATCGCTTGCATCCTGCCGGCTTTGATCCCTGAAAACCAATTTTAAAAGCGTTTTGTCTTTGCTATCAGTTGTGCAATTAAACCTTTTGCTAATCTTTTTGGCTGCGAGTGGAAGGGGATCCAAGGTCAACTTATAGACAATTTTGCTTAATCCCCCATCTCGGCTGCGGATCAGCTTAAAACTGTATGAAGGGTTTGAGAAAAGAACATTGAGAGCCCCCTGTCCGACCTCTTTTCCTTTTTGATCGAACACGAGGTACGTGTCTTCAGATGTAAATTTGACCTTAAGTTTCAGGGGTATTTCTTCGCCGTATTTGACATCTGCAGCTTTGATGAGTTCTTCAGAGCTTTCAATAACAGGCTCATGGATTTCCCTCAAATAAGCCCACTCAACTTTGAGATTGTTTTTGATGTTTTTAAAAGGGTTAAATGACCAGACATCTTTTCTGAGGGTCGCCTGTAAATTTTTTTCTTTGGCCACTTTTTCACTTAATTTTCGGGACTTCATCAAGGAAACAGCCGCATTTTCATTGGCATCACCAGACCCTGCGAGCACTGCTAAGCTTAAAGGTTTGCCCGAATCTGAAGCCGTTTTGGCTTTCTCCCTAAACGTAGCTTCCCCCTGATATTTCGGGGTACGAATTAAAGTGAACACCATGGCTAAGGCTGCGATGCACAAAGTCCAAAAGACAATTTTTGATTTTGATTGCTTCAAGATAAGAAGCATATCTGAAAACGTCACAATTTTCCGATCGTCGTTTTGTCGTTGCATCTTTTTTGTTTCCCTCTCCATCTCAATCTGTGCATATTCTATAAATGCCTATTCCCGTCTCTAAGCCTGTCATACTGGGGAATAATTGACTGATAAATTGATTCCATTCAGTAATTGGCTTGGCAGAAACGTAAACGGTATCTCCCGGCATTAACAATAAACTATCATTCGGCAAGTGTATAATATGTTTCCATGATAAAACGTAAATCTTGGGGCACAGCAAATTGCCGCGAATGACCTGGATATGATCTCTATCCCCAGTAAACGGAATCCCTCTAGCCATCACCAAAGCCTCTCTTAAGGAAATGTAACCATAAGCTAAGTTAACGGCTTTAGGTTCTCCCACTTCCCCCATCATCATCACAGTGGCATCGGCAGGGCTTGCAATAAAAATCTTATCTCCCCCTCTCATCACGATGTTTTGACACATATCACCTTGGTTGATCAATTTATGCAAATCTATCGCGAGGGGACATCCATCTCTGACAACATAGCTCATAAAGAGATTGGCATTTGGAGCAATATGGGCCTTTGCAAGGACTTCGTATAACCGAATTTTGCCATCCACAGGAACTACAGGTGTCTGCACCAACCCAATCAAATCCACTTTGCGCGTCAAGCGATCTTTGTAGGTCACAAAAACTTCCACATCTTTGATATGTTTGTTAAATTCTTCTTGCAATCGTTCACGCGCCTCGTCAAGAGTTAGCCCCCCAACGAAAACAGTTTGAATATCCGGTATCTCAACTTTGCACTGATAAACTTTGAATCCGCCAACAGTTTGATTGATGAATTGGATAGATTCCATGAGATCTTTCCGCGAGGGGTGATAAACAGCGATATTTAGGATGTCATCCTCAGCAATGACATCTTTGTACTCATCCATCGCGTCTGAAGGCAAATCTTCGACTTCATATCCTTCCATTTCAAGAATTGCTAGCTTTCCTTGCCGAATTTTATAAGAATCAATGACAAATTCATCAGCTCCCATCACCGCATAGTCATGGCAAGGGGAAGAGCAAGAGGCTTGAAGGATCAATAGACACAACAGCAAAAGTAATTTCATTACAAATTCCTTATGACTCTATACACTATTGAAATGAATTGTGTATAACTTAACTTTGTACGAGTGTAAAGGTTTACCGATTTTATACACAAGTGAACTCAAAAATTGAAAAAATAAGCCCAAAACTCAAGTTAAAAGGATAATTATGGAATCCATTGATAAAGAAAAGGTTGTGAAATACTACGACACCTGTGAAAAAAATTACAAACGGTGGTGGGATTTAGATCGAAGTCTTGCCATGCATGCGGGTTATTGGGACGAAACGACAACAAACTTGCATGAAGCTTTGATGAAAGAAAATGAGATCCTCGCCAAAATTGCCGGTATCACTTCCTCAGACAGGGTTCTAGATGCCGGATGCGGCGTAGGGGGAAGTTCTTTATATTTGGCCGACCACTTCAAATGTCAAGTTGTCGGGATTACCTTAAGCGAAAAACAGGCCGAAACGGCTAGAAGAAAAGCCAAAGAAAGAGGATTGGAAAAACCACCCGAATTTTTTTCGATGGATTACACAAAAACTTCGTTTCCCTCCGCTTCTTTCGATGTGGTTTGGGCGATCGAAAGTGTTTGCCATGCTGAAAATAAAGAAGACTTCATCAAAGAAGCGCGCCGATTATTAAAGCCTAATGGCAGGCTCGTTGTGGCTGACGGATTTCAAGTCCGAAATGAATATACCGAATCTGAAAAAAAGGTCCTCGATAAGGCTGTCAATGGATGGGCTGTCAAGTCGATGGAATCGATTCCCAACTTTGAAAAGTTCCTTGAGGAACAAAAATTCAAAAATATCGCCAAGCGGGACATTACAACACATGTTCTTCCTTCATCCAGACGGCTGTTTCTGTATTCTTTCCCAGCGATTGGTTTATCTAAACTAGGGGAATTTTTTGGGTGGAGCACCAAGACACAAACACAAGACTTTATCGGTTACCACTATCAATTTTGGGCTGTGCGCAAGGGATTGTGCCGCTATCTCATTTTTTCTGCGCAGAAAGAGGGATGAATTCCTGAGTAAATTCAATATTGCGAAAAATGGGAGATCCTTAGTACGATATTCCTTTTCATCATTTGAGGAAAGATGGCTGAGTGGCCGAAAGCACGTCCCTGCTAAGGACGCATACCCCTAAAGGGTATCGAGGGTTCAAATCCCTCTCTTTCCGCATAGGCTTTGGGACTTTGTGCCCAAAGCCTTCTTTTTGCATGGCTGTATTTTTATTGTTCTTTGCTGCCTTCACAACTGTTTTGCAAACGAGGTCATAAGCAAGGAATGGATGCTTATAATCCCTTGCTCGTATTGTAAAAGCTGTTCCCTGCTTTTATAAACATTGCAGAGTCTGAGTGGGTAATATGGTTAATAGATTCGCTCGTGTAAAGAAGATAATTTCGTCTTGTGACAATCTTTTCATCCCAACAAAAACTTATTTTGCCGCATTTATTATTCTTTATATTGTTTAAAGCTACCGAAAATTGCTCTGTCATTTTTTCAATCAAAGCGGCAAATTCAGCAATATCCGGCTCTTTTGAGTTTTGGCTTTTGACGAAATCACGATTCTTTTCAAGAGTACTGACTGCGGATTGAAAATGTTGCATCGTAAAATTATGTTTTTTGATGTTTATAATAACAGTTGTAATTCCATTACATTGTATATTGATGTTTTTCTGAATATCAGCATTCGATCCAAAGTCACTTGCACTGAGAACAGGGAGATAAGGGAGGCTAGCAACGGATGATTCTGTTGAGGTCCCTGGAAAATTTACCATATTGACTCCTTGTTTTATTGTTTTAAGCTTCTAATAATCCTACTAATCTTTTTTGTAAATCCAACCTCCAATATTGGGGGAAAATTACATGTAAGGTGGTTCTTAATCATATGGCTCGATGAGGCGATCGGCTTCACATTTGTCGAGGGAGTCGATTTCGCGGGAAAGATCTCTAACATCAATACCTCAGTTTCTTGAGAAATTGAACAAGTCAGTTGCATTGATAGAATTTATCACTATAGAGCCTTAACTTTACATGTTCGCATAAAATGCATTTGTCATTATGGCGAACAAAACATAATATTTAAAATTGTTCGCAGGATTCATGATTTCATATTTAGCGAACAAAAAAATGTGGCTCTATATCTACATGGATTGATGAAAACATCTTGAATAACACAGCGTTTTATGGACGTATTTCATGGACCATTAATCTAAAGCCTCTACCTTTGGATGACTGCAATCTTATGTTGGAGGCTCAGGGATTTAAAGGATCGATCTATGAAAAATTCAAAATCTTATCCGTTACCGGTGGGGTCCCTTGGTATATTGAGCAGATCCAAGGACATTTCAATGCAGACGATAATATCAGGAAGCAATGTTTTACAAAAGGAGGCGCTTTATTCGAGGAGTTTGAAAAGATCTTTTACGAAGTTTTTGGCAAAAGAGATAAGGTTTACAGAGAGATAGTTGAAGCTCTTTCAAATGGATCGGCTGAATATGAAGAAGTGGTTCTGAAAACGAAATATCAGAGCAGTGGGCGATTAAGCCAATACCTAGCGGACCTCTCGAATGCTGGGTTCATAAGTCGAGATTATTCCTGGATATTGAAATCAGGCTCTGAATCTACAATTAGCAGGTTTCGTTTGAGCGATAATTATTTGCGCTTTTATCTAAAATATATAGCTCCGAAATATGCTCAAATAGAAAAAGAGAGATTTAAAGACGGTTCATTATCAAGTATTCCCGGTTGGGAAACAATTATGGGTTTGCAGTTTGAAAATCTGGTTCTTAATAACAGGGATCAAGTGCTTAAACTCTTAAATATTCGCTCAGAGGATGTTATTGCAGACAATCCATTTTTACAAAAGCAAACAACGCGGCAAAAAGGTTGTCAAATTGATTATCTGATTCAAACGAAGTTTAAGAATTTATACCTTATGCGAAGTTAAATTTTCTCGTAATCTTATAACGACAAAGATTATTGACGAAGTAAAAGAAAAAGCCATGCGACTCCAATTACCAAGAGGAGCAGCCGTCTTACCAATATTGATCCATGTTAATGGGGTCGCGAAAGGCGTTTTAGAGAGTGGATACTTTTATGAAATTATAGAATTTGGAGAGCTATTGTCCTAATTGTCAGAATTAAGACAGAAGTCAGGCCTGACCTGGCCTGACCCCGATCACAGGCCTGACCCCGATCATTGCATTAATCCCCTAAAAATTTTATTTTTGCTTCTTGCAAAATTTGAAAAGCAACATCTATAGGAAATTCCCAATATTTTTGAGATGGGTGTGGATAGAATTGAATCATCATTTCATCCTTTTCTTGAGAAATTTCAGCCCATTCGACATGATTATAATAAATTTCGCACACACACTTCTCTCGGTCAGGCAGACTAGCAATAACAATTCTGAAATTGTTTTTAGAAAACTGATTATTTATCATTTAGGCTCCAAAAATCCAATAAAATCACCATTTCTAGAAAATCTTACACCTCGTTGATTTGGAATTTCTATATCAATAACCTCTCCTAGTGATCTATGTGTCCAGTAAGAAACTTTAGTATCTGGATTAGTCAAAATATCGTCTAAATGATATTGGCCCTGGGCATTTTTGCTAACAATATTGCCTGTAGCCTTTGGAAAAACGCTACCAGGACGCCCTCCATGTTTATCCAGTGCTCGTCCAACTTTGGTGAGACCTCCTCGGTCCAAAACCTGACCAGCTTTGGATAACTTATTAACACATGGCAAAGATTGTTTTGCAAGGATTTTTGTCGCACTTAATGATCCGATGTTTATCGCATGGTTTAAGCAGGGCAATTCCCCACGAACTAAATTATTGTCAAATTGCTTCCTTAAAAGAACATTCTCAGAATATCGTTTGGTTAAATCTGGGGTAATATCTAATGCCCAATCGTAGGCATTACAGGCAAAACTAATAGGATCAACATCTTCAAAATCTAAATTATTACGACCTCCCAGACACTTATAGTCAAAATATCCAAAAATACCAAGCCGAGCATCCCTATATGCTTCAGTAAGGCCCTTACAAGCTCTTTTCAAAAAAGATGTTTTTGGTTCATGGTGAGATTGAGAACATTCCCTTCTTTCTGATCTATCACAGCTGTCTCGATTGCGGAAATGTTCGATGATGCGGTCGGCTTCATATTCATGGAGGGCGTCGATTTCGGGGGAGAGGCCGAGCTGGTCGAAATAAGCGAGAGGGTTGTTGAGGACATAAGCATAAAGGTTGGGTCCGCCCTCTTGCGCGATGGGATCGGGGGTGATCCAGACGGAAGATGTGGGATCATAATAGCGCAAACCAAAATAGATGAAGCCGCTTTCAGGGTCATATCGCTTGCTAGTATAGCGCCAGGGATTTAGCGAGCTATCTCGCAACTGTTGCGCAACGTCATAAATAAGCTCTTCGCCAAAGGCTGTGTAGCGATAGGTTTCGATAACAGCTCCAGAAGCATCCAGCAAGCAACTTGCATGGCCTAGATGATCATGAAGAGGAAAATAAACATTGTCATGCAACTCCATCGCCACAGCTGGGTTTCCTCGACCGAATCCCAAAACACGCAATTCGTTAATAGCACCATCCGCCCGACATGATCCCAATTCTAGGTTGTCTACATAGAAAAAGAGGTGTTTGAACTGAAGCTGCCAGGCATCCCCTTGTTTCTTATAAAAGGTCTTGGAAAGACGTCGGTTAGCTTCATCATAGATGTAAACAACTTTAGTATTCTCACTAAAAATAGCGATCAACCTATCCAGAGCATCATACTGATACTCTACATGTCCTGAAACTACATCGGCTGTGATGCGATTGCCGTTGAGATCGTATTCATAATTTCCTTGATCGGTCTTGAGCAATTGGTTAAGAGCATTAAAGTTGTAAGAAGCTTCATCTTTTTGAATATGATTATACAAGGAATCATTGACATACTTATGTGACACAGTTCCTGATTCTTCAATCAACTGATACAGGTCATCATAAGCATAACTATAAGCCAATTTTCCAATTGAATCCTCGATCTCACGCACTTTCAGATGGCCTGCAAGATCTTTTTCTAAAATCTCCTCTTTCCATTGGGAAGCTTCCATCTTTCTTAAAGCCCCATCAGCCTCATAGCTATAAGAGATCTCCCCAGCGGGATTGTGGGCTTTTAAAAGCTTCCCAATAAGATCGTACGCATCATAACAATGGTCATAGAGAAACTGCCCATCACTCCCATAACGAACAACCTTCTTTAAATGTGCCCCTTGATACATATAGCGGATGCTTGAGCCATCCGGCAGTTGAATTTCGGTGCGCCTATTTTGCAAATCATAAGCAAACCTTAATTCCAGACCATTGGCTTGCATCTCTTTGACAACCCTTCCTAAAGGATCATACTCTTTTTGCGTTGCGGTCTGTGAAAAGCTTTCATGGACTGAAAGGATGTTGCCATTCGGTTAGATGGCAGCAGTTCCCATTGAGATCATAGCTATAGGCACTTTTTTTAGTGATTTGCCCATATGCATTTTTATAAACTTCTTCCGTCTGTCTCCCTAAAGCATCATAAATTTCAAGGATGCTATTGCCATTGGGGTCGATGGTTTCTTTTGAAGGGATGGCATAGTCATAGCGGATATAAGTTACCCTTCCCATCGGGTCGGTCATCTGAACCGGCTCGTTGCGGAAGTTATAGACTGTGGAGCTGACCGCAGCTCCCTCTTCGCGAAGTTGCACCGTTTGGATTTTATTGCCTGCTTCGTCGTAGACATAGCTTGTTTGACTGTAAACAATCTCTGCTTGATCTTGGACCTTTTCTTCTACAACTTTTCCTAAGAAATCATACTGGAAATGGGTGGCTAAATAATCCGTAGCGGACGAGTATTGACGCGTTTCGGCGATGAACCCTTGCCGATCGTAAAAATGCTCTGTCCATTGCCCCTCTTTGTCTGTTCTAATGAGGCGTCCAGCTCCATCGTAGGAATAATAGGTAGTGATCCCTTCCGGATCTGTTTCGCTAGTCAGATGGAACGGATTGTAGGTGCGGCTTTCCACCGTGAGCAGTTCACCTGCGGGGGAGTAGGTCTCTTTTTTGAGCAAGCGGGCAAGATAATCGTAGTTATACAAGGTATAGATGCCATTGGCTGCGACCGATTTGCTTAGCTGCCCTTTGACCGTATATTCGAACCGCTCTTGTGTGCCATCGGGGTGGCAGACATAATAAGGCTTTCCCAGAATTGTAGAGCGGGTGGTTGCCGTATGGCCGCAAGGATCTGTCACCGAAGTGACATGCCCCAAGGGGTCGTATGTTTTAGACGCCACCGCTGTGACACATTTCCCCTTTTCGTTGAGAACTTCAGGAAAAATCGTTTGAACCACTCGATTGAAATCATCGTACACAAAGTGGGTGGTCTTACCGTGAATATCTGTTGTCGACGTGCGGTTACCAAGGAGATCATAAGTGTGAGTGGTTGTCAGCCTTTGGGAGCCCTTCTCTTCCCGGATGAGGCGGTTCATGTAATCGTAGGCATATGTGCGGATCATCTCAGGACGCGGGCCCTGTTCACGAATCGTATTGCCGTTGCCGTCATAACTGCGCAGGATTTTGTGTCCTAAGGCGTTAGTCTCTTCGAGAAGATGCCCCATAGCGTCATACACCCAAGTCAAGGTATAGAGTTCTTGCCATTGGCCATCGTAATGGATCTGACGGATCAAATGCCCTTGATCATCGTAGGTGTTGACCAATCCCTTTAGAAGACGCTCTTTACCTGTTGCCAAGTTGAGGTATTTTTCTCTGACCTCGCAAGGCAAGCCTACAGGAAAAGTCGAAGTATTTTTTATCCTGCGGATTTTTCTCTCAGTAACCCCTGTCAGATTGTCTCTATCTAAGGTGGTGCCATCATCGCTGATTTCCAGGGTCACGGCTCCATTTTCATCGTAAGAGAAAAATTCCCGCATGCGGATATTTCCCACATCCATCGTATAACGGGCTTCAAGCAGATCGGTGCCCTCGATATAACTGTATTTGAAATTATGGGGTTTGTCGGGGCTGTTCTCATAACGGACAAGATTTCTGTCGTCATTGGTGTATAGACGGCCGATGTAAAGGTGATCGCCCCCATTTTCGATCCCTTTCCCTTGTGGATCTAAAGCCACAGCCGGCTGTTCTTTTCCCGTGAGATTGCCGTAGAGATGTTCATGTAAAACATTTCCCCGGTCATCATATGCATAATTGCGGCAAAAGAGGTTGCTTCCTTTGGAAGCAAAAACTTTGGACATGAGGTTGCCGCAATCGGGAGTGCCGGGTTCACCCCAGACGAACCGCTCCTCAGCATAAGAAACACGGGGAGAGGTGCCTGCAAAATGTTCAATCTTGGTCAGCCGTTCCCGAGAGCTATAGTGGTAGATTTTGCATCGATCGTAGGCATCATAGACTTCGGTGCGCATCGAAGATAGGTCATACAAAAAGCGGTAGATCGGAATCGGCGCCCCATCGGTGCCTGCCGGGGCTCTGAGCTGCATGACACGACCTACAACATCCCCTTGAGCGTGGGTGATAGCGTTGGGCCAGACCCGGTTTCCCCCTTCGCTGAAGTAACCGATCTCCAAGCAGCGCCCTTCGGGAAGATCCTTGCGGATCATTTTTCGGCGCCCAGGATGATGGGTGCGGATGGAGGCATAGGTGTAAGACTCTTCAGGAGATTGCGTTCTCTTTGCTCTGGTCAGGATCCAATGAGTGCCTTTTTCCCATGTGTAAGAGAAATCCTCGCCCCAAGATTCATATTTCACAGGGCGATACTCCAGCTGAGCTAGCTGCTTGTCATTTTGCAGCACAGAAAAGATGCCGACATGGTCAGCCCCTTTGGTTAGCACGAACTGGAGCTGATTTATGACTTTGCCTTGGCTATTTAAAGCCTGAATCTGATCGAAGTAACTGTAGTTAAAGTTTTTGTATGAATCATCCTTAAAAGTGTAGGTCAATTGATTCCGGTTGGGCTTTACCGTCTTTTTGATGTAGCGGGTAGAATGGCTGTTAGAGGGAGTGGAAAAATAGTGTGCTGTCCCTGTGCCCTCTTTAGCAATGGTCTCTCTTTTTGCAATCGCGAGCCGCTTGTTTTTAAGGTGGTAGCGGCCGCTCATCACCCCTCTTGGGGTATTGGTGACCCCATTATGGAGAGCTTCCGACTTGACGCCGAGAAAGGCGTTGCCCCGATAGTGATCCCCTTCAAAAGGAAATTCGGCCCCAAAAGCATCCCGCTAGACGATGGTGATGGGATTTCCGCCACTCCCTTCTCCGTATAGGCTGATGTCGTGGTTAAAGCTCCAGGCTGTAAAGAAAGTTCTATTTCGCTCATCGGAGCTGCAGTAGAAACGTTGCAGGGTTAAAGGCTCGATGCCAGGCAGTACTACATCGGTTTGCATGTCGACGTAGTCGCCGGTGATCACATTGACGGAATGGTAGACCAGACTGTTTGGATCCCCTTCCAAGCTTGTCAGGGCATTTTCAGCGCCGAAGAGGGTTCTGTCGTCGTTTTGGCTAAAAGCTAAGGCATGGATAAACAGAAGGGCAAGTAGACAAATCGGTTTCATGTGTATTTTCCCATTTGGATAGTTTCGTTATGCAAATGGGCAGGATGTTAGCGGAAAAGGGTCTCTAAAGCAAGATATTTTTAAAAAAAATAAAGACCTGCAATGATACTCAGATAGATTTAGACTAATAGCAGGCTAAGAATATAGGCAATTCCCGCGACTAGGGCGATCGTTGCTCCGCCGGGCCAATCTAAATAATAGGCTGAAGCGGTTCCAATAAAACAAAAAATACAACTCAGCACAACCGCAATTAACATAATGCGGGAAAGACGGGAGGTAAAAACGTTGGCGATAGCTGCAGGGATTGTCAACATGGTCATCACCAATAATATTCCAACCACCTGAATCAACAAAACAATCGATACTGCTGTAAGAACTAATAACAATAAATAAAGCGCATTAACAGGAACCCCTTGCAAATGAGCTTGCTCCTCATCAAAACAGATCGCTAAAAACCTCTTATGCAAACAAGCCACCGTGCCTAAAATAAAAAGATCTAAACCAAACAGAATCGATAAATCTGTAGGAGTAACCCACAAGATGTTGCCCACTAAAAAGTTCGTCAATTCCACGTTATATCCAGGAGTTTGAGAAATAAATAGCACCCCGATTGCCATTCCAATCGCCCAAAGGGCTGCGATGACGGAATCTTCCCTTTGGCTATAATATAAGTGGATCCACCCGATAATTAAAGCCGATAAGACACCTGCTATGAGAGCTCCGTAAAGAGGATTCATCCAATCCACCCCTTTAGCACGCTCCAACCATAAACAGATGCCGATGCCGCTAAGGACAGAATGGGAAATGCTGCCGCTAATGAAGCCGATCCTTTTCACGACCACATAAGAACCTATGATACCGCTCACAACGGAGGCTGCAAGGCCGGCAATAACGGCTGCTAGGAGAAGAGGGTTGGTGCGGAGGGCTTCAAAAAATGAGATCATCGTGGGAACGTTTTACCGTGTTTGTTAATTCCAATCTGCAAGGGGATATGATAAAGGCCAAGCGCAAAATGTTCGCATATCTCTTGAGGGAACAAGGAGATGACCCCGCCTTGAACGCATAAAACCCTTTCCATCATATCGATCGCCACATTTAAATCATGGGTAACCATCATGATCGTCATCTTGCCATGCAACTCTTTCAATATCCGAAATATATCGGCGACAGCCTGCGGATCAACGCTAGCTGTAGGCTCATCGAGAAGCAATAATTTGGGATTGGATACCAAAGCCCTCGCAATGAGGGCCCGCTGAGCTTGACCACCTGACAAATTTCCAAAAGCATGGTTTTGAAAGGCACGCATCCCCACCTGATCTAAAGCATCATATGCAGCTTGATAATCCTCGCGGCTGTAGACCCCGTACCAGGGGAGCCTTGAAAGACGCCCTGACAAGACCAATTCCAAAACCGAAATGGGAAACTGCCTATCGTAATGCAAATTTTGAGGAACATAGGCAATCTGGCCTTGGGAGATGGAAGGGGGTTTTCCAAAAACCATCAAACTCCCTTTTTGGGGCCGGATAAATCCCATGATCAGTTTCAATAAAGTTGTTTTTCCCCCGCCGTTAGGACCGATAAGGCCGATGAGTTCGCCTGGATTAACCTGAAAAGAGACATCCCTCAGGACAGGTTCATCCTGATAGGCAAAATAAACATGTTCAAACGTAATAATGGGGGGCCCTTGAGTTGTCATAAATATGAGTTATTCATCCTGTTCCGCAAACTGATGGGCAATCTCCCGCATGCTATCGAAATAATGCTCGGAATAGGGATCAAGATTGACCACCTTCCCTCCTATCTCATCGGCAATCAAGCGAGCCCCTTTGTTATTATACTGGATTTGAGTAAAAATCGTTTTGATATTGTTTTTGCGCGCATCATCAAGAATGCGGGTCAATTGCCGCGGGGTTGGATCTTTCCCCTCGAATTCAATGGAAATTTGCTTCAAATCGTAATCCCGGCAAAAGTAAGCGTACGCGGGATGGGAGACCATAATCACCCGTTTGTTCAGGGGTTTTAAAGTAGAGGAAATTTCTTGATCTAATTCATCGAGTTCTTTGAGGAGGGTTTGGAGATTTTTTTCATACATAACCCGGTTTTCAGGATAAAGAGAAGATAAGGCTAGAGCTATCGTTTTGGCTTGAATTTTGGCTTGGCGCGGACTCAGCCAGATATGGAGATCTTGACAATGGGGATGAGAACATCTAGGGGAATGGCCAGCCCCTGAATCTTCTGTGATGAGTTTAACTCCCTCTTTTAAGTTAACTAGCTGCAGGCTTGGATGATGGCTTTGAATCGCTCTGACAGCCCGAGCTTCGAAAGATTCCCCGATGGTGAACCAGAGATCGGCTTTACTTGCTGCGAGCATCTCTCTAGGGGTGGGTTCATAGGTGTGGGCGCTGGCTCCTGCAGGCACCATCAATCCAACTTTGACTGTGTCTCCAGCGATTTTTTCCACAAAAAATTTATAAGGGGCCACACTCACCAGCACATAATGTGATAATGGAGGAGGAGTTTCTTCTCCAGCAAGAGGTAATGCTCCGCAAATCAGCAAAAAATAAAAAAAAAGGGATCGATAACTTATCATTTCTTAGAAATAAAACGGCTATTTTAAGGTATAACCATCATGATGGAACGGGTTTTTTTTTTCAATGGTTGTCCCCTTGCATTTCGGTTTTTCACCACATGCTTTACACTTTTCTTTATTCATTTTATTTTCTAAATTCAATTAATGAAATAGGAGTTTAATATGTTACATATTATAGATCTTTATCCAGAAATATCGAAATGGTCAACATCAACAGATTTATCATTAGAGAAGATCAGCGAAACCGATAAACTAATTGGAATAATTCTTGAGAATCAGAAGCCAAATTGGTCTGATTTAAGGAAAATTCAAGTAAGTTTACAAAATTGCTTAAAATCTGAACAACGATCATCAACCGAAAACGAGAAAATAAATCAAATATTAAAAAAAATATTTAACATATACGAAAAGAAAGCGCAGACAGGAGAATCCTTATATCAATTAGGTTATATGTGTGATGAGGGATATGGCGTTACCCAAGATTATGCAAAAGCGATGGAGTGGTATCAAAAAGCTGCTGATCAAGGTAATACTTATGCAATGCTCGATATCGGATTCTTTTATTACAATGGCCACGGGGTGGAACAGTATTACGCGAAAGCGATGGAATGGTATCGAAAAGCTGCTGATAAAGGTAATGACTATGCTACGTATAATATCGGAGTGTTGTATGAAAATGGCCAAGGGGTTGAGCAAGATTATTCGAAAGCGATGGAGTGGTATCGAAAAGCTGCTGATCGAGGTAATGTCTATGCTATGAATAATATCGGAATTTTGTATGAAAATGGCCAAGGGGTTGAGCAAGATTATTCGAAAGCAATGGAATGGTATCAAAAAGCTGCTGATCGAAGCCACGCCACTGCTATGCATAATATCGGAATTTTGTATGAAAATGGCCAGGGGGTGAATCAGGATTATTCGAAAGCGATGGAATGGTATCAAAAAGCTGCTGAAAATGAGCATATTCAAGCTATGTATAAACTTGGGAATATGTTTTCTCGTGGAATCGGAACGAAACAAAGCGAAATAGATGCAGCAGAATGGTACCGTAAGGCCGCTGAAAATGGTAGTCGTAAATTGCAACGAAGAAGTCTTTAAAAACCCTACAGAGGGTTCTGAGAAATATGATAAAGATATGCAAGATCAGCCAAGATAAGTGGGATAGATTTTATTTTGGAAAACTTAGATTCCTCTACTTCCTTATCTTATTACACTAGCTATCAGTTTTTCTTGCCCTTTAAAACGAAAATGTCTATGATTTTGCCCTTGACGGCTCTGTCAAATTCGCTAGGGAAGAGTGTCCGAGTGGCTTAAGGAGCACGCTTGGAAAGCGTGTGTACGCTAAACACGTACCGTGGGTTCGAATCCCACCTCTTCCGATTTTCCCACCACCTTACACTATCGGAATAATGTAACGGGCCCCAGCACCCTCTTCCACGCAAAGTGAAAATTGTGTCAATTGGTTCATTGATTCAATTAATTGGTTCATTTTTTCATTTGTGAATCATCAATTAAACAATTTATGATATTCAGCTGATAACTTATATTTTCGTCCTTTATTTGATGGATTAACTATAGTTAAGAAGCCACTTTCAACCCAACTTGCACAGAGGGCTGCACTTGTACGTGGTTTAAATCCGAATAATTCGCCGATTTGCCGGCTAGTAATTATTTCAAATTCTTGGAATAATCCAAGTGCTTTGCGTTGTTTGGGATCAAGTTTCCTAATTAGAGCGCTTTGATCTGGTGAATCTTGAGCTTTAGCTTCATCCATGCGTTTCAAAACATTTTCAAATGAAACAGTCATCCCATCCACAAAATATTCAACCCATTTTGTGATATCTGCTTCCGCGCGACCCATATAATAATTATGAGATTCTCCGACACTAATTGCTTCGTAGTAAGCACCTAGATTCCTAGCATAATATTCTTCTAAAGAATAGAGTCCTTTTAGATCATACCCCCCTAAATGTAGAATCAAAGTGGTGAGTAATCTAGCCGTTCTACCGTTACCATCATAATAAGGGTGAATGGTTGCAAACTGATAGTGGGCAATTCCTGCAATAATAGGACAAGGTAGTAACTCAGCATTTTTATTAATCCAAGCTACCATACCGGTCATCAAACTTTTCACGTCTTTAGCCTCGGGAGGCATATAGACGATTACTTTTGTTCTACTATCTCGAATAACATTTTGACCATCCCTATATGCAGTTGGTTTAGCATTTTTTTTGCCATTAGCCATAACAAGTGCGTGAAGCGTCTGAATCATTTTGTCAGTGATGTTGGCACCGTGTGCTGCCCATTTTTCTACTTGAGTTAATGCAGCATAATAGCCTTTTACTTCATGCTCATCCCGTTCACGCCCTGGAAAGTGGCCTTGATGTTTTAAAACTACTTCAACTTGATCTGGATCAAGCCTATTTCCTTCAATCATTGTGGAATAATGGGTGGTATAAAGACGTGCTGTTTCTCTTAAAGAACTAAGAACTGTTGGCGTTAAAGGTAAGTGCAATATTTTTTGTTTTGCTGCCTCAATGCGAATCAGACAATTCATGGTTTTTGATGAAATGGCATAATTTGGCGTAAAATTTATCGGCATATTAATGGCTCTTTATCTGCATTAGCTAAATCTAAATTATGCAGATAAAATGCAGATAAAACAATATTTTCTTTATCATCAAGAGACGAACATTTAAGAAATAATTCACAAATTCTCCAATACCCAACAAAAAATCTGCTCGTGATAAAGCGCTTACTATTTTATTATTCCACTTGAATATAGGTGGCAAGGGATTTGTTATAAACGCTTTATATCCACTAGGAAATTTTATAATTTTTCCCGCAGGCGATTATATTATGTCCATACTCATTCCTTTTTGGCTATGATCACAGACTAAACCTTTGTTATTATCGAAAATGTCAATTTTCGATAATAACAAAGGTTTCTGTCATCACCTACGAGAATAAGGCTGGCTATTATTCTCGAATTCTTTCCTTGTCGATAATAACGCCCAATCTGCTAGGCGTTCTTACTATCCGCGAAGACGAAACCGCAAGATTGAGAGACATACGCCGGATTGATTGACCTGCTGAAATAACCTTAGTGTCATGAAAAAAGAGAAATCAAAAGACTTAATGAATGTAAATACTATCGAAAAAGGCCATCCGACGGTTTTCATTTGGATCTTTAGTGGCCATTTTAATGAGGCGATCATTGTCCTAGAGAAAGGGCCAAAAAGGGGCTGCTAACTTTGGTGATCTTGGCCAGATCATCTCGAGAAAAGCCATTGTCAAAGGCGTCAAATTTCCTCAAATTGTTGTTGTTTCTAAGCATTTCAATTAGGGGTTCGACGACTTCTCCTCCTAAAAAGTTAGCTGATAGGCAAAATTCAGTAATGGAATGATTTTTTCCAACAGCTTGAATCATTTGAACTCCCCAATCAGCGCCCATATCGCAAGCGTCCAGGTCTAATTTTTCCAAAGAGGCCTCATGAAGAAATTGCACAAACTTACCCCAACCGTCTGAAATCTTCTTATTACCACTTAAATCTAAATTTTTTACTGTATGATTCTTTTTGAGCGATTCGATGAGAATTTCCAAGGTGTTATCCTTTAGCCCGCAGTCATACAAGTATAAATTTTCTATACTTTTATTTTCTTCCAATAATTGCCCTACGGAGATCACTGCCTCTTTTTTTAATCTAATGCCCGAAAGATTAAGTGTTTCTAGGTCGAGCTTGCATAGTTCTTGGATTAAAGCCGTATCCAAATTATAAAGACGAGCAAAGTTGACTTCTTTTAACGCTGGATGATTTTTGATCGCAGCAATAATTTCGCCAATCTTTTCCTTAGAAAGCTGATAATTTCTATTTAAAGTTATAGATGTTAAAGCTCTATTTTTTTCTATCATTGCAGCCACGTTCGTTTTTTCAAGCTTATTATGATCAAGATTTAAGTGTTGCAGACTTTGGTTTTCTTCGAGAGCCTCGAGAAGAGGGGCAAGTTCTTCGTCAGTTGCATGATTAAAAGAAAAGTCCAGGTTTTCTAAAGATTCATTTTTTTTCAGAGCTTGTCCCAAAGCCTCTAAACCCTTTGTTAACATATCTGGCCGGTGGGGATGGTCGGGATAACACTTGCTCAAATTGAGCTCTTTTATGAATTTATTGTGTTCAACAATGCTTGCAATTTGGATGAGCTCGGTTTCCCCCCTATAAGAATTGCAGCTTAAGTTTAAATTGATAACAGCTTGATTTTTATGACTGAGAACTACTGCCAGAGCCTTCGTCCCATTTTGATTAAAATTAAAATTTTCAAGCGTTACTGTTTTGATTGTTTTGTTGCCGTCAAAAGCATTTGCGAACGCTTGGCTTTGATCGTCATCCCAATTTATGCCAACATCATTACAAAGGCCTAACTCGGATAACGATGTATTGTTTTCGATCATCTTGATCACCTTGCAGGCGTCCAAGGGGAGACCATTATTGTAGAAGTCCATGACAAGCCGGCTTTTTTCTAAAATCGCGTGCAAACATTCAATTACATGGGAATTTTCCGGTTTTATATCATAAACGAACAGTTTTACACCTTGTACACACCACCACCTAGGGGAAATCAAAATATCTTTGATAATTTGCACCGCTTCAGGATCGGAATTGTAATTGGGATTGATTAAAAAAACGGGAACTTCTTGGTCAATGTAGAGTGAGAGACATTCTAAGCTTTTGGCTATGTTTATAGCAGGGGGAAATTCAAAAGCTCTTATATCAAAAATGGACCAAGTAATAATAAGAAGGTCTAAAATTTTATGTTGATCTGCGATAGCCGCAACTTCCTCAAGGAAAGATTTGGAAAAAGTCAGTTTATTTTTTATTAAATATTCTAAGCAAAACGCGGCTAATTTTTTGTCTTTGTATTCCCCCGCAATTTTTAAGCATATGAGAAATAAACGTGTGTCTACATAGGTTGTTAGATAGGTCAAGCATGCGCCTTTTAAGGCTGGAGAGGGGATTTGCAGTGAAGTTCGTAGTAGCTGTTCAAAATTATCAGAGTTAACGGAGAAAATTGATTTGGGCGGTTGAGGCGAATTCGAAGAAATTCGAAATGGTATAGTACAAGCTTTTTCCCACCCTTCTGGGTGTAGCTCAAAAAATTTTTTATCTATTTTTGGGCAATTACTTAGCTCAACTACTTTAAGCTTTTTTCCTTTGAGAATTATATTTAAATTCTCTTTTGTTAAATCCGGACAATCTGAAAAAGTTATCTTTAAAAGCTTCGGACAAATGGAAATGAATCGAGCATCTTTAAAGTCGATTTTGCTTGCTCTGATGTTCAAGATTTGAAATGGGCGTCCCTGAGAAAAAATAATTTTGGTAAGATTGTCAGAGTTTTCAATATATAAAGAATTGTACACTCGAGCACCATGTTTTGAAGTTGCTTGCATAGTGTTTTCCTTTTTTACATTGGTTTGTTCTTTCTTCAATGTATACTTAAGATAAAGCTAATTATCCAAGACTTCTTTTAGTTCCTTTTTTAGTTGATCGGCAGCCGCTTTAACCTCTTCAGTAGGCAAAGCGCGGCCCCAAAACATATTTTTTATAATCGACCAAAAGGTGGTGCTGTCGGGCGTGGAGATTTTTTCAACAAGAATATGGCGATGAAAATGATCCACTGTGAGGCCTGCGGTGTCCCCTGTCTTGTCAAACAAATGTAATTTACAATCTTTATTAAGATAATACAAGGAAACCTTTCTAGCCATTTGAGCCATCTCAATCCCCTCTTCAGCTGTTAATTCATGAAAACCCACTCGATGCTCTTTAGGGATGATCAGCAAATCATTTTTGATTTGCCCTATCTGTCTGATATTATAAAAAAGCATGACATGTTCCCCTTCGGCAACAAGCTGCTTTTTTTTGTTTTCATCTTTACAAAAAGGGCATTTAGCTTTCTCTTCGTCAGAAATTTTTCTTTCCTTTTTATTTTCTAAGATGGTTTCAGAATTTTGCAGAGGGGTTGCATAATTTTTTTTTAGTTCTTCCACTTGAGCTTGAGTGACCTCTTTGCCGCCAAAGCGAAGACGAACCAAAACTCGAATTTGTTGAATCATCTTCGTGATCGGCTGCAAAAGCCAATGTTCAGGAGTGTAGGGAACAGCATGGATGGTTTGTTTGAAAAATTTATCTTCCAATCGGGAGTAGAACATATAATGATAGCCATCGTCATGCAATTTTTGAGCAATCGCATTTTGCTTTTCGAAACATATTTTATCTATCTCTATTGAGTCCTTGGTTTTAAATAAAGTCGAAGTAGGATTCGGAATTCTAATCGCTAATGATCCCCTGGCATATCGCTTGTCAGGAACAAGTACCGTCACGGATTTGTCAACAGTTTGATATAGCACTGATTTGTCAATAGTTTGATATAGGATCAGACCTTTTTCAGGATTTTTTTGATGATACCAACGGGAAAGAGAATCTAAAGGATGATAAATGTCAAATGCGGTCATAAAAATTCCCGTTGTTGCTATTATTAAGATTGTTCGTAACAAAAACAGTTTTCCCATTAAACCGAACGTATACAATAAACTTTATTTTATTGAGAGTTGTTTTCTTCGACCACCACAGGGGCTCGCACCACTTCCGGAACATCTTTGAAAAGATGGATGCTTGCGTAAATCCCTCCGATAATGATAGCGATCCCTGCAAATTCGATAGCTATAGGCATTCTTTGTTCAACTAAGTACACAAAAATCAAGCCAAACATCGTTTCAAAAATTGTCAACTGACCTGCAAATGAAACAGGCAATAAGCAGCTTCCTTTGTTCCAAAGATAAAAAGCAAACCAGGAACAGAGCGATCCTAAAACCAGGCTTCCCGTCAAAAATACTTGCAGCTCAGGGGTCCAAATAATAAATTTGTTAAACTGATGTTCGGGGACGAAAAAGAAGGCAATGGAGACAAAGAAGGCCACCCAAGCCAAAGTGGCTATGCCTATAACGCTACACCAATCGCACGGATCGAGGGAGCCATCTTCCTGTAAAAGGCGTCCATTGGCTACTGCATACACTGTCCATGTTCCCAAAGCATAAAAGGCGAAAAGCAGCCCGATCGAATAATAAAAAAGGGAACCTTCAAGAGCGCTCTGTTCCAACGCCGGAATATTGGCCAAGATTAAGCCAATACCCATGGCTAGGCAGGGCCATAAGAGGTCGATATAACTACATTGCCGCTGTTTCCAATTTCCATAAAAAGCTATGGAGATTGGACTCATCCCTAAGATTAAGGCGGCAATAGCGGGATTAGCATACCGCATGGATATTACAATTGCTGGATAACACCCTACATTGGCCAGAAATCCAAATAAAAACGCCTGTTTCCAATGTTTTTTCTTCAACTTAAACAAAGCTTGACGACGAAAGAAAAGCATATAAAAGACGGAAACAATTCCATAGCAAACATACCGCCCTAAAGAAACTTCGAGCGGATTAAAGGCCGGCATAAACCCGGGGATGACATAGATTAATCCCCAGATAAAACAAGCCGCAATAACGATGGCTACCCCTCTAAACACTTATTTCCTTTCTTTATTTAATTAAATTAATAATTATTGTAATTTCAAATTGATTAGAAGTCAATTAATTAAGAACAAGGAAATATATATGCTAACTACGAGCGCTATTCAGGAACATCTGGGCGAGGAAGCTGAGGAACTTCTTAGTTACACATGCAAAGACATTTCTAAAGATCAGTTATATCTGCCTGGTCCGGATTGGTTGGATCGGATCTTAACTTTTTCCGACCGCAATATCCGCGTCATTAGAAACCTACAAGCCTTATTTAGCCATGGACGTCTAGGAGGAACTGGGTATCTTTCAATCCTTCCGGTCGATCAAGGCATTGAACACTCAGCGGGGGCCTCATTTGCTCCAAATCCAATGTACTTTGACCCTGAAAACATCGTCAAACTAGCCCTTGAAGCAGGCTGCAACGGTGTCGCTTCCACATTGGGCGTTCTAGGAAATGTCGCTCGCAAGTATAGCCATAAGATCCCATTCATCTTAAAAATTAACCACAATGAACTCCTTTCTTATCCCAACCATTTCGATCAAATCCTTTTCGCTGATGTGCAACAAGCCTATGATATGGGAGCGGCAGCTGTAGGAGCCACGATCTACTTTGGTTCTCCGGAAAGCGATCGGCAAATCCAAGAGATCTCCCATGCTTTTCATGTTGCCCACGATTTAGGGATGGCGACAATTCTGTGGTGTTACCTGAGAAATCCTGCTTTTAAGGTAGATAATGTGGATTATCATGAAAGCGCTGACCTGACAGGACAAGCCAACCACTTAGGAGCTACCATTGGAGCCGATATTGTGAAGCAAAAGCTTCCAGTCAACAATGGAGGGTACAAAGCTTTGAATAAAGAGAAAAAAGGGTATGGGAAGTATAGCGACCTAATGTACACAAAATTGTGTACAGATAATCCTATCGATCTTTGCCGTTATCAAGTTTTGAATGGTTACAATGGGCGGGTAGGGTTAATCAATTCCGGCGGCGCTTCAGGCAAAAACGACCTCGCTGATGCCATTAAAACTGCTGTCATCAATAAAAGAGCCGGCGGCATGGGGTTGATTAGCGGACGAAAAACCTTTCAACGCCCTATGAAAGAAGGGATTGAATTATTCCATGCCATCCAAGATGTCTATCTGAATAAAGCAATCACGGTTGCTTAAAGAGAATTTTTAAAACTGTTTTCCCTCTTCAGAATACTCTGGAATCAGATATTTTTGCCGGAGGATTTTGAATTCCTCCCTTTCCTTTTGATGCAGGGTTCTGAGAGGCCAAACAATGTGGGGAGTATCTTTGATAATCTGGTAAACTTCATCCGTTCCATTGACCTTGGAAAAGATCTCCCGCTTGTTTGCCGCTGCCAATAAAGCCTGTTTGAATTCTTTGGGATAAAGGCTTTTGAGAATCCCTATCATCATGTATTGAGTTGTAACAGGAAGATAGACTTTTGGATTTGTGATGACAATCAAAACCCCATGGCAATCTTCCTGGGCAAATTTTCCATAAAAAGGGCGGTAATGAAATGGTTCGAAGTGCACACCTGGATATTTCTGCTTGTTCAGCATAGCTGCGAATTTTTCGGCATCGATCCACGGGGCGCCCACAAGCTTGAATGGGAGGGTGTAGCCAACCCCTATGTTGACCAGGGTCAGCTCCCCAAAAAACCCTGTGGAGGGGTAAAATAGGGCTGTATTAGCCTCAGGAATGTTCGGGCTGGGGGGGATCCAAGCCAAACCCGTATCATGAAAACCCATGCGCCTGACCCATCCTTGCATCGGGACAACCGTCAGCTTGCAACCTACTTTATATTCTCCGTTAAAAAATTGAGCCAATTCACCGACTGTCATCCCATGGCAATAAGGCACATTGATATACCCTAAGAAAGACCTCCACTCCTCTTTAAGCATAGGTCCGTCGATCGTAAACCCATTGATCGGATTTGGCCGGTCGAGAACGACAACAGGGATATTTCTCTTAGCGGCTTCCTCCATGACATAAAATAATGTGGTCACATAGGTGTAGGCCCTTGAGCCGATGTCTTGAATATCATAAATCAGCAAATCGACATTTTTGAGCATCTCATCCGTCGGCCGCTTTGTTTGCCCATGCAAGCTATAGATAGGGATCCCATCGGCATGGATTTGGTCCGGCACCTCTTTGGCAGCATAGAGATCCCCCTTGATTCCATGTTCCGGAGCAAAAAGGGCCACGATTTTATATCCTTTTCCCGTTGCATTTTTTTTGAGAATTTCGATGGTCGATCTCATGTCGCTTGTAACCGCAGTTTGATTGGTGACTAAGCCAATTTTTTTTCCACGGAGCAAAGGAGCGTATTCCTCTGTGAATAATTGTTCGCTCCCTACTTTTACTTTGAAGGCTCCCGCCTGGAGGGACGTTGAGCTTATAAAATAAAAAAAAATTAAAAATTGAATAAAAAATTGAAATTCGGAGTGTCTATTTCTCAAAATTGCGTTATTCATAAAAATGGAATTTTTTTATTTAAACCCCAGAGACACAGGGACTAAGAGAAAGAAAAACGATGTGATTTCACTGTGCCTTTGTGTCTCTGTGGTTTTCCTTGATGTAAATTAGAGAGATGCAATCTTTTTGTAAAGAATAGTTTATGTTATAAGCTAAAGTTTGGGACAAAGGGAGGATTTAAGTGATGACACAAAAAAAATATTGTGAGGAAGCAAAAATCCTCGTTGATTCTGTGCGCGGGAAGACTTTATCTCCGGAAGAGAGGTGCCAAACAGCGATTGCACTAGCCGCCTTGATCATGCGAGAGTCGCTTGAAATCCAAACGCATGCGGAGAGAATTCACCAAAATAAACTCAACCAGCTTATCGGGGACATTAAAGGTAAAGTCTTTACAGCATCTTTTACCGATTGTTGCTTTCGAAGCCGCAGCTACATCCGCACAGCTGATCAATTGATTTATATTATCAAAAAGTTTGGGATTCCCCCCTTTTTGTCTTGGTACGATAAATTAGCGATGACAATTTTTAAAATATTAGGAAAAACCTTAGGGGCTCCTTTCATCCCTTTTATACAAAACCTCATCAGAAAAGAAACTTCGCAGGTCATTTTGTCCACAGAAACAGAAAAGCTCTCTAAACACCTCGAAGAACGTCGCTTGGATAATATCACCGTCAACTTAAATGAATTGGGTGAAGCGATTTTAGGGGAAGAGGAAGCTGAAGAAAAGCTTCGTGTTTATTTAAAAGACCTCTCCAATTCGGAAATAGAATACATTTCGATAAAGATATCCACCCTCTATAGCCAAATTAACCTTACGGCTCCAAGCGATACCCTTGAAAGGGTGTCAAATCGGTTGCGCCGGTTGTATAGAGCCGCTAGAGAAAACAGTTGTACCAGTGCTTCGGGAGAAAAAAAACAGAAGTTCGTCAACCTCGACATGGAGGAGTATAAAGATCTCCAATTAACTCTTGATCTATTTAAGCAAGTTCTCAGCGAACCTGAGTTCCATCAACTATCAGCAGGCATCGTCTTGCAAAGCTATCTTCCCAATTCATACCCCATCCAACAAGATTTAACAGCCTGGGCTTTACAGAGGGTCCAGCAAGGGGGAGCTCCTATAAAGATCCGCCTGGTCAAAGGGGCCAATTTAGCCATGGAACAGATCGAAGCTTCCTTACATGGCTGGCCGCAAGCCCCTTTTGCAAATAAGGTCGATGTGGATGCAAATTTCAAGAAAATGTTGGCTTATGGATCCATCCCTGAACACGCCCGCGCCGTACATTTGGGAATTGGCAGCCATAATCTTTTCGATATTTCCTACGCCCTTCTGCTTCGATCTGAGAATCAAATTGAAGACTTTGTGGAATTTGAAATGCTGGAAGGGATGGCTGACCCGATGCGCCGCGCGCTGCAAAAGCTCGTTGGAAAAATGTTGCTTTATTGCCCGATCGCTTCCCCTGAAGGATTTCAATATGCGGTTGCCTATCTTTCCAGACGTTTGGATGAGAATACGGCTTCCGATAATTTCCTTCGCTATGCCTTTTCATTGATTCCCGAAAGTGATGAATGGCATAAACAAGCTCTGATTTTCGCAATGTCTTGTGATGAAATGAACAAAGTAAAAAATGAAATCCGTCGAGTTCAAAACCGTTTTGAAAGTCCGCTTGCTTTAGAAGAGTGCGCACTTTTCGATAATGAACCCGATACGGATTGGTCGCTGATTCAAAATAATCTTTGGGGAACAGAGATTTTAGAAACATGGAAAAATAGGCAGCACGAGACCATCCCTCTCGTCGTTCAAGGGGAAAATATTTTTAATTCTGGTTCTGAAGACATTGGGCGAGATCCCTCTTTTCCTGAAAAAGGCCTATACCGCTACACTTTGGCAACAATCAAGGAGATTGAAAAGGCCATTTCAGGAGCACAAAAAGCCTTTCAAACCTGGTCTAAAACATCAATAGGGGAACGCTCAAACAAACTGAGAGCCACGGCCCAAGCCTTGCGCTGCAATCGGGCTTCTTTAATTGGGGCTATGGTCGCCGATGTTGGGAAAACACTATCTGAAGCTGATTCAGAAGTCTCCGAAGCCATCGACTTTGCAGAATACTATAGCCGCAATTTAGATGAACTTCAAGGGTTGCAAGATATCCGATGGCATTCCAAAGGGGTTGTCCTCGTTGCTCCACCATGGAATTTTCCGTGCTCTATCCCTGCTGGAGGTATTTTAGCGGCACTAGCCGCAGGCAACAGCGTCATTTTTAAACCGGCGCCTGAAGCTGTACTGGTTGGCTGGCATCTCGTCCAAGCTTTATGGGAAGCTGGCATTGGCAAAGATGTTTTGCAGTTTGTGGCTTGTGAAGATGAACCCGTCGGGAGCGCTCTCATCACAGATCCCAGGATCAATTGCATCGTTTTGACTGGGGGAACAGCCACAGCTCAAGCCTTTATGAAAATGCGTCCCGGATTAGATTTATTAGCCGAAACCGGCGGCAAAAATTCGATGATCGTAACAGCTATGTCTGATCGGGACCTCGCGATCAAAGATACTGTACAATCTGCCTTCGGCTATGCCGGCCAAAAATGCAGCGCTTGCAGTTTATTGATCTTAGAAAAAGAAGTTTATGACGATCCTAAATTCATGAAATCCTTGAAAGATGCTGCCGCAAGTTTACATGTGGGAAGTCCATGGGATCCAAACACAAAAATCAACCCTTTAATACGCCTGCCAAATCCTGCTCTCGAAAAAAGCATCGGAACTTTGGAAGAGGGGGAATCATGGTTAGTCGAACCAAGGCCAGATCCACGCAATCCTCAATTGTGGAGCCCTGGAATTAAGCTTGGAGTTAAACAGGGAAACTTCACTTATCAGAACGAGCTTTTTGGTCCTGTATTGGGTGTCATGCGCGCTAACAACTTAGAGCATGCGGTTCAGCTTGCGAACGGCACCCCCTATGGTTTGACAGCGGGGTTGCATTCACTGGACGAGCGGGAGCATAAGTATTGGATGGAGCGTATTCAAGCAGGCAATTGTTACATCAACCGAGGCATCACGGGTGCCATTGTGCAGAGGCAGCCTTTTGGAGGGTGCAAAAAAAGCAATTTTGGCCCAGGAGCCAAAGCGGGTGGACCGAATTACCTCATGCAATTGATGCGCGCCGAGCAAATAGCCTTGCCTACGGATTTGGAGGCGTTGGCTCCAGACCTGCAAATGTTGAATAGTTATTTTGAAAAGAGAAATGATAATTCAAAAAATCTGAGCCTCTGGAAGTCTAGTGTGGGAAGCTATGCTTTTTATTGGAAACATTATTTTCAAAAAAATCACGATCCTAGCTGTCTTTTGGGGCAAGATAATCTATTTCATTATACCCCTTATGCCCAGCAAACGCTCCGCATTCAAGAGCAAGATCAAAGGATCGATGTCTTTCGCGCCATTGCCGCTGCAGCTACATGCGGATCTGCTTTAGAAATCAGTTGTTCTCCTGAAAAAATAAAAAATTGGGTCGATGGAGACTGGAGAACAAAATTTCCCAAAATCACATTTCAAGCCGAATCGGAAAAACAATTTTGTGAAAGAGTTTCCAAAGGGAAAATATTGAGGATCCGCACCCTTTCCGAGCCTACAAATGCCGCAACAAATGTTGCGGCTGAGGCTGGGGTGACTTTGATCCATGCACCCGTCTTTGCCAATGGGCGCTTGGAACTCTTACATTATTTGCGGGAAGTGTGCTTTAGCATTGACTACCACCGGTATGGCTACTTGGGAATCCGCGAAGGGGAAAAACGGAAACCTCTCCCCGAGCCACACAAAGCTAAACTCTCTCAAGAATGCGGCCAACTCCAATGCTGCAAGGCTTAATGTAACTGTCAAATCAAGACGTCCTTAGGATTTTGGGAGCTGTGTAGAAGCATTAGATATAGACGATGGCTTTTCCCCTATAGGCGAGCGCATTGCTCCCGACTCTCCTTTAAAGAATTTAACGCTGCTTTTCGAAATAGATGATGAAATTGCTTCAGCTGCAGTTTCAACAGGCATCCTAAACAGATTCCAACCTGCATCAAGCAAACTATCGTTCCGCAGATAGGATTGATATCGTTTCATCATGACCTCTTTAAGCCTCTCGTTGGTAATCCGCGCTACTATTTCTAAATTGTCTACGTTATTTGTACGAGCAATATTTCTAAGGCTGCCCATTGCTTTCTCCAGGGGCCCTAAAGTTTTGTCAGTCATATAAATATTTGAGATCCTAACTCTAAGCGCATCATCTTTCACCTCAATCCAGCCTTTCAACTCTCTAAATTGCTTCACATCCCTAAACAAATCTGGATTCAGACCCAGATCTTCAGGTAATAAAGGGGTTTGCTCCTTTACTATCCGACTCTTAAAAAAAGGGGATTCTTGGATTGGAAGAGCTTGATTTGCAGGTTTCAAAATAGTGACGTCATCAGGCTTAATCACAAACTTTTTTGCATCTGCGCGCCGAATTTTTTTTATAGCTTTCTTTTTAGCAACTTTTTTTTCCTCATATAGGATAGCTTTTAAAGCTGCGCGTGAAATATCTTCAGAAGAAATAGAAGGCTTTATTATTTTGTTAGCAGAATTTTTAATAGTAACAAGATCTTTTTCGATAACAAAGTTTATCGAATCTTTGACAAGAGGTTTAACAGTATTTTTTGAAGCAACCTGTTCTGCAACGCCACTAGTGCGGGTAATTGCTTGAACACTAGCTTGAATGCCTCGGCCTGATGCTTGAATCAAGCGAACAGTTCCAATTGCAACTAGACCTACAGTTGCTCCTACACCTAATTCACCCATTCCTATCATCCCATTCTTAACAATACCAGGAATTGTTCCGTACTTTTTTTGTGCATCTTTATCGATATCATCCAATCGCTTTTCCAACCGTGTCATGGCTGCACTTGCACTCAGCCCACATGCGGGAGTTGCATTTTTCATTGCTTCATTAAACTTAGAATCCTCACCATTGAGTGCACCGCGCATTTTTTTCATGCAACCGTCATAATTGCTGGGATCTGCCGTTACACAAGCCTCGCTCAGCGCACTCACAGCAAAACCTTTAACCACAGCGCCGATAACCCCATTTACCACTTTAGAAATCGCCACGGGCACAACAGCCACTTCACCTATAGCTTTTCCTAAGACCACATTAGGCTCTAAATCGCTGAGTCGTTTCTTTTCATCCTCCGACAACTCCTTTGAATGGTGAGCTAAGCAAGGCATAGCACCAAAGGGTGATTCAGGATCCATTGTCGCTTTTACACATCGAGCAAATTTAGTAAATACTTGCGAAAAATCCTTTTCTGCTTTCGGCTTGGCAAACGCACTAAAATCTGCTCCAATGGCATTTGAAACCTTATCTCTTAAGAGGGAATACTGGTTATCTGTATCCTCTTTGGTTTGCATATATGAAGCGTGTGAGGTTTCGAATTGATCCTTGATTCGATTGTAGTCTCTTTGCAAATCGGCAAGGATGTCTGCATGGTAGGTATAGGGCTCGGCAATGATCCTGTCGATTTTTTTTATCAACCAATCTATTCCATCTATAACTTCAAGCTGAAAGAGCTCTTGAAATGCTGGATCTAAAGAATCTGCCTTTTCAAGGTAATGTCTTTTTGTCTCGGCAAGTTTGTTTTTTAAAACATTAAACGATTGTTGTGGGCCTGTTGGGTAGCTTAATCCTAAACTATAGGGCTTAACGACATTACCAAAATGCATATAAAATCCTTAGTAAAAAAAAAGAGATTAAATCATCTTACAAAAAAATACAAGGATGACGCCATTTAAAAGTGTGTTGACATTAATGGCTACGATCAACAAACTGTCTTGTTATCGGAATGATTTTGAGAACATTTCATTAAAAAATAATCTAATTAAGAGCAATGCACGTAGGATTCAGAAACTCCATTGGTACAATTGCGTTAAACAATGCAATAAAAAATGGAAATGAAAGATTAAATAAACTGAAAGAGCAACAGAAACAATTAAACGCTCAAATTTTGTTTAATTTTGGTAAAGATTACGCCCATTTAGAATATGAAAAAAACAAGTTAATACACGAACACGACCTCTTACAAAAGCGCTTAAAAAATCTTGGGGCTCCAGATTCAGCTGATCCACAAACTGAAATAGGCGAAACTAAAAAGAACATATTAGTTATATCAGGCAAGATTGACTCCATCTCAAACCAACTCAAACAGATCAAAGATCATAATAACGCCAATTTTGGTTTTGATAAGCTCAAAGAAGAGAAGGTTTCTCATTCAAAAAGTTCCTTGAACATTGAAACTGACAGCCACGGAGTTCAAGCACTGAGTAATGCCAAGCAGACTTTAAATCAAAGAAAAATGAAGAAGGAAGAATATGGCGTCTGCCTATCTTATAAACACATATTTGATCTAAGCCGAAACATTCAATACCAAAAAAACGAAAGAGCTGAACTCATTGCTGGAAATATCATTTTGAAAAATCGAGTCAAAGAGTTTGCAGCAGCTTATGATGCTAAATTTCAAGCTGACAAAGAGCAAACCCATCAACAAGTTGAAATCGTCATAGGTAAAATTGAGACCTTATTTAATGAATTAAATGGGTTTTTAGATCAAGAACAAGAGAAAGTTCAGTTTCACTTTAATATCGTAAATGATTGGGAGAACCGCATAGATCATCTTATCGCTTTTGGCAACAAATTTCCCAAAACTTCTTTCGTTGAACTTTATACAACATCAGGCGCATATCAAGCTGCTGAAGTTGCGAGCCAGAAGATTGCTGAATGGTATAGTTGTTTTCATAAACCCCCATCTTCTAACTCATCATCAGAGCTTTTCACAGCAACGCAAATAAATGAAGCAAGACCTCAAATAAATGAAGTAAGCCCTCAAAGCCCATTGAAACAACATTCGGATGCAGAGGGAACCAAAGATCCGATTAAAGAGTTAGCGCAAAAGTGGGAAAAAAAATCGAATGGCATAGAGAACGAAAACCAGAAATTAAAAACATGCCATGCAATATTTCTAAAGATATTAGATGGGATGGAAAAAGCCTACAAATCAAAACGAAATCTGTTTATCAAAAACATAAAAAAATACTTTATAGATGCCTTTATAGAAAAAGGGGAAGCGCTAATAAAAGAGCTTGAAGCAAATAACAAAATACTTGCCGACGTTAAAGACAAAGCAGTCATAAGTGATGCAAACAAGAAATATCTGCAATTTGATCAAAAAAGCAAACCTAAACTGGATCAATTGCTCTCTGATAAAAACAATAAATTGGTACATAACTTCAATAAGTCAGACTGTTTTAAATGCCAGTCTGTTGGGTATATTAAACAAAATGAACAGATAAAATCTCAGATTAATACCATTCTCTCCCTACTTCATCAGCTTTCTAAAGATTATATTCTACCAACCGAAGAAACATGAAATCCGCAGCAGCAACATCGTTGCATACACAAACTTTCACAATTTACCAAGATGAGAAAGAGTCGCCTGAGGTTATCCACTTAAGACTTAAAATCCAGAACGACTCAGAAAAATATCTTTCCTGTCTAAAGGCGATGGAAGGGCTAGGAAAAACTTTGCTCAAACACAAAAATGAAAAGGACACTCTTTCCCTTAGACTATTCCAGCATGGATTCAAGATGATGGTGTTTGCTAAAAAATCTCAAACCATGGACTTAAATGAAATTCCAAAAAAGATTGACAAACATCTTAATAAACTTAAGGCTATTCTTCGACACCCTTTTGGAGAAATCCTTTTAAAAGATCCTTGGCTTGTGGGGGATCTCGTCTGGGAAAAAGAAGTGCTGGAGTGGTATAAGAGATGCTTTAAGTTCTTTTCCGATGAATCTATCGATTCGAAGCCCCACCAATTTGCGAGTGACATGCTCTCATTCCTTCAAAAGTTTCCGGCGACCAGGGAAGATCAACAACCAAAGCTGTCTAAAAGGTTACCCCAAGTTCAAGCTGCCGCCATTAACAAGCTTGGTATTAAAGTCATCGTTTTTCCACAGAATCAAGATGATTCTGCATCTATCGATAGGATTCAAGATTATGCGCCTCTCAATGCCGAGGTAGCAAAACAGGAGTTATTGCTTTTTGATGAGCTCATGCAGCTCGCGCAGGATGAAAGAGATGCCTTACAAAACAAAAAGGAATCTAAACAAAAAATTGAGATGCAAAAAGCCCACAACCAGGAACTAAAAAAGCAAACTGAAATAAGCCGCAAGCGATTCGAAGAAAACACTGAACAGCACACAAAGGAAATTTTGGGAGTTTTACAAGAAATCAGAGATGAATACATGACAATTTATAATTTGGCTCAAAGAAGGCTTGAGGAATCTGAAAACAATCTTAAAGAAGCCATGAACGATATCAAAGAAAGCATGGCAAAAATAAGCACAATGGAAGAGCATATTCGACAACTCTATTATCAAATCAGTTGCTTGCAGGGTCGCATCGCCTCTGTGAGCAACAGCAGCAGTCGATCGTCGTGCTTTATTTCTTAGCGTAAAATACAAGGGAACCATATGACAACATTAACTGTCACAGAAACAAGGGATCGTTTAGTTTCTAGCCAAACAACCTCTTTCAGGGCAACTTTGAGGATACAAAGAGAAGACGAAAAGCGGGTTATCGAGCCTGAAAAAGAATTAAAAACGATTATAGAAAGGATGAAAGAGGGTTGTAAAGAACTTTCTAGTCAGTATCAACAAGAGGTTTTAACTGTAATTGCTGAATTTGAAGAGGAATTTTTTCAGAATTACAGAATTGACTCTAAAGATAACATAGAGCAAAAAAAAGCCATCAATGCCCTTTGTTTTTTCTATTTCAATCATGTTGAATTTATCAAAGACAACTATGCTCAAGGTGATGCAGAAAAAGACGCATGGAAGGCTTTTGAAAAGGACCTTGTGGATATCATTCAAAGCATTCTCCCTCCTGATGAAAATGTTCATGCGTTTATGAATAATTATAAAAGAAACGACAGCCTTTGCAATTTACTCTTGATAGGCCAACAAAAATGTCAAAACTTAGAAGGACGGCTATACGATTCAGCCAATCAGACTAATGAAACAGCTAAAGCTTTGTTTAACGAAGGACAAAAAGAGCTATTGGTTTTTATAGATACAAGGCAACAAAACGTCACCCAAATGCATGCAGAGATTAAAAGCCCCGTCGATAAACTTAGACAACTGTATTCTGCATTAGAAAGACAACAAAAAACGGTTCAAGAAATCGATAACGAAGCTGTAAAGCAAAAAAACAGGCAAACAAAAAATTTAACTCATATAAAAAATTTATTGAACAAGGATTAAATATGCAACCAAAAATGCGATCGATGCGAGACATGCATCAGGCAGTCGCTTTTCAAATGCTATGTGATCAATTATCTTCTCAAGGCCAATCTCCTGCAGATCTTGTCAAAGCTGAAAATCAAGCCGCTGCACAAAATCTTCTCGAGACCCAAGCCACATTGCAGCTAGAGTTAATACAAAGAATAAAATCTGCTTTTGAACAGTTAAACAAACTGATCGAGGAAGCTAACCAACACAACCCTTATCTTCCCGTAGAAATGGGCATCCAAAATCTGACCATGTCTAAGTCAAATCTGGAAAGGGTAAATAATAAATTGTCAGCCAGTGTAAACGACATATCCTCTCAAATTGAAAAACAAAAAAGCCAAAATGAAATTATAACGGCAGATCTTCTCTTCGCAAAAATGAAGAAAAGGAAACAATCTAACGGACAACTTCTCACTTTTATGAATAGATTTAACACCAAAGTCTGCACTCACATTTCAAAAAAATAATATTACTAAAATGAACGAGATATCAAGAGCCTGTACGAAAAATTTGTCAACATCTGTTGTGACGGCCGATGTGAATTTGCGGAGACGCATCTTAGCCGAGCTTTGGGAGGTTCGGGATGAGTTACAACGATATGGGTTTGTAATTAACCATCCCATTCCTGAAGATGCAGACCCTCTTTTGTCCTGGATATTTGAATGGTACACAACATTTATGAAAGCCTTAAACAATCCAGAACGTCAAATGGATCGATATAGCATCATCAATGAAAAAAAGATCATTGATCGTTTTATGGAAAGTCTAGAGAAGGCATTTATAAATCCTATAAATTCTGAAGAACCATTTAATGACAACCTATTTGGAGAATATCCCCATCCCATTGTTAGATTTGTAATCGCAAAGATGAGGACTCCTCATTCCCTTTTTTATTCAGAGTCCGTTTATCGGGCAGCTCTTAAGAAAGAAGAGGTTGAAAAAAAGCAAGAAGGCGATTCTGAATCCCAATTCCAGGTGATTGAAGCGATTCAAAAACAAAGGGAACTCCAGCAAAATGAGAGCATGCAAGAATTGGTGCAACTCGAACAATTTTACCAACAGATGGAAATAAGTGTTCTTGGCCCCTTCGCTGATATGGATCGAAAAATGAAACAAAGTTTTGCGGAGCTTAAAATCAAAATTCAAGAATCAAGTGAAAATGACAAAATTAAGAGGGAACCTCTTCTCATAGCGATTGATCATCTTCAAAAAGGGATCCAAAACTTACAGGAGAAAAAGGAAAAATTAAATGCCGAAATCGAGAGAATGAATTCCGAACTGTATGCGTTGCAGAGAGCCGAAAAAGAGTTAGAAATCGAAGTTAATGAGCTTGAAAGAAAGGCCATGGAAGAGAAAAAAAATGGACTTTCTGAAATTCTAGAAAAAGGGCTTTTTATGGCTGCTTCCATGCTTGCCACATGGGGTGCTTCTCAAGCCTTGTCCGGTTTCAAGATTATCTTCAGCAACGGCCCTATCCCTCTTTGACAAAGTTGTGAATAAGGCCGCATAGTGTGATTTAAACAAATGTCACTATAGCTTCAGAGGAATTCCCAGTGAGGTAACTTTCCATTGGACTTCAAGCAGCGGCTGATGATATAACCGATTCGATGAAATTTAGCTGATGCCTTAAATTTCATAAAAACCATAAAACTAAATAAGGAGTTTTCAAATGGTTAATTCAATTAGTGGTATCAGCAATTTAACTGCTTTTTCTCAGGTAATAGATGACGATTCAGATGACGATAGTGAATTGGATGAACAATACCTCGTCCTTCCGCCCTCTTCCAATGCTATACATGACCCAAACAATGATATTACTCCTGAGCCTTTTGTAAGTTCAAAACTTGTCGAAAAAAACGTTGTAAGTGAAAAAGAAAACCTTGTTTATCAAGAATACTTTAGAATTACCTCCAGTTCTGAATATAAAGAAAATCCTCGTGCTTATGTACAACAGTTGATTCAGCAAAGAAAAAATGAAAAAAATGAAAAATGGATGTTTCCTAAAGATGATGTATTAGAGAAGCTCAAGCAAGAACATGGAATTTAATTATTTTTTATATACCAAAAGTCATGATGTATCATGACTTTCTGTTTTTGGAGTGCGGCTTGCCGCCGCTTTGACATCGTCTTGGCGATGCTCTGAAGTTTGGATGTTTCTTAAATAAATTCCCGAAGGGAATTTATAATCATGAAAACCACGGAAGGTTTTCAATATCCTTCTCCATATCTAATGCTTTGTGACTTTAGGGATGGAAGGGACAAATTGGTTAAGATCGGGTTTTTTAAAGTCAGAGGGAAAGTCTCCGTCTTTCGCAGGTAGCCACTTTTCATTTCGACCAAAAATTAAAAGTTCTCCACGCACAATCAATTTGCCATTATCGAGCCACATTTTGGCATCGTAAATTTTCCCTTTTTCAGGATCCAAAATTTTGCCATCAACATATTTTGAGCCCTCTTTTTTCAAATCCCATAGGATATCCAATCCATTATAAAAAGGGTTTCCTGTAACACCCGGAGCTCGGTCTTTAGGGTGGTCAATGGTTTCTCCAATATTTCCAAACATATCGTAGGTGGCGACAATTCTCCCGTAGTATTTCCCTTGATACTCATAAACGGCGACAATGCTTTCAGGCTGACCGCTTTTATCGTTGATCGTTTTCCAAAAGCCTATCACCTCTTCAGAACTTAAAATAGGGGGCATCAAAAGAAGCAAAAATAAAAAAAGGGTTCCTACCTTATTCATCGCGCACCTCAAAAAAGATTGATAACTTGAGTTGATAATTTTTTTTTGAAGTTAATCAAACGTTTGATTTGTGCGCAATCCCATAAATGGAATCCCAGTAGAAATCTTGGCTGCTGAGCCTTTTTTTGAGCCAGAAGGGCCCTTTGTGAGAGGCTTGGCCGATTTTGTAGCCGGCAAATTTGAAGAGCGTTTGGACGCAGGCATAGGGAATATGTTTAGGGCTTTCCTTAAACAATTTTTTTAACAGTTCCTGTACAAATTTTTTTCCACGCTGAGAATCCTTTCCTGCGCCTTCTAAAAGGTGCCTATACCCCTTGCGTGCTAATCCGATGTCAAAATGGCGTCTAAATTCTTGCATTAAGGAATATTTGTGTGAATGTTTGACGACTGCGTCGGCTGCATAGGCAATTTTATGTCCCTTTCTCAAGAGCTTCGCTACGGCCACAGTATCTTCCCCAAACAAAGTGGGAGAAAAACCTCCGATTTCATCCAAGGCGGAATTTAAATAAGCCGCACAGGTATCTGAACAAAAGAAAGTATAAATTCCATGTTTAGAAATGTCATCAAGGCTCCGCAATTCACTTGTAGATGGATAATTAAATTCACGAGGAAAAGCTTCCATGATGCTGGCGCCATCGTGGGGGATTTGCCTGGCATAAGAGACAGAAGCTCTGTTTTCTAGGAGAGGGGTCACCAATCGCTCTAGCACTTGATTGTCAAGCGCATAGGCATCTGGAGTTACCATGACGACGATCTCTGTATTCAAATATCTACGCACCTCTTCCCTCGTTGCACCATGGTTAAAGTGGGCGCGGGGAACAATGAAAATGTCAGCCCCCATCTCTTTGGCGAGCTCCACAGTGCCATCGTGGGAAGATGAATTAACCACAACCACACGGGAAGGAAGGGAAGCTTGCAAGAATGGGGGAAGACATTTAGGTAAGTGATGCTTGGCTTTGTGGGTGATGAACGCTACCCCAATGGAGCCTTTTTTTCTATGCGCCCCCATAGATACTCCTATAAAATTCTGCTAGTTCATTCCATGCGTGGGTTTCATCCCATTGCAGTTCTTGCGGATTTAAAGGGGAGTCATTGACCCGGATGAGAGGCTCTGAAAAATCGACTTGTTTTCCGATTTCATATCGGCACGGAAGGGAAAGCCTGTGTGCCATCTCCTGGGCAAAACGAGCTGTAAATGCCCCTTGAGATTCGAGGTAAAAGCTTGGATTTGTCTTTTCACACCCTGGGGATACGGTTAATCCTCTTGCAAAGGCCGCATACGCCTTTGCCAATAGGGACACAGGAATATTATCTCTCACATAATCGGGAGTCCTTACAATTGGAATTTCCCTTTTCAGCCAAGCTTGAATGAGATAGCTGGTGTAACGGACCTCTTCATAAGGGCCGAAAGGATTGGGAATCACGAATTTGCCTAATTTCATCTTTAACGTTGTGGTGTAATACCGGAAAACCTCCGATGTTAGCCCTTTGGACAAGCCATATGGTGAAACAGCTCGTAAGTCATCGGACCCTTTCCCCTCATTCTGCTCGAAGACACTTCCTGTGAGGAGGATCTTATGGCAATTTTTGTGGATAAGGGCTTCCAGAACATGTTTGATGCCATGGCTGTTATTGGCCAAGGCTATAGCAGGGTTAAAATCGGGGCTTTTATAATTGGCCACATCGGCAGCATGGTGGCAAAAGAGATCCCAATCATTCTGCTGAATGATCTCGAGAAAAAAAGGAGTTCCGAAAGGGCAGTTAAAAACATTTTCACAGACGCTGTTTAAAAGCTCCACACGTTTTCGACGAAGACCTGTGTAAGAGGGAAAAGGGGATCGAAAACATGCCGTCACCTGATGCCCTGCCTGGACAAGTTCTTTTACAAACCACATACCTGTGAGAGAACTCCCGCCTGTAAAAAGAATTTTCATTGGGTAATAGCCTCATCGACAAGCAAATGGTAAGAAGGGTCGAAGTCGGGGTGGCTTTGATCCCTCTCAGAAATATTCGTGGGTGCTGAAGGCCAAGAAATCTTAAATGTCGGATCATTCCACCGGACCCCCCGTTCAAACTCTTTTGAGTAGACTGCGGATACAAAATAAAGCACTTCAGAATCCTCTTCGAGAGTTAAAAAACCGTGGGCGAAACCTTTTGGAACATACATCATTGTGCGATTTTCTGCCGATAGTGTAGCTCCGAAGGACTTTCCGAAAGTCGGCGAATCTTTTCTAAGGTCGAGGATCACATCATAAAAGGAGCCGCGGACACAACGCACCAGTTTTGTTTCTGCGTGAGGTCCCAACTGATAATGCAACCCCCTTAAAGTTCCTGCGTGAACGCTATGGGAGTTGTTAGCTTGAATAAAGTTTGTGTCCAAGCCATGCCGTGCAAATTCTTCTGTGCAAAATAGGCGGGAAAAAAATCCGCGAGCATCTTCCCTTTTTTCCAAATCTATTAAATAAGCTCCCGCTAGGGGAAATGGAGTATAGCGCATCGTTTTCCTTTTTTTACCAATTTAAAATTTGAAGTGCGGCGGCTTGGCGCCGCACTTCAAATTAATTTCTAACACATACTTTCTCCCTCTCTTTTGCCCAGGGGAGGTTGAGCTCAGAGGCTTTGACTGCATGGTCTTCAATATGGGAAACCGCCACTTCGTACATATCGTGCCCTGCTGCATAGGCTTTAAACCAATCGATAGTTTCTTTTACGCTTTCTTCCCAATTGTAGACAGGCCGCCAATTTAAATCGTTTGCAGCTTTATCCCAAGCCAAGCGCAACATTTTCATTTCAGGCTTTATGTTAGATTTTGAGGCATTGACCCATTCCCCTTCTCCCCATAGTTCAATCGCTTTTTCCACAAGGGTATGAACGGCGATTCCTGGGTTTTCTAAAGGCCCAAAATTCCAAGCTTGTGCATAGGGGCGGCCTTCTTCTAACAAACAAACTCCCAACCATAAGTATCCGCTAAGTGGATCTAAAACACTCGTCCAAGGCCTGATGCTGTGGGGATTTCGTATCTGAATCGGTTTCCCTTCGATTAAGGCTTTCATTGAATCGGGAAGGGTTCTATGGGGGGAAAAATCGCCCCCTCCAATCACATTTCCGGCGCGCGCAGACGCGACTGCCGGCCCGTTTTCTTTGAAAAAAGATTTTTGGTAGGCGGCAATAGCTAATTCTGCCATAGCCTTGCTTGCGCTGTAGGGATCTTGCCCACCTAAAGGGTCATTTTCCCTATACCCCCAAATCCATTCCTTATTGTCATAACATTTGTCCGTGGTGATCATGACCATCGCTTGGACAGCTTCGCAATGGCGCGCAGCTTCAAGGACGTTGACAGTTCCCTGGGCATTGATTTCGAAGGTGGCTTTTGGATCTGCATAGGAGTCCAGTACGATCGCTTGAGCCGCTAAATGGAAAATGATCTCTGGTTGATAATGTGTGATCGCCTGTTGCAGTTTTTCAAAATCGCGAATATCCCCTTCAATGTGGATGATTTTTTCTTCTAAACGGGTAGCGGCAAAATGGCTGGGGGTGGTGGGAGGGGGCAGACTATATCCGATGACTTGGGCTCCCAACTCTTTAAGCCACAAGGCCAGCCAAGAGCCTTTAAAGCCTGTATGCCCAGTGACAAGCACTGTTTTTCCTTCATAACAATTCAGAAATTGATTTTTCATTTTTTTGCCAATACAGGTGAGGGATCCACAAAAGAGACGTTGGGCATCCAAGGGGCTTGTCCATTATTCCAGAGGTTGGTTAAGTGGTCTCGATCCCTTTGGGTATCCATGCAAGCCCAAAAACCTCGATGCTTATACATATTCAGCTGCCCATCTTCAGCCAATTTGACGAGCGGCATCCTTTCTAGGACACACGCTGGGTCCTTAGATACATATTTTTTAAAAAAGGTGCGTTGGAAAAAGAAAAAGCCCCCATTGATCCAATTTTCAATGAATTCTGGCTTTTCGGCAAATTCGGTCACTTCATCTCCGGAAAGACGTATTTCCCCAAAGCGGGAAGGGGGGTTGACTCCCAAAACTGTCCCGACTTTTCCGTGGGAAAGGTGAAATTCAAACTCTTGCTGTAAATTTGCATTGGTTAATCCATCTCCATAGGTGACAGCAGCATGTTCCGCATTACCCAAATACTTTTCTGCAGCCATCGCAATCCGTCCCCCTGTCATCGTATCCTCTCCTGTGTAGACCACGGTGACCTCCCAATCTTCTTCATGGTCAATCGAATGAACAGTCAAATTGTTTGTTTTTAGATCGACAGTAAAATCGCTATTCATGGAAGCATAATTTAAGAAATAGGATTTGATGATTTCAGATTTAAAGCCGGTGCATAGGATGAATTTGCGAAACCCGTAACGGCGGTAAAGATGCATGACGTGCCATAGGATAGGGTGGTTGCCTATCGGAACCATGGGCTTTGGACGATATTCTGTTTCTTCTTTAAGACGAGTCCCAAGTCCTCCGCATAGAATAAACACAGGAATTTCGTGTATGCGCTGCATCATCTTCGCCTCCGCCGTTTTTTTAACACCTTTAGGGAATCGATTTTAATGCTCGAATAGGATCCTGGCAACTGAAAAAAACTTTAGCGTTTATAACTCGATGAATTTAAATCCTTCGGGAAAAAAAAACATGATATCGGAAGAGGTCATGCAATAGGATGTTAGTTCTAGAGCGGCATGTTCTCCGGCTAAGCCATGGATATAAACACTGGCTAAAGCAGCATGATGGGGAGAGAGCCCTTGAGCTAAAAGACCTGCAGCTAAACCAGTTAGAACGTCCCCACTCCCAGCCGTGGCCATCCCGGGATCCCCTTTGGGATTTATATGGATGATTTCATCGGGATGAAATATGAAGGTTGGCCCTCCTTTAAGGATCAAGGTAATTCGTCGATCTTCGGCATAACGTTGGCAAGTTTGTAGTAACTGCTTATCAATGGCAACTTCCCCTTCGATTTTTAATAACCGCTTTAATTCCCCAAGGTGGGGAGTGAAAATCGTTTGTTGGGGTAGGGGAAAATTTTCTTCCGCTAGGAAAAACAGAGCGTCGGCATCTAAGACGCAAGGTTTTTGCAAACCGGGCAAAATTTTGTGCAATAATTGTTTAACTTCAGTCGTTCGTCCAAGCCCGGGACCGATGAATGTCGCTGAAGCTTTATTCATCGTCTCGATGATAAGATCGGTGTCTTGGGATGAATAGGCCATTTTTATGAGCTCATAGGGGCTATGAGCTAATTCAGCCTGCATCCCTTGAGGGTGCAGCAGCCTCATCATCCCTGCGCCACTACGCAAAGCTGCTGAAGAAGAGAGCAGCGCAGCGCCTGGCATTCCCGGGGAACCCGCTAAACCCACAACATAGCCAGCTTGGTATTTATGCCGGTTGCGCACAAGGCGGGGAAAAAAAGATTTTACGATATCGCTCGTCAACATGATGAAATCAGCTTCCGATTCCTCAATGTACGAATAAGGTAAACCAAAATCGACAAAGCGGAGCCTTCCGACGTGATTCCACCCTTGATTTAAGAAAAAGCCCGTTTTTGGGAGCGTTAAAAAGGCTGTTTCAGCCGCCAAAATAGCTTGCCCTTCCACCACTCCGGTTTCCCCATTTAGTCCAGAAGGGATATCGACGGAGATGATAGGCAGATTGGATTCATTGGCTAACCGAATGGCTGCCGCATATAATTCTTCGGCTTTGCCGTGAAAACCTGTGCCGAAAATTCCATCTAATATAATCCCGTGGACAGGAAAAATGATATCTTCGGGAGAATTGAGCTCATGGACATGCCCCCCTTCATTGAGGAAGCGGAAATAATTATCACGGCATAGAGGAGTGCATTCATCGATGGGAGCAAGTTGGAAAGCGTAAACTTCATATTCCAAATGGAGCAGGTGCACACCTGCTACATAAGCGTCGCCGGCATTATTTCCTTTGCCGCAGAGTAAAACGACATGCCTGTCAATTTGATTTCTTTCGGCAAATTCCTGGACAACGAGGGCCACCCCGCTCCCGGCTTCCTCCATGAAATCGATTTCGGAAGCTCCGTCCCTGTAAGCTTGCGATTCGAGATGGACCATTTGTTTTGGCAAGACAACTTTCATAGGGATCCTATTGACATTCGTCCTTGATTGGGCGCCGCATTAGCATCATGACAGCATCTGTTGGCTTTAATCCTTCGTAGATAATTTTGTAAACCATTTCAGTAATCGGCATAGGAACATTGCATTGTTTGCATAATTGGAGAGCTGACATGCATGTATAAGCCCCTTCAACAACTGTTTGAATTTCATCTTGAGCCGCATTGGGGGAAAGTCCTTTAGCTAATAATTCCCCAAAACGGAAATTGCGGCTGATGTTGCAGCTGCAGGTCATGCATAGGTCCCCCATCCCTGAAAGGCCGTTGAGAGTTTCGGCTTTGCAGCCCCGCGCCATTGCCAATTTACGGATCTCATGCAATCCTCGCGTCATCAAAGCGGCTTTGGCACTCCAACCTAGAGCCAGCCCCTCTGAAATTCCGCAGGCAATCGCAATAATATTTTTTAGAGCCCCACCATAGGCCACACCTTGGATATCTGAATTGGGATAGACCCGAAAAGTTTGGGTAGTGAAACATTCGCAAATCAACTGGGCGACATCTTTACGATATCCCGCACCAACAACAGATGTAGGCAGGTTCCGGATCACTTCTTCCGCGTAGCCAGGGCCGCTGAGGACCCCTACTTTTGACTTGATTTTTTCCCCTAACACTTCGACCACCACATCGGGGAGCGTCAAACCGGTATTTTGTTCGATCCCTTTCGATGTGACAACAATGGGGCATGAGGGGGTCATGATATTTTTAACTTGCTCAAAGACAGGGCGAATCCCTGCGGAAGTCACAGATTCAACGATAAGCTCTGCTCCCTCGAGCACCTTCTCCAAATCCGTTGTGATGGTTAACTTTAGATTGTCCGGTAAAGGGACAGAAGGCAAAAAAGGGTGTTTATGTGTTTTATTCAGGGTTTCTGCAAGAGCTGGTTTTGTGGTCCATAAGGTGACTTGATGCCCTTTCGAAGCTAGAATAGTCGCTAAGCAATACCCCCAGCATCCTGCTCCTAAATAGCTTATTTTCATGGGTTTAGACTCCAAGCCTAACAATTCGAGTTTTGATTCGGATTATAGCAGAAAAACATTTGGAATCCTAGGAACAAAAAAATAGGGTGATTTATGATCTATTTTTTAACTGCGCAGCTATTTCCTTTGCGGCATAGGTAAAAACAAAGTCGGCTCCTGCCCGCTTAATGGAAAGCAAGCATTCTTCCATTGCTTGCAAACCATCAATCCACCCATTTTGGGCCGCAGCTTTAATCATGGCATATTCCCCGCTGACCTGATAAGCTCCTATTGGAATATGGGTGAGATCCCGTGCTTTTGCAATGATGTCAAGATAGGGCAAAGCAGGTTTAATCAAAAGCATGTCTGCTCCTTCGATATCATCTAAACAGCACTCAAGCAAAGCTTCACGTGTGTTCGCAGGGTTCACTTGGTAGGTTTTTTTATCGCCGAATTTAGGCGCAGAATTTAACGCATTGCGGAAAGGGCCATAGAACGCTGTAACAAACTTGACCGCATAGGAAAGGATGCTCACGCTGGAAAATCCTGCATGGTCTAGGGTATGCCGAAGATAGGCGACCCGCCCATCCATCATATCGCTAGGGGCAATGACATCTGCGCCAGCTTCAGCAGTAATCAAAGCCATTTTGCTTAATGCCTCTAGGGAAGCATCATTTAAAATTGCACCCTCATCGCTTACAATCCCATCGTGTCCATGGCTTGTGTAGGGATCAAGTGCAATGTCTACCATCACACACATTTCGGGTAGATGTTTCTTTAAGAGACGAACACTTTGAGAAATGAGATTGTCGGGGTTAAGAGCTTCGGAGCCCCACCGATCTTTTTTTTCTGAAGGGACGTAAGCGAATAAGTCGATGGCTCTAATGCCAAGAGCATAAAGTTCTTCAGTTTCTTTGAGGAGCTGATCCAAAGAAATACGGTAAATGTCCGGCATGCTGGCAATGGGCTGTTTCTGATTTGACCCCTCGACGACAAAGATGGGTGCAACAAATTGGCTAGGGTGAAGGCGCGTTTCTTGTAGGAGCTCCCTGATAGCAGAACTCTTTCTGTTACGGCGAGGCCGCCGGGTCAAATCGATAGCAGAAAGGGCTAATTGATTAGTAAAAGAAGAAATAGAAAATGTTTGTGTCATGGGGTCTCCTGGGGAATTTTTTAAGGTTCGATATAGCCTTTAGGCAACATAGTTGATCCTCTCCATTTACGCATTAACTGGAGGGAAGGATAATAAAATTGTTGTGCCAATTCAAAGGGGTTTTCAGCAGACTCTTTCCCTGTGATCTCTTTCCAGATTTCCCTATCTCTCTGCTGCAAAGCCTCAGCCACCGTCACAGGGCTATCCACTCCTTTTGCGTTTTTAAGCGGGGAAAAGCAAGCTTCTCTAGGGTAAGCCAAAGCTTTGACTTTTCGAGCAAAGGGCAATATGTCAAAGATGAATTTCTCCCCTTTCCATGCCATTAGCGGACTTGAGTCGGATTTATTTCCATTAACAGATTTATAGGCTAAATGAAAAGGCATTTCCCCATATTTTTCAGCCAACGCTTTGATGCTCTCCATGCTAAAGCAAAACAAACTCAAATTAGCGCATAGGTGTCTTAAACTTCCATCGGGTACGGCAGCATAACGTTCTTTTTCGGGCATTTCGGAGTATTCAACAACCTTGGCCCGATGTTGATCCTGGACAACAACCCCTACCTTTTCTTCTTTATCGCGCCGCATGCAACACTTGATCGTGATTTCATTATTTTGTCGAGCGTGAAAACCCAGTAGATTGGCATCGAAAGGATCTGCGAGAGGATTATCAACTAACACGTAATTGACCAATTTGATGCCGGCGTCTTGCCAGGCTTTCCAAATCCCATCCTGGACAAAGTAATGTAGTGAAGAGCCATTCCCATCCGGTCCCTCAGCCAGAGAGCCTTGAGGATCCAAGAATAAGTTACCCTGCTCATTGAAGAGAGGAGACATTTTTTGCGAGAAAAAATAAAGTTGCTTTTCTGAAAGGCCAAAATTGCGATTTGAGAAAAAATAATTTTTTGTTTCTTCATCATTTAGAGGAGAAGTCATAATCGCTAAAGGGAGGGGGCGCCCGGCCAGTTCGCTTGCTGCCAAGGTTTTCTCAGCAAAAAGCTGAAACAAGGTTTTGCGCCTTATGGCTGTGACCGGAAACATCCCTTTAGGTCCTGCAAAATTTAGTCGAGTCCCTTGTCCCCCGGCTAACAACAGGGATCCACATTTTCCTTCACTTATCAATTGACGTCCCAAAGAGATATCTTGCGAGCTGCCTGCATTCTCATAGGCCTTGAAGGGTTCAAAGGAACCTGCATAAGGAAGATCTTTTTTTAAAAAAGCCGTTTTCAACACTCTGAAAATGTCTAGGTCAAGTTGATCAATTTGTTTTAGCAGACGATTTTGTTGATCAGCGGTAAGCTGCGGCCAAAAGTCGAGAAGACTTTGTTGACCTATTGTCGAAAGCTTATCTTTGGCAAGAGAGTAATTGAAATATGTCATTAGGTCTATTCAAATTGCCGTTTAGTTTTAGGGTATCGCATGGTGGCCAACTCATCCAAGGCGTTCTTTTCTACGTTAAGGTTAAGAGTTTCCCATTCACCATATTTTTTGTCTCGCAAGTTTTCTATAATTTTCCGTTTTTGCATTGCCTTCATGACCTCTCTCCTTCTTAACTCTAAAATCGCTTGCGCTTCCCGAACGATAATTCGCTGGTGATCGATTTTCTTTTTAAGCACCTCTAAGTAATCGTAATTCATCGTCAAGGATTGGGGATGGACATTGTTTTTTTGCAAAACACGAATGTGATCTGTAACTCGATCAAAGTCGCGATGAAATTTTTCTAATATCATGGACATTTTTTGCAATATTAAATGGGCCTCAAGCAGGTTTCTGTGAGCGATTTCTTCCTTCAAATGCCTAACTTTAAGCAAGGAGGCGAGATTAAAATTAAATTTTTTCATTCTTTACGATTTCTTTTAAAAGCTTTTGCGTCATCTCAAAAGCAAACGACTCATTTGTTCCTTGCGACAAAAAGGATCTAATTCGGCCAATTAACATCACAGCTTCGTCAATTTTAGCATTTGATCCAGCCACATAGGCGCCAATGTTGATCAAGTCTTCAGCATCTTTATACACCTGCAAAATATCCCTTAAACGACCGGCCATATAATATTGCTCGGGTGTCGTAATAGCCAGCATCAGCCTAGAAAGGCTCTGTAAGACGTCTATGGCAGGATATTGGTTGGCTGAAGCTAATTTCCTGGAAAGAACAATGTGTCCATCTAGTATCGCCCTTACGGTATCTGCAACAGGATCATTCATGTCATCCCCTTCAACGAGGATTGTATAGATCCCCGTAATGACCCCGTGGGCAGAATTTCCAGCCCGCTCTAAAAGTTTTGGCAAGGTTGCGAATACGGAAGGCGTATATCCCCGCGTGGCGGGAGGTTCCCCAATGGCTAAACCTATTTCTCGTAACGCCATAGCATAACGGGTGATGGAATCCATCATGAAGACGACATTTTTTCCTTGATCTCGAAAAAATTCGGCAATAGCTGTTGCAGTGTAAGCCCCTTTCGTTCTTAGCAGCGCCGCTTGATCAGAGGTTGCGACTACAACCACTGAACGGGATAAACCTTCCGGTCCCAATTCCCGTTCGATAAATTCACGCACTTCCCTTCCACGTTCTCCGATTAAAGCGATCACGTTTATATCTGCAGTGGACATTTTGGCTATCATCCCCAAGAGGGTTGATTTTCCCAAGCCGGCGCCGGAGAAAATCCCTAATCTTTGCCCTCTTCCTATGGTGCAAGTGGAATCGATCGCTTTGATTCCGGTCGATAAAACTTCGGAAATTAATTTACGCTTGAGAGGGTGGGGAGGGGGAGCCATGATAGGATAGTATTTTTCTGCTTTGATCGGCCCTTTGTCATCGATGGGATTTCCCACAGCATCCAGAATTCTTCCACACATTCTTTCCGATACAGCCACCAAAGGGACTTTTTTTGTCGGATAGACTTCGGAGCCCGGCGCTATATGGGTCATTTCTCCTAAAGACATTAATAAGGATTTATTATCTTTGAAGCCAACCACTTCACAAGGGATAGCTTCTCCCTGCCTATTGAAAATGTAGCACAACTCACCCAGGTGGACTGCAGGGCCGGCCGATTCGATAAGAAGACCGATGATTTGTGTGACAACGCCACTTGTGGATAATCCCGACCATTTTTGGACCGCTTCGATTTCATTTTTTAGTGAGAAAGTAGACATAAAAATTTTAAGAGATAAACCCATCACTCAGGCTTATGTAGAAATATTTATATTCTCTTTTACTGTCAACCAAATGTTCAAACTAGGAGGGAGTTTACAAAGTCCTAAGTTCTTCATTATTAACATTCTTATTTTTTTCAGTTTTTTTAATATTTTAAAAAAAATCAAATCTTTTTTGTAAAGAAAAATCTATAATTTTTAACTAAAAATGGTTTAAAAATGGGCTTTTTGATTTCAGTTTAAATAAAATATTATTATGTTATAATTATATATAGATTGTAGAGGATATATCGATTTTAAAAGCGTAAGCTTTTTGGAAGGAGAAAAATTATGAGTTCCAATGTAAATAATACATCATCAAGCACAAGTGATCCACTTGATGATCTCGCAATTTTTTACACAAGTAATGCAAATAACAAACAACAACAAGATTCGATGGATCCTACAGATCCTACCAGTATCATGTATGATCCCACTTTGGATCCTTGCAGTCCAAAATTTGGTGCCGTTAGCGCTGCAATTAATGGCCCGCAAGCTGTTAATGCTGTGAATAACAACACGGTAAATCCTATAGCCGTTGATGATGATAACGATAGGGCTGGCCGGAGAAATTTACGCCGCGTGGTCGATAGGATCTAAAATAACTTCCACGTGTTGTTGTCCGTATCCATTCCCAAATTATAAGTAGGTGTTTTTTTTGTTTATGATGATAAAGTTAAAATTTCCAAATCAGATAAAAGACGATTAAGGTCAAAATTGACCAGTCCTAATGTTGTTTCTAAGCGACAACTGCCCCTTTCCATCCAGGGTGTTGAGATAAAGTTGACATCTTTTAAATCTTCCCGTTTATAGCCGAGCGCAGAAAGGTGGTTTTGCACCATTTGCAGGTCTTCCTGCGATAAAACAATATCGATAGGGACATCTTTTAAGAAGGACTTTGCTTGGGTCAATAATTTTTCTAATAAACTGTAAAAGATCTCTGGATTGGTTAAGTGAGCACGAAGTATTTTTTCGCAAACTGCCAAAGAAAATTTGATCAGTTCGGGCTTCACCAGCTCAAACATTTCTTCTTTTCTCATTTGAAAAGTTGAAGCGGTGACATTAAGGAGTTCGGCAGCTGACTTTAATTCGTCCCTAACATTAGCCACACCTTCTTTATATCCAATCTCTAAGCCTTCGCTCTTGCCTGCTTCGTACCCTTGCTCATGCCCCTCTTTCAAGCCTTGAGAATGCCCTTTTTTTTCGGCCATTTTTAAGAGTTTTTGAAGTGTTTTTACAGAAGGGGGTTCTGAAGTCTGTTCTGCCTCTCCGTTCTCTTCTTTTACCCCTGAATCTTGTCCGTAAAAGACAGCCCCTTCAATCTTAGCCCCGTGGATCACTTTTTTAGATTTTGAGACGTTCATGGGGCCTCGCCTTGCACTTCTTGCATAGCATGATGGAATTTATGTGAAATTTCAGGATTGAACATTTTTATTTTTTCAATGATGACCCGTTGATGCCTTTCGGGTAAGCTATTAAAGATAGATGCAGCCACTTTGAAGCTCTCAGCCATTTTAAGTCCATACTCCAAAGAGGTTCCCCCCAAAATCCCTGGAAGAGATCCTAGTAATAGTTCAATCTGATTCGGATCTGTTTCATCAAACTGAGCCATTTCCACCAGGACGTGAGCTTGCAAATCGATCGGCATCCTATTTAACACAACCGAAGCTCGCTCTTGAGGTAATGAATACAGGATTAAAGCAATGGTTTGAGGAGATTCCTGACCAAGAAATGCAGCAATTTTAGAAGGTTCCCCTTCAGTCAGAATTTGCTTAATTGACAGCGGTTCATCTGAGTGCCCTGTTTTTCCGTCATTCTTGCTCAGAATGTTTGGCCGATCTTCCAACTGGGCTTTAATTGCTTCTAGAACCCCTTCTAGATCTTCTAATCTTTTTTTCTTAGTTCCTTCTTCAGCGGCTTTTAAAACCGAAACCCTTTTGGAATGTTGTTGCACGCGGAACATCATATAGAAAATCCCGAAAACGCCCAAAGTGATGATCGCCACAAGCGCTGTGGTTATCGAATTATTTTCCGACCCTGGGGAAATTGCCTCTATCATGACTGGAGGGGGAGGGATCGGCGTCCGGTCGAACTTAATAAAATTAACAGACTGCGAAACATGAGCTGTATATCCTTTGAGGATGACTTCGAGCTGACTTTCGATATTTTTCTTCAATTTTTCTTCATTCGAAGCAATCTGATTTTCGTTTTGCTCTACTCCTTTAGCCGGAGCAAAAATTTGGTCGTCGATTAACACACCTATCGATAAGGCATCTATTTTGCCGGGCACACTGGTAATTTTGACATGGTCTACGGGCACTGCCATTTGTCTAAACTGTTGCGTTGCGAATAGCTCGGGTTGATTCTGAGAGGAAGGATTGCCTCCGTTTTGTTCGGAAGATTTCGATTGCTCTTTTGCTTTAATCGGTTGCTCGCCTGTCTCAGAAATAGACGTGACAACGGACGACCCTAAGCTAACTCCGTCAACCGAGCCGGTGTAGACTTTTCTTTCTTCAGAAATTTTATTTCTATTCATTGTCACTTGCACAGTACTATAAAAGTTGCCTGCGCCCACCACAGTCGTTAGCATCCCATCAATTTTTGCTTTTAAATATCCTTCTGCAGATAACTCCGCATTGCGAATCGAATCCAAGCCCCCTTCAGGATCTATGGCTTGATAGAGGTGCCCATTAGTGTCGGAAATCGCCACCATATTCCCGGTAAGGCCTCTGACCGCTCCGGCAACATGAAAGGTAATGGCACGCAGTTCTTGAGAATTTAAACGAGCGCCCGGTTTCAAGCTTAAGATGACAGAGGCTTTAGCTTTGTAGTTTGCAGCCCCAAAAGGACGGGGAGGGGGAACATCAAGAATGACGTTAGCGCTTCGTACATTCTCAAATTGGGAAATATCATTTTCAAGCTGCCCTTTAAGTGCCCTTAATTCAAGAACCTGGAGCTCTTTTTCCCCTTTAATCCACGTGCTGCTATCGAAAAGCTCAAATCCTTTTTTCGTTTGCGTTTTTGGCAATCCGTTGAAAGCCAACTCTGCTCGCACCTGGTGTTCTTTCTCTTTTGGAATCCATATCCCTTTGTTTTCGGAAATTTTATAAGGAATATTTGCGCTTTCAAAATAGGCTTTAATTTGTGCAATATCAATGCTTTGCATCCGTTCAGGCGAATACAGCATCACATAGTTCATTGAATTGGACATGATCAGCACGACCGTCCCTAGCAAAATAAGTAGCCCTAGAATAGCAGCAAAAGCGGTTTTTTGAGAAAGCTTAAGATCCAGCCAAAAAGTTTTTAGCTGCTGTAAAAAATTTGCGAAAAAGGAATACATGATAAAGCTAACCTTATAAATTAAGAAGATAGCTTTTTATTTACAGCAGATGGAACGGGAAATCAAACTAAATTTTTTAATTACCTTGGTTTCTTTGACTGTGAGGGTGTTTAAGTTCTAATGCTTCAGGATTTTTTGGAGCTCATCGTAGACCTCATCGACTCCGATCCTTTTCATGCAACGAAAGTCGATGGGGCAGACTCTTTTGTAGCATGGAGAGCATTCGACCCTCTTGTGGATCACCTTTCCTAAATTATAGGGACCTGTTTGAACGTCGCTTGTCGATCCGAATAAAGCCAAAAGCGGAGTTCCTAGAGCTGCTGAGATGTGCATCGGTCCGCTATCGTTCGTCAGTAAGACTTTACACAATTGAATGAGGGCCATTAACTCCCTTAAATTCGTTTTTCCGGCCAAGTTTAAGACTCTTGGGGGCAAGTCTTTGCATATCTCATTCACGAGCGGCGCCCCGGCGGGATCGCCAAAGAATAAAACGACATTTTTCGGTTCTTCCAATAAACGTTCTGCAATGTTGCGAAAACGGTCCGGCAACCAACATTTAGACGAGCCATAAGCGGCCCCGGGATTAATTCCGATGAGAGTATGAGTATCAGGTGAGGCTTTTAAATTGAGAAGAAGTTCCCGTGCCGCTTCCGTTTCTTCCTTACTCACATAAAGCTTTGGGGGGGTAGTGGAAAGTGGAATCCCCAGCGGCTGAAGCAACATCTTGTAAGTGATAACAAGATGCTGTGTTTTTCTTTCTTTTGGAAAGGGAACCGCTTTATTGAGAAGCCAACTGCGGCAATTGCAGGTAAAACCAATCCGGTTGCCGACTTTCCCTCTCCAAAACCACCAAGCTGAAGAAAAGGAATTGGTAAGCAAAACACCCAAATCGTATTCTCCCCGTTGCAATGATTCAATGATTTCTAAGTGTTGCCAGCGGTGGATCCACCCACTAGGGCGGTGATAGCTATAGATTTCGTCGAGATGGGGGTCATGCTTTAAAAGAGCTGCGACATTGGATTGACACATGGCAGTTATACGAGATTCGGGCCAGCGTTTCCTGAGATCGGCTAAAACTGGAGTAGCCATCACGAGATCACCTAACCAATTCGGCATTCGAACAAGGATGTTTTTTGGTTCTTTCGGCGGCCAAGATTTTTCCTGAAATTTCATACTGTTTGCCTTGATTAAATCTTGCCTTCTATCATAATAGTATTATGCTAAAGTTGAAAGGATAAAAGGAGATATACCGCTTGACTAAGACAATTTATTCAGAGGAAGAGATTAAGCAAATTTTGCAAGCCATTTTTCTTGAAAAAAAGCATTCCAAAGATGTGAAGTTAAAATTGCAAGACAAGACCAATGAATGTGCTCGTTTGCAACATGAGCTTGAAGAACTTCAGAAAAAGATGCAAACGATCCCTTTAGATGATGTCCGCAAATTGAAAAATCTCCTTTTTGCATTTAAGAAAAAACATGCCCAAGCCCTTTCCTCTATAGATGAAAAAAACAAACAGCTTGCTCAACTAACTCAAACAACTTCCGATATAGATGATTTAGAAAGTGAAAACCGTGCTTTAATCTCTCAAATATCAGCTATTAAAGAAAAATTTTACAAAATTCAAAACGCAGCCCCCTCGGAAAAAGAGATTAATGTCATCTCAGAAAAGTTCCAAGCAAAGTTGAATGCAGCTAACGAAATCTTAAATAAGGCTCAAGAAGAGCTCAACGAAGAGCAACAGGAAAAGGTCCATTTTAAAGCTAAGTTGGAGGAGATGACTTCTCTAAAAGAGCATTTCGAAAGACAAAACCTCGACTTAGTCCGGCAAGTTCATCATCTTGAGCCATTCAAAGAGATGACCTTGACAGCACAACAAAAGATGGCTGAATTTGAACGGATGAGGGAAGAGGATTTCGATGAAATTGAGAGCTTAAAAGAAAAAATTTCATCTAATACATTGACTGAAGACCAATTACATCTCATTGAAGACCTGAAAGAGCAATTACTTGAAATCAAAGGGGAAAACCAAACACTAACCCACCAAGATCTGACCTTAAGGCAACGTTTTGAACAATCTGAAGGGGAACTCACCCTTGTTAAAGAAAAACATTTTCAACTTGCTGATAAATTAAAACACAGTGAATTGTGCCAAAGCGAAAATCTTCATCGAATTGAAGATCTCTTGATTCAAGTTAAGCAAATGGAGGTATTGAAAGCTTTCCTGACCCAAGAAGAGGAGCGAAATAAGGAATTAACCCAAGAACTGAATAAAATAAAAGAGTTCTCGCAAAAAGACCAGAAACAGATTGATGATTTGTTGTTTCAAACAAAACAAGTAGAAACATTGAAATCTCTGTTGTCTCAAAGGGAAGAACGAAATAGAGAAATAACTCAAGAACTAAATAGAGTAAAAGAACTCTCTCAAGGAGACCGGCAGCAGATTGACGATTTAGTGATTCAAACAAAGCAAATAGAGTCCTTGAAGTACTTGTTGGCTCAGCAAGAAGGAAAAAACAAAGAGTTATATCAAGAGCTGAATCAACTAAAAGAACTCTTTGAAAATGAACATCTGCAAATTTCAGATTTGTTAATCCAAGCACAGCAAGGGGAAACACTCAAATCCTTACTGGCCCAACAAGAAGAAACAAATCAAGAATTGCATCAGGAGCTCAAACGAGCGAGAGAATTCTCTGATAGAGATCGCCAGCAAATTGAAGACTTGTTGGTCCAAGCAAAACAAGGGGAAACTTTCAAATCGTTGTTGGCTCAGCAGGAAGATATCAACAAAGAATTAAACCTCGAACTGAATCAAGCTAAAGAAATTTCTGAACGGGATCAACATCATATCGAAGATCTGTTGCTTCATACAAAACAAATTGAGAATTTGAAATCCTTATTTGTTCAACAAGAAGAAGCAAATAACGAGTTGAATCGGGAGCTGCAACAAGCTAAAGAATTCGCTGAAAGAGATCGCCAGCGAATTGAAAAAATTGCCGCACAACTATTGGAAAAGGACAAAAAGATTTATGATTTGCAACATTTGGAAGTACGCCTTAAACGTCTGACTGAGCAAAAGCAAGCCATCGAACAAGAGTTAGAAAAAGTTCAAAATGAAGCCATAAACCGGGAAAATGTCCTCAAAGAACATCAACAACATCAAGTGCAATTAGAAAGGGTGATCCAATTTCTCAGAGAAAAATCGGAAGGGGCTCGTTTAGAAGTCACTTCCCTGCAAGAAGAGATTCAGAAATCAGCAGAATCGTTTTTAAAGTTAACAAACGACTTGAAAACAACCAAAGAAGCGCACGATCAACTCGCAGAACAGCTGAAACACGAACAAGAAGAAAAACAAGAAGTGCATCAGGAGATTACTACCCTGCATTTGCAGGTGGAACAATTGCGAAGCCATCTCACTTCTACACAGCAAGAACTTAACGAACAACAGTCTGGTTATGAAAAAGCTAAAAAACAGTTGGCTCAACTTGAATCCCAAAATCGGGTATTTTCCGAAACCATTTCCGAAAAAAACAAAAGTATCGAATTTTTTGAAAAAGAGACAGCTCTGATCAAACAGTCGCTTATCCGTGGTTTGCGAGAAGCTAAAGAGCTTGAGGGGCATTATGCCGAAGTTGCCAAAGAAAAAGCCTCCATGCAAGCTAAACTGCACCAATCTCAACATCTCTTAGATAAACAAAGAAATGAGATCCACGAACTACAAGAAAAAATAAGAAGCGCCGAATCTAATACCTCATCGGCCTATCAGAATATTGAGCAGCTCAATCAACGGCTTGCTGAAAAGCAAACAAATCTTCAGCAACAAGAGGAAATAATTAAAGAAAAAGAAGCAACTTTACAAAGTCAGTTGCAACAAATCGAGCTCTTAAAACAGGAGCAATTATCTTTACAGGGAGGATTATCCCACGCTAAAAATATCATAGAAGAAAAAGAAAATGAGTTGACCCAAGCCCAGCACCATCTCGCCAAAAAAGTCAAAGAAGCAGCCCAGCTTGAAGACAAAAATGAGGAACAAAAACATTTAATAGCAGAGCTTCAAGAGACCCTTGTAAAAAATAAAATCCGAATTGCTGAGTTGCAAACAAGCGTCGACATTCAAGAACAGCAATCCAAACAATCTCAAGAACGGCTTCAAGAAGCCTTAAAAGCAGCTCGTACGCTTGAAACAAAATGGGAAGAAAAATATGGATCCCTTTCCGAAAAATGGGAAGCAGCTGAGGGTCGTATCAAAGAACTTGAGAAAATCGAAGAAAAGCAAAAACATTTGCAAGGTTTGCTTTCAAGCCTAGGAAGTTTTTTTGAAGGCCCCATTCCGGCAACACCGGTAGAATCCTCTAAATCAACAAGGGGCTCGTTTTTAGAGGAACCCAGAAGGGCACCCCAACCGACAGAAAAGCCGCAAGAGCCTTCAAAGTCTCCCTATCAAAACCTTTTTAATATGCCCAAACCGCCAGGCCGACCACGCCAAAACTTTTTGGAGTAGGTATTTTGTGATTGTTATTGGCATCGATCCAGGCACTAATATCACAGGCTACGGCATCGTGCAAGTCAAGGATTCAATGCTCTGTACTTTGGATTATGGCTGCATTAAGCCCCCCACTCACTTCAAGATTTCAGACCGTTATCTGATTATTTTTGATAATATTGAACTTCTGCTGGATACTTACAAGCCAGACGTTTTAGTGGTGGAAACACAGTACGTAAAAAAAAATCCCCAAAGCGCAATCAAACTCGGAATGGCACGAGGGATTGTTATCATCGCCGCCAAACGAAAAGGGATAGAGGTCTACGAATATGCCCCTGCAAAAGCAAAACGAGCGGTAGTCGGCAACGGACGCGCCAGCAAATATCAAGTCCAAGGCATGGTCAAAAATCTCCTTGGGTTGGATTCCATTCCTGAGCCTGAAGATGCCGCGGACGCCTTAGCATTAGCTTTGTGTCACGTTCACGCTAGCCGAATACCCCATCTATTAGGCACTCAAATGTAAAAAATCATTGATTTCACTGCCCTCTAAATGATTAGACACAGAGAAGAAACAGGATAAGCAAGATCGTAAACGGCAGGATAAGCAAGATATTGAATAAAGAGTAAGAATATGCGGATATGATTAAATTAAGACTGTTCAAAACATCGTTTTTCTTTTATCTTGCTTATCCTGCCGTTTACGATCATATTTATCCTGTTTCTTCTCTGTGCCTAGTTACTTAGGAGGTAGTGGAAAATTCCTTATGCATTAACTAGCGCTAATCAAAGTAATTTCTTTCCATTTCCCGCTTTTATAACGGGTATAATAGATTACACAACAAATTGCGCTATAAGTGACAAATAAAATACATGAAACTTCCACTGAGGCTTTTCCTAAAACAACTATTAAGTAAATTGGCAAAACCAGAAAAATCCAAACAGAAAGGGAACCCGCCCAACAAAGAAATATCGTGTCCCCTGCGGCTGTAAGCAGGCCTGAAAACAGTAAACGGATCCCTTCAAAAAACAGATAAAATGTCATACAAAACAATCCAATCGACAGAGCCTCGTGATAAATCAAATATTTCTCTTCGGCAAGATCAGGCAAAAATTGGTGCAATAAATTATCGGAAAAAAAGAAAAACAAAATTAAAGCAATAAATAAGAATAAAAAATGCATTTTTATTCCAGACTTTAACACACCGGAAATTAAAGAGATTTTTTTTCCCCCTATGAGATTGCCGGCTACTGTCGTCGCTGCCTTGCTTACCCCTTCAGCAAAAAAGTAAAGCAGGATAATCACGGCCTGACAAATTCCAGCGATGGTAATGTATTTTTCCCCCATCATTGCCATAAGCGCATAATAAACCGCAAACCCTAGAACTTCAATGCAAACAAATAGGGCGTTGGGAAAACCCACTTTAAGACATTTTAAAAAAGAATGAAGCTTGAAAGCCCAATTTCCTGTGCCAAACTCCGCACGGTTAGACTTAGAAAGGAAAATAAACAATAAGATAAACGCCTGAAACAAAGAGCTTCCACTAGTCGCAATGGCAGCGCCTCGAGCTCCTAAAGAAGGGATCCATCCCTCTATTCCAAAAATTAAAGCATAATCAAGAAATGCATTAATCCCATTGGTTAAAAAGGCAAGAACTGTAATCAGAAACATTTTCCCCCGACCTACAAAGAACCCGCAAAGGGCTCCATATAAAGGAACACTAGGTCCAAATAGCATCATCCAGAAGAAATATTCCTGAGCGATCGATTTCTTCTCCCAGAAGACAACTCCTCCATAAAAAGCGAAAGGAATAAAAAAAAGAGAAGATAACAGGGAAAGCCAGACCATTTGCCAAACCGGCTCCCCGATTTTCTCTTTTGAACCAGCCCCATTATATTGGGCCACAAACACTTCGGCAATGCTCGCCAAGACCATCCAAGACGCTACAAATGCCCACCCATAAGTGGAGGCTGTCACGGCAGCATTCAGCGCTTCAGTGGAATAATGCGCGAGCATTAAACGGTCGACAAAAAACATCGCCATGATAGAAAGGGAAGAAAGCATTAAAGGGAATGCAAGACTGACGAGTTCTAAAAAACTACCAGATTTATAACGAGTTAAAGTCATAAAAAAATAAAAATGGGGAAAATGCTAGTTTTTATAGAATATCATTTTTCATGATATTTTAGTAAATCGTTTTACTTGCGACTTTTTTTGCTGCCTGATAGCATGCAACTTAATAACCTGTTACTTTAGATTTGTGGGATGTTGTCATGATGCAAATAACTACAGTGAAGAATTTTTATCGCCCCTTTCCAACATTGACAAAACTTTTGTTATTTTTATGCTGCATTGGAATCTTTACTAGTTGCGGAAGCCAAAAAGTCATTGTCAGTGGATTAAGCCAAAAAGAAGCGAATGAAATTATTGTATTTCTTGCCGGCAAAGGGATCGATGCCAACAAGGCTGAAACCACAGCAGCAGCGGGAGCTGGCGGGGCTAAAGTGCAGCTCTATGACATCTCAGTTGATCCCGTAAGAGCGATTGAAGCCATGGCGCTCCTCAACCAGGCCGGATTGCCAAGAACCCGCGGACAAAACTTATTGGAAATTTTCGGCAACGTCGGCTTAGTCCCCTCCGATTTGGAGCAAAAAATCCGGTATGAAGCCGGGTTAGCAGAGCAGATTGCAAGCACAATCAGAAAAATTGATGGGGTTCTCGATGCCGAGGTGCAAATTTCTTTTCCTCAAGAAGATCCTCTTAACCCAGGTAAATACATAGGCAAAATTACAGGCTCTGTCTTCGTAAAACATTCCGGAATTTTGGATGACCCAAATAGCCATTTGATCACCAAGATTAAAAGGTTAGTGGCTTCCAGCGTCACGGGATTAGATTATGATAATGTAACCGTCATCCCTGTCCGAGCACGCTATAATGAAATTCAACCAGGAACGACAGGTGTCTTAACCGAAGAAGAAAAACAATATGTCGACGTCTGGTCTATTATTCTCGCTAAAGATTCTGTGATGAGGTTTCAAATTATCTTTTTCTCCTTTGTCGTGATCATTTTTATTTTGCTATCCTTTTTTGTCTGGATAGGCTGGAAAATTCATCCCCTCTTGAATCAATATGGAGGGTTCAGGGCCTTATTTCATTTGCATCCTCTTAAACTAAAAGAAACTCCTGAACAAAAAGAAGCTGAAACGAAAGAAGAAACCACTGCCGAAAAAGAAGAAACAGACAAAGATGTGGACATCACCTAATGGGGTTGAGCTATGCAGCCAAAAAGTGCTGTTTTCATGAAGGTCTTAATTAATCGCTTTCATAAAGGATCTCTGCAATCACTTTTAGGGTGTTTTCCAACGGAGGAAGCCAAAGAAATAGCCAATGTCGATGTCCCTTCGAATGACCCCTCCATTGGATTAAAAACGGCATCAGAAAAAATTTCTTCTATCGACTATACTTGGTTTCTCCCTTCACTACAAAAGCTTTCTAAAAATGCGCAACAAACCGTTGCTGCTGCCTTTCCTGAACCCCACTCCTCCAAGCTCCTTCAAGCTCTAAATCTCCCCTCTTCTGCTGAAACTCCCAGCCCAATTGTAAAAAATTTTTTATTGTTAAAATGTTACAAAAACCTGCCCGGAGCCTCAGAGGTGTTACCCAAGCAATATTTACCTCAAACCCCCTTGAGCTTGATCTCCAGTATGAATAAGCGGGAGCTTGTGGAGGTGATCGATTTTCTTGGTCTTCACGATCTTGCAGATGAACTCAAACATGTGGTCGATCAGAAAACATTAAAAAATGTCTACGCCTGCTTAAATGCCAAAGAACAACAATATCTGAAATATTGCATCCGTCAGAAAGAAAAGGTGGTTTTACCCAGTTTAGGGATCGAACGTTGGAGCGGCAATGTCGATAAGCTAAAAAGCGTCCTCCAAAGCAGAGGGATTATTAGGCTAGGCAAAGCTCTTTCTGGAGAGAATCCCGATTTCATTTGGCATGTTGCGCATAACTTAGATTCAAACAGAGGGCAAACTTTACTCAAGTATTATTCTGAAAAGCCTTTGACCAATATCACACCTGCACTCGCCCAACAAACACTTAACGTGATTAATATATTAAAAAAGAAAGAGTGAAACCGTGAGCAAAAAGTTTTTTTCATTTATCCACGAAGGCAGTGTCCACATTTCCCCCAAAAAGAAAGTCGTTCCCAAAGAGGAATTTTCAAGGCTTGTTGACTCGTATGAAGTTCTAGAGCAAGTTAAAAAAGATGCCGAACAATATCGCATTGATGTGGCTGTCGAATGTGAACAACTCAAAGAACAGGCTCAAAAAGAAGGATTTGAAGAGGGGTATAAGAAGTGGCTTGAATACACCGCCCAGCTCGAAAATGAAATTGTTAAAGTCCGTCAAGACTTAGAAAAATTCCTCGTTCCGGTGGCTTTAAAAGCTGCTAAAAAAATTGTTGGCAGGGAATTAGAAGTTTCAGAAGATGCTATTGTTGACATCGTCTCCAACTCTTTAAAAGCCGTTTCACAACATAAAAAAATTACCATCTATGTCAACAAAAAAGATCTTGAAGTCTTGGATAAATACCGCCCCCGCTTGAAGCAAATTTTCGAAAGTTTGGAAGTTTTATCTCTTAGAGAACGTGCTGACATAGCCCCCGGAGGTTCAGTCATAGAAACAGAAGGGGGCATTATTAATGCTCAGCTGGATAACCAGTGGAGAGCTTTAGAAAACGCTTTGGAAATTATCGTAAAGAAAAAGCAACCATCAGGTGAGCATTAATTATGAGGATTTTCCCTTTTTACTTTAGAGGAGGTTCAACCCAGAATGGAATGAAGATTGCCTCCCTTTTTACAATCAAGTCATTTTTTGTATGCTGTATTATTTTGGCCATGTTAGGGATGGTGCCTGAATCGCTTTATTCCCAAGCAGCTCCGGCCAGGCCAGCCCCTGCAGCAACCCCAGCGCCGGCAAAAGGAGCTCCGCAGCAAGCTAATCAAGCCGCCCAAAATGCTTTAAATGCTCCTTTTGACAATTTTAAAAGGCCTTCTGTCATTACTCAAGCTGTAGCTTTGACCATCATGTCCTTGCTGCCTTTTATTATCATGATCTTAACCTCTTTTCTGAAAATTGTGATCGTCCTTTCCCTTTTACGCAGCGCATTGGGGGTTCAACAAGCACCTCCTAACCAGATCATCAACGGGGTCGCATTTATGCTCAGCCTCTTTATTATGTATCCGACTGTTTTGAAAATGTACGATGCTGCAGAAAAAGTCATCGTCGAAACACGAGCCCCAGACTCGATCCTGTCCCCTCAATCTTCTCAATACATAATCGAAGTCGCCGACCAAGCTAAAGAGCCTTTACGGGAGTTCCTGAAAAAAAATTCAGCGACAAAGCACCAAGCCCTATTTTATCGGATCGCTTACCGAATTTTACCCGAAAACTACCGCCCCACTTTAAAGCCTGATGATTTTATGATCCTTGTTCCTGCATTCATTACAAGCCAACTCAAAGAAGCTTTTGAGATCGGCGTGTTGATCTACATCCCCTTTTTCGTCATCGATCTTGTGACATCCAATGTTTTGCTTGCTATGGGGATGATGATGCTTTCTCCTGTGACGATTTCAATGCCCTTAAAACTGTTCTTGCTCGTGATGCTTGATGGATGGACGCTCTTGGTTGACGGTCTTGTTTCAACATTTAGATAAATCTAAAGGAGTAAAGGAAATATGTTCCAAACACAAGTCATCCAATTGGCTTATCAAGGTCTCCTTTTGATTCTCATCTTGTCTGCACCCCCGATCCTCATCAGTATGTTTTTTGGTATCCTTGTGGCGATCTTTCAAGCCGCGACACAAATTCAGGAGCAAACCCTCTCATTTACGATTAAACTAGTTGCTGTCACCTTGACGCTGATGTTTATGGGGGGATGGCTGGGGGCTCAAATCATGCAATTTGCGACCAATATTTTCACACACTTTCCCCAATGGAGCTTCAGCTCCTAGGAAGGTTGAGGGCTATGGGACAAGATTACGTCACCATTTTTATGAATTCTGTCTTTGCCACAGGGGAAGTGACAGGATTATTGACCTTATTTTTTCTATTTTTAGCCCGGATGCTCCCGATTATCGCCTTGTCCCCCTTTTTTGGAGCACGCGTCTTGCCCCATCCAGTGAAGGTGTGTTTTGCCATTTCCCTTTTTGTCATCATGCTGCCCCAGCTATTGCTAGTGACGACCACGCATCTTGAATTCAACTTTATGGCTCTTCTTTATCTTGTCAAAGAACTTTTTGTGGGATTTGCCTTAGGGTACCTTATCAGCATGCCGTTTATCATCGTGCAAAATGCCGGCATCATCATCGACCACCAACGGGGGGGGGCTAGCTTAATGGTCAATGACCCGACCATTCAAAACCAATCCTCCCCACTAGGAACCCTCTTTAACTTTGTTTTGATCTATATATTTTTTACTATCGATGGTCCCTTTCTCTTTATCGATGCGATCGTTTCTTCTTATGAATTGATCCCTCCAGACCAATTTTTTAATACCCATTTCTTTTTCAAGGGTTCCGAATTTTGGCAAATGCAGATGCAGATGTTAAACAAAGTGATGATCATTTCTATTCGGCTAGCAACACCCGCCCTCCTCGCCATTTTAATGACAGATACGTTTTTAGGAATTGCTAACCGTTTGGCCCCGCAAGTGCAAATTACCTTTTTAGGGATGCCATTAAAATCCCTTCTGGCACTGACAGTAATTTGCTTTGGATGGAGGCTATTTTCTGAAGAGCTTGTCAGGCTATCTTACGAATGGATTAACCTCTGTAAATACATGATCACGATGTTCAAGCCGCCTTAAAAAGAAAGCCTTAAACATACATATGCTAGTATTTTAAGGCTTTAAGACGAGAGCTTTCAATTGGTTATTTTTGCTTTATTGTTAGAGCTTATAAAAAGAATGACCCCAAAGAAACTTGCTAATAAGAGATAGGTGGCTGGTTCCGGCACTGGAATGCTATTGCCTGCGAATCCTGATACCGTAGCCCCTTCAATTACATTACAAGTGTTAGCACACGCAAAAGCATGAATGGCAGCAAGGTAGCCTTTTGAATTCGCTGTTAAAACATTGCTTGCAGAGTTCCAAATCCCACTCGTATTTGTTAATGTAAAAGAGATCGCGGTGGAAGCGCTTGTAAACCCATCTGAACTTTTTATTGTTTGATTTAAAGTTCCAAATTGAGAAATATTCTGCGAACCGTTATCTGACAAAGATCCTGGGGTAAAACCTGAAAAGCTATTCGAATTTGTTAGAGCGGTTACTGTCCAAGAGGCTGCATTGACGTTAACATCGGCTGCGCCTGTAGCACCCATCAGGTAAGTATACCCCCCATTATTCGACGAAGTAAATGTAAGAGTTGCAGAGGTCGAATTGACTAAATTAATTGATAACGTTGCATAGGGTCCAGTATAGGGTGATAACTCGGCATTAGGAGAATTAATGGAATACAAGAAGACGTCTGAATAAGCAAGTGTTGAGAAAAATAAAGTAAAAATAAACAAACATGTTGGCAAAATTTTACAAATAAAAATATTTTTCATACACTACTCCCTTTCGTCTCTATTATATAAATAAAGAAATGATTTGTAAATCAAAGATAAAATTACTAGGTAGCAGGCAAATTTCATGCCAATGCAGCCTCGAGGAAAAGAGTTCTAGGCTCATGACAGGCTTTGCTTGCTGTAAAAAATCAAGCCTCACAAACCTGCATATTCATGCTCATGGGCTATAGGAGCTTCATATTTGATTGGGGTATAATTTGCAAACTGGGCGATCTCTTTCCGGAATGTTAAATTAATGTTACCGACCCCCCCATGACGGTTTTTGGCTACAATGAGCTCCGCCATGCCGGGTTTATCCATCGGATCGTAATATTCCCTTCGCAAAAGGAACATCACAATATCACTATCTTGCTCGATGCTCCCGCTTTCCCTCAAATCGCTCATCATGGGGCGATGCCCTTGCCTTTCTTCCACTTTTCGTGAAAGCTGAGACAAGCACAGGACAGGAATATTGAGCTCCCTGGCCAAATTTTTTAACATGCGGGAAATTTCTGAAATTTCATTTTGCCTATTTTCAGTCGTTCGAAAAGACCCCGATCCCGAGATAAGCTGAAGATAATCGACGACGAGAAAACCGATCCCCTGCGCCTCTTTCATCCGCCTTGCCCTCGCCCTGAGATCGGTAATCTTAAGGCCTGGTTGGTCGTCGATGATCATGACATGCTGCTGCATATCATTGACGCTAGCTACAATACGTTGAAATTCCCCTCCATTCAGGGATCCTGTCTTGATTTTGTCAGATTCCACCTCTGAATGGGAACAAATGATCCGATGGACCAGCTGCTCGGCGCTCATTTCCAGGGAAAAAATTCCAACGGGGATCCGGCTTTTAAAACAGACGTTTTCAGCGATATTCAAAGCCAGTGCTGTTTTTCCCATTGCAGGGCGGGCTGCTAAGATCATCAGGTTGGAATTATTCAACCCATTCAACATTTTATCGAGATCGGCGAAATGGGAAGGGACCCCCGTAATCCCTGCGTCTTCGGGCCCCCGTTGCTGAAACCGCTCTTGCCGTTCCTGCAATTCTTTCAAATAGGGCTGGGTTGACTCAGACTTGACCCCAGAGAGGATCTCGCTGATCAGCTTGCCGGCAATAGGGTTAGCGCTTTGGCTGATTTGGTAAAAAAGCTGCTGCGCTTCATCGAGAGTCTCTAATACATCTTCTGGTTCATCTAACGCTTTTTTTTCGATCACTTGTGAAGCGTTGATCATGCTGCGAAGGATCGCTTTGTCGCGGACAACAGCGACATATTCTTCAATGTAAGCAGAAGTCCCGGCATATTGGGCCAGGGTTGTCACATAGGCAGCCCCGCCGACAGCTTTAAGCTTATCCTGGCGGCGCAACTCTTCACAAACCAGATGCACATCAACAGGCTTATCGCTTTTGTAAGCTGTTTTTAAAATTTGAAAAATAATTTTATGCTCGGTGAAATAAAAATAAGAATCGTCCAGCCCATCGGCAGCGATGTTAAGAGCATTAATACTTGTCAGCATGCATCCCAAGACCATCATCTCTGATTCTTTCGAATTGGGAGCCACTCGAACTTTTGTGGGTGTTTCCGACATTTTATTTCCGTGTAACTGTGCAGAAAACTCCAAATGTTAAAGAAAAACGCAATAGCTGAAAAGGAAAAAACTCTTGGAGAAAAACGTTCTTTTTGTTAACGCATAGAGAGTGTTCCTCTTAGAAACTCAGGTTAGAGGGAAAAATAATTTTTTAATATAGGAGAGAATTATGTCATCCGAAGTTGGTCAAGTCGATCAAAAAAAATTTCATTTTCATTTTCATACAGATCAGCAACAACCAAAAACAACCATAGAAAAAGTCCAAAATTTAGTGAGGAATCAAGAGGCTCAAAAGCTTGCAAAAAATCATGAGCTGATTATTCAAAATATTTCTTGGGAAGTTGCGGGGCCGGATAAAAATTGGGGACCCTGTACTTCGGATATAACTTTAGAAGTTGGTGATGAATGGGATCCATATCAAATGCCCATCATTCGACGTTCCAATTATACCGATAAAACTTCAAGTATCCCTATCGATAGCATTTCTGTTTTAGTAGGCAATGAAAAAGGAGAAAAAGTTCTTACTCGCCTCCAGTTGAAAGAGTACCTGAATGGATTTTCCAAATATGCTTCAAATGGTTCCGTAAAAGGGTCTTTGTTGGCGGAGAGGGATACACATGTCATTCATAGTGTACAAACATGTCTTTTGCCTTGCGAAGAGGGCAAAGAGGTGGATTTTAACGTAGCTCTTTTCAACTCCGAATCCACTCAGGGAAATCCAGCCATTCTGGCCATTCTTGTTTCAAGTCATGGAACCAGTGCTCAAGTTGTTGATAATGGAAGCTCTCGAAAGGGGGAACAATTAATGTTCAACATTAATGGGAAGGGGCATGCTTTTTCTGCAGGACGGCTTAAAGATGTGCGGGAGCAGCAAGGAGATGTTGTCAAAGGGAGTTTAAGCGATCAAGAACTTGCCAACCGAAAACTGCTCATTATTCAAATCCCTCTTAAAGTTAAACCTAGACCCGATATACGGATCTATAAATATAGTAACAATCCGCAAGCAAATATGGATCAGGCTCAAATTAAAGAAGGTCATGAACAAGGGGGAGTTCCGGGACTCAAAGGAATTGACATTGAGAGAGACTCTAATTATCCCATTCGGGTTACAACCCAGCTTTATAAAATTACAAACGATGGGACTCTAAATGAACAGCAAATGCAAGACATTGCTTTAGAAATCCAGAAAGAAGAATCTAGCGGAAAAGATGCTGGTAGACTAGTCGCAGAAGTTACCCCTCGCCCAACAGAATGGGTAAATAAGGAAGATGGTATTTTTTGGGCATAACATCCAGTCAGTCTTTTGGAGTGCGGCAGCAAGCTAAAGAAAGCCATTTTTACCAGGCTGAAAGCCTGCCATATAATAGCCTGGGGCAACGCCCCAGGTAATATCATGCATAATCATTTACCGCTGAAATAATTCCACTCATCTAAGCCCCCAGAAATTGTTTTGAGTAATATTGTTTATTTTTTTTTGGCTCCATTCTGCATCGACTTTTTAATTTGCAAAAATGAGGCTATTTGTTTAGGTGATATGCGGCATGGGGTGTGTTTTCCCCCATAAAAACCATACCTTCGAATCATATCCATCATGATATAACTAATTTTCAATGTTTCTTCAGTGCTCTCATTTTTGAATTCGTAACTATAATCAAAAAGAATCTCATTGCCAAAAGGAGATCTCCAAGTACGATGCAGCTTATCTATCACAGATTGCAAGCAAATTTTTGATCCGTTATACTCAAACAAGTGTCTCCTACATATTAAAGCATATTGAGCTGACATTTGTATCAGCGGCATAATCAATTTTTGGTGGGACAACCTTAAACGGTTAACCTTTTTTTGATCTCGAGCCATCCGCTCTAAAAGGGATTCCTTGGCTCCTAAATAAGGCTTCTCTGATTGTCTAAGTATTGCTTCTAAATCTGCAATTGAGCTGTTTGCAAGCTCCTTTATGTTTCTGATAAGTTTGGGGTTGTTTCTGCCGCCTCTAACGAATCCACTGCTTTCTTTGATTTTAGGCAAAGGAACCATGTCTTTTTTGTTTTTTGTTCGGCGCACCTTAGCTTCTACCCAAGGCACAAGGGATTCAACCTTGTAAACTTTTTTCACCACTAACTCCGATTCTAAAGCCTTATTTTCAAAGCTAAAGACAATCTTATTCAGCTCAAGCTTTTTTAATCCGGTGATTCTGCCATCAAATGGCAGCCAATAGCTCCCTTGAATATCTGAAAAAATTTTAATTTCTTCTTCTTGAATAACAGCGCAGGCGATCTTAAAGTTGTCATCTTTTACTTTTTTCAAATAAATTTCTCGACTGCGCTCTGAACAATCAACCATTTTTTTAAAGCCGTCTTTTATGAATTGGTCTCGGTTAGAAAATATTCTCTCCATTTTTTCGAGAGGCCATTTTTCTTTTTTTGTCATATTTCTTGCGCCTCCAACAGGGTCCATTTCATAAACTTCATCTCCAGAATCATTTCGAACCCATATTAACCAAGAGTTTGTCCAAAAGCGATCTTCAAGGCGATCTTCTAAGACTGAACTCGGGACGACTGCACAAAATTTAGAGTTCTTCTCAAAAAGTCCTCCATCGCTACTTAACACTTTAATCTTGCCGTTGTGTACATGTAGATAAACATCCTCATTTGCTTTATAAAGATACTTATTAATTCTTTTTATTCCCGCTGCCAGAAGCTTTTCTATCACTTTCATTCTTTTGACAGCCCAAAGGCATTTTTCTTCAAAAGTTCCCTTTGGAGCTCTTTTTAAGGAAAAAAAATATTTGTTTATCCGCAAATGATAGGGATCTTCTGGAAAACTAATCATATTGTTAAATAGACGGCAGGCAAGCTGGGCGGCAACAACATCCCTTCCTTTGAGATATTGAAGAATCAAGGCTGCAACCTCAATAGAAACGCCATTGAAGAAATTTACTACATTGACTTCCATAACTTAGTTATTGCGACGTTTATTGGGCTTGTACATTTCCAGGTCATCTTGTCAAGCCCACAATAAAAGATATTCAAATAGAATCAATAGATCTTTTGTATCACTTATTCTCTAGAAAACCGAGGAGACTTACAAAAATCTATCCATTAGAAGAGGGAAGCATCCAATTAATCGCTGTGCAAACAATCGCAGAAGCAGTAACAACTGAGGACACTGCCGCTGTTTTAACGGAGCCTGCAACGTCTCCTTTTTTCAACTTCTTATATGAGGTGATGCATCCATCTACAAAAAAATTAGCGGCGCCAGGAAGAAGAACTCCATATTTGATTTTTTTGCTATCGCTGATTTTGCTATTTGACAGTACATTGAAGCCCATTTTAACACCGCTGGCTATGCTGTTTGTAACAACAGATGAGGTTGCTTTAGCAGTATTGACGAATAAGTTTGTCATTTTATTAAGATAGGAATTTTGAGGATCCTTTTTATTGGCTAATGTTTTCATCTGATCAAAAGCCATTGTAGCCTGCAAGTCTCTGTAGCCTTTGTTAAAGCTCATTAAGTAATCAGCTATAGAGATAAATATATGTTTTACAATATTCCATATCGTGATGTTGTCCATCCCGGACCTAGCATAATTAATTTTATATAAGATGATATATTCGCTGAATGAGGGGTCTCTCTGTTTTGAAATCAATGAAGTCATAAATAATTTTTCTTGGTTTTTTTATTAATCAGATAAACCTTTTTACCAACTTAATTACTTAAAAGCAAGAAGCTTAATTAAATTTTGAACATTAATTGAGCCCTGGAATGATTGTGTCAATTCAATGACGACTTTTTAGAGATTTCTGCTTTTTTGAGAATTTCTTTTTAATTTTCAGAAAGGAAGCAATTGTTCTAGGGCGTATGCGGCACACGGTGACCTTGCCCCCATAAAAGCCAAATCTTCGAATCGAATCCATCATGACATAGGTAATTACCAATGTTTTTTTAGTGCTTAAATTTTTGAATTCGTAAATAAAATCATACTCAATCTCATGACCAAAAGGAGACTCCCAAGTGGGATTTTCTTGATCAATATTCTGTCTCAAGCTAAACTTCGATCCCTTATACTTAAATTTGAGCCCTTTCTTTATTAACTCATATTGAGCACTCATCCGTAAAAGAGGCATAATTAATTTTTGGTGCGTTAACTTTAATCGGTTAACCTTTTTTTGATCTCGAGCCATCCGCTTTAAGAGGGATTCGTTGGCTCCTAAATAAGGCTCCTTTGAATTTCTAAGTATTGCTTCCAAATCTGCAATTGATTTACTTGCAAGCTCCTTTATGTTTCTGATAAGTTTAGGGTCGTTTCTGCCGCCGAGAATAAATCCGCTGCTCTCTTTGAATTCAGGCAAAAGAACCATATCTTTTTTGTTTTTTATTCGACATACCTTTGGTACTATCCATGGCTCGAAGGAGTTGAAGTAGGTACAATTATTTTTTCCCAACACTAACTCGGATTCAAAAGCACTATTTTCAAAGCCAAAAACAACTGTAGTTGCGTTAAGCTTCTTTAATCTGGTGATTTCGCCATCAAAAGCCACCCAAGTACCGTTTCGAACAACTGAAAAAACTTTGATCTCTTTTTCTTGAATGACAGCACAGTTTATCCTGAAGTCATCTACGATATGTTTCAAATAAATTTCTCGGCTCCGATCTGTACAATCACCCATTTTCTGATAGCCTTCATTGATGAAGTGATCTCGATTAGAAAATAATTTTTCCTTTTCTTCAAGAGACCATTTTTCTCCTTTTTCTCCTTTTTGTCCACCAGGAACCAACTCACAAACTTCATCCCCAGAGGCACTTTCAGCCCAAATTAACCATCCATTATTCCCCCAATTGGGCTCTATAACCGTATTGGGAAGGACTGCGCGTAATCGAGTATTTTTTACAAAAAGCCCACCACCGCTTTTTAAAACATCTATCTTCCCGTTACAAATATGGAGGTAAACATCCTCATTTGCTTTATAAAGATACTCATTAATCCTTTTTAACCCCGCTGCAAGAAGCTTTTCTATCACTTTCATTTTATTGACAGCCCAAAGGCATTTATCTTCAAAAGTTCCTTCTGGGGCTCTCTCTAAGGAAGAAAAATATTTATTTATTCGCAAGTGGCAGGGATCTTCTGGAAGAGTAATCATATTGTTGAATAGGCGGCAGGCAAGCTGGGCGGCAACAATATCCCTTCTCTTGAGATATTGAAGAATCAAGGCTACAACTTCATTAGGCAGAACATCACAATAATTTATTCCATTGACTTCCATAACAAATGGGTCTCCTGAGTTTTGGAAAGAGAAGAAATTTATGCGTGATGCTCTTCAGGAACCATTTGAACGGAACTTTCCCAATTTTTTACATATTCCAGAAGAGTTTCTTTGTTGGGCTTGGATTGAAGCAATTTCATTGTTTGGGGCAGGCTGCTTAGATGGGCGATTTTGGCTAATAAGTGGAGGTGCCGTTTGTCTTCACAAGCAAACAGGAAGAACAGAGTATGAACCAATTTATGGTCGAGCGCTCCATAGGCCAAAGGCTTCTCAGGAAAGGCGACAACGACGATATCTTGATGTGTATTTAACAGATAATCTCTTGTATGGGGAATCGCGATCCCATGGCCGATCCCTGTCGACTGCAAGTTTTCCCGGTCCATTAACAAGTCACTTAAAACTTCAGCATCGAGATTTAAATTTTTGGCTATAGTTCTCATTGTTGTGCGGATAACTTCTTCTTTTGAGGATCCCTGGACGGGGTCTACAACCCCCCCTTTATGCAACGCTCGATAGAGGCTGTACTGTTTAATTCCCCCTTTTGCACTATTAATCTCTAATTCTTCGGTTTTATTTTTTTCTTTAAAAGGTCCGGCCTCATCATGGGTGCTCAATCGCTGGTTCATCACCCAAGACTCAATCTGCGTACGGCAAAAAAGATCTTGGTTTTTGATCCTATAAGCGGGAATTTTTCCCTCGATTAACCAACGACGAACCGTTGCCTCTGAAACATTTAACAACTCGGCGACATCTTTGATCTTTAAGTCCATATAGCCACCTAGATAAAATTCTGATTATTTACTCACCAAGGTGAGTCACCTAATCAAAATGCCTTTAAAAGATCGATAATAGCTGCTACTGAATTCAGTGTTAACAATTTTTTGCGTCTTGATTCATCTTTTAATAAACTGGTCAATTTGGAAAGGATTTGTAAATACTCGGTCTGTTTGTCATCCGGCCCTCCAATCATAAAAATTAATCTTACTGGAGCTCCGTCTAAAGCATGCCAGTCTACCCCTTTTTGCAAAATAGCAATTGCTATAAAAAAATCATCGTACAAGGAATGTTTAGCATGGGGGATTGCAACTCCCATTCCAATGCCTGTCGAGACAATTTTTTCCCGGTCGATGATGGCTTTATAGAAAGCTTCCGGATCTTCTAACTTTCCATTTTGATGCAATTTTTTCACAATGGCGCGCAGGGCTTCATCCCGCGTTTCAACATCTAAAAAAACAACAAGATTGGAATCCAGATACTTGGAAATTTTTATCATACTTGATTGTATATACAAATTAATAATTATTTAATGGCTTCCCGTGTGGCCAAAGCCTCCAGCTCCCCGTTTTGTCGTCGTAAGATCTTTATCTAAAAGAAATTTGGCTTGAAACACCGGAGAGATGACGATTTGGGCGATCCGCATCCCGGGGACAACCTCAAAATGCTCTTTACCATGGTTAATGAGGATAACCGCCAATTCCCCCCGATAATCTGCATCAATTGTGCCGGGGGTATTCAATACTGTAATGCCATGTTTTAATGCCAAACCGCTGCGCGGGCGCACTTGGATTTCATAGCCGCTGGGAATGGCAAGCCGCAACCCTGTGGGAACGAGCGCCGTGGTTCCGGGGGCTAAGGTAATTTTTTCTTTAATAAAGGCTTTAACATCCGCCCCGGAAGCTCCGACAGAAGCATAAACAGGCAGCTCGGCGCCCTCTTCGGCCAAAATGGAAATATCAATAGTTTGGTGCATTGGCATGATCCTTTGTTTGCAAGGGGTTAAGGAATTGGGGTCTTCTTAATGGATGATTTTTTCAGTTGTGATTGTGAAGCATCATTTGCGGGTTCTTCCCCATTAATCGGCCTTCTTAAGAAATCAATAATTTCTGCTAATTTACTTTTTAACTCATGCCGCTTAATAATGCAGTCAATCATCCCGTGATCTAAGAGGAATTCCGATTTTTGTGCTCCCGGAGGCAACTGCCGCCCAATAGTTTGTTCGATGACCCGAGGGCCGGCAAAACAAATCAGGGCGTTGGGTTCCGCAATAATGATATCTCCCAAAGAGGCAAAAGAAGCGGTCACCCCCCCTGTCGTTGGGTTAGTCAAAATCGATATATAAGGAATTCGCGCTTCATGCAATTTGGCAAGGGCAGCTGAAGTTTTGGCCATTTGCATCAAGGAAAGGGTGGATTCCTGCATGCGAGCTCCGCCTGAAGTAGAAACGATGACCAAAGGGATTCTTTCCGATAAGGCGTATTCAATGAGAAGGGTCAACCGTTCCCCTACGACTGAGCCCATGGATCCCCCCATAAAATTGAAGTCCATGACTCCTAAAGCAACAGGAACTGAATTGATTAAACACCTTCCTACGATGACCGCTTCATCATGGCCCGATTTTTCTTGCGCGTTGCGCAATCTTTCGTAATAGGGTTCTGTATCCACAAAATGCAAAGAGTCGAACGATTGGGGTTCTGTAAAAAGTTGCTGGAAGGTATTGGGGTCAACGAGAAGTTTAATCCGTTCGTCGGACGACAACCGGTAGTGGTAGTCACATTTAGGGCAGCAGTTACTATTGCGTTGCAATTCATCCGAATGGATCATCTCAGTGCAATGCGTGCATTTCAGCCAGCCGCTGAAACCATCTTTTTTTGAAGTTTGAACTTTTATTTTGGGTTTATCGCGAGAGAATAATCCCATTAATGCTCACTATTTTTTTTTAAACAAAGCTAATTTTACGTATATGCCTTATTATTAACAAGAAAGAATTTTGATCTGCAGCAATTTTATATAAAAATTGCTGCAAAATCGATATTTGCTAAGCCGATGCTGCGGCTGCGAGTCTTTCAGCTACATTCTTCCAATTGATGATTCCCCAGATTGCTTTGAGATAATCCGCTCTTGCATTCTTATATTGTAAATAATAAGCATGTTCCCAAACGTCAATACCTAAAAGAGGGACTAAGCCTGTTAATGGATCTTGGTTACTGCATGTGACGATGTCGAGTCTTTTGCTGCTTTTGCAATATCCAAGCCATCCCCATCCCGATCCTTGAATAGCCACTGTTTTGGTGCTGAAATTTTCGATGAATTTGTCCAATGAGCCCCATTGTTGGTTAATGGCTTCGCTCAATTTTCCTTGGGGTGGTTCCCCTCCCCCTTTATTTTTTGGCGCTAAGTTTGTCCAGAAAATGCTATGGTTAATATGTCCCCCGCCATTAAATTTAATCGCAGGTTGCAAACTGATCAAGGCTTGCAAATCCCCTTTGCACTCTGCATCGCAATATTGTTCTAAAGCTTTATTTAAATTGGTCACATAACCTTGGTGATGCTTGTTGTAATGCAAATTCATAATTTCCGCGCTAATCACGGGTTCTAAGGCATTTAAATCGTAAGGCAACGGAGGCAATTGATAGGATAGTGCCTTAGATTTTTTATTTTCTTGATTTCCTGTCATACAACATTGTGTCATACAAAACTTCTCCTTCTTTATAATTTTCCATATAATAGTCGATAGGGGTAATCCCCAGTTTGAAACAACAGCACTAATTTAGCAACTGGTGTTTTCTGAAAAATCTTAAAGTCTGCTACAATTTTCGATTATGGATGAGTTTGTTCCTTTAACACCTATCAATTTTTTTCAAATTCAAACCGATTGTCTTCATTTAAAAACAGAATTTTCCAAATTGCCTCCTGCCGAATTCCGCAAATACCTGCTTCCCGATTTAACCCCTTTGTGCTCAGAAAATCCCTTTGCTGAAGTGGCTGTTGGGTGGAACCAAGAGGGCTTTCAAGCCTTTGTCACTGTCTCCCAACCCTATCGACATTGTTTTTATCCCGATGTTACCCGCGGAGACAGCGTCGAACTTTTCATCGACACCCGGGATGTCAAAACCTCCGGATTCAACACCCGTTTTTGCCACCATTTTTTCTTTTTGCCTGAGGCGATCGAAGGACATTATGCTGGGGAGATCACCCGTTTTCGTACAGAAGATACCCACGAGCTTTGCGACGCTAAAGAACTCAAAATTAAAACCAAGCTCAAAAATTCCACCTATTCAATGCAAATTTTCATTCCCAACCAATGCTTGCATGGATATGATCCTGAACAATTTGACCGGTTAGGCTTTGCTTATCGAATTAACCGCCCTGATGGACCTCCCCAGCATTTTTCTGTGGTGACGAACGATTATCAAATCGAACAGCAACCTTCATTATGGAGCAGCATGAGGTTATTGAAATGAAAACAGCTTTATATGAGGAACATCTTGCCTTGGGCGCCAAGATGGTGACATTTGCGGAATGGGAAATGCCGATCCATTACAAAGGGGTGATTGCTGAACATCTGGCTGTCCGGCAGCATGTGGGAATCTTTGATGTTTCCCATATGGGAAGGATCCTCATCAGCGGCGAAGAGGCGGAGCCTTTCTTAGATTATCTTTCAACCAATAAAATTGCGGGAAAGCCCGATTTATCAGCCGTCTACACCGTTTGGCCTGACATGTCCGGGGGAAGTGTCGATGATGTCATCGTCTACAAGGTCGATGACGCCCACTTTTTTGTGATTGTCAATGCTGCCAATAGAGAGAAAGACCTTCATCACCTTCTAGAGCAAGGTCAAGTTTTCGACGTCGTAATCAAAGATCTATACAAAGAAGAGGGGATCCTTGCCATTCAAGGTCCCGATGCCATTAAAGTGGCTCTAAAGATATTTCCTGAGGCCTCTAAAATCACTCCGATGCATTTTATCACCACGTCATACAAAGGTCATGCAGTCATCTTATCCGGCACAGGTTATACAGGCGCGGGGGGATTAGAGATCTATGCTCCAAGCCCCTGCATTGTAGAACTCTGGAAAAGGTTTTTGAAAGATGGAAAGGATGAAAAAATAGAACCTGCCGGCCTCGGAGCCAGGGACACACTCCGCCTCGAAATGGGATATGCCTTGTATGGACATGAGCTTTCCGATGCCATTGCCGCTAACGAAAGTGTTTCAGCCTGGACTGTCAAGTGGAATAAAGAGGATTTTCTAGGCAAAACTTTCATGCAACAATTAGAAGACAATCACTCTAAAAGATATCAGCATGGAATTATTTTGCTTGATAAGGGAATTGCCAGGGAAGGATATAAAGTATATAAAAATGGAATTCCGATTGGAGATGTGACATCGGGTACCCATTCCCCCACATTAAATAAAGCCATTGCTATTATATTAGTTTCGGAAGCTCTGCAAGAAGGGGATATTGTGGAGGTGGAAATCAGACAAAACCGTGCCCAAGCAGAGGTCGTCTCTTTGCCATTTTTGAAAATAAAAGCTTTATCACAAACCACTCACAAGGATAAGCAGCAATGAAATTCACAGAAACCCATGAATGGATAAAAACATATGAAAACGTCGGTACCATCGGTGTGACTAACTTTGCGCAAAAAGAACTTGGCGATATTGTCTACGTCGAACTTCCCAAAGTTGGGAAAATGGTTAAAAGCGGAGAAGAGATCGCTGTTCTGGAGTCAACCAAAGCCGCGGCTGATGTCTATTCTCCCGTTTCAGGCATCATTACAGAGATCAACCAAGTCCTTAACGTTTCTCCAGATCTCATTAACAAATCGGCAGAAGAAGAGGGATGGATCTGCAAAGTCAAGCTAAGCGACGAAAAAGAGCTCGATAGCCTGATGGACATCAAAATGTATCAAGCAAAAGTAGGTTCTCCTACATAAAGAACACAGCTGTAGACATACATGGACTTTATTTCAAATAAAGAATCTCAAATCAAAGAAATGTTGGAAGCCCTCGGGGTTCGAACAATCGATGACCTTTTTCAAGTAGTTCCTGAAACCTTGCGCTTAGCTCCGCCTGCCGAAGATGATGGCTTAAGCGAATATGAAGGGATCTGCCTTCTTCAAGCTTTAGGCTCAAAAAATACCTACCCGCAATATGAGAATTATTTAGGCGCAGGGGCCTACGAGCATCATGTCCCAGCTCTTGTTCCTGCCATTTGCAGTAAATCTGAATTTTTAACTTCCTATACCCCTTATCAGCCTGAAGCTTCCCAAGGCATGCTTCAAACCATTTTTGAATTTCAATCTGCGATTTGCGCCCTTACGGGGATGGATGTTTCCAATGCTTCATTGTACGATGGAGCTGCAGCTTGCGCTGAAGCGATGCTAATGGCTTTACGCCTAAAGAAAGAGCGCTCAAAAGTTTTGATTGGACGCTCTGTTCATCCCAACTATAGAGCTGTTGTAGAACAATACCTTGTCAGCCACAACACGCCCATTGAAACCATCCCTTTTTTGAAAAATGGGTCTATCGATCTCGCTAGATTAAATGAATTATTGGATGATCATACCGCAGCCATCCTTGTTCAATACCCCAACTTCTTAGGCATTGTAGAGGATCTCCGGCCTATCGCTGCTAAAGCTAAAGAGAAAGGATGTTTAACAATCATTTCTGCAAACCCTTTAGCCTATGGTTTGTTTGCTTCTGCTGCAGAACTTGGTGCAGATATAGCTGTCGGGGATGCCCAACCTTTTGGCCTCCCTTTGCAGTATGGGGGACCTTATGTCGGCTACATTGCGTGCAAGCAAGAGCTCGTGAGGCAGCTGCCAGGCAGAATTGCAGGGGAAACTGTCGACACTCTTGGCAGGCGGGGATTCGTTTTAACACTGCAGGCTCGGGAGCAACATATCCGGCGGGAAAAAGCCACTTCAAACATTTGCACAAATCAGGCTTTGGCAGCTTTGGCATGCCTTATAGGGATCTTATGGTATGGAAAAAACGGGGTCGGTCAATTGTCCTTAACAAATTATCAACGGGCATCCTATTTAAAAGAAAAACTTGCCGCCATACCCGGAATTTCCCTTTTGGGGGAATTAACCACTTTTAACGAATTCGTCGTCAAAGTGAACAGGCCTCTCGAGGAAGTGCAAAAGATTTTTAGACAAGAGAAAATCGAACCCGGCCTCGACTTAGGGCGATTTTATCCGGAATTAAATGAACATCTGCTTGTCTCTGTAACCGAAACAAAGTCGAAAGAACAGCTAGACCGGTATATCCGTGTTGCGCAGCAAGCTTTAGCCTAATTTGTTGAATTTGAGAGAATATTTGCATGACCAAAACCATTTTTGAAAAAAGCCAAGCTGGCCAACACGCCTATAGCCTCCCGAAAAGCGATCCTGAATTTGAAAAATTCCTGCCTCCTGCTTCCCTGCAGCGTAAAGAACCTCTTCATCTGCCGGAAGTGTCCGAAATCGATCTAACCCGCCATTTTTGCGCTCTCGCAAAACGAAATATGGGGATCGATACCAACTTTTACCCTTTGGGAAGCTGCACGATGAAACTGAATCCGCGGGTGAATGAGTGGGCGGCAGCTCTCCCCTCATTTTCAAAGATGCACCCTCTAGCGCCAGAAGAAGCTTCTCAAGGCAACTTACAAATTATCTTTGAACTGATCGCAATCCTTTGCGAAGTGTGCGGCATGACCGCCGGCTCCCTCCTTCCCAACGCAGGAGCCCAAGGGGAATTCACCGGGATCCGGATGATCGCCGAATATCATCGCAAGCAAGGGCAGACAGGCAGGCGTGAAATGTTAATACCCGACAACGCCCATGGAACAAATCCTGCAACCGCCGCTATGGCGGGCTTCATCACAATTCCCATCCGCACAAATCTTCAAGGGGATATGGACCTTAACCATTTGTGCAGCACGGTTTCAGATAGGACAGCCGGATTGATGTTAACAAATCCAAATACAATGGGTTTGTTCAGCCCCGCCATCATAGAGATCGCTGCGATGATCCACAAAAGCGGAGGCTTATTGTTTTACGATGGCGCCAACCTCAACCCAATGCTAAATGTCGTCCGCCCTGGAGACATGGGATTTGATGTGATGCATATCAATTTGCATAAAACATTTTCTACTCCCCATGGGGGAGGAGGACCAGGGTCAGGTCCTGTTTTGTGCAATGAAAAATTAAAAGAGTTTCTTCCGGTTCCCCGGGTGGAAAAAGGGGATCCTTTTTACCGTCTAATCTGGAATGATCCGTCGAGCATCGGGAAAATAGCTTCTTTCCATGGCAACTTTGGGATTTATCTGAGGGCTTATTTGTATGCTAAACTTCATGGCCGCTATGGATTGAGGCGTATCGCTGAAATGGCGGTATTGAATGCCAATTATTTAAAAAAGGCGTGCGGCGAATTATTTACACTGCCTTATCCGCAAACTTGCATGCACGAGTTTGTCGTCCAAGCAGATAATTACCTTAACAAAGGCGTTCGTGCTCTAGATATTGCAAAACGCCTTTTAGATTACGGTGTGCATGCACCTACAGTCTATTTTCCCTTAATTGTCAAAGAATGCATGCTGATCGAGCCTACGGAAAGCGAATCCAAAGCAACGTTGGATGCTTTCATTGATATTTTGAAGAAAATTGTACGAGAGATCCAAGAAAATCCCGACCTTGTCAAAACAGCCCCCCATACTATGCCTGTCACCAGGCTCGATGAAGCCTTAGCTGCCCGAAAGCCTGTGCTTAAGCATCAAACGGATTAAGCGCAAAATTTCCTGTTCAAATGACAACATTTTTTAAAAAATTATTTCACTAGGTTTTCCATTCGTTCTTCTCTGGGCAAATGCAAGTAAAAATTGTAAATAAATTTTTATAAAAAGTTTGAAAATAAATTATTTTTTAAGTTATGAAAAATAAAGAAACAATGCGCATTTATAGAAACTCAAAGTTCAGGTTAGAAAGGCAAAAAATCAGAAATTTATAAATAAGGGGGGAAACATGAACATTTTACATAAATTAGCTATCGCAGCTATATCCAGTGCGATCCTTGTTTTGACAACTGCGTTTATACCAATCAACGACGGTCACAACGAAGGCCGTTTTGGCTACGTGACAAACTTTGGAGATGGCACTGTCTCCGTTGTTGATTTAATAGCAGGCGAAATAGTGCAAACAATTCCTACAGGCTCAGGAGCAGCCGGCATTGCAAATGTCCCTAACCGAAACAAAATGTTTGTGGCCAACCAATTAGAAGGTACGGTCACAGTGATCGATACCACCACGAACTTTGCACACGATATTTTCAACGACTCACTTAGCTCGCCCGTAGCCTGTACCCTCACACCTGATCACCGCAAAATGTGGGTCACTTTGGCGACTAAAAACACGAGCGGCGCTAATGGACCCGATGCTCCTGGTGCAATAGCAATATTCGACGTGTGCACTGAAGCATTTGAAGAGTTTATTTCCCTCGATGCGCCTTTTTCATACCCTGTGGACGTCCAATTTGCAGGCGGTCATTTTGCTTATGTCGTCGATATGTTCAATCTCAATCCCTCTGAGGGCGGCGATCTTGCTGTAATTGACACGAATTCAAAAACCATCATAAATCATATTTCAGTCGATATCGGCAGCAAACCGACAAGTATTGCGCCACTGCCAAACGGCAAGACCCTTTATGTGACCGGATCAGACACTTTTCGGATAGTTGCCGTAGATGCCAATACCGGTGATCTTACCCCGATTCCAACTGAATTTGGCTCGCAACAGGTCGTCAGGAACATCAATGGAAAATTTGTCTGGTGTGCAAATCTTGGCGGCACCGTCGCGAAAATTGACACCAGCACAAACACAGTGGCGGTTGCTATCCCTGTGGATGGAGCTCCGATTGGCATTACACTTAGCCCAGACGAGAAAACGATTTACAGCTTAAACGTGGGAAATGCCACCATTTCTGCAATTGATACAAAAAGTAATGTGGTGTTGAGGACATTCAGCATAGGCTCGGCTACCACCCTTCCAATCGAAATGGCAATTTTACAAAGACAACCAGTTCAACCTTAATTTGAACTCGCAGATTTGCCTGACTGGTGCGGCTTCTTTTCGAAGAAGCCGCACTTCTTCTTTTCACCTGTTTTTTTAAGGTTTTAATCCAGCGCAGAGATTCGAGATGCGGCTCTCATTTCTCTTTTTTTTTTGACGTAATTGGGCTATTATATACTACGAAATTAACGTACGAATTTTAGAGTTTTATTATGTTTGTTTTTTTAAAAGATAATAACAAAATCGATTTGCCAAACGGCGCCACTGCCAAAGATTTAGCCGACAAGTTAAACTTGAAAGGTCCCCACCAGGCTGTAGGGGTCAACATCAATGGAAAAAACTGCGATTTGTCTTCTTTTCTTGAAGAGGGAGACAAAGTTATTTTTTGGAATTTTGAGGATGCTCAGGGCCGTGAAGTTTTCTGGCACACATCCGCGCACGTTCTTGCTCAAGCTATCCTCCGCCTCTGGCCCGATGCCCAACCCACTATCGGCCCCCCCATTGAAAACGGTTTCTACTACGATTTTGCCAATTTAAACATTTCCGATGCCGACTTCGGCCGCATTGAAGAAGAAATGCAAAAAATTACAGAGGAAAATTACTTATCAAAAAAGGAATCTTTTAGCAATAAGGAAGAAGCCCTCAAAGCATTTTCCCACAATCCCTACAAAGTTGAACTCATCCAAGGATTCGAGCCAAGTTCTCCCCTCACAGGCTACCGTCAAGGAGAATTCTTCGACCTCTGCCGCGGCCCCCACCTATTCAATCTAGGCAAAATCAAAGCAATCAAAGTGATGAAGACTTCTGGAGCCTATTGGAAAGGGGATCCGGAACGTGAAATGTTAACCCGCATTTACGCAGTTACTTTCCCCGACCGGAAACTTTTAAAAGAATATCTTCATCAACTTGAAGAAGCAAAAAAGCGGGACCATAAAATCCTCGGCCCTAAGCTGGACCTTTTTTCCCTCAAAGAAGAAGCTCCAGGGATGCCTTTCATCCACCCTAAAGGGATGTATGTATGGAACCAACTCCTCGTCTATCTGCGTGAACTTCTCGAAAAAAACAATTACGTGGAGATAAAAACACCAGGCCTTATGGTGCGAGACTTATGGGAAAGGTCTGGACACTGGGCCAACTACCGCGACCACATGTTCACTTCTGAAATTGAAGAACGTGAATATGCGATCAAACCGATGAACTGCCCTGGATGCATGCTGTACTATAAAACATATATCCATAGCTATCGGGAGCTCCCCTTGAGAGTGGCTGAGATCGGTAATGTCCATCGTTACGAGCCCTCAGGAGCCCTTTCAGGTCTTTTCCGTGTCCGGAGCTTCCATCAGGATGATGCCCACATTTTTATGAAACCTTCTGATATTCAAAGTGAGATTCTCGCCGTTTTACAATTCGCCGATGAACTTTACTCCACTTTCGGCCTCGATTATCATCTTGAACTTTCCACTCGCCCTGAAAAAAATACCATCGGTACCGACGAAGAATGGGAAAATGCTACAATAGGATTAAAAGGGGCTCTAGACTCCACTCAAAGACCTTACAAGATTAATGAAGGGGATGGAGCTTTCTATGGTCCTAAAATCGATCTACACATCCGCGATGCGATCAACCGCACTTGGCAATGCGCCACAATCCAGCTTGACATGGCTCTGCCGGATCGATTTGAACTTGAATACACCGCTCCCGATGGGACACGCAAACGTCCAGTCATGATCCATCGAACAATTTATGGCTCCATCGAACGTTTTTTTGGGATCTTAATCGAACACTTTGCCGGCCGGTTTCCCCTCTGGCTAAGCCCTTCACAAATTCGGATTTTAACTGTTGCAGACCGGCATCAGCCTTATGCCGATGCAGTTGCCGCCAAAGTCAAGAAGGCAGGATATAATGTCGAAGTGGACCACGCTCAAGAATCTGTAAGCAAAAAGGTGCGCAATGCTCAGTTAGCGCAAGTGAATTACATTTTGACTGTCGGCGACCAGGAGCTTGAACAGCAAAATATCTCCTTGCGGACAAGGGAAAATCTCGTTGTAGGCGCCCTTCCTTTGGAGCAATTTCTGCAAACGATTGAGCAGGAAAGAAATAGCCGCCGCCTCATTTCCCCCTACCATAAGCAGGCGCCCTGATGAAGTCGATGCTGATTTAACATCTATGTCTACAAAAAAAAATTATGTCGTCCCTACAGGACTCCGTTTTTTTTGCATTTTACCCAGGCCTTCGCTTCGCTACGACCTGGGCTATAACATTTCGGCCTTTCAGGCCGTTTTCAGCGCCGAAGGCGCGGAATATCATAGCCCAGGTCGTAGCGAAGCGAAGGCCTGGGTAAAATGCAAAAAAAACGGAGTCCTGTAGGGACGACATAATTACGGAGGACAGGTTTCCGGTTAAAATTTGCAAGCTTTTGATAGTGAAAGGGTCAATTCCTTTCAAATTTCTTTAGGTTTAAAATGCCTCTATAGGCAGATGTTAAGCGGAAATCCTGGTTAATTCAGCATCGACGATGAATTGTAAGCTTTAAGATCCTTCTTTTTTCTTTCCTTTAGGGTCTTCAATAGAACCAGTACCAGTTAAAGCAGAAGCCGCATGATTGCGGGGGGGTAATATAAGCTCCTTATATAAATCCCATTCCTCTTTCGTCTCTTTCTTTCTTTTGTTGTAAATATAATTGTAGTTTTGTATATTTTTTTTGATAAAATTTTTACATATCTTTCTAAGCTTGCCTTCCTTTTTATTAATCGCTTTCTTAAGAATAACATTAAAATTATCAATGTTGATTTGTGCAGCCAAATATTCAAAACATGCCTCCTCAAGGCCTGTATAATCAAAATCCAGTGCAGTATCAATGATTGTAAAAATCTGCTCGACAGGCCTATCTCTTAACAAATCTTTAGAGGTATGGAATCCGGGATGAGCTTTAAAAAACCACTTACAGACGTCTATAAGTCCTTGATGATTGATTGTATTGGCGGCTATTGCAATATCCAAAATAGCTTGAAGGCTTGGAGGAGCCTCCTTTTTTTCTACACAAATGATTTGTTCCAAAGACTTGGCGCATTGAGCTTTAAGAGCCTCGATTTGTGAAGCGTTGGCGCCCAGTAATAAATCTATAGTTTTATATGGATCTTTCAAAAAATTTTCGTCTACCTGTCCCGTATATAGATGCCTCATAAGTTCATGAAAGGTTTTTGTTGAGTGTACAAAATTAAAAGGAATGGGTTCTTTCGATTTGGCTTCTTTCATTTCTCCTGTAAACATGGCACGAAAAAAATGAGAAGCCATTTGTAAAGGAAACTTATGGGCGCCAACCACCTCTTTGTTTACTTTAAAATTTACATCTGTGTAAGTTTGAGTTGTATATTGTTGCCAATATAATTCCATATAATTAAATGATTTCGGTACCTCAGGCAATAAGGGTTTTGGATTTAAATAACGATTTTCTGCCTTCCAGGAAATGATGACCTTAAATTCAGCACCCTTAATCTGGGTTGAACTCGCTATTTCACGCTGTTTTAAAAGTATAGGAGCTATAGCCTTGTTAATTCCTTCGCACGCCTGAGCTTCTGACTCATCCCCTTTTGGAAGTCTATATTGGCTAAAACTTGACTTGAATTCTTCCTTATTGACTTCAGTCGATTGAGCGCCTAAATCTGCAGCTCCTTTAGCCTTATCAAGAAGAAAATTGCTAATGCTAGCAGCTACCTTCGCAACTGTTTCATCAAATGTAAGATTATTAAAGCCTATAATATGCTGCCTTAACCTTTTTATCAGGTCATCCTGATAAAATTCACCCTCCTGCAAATAAAAATTATTCGAGATTGAACGTGAATGACTGCATCCTTCCATCTTATCCTCCAATTGTTAAAAACAATTTTACAAAGGTAAGCTCCAAATTCCAATTTTTGAGTCATGTTCGGTATAACATAACAAAGAGGTGTTCACAAATCTGTTAATGTTTACGATTTGAGTTCTTTTTCTTTGTCTTTGAGACTTTTTAAAGAATAGGTCTCATGATCAGTAGGGAGCAATGAAAGCAATTTATATAAATCCCATTTCTTTTTTGTCCCGTCCTTCCTACCCTCATAAATATGGTCATAGTTTTGTTTATCATCTCGGATAAAATTTTTGCATATCTTTCTAAGCTCATCTTCTTTCTTATCAATGGCTCTTGAAGCAATAATGGCAAAATTTTCTCTCGTAATTTGATCTTTTAGATGTTGAAAACATACCTCCTTGAGACCTTTATAGCCGATATCATTTGCAGTATCAATCATTGTAAAAATTTGCTCCATTGACCTATCTTTTAATAAATCTTTAGTGTTGTGGAATTCGGGATTGACTCTAAAAAACCAGTGACAAACCTGTATAAGCCCTTTATGTTTGAGCTTTGTGCAAGCAATCGCAATATCCAATACGGCTTGCGGCTTAATTGGTGCCTCTTTTATCCACATTCCAATCATTTGTTCCAAAGTCTTGGCACATAAAACTTCAAGAGAATCGATTTGTAAAGCATTGGCGCAATTCAACAAATCTATCGTTTTATTTGGATCTTTCAAAAAACTTTCGTCGACTTGCGTAGTATATAGATGCCTCATGAGTTCCTTAAAGACCTCTTTTGAGGGGGCTATTTTTAAAGTAATGGGTTCAGCTAAACGGGCATCATTCATTCCAATGAACATCGCATGCAAAACAGGAGAAGCCGATAAAATCAACTTATGGGCTGCAAACACCTCGCTTTCCACCCTAAATTCTACATCCACTAGATCTTTAGCTTTATAACGGTCCCACCAGACTCCACAATAGCTAAAAGATTTCGACAACTCAGGCAACATAGGTTTTGGAATTAAATAAAGATTATCAGACTTCCAGGAAATTACCGCTTCAAAATCAGCAGAATCAACCCTTTTTAATGAACTTGTTACACCACGCTTACTAAAAAGTATGGAATGCGCAACTTTGTTAATTTCATTACAGGCATCATATTCATTGCTGGTAAGAGTATATTTTTTAAAATTCGACTTAAACTCAAGCTTATTTACTGTCACAGAACCCGCGCCTGAATTTAGACCCTCCAGCGATTTTAGAAGGAGAAAATTGCAGAGATCGACAACCATATCTATAACATTTGATTCATTGGAACCAAAGTTTGTAATAGCGCTCTTTAATTTTTTTACCTCCTCAGAACTTACCTCATCTTTTCTTATAAGTAATTTATATGGTCCTAAAAGTGCATTACTACCACTAGCGCCTTCCATTTTACCCTCCCACTGTAAATAATTTTATTTAATTATTTAACATCTCAAGGATATTGACGAAAATATAAAATTAACTTTGTAGGCAGAAGACTGCACCGAAAAGTAAACTTGGCTTACGAAATGAAGATAAAAAGTAAACGCAAAGGCGATGCAAAAAAATAGATTTTTCCCACCCTTTGCGTTTACATTATACGACGCGCAACATAACGCTCTAAGGTTTTTCTTTGTCTTTGCCTTTGTCTTTGTCTTTATAGTCTTCGCTTACTGAACTTACATTAGCAAGGACATAGCTCTTATGGCCTTCAGGGACTAATGAGAGCGTCTTATATAATCCCCATTCCTCTACTGCCAAGTTCTTTCTATGATTATAAATGTAATTATAGTTGTCTTCATTGGCTTTAATGAAACTCACGCCTATTTCTTGAAGAACTTTATCTTTGGAATAAACGGTTCTTTCAGCAATAGTTTTAAAATTTTGTAGGCTAATTTGTTGTTTTATATTTTGATAACAGATCTTTTTGAGATCATTATATCCAAGAGCATGGGCTGTATCAATAATAGTAAGGATTTCTTCTAAGGACTTATCTTTTAATAAACTTTCAATTTCATAGAATTGAGGGTTGATTTTAAAAAACCACTTACAGATATTCATGAGACCTTCATGTTGGGTTGCACAGGAAGCTATTGCAATATCCAAAACAACTTGAGGCTTTTTCATCTCTACAGAGATCATTGCTCCCAAAGAGTGGGCGCATTGAGCTTTAAGAGCCTCGATTTGTAAAGCGTTGGCACCCATAAATAAGTCTAAGGTTTTATTTGCATCTTTTAAAAAACTTTCATCTACTTTTCTAGTATATAGATGCCTCATAAGTTCCTCAAAAGCCTCTTTAGAGTACACGTAAGGAAAATTAATAGGCTCATTTGAAGTGGCTTCCTTCATTGGTCCCATGAACATTGCATATAAAACAGGAGAAACGAGTAAAGGAAACTTATGGGCTGCAATTTCTTCATTTTCTGCTTCTCCCACTAAAAATTTTACATCTGTTCCTGTTTTATTTATATAAAGCTTCCAATGCTCTTCGCCATAACTCAACGATGTCGGCACGGGAGGCAAAACAGGTTTTGGGTTCAAATAAGGATTTTTTTGATCCCAAGAAATTTTTATATTAAAATCTTCTTCATTGCCTTTGATTAATAAACAGTTCACACCACGGTTTTTGAAAAGTATGGAATTTATAACTTCGCTAATTGATCCACATCCAGCTATCTCTGTTGTTTTGCCATTAATTTTATAATCTTCCAAACATGACTTAAATTCGATTTTATTGATTTGCGCAGAGGTAGACCCTAAATCTGCTGCTTCTTGCGATTTATTAAGGATAATGGTGCAAAGCTTATTTGTTATCTTCTCGGCATATGAAACCGTCATATGTTGCAGAGAAAGGCTCCTTATTTTATCAAAACCGGCTTCACATATTTCCTGTGATGTTAAATAAAGATTATTCATTCTTGGATCTAAACCACTACTACATCCTTCCATTTTATCCTCCAACTGAAAAAAAATTAAACAATGGTAATCTTATAACACCTTCTATAAATTAACTCAACTTTAAAAGTTAGTTATATAGTTAGTTGTAAAATCATCGTTTTAATAAAAACTATTACAATAGATTTATACAGTCTAACTTCCCTCCGTTTACCTGTCATTCATAAACGCCTTGCCAGCAAAATAGAATGAAATTCTCTTCCCTGTTTTCCCTTTTTCCTTTATCTTTGCCCTTCTACTTTTTGAAGGAGCCTTCCATGAAGAAGCAAGCGATTGCCATCAGCAGTTTCAAAGGGGGAACAGCCAAAACCTCGACAGCCCTCCACCTCGGGGCTGCACTAGCTAAATTCCATAAGAAAAAAGTTCTCCTCATCGACTTCGATGCCCAAGCCAACTTAACCACAGGTCTCGGATTTGACCCCGATGAAAATGATAGCTTGGCTCCCGTGCTGCAAGGGAAAAAAACTCTCGAAGAGGTCATCAAAAAAACCTCTCAACCTCTTTTAGACCTCATCCCGGCCGACACTTGGCTCGAAAGGGTCGAAGTGACCGGAGCCCTCGCCGCCGACCGGTATTCCCACGAAAGGCTTCGGGATATTATTGATCCCCTTCCTTATCACTTCGTGATCATCGATACGCCCCCTTCTCTTTGCTGGCTGACTGAATCGGCACTGATCGCTGCCCAGCATACCCTCGTCTGCGTCACCCCCGAATTCTACAGCGTCAAAGGGCTCGAACGTCTTTCCCACTTCATGGGCAGCATCGGTCAAAGGCATCCCCTCAATGTCCTGGGCGTCCTTTTATCCTTCTGGAACGCCCGCGGCAAAAACAACACCGCCTTTTTAGATGTAATCGAAAAGACCTTTCCCAAAAAACTGCTCACCTCTCGGGTGCGTAAAGATATCGCTGTGTCGGAAGCTTCCATCCATGGGAAGCCTGTCTTTGAGACGGTGCCGGAAAGCCGCGCTGCCGATGATTATGAAGCTTTATCAAAAGAGATCCTAAAAAGGCTATAGAATAGATCCAAAACCCTTTTTGAAAGAGGATCTCTTAAATTTTAACTCCTCAAAAAAGGGCTGATGTAAAACCGCTTTACATTGCGAGGTTGTGTTATGAGTCATGTGAATACTTTGTTGGAACAACGGCTGAAGAAGAGCTCCCATTCGTCTAAAATGGCTGAAATGGCCCTGCAATCCGCCAGCGGAAACCTCACCAGCTTTTCCGGCGTGTTCAATGTCACCGAACTGAACGCTAAAGAAAAAGAGCTCCTCCGCATGCTGCTGAAGGAGTTTTCGACCGGAAAAGCAGACATCGCTTCCGACTTGCCGGCCCTGATTTCCATTACATCGGAAGTCAAAGCCATCAACAATCAGGCGGCCATCCTGCATGGTGAACGGATCAAAAAGGCGCAAAAAATCCTCATCAATTATAAGGAAGGGGCTTTCACCTGCTGGCTCTTGGCGACCTATGGAAACCGTCAAACCCCTTATAATTTTCTCCAATATTATGAATTTTACGAACATTTTCCGAAAACGCTTCAATCAAAACTGGATGAAATGCCCCGTCAAGCTGTCTACACGTTAGCCAGCCGGCAAGGACCCATGGAGCTCAAGCAAAAAATCGTCGAAAATTACCAAGGTGAAACAAAAACGGAATTGCTTGTTAAGATCCGGGAGCTTTTTCCCCTTTCCACCGACGACAAACGGGCGCAAGACCCAGCAGAAAACCTTATCCTAGCGTTGACAAAAATCGTAAAGACCGCTCAAAGGTCGACTCCAACCTTGACGAAAAATCAAAAACAATCCATCACTTACTTATTAAACGAGTTGAAAAAAATAATTCTTTAAAAAATTTTGGGTGGAGCATGAATTCTCACAATCAGTATGAAAGCCCCCTGGCTGAGCGGTATGCCAGCCAAGAGATGTTGTCCCTATTTTCCGCCCGGTTTAAATTTATCACCTGGCGAAGGTTATGGATAGCCCTGGCACAGGCCCAGCAAGAGCTTGGCTTAGAAATCACTCCGGAACAAATTCAAGAGCTTATCGATCATAGCGAAGAGATCGACTTTGAAAAGGCGGCTGCGTATGAAAAACAATTTCATCATGATGTGATGGCTCACATTCATGCTTACGGCGACCTATGCCCCTTAGCCCGTCCCATCATCCATCTAGGAGCCACCTCCTCTTTTGTCAATGATAATACCGACATCATTCAAATGAGGGATGGATTGCACCTTCTTTCGATTAAGGTCAAAAGGATTATCCATCAGCTTGCCGATTTTGCTAAAAAAAATGCCTCTGTACCTTGCCTTGGGTTTACACACTTTCAGCCTGCACAGCTGACAACGGTCGGAAAACGAGCTTGCTTATGGATACAAGAATTCTTGATCGACTACCAGGAAATGGTGCATCGGATGGACTCCCTCCGCTTTTTAGGCGTCAAGGGGGCCATCGGCACCCAAGCTTCATTTTTAGCCTTGTTTGGGGGAGATCATAAGAAAGTTGTCGAATTGGAACAGCGGGTGGCAAAAAAAATGGGTTTTTCCGATTCTTACCGGATCGCCAGCCAAACTTATACTAGAAAGATAGATTCCCTTGTGGTCGATTCCTTAGCAGGATTTGCTGCCAGCGCGCATAAATTCGGCACCGACTTGCGGCTGCTAGCCCATCTCAAAGAAATGGAAGAACCATTCTCGGAAAAGCAAATAGGGTCTTCGGCCATGCCCTACAAACGGAATCCGATCCTCAGCGAGCGGATCTGCGGCCTGGCTCGCTTTTTAATCGCTTTAAGCAGCAATCCCCCCTATACCTCTGCAGTCCAATGGCTGGAGAGGAGCCTGGATGATTCGGCCAACCGCCGTCTAACTATACCCGAAGCCTTTTTAACCGCTGATGCTATTGCGGAACTCCTCCTTAACATCACAAAAAATATGGTCATCCATCCCGCGGTGATGAAGAAGAATATCGAAGAGGAATTGCCTTTCATTGCCACAGAGAACATCTTGATGGCGGCTGTCAAAAAAGGGGGGGATAGGCAAACCTTGCATGAACTGCTAAGGGTTCACAGCCACGCCACCGCCAATGCCGTAAAAGCAGGCTATGAAAGAATGCCCCTTCTAAAGCAAATTGAGCAGGATCCTGCTTTTGGGTTGACCCCTCATGAACTTGAAGAGATCCTCAAAATCGAAAACTTCATCGGCCGCGCTCCCCAGCAAGTTGATGAATTTTTGAATGAAGAAGTCTCCAAAATTTAATTCGCTTGAAACATAAAAAATCGCTGAGCCATCGAGAACAGTGTGATAACAAGAGATAGCTCCTAAGCAACTAGGCACAGAGAAAAAACAGGATAAGCAAGATCGTAAACGGCAGGATAAACAAGATATTGAATAAAGAGTAAGAATGTGCGGATATGATTAAGTAGACTATTCAAAAAAATTGTTTTTTATCCCGCTTATCCTGCCGTTTACGATCCTGCTTATCCTGTTTTTTCCTTCTCTGTGCCTCCTAAGTGACTTCTCTTAAGTTACTGATTTTGACAATCTAAAATCAACTTACCTAGGGATTTCAGAAGTGAGGGAGAAAATAACAAATTGAACCAACTACCCGCACCTCCCCCCGCTTTGTGGTAATTTTTTAAAATAGTTTGTACTTTTTCCTAAGGATGAGCAAAATGGGCTCATCAACCAGGAGACTAACATGATAGGTACAGGGGAGCTTCTCGCCATCTTATGCGTTGTCCTGCTCCTTTTCGGCGGAAAGAAATTGCCTGAATTCGCCAAAAGCCTTGGAAAGGGGATCCGGGAATTCAAAAAGGCCTGTCAAGGGGTTGAAGATGAACCTGAGGAAAAAATCATCCCCATCGATGAAGAAAAAAAATAGGCTTAAAAACCTTCTTTAAATAGAGCCTTGATATACCGAACGTGAGTCAAACGTGTTGAAGTTTCATGCCTGAAGAAGATACACTCGCTCCTATTTGGAACCACCTTTTAGAACTGCGTCAAACATTTATCGCCTGCTTTATCTGTTTTGTCATTGCGATGGCAGGGAGCCTTTACTTTTACCAAGAGATTTTTACCGTTATAACTAAACCCCTTCAAACCAGCTTTCCTCAAAGCGCTCTTTTACATCAAAAACTGCAACGGGAACGGATGACCAACCAAACCTTGCTTACTACTACCTATTCGCTCCCTCCATCTTCTTCTGTTTCATCCAAATCCGCTAAAGTTCAACAAGTAGATCATCACATGTTTGTAATTCCTCCCGGGGAATACCTCGAACTCGACACTCCGTTAACCCCGGCGACTTCTTTGGCTATCTTTGGACCTGTCGATGGGATTTCCACTGTTTTTAAAGCCTGTTTTTGGTTTAGCCTCATCATTTCTTCCCCCTTTCTCTTTTTCCTTATTTTCCGCTTTGTAGCTCCAGGCTTGCACAAACATGAAAAAAGACTCTCTGTCTATTTTTTTGCTCTGTCTATTCTTTTTTTAATGGCAGGTTTTGCTTCTGCCTATTTCATTACAATCCCCTTAGCCAACCGTTATCTGCAGATGTTCAACGGAAATCTAGGGACAAACCTATGGTCTCTGCCCCTGTATTTTGACTATACTTTTTTCTTAATGCTTGCGAATGGATTTGCTTTTGAGGGAGGTTTGGTTTTATTGACCTTGGTTCACCTCAGAATCCTGAACTTAGAAACACTCATCTCAAAACGGAGGCACATGATTGTCCTCGCGTTTATCTTGGGCGCCGTATTGACGCCTCCCGATGTGCTGACACAAATTTTATTGGCCGGGTCCTTTATCATCTTATATGAGTTCACTATCCTTTATGCCAAAATCCGATAATTCCTCATGGAACACGCACATGAACCAAGTCATTTTTATCGTGCTCATCCAAATAAAAACGCCACTCATCTGCAAGCCAACTGAAATCTTCTAAAAGCTCTCTAAATTTATCACCATTTAAATGCTCAAGAGCCCCAAAATAATTTAAATAAATCTTAAAATTAGCCTCATCAATAGATAAATTAGTTTTGATGCCTGTCTGGGGAAAAGGGGTCTTTTGCGAAAGACAATGCCTTACGCTTTTCGGAATAAAATTTCCTCCGAAATATACGGGAGTCGATAAGGAAAATGTCGAAGCGTGATCTAATACCCGTATAGTAATATTAGATCCTCCCAATTCAATTTGCGCCATATCATCCTTGATCAACTGTTGAAATAGATGTTTCAATTGGTTATTCATTGTAAATAATCCTTTTACTATTAGTTAAATTTATCGAAAAAATTCATATAAACATAACTAAATATTCAACCCTATACTTATATTATAATTTAAAATGAAAAAAAATCGAAATATAAAAAAAACCGGTAGTCATTTACCCACCGGAAAGGGTGCTCGAAACGATTGAACAAAGCTATAAGACCGTCAAGTTTGCATTTGCATGAGTTCTTGACAAGCTTGGCGCAGCTGTTTGCTGATCTCCATCATAGAATTAAACATGCTCTCGGCATCTTCCATTGCGAGACGGACAGCTTCCCTCTCTCCAATAGAACTTCCCCCCATGGCGTTCTGTGTGCGCCCAACTTCATGGTAATAAGATAGAAGCTTATTAAATGCGTTGGCATTTTCTAGATGAGAAGCTTCCTGAGTATTCGATAAATGAACTTGTAAGTCGCCATCTTTAGGAAGTGGGCCTTCACGCACCTTTGTTTTATATGGCATCAACTTATCAATTTTATAGAATTCATTTTCACTCATACATTTCTCACCTAATTAAAATTGATTATAGAAACCCCTTTATCAAAAATGCAAATTCCATGCCGCCGGCTATCCCAGGGAAATGGTCAATGAACGCTTACAAATTTTGCCTTTTTCGGCACCTTTTGCCTTCATTTTTTACCTTATCGGCATATATTTCCATATATAAACTAATGCCCATTTTGTGTCTAAAAAACTAATTAATTATCGCCCAATCGATAGAAGATTTTCCCCATTGGATCAGTTGTTTGTTAATCTTTGAGAAATGGCGGCAACCGAAAAACCCCTGATGTGCCGAAAAAGGGGAAGGGTGTGCAGCGGTCAATAAGAGGTGCTGAGAACCGTTTAACCCTTTGATTCTTTTGCATTTATCTTGGGCAGATTTCCCCCAGAGAACAAAAATCACAGGATCTTGCCGATGGCATAAAGCTTCGATGACGCTATCGGTGAACCTTTCCCACCCTTTGCTATGGTGGGACATCGGATCGCTTTGCCGGACGGTTAATGTGGCATTGAGCAGCATGACCCCTTGCTTAGCCCAGGGAAGTAAGCACCCATTTTTTGATTGTGGAACCCCTAAATCCGCCTCTAGCTCTTTAAAAATGTTTTGGAGAGAAGGGGGCAAGGGCACCCCTTTTGGAACGCTAAAGCTAAGTCCGTGGGCTTGCCCGGGACCGTGGTAAGGATCTTGCCCCATAATCAATACTTTAACTTGATCATATTGCGTTTGCCAAAAGGCATTAAAGACCAGATCGGATGGGGGATATATGGAGGCTCCGCTGGATCGTTCCCCTTCGACGAAGGAGGCTAATTGAAAGATATAGGGTTTTTCGAGCTCATCTTTTAAGACTTTTTTCCATGACGGTTCTAGAGGGAAGGGGGAGTATTTGGGGGGCATCTGTTTTTTTTCCTTGGATAAAATGGGTGAAAGTCAGTGTATCAAAGAGGGAAATTTAGGAGTAGGTGGTTGAAGGGAGAAATCTTTTTTTCTTGACGCTAAGAAAAATAGGAAATATATTAGAGCGATTTCAGAGAGGAAGATTATTTATGACAAGTATAGCAGAAAACAATCTTGTCCGTTTTATCAATATCTCCAAAAAGAAAGCGGGGATATTTGCCAATTTTAAGGTTAAAGGGATCAAAGGGGGGACGACTTTTAGCGCCTCTATTTGTGTGGATATTTCGGCGGCGGAGGTGGATCCGGGGGATTCTTTGGAAAAGATTATCGAAGAATGTGCGCGGATGGCTGTCCGTGATTTCAAAAAGTCGGAATATCAGTTCGAAGGTCTCGCCGCGATTTAATTTTCATCTGGGTGTAGCGCAGCTTGGCTAGCGCTTAGCCTGCATATTGCCGTTCAGAGCCTCCTCTTCAACTTTCTTACAGATCTTGTCCAAAGAGCCCTCTAAAAGCGCTTCTGCGGCTAACGAAGATTTGTTTCGAGCTCCTTTCGGCTTGCCCTTAGGGTTGCCGGAATGACCCTTCATGTACTTCCCTCTAGCCTGTATTTTCCCTGAATTTTCAGGAGATTTAGATTCCATGAGCTCCTTCCGAATCTTGATGGTATTGGCGATAGCAATCTATGAGCATTTCTCTAAAAGCTTCTGGAGGCAGCTTAAACGGATAATCCTTGGAGGAGGGTGAGTGACAGCAGTACGATTGAGTAATTTTGAGATCGGTCCAGCCATTGCTTTTCGCAAAATCTTCTGTAAAGCGGTCGATTTTCCTGGATGTTGCTATTCTGACGAGAGTAATTCTCTATCAAGGCCACCTCCATCCAAGCCTCATGTTTTTTGATCCCATCGATGTCTTTTAGCAGCAATGAGAGATGATCTGTTATACGCTCTGGTTCATAGAGACGAATCCATCTTCGCAGAGCGCGTTCTGAAATTCGAAGCTGTTTATCCTCGCAATACGCAAGAAGTCCCTGAAGATCACTTTTCTGTTTATCTGAAAAAGGCGATCTATCGACGACTTTTGGGATAACGTTAGGCGTCTCTTTTATAATTTTAAGATCTGGGATCTGCGCTTCTAGATTGTGGCCAGTTCGCTGGCCTGTCTGCTGGCCTAGTTGCTGTTCGCTTTGCTGGCCGTTAACGCTTTGACGAAGCGCTCTTGTCTCTAGGCAATAGACTGAAAAAGTGCTGGCCCCTTTGCCGGCCACTTTCTTGATATATCCAAGGCCGATTAGCTGTTCCAGCCGTGTACGCGCATTTTTAAGGGAGATGCCAGCGGCCAAGGCGCATGTTTCTCTACCAAACATGAATTCAAATGGGTCAAGAAGCAGTTGCCTGCCTATTCCCTTCAAAGGAACCAACGAAGGGTTAGGAGAGATGCGTTTGAACATCCATACAACAAAGCGCATCATGACGGGGTCTTTTAAAAAATCCTCCGTCAAAAACTCATGCGGTATAGCAAGAAAAACGTATGGAAGTTTAGACATAGCTTGCCGTCCGACTAGGAATTTGCGCTAGGAGAAGCGATATTCTGAATTTGGCTTTGTTCCCATGCTTCTAGATCAGAGGAACGCCAGCGAGTCGAGCCAGCTCCAAGTTTGACTGGCTTGGGGAATTTGCCGTTTTTGGCCCATCGCCATATGGTAGGACGGCTCACGCCATATCGGATGGCGGCTTCGGTGTCTCTTAGGAAAGCTGTTATATTTTTCATCACATAGCCTCATTTGAAGTTACTATGTGACATAGCGTCTCACATGCAGATGCAGCTAGCGTCGCTATCTGCATTTATTTTTTTCGCGCTGCTTTCTGACATGATCGCAAAATGCACGATAACCGATTGAGTTGTAGTTACCTTGAGAGCAATGCAATTTTTCTCCATCCTGATAAATGGGATCGCCGTCATGGCTCAGTGGTAAGGCAGCCCACAGCATTGCACTTGTCCATTTCGTTTTGGATTTGAGCTTTTTACTGATCCATTGGTCAAGAGCTGGCCAAGGACGCTCTTTTTTGGCTGCTTCAATTCTTTGACGTCTGCTCGCTTCCAACTTCATTCCGGCTTCAAACATGGTCAGTTCCTGGGCTACCGTGCTTTTTAACGGAGAGTCTGACTGTTCAGAGTAAAGCCAAACCAATTTCAAGCAACACCTGAACGACATCAGCATGTTCTGGCCTGAGATTCAGATCATCGGAAGCCCGTGTTACAACCCAGCCAACTCCAGGTAGAGATTCATCAGGTACTTCTAGAGAGCAATGTGTGAGGATTTTCTCCAATTGCTAAAGCCAGTCAACTCACTAATGCCTTTTCCAATTGGGTGTTTTTGAACGAATTGAAGAAGTCGAGGAGTGATGATCGCTTTGAAGGTGCTGCTCATAGCGCCACCTTGGTTAGAAGCTCCAATCGTTCGCCTAATTTTTCCCATGCTTGTCTCATTTCCGCCTCATAACCGTAGCGCTGGTAAATCCGCTTTATCTTATTTTCTTCCATGTGATTCAAGCATCGCTCTGCCACTTCAGGAAGAACTCCCAAGGCATTCATGAGAGTGGCTCCCGTGCGGCGCAAATCATGGGGCTTCCAAATCCCCCGAGAGAGCTTGAGTGCTCCAATTTGCTTGCTTCTGTTTTTGAGCCCCGCATTACTCCTCTGGCGATCTGTGATTTGCTTCGTTACTGTTTTAGAACAGAGGCAGTCAGCTTTTACGACTTGCCGGAAAACACCATTCACCAACACCTGTTAACTCCTTGAGTTTGGTGAAATAGCAGACGGCAAAAGAAGAGAGGTAAACGATGTGTTCTCTATTATTTTTGCTGTTTTGAGCAGGGATTCGCCAATATTTGCGCTCAAGGTCTACGTGATCCCATCGAGCTTTGAGCAGTTCTCCAATTCGGCAACACGTAGCGAGCACAATCCAAACTGCAAGAACGCCCTGTTTCTGCCATATTTGCGGTGGGTAGTTTTTTGGCTAACTCTTTGATTTCATCCTCATCAAGGACTCGATCTCGCTCTACATTCGCTCCGCCAATACTTTTCTTGCTGAGCAAAGCGGTGGGATCTGATGCGAGAAGATCACGAGTGACGGCGAAGCGGAACATTTGACGGAGTGAGGCTAAGGACAACCTTGGCCATGCGATTGACTCCACGCTGAAGGAGCCGATCTGTGATTTCGGTGATGTGCCCTTTGCGAACGTCTTTGATGTTCAAGTCGCCGATAAAGGGAAGAACATCTTTTGAGATCATACGTCGAGCTTCTGCGCCCCTGATCTTTACGATTGATAAGATCAGTCGCAGCCCAACGCTCAAAGAGATCTTTGACGAGGACTTTGCTGGCCTTCTCTAAGAGCACGATTGACAGCTCTTCGCCGTCTGTCTTCGATAGGATCAGCTCCTTCGTATTTTACTTCTTTTTTGTGTGGCGGACATGTGGCGGATGCATCCACGTGATAAAGAACGCTACATTATGCAACAAGATTTTGACTTAAATCAAGGAAAAATAGACGCTTATGACAGATTTTTTAAGACAGAAAAAGACAGGTTGAGATAGGATAAAACATGGAAAAACTTGCATGGGGTGCAAGGGGTCGGAGGTTCGAATCCTCTCACCCAGATTCTTTTTCCTCAAGGACTTACGAAGGCTTGACCGCTTTTCTTAAGTCCTTATTTTTATCTCTCATGCCAGGTATATGACAGGTAATGTACAAAATAAACAGTATATGACAACTCAGCATTCGATCTACTTTGATGCAAACGTATTCCGTTGGATTACCAGGAAATACGATAATTGGAAAAATTTCTCGATATTACTGGATAAGGAAGAGCCTGGTTTGTTAAGCGACAACTCTCCTATGCTTTTCACTTGGTCGCATCTTTTAGAAGCTGTCAATTTGGGAACAATAATGACCCAAATCGAAACAACTCCTGTTTGGACATCACGTATCGCGGGACAAAATCTAATTGATCGAAGAGGTTTTCAAGAAGCGCTGGGAACATATTTCGTCACAGCAAAAGAAGCTCTAGCTGATCTGCCAGCATTGCAAAGAGATGTGCTGCTAAGAAGTATAGATAATGAGGTATCACAAACCTGTGCGGAAGCGCGGCCTTTGATTGAAAACACACTTTTACATTATAGAGACCGCGTGGCATCCACCGACTACATGCGTTCCTTGTCACTAGAAATTGCTTGGGCTTTTTTAACCTCATTGCCCTTTACTAAATCGGATGCTCAATGGGAAAAAAGAAAAATTTGTTATGACAGCATAATGGCACTATGGCACCGACTTTATTTGGAGGGCCATGACCTTGTATTTTTCAGGCTGAGTGAACAGCAATATTATTACTATCTTCTGCACTCATCAGATATTGATATGGATGAAGTAAAGCGCTTATACCCTAATGTTAATTCAAGAAAAGACCTTGCCAAGGAAATATTTAAACATAGTCAAAAAAATACCCCTTTAAAACAAAATAGCGATCTTTGCGACGGCGAACTCATCCATTATACCTATTTGGGAAATAAAACGAACGATGGGCGGCTGACGAACGTCGTTGGAATAACACTTGATGGGCCGCAAGTCCTTCAACAACGCATGGGAGTTTTTGACAGAGCCTTATCTGATTTAAATCACTGCGTTAAAGGCTGGAGCGTTAAACTCAATTTAGGCAGAATACTTTCATTAGAGCTTGGAAACGATGGTGCCATTCAACATCTATATCGCCACCTTCCCAGAGCAAGTTGCCCAAGTCAATTAATATAAAGGTTCAAAAGCTGGAAATTATGATTTACGATTTCATCCTTTTTGTATCAGCCTCTCTCCTTGCGAATTGGCTTTGGGATCTCTGGTCTAAAAGAGTAGCTGGGAAAGAATATAAGGCCAAAATGCTAAAAAGTTGTCTCGACAAGATTGAACATTGCTCTCACGAACTTGATTACAATGCTACTCCAGGAATTGGAGGAGCTGAATGTCCCTTTACAACCGAAGCGCAGCGAAGACTGCTGTATTCGGATGAAGTGATATTATTAGGAGATGACCTTACAAAATCTCTTAAGGATTTAATTATTGATGCAGGAAGAGCCGGTGGAGGTTTTCCTTCTATCCCTCCCGGTTCGGTAAAAAGTAGAAGCAAGCTTTTAAAGGATATGCTTCTGAAGAAAGGAGAGGGGATTAAGAAAACAGAAACATCTGAATAATTTGCGTGGCGATGTAGGACAGTGTCTTGCTAACTTACCAAACAGCAGGGTTTTGATTATCGCCTTAAGTTTGTGCACTTCTGAAAATTTAGCAACCTAGAAAAATAGATTTTCTAGGTTTTTCTTGGTTGATTTCTATGTTCAAGAAAAAAACGCCTTTAGAGCTCACTTAAAGTCTTTCCTAAATTAAAAAAACATTTTTATAAATTTTAAGATATGGTATAAAGCCTTCGAAGGCCTTCATTGGGAAGATCTTCAATTAGTTCAACTTTAAAATGGTGTTATTATGACACAAAAAAATGACGTAGGCCTATCTAATAATGGCCCTCAGTTCGTCCCTGAGAAAAAACTTGGTCAATCAGATCAAGAGTTAAATTGGAAAAAGGCTCGAGAAACAATGGCGCAACAAGCCAAGAAGATTGAGACTTTAGAACAAGAACTATCAAAAAGTGAGCATCAAAAAGCAGCGGAGAAAAAAGCTCTGGCAGTATTGATTGAACTTCTTGATTCCCCAAATCCATCTCTGAGATTGGAAGTCGCTAAATTAGTGCTGGTACATTCCTCAAAGTATTAAAAAGATGAGGGGGCTGGAAAGGATATGGTGATTGGCTAGGAACCCAAACTCCATCTCCTCACTCAAGAAATTTTCTACCATATGAAGATGCAAAAAAATTTGTTCAACAATTAAATTTAAAAAGTCGAACCGAGTGGAATCAATACTGCTCTGGTGAAATACCAAACAAACCAATTCTACCTGACAATATTCCCAAAGACCCTGTGACTGTCTACAAAAACAAGGGATGGACAGGTGTAGGGGATTGGTTGGGAACAAATACAAAAGCTACGCACCTTCGTGAATATTTACCTTTTAACCGCGCACGAAATTTTGTCAGAAAATTAAATCTGAAGGGAAGGGATGATTGGAAAGCTTATTGTAATGGTAAATTAGAATTAGATCCTTTACCAGATAATATTCCTAAAGCTCCTTGGATTGTTTATAAAGACAATGGTTGGATAGACTTATCTGACTGGTTAGGATCGTAAAAATTATTAATTCTAAGGGCCTACGAAATCTTCAAAATCTACCCAAATGGTGATAGCGGGTAGATTTTGTACAAACGTGAAACATGCAAAACATGCAAAATAGTATACATTTTCGATGCCCTTTCATATTACCCTCTATTTCCTGTGGGATAAAATGCAATGGGGTATTAGAGCCTATACCAAAGAATCAATCGCTGTATTAAGCCCTGTGCATGGAGCCTCTAGCTCGGCAAAAGTTTTCCGATAATCTATGATTTTATCAACAATAGGTTCTAGGAGCAAAAGATCTGTTTCTTTGAATTTTGCAAAATTAGATTCAAAGGCATCTCGAAGCTTTGTAAGATAGGATCCTGAAGTATTTTTAATGCGAGGATTTTTACTTTGTCCAATGGCCCAAATAATCCCGTCATTTGCTTTCTTAAGCATTCTTAATGCCTCTCTACGCTTGCCAGAAACATCTTCACCTTGATGTATATGCATTTCCTGGGCGGCAAATGCATCTCTTCCTCCCATTGCCGTAATAGGAGAAGCTCCTGCCTCAGCTGTAATGTCAGAATTTTGTGCCAGCGCATCGCCATTTTTTGTCTTAAAAACTATTTTTTTTATAAAAGGAGCGATTTTTATGGCTAAAGGGATTGTGATTCCTAAAGCTACAAATGCCGCTGCCCATTCTATCATCAACTCAAAATCCATTTAACTCTTCCTAATTTTTATCTTTTTCATGATGAACGTCTTGCTGCAATGTAAGAAGCGCTTGGGTCATTTTCTGAAGTTCCAATGCGTACAATAATCCCTTCTTCTTGAAGCTGTTTTAGACGAATCCTAGTTGTCCGAGCAGATACTCCCCAAAGTTTCATCGCCAATTTAGCGCTAATAGCATTCTCTTTTTTCAAATATTCGAGGAGGACTTCCCCCCATGAATTGACGACTATTTCTTTAATTTGTTCCGAATAGAGCGTCAGTCTAAATTGGTTATTTAATTCCTCGATAAGTGGGGGTTTGAGCCCTTGGGTTTTGCAAGCCTCTACAATACGGCGCAGTCCAGATCCCCACTGTTCTGTGAGATGTAATTCGCGAAAAACACGGGCGATGACGCGATTCCTAATTCTAGAGGAACCAGCAAGGGCTCTTTCAATCGTTTGCCCAAACGGAAGCCCTCCAGGATTTGTAAACTCTATGCGATCGTTAAAAATAGCGACTTGGATATGGCAGCCGGTCATTGCATAGTCTGTATGGAGCAAGGCATTAATCACAGCTTCCCGGATAGCTACTGGAGGATATTGGAAAACATCTGTGCGTTGCATACGACCAATATGACCTTCTTTCGAGATGTTTCGTTCAATGAAAGCTATGACTAGATCTGCTGCTAAAGGAAGCGGTGAATCTATGTCAGTTTGATCTAGAATTTTCTCTCTAGTTGATCCAGCAAAACGCGCACATCGGACTTGCGAATCCGGAAAGAACTGTAAACGGTTTACTCCGAATAGAAGAATTCCCCCGTTACTCGGATATTTCTTACCGCTTCGAGAGGTCTCGACCCCCAAATTTTCAAGAGCCTGTGCCGTTGGTCGCTTCCCAACCCAGTCAAAAACATTTTTCATCACTTCTGCGTCTAAATGCCCTTGCGGATGCGGGAGTTCATCATAGGTAACCTTCTTTGCTAAGAGACGCAACGAGTCGAGCATCTCAGCATCAGCTGAGCGATTCGTAGATCCAAAGCGTACATAAACGCCTCGTTCGGGGCCCTCTGATTTTAAATAATAAGGACCTATACTGTGAGATACGTGGATGATTAACAACTCTTTTCCACGAATCGTTTGAACTTCTATGTCAGGGGTCAGAAGAGGGAAGATGCTATCTGTAATCGCATTAGCCAGCCGCTCTTCCTCCGATAAGATTTCAGGGAGCCCCACGAGAACTTTTGTTTTATCTTTTACCCCAATAATAATCGTACCGCCAGCGCTGTTTGCGAAGGCGACTACAGTCTTCATTATACCGCCCAAAGAACGAGTTGTTTCTTTGAACTCAATTGTTTTGCCTTCGTTTTCGGCTAGTAGTTGTTCAATCATAATGGCGTAATCATAGCACAGCTATGCATTTTACTGTGCACTACTATGCATAAAAAAACTGCACAGTCCTCATAAGTTATTGATTTACAGATGAATAAGATAATAAAATTTTTCTATTTTCAAAGAAAATAAAAGTATATTTAACTTACATCTGACAGATAAAAGGCCTGTTTCCGAGTTTTTAAAAAACTAAAAACACACCAGCTCTCAACACAAACACACCAGTAACTGGTGTGTTTGATGGTACTCGGTTTACGAATAACGGATGATATACGAACCTTTTGGTACTCGTTGGCCATGAGGCAATCTATTACCGTTATCTGGCAAAATTAAGACAGCGTCGGCTTGAATAAATGAAAAGTCTTGCGTATGCAAAATATCAGGATCACAAACAACCGATGCGCATTTGTGCCTTTCCTTGATTTGAGTCGCTTGCTCTAATTTTTTTATTCGCTTTTCAATAGACATTTCATTTGCCCCCTTTAGCTTCCAACGCATTTAATCTTTCTTCATGATCATACACTTGAATGGCTTTCACATAGGTCTCAATTATCTTTGATAAGGCTTCACCTTCACTTGGAGAAATGTTCCCAGTTCCCACAGCTTCTGTTATTAACGCCATAGAGTCTACAATATCTGAGGGGGTCTTTAACTTAGGAAGGTCTAATATAATAGGACGATCTCGCCGAGATGGTAAAGTGCGATCTAAAACCATTTTCATTGCCTGAAGGTTTCCTGACAAAGCCTCTTGAATTAAGCGCCGGCAAATATTCTCCTAGTTCCCCATTCAAAAGTACCTCTACAGCTAAAGTTGCTTTATTTTTAGTTCCTTTAGCTTTCCCTTTCGGATTTCCCGATTGACCTTGTTAAGCAATATCAAATACTTAGAATGTGGCTCCGTATATGCCTCTGCGCGAAACTCAATTCTCAATTCATTTTGAGATCCCGAAATATACGCTCTTATATTTTGAAAACCATTGAGCTCAGGTCGATAAGTATTTTTTCCAGAAATAACATCGATTATCTGTCGCAAAGCAAAATCTAATCCGTAGCCATAAAGATTGATATATACATTTTGAAGCAGAATTGTGGGAATCAAACAATCATCTATTTTAACGGGAATATAATTTGAATTTGTAGAAATGCTTTTCAGCAGTCTCTCGAATTAACTTCATTATTTTTAAAATTTTCTTTTCTTCTTCTGGATTAGATTTTTGAGATTCTAATCTCTGAGAACAAGGACGCATGAATTTTTTCCATATCCGGGAAGTAAATGAATCTTGTAAATCGGGTGGATAACTACCAAATTTCTGATACTCCATCTTATGTTCTTCTGTAAGTCCTCCTTCGTAATAATTCCATCTGCCAATCGCCTCAAAAGCTGGGCTCTTGCGGCTCATCGAAAAAAATGCCTTTTCCTAAGCCCTCCACATCAAGGGGTATTCCATGTTCTAACGGAAGGCGACTATCCATTGGAATGAAAACAATCATATAGTTTTTCGCTTCCTGTTTGGGTAATCGGACGGAATACACTGGTGTCATAAAAAATATTGTGAATTAGATTTAATTCTTCCATACCTATATTTTGTCCAACTTAATTTTAAGTTTATTGAGATGACTCCATGGCAAAGCTTTTTCTTTCTGCATTCTACCAACGACTATTCCTGGGGCAATATTTATTTCTTTAGCAAAGGCTCTAACTGCTTTTTCACTTTTATGCAACGTCAATAATTTAGGGATGTAATCATTAGGAATGAGGGTTTGACAAGCAAAGTTGTCGGCTTCCTTTTCTTGCTTATCGTCCATTTGTCCTTCTACATCAATAAACCAGAGCTTTTTGCTATGTAAAAGCAAATGACCAGCCTCATGAAAAAATGAAAACCAAAATTGGTCATTCGTTTTATATCGATCACTTAATATGATTAAAGCCTTATCTGGCCCTAACCATCTCGTTGCACCGCTTATAGGACAACCTTTCGGAGCCCGAACAATCGCTAAAGCTACTCCAGCATCAGCACATACTTGAACTAGTTTTGGAATAAAAATTTCTTCGTTCTCTTCCTGAGTTAGCTTTCTCACTTCTTGAAGAGTCGAAAGAAATGTATTTCGATTAAAAGGAGCGCATGAAATCTCTACTACTTGCCGCTCTCCTTGTCGGAGCCATGCTGAAGTGGATCCTTTATGATTGTCTGTTAAATTAGATGAGCGAAAGGCCGCAATTGGGGTTTGATATTTAGACTCCCATGCATCAACCGAAGCTACCCCAAAAAATTTTAAGCATTCAGATACAAGCTCTCTTTTATCCGCCCATTTTTTAATCCAACCAAAACTTATCATATCCTTTAAGGGTAGTTCTTTAAGCCAACTAACACTATCATTTAAGTAGTTGAGGTCTTCTTTTCTCGCAATAGCCTCGCGATACAAAGCTTCTCGATTCAACCAAAAATTAACTGTGCTTCCTAAAACTCTTTCTAATTTTATGGCGGCATCTTCTGTAAGAGAAACTTTTCCCTGAATAAGTAAATTTACGTGTTTTTTTGTATACCCAATCCTCGAAGCAAATTCAGTTTGAGACCAGCCGCGTTCTTCCAATAAATCTGCAATAGTGGCCCCTGGTGGAATTACCCAATCAGGGTTAAATTGACGGGAGAGTTCTTTACTCATGATAATCCTCAATGGAAAGTATTCTTACAATGGTTACTTGGTTCCAATCAACAGACCCATTATTTGTTTTTGGAATGGGGCTGTTACCACACTCAAAAATTAGTCTCAATGCACCCGAAATACTAACACTGAACTGACCCAAACGTTTGTATTTTAACGGATGTGGTCTACCAGAAACCAATTCGCTTACATTATTCGCAGCTTGAAGATCGGCTATTCGTATTTTCAGCTTATTTGCACACGCATTTCCAAATTTTTTCTTCATTAATTTCTCATTTTCGCAAAGATCTTGAAGATCTAAGGTGTCAAATTCAATCTTCACAACGCCCCTTTCCGATAAAATCATTGATTGGAGCATTTATGTATACCAATATGGTATACATAAATACAAGTCAATATAACAGTTATCTTTTGGGGGACAGGCTTAAATGATTACGATACAGTCTTGTGGCATTCTTAAGAGGGTTTTTAGCTGGCAATCGAATAATTCAAATAGGTATAGCCACAGAGATAATGCAAAAAGTTTCGAGGAGGCCAAGATTCGAAACAGACATAGCGAGATAACCTTAAATCCGCAATTGATCTTTGCCTCTAGAACCTATGTCGACCATTTCGAGGATATCCTCGAAATGGTCGACAATATTGCTTCCGTATTAGATTTCCTAAAATTTATCTGTCATATCTACGACAAATTGCGAAGTTCCTTGAACTGCAATTGGTCTTTGTGTTCAGAACCTATGTCGATCATTTCGTTGATATCAACGAAATGATCGACAATATCATGTCCGCTATCTTTGCATGCTTCTGAGCTTTTTTCGATAACATTAAGAAAATCACGGTACTCATTGTACTCCAATGCTTTGGCCAATTTTCTGGCACTCCAAAATTTGCAGCCTTCCTATTAGCGTTAGGGATTCGCTCCAGTTTTTTTACAGTGCGGCTCACCTTATCGATAATGAAAGTGCCTCATGTTGAACGATAAAAGAGATATCTATCTTTAGGAAAACCTTCAAAACATGGATTGATTCTTGAGGCTCACAAACGTGCAATTCCCTCATCTCTCAATTTAAATAACATTACAATATTTTTAAAACATGCTACCGCAGCACTTAAGCTTCTCGCGCAAGCCTTAGCTGTTTTTTTTGATAAAGGCTGGCGAGAAGCTAAATTCGATGACATATTAGAATATATTGAGAAAAAACAAAACGATGTTGATGAGAGTTGGTCGTTAATCTATCTGCTAAAAAACAACCTAGAATGATTCCAGGATAAACTTCCCTAAGAGATTTAAACATTGCTTAGATTCCTTTGTCCCTTTTCCACCAAATACTGCATTTTCCTAGCAGAATGATCTTTCTTTGAGGGAAGTAGCTTATCGAGAATAATTTTAGATTTTTTTCATTTCTTGCCTTGGCAGACAGACTTTTTTTAAAGAAAAATTTATTATTTTAGAGACTTTAGAAAAAAATCCGCATCGTTTTGGCTTCTGAAAATAAGAAACTGCACTTTGGGGTATTTTTTTCGCAGTTCTTCGATCCTGTATCTCTTTTCCTTATCGAAATTCCAGATGTATTTCAAAATTTCTAGATTAACGGCTCTTAAACCACCAAATTCTTTTTGATAATTGAAAATTCTTTTAATGATTCTCCAAAAACATACCACCCGAGGAAAATGAAAATATATTAGAACATCCGCTTTTGCAAATCTCATTTCAAAAGTTGAAAACGAGCATCCTTCAACAATCCAAGACTCTTCATCAAGCATAGCCTTTTGAATGGCTATGAACTCTTGTTTATCTTTTTTCTTTCCATCAGGCTCAAACATATGTCTGTCCAGATGATGCACAGGAATGTTCAAAATTCTGCCGATTTCAACAGCAAAGGTTGACTTGCCGCTTCCTGGCAGCCCAATTAATGCAAATTTCTTTGTATGAGCGCTAAGCATTTCTATTTTTATGCCTCTATACTGGAATGTAAACCCAAAAAGTTTTTTAAGCCTTGTTATTTAGGGTTTCAAAAATTCTGAAAAATCAATGATTTTATCAAAATGGCCACTCTCAATTACCCCTTGAGTCACTCCATTCACATGAATCAAAACAGGACGAATTGAATACCCTTTTGGATAAGTCAAACGTTTAATTTTTTCTTCAACATCTGCAACGACCTGTTTTCCAACTTCTGACAAGCAAAATTTTATTTCACAAAGATAAAGTGTGCCGAATTTTGTCTGAATCAGAAGATCGATTTGACACCCTTTATTCTTAGTGTTCTTTTTTTGAAAAAAGGGGCCGGATTTTTCAACATCTTGAATGGCAATCCCTAAGATCTCACACAATTTATGGATATTATTTATCACTAGATTTTCAAATTGAAGTGCCATGATGGCTTCCCAACCTGAGAGACTCGTTATCGAGTCTGGGGAAAAGCCATTTTGTTCGATCTTTGAGCTATTTGGTTCGATGAACTTTAGATAGAATCTAATATAGTTATCTTTCAGACGAAATAGTTTTAAATTAGATTCTTTTTTGTTTTTTATATTCCATGTTCGATCTTCTGAAACAAATCCAGCGGATATTAATTCGTGTAAATACTTTGAAATATTGCCACTTTTATCAATTCCGAGGGTCGCACATATCTCATCTAAATTTTTTGCTCCTCCTGACAATACTCTGATAATTTTATCAAAAGTACCTGCTCTCTTAGAAAATAAGTCAGAAAAGATTTGATTATACTCTCTATAGAGAAGCCCTTCCTGCCTAAAACATAAATGATTAATATTCTTTTCTGCGGATTCAGTAGGAACAATTTCTTCAATATATTTAGGTACCCCTCCAGTAACTCCTAAAATTTTTAGTTTTTCATAAGCACTTATTCGCTCTTTCTTTGCAGCCCAAAATTGGTTACAATCGGTTAAAGAAAGTTCTCTGACCTCGAGTTTTACAGAAATTCTTCCAAAGAAACCTGTGCTATTAAGAATATTTTCTTCAATCCAACTAGAAACGGATCCACACAATATTAAAATCAAATTGGGATGCTTTGAGAAGGTCTTATCCCATTCTGTTTTCAAATAACCTAAAAAATTGGAGTCTTTAGACCCCATCCATGATATTTCATCAAAAAAAATGATGATATTGCTTTCCTTTTGAGCCTGGTTACCAAGATGCCAAAATACTTCACTCCAATCTGATGTTTTTAGTTCTGGCATTCCAATATTTCGTGCCATTTCTCGAACAAAATAATTTATTTCATCTTGGTGAGTTTTGTATTCTTGTGGAGGCAATCCAGAAAAACTCCATGATTTTTTTCCTTTTAAAAACTCTGCAATGAGCGTACTTTTTCCTATTCTTCTTCGACCCCAAACGACAGCAAGACTTGCAGTTTTTTTCATTCGAAGCCGTTCTAAGACTTCCAACTCTTTCTTTCTTCCAAAAAAATGCATTAATTTTTCGTCCTATAATGTGTTTTATGATATGAGAAAGCATTGCAATTTCACATCATAAAATAGCGATTTCTCTATTTCATGATATAAAATCCAGAGATTTTTTCATATCATAAAATAGCCATCTGGCGGATGAGACCATCTGATAATTGCTAATAATTAATGCTACGCATTTAGACATGGATAAGATATAAATCAATTGGAAACAGCAGCTTGAATGCGGTTCTTGTGAGAAAAAATGGGACTGGATGAAGCAGCCAAAAACTGGTAAATACTTGTATGGGTTCAAGGGATTGGGGTTCAAATCCTCGCACCAGATTCTTTTTTCTCAAAGGCTTATGCACAAACATTAAGCTAGCATAAGTCTTTTAATCTCTTTCTTGCGGCAGGTATATATCCTCAATGGTGGGTATAAAATTGCACGCCTGGATCGCTTCCGTATTAGATTTCCTAAAATTTATCTGTCATATCTACGACAAATTGCGAAGTTCCTTGAACTGCAATTGATTTATGAGGGGTTCCTTTCGTGAAGTTGATATCCTTTAAATCAATACCTCGAATAGTAAGATCATTGTATGATCGGTATTGCAATATACACAGAGATAAATCTTTGACTACATCATAACGAGTAGTTTCAAAAAATTCCTTTTCTTCTATGGGGAAGATAGCCATTCCTTTAGGAATATCCACGTTATTCAAAATATGCCAGGCAGAATTCATGGCTAGAGGACCATCCTGTTTTGCGACATATTCAACACTTTTAGCAACACGAACAAAGCGGGAATCGGAAGCCCAGTCGCCTGGTAGACCTGACATCGAGCTTCTAAAACTGATATTTGGTATTTCCACACCATTGATTTGAATTTTTTCAGGAAGAGTGGTTTTTATAAAATTATAGCGTCCTAAATTTAAATGTTGTTGTGGCAATGGTGGGTCATTCGTTAGTACTCCAATGGGATTATCGTAAACGCGCACCTTGCCTTTGGTAAATTCAATAACCAAATTTTTTCCTGTCTTATCGTGTAAGGCTATATGGAGTTTAAGACTGGCTAGAGGACCTACTGATGTTGTTCCTCCCCATATTTTGACATTCTTCAATGCATTTGTAACTTCTTCAACAGTTGCAAAATTACCTAAAATCCACGAGCCTACATCAATGATGGCCAAAGCTTGCTTGGCTTCACTAGGGTCGACTTTTTGATATTCAGCACACATTAAAGTGAGAAAGCCGAATGAAAGTCCAACTTCATTAAGGCCTTCCACAGCATCATCAATATCAAAAGCATTGAAGTTTACATAACCATATTTTGAAGTCCATTCCAAGCCTGACCCAGGACCTCCGTTTGGAGCTGTACTGACCCTTTTCTCTTCACGGTTATGTACATTGAGCTGTGATTCCATGACTGTTGGAAATTCCATTGAACGGCCGCAAATAGATGTCTTATCTGCAGCTAAAAGTTGAAAATCGCAACATGCAATAGAATGTCTTGGTTCAATAGCTGTCATTTGAAAAAACCTCCAAAAATGTGTTAAACAACTTTAAAGATAAAAAATTTATTTAGATTTTGTAAAGTTTTTTTACGAAAAACTAGTTAAACCATCGATACTCCGTTATGGTGCGGATGTACCTTGTCTATCAAGAAAAGCGGATTCGACAAAAACTGTTCCTAAAAATGGATTGATACGTGTTTATTTTGTTTCGCTCTCTAATTGACAGTCCATTTTTTCTACAGTGGAACGCTCCTTATCGATAATGAAAGTGCCTCTCGTTGAACGATACAAGAGATATCTATCTTCAGGAAAACCTTCAAAATCGGCATTATCCAAAAAAGTCCCATCACCAAAATCATCTATAAGCGCATTTATTAAATCAGACATATTTGTGATGTTGGTGAGTTTGTAGGGCTCTTGCGTGAAAGGAATAAAACGGTGGGTGAAAGTTTTTTCTTTCAATATATTTTTCGCTTCTCTATTCCAAGTTTCTACATCATCGGTTTTGAAGCCTCGATTCAACATCTCATAATAAATGTTCATATGCCACCAACGGTTTTCCAAACTTTTTCCTTCTTTAAGGATGGTATCTAAGGTTGAAACATAATCGGCAATTTTGTGTTCGAAATAGGTCAGAGTTTTTCTATCAGAACTCTCCTTATCACCGATAAGTTCTTTATCAACTAAAGCTTTTATGTCATTTTTTAGCCTTAATTTTATGGGAACCATCATTTCAAATCTTTCAATAGATAGTTTTTTTATTTTCTTCAATTCTTTTAAGGCATACAAGTTGATAAATGGGACTGCAATATGCAAAGTGATGCCATCAGGAAGGGACCTATATTCACGTATATTATAATCCAATGGATTTAATATTTCATTTATATCATTAAAAAGTTGTGAACCCGAATAACAGGCATCATCGACAGTCAATAGATGTTTTACATTCGGGTATTTTTCTAAACACTCATATAAATCTTCATATCTATTTGATGAAATGGCTTCAGGTTTAAATTTTAAAAATCTCAACGCAAGAGAAGTTGCCCAACTGTTGCTCCGATTTACGCTAGTTTGGCTCAAGGGCTGATTCACGATTAAAATATATTTTCTTTCCTCTACAGGACGACACATTAATTTTTCATTGAATGATTCTATCGATAAAGACAACCGGTGTTGAAATTTGGGGAAGGATCGATGAACAATGGCTTGTACAACCCTTGTTGCGAGGGGTCTAGATTCATCAGGATGCATTTCTATCCATTCTTGCGCTTTTTTCCGGTCAATCGGATTTTCTTTTATAGGTTCTAAAGGTGTTTGGGTAATTCCAAATTGTTTGCCTTGTTCAAGCAATTCTGGGGTAAGTTCTTCTATTTCTTGGGTAAGTTGTTTTCTTTTTTGTTTGCGATATGAAAAAAGTCGAAATTGTCTTTGAATCTTTATCGCTGCTAATTCATGTTTATTGTATTCATTTGGTTTTAAAGGTTCTTTCTTTGAAAATCTTGAATTAAAGTCTGTTTTGTTGACTTGCTTTTTTTGGATTTTCGAAGAAATGAATTTATTTATGGTAATAAGAAAAACAATCGTTATAATTACTAGAACACATTTTTCTGGAGAAATCGAATTTTGATCATCCGAAGGTTCCTCTTTTACAGCAGAATCAAAAGAGGGTGGGTAAAATCCGCTCCAATTCTGAATACTCGAAATAAGTGAATTAATGATATTAGACATTTTATTTACATTAAATAATTAACTACATAATAAATGAATAATTTTATATTAAATGCAAATTTTAAACAAGATTGATTTTTATTTATGAATAATAGCAATTACCTTGCTAGCGTGGGAAGATTCATAAGTTTTGAAAAGTTCTTCAGTTTACCATCTGATAATTGCTATTAATTAGTGCTGCACATTAAGACATGGATATGATAGAAATTTATAGTAGTGATTATGAGTTCTGATTTCTTTCTTAAGGGTTTAATCTTAGGGTTTTCGATTGCTGCACCTGTGGGTCCGATAGGGATTCTTTGTATTCGAAAAACGTTAGTATTTGGCAGATTTTCCGGCTTTTTTTCTGGGTTGGGAGCGGCGGCCGCGGATACAATTTATGCCATCATTGCGGCGTTTGGACTGACTTTTATCTCCAATTTTCTTCTGGCAGGACAATTTTGGCTTCGCTTAATTGGGGGTGGTTTTTTGCTTTATTTGGGTTGGATGACCTTTCATGCAAAGCCCCATTCACAATCTAACAATGTCTCCCATACCACCCTTTTTAATGATTTTATTTCTACCTTCTTCCTTACCATCACTAATCCGATAACGATTTTTTCTTTTTTGGCGGTTTTCGCAGGACTTGGGCTTTCCAACATTGAAGGAGATTATCTTCAGGCTAGTATGCTTGTGCTAGGCGTCTTTTTAGGTTCGGCTCTTTGGTGGCTGACACTTAGTGAAGGGGTGACCCTATTTCGCAATAAAATCAGTCAAAATATGATGACTTGGGTTAATAGAATCGCAGGCTCAATTATTTTTGTATTTGGCATCGTCGTTGTGTTATCCCTTTATTTCAATTGATGCAGCAAAATCCGCAATTTTTTTCTGATAGAGGGAATAGGGTCGATAGGGTATAGAGGGAGGAAAAGGGGAAGAGAGAATGGGATCTTCATTATCGACAAATATGCTTTATCGCTCCCATCCGTGGCATGGATTGTCTTTGGGAGAAAAAGCTCCAGAAGTTGTCAACTGCTACATCGAAATGGTGCCTACAGATACTGTGAAATATGAGTTAGACAAAGCGACAGGGATCCTTAAAGTAGACAGGCCTCAGAAATATTCGAGCCTTTGTCCAAGCCTTTATGGCCTCCTTCCCCAAACATATTGCGGGCCCTTGGTAGCCAAGCATTGCATGGAAAAAAGCGGACTCACAAACATTATGGGAGATGAAGATCCTCTGGACATTTGTGTTTTAACCGAAAAGGTTATTCCCCGCGGCGACATCATGCTAAGAGCTCACCCCATAGGGGGATTCCGCTTAATTGATGGGGAGCAAGCCGATGATAAAATCATTGCTGTTTTGATGGGGGATTTTATCTATGACAGATTCAAAGACATTAACGATTGTTCTGAAAATTTGATCGAGAGGCTCCGTCATTATTTTCTCACCTATAAGGATTCTCCCGATCGAATTAACTGCAAGGTAAATATCACCCATACGTTCGGGGTTAAAGAAGCCTATAAAATTATTGAGCTTTCTCAACAAGATTACAAAACTAAATTTTCAATAAACTAGAAGGCCATTTTAGGAAGAATTGACGTTAAAATTATTATTAGATAGGTTTAGCATTCTAATAATTGGAGTGTTGGTTTGTCCTACATTAGCTCAGACTTAGCCATAGAAAGATTTATACATCCTATTGATTACGTAGATTCCAAATTGGAGGATGTATCGCGTACTTGGCTTATTTTAGCCACCACTATTACTTTGGTTACCCTTTATATTTTTGTGCAGTTATTGAATAAACCTTGGGGGATCGCACGGCGAGAGCAGATTGGAAGAAAGTTGCTTAAAACCCCTTTTATAAGGAAAAGATATGACGCTAAGATTCAAGAAGAGTACGATAAATTTAGAGAATCAGTTAAAAATATACGGCGCCAATTTGGTCCAATTTATCATTCGATTCCTTGTCAAGGATTGAAAACAGAAGCACTTCTCCAGTTAGTAAGAAAATACAGTGATGTAACATTCAATAAAGTAAAAGATAAACAACTATCTGGAACTATTTATTCTAAAAGCCTTGTGAAAAAAAATGCGGAAAGTCAGATAAAGCATGAAGAATTTAAATTTGATGACTTAGAGGAAATCGGATCAGACTCTGATTATTTTGAGGCTCTTTCAGAAAAGCTTGAGCTCCTATTTTGCGAAGCTTTTAAGCAAGCTTATCTTTGGAATTCTTTGCATAGGCATGAATTTGCCATTGGATCCTTTCTTGAGCACCAAGTTGTACAGATGGCTGCCAATATGTTTGGCGCTTCAGTCGAAATAGATGAAGTGGATAACGTGATGGGCTTTGTTACTTCAGGGGGGACTGAAAGCTTAATGCTAGCCGTTCGGATCTATAGGGAATGGGGGGCTGTAAATAAAGGGCATCAGCCTGGTGAAAGTGTCATCATTGCTAGTAAATCCGTCCATGCAGCTATTGAGAAGGGTTGTCAAGCCTATCAGGTAAAGCTTGTTCTGTTGGAAACTGCTGAGGATGGAAAAACGGATGTGGAACTTCTCAAAAAAACCATCAAGCAATATGGGAGTAAAGTTGTAGCTATAATCGGGTCTGCTCCGTCGTATATTGCAGGGGTGATGGATCCTATTGAAGAGATGGCAGCCGTTGCCTTTGAATATGGGATCGGGTTTCATGTCGATTGCTGTTTGGGCGGCTTCATTGTAAATAATTTAAAACACCTCAAGACTGATTTTTGCAAAGAGAAAGGGGTGACCAGTCTATCAGCGGATACACACAAAAACGGGCTGGCTCCAAAAGGATCCTCCGTTCTTTTGACAATGATGCTTGGGGATGAAAATCTAGCAAAGTATGCTATCTATGTTATACCAGGTTGGAGCGGGGGAGTTTATGGAACCCCAAAAGACGCTGGGAGTCAATCCTGTGTTCCTGCTTTGATGGCTTTTTTGGCTCTCCTTGCAACAGGCCAATCTGGTTATAAACGGCTTGCACAAAGCATATACAAAAGCGCTTGCGAGGTGGCTGATTTTATCCTTGGCTGTAAAGGTCGATTAAAACTCATCGCCTACCCGCAAGCCAACGTTGTAGCTTTTAAAATAGATCCCCAGTGGGGATTGCAGAAGGGGGCTATTTATGCTTTTGCGCATGAGATGGCTCAACATGGTGTCGTTTTAAACGCCATGGCCAAGGAAAAGGTTCATTTTTGCATCACAGCCCGCTTTTCCGGCGATCCAAACGGATTGCATTTATTTAAACAAGCGGTTAATTCAAGCTTAAAAAATGTTGAAAAGCTTAATGAACAACTCCTTAAAGAAGGGAAAAAATTCCCTGGAGATGCGGGGATGTATTGCAGTCTTGAAGCTGCTTTGGCGCCGCGAAGAGAGACTCTTTCTTTCGCAAAGTACATTGAAAATATGATGTTAGGGGTCCTAGGTGCCAAGGATGCAATCAGAGCCTACTATTTGGCAGATCTCGCCCCTTGAAAAATGCAATCGTCCATTGCTGGAATCCATAATTAGGGACAATAACCAAAATTGTCCCTCTCTCCAATGTCCCTAAGATCGTTTAAGTCCCTATTGTCCCTTTTTCAAATGGTGTCTCTCTGGTCTTTTACTACAGCCACTCGATGGTGCCAGGGGGTTTGGAGGTGACGTCGTAGACGACCCGATTGATGGCGGGGATTTCATTGACAATGCGGGTGCTTACGCGGCCGAGCAACTCCATGGGCAAAGGGGAAAATTCTGCGGTCATCCCATCGGAACAAGAGACCGCTCTGAGTGCAATGACATGGCCTTCTGTGCGTTGATCTCCCATGACACCAACCGTCTTCACAGGCAAAAAAACAGCGAAGGCTTGCCAGATTTTATCGTAAAATCCCGCCTGTGTGATTTCCTCTAAGTAAATTTCATCTGCGTGCCGCAAAACATCAAGCCGTTCCTGAGTCACTTCACCTAGAATGCGAATAGCGAGACCCGGCCCAGGAAAAGGGTGACGGTTGACTAGATTTGGAGGGATCCCTAATTCCGCGCAGAGGGCTCTCACTTCATCTTTAAAAAGTTTAGCGTTAGGTTCTACTAGAAGCCCTTCCCGCCGTTTTTTTTCAATAATGGGAGGGGACACATTATGGTGGCTTTTGATGACTGCTGCATGCTGTCCGCACCCTTTGCCGCTTTCAATGAGGTCGGTGTATAGTGTTCCCTGACAATAAAAAAACTTTTCACCAGGTTGGCCGATGTGTGAGATCTCATCTTCCAAGATTTTAATAAATAGTTCCCCGATAATATGCCTTTTGGCTTCCGGATTTGTAACCCCTTCCAATGCCCCAAGGAATTTAGTGGAAGCATCTACAAACAGCACATTTTTCATTCCATGATTTTTGAGAAGCTCTAAAACTTGACGGCTTTCCCCTTTTCTCATCAGCCCTGTGTCGATGTGAATCGGAAATACCTTATCTGCGCCTAACGCTTTGTAGCACAGAAAAGTAGCCGCTGTTGAATCCACCCCCCCGCTGACGAGGCTGATCACTTTTCCTTTGCCCACCTGGCGGCAGATCTCATGGAGGATATTTGGGAGATACTGTTTCACTGACCAAGAAGGGGCGCAAGAGCAGATTTTTAAGAAATTATCTATGATTTTCTTCCCTTTGGGCGTATGGCCGACTTCCGGATGAAATTGCACACCATATTGGGGAAGATCGTGGTGTTGGATAGCGGCAATGAGATTATCCCGGCTCGTGGCGATGCTATGAAAGCAAGGCGCCAATGTTTCAATGCTATCTCCGTGACTCATCCAAACAGATTCTTGGTTTTCCATTTCGTAAAACAAGGGACTCTTGGTATTGACCTTGATCGATTGTTTCCCGTATTCCCCCTTGCTTAATTTTTTGACAGAGCCTTGGTTTGCGGCATTTAGAAGATGCATTCCATAGCAGATTCCAAGCAGGGGGATGGGGCAAGTTAAAATTTTTGGATCAAAAGGAATTTGAGTTTGATAAACGGAGGCAGGACCCCCTGAGAGGATGATCCCCTTAGGAGCCTCGGCCATTAAATCTTCCATGGAAATGCTTGGAGAACGTATTTCTGAGAACACATTTAATTCCCGGATCCTCCGCGCGATGATATGGGTATATTGCGATCCAAAATCTAGGATGATAATTTTATCTAATGTTTGCATAGTGACTCCAATTGGGTGATCTCATGGCGGCGCAAAGCTTGAAAACGTTCCACGTCGGAGGTTTCGGAAGGATATTTTCCATTGAGGCAGGCTAAGCAGAGGTCATTAATGCCAATCGAACGTTTTAAATCTTCGATGTCGTTGTATATGACCTCATCGGCGTCGATAGCTTTGGCTATTTCTTCACAAGTTTTTTCCGAAGCGATGAGTTGCTCTTTGTGGGAAAAATCGATGCCGTAAAAGCAAGGGTGCTTAACTGGAGGGAAAGTGGAAGCAAAATAGATTTTTTTGGCTCCGGCTCTTTTCACCAATCCGATGGCTTTCTTTGAAACGGTCCCTCTGATGATGCTATCGTCAACAAGGATGACATTCTTGTTTTGCAAAACATAAGGAATGGCTTCCAACTTATTTAAGGCTGCTTTTTCACGTCCTCCCTGTGTTGAGGAGAGGAAAGTACGGCCTACATAAGGCTTACGAATAAATCCTTCTTCATAGGGAATATTGAGTTTCCGGGCTAAGCTTATGGCAGCAGGCCGAGCTGTATCTGGAATCGGGACAACTACATCCGCAGTGAGTTCTTTCTCTTGAAATTTTTTTGCCAGGGCTATCCCCAATTGGGAGCGGATCCGGTAGATCTCTTGCTCTTCCATCGTTGTATTCATTTTTGCAAAATAGACAAATTCGAAGCTGCAGTGGAAATGGTCGCTTTTGATCAGATGCTGCCGATACACTTTATGGTTGTGATCAATAAAGACCACTTCACCTGGTTCGATCACTTCTATGTTTTGAAAGTTGAGAAATGAGAGAGCTTCCGTTTCTGAAGCAAAGGCATGGGATTTGGTTTGGGGTTGGATGCCATAGAGCAAAGGTCTAATCCCCTGAGGATCTCTGAATGCGACCAACCCCAGACCGGGAATCATGCCGATGACTGAATAGGCTCCTGACGTTTGCTTATAAACTTTCATGGTTGCGGCGCAAATGTTGTCGAAGGTGATCTTCTTTTTTGGCAAGTTTTGGGCGAAAAGGTGGAGGAGGACTTCGATATCGCAGGAGGTTTGGATGAGGACCTGCTTGCTTTGGAGTTCATTTTTCAAGCTGACATAGTTGACGATGTTTCCGTTGTGGGCCATGGCGACAATGCGCCCTTCTTCGTCCGTATATTGAGGTTGAGTGTCTTCGAGTGAATTATTTCCTATAGTTGCATAACGTATATGGCCAATTCCCCAGAGGGCCTCGCTGCATAGGGGGTTATGAGTTCCAAAGACATCGTGGACTAATCCAAGATTTTTTTTTAACTCATATTTATCTTTTCTTGGATCATATGTAAACACACCGGCAGCATTCTGACCCCGGTGTTGAAGCCGCAGTAACCCTTGGTAAAGAGCATCATGAATGGGTTGATTGCTAACAATGCCAAAAATGCCACACATCTTTACACTCTCCTCTTACGTTAATTTATGACTTCCATATCGTACCCTTTGTCAGATTGTTTAGTTCCGTCGATGTAAATAATGTTTTTTTGATCGATGCCTATGCGTCCTTGTGAGATGAGGGTGATGGCACGCAAGCAGGCAGGCCCATCGCTTAACAGTTTTTGTTTCTCTTGGTGGATATTAGCCAATTCAGCCGTTACAGGACGGGGCTCGACATAGCTCACTTTAGGCCCTGAAACTAAGACCGGGCCCCCGTCAATTTCCTCGTTGACGAGAATAATGTTAGAACGGGTGAAAGATTCTCCTGCCAACAAAGCCTCATACACAGCATTTAAGCCCGTATAGGCCCGATTTCCTTGCAAATTTAGAACAGACAGATCTGCAGGATGAATATTGAGAACTTTATTGGGAAATGTGTTTAGCAATGCTTTTGACAACAACTGCATGTAGCCGGCCAAGAGGATCATATCGACCGTAAAGCGGTATTTTTTCGAACATTCTTGGAGAAGTTCAACAATTTCCTGGTCATACTGAAGACGAGCGTCTTGAGCTGTCATTCGGCTGATTTCTTCCCTTCTTGAAAAATTCACAAAGGAGTGGTAAATGACAGGAATTCCCTCACGCTCCCCGATTTCTTGAAATCGACATTTCTTATTGACGAACAAGGCTTTAATTCGGAAGGGAGGGGAAGGGGATTTTTTTTGCGCCTCTAAAAGAAATTCCAAATTTACCCCTTTTCCGGAGCCCATGACAACGACATTCATCTCTTTTTTCGGAATCGGTTGATAAAGGAGAGAGATCGGTGTCTTCTTTGGAATCATTAAACTTTGACCTCCAGGTTTTTTAAGGCTTGATATGCGATGTCCCTCCTGTAATAGGAATTTTCAAATTCAATCTCGTTGACACCATCATAAGCTGCAGAGACCGCCTCTTCTAACGAAGCTCCCCATCCTGTAATTCCCAAAACACGCCCTCCTGATGTGACCAGACGCCCTTTTGCATCTTGAGAGGTCCCGGCATGAAAAGCGGTGCAGTTTGGATGCTTATTTAACTTATCTAACCCTTTAATCTCATATCCCGTTTGAAAATGTTCTGGATAACCTCCAGAAACCATTACCACGCAGCAGGAAGCTTTCTTGGCCCAATGGATGTTCTCTTCCTTTAATTTTCCGTGGATGCAAGCGCGCATAATTTCGGCAAGATCACTTTGCAAAAGGGGCAGCACAGCTTGTGCTTCCGGATCCCCAAAGCGACCGTTATATTCAAGAACTTTTGGACCTGAAGCTGTTATCATTAATCCAAAATAGATCACACCCTTGTACTCAATTCCCTCTTTGATCAGCCCCGCTTGAGTCGGCTCGATGATTTCCTCTCTGATTTGCTGCAGCAGTTCGGGGCCGGCCAAAGGAACTGGAGAGTAGGCTCCGATCCCTCCAGTGTTGGGCCCGGAGTCTCCCTCATAAAGCCGTTTATGATCTTGTGAAGGGATCATTGGGATTATCTTTTTTCCATCTGCGAAAGCCAAAATTGAAAGCTCAAAACCCTCTAGTTTTTCCTCTACGACAATTTCTTTACCGGCTGAACCGTAGCGCAAATCTCCCATCACTGTTTGAATGGCTTTAAAGGCCTCCTGGGGGGAACGGCAAACAAGGACCCCTTTTCCCCCAGTTAGGCCGGAGCATTTGATGACAACGCCATTCCATTTGGAAAAATAATCTTGAACAGCCTTTTCGGCTTCTTGGATAGAGCGGCAACTTACATGACGGGCAGTGGGAATGTGGTGATTGACCATAAATTTTTTGGACGCAACTTTATTGCTTTCAAGTTGCACAGCCTTTTGTGTAGGGCCGAACAGAGGCTGCCCTTGAGCTGCAAAAGCATCTGCAATGCCATCGGCAAGCAATTGTTCAGGACCCACTACGGTCATGTCTATTTTTTGAGACGCGGCAAACTGGCTGAGTGCCGCAAAGTCTTTCAGATTTAATTCCGGAGAAGGGAGGCAAATTTCTTGCGTACCCCCATTTCCAGGAAAACAAAAAACTTGATGCCCTTGCTGCTTGAATTTGTGAGCGAGGGCATGCTCTCGACCACCATTTCCTAAAACTAAAATTTTCATAGCGGCGCTTCGGTTATTTTAAGGATTTTGGCTGCTGCCAAAGCTGCATTTTGGGGGTCAATGATCGTCATGGAAGGAATTTGGCTAGGCAATTGCAGCGAGGAGTGGATGTTCGTCAGATAATCGCTGTAGTCTTTAAAGGGTGGACAAGCGATCACAGGCCATTTAAGATGGGCCGCTACCACAGCCGATAGGGCATTGCTTTTTCCTGCCACAGTGATGCATACAAGAGGTTCGATTGATTGATTGTACTGCGCAATGAGATTGGCTACTTTTTCTGGGTGCTTATGGGCTGAGGCCACACAAAATTTAAAAGGGATCCCCTGCTCTTGAAGAGTTTCTGTAATTTTGTCCACATGGGGTTGATCTTTTTCGCTGCCGCTGATAAGCAAAGCAAATTTTCCTTTGATCATTTGGGCTTTTTTTAAATTAGATAACAACCGTTTAGAGGAAGCCTCGTTATCCTCCGGCAAGGGAAGCCCTGTAATTAACTGATAAATTTGACGATAACTATTGCGGGCCTCTTCTCGAACCTGCGGCGATAAGGAAGGGGCTGATCCTGTGCCTGTAAACCCTTGTTTCCTCATCCATTCCCGAATCATTTCCTTGTCGGGGTACTTCACTTCTTTAGTCTCATAATCTTTCTGAAACCAAAAGCGGGAGGAATCGGGAGTATGGATTTCGTCGATTAAAATTAATTGATTTTCGGCGTCCAATCCAAATTCATATTTCGTATCAACTAAGATCAACCCCTTTTGCCGAGCAATTTCCTGCCCTCGCTGATAGAGTTTTAAGGCCGTTTTTTCTATTTGATTCCAAAGCTTTTCGGAGACAATGCCTTGGGCGATAATCTCCTCTTTGGTAATGTCTTCATCGTGTCCTGAAACACTTTTTGTTGTAGGCGTAACTATAGGGGTGGAAAGGGGTTCATTAAGTTTCAAACCTTCGGGTAAAGAGACGCCGCATTTTTTTCGTTTTCCTGCTTGGTAATCTCTAGCTAATGAGCCTGCCAAGTAACCCCGCACAATCACTTCGATCATGATAGGCTGACATTTTTTGACGAGAAGCACATTGGGGTCGGGGTGTGCAACCACATGGTTAGGAATAATATCTTTCGTTTTTTCAAACCAAAAGTGGGACAACATCGTCAACACTTTGCCCTTATCTTCGATGGGCTCTGCTAAAACGCAATCGAAAACGGAAACACGATCGCTTGAAATAAGAGTGAGCAAATTGTCTTGTTCGTAGATTTCGCGCACTTTTCCGCTGCGAGGAATCCCGAGTTCAGGAATAAAAACATGTTTCAGTGTATTACTTTCTTTTTTCATGAACGCTCCTTATTGCTAGTAATTAACGTAAGTTGCAAATAATAAAATTTATTGTCTTTCTGTGTTCTCTGTGATCTCTGTGGTTGAATTTTAATAAACCACAGAGATCACAGAGAACACAGAGGTTTTTTAAACTTGATTACACTCAGTAATTTTCAACTTACATTAATTAATGATAAAAATACCTTTCTCCAGTAAAAATCATGCACATATTGAGTTCATCAGCCGCATTGATAATTTCTTGATCACGCATTCCGCCCCCTGGCTGGATAACGGATTGAATCCCCTGCGAAGCTGCATAACGGATGCTGTCGTCGAAAGGAAAGAACCCATCGCTGGCAAGGATACAATGTTTTAGATCCTTTATAGGATCATAATGGGGATCGTCATGGTGTTCTTGACGCAAGTTTTCGATCGCTTTCGGCAGGGCCAATCGTTGCAAGCTGTCTATCCGGTTTGGCTGCCCAACTCCCATTCCGAGCAATTGATAAAATCCCGGTTCGTATTCCCTGACGATGGCAATGGTATTTGATTTGGCAAATTGAACTGCTGAAATTGCGAAATCCCATAATTTTTTTTGATTCGTTTGAGGCTGCTGCTTGGTGACGACTCCTAGCTTCGTTTTAGAAGAGGCGCTGCTGCTGCAGGGTTGAAATAACGAGTCCAGCGGAGGATGAAATTTCCGGTCTTTCTTTGTTTGAACGAGCATTCCACCGCTGATGCTTTTGTAAATTAAATCTTCAGATGGTTCAAAGCTAGTTTTGAGAAGCCTCAAGTTTGGCTTGGATGATTTGCTCCATTCAATAAACTGATGATCGAATTCCGGAGCCACGATCACTTCCACAAATTTATCTTTAAGAACAGGGATTAAATCGGAAGAGACTTTGGCGTTAAAGGCGATGACGCTACCAAAGGCGGATTTGGCATCGCACTCCCAAGCCTTTTCAAAAGCTCTTGTAGAGGTTTTTCCCGTCGCATAAGCGCACAAACTTCCATGTTTGACGATAGCGACGCCTGGATGTGCACCGATCATATTGAGCTCTTGAGCGGCATAATAAGCGAGCGTCCCATCTTCGTAGTTATTAAAAGAAAGTTCTTTTCCCGATAACATTTCAGCGTGGGCAATACCCGTTTGACCCTCGAACTGATAAACCCATCCCTGTTGGCTAGGATTTTCCCCGTAACGCAATTTCTTCCCTTGAGCAAGCTGAAGATTATGGGTCTCTTGATCTTCTCCCAATTTCACAAATTCTTTGGCCAGAGTCGCTTCGTAATCGGCGCTGACTTTCATCGCTTTTGCTGCCAGCCTTTGCCTCGTTTTTAAAGATAGGGCCCCCTTGTTTTCTGTTAATTCATGCAAGAGGGTTGGATAATCTTTTGAGTCTACAACAACAGCCACAGCTGCATAATTTTTGCTTGCGCTCCGGATTAAAGTTGATCCCCCAATGTCCATCGATTCGATCAGTTCATCCATATTGGGGCGTGGCTGCTTTTTCAATGCTCCCTTGAAGTCGTACAAATTGCAGACGACAAGGTCGATCGAGGGGATGTCCAGCTGCTTGGATTCCTTTTCATCCAGGTTCCTGCGGAAAAGAATTCCCCCCATGATCCTGGGGTGGAGCGTCTTGACCCTATCTCCAAAACAGGCAGGAAAGTTTGTATATTTATGTAACGGGGTATAAGGAATCCCATGGTCGGCAAGGGTTTTGGCTGTTCCCCCCGAGGCTATAATTTTGATGCGGGGATTAAGCTTCAGGAGGTTTTGCGCCAATTCACGGAGCCCGGTTTTATCCGTGACGCTAAATAAAGCCGTTTGGATTGGAATTTGTTCTGAACTCATTGATTTTTCTCCAAAAATTCAATCGCATTTTTAAATAAAAAAAATCCTGAACCGTAGGTGTCGTTTTTTTTATTTTTTCGATCCCAAAGTTCTTTATTCCTTGTCCACTGGGGGTGATGTGTAGAAAAAAGGGCAGCCTCGGGATGGGCCATCATCCCCAAAATTCTTCCTGTTGAGTCGGAAATGCCTCCAATATTCTGTTGAGAACCATTGGGGTTGCAGGGATAAGTTGAAGCAACTTTCCCATTTTCATCAGCATACTGCAGTACGATTTGCTTGCCATTGACCAGTTGTTTCAGGGTGGATTCATCTTTAACGATAAACTTACCCTCTCCATGCCTTATGGGAAGATAAAGTTGATCAATTCCTTGAGTAAAAACGGAGGATGACGGGCATACACGGTGGTTGACCCACCGGTTTTCGAAACTCCCAGAATCATTAGCAGCAAGAGATACAGATTGGGAATGCGCATTGGATCCTGGGAGCAATCCAAGCTTGACAAGCATTTGAAAACCATTGCAAATGCCTAGAATGCAATTTCCTCGGGCCACAAAATCGATTAAACGTTGTTTCAAAGAGGTCGGGGATGAAGAGCGGACATGCGAAATTTTATTGGCCAAAACTTTGGCGGCCCCAAGTTCATCACCAAATGAAAATCCTCCGGGAAAGAGGATAAGGCGATATTTTTCTAATGGAAAATGGTGATCGAAAAAATGGCGCACATGCATTGTACACGTGTCGGCGCCTGCTATTTTGCATGCCAGCGCAAGCTCTCTTTCACAATTAATGCCGTATCCTGAAATGACGAGAGCTTTTACTTTAGCCATCACTCTCCCTCCGAAATACCAGGAAATTTGCTCAAAGGTCTCTGCCAGTTTGCTTTTAGTGCCCTGACCTCTTCATCAATTAAAAGCGAACCATTTAACCCTTTTATTTTCAGATATTTATGTGGAGTCACTTCGCCAATCCTTTGACAAATACAGTTTCTCATGCAATCTTCGAAGGCTTTTTTCTTCAAAGGATTGGCAGTGACGAGAAGACGGCTGGCTGATTCAGAAAATAAAATTTCACCTTCTGAGATCGGATCCTCAACAGGAATTAAACTGAGGTCGACCGAGATTCCCAAATCTCCACCAAAGGCTTTTTCAGCTAAAGCCACGGCAATCCCTCCTTCAGAGCAATCATGACAAGAAGAAACCAAGTTTAGTTCCATCGCTTGGTGCAAAGCTTGATAGGATTTCTTTGCTTTTTTCGCTTCCACTTTGGGAACATTTCCACCCTTTAACCCTTTGATAGATGCATATTCAGAACCACCGCATTCATTCTTGGTAGCACCGATGATATAAACCCAATCCCCCGCAACCTTAACATCTGTTGAAACGATTTTTTCAAGGGAGTGGACTTTTCCGATAGCTGTGATTAAAAGAGTTGGGGGAATGGAGATTTTGATAGCATCCATTTTGTAATCATTCTTCATGCTATCTTTGCCTGAGATAATTGGTGTTTCGAATTCTTTGGAAAAAAAGTACAAGGATTTAACTGCTCGCACGAGCTGTGCCAGCTTGTATTTTCCGTCGGGTGTTTTGTGTTCATCGTAAATGGGATCTGGCCAGCAAAAATTATCTAGAATAGAAATGCTGGAGGGATCGCAACCCGAGGCGACCAGGTTGCGGATCGCTTCATCTAAAGCGTTCGCAGTCATGTGGTAAGTATCCAAGCTGCTATAACGGGGGCAAATTCCATTTGAAATCCCGATTCCCGCCTTTTCGGTTTCTTCCCAAAATTCTGTAGGAAATAGAATGGCAGCGTCACTGGGAGCATCTTGATATATCCCTGTCAATGGCTTGAGGACGGTTCCTCCTTGGACTTCGTGGTCGTACTGCCGAATGATCCTTTCTTTGCTGCAAATGTTGTAACTGGATAACAAAGCATGCAAATCAGGCCCATAATCCCTCTTTTGTTCTAGCCGCAATTCCTGCATTTTTGGAGTTTTCCATTCGGCTTGTAGACGCTGCTGGGGCAATCCTCCATGCAAAAAATGAAGAGGGAGAAGGGCGACAGTTTTTTCGTTAAATAAAACATGAAAATTCCCGTCCCCTGTAAAAAGCCCAAGCACACAAAGTTCGACTTCATGCAAATCAGCAAGAGCTTGCAGCTGCTCGAGGTTTTCTGGAGCTGCTGCCAAGGTCATTCTTTCTTGGGATTCGCTCAGCAATATTTCCCACGGCAATATCTGGGGATGTTTCAATAAAGCTTTATCGAGATGGATCTTGCACCCGTCAGAAAGTTGTGCCAGCTCACCAACTGAAGAGGAAAACCCTCCTGCACCATTGTCTGTGATAGCTCGATAGAGGTTTTGGTCCCTTGCTTCAAGCAAAAAATCCTGCATTTTTTTCTGTGTGAAAGGATCCCCAATTTGCACTGCGCTTAAGGGGCTTCCTGCGTGGAATTCTTCTGAAGAAAAGGTGGCCCCATGGATTCCATCCTTTCCGGTTCGTCCGCCTGCGATGACAATCAGATCGCCTGGATGAATGACTTTTAGATGTGTGGAGGCTCCACCGATGGTGGAGGGCATCAACCCCACAGATCCACAATAGACAAGCGGTTTACCCAGATAACCTTCATCAAAAACGATAGCTCCATTCACTGTAGGAATGCCGCTTTTGTTACCCCCGTGTTCAACCCCTTTGCGAACGCCTTCAAAGATACGCTTGGGATGCATTAATCTTTTGTAAAGGCTTTTTTTGTAATTGGGTGGAGCAAAGCAGAAAACATCTGTATTGGCAATCAATCTTGCTCCAAGGCCAGCGCCTAAAATATCTCTATTGACTCCCAATATACCTGTCAGGGCCCCGCCATAAGGATCTAAAGCTGAAGGGCTATTATGTGTTTCAACCTTTACGGCGAGATTGTAATTTTTATTAAAGCGGATAATCCCTGCATTATCGGTGAAAACAGAAACTAGCCAATCCACCTTTTTGGACAGCTCTTCCGTTGCTTTTTGAATGTATGTCTTAAATAAACTGTCAATCTCCTCTGTTTTACCATCTTCTGTATAGGTGATTTTAGCATTAAAAATTTTATGTTTACAATGCTCGCTCCAAGTTTGGGCAATGGCTTCTAATTCTACATCAGTAGGGTTTGAAGGCAACCCGTAACGGGCCCGGCTTTGGGCTGTTGTTTGTAAAGAATAATAATCTCGGATGGTTTGCATTTCGGCTAAATTTAAAGCGAGCTGCCGTTGTTTGCTTAGCTCCATCAAAGCGTGGTCAGGAAGTTGAATATCAATCACTTCGGCATTATGGGATTTTTCCCGAATAGAACCTGATCTTTTCGGATGGCGCCTGTTAGTTAGAATAATTGGATGGGAAGAATGGGAAGTGATTTTTTGAATATGAATATCTTCGATAAGGCTATTGCCCAATAAGTCGTGGGCTATCTTATGGACTTCCGAATCGGATAAAGCCCCCTGTAAAAGATATTGTGTGGCTGTATAAACGTCTTCATCTTCGCCAAAAAGAAGCCCTGTAAAATCTTCGATCGTCGTTTTAGCTGTATCGGCCGATGTATTTGTGATCCCTGGTTTCAAAGCGATTTCAATGATCCAGTTGTAATCTTTATAAAGATCTTCTAAGAACACGTTCTCTTCGAGGAGGGGATCGATTAAGGGCCCATGAGCGATGGCGAAGAGCTGCTGCTCAGAGAAAGGCTTGAAGATGTAATAAGCTTTGATGATTTTAACAGCTTCGACTTGAATTTGAAGAAATTCCCTTATGGTGGCTGCGAGTTTTTTGCTCGCGTGGTTGCCCGCTTCAGACTTGTGTGCAATGCCTATTTTATGACAAACAGGAGTGGCCACTGAAGAGGTTATGCCCATTTCATCTGCTCTCCAGAAATAATTCTTCCAATAACAAAGCATTCATGGTCGCGTTGACAAAGGGTTTCGGCCTCTTTAGGACTCAGAGCTAGGACCATTCCTATCCCCATATTAAAAGTCCGGTACATCTCAGGCTCTTCAATATTTCCAATTTCCTGGAGCCATCGAAAAATAGGGGGAATGGGCCAACTTTTCTTGGTGATCATCACAGACTTACCTGGAGGACACATTCGGGGAATGTTGTCGATAAATCCACCCCCTGTGATATGGGCCATCCCTTTGATTTTAAAATGTTTCAAAATATTAAATATCTTTTTCACATAAATCCGGGTAGGGATAAGCAACGTTTCCCCTAATGTAAAAGGGGTATTTTTGAAAGATTGGTTTAAAGAGAGATTTGAGTCGCGGATGATTTTCCGAACTAAAGAATATCCATTGCTATGGAGACCGCTCGAGGCAATACCGACTAAAAGGTCGCCGTTTTCAATTTTGCTGCCATCGATGAGTTCATTTTTTTTAACGATCCCCACTGTGAAACCTGCAAGATCATATTCCCCTTCTTGATAGAAATCGGGCATTTCGGCAGTTTCTCCACCGAGCAATGGACACTCTGCCTGGTCGCACCCTTCCTTTATCCCTTTGAGGATGCTTTCGGCTTTATCTATGTCTAATTTTGATGTTGAGAGGTAATCGAGAAAAAACAACGGCTTAGCCCCCGTTGTCAAAACGTCATTGACATTCATCGCTACCAGGTCGATGCCGACGGTGTGGTGACGGTTCAGGGCAAAGGCAAGTTTGAGCTTGGTTCCTACTCCATCTGTGCTTGCTACGAGGTAGTTTTCCCCTAGTTCATAAAGGCCCCCAAACCCCCCGATTTCAGGGCAAAGGGATTTTAACCTCTTTACAAAAGCATTGCCGGCTTCAATGTCAACACCCGCTTCTTTATAAGTAGTCATAGAACTTAATCTTTCATTTCATTAGTTAAAGTCGAACACAACTGTTGTAAATTTTGAGAGCAGCTGTAATCTTCCCAATCTTTTCCAAAACCTTGGTGCACGTTTCCCTCTCTTTTTGCGGCTTCGGAACGTTGTTCAAGCTGGATTTTATTTTGGACGGCATGCTGGTGCAAAGAGGCAATGCCGGAAACTCCCAGCTTATGGAGCCCTTGCCGCAATGCTTGCAAAATGACAGGGAACAATTCTGCTGCCGAACCTTGCTCTGGTATTAATCCTGAAACACCTTCTGGAACACGAAAATTGGAATTTTGGACAGCATAGCGAAAAGAACTTCCCTGCTGCATGGCTTTTAAAGATCCCATCCCCCGAAATTCTTTAAATATGATCCCGTTCCTCTCTTCTTTTTTGCCTGGAGTTTCGGCAGTACCGGCCAGCAATGATCCCAGCATGACTGTACTGGCGCCTAAAGCCAGAGCTTTGACGATGTCAGATCCTTTTTTGATTCCTCCATCAGCGATGACTGGCACTCCATACTTCCTGCATACATTCGAGCACTCATACACGGCAGTCGCTTGCCCTCTTCCGACACCGGCAACCTCTTGCGTGGTGCAAGTGGATCCTGATCCCATTCCGACCCGAATCGCATCAACTCCGGCCTGAATCAGGTCTTCGCAGGCAGAAGCGGTCACCACATTGCCTCCAACGACTTGTAGATGAGGATATGTTTTTTTAATCCAAAGGATCAGATTTTTTTCAAATTCCGTGTGCCCTTGAGACGTATCAAAAACAATTACATCGGCCAAACCTTGGATGACATGGATCCGCTCTTCAGCCTTGGCTGGCCATGTTTCTACGGCAGCCCCTACTAATAATCTGTTTGATTTGTCGAACGCCGCAGAAGAGGAGGATCCAGCCGCAGCATAGGATTTCACTTTATGTAATTCTTCAAGCTGTTTCTGAGGAGTCAGATTAAAATGGATGAAGCCGATTCCCCCTTTTAAAGCCAACGCGATTGCCATCTCGGCTTCGGTGACTGTGTCCATAGGGGAACTAGTTAAAGGGATGTTCAACTGAATTTCGCGTGTCAGCTGTGCTTTAAGGTCGATTTGCTCTAACTGGAAGTCTACATACCCAGGCAACAAGATCAGGTCGTCATACGTGAGGCTATATCCTGCAAATTTATTAAAAAAGCTGTTGATTTCCATAATCGCAGCCGTCAGATAAAATTAACTTATACCTCATAATCATTCGGAGCTTTTATCGGCAATATTTTTTTACACTTTAGAGTCAATTTGGAGTGCGTCGGCTTGACGCATACGCATCAAGCTGAGCAAAGATGCTCTTAGATTAGGCCGATTTTAATTTTGTTGTATCTAACCATAAACGCAAAAGCAATTGAAGGATCTACTTGAACCTCTACAACGTTTCTAGTAAGAGAAATGGAATCGTCCGGAAGCGACGCTAGTTTCTTTGAATCTTTCTGTTCTTCAATATAAAGATTTAAAGCTTCCTGCATATTTTCGCGCATTTCTTCCATTGAATCGGCTTGCGTAAAGCATCCTGACAATTCAATACATTCAGCCCAAAAACCATCTTTCTCTTTATGTATTCTGAAATGGTATTTCATAACTAATCCCTTTAAACAAAGCCTTGGACAATAGGAAAGCGGCGCCCTATAGAGAAAGCTCTTTCAGACACACGCAATCCCGGCGGACTTTGCCGCCGCTTATATTCGTTGCGGTGGATGCGTAGAATAAGATCGTGGACCAACGATGGGTCAAGGTTGAATTTTTCACAAATTTTATCGGGGGAAAGATGATCCTCCACATAAGCTTGTAAAACACTATCGACAATGGCGTAATCGGGAAGGGAATCGGTGTCTTTTTGATTTGGCCGCAATTCCGCCGACGGACTCTTTTGAATTGTATTCAAGGGGATAATTTCATGAGTCCGATTGATCCACTTGGCGAGTTCGTAAACTTGTTGTTTAGACACATCGTTGATGACTCCTAAACCGCCGCACATGTCACCATAAAGGGTAGCATACCCCATAGCGAGCTCGCTCTTATTCCCCGTGCTGAGGACAATGTAGCCGAATTTATTGGAAATAGCCATGAGGATCATCCCCCTGATTCTAGCTTGAATGTTTTCTTCAGTGACATCTTGTTTTTTTCCCGCAAAGGAGGGCGCAAGCAGCTCCAAATAAGAGGAAAAAGGGGATTCTATGGAAATTTCTTTTAAATCTATTCCTAAATTATCGGCCAATTGCCGAGCATCGGTAAAGCTGCTTTCGGAGGAAAAGCGGGAAGGCATATAAATTCCCAAAACATTTTCCTTCCCTAAGGCTTCGGCGGCAAGACAGGCAACTAATGCGGAATCTATTCCTCCAGATAGTCCAAGGCACGCTTTTTTAAAGCCGGACTTTTGAAAATAATCCCGCAAGCCCATCACCAGAGCTTTATACAAGTCTTCAGTTTTATTTCTGTGAAAAGGGGGAATAGAAGAGTTTTTATCGAGATCGATTAAAAGGAGATCCTCCTCAAATCCTTTGGCAATCCCGGCTAAACCTCCCAAAACGTCCACATAGTAGCTATAACCATCGAATATCAAACTGTCATTCCCGCCTACTAAATTGCAAAGGAGAACAGGACAATGCAAAGATGCCGCTGCTTTAGCGCCCACTTTTATTCTTGATTCAATTTTGCCATAACTATAAGGAGAGGCTGAAAGATTTAGAACGAGATCGGGACTCAGGGGAATTAAATCTTCCACCGGATCACGCCGGTAGGTTGTAAATTTCAAAAATTCACTGTGTTGCCAAAGATCTTCACAAATTGTGATCCCCACATAGTATCCATATAAATTCCAAACTCTCGTCCCATAACCCGGCTCAAAATAGCGCCTTTCAGAAAAAACATCGTAAGTAGGCAGCAAGAGCTTATCTTGAAAGCCAACCAAAGCCCTATCTTGGATGACAGCTGCACTATTGAATAAAGATTTTTCTGCGACGTCGGGGTTGGATCGAAGGGTGCCGACAATAGCGGTAATTCCTGCACTTGCGTGAATAATTTGCTCCAAAGACTTCATTGTAGCATCGATAAAGTGGGGAAGCAGCATCATGTCTTCGGGTGTATATCCTGTTAAAGCAAGTTCCGGAAACAAGATGATGTTGGCCTGCCGCTGCCGCCCTTGGTGCATGCAGGAAATAATCTTTTCCGTGTTCCCTTTAAGATCCCCTACTTTAGTGTTTATTTGTGCCATTAAGATGCGCATGTCTTTCCTTTCCAATCGCTAAGGCTTAGTTACCGAAGTCGTCAAGTACAATGTTTTCACGTGGAACACCGTAATCATCCAAAAGATTTAAGACACTCTTGTTGTGCATAGGGGGGCCGCAAACATAGTATAAACATTCTTCCGGACTCTCCATATCTTTAAGCTGACCCTTTTCAAAAGAACGGAATAGGAAATTTGTTTTTAAAGGATCTTTTGCTGGCCAACCAGCCTCGATGTCCTCTGGCAAAGGCTCTGACAAAACTAACCGATAGGAGAGATTATTGAATTCTTTTTGTAGTTTTTCGTATTCTTCTTGATAAATGTTTTCCCTTAGCGACCGGGCTCCGTACCAGAAGGTGACTTTGCGTTTTGTTTTTTCTGTCTTAAAGAGATGCATGACATGCGCACGGCCAAAAGAGGAACCCGCACCCCCGATGAGGAAGATCAATTCCCGATCGTCATTGATCATATAAGATTCCCCATAGGGGCCTGATAAACGGACTTTGTCTCCGGCTTTTAAGCCAAAGGTATAGGAGGAGCATATTCCCCATGGAATATTCTCGGCTAGTTTTCCTTCGAAGAAGGGGGGGGTGGCAATGCGGATATTAAACTTTAATGTTCTACCTTCGGCAGGATAGGAAGCCATTGAATAAGCACGCACAACTTCATCAGTTCCGGTAGGCAGACCGGAGAAATCGATCTCTCTCCCGAACATATGGTATTTCTCCCAATCGGGCCAGTATTTCTCTTTCATGGTCTGCTTCCAGTCACCCGTCTTTGTTTTAAATGGGGGGACATGGAATTGAAGGTAGCCTCCAGCCTTATATGGAACCTCTTCACCTTCAGGGATTTCCACAATAAGCTCTTTGATAAAGGTGGCCACATTTTCATTGCTGATGACAGTTGCAATCCATTCCTTTACATTATGCAACTCAATATGGAGCTTCATGTTGCCTTTAACTTTGGCTTGACATGACAAACGCCATCCCTCTTTCAATTGTTTTTTTGTAAAAGTTCCTTTATCTGTTTCTAGAGCGACGCCCGCGCCTTCTAAAATTTGCACGCGGCATTGTTTGCAGGTGGCTTTTCCGCCGCATGGACTGGGAACAGGGATGCCGTTGGCTGATAAAGCAACCAACAATGTTCCCCCTCCCTCAACTGTTTTTGTCAAGGAAGGGTCATCGTTGATTGTAATTTTGCATAGTTCATTACTGACAAATTTCGCTTTTGTAAATAGAATGAGGCAGGCTAATCCAACTCCAATGAGAATAAAAGCAATGATGGCATAAAGGCTGAGAATAGGGTCTATCCCAAAAAAGCTTGCAATAACGGAAATGTTATTCAAATTATAATGCATTTCAATAACACCAAAGAACTAAAAAATAACAGGATATGGAGGCTTCTCCTCTTTATAGATGTTAAATAATTTCAAAACAATGGAAAACAACAGAAGCAATATTCGGTATAGACCAAAATATTGTGCGATAGCTAAAATTCTATAATAGTAAAGAACCTAATGGGAACAATGATGATAATATTTCGCTGTAGATCTTTTTATTTTGTTTTTATGTTCTGCTTAATTTTTATATACACATTAGCGCTTGACGCAGAAACCTATGATCCGTTGACCGTGTATTTGACATGGAAGCATGATCCCGATAAAACAGTGGTGGTGCATTGGATTACCCCAGTCAATCGGAAAGACGATGTAGTTGAATATCAAAGAGATGGAGAGAAGGAGTGGAAATCTGTAAAAGGCTTTAATGTTCCGATGCCTGAGAAGTATCCCTATTTGATCCATTCAGTTGAAATCAAAGACCTCTTACCCAATACCTCCTATCGCTTTCGGACAGGCTCCGACGCTGCCATTTATAAGTTTCGAACCATGCCTTCAAAACAAATCGTCCCCATCCGCTTTATTGTCGGCGGAGATATTTATCACGATGGGTTGGATATTTTGGAAAAAATGAACCGGCAAGCGGCCCGCCTGGATCCAATGTTTGCTATTTGTGGAGGGGATTTAGCGTACAATGATGAAAAGCCAGGAGCCTTTCCGAAATTAATGCCGCGGTGGATGGATTGGCTGATCGCCTGGAAGAAGCAAATGGTCACATCAACGGGTCATCTTATACCGATTGTTCCTGTCATTGGAAATCATGAAGTTAAAGTCAAATATGGGGGAACTCCCGCAGATGCGCTATTCTACTATTCCCTTTTTGACCTTTCGGGCGATCAAGGATATTACGCTTTAGATTTTGGTGATTACATGAGCCTGATTCTGCTGGATTCTGGCCATACACATCCTGTTCAAGGTTTACAGACACAATGGCTGTATCAGACATTGCAAGGGCGTAAACAAATTTCTAATAAATTTGTCGCCTACCATGTTGCTGCTTTTCCGTCTGTCAGAAAATATAATAATGACATCAATGGAAAAATACGGAAGTATTGGGTTCCACTCTTCGAACAGTTTGGCATTAGGTATGTTTTTGAGCATCATGACCATGCATACAAAAGGACATGGCCAATACGTGCTGAAAAAGTGGACCTGCAGAATGGGGTTGTCTATCTTGGAGATGGGGGGTGGGCCGTCGAGCAACCGAGGAAACCGAAAGATCCCGCTAAAACATGGTATTTGGCCAAAACGGCTTCTTCGAGAAATGTCATTTTCGTCAATATGCATGACCATTTAATTCAATTCATGGCGATTAACGATGAGGGGCAAATTATCGATGAATTGGTTGGCCGAGAGCAAACTCAAGCTAGGAACTAAAATTCTCTTCCATTTTAAATTTTTTTGTATCACCCTTGGTTTTTAAGAACCACGTTGATTTTTTTCTTGTGTTAAGAGTCCACAACTCAGGCGGGGAGGTGTGGGATTATGAGAAGCAAGAGTTTAGTCTTTTGGATAGCAGGCATCTTTCTTATCCCTTTCTTTTTATTGCCTCTACATGCTGAAGAAACGGGCATGCTCATCGTGACCTATCAAACAGGTCCGAAAGCAGAAAGGTTGGATCGGATCAGATTCCTGCTGAAAGATCAGAATAATCATGTTGAGATGTATCCTAAAGGGGATGCCTACGTTGACGATGTATCTTGCATGAGCCGGATGGTTGTGATTGAAAGCTTGCCACCGGCCATTTACACTTTGCAGTTTATTATTCCAAATACAGATAAATTGTTTGATGAGATCCCTATAAGGAAAGTGCAAATCACTGAAGGGCGGGTGGCTAAAGTCGATCAAGTCATGAAACCCCGCTATGCTTCCATCAAAGCTTCAGCGATCTTGATGCCCGAATCCCCACACACAATTCCAACATTGACATTACGAGATTTCCATGGCCATATACGTGCACAGTCGACCGTAGGGAAATTTTCTGTTAGACATCTCCTTCCAGGGCATTATCAATTGATTTTTGAAGCCGTTGATGGGTATGGAACCCCCGCTGCGATGTCCATGCAATTGGGCCCAAATGAAATTTTAGGACCTATTGAAGTCGTTTACAATAAATCTCCAAAAGGTTCTGAAGAATTAAAAACAATTAAAAGCCCAGATCAAGAAAGCTTTAAAGACCTTTACCAAAAAACCGTTCTCGTACCAGACGGTAAAGTGATTATCGGTGAATCATTTCGAGGAAATGAGGAGAATGAGCTCCCCCCCAAAGTGGCGAAAGTTTCTGCCTTCTACATAGGTGTTTATGAAGTCACAAATTCTCAATATGCCCAGTGGCTTAATAGAGCTTTAAACGAAAATAACATTGTTTATCATTCGGAAGGGCAATCTAAAGGGTATGTGACAAATCCTCAAGGTTGGCTTTTGTTTAAAACTCAAGAAGCAGATCCATTGAGCCAAATATTAACCCATCAAGACGGAAAAAAAATCATTTTTTTACCCATGTTAGGGAAGCATAATTTTCCGGTGATTGATGTGACTTGGCACGGAGCGCAGGCCTATTGCCAAGACAACCAGTTCCGTTTGCCCACAGAAGCCGAATGGGAAAAAGCGGCCGGAATGGCCATTGTACACCCTGGTGAACCTTTAAAGAAATACCGGTACGGATTTCAAAGAGATGCTATTGACAAAAGTTGGGCAAATTATAAAGAGGAATATCAAAATGACAAAGCCGTTGAAGTGATGACAACACGAGTGGGCTTTTATAATGGGATAAATAAAGCGCCGATAGCCTCAGAGGACGAGGAAGAGGTGTCCACACAATTGGCTATAAGTCCTGTAGGTGCTTACGACATGAGTGGAAATGTGTGGGAATGGGTTTCCGATTGGTATGACGATACTTATTATGCCAATATGCCGGAAGATAATCCGACAGGGCCAAAACAGGGAAAGAAGAAAGTGGCAAAAGGGGGGTGTTACGACAGTTTAGCAAATGGCGTTAGAGTTGCTGAACGGATGGGCCTCCCTCCCGACCATGCCGATACATATACCGGTTTCCGTGTAGCTGCTAGCAAATAAGATTCAACGCAAAGTGTAAGGCGTCCATACAGAAGCGCAAAGGGTGTCAGGATTAAACGCAAAGGCGCAAAGAAAAAAAGAAGGTAAAGAAATGTTATGGCCAAATAGACGCCTATATTAATAAAAAATAAAATAAGAAATGGATCGTCAAAAAAATTGTAGAAATTTACACAGTTTTTACATCCCTACAGATCCACCATCTCAAACCCTTCTTTTTTTCTTTGTGCCTTTGCGTCTTTGCGTTTAATCTGACTCCCTGTTCGCTTCTCGGTGGTTTTTTATGCAAAATTCTTGCTTGATAATCTTTTGCCACCTTTCAGGGGGGATCTCAGCTCCATAAAATTCGCAGACAGCCCCTCCGGTACGATTGCCTAGGGTAGCGCAATCTTCAAAAGAATATCCCTTTAAGTATCCATGAAGAAAGCCGCTAATAAAAACATCTCCTGCCCCTGTGGTATCGACGACATTAACAGGGTAGGCAGGACTATGAATCAAATTATTTTCAATACCGACTAAACAACCATCTTTGCCAATCATCACGACAGATATAGGGCACATTTCCATTAAAGCTCGACACCCTTTCCATGGATCCAATCCAAGGAGAGCAAAGACCTCATCGCTATTGGCGAAAACGATATCTACATAATTCTTGATCAAATCGATAATTTTTTCCCGTTTCATTTTTACAAGTTCAAAGCTGCTTAGGTCAAAGGAAACCTTTGCGCCTGCTTCTTTGGCAAGCCGCATTGCGGTGGAAACAAACTCAGGATCTTCCGAATAAAGCATGTAGCCTTCAATGTGAACCATTTTAACACCTTGAAATAGTTCAGAAGCTAAATCTGCTTTCGATACAGTGTTGGCGGCTCCGGGAAAGCATCGCATGGTGCGCTCCCCGTCTGGCGTCACCAAGCAAAGAACAAGTTGGGTGGGTTGATTCGAACAGAGGCAAAATGACGTAATTCCTAAGGATTTTACAATGCTTTGATATTGTTTACCAATGGGATCGCGCCCTATTTTCCCAAAAAAAGCACAGGAGTGGCCAAAGCACTTCAAACCTTTAATCGTGTTGGAAGCGCTTCCTCCAGTCGCAATTTTTGAACCTTTATTAATCGCTTGATTGAAGATAAGATCAAATTGATCTTTATCGATTTGTTGCGATCCCCCTTTATTACCGATGAATTCAACAAAGTTGTGGTCCACATTAACGAGAACATCCATGCAGGGGCCGCCAATGCCCAAGATTTCGTAGGGCTGTGCTCCACACATAAATGAAAAAAGGACAAAAACATAAAAAAAAATGACACGATAAAGATGTTCCATATATTGAATGCCTTTGTTTGAAAGAAAACATTTTTACAGATCGTGCGATTTTTTTTCCACATTTGTTTGAAAGGCCGTCCTAAAGCTTTTTGAGAAGCCTTTTATTAAAAGAGCGGCATTGAGGGCATTGGGTGATCTCTTTTTCTAAATCTATGAGGTAAACAAAATGGCAATACTCACAAACCTGAAGTTCTTGAGCTGCCAAAATGATTTTCTTTTTTCGCGTCGAGTAGTGATGGAAAATCCACATTCCTAATACAGCGCTTAAAGTCACCACAAGGTAAAGCATCACAGCAGTATTTGTGGATAATTCGATCATTTTAACCGCTCTGGATAAAAATGGATTTCCAAGTCGCCTGCCGAAACAAAAGAATCGGCATAGGGAGTAAAGTGGATAGATTTTAACACTTGTTCAGCCAATAGTTCCATTTCTTGGCTTTTTTCCTGGTGTTTAGATTCATACCAAAAGATCGATCCTGTTTGATCGTCGACTTTAACAGCAAAAGAAGCTCTGAAAGATAGAGGATGACCCACTTTTTTTAAATCGTTTAAAGCATTATCGATTAAAGAGTTTTCTAGGGATATTCGGTGAGCCAAGAGTCCAAATGCATAAACTTGAATGGGCTCTTTTACAGAGTTTGGGGAGGAAAAAGTGAGAAAGTCGATGGGGTAGAGGTCGGCGCTCTTGATTTCTTCAAAGGGCTTTCTGAACACAGCTTTCTCAGTAAGTACCGGCGCGGGTAAGGGGGAATGAATGATAACACTTGGTATTGCGGGAGAAGAACTGCGGGGCTCTTTAACAAACTTGTAATGGGTTTCATCTTGAGCAATTTGAGCCGTGACAATCGGATCCGAATTAATAAAAATATCTGTCTCAACGTTGACTGGAGGGATATGCACATGACTGCCCAGCACTTTGAATGCGCTAACATGAAAAAGGAAAAAAGCCAAGAGGTGCAATCCAATGGCAAGCGCCAACGCTTGGATCAATGTCCGGTTGAAAAACCTTGCTTGTTTCCGAAATGTGATCGAGAGCTCTAACGATTTTGAAACTTTTTCTAGTTTTAGCATAAAAAAAACCTGCTAAAAATATTCACTTTCAAGGTTTTCATCAGGACGAAAGACCAAACGGATACGGTGGCCAGTTTCTTGAGCAATGGAAAATAACCGAAGGAATGAACCATATTCAACTCTTCGATCCACGCTAAGGACAATTGAAGGAATTCCTCCTGGATGCTGCTTCTTCAATAAGGCTATTTCTTCATTTAAATTTTTACTTAACGAACCCAAGTCGACGATCGCCTTTTTGGAACCGACATAGATCACATTTTGAGCATCCATGACAACGAGGATTTGTGTTGTCAAAGGAGCTGAATCTTTGTGGAGTTTAGGGTTTTCAATATGAAGGGATTTCAAAGGCAAAATATCGGAAGTGATAATGAAAAAAATCAACATTAAAAAAACAACATCCACAAGGGGAGTAAGATCTATCAAATTAAAAGAGGTTTTAAGATTCGTTTTGAATTGCATCTTTTAATAAAAATCCTCTTGTTCCTTGTGGATCAGGAGATCGATGATCTCAGAAGAGGTGGTTTGTATTTCTAAGACAAATCCCTCTATACGGCTCACAATGTAATTATAAGCAAGGACAGAGGGGATCGCCACAACTAACCCTGCAGCCGTTGTCACCAATGCATATTCCATCGCTTCTCCAATCCGCGTTGCCGAGATATCGACAAGCCCGCTTGTCCTCATTTCAGCAAAGGCTTGAATAAATCCGAGGACTGTCCCTAGCAATCCAATTAAAGGTGCTATGTGAGCAATAATAGATAAAATTTTGGCATTTTTTTCCAACTGCGCGATCTCAATCAACCCTGAGATTTCCATGGCATTTTCAATTTGTTCTTTTTTTCGATTGTGTTTGAGAAGCCCTGTTTTGAGGATATTTGCAATCGTCCCGCCGGTTGTTTCACAAATTTGAATCGCTTCGACGAGGTTTCCCTCTTTGATCGATTTTCGTAAACTGAGAATAAGTTTGTTCGTATCGATTTCGGATTTGCGCAAATGCATGAAACGTTCGATAAAAATAGCAAAACTAAAGATGGAACAGACAATTAGAACAATTAAAATGATATTCCAATTGGTATTATATTGAAATAAGTTGACTAAAGATCCTAAAAATTGATTAATTTCCATTGGATTTACTTGTTTGTAATTTTTGTTTTGCCTTCATGGCCCATTCTCCCCCTTTTTTAGAGGTCGCCTCCAATTGCTTTCGAGCCAACTCTTGCCTCCCTTGCATTTCGTAAATTTCGGCACGCAAGTACATGGCTTTAACGCGGAGGCTCGAAATTGCATCATCGTTAATAACTTTTGATAAAATCAGCATCGCTTTGTCCATCTCCTTCAAAGCTTTATAACATAAACTTTGTTGAATCAAAAGATCGATTTTTTGATCTGTATTTAAAATTTTTCCTTTTCCGGCATCTTCCGAATGGACAAAATATTGCAGAGCCTCTGAATATTGATCATGCCGCATCGCCATTATCCCTACTTCATATAGGACCCTGGATAAAAAATACCCTCGCGTAATTTTTGCTGTCTTGTACCTTTCTAGCATCTCTGTGAAAATCTTTGCTGCTTTGTCATCTTCTTCCGATTTGATGCAAGCCTGCGCTAACCAAAAGGTCCCTTCTTCTAAAAATTGAGGGTACGCCTCAAGAAAACGGAGATGTTTTAGATACGCGTGGTCGGGAGTATTGAAATCTTTGACAATTTGATTTAAAACTTCTGCAGCATATTCCAAAAAAATTTTTCTTTTCGCACCTTGCGATTCATCAGCGATGGCCATATTGGACAAAGCCCGTTCCAAAGTGGCGTGGTAACGAACTTTAATAAAGTAATTTAAATCCTCTAAGGGAATTTCGTTCTTTTCATACAATGTATCAAAAGCCGCTTCAGCATTATGCAAAGCTTCGATAGCATCATTCATATTTTTTTTACGGATCCACCTACCTTCTAGAGACTTACGATCCCTTTTAAAATCCATTCCCATAAGATAGTAAGCATTGACAATATAAGGAGATTGGGAAAATTTTTCCGCCATCCCTTGCAAATGTTTGATAGCTGCACGATCCCCTTGCAAGTATTCTTTGTAGGGGTAATAAAAAAAATAAGCTTCAGCCGCATATTTTGATTGGGGGTATTGATCGAAGATTTGTTGCCTAAGCTGCTTGCTTTTTTGACTGCCCAGTTCGTGAGCATCACAACTTTTAGCTGCCCAAAATAAGGCTTCTGCTGTCGTTTCTGGACTAAATTGTTTGTTGGCTAATTCGCTGAAAATCATCTCGGCTTGTGGATAGTGTTTATTTTGATAAGCGGCAAGTCCCAAAAGGTGGAGCATTTTATCTGCGGCTTGATGTTGCGGATATTCTTTTAACCCCTTTGATAGAATTTCTTCAGCAAGATGTATATAATTTTCTTTCTCTCCAAATTGAGCTAATTGAAACGCAATAAGACCATGTAAATAATAAAACTGTCCAGGTTCTGAAGCATCCTTAATGATCCCCGCGTTATCTTGAGAAATCCGATTAAAGACACGAAGGGCATATTGTAGAGTTTCCTCTTCCGGTTTTTGCAAACAAGCTTCAGCCAAATGGAGAACTGATAACTCAGCCAGTTTTTTATCTTTCTTTTTTAACTGCTCAAACGCTTTTTCAAACGATAAAGCGGCTTTGAAAAAACCCTTTTTGACCTCCCCTTCCTTTTGAGCTTTGAAAACATTCAACGCAATTTGATATTCGTTTAATCCCCGGTAATACCAACCGATGGAATAAAACGGGGTCGATTTGTATTCATCCTGCGTCAATTGCCTATATATATCCTCACGGTCTTGGAGATTGGAAGCTAACTCGGCCCTCAAAAATAAAGCTTGTGCTTGCGCATCCAAACTGGAAAATAAAATTTGATTTTCTAATATTTGCACCGCTTTCCTTGCGGCTTCGCTGCTACCGGTTTTTTTCGCTTTAGTTAAATACAATTGCCCTAGAGCCAAATGGAGGTTCTCGTCGGAATGTTCGTTAACTAACTGAAGGAAAGAAGCTTCGGCACGGTCCATGCAATGGTTTTCTTCAATTGGACTCCCCCCTTTCTCAGCTTGATGTAAATAACACCATCCCGTTTGATATAGGGCCTCCGTTTGCCACGGTTTTTCCCCTTTGCCCTGTTTCAAAGACCGTTCAAACATGAGAGCTGCGCGTGGATAATCTTGCAACGAATAGAGAAGATTTCCATAACTGTATAAAATTTGATCATACAAAGGAAATTCAACTGTTGAATCCTTTTCAAGGGCTGCTAAAATTTTTTCAGCTTCTTTCAAGTTCCCTTGTGCTTGAGCGATTGAAACCAAAAGCAAGCGGGAATGGACATAGAGTTCTCGATTCTCTGTTTGCTGGAGATTTTCGAAATGTTTTTTTGCCGAATCTAATTGTCCAAGAGAGTGGTAAGCTGAACCCAATTCAAAAAGGGCTAAATCATAGAAAGGCAACTCTTTTTTTTCTCCTAACTTTAGATAGGCATTGAAAACTTGAACCGCTTTATCGTATTGTTTTAAGTTTTTGTAAGCCAATCCTAGCAGATGGAGACCCATTTGATGCAGATTTTTATCGAATTCATTCTCATTTAAATTTGAAATTTGTGAACTTTCTCCTACGCCCTGGAGTAATGAGATGATTGTATAATAATCTTTTTTGCCATAACAAGTTTGAGCCAATTTTAAACGTATATATTGTTCGTCTGCAAACGTAAGATTTAATTCCCCTTTTTCTGAAGCATCTAATAAATCTTGATATAAAATAGCTGCCTCATCAAAAAGAGTCGCTTGCAGCAATTCGTCTGCTCTTTCCCATTTTTCATGCAGGTTTTCATCCCCAAAGACACACCCGAAAGCAAAAAAACAAATAAAATGTAAAACCCTAAAAAAATAAATCATTCTAAATCCATTTAAATAACGGCAACGTGATGCAAACCTGTCGTCCTTACAGGACTCCTTAATTTGTAATTCATACCCAGGCCTGGCGGCCTGGGTATGAATTACAAATTAAGGAGTCCTGTAAGGACGACATAAAATTTCAACATCGCGTAAGACAAGAATAGAAGAGGTTCGAGAAAGATAAAAGAGGAAAAATGGGTCTTTCTAAAAAATTGCAGTCGAATTCCTCTTTGATAAAATCTCTTATTTTGAGTCCTTTTTTCCCTTTCTACAGTTTGATTTAAAACTGCAAAAGGCCCTCCTTTGTTTGGCAATTTATGCTAGAAGGGATAAAAATAGTTTCCAGATTTTGCCCATCTTCTTGGCCCCGATTTTTTTTTTTTAGATTTTAGGCATGGATTAAAACCAATCTTTTTTTTAAAAAATTTATTTATATATTTCTTGTAATGTTGCTTTTGGCCATATTCTAAAGGCACAGTTGTTTATTAAAAATGGATAAAAAAATGAAGGCAATCAATGAAGAAAAATAAGAAATTTTAACGTTATAAAAGAAAAGTGTTGCACAATGTATCCAAAAATTGATATTCAATGAATTGTCATGAAACACTAAATTTAGGAGGTTATAAACATGGCATTGAACGTAACTTGCAAACATATGTGCGATCTTTTATGCCACATTTCAAATGATTTGGGCAAAGCAGAAAAAGGAAACAAAGCTGCTGCGCAAAGAGTTCGAACAGGAACTGTCAAACTTGAAAAAATAGCAAAAATGTATCGCAAAGAATCGATCAAATCAGAAAAAGCGAACAAAGGTCAAAAGAAAGCGAAAAAAGCGAAGCCAAAAGCAAAAGCTAAATCTGCAAAAGTAAAAGCACACCCAAAAGCAAAAGCTCACAAAGCAAAGCCTCGCGCTCTGAGCCTTAGAAGACCAACAGCTAAACTTCCAAGAAGAAGATAAGCAGTTCTTGTTTTTTTATCCGAAATGAAATGCAGCCTACAAGGCTGCATTTTTTTTGTTCTTTTCTTTTTCATTTTTTTCTTTTATATTTTTACCTTTAACTTTGCAGAAACAGATGAACAAAAAGAAAGAACGGCCTCTCGTCGAGGTTGACATTACAAAGTTATCCTTAAAAGGAAATGGACTCGGCACTTTTCATGGAGGCGATGGAACTCCCCGTGAAATCGAAATCCCTTTTGCTATCCCTGGAGATAAAGTCCACGCTCGAGTAGTTCATAAAAGAAGAAAAAAATGGAAAGGAATATTAGAAGAAGTGCTCACCCCTTCCGAAGAAAGGGTTTTGCACCGTTGCATCCATTTTGGTTCTTGCGGCGGCTGCCGCTGGCAGCAAATGGATTATCATAAACAACTAGACTACAAGCAAAATTTTGTGAGACACTGCTTTGCTTCTTTGCTCACACATCAAGTTGAAATTTTTCCTATACTCCCATGCCTTCCCCCTTGGAACTACCGCAATAAGATGGAATTCAGTTTTTCCAGCAATGCTGCCCAAGAACACTTTTTAGGGCTTGTTCTCGATTCAAGCAAAGGGAAGGTTTTCAACTTGACGGAATGCCATTTGGTCAACAGTTGGTTTGAACAAGGGGTGAAAGCCATCCGAAAGTGGTGGAAAGAATCTAAACTAGACGCTTTTCACCCTTTTCGCAATACAGGTTCGCTGCGCACAATCACTTTTCGGGAAGGGATGCAAACAGGCGATCGGATGGTTATTTTGACTGTATCAGGCAATCCCGATTTTGCCTTGAAAAAGCATCATCTGGAAAGCTTTATTGCTTACCTTCGGGATGCCATTGAACCACTGGAACCGGCAAGTTATCTGAGCCTTTTTCTCCGCATTCAACAAACAGCAAAAGGGATGGCGACCAATTTTTACGAAATGCAGCTTTATGGACCTGATCATATTCGTGAAATTTTACACGTCACACCTGATCTAACACAAAATCCTTTGTCCCTCTTATTTAAGATTAGCCCTTCAGCATTCTTTCAACCAAATACAAAACAAGCCGAGCAACTTTATTCAAAAGCTCTTCAGCTTTTGACAATACCCAAGGGGGCTATCATCTATGATCTGTACTGTGGAACAGGGAGTTTAGGGATTTGCGCGGCTAAGCTAGCAAAACAAGTGATTGGAATTGAACTTTCACCCGAATCTTCTTTAGATGCCAAAAATAATATCGCTAATAACGGTTTTGACAACATAGAGATTCTGTGTGGATCGGTTTGTGAAACATTAGTTCAAATCCGCAATGAGAATCGCCTCCCCCTCCTGACATCGTCATGATAGACCCTCCAAGGGCTGGGTTAGAACCCAAAGCGATGGAAGAAATTCTTCATCTAAATCCTGCTCAAATCCTCTACATCTCTTGTAATCCGCTCACGCAAGCTGAAAACATATCTACCTTGACAGCCCATGGATACCGCTTACGTTGCTTGCAACCTGTAGACCAATTTCCTCAAACGCCCCATGTCGAAAATATTGCCATATTGGAACGGCTATAAATGATGCGATTCAATATTCAAAAAAAAGATCCCCATTCTAAAGCCAGATTGGGAACGATCGAGACCGCCCACGGTTTAATAGAAACGCCTGTTTTTATGCCTGTCGGAACCCGCGGCGCTGTCAAAACAGTGACAAACGAACAGTTAGAAGACTTAGACGCCCAGATTATCTTAGGCAACACCTATCATCTCATGCTTCGCCCCGGTGTGGATATCTTAAAAAAGGCGGGGGGTTTGCACCTTTTTATGAAATGGCCCCGTCCTATACTTACAGATTCGGGAGGATACCAAGTTTTTTCTCTCGCAAGTTTAAATAAAGTGACTGCTGAAGGGGTTTATTTTCAATCCCACATCGATGGCTCTAGCCATTTTTTGGGACCTGAAGAAAGCATGATGATTCAAAAAACGATCGGATCCGATATTGTCATGGCTTTTGACGAATGCACACCATTTCCATGTGAAAAGCATGAAGTTGAACAAGCCTTATTTAGAACCCATCGTTGGGCCAAGCAATGCCGAGATTACGCTTTGCAACCCCATCAAAATTTATTCGGTATTGTCCAAGGGGGAATTTATTCAGACTTGAGGCAGCAATCTGCCCAGGCTCTGACGCAATTGGATTTTGATGGCTATGCCATTGGAGGTCTTTCCGTAGGGGAACCCATTCCGATGATGTATGAAATGATCGATGTGGTCGAGCCGTTGCTTCCCCAAGAAAAACCCCGGTATTTAATGGGAGTTGGAACTCCCCGCAATATCATTGAAGCTGTCATGCGGGGCGTGGATATGTTCGATTGCGTCATGCCCACGCGCAATGCGCGCAACGGAACAGCCTTTACATGGGCGGGCAAGCTTGTGATCAAAGCAGGACGTTACGCGGAAGATTTCTCCCCACTTGATCCGATCCTTAACGCTTATCCTTCCCAATTTAGCAAAGCCTATATCCGCCATTTGTTAAATGTTCAGGAGATCACAGGCTTGACTTTGATGACCTTGCAAAATCTAGCCTTTTATCTTGATTTCATGCGCCAGTTGAGGCAATCTATAGCTAGCGGAACGTTGTCAACATTTTACCAACAGATCTGCTCAATCTATCCAAATTAAAACTTGGGAAGTTTACAATGAAAAAAATGACTTATATTTTGATTTGCATCCAAACTTTTTGCTTTTCTCACGGACTGTTTGCTCAAAATGATAATGGAGATGTCCCCCCTCCTCGGGATCAGGGGCTTTGGCAAACGCTCTTCATGGTAGCTATTGCGCTGTTTTTCTTCTATTTTATCTTGTGGAGACCTGAGCAAAAGCGGCGCAGAGCGATGGAAGATCAACGGAGTTCCCTTAAAAAGGGGGATAAAGTGACCGCGATGGGGATCATCGGCACGGTCATCCGGATTCAAGAACAAACAGTTATCTTAAAGATGTATGATGGGTCCAAAATCGAATTTCTAAAAGGTGCTATTAATGAGATCATCCCCGGCAGCGAAGAGGATGCAAAAAAAGCGGAAAAAGAGGATAAGAATCTTCAAGCACCCTAAAGAAGTCGAAAAGGAGCTTAATGGATATAGATGACGCCGTCAAAAGAAAGGCGATGGTAGAAGAGCAGCTGCGCCGAAGAAGCATCAAAGATGAAGCTGTTTTAAAAGCCATGCTCGAGGTTCCCCGCCACGCTTTTGTTCCTGAAAAAATGCGTCATTATGCCTATGAAGACGGCCCTCTCCCTGTGGGGTTTGGACAAACGATCAGCCAGCCCTACATTGTTGCTTTGATGACCCAAGCCGCCGAAGTGAATCCCCAATCGACTGTATTAGAAATTGGAACCGGTTCCGGCTATCAAGCTGCGATTTTGTCCCGCATCGCCAAAGAAGTTTATACGATTGAACGGATAAAACCTTTGGCCGATCATGCCGAAGCGGTTATCCGGGAATTGAAATATGATAATGTGCATATTAAATTTGGGGATGGAACACTTGGGTGGCCGGAAAAAGGTCCTTATGACGCTATTGTTGTGACCGCAGGAGCTCCTATTATTCCGGAATCTTTTATGTCCCAGTTGAAACCTGGCGGCCGCGTCATCATTCCCGTCGGCGATGCCATCAGCCAAGAGCTTTGGCGCCTCCGAAAGCAGACGGCTACGAATACTTATTCTCGAGAATTGTTGGAATTTGTGCGCTTTGTTCCTCTCATCGGCAAAGAAGGCTGGAAAGAAGAAGAGGAAATTTGGTAGCCAATTCTTCAGGCAAAAGAGTCCTGTAAGGTCGCTGGAGTTTGGACATTTTGTGAAATTTTTTTTACATTATGATATCTCTTTCGCCGCTACCGCGGCTCCCTATTTATTGTACAGTTTCCCCACGTTTCAGCCTGCGCTTCGCGCATGGCTTTCACGCGGGGGCTCCCCACTTACCTCCCTTCCGGGAGGTTTTGCCACTTCTCATAGAATTGCAAAACACTCTTAGTAATAAAAACTAATTTAATATTATTACAAATCTTAATAATTTCTTAATAATTTTTGTATATAATTCCGGCAATAACATAACTTAAATAACACAAATGAGGTAATTACATGATTCATATAACTCATCATATAAACAATATAAGTAATTCGGTTCCACTTAGCAAATTAGTGACAACTGCAGGGCTCTTAGGAGGAATTGCAGCCACATTTAATATAATGGGTGTTGAGGCTTTAAAAAATAACATTAATACAATGAGTGATTATGATTTTAATGATCTTAAAAGTAAAAGAATTTATAATATAGGAAGAACTTTTGTTACTTGGATTGATTATCCTCAATCGATACTAGCTGGAATTATTGCGACTAAAATTTTGCCAAAAAAATATGGGATAATTTGTTTGGCGGGATTTGTTGGGGTTCCCTTAGCATTAAAATCAATTATTCAAATCTCTGAAGTAAATGGACGCGTTTACCGTATTGCTCAATCATGTGACAATGTTATGCGCATTCTAGCTAAAATGATGAACTGCACTGGGGCTATAGGGGAATTGCATTCGAAAGTAAAAGCCAAGATTCCCTATAATTTCTGGTATGCCTGGAGTGTTTTAGATGCGGTTTCACAAACGCTTTCATTATTTCAAGAGGTAAAGGATACTTATGACTTTTTTTCGTCGAATTCTAGTGATCGCTTTTCCTGGTTAGCATTGAGGAGAGGCATACAGGATTAAAATGGAGGCAATAAAGCCCTATTTTCTTATTGATTCGGGGCAGTTTAGCGTGCTAACTTGCTCCAAACTTTTTGGCTTGGATTAAGGCTGCATCGAGGCTTGAAAAAATCCGTTCGGGGCCGATCAACTTGATCACCCCAAATTTTGTTAAATCCGTTAAAAAATTTTTATTCACTTCGGAAAGAAGCAACATGGTTCCTTCCCGCTTGCATTGATCATAAAACTCGATCAAAGAGTGCATTCCGCTGGCATCTAAAAGCTGAAGCCTCCTCATCCTTAAAATGAAAACTTTAGGCGGGGATTCAAAATTAGATAGAATTCCTTTGAGGCTGTTGGCCACACCGAAGAAAAAGGGGCCGTTAATTTCGTAGATTTCAATCTCTGGAGAAACCCCTTTTTTATTTAAAGTTTCAATTTCTTCGGTTTCTTTATCCTCCTCCGATCCATTTTCTTGATCTAAGAATGAATAAACACCTGATATTTCTCCCATTCTTTTAATAAATATGAAAGCTGCCAAGATGACACCCACACTTACGGCCACGGTAAGGTCGACGAAAACTGTTAAAAGAAAGGTAACTAGCAGGATGGCAATATCTCCACTTGGCGCTTTGAAAATATGGAAAAAATGCTTTGCCTCGCTCATATTCCATGAAACCATGACTAATACGGCAGATAAAGCGGCTAGGGGAATTTGACTGACGACAGGGGCCAAGACAAGCAGAATAGCAAGGAGCGTAAGAGAATGGATCATCCCTGCAAGAGGTGTTTTTGCTCCGCTTTTGACATTGGTCGCTGTCCTTGCAATGGCTCCCGTTGCAGGGATCCCTCCAAAAATGACAGAGCTTGTATTCGCTATCCCTTGTGCCATCAATTCGCAGTTAGCTTTATGAGTTGTTCCTGTCATCCCATCGGCAACGACAGCCGAGAGCAAAGATTCTATCCCCGCCAAAAATGCCACGGTCAAAGCGTCCGGGATAAAGTCTCGAATATTTGTGATGAGGAGAGAAAAATCGGGGAAACTGGGCACCGGAAACGACCTTTGAATTTCCCCAAAACGGGTGGCAATGGTTTCCACGGGCAAATGGAAACCCCATGTGATCACTGTGGATATGGCTACAGCGGTAATTCCCCAAGGCATGACTGGTAGAAAGCGGCGGATTAACAAAATGAGCAACAAAGTACCTAAGGCCACCAGGAATGTGCTAGGATCAAATGTTGGCAAAGCAGAAAAAAGGACTTTCCACTTTTGGATAAAGTCTGCGGGAAGATTTTGGATTTTGAGTCCGAGAAAGTCTTTCACTTGAGACGAAAAAATAATCACAGCAATTCCCGTAGTGAAACCTGTGATTAACGGATAAGGAACATATTTAATTAAATTGCCAAGCCTGGCTAAAGCCGAAATCACCAGGATAATCCCCGCCAAGATAGTGACGATAACAAGACCGTCATAGCCCGATCGTTGGACAATATCGTAGATGATGACAACAAAGGCTCCGGTGGGGCCCCCAATTTGAAATCGGCTTCCACCTAAAAGGGAGATCAAAAATCCTGCAATAATCGCCGTATACAATCCCCTTTCTGGGGTCAACCCGGCTGCAATGGAAAAGGCCATTGCCAAGGGCAAGGCCACGACACCAACTGTAATGCCTGCAATTAAATCCCCTTTAAAGTAGTCTAACGAGTAATTTTTGCTTAGCAAAAGCCAAGATTTAGGGATAAAATTGGACCAGAACGACGTTTTTTCCTGATGCATGATTCCATTTCCATTTCTTATGTTGTTTCATGATTTACTACAGAGCCAGTGAGATCACTCCTAAGTAACTAGGCACAGAGAAGAAACAGGATAAGCAGGATAAAAGAAAAAACGATGTCAACAGTCTTATCCGCATATTCTTACTCTTTATTCAATATCCTGCTTATCCTGCCGTTTACGATCCTGCTTATCCTATTTTTTCCTTCTCTGACTATTTTGACAGTCTAAAATCAAGTTATTTAGGGTTGTTAGAAGTGAAGAAGAAAATAAGAAAATGAACCGGCTATCCCCCCTCTCTGTGGTAAATCATTCCTGTGGCTCGTGGTTTTTCTTAGACAAGGCGATCATCAAAACGGAAATATCGGCAGGGGATACGCCGGAAATGCGGGAAGCTTGCCCCAAATTTTGAGGATTGTGTTTGCTTAATTTTTGTTTGGCTTCGGTCCTTAATCCGATGATTGAATTAAAATCAAAGTTTTCCGGGATCTTGATTTTCTCGACATAAGACAACTTATTAATCTCGCTTTTCTGCCTTTCGATATATCCTGCGTATTTCAAATTAAGCTCGATTTGGCAATTGGTCTCCTCCCCATGGTTGAAAACCGCATCGGGAAAATCACGTAAAAGGGTTTCATAAGTAACTTCAGGGCGACATAGGAGCTGGGCTAATGAAAAACCTTTGCCATTTTGCTGATGATAGATTTTGCTCAACCTTTCTATTTCCTTTTCGATCAACCTTTCTTTTTGCTGTAAACGTGTATACCGTTCATGGTCTATAAGCCCCACTTGGTAGCCATGACGGCGCAATCTCAAATCGGCATTGTCTTGACGCAAAAGCAGCCGATGTTCTGCGCGGCTTGTAAACATCCGGTAAGGCTCATCCAACCCTTTTGTCACAAGGTCATCGATCATGACACCGATATAGGCTTCAGACCGTTGTAAAATCAAGGGAGGCGACCCTTTGGCTTTGTTGGCGGCATTTATTCCCGCTATGATCCCTTGTCCGGCAGCTTCTTCGTAGCCCGAAGTGCCGTTGATTTGCCCCGCCAGGAAGAGCCCTTCAATTGTTTTTGATTCCAACGAAGGGAAAAGCTGGCCGCACAAAACGTAATCATACTCGATCGCATACGCGGGCCGCATGATTTCAGCATGGCGCAAAGCTGGGATGCTGTGAATGAACTCCAACTGAACATCAAAAGGCAAGGAGGAGGACATCCCATTGACATAGACTTCTTGCGTATTGAGTCCTTCCGGCTCGAGGAAAATCTGATGCCGCTCTTTGTCGGCAAAGCGTACCACCTTGTCTTCAATCGAAGGGCAGTAGCGGGGGCCAATCCCTTGAATTTTTCCCGAATACATCGGGGAACGGTGAAGGTTGGCAAGGATGATCTCTTTGGTTTTTTCGGTCGTATAAGTGATATGGCAAGAGACTTGTGGAAGACGGGGGATCCCTTCATCATCGAAGGAAAATTTTACATTTGGATCCCCAGGCTGCTCCTCCGTTAAGCTATAATCGATCGACCGTTTGTTGATCCTTGGGGGAGTCCCAGTTTTCAAGCGGCCCAAGTGAATCCCCAGTTTTTCCAAGCTCGCCGAAAGCCCAACGGCAGGCTGATCGCCAGCGCGCCCTCCTGAATAATTGGTTTCTCCAATATGGAGGAGGCCCCTCATAAATGTGCCTGAAGAGATTACCAAGGTTTTAGTGTGATAAATGATCCCTTCTTTCGTGATCACACCCGCTATGCGATCCTCTTTGATTAGAAGATCTTCGATGGTTCCTTGCTTGATTTCGAGATTGGGTGTTTTTTCAAGACGATGTTTCATTTCAAATTGATAGGCGATCTTGTCGGCTTGCGCTCTGGGAGCCCACACAGCAGGACCTTTGGTGGCGTTGAGCATGCGGAACTGGATGCCGGTCGCATCGGTCACTTTGCCCATTTCACCGCCGAGGGCATCGATTTCTCGGACGATATGCCCTTTTGCAATCCCCCCGACCGCCGGATTGCAGCTCATTTTCCCGATGGTGTCCAATGTCATTGTGAGCAAGAGTGTGCGTGCGCCCATCCGTGCTGAAGCAAAAGCCGCTTCACAGCCGGCATGGCCCCCGCCTATGACGATGACATCGTATTCTACAGGATATTTCCACATGATAGCGAACCAACAATATTATTATTTTTGTCTAAAGAAATCAGAATAGAGGTGTTGGATTTCGAAAGAAGACATATGCTGGGGAAATACTCCCCAGCAAAATTTTCCCTATTTGCCTTTGTGACGATCACGTCGGCTACGTTTTTTCCGTTTGTGCTTAGCGATTTTGTATTTTCGCTTCTTTTTTACAGAAGACATGTTTACTCCAAAATAAGATACACATAAATCAATAGCAATGATGATAAGAAAAAGGATTATTTTTTTCCAGTCATTTCGCCGATTAATCTTTTGATCTGATTTTTTACCGCAGTTCGTTCATGCGAATTGCAAAAAGCGTAATATGTCAAAGAAGCTGAGATCATCACGTAAACCAAGCCCCCCAAAAGCAATAATCCGAAGGTTTCCCATCGATTTTGCATCACGGATAGGAACCAGGGTTGCATCAATTTATGGATGCAAAAGCCAATGAAATAGGGGCAAACTCCGGGAAAAAATACTTGGGAGATGAAGGTTTTCTGCGGGAGTTCAAAATATCGATTGCAAAAATAAATATAGACGAACGCCGAGAGAACCATCATCGATGCCACAGTGTAATTAATGACCATAATGGTATAGCCAAACAAAGGAAAGGCGACAACAGCCGCAGCGAGGACAAAAACCAATTGTAATAAGGAGTAAACCAATTCCCTTGCAGGGCGGTTAATGCTTCTGTAGATGGCAGAGCCTGCTCCGGTCATGACATCCATTTGATAAGCAAAAGAGAAAAACACCAAGATCACGGCCGCTATTTCATACTTGGGATCTGGACCTAACCAACAGGTAATCAGGGGTAATGAGAAAGAAGCAAGAAATCCCATGATCAGGCCGGTCAGCAAGTTAACCCAACGGGTTCCATGCAAATAAATTTGTTTAATGGTTTCATGTTCTTCTTTTGCATGAAGCTGGGCCGTTGCCGGCAAAAAGACGTTGATAACTGAACCCGGAAGAATCAAGGCTGTAGTAGGAAATTTTTCACCTACATCATAAAGTGCGGTCGCTGCAGGCCCCATAAATAACCCTGCAAAGACTTTTTCGATGGATCTATTGATGACGCTGAGGATCCCTGTCAGTTGGACAATCCCGCCAAAATGAAAAAACAGGTTAAACAAAGAAGAGTCGAAAAATTTGAGCTTTAATGACAAACCCGGAACAATTTTAAAACAAGCAACGGCGCAAAGGAGGCCGCTGAACAAGATGCGTGCCATGTAGGCCCACAATAGGGCATAAATGCCAAAATGGAACACCAACAAGACCACAATAATGGTTGTTTCTAGAAAAAATGATATCATCCAGATCGTCCTTTCTATAACAAATAACTGCAGACTTTGCAGCATGAGGGCGAAAGCATTAAAAAAAAGATCTACAAGAAAAATGGCAATGGTCCAAAAAATCAGGTTGAAAGCTGTGGATTGCAATTCAGCTGAAACATGCAAGAGGTGCAGAAACCAAGGAAGAAGACCCCAAATAAATGGGAGTAAAATCAAGCAAATTGAACCGACAAGAATCAATCCTGTCGTCGCTAGCTTGTTGATGTTACGGGTTTCTTTATTTGCCGCATAAACAGCAAAGTACCGAACGTAGACATTGGAAATGCCGAAAGCGCTCAAGCTGATGTAGCCAATAAAAATAAAGCAATAGGACCAAAGGCCATATTCAGCAAGAGTCACGTAATGCAAGATAAAAGGGGGAATAAATAATCGGGTAACAAGGTAAACAATATTTGCTAGAAACGAAAAGGAGGCATTGCGTGAAAGGGTCGCTTGGATCTCTTGTTTTTCTAAAGGTTCCATAAGCCTTTATTTTGGAGCGACAGGCTTGCAGGGGTCTAACGTATAATAAGTCCTGGTAGCAGGGTCTTGAGCTATAACTTTACGGGCAAAATCTAGAGGCTCTTCTTGAAGCTTCTCTAAGTCTCCGCATCCGTTTACACCATAATAGGTTATCACACCCTCGGAAAAACTCAAGTATTTGAGCTGCCCGGCAGAAAAATAGGAGAATTTACAGTTACCCACAAAGTTGACACTGATCTCAAGGCGGTTCAAAGTAAATGGGGGGCAATAAAGATAAGGTTTAAGGCAATCTGATGAGTTTATGAGTTGGAGGAAACCGTCGATCAATTGCAGTATCATTTTCCGTCCATTCACGATGTCATACTGAACGGGAGATTGAAACTGCAAGCCCAGCTTGCAAATTTTTTCGTCCATTGATCCAGTTTGATTGATTAAGCGGATATTGTTATGCTCCTCTAATTTTTCGATCCAATCTGTCACTGTCACATTCAATTTATTTGCATAGCTTTCTTGAGCTCCACTAGAGCGAAAGTCGACAGTATTGTGGACAAGCAGCATCACAGGAATGAAAAGTGATAAAAAATTCATAACATTGATCCTCTAAATTTATCAGTGTATCGACTCTATGTTTTTTTTCAATGAACGTTTTTACTTTTTGATCCTATTATATTGTTTTTTTTGTTATTGTCCGTTTCTATGAGAGGGGTAAACACACCAAGATAAAAAAAGCAGATGGGATGAAGATCATGAAAATGAAAAATTACTTTCTTTTTTTTCTTCTTATGGTTCTTCCTACAATGGGATTTTCCCAGGCGTGTAAGCTTTCTGGCCGTTGTCAACGTCCCATAGAACCAGCCTTTGAAAAACTCTACGTCTGTCAGAGCCAGCTTGTCTATCTTCCCGATGGCTTATATTATTGCAATCAAGAGGGGAAGCTCAATAAAGTTCGAACTCTGCTTCATGACTGTGATGGGATGTATATTATTATTATCCGCCATCAATGCCCCCTGTGCGGCCGGAGTTGGGAGTTTCCTCCGGATGAAAATGAATTCGGTTGCCCAATCTATCAAAAAGAAGTTCTGCCAGATATCTGGAGCAAGTGATTTTCAATAAAATATTGAGTGATTAGAGTTGGTTTGTTAAGGCAAGGAGCTCTGGAGTGGCTATTTGGAGCTTTTGGAGGGTTTCATTGTAGCCGGCGATCTCCTCTTTGACTTTGGTATGTGCTGTCTCTAAGCCAAACCTTGAGGCGATGTTGACAAGCCTGTTATTTTTTGCATCTTGCTTGATGTCGCCGATATCGTCGGCTATCTGAAAAGCTAAGCCAAAATGAGCTGCCGCTTTTTTCACAAGGGGCAACTGATCTGGATTTCCTCCTCCAAATAACCACCCATACACAAAAGAGACTTCAAACAAAGAAACAGTTTTTTTATGAATGATCTCTTGCAACGCAGAAAAAGATAAGTCGGGAGGAAAAATGTCAAAAAATTGCCCTCCGGTAGCACCTTGGATGCCTGTATTGTAGGCGGCATTCTCCAAAGCCAAAATGCCAATATGATCCGCCTTATGGGAAAAAGGAAGTTGGGTTCCTTTTAATGATTTTACATTTTTTTCGAGGCAGCCATACCCCATCGCAATCAAAGCATAGCTAACTAAGAGTGCTACAGATTCCCCATAGACTTTATGAACTGTGGGCTTGGAGCGTCTTTCCTCATCATCATCCATGCAAGGCAAATCATCGGCCACCAAAGAAGCTGTATGAAAATATTCGATGGACAAAGCTGCCTGGGAAACATCGGTATTAAATCCAAGCGCTTCGGCCACCAAAAATACTATGGCTGGCCTCATCCGCTTTCCCCCATTTGTCAATGCGTACTCGCATGCTTCGCTGAGTTTTGTCTTAAAGCCAAAAGCCGCTATATTTTCAATAATTTTCGCTTCGATAAACTGTTGATAATGATGAATGGATTTGACCATGCAAATATAGTACTCCAAAAAAGGTCTATTATACTGTTTTTCGTTGTTTTTGAGAAACATAATGGCATAATGAACTCACGAATGGGTATGCAATCTCAATGAAGATTAAAAGTCTTGTTTAAAAATTGTGATGCAACACAGAAGAAAGTAAAGTTATACCGAACGCGGCTCAAAAATTGGAATTTGGAGCTGCGGCAAAAACCCGCTTAAGATTGCTAATATTATTGTTTACACTCACTAGTACCGCCTTTTGAACTTCCCTCTTCCCCTTCTCTAGATGAAATTTTCTCATAGAGATCTTGTAATGACATTTGGCTCTCGATAGTTTTTTGAAAAATAAAAGGCCTAGGATCTTGGCCTAGTGTCCAAAGATCTTCTCGCATATGTTCAATACTATGAAATACACGAACACCCATCTCAACAGAATCTGTAAGATTATTAAATACACGAGCATTCGTCTGAGCAGTCTGATTTGCCAATGCTTTGTTCATTTCCTCTATACCTAAGTAATTGTCTGCATGTTGTACCAATCTGTCGCCAACCTTTTTTTCTTGGCATGCAGTCCTCAAAAATTTGAGTATGTCATCAGCTGCATAATTGGCATTATTTTTGATCGTTAAAAGATCGTGAAGAACGCCGAGCTTTTCAGCTCTTTCCATAATGGCTATAGCTGATCTTATTTGTCCTGTCATAATTGCAAAATGCAAGGCAGAATTGCCTCTAGAATTAACGTATAATAAATCTTCTACTCCATATGCAATGAGAATATTTTTGATTCCTTCGTAATTGCCCATTTTAACTAACAAAACAAGGGGATTATTTTGTGACTTACCTATCTCGCCACTTTTTTCCGTAACTTGTTCTCCGAAATTGTTGGGTCTGGTTAATGCATTTTTAGCATTCTCATCTTGGCCAACGCGGTCAGCTAAAAATTTGAGAAAAGAGTCGAGCACCTCTTTATTATTTTTATAATTCTCCAGCTTTCCAAATGCAAAACTAGCTAGTAGCTTAGTCAGGCCAGTATTTTTAATTCCAGAATCTTCAGAATGGAATTCAGCCAACTCGGACATCAAATCTGGGTTTTTCTGATATTCATCAAATGTATGAAGAACTTTCACCTTTGGCGTTGGTCTTCGAACCGTAACAGGGGGATTTACAGGGAGATTTTCCGTAGGTTTTGGATCAGAGGGATTTCCCGTAGGTTGATGATTAACTTTTCTTTGGCCAAGGCCCAAAGAACTAGAATTCGTGTTTCCTCGAAAAATACTTCTGAGAGCCACTATAACAACCAAAGAGAATGCAGCAACCCCAACAACTTTCCCAAGGGAGGAATTAAAAGCCGAATTTATAAAATTAGTTATATTATTTATTAATGACATCGTTATTACCTTTTAAATTAAAAAAACTATAACATATTTTTATAATAATTATCAATAAAAATAGCTTCGTTATAATAAAAAAATAGTTTCATTCAAAAATTCCAAAAGTAGCTATACCGAACGTGATTCAAAAATTGGAATTTGGAGCTGCGGCAAAAACCCAGTTTTTGAGTCACGTCGGTATAAGTTAATGAGCAGGACGAAATTCGAGTTCCAACCCATAAGCTCTCTTCTAACTAACTAGATTTTAGTCGATCGGCTATAAAATTTATTTTAAGTTATCAATGAAGCTTGATCTATTGGCTTTAGGTTGATTAAGAACTGCTCAATTGGGAGGCAGAGAATTTCATTTTGGATGAGGCGTCGTTGGCCTCTATATAGAAAAAGGGGGGTAGATTCCGGGTATTCCTCCTTAAAAGCTTTAAGACCGGAAAAATCTCGTGGAGAGATTTTATCTGTATTTTTTACTTCGATAGCCCAAAATTCATTTTTGCCATAAACAATAAAATCAACTTCGGTTCCCCCACGAGTTCGCCAAAAGAAAAGATCGTAGCGTTCCTCCTGGGCATCTATCCAAGCCTTCAAATGTTGTGCAACAAGCCCTTCAAGAGCTGCTCCTTGGATTTCTTCAGGCTTGTCCAAAGGACCTGCAGGACGTAAAGCGCGAAAAACGCCGGCGTCGAATAAATAAAATTTCGGATGGGAAACAACAGAACGTTGAGCCCTTTTAGTAAAGACATCTAAGGTATACCCTAAAAGCATATCTAAAAGAATCTGCAAATAATTTGAAACGCTTGCCCGGCTTACAGCGCATTCCGTGGTTATATTATTTAAATTCAATGAAGATCCATGCGAAAAACTCATCACTTCAAGAAAGCGGGCAAAATTTCCCACATTTCTCACTAATGCCTCAGCTTGAACCTCTTCTTTAAGGTACAAGGATGCATAACTTTTAAGAACTCTTTCTGGGTTTGGATTATCCCAAACGATGGGTAGCATCCCTATTTCTAATGCTTTTTCAAGAGTGAATAGTTTTTCAACTTCATAAGCTGTAAATGGGTCCATGAATTTGAGTAAAGCTCTGCCCGCAAGAAGATCTACGCCCGCTCGTTTGAGTTTGCGAGCCGAAGATCCTGTAAGAATAAATTGATATCCTTTTTTTTCTTCAATGATTAAATGCACCAAAGAAAGAAGCTCGGGGAGTTTTTGAATTTCATCAATAACGACCGTTTTTTTTAACGGCATTGAATGAAGAACCTCTAGCAAACGCTCCGGCTTCGCTCCGTAAAATTGAACCTCTTCGGGCAAAAGCAAATCAATCCAGATGGCATCTTTAAAATGCTCTCGAATCCAGGTTGTTTTCCCTGTCCCGCGGGGTCCGAGAAGAAAGAAACTTTGTTTTGGAGGGACGAGAAACCTTTTAACATGATGCATTTTTACAACTCAATTGTAACTTTGAGTCTCATTTTTACATTTGAGTTGTAATTTTGCAAGGTCTATCTACTTTCTGCAGGGACTACCTTTGGCGCCGCGGAGTTTTTGATAAAGGAATTGCTCTGGATCACTCCCCCAACATTGATGCAGGGATAGCAAAACACGTTTTTCCCAAGGATGGTTCCTGGATTTGTCACAGAATTGCATCCTATTTGGGTATGATCCCCTAAAATCGCTCCCAATTTACGAAGGTTTGTGTTTATTGTTTTCCCTTCATGATGAATGACAATAGCTGATTGATCGAATTTTAGATTGGCGCATTTCGCTCCCGCCCCTAAATTAACATGATTGCCCAAGATCGAATCCCCCACATAAGCAAAGTGAGATGCATGTGCATGATCTAAAAAAATTGCATTTTTGACTTCTGTGTCATGCCCCACGACGCAATGGTCTCCGCATAGAAGATTACCCCGAATATAAGCGCCGTGCCTCACCACACAGTTTTTTCCTATTATGCAAGGGCCTTTAATGTAGCATCCCGGCTCAATGACTGTTCCAGAGCCTATTGATATCTGTTCAGGGTTGATAACAAAAGCTCCGGCAGGAATCGATGTTTCTATGCTGCCCAAAGTTTGAGATAAAAGGTATTGTGAAATTTTCGCTAAAACTTCCCAGACGGCAGAAATGTGATCGAATATCCGGGCGTGTTTATAGGAAGATAAGTCAAAAAATTCTTCGGGCGTCAATTTGGACATAGTGAAGTCCTTTTCTTCGCATTACTTTAAGCGGGGTTGGGTTTTTTTTCAACAAAACTCCAAGAAGAATAAAGTATATATATATTTTATCCTCTTCTTCTGGAGCTGTGGATTTGTCGATAGTTTCCCCATTTTCCTCAGGTTTTATCAAAAATGTTCGTTTAAAAGCGGAGTTCATAAGCCTGGGTTTATAAACAGAAGAGATGTTTAGGGGGTTTTCTTTCGGATTTGTAAACAAAAAAAGAGGGGTTTTTGTGAACTTATCAACGTTGCTGATGAATGGAAATATAAAACGCAAAGAGTTTTTTTTACACAGAGACTATAAAGAAGACTCTCTTAATATTGATTTCCTCTTCATCTTCAGTTTGTGTGGAAATGTTTATAAGACCCCCATTTTCTCTCGAGCTCTCTTTGTTGACAAGCTGTTTAAAGTTGAGTGATAACCCAGGAGTTATGAAAACAAGGGCCCTTTATACACAGTTATGCGACGGTAATTTACAATGAATTCAACAAGAATAGACAATAGAATTAATTTTGGAGTGCGGCGGCTTGAAGATGCCTGTCAAAGCGGCATCAAGCCGCCGCGTTCCAAAATTTGGTTGGTACAGATAATATTTGCGATGGAGGATGCTTGTTCTCGGATTTCAGGAACTGAGGTGGTTTCAAACTTTTCACCAAAGAGCAATGAACCTAATGCAAAAAGCTGCCCTTGATTTGAGCTAGCTAGGATCTCATTGCGATCTAATTTCAATCCCAGTCCAAGGTCATCGGGGAAAATGAGCCCTTTCGATAGGATCGATTGAAAAAAGGGGTCTTGCCGTTTGGAAAGATCGTATTCGGGGCCGGAGCAATTAAGAATATAATCGGCTGAAATAATTTTTTGTCGTTGTTCAGGATTTTTTGATTCTTTGAAGGAAACCTGAACACAGAATTTTTTATCGGGGCTTTCCTCAATATTCTGAATAATTCCTTGAGCTATCTTCAATTGATTTTTCAATATCATCTCATTGATGACCCCTACACTTTCGGGAGACATCCTGTGGCGGTGTTGATTCCACAGAGAGAACAGATGCCTTAAGAATTGTTTTTTTGAAGTGAGATTCAAATTTGTCCACAGCTTGGAGGCCTGAGGGCGGTAGGCATCGATAATTTGCCTCCAGTCGCAGCCGGAAAGCTGAAAACGGTCTAGATCTTCTTTAAATTGTTTGTAAAGGGAAAGGCAGCTGCTTGGGAGGCTCTCAATGAGACTTTTTTTTGCTAACGGTTTTTGTTCTTCCATATGGCTTTGAGGAAAGCGGCCGCTTTTTGAAACCACGAGAATATTTCCCTGAAATCCGGTCGATTTTAATGACAATAGGGCATCTACCGCTGTTAAGCCGGACCCGATGATCAATACGGTTTTATTTTTGAATGGGAGATTTTGAGAAGATAAATTCCAAATGTTGCGAATATAATGGGGATTAGCCAAAAGGGAGGGGGATTCAAAAGGAAATTTTTTCATGGATGGAACTCCGGTCGCCAAAACGATCTGGCTGCCTGTGACCGATTTTCCCCTTTTTAATACAACAGCTAGCCCACTTTCAGAGGATGGATCAATATCAATAACTTCGTCTTCGTAGAGAGTGAGAGCAACATTTTTTTGTTTCCCCTTTTCGATAGCTTGGGACAATAAAGAATCGAGATATAGGGCATAAAGCTTTCTTGGATAAAATTGAGAAGGGGACAAAGGGATCGATTCGAAGAAAGGACAAAAGTTCCGCCATGTTTTTTCATTGTCGGTCAACCAGTGGTAAAAATGGTCGGGCTTGTGTGCAAAAGCTCCCATTTGGTTCGCGCGGACATTTAAGGGATGCCATTCAGATGAAGTTCCAAAGGCAATCCCATGTCCAACGCCAGGCGATTTTTCTATGAGGGAAATTTGCAAAGGGGACGTTGTTTTATCCAAGAGGTGGATAAGAACGGCAAGGCCGGAAAATCCACCTCCGATGATCAGAACATGTTTTTTTTGGTTTTCCATTTTTCAAACCGACAAAGCTGAGGATAACAGTAAAAAAAAGTTATCTCTAGGCTTGTTCGTATTTTGCATGTTCAATCCCCTCTTGTCTAGGGGTTGTTTCTATAAACTCAGGTTGCTGGACCTTCTCTTCAAAGACGATTTCGCGGCGGAGTTTAAAGATTCCCGTGAGGTTGGTAATCAAAAGCAAAGCACCGGAAATGGACATCACCAATAAGGCTTGTGTTTGATCTACAAAAGAGAATAAAAACCAAGCGAGGATACTATATCCAATGTAGATTGGAAATCCGTATCTAGGAGAAATAAACCGGGCACACTTAATTCCTACGCAGAAATAAGCGATTATGGTTGTATACCCTACAATCAAAAAGAATGTAGGCATGAAAATGTGCATATACGGAAAATAACGACTTAAAGAAGTTTGCACCAATTTGGAACCTTCTATCGGTTCAATAGAGGCCCATACGCCTGAAATGAGGACAATCAAGATGCTCATCGTGCAAATGAGATTATCGATGCAAACCCCAAGAACAGCCAAACGGGCTTGACGTTCAGGAAAAACTGTGTTGGATTCGCTTTGGATGATCGAGTCATATCCAATTCCTATATCCGCCGAATAAGCGGCCCTTGCAACCCCATGTTGAATAGCTAGTAAGGCGCTGCTGCCTGCAAAGCCTCCTACAGCCGCATGTCCGGTAAAAGCTGAGGTCATCACGACTTTTAGTATCCCCGGGATAACAGAGATCTCCTGGAGGATAATCCAAAGGCCCATCCCCAAATATAGGATGACAAAAAAGGGCATCAAGCAGGAACAGATTTTTCCAAGGCGAGGGATTCCCCCGATCCCCGCGTATAAAACCAGCGAGAGCAAAGCAAAAATCACAAAATATCTATTCAAGTTAAAGTTTGAAGAGACGGTATCAGTGACGACGACAAATTGATAGATCTCAACGCCATATACGCACAGGAGAAGGGCAATACAGACGGGGATCCACCGGTTGTTAAAAGCCTTTTGTAAAAAGTACATGGGACCTCCGTCATACCCTCCATGGTTGTTAGCCACCCGATGTTTGAGGCCAAGATAGATTTCTGAGTATTTGATGATGGTTCCGATCAGGGCGGCAATCCATACCCAGACAAGAGCTCCAGGACCCCCTATTTGTATGGCAGTCACAATGCCGACCACATTTCCTATGCCAATCATACCCCCTACTGAAGCAAAAAAGGCCTTAAGGGGATGGATTCCACGGGCATCTTGGGAAGATTTAACAAGACATTGGGAAAAAGTTTTAAGGATGGAAGGAAAAGCTCGAATTTGGAAAAAACGTGCTTGAAACGTAAGCCAACAGCCTAAGCACATGATAAGGACGAAGGCGATATAGCTCCAAAAAAAGGTATCCAGATGGGTCAAAATTTCAAAAAAATGATCTAACATTTTATCTCCTATTAATAACGATTATTTAATAAACGGTTTCTTACTTCTAAAATATGTTCACGATATGCATAGGAAGAAAAACGGATAAATCCCTCTCCCAAAGGTCCAAAGCCCGCACCAGGGGTCGTGACAACATGGTATTTTTCTAATAAGTGTTGGAAGGCATCCCACGATTTATGCCCTTTGAAACGCACCCATAAGTAAGGAGCATCGGTTCCGCCAAAGACTTCATAACCAAGGGATTCCAAAGTGGATTTTAGAAGAGATGCGTTTTCGAGATAAAAGGCGATGAGTGAAGAAACACCGTTCATCCCGGCTTCTTCTAAAACAGCGCACCCCCCAGCTTGGGCTATGTTTGAGGCGCCATTGAAGATCGTAGAGGTCAGCCTTTTCCAATCAGGTTTGACAAAAGTGCCGTCTTCATAACGGAGCTCTTCAGGCACGACAGTCCAGCCAAGGCGCACCCCTGTAAAACCAGCGATTTTGGAAAAGGAACCTATTTCGATAGCGACGTTTCGGGCTCCTTCTATCTCAAATATCGATTTTGGAAATGAGGGGTCCCGAATATAGGCGGCATAAGCTGAATCGAAAAGGATGATGGAGCGGTTAGCTTGAGCAAAGGCGACTAAATTCTCTAATTGTTGCCGGGAGGCTACCGTCCCTGTAGGGTTATTTGGGGAACAAAAATAAATAAGGTCTGTCCTTTTAAGTCGATTCAGATCGGGAAAAAAGTGGTTTTCTGGGCTGCAACCCATATATGTGATCTGATCGACCCCATGGATGACGCTTCCATCGATATAGACAGGATAAGCGGGATCTTGGACGGCAATGGAAGCGTGGGGGCCGAAGAGGGCTTGGAGGCGCCCTAAATCACATTTTGCGCCATCGGAAATGAAAATTTCATCGCTATGAACTAAGTTTTGATAGACTTTGGAGGCAATTTTTTCTCGCAACTCCTGTAAGCCTTGTTCAGGGCCGTAACCGGTGTATCCTTCGGCTGTCCCTAAATTGGAGGCAGCTTGTTTTAACAGATGTGTAATCGGTTCCGGAATAGGCTGCGTTGTGTCGCCGATCCCTAAGTTGATGATTTTGGCTTCAGGATTTTGTTTAAGGAACTGTTTTTTGCGCAGGCTAATTTCAGGGAAAAGATAATTAGTATGCAATTTTGTCATATTTTTGTTTCGTTGGACCATAGTTGAACCTTTTTGCCTTTGGCTTTATGCTATTTAAGTTGTAAATAATAAAAATAATCTTAGAAAAATTCCTCTTAAAACAGCAGAAAAGTGACTTTAAAAAGTGCAGTTTAAGAAAAAGTTGGATTCTAAGAAATGGATAGGGTTACTTTCGTTTAGACTTAACGAAAGATTTAGATTTGCGTTTCAAACACGCAAGGGGGGAAAGAGAAGAGATAAAAGATGCGTTGGACAATGTTAGCTCGATGCTAGATTGTGCGGGATTGTCGAGCTGTTCGCCGAACATCCCTTCTTGATGATGGTACATACAAAACTCCTTAAGCAACTACACCGCGTAGTTATATTCTTAAATAAAACAATAGGTTGAATTTATTCAATAATTAATTTTTTGTCAAATTAAATAAGATTATAAGATGTAAGTTGAAAATTACTGAGTATAATCAAGTTTAAAAAAACTCTGTGAGCTCTGTGAGCTCTGTGGTTTATTAAAATTCAACCACAGAGCTCACAGAGATCACAGAGGGACAATAAATTTAATTATTTGCAACTTACGTTATAAATTAGGAAGATATCAAGGATATCAATTTCTCAAGAACCGATGCAATTTAAGTTCTTGAATTTTTCATTTAGAGAAGGAGAAATTAAGGGCAAATTCCCTCTTTTTGTAAAGTGACGGATGCATAATTGCAATAACGAAGAGCCATTGTGTTTCATCTGGAATTTTGCCTGAATATTGAGCATGGATTTCATCTTTGCATTTCGGATTTAAGTTGCCTTTATAGCCTGTTTCGCTAAACCCCCTTAAAATCCCCTTCATGACCCTTAGTTGGATGTCGGTTAGGTCGATTCCAAAACGGTTGATGGTGTTGGTGAGTTCAATTTGAAATTCCTGAGCAAAATGCTTGTCATGCTCTAAAGAGTGAAACTTGACTTTTATTACCAAGTAAATTTTTTAACGAGTGAAGCGAAATTTTTGTTGATTGGCTAGGATTGTCTTTCATATTACCCTTTTATTCCGAATCAATTTTTTCAGGTAACTATTGCCGTCGACTAGTATAGATCTAAAGCGCCTCTGAAACTAATGTCCAATATTGTTTGGGTATAATGATTTAATTTGCGAATTTTCGCTTACGATAATTTCACATGATATCCCTGCCGAACTGCCATTAAAGCAAGATCTGTGATTCCTTTCAGACGATAGTCATTATTCATCCATGATACTTTATCCGAAAATGTCCATTCCAAAGATTCATGAGAAGATGCAATAGTAATGCATATTTCCGCAGGTGGTAAAGTCTTCTTAGAATCTTCTTCCATCTCTTCAGCGATAGTATTGGAATCTGAATCCTCCTCTCTAATTTTTTTAAGCTGACTTAAAATTATGGGAATATCGCTAGATCCTACAGGAAAATTATCATTTTTTTTTATCATTTCACGAAATTTCTCGGCATGTTCTGTGATATTATTTTCTAGAAAAGAGGCAAACACTTTCAAATTAGGAGACTGCGCAGGATCAAGGGAAGTTGTTTGTGATATACGCCTTTTATTTATTGTATCTAAGATTTTATTGGATAAAGTATTTGAGACTTCAGCCGGTGGTATTTTTTGTATTGTTCTTTTCAAACCCTCGGTGTTTACTTCTCTTTCAACAAGACTCTGAGAAAATTCAAATGTAGAAATAATAGAAGAAATGTAAATTATTATTTTTATTTTGGATTTTCTTCCACAACAATCACATGTAATTTCTTCCGCTTTTTGATCAATATATAAACGATCCCGACGAAGCTCTGCAAGATCATCCAGAACTTTTTCTTCAATGTCACGAGGTGCTTCCTCCCATCTTATTCCAAATTCATTTTTTCCAATAGGTCTTCGAAGGGCAGCAGTCGGATACCACAAATGAGTTTCATAATCCAAACGATCAGGTTTACGGATAATTCTATTTTTAACACACTCGGCAACTGTTTCACATACCTTCCAACGAATATCCTGCTTAAAATATAATGGGAATCTAACTGCAAAGCGCCCCCAAAGAATGCTCATATTAGGATAGTTTTCTTCCATACAAGAACAGTATTTTGTTAGATATCCAGAATATTCATTCAGTTTTTTCCAAATTCTTGTTGTTATCATTTGAATTTTTTCCAAATCAAAATTGTCGATCGATCTAGCATCATAGAAAGCTCTTTCAAATTCGCGTATGACTGTAAGAGGGTGACCGTTTGGCAGAAAACTCAAAATGTGATCGAAAACCTCTATAGGCAATGCAAACAAATTATTTCTTAGTGTCTCATTTGAAAGATTATTAATCATATAAATTCATGTTGTTATATTGATGATATTAATAAAACATCATTTATTGTAAAAAAATAAAAATAAATGCACACAAAAACTTAAGCAATTCACAGAAATTGTAATTGTTCAATAGTTTCATTTTGCATTGAATCAGTTGTACGCCTTGTGTGGATCAAAAATAATAATTATAATTAGATATTTATTAATTAGCATCTAAAATGTTTAATGTTATAATGGCAATTTAGTTATGCTAAGTTTAGGGAGAATTAAAGACAAAAAGGACAAACCTCTGATTTTATGAAGTTATATATTACATTTGCTTATATACGACAATGTCGTAGTCTTCAGAAGAAAAAAGGATTATACAAAGATTAGTAGAAAGAATTAATGAAGGGGTTAAAAATGGGTAAAATGTTTGAAATGTTAAAAGAAGGCCTTGATGATATTCTTGAACATCAAAAAGGCAAAAAAAAGTTAAAAACTAAGATAATAGACATTCCCGAGCCGGCTATTTCTTATACGCCAAAAGATGTGAAAAGAATTCGAGAATCTTTAAATTATCCTCAAAGCATTTTTGCTCGATTTCTTAATGTCAGTATTAGAACTGTAGAATCGTGGGAATCTGGAAGAAGAAAACCAAACCATGCAGCTTTACGGTTACTTGAAATCATTGATAAAGGTTATTATCCATCAAAGAAATGTAGAAAAACAATTTAATTTAAATTAGTAATTTTCTACTTCAGCCCTAACTATATACACTTCTTTATTTGCTTTTTGAAGCGAGTCTCAATCTATTCTTGTTTCTTCTAATATTTCTTCTTTAGACCAGGGACATCGTTTTGGAAATGTTTTTTCATCTAAGTCGGTTTCCTGGGCAGCATCTAAGCGTGCGGATTCGTAAGATTTTTTTATTATATCTGGAAGTTTAGGTTTTAGGCTGGGATTTTCCTCTAAAACCTGCTTAATTTTTAGACGACTATTTTTGATCGATAGAGCCCAAGATTTGCTCCGTTTTTCTGATTGAAATTTTGTTTTGAGCATGTGCATTAAAAGGACTTCCATATAACTTTGCAATGTGCGTTTTTCAGACCTTCCCAAAGATTCGATCTCCTCTATCAAATTTTCAATGTCCAATTTTGAAAACTCCTTTTTTCTTAAAAAATGTGCTTGTGTATTAACCCATTTGAAAAAGTCTTTTTCGTATTCCATTTCTTTTGTTGGGGAAAAAGATAACTTTTTAGGCTTTATTTTTACTGTATTTTTTTTTGTTTTCATATGAATCGTCACTGTTGAATTAAGGGTCACCGTTTGGTGGTGATAATATCACCATCAAATGGAGACTCTTTGTTTGGAACATTTTCATTTTTAGATTTTCCATTTTTCTTGTTATTCTGTCTCAAAAATAGTCTTTTCTTTTAAGAAGCAGCATTCGTATATTGAAGTTAAATATCAAAAAAGTCATGGGTTATTTTTTTTTAGATATAACGGGATTTGGGGGAAGCTACCATTCTACTCTTGTCCATTTTCCAATCATGTTTTTTACATTGACGCTGGTGTGCGACCTCTTCACCTATTTTGGTAAAACCCGTTTTATGATTCTTGGAAATGGTTTGTTGTGGCTTGGAACCCTTATGTGTATTCCTGTCGGAATAACCGGCTGGTGGGAATCGGATGGATTTTCCTTACAGAACAGCGATTTTTTTTGGCATGTATTAACGTCTATTTTCTTATTTATCTATGCTCTCTTATATTCTTGTCTTCGCATCCTCATTGCCTACAAAATGTGGCGAATCCTTCCTATTTACTTAGTGGCACTCAGCTGCGGGATTGTTGCACTAACCTCTTGGACGAGTATGCAAGGGGATCTCCTTCGCCAGTCTAATGTTTCTAAAAGTGAAAAGAAATAATTAATGTAAGTTGAAAATTACTGAGTGTAATCAAGTTTAAAAAACCTCTGTGATCTCTGTGGTTTATTAAAATTCAACCACAGAGTTCACAGAGATCACAGAGAGACAATAAATTTAATTATGCAACTTATTTTTAGTGAAATTAAATATAAATTATGATATTTTTTTGTTTTCATCACTAAAAACATGGTTTTATGAATAATAATATTAATCTGTATTTATCAAGCGAAGGGAATTCGTTTATTTTTTCAAAAAAAGATAAAAACTCTTCACAAGGAGAATTGCAACAACAAGCCCAGCAATGTAAAACACATCGAGCTGTGCTCGAATTTCTGAACAGTATTCGTGAAAAACAAGGTTTGTTTGAATTTAGACATGAACATAATTCCAACTATGATGGGCATAACTTAGATCTAGGTTTTGGATTGTACAAAGGCCAATCTCATGAATGCGAATACGACCAAATGGTTGAATTTGTAAAACAAAAGGTGACGGAAAACTACCAAAAAGTGACCCTTTATTTAGGAAAAGATGGAAATTCTATTGAAGCTCAATTTAATAGGAGTAGGAGTACAGGTGTCTTTAGTAGAGCTGAATATATCACAGATAAAGATGGTTTGAGTGAAATTCATCCCCTTTTAGGCAAAGCTGCAGATTGCAAAACCCATTACGCGGCATTTCAATACTTTAAAGAGCTTCAAAATGAAACAGAATTGTTAAAACATATTAGTATCTATCACGATCATAATCGTCATTATTCAGATCATTATTTAGGTTTTTGTGGTATTAACATAGGTAAAGCTCATGAATGTGCCCATGACAAATCCCTTGAATTTATTAAACAAAGAATAAGGATCAAAGATTTAGAAAGTGTAAAAGATATTTTTGATTACTTGGAAGAGATTCAACCAGAAGTCGAAGTTTCATTGTTGGGATCCAGAAGGCTAAAGTTTAAAGAATATTCGATTAGTTTAGAAAGATTGATGGATCTTATCCGAGAAGTGGCGGACAAAACGTTGTTTGGTAAAACTCAATTTTTAACTCGCAAGGATAGACCTAAAGAAGATTTAAATAATGATGAAGAGTATCAGGAGCGCAATCAATTAGCACTTAATCTAACCGAAAAGGTTCGTGGCTATTTTACCGCTTCTGAACGAAAGTTACGACAACGCAATAAATTCACAAAAATTTTAGCTAGTTTGAGAAATTTTAACAGGCCATTGCAGCATAATGGAGACACAAGTATTGAATCAGTTTTTGGTATCATGCAAAGAAGATTAGGCCTTCAAGAATATGAGCAATGTATCAAGGTGGATCCTAAGAAGCCTATTCAACAAGAACTTGAAAAACTAGAAAAAATCCTAAAACTCTCAGAGAAAGAATTTATTATTTCTTTTTTTAACGTTTAACGCCTACTTAAACTCGAATGATAATTACATTTTTGATTATTCGTTATGAATGCGGCTTCTATTTTGATAAATTCGGTCAGACCTTATTACGATGAAATAAAGACATTTGGTTCCAATAAAAAGGTATCCAAAGTTGTTTCCATCGCCTTGGAAGTGATGTTAAGGTTGGGGCATGCCTTCGCCGTTAATATGGCTTTTCGTTGGGCTTTTACGATTTTTTTTGTGCCCAAACGGACCGTCTTTTCTTCTTTATTGCTTACTTCCGCCACTTTATACCTGGTTTCAAGAATTGCCGAATGTTATTTCAAGCCAAGTAAAATAAAGGCAATGGAACAAGCCTCCACCCAAGCAATCCTCGTTAATACTATCGCATTGCCCTTTAACACCTATGTCCATGAATGGGGTCATAAAGCAGCGGCTTTATCGACTTTTATCAATTCCGCACCAAAAATTCTCTTTAAATGGGGAGAAGGGAAGACGACGTATGCGATTTCCTATGGGTTAACACCTTTTGGAACTTTTTTGGGGAAACAGAATGCACTTCTTTTTATTACTGCTGCAGGGCTTTATGCTCCTACCATCGGAACCATTTCTTCGTTTGCCTTGAGTCACATCTTGGTCAACTCCCATCCCCTTTTCAGCAATATTTTGACAGACATAGGTTTTAGCCAACTGGGCCAAATATTGGCCTATGGCCTCCCTACCTTAATGCAAAAAGGAGTCTCTTGGGATTTGGAGAACGATTTTATTAAATTATGGCATGTGGGAGGAGTTCATCCCCTCGTGATGATGGCTTGTTTGCTGGCAATCCCTGTCACAGAGTACTGCATCCTGAAATGGACTAATAATTCCAGGGATAGCGGTAATTGATCGCTAATAAGAGTATTAAGGCGATAATAATGAGGAAAATGAAGGCAGCAGAAAGTTGTCCCGATGATAAAGGCCTTTGCCTTCTAAATCTCCTTCTCATATGATCGTCCCACAATTCGCTTAAGCCATTGACAAAAAGTCTCTTAAGGCTGCGATATAAAAAACTCGCGGATCCCTACGGCGACGGCGGTACCGATGAAGAGGAAGGGGGTCGCAATAAATAGAGCGAGCACAGTTCCACCTAAGATGAGGCTTTTGACAATTCCATATTTCTCGAGATATCTCGGATAGTTTTTAAGTCTATTTGAGATCTCGGGAGCAAAATAAAGTCCAAAGATCACGCCGATGAGGGTTGCTCCGTACCAAGGGGGTTCGAGGAATAATAACAATAGGCCGACAACTATGAGAACATAGGCGATCGTATCTCGCACATTGTTGGTGGCATAATTGTAGATTTCTTCCACCTTTTCATGTTTTTTGAAATTTTCAATGGAATCGCTCAGTTTATCTTTGAAAGATTTCTTGTCATCTTTATTCTGAGGATCTCCTGAAGGGGTATTTGTCATTCTTTTCTCCTTAAAATCATTGATTCAAATTTGGGTCATCTTGATTGATGATGGGAAAGGTTGTATTGGCCGCACGCTGCAACTGGTTCCAGTAGCCTCGGTCGAGCCAACCATAGCTCCCATTCCAGAAATAGCAAAACCAAATTACTCCCCAGATCGGAAGCAATATATAGGTTAAAATAAGCCAGCGGGGGACAGAATTTTCATAGCTGGAAATCCTTTCATCTCCATACTCTTCGATAGAGGTTTTCTCATTCTTCACCGTCATCTCCCTTATTTTCTGGCGGAAGCTTGTCCAGGTCGCCCTGATCTTCTTCCATCATTCTTATTTTAGGTTCTTCATCCATGTCAAGCTTTCCTTTTTTCCATAGGTATAAAAAAGCTAAAAAAGCGCTGCCGACAAAAGCAAGTATGAAAGCGTAATGGACTAAGCTGCCGCATTCTCCGCTCGCATCTAATCCTTCCGATGCTGCAATGTACTGCAAAGCTCTTATCTTCATATGCATACCCAAACTCATTTTATTTTCCTTTTTCCTTCAATGATGGCTTTTGTGTCTATGGGATCTTTTCCTAGCCACCAAGCTTCTGTTGGAGGGGTAATCCGGGTCCCTTTGGTCATCAAATATTGGTAGAGGGCTTCAAATTGGTGGTTAGGGACACCGATAAGCGAGCGGGATGAACCCCGAGGGTCGTTATCAAAAAAATGTTTAAAAGAAGGCATGATAGAACCTGCGCTCGCCGTTTTGGGGGACCAGAAGTGCCCTTTATGCCAATCGCGGCTAGGGCGTTTGATCCCGGTCCTTGAAAGGTCGGGCCCGATCCGGCGGGTACCTGGGAAGGTGATCTTCTGAAAAATATATTCATTTGCTGAGGAGGGGGGAGCGGGGTAAGCAGCCGAGCCGTTTAGAACGACATCTTGCACGAGCGTCCTCGTTTGATCTGTATGGCAATACCAGCACCCTTCAATAGCGAATAGGTGCTCCCCCATGCTAATGAGGTCTGCCCTTGAGAGAAATCCGAGGGGGTGCTCGCGCAATTGCTGTAAGTTTGTGATCTTTTGCCCGTTAGGATCATAGCGCCATCCCTCTTCTTTGCCGAAAGTGAAATGGGAAACGCGGTATTCTTTAGGATTATTAATGTAGATTAAACCTGGGCTGTTATGATAAGGCTGTTGGAGTGTTCCATCCAAGATTTTATATTCGGAATCGACCCAGTTTTCGATGATCCCGTCGACGGGGGCGTTGGCAAATGCCTCTGTACCTCCCGGTTCGTAGAGTTCTAGGATTTCGAAATCAGGCTTGAGAAGACCCTGCTCCTTCCATTGGGGATTTTCTTTTTCCCATTTTTCCCTGTTGGCGCGTTGGATTTTTTCAGCTTTTTGCATGGGATCAAAGGGAGCCCCTGGAGCGGCTTGAGACGGAGAGCGCAGCATGAGGAGATGGGAGGTGAGTTTTAATTGGGGATCCTCCTCGCGTGTGACAAATTTTTCGAGTTCGGGGGGTGCGATAATTTTAAAAACATCGCTTTCATGAAAAGCTAAAAGGGTAAAACCCTCTTTAAGGTGATAGACGAATTGCAATTCGGAACCCCCGCTTAAAGCGCTTCCGATGTAAAGGTTTGGATCGGAGACCTCATACATTTGCACTTGATAAGAGCTTGTGGGTTGTGTCCAGGTGGGGTCTATATAACTTGGCGCCACCAAAACAACCCCTATAGAAGCTGAAAAAAGCAAAATAATTCCGATCACAGTGAAGATTGCCGATTTATCAAGCGTGTGGATGAAGCTGTGGTTGTGTTCTGCCATAGTTATGCTTTTACCTGTATTAATCGATCTTCCTCTTTTGCTGGCTTCAATACAATGGTGTTGAAGACATTCACGACGAAGAGGATGTTTGCAAATAAGATGATAAGGCCTCCGACGCCCCGTAAAATCCACCAAGTGCGCATGTCAGCGACAGTCTGCAAGAAGGGGAGAACCGTTAAGTTGCGATGAAATTGTTCATAAGTATATCCATCTGCCCAGGTGGCCCATTGCATCCCTTGAAAAAATCCCCCGACCCATAAAGCAAACAGGAAAGGGACGCTTCCCAATAGGTTTAGGCCGAAATGCCAATCTGCCAAGCTTTGGGACCAGAGGGGCTTTTTGGTGATCACCGGGATGGCTTGGTAAATGCCGGCGATAGCAAAAAAGGTGAAAGTGGCGTACAGGGAGATGTGGGAATGGCCGATCACCCAATCGGTCTTGGATGTGATTTCATTGATATTTCGCATGGCCATTAAAGGACCTTGTATGCAGGTCAACAAATAGAAAATATTTCCCATCATCAGGAAGCGGATAGGGGCGCTTTGGGTATATTCCGCCCACTGCGGCTTGAGGGTATAAAAGAGGTTGCTGACGACAGTCCAAACAGGGATAAACAGCCAGATTGAAAAGACGATCGCAGTAGTTTGGAGCCATTGTGAAATCGGGCCATGGATCATATGGTGGGCGCCGATCCAGGCATATACGAAGGCAATTGACCAGAAGCCGATCATCGAAAGTTTATGGCTGTATATGGGAGTGTTGGCCAACTTGGGGAGAAAATAGTACGCTTGGGCTAGTCCCATTGGAGTAAAGATCAAACCCACGAGATTATGCACATAAAACCAGCTCACATTCACTCTAGAAATTCCACCCGGAACTAAATTGATGACGTAGTAGCCGACAATTACAGTGAATGTTGTCCAGATCATTGTCCCCATGGTGTACCATAAAGAGACATACATTTTTTCATATTTGCGGGTGGCAATCGTCATGAATAAGTTTACGGCAACCAAAATCCAAGCCGCTGTAAATATGAGTTTGATGGGAAAGAACCCGACGAAAACGGGCAGTTCTGCATATTCCCATCCGAAGTTGGTTCCCCAGGGGTAGGAGTAATTGCCAACGGTGAGGGAAAACCACCATAAGGCTGCTGAGACATAGGCCATGCGGGAGCTCCAGAGGGGAACTCCGCAGAGGCGGGGAACAAAGTAATAAAAGAGCGCGATATCAGCCGAGAGGAGCCAATTGAGGGTTACGTTGGCTACGTGGACCGGGCGGACCCTTCCAAAGTGGACATATTCCCCTGAAAAATAATCGGGCCAGACAAAGGTGTTGAAGGCGATATAGACCCCCACAGACATGCCTAAAATCATAAAAATGATAGCTGGGTAGAGCATGACTTTAACAGGTGTGTCGTCATATATTGTTGGAGGAGGTGATACTGCGGCCGTGCTTGTTGTCATGGGGTTCCTTTCTCTTTGTTAAATTCTGCTAATAACTGGTTTTGCTTTTGCCTGGAACGAACAGCGTCTTCAAAACCGGTGACCACCCTTTTTTTTATTTTTAAATAGGAGGAGATTTGGTTGTTGAGAGCTGTAAGTTCGTTTATTTTGTCTTGTGAAGCGAGTTTACCTTCGACAATTAATTTTCTAGCTTCTAATTCTGTTATTTTTCCATTTAAGTCATCGATAATTTGTTTTTCTAACTCAGTTAAAGTTTTTTCCTTTTCAGGATCTAGCGAAGCATTCAATTTACCATCGTTGAATGTATAAACCATTGTTTTTAATTTTACTAACTTTAGTAGATCGTTAAAGTCTTTCTTATCATCCAGTTTGAGCAAAGCTAGTCCAATTCCTTGATAAATTTCCTGTTCGGAAGCAATTTCGGTTTTTAAATTTGTGAGCAATGAATCTAATTTCTGCTGTTTTTTCAGTTCTGAGAGGTTATTAAGCTCTTGTTGATAAATTTCTAAAGATTCATGGGACAACCCTTGTTGGGAGTTGATTTCGTCGTAAAGCCGCTCCCTTTTGGCTTGCAGGTTTTTGTGCATCTCTTGAGCTTTTGCGAGAGTAGGGTAGAGCTGGATTCGGGCATTTTCTACTGTCAAAATCCCGTTTTCGTAGCTTGCATATAAAGCGCTAAAAAGCTCTTCCCGAAGGTGTAGCTCTTGAGTTAGAGAACGGATGTAGATGACGAGTTGAAGCCGTTGAAGGGAGTTTGTTAAATCCCCCCACGGGGTCATTGCTGTGCCTGGAACCCCATATTTAATCGAACGGAGCAGCCTTAAATCGTCGCGGGTTAAGCTCCAATCCAGATTAGTTAGCATGCGGGGTTTAGCGTCTTTCATGGCGCTTGCACGGAGGCCTGTTCCATCGGCATCATGCCCATGGCAGATGGAGCAATTGAGTTGAAAGAAGGCATCTCCTTGGTCGATGTTTTCTTGGGTAAAGTATTTTTTCTTGATGTAATAAGCATATTTTTCTGGGCCGTTCGGATTAGGGACGACATCAAAGACGTCACTTACTTTAAGATTTTCCTCCTCCTCATTGCTTGGAGAGGGAACAGGCTTTAAAGAAGCGTAATACCCTTTTCCTGAGGGGACGAGACTTCGCAGTAGATCCAGAGATTCCGAATTCAGGCTTGAATGGGGGTTGAGGTCTTCCTCTTTCCCACTTTTGAGTTTGTTCCCCTCCTCTTCGAGTTCCTTTAGCACATCTTCAGGGGTGTAGTTCCATTTGGGGACATCTTGCGCACCCCTAATGACGTTTCCTCCTGGAAGCGAAGAAAACATCCAATCCACTAACCGTTTGATTTCAGATTGGTTTAGGACAGGGATATTGTCCATCATCGGCTTATGGGCAGCCACCTCTCCCCAGGGGGGCATTGGAGTCCCTTTGACCCCGTGTGTGATTGAGTTAATGACCCTTTCTTTTGTCAGATTTCTAAGAAAATCGGTATTTCTCAAATTTTTAGGTATAGGATAAATCCATTCCGCAACCGGGCCATTCCCTTGCATGAACTCCCCGTGGCATTGGGAACAATGGATTTGGAAAGCTTGGGCTGGATTGAAGCCCCGATGTTCCCAGATGGCCTTGATCTCATCCCGGTTGTGCTTCCCAAGGACATCCAGCATGTTGGTCAGAGCATAAAATTTTGTGTCATCGAAAGGCATGACGGGCATAATCGAGCGGGGGACATGGCTTGCGGGATTGTGAAAGTGTTCCATGAGCCATTCGTCGGTGCGGTAAACTCCCGACCAATTAGGTCTGGGACCAATCACTCTTCCCAGTCCGTACTCCTGAATGAACATCATTAACACGTTGTGGACCCGCTCTTTCCATTGTTGAAGGTCGGCCTCGATTTGGGCCTTTTCTTGCGGATCTTTTGCCGCTGCGGCTTTCAATTGAGATGCGTGGTTCTTGGCTCTGGCCGCATATTTAAAGCTTGTGTAGAGCGATTCAACTTGCCCTGGAACAATTTGATCGATCTCTTCAATGATCGAGCCTTGGCGTACATCAGGGGTAATATGTTGGTCTATTTCAGCAGCATGGGCGTCAAGAGTTTTGACAAGCTCGCTTCCGATAATGGTCTCTGGGAATAGGTTTTTAAACCACTCATGCTCTTGGTATAGATCATCGAAATTCAGGTTCCCCTTTTTTTCTTTTTCGATGTTAAAGCCGACATTAGACTCAAACCCTTTTAACCGATGGCAAGCCGAGCATCCCTCTGTGGCAAAGACCAGCATGGCATAGCGGAGATCTTTGATTTTTCCGGCGGGAATAGCCTTTTCCCAAGGAAGTTTTTTTCCTGCTTCCCATTCTTGGATGGTTGTCTTGTAAGCGGTTTCTGAAATAGCCTTTCGATCTCCTGTTTGAGCGAGAAGAAATGTGACGAGATCTTCTAGGTCTTCGTGATCCATTTTATAGTTGGGCATGGTTGAAGTAGGGAGGTCGGCTTGAGGCCAAACGATTGATTCTTTGATGAACCAGGGGTAGCTTTTCCCCTCCCTCGTTAATTCCGGGCCGACGCCTCCCCGGGCAAAACCTGCAATCCGGTGGCAGGCTCCGCAAGCTTGGGAAATGTAAAGCTGCTCCCCTCGATGATAGTTTTTTGTTAACAGATCTACTTCAGAGGCCATTTCTGAAACGACTTTTTGATCATTTACGACTTTTTGAAAGGATGTTTCGGTGTCTCTGAGATGCTGCATGATCTCTTTTTCTAGCTGCAGCTTTTCCATTTTTACAAAGATAGAGCCTTTTCCGGGGTCGCTTTGATGTTCCTTAAGGAACATATTGATGGTTTGATCAGCGGCGCCTTTCTCTTTTGCTTGATTGACAAGCGCTTGCGTCAGCTGTGGGGAACCCAAGATGTTTGTTATCGCTTGTTCGATCTGCCTTTTAGCTCCTTCTGAGCTAGAGCTGGTTTTACTCAGATATTGCGATTGTGCATTAAATTGGTCTTGCTCTTTTTGCGGGAGGGTGAAATCTTGCGATTTGCTTTGAACCTCATTAAGAGACTGTTCGTAGCCGATTTGTTCTATGCGGATGAGAAGATTTAATAATGCCGCCAACGCATTTTTTTCGTCGTCAAAAGCCACCTGCACCGCATTTGAAATTTTTCCCCGTTTTTCCACCACGTTTCCGGCGAAGTTCGCTGCTCCAAAGAGTGTGGATGCGCTGTCTTGGTGGCAATTCATACATTTTGCTTGAATCAGGGCGTTAACTAAGATAGGGGTCGTCTGAAAAAGAAGCTCATGGCCAGGTTTGTTATTGAATACTCTGGCAAAGAGGGGATCATTGTCAGGATCTTGTTCGGTAAAAATGGGTTTCGGTCCCATGAATTCCGGTTCATAATCTCCATCGAAAATAGGACCATGAGCTTTTTCTGTGGTTAAACCGCGGCCGTTTCCGCTGTGGCATGAAGTGCACCCAAATTCCGATATAGGGTGATATTCAAAAGGGCGAGTTTCCATCCCCATCAAGGGGTGCATCTGCAAGACTTTTGTGACGTCGTAAACGTGATCCCCTACATGGGCTGTTTTGAGATCTTTATAAGCTTTGGCTTGAGCCAATCGAGCTGAGACCTGGTCCCCTTTTCCACTCTCTTCCAATTCTTGATTCTTTTTTTGATCGGTGAGTTTTTCTATTTCTTCATCCAAACGCAGCCATACATAATTTTCGTTGGGGATTTGAATGGGCTTCCCTTCGGCATCCCGTTCAATGTTGCCATTGACATTCATAGCAATTTTTGTAGGGGAAAAATGGGGAAACTGCAAGGCCACGTGGCAAGAGGTGCATCGATCAATGATGGGGGGCCCTTTATCTTCACGCTCTAAGACAATTTGTTTCACCTCTGTCTTGAAATCGGGGGGAGATTCCCCCGTGTAGGAGGAGCGAAATCTTTCTAAAGAGATGTAGTCCTCTTGATAAATTTTGTATTCAGGGAAAATTTCCCGGCTCAAAAAAGCTCCAAACAGGACCGTAGCTACGATGCCAGCAGCGATAAGAGAGTATTGATAGATTTCTGCGCGCATCTATGATCCTTGTCGTGTGCTAATGCCTTGCATAGGTTTCGGTCCAAGGCCAGATCCATCCCCAATTGGCCCCTCTGAAAAAGGTGCCGATGACGATCAATATTCCCTGCCATGTCATAAAGGCTGTATAGAGGAAGATCGCCACATAGCGGCTGCGGTGGAACCAGTACCCTTCCCCGTGGGGATTACGGTCCAGATAGGGGATGGACATCAACCCTAAAACGATGCCGATGGGAATAGCAACCCCTCCCCAAAATGCATTATAGGCGACCATTTCTTGCAAGCCAAGAAAGTACCAAGGTGCTTTTGAGGGATTGGTGGGCTTGCTTGGATTCGCAGGTTCTTCTAAAGGGGCATCGATAAAGGACAATCCTAAAATTAAGACTAATGTCAACAGAAAAGCGACGAGTTCGGCTCGCAGCAGATGGGGCCATGTAAACACAAAGTTATAAGGCCCTTTATCGACAGTAGGACAGGTTCCTCGCACAAGCTCCATCAGGCCATAGGTTCGCTTAACACCCGGAGCAAAAGATTCTTTCGTATCGGACCGCTGCACCACGCGGTAAGGATCGGGGCGGATTTTATCTGGCGGGCGTGAAAGCCCTCCATCTTTCCGGATGCGCCAAAAGTGCACGCCGATCAGGGTTCCTGCAATAAGGGGCAAGAAAGCCACATGCAGGACATAAAAGCGGATCAAGGCATCTTGCCCCACTTTCGTCGAAGCCAGCAGCATCACGCGGTTGACATTGTATTCAAAACCCGGAAGATTGGGGACATAGCCTGCGATGTTCGTTCCGACGGTGATCGCCCAAAAGGCAAGCTGATCCCAGGGGAGCAGATAACCGGTAAAGGAAAGCAGCAGCGTCAAAAACATCAGCATGACCCCGATGACCCAATTGAAGCGGCGCGTTCCTTTGTAAGATCCTGTATAAAAGACGCGCGACATATGCAGAAAGACAAAGAGCACCATCATGTGGGCGCTCCAGCGGTGCATGTTGCGGTACATCATGGCAAAGGGGGTCGTGTCTTGCCAATCTTTCATGATGTCGTAGGCGCGATCTTCCGCGGGAATGTAATAAAACATCAAAACGACGCCAGTGAACACGAGGATTAAAAAAAGGCTCATCGTAATCGAGCCCAGGCCCAAAGTGTAAAAAGGATCGAGGGAATGTTTGTGGCATTTGACAGGATGAAAATGGAGAAAAAAGTTTTTAAAGACAATTTCAGATCGGTCGACATCATTGTTGGGATAGTTATGTCGAAAAATCGAGCGCACAAATAAGGAAGGCAGGTTGGCTAAGTATTCTGCCCAAGATTCTCTTCTTTTTCCCTTAAAAACAGCCATAATATCTCCTTAACGCTTTCTAACCTGTTGGCGAATACCAAGCTTCATCCCAATCCAGTGTTGTTTTTGATTTATCCACCAAAATGTCTCCCGAAGCCCCTTTGAAGACAAAGAAATAGACCAGAGGCAAAGGAGCCGGCCCCCCTGTGTTTTTGCCATGGCGGTCATACGTCGATCCATGGCAGGGGCAAGCATATCCTGTTTCCACCATATTGACTGTGCATCCTAGATGAGTGCAGACCGCAGTTTGTACGCGCACTTTTCCCGATAGGGTTTCAATAAACACTTTTTGCTTGGGATTAAAGACTTTCCCGTCGCGGGATAAAACTTCTTCAGGCCTTCCGATGGAAAATACGCTCGGAGGAATTTTCATCGCATTGGGATAAAGAAAGCCTAAAAGGGAGACATTCGCCATGCCTGCAACACCGACTAGACAGGCCCCTACGCCCATCAGAGCCAGAAAGGAGCGGCGGGAGATCATCGGATCCTTATCATCAGGATCGACATTCAATGAATTGCGGTATTTGGGCATGGTCTACTCCTCCTCTCGAAACATTTGATATTTCACATCTTCAGGGTCTTCAAATTGCCCTTTGCGCAGGTAATAAATATAAACCAACATTCCAGATCCTCCAAAAGCGATCGAACTGACAATCAGCCAGAGCATGTTTTTAACCTATCCAGCGGAAAGAATAATTCATCACATCCATCGTCACGGCCTGCGTCGGACATTTTTCTGCACATAGTCCGCAGCGGATGCATAGATCTTCATCTTTTAGCATGGCCGTTCCCATCAATGCTAATTCCTCATCTTCCATACTGACAGAATCGACTCCATAAAAATTATCGACAGCCCTTGCGCAGGTTGCCTTCGCCAAGATCCAAGTTTAATTTGCTAATAGGAACCTGCTTCAAGCAATTGCATGGGCAGACATCGACGCATCCATTGCATTTGATGCAGAACGTCCCATCAAACACAGGACTGACATGGCATTGAAGGCAGCGGTTGGCTTGCTGATGCGGCTTCTTCTTCGGTATAGTTATTTTCCACCATGTTCTGATTATGGATTCGAACATCAGGCGGCTGCATGGTCGGGAGCGCCCACTTGGTCCTTAAATAGGTCTTATCGCGCATCGGGGAGATTTCGGTAAATTCCCCTACAAATTCCTGATAGGGTGCGGTCCCCCGCAAATCGCTGTCGATAGCTCGGGCGGCATCCTGCCCATGCCGTATGGCTGTAATGAATAAGGCGGGGCCAAAGGCGGCATCGCCGCCTGCATAGATCCCTTTGACGGAGGTGCGGCCAGTTCCCCTTTCCGTTTTGATGATGCCGCGGTCCAAAACGAGCTGCTCTTTTTTATCCCATCCATTAAAGAGGCTCATATCCATCGATTGCCCAATGGCCAACGCCATAGTGTCGCAAGGAATGACACGCTGTTTGTCGGGAATGAGTTTAGGGGCAAATCGTCCGGTATAATCAAAAAGGGAATAGATCTCTTGTACGCGCAATCCCGTAATTGCTCCATCACTATTCCGTTCCACCGCAATGGGCGCTAACCGGTTGATGATGGTGATCCCCTCTTCGAGGCCATCTTCGATTTCAAATTCATCCGCTGTCTGCTCATCGCGTGTTTCTAGGCAAACCATAGTCACTTTTTTGGCCCCATTGCGGACAGAGGTTCGAGCGACATCAAAGGCGACGTTTCCTCCTCCGACCACGATCATATTTTCGCCGATTTTCCATTCCTCTTCCATGCAGCGCACCCGCAAATACTCGATCCCGCGGATCACATCTGGCTCATCAGCTCCTGGAATAGGCAGATCGCGCGATTTCCATAGGCCGACTCCAATAAAGACGGCATCATACTTTTTTTGCAGTTCGGTCAGGGTGATATCGCGCCCCACCTTCATGTTGTAATATATTTTGGCGCCCAGATATTCGATGGCATAGATTTCATTGAAGGCAATCTCATTTTTTAAGCGATAGGTAGGGACTCCATAGGTTAGCATCCCCCCGGGAATGCGCATCATTTCGTAGACATCGACCGCATACCCGAGGCGAAGAAGATCGTGCGCGCAAGTCAGGGAAGCGACCCCCGCGCCGATGCAGGCCACTTTGAGTCCATTGGGAGTTGGACTGGGTAGAGCCTCGGGCATAGCTCATTTCTAGGGATTTGACATGGGCTTCTTTATCAAGGCCAAACCACTCATCCAGATACCGTTTTTGCGCCCGGATAGTCAATGTTTTATCGACCCGGTCGCGCCGGCAGGTGAGTTCGCAAGGGGCTCCGCAGATCATGCCGCAGATCGAAGCAAAAGGATTTGGTCCACGCGCAATTTTATACCCTTCGAGATAGATTGCCTGCATGCAGGGCAATCATATATCCGCGGGGATCGGTATTGACCGGACAGCCGTCGCGGCAATCGATCTGCCGGATATAATAATCGAGATCGGGAATGACGACATCGTAGATATCTCTATAGGCTGCAATGACATCATCGTCAGACACGTACACCTCCGCAACAAGGGGGAATGTATCAAACCAAGGAGATTTTTTAAATTGTTTATTTTTATTCTATAAGCTAATTTTTACCCCAACACTTGTTAGGATAGAGGAGGCAAGGTTGAAATGAAAAAAGAGATAAAAAATTGTGTCCATTTGCTCCATGAGGCGGGATTATTAGCCAAACTTCCCCGTTCAGGCTTTGCTTTCTTGGGAACAGGTCAGCAATCGGTGGCTGAGCATAGCCATCGGATGACTTTGACGGCTTATCTTTTGGCTTCTCTAATGAAAAAGCCGGTAAACCTTCAAAAGCTTCTTTTAATGTGTTTAATTCACGATCTTCCGGAAGCTCGCATGGGAGATCTCAATTATGTCAACAAACTGTATGTCGAGGCGAATGAAGACAAAGTGCTCGATGAATATGAGAAATTCTATCCGTGCGGCCAGGAATTTAGAGCTTTAATTCAAGAATACAACGAATCCCAGACATTAGAAGCCCAATTGGCCCATGATGCCGATCAACTCGAAATGCTTTTAGTTTTAAAACAATTGAGCGAAGCAGGGAATTCCCATGCCATGAAATGGTTTGATAAAACAGAGGAGAGGTTGCAAATAAAAGAGGCTAAAGAGGTTGCCGCTGAAATAAGAACACAGTCATCGGACGCTTGGTGGCTTTATAATCCTGAAGATCCCCATTGGATTCATGGAGGTAAAAGAAAAAAAGAAAAAAAAGCAAACTAATTTTTAAAAAAAGTTACACAAAATTCTAAAAGTTACACAAAATTCTATATTATTAAAAATAATAATATAAGGTATAATATAAAATGTAATTAGAGTTTTTGTTAGACATGGAGGTCGAACAATGACAGGAGGAATTCATTTACCTAAATTAGGATTATCCGAAGCCAAAGAAGCTGTCACATCAAATATAACCCGAATAAGAGATCAACTCAAAGGTATCCCCGAAAAAATTGAGGCAAACCAGGCTGGCCGTTCTTTTCTTCAAGCGCTCCCTACTGTGAAAGAAAGCGTCGAAAAAAAGATAAATGAGGTGAGAACAAAAATAAAAGATGAATTAAAAGAAGCGAAACCTGGATCCTCTGTAAAAGCGACTCGTCCCCCTGAGCAAATGCGGCAGCCGGCAAAAACAGAAAATAAACCCCAGTCCCCGCAATCTACCACTGCTACAACTCCAAAAGAGGCCAAACCTCTTCCCCCTGTTCCGCCTTCAACAAGCAGGGTGGGGACTCCTCAAACAGAGAATCGAGCTCCAGCTTCCGAGCAACGCGCTTTTGATAGGGGGAGGACACAAACAAAACCTCTACCTCCGACTCCGCAAACTAAGACTTCCCCAACTAATCCAGTTCAGACACAAAGTGCATCTACACCTATTCAGCAAGCAAGATCCCGAGAAACAAGAGCTCGAGGACCTTTGCCCATTCCGGTTCCGAAAGCGCCACCCCCAGGGGCAGGTGCAACCCCACAACAAGCGGCGGTGTCTTCAGCTGCTGTGACTAGGCGGGCGCCCCCTCCGGTTCCCCCAGTGTCTGGCAGGCCCACCCTAATGCAAACAGCTGCACCGAAAACCCAAACACCTTCAATGCCAAAACCGTTCAATTCCATGAACACTACAAATCAAGTGGCGAATGCCGTGCTTACTGCTCCTCCTCCTCCAAAAAGCGGCTTAGAGATTTTGGCAAATGGGCCAAAACCTCTCATTCTCGAACCAGGCAAAACAGTAATCACTGAGAGCGAAGCTCAAAAACTCATTAAAGATACAGCAAATACTATCACACGAATAGAACAACTTCCGGATGAAATTAACAAAACAAAAGCGCAGCTTCAGGCAGCGGGTGATTTGGTAGCCGGAGGAGCAAAAATCGCAGAAAATAGGGAAGAAATTGGCATCAAGTATTCAAATCTAAATAGTGAACTTTTCAAGAAAAGAAATGAACTTTCAAAATTAAAGGATCAATTGGAATCTTCTACTTCAGCAAACCCTAAAACCAACTTAGAATTGGCGAAGGCACTGGATAGTCTTAAACAACTTGAGGACAAAAAGAAGGCGTTTCAAAGAGAACAAGCAATTCAGGAATTCCTTGAAGAGGACAAGCGATTGGAAAATTATTTAACAAAAATGACAGATTTTTATCCAGCATTGCAAAAATTTTATGAGAATAAATTAAATGTTAAAAATTTAAAAAATCGAAAAGAGGTCGAAGAAAAGCTCGCAATACTAAAACAATTTAATAAAGACCTTACCCCAATGGCGAAATTGCAAAGTTCATTTGCGGAGGCTTTATCAAAGATGCCTCAATCTAATAAAGAGACCCATTTGGCACGGGAATTTTTAAACAGCGGAGTTCCTTATAGGGTAGCGCTGGCAGACGCTTCTGTGAGTAGCGGCAAAATGGCAGAAGTTATGGCGGGGATTACAAAAGACATTAATGAGGGTTGGAACGAACTTTCTAAATTATTGCCTGATAAACAAGTAAAAGACCAATTAATAGGCGAATTGACAAACGGCTCATTAACACCAGCCAAGTTAGTGCAAAAAGCGACTAAATATCATGTGCAGTTTGGACCGATTTTGAGTGAAACACCTTCGGATGCAACTTTTCGAAAAGTGTTAGAAGCTGCTCAAAAGCATGCAGGCGATATTGCGGATCATTCTAATATTGCAAAATCGTTTCAAGAATATCAGGATGTCAAGGAAATAAAAGGTAAGTTATCGACAGACAAATTAGACAACGCAGCCGCTTATTTACTTAAATTATGTGATAATGGTATTCCCCCAAGCTTAATCAAAGAAAAAAGAGATAAGTTTTCTTCCGACGAAAAATATAAGGAAGTTACCGATTTTTATGTTAAGCAAATGGAAGTTGCATTTCGTCGTAAAGATGCCTCGGTTTTGATGAAAAATCTGGCACCTTTAGCGATGCTTTACAAAGAAAACAGTAAGGACGGAAATTTGAAAACGCTCATGGTTCAGTCGCGAGATATGGTTTTGAGAGACTTAAAATCCCAGATCGAGAAAGACCAGAGAAAGACAAAATCTACAGAGAGAAGCCCGGTTTTATCAGCCAAGTTTGCCCAAGTATTGCTTAACTGCCAAGGGGTTGCTACTTCAGATCCACTTCCCGCGGATCTTGATAAGTTTTTTAAACCAAAATAACTCAAATAATTTTAAACGTATCGTGTTTGCAAGCAGAAGCTGAATAATGAACATCGATTGCAGAGATGTAAGTGTCCGGAAATTCTTGTTTGATTTTTTCCAGCAACTTTTCCAAAATCTCTTTTTGCCCATAAGCATAAATTTCGACAGATCCGTCATATTTATTTTGGACGGTACCTGCTAAGTCCAGCTGCTGTGCCAAATGTTTGACGGTGGCTCTAAAACCTACGCCCTGCACAAACCCATGAAAAACCGCATGCAATTCTAAAATTTCGCTCATACAATCCCAGTGTAAAATGGACAAAGTGGACATGAGGGTAGGGGCAATGGTGTCCATTCATGACCATTTTGTCCACTTCTGTCCATTTTGTCCATATCGTCCATATCGTCCACCTTGTCCATTTAGTCCTCTTCATTAACACTCATCACCGTTTTCTTCAACATCATCTCCACTGCCTGCCGACTCAGTCAATGGAAACCGCAAGATGAGCTCTTCGACAAGATCTATCGACTCCGCTTTGCTGATCAATTCCCGAAATTGGCGTGTTCCGGCTGCTTTTTTGAGATACCAGCACCCCACGCGCCGCATGTCGATTGCGACGCGTCGTGGAGGATGATAGTCTTTTGTCACTAGGAAATGGTCATATAAGATTCTACGGCAATCTTCTAATGTGTATTTAGCTCTGGGTTTTCCCTCAAGGAAAGCGCGGATATCTTCCGCAATCCAAGGCTGCCCCATGGTGCCGCGCGCCACTAAAACTGCATCGCAGCCCGTATGCTCGAAAGCTGCTAAGGCCGATGGGCCATCGATGACATCTCCATTCGCTATGACTTTGATTGAGCGGGCGGCTTCTTTGCAAGCTTTGATGTAATCCCAGTTGGCAGGCCCCTTGTAGGCTTGCTTTCTAGTCCGTCCATGAATGCAGATGGCTTTGGCACCCGCTTTTTCGACGATTTGGGTGATTTCGGGAGCATTGATGACCGATTCGTCCCATCCTGCGCGGATTTTGACTGTTACAGGAATTTTAACGGCGGCTGTCATGTTGGCGATGACGTCGCCGATCAATTGAGGTGTTTTTAGCATCCCTGAGCCGCTCCCATCTTTTGTCACTTTGTCTACCGGGCAGCCGCAATTGAGATCGATGACGTCGAAGCCCAGCTCTTCGATGATCTTTGCTGCTTTTCCGGCGATCTCTGGCTTGCTGCCGCAAATTTGTCCGCCGATAGGGTGCATGGAGGGGGCATAATCGAGCATGTGAAAGGTCCCTTGGTCGTGCCGGATCAAGGCATCCATCTTGACCATTTCGCAGTACATTAATCCCGGCTTATAACGGGCTGACATACTTCGGAAAGGGTAATCGGAACATCCTGCGAGGGGAGCATAAAGGACGTTGCTCGGAAGAAGCAAATTTCCTATTTGCAGGGGTTGTGAATATTTCTTTTTCATCTGAGTAACGTGACGATCAACAATTTGACCCCTTGTTCGATAAATCCGAGGCAAAGAAAGGCGAAAATGGGGCTAATGTCCATCATCCCCAAAGGGGGGATAAAGCGGCGGAAGATGTTGAGGTAAGGGTCGGTATAAAAAGCGATGAATTGCATGATCTTGGTTCTTTGAAATTCGGGAAACCAAGAGCCAAGAATTCGGATAAACAGCATGACCATGTAGACTTGAAATAAGATATCGACGATCCGGATTAACATTTCTTTCTGCTAGTTGTAAAATATTTAAAAGAACAATGTTAACCCATCTCTTCATTTTTGTCTTTTTTTATTAGAGAATTAGAAAAAAAATAAGTCCTATTTTTCCATGGAAAAATAGGACTTATCGGGATTTTTAAAGCGGCTTTACTTAATCCATTTCCAAGCTTTCTTGGCGGCTTCTCGTCCCACACCAAAGACCGCGCCGGCAGCTCCACCTACCGCAGCTCCGAAAATAGTCGAACCCACTATCGAAACAGCTGCAGATCTTTTAAAAGAGGTACCACCCAAAGAGGCACCCCTTATGGCATCTGCTTGTCCGTTTATAGAATAAGAGAGTGTAATTTTAGCCAATCCAGCCATTATATACACTACAGGAGCAGCTCCTGTACCAAACGCAGCTCCTGCGGTTGCACCTATACCAGCACCATACGCCATACAGGTTCCAATACGTTTCATTCCTTCTAACATATAAAACTCCTTTTTATAGTTATTATTAGTTAATTAAAAATAATTCAAACGTTTATTTGAATTAAAGGTAACAGTAATAAAAAGGTTTAAAGACTTTATTAAGATAAAATGTTTTTTTTAATAATTTATAATAGAAATACAATCAATTTTTCCGCATGTGCTCCTTATTGGGCACGATAAGAGAGTTGGTGAATGGAAAAATAGGACACTGGAGCTTGGACGTTTCTTAAATATAAATAAATTCCCGAAGGGAATTTATTTAAGAACATCCAAACTTCAGAACCAGGCACATGGCCTGGAAATGTCTAAACTTTAGAAGTCCTATTTTCCATGGGAAAAATAGGACTTAGCGGAATTGTCGTTAGTTAAATTGTCTTTTGGCTCAAAAAACAAGATTCTGCAATTATGATAATAATTTTCTTTTAAAAATTATTTTTTCCGGGTGAAAAACGCATTTATTTCTTCTCTAAAGTCTTGGCACCCTTTTTTGGCAGCCAGTTTTTGCATCCATCTCTCATTATTGGACTCGGCAACGAGTTTAGCCAGCTGGTCGATATGGGAGGTTTTAGAGGATCTAATCTGATCTTTGATTTTTTCTTTTAGCACTTCTTCCCAGGCTTGATCGGCCAATTCTAAGAGTCTATCCGCATAAGATTCATGTTCATGACAAGATTGGTGATCGTGGTGGATTTCGCAAACTCCCGCTTCACAACAACAACAGTGATCGTGGTGATGAGAGCAACACTGATCATGTTGATGTTCGTGGCCATGATGATGGTGTGCCATAGTCTCCTCCTTTACACTTAAAATTTTGTTATAACATTGTTCTTTAACCTATGGCATTCTTTTCAGAAAGAATCAATAAAAACCGTTAAAAAATAATAATTCTTGAATCGTTGAGACCGAATCGATTAAAATTGTTTTTTCTGTAATATCGAGGGTTCAAAAAAGTCACACATGGCCGATAAACCAAGTGCATTACATACGTTGGCATTGGAAATCAATAGCCATACGATCAAAGGAGCGCAACTGACCTTACGAAAAGGGAAGCCTTCCCTCGTGCGTCTTTTTGAAATCCCTTTTCCATCAAAGGGGGAAGGGGGTTCTGAAAGTCTCCCATCGATTTTTTCAGGGGAAGCTGGGCAAGCCTTATTAAAAGCTACCCACAAAACCCTTGTTGTCTCTTTGCTTAACACAAATGAAGTGCTGGTGCGCCAACTCGAAGTCAAACTCAAAAAAGAGAGCGACATCGATGCGGTGCTCGAATTTCAAGCGGAACCCCTGCTCCCTTATTCTGTTGAAAATGCGATTGTCGATCGGCAGGTCCTGGTCAGCACGTCCGATGGCACCTTGCTGACTATTTTGGCTGCAAGGAAAGACCATCTTCAGCAGCACCTTGAATTTTATAAAGCCCTCGGTATTGATCCTGAAGTCATTTCTTGCACGCCGGTGGCGCTTGCCTATTTTTCACACGTTTTTGCTCAATCCGCCACCCCTCAATTTCTCGTCCATATCAGCCATGCCTCCACCTCATGCCTCTTAGTCAAAGAGGGGAAACTCATCGCAGCTCAAGGGATTCCGCAAGGCATTGAACAGATCCTTGCAGCCTATAAGAAGGATGTCGAAAAAACAGGCGTTGAGCTGCCATTGGATACAGTTGATTTTTCTGCTGTCAAAAAAGAGGCCAACCCCTTTTTAGCTGAAGCCATCGAAGGGCTCCATCTTGAAATTACCCGCACCCTTTATGCTCTTTCTAAGCAAGCAAAAGGGCAGGAGGTGGGTCAGATTTTAGTGACAGGGGAAGCAGGAAAATACAAAAACTTATCGGCGGTTCTTTGCCAGCAGTTGAATAAAATCCTTGTGGCTCCCTCCCCTATACCTGAATTCAACCTGACTGCAGAGCAATTAGAACGGTTTGCCATTCCTATTGGAGGAGCGATGTCGGTTCTTTCGGGAACTCAAAATGAGATCGATTTTAGGCAAAAAGAATTTGCTTACCCCAATCCATGGAAACGGTATAAAACACCTGTTTTTACCTATATCGGACTCTGCTTTATCCTAGCTATTGCCATCTATTTTTTTGGCAATGCTTATCTCAAAAATGAAGAAGATGGGATGCGCCTTCAATTTTCTGAACTCCTTCAATCGATGAACAAACCCTATAATGAATTTGACCATGAATACACCTCGAAAATGGGTGGAAAGCTTCCCTTAGAAGAAAAAGAAGCCACCCCTATTCAAACCTTGAGTGAAGATGACGTATTAGGGCGGCTCCGTTTTATTGAAAAAGAGCTGAAAACCATTCCGGAAAGCTACCCCTTGCTGCCCAATACTCCTACTGTCAGTGATGTTTTTGCCTGGTTGGCCACACAACCTTTTGTGGTGGGAAAAGACGCAAAGACAGGTGCAAAAATTCCCCTTCTGCAGATCGAAAGCTTTTCTTATACCCTTGTCAAGCGGCCAGAAGTGACGAAAAAACAAGAAAAATACCAAGTGAAAGTCGAGCTTGAATTCAGCAGTCCGACGCCGAAACTCGCCCGGGAATTCCATGATGCGTTGATAGCTCCAAACAATTTCGTGGATCCGAAAGGGGATGTTAAATGGAGCACAAATCGGGGCCTCTATCGGGCTTCGTTTTTTTTAAAAGATAAAACTTCATACCCTTCACCTTAGGTAGATAGGCTATGTTCTCTAATATTCCTCAATCCCGGCTTCTTCTGTACGTGATGCTGTTAGGATTGCTTCCGATAGGCCTTGCTATTTTCAATTTTATGACTCAGCAAAATAAATTAAATTTAGTTGAAATGACGATTCTCATGCTGGGGGATCAAGCGGCTACCCAGAAAAAGAAACAAGCAGTCAACATTGCTGTACGGAATAACTTTCGTGATGCAGACCATTTTTATATCGATAAACATTTAGAAACTATCGAGTTTTTAGAACCTGAAGTCGAGAGCCTTCAAAAAGTTCTCAAGAATAAAAATTTCGCCGATGATGAAAACATCAAAAAGCGGCTTGATTTTCTCACCGGCACCCAAAATAAGCTGATCTTTACCGAAGGCGTTGTGCAATCCACACCCCTTTTTCAGGAAACCACAGAGACTCTCGTTCACCCGGTTGAAGTCGATGTCAATGACATCAAAGTTTTATTGGCGAAAATAGAAGGCACTGAAATCGGCAAGGAGGGCCCAAGTCCAAACCGTCCTCAGTTAATCATCCTCGACTTCAAAATCGAAAAAAAGCATGTGACTGAAAAAAATGAAGTTTTCCTGCTCAACTTAAAACTTCTCAAGCGAGAATTTCTGTAATGGCTTCTTCGAAATTTTATTTACTATTTATTTGTGGTTTGATGCTGCTTTTTTCCAGCTGCGCATCCCACCGATTTTATGAATCTTGTTCCCAACTGACTAATATCAATATCATCGATCGGGATGGAATTTCCGAGACCATTAGCAATCCTGAAAGGGTAAAGCGTTATCGAGATATCAATTTTCTTTGCAATCAACCCTACCAAAAGGTTCTTCGTGTTTACAGCATGAATAGGGAGGGGAACATTTTAGCCTATGTGACCTGTTACCATCCCAACGGGCAAATTAAACAGTATCTTGAAGTTGTTAATGGACGGGCGTTTGGTGTTTTTAGAGAATGGTATTCCGATGGGATCATGAAGGTCGAAGCTTGTGTGGTCGGCGGGGATGCCGACATCACAACAGCTTCTGAAAAGACATGGCTTTTCGATGGCTGCAATCAAGCCTGGGATGAACAAGGACGATTATCTGCCGCCATTCTTTATGAAAAAGGGGTGCTTCAAGGCGAATCTCTGTACTACCATACCAATGGAAATGTTTGGAAAAAGGTCCCATTTGAAAAAAATGAAGTGAACGGAACTTATGAAGTCTTTTTAGAAGATGGCCGCCTCCTACTTTCTTCTGAATATAAAAATGGACAACGGCATGGCTGTACGACACGTTATTGGGGCGACGGGTCCATCTCTTCGGATGAAACATTTTGCGATGGAAGATTGATCGAAGGGCATTATTACGACCTGTGTGGAAATGAAGTGGCCCGGATTGATCAAGGCAATGGAGAAAGGGCCATATTTGGAAAAAACTCCCTCATCGAATTGCATGAGTATCGAGATGGGATTTTAGAAGGGGAAATCAAAATCTTTGGGCGATATCATAATTTGTTTCGGGTTTTCCATATCAAAAATGGTCTCAAACATGGGGAAGAAATAGAATACTATGAGAAGCCGGTTAAAGGGCAGGCCTTGCAACCTAAGCTGCTTGTTTCATGGTATGATTCCAAAATTCAAGGGGTTTGCAAAACGTGGTATGACAACGGAATGTTGGAAAGCCAGCGGGAAATGAGCAATAATGCTAAAAATGGAATGCTGACGGCATGGTATAGAGATGGAAATCTCATGTTGATCGAAGACTATGAGCGAAATAAACTGATGCGGGGAGAATACTATAAAAAAGGGGAAAAAACCCCTATCAGCACAATCAGCTTTGGCAAAGGAATAGCGACTCTGTATGGTTCTGAAGGGCATTTCATGAGAAAAGTAAGCTACCTCAATGGAGCGCCTGTAGAATGAGTTGGGTTGAAGGCCAAAAAAAGGAGCTTCGCCTCCAAGCTCGATCCATGAGAAAAAAGATAGGAGCCGAGCGGCGAACAGAAGCGGAAGACCGGGCTTTTCAATCTCTGACAGAAAAAGTCCAGCTCGCGGCTTGGGTGTTATCTTACGCTTCCTTCGGGGATGAATTTGATACATGGAAAATTAATGGTTGGCTCGCAGACAAAGGGGCTTTAGTCCTTCCGAAGATGGAGCAAATGGGTTTGAAGCTTTATCAGGTCGAAAAGATCGATTTGCAATTGCAAACAAATAGTTGGGGCATTAGGGAGCCTATCCCTGAGAAATGCTGCGAAGTCGATCCTTCAAAAATTTCGTTGGCTCTTATCCCTGGATTGGCCTTCGATCCTTTTTTTCAGCGGCTCGGCTATGGCCAAGGCTATTACGATCGTCTCCTTCCCAAGCTTGCATTTCGCTTTGGGCTCGGCTTTATCGAACAAACCGTGGCTTTTCCTCTCCCCACCTTGCCCACCGACGTTCCCCTGTCCGGCCTCTTTTTGTTTTAGCTGAGCCAAGTTAAGAGCTAGGTGTTTTCTGAAAATACCAAACATTGTCATTCACATGCAGGGTCAAGTCAAGCGCTGTAGCTGCGCGAGTGACACCGCTTTGCACCGACTTATCGTACCAATTATTTCCACAAAGGGTTCCATTATTGGATAAATGGGGAAACCAAGCTAAGATTTCTGCGTAAATTTCGTCCCGGTTGTTTGCACCGACTAAGCTGATGAAATCAGCTGTAATATTCAAAGAATTGGCTGCTTCAAGCGAACTCATCCGAATCGGAGTGATCAAGTTAGTTGTGTTTTCTTGTTTGACGTTAGATAGAAATTTTTGAAAGAGAAACTTTTGAGAAGGCTCTTTCGTTTGCCACATGCTTATAGAAAAAATTTGTGTCACAGTGGGCAAGTTGGGCGCTTGTTGAGCTACAAATCTAGCGACGCCTCCATCTTGAGAGTCTATGTCAATGATAACAGCCGCTTGGCTTGTATTTATCAAATTATAGTACACATACCCATCAAGAACGAAGTAGGGGGTTTGAGGCAGGTTGTTCACAGAATTATAAGGCTGAGGCAAGTCGCCATAGACAGATGCTGTGGTCAAGAAAGTAGATAAGAAAAGTAAATTTCTTAAATATTTGTTCATAATTCCCCCTTTTGATTTGGGTGCAGTTAAATTTTTTTTACTGCTTTTAATAAAAAGATTCAAGAATTTTTGCTGACAACATTTGATGCAAAAGTTTCGATTCTTATTGAAAATATCGTAGGAAACGGAATACAATTTTTTTCTCTTAATGAATCGAGGCGCAATCATGTTTAAAAAAATATTTTCCGTTCCCATTTTCCTTCTCTTTGCTTTATTTACATCAACCACGGCAAGTGCCAAATTTTTAGAGACGAATCGTTTTTCCGATATTTTACCGGAGATCGATCAAGAGACTCTTGTTCTTGTCGATATCGACGAGACGATCTTGACAATGCCGGGTTCTCTAGGAACGACCGCTTGCTGGGATCATTTCATAGAAGTTCTTTCCCGTTTAAATTTTGATAAGAAAAACTGGTTTCCTGCCTTGACTCCTACGATTTATAAAATTACAAGGACCCTGCCTGCAGTTGCCGTAGAGCCTGATGCCGCTTCTGTTATCCGTTCTTTGCAAGAGCGGGGGATTACAGTTTGGTCTTTAACGGGAAGAGACAAAGAAGCCCCTTGGGATCGCCACTCTTCCACCCTGACGCGAAACCAACTCAACTCCCTGGGAGTCGACTTTGAAAAAAGCGCCCTTCCTGCAGGTGTTCTCTTCAACACAGCAGTTCCACCCAAAAATTACGCTTATGGAATCATCTTTACAAATCAAACCTTAAAAGGTCCTGTTCTGGTGGAATTTCTTACCGCTATTCAATATCGGCCAAAAAAAATTGTGATGATCGATGATTTGCATGAGCAGCTCGTTTCTCTGCATGAAGAGCTTGATAAAGCCGGCATTCCCGTGGTATGCGTCCACTACAAACGCCTTAAGGAAAGAGAGGAGAACCTCGATCCGATGATCGTTAATATTCAACTTCAAGAATTGATGAAAAGTAACAAAATTATAAGCGATGAAGAAGCCAAGCAGATGAAGCAAAAAATGCTGACTGAATCCCCAGGGATCGCGGCCGATTTTTATTTGGAAGAATTGTTCCAAAAAATAAAACAGGAAATGATAGAATCAAAAACTTAAAAAGATATTCACGCCATTAAGAGCTTTAAGGAGTTATTCATGTCTCATTCAGATCAAGAGCGGAAAAAAGCGTTAGACCTTGCTGTCAGCCATATTAAAAAGCAATTTGGGGACGGCGCCATCATGTCGTTTGGAAAGCATTCTTCCGGACGGGAAGTAAGCGTCATCAAAACAGGAGCGTTGTCGCTTGATGCTGCTTTAGGAATAGGGGGATTGCCCCGCGGAAGAATCGTGGAAATTTTTGGGCCGGAATCCTCGGGGAAGTCCACTTTGGCGCTCCATGCGGTGGCCAATGCGCAACGCACCGGCGGTGTGGCCGCTTATATTGATGCAGAACATGCTTTGGACCCCAGCTATGCGACTAAGATCGGCGTCAATATCGATGAACTGCTTATTTCTCAGCCGGACAGTGGTGAAGAGGCATTAAATATTGCGGAAACACTGGCGCGGTCCAATGCCATCGATGTCATTGTGATCGACTCGGTTGCCGCCCTCGTTCCAAAATCGGAACTCGAAGGGGAGATTGGTGATTCATTTATAGGACTGCAAGCCCGTCTGATGTCGCAAGCGTTGCGCAAGTTGACAGCCTCTTTAGCTAAAAGCAACACCTGTGCGATTTTTATCAACCAGATCCGGGAAAAAATCGGAGTGATGTATGGCAGCCCTGAAACGACGACGGGGGGGAGAGCCTTAAAGTTTTATGCTTCGATACGACTGGATATCCGGCGGATGGCGGGGATCAAAGGGGCTGATAATGGAGAGATCGGCAATCGGGTAAAAGTGAAAGTGGTTAAAAATAAGATGGCTCCTCCTTTCCAAGTGGGTGAATTTGACATCCTTTTTGACGAAGGGATTTCCCGCAGCGGCACCGTCACCGATATGGCGACAGAATACAACATCATCGAAAAAAAGGGGGCGTGGTTCAGCTATAAAGGGCAGCGGTACCAAGGAAGGGAAGCGGTGCTTAAAGAATTGAAAAAAAATAACCAGCTTTTAGACGAACTTGAAAACCTTGTTTTAGCGCACCACAAAGAGAAGCGTCCTAAAGGCGGCGTCAAGGCTCCTGTCGATTCAGAACCCGCTTTAGAGCCCGTAGAGGCCTAATAAAATGTCCAAAATTCAGGATGCTGGTTTAGTTTTAAATCAGCATCTTTTTGATTGAGTATGATCGATCATAATTAGTCGATGCTGATTTAACATCTATATCTACAAAAAAAGAATTTTATGCCGTCCTTTCAGGACTCTGTTTATTTTGCATTTTTCCCAGGCCTTCGCTTCGCTACGACCTGGGCTATAACATTTCGGCCTTTCAGGCCGTTTTCAGCGCCGAAGGCGCGTTGAAGTTTGGAATGGTTTTTAAATAAATTCCCGAAGGGAATTTATGTTGATTGAGAAATGTCCAAGCTCGAGAGCGCCGGAGGCGCGGAATATCATAGCCCAGGTCGAGCGAAGCGAAGGCCTGGGTAAAATGCAAAAAAACAGAGTCCTGTAAGGACGGCATAACTTAATTACCTCTCAAAGTCAGCTAGAATATCATCTGATAGAGGTGCATCAAAATCTTTAGCTATCTTAATTTTTCCCTTCAGAATACCAAACCGACGCTCTGTTTTCCTTTCAAGGGGGCTAAGTTTAGCCACTGGTTTCCCTGCCATAGCATTAAAATTTCATTTCCGTGAATGACAGAGTCCACAAGCTTCGAAAAATGTGTTTTTGTTTCATGTATATTAACAATGCACATAGTTTGTCTGCTTTGTAACTGGGCTTAATCTATTTTGAATTTTAGCTTTTCGAAAACAGCATTAAAACCTTGTGGCTTATGTTGTGCACGTCTGTTCTATTCAATGGAAACAAGATTATGGAGCGTGGAGCTTCCGGCAAATCCGATAATAAGTTGAAACTGGATAGGGCTGAAACCTGTAAATCATGAATTTTTGAAAACATTGTATTTATCTTTTCCTTGTTTGCATCGTCAGCCTCTCTAAGATATTCTTTTCTCAGACCGTTCTCAATGTCTTTTAGTTCTTTAAAATTAGATTCTGAATTTTTAAACCACTCTTTCACTTGGGTTAGATCTTTCCATTTTTCATCGTTTACTTTTATATATGCTGCTCTGCGGGTGTTTATCATGTCAGTTTCATGGAGAGTGGAAAATAATCTAGCTGCGGATCCAAAGAAAACCAAGCTTGTTAGAACCCGGTTTGCTAAAGGTTCCTTCAGAGAAAATTTTATAGAAATTAGGGAAGCCCACTTTAGGCCCAATGCCACAAAAATACTAGTCACTAATGCACCTGTTATGGCTGCAGAGACATAATAGGTGGCTTTTTTTAGAAAAAAGCCCCAGCCTCTGCGTTCATCCTGCAGCATTTTTTGCATGTCGTCAGAAATATCTTTAATGTTGCGACCATTGCTAAACCTCTCGAACAAAGTCGTAAGTAATACCTCTTTAAAAGTAAATCCTTTTGGACCATTGCCTTTAGTGAAGGCCATTCAGGTTTCTCCTCCACAATTCTAACTCAGATTTCTAGTATTCTCAATCTGAATAGAGGATCTCAACCGCAGAACCGCTCTTTAAAAATATTCTCAAGGATAGATTGCATCTCTCTTCTCCCTTCTTTTAGATCCCACTCCGAACAGTTTAAGCCTAGTAGAGGGTAGCTGTTGCGATACATCGCTGTTTGGATAGCTGCAGGGGATCCTAATACATCTTGTAAAAAATCATCTGAGGGCAATGATAGGGCGATGCTTCCTTGGTGCAATAGACCATGTTTAGTGCGCCTTTGGGCTCCTCCCCCTACTTTTTTTCCGGCAATCATGACATCATATTTTGTCGGTTTTGCCATACAGAAACATTGGCACTGTTGATCGAGTGGGATCGCCTCATTTTTTAAGAGAGTAGGGAAGCTTTGAGATCCTGAAAATCTTGTAATGGCTTCAATGACACAATTATTTATCAGGGCATAATTCGCTAAAGTGTTCAGAGAGAAAGCGGGATGTGAAGAGCTGAGAAGGATGGAAAAAGCCAAGTCGCAATGGTGGAAGATGATACCCCCGCCCGTAGGCCGTTTGGCAAGCTGAACCTGCCATTTTTTTATCCCCTCTTCGGAAAGAAGCAAAAACGGGTTGGCGAAATAGCCATAAGTCGCTGCATTTTGCTCCCAAGAATAGAAATGGAGGATATTATTCGAATTTTGAGAAAGGGCTTCCAGCCCTTGTTCATCCTTAGCCATTAAGCTCGCGGCAGAACTTTTTTCTGAGAGGATGACATTGAGTTGCATCTTTATTTCGTCAAAATAGGATTTAATTTGTCCGATAATTTATCGCCGAAGCTGTATCCCCATTGTTTAAGGGCATGTGTGTGGGGATCGTTGGGTTGGAAGGTATAAACGGCGTTGGATTTGACATAGGTGATCAATAAATAAGCATATTCTGAATTAGATCCAAGCTCTTGGAGGTCTATAGGCGAGGTAGGGTGGAAGAAGACAGCATGCCCTGGGATCCGGGAAAAGATGGAAGAGGCGGCAGCGGTTGTTGGGGATTCAACGGCAGGCCCTTTTAAACACAACATGAGCCCGCAGACAATCCCTTGAATGCAAGATAATCCATTTAAATCCCCTTGTTTGAGTAGTTCGAGATAGTTTAAAGGGGAAGGAAAATATTCGTCGAAGCCTAGCCTTAATGGCTGCTGTTGTGTGAGTTCAGAGGCAATTTCGGCAAGTTTTGGCGACGCTACGGTTTTGCGGATCGTAGGGTTGCTTCTCCATAGATCGTACCCTTGAAGGAAAAGAAGCTGAGGTTGAGCCTCCGAGAGGCCTATTACGGGGATGTTCATTCTTTGAGCAAGAACCTCCTGAATGGAATGATTCAAGGGATCCAGCTGTGCGGGAGACAGTAAGTCTTGAAATTCAATAAACCCCTGCTTATTGAAGTAATCCCGATGTTGAAAATGGACTGCAAATTTCATTTTTATGGTTTGGTAATTTAGCCCCTAATTATGAGCTTTTCTTGCATTCTTATAAAGCTTTTATCTTCTGAAAAAATAAGATCTCATTTACAATTTTTTTCATGAAGACCATGGAAGAGATTGTAAAAAGAATTCCTGAAATCGAAGCTAAGTTACATTATACCTTTAAAGACCCCTCTTTTCTTATCTTGGCTTTTATCCACCGATCCTATGCCAACGAGCATCGGGAGATCACCGATCATAATGAAAGGCTTGAATTTTTAGGGGATTCGGTTTTAGGCTTGGTGGCTGCTGAATATGTCTATTTGAACATGCCTTCAATTCCTGAAGGGGATCTCTCCCTTTTTCGCTCGCGCCTAGTCGACGCAACTTCTTGTTTCAACTATATTGAAAAGCTTAAGGTCGACGAGTATATCATGCTGGGAAAAGGGGAAAAAAGGGGGGATGGCCGGGGGAGGGATACGATTCTATCAGATCTTTTTGAGGCTATCATAGGGGCGATTTTTTTAGATTCCGGTTTGGAAGCAGCAAAAAAATTTATTCTGGACAATTTCTCTGAAGAGATCCAAGAGATTCTCAAAAAGCCGGAATACAATTGGAAAGCCTTATTGCAAGAGTATTGTCAGAAAACTTATCAGAAGCAGCCCACATATGCTGTAATAAGCGAAACCGGGCCGGAGCACAGTAAGATGTTCAAAGTGATTGTTTCTTTAGACGATGCAAAACTAGGGGAAGGGGAAGGGAGTTCAAAAAAAATTGCTCAACAGGCGGCTGCTGCCGACGCCTTAACCCGCTTTTCCATTACAAGCTGAGATTGCCATGACGACAAAACAAAAACGGGTTTGGTATTGCAACGAATGCGGCCATAAGCAACTTAAATGGACCGGACAATGCCCCCAATGTTCTTCATGGAATACCCTTCATGAAGAAATCGAAACCGCAAACACCCCTAAGCGTTTTGAAGCTCAAAGAGATTCCCAAGTACGGCCGGTAAGGATCAAAGATGTTAAAATTGGAGAGACTCCCCGCTTATATACTTCGATTGGGGAATTTGATCGTTTGGTTGGCGGCGGAGTGGTTTTGGGATCGTTAGCTCTCATTGGCGGAGAGCCCGGAGTCGGCAAATCTACCCTTTTGCTTCAACTTTCCAATGCTTTTGCCCAACAAGGGTTAACTGTTTTATATATTTGCGGAGAAGAGTCTGTTGAGCAAACATCGATGCGAGCTGCTCGGTTGGACATCCATTCCGAGAATCTTTTTTTGCTGAATGAAACGAATTTTTCTTTAATCAAAGCCCATATTGATCAAATCAAGCCCCATATTCTCATTGTGGACTCCATTCAAATCGTCTACAAGCCTGAAATTTCATCCTCTCCAGGTTCTGTTTCCCAGGTGAGAGAAACGACCACAGAATTTATGCATATTGCTAAGGGGCATGGAATTACAACCTTTCTGATCGGCCATGTAACCAAGGCAGGGGAAATTGCCGGCCCTCGGGTGTTGGAGCACTTAGTGGATACGGTCCTATATTTCGAAGGGGATAAGCAGCAGAACTACCGGATGGTCCGTGTGGTGAAAAATCGGTTCGGGCCCACGGATGAAATAGCTGTTTTTCAGATGAATACTAAAGGATTGACTGAAGTTCCCAATCCCTCCCAAATCTTTCTGGAAGAAAGGATGAAAGATGTTGTAGGGTCTGTCGTGATTCCCACCATTGAAGGGACCCGTCCTTTTCTGATTGAGGCTCAAGCCCTGGTTACAGATACAGTCTTTAGCACCCCATCCAGACGCAGCACAGGATTAGATCAAAATCGGTTAGCTCTTCTTTTGGCAGTATTGGAAAAGCGGATGGGGTATCAACTCCATCGGTGCGATGTCTTTGTATCTGTGGCTGGAGGAATGCGTGTTTTGGAACCTGCCGCAGATTTAGGGATATTGACCGCAGTTGCATCGTCGATGAGAAATCGGAGAATTAATCCGGAAACCATCGTCATTGGAGAAGTGGGGCTTGGCGGTGAAATTCGAAGCGTTTCCCGTATCGAGAGCCGCATCAAAGAAGCGATCCATATGGGATTCAAAAGATGCGTCATTCCCAAGCGTAATCTGCAAGGGATTTCAGAGGAGATGAGGAAAAAGATTGCAATGATGAGTGTGGAATATGTCGATGAAGCTGTGCGAGCCTTGATTGATTGAGGAATCTATGCCTTCATGCTTGAGAACCCTTTCTGTTGGTGCTCGCCATTCCCCCCTTTCACAAGCCCAAGCGAAGGAAGTGTTGGATGAATTAAAAATTTACCATCCAAACGTGGATTTCTATTTTCATTTTATCCCTGCTCATGGGGATCGAGATCTTAAAACATCTTTGAGAACTTTGAGTAAAACCGATTTTTTTACTCGAGAGATCGATCAAATGATTCTGAATGGAGATTGTCGTCTGGGCATCCACTCTGCCAAAGACTTGCCCGATCCCCTGCCTGAAGGGATAGCGGTAGTTGCGCTGACGAAAGGAATCGACCCTTCCGACTCTTTGGTGATGCGTGAAGGGCAGACTTTGCACTTGCTCCCTTCAGATGCTGTCATCGCTACATCTTCGGAAAGGCGGGAGGAGGTGGTCAAATCGATCCGTTCCGATTTACGGTTTGTCGATATTAGAGGGAACATTGGGCAACGGCTGGCCAGGTTGGAAAGCAAGGAAGTAGATGGTGTTGTCGTTGCAGAAGCGGCTTTGATCAGGTTGGGATTAATCCATTTGAACCGGATGGCTTTGCCTGGGCCAGCAGCTCAATATCAAGGACAGCTTGCTGTGACGGCCCATGCCGAAGATGGTGAAATGGATGCCTTGTTTTCCTGCATCGACTCAAGGCCTGTTTCGTTGCATGTAGGATTGGAATCTCCCCCTCCATGCATTGATAAAAGGTTTCTCCATCGACCTTTGATTAAAATTCAGCCCAGGGAACCCACATCAGAAGACATCTTGCATGCTTTTCAAGCATTAGCCGATTACACCCATTTTATTTTTACCAGCAAAAGCGCGGTAAGAATATTTTTCGATTATTTTAAAGCACTTGGCTGCCGCAAAGATGTTCTCGACAACAAATGCATCATAGCTGTGGGACAGGCTACAGCCGGTTGCTTGCGCAGTAATGAGGTTCAGGTTAACATAACCGCCAAAAAGGAACAGGCGGAAGGGATTATCGAAGAGCTGGAGGGCGTTGATTTGACTCGAGCCCATATTTTTTGGCCCCATTCTGCTTTGTCGCGTCCCATTTTAGCCGATTACTTTCATCGCCGTGCGGTTAAATATACGGAATGTGTGCTTTATGATACGATCCCTTCCGATCTTGATCTTTCTGTTGATTTTCAGAGTGTTGATGAGATTATATTTACAAGTCCATCGACGGTGGATGCTTTTCTCGTAAGATTCAAAGAGATCCCAGCCGATAAGCGGCTGATCTGCAAAGGCTCTATCACAGAGCAATACCTTGCTAACAAATTCAATTCACCATCCTGCTGACAAATTCAATTCACCACAGAGGCAGTGAGATCACTGAGGAGTTGTGAGATCATTGAGAAGATTGTTCTATTGAAAGTGTTTTATCTTTTTTAATAACCTGAGTTTATTCCCGAAGGGAATTTTTTTTGATTGAGAAACGTCCAAAATTACCTGAGTTTTGGGTTTTTCTCCTCTATTTGTAAAAAGTTCAAATTACCATCGATTAATTTTTATCATCCTCTCAATGATCTCATAACTCCTCAGTGATCTCCCTGCCTCTGTGGTGAATTGAATTTTACAATTGTTCTGTGGTGAAAAATGAAGCAACAGTTAAATCCAGCACAATTTGGCTATTAAAGCCACTGTAAAGGGCCAATGGGTCGATTTAACACCAACAAATTTAAAGGCAATGTTGACGATCGTTAAAGTGATCAACGCGGGATAAGTGGTTTCCAACACAGGTCCAAGAAATTTGGCGATCCCGGCAAAGTCGAATGTAGAGACTATAAATCCAATTCCTAAAGTAATCAAAAGGGCTTGTTTATTTCCGATTTTATCCTGGGCGGCTTCACAACGAAGGAAATCGGCAAAAAGGGAAGTGAGCACAACCGCTGTCGTTAAGCAGGCAAAGATCACCGCTAGGCATATGCATGGAGCGGCAATGGGTCCCAACGATTCCATTGCAATGACTCCGAGCATTTCTTGCGGAGGGACATCTTTCAATAAAGGGGCGTAGAAGGAGCCCAACAAGGTTAGAGCTAGATAAACGATAGACAAAATACTTGCTCCAATGAAGGAAGCCTTATAAAAATGTTTGAGCAAAGAGGGAGTTTCTGAATTAGAGCCTAGTTTATCATGGAGATGCTTGATGATGAATTGGGAAAAGAAAAAGGCGGCGATCAGGTCCATTGTTTGGTAGCCTTGAAAAAAACCTGTTTGCAAGGCCTTCCAACCCGTGGAAGTGATTGTTTCCTGAAAGGAAAAACCTTGTTTCAATCCAAAAAAGGCAATGAGGGCGATGGAACCGAGCAAAAACGGGGTGAGTACAGTTCCTAACATCGAGACGATTTTATTTTTATTGATCGTTAAAAAGTAGATGAGGGTGCATAACATGAAACTTGTCAAAGGAAGGGAAACTGAAGGCCATAATAACAATAAGGCGCCGTGGGCTACGGTCAAGCAGCGTGCGAGCACGCCAAAGGGACCCATTAAGGCAAGTGCTAAGAAAGAAAATAGAAAAGTTCCTTTTCGGCCAAAGCAGCTGAAAAAGTTGTATATGTTCCCTTTATAAAGCATCATCCCTAACACACCAAGAAAGGGAACTATAACCCCAGTAAAGATAAAACCGAGGATGGCGTAGAGATAGTGCCCCCCGCTTTGTTGTCCTGCCATGATGGGAAAAACGAGATTTCCCGACCCAAAAAACATCGAAAATAGGGCAAATCCTGTGCTTGCCGCAAGCTTATTATTTTTCATTTTTATACCTCTTTAAATCTTGACATCCTAAACAAAAAAAAACCGCACCTCTTGCGAGAGTGCGGTTTAATACAACCTACAATTAGCCGAAGCCAAATCACATAGGTCCGCACCTCCATTGGGCGTGGATAACAATAATTTGAATGGTAATCATCTCTATGTGATAAGAACAAAACATAAATTCATTTGTTACTTGTAGTTAATTAAAAAAATATATCACATCAAGCATTTTTTATGCAATCAATCTTTTTTGCTTAAAGTAAAATCTTTTATATTGCCATTACAAATTAGATTTGGACAAAAATTTTTCACATTCAGCCTTGAGCTTTTTTTTGTCCTCAATCATTTGATAGGAAATGGAATTTTTTGAGCAATAATCTCTCCATTTTTCATTGATTTTTTGAAATTGTTGATGGGGGGGGTATTCCAAATATTTATAAAATCTCTGATCGCGTTTTACAGATTGACAATATAGGTTGATAAGGGATTCATCACCATATTCATTAATATATGTTTTGATATTCATTTGATATTTCCGCGTCACTCCATTTCTTGCTCTCCATAACACGTCATCCCGTAGCTCACCTGAAGAGTTCGGAAACTGTTCTTTGACGAAATCATAGACGCGGCTTTCAATTGACTTGACGAGTTTATGGCATTCATCATGGATGGCTTTTTCCCCATAACGGAGCCACTCTAACGCCAAATTGCCTTCTCCGCATACATAACATTTTAGTGTCATGGCTGATTCTATCCTTCTGGAGACATTTCTGACCCTTTATTGAGGTAGTCAAGTGAAAGGGCGTGCTTTTCTTTCATCCGATTGAGCAGATGGTTCATTAATTGATGTTCGGCGTCTTCACTTAGAAGCTGCCGTTCCGCATCGATTTTATTGTTTAGGGCAATTTTATCTTCTTGATGCTCTTTAGAGGCCAATTGGAAGAAGAAGATGTCCCCATTTGCTGGGGTATGCACCATGCTCCATTCCTCAGGCTTTAAAGAAAATCCTTCTTTTAAATCCAATTGTTGCCCTTTGCTAGCGCGGTCATAGTGAAACACACTTTTTTCAAATTTCCATTGGTTAGTCAAAGGCTCCCTAGCGGGGAGTTTTTCATTTTCGTTCCCTTCTGTTTTTTGTTTGATAATCGTTTCAATCTTATTTGGATTCTTTTTCATTTCAGCAAGGATTTGGCGGGCATAGGCGTTAAAACGTAATGATGCGCTTATTTCATTGAGAAGTTGCTTTTGGGGTTTTTCAGGTGAGATAGAGGCCGTATATTCTTGATAAATAGCTTGCAATAAAGGGGCAAAATAGATTTCTGCGACACGTTCTTTGACATCCGCAAAATTTTTCCAGGTTTTGTCCTCTTTTTGAAAGTCTTGCGGGTAGTTCTGTTTGATTTGATTGTAGTAGTTTTCCAATTGGGCGTCTAAAAGGGGATCTAGTACACCTTCTTTTTGAGCTTCTGCAAAAGTCAAAATTTCAGCTGGAGTTCGTTCCAAGACAATGATCCGGTAAAAGGAAGCGTTGTCGGCTGTGAATTTGCTCAAGGAGGGATCTGGTTCGCCGATTTTTGCATTATCCAACAGGGAAATTAATGTTTGAGGTTTAGTCAAGCCGGCAAAAGGTGTTTTTCCCCCTTTGAGTTTTAGCGCGGCCTCCGTGCGTATCGCAGGGGCATCGTCCAAAGCTTTGGCCACCCATTCGGGGTGGCTTTCCATCATTTCATTGCGTGCAAAGTCATCGACTTTGGTGCGGGTCATATCGTCCAAGCTGTCTAGAGCTTGAAACCTTTGTTCCCTTGTTTCCCCCTTCTTTATACCCAGATCGGGGAATTGTTTGACGAGCTTCGGCCAATTTTGATCTTCCACTTCCCAATTCCAGGTATCTTTAAGGCTTATTTTGGATTGGAGTGTTTTCTTTTCCACTTGCGCTATATCCAGAAGATAACGCTTTTGAACTAGCTCAGGACTTTTTTTTGCGACTTCTTCAACCGAAAGGAATGCCGTAGGCAAGGTTAGAGATTTTTGTTCCCCATTTCGATTTGAAATAGCGTTTAAGTAAATTTCAAATTTTTGCATGTCTCGAAAATGGTTAAAATGGAATTCCCGCGGCATTCTATAGAGGTCCCCCTCAATGGTTTCTTTCACATATTGATTAAACTGTTGGATTGTCATCGGATCGACGAACATGGAAGATCCCATATCGTGGAAAAGGCGGCGGAATAAAAGGACTTTTTGCCAGATGGCAGCGGCTTGGTTTGGGTCGAGGCGCATATTGTGAAGTTGTTCATTAAAATATTCAGTGCCTGTGGCGACTCCCAAATTGGGACTGTTGAGATTTTGCCTGAAGCTAATCTCGGAATTGTATTTAAGATCGGCAAGAGCTTCTGCACGCGTCACCTCATAACCTTGCTGCTCTGCGATGATGGCGCTGTTGATAATAAATTCAGAAATGAGCCGGATAAAGCGGGGTCCGAACCAATCGTCTAAGGTGTGGTAGCCGAACAGTGAAAGATCGGCTCTTTCAAGATTTGGATCTGGGGCAAGCCATGAATATTGCTTTTGTTGGGATAGGAGTATGTGTCTTAAGAAGGGGGGAGGCATTTTTTGCTGAGCCAAGTAGAGATTCACGCGGAATGCAAGCGATTCGGGTGATGCGGCAGTGGAACTGGCCCTTAAGGCATCAAAGTTCTTTTTAAGGTCAGGAGCAAAATAATTCCAGGCTGTATCTGCATTTAAAAAATGGGCTTGGGGGTGCACATAAGGAACAAACCGTTTTTCTTTGATTAGCTTTTTTTCAATGTCAATATTAATGTCCCCAGGAAATTGGTTGGCCAGCATGAGCCCTAACCCATTCTGAAGGAAATCTTTCTTGATGACCCCATCATTGAGGAAGTTAGGCCCCCAAGCACCTCCAAAGAAGAGCTTGTCGTCAGCGTCTGTGCTGATAAACATCACCATTTGATCTAGCTCTGAACGGGGGATGGGCGTTCCATCAACAGCTGTGAAATCGATTTGCTCCCGATAAGCATCGGTATTGATGGTACTATAAGTTCCAAAAAATGAGAATGAAATGACTATCACTATCGTGATCACAATGTAAAGATAACGTTGATATCTGCGAAAAAAATCTAACATGTAACAAGCTCCATCGAAAGCTTTGAAAAAATTGAGAGATGTTAATAACCTGAGATAAAATATTATCAAAAGATGAGGTTTCCGACAATCATCATATTATTTCATTAAAAAGTGTGTTTTTATAAAGCATATAACGGTTTTAACATGGCTTTTGGAGAAGAGTGGCCCAAAGATATTGAGAAGGCGCTTCAGGGTGTTTATAAAGCGGTCCAATTGAGCCCTGAAGATTTGTCTTTATGGGAAAAGTTTGCGGAATTGCTGTTTTTTATGGAGTTTAAACAATTCGATGACCCGCTAAAAAAAGCATTGCAATTGTGTCTATCGAAACCGATTTGCAATCCTCAAGACCTTGCGATTGCCGGCATCAGCTTACTTAAGTTAACTCCCGAATTCGACCGGATCATCTATCTATCTTCTCAGAAAAAAGGGGATATTCTCAGAGAAGAGATCAAGCAAGGGAAACTCCACCCTATATTGAATGATCCCTTGCTTTTGGGTCTGCTGGAAAATACGTTGCTTCCCGATCGGGCAATAGAATTATGCTTCACTTCATTGCGAAGAGCCCTCCTCGAATTGTACGAACAAGGGATATTCAAGGATATTGCACCTCGCTTAGGGCCATTCATGTGTGCGCTTGCTATGCAATGTTATTTTAACGAGTATGTTTTTTCTGTAGCGGAACCCGAAAAAAAGATGATCGAAAAGTTGGGAATAGATTTGAATCAAGCGAATGAAAATTCTTATCTTCTCGAGGCTTTGTATGGCTGCTATCAACCGCTAGATACGTTAATGAAGCCGAAAACTGAAGGTTCCAACGATCTCTACCGCAAATTAATCAAAGCTCAGATTGAGGAACCTTTAGAGGAAGAAAAGCTAAAATCAGAGATCCAAGTTTTCAAAGGATTTCACGATGAGATCTCTCTAAAAGTTCAAGAGCAATATGAGGCAAATCCCTATCCCCGTTGGAAAAGCTTGCATAGGGCCTGCCCCCTTTCTTGGAATGAATTTATTCGGCAAAAAATCCCCTTTTTTCCTGCCATGACACAAAATGTTGAGAGTCGTCCTGCAGTTTTGGTTGCAGGTTGCGGTACAGGACAGCATGCTTTGAATATCGCGCGACAAATCAAGAACGCCCATGTCGCAGCAATAGACCTGAGTTTGAGCAGTTTAGCTTATGCCTTGCGCAAATCCAAAGAGTGGAACATTCCACAAATGGAGTTCTATCAAGCCGATATTTTAGAGCTGGGGGATTGGAAAAAGAAGTTCCATTTGATTGAATGTGTAGGGGTCCTTCACCATATGAAAGATCCCCTTGCGGGCTGGAAGATATTAACACAATTGCTGGAGCCTGAGGGGGTGATGTTGATAGGCCTTTATAGTTCAAGCGCTAGGCAAGATGTCGTAGCTGCAAGAAAGCTCATTGCCAAGAAAGGGCTTGAACCTACCCTGGAAGGGATTCGAGCGGCTAGAAATGTGTTGCTCCAGGTTCCTACAAGCGAGCTTGTCTCTCAAGTAACTCTAACAAGTGATTTTTATACGGTATCTGGCTGCCGAGATCTCCTTTTTCATGTGCATGAGCACCATTTCAACCTTGAGGATATTGTCCAGATGATTGAAATGCTCCATTTGGAATTTCTAGGATTTGATTTAAAAAATCCAAAAACCAAGCAAGAGTATCTTCGGAGGTTTCCTGAGGACCCTCAGGCTCTGTCTTTGCGCAACTGGAGCCTGTTTGAAAAAGATCATCCCGATGCCTTTGTCGGCATGTATCAATTTTGGTGCATGAAGAAAAACCACAGAGCACCAGTGATCTCTCTGGCTCCTAAGTAACTAGGCACAGAGAAGAAACAGGATATGCAAGATCGTAAACGGCAGGATAAGCAAGATATAGAATAAAGAGTAAGAATATGCGGATATGATTAAGCTCAGGTTTTTATCTTGCTTATCCTGCCGTTTACGATCTTGCATATCCTGTTTTTTTTCCGAGGGATTGCCCCATCAGGCACCGTATTTCTCGATGGGGATGGGATGTCAAATCTTGATCAAGCGCAATAGCACCGGGCTGAAATAGCAGAATCAAAGAGGAAGCTCCAAAAGAGAAATACCCCTTTTCAGCCCCTTTTGGGTAGGGTATGCAAGGTGTGTACGTCTGATGGATGCTTCCCACGCTGGTGGCCCCGATTTCCATAAACAAGACTTTCCCAAATTTTTTTGTCTCTAATTCACAAAGAGTGCGTTTATTTTGGCTGAAAATATGGATATTTTTCTTGATGGCAGCAGGGTTAACAGAATAAAGCCATCCATTGATCAGTTTGGTCTCTCCAGGGATACAATCACAGGGAAAATGGAAACGGTGATAATCGGAAGGGCAAAGCCGTGCGATCACCATCGTTCCTTGGCTATATTGAGAAGCTAGATTTTTGTCATCCAACAGAGTCGACAACTCAAACTTTTGACCTTTGACGACAAACCCATCGGCTTGTTCAATGTTTGGATAGAATAGGTAGCGGGCATCGGCTGGCATGATAGCGGTTTCCTCTCCTCCAGCAAGAGGGCGAGCTTCCGGTTTTAGTTTTCTGATGAAGAAATCGTTGAAGGAGGAAAAACTATCTATAGGTTCAGCAAATTCTGTTGGATCGACATTGAAGGCTTTGATAAAGGGTCTAATCTTTTTTTTCGACGACCCCCTTTTTTGTAAAGCTCCATAGAGGGAGGAAAAAAAAAGGGGTTTTGAAATTAGGCGTTGAAAAAAAGTTCCTAGAGAACGGCTCCAGAAGCCATTGCCATACACGAAGCCTAAAGCGGAAGCTTTATAAACTTTCTCCACTTCCTCTTTGCCTGTCGTTCGCTCGATATAGGTGATAGGGTCCACTTTCTCTCCAGTTTACGGTTTGGGGATTCCCCTCTTTGCGGCGGGCTTGGAGATAAGAGTTAATTCACCCAAAAACGCAGGATCGAAGGAGGGAGTCAAATGGTTTTCTTTGATGGTTTCGAGGATTTTTTTTGCTGATTTTGCCATGATAAAAAGATGCTCGTTATCATTTTGCCCTTCTAGATAGCGGGTTTGCAATTCTTGATATTTGAGGATTAAGTCCCGCAATTTAATTTGAATTTCGAGAGATTGTTTGGAAGCTTCAATGAGTTGATCGAGCATCATCACTTCATTGGCGATCACATTTTTATTTTCTGGCAAACCAACAGCTTTGATTTCGGCTGAAAAAGCTTGGCCTAAACAAAAAATGAAAATTAAAATGGATTTTATTTTCATATTCCATCCGTTTTATTTTAAATATTTTGCCTAAGTTTACTAAAAGTAAGCACTTCCCTTCAACAAGATAATGAGAAGCTGTTGATCTCTCTCACTATTCTAATTGTCGATAATGGGAGAAACCCCTATTTTAATTAATAAGTACTCATCTTGCTTAAAAAGGGAAATGAGGGGCAGTTTATGTCGTATATTCGTTCTGTCAAAGCGATCGAAATTTTGGACTCAAGAGGAAATCCGACACTGGAAGTGATGATCACAACAGATAAGGATGTGATGGCAAAGGCTTCAGTCCCTTCAGGAGCCTCAACAGGGCAACATGAAGCCCTTGAATTGCGTGACGGAGACCAAGAAAGGTATTTTGGAAAAGGGGTCCAGCAGGCGGTCACCCACGTCAATGGGGCCATTGCCCAGATCTTGGTTGGGGAACATGTTTTTGACCAAACCCGATTGGATATGTTGATGGTTCAAGGGGATGGAACAGAAAATAAAGAGCATTTTGGCGCTAATGCGATCCTTGGAGCTTCTTTGGCTTTAGCTCGCGCTGGTGCGATTACCGCAAAATTACCCCTCTATCGTTATTTAGGGGGATGCCATGCAAATATTTTACCTTGCCCTATGATGAATATCATCAATGGGGGGGCTCATGCAGGCAATAGCCTTGATTTTCAAGAATTTATGATTCGCCCTGTAGGAGCTCCCTCCTTCCGTGAAGCCGTGCGCTGGGGAGCAGAAATTTTTCACACTTTGAAGGAATTGCTGAAATCGGAAGGGCATGTAACGGCTGTAGGGGATGAGGGGGGATTTGCTCCAGATTTAAAATCGAATGAGGCAGCGATTGAACTGATCCTTTTGGCCATTGAAAAAGCGGGCTACAAGCCAAAAAGTCAGGTGACGATAGCGCTTGATTGTGCGGCTTCTGAGTTTTATGATCGGGCAGCTGAAAAATACGTAGAGAAAAAGAGAAAACAACGGAAGCTGCCTTATGAGGAAAAAACAAGGGAAGAGCAAATCGATTACTTAGAGCTTTTATGTAAAAAATACCCAATTGATTCGATCGAGGATGGATTGGCCGAGCATGATTGGTACGGATGGAAAATTTTAACCCAAAAGTTAGGGGATAAAATCCAAATCATTGGGGATGATATATTTGTGACAAATCCAAAATTCCTCCAAAAAGGGATTCATATGGGGGTGGCCAATTCGATTTTGATTAAATTGAATCAAATCGGAACCTTATCAGAAACTCTTGAGACGATCCGATTAGCCCAAACGCAGGATTATACTGCCGTCATTTCTCATCGTTCCGGCGAAACAGAAGATAGTTTTATAGCTGATTTATGTGTTGCCGTGAATGCAGGTCAAATTAAAACGGGATCCATGTCACGCATGGATCGGATAGCGAAATATAATCGTTTACTCAATATTGAATCGGGACTTGGTCCTGTGGCGCGTTACTTAGATAGCAATGCTCGTCGCAAAATATAATAATCACGTTTGGAGGGATTATGCAAGTTAATAATCAAGGTCTTACGGCCTTGCCAAACCCTGTTTTACAAAATATCCATAAAAGGGAAAAAAAAACGAATTCACTCCCAGTAGTGGTAATGCCTTCTCATGTCTCGGATTCTGGTCAATCCTCAGGTGATTCACTAAAAACAAGAGTGAGTCGCGTTTTAACGATAAGTAACAATCTTAATAGCGGAGACAGCGAAAGTGAAGCCCAAAGCAACACGGCTTCGTCAAAAATACAACAGAATAAAGATCTTGAAGACTCTGAAGAGGTTGAATTAGCTGATATTTCTAATTCTAGCTATAGCTTTGCATCAAGAATCCAAAACACGGAGGATAATGAGATTTCAAGCTGTCCTGACACAGACAACGAAAAAGGGGCTCAAAATATAGACAGCAAAAATAGCCCGGAAGAGAGGAAGGTAAGTAGAAGTAAAGACCGGAACCGGATAGTACGGAACGAGAAATTGAACACAAGTACAAACACTAACCCTTCCACCATGACCATCACGGATAAGCAATTGAACACAAGTATGAACGCTAGCCCCTCCGCCATTACCATTGCTTATGACATTGAGTCTCAGAGTCAAATTAGTCAGCAGGAAGGCACCAATAACCCTAATGAGCAATCGGATGGGACCAATAATAACAAAGTAGTTCGTTTTGATAACGTGAGCCTTGAGAATACCGAAACCAGTAGTCACGATAAAAGTATTGATGACGTTACTGGGAAAGATCAAGAGATTGTGGATAACATGACAAATCAAATTAAGGTGACCCGGTTCAATCGTCGATGTTGCATGATTACTAAAATAGTAAGCGTCTGTTTGTGTGGTGTTTGTTCTCTTGTTGGAGCGGCTGCGGTAATTTCCATTCCTCTGGTTATTCGTTATGGAACCGGTAGCAGTGGAACGGGAGGGTAATTTCAAAATCCTGGTCTTTGACGTAGTATCTAATAAATGATATAATTGAATTAGTTAGTTTTTATTTGCTTATTACTTGAATACGAAGTCAAGGAGAAGTAATGGAAACGTTTACTATAGCTTTGTTTGGTGAAGCGGAAAAGGGAGAATATATCATTCCTTATTTTTGCCAGTCATTGCCGCAGCTCGTCGATTATTTAGGAAATCCTCCCCCTGATAGCCGTGGTTTGTTTTTTGCTGTTCAAGCTTTGCTGTATCATCGCAATCTTTTATTTCTTCGCGTGCGGGAAGAGGGATTCAGCATGCAAGATTATCTCAAAGGGGTTCATTTATTAGAAAAAATGGAAAATGTCCCCCATATTGATGCTTTTGGCTTGCCTGGAGTGGGCGACGGGGAGATCATTGACGCGGTTGTACCACTGTGTATGAATTATCACAGTATCTTGATTACTACGGAATCAGATCTGTTTGATTATCTGACACTTAACACAAAAAACTAGTTTAGTTGCGTTGGACAAAATGGACGAAGTGGACTTTGAGGAGAAGAAATTGTTGTCAAGTCGATGCTGATTTGACATCTATATCTGCAAAAAAAGAATTTTATGCCGTCCCTACAGGACTCTGTTTTTTTTGCATTTTACCCAGGCCTTCGCTTCGCTACGACCTGGGCTATGATATTCCGCGCCTTCGGCGCTGAAAACGGCCTGAAAGGCCGAAATGTTAAAGCCCAGGTCGTAGCGAAGCGAAGGCCTGGGTAAAATGCAAAAAAAACAGAGTCCTGTAAGGACGGCATAAAAAATTTGCAAGCTTTTGAGGCTAAAAGCCCAATTCTTTGCAAATTTATTTAGATCAAAAATGCATGCATACATCATTTTCAAGGGGAAATTTCTACTAATTCAGTACCGACGGTCAATTTTGTCCATCCTGTCCACCACGTCTATTTTTGTTCGCAAATGCATTAATGGCTTAAATGGGTAAAATAGCGCTCCAGCCCTTCTTGGGAAGGTTGCATGCTTTTTTTGCCATGCTGCCAATTGGCCGGGCAGACCTCTCCATGCTTTTCAAAGTAGGTTAGGGCATCGAGGATACGCAATGTTTCATCCACAGAACGTCCCAAGGGAAGATCGTTCACAAGTTGATGCCGGACGATCCCCTCTCGGTCGATGAGAAATAATCCCCGATAAGCGATCCCTTCTTGCTGATTTAAAACGCCATAATCCTTGGATATGGTTTTGTTGAGGTCGGAAACAATCGGATAGTCGACCCCTTGGATTCCCCCTTTGCTTTTGGGAGAATTCAACCAGGCATAATGACTGAAGCAGCTATCGACGGAGCATCCGATCACCTGGGCGTTCCGTTTTTCAAATTCTTCCAACTTTTCCTGAAAAGCATGTAATTCCGTCGGACAAACAAAGGTAAAATCGAGTGGATAAAAAAAGAAGACGACATACTTACCCCGAAAATGGATTAATGAAAAATTCTCGACGATACGGTTTCCGGTGACCGCTTTAGCTTTGAAGTCTGGTGCCGGTTTGCCGACGAGAGTATCCATAAAATTTCTCCTTGTTATAATTATCGATCAAAAATTTGTTTCGCATTTGGAAGCCAAGATTCTTTCTTGATTGTGGTGGAAGGACCGTGCCCGGGGTATACAGCGGTATTTGGAGGGAGGTGTGATAATTTATCTAAAGAGGTCCACATCAGCTCGGGTTGTGAAGTAGGGAAAGAAAGGTTGCCGATAGATCCTTTGAATAAAGTATCGCCGGAAAAGAGGACCCCTTGTTCTTTCGCATACAAACAAATCCCTCCTGGAGTATGTCCCGGGGTGTGAATGATATGGAATTGAAGTTGCCCGACCTGCACAAAGGCGCCATCATTTAAAAATCCGTCAGGGGTAATCCCCTCGATCGAAAGCCAGCAAGGGAGGCCGTCGGCGCCAGGTTGCTCCAAATTGGGGGCATCCAGGGAGTGGATAAAAACTGGAATTTGATAGAGGGCTTTTAGGGGGGCGACATCGGCAATATGGTCCCAATGGGAATGGGTGAGAAGGATCTGGGTGGGGGTAAGCTTTTGTTGTTTCAAATAGGAAGAAATAGGTCCGGAACTTTCGGGAGCTGGATCGATGATAGCAGCCATTCTTGTCGTAGGACAAGCTACAACATAGGCGTTGGTTTCAAAGGGTCCTGATGGAAAAGATTGAATTATCATCGCACCGGAGAGGGTTCGAACCTCCAACCGCCCGGTTCGTAGCCGGGTACTCTATCCTATTGAGCTACCAGTGCAAAAGAGAAAAACTATCATGCAATATTAGATTATTTTTCTCAAGCAAAATCAGGCTGTTGGTGCTTTCATATCAATCATATCAGCAGAATACTCCTTGGGTAGCGGGAGGGGTCTCTTTTGTTTGGATTCACATTTTTGCATCAGGTATTCTGCAAGTTGGAAAGGCATAGTTGCTCTCGGGATGGCTTTCATGATGAGATGATTCTTTTGTATTTCACTATCGTTTTCGATTTTTTCTCTCAATTTCGCTGGATCTTTTAAAACTGTTTCCCATTCAGCATCTTTTTCCTTAGCTTGAACTAAAACTGTTTCCTGTTCATCATCTTTCCGCACTTTTTTGGCAATTTCGGCAGATTGGAGGATCCGTGTCACAAACTCGGAACAAATCATCTTTTGCAGGTGTCCTTTACTGTTTTTTATAGGTGTTTGATTATTAGACAAATCGATAAATGCTCTGGCTGTGGATTTTCGTACCATCTTATCTCTAATTGGCCTTAACCATTTGATGAAGCTGCCGTTGCCGAACAGGGGAGTGAAACCTCCTCTCAAATAATAGAATTTGGGTACCTCTTTGTACGATTTTCCGCCTTTAAATAATTCTATTTCATCAATAGTCGCCGTTCTGGAAAAGTCGCTTATCAGTTTTGCGTCCTCGCTAGGCGGGACAAAAACAACGAGATGGGAATAATCATCAGTCCCGAGCTTCCAAACTTTGGTTCTTAATCCAGTGGATCCCGATTCTGAAACCCAAACAGCCTTATCTTTTTCCCCTAGTTTAATCTCATAGTCACCAAGTCTTTCGATTTCAGTTTGCAAAATCTTTTTGTGATTTCTTTTAGAGGGCCAAGAAAGAAAGTTGAACCCATAATGTATTTCTTTGAGTTGCTCTTCTTTTTTTAATTTAAGCTCGTTAGCTTCGTCTTCATTTTTTTGTGAAAAAGGGCCTTGCAAAACAAAAGCATGCATCAGTTCTGCTTTCTTAAAGACTTTATCATTTAAAAGCGTTTTTTTCCCCTCAGGATAATGCTTTTTCACCATGCTTTTTGACGTCTCGCTAGGAACTCGATCGTAACGTGAGCCAAACCACATCTTCATGGTTTGGAATATCTTGATGACAGTGTGGACTTTATCCCTTTTATACCAGGGATTCTTATCGATCCCTACCACAACGGCACCGTTGAGTTCCCCTCTATTTAGACGCTCTTTGAGTTCTCCCCAATTTACCTCATTTTTAATCACGTGCATTTCCCAGCCTGGGAATTGCGCTTTCATTGAAATTTCATTCATATAATCACCAAATTATTATTAATTAATATATTATTATAAATAAAATTAATTAAGATATTATTAAGAATTAATTACTATTTATTTAAAACAATAATTATTTTGAATAAGTTTTTACAAATTCTTGCCCTAGCTTTTCGATCGCATCGTAATAAGAAGGGTTCCAAAGAAGGTGATCCACTAGGGGGATCCCGGACCATGTATCGAGATAGACGATATTACATGATGCGGGATTCCAAAGGCCGCGAAAATAATCGATGGGATCGAGGTAACAAACGCCATCCCGTTTACTGACATAATTGACCACTTTTTTAAAGTCTTTATTTCGAACCATGGTGGGGGAGCCTACGGTATAAACGGTGATCATTTTTAGTTGTTCCGGGGTCGATAGCTTTTTTGCGTTATTGGTTTCTGTTCCGCCGATGCTATGGGCGTAATGGATGATTTTTCCACCCCCATGAATGCCTCCCATCTCATGGATCAATTTTTTCCATACATCGCCGATCAGTTGGGCTTGTGATGAGATAAAACGGAATTTGGCTGCAAGGCAACGGATCATGTCACGAGACCACCCTTCATACGGTCGAAAAATGTAATGGATGTTTGTGTACCCATGCAGTTTAGAAAGGATATCTAAGTTTGTCTGTTGATCTTCGGGTAAATTTAGAATGCCGTTGGCAAAGGTGATCCGAACTTTATCATGGATTTCTCCCTTGCCATAAACACCCACTTTTGCGGGATAGCACTCCAATCCTGAAATCCGATAGAGGGGATGCTGCCGGAAAGAGAAATACAAATTTGAGATTCGAGATTCTATTTGTTCCAAATCATGGATTGAAAAAAGAAAAAAGGTCTCTGTCCACTCGAAATTTGCTTGCGATTCATTTTCGTATTTCAAAGAAAGTTGGACGGAACGGTCGTCGAAAGTTCGGCATGAGATGGATAAGTGGTTTGTAGTAAGAGCCCCATCTTGAACAGGGAGGGGATTTGAGTCGATGGTTTGCGTGCATGAACCAGTCTCATCATAAGAGTAGTTTTTTTGGATAAAGGTGGAACCGTCTTCATAGGTAAACGTTGTTGATGCCGATGGTGCATCAGCGTGGGCAGTCCCATTGGCATAAAATAGAGATAAAAAACACAAGAATGTGCGGTGCGAAAGCATGCTTATTTCCTCTCATTATGTTCGGAGGGAATTGTACATATTGTCCCTTTTGAAACCAAATTCAGAATATTAATGAAGCTTCAAAGCTTACACAAATAATGCTTGCGCCCTGATCAGGATGCCGTTAAATTGAGTTCGTCTTGTGCGTAGACCCTGTTCATGGGAGAAGGAGTGGCCGCGGAATGATGAATATCGTGATTATTGGGGCTGGAGATGTCGGACGTTACATTGCATCGATGCTTTCGAAAGAAAACCACAATGTCATCTTGGTAGAAAAAAACAGCAAAATTCTTGAAGAGGTTGCTTTTAATCTCGATGTGGCGACAAGGGTTGGCTCAGGAACAGACTGGCAGCTTCTCGACGACTTGATGGAGCTCTCCCCAATCTTCTGATAGCATTGACTGATGACGATGAAACCAATCTCGTCGCTTGTGCGATCGCCAAAAATTTGGGATATCCTCGGACCGTAGCAAGAGTACGAGACAACCGTTACCTCAACAAAACGCGGCTTGACTTTTCCCGCATTTTTGATGTGGATTCTTTTATTGGCCCTGAGCTTTTGGTGGCCCACGACATTTTGAAATACATGATCAGTCCGGGATCTTTGGCGATCGAAAATTTTGCTCATGGGGCCTTGCAAATGCGCACTTTTGCTGTCCCTTCCAAGTGGCGAAAGTATGACCAGCCGTTGAGCGATCTCCGTTTGCCTGAAGGGATGATGATCGGTCTAATTCGTCGCGAAAATATGGGAGGGACTGCTTCAAGCCCTAAAACTGAAATTATATTTCCCCATGGAAACGACGTTGTTTTGCCTAATGATGAAGTGACCATCATCGGTGAAACGGATGTTGTCGCTGAAGCGCACCATTTTTTTGGGATTACTCAAAAGGCTGTGCGTTCGGTGGTGATTGTTGGGGGATCTTTAACAGCCATTAATTTGGCTAAGCTGTTAGAACATCGTGAGGTCGATGTAAGAATTATCGAAAAAGATTACGCGACATGCTGCTCAATGGCCGATCAGCTGCCACGTTCGAATATTATCAACCACGACGCAACGGATTATCAGTTTTTGCAAGCCGAAAAAATTGGACGAGCTGATGTTTTAGCGGCATGCACCAAAAGCGATGAAGTGAACTTGCTTGCTGGGCTCCTTGCAAAGCAGGTGGGATGTCAAGATGTGGTGGTCACCTTGTCGAATACGAGCTATACCCCTTTTGTTTCACAATTGGGCTTAAATTATGCCGTTTCCCCAAGGATCAGTGCTGCTAGCCACATCCTTTCCCAAATTTTATCTGGCAGAGTGACTTCTTTGATCTCCCTCTATGAAAATCAAGCTGAAATTATGGAAATCAACGTTTCTTTAAATTCAAAAGTGGTTGGTATCCCCCTTTCTGAACTTGGACCTCTCCTTCCCAAAGATTTGCTCATCGCCATGATCCAAAACCGGGGAAGGATTATGATTGCCCACGGGAACCGAATTATATCCCCGGGAGATACTGTAATTGTCATAACAAGACCCTATCATGTCGAAGAATTGAAAAGAATATTTTAGCCAATGATTTATGTATTATAGAGATATCAATCGGATCTTCGGTTTATTTCTTTACGGATTGTCGGGCGCATTGATGATCCCTTTCATTCTTGCGGTTTATTATGAGTATTTTGCCGACCCTTTAGTTCATCCACAACCCCATTCGACCGGAGCTTTTTTATTGACGGTTGTGATTTGCTTGTCCACTGGGGCCCTGTGCCATTTTTTTAGCAAAGGGGCTACAAGGCATCTTTTCCGTAAAGAAGGCCTTGTTGTCGTCGTTTTGATTTGGGTATTGTCCCCTGCTTTTAGCTCCCTCCCCTTTATCTTGAGTGGAACTTTGAAAAATCCTTTCGATGCTTACTTTGAAGCTGTTTCCGGGTTGACCACGACGGGGGCCACAACGATGCAGGCAAAGGCTTATGATTCCCAAGACAAGGAAATCCCGATTCGACGGACTGTAGCCGGGCCCTTGGTGACCGAATATGTTTATTATGGGACGATAGAGCCTGTACGTGATCCGGTGACTCATCAAATCTTACACGAAGGGGTTGAAGCTGTCAGCAAGGCCCTATTGTTTTGGCGTAGTTTCATCCAGTGGCTTGGAGGGGGAGGAATCGTTGTTTTATTTGTGGCGATTCTGCCTATTTTTGGAGCCGGGGGGCGAGTGTTATTCCAGACAGAAGTTGCGGGTCCCATTAAGGATGCTTTAACACCCAGGATTAAAGAAACGGCAATTGCACTTTGGAAAATTTATTTAGTGTTAACGGTCTTTCAGATTGCACTCTTGTTAATAACGAACTCACAGATGGAATGGCTCGATGCCACGACAATTGCCTTCAGCGCCCTTTCGACTGGAGGGTTCAGCATCCGCAACGCAAGCATTGGATATTATCATAATGCGAATACGGAATGGGCTGTCATCCTTTGCATGCTTTTGGGAAGCATTAATTTTTCGGTCTATTATTTTATCTCTATAGGCAAAATTTTTAAAATTTTTAAACCCGAAATCATCCTTTATTTTGCCATCATCTTATTTTCTGCTGCATTGGCGGCCAAGGTTCTCATTGGTCAGCCTCAACAACTGTTGACTGGCGAACCTATCGCCCCATTTTCTTTTACCGAAGCTTTGAGGTCTGGAACCTTTCAAATCGTCTCAGCTATATCGACAACGGGTTTTGCAACGGCAAATTTCGATATTTGGCCTTACATCGTTCAGGCCCTCATGCTCATCGTGATGTTTGTAGGGGGGATGTCCGGTTCTACAGCGGGCGGCATCAAAATTATGAGGCATTATTTACTCTTTCGCATTGCCCAACACAAAGTTGAAACATTATTTCATCCAAAGAGAATTCAATCCCTTAAAGTAGCAAACAAAGAAGTGGATAACTCGGCCATTGTGATGACTCTTTGTTTCTTTTTAATCCTTATTTCGGTATCGGTAGCAGGCACCTTCATCTATATCTTAGATGGGATTGACCCTCAAACCTCCCTAAGCCTTGTGGGATGCATGATCAATGGAACAGGATTGGCCTTTAGAGCAGGCAATCCGCTGGACTCTTGCGCCTTTTTGTCAAACTTTGGCTGCCTTTTCTCCTCCATATTAATGATTATGGGACGATTGGAATTTTTCGCCATTCTTGCCCTCATGGTTCCGGCATTTTGGAAAAAAAGCGAATAACTTTATGCAAATAGAAATCGGGCTCTGGATAGGATTTTTGCTGTTTATTTTGATGATGATGTGCTTAGATCTCGGCGTTTGGCGGCGCACCCCCCATGTGATCGAGGCAAAAGAAGCTCTAGTTTGGTCAGCATTTTGGATCCTTATCTCATTCTGTTGGATGTTCATCGTTTATTTTATTTATGAAAACAAATGGATGCCGAATAGTATTTTAGATGGGGAAACAGCTGCAATTCAATATATCACAGGGTATGTCGTTGAAAAAACATTGAGTCTAGACAACATTCTCATCATCGCTTTGGTTTTCACCCATTTTCATGTTCCCCTTCCTTTTCAACACCGTGTGTTGACTTGGGGGATCTTGGGGGTGTTAGTGCTCCGGTTTGTGATGATCCTCATTGGTGCGGCTCTTTTACAGGAATACGCTTGGGTTTCCTATATCTTCGGCGCGATTCTCTTCTACACAGCCATCAAGATGTTGACGATTCAACATGAGTCGATCGATACAAAACATAACATTTTGGTTTTGTTCGCACGTCGTTATTTTCCCGTGACCGAAGAGTTCCATGGAGAAAAATTTTTCGTTCGTGTAAAGGGAGATTGGTATGCGACCCCCTTGCTTATCGCTCTTCTCGTTATCGAAAGCTCCGATGTCCTTTTTGCTATAGATTCCATCCCCGCCATTTTTGCCATCACCGATGACCCCTTTCTCGTCTTTACATCCAATATATTCGCCATTATGGGATTGCGATCTTTATATTTTATTTTATCCGGATGGGTCCAACGGTTCACCTATCTCAAAACAAGCCTTGTTTTTCTCTTAGCTTTTATCGGAGTAAAAATGGTCTTAATCCACCATTACCAAATTCCTGCTCTCGTCACATTGATTGTAATTTTTTCCATTTTGACTGTAGGGATTATCGCATCTCTTCTCTCATTAAAAGGTCGATAAATGGCGCCAAAATTATCCTTGCTTCTCAATCCTTTAAGGCATAAAATTTAAGGTTTAAGAGATGAAGGACGAGTATGTTTGGGTTTTTAAAAAAAATTTTTGGCTCCGCGCAAGATCGACAAGTTCGTCGACACGCAAAAGTTGTAGAACACGTCAATCGCTGGGATGAGCAATTCCAGTCTTTAAGCGATGAGGCTTTGAAAGGGAAGACGGCTGAATTTCGGGAACGGCTGAAGAAAGGGGAGTCGCTCGATTCCTTGCTTCCTGAAGCCTATGCGGTTGTCAAAAATGTATGCCGGCGGCTTTGCGGCACCGAAGTCCATGTCTCAGGCTATAATCAAAAATGGGATATGGTTCCATTCGATGTCCAAATCATCGGAGCCATTGCCTTACACTATGGATCGATTGCTGAAATGCAAACCGGTGAAGGGAAGACGTTAACAGCCGTCATGCCCCTCTACCTCAATGCATTGACAGGAAAACCCGTCCACCTTGTCACCGTCAACGATTACTTAGCGCAACGGGACTGCGAATGGGTAGGGACCATCTTCCGTTGGCTGGGATTGACAACAGGATCTCTGACCAATAATACCCCGCAAGAGCAACGAAGAGCGATCTATCAATCTGATGTGGTCTATGGAACCGCTTCTGAATTTGGCTTCGACTATTTACGCGATAATTCGATGGTTGTCCGCAAAGAAGATCAGGTGCAAAGAGGGTTCTACTATGCCATTATCGACGAAGTCGATTCCATCTTGATCGACGAAGCCCGCACCCCCTTGATCATTTCAGGGCCTGTACCCGTCAGCCGTCAAATGTATGATGAACTGAAAACCGGCGTTGCCGAATTGGTTCGATGCCAGCGCGACCTGTGCAACCGGTTGGCAACTGACGGGCGCAAAGTTCTCGAAAAGCCTGAAATGGCCGAAGGGGAGATCCAAAGGGAAAAGAAAGACAAGCAACAGATAGAAGAGGAAGACCAAGCCTTGCGCAAAATGTGGCTCGTCAGCAAAGGAACTCCCAATAATAAAATTCTTAAACGCCTTAAAGAAGATCCCGATATCCGGATGTCCTTGGATAAAATGGATCTTTTTTTCTATTCCGATACCAATAAAGAGGAAAAAGCCAAGGCTTTGGCTGAACTGTTCATGATCGTCGATGAGAGGGCCAGTGAATACGAGCTGACAGATAAAGGAATTCAGGCTTGGCATGAGGTCACGGGTGGGAATACCGATGATTTTGTCATGATGGACATCAGCCATGAATACCTAAAGATTGATGAAAACACCGAGTTCGATGAAGAGGCTAAAATGCAAGCCAAGCTTGCAGTTCAAGAAGAAGACGCCAAACGGAAAGAGCGGGCGCATAATCTACGGCAGCTGCTTCGGGCCCATCTCCTCATGGAAAAAGATGTCGATTACATCGTTCAAGAAGACAAAATTATCATCATCGATGAAAACACAGGCCGTCCTCAGCCGGGAAGGCGTTTTTCCGATGGACTCCACCAAGCGATCGAAGCCAAAGAAGGTGTCTCCATCCAGAAAGAAACCCAAACGTATGCGACGATCACCCTGCAAAATTATTTCCGGATGTACGATAAGCTTGCCGGGATGACCGGTACAGCCATGACCGAAGCCAATGAATTAAAGCAGATCTACAAGATGGATGTGCTTGAAATTCCTACCCACAAAACATGTATCCGCTCCGATTACAACGATGAAATCTACATGACCGAAAGGGAAAAATACAACGCCATCTTAAAAGAAGTGCGTGAAATCCATGAAAAAGGCCGACCAATCCTGATCGGTACCGAATCGGTGGAAGTTTCTGAAAAACTTTCCCGCATTTTCAAGCAAAATAAACTCGACCACGTCGTCTTAAACGCGAAACAGAACGATAAAGAAGCTGAAATCGTCGCTCATGCCGGAAGAAGAGGCTCCATTACGATTGCGACTAATATGGCTGGACGCGGAACCGACATTAAACTTGAAAAGGGGATCGCAGATATAGGCGGCCTCTATGTCATGGGAACCACGCGCCATCAGTCACGCCGTATCGACAGGCAGCTGCGAGGCCGCTGCGCACGGCAAGGGGATCCCGGTTCTGCTAAATTTTACGTTTCTTTCGAAGATCATCTGTTACGCCTATTTGCATCGCCCCGCATGACGGCTATCTTGCAACGGTTTCGTCCGCCCGAAGGGGAGCCCATTTCCGCCGGAATATTGAATAAATCGATCGAAACGGCGCAAAAACGGATCGAACAACGCAATTATGTCGTCCGCAAGCACACCTTAGAATATGACGATGTCATGAATAAACAGCGGCAGGAGATCTATGCCTTCCGCAACAGCGTCTTGCATGAAAACAATGTGGCTCCATTGGCTATTGAAGTGTTGGAGAGTGTGTGCGCTTTTTCTGCCGATGATTTTTTCAAAAGCCGCGGCGACGAAGGGTGGGATCCCGAAGGGTATCGCCAATGGTTGATGCAACACTTTCCGGTCACTTTTGAAGAAGGGTGTTTTGATAACGAATACATGGATGAAGAAGAATTAGTCAAACTCGCTTCAGATAAAACCGTGAAAGCATTTAAAGAAAAGCTAGAAAGGGAATCAGATAAAATTCCTACTGCCCAGGAGGTCTCTTCGAGCGATCTGAAGTTGCGTCAGCCTGTCAACGAAGCTGTGAGGAATTTGATGATCCGAAAAATAGATCAACGGTGGCAAGAGCACCTGCTCGTCATGGACCATTTGCGGGCAGATGTGAATTTGAGAACAGTGGGACAGCGGGATCCATTAACTGAATTCAAACACGAGTCATTTGCGATGTTTGAGGAATTCAGCAAGACGTTGCGTACTGAAATAGCCCATGATCTCTTCCGTTTTGAAATGGTTGTAAGGCAAATGCCAACGATTGAGCAATTGCTGTCTGTGCTGAGACTCGAAACAAACCGCTCTTTGGTCTCCGATTTAGAGGCGCCGCCAGTTCCACAGCAAGCTTCTCCTGAGGATAACCACCAGGCTGTGAAAGAACAGGAAAAAGTAGTTCCCGTCGAGGTGGGTCCCAAGGTGGGTCGCAACGACACATGCCCTTGTGGGAGTGGGAAAAAATACAAAAAATGTTGCGGCGCCACCCACGAAGATGAAGAATAACAAAAAAAGAACAGGATAAGCAAGATCGCCTTCGGCGGCAGGATAAGCAAAGATAAAAAATTAATAGAACACAAACACATAATTTTTTATCTTTGCTTATCCTGCCGCCGAAGGCGATCTTGCTTATCCTGTTCTTTTTTTGTTAACCTCCGTGCTTCTTTGGAAAAAAAACTTTTAATCTTTGTATAATGATTTCAATCCTTGTTTTTTGCGAATCTCTGCACAATTTCATCTTCAAAGCTAGGCGGCAAAAGGGTGACAGCACAAGTTTTTTGGTAGTTGCTAATGATTAAAGCCTCAATGTTTTTCTTTTGTTCATCCGAAAGATTATTATTCAATTTTGCTTCAATTTTCCTAAAACAATCGGTCCTTACGTTTAGGAGCTTTTCTTTGAGTTTTTTAGCGGAATCAAAAAGATTTCCTTTTCTGTCGTTGTCGATGTCAGAGAGTTTCTGAATATTATGCAGGCCAGTGGTAAAGTCTTGTTCATTAAAAGAAGTTGCAGCGATATTTCGAAGAATTTTGGCTTCTTCTGTTTCAAGGACTTTCGCGCTATTCATAAGTTCTTGAAAAGCATCAAAGTCTTTCATGGACACATTATAGATAAATTCTTCGAGTGAAAATAAATCATACGCATTTGTCCAGGAAACGACCCTGGTCGAACATAATTCCCCATCATAATTATAGGCAAAATACTTTGGATTTAGAGGAAAAATGAGTTTTTGGTTTTGATTTAGAATTTTTATAAATTCAATAACGGTTTCTTTGTAGTCCGCATCTTCGTATAAACATTCATCTATCCATCGATGACCACCCCAAGGAGTATGGAGTTTTTCTATGAGGGCGAATTTCCCTTCCGGGTCAATATGCTTAACTTTCGGTAAAGGGAAAAAGTCGTCCAATTGAGGATCAATATGAAAATCGGGAATGCGGATTTGGTTGATCCCAATGACTGCTTCATTTCTTCCCACCCAAAACAGTAATTTCTCTACGTCATCTTGTTTAGTCAATTGGGGTAATTCTTCAAATGGATTTTCTATCTCCGCTTGGCCCAAGATTTTTTCACCAATGTGATACTCCTGTATTTCAAAAAAAACATTCCTATCAAATTCTTTTTCCGTAGCCCCAATTTGTTCTCCTAGAACAATTTTATGGATCGTGACAATAGTTGACTGCTGATCTTGTTTATAAGATTTAGAAATCAAAATCTTACCGGGGACTAATGTATTTCTCCATTGAATATGCTCTGGATCCCGAGTTAAGAGTGGACTACCAGATAAATTAAGGTTTTCCCATGTCTTTTGCATTTGATATTCCAAGCGGCTTAGATTGGGAAGTTCTCCAGGCTTATCAGCGAGGGTTTTGTGCCTGAAAGCATGCTCTACAATTGCTTTTAGTCCTCTATGGAGAATGCGAGGAGATACTTTGGCTCTGTGTACATTCGATATGAAATTCTCCCAACTCTCCTTTTCGACCAGGGGATCATTTCCTTTGGAAATTTCCATCATCAAACGGTAAGGCAAATGGAATCCAAGCTGAGCTCGCAAATCAATTTCATGATAAAATCTTTTGATATCAGGGGAAAACTTGAAACAATCGAAAAAAAAATCCTTGCTGAAGGCTTTAACTTTCCGATATCGGCTTATGGAAGCTGCTTGGACAAAATAAGAGGTTGCATTATAAAAATCCTGGATGAAAGAAACGGTGGTGTTGTCTATCGAGGCTTCCTTATTTTTAAAACGTTCATCCAAGTAGCTTTCATAGGCGAGCAAATGTGTGTTTTCAAGCGCTTTTAGATAAAATCTAAAGTTTTCACCTGTTTTTTTTAGGGCTTCTTTGACGGCTTCAATCCGTGTATTATCCCCCCACAAGTAAGCCCAGCGATGAATTCCATTATAGTTAATACCCTCTTCGTTCCACACAAGATTCGGATACAACCCTTCGTATAATTCCTTATCATCTAGTGTTTTACTATCTTGATGTTGAGGATCTTCATCGGCTTGACATAATGTATATAAATTAAAGGCAAAAGTATGAAAAGAAAGGGCGGGAGTGTGCATAAATGAGTTACCTTATTGTGATAAAATAACAGAAACACAAAGGTCTCTGAAAAAGATTAAGTTAACCAACAAACCACACGTTCATAGTTGTTGGCAAGCTAAACGGCTGTATGTCTTTGCAGCGGAAATAAAAGAATTCTTATCTAATCATCATCTTTAAAAATGTAATTCCACTCATAAGGAGAATAATACCGTGGGAGCTCTAAATCGGGCGAAAAGTATTGTTCTTTTAATGGGCGGCTAGTTTCGATCTCCACAACTTCTTTAAACATTTTTTCAGACTCTCTTTCAAAAATAACAAATTCGCGGCTCTTAAAATATGGCTCTATCCTATAATCCCATAAGTTCACGCCATTATATTTGTTATCGAAAGCATAAAATTTGGCTTCACCATCTTCTAACTTGATATAACTGACGTAGTAGGGATCAACAAAGAGTCCATGGAAGCTCTCAAAGTTAATGTATATTTCTAAATTACCTTCATTGAGGGGATATTGAATAAACTCAGCCCCTAAAATAGGATTTCTATTAAGTTCAGCCAGAAGCCCTTCAACCAGATCGACCAAGATCATTCTTGCTTCTCTAATTTCAAGTACGTCTTGCGAAAGGAATTCCATATGGATTGCGTTGATGGTGTCGTCGTAATAGACTTTAGAATCTTCAAGCCTTAGGTGTTTCGCATGTCTCAGGTAAGGAAGAAAATGTTGGAGGGCATGCACAATTTCAGGGCCGTCGATCTTTTTTACCCACTGGCCATCTCCAACCCAAGGATCATCCTTATGGTATTTTGATAAACAACCTGAGAGCAGAGTAAAGAAGAGAACGATAAGGATAAACCGAGAGGGGTAGTACATGGTTGAAAATGACCTCTACTTAAGTTGCTTAAATACTAAATTCTATTTTTTTGGGGAATATTTGAAAAGCAACAACTTTACTTTATGCCATAGAATCGTTTGTACCACACAGTAAAATATTTAAGTCCTTGTTCAAGTGAAGTTTTAGGAATGTACCCGAGAAAGCTTCGGCTTTTTTCAATGTCCGCATAGGTGATTTCGATATCGCCCGGTTGCATGGGAACTAAAGTCGTATGAGCTTTTTTGTTTAATAATTTTTCTAAAATTTCAACGAAATGACTGAGCTTTTCCGGTCGATGATTTCCCAAGTTAAAAATTTCATGAGGAGCTTCTAAATCCAGAGCCGCTGCAGTGCCTGCAACGACATCGTCGATATAAGTAAAATCCCTTTGCATAGCACCGTGATTAAATAACTCAATCGGTTTATTTTCTAGGATCGCTTTAGTAAAAGAAAAATAGGCCATATCCGGACGGCCCCAAGGGCCATACACAGTAAAAAAACGGAGCCCTGTTACAGGGATGCCGTAAAGATGGTGATAGCAGAAAGCCATCAATTCATTTGCTTTTTTTGTCGCTCCGTACAGGCTTGCAGGATGATCAGTTTGATCCCCTTCGGAAAAAGGGATCTTGCTATTAAGCCCATAAACAGAAGAGGAAGAAGCATAGGTCAATTTAATGGAGGAGTGGCGGCAAATTTCCAGGATGTTGGAAAAACCCTCCAAGTTTGAAGCCATGTAGGCTTGCGGATTCACGAGGGAATAACGGACTCCTGCTTGAGCGGCTAAATGAACGATGTGTGTTGTCGAATGCTTTTGAACAGCATCATGAAGTCGTTTTTTAGTGCAAATATCCCCATGGAGAACAGAAATTTTATTTTTTTTTAATTCATTTGCTCTTTGCTTTTTGAGTTCTGGATCATAATAGTCGTTAAAGTTGTCATACCCAAGGACATGATCCCCCCTGGCTTGAAGATGCAGCGCTAAATGGAAACCGATAAACCCCGCGGCTCCTGTAATAAACACATTTTTTTTCATATTAGATCAATTTCTCTCAAAGTTGTCGAGGATTGAACTTACGCCAAAAAAGGGTGGCTGTCAATGGATAAAAAGAGAGCTTGCAAACAACAGCAGATGAAAGTAATTAAAAAAATGATATAATGTTGTCTCTTTGATAAAAACTATTTGCTTTAGAGTATAGACTATGACCCCTTTTTCTAGCCCAAAACCTATTGTAGCAGCCTTTGACTTTGATGGAACCCTCACTTATCACGATACCCTCATCCCCTTTCTATTCTTAGTTGCAGGCCGTTTCCGCACTTTAATGTCGATTTTTCTTTTACTCCCCTTTTTCATTGCCTGTGGATGTGGATTCTATTCAAGGCAAAAAGCCAAAGAAAAACTACTTAAAAACTTAATTGGGGGGATGCCGCTGTCGGAGATCCAGCAAAAAGGGATCGCTTTTGTCCAAGGTCCCCTTAAGAAAAAGTTAAGGCCAGAAGGGATGAATCGGCTCCGGTGGCACCAAAATCAAGGCCACCGCTGCATCCTTGTCAGTGCGACATTAAATGTGTACCTTCAACCTTGGTCCATTCAAGAAGGATTTGAAAGTTTGGTCTGCTCGAAGCTACAGGTAGACCCCAACGGCAAAGTCACAGGCTTATTGGATGGAGATAATTGTTGGGGCAAAGTCAAGGTGGATCGCTTGATTCAACAAATCGGCTCACGCCATCAGTATATTTTATATGCTTATGGCGATAGCCGCGGTGATAAAGAGCTTTTAGAAGCAGCTGACTACCCTTTTTACCGCTCGTTTGGATCGTCTACTGCTGGGGGATCTCAGCAGCCCAATGAAAGTTTGTGAATACTCTCTAAGCTTTGTTTTTTTCAGTCGAGCTTTCCAGTGCGACTGTGGAGCCTTCCGTTATAACTGTCGAGCCATCAGTTATGATTGTCGTGTCCTCCGTTAGGGCTGTCAGCCCCTCCTTTATACCTGTCGAGGCCTCCTTTAGGGCTGTTGAATCCTCCCCTATGACGATTGAGCTCTCCTTGATGAATTTTGAGCTCTCCTTGATGATTTTTGAGTTCTCTTTTATGACGGTCGAGCAACTCTCCTTTATGACGGTTATGGCGGTCGAGCAACCCTCCTTTATGATGGTTGTTGAGCTCTCTTTTATAATTGTCGAGCTCATTTTTTTTTTATCTTTAATCTCCACCAGTGGACTATGAGGAAGATTGCCGTTATCGACATACTCTACTATTCCTTTGATTCCTTTAAATTTTATTTTGTCTATTTTTTCTCCTTCAATTTTGACTTTCACGTGGTGGGTAAATCTTCGGATAGTGGAAAAGCCATCACCCAGAGATGTTTTCAGAGAGTTTTTCCGTGACTTATGGTCAGATTTTTTAATTGATTTATTGCCAGAATTTCTAATCGATTTATTGTCAGATTTTTTAATTGATTTATTGTCTTCGATAATTACGACTGATTTCTTGTTCACTTTATTGCCCAAAGAATTGGCTCGACGTTCGCTTTTTCGACGTTCGCTTTTAGCAGAAGCTTTAATTATCAAAGCTCCTAGAAGTTTTGTCCCCTTTAATTTTAAGATACATTCATCTGTAGAAGAATCAACATGGATAATAAGATTTTTGCGGATTATAGATTTCTGAATATTCGCACGACTTCTTGCTTCTACATTACCGAGCTCGCAGAAACAGGCGATGATTTTATCTGTTGTGCTCTTCACTTTTTCTGCTTTAGAGTATGTCATATAGATTTCACAGTCTGTTTCAACGGTATCTATCATGCAATTTTTAATCACACACATTGAAATAAAGCGATTTGAAGTAATTTTGAAATTTTCGAGTTGAATATCACTGATGATTGCAGGTTTACTAGCAAGTTCACCAAATTTATTAGTGTCATGATAGATATCATTCGTAACTTCTTTTATTTTTTTCAGATTTCTTTCTTCTTTCTGAATATTAACCTTCTTAACTTCTTTTGTTTCTTTCAGATTTTTTTTCTCTTTCTGGACATTAAAAACCTCTTCATATATTTGTCCATAAAAGGCACTTCTGGCAATCTTGCAATTTGTAATTTCTATCTCATTAACATCGATAGTGGAATTAAAAATACAGCCATAAGAATAATCAGGGACATGATAATAATCAGGGTCATGCGTGGATTTCTTTTCGGTTTGGTTTTCTATATCACTAAGGGTTTCTTTATCAACATGGGTTTTGAAAATTGGGGGGGCAAACTCATGGGTATCTTCTTCCTCATAGGCATCTTCTTCAATGACTCCCTGAGAAAAATTGAAGGTATCATCATTTTTATCACCGGTATAACTAATGGTCAAAGTAGGGAAATTACTATTATTTCTGCTGTAGGGATGCACTTTTAATCTCCTAAAAATTAGTAAATTGTTTTTTTACTGAAAATGTTGTTTTTTACAGTTTATTCATTAATTTATAATGTGGAAGAAGTATTACTGTCAAAATCATTCTTGAGGGTTGTAAGGTTTTGAACACACTCTTAATCTTCTGAGTGATTTAACCCTTCTGTGATTCTCCAGCCGATGTAAAGAAGCGGCAGCCCCAATAAAATATAAAGAAACCAATAGCTTCCATGCCAGCTCAAGGTAAAAATCCCTTGGCTATTGGAAAACAAGACAAGAATAATTCCAAAAAGAACAAAGACTAAGCCCAGGACAAGTGAAGAGATGGCAGCGGCCATTTTTTGAAAAGTGAGGTCCTTAGGTGAAGTCTGTTCCTCGACAACAGCGTCTTCTTTAACAGCTTCCTCTTCAGAAGCTTGTGTCGAATAGGGGGCTAAGGGGATAATTGTATCCAAGGACACAGAAGATAACTTGTAAGGCGGGGTGGGGGGCTCTTCTACGTTGTTTGTTCCTGGAATTGGTGAAATATCTAAACTTACGCCGCAATAAGGGCAGGTTTCATCTTGAAGAGAAACATTTCCTTCACAATTCCAACATAACTTTTTTTTTGTTTTAGGAGCCATATTAATAACTACTTATGATTAATAAATCTATGACCGAAAGATCCTTTTTATTGCAAGCAATTATCCATCCTAATCTCTCATTTTCTTCTTTCTTCTATCAGTTTGCTTCGGTAAGCTAGAAGCATACGCAATAGTGTTAATTTTGAGGAAAAGTTATGCAGCAGGAGATGCAACGTTTTGATATCGCCGTTTTAGGGGGAGGGCCGGGAGGATATCCCGCTGCCATTCGAGCCGCTCAGCTCGGCAAATCTGTCGCTTTAATCGAAGCCAAGGATTTAGGGGGAACATGTTTAAATAGAGGATGCATCCCTTCAAAAGCCTTAATTGCCAGCGCCGAAGTTTTGCAAAAAGTGAAAGATGCCGAGGAATACGGGATCATCACCAAAGGAGTCACCTTTGACTACGGCAAAATGGTCATCCGAAAAGATCAAGTGATTGCCAGAGTCCGTAAAAGCTTAGAAGGATTAATCGCTTCTAATAAAATTAGATTATTTAGAGGTTTTGGCAAACTCACATCCCCTAAAATGATCAAGGTGATGGGTCAAGATAATGCCACGATTCACGCAGATAAAATCATCCTAGCCACAGGTTCTGAGCCGCGAAACATGCCGGCGTTCCCCTTCGATTATGAACGGATCCACGATTCCACCTCTTTGCTCGAAATAAAAGAGCTTCCAAAATCTATCGTCATCGTGGGAGGAGGGGTAATTGGATGTGAATTTGCTTCCCTCTTCGCCATCTTGGGCGTTGACGTGACCCTTGTTGAACTGTTGCCTAGAATAATTCCGATGGAAGCGCAAAACGTTTCCGCTACACTTACAAAAGCCTTTAAGAAAAAAGGCATAAAGATTGAAACAGAAGCAATGGTGGAGGGGATCGAAAGGAAGAAAAATAGCGTTAAGCTTAAAATAGCCGGGGGAAAATCGATCGAAGCCGACATCGCTTTGGTGGCTGTCGGAAGATCCCTAAATACCTCAGGAATAGGTTTAGAAGCTGCCGGTGTCCTTGTCCAAGAAAATGGCATTATTGCCACAAACGATAAGATGGAGACCAATGTTCTTGGAATTTATGCCGTCGGTGATATCGCCTCCAAGTGGTGGCTAGCTCATGTTGCCTCGCACCAAGGGATGGTGGCCGCGACTAATGCGGCAGGTAGGGAAATGCACATGAACTACAACGCGGTGCCGAACGTCATCTTTACCGATCCTGAGATAGGAACGGTCGGGTTGACGTTGGAGCAGGCCATAGAGCAAGGGTACCAAGCTACCATTGGAGCTTTCCCCTTTCAGGCTTTGGGGAAATCCCAAGCCACTTTGGAGACCGAAGGGTTCGCCCAAGTTGTCACAGATAAAAAAACAGGACAGATTTTAGGGGCGCAGGTGGTAGGGCATGAGGCTTCCTCGCTTGTAGCTGAAATGGCTGTCGCGGTGGGAAATGAGCTGACCGTTGAAAGCATTACCGAAACGATCCATGCCCATCCGACGATCTCTGAAGCATGGCTGGAAGCTGTTCTAGTGGCTAATGATACCCCCTTGCATTTTCCCCCAAAAAAAGCAGCAGCCAAATAATTTAATGAGTCGTTGCAGATGTTGAAAACTAATCAATTTGATAACAAGCCAACAGTAAAAAAGCACCGTCTCAATATTTTGCCTGAGAATCCTGAAAAAGAGGATGAAACCAAAGCTGTGGGTTTGGGAAGATTCCCTTCATGGCTGCATCGTAAGCTGCCGCAAGGTTCCGAATTGTGGAATACAGGCCAAATTGTCAGCCAACATCGCCTCCATACCGTATGCGAGGAAGCTAAATGTCCCAACTTGCTTGAGTGCTGGTCAAAAAAAACAGCGACATTTTTGATTTTGGGTAAAGAGTGCACACGCAATTGCGGATTTTGCAGCATCGATTTTTCAAGGAATCCAAAGCCTCTCGAAGAAGATGAACCTCAACGTGTCGCCTTGTCGGTTTTAGATTTGGGATTGAAGCATGTCGTCATTACCATGGTGGCGCGGGACGATCTTGAGGATGGAGGAGCCTTGCAGCTTGCCAAAACTGTAAGTGCAATTCGAAATCATTGTCCGGAGACAACTGTAGAGCTTTTAACATCTGATTTTGAAGGCAATACAGGCGCATGGGACATTGTTTTGAGCAGCCGACCTGAAATTTTTAATCATAACATTGAAACCGTTCGGGAGCTGACCCCCCGTGTTAGGCATAAAGCAACTTATGATCGAACTTTGAATGTGCTTCGCTACATCAAGGAAAAACAGCAATTTCCACTCTTAATCAAATCAGGCTTTATGGTGGGATTGGGAGAAACTCTAGATCAAATAAAACAAACGATGCGTGACCTGCACGAAGCAGGATGCGACATCATCACAATAGGCCAGTATCTCCAACCGAATAGCTCTAAATTGCTTGTCAAAGCTTTTATCACTCCCGATGAATTCAAACTTTTCGAGGAATATGGGTATTCCATCGGTGTCAAATATGTTTATTCAGGTCCATTTGTCCGCTCAAGTTATAATGCCAACGTGGTCATCAAACAGGCAAATGAGAAAATCAAAACCATCAACAGTCAATAAAGCATAGGCCCTCACAATGTCCGACGAAGAAATAATTTCAAACAAGGAAGGTGAATTCCCCCTTACCGACACAACCGATGCAGCCATTCTCATGCACCGGGATGCCCATTTTGGGGGGCAATTCGATGTCATGCTAGATTACTATGCCAAGGGGGGGAAAGGGGTTGTTCCCGACATTGAAATAGAGCGGATTCAAGAACTCGCTGTAATCGAAAAGCAAATGAAAGAAAATCTGGCTGCAATGCTCCTTTCAGGACCCGATGCTGAACGTGTTGGTGAAGCCAAAGCAGCCTATAAAACTTTGCGCGATTTGTATGAGACGGAAAGCCCATATAACAAAATCCCGCTCCTCATTGCCGACTTAATTTTAAGTGAAAGTGAAGATCCTCAAGAGGAAATTCAAGCGATCGCAAAAGAAAAAGGGTTGGCAGTTTCAGCTTTAATCGATCTGATCCGCTCAGAAAATTTTTATGATCCCCTATTTCCAGGCTATGGACAAGCTCCAGGCTTGGCGATCAAATGTTTAGGTCTGATAGGAGACAAGCGGGCGATTGTGACCCTCTTTGAGGCTATTGGCTCAGGCGATTTTTTTGATGAAGATATCAATGTTGACGCTCTCCATGCTATCGGCGCTCCGGCTCGCGATTTTTTGTTGAAAGTCCTCGGCGGAAAGCCATTCAATGTCGACAACGAAAAAGCAGCCATCGCTTTAATCCCTTTCAAAGATGAACCTGAGGTGTCCAGAGTTGCTTTGTTGATGCTGCAAGATCATGAGGTGCGACGCCATGTCCCTCTGGCAACCTATCTGATTTTAATTTGTGAAGGGCTGAAGGACCAAAATGAGAGGAAAGCCTTTCTTTCGTTATTGGATGATCCAAAAACTCCCAAGCAGTTGCAGCAAGACATCAAAGCCACAGCCAAGTCTTGGAACTAATTTAAACAGAATAGGCAGGATCATCTTCGGCTTTAGGTGAGCAGGACGAAGAAGGTAACAGGATAGGCAAGATCGCAAGCGGCAGGATAAGCAGGATGATAAAAGCAAATTAGAAAAATGTTTTTATCATCCTGCTTATCCTGCCGCTTGCGATCTTGCCTATCCTGTTTTATGTTGCCTATCTTATTAACTTTTCCACCATCTTACCCTATCCTGTTTCAAAGCTTCACAAGATGGGTCAATCGAGCGACGATGCTCCTTTCTTTGTTATCTTTGGAAAAATGGATCCGATAGGTCGGCCCCATCCCCCCTTCAGCAATAGAGTTGATGACCCCCACGCCAAAATCTTTGTGGAAAACCGCATCTCCCGGAGCCAAGTGGGCTTCGGTTCCCTCTCCTTGAATTTCATCGCTGAAAGGTTCTTCAGAAATCTCTTCAGAGACAGCTCTTTTATGTGCATATACGGGTCTAGAATATTGCACAGACAATTTGACTTTTTCAATATACTCGAAAGGAATTTCTTTAATAAAACGGCTCAACAATGGGGTGCGGGTTGTCCCCCAGATGAAGCGGGATTTCGCATGGGAAAGATATAAAACCTCTTTTGCGCGGGTAATCCCTACATAGAAGAGCCGCCGTTCCTCCTCTAAACCTTCGGGAACATTGCGAGAATTAGCATGAGGGAATAATTCTTGCTCCATGCCGACCAAAAACGCAACGGCAAATTCAAGTCCTTTTCCATTGTGAATTGTCATTAAGTTGACATGGGGCTGGTGGGGATTCACATCATCTAGCGTTGAGTGGAGAGCTAACTCTTCAAGAAACGAAGACAATGTTGGATTAGGGGTGGATCCCTCCCATTCCAAAGCTTTTGCTATTAAAGAATTTAGGTTGTCTTTCCGGTCATCATATGTTTCTTTGTCATGGGTTAAATATTCAAGATAACCCGTTTCCTCGATAGCGGCTTGGACGAGCTCCTTCAGCGAACAGCTCTCTTGGATCCGCTTAAGAGTCTTAATGACCCGTACATAATCCTCCAAGCCATTCTTTTGCTTGGACGTCAGCTTGATAGACGTTTGCGTTTGTGGATCTTCGGCAAGCTTTTCACAATAGGCAAAAAGAGGCATATTGGAGCCAGCGGCATTTTGACGGATCCTGCTGATCGTAGCTTCCCCAATCCCCCGTTTTGGGATATTGATGGTCCTATTAAATGAAACAAAATCAACTCCGGAATGGACCATCCGCAGAAAAGCTAAAATGTCTTTGATTTCTTTTCTCTGATAGAAAGAAATACCACCCACGATAACATAAGGGATCCGATTTTTTAAAAAAGTGTCTTCAAAGATACGGGATTGACCATTGGTTCGATAAAAGACAACCATTTGGTTTAACGGAACCCCTTGGTGTTCGTGGTGGTAGCGGATCCGATCAGCGACAAAAGAGGCTTCTCCCCTTTCGTCGTCTGCACTGTACAACTTGATCCTATCTCCGGGGCCTAAATCGCTCCATAAAGCTTTTTCAAAACGGCGGTAATTATTCCGGATAACGGCATTAGCTGCTTCCAGAATGTTTGTACGGCTCCGGTAATTTTGCTCTAGGCGGATCACTTTGGCATTGGGATAGTCTTTCTCGAAGTTAAGAATATTGTGAATATTGGCCCCTCGCCAGGAGTAAATCGATTGATCTGGATCCCCAACGACGCAAACATTATGGCTTTTTCTTGCTAGCTGTTGGATCATCTCATATTGGGCTTGATTTGTGTCTTGATATTCATCAATGAGGAGATATTTCCACCGTTGTTGATACATCTCTAAGATAGAGAGGTGCTCCCGAAACAGCCGAATAGTTAGAAAAAGGAGATCGTCAAAATCGAGGGCGTTGCACTCTTTAAGCTTTGTTTGATACCGAGTGTAAATTTGGGGAAATAGGGAGTTTTCTTTGTTGTCAGCATGCTCAAAACTGATCAGAGCATTTTTAGCTTTGGTTAAAAGTTGCCTAAAAACTTTCAAATCGGTTTTGGCATCGACTGAAAATTCAGATAAAGTGTCTTTGAGCACTTTTTCAATGTCATCTTCATCATAAATGGTGAAGTCCCGTCCATATCCTAAGGCATCGATCGATTCTCGTAAAATCCGCACACCCAGACTGTGAAATGTGCAGATGGTCACATGGGAGTGGGTTAATCCTTTGACCCGCTCCTTCATCTCATGGGCGGCTTTATTTGTAAAAGTAAGCCCTAAAATAGCGTGGGGATCCACTCCATGATTGATCAGATTCACAATGCGAAAAGTCACAACGCGGGTTTTTCCCGATCCCGCCCCGGCAAGAATCAATAAAGGTCCAGAAAGTGTATTGACAGCTTCCTGTTGAGGCGCATTGAGGTCAGAAAATAGATCCATAATAAAAAAAAGAAAAGGTTAATGATAAATTGAAAAAATTGTTTTCGAAACAATCTTACAGAAAAAGGTATTTTATGGATAGCTTCTTAGACCTTGATGCAAAGAAAGGAAGTGTTAATAGAGAATTTCAAAGACCTAATGACTGAAGATACAATAAAACAGCTTAGAGCCGGCAAGATAGTAGAAACAGAAGACAAGGAAGCACAGAAGGAAAAAGCAATAGATGAGATGCAAGGGTAAACTCAGCTCAATGTAGAAACTCTAAAGGCATTTTCATATTTTACCTGTAAGTCAGCGTTATAATAACATTATGTAAAACAACAAGGAAATCTGCTTCGCACTGAAGTTTCGACTAACCTTTGCTATTTTCGTTGAAAAAATATCCAATTGAAATCTCTAGTTTAGACATTTTGTAAAAAATTATTTACATTATCACATCTCTGTCGCCACTACCGCATAGGCATCAAGTTAAGATAAACCATTTTTACTAGGCTGAAAGCCTGGTTTACAATACCTGGGGGCATCGTCCCAGGTGTTGTTACAAAAATCATTCGCAGGCTGAAGGCCTGCCATATGATAGCCTGGGGCATCGCCCCAGGTAATATCATGTATAATCAATTACAAGCTTTCAGCCTGGTACAAATGGTTTACCTTAGCTTGATGCCTATGCGAGAGCGGCGACAAATGCCCGTGAGAGGTTTTTCAAATATTTTAAAATAAAAAATAAAAATATTTTACAAAAGTGCCAACCTTGAGATTCCCTTCGGGAATTTATTTAAGAAACATCCAAACTTCAGAGGAAATTTCTAAATCCCCCTTATGTTATTGAAAATTTTACTTTCAAAAAAATCGGCCTTCAGCTACATTCCTGCCTGAATTTATAAACGACATCGACTTTGTTGCAAAGTTTAACACAGAAAAAAAACAGGATAAGCACGATCGTAACCGGCAGGATAAGCGGGATAAAAGAAAAAACGAGTTTTTTGAACAGTCTTAGCTTAATCATATCCGCATATTCTTACTATTTATTCAATATCTTGCTTATCCTGCCGGTTACGATCATGCTTATCCTGTTTCTTCTCTGTGCCTATTTACTTAGGAGCCACTGACTCGCTGGTTATTTATGCAACAACGCCAATGACATCATCCAATTGAGTAATTTCATAGGGGACGAGGACGACTATGCGAACGGTATATTTTGCTTTGCTGCTACTATTTTCTTTTTCCTGTTATGCCATCGAAAATTCCGAGGACCCGGATGGATCGACATTAGTTGAGGAATCCAATAACCTCGATATTTTAGCGGGTGACCCGGAAACTTTTGTCTATCGCTGTGTCAATGTTGCGACAGGGGATTACATCGACATCCAAACCGATTTAACGATCCCTGGGGCAGACCCATTAGAGCTTACGAGATTCTATTCTAGCGCTGACGAGAGGGCTTCATCCCCTTTTCAAGCCTGGAAATTCAATCACGATATCAGCGCTTTTCACCCTGTAAAAGGCTCCAAGTCATAACCGATCTTAAACGATTTTTTTGGCGCTCAAATTCCTTTTAAGCAGGAAAACCACACTTCTATGTGCTCCTACTATGGAGTCCATCCCAAAATATTCAAAAGGAGGATCGCAAATACCACACGGGAAATGAGTGGACGGTATCATCTGAAAAATAAAAAACTGCTCCGGTCTGTGCATGATGAGATCCTCATTTCTAAAGATGGAGCCGGCTTTCAGTACCACTTTGAAAAGCCTCACAGCACACACAAGGTGCCTATCAACCGATTGCTTAAGGCCAATGGCAACCAAGTTGAGTATAGTTATGATGCTGACAATAATTTGGCCACAGTTAGAGGATTAAACACCCGAGGGGGCTTATTTGGCTGTTTGAAATTTAAACAACATCCTGGCTTTAGAGATACCGACTCCTATTTTTTAGAGGTGGAGGATTCCCATCTCAATAGGGTCTCATACACGTTGCGGAATGTGAAATCGAAAAAAAAGAAAAAGTGGATTCTAGAACATGTACACCGCTTTGATTCTCCTCCTGAGTCATACCGCTATGACAGCGACTATGAAAGGATCACTCGCAAGGAGCTACCAGAAGGGCGCTTCCTCGAGTTGTTGCTTTTGGAATAGAAACGACTATAACAACTGCAACTATCTGTGCTATCGCAGGAACTGTTGTTGGTGGAGCTCTGGGTATTGGGGTCTATCAGGGCTTTAAGTATTTAGACCAGAGGTTGGATCGCTCCTCCAATCATATGTCCATGAGCCAAAGCACGGAGGAAAGCGTAGAAACCTCTTCTGAGTTAGAAGAGAAAAAAGAAAAAGAAGGAAAATCAGATAAATTTAAAAAAACTCCTCCAAGAACTGAACCTCAAAGTTTAGAAGAGGCCTTGACCTTGCAAAAGGCACAGGCAGGTGCAGGTAAAGAAATTATGGAAGATAAAATAAATGATCCAAGATACCCCAAAGAGGAATGGGAAAAAAAACAGCACATCCATGATAATCCTGATAAAACAAAAATAAATGTCCATTATTGGGAAAATAGAATTACTGGACATAGAGAAGGATTCAAATTCAAAAATAAATAGAGTGTGCATAGTGATAGTTAAATGTCTTTCGAAAAAAGGGACATTTTTACCAAATGATCTACTCGGTTTAAAACCAGGTTTGAATGAATCGACAGATTTTTGGTTAGTTCCTTCAAAATTATATGTTGTTTATGCCATGACCATTCGCTTAGGATATGTTTGGTTTTATTTATGTGATGAAAGTTACATGTATTTTCCTATATGGAATCCGGCACCTCTTTTTCAAGTTGTCGAAGGAAAAATGTCAAAATATTGGATTTTTGAGTTTTTTCCTCAGACGGAAAGATACAAAACAAAATCTATTTGGGCGTATCCTGAATGGGCCAAAAATCCTTATCGTTACTATGACCGCTTGAGTGATGGAGAGGATGAAGAAGTAGAAACATTCAAAAAATACAAGGCTTTAATGGATGTGGAGTTTCCAAACCCGTCTATTACGGATAGAGCTACAATTTTAGATGATGCTTGGCTAATGTGTTCCTATTGTATTGATGCTTGGGAGTCTGTTTCAAATGACGGAATGGTCATTTGTCCCACATGCCATCGAATGATGCACAACCCACGTTACAAATGAAAAGGCTTTTTTTTATGAATGTTGAGAGAATAAATGTATCTGCGGGAATCTGTTTGGCAGACTCTGAATTAACGAATTATTTCTACAATGCAAAAGAAAAGATGTTGATAATTAAAATTCAAGCCTGGAATTTGCAAGCAATCGAATTTTTTTTTCAAGATCCTATATTATTTTTTGATCATGGCTGTGAGTCTGTAACAGAATTTTTTGAAGATACTTCCAAAACAGAATTGTTTACGCAAGCATTAATTCGTATATATGGAAAAATGCCTGAAAGTCATCTCTATAAACACTTTCAATTTTTAGATCTAGATGATAACCCATGCTTAGAAATAATTTCTGAAAATTTTACTTTCAAAATTAATTGATAAAATTATTTTACGTACTAAATATTTTCAAACGTTTCCAAACCTTGGGAAATGGTATGACAAATAAGCAAGATATTACACTCATGCTTCAAGATTGGTATTCTCAATATTGTGATGGGTATTGGGAGCATAATGAAACTATAAATATCCACACTATTGATAGTTTAGGATGGATGGTGACTATCGATTTACAAGGAACCCATTGTGAAAATAAATCTTTTGAAAAAATAACGAATGAATTGAACAAAGACAATTGGTACCATTGCGATCTCCGCGATGGGAAATTTGAAGGAAGAGGAGGAGCTTGCAATTTAATAGATATACTTTCGATTTTTGAAAATTGGGCTTGCAAATGCCAAAAAGAAGAATTTTCTTTTAAGTGGGAAAGCGTTAAGCGATATGATGGAGTTGGAAGATCTAATCATTGAGGGAGCAAAACAACGAGTTGGTGGTAAAAATAAAATTTGGGCCGTCATTGATGAAGCACAAAAATGTCCTTTAATATTTGATCAGCTGAAAATCCTTTATGATAAACACAAAGATTTAGATAAAATAAAATTTATATTAACAGGTTCAGCTGTCCTGAGCTTGCATCAGTTAAGCGCCGAATCACTTGCAGGACGCATTGAACTGCATCATCTACAAGAATTTACTCTTCGAGAATCGACTTTATTTAACGAACCTGAAATCTTAAAACTCTCTCTATTTGATCAAATGAATAGAGATGATCCGCCACAACTGATCGGTGACCTCATCCACAAATTAAAACCATTCAAGCCTCTTCTGGAAGATGTATTACAACAGCAACTTCTGTGGAGCGGACTACCTGAACTTAAAAGTTGTCAAGATAAGGAGGAAAGAATCATCTATCTGAATAACTACATCCAAACATATCTCGAAAGAGATGTACGTTCGATTGAATCAATAACTAACTTGACACTCTATCGTAACTTGATGGGTATCATTGCAGAACAAACAGGTTCTGTTAGAGAGGACAAACGAATTGTCAATGCATTGGGGTGTACTCGGGATACTTTAAAAAAATATCGAGGTTTTCTCGAAGCAACCCTTTTATATCAGGATATTTATCCCTATATCGGCAGTACAATTAAACGTTTTGTCAAATCTCCTAAAGGCTATCTGAGAAACAATGGTCTCGTTTCGGTTCTTACTGGCCTAGTTGAATACAAGACTTTGTCTTCTAGTGGACTGATAGGGCATCGATTTGAGAACTGGTTTCTAAACGAACTCAGTGTTTGGCTTGCAAGAGATCCTATGCGATCTGAAATTTATTTTTGGAGACTCGAATCGGGCGCAGAAGTTGATTTTATCGTTGAAAAAAAACCCTTCGTTTACCCTTTTGAGGTGACTTACAACACAACACCTGATATGAAAAAATTGAGAAATTTAAGTAAGTTCCTAACGGAAGAGCCAAAAGCAAAATGGGGATATTATATTTACCGGGGGGATTTCTTAATCGATAAAGAACGTCATATCTGTTTTATTCCCTCATGGGCTGTTGGGTAGTAACGCAAGTTGGATATTTTTGCTCATCTGAAAAAACAGTAATTATTTTTTTAATATTCAAAAATTTTGGGTGTTTCTGACTAAAACCGCGAAATGTCAATTATCGATTTTAGTCAAAAACACCCTAGTTCTAGTAAAAGTTTATCTGCAAAATTGACCGCGATCAATTTTTCGAGCAATTATCCATATAATTGACCACACAATTGACCTTCTCCTCTATTTGAAGTTGTGAATGGAAAAATGTCGATTTTAGGATTAAATATTTGGGGAAACAAAAAACAGGTTAACAAGAATACGCTATTTTGCTAGGATCTAAACATTTCTCAACATTGCCTTCAGAACTCTAGGACTTTTAATGAGTTGAGGAAGTGCTTCAGGGTTTAGTTTTAATTTCCAATTCGCTGAAAAAAAAAACGAATAAAAGCTTTAGGAGAATAACATATGCATACCATATATGAAATTGCTCAGCATGTTGTCCTGGATCAACCATATCATAAAGAAGAATCCAAACCATTACAGATCGGCTCACAAGAATCTCGTATTTACAAGATTTTATCGGAATCTACGAAATTTGAAATCATTGAGAAGGTGAGAAATTTTGTTCAGGGAACGCTTTCTGAAGAGTTAATAGAAAACGAGATTAATAAAGACAATGCTTACCTTTATCTAGCTGCTGCAAAAGTCATTGATCTGGATACATCTCCTTCAGAAATGGTAAAGTCTACATATAGAATTCGAGAATTAGCTGTTCTGAACTCTAAACCAGAAAAGGACGGTCGTGGGAAAATCAATATGCTGAATGCCTTTTCCATGCCTCCGTTGGATAAAGAAGATATAGACCTATTGCTATCCAACGAATTAGACATTAGCCATCCTATTGTAAAAAAGGCGGCTTTTGGAGAAGAGCGAAATAATCACCTCAAGAGAATCTACACCTATGGGCAAAAAGATGCCAAAGTCATTTCGGAGATGGTTCCTGTTATTGAAGCGGTTGTCAAAGACAGATTTCAGTCAATGTTAAAGGCTGCTGATTCCCTTCCGATTGATACTACGGTTGTTTATAAAGGCTGCTCTGGGGCCGGGAAATCATTTGCAATAAAAAAGCTCACTGAACAGTGTTTGAGAGGAATTTCAGCTGAAAACGCAATTCAGAGTACTGATAACATTAAAAAGGAAATTTTGACTAGAACTAAAAATGTATTTAATGATCAACAAGTTTTTCTTCTCGGCTTTTCAACATTTAAAATGTTGTCCGAAGCCATGAAAGAAAAATATCCAAAGCTTTCTACAGTTCAGGAAGGATGGTTTAACAGCACATTTACATTGGAAGGATTGTTTAAAGATCTCAAAGTCGCTAATTTAAAATTGGAAATGCATGATTTTGATGGAGATTATGAAGCTCTTTGTTTACGTGTTTTAGCTCGTTATCCAGGTCAAAACAGCCAAAAAACTCCTCTAGACGATGTTGAAAGAGCCTTTAAAACGAGTAGAGAATCCAGGGAACAATTGCTGAAATCTTTAAGAGAGAACGTGGATAGTTATCAGTTTAAATTTGTGCAGGCCAATGGTGAAGTTAGAGATGATATAGATCCCAAGTCTATTGTAAGCGATTCAGCAGGAGTAGACAAAGAAATTGCCGCCACTAAAAAAGTACGCATTACAGAACAACACGCAAAAACTTTTGGTGAATCTTTAAACTCTTTTATAGGCATGACAATAGAAGAAGCTTTTGAAAAAGCAAAGGCTGTATAGTATCTATGTCAGTCTTAGAAGGTGTTCATTTGAAACAATCAGCTGAGTTCTCGACTCAGCTGGTTAATCCATTAGGAAATCAAGATAAATGCATTCGGAAAGTCTCTTTAGAAAATCTAAAATATATCCGTGATCAACATGAAAACGAAAAATCCTCAAAGATTGGAAAAAAGCGCCTCACAATACTTTTCACTGGGGATACCCACAGTAACTTAGAACCATCTATTGCTTCTTTTGTATCTGAAAAAGCTCTTGGCGGCATAGTCCGTCGTATTCAATACTTAGAGCAAACTCGTGCGATTTCCAATCAACCTGTATTAGTTTTAGATGCTGGCGACTTTCTTCAAGGAACAGCTTATTTTGAGCTGTTTGAAGGTGAAGCTGAAGTTAGATTTATGAATCAAGCAGGTTATAACGTAATCACTGTGGGCAATCACGATTTTGATTTAGGCTGGCCTCACTTGAAGAATCTCCTCAAACAAGGAAAATTTGATGCGATTTGTTCTAATGTATATTTGGAAGGGTGTTCGGAATCATGCCTGCCACCTTATGTGTTGTTAGAGATAAACAACCAACATATTGCTGTTGTAGGGATTATGGGAATGGATTCTTGGCAATCAATACAACCAATACAAAGGAAAGGGTTAGAAATTAAAGAGCCATTAAAAGTTTTAGATCAAATTTTACCTGAAATTCGTCCCTATGTTGATCTTATTATTCTATTGTCTCACTCTGGGATTAAAGAAGATAGAGAGCTTGCTAAGCATCCAATGGTAGATATTATCTTAGGCGGTCATTCTCATACTTGGATGACAGAACAAGAATTAATCAAAAGCGTTACTAACAACACAAATGAAAAAATTACTTCAGTTTTTCATAGTTTTCGAAATGGAATGCTTGTTGGAAGAATGGATGTTAAATTTAAAGACGGAAAGTTTTCAAAAACCAAATCATCCATACAATATTTAGACGAGCAGTTCGATCCTAAAAATGATACTGTTTATCCTTCGGTGGAAAAAGCATCGTCATTGCTTAAGGAGTATCAAGAAAAATTAAAAATTTTCGAAACGCCCATAGGAGAATGTCTTGAGACACTTCCCACAAAAGATAAAGGATTGGGAGTAGTTCCAATTGGAGAACTCATTGCAAACATATTGCGAGAATGTGGAGAAGCTCATGTTGGAGTGATTCCGTCCGGTGCTATTAAAGTTGGTATCGAAAAAGGACCTTTTACTCTTGGAACACTTCATAGAGTTCTAGCTCATGCAATGCCTTTATGGGTATTAACTATAAAGGGTAGCTTACTTTTTTCTCTCATGAAACAAGGAGAAGAGCGTTGGGGAAAACAAAGATGTTTCCAATATGCTGGAATTTCTATTAACAAGGAAGATTCAGAAATCGTTAATCTTTCCGTTTTAGGAATAGAACTCAATAGAAATGCCTTCTACAAAATTGCAGGGTCATCTTTTTTCTTTGAAAGGGAATTTATGGACGTGGATAAAAAAATTCTACCAGAATATTCAAATGATATTCAAAGCGTTGAAGAGAAATATTATGACTTAAGAATCCCATTCGCTGAAAAAATTAAAACAAATGGATTAGGCAAATGGATAAAAGGTGTCGGTCAGTGACTATACCCAAACGACTTGAAAAATCGGAATTTAGGCTTAGCCAAAGCCTCGGGATTCGATCTTCCGGAATCGACCCAATATTATAATATGGGATCGATTCCGGAAGTCGAATCGCGAGAGCTTTCGCTTAAGCCTAAAACCGATTTTTCAAGTTGTTTGGGTATAATTTCACTACAACAAAGCTCTCATTCAAAAGGAAAGCATAACTATTTGGATTGCTGGGTATTCATTGCATAAAAGAAAGTGATAATAATATTTTATATTCGTTACTGTAAAAACTACTTGATAGCAAAAGCAAACCTCAGTAGGCTGGACCACTCTATCAATTTATCGACTTAAATACCTAAAATTCAAAAAGGGGTATCTTTATGAATTCAGTTCAAGGCGTTAGTGGGGAAGCTTTTGGAAATTTATTGCAAACTAAGTTTGTTTCAGGATCTATTCCTAATCAATCAAATATTAATCCTAAAGTTGAGATTATTAAAGGTAAAGCAGCTGATTTAGCATTAGCCATTTTTAATCCTGGAAAATCTGATTTATACCTAAGTGATGAATTAACATTTGGAAAATATTTTTCACAAGAGATCTATGGAGCAGGATTCACGAAAGGGCTTGCTGGAATTTGGGCCTATTTAATTTGTTTGGAAGAAGAATCTAATTCTTGTGATGACGAAAATGTCCGAAAATTCTCTTTAGAAGTCAATAAAGCTTCAAATGATATATTTGAGCGCCTTTCCAAAAGTGATCGCCAATTATCTGATGTAAGAAAGAAATCAGAACAACTAGACAATTATGGTGGATATTATGACATCACGAAACTTTCAGATAATCATCTCCATGATATTGCTCTCGAAGGATCTTTGATATATCCCTTGGAAATTGATCCTTATTCCGGTCATTTGGTTGCCAAGTTACCTAAGGAGCTTGCACAACAATTATTAGAAGCTTATCGATCTGAGATTGAGACACATCTCACAGAACAAGGGAGCAAGAATTTAGGTTTGCCAAACAATATTGGTTTTGTAGTCGTTGCATACAAGGATGAACTAACAAACACTCCACAAAATGTTTTAGACTCTATTTTAAAAAATAAAGTGACCGTTTCTTTCAAACAACCTTACATAGTTCCAGTGCGAGGAGATAATCGCTATTCCTTAGTCGCTTCTATTTTGGTGGAAGCACCAGAAATTTCGATCATCAGAAAAGAACTCGGACTTGGTGAGCTTTACTCTCCAGGGCGGCCTCTGCGTTATACTTTCGGTGCTGTTCATAACATTCCTGCTGAATATGATAATGAAACACTTATCAAAAAATTAAGAACGTCAAATGCATTAAAGCCTTGGATGAATTTCATCGATGAGCATGTGACTAACAAGATATAATGCAATATTTGTGAAAGCTAGAAGCAATAACATGCTTCTGGCTCTTATATACACAAGTGAACTCAAAAATCGGCATTTGGGCCGCGCGAAAGCTCCCGCGGTTAAAGGATCGTAAGTTCCCTAATATTAGAAATATGAGGGAACTTAAGATCCTTTAACCCCGGGGCTTTGGCGCAGCCGAAATACCGGTTTTTGAATTCACTTGTGTATACATAAATAGCTTGCTCACTAAAGATTCTTCATTGACCGTTTAGTTTTGACTTGAAAAGATTTTTTGGCACATATTCTCAATTTCTTAACTTAGGCGTCATTCCAAAAGCTTACGAAAAAGCCACAAAATACCCTAGAAGTACTTGTTTTTCTTTTATTATTCATGTTTATGATATATTATAGGCTCCATGTCAACACCCACAATATCACTTGAAATACTTCAAGCTCCGGTCAAAAACTCTACACCATTTGGTCTACGTGTTTAATCTTTTACATTTTTTCTATAACATGGCTGTCTTTAACTATTATTATCTCGGGTATTAAAATATCGTTATAAGTATTATCTTCTGATTTTAATCGGATTGTAACTATTCCAGGAGCTTCATTAAGTTTGTTGATATAACCAGAAATATGCACAATAAGTTCTCTTAACGACAATGTCAAAATAATTTCTTTATTTTTTAGAGCATCAAAAATAAATTAATTATGCAATATAAATAGGGATATACATTTTCTAAGTTCAAGAAAAAAAATAATTATAATGGCTTTGCCAGAGGACTGACTTTGAAAATCTTTCGCTTTTTCATCAACAGGATCGCAGATTTTTACTCAATGCGTTGAGTAAATTTACTCAACGTATTGAGTAAAGTCAAGCGGACGCAATTCTATAGAGAGTATTTCTAAAGAAGCCATTAGAGAAAAAATCTCATCCCTCCTTGATTCCAAGGTTACAGTTTATGTTCTATATTTTAATCTGTTCAATAAATATTGAACAGTGTATATTAATGAACAGATAGGAGGCTCGTATGAAAGGTCGGTTTTTGATAGGTTCGAATGAAAAACCTGCTGGAAGGGAATATCTATTCTGACAAATCTGCTCTGATTCTTGATTGGCTTCTAAGAGAGGGCGTAAAAAGTCAAGAGTTATCCTTAAGGAAATGTGGCTAAAGAAACAGGTGTAAGTCTTGGATTGGTACAACGCGTTTTTGAAATTTTAGTTTTAAAAGGAATTTTGCAAACTGAAGGAATTAGAACTGCTAAAAAGTTTTTCCTTAAAGAATCCAAAACTTCTTCTTGAAAGCTGGCTAGAACAATATAGCATCGTCAAAAAATGCAAAATGAGAACCTATCGTTCAGGATTCCAAGATAAAGCAGAGCTTTTAGAAGCGCTCAAAAAGTCAAATCTTAAGCAAAAAGTAGCACTGGCTCTTCATTCTGCTGCTGAAGCTCATGGATGCAAAAACACTAATTTAAACACTCTTGAATTATACTTGCTTGATCCTTTGGTTAGACCACAACTTGAGAAAAAGTTATTATTAGAACCTCAAGAAAGAGGTTATGAAGTTTTGCTTATAGAGCCTTACTACAAAAGCTTGCTTAAGAGCTGCTTACGATTCAAATCAAGATATCAATGTCTCTCCTCCCATTTTGACTTTTTTGGATTTATATCACTTTCCCTTACGTGGGCAAGAGCAAGCAGAATTTATGGCAGAACGCCTTCCCGAGCTTAAGCATATTTATAAAAGCGGTAAATCGTCATGATATCTAATCAAGAAGACAAAATCATTTCAGAGTTTTTAGATTCGATTGGTCCATGGCGGGATACTGATCGTCATTGGAGGTGGTTTTGCACTCTTTATCTACAAACTTTACCTAGGCAGATCCAAAATTAAAGAATCCTACCAGTAGGAACAAGAGATATCGATTCTCTTATTCCACGGAAGATTCCAGAAATATCGAAAAAGAACATTCAAAATTACCTTCAAGAAGCAGGTTATAGCCACGTTTTTAAGGATATAGACGATCCTGCAACAGAAGCCTATGTAAAGAAAATTGCAGGTACGGAGGTAGAAATCGAATTTTTGACGGACGAGTCAACCAGAAAAATAAAAATAAAAATGTTAAAATTGCTGGCATAGTTGCTCAACCACTTAGCTACTTAACTTTGAGTTAGCAAACAACCATAAAATTTCAGACATACTCAAACGTTATCGGCAATGTAGTGACACCAGGAGCTTGGATATTCCATAAAGGCCTTACATTTACTAAACGCAAAAGCACTTCAAAGACTTTTAAGGATCTTTATGGCATTTGGTATGTAACTTCTCAACTAGGCGATTTTTCTGAGCAGGCTCTAGATGAATTCAACGCATTGGCAAAACAGCATGCAAAATGGTTTAAAACTTTTCAGAAAAATCTACAAACTTGGCTTAACAATACATCTCCAAGCGACTGGTCTAAGTTAGAAGCACAAGACCCTTCTGGCAGGCTACGAAGGCTTAATTTTGAACGAGCTTTAAAAATCTTGTTAAGTGAGCCTTTCGTGAGAACCTGAACTTTGGTTTTTTTTGTCCTTTGACGCTAGCCCAAAGGGTAAAAAAAACCAAAGTTCGGGTTAAGAGGGAGGGGCAAATAAATTCAGATGATCCGATCTATCAATTTGATATTTCTCAGGAATATGTAAACGAACTCGTCGATGCTGTCATGCAGATGGCATTATAGTTAATTTTTGGTCAAGAGGCGAACTGATACAAGACAGAGCGGCCTAAGGAGCGGCGTTTGATGAACTGCAGGTGTTGCAGAGGAACCTTATCCAGGGGTATTTCTGAGGCTTCTTCAATGAAAAGCGTCCCCCCTTTTGTCAGGAGGGAACTTTCGTCAATCAGCCTCAATGTATGTTCGCTATAAGCCATTTCCGGTTCATTTTTTCCTTTCGAGCTCAGCCTGGCATAAGGGGGGTCGGCGTAAATGAGATCGAAATGGTTGTCTGCTTTGATCAGAAGCTTTATCTTTTCAAAAACATCCCCAAATAGGACTGTGGCTTGATTTTGCAATTCCAGTTCCTGAACATTCTGCTTGATACATTTGAATTGCTTCCCTGTGGTTGTCGACAAAGACTGCATGCTTGGCGCCGCGGCTTAGAGCTTCTAAACCCATGGCTCCTGATCCTGCAAAGAGATCCAAAAAATGGGCCTTCTCGATAGAAGCTTGACAAATGTTGAAGACTGCTTCCCGCAACATGCCTGAAGTGGGGCGGGTATTTCCCCCTTTTGGCGTTCGTATGTTACGGTTTTTATAGATGCCGGCAATGATCCGCATGGTGCGCCCTATTGGAAAGCCACTGGCACATTAAACGGAACCAAGATTTGTTGAGCTTCATGCAGATGAATGGGATTTCCATCATTTAGAAACCGGCCATAGTTTTCATAAGCCTGATAGAGGGCCAATTGTTTTTCGAGGTTTTCTGAATCCCCTTTTGCGGCTTTTCCAAAGGATGCAGTTTGTTTGATATCCAAAGATTTATCGTAGTATTTCCCTTGAAAAAAGAGGTAGAAGTCCTTCAATTGATCGGTTGTTCCATATAGGGTATAAGGACGATTCTGGTAAAGATTCGCGGCACATTTATTGGAGGGATAGACAGAAATTTTTTGCCCTGGTGTTTGGGTTAAGACAGCGATTTTCATCTCCTTGCCGATAGGGTTGCGGATTTCATGCATGAGAGAGTGTAAAGCCTCATTGATGATTTGGTCTGTAGGAGCATAATATAAATTGCCTTGATTTAAAACACTGAGCAAATCGAGTAAAGCGACATTGTTCCCTTTGCCTGAGGCCACGCTGAACAAAGAGACCTTTCCTTCATTTTGAGATGTCCATCGGGAAATCATTTCCCTTTGTTTTCCGATTCCCAAGTAAGTATCTCCATCGGATAAAAGGATGGCTGTATTTATTTCATTTTCAGCGACAGCATGAGGGATGATTTCCCCAAGGGAAGAATAGAGGTCTGTTGTAGCATAGGGGCCCCCGTGTTTTTGTTTCGCGATGAATTGTTGGGCGCGTGCCACATTGACAGGATTCCATGGGACGTTTTCGGGGGAAAATCGTTGGATTTTTTCATCGAAGAAAAGCACGTTAAATGTATCCCCAGGCTGGAGCGTTGAGATCATTTTGGAGACAGCTTGCTTGGTCATTTCGAACCGATTGAAACGGATCGAGTGGGAGCGGTCGACCAAGAAAAAGACATTTTGAACGATTCTTTTAAATTTTGTATTCGGCTTTGGAAATAAAGTAAGCTTGAAAACATATCCATGACCATTAGATCTTGGGGCGTATTCCACCTTCAAGGTGAAATCGTTGCTGCTGGCGGCGGATTCTAATGAAGCGGTGTTAAAGCCCCGCAAACTATTTTTGTTTATGTTCGGTAGGTTTGCTTGCCTAGGTTTTGCCTGGAAATTGATGGTACTTGGTGCGGGGGCGGAACCGATGTTGGCTAAGGTTAAGATTGATCCATTTTGGCTTTGGGGGATATCGATTAGACCTTGATCCAACAAGCCTGAGCGATTGTTGAAAGAGGTGGTAGTCAAGAGAGGAGCTGTTTCAGAGGTTCCCGCCTGAATACTGTTTGCTGTTGTTACAGTTTCTGTGGGTGCGGCCTTTAGGCTCCCTTGAGCTTCCTCAGTGGCTTTGATGAGTTCATTCACCAGTTCTTGGTTTTGCAAGAATAGGATATCAACGACATTCTCTTGCCTATAATTTGAAGTTGAGTTTTCAGAAAGAGCCTCCCTAGCAGCTTGGATTGGGGAGATACGCTCCATTGCTTGAAGTTCGGCGCTTGATTTTTTAAAAGAATCCAAGCCATGTTCATCGAAAGACAGGTTTGTATCAACGGCATCGATATCTATTTTGGAATAAGCCTGCTCCTGATCTTTTAGATCAAAATTTAAAGTCTCAATTTTTTCAAGGCGAGGAGGGCTCATCTCTTTAAAAAAGGTTGTCAACATTTGATGGCGCCGTTTTTCTTCCGCTTTTTTTGCTTTTGCCTCATCGGAAGAAGAGATATCCTTTTTTTGATTTTCCCATAGGGCGTTTACGGAGGAATAAAAAGCGATATCGATATTTTGCAGCCAGAAAAAGGCTGCAAGATGAAAGAGAATGGCAATCAAGAAGGCGATGCCAATGATGGCCTTCGAATTGAACTGCTTAAATTTAACCACGGTTTCTAAATTCATAAGTCATCGAGTTCCTTTTTTGCCTGTTCGATGGCATAGGAAGAAACAGCAAATTGCCCCTGGAGAAGATTCTTATAAATGGCTTCGGCAGCTTCGGTCTTGGCTTTTTGTTCAAGAGCATTCCCTTTTTTTTCTGCCGCCTTAGCTTCGAGCTTCAACAGGTGTGCCTCAACAAGCATCATATAAGCTTGATAAATCAGGTCTTTTTCAGGATAAGATTCCCGACTTGCATTGTAATCTTTAGACCACAAATCCTCTTTATTTGAAAATTCTTCTTTCATTCGGGTCAATAAAAAGTAGCGCATCTCCTGTTGTTTTTCTAAAGGCTCTAAGGAAGTTCGAATGGCGACATAATCTAAAGCAGCTTCTAAATGGAGAGGTTCGTGAATTAATGTTTTTCGTATCTGCAAGTCTTTCAAGGTTTTGAGAATTGTAATGATCTCCTCATCCTCGTCATTCAGTTTTTCTTGAGGCAGGGAGGCAAATGTGAGGCGGGCCCAATGGAGTTTAGAAGCGTTGGAAATATAGGGGTCGGTTGTTTTGCAATGAGTTGCCAAGCTACAGTAATTATCTAAAGCTTTTGCCATATCCCCTTTTAGCCGTAAGGCATTGGCTAGAGCGAATACTGTCCTTGAGGGCAGTGTCCAAGACCATTGAGGATTTTCTTTTTGTTGATTAATTAAATCATTGAGAAGATTCAATTGAGCTTCTGTTTGATTGACCCATCCATAGAGATTGCTCAGCTTGAATAATTCGTGCTCCAAATAAAGTGTTTCGGGCCTTATGGCGTCAGATGGAGGCCCGGTGCCGATGTCGAAGGCATTTTCATAGATGACGACACCTTTTTGCGCCAATTTCAAAATGTCTATATTTTCAAGAGGCTCGATCGTATATTCATTGCTCAGGGTTTTAACTTTGTTATAATAGTAGTTTGCTAACCACAGCTGGTTTTCAAATTTGATTTTTTCAGGATCCGTCCCTAAAACATGGTAGAGGTGCTCAGCAGCTTTGTCAAAATAGGGATTTTCTGTTTCCGCTTGGATCTCCTCCTCGGGCTGAGTTAAACGCAAACAAGTGCTAAACAGATTTAGGCGGAGCTTGCATTGATCGGAAAAATGGGGATTTAGAATTAAAACCTGTTCAGCATGGCGGACAAAGTTTGCGAGGTCTTGTTTCCCTTCGTGGTAGCATGTGGCCATGAGAAGATGGGCTTGAAATAATTGAGGATCTTCAGGATGGTTTTCCACATATTCGTTGAGTGTGTCGATGGCTTTTTGGTGCTCTTTTAGATCATACCATGTTTTCGCTATTTTCAAAAGGTAGCGAGGACGTTGTTCCGTTTTTATGGCCTCAGGGTAGTCTAAAGCTGCTTGCATCTCTTCCAATAGTTGTTGCCGTAATTCAAGGTTTTCATTAAGGCCAGTTTCATCCATCATTTGGAGGGTCACATTTGGAAGATATTGATAGGCAATATGAACGAGAGAGCTATCGGGATAGCTTTGAATAAAGTTTTTAAAAATTGCGCGGCTGTCGTCCCACCGTTTCATTCTTAGCAAAACAATCCCCTTTTCAAAAAGAAGATGGTCTGCTCCCTCATATTTGGGGAAGGCTCGGATTGTTTTCTCGAGCGTGTTGAGAGATTGATGCAGATCCCCCTGATTCTTGTAAGCCGTTGCGAGAAAATATAATACTTTGGGTAAATCGGGATCGGAGGGGAAGATGTTTTCAAATCGGTTTGCAAGGTGCTCTACTTGAGGCAAATTGTTTGTATGGTAGTAGCTTGTAAGCAAGGTTAATAAAATATCTTTTTCAAAGGAAGTATCGTGATGGGGAAATTGGGTAGAATCTTTAAAAAAGGGTTCCAGCAGAGCAATCGTGTTTTCGTGGTCTCCAAGGTGAAAATAACTGTGCCCTAAATAAAAAGCGAACAGCGGTTGCTTTTCTTTTGCAAGCTGTTGCTTGATGTCCGTTTGTTCTTCAATCAGCTGCTCGAAAAGGCGTTCGCCGAACAACAGTAATAGCTTATTATAAGCTGCGTCCGCTGATTTTTGGCCGTTCATTTCCATCAGGATCGAATACAAGCGGAGAGATTCCTCTGGATCGATCTTCTGCTGTATTTGTGCAGCTTGCCACAGCATCTCTTCCCTTTTGTCTGGAAAGGTGTCAGCTAAATCTAAATAAAGATTGGCGGCTTGAATAGGATCATCGACCAGGGTGTAAATTTCTGCCAAACCCAGTTTTGCATTCACTGCATGGGGGGAATCTTCCAATAATTCATAATATTCACGAGCAAGGTCATAGTTGGCTTGAGCTTCGTTGGCGTCAAGATTTTTTTTCCCTTGCTGCAAGAGTCCTTCGGCAAAATAATACATCCACAAAGCTTGCTCGGGGGATTCTGGCTTTTGCTTTTGGAACTCCATTTTAGAATCAATTTCCCCAGTCAACTCATAATGTTTTTCCAGATGGTATAAACAGTCTAAACGGTTGTTGAAAACCTTATCTCGGAACAGAGGAGAGGCGATCCGATTATAAGCGTACAATGCTTCTTGATAATTTTGCTCGTTCCAGTAGAGATCTCCCAAAATCACAAGCAGACTATCGGTATATTCACTCTGGGGGTATTGGTGTAGAAATTTGGTGATTTGCGCTTTGACAATTTTTGGTTCTTTATCTTTCCAGAACTCTAGAATACGGCGAACAAATAGGGCTTCTTCTTCGGTGACATTCGAATGGTTCTGCGCGTAAATGGCAAAAGGAAAAAAAACAAGAATAAGATGAAATGAAAATACCTGTAGGACAGAATTTATTTTCACAGCTGCTCCTGGAAGTTTCAAACCTGGGCTAAAACAAATTTTAACCCAGGTTAAGAGGGTGTCTATAAATTCAATAAAGCAATTGAAGTTTATAAACATCCTCTAAATTTATTTAACCAGTTTATACAACCGAGCATGCGTTTTTAAAAGGCATAAATCGCTTCAATTTCAAATTTCGAATACTTGTGGGAACCGGTAATTTTTTCATCTACAGCGTTCGACCATTCGAGTTGAGTATCAACAGTGATATTATCTGTGAGAGCGTATAAACTTTCAAAGACCCACCCCTTATAGTTGGTATTTCCACCCGCATTTGGCTTTTGTGTAATACTCTTTCCCAGCACGTTTCCATTGCAAATGCCCGATGCATCGTCATCAGGAATAGCAAACGCTTGAACATATTCATAGCGGGCTTCGAAAGACCAATCACCCTCTTTTTCAACCTCGCCGACGACAAAGCCCACATACCAAGCTTTATTTTGGTTGCGGACATGGTCTTCCTTGCCCTTTTTAAAATAAAAACGTTCATTATTGAGATGGTTGATGACGAAAGCGCCATAAACAGTGGCCGGCTGGCATAACATTTCAGCATCAAAGTGATAAGCGACAGTGAATTGGGAGTTCATAAATTTAAACCCTTCGGGATCTCGCGCAAAGCATCGGTTTTTCCCGTTTTTGACCCAATCGATAAAAGAATATTTAAAATCGAAGCCGCTATCATAGATATTTAAGAAGCCGACCTCCGTGATCCAAGCAAATTGGTTCACCCGCTCATCGACGACAAAAGTACCAAATGACCAATACCAGTCTGCAATTCCTTCCCAGCAGCTTTTATAGTGGAGATAGATCCCATCGAAACGGCTAAGAAACTGGATTTTGGAATCAAAAATGTTGTACATATTGCGTCGCCCAATTTCGATATAAAATTCGGTGCAGCCGCATTCGTAAATTTCATAGCCGAAAAAGGCTTTCTTTAGGCACAAGTTGTCGCAATTTCCGCTTCCGTGATACCCCTCGGGATCCTTTTTACAAGAAACACCATTATTATCGACACCAGCCGTGTTGTCGTATTGAACATGTGCTGTGGCCCAGGTGCGGTCGGCATCGTAATCGATCCGGAAATTGAATTCGATATCAAAGTCATTGCGGGAAATGGGTAATCCGGTGTCGGGTATCTTTGTAGTTGTTGCATTGCCGCCGCGGAGACTTCTGCCTCGTACATCTTCGGTTAGATGGCGCCATTCCAGCCGTACGTCGCCGCTGAGAGTGATATCTTTAGCTTTTTGTTGAAGATCCTCTTCCCGTTTTGTTTTAAGAAAGTCTCTCAAGGAATCAAAATCTCTTTCATTCAATTCTTCGGTAAACCTATGGGTGTCTTGCTCACGTTCATCATTGTCTATGCATTCAGCATAGGAGGCGTATCCTAGTGCGGCTATGAGCAGTATCAAAATTTTTTTCATTTGTTGTCTCCATTATGTGTATCGCGTATATTTTCCGCTGGAGTCAATCGGCAAAGTTATGCTAAGAGTATTGTCTCATTATAAAAACCGTTTTTTTTCTGTAAAATGTTTCAATATTAATTTATGAAACTTTTATTGATAGCGTTCGTCGTGAAACCGAAAGCCTGAAGATAGAAGCGATTTTACATAAAAAAGACCGATTGAACTTCGTAGTCTTAATTATTTAAAGCTTTTATTCGTTTTCGTCAATAGCAATTGTTTAGGAATTAAACAAACTTGAATTCAAATGGGGGTCAAAACTGTAATAAAGATAATCGAAAGGCACTGTTGCATAAATATACCGAAAGTGACAGAGTGGTTAACTTCGCAAGGGCAAAAGGAGTGTAAATGTTGTTCCTTTACCGAGTTCGGATGCAATTGAAACGCGGCCAAAGTGTTTTTCGATAATTGTTTTTACGATGGAAAGTCCTAAGCCTGAGCCCCCCATTTTTCTTGAGTGGGCTTTATCTACCGTATAGAATTTTTCGAATATATGTTCTAAATCAGCGGCAGGAATCCCTATCCCTTGGTCTGCTACTAAGATCTTTACCCAGGGGTCTGCCATTTCCATGATCACGTCAATTTTAGCAGGTTGGGTCGAATATTTGGCAGCGTTTTCGATCAAATTAATCAGGGCGAGCTCCATGAGTTGTGGATCTGCGATGAGGTGGATCCCTTGTTTAGTCACATCATGGATATTGATCTGGGCGTCGGGGTGGATATTTAAAACAAAATCGCGGCAGGTTTCGGCGATTTTGATCATGTCGCAAACTTCGAGCCGTGATTCGGGGATATTTTCAATATCGGATAAAGTTAATAGATCTTTGATTAAGTTCGTCATCCGTTGGCAGTTTGAGACAATTTTGTGTGTAATTTCAGCAATCGTTTCTTTGGGCAAGTCGGGATTATCATGCAATGTTTCTGCAAAGCCGCGAATGATGGTGATCGGTGTTTTAAGTTCATGCGAAGCGTTGGCTACGAAATCTTTTCTCATTTCCAAAATACGGTAGTGGGAGGTTTTATCTTGTAAAACCAAGATTGCGCCGGTGTCATCTTTTTTAGGTGCGGCGACAATGTCTAAGTAGATTTTTGGGCCTTTGTCTTCAATGATAAGGGTTTCAATGCAAGGGCTTTGCGCGATCTGACATTCGGTTAATAGGGAAAGGCATTTATTTTGATTAGTGACACTGAAACTGTGGCCTAATAATTCTAAAGAAGGTTTGTGGAGTATTTTGACGGCGGTTTGATTGACATAGGTGATCACCATATTTTTGTCGATAGCAATCACCCCTTCAATCAACGATTCGAGAATGGCCTCTTTTTCGTTTCTTTCGCTTGTCAATGTGTTGATTTGCTTTTGAAGCTTTGCAGAAAGGGAGTTTAATGTGGTTGCTAATTTTGAAAATTCATCTCCGGGGCTAACGTTGATTTTTATTTCAGGCAGTGTTGTTTCATAACCTTCAGAGTAGGGTGTAACAGCATTGATGATTTGGGCAATCGGTTTTGTCAGGTAGTTGATGATGAACCATGTCATGGTGCTGAAAAGCAATAGTACAATGGTCGCAACAGCGATAATGCCGATTTCAAAATCTTGGGTGAGTTCGACAACATATTTGTAGGGAAATGCTGTGCGCATGATGTAGGTTTTGCCATGAAAGTCGAAAGACTTGGCAAAGTAGGAAAATTTTTGTCCCAGCAATTCGGAAAAGTCTTCGTTATAGCCAAACCCTGTTTCAAAGGCTTCGATCACTTCAGGGTGGTCAACAACATATTCTTGACTAAACCGTGGGCCTAACAGGCGCTTGGTATGGGAGTCATATAAAACTTTCCGTTCATCGGTGATCACGCTTACGCGGAAAAAGATAAGAGGTTTTTGTTCTTTTAATCTTCGAATTAAGGCGTCATTGTTAGGAGCGGATTGGATTTTCTCAATCAACTCATCTGCTCGGTCTCTCATCGATTTGATCGCAATCCGCATCACGGTATTTGAGGCGAAGGGGATCATGAGGCCGATAAAGATGACGAAGACGAAGATGTAACTTAATAATATTTTTTGTCTGAAACTAAACATAAGTAAGTGTAAATAAAATTTAATTTTAGCAAAAACTGTATTATAACACAACTACTGTTGATTTCAGTTTGAATGTTATTAAATTATTAAAGGAGTTGTGGACCTTTTGGTTAAACTTTCCTGTCCCTGTGCGGTAATTTCAATGGTATCTTCTATTCTGACACCCCCAATTCCTGGCAGATAGATGCCGGGTTCAATGGTGAACACCATGCCTGGTTGTAGAAGGATCTCATTATAAGGAGGTTTATTGCGGATAAAAGGGGGCTCGTGGATTTCCAAACCAATATTATGTCCGGTGCTATGTCCAAAATATTTGTTGTAACCGTATTTGTCGATGATACCGCGGGCGGTTTGGTCGATCTCTCCTATTGGCACGCCTGGACGGCAATGTGCAATCGCCTGCTGGTGGGCTTCTTCGACTATAGCATAAATTTCCTGCATTTTTGGATGGGGTTCCCCAAAAAAGACCACCCGAGTCATATCTGAGAAATAATGGTTTAGGCTAACGCCTATATCGATCAAAACGGCCATTCCCCTCTTTAAGGTCGTTGAACCCGCTCGGTAATGGGGCATAGAGCTATTGGATCCAAAAGCAATGATTGGCTCAAAAGCGACGTTTCTCCCCTTTCGTTGTTTCCAAAAAATTTCAAGCTCGATGGCGACATCGATTTCCGATTTACCCTCTTTAAGGCGAGTGCAAACATAGTCAAATCCTTCGGCGCAGAGGGCTGCTGAGGCGTGCAACAGAGATAGTTCGTCTGTGTCTTTGATCATCCGGAGTTGCTTGATAGGACTCTCCACGGCGACAAATCGGATGGAACAGCTGGATTCTAAAGAGCTTTGCAACAGATGAAATTTTTTGTAGGAGACAATATCCCCATCGATGCCGATTGTTTTGATCGCCTGCATTTCAGGGGAAGAGAGCAGCTTAGAAAGAGGAGTTGTATCTGATAAGATCACGGAATACAGCGACTGTTTTTTGCAAAGCTCCTCATAGCGGTTGTCGACAAGCAAAATTCCAGAAGAAGGGGTCACCAATAAGGTTCCTGAGCTCAATGAAAGACCTGTCATATAATATAAGTTGATGGGGTCATCAATGAGGAACGCATCGCATTGGATTGCGGGCAATTGTTGCTGGAGCCTAAGCAAGCGACCTTGAAAGTTCATCATACACCTTTAGTTTGAAATTGCTTGGCCAGGTCATCAACGGAGATTTGTATGATGGTCGGCTTTCCGTATGGGCATTGGAAGGGAAATTGACACTTCATGAGTTGATCGACCAAAGATTGAGCTTCTTCAACTGAAAGAAAACGGCTTTTATGGATGGCTGCCCGGCTAGCTGCAGCAGCCGCGGATCTCTTTTGCTCTTTTTGAAATGCCTTAGGATCAGGTTGTTCACTCATGATTTTTAATAAATCCAGCATGAGAGCTCCGACATCGCTATCCTCAAAAGCTTGTGGAATGGCATCGACCAGAAAAGTATGGGATCCGAATTCTTTGATGGCAATGCCGAGGGAATTCAAACTCTCCAAATGTTGTTTCAAGATAGCGGCTTCAATAGGGGAGGTTTCGAGCGTGTAGGGCAAAAGTAATTGTTGAATGCTGGAAGAGTCATTTTTTTGGTTGTCAAGCTTTTCGAAAATGACTCGTGAATGGGCGCATTTTTGATCGATGACACATAATCCATCTTTCGAAAAGATGGGCAATTTTTTGGATTCTACGAGGATGTAGCCTGGAAGGGTAGAAAAAACTTTTGGGGTTAAACAGATATTTTCTTGTCTAGGGGTCTCCTTGAAAAGCCAAGGCTCGGTCGATCTGGGTTGAGGTTTAGGCGGAGGAGACCAGATCTCACATTCTTGTTTGAATAATCCTTTTGAATTTTCGTTGCTGATATGTGTTTGTGTCTTAGGCGAGGGATCAGGATCACAGTTCTGGAATGGGGGTGGAGAAAAATCAAACGAGACCGGTTCTAAATGGGTAATTGGGGAAGCGCCTGCATTTGCTAAAGCCTTCTCAACACCTTGAGAAATCAATTCTTTGATAAGATGATCTTGCCTTAACCGGACCTCCCGTTTTTGGGGATGGACATTCACATCGACTAGAGAACCCGGCAGAGTAATGTGAAGGACATAGAGGGGGTGTCTATTGGCTGCAAGGGTAGGTCCGTAGCCGTCGCGGATAGCGTAAGAAATCAAGGGGGAGTAGACAGCTCTTCGATTAATAAAAAGATATTGCCCTGTGCGGTTGTGCCTCGTACAAAAAGGGAGGCCGATATAGCCGCACAGTTGGATGTTGTCTTTGGCTTCTTCTAGCTGACTTAACCCTGCATAAAAATCATTTCCCAAAACAGCTTGAATCCGTTCCCCTAACTGTTCTGTGAAAGTCGTATGGAGAGAGAGGGGCGCATTGAGAACATTTTCCATGTTGCTTATTAGCTGAAATCGGATATGGGGATTGCCTAGAGAAAGGAGGGTGAGAATTTTGAGGATTTCAGCCCCGTCGTAAGCAGGGGATTTTTGAAATTTACGTCTGACAGGCACGTTAAAAAAAAGAGATTTGACTTCGATCGTTGTTCCGTGTGCACATTCTGCCGGGCAGGAACGGAGGATGTTGCCCCCGTCGACCAGGACCATTGTCCCCGGGTTCGCTTTTCCATCCTCTGGTTTTGGACGAGTCAGCAGCATGAACTTTGAGATGGAGGCGATAGAGGGGATCGCTTCCCCACGGAAACCCATGGAATCCAAGGCATTGAGGTCATCGACTTCCCGTATTTTTGATGTTGCGTGCCGTTCAAGGCAGAGAAGCGCATCATCAGCAGACATCCCGCAACCGTTATCGATGACACGGATGAGTTGCCTTCCTCCCCCTTTGATTTCGACGCAGATCTCTGTGGCTCCCGCATCCATGGAATTTTCGACCAGTTCTTTGACGACCGAAGCAGGATTTTCAATGACTTCCCCTGCCGCGATTTTGTTGATTGTGTGATCGGACAGGACGCGAATTTTTGATCCCATTTTATTCTCTATAGGAATTTGTGTTTATTATACGGATCGTGGCCAAAGATGTACAATCTAATCCGTGATCCGGGAAAAGAGGGGGGCAATTAAAAGCATGCATCAAAATCATTTTTTTAATAATATGCACCTTTGGTTTTTTTATTGATCCTGTTTTGCCATCTTCAAGAGGTTTTAGAAGGATGAGCGACAAAAAAAATGATTTTCCACATTCCCCGTCTGAAGAGCCAAGCAAAATGCCTCTCTCCGGGTATGTTAGTTTTACTGATTCAAAGGACCGGGAAGTTTCCCCTGATGATGAATTGGCGATGTTCAGAGAAGCTGAAGGGGACGAGTTTTCAAAAAGGTACGACACAAAAAAATTGTATTTGGGGATTCAACGCCATCTTTTTCTTATAGGTGTTTGCATTGTTGTTTGGGCCGGGTTAGGATCTTTGGCGACATGGTATTTGTTGACCCATTATGCTGCTGAGGCGGTGGTTTTATTTAGGGAAGATTTGCCTAAAACATTGCCTGCTAACATTGCAATGAATAATTTAACCTTAGCGACAGCCCTCGATTTAGTGACCCTTCCGACACATTTGCAAGCAGTTAGAGCTATTTTAGGTCTAAATTTATCACCTCAGCAGATCAAAACCCTCGTTGAAGTCCCTATTCCTCGCAATAATTCCCATTTTATTCGGATCGTTGCCAAAACGGATAATCCCCATCTTTCCGTGGACATCGCAAATACTTTAGCGAAAGTGGCAGTCAAGAGCAGCGTAGAATTCACTCAAAAGCAATTGCAATCGGAATTGGACAACTTTAAAGCGCAGTTGGAAAATTCCCAGCAGAAGCTTGCACAACAATTGAAAGAGATCGAAGATTTTAAGAAGACCCATCAATACTTCGAAATGACGGCCGATTATTCCCAATTGTTAACTCAATTAATGGAAGCGCGTTCAAAATATGAAACAGCCAACCTCCGTTATAATAGTTTGGTTATTGAATATGAAAATATGAAACGGGAAATCAATTCATTGCCCGAAGAGTTGAGCATCAATGATTTCGGCGCGAATGGAAATTCCCAAGGAAACCTCGTTAAAAACCGTATTCAAACGCTAGAATCAGCTCTTGTGGAAGCCAAGGCACGCTTTACGCCGACTAATCCGAAAGTAAAAGTTTTGGAGTTAGAGCTTGAAGAACTCAGAGAAAAATTAAAAAATCCTAAAGAAACTGAAGCTAAAGAGGGATTGACTTCCCGAAATCCTAATAGAGAAAGGCTGCAAACAGAACTTATCCGGTTGCAAGGAAAGGTGAGATCGGCTCAAAAAGTGAAGCAAGATCTAGCTGTCAGCCTTGCAGAGATGGAAAAATCTCAAGAAAGCTTACCCCAAGATCAGATCGCTTTTGGAAAGTTGCTGGATGCCAAAAGGATCACGGAAGACCAAGTGCAATTTCTGACGAAATCTGTCGAAACGATTAGGCTCATGATTAATGTTCCGCAAGGGGGGCTTGAGCTTTATCAACTGGCTGAAAAGGCACTGCCCCTTTTGGAGAGTTGGTGGGTGCAACTATTGCCCATTGTGGGGCTGTTTTTAGGGCTAAGTTGCGGGATTGTATTTTCCATTGTATTGGAAATGAGGGATAAAAAATTGTGGACCCCTAAGCAAATCGAGCTTGCTTACTCGATCCCCCCTTTGATGGTGATTCCCGAAATTCCCCACCTCACTCCCAAAAACAGCCGGGCGAAAACCTTGTTTTTCATCCGAATGCTTGCGGATGTCTTGGAAAGGCTGTCTGATGGATTGCCCTCTCTATCCCCTGACGTGGATCATAGAGCATTAACCATCGCCTTTACAAGTTCGACGCAAGGGGAAGGAAAAAGCTGCGTTTCTTATCACTTAGCGCGTTATTACCAGCACGTAGGAAAAAAAGTGCTTTTAATGGAATTCGATTGCAAAGATAACGCTTACACAAATGATAGTCCCGCTATTACATTGGAAAATTTTTTCCACTCGGATTGGAAAAAGCACATTTCGCAAGGAGTTCCTGACCGTCTAAAAGCGGGGATAGAACAACCCTTCATGAAAGAGCTCATTAAATCAGTGACAATGAAGCGTCTTATGGCAGAGTTGAGAAAAGAGTATGAGCTCTTGATTATAGATGCCCCAGGAGTAGCTGATGAAGCATTTACGACAAACTTAGCAGCTCTAGCAGACTTGACAGTGTTTATTATTGGATCCTCTGTTGTTGAAAAACCGGTTGTCGATCAAAGCTTAAAAGAGTTGCACCAATTTGGATTAGCCCCTTGCGGCATTGTTTTAAATCGTGTCTATCCAGCTTATATTGAAGACGAAAAGATTAAACAAGGAATAAAATTTGTTTCAGGATCGTTTTGGGATAAGTTATTTTTTTGGCGGCAATGATGACAATGATTTCCGGGTGAACGGGATTTTTAGGCTATCGCTGCGAGTTTTTTTCTGCTTTTTTCTTATGTTATTAAATTTAACATCGTGTTGCAAAATACCTGCCCCTAACTTTGAGTTGTTTCGGCGCCCTCAAGTCATGGAAACAAGTCATCCTGTGGTGAAGGATTATGGTCCGGTTCTAGCCGAGTATGATGAGCGGCTGGCTGCATATGAAGATCAGGATGATGTGGAAAAAGAGCCCCTCACCCAGGATATGTTTAAACCCTTTAAACCGACCGAAGAAAACTATCATTTAGCCCGAGGCGATATCGTTGAGATAGATGTTTATGATGAGGTTGAAACTGCATCCCGCAATATTTCAGTAGCCCCGGATGGGCGCATATATTGGACTTTTCTTGATGGCATTCCAGCTGCTGGGAGGACGATCCCCGAAGTTCGAGCTGACCTTGAAAGAGAGATAAAAACGCATTTCAAGGAACCGACTGTGACACTATGCTCTAAAACGACTGTAAATGAAACTTTTACAATCTTGGGAAGAGTTTCGTTGCCTGGGGTTTATTCCACTGTGGATCCCATTCGTGTCAGAGAAGCCATAGGACTTGCTGGGGGGCTTCTCCCTGAGGATTTTACCAATGAGAATCAAAATGCACCCCAGGAATCGATCGCCGACCTTGCCCATTCATTCCTGATTCGGGATGGGAAAAAACTCGACGTTGATTTCCATGACATTTTTTACAATCCCAATTCAAAACAAGACGTTTTCATATACCCTGGGGATTACATATACATTGCGTCGACACCTTATGCAGAGGTCTATGTTTTGGGAGCTGTAACGATTCCCACTCAAGTCAGATATACTAGAGGGATGCGCCTTTCTCAAGCTTTAGCATCGAGTGGAGGCTGGACGATCGGATTTCCATACGCAGCAGATATCTCTAAAGTGCTCGTTATCCGAGGATGCCTTGAATGTCCTTTGTTTGTGCAGGTCGACCTTCGAGAGTTGATCAACGGAGAAACAAGAGATATTGTTTTGCATCCAGGAGATATAATTTATGTTTATGATAAGACATTAAGGTTTGGAAGACAGTTAGTGCTTCTAGCACTTAACGCATTTATACAGTCCTTTGCTACGGCTGCAGGAAGTTATTATGGTGAATTTAGTTGGTTCCATATTTCCACAGGTACGGATTCGGATAATTAAGATGAAAAAAAAGATGAATTTTTTTCCTGTTTTTCTGTTTGCTTTTATCACCTTTGCAATCTGTTTTGCTTCTCTCGCTGCAGAAGAAGACCTATACCGTTTAAAAGTCGGAGATAAACTTTTTATCACGGTTTACAACGAAAAAAACACACGACGGGAAATTACTATAGGACCTACTGGGACGATCTGCTATTTGTTCTTAAATTCAGTGCAGGCAGAGGGTAAAACCATTCCTGAGTTGCGAGCCGACCTGACTGAAAAGCTCAAAAAAAATTTCCGTTTTCCGGAACTGATTATTAACGGAAACGAATTTATGGGGGAACATTATACCGTTAACGGAGAAGTTCGAAAGCCTGGAAAAAAGCCTCTCGAAGGACATGCGACAATCATTAAGGCGTTAGGGGAAGCGGGGGGATTTACCACGCGGCTTTTCCGCGATCAAACAATCGACTTAGTGGATTTTGACCATTCTTTTCTGTCGAGAAACGGAGAATATGTTCCGGTTGATTTTTCCAGCCTGATTCTCGAAGGGGATATGAGTCAAAATCTTCCCTTGAAGACAGGGGATTATATCTACATGGCAAGCTATGTGATGCCTCAAGTCTATGTTTTAGGGGAGGTAAATAGGAGCTTAACCATTAATTATCTAGATACAATCACTTTGGCCGAGGCGATTGCTCAAGCCAATGGAGTGACGAGGCGCGCAAGCTCTCGGGCTGTTGTTATTCGAGGTGCCCTAGCCAGGCCAACTGTTTTTGAAGTGGATATTAACCGCATTTTCAAGGCATATGCTTGCGATTTTTTTCTTGAGCCTGGGGATATCGTGTATGTACCCCCTATGAAATTCACTTACTTAAAAGAAATTGTTCAAGGGGGAATAGCCTCTTTTATTAGCATTTTGGCGAACGTCGCGGGCACGAATGTCTTTCTTGAAATTACTCCAAAAGCGAAAGCTGCAGGGGTGGCTTCACCTGTTCCTGTGATCGGCACAACACCAACGGTTATCCCTGCGCCCGCTCCTGTCCCTTAACGGCGAGGAACAAAATTTTCACTACTAACAAAATTTCACCGCAGAGCCGGTGAGATCACTGAGGGTTTTTGAGAACATTGAGAGGCGATTTTGATAAAACTCAGAAACATCGATAAATACTTTTATACGAGCTGCTTTGCACCATAAAAAACTTGAACATAAAGTTTCGACTTGGTAAAAACTATCACCAAGAAATGGGAAAAATAATCTTCCGAAAGGTAATTCATTCTTCGATATATTTTGGGATTTTTCCGTTTCCCAAAATATTCTTTTCATCCTTCCAGCACCGACTAGCTATCAAGAACAATTCTATAACGGGCTTTTCCTTTCGCTAGATGATCGAAGGCCTCGTTAATTTTATCCATTGGGAAATGCTCTGTTTTAGGGGTGATCTGATGCTTCGCTGCGAAATCGAGCATTGTTGCTATCATTGACGGGGGGCCAATAGGAGAGCCCGAAATGCTCTTCTGTGACTCAATTAGAGTAAAGACGTTCACAGGGATAGCATCAGGGACGACGCCGACAAAATGAAGGCGTCCTTGTGGAGAAAGAGCATTGATTAAGGCTGTCCAATCCAAAGGAGCATTCGCTGCGACGAGGAGGAGATCAAACGTGCCCGCTAATTTTTGAATAGCAGAAGAGTCTTTACTTGAGACAACATTATTGGCGCCAAATTCGCGGGCTTCGGCAAACTTGCTTTCGCTCGAAGTGAATGCCGTTACTTCACAACCAAATGCCGCAGCGAATTTTACGGCTAGATGACCAAGGCCGCCGATACCGACAATACCAACCCTATCAGTCGGCTTTGTGTAGGTTGACAAGGGATTGAAAACGGTGATGCCGCCGCATAATAATGGGCCCGTGTCAGCCATTGGAAGGTTGTCGGGAATAGGAATTGCCCAGGCCCAGTGTGAACGCACATGAGTGGCAAAACCTCCTTTGTGTCCGACGATTGTGAAAACTGATTCAGGACAAAAATTATGATGGCCCGACATGCAATGCTTACAATGCATGCAGCTGCCCGCGGTCCAGCCAACGCCTACCTTTTGACCAATTTTGAGGCCTTTCACCTCAGGGCCTTTCGCGATTATCCGGCCGGTAACTTCATGCCCAAGGATCGCCGGGAAGATTGATATGCCCCAGTCGTTATTCAAGACGGAGAGATCGGAGTGGCATATTCCGCAATAGTCAACTTCCACTTCGACCTCTTCGGCACCTAGTGGGCCTAGGTCAATTTCTTGCTTTATAAATTTGCTTTTCGCAGCGGGGGCAACCCATGCATTGATTTTTACCATAAAAATCTTCCCACGTTTATTTTGATTGCCTCTCAAAACGGACTATTTCCGGTTTTGATAAGCTTGTCTTAGTTAAAATTTAAATTATATCATTTTAAAAATAATGTAAATCCATAGACGCTAGGACAAAATGAATATGACCAATGGGACTTGGCAGACACCTCTTAAGTAAGGTTAGTCAGAAATTAATTTTAAAATAGGTGTAAAATACAATTTGCTAAATTTATAACATCGCATACAATTCAAAATCATTAATCTTAAAAAAGGTTCTTTATGAATATTAACAGTAATATCTATGTACCCTGTGGTGCTTATTTAAACCAATGGTTTCAAGATGCTTTGGAATACGAGACGTTAAAAAAGCGCACGCTAGCAGGAGAATTGAAGTCTATGCCTGATCAAAATAGGAAATTTTTGTTAGCTTTTATTGAAAAACAGGGATGGATCCATAAAGCTGTGGAAAACGAAGATAATAACTTTGTCAAAGCCTTGGCAGAGGCTGGTGCGAATCTTAGCGCTTTGGATGAGAAAGGGAGTTCAGTGCTGTTCAAAGCTAGAACTCCAGACATGTTCAATTGGCTGCGTGAGCAGGGATCTCAGTTCGTGCACGCCAACAATGTTTCCCTGTTCCAATTTGTCTTCTCCAAATGGCAAAGTTGCTGGACCCGCGAGGAAGAAGTTAAAGCGGCTTGGCAAAATTTACTCGCATCGATCATGCCGAAAGCGGATTTAAAGGATTTTTGCGATCTAGACAAGGAACAATTGAAAGAATTGATTCAATTGGCACAGAAAGATCAAAAGATAGGGGAGCTTCTCTTACATGTTTGCACAAGGATCATTGAGGAAAAATCCAACGAAGTTCTGCCCATAGCCCAAAAGTTATTGTCGAGCTTTCATTCTCAGGAACTCAAAATTGGACTGATCGGACTTATCAAAATAGGCTTCTTAAAAGATCCATTTATAGAACAGATCGTGACCGATTCAGCAATTCTATTTTGGAACACGAAAAATAGCGCATTCTTCGATGCGCTGAAACAATGTTGGAAACCCACTGGCGATCTGCTAGCGTTGACAGAGGTCTGTGGAGATTTGAGGTTAGGCATTTATTTTAAAGCTATATTAAAAACCACAACCCTGCAACAGGCGGCCGAACTTTACTCTCATCTCAGAGATTTTCCTGATATGAGTGATCTCGATGAGACGATAAAAAAACGTCTCATGGAGCACATTCTCAATTTGCAAGCCAAAGAAAACAGCACCATATGGATGGCCATGTCAAAACAGGTGTTGGGAAAAAAAGAGCTGCTGCAAATGAAACAAATAGGTTTCGATCCCCATTGGACAGACCCTGTAAATGGCCGAACATTCCTTTTCACCGAAGAGGCTTGTTATCTGAGTTTCTATAGCGAAGTCGGATTCAACCTTCACCAGATCGATGTACATGGCGACAATGCATTGGAGTATCATTGCCGGCACCCTTATAAAGAGAATTCAACTTCAGCATTTGAAGCGCTTGCAAAATTGGGCATCAAGCTGAGCGATAAATTTCCTAACATCGAAAAGTGCCGGAATACTTTTCCTGATGACCCTTATTTACAAGCAGCCCTAGGAGCCAGCCTCTTGCATCCTCGCAAACATATCATGAGACAGATCTTTCGTAGTATGTCCGGCAATAAGAACTCCGTATTTCGCAAGAAGGTTTGCAAGGATCCTGAGCTCAACCAGATTTTAGGCAAATATCTGGGTTCGAATGATGAGAAAGTGGACTCCAAAAATTGGAAAAACGGATACATGCCGGCCGATGTCGAAAGGCTTAAAAACTACGTCAAGGATGGGTATTCGAAGAGATGGAGCTTCGCTTTCCTTGCGAAATTTTGGAATGGAAAAGTGTCTTCCGAAGTCTTTGATACCATTCCGGAATCTCCTGTTGCGTCTTTGGTTGTCGGGGCCATCAGGAGGCAGCACGAGGAACTTGTAGAGGGAAAAAGGAAAAAACCCGTTACACTCCACAATATATTTAGTTCTATCTTGAATCATGACGATATGGTGCATCTTAACCGCTATTTGTTTGCACATCCCGAACTCATGCGCATCCTTGTCCAGGATTATATGAACGCCAAAAACATTTATATCCAACCAGGTGGCGGCTCCATTACAACGTATGGGAAAATCATTTCTTTGCTGATGACTCGAATGGGCAAGCTTTTGCAACTTCCCAAATATGAGATGGATCTTCCAAGGTGGCACCAGAAATTATTAGATGCCTTCCATGCACGTGTGCCTCCTATTCCGTTAGAAACGCTGAATATTCCTGATAATGCCACTGTTAAGATATTGGGACGCACGGCCATCGTGACTTCAGCAGCAGGCTGTGACGCGTTTAAATTCTTAGGAACGGGTGAAAAATATGATTATTTTTCACAGGAGCACAGCGTCTGCAAAGCCTTTAACGAAATAACCGACAAATTTAAAAGCCAGATAATCAAACCTCTTGGTGTTTATGCCGTCAAGCGTTTGCCTTCTGTTTTGGGGCGCCAGCAGCAGGGAGATCAGCCTGGCTATGTCTTTCACTATCAAGCATCTCCTGAGACTTTTGTGTATTTGCAAAATGTTCCGGCAGAAAAATATACTGAATCACGGAGCAGGACTTTACACGATGCGGCCAAATTAGTTCGGTTGGGCATCTATCCTGACTTGGCTGCCCTGTTCCATAGCCAGCAGAAATCACGCAGGCATGTCTTGCTGGTCGATGTGATGGCGCGCCTCATCCGGGAACAGAACGAGATCTCGTTGTTCAGACCTGCAGGAGGTAGCGGATCCCTGGAAAATCCTCTTGAAAAAACCAGATATCCAAATGCCCGCCAGACCGGAATGACCGACTTGCGAGATGCCTGTCAATATTATGGCTTGGGAAGGGATTCCATTTGGGGCAAAATAAAAGATATGCATAATTTGTATAACATGGAGGCCGCCGGCGTCAGTTATTTCTATCAAATGGAGGCCCTTTCCAATATCATGTTAGTCGATATGCTGATCCTTGCTGAACGGTATATGAATCAGGGAGACTTCCAATGGAAAGATGATCTCCTTATGCAGAAATTCGGGCTGGAGCTGGCGGACGGTTTTGCCCGCTTGACAGCTTCTTATTCAGAACAACAATATGAGCAAGCCTATAAGTTTGCTTTGGAGTGTGGTATAGATTGGACGCGCGCTGCGCGGCAAATTGCCTTTTGGCTTGATACAGGGCCTGAAGGATATCCTTCCTGGGTAGCAAAAGGACAACTTCCGCCAGGCCTTTACGAAGAAAGCATTAAAGTTCATGTGGATGTGTCCAAAGCAGGGAATTTCGAAGGGCAGGATGGATTCGGCACTAAAGGCAATCTCGACATCGGTATCGACAAAGGCCCCTTGGCCTTGGACCAATTCGAGAAAGCGGCCCATCTTTTGTTTAATACCGTTGCTTTGGCGGAACCGATGACGCCTCCTCCGAGAACCGTTCAGTTTTCCTATGGTGTAATGTTGGATTTTTTTTAGGAGTACTCAACAGGCCATCCGAAACCCTTTTTGGGTAGATTTGTTGAGGAGAAACAGGATAAGCAGAATCGTAAACGGCAAGATGAGCAGGATAAAAGAGAAAAAATATTAATTATATTCCCACATCCTGAACCTTTTTATTCAATATCCTGCTTATCCTGCCGTTTACGATTCTGCTTATCCTGTTTCTTCTCTGTATCTCCTAAGTAACTTCTCTTAAGTTACTGTTTCCCGCTTAGTGGCTTTTCTTGGCTGTCTAGACACAATTCAAGGCCGACAGACCAGGCTGGCAAGACGATGTCAAAGTCTCGGTTGATTTTGTTATTTGACAGGATGGAATAGAGGGGTCTTTTCGCTAAGGAAGAATATTCCTTTGAAGAGATGGGAATGAGGTTTGGCATTTGCTGAAGAGGGACTGTACCGAATATTTTCTTCGCAAATTCAAACCAGCTGGTTTCCCCGGACGAGGTCAAGTGGTAAAGGCCCCACTTGTTTTTATGCTGGGTTAGAATTTGAGCTGTAGCTTCGGCAATCAAACGGCTCCAAGTAGGAGCTCCAACTTGATCATTAACTATCCGCAGCTCTTTTTTTTCTTGCGCTAATTTTAACATTGTCAGAAGAAAATTGCTCCCTCTTAACCCATAGACCCAACTCGTGCGGAAAATGAGAAATTGCCCTCCTACAGCCGTGATGGCTAATTCCCCTTCCTGCTTTGTTTCTCCATAACGGTTTAAAGGCCCCACTTTGTCTTCTTCAATGTAAGGGGCACGTTTGCTTCCGTCAAAAACATAGTCTGTAGAGTAGTGGATCAAAATGGAATTCAACCTTTTTGCTTCCTCGGCTAAAACACCTGGTGCGACGCCGTTAATGACGAGGGCTCGATCGCGCTCCTCTTCTGCTCGATCAACAGCAGTATACGCTGCGGCATTGACAATAATATCAGGGCGTATTTCCCGCACTTTGGACCGAATTGTGTCTAATGCGGCTAGATTAAAAATATCTTTTCCAAAAGCATAGATGGAGCCCAAAGGAGCGAGTGTCCGTTGTAATTCCCATCCAATCTGCCCGTCTTTTCCTAATAATAAAATTTTTTTCATTTAAAGTAAGGAACCTCTTTAAGTGATTTTCCTGCACGATCCTTAGAAGATAAAAGCGGCTGTTTCAAAGGCCAGTCGATAGCCAAATCAGGGTCATCCCACCTTAGGCAATATTCTGAATTGGGATCGTAAAAATCTGTCGCCTTATATAAGACTTCCGCATTATCTGTAAGAGCGAGAAAACCGTGGGCAAACCCAGGGGGGATCCAAAGCATCGAATGGTTCATGGCTGAAAGGGGGACACCTACCCACTGTCCAAAAGTTGGAGATGTTTTTCGGAGGTCGACAGCGACATCAAAGACTTCGCCGGCGACGACACGGACTAATTTTCCTTGAGGCTGTTGTAATTGATAATGCAAACCCCGCAAGACGTTTTTGACAGAGCGGGAGTGATTATCTTGGACGAAATTTTGTTTAATCCCTGCTTCTTGTAAGAGGAGTTTTTGATTATAGCTTTCAAAAAAAAAACCCCGGTCATCTTCATAAATTTTGGGTTGCAAAATTTTGACATCCTTTATCGCAGTGGGTATGACTTTCATAAATTTTAACTATAGTGTTTTGCCATCCAAAGGCGGTAGTTTTCGTTAGTTGCACTCTCTAGCCACGCTTGGTTTTCTAAATACCAGCGGACAGTTTCGCGCAGAGCTTGTTCAAAGGGATGCCGAGAATGCCATTCAAGCTCCCGTTTGATTTTGCTGCTATCAAGATCGTAGCGTCTATCATGTCCTGGGCGATCTTTGATGTGTTGGATTAGCTGCGCGTGTGGACGAAAAGGGGATTCTGGTTTTAGCTTATCTAAAAGAGCGCAAAGTAAATGGATAAGCTCCAAATTCGTCATCCCTTTTTCACTTCCGATATTGTAACTTTCACCTGGCTTACCCTTATTCAAAACAACTTCAAGCGCTTCACAATGATCTTTCACATAGATCCAATTTCGGATTTGTTTACCGTCTCCATAGACCGGTAAAGCTTGACCTCGCAGGGCTTGAACAATCATCAGAGGAATTAATTTTTCCGGAAACTGGTAAGGGCCAAAATTATTAGAACAGTGGGTTGTTATCGAAGGGAATTTGTATGTATGGAAATAAGAGCGGACAAAGTGGTCAAAAGAGGCTTTAGAAGCTGCATATGGGCTATTAGGAAAAAAAGGGCTCCCTTCGGTGGAAGGGGGTGAGCCTAAGGCCAAAGAGCCAAACACTTCGTCTGTAGAGACATTCAGGAAACGGAAAAAATTTTGCTCGGCCGAGGGTAATTTTTTCCAATACGAATAAGTTTCCTGAAGTAAAGCAAAGCTGCCATCGACATTCGTAAATAAAAAGTTTTCAGGCTTATCAATGGAGCGATCGACGTGAGTTTCGGCAGCAAAATGAACGATGGCACGGGGTTGATACTTATGGAGAAGTTCATGAACTAAAGCGCGATCGGCGATATCCCCCTCAACAAAGATATGGCGGGAATTTCCCTCCAAGGCGGCGAGATTGTTTCGATTTCCTGCATAGGTGAGTTTGTCTAAATTGACAAGGGGGATATTTTTTGACTGGATCCAATTTAAAACAAAATTTGAACCAATGAAGCCAGCTCCGCCGGTGACTAAAAGCATATTTTTATCATATTTATAAATTTTATAAGCAGCTTCTAAACGGTTGATTCGGGCGGCGGTGGTTTGATAGTGCTTTCAGGAATATCCGGAAGGGGTGGAATCGTCTTTAGAACCGTTTCTAATGTTTCAAATTCGGCCAGAACTTGCTTGATCGCATCGATAATAATTGGAGCATCTTGATGTTTCGATAGCTTTTCTGTATTGAATAGATCGAGCAATTCTCTGAAAGGTTGGGTCAGCAAACTGATCCGTGTCCCTTTATTTTGCCGGAAAGTCTCTTTGGCAATCTCGTGCAATTGGGTCACAAGGATTAAATAGGTGTCTTTGAGTTCCAAATAAGTCACATCAATTTCCTGTGGTATTGTCTTAGCCACTTCCACGAGAGTTAACGTCGCTTTCATGTCGATATCGGGTATTTTCTTTTTTTGTCCCAACTTAGCGCAAGTGCCCAGAAAATAAAGGGGATATCCGGCCAGGCTAATATCTAACTTAGCTGCATGCACGGCTACTTTTCCTAAGGTGGTGATGACCGTGCTGCAAATAGGCTCAAGATTCATTTCCAGAGCTTTTTCATTGATCAATTGGATCCGCTGGAAAAAATAAGAAAGGGTGAAGCTGATTTTATCGGAGATCCCCATTTTTTCCGATTGGCTATCTATTTCGTGATGGCTGATGCTTTTTGAAGCTTCCAGAAAATTTTTGCAAGTGATCTGCAATTCTTGCAGAACATCGTTGCATAAGGAGATGTTAGAGCGGTAGATCGCTTTAATTGCAGATTCGGTCAGGGCGTCGATCCAGTCACATAAATCGCTTTCACGTTCATCTTGGATGCTTTTGCGAGCAGCATGGGTAAATAACCGCACGACGGCAAAAGGATTTAAATAGTTGAAGGTCTTTTTAAAGGCATGGGAAAAGAGATCAAGAGAGATTCCAAATAAAATGATCCAAACTGCAAACAGATCCGCTTTATTGCCGATGTTGAAGAAAGCTGAGCCGGAAACCATAATCAACGTGACAAGAGGGAACAATGAAAAAAACAGATGCGTTAACTTTAAACCCCGATCTTGTCTGTATAAAGAGATGACTCGAGGAGTGAAATTTTTTTCTGCTTTTTGCAATTGCATCATTGTGCAGCACTCAAGAAAATAGTGAAAAAGCAATAAAGCAAAAGAGATAGCCACAATGAGAAAAGCCCCTCGGCCCCAATTCAAAGCTACTATTTCTTGAGGAAGGGGCAGAAAAACCACTGCAACCGCAAAGATGATGGAAATAATCGTACAAATCATGAAGTCTCCTCTTTCCTATTTTGCAATCGATCTTATGCTTTGGGTACATACCCATAGTAGAGTGCAAGGCTGTACATTTTAAAAAAAAGATCGGGGCTTAATTCCTGTTTTAAGATTTGCCATGTAATCACACGCTTTGGAGGCCCTTTGGAATTGGCTTGTTTAGGGACAGTATTAAGAATTTTTTTATCAAAATTTAGACCAAGCCTCCTAGCCATTTCTTTATATTCACTATCAAAATCTTCGATTCTATAGGTCCATTCTGCTTTGGATTCAGCCATTAAGTTCCAGTAATACCAATATTTAGCGCATTTGGTCAATTTAGAATCTTCCATTTTTATTTCAGGTATCACATAGCTAATCCATTCCCATGTGGCGCCGGGAGGGACGTTATAATAAGATTGGATCACTTTCAAAGGATCGCGAACCTGATGGAATACATGGGAAAAAGTATAATTTTTATAGAGGGGGCCCCAAGGGGCTTTTTCAACATCGGCGGCCATGAGCCAAGAAACAGAGCCATCTTCCCCCATATGTTCATGCTTGATGCGGAGTCCCGATCGCTTAAGAAATAGTGCCATATAGCCAGTTCCACTCCGTCCACAACCCGTGATAAGCACAGAACGGTGTGTTTTTTTTCTAATGGGCTCAAGAGCTTTTGTTGCAGAATTTTCAATAGTTTCTCCGCCGATAATGGGATCATGGGAAAAAAGAGAGAGAAACAAAAACAAGGAAAGCACGATTCGAGACATGACTCCTCCGGATTAATAACTCATTTTTATTTTTATTATTTTATTTTTGCAAGCCTTGAAGACATTCTAAGTTACAAAAAACCCGTCGTTTTCCATCTCTTGTATTTTTGCAAGAGTTTTGACCATTTTGCGCCAACGGCCTTGCTTTTCCTCTTTCTCTTTCTTTGCATACTCCCTTAGCTTTTCAAATACTTTTTCGTTTGTGGTATCTAATGGAATATATGGGATTTTCGATTGAAAGCGGAAGTAATCTTCTGGATGTTCTCCGTATAGATTCAACATCAATTCTTCAATTTCTTCTTCTCTCGCATTGAAAAAAAGCTCCAAGATGTCTGGAGCCCAAGTAAGTGTACCCCATCCATAGGCATTGTCATCATATTTCCCTTCGTCAAAACAGGTCAGTGTGATCCCTGTGCCAAACGAACAGGTGATATAATTGGAATTAGGATATTCTTGCTTAGCATAAAAATAGGTTTGCATAGAAGGATTGTTGGCTGTCACTCCCCCATCGACATAGCCGCAGTTCTTCCACTCCATCGGTTTAAAATAGGTGGGAGCAGACACTGTCATTTCGACTAATGCATTCATAGAAAGAGAAGAATATTGGTCGCTGCGGCAAAGCTTTCGAGTAAACAATTTTGTTGAGATGCCGCTGTTTAATTGATAAACCGGCACTAAGAAATCCTTATAAGAATCCTTGGCAAACTGATCGTGAAAAAAATCTTTGCAGAATTTCTGCAAGGGACCCCGATCATATAAAGGTTTATTAGCGGTCCAAGATTTTACACTCTGCCAATAAGAATAAGGAAAAATCGACGCGGCAAATTTTGGAATTAACTCATTAATATCTTTAACCGTGTGTCTTAGATGTCCTGCCGAATCGGTCGCATTCAGTCCCAACGCTACAATCGCGCCTGCAGAGGTGCCGCCAAAAACCTTGAAGACATGGGCAAGTTTTAAATCCTTTTGATCTGTTTCTTTAGCTAATTCATCCTCCAAAAACCCCAGAAGTTCTAAAGGATAGACAATCCGGGTTCCCCCTCCATCCAAACACAAAATGGGCACCGAGGGTTTTTTGTTATACCGCATGGCATCAAAGGGATCTTCTTCAACCATCTCAAAAGTTGAGAGTGAAAGCTCTTCATATTTTCTCCCGTTGAATTCGGACGTCGGCGTGGGAGTTGCAGCTTCACTCGTTTTAGCTAAATGAGGGATGAGTATAAATCCTTCCTCTGTTTCTTTAAAAGTTGTAATCTCTGTGGGTAACATAGGATGACCCCTTTATATTTTTTTAATAGATATATAAACTAAAGAAGACTAGTAGATATTTGTAATTTTACATTAAAAAAATATTTATAGCTTAAAGTTTTTAAAAACCCTCTAAGAGGCTCTTTCTCAAAGGGGAATGTGAAATGAATTATTAAACGTTCTTAAGATCTTTGAAAAATCCCTTGCTTGATAACTGATAAATATTGGAAAATGACATATATTTTGATTTGGTTTTTTTGCTTTTAAACAAAAAATTTTACACTCAAGAATGAAGGAAAATATCTTAAAATCTCTCCAAGATGCCATCGCAGCTTCCAATCAGTTGATTCTGCCCGAAGCTGTCGCTTTCATCGATGGGACGTCTCGCCTGTTAGCCCATGCTTTTGAATCAGGGAATAAAGTGATTATAGCAGGCAATGGGGGAAGTTTATGCGATGCAGGGCATTTCGCCGAAGAGTTAACAGGAAACTTTCGGCACTACAGACAAGCGTTGCCAGCTATCGCATTGACCGATCCTGGCCATATCACCTGTGTGGCAAATGATATGGGGTTTGAGTGGATATTTTCTCGGGGGGTGGAAGCCTACGGAAAACCTAATGATGTTTTTATTGGATTGTCTACTAGTGGAAATTCCCTTAATATCATTCATGCTTTTAAGCTGGCAAAAAAACTCGGGTTAAAAACGGTTGCTTTCCTTGGCAAAGGAGGGGGAAAGCTCAAAGGGGTCGCTGATTTCGAACTTTGCATCAATGGGTTTGAGACATCGGACCGGGTTCAAGAAGCTCACATGACGGCTATTCACATCATTATAGAAACGGTCGAACGGCTCCTTTTTCCGGAACAGGATTTACACTCCAGTAATTTTAAAAAGTGGCAGATGGGTCTGCTCGATGAAGTTCCTGCGGTTGAATGATTCAATAAACAACTCGTTTTAATTTGCAGTCGTCACCTATCCTTCAGAAGGAAATGATTTGTGTTACAACATATCGAATTATATTTTTTGGATTTAATCAAAGGAAAACGGAAAGGGATCTTGCCCTTTTTTCTGAAAGGGATCCTGCTTATTTTGAGCTGGATTTATAGCTTTTTTGTAGCGTGCCGGAATTGGTTATTTGATCATGAGTGGGTCCGACGGTATACGCCCCCCGTTCCTGTCGTGATCAGCATCGGCAACATAGTGGCTGGTGGAACAGGCAAAACGCCTGTCACCCTGATGGTAGCTAAAGAGTTTTATAATGATGTTTCTTTAGCCATCCTTTCCCGCGGTTACCGGTCCAAATCTGAAAAAATGGCGGCTCCCGTCATATTGAGCCGAGGGCAAGGCCCCATGCACCCTGCGAGCTTCTGCGGCGATGAGCCCTTTATGCTTGCCCAAAATCTACCTAAAGCTTTCGTTTTTGTCGGCAAAGACCGGCACAAAACTTCCCATATGGCTGCTAAGGCAGGTGTTCAGCTTATCCTTTTAGATGATGGAATGCAGCATCGTCGGCTTGCTCGCGATTTTGACGTGGTTGTCATGGACGCTTGCGATCCCTTTGGTCAAGGGTACTTTCTTCCTCGCGGATTTTTGCGCGAGAGTTTAAAATCCCTTGGGCGTGCCGATTTAATCATATTAAACCACGTGCACAATCATGAAAGCTACCGTTCTGCATGCCAAAAAATCGCGCGGTATACGAGTGCGCCTGTCATTGCCACAAAGATAGACGTGGAAAACATCCTCGATTTCAAAGGGGAGCCGGTGGCTGCCCTTGCTGGAAGGCGTGTGGCCATTTTTTGCGGGATTGCCAATCCCGATTATTTTGGAGATACAATTCAAAATTTGGGCGCTCAGATTGTGTCTAAACATTTTGTTCCCGATCATAAAGATTTTGATCCTGAAGCTTTAGCAGATTTTGGAAAACAGAGCGCCGAATTGGGGGCTGAGTTTTTGGTTTGCACAGAAAAGGATCGAGTTAAGCTCGTGGATTCTTTGGAGCTTGCCTTACCGATAGCTTGGGTAAAAACCAAGCTGACTTTTGTCGAAGGCAAGTCTTCTTGGGACTCATTTATCCAAAGGGCCAAAGCTGATCTAGCTCGACGATTATAGTATTCATAGGATAAAATATTTATAATTTGTAAAGCGTTTAACCGAAAACCGGCAGCGCCATGTTTTTGGTTGTTTAATTTAGATTATTTGTTTAATACCTTATTGAAGGTTCTCTCTTTAAGGTAACGGCAAGCGGCGGGAGAAATACGCGATGAAGTTGTGGGTTAAAATACTAATAGCTCTTCTATTAGGTGTCATTACGGGGATTGCTCTGGGACCGCGCGCGGAATTTTTGAAGCCGGTCGGGACCATTTTCCTGAGTTTAATTAGCATGATCATCGTCCCCCTCGTCCTTTCTTCAATGACGGTCGGAATCACCAGCATTCATGATCCTCAAAAGTTAGGACGGATCGGCCTTAAGACTTTGATGCTTTATATCTTAACTACGATGATTGCCATCGCGATCGGAATTTTCTTTGGAAAAGTTTTTCAAACAGGTTCAGGGCTGAATCTCCATATGACGGGGGAACTGACAATAGGGGAAACGCCAACGGTCTCCCAAATGATCTTGTCCATTATCCCAAAAAATCCTGTTCTATCCCTGGCCGAGGGGAATGTGCTGCAAATTATTGTCTTTGCCCTTTTTTTAGGCATTTCGATCAATTTCGCTGGGGAAAAAGGGAAGCCCCTTTTGGAGTTCCTTGAGTCTTTAGCCGATGTGATGTACCGTCTCACCTCCATAGTCATGGAATTTTCCCCCATTGGGGTTTTTGCTATTATGGCTTCGGTGACAGGATCCTTCGGTTTGTCCATTTTATTGCCGCTGGTTAAATTTTTGACGACTTATTATGCAGCTTGCGCTCTTCACATTGCCCTGATTTTCTGCGGCATCCTTTGGGGGCTGGCAAAATTGAACCCATGGCATTTTTTCCGGGGCATGAGTGATGCGATCATGGTGGCTTTTTCCACCTGCAGCAGCTCGGCGACGCTGCCTGTTTCCATGCACTGTGCCCAAAAAAATCTAGGCGTGTCCAAAAATATTACCAGCTTCGTTTTACCTTTAGGATCTACCATCAATATGAACGGGGCTGCCATCTTTCAAGGGATGAGCGCCATCTTTATCTCCCAGGCCTATGGGATCAACCTTGACTGGCAAGCCCTATTGACGATCGTGTTGACGGCGACCCTTTCAGCTATTGGAGCGGCCGGCATTCCTGGCACAGGCTTCATTATGCTTTCGGTGGTTTTTTCTTCGGTAGGTTTGCCCATTGAAGGGCTGGCTCTTTTGGCAGGGATCGATCGGATGAGGGAAATGGTTTCAACGGTTCTGAATATTCTTGGCGATGCGGTCGTAGCCGTTTATATTGCCAAGCAGGAAGGGGAACTCGACGAACAGCAATATAATCATGAAGAGCTTGTCGAGCTCGAAGGGTCGGATGTTTAGAGGGTTACTTAATTTTCGTTATTATTATCTTTTTCTTTTTCTGCTTCTATTACTTTTCGTTTTATTAAAATCGGGTTGACATCTTTATGAATAGATAAACCGTAAGGGCCTACATTTTTTCCCGTGAGTTTGTGTCTTAGATAATCAATCCCATGCCGAATAACATATCCAAATGCAAAAGGATTGTTCTCAAGCTGAAAATGTGTCCTTTTTTTTCCGTCTGTTGTCCGTCGAAAATATAAAAGGGCTTTAAAAAAAGTGCCTCGAACTTGATATTGATCGAGTATGTCATCAGAAGAATGGGAAGATTTTCGAGATTTTTTACTAATATTATTATCTTTTGTCCATAAGTCGTACGATTCTCCATCATCATCTAAGCTAAACTGTCCCCCTTTCAAAAATTCTGCCCATTGTTTTTTAGTAATGTCAAAATTTGCCTCTAAATAATTCAGGATTATGCTTTCGCTATGAGAACAGTAGAACAATCCTGTAAACAATTCTTTAAACTCAATCTTCTTTTCTTTAAATTTATCAAAGGTACATAACAAAGTAACAGAGACCTTATTTGCTAGGGTGTCAATATTGCGGTGATCATCAAGACTAGGTTTGTGAAGTCTATTTTTGATCGATTCTTGCACGCAAAGGAAAAATTCATGCACGACGAAAAAAGTTGCCGAAATGGCCACTACTGCAGCACCCGCTAAGAAAGTTAACACCACATAAGAGCGTCCATTTGAAGTTCCCTTTTGTGGAATTTGTTTTTTATCCTGGGAACTTCCTTCGTTCGTGGCATTGGTTTCTTTATTATAAGAATCCGATGCTGGTAACTTATTGATAGTATGGTTATTATTCATAAAAATAATTTTTCTGTTTTTTCTACTTATTATATCAGAATTTTTATTTTATATCTACATTTATTTAATAAAAAATATAACCAAACATTTTAAAGAAAAATTAAAGAATAGGATAATTTTTAACAAATCGTGCATTGTTTAAAGTAACACAGGATGAACAGGCATATGCATCAGGCTAATCAAAATGCTCTTAGATCAGGCCTTTTTCAACAGGATAAGCATGATCGTAAACGGCAGGATAGGGCAGGATATTGAATAAAAAGGTTCAGGATGTGGGAATATAATTAACGTAAGTAGCAAATAATTAAATTTATTGTCTCTCTGTGATCTCTGTGAACTCTGTGGTTGAATTTTAATAAACCACAGAGATCACAGAGAACACAGAGGTTTTTAAACTTGATTATACTCAGTAATTTTCAACTTACATTAATTAAGTTTAAATAATTTTTTCATTTATCCTGCCTTATCCTGCCGCTTACGATCATGCTTATCCTGTTGAAAAAAGCCTGATCTATTCTTATTGTTCGTCTTGAGCGAGCGTATACCCTGCAATTCCATTAAAATTGCAAAGATGCTCTGTTTGAATAAAATCGATATTTGCATTGGCTAGGCGTTGCAGCAGCTGCACAATCTGCTCATGGGTGATCTTTTTTCCTTTTTGGGAAGACATAAACCTGCACCGCCATGTATCGCTACAGGTGGTTTCGGGCATTTTTTTGGGCCAGACGCAAACCCCCCGGTTGCTGATCATGGTCAATTTAAGATCCCCATTTTCGATATGTAATAGCTTTTGATGAAGTTGATTGACATCCAAGTTGGAATCAATAAACACATCCACGCCAAGAAGTTCCTTAACATTTTCCCCTTTTTTCGAAGCATGTTTAAGGGAGGAAACCATCGGCTTTGAAGAGGTGTAGTGGGCTTCTTTTAAAGTTTGCGGCTTCTGGCCAAGCCGGTCTATCACCGCTTGGGCGAATTCTTTGGTTCCCACTTTGACTTTGCTGACAGGGGGGGTAAAGATGTCGTAGGTGTGGATCCCATCTTCCAAGGTGCGCAGCCACGCATTGTGGATCAGGGCGGCCGTGTCGGTTTGTTGGATGTGGACGAGCATCATGATGGCCGCTAAAAGAAGCCCCGATGGGTTGGCCAAATTCTGCCCCGCACGCCGTGGGGCGGATCCGTGGATGGCTTCAAACATCGCGGCATGTTCCCCAATATTTGCAGAACCTGCAAGCCCGACCGATCCGGCTATTTGGGCGGCCACGTCGGAAAGGATATCCCCATATAAATTCGGCATAACGATAATATCGAATGTTTCCGGGGTGTCGGCCAATTTGGCTGCACCGATATCGACAATCCAGTGCTCATTTTGGATTTCGGGGTAATCGGGGGCGATTTCGTCGAAAATTTTGTGGAAAAGGCCGTCTGACAATTTAAGGATATTATCTTTTGTAAAACAGGTGACTTTTTTTCGCCCGTTTGCACGGGCGTATTCAAAAGCATAGCGGACGATCCTTTCACATCCGGGACGGGTAATGATTTTTAAGGCTTGGTAGACTTCAGACGATTGCCTATATTCAATGCCTGTATAAAGATCTTCTTCATTTTCTCGAACGATGACCACATCCATGTGGGGGTGTTTGGATTTCACAAAGGGTGCATAGGTCACACAGGGCCTGACATTTGCATAGAGGCCAAGAGAAGTCCTAATGGTGACATTCAAGCTCTTGAATCCTCCCCCTTGAGGGGTAGTAATTGGAGCTTTTAAGAAAATTTTGTTCCGCCGAATTTCCTCCCAGGTCGAAGGGGTAATCCCCGTTTTTTCCCCTTGGAGATAAACTTTTTCCCCGATTTCCACTTTTTTTATATCGATATCGGCTTTAGCAGCAGAAAGAATCCTCAATGTCGCTGCCATGATTTCAGGACCAATTCCATCCCCTTCCGCTACTGTAATAGGAATTTTTTTGTCTGCCATGGGTTCTCTTATGTGATTCTCTAAGCTTGAGACTAATCGCTTGATCATTTAAAATCCATCATTTAACCCAGAGGGAGTAAGGGAACGTGCAAACGACGATAAAAAGTGTTTTACATGACCTGGTGGAGAAAGAAAAAGAGTATTTAAACGATTTTTTTCAAAATATTAATCTCGAGAGTCTTCAAAATTTTGCTAACTTTCTTTCAGATTGCAAGGGAACAGTCGTTTTTTCGGGAGTTGGAAAGAGCGGCCTTGTCGCCGAAAAAATAGCGATGACAATGACATCCACAGGGTCGCGCGCTTTTTTTCTGTCCCCTATCAATGCTCTCCATGGGGACATAGGAATTCTCTCCAAAGACGATATAGTGGTGATGGTGAGTAAAAGCGGTGAAAGCGATGAGCTTTTGCATTTGATCCCGTTTATGCGCAATAAAGGGGTCAAAATCGGTGTGATCGTCACCAATCCTAAAAGCCGTTTGGCTAAAGCTGTGGATACTGTCCTTTTGCTGCCGAATGAAAAAGAATTGTGCCCCTTTGACATGGCGCCGACCACATCGACGGTGATTCAAATGATCATCGGAGATATTTTAGCTATCGCCTTGATGCAAATGAAAAATTTCTCTCTCGAAGAGTATGCCAAAAATCACCCCTCGGGAAGAATTGGGCGCCGCATCGTGACACGGGTTCAAGATTTGATGATTTCAGGCGAAGGGATCCCATTGTGCCGTCCAAAAGATAAGTTGGTAGAGATCCTCGTGGAACTTTCCAATAAACGGTGTGGTTGCATTCTTGTTGCGAATGAGCAGCGGGAATTGCTGGGAATTTTTACAGACGGCGACCTGCGGCGTGCATTGCAGCGGCATGGGCCAAAAGCGCTGGATCACACAATGGAGGAACTGATGACCCGATCCCCACGCTGGATCAATTCTCAAGAGCTTGCTTGGGATGCGATGCATTTGATGGAAGCCGATCAAAAGCATCCGATTATGGTGCTAGCTGTGCTGGATGAAGCCAAGAAAGTCGTTGGTGTCATCAAAATGCACGACATTGTTCAATCCGGCATTTAGGACCATAAGGCACTCATAGGTACGGCGACGAGATCTTTACCAAAGGAGTTGATTTTATCGCCTGTGTAAATGACAATTCCATAAAGAAAATCTTTGCCCGAATCTTCTTGTAATTTCTTCAATCCTTTAAAATCATGTATCGTAATAGTTTCGGTATTTTTTATTTCAATTCCGACCATTTTCCCTGAGGTGCTTTCTACAACTAAATCGACTTCTTCCGACCCATCATGTGAACGATAATGATATGTTTTAGCAATTGTTTGACTCCAGGTCAGTTGTTTAGTCAATTCAATGATCACAAAATTTTCGATAATATGGCCAAGCATATTAGGACTAGACATTAGTCGTTCTTCATTGAATCCTAAAAGATGTAACAAAATCGCTGTATCAACGAAATAAATTTTAGAAGATTTGACAAGCCGTTTACCCATGTTTCGGTACCATCCGGGCAAAAATGAAATTAAAAATAAATTTTGAAGAAGTTGAAGATGGCGATGGAGCGTCGTGACAGGAATGCCCACATTTCGTGCTATATCTTTTTCATTCATCAGGCCTCCTACACGGACAGCAAGCGTTTGTAAGATATTTGGGATGGATCGTAAATTTTCTATCTTTGCAAGATCTGTGATGTCTTTTTGTATCAAAGAAGTAAGATAGCTGTTACACCAGTCATATTGTGCTCTTTCCCCATTGACTTTCTGCAAATCGGGATACCCCCCTTTTATGACCAATTCTATTAAGTGCTTCTTTGTTATTCTTTTGAAAGAAGATGAAGGGAGTTTGTTTGAAAATATTGTATCGATAAATGTCTCTTTGTGTCCTAATAATTCTCCTTGGGAAAGAGGCCAAAGATTAATAATCTGCATCCTTCCTGCCAGAGAATCACCGATTTTTGGAATCATCAAAGGATTGGCGGATCCTGTTAGAAGATAACGCCCAGATTCACGATTTTCATCTATATCTTTTTTGATCGGTAGAAAGATTTTTGGGACACTTTGCACTTCATCAAGGATAGCAGGCTTTTTTAAATCATTAACAAAACCGATGGGATCGGCATCCGCAGCTCCTTGGGCGAAAAGATCATCAAAAGTGACAAAAGTAAAACCACGATCGTGGCCAATTTCACGGACTAGAGTCGTTTTGCCTGTTTGACGGGCGCCTGCAATAAGAACCGCTGGGCTATTTTTCAAGGCTTCTAAAAGACGGCTTAAAATATTTCTCCTATACTTTTTCATACATATCTCCTTCTAATGGTTTAAAATAAACCATTAAACGGTGATATTCCACACATTTTTTCATTTTTTCGAAAAATTATGAAAAAAGTTAAATAAAAAAGTAAAACAGACGCAAATTTAAGTTCGCATCAAGTAGCTATCCCAGCAAGCTTTCTGGTATCGGGCGGCTTCTTCTGCAGGATTCTTCGCCTCGATGATGCTCCTTCCCACGATAGCGATATCGGATCCATTGCGATGAATCAGCGACTCAGGTGAATTATATTGCTGGCCAAGCGTGTCGCCGCTTTTGCTTAAGCTTACCCCTGGAGTCATGTGAATAAAGCTCGGATCTTCTATCAATCTCCTCTGGCAGATAAAGCCGATGACGAATTTGCTATAAGCTTTGGCCATCTCTATAGCTGCCTGCGTGTAATTTCCGGTCGCCAAGGTCCCTTCAGAGCTCATTTCGGCAAGCAAGACCAACCCTCTTCCAAGGGGAAGCCCCACTTCTTGCAATCCTTTGATAATGCCGGGACCAGGAACAATGTGGGCGTTGGTGATGTGGGACCAAGAAGCAATTTTATAAATACCGTCCCGATATTGATGTAAGACAGTGTTTCCAATATCGGCAAATTTCCGGTCTTCAAAAATAACAAATTGGTGTTTTTTAGCCAGCCTCGACAATTCATGCGGGACGCTTTCGTCATAATCGTTGAGGATGTCGATGTGGGTCTTTAATACACATATATGTGGTCCAGCGCTTTCAATCAATTGAAAGAGCTGTTTTTTTGAAACCACATCTGCGGCTAAGGCGAGGTTGGATTGTTTATTTTCCATAATTTCAAAAAGCATTTTGGCGGCGGGATTTGAGGAGAGCGCTGCCCGTTCGCCAAAGGAAATCTGTTGAGTTGAGGATTTTTTCATATATTGACCACCTGATTGGATTGGATAAATTCTTTAACTTTATGAGACATCTCCTTTTCGAGCTTATGGGACGCTTCCAAGGTATGTAAGAGTTCTGTCAGGGTAAAAGCGCTATGCAAATTGTAGCCGTGCTTGGCCAGTTTGATTTTCCCCCCTTGTTCACGATCGATCAGAACGGCGACATCTGTGACTTTTAATTTTTCGTTTTCCAAAGGCTCGATGGTCTCAAAGATGCTCATGCCGCTCGTGATTAAATCTTCGATGATCAAACAATTTTGTCCAGGCTGGTAGGAGCCTTCGATGATCTTTTTCGTTCCATGTTCTTTTATTTCTTTCCGCCGCATCACCATCGGTTTTTTATGTTCTAGCGAGATGACGGTTGCAAACGGCAAAGCTGTATAAGGAACACCGCAGACGAGATCAAATTTTAAGGGTTTGATCACATCCCAAAGGACATCAGCGCTTTCTCTTAATATATCAGGATAAGAGACAATCAACCTCAAATCAATATAGATAGGGGACAGAATTCCACTTTTCAATTTGTAAGAGCCAAATTTAACCGCGCCAATATCATGCAATTTCAACATCAAACTTTGTTTTTTCATTGTTGTCTCCTATGGTAACGTAAAGCTAAGTAAGGATCCCACATCATGCCGGAGGCTGTCATGGCAATGTCGGCCCCAGCATTAAGAAAGGCTTTGAAATGTTCAGGCAAGGTGATGCCGCCGCAGCCGATGAGGGCAAGATCCAACTTATGCCTGTCGATAAGGCCTCTGGCTTGTTGTACAAACGTGAGGGCTGCTTCGCGGATGGGAGAGCCGCAGACACCGCTTGTAGGGCGATCGTCTCCAAGGGCGTTTTTTCCCGCTTTATCGATCACTTTCATGCTAATTGTATTAATTCCTGAAACCCCCCTGGCGCCTGCTTTAGCCGCCGCAAGCATCGATTTTTCCATGGTTGCTGTTTCTGGGAATATTCCCATTTTGATAATGAGCGGGGTGGAGCCGATGGCCTGGACAATTTTTGAGGAAAGTTCGTAAACCACGGATGGGTTATAATAAATACATCCTTCCCCTGTAGATACATTGGGGCAGGAAAAGTTGGCTTCTATAATTTTTGCTCCCCACGCTTTTGCCATTTGGGCTACAGCGACGAAATCATCAAAGAAATTCGGATCATTTTCAGTTTTGGGGGGAGATCCTACGACAGAGACAATGAGAACCTGCCCATCTGCTAGCGATTGATTGGCAAGAGGAATATCTTCTTGGAGATATTGAGGCGAGCGGGAGGGCATTCCGAAAGAGTTGGTGATCCCGAGTTCATGTAGGTCGGATGGGGAATTTTTGTGGGTGACAAGATGAGATGGCAATTGATTTGGCAAGAGTTGCTTCTCGGCTTTAACAAAAAGGACATTGGGAAGGGAGTGCCCTGCATAAGTATGACTGCGAATCGTTTTATAACATGGAATGTCGTAGCCTAATCTCCCTGCTAAGCCTATCCATTGGGAGTTGAGTAAAGGACCGGCAGGCACGCCAATGGGGGAGGCAATTTTGAAGCCAAGAAAATCGATCCATTGACTTTTAGGAGGGTAAGGGCGTTGAGGTAAAACCCCTTCGTATCTGGGTCCTTGGACGGCATTTTCGAAATAGCTTTTCTCAATATCGTAAAGGGAAATTATGCTGGGGTTCCATTCAGGCAATTGCTGAAGTTGTCGTTTAGCCGACATGAAAAACTTGTCCTTTGAGGATTGTATAAATCGGCCACCCTTTAAGGACCATCCCTGCATAGGGAGACCAACCACATTTGGTTTTCAGGTTTTTGTCTAACACTTCTTTGCTCATTTCAAGGTCCACTAAAACCACGTCGTTATTGTCTTGTAGTTGAAAAACCAATTCTATATTTGTTCTAGTCAGCGCGACGATTTTTTCTAAGGTTATTTTTTGTTCATGATAGGCATTCAATAACAAAGGCAGCAAAGTTTCAATACCTGGAATTCCAGAAGGGGCCTGACCATAGGGAAGCTTTTTTTCCTCAAGAGTATGAGGGGCATGGTCGGTTCCAATTATGTCTACAGTTCCATTGCGGATTCCTTCCCACAAAGCTTCACAGTCTTCTTCAGTTCTCAAAGGGGGATTTACTTGCACCTTTGTTCCCCATTTGTGATAATCTTTTTCTGATAAAAACAGATGATTAGGTGACACTTCTGCGAAAACGAGGAGTTCCCGCTTTTTAGCTTCTGCAACTAGGTGGAGTTCCTCTTTGGTGCTCATATGCAAAATGCAGAGCTGGGTGCCATATTTCTCGGCGAGTTCGATGGCCTTTTTAGTGGCCTTGATCGCGGCTTTTCTTTCCCGTATTTGCGAATGGACGCTCGGATCTGTAACTGTGGTATAACGTTTCTTGTTTTCCTGCAGAATTTTTTCATCTTCGGCATGGACGGCGATGAGCAAATTTTCTTGCGCAGCTATCTGAAAGACTTTATCCAGCGCTTTTTCATCATCCATCACAAGATTTCCTGTCGAACACCCCATATAAATTTTGATCCCGGCAATGAGCTGTTTGCATTTTCCTATCTCGTCGATGTGGTTTTTATCGGCGCCTAAGTAAAGGTGATACCGAAGGGGGATATGGATCTCTGCCAACTGGGCGTCTATTAAACGCTTTTTATCTTCAAGATCTTTTTTCGAAATGCATGGAGGGTTATTGTTCGGCATATCGATGACTGTTGTAACCCCTCCGGAAATTGCTGCAAGGGCTCCAGAACGCCAATCCTCCTTTTGTTCTCCGCCCGGAGTGCGGAAATGGACGTGGGGATCGATTAAAGCTGGGAGGATTGTCAAGCGGCCTTGAGCATCGATGACCTGCTCTTGACCGGGAATGACGACATTTTTGATTTTGCCTTCAAGTGTTCGGACGTTTCTGATTTCAACCATCTTCACACCTCATTTTGGATATCTTGATAGGAAAATATTTTGTTACAGTAGCGGCATTGCAGCAGAACTTGCTTTCGGCGCTGTTTAACGTGGAAGTAGCTGTACATCCGCTCGTGGTTGCTGATACAGCGGGGGTTTAAACAAGAGATTACGTTGACAATGAAAGAAGGAATTTGAACTTTAAATTTTTTGACGACTTCATAGTCCCGGATAATGTTGATTGTAGCATTGGGGGCGAGGATAGCGACACGATTGGCTTCATCTTGAGTGAGCTCCCAATCTTCAACTTTGATGAGATCTTTGTATTGCAAAGTTTCGCTAGGCAAATTGAGGCCGAGAGTAGCAATTTTGTGATGATGGGTCATCTTCAGCAGCCGAATAATTTTTAAAGCTTGTCCGGCTGCGATGTGATCGATGACAGTGCCATTTTTGATGGCGTTCACAGATAAGGTTTTTTGTGTCATTGTCATAAGCTTGAACCTAGTTTTCCCAATGTTAATCCAAGCAGAGCTTGCCTGACAAAGAGGCCATTTTTGGCTTGTTCGATATAATAGGCTTTAGGGGATTGGTCAACCTCGAAATCGATCTCTGTGACGCGTGGTAGAGGATGCAAAATTTTTAGGTTTTTCTTGCTGTGTTGGATATGCTGCAACTTCAAGGAAAAGGCATTTTTTGTTTGTTCAAATTCAAGCTTATGCACAAATCGTTCTTCTTGAATGCGGGTCATATATAAAATATCGATTTTATCGACAACTTCCTCTAGAGTCTTATGAAAAGAAAACCTGATCCCTTTTTCCCTGAGTTCGTCACATATTTCCTTGGGCATTTCAAGCATGGGAGGGGAGATAAAATAGAGGCGGGCATTGAAATGGGTCAAAGCTTGAGCTAAAGAATGAACAGTCCTCCCATAGCGGAGATCTCCGACCATGGCGATTTGCAGGTTTTCTAATGTTCCTTGCGTTTCTCGAATGCTGAATAGATCCAGAAAGGTTTGTGTAGGATGTTGGTTGGCCCCATCCCCTGCATTAATGACAGGGATAGTGATCATGTCGGCAACATGTTGGGCTGACCCTTCCAGCGGATGGCGGATGACGATCACGTCGGTGTAATGGGCAACCATCCGCATCGTATCGGCTAAGCTTTCCCCTTTTTTCGAAGAGGTTGTAAGGACATCAGAAAAGCCAATGCAAGTGCCTCCTAACCGCATCATCGCAGCTTCAAACGAGAGCCTTGTTCGAGTAGAAGGTTCAAAAAAACAGCTTCCTAAAATTGATCCCGATAAAAGAGAGGGTTGAGGATGATGTTTAAGTTTTGTTGCAAAATCTAAAATAAAAATGATATCATCTTTGCAAAAATCCTGAATAGCAATGATATCCCGTTTATGAAAGACGTTTTTCATTGATGGCCATCTTAGGTTTGCTGTAGAACATCTTGGCTATATATTGAAATTTTTACAAGGAATTTTATATCCATGCGTTGTAAAAAAAAATAAGTAATAAGACAAATTTTTTCTCCTGCATTTACAAGGTGAATTTAATAAAGGAAAACACTGGGAATGAACGTAAAGGAATGGGAAAGAAGCGATCCCTTTAACTTGTTGGCCAGGGAGACCTCCATATATACTTTTACATATTTAAATCCAAAAATTGTTTTACGCGTTACAGCCTTAGTTTCTAAGTTATGGAACGAAATTTCCCAAGATGAAATGCTGTGGAGGTGTTTTACTTTGGAGCGATTTGGATGGCCCACAAAATTAAAAGAAGGGATCAAATGGAAGGACCAGTATTACAATAACGTAAAGCGGATGCAAGGGAATATGACACGCCAATGTGGGATGTTGTACTCAGTCTACGAAAACAAAATAGAAAAATGGCCTGATGCTGAAGATGTAGATGTGACCTCAAACTCTAGGCTTAATTGTTTACATTTATCAGAAGACGCAGAAGGGATTTTTCATTTTATCCTAGGTTTTGAAAACGGGAACATCGAATTTTGGAAAGAAGAGGACGACGACGGACAACAAAGAAATTATACCTGCATGAGCTTACCCCGGGGCCATACCGAAGGCGTCACCTGCTTAAAACATTTTGAAAACTATTATGGGGGGGATGTTTCTTCGACGTTATTTAGCGCTTCAAAAGATAAAACAATACGCATTTGGAATTTAGGCCCTTCAAAGGAAATTTGTTCTAAAGGAATTGTTCTCATGGAAAGTCTAAAACAATTTATGACGAAGAATCTCAAAGAGAAAAATGTCGATAATTCTTTAGAAGGGATTACCGCGTTAGAAGTTGTCAATGATGATCATATATGGAAAATTTTTTCTGGCAATGATCAAGGGAATATTACTTTTCATGCTATATCTTCAATTCAAAGTGTAGTTATAACCCAAAATAATTTAGTGGTTCGAAGAGCTCATGACAAACTAATTACAAGTTTGATAGCATCTAATAACAAAGAGATTCTTCTTAGCAGCTCATTAGACGGGACTATTAAAACGTGGTGGATTAAAGAAACTAAAGAAGCAGTCTGTTTACAAACTATAAATGCCCACTCGCCTGTTCTAAAGGTAATTTTTCATCCTGATGCCACCGTTTTTATTGGATTATGCATGGATAATAAAATTAAATTATGGACTATAAACAGTGACAAAAAACTTTTTTTCTTAAAGCAAGATTATCAATATTATTACCATGCTGAAATTGAATCGGGTGCGCAAAGTGATGCCAAACACATCGCTTTTTACCCATTTGATGATGTGAAACTCCTCAGATGCGGTTTCTTTCAAATATTATGCATCAATAGAGATAATTCGATCCATATGTGGGATTACATATTTGCCTCTGGAAGTCTTGAAATGGTCAATTTTGAGGATCATCAGGACAAGATGAACAGGACTTCGGGTTAGCAATTCGATTCAATTAATATTGACGCCTTTGGTGGGCGTTGCCGATATTTAATTCAGCGCGATATTTGGCGACAGTCCGGCGAGCACAAGGGATGCCGAACTCTTTGATTTTGGCGGCTATGGCTTCATCGGACAAAGGTTTACGTTTGTTTTCTTTGTGAACGATATCCAATAATATATCTCGGACTGTCCGTGATGAGATATCTTCACCCCCGGCTGTCAAATAGGCGTTAGTGAAGAAAGAACGGAGAGGAAGCAACCCTCTTGGCGAATCCAAATATTTTCCTGCGACAGCTCTGGCGATCGTCGATTCATGCAACTCTAATTCTTGCGCGACCGTTTTCATTGTAAGGGGGGTGAGTTTACCTTCGGGATTAATAAAAAACTCCCGTTGTTTTTCGGCGAGAAACTTTGTGATTCTCTCTAGGGTGTCATTCCGCTGCCAAATGTTTTTCATTAGCCACTTGGCAGACATAATTTTCTGCCGGATGAAATCTTTCGTTTCCTGAGACAAGTTTTCATCATCCAACATTTTCAAGTAACGACGATTTAAATGGAAGGCAGGTAATTGATCATCATTCACATTGGTGACAAGTTTGTCATTCACAAGAGTTAAAGAAACATCGGGGATAATCATTTGGACCGGTTCACGGGAAAACCAAGTTCCGGGATGCAAATCTAATTTTGCAATGTCTTGTTTGATGGCTTGGGCAATTTCTTGGGTATCGCATCCTAATCCCTTTTGTATGTTAGGGATACGGTTATGGATTAAATCATCAAAATGGGATTCGATAATTTTATAAGCTAAAGTGTCATTGAGCTTTAAGCATTCGAGTTGAATGAGCATCGATTCTTGTAATGAAGAAGCTCCAATTCCGTAAGGTTCAAAGGTTTGGATTTGCTTTAATATCGGTATGAATTGCTTTTCATCTTTTCCGGTCAGCTGAGCGATCTCTTTTAAAGGTGTCTTGAGATATCCTTGCTCATCAATATTCCCTATAAGGGCTTCAGCTAAGACCATCTCCTCTTTCTTTGAAAACGTTTCACGTGCCTGTTGCATCAAATATTCAAATAACGTCATTTCGGCTTGAATTGAGCTTTCTATGTAGGTTCTCAACTTGTCATCTTCACTTGTCCATTGTTTTTGATAAGAGCCGCTTTCCCTGAAATACTCCCTAAACTCTTCGTCAATTTGGCGAAGAACATTAAAATCGTGTTCATCGAAGGTAAGCTCTTTTTCAGGGGATGCATTGATATCTTCTTTTAATTCAAAACCATCTTGTTCAAGCAAGCCATCTTCTGAAGTTTCCGTAGACTCATTACTCGAAACTTCAAGGCAAGGATTTTGTTCCAATTCGGCTTCGATGAGAGCTTCAAGTTCCATGATAGGGGCTTGTAGCAAATGCAATGCTTGCTGCATTTGAGGCGACATAATAAGCCTCTGCATTTGCTTCAGGCTTGAAGCCTGCTTTTGTTTCAACTCCAGCGAAATGGGATAAGACATATCCAATCCTTAAGGAATAACTATGAAAGCTAATTTTACTGGCGTTATTTTAGTTTTAGCGTGGTTCTTCATACCTTGACAAGAAAAAAAAAATTAACATTACTGAAGTGTAGATGAAATTGCACCCCCATGCAGAGAAATTCAATGCCTAGACAAGAAGAACTAAATACGATCTTATTGGTAGATGATGATAGGCTGGTTTTGCTAGCTTTGCAGGAAACTCTTCAACGGGAAGGATATCGAATTTTGACTGCTTCTAATGGAGAAGAGGCAGTTCATGTTCTTGCCAATAAGCCTGTGGCTTTAGTCATTTGCGATCAAAAAATGCCGGGTATTTCAGGGATGGATGTCTTAAAGAAAGCTCAAACACTTCAACCTGATACCGAAAGGATCATTATTACAGGAAATACCGATCTAGATATTGTTTTGCAAGCCGTTAATATCGGTCATGTGAGCCAGTTTATCCTTAAGCCTTGGGATGAAGCCTCATTAAAACAAACTATTGCGACGTCGATTGATAAATTTCGACTCTTTGTCGAAAACAAAAATTTACATGACTTGATTCTGTCCCAACATCAAGCCTTAGCCAACACCCACGAAATCTTGAGAAGGGAGCTCAATATAGGAGCGCGCATCCACGAAACTTTGTTGGAAGGGAAGATCCCAGCAAATGTTCCGGGATTCCACATCCACGCCACGACCATCCCCTCCCATGAAATCGATGGGGATTTTTTCGAGTTTTATCGGCCGGCTTCCAATATTTTAGATATCGTGGTCGGAGATGTGATGGGAAAAGGGATCCCTGCAGCTCTTGTCGGAACGGCGGTAAAAAGCAATTTGATCCATTATGCCCTCCCTTTTTCCCATGCTCTCATTGTAAGTAAACAAGGATTTTGGGATGAAGATTTGCTGCAGCCGAATGAAATATTGGCCCATCTCCATGAAAAGTTGACCTCTCCACTGATCCAATTAGAATTTTTTGTCAGTCTTTTTTATGGACGTTTTAACTTACAAAAACAGACTTTGACTTATGTAGATTGCGGTTCAACACGTCCGATTCACTATCTAGCTCAAGAGAAAAAGGCTGTTTCACTCAAAGGAGGAGGCCTCCCTTTAGGGGCGATAGAAAATCAAGCTTATGAATTGCACACAACCTCTTATGCAGTGGGGGATTTTTTTGTGTTTTTCTCCGATGGGGTGACAGAAACACAGTCCAAAAACAAAGAATTTTTTGGATTTGATAGGCTTATTGAAATCATTGAAAATCATTCAGATAAAGATCCGACAGCCTTAATTGATATCATTGAGGCCTCTTTAAAGTCTTTTTCTAAACAGGAGACTTTTGATGATGACATAACGCTGATTATCGTGAAAGTGGCTTCTCTTGCGCTTGCTCTCTCTAGTCCGCATCCAGTCGTCGAGTTCAGGGCTTCCTTATCCCAGTTGCAAGCGGTTAGGGAATCCGTTGCCCGTCTTTGCTTGCAAGCCCCTGGGGATTCCGAGGCATTGTCGAGCATGCTCCAACTTGCAATCAACGAAGCATTTTGCAATATTGTGAAGCATGGGTACAAAGGAAAAACCGATGGCATCATTCGCCTCCGTAACGAAATTACAGATAAAGGGATCAGCATAGAAATCTCGGATCAAGGGGATGCTTTTAACCCGGGGAAAGTTAAGGAACCGAGCCTTGCAGGAAGCGAGACGAATGGTTTTGGCTTATTTATCATTAGAGAGATCGCGGATCGCGTTTCCTATGTTCCAAAAGAAGCACAAGATGGTTGGAATCACTTATGTATTTATAAAACATTTCTGCAGAAAGGACATTCTATGCAATTTGCACAAGTTATAGAAGACAATGTAACCATTATTACCCCCCAAGGGGATAGCTTAGACGCTAAAGGGGCACCGCAATTAAAAGAAAATGTAATAAATTTAATTACCAGCCATGATGCGACACATGTTGTTTTTGACATGAGCAATTTAAAGTTTGTCGATAGCTCCGGATTAGGCGCCCTCCTTTCAATCTTGCGAGTGCTTCATAGCATGGGAGGGGAGCTTAAGCTGGCAAAAATGAATAAATCAGTGCGTGCTCTATTCGAATTGGTTTCCATGCACAAGATTTTTGAAATTTACAACAGCAAAGAAGAGGCTATTCATTCTTTTAAAGAGAAATGATGTGCCAAGCTTCCACTCAATAAAAAATGAAAAAACAAAAAATTTTAAAAGGGCAGGAAAGGAAACGGTTAGTCAACGCCTTATATGAAAAGTATGGCCATGAAAAAGAGGGGCAGAATCGTTGGACTTACCTTAGGAAAAAATACTCCTGGCTGATTGTTGTTGGAAGCGCTAAACTTTTTAAACGGCTTCTGGATGTGAGCGTGTCTCTATTTCTTCTTGTTCTTTTGTTCCCCCTGTTGTGTTTGATAGCCTTTCTTATTAAAGTTCAAGATGGAGGCCCTGTTTTTTACGCATCAACACGAGTAGGTAAATGGGGAAAAGAGTTTCGTTTCTATAAATTTCGTACCATGGTTATAGGGGCAGAACAGATCAAGGAGGATTTGCAAGCAAGCCAACAAGATCAGCGGGGAGTTAGATTTAAAATGGAAAAAGATCCTAGGGTAACCACCTTAGGACGTTTTCTTCGTAAAACAAGTTTGGATGAATTGCCTCAGCTTTGGAACGTCATCAAAGGAGATATGTCTTTAGTAGGCCCTCGCCCCCCTTTGCCTGACGAAGTGGCTAAATATTCTTTCGAAGAGCGGCGGAGGCTAGATGCTGTACCGGGAATTACATGCATTTGGCAAGTAAGCGGCAGATCCGACATCCCATTCAACAAGCAGGTCCAGCTCGATCTTGAATATATTGAAAGCCAAAATTTATGGCTCGACATAAAGTTATTGCTTAAAACAATACCCGCAATCCTTTTTGGCAAAGGGGCCTATTGAAATGAGAGCTTTGCTGATCGCAACAGGCTATAGGAAAGAGCTGGAACCTTTAATCCAACATAAACCTTCTCCGCTGTTAAAAATAGTCGACAAGCCCATCCTCATCCATACCATTGAATTTCTTATTCAACATGGCTACACTCAATATGATATTGTCCTTCACCATTTGCCTGAGATGATCGAAGAAATTTTGAATGACGGAAAACGGTGGGGAATCGAAATCACCTACCACTTATCTCGCCAGTGGGAAACCCCTTTTTTTGTTATTAGTTCAGTGGCTAAAGAATGGGATAAGGAGAGGATTTTGTTGGGTCAAGCCGATAGTTTGCCCCACTTTGAAAAATTGAATTCCCTAGAGGATAAAGAAACCGACATTGTTTATATAGACCCTGCAAAAAAATGGACCGGGTGGGGTCATTTTTCATCTCCTACTTTGGCTGCGTTGAAGATTGAAACGAACGAGGAAAATTTTTTATCTAATTTAAAAGTTAATTATAAGAAAGAAAAAGTTTTTCCTTTCCTTTCTACAAAAAGTTTTCAAGATCTAGCCCATTCCAATTTCAAAATATTAAAACAAGCCGCTAAAAGCTCCCATTTCCCTACCTCGGCTCACATGGCTGAAAAGGGGATTTGGCTTTCCCATGCTGTCTCTATTCATCCTGGAGTAAAAATAGTCCCTCCAGTTTACATCGGAGAAAATTGTGAAATTATGGAAGATGTGCAGCTGGGGCCTGAAGCGATCATTGAAAGCAACTGCATCATCGATAAAGGTTCAACAATCCAGCATTCTGTTATTAGCCAGCAAAGCTACGTGGGGGAAGCTTTAAATATCGATCAGAGCATTGTCTATCACAATGTTCTCATCCATCTTGGACATGGGACATGCCTCAATATAAAGGATGATTTCATCTTGAGTGAATTGAATTATCTATCCCCTTTTCATTCTTTTTTTTCATGGACTGAAAGGCTTTTAGGAGGCTTTTTATGGATCTGTTTTTTTCCTGTTTTTTTTCTCATGAAAAAAACTTGTCCTTTAAAGAGTTCCTTAAGACTCAAATTACCAGCCTCCTATGATAAAGAACTATGGGAAAATTTTTCTTTAGAAAGCTTTGATCCTTCTCAAGACAGTAAATTGTTTTCTTTTTGTCAATTTTTCCAAGATCTCCCCGCCCTGCGCCGCATTTATCATGGAGAAGTCCATTTTGTTGGTGTGCCGCCCCGATCTCCAGAAGAGGTAGAAGCATTGCCTGAAGATTGGAGAAAATTATATTTAAAATCTAAAGCAGGAATGATATCTCCTATAGAATTAGAAAAGGTTGAACAACCGACATCGGATGAAATTTATGCAGCTGAAGCTCTTTATGTTGTTCACCGAGGTTTTATGCTGGATGTAAAAATTTTTTTCCATTGGCTGATGCATAAGCTGCTTCCTTCTACTAAAAAGCAAAAAAAGGGTTTTCCTCAATGAGCGACCGGCAACAAAAGATAGGCTTATTTGGCATCGAAGTTTCTTGCTTGACTATGCCTGAAACAATTTCTTCCATTCTAGCCATGATCTCCCAATACCGTCAAAACCTCAAACCTAACTATGTCGCCACTCTCAATGTTGATTTTCTTGTAAAAGCCCATTCCTGGATGAGTTCAAAGAGCAGAAATCCAGAGCTTCTGCATGTTTTAAAGCAAGCGGATTTGGTGACCATCGATGGGATGCCGCTGGTATGGTTAAGCTGTTTGCTTGGGTCTTCCGTTAAACATCGGATTACAGGTGTGGATTTATTGCCTCAACTGTCTGAGGTATTATCAAAGGAACAAAAGGCGGTGTTCCTTCTTGGCGGAAATGAAAAAACATTGAAACTTTGCATGCTTTATTTGCAAGCTCTCTATCCCGGTCTGCGCATCGTTGGCGCTATCCATCCAAAAATCGTCACAGAAGGGGAATTACTTGAAAGCTCGGATGAGAGAGATCGCCTGATCATCGAGCAAATTAACCAAGCGGCTCCAGATGTGCTTTTTCTTAACTTGGGAAATCCTAAACAAGAACTTTGGTATGACAGGATCCATCAACATCTCAAAGTGCCTGTTTCAATAGGTGTTGGGGGGACTTTTGATCTGCTGGCTGGGATGATCCCGCGTGCGCCGGTGTGGATGCAAAAATGGGGGATGGAATGGATCTATCGGCTTATCCAAGAGCCTAAGCGACTCGGCAAACGGTATCTCATAGATATTATCAAATTTCCTTGGATGGCCATCCCTTTAATTCTCTACCATTACTACAGTTGGCTTAGCTATAAACTGTTTTCCTTGGAAAAAAAGGGAAATGGAAAGAAATTCTTACTTTTCATTTCCTCCAATCAGACGCTTACCGTGGTTCAAATTCCGTCCCGCTTGAGCAAAGGAGCAGCGGAGGAATTAAAAAGCCGTTTTAATGATCTTTTCAGCCATGGCGCCGTGGTCTTTGATTTTAAAGATACAAGGCATATCGATCTTGAAGGGGTCGCCTTCCTGCTAGAAGCCGGAAAGCGAGCCGTCCAAGAAAAGCGCCCGCTATTTATTTTGGGTCTTTCTAAAAAAATGAGATGTCTTTTAAAATTTCATCGTTCTTGGGATTTCCTCGCCTTGTCTGTTTGTGAATCACCTCAGGATGTTTTTGCAAGATTGAATTTGAGCCAAGATACTTTTTTCGATGCCGTCCAACAGGAACACCAACACGTTGTCATCAGTTTCTTCGGCTATTTGGATAACAATCAAAATTACGAATTGTATCTTAAAAGGATCACTCCAATTTTGTATCAAAAGGAGTGCATTATCGACCTCACTTATTGCACATACATCGACTCTGTAGGTATCGGTTTTCTATTGAAACTCAAGAAGTTCCAAATGCAACACCTCCTTTCACTCAAACTCCGGAACCTCAGCGGCTCCCTTTCTAAACAACTTCAACTGGCAAACGTCCTCTCTTTATTTGAGTTGCTTTCTTAACTCTTTTGGGGTAAATCCTTAAGGCAAAATAGTGTAAAAAGTTGTCTTTAAAGAAAGATTTCATTAAATTCATTTTTTTATTAAATTCATCTAGAAGAATATTGACGGAGACAACAAATGCGCAGGGTGATTATTCTCTTTATCGTCTTAGTTTGCATCTTGGGTAGTACGCTAACCTACTTCTACTGGCCATCGATTGAACGACGAATTAAAAAGCTGACATTGAACAAAGAGCAAGAAGCCAAAGATTTGCAAAAGACGCGGGAGCTTTTAAATAATTCAAAGCCTGAGGAAGCTTTCGAAATCATTCAGCAATATGCTGATCAGATCGATAACCAAACTGAAATAGGAAGAGAATGGCTCGATTTGTTGATTCGCGCTAGTGAAGCCCTTCAAAATACTTCCCAGCTGGTGGTTCTTTACGAATATTATCCTAAATCATTTGATAGCCATGAAAAAGCCGCTCTGCTTGTCGCCGAAACCTACCTCAATTCCGGCCGGGGCAAAGATTTTCAAGTCTTAAGAGATAGCTGGAAAGGACGGGAAGCCAATCCAGAAGCTTGGTTTGTCCTGGAAGCAGATAAACTTTTACTCGAAGGAAAAAGGAAAGAAGCCGTCGACTTGCTTAATTCTCGAACTTTTACCGGTAAAGCAGACACCACCCGTTTGGTTCGCCTGGCTCTCATCAACGTCTTTGAAAATCCTCGAGCTGCTTGGGACTACTTAACACAGGCCCAAGTTAAAGATCCCACAAACCCAGAGATCCGTTCCTATCGCGCCAAATTGCTCGAAACCATAGGAAAAAATTCTCTCGCTTTAATAGAATATCTCGCTGCCATACAACTAGACCCTAAAAATCTCTATTTAAGAGATCAGCTTGCAGAATTCTATTTAAGAAGAAATCAATATGCAAATGCCATTCAAATATGGTCCGACGTTCTGCCCGCCCCTTCCCTCGATTTCATCTGGTTAAAAGCCCTATTCTGGAACAAAGTGGTTGTGCCTGTCAAATTTGATTGGAAATCAAACTCGATCCCCCAAGGGAAATTGGACTCTCTCATTTCTTATCTGTTATCCCTGAAGCCGGGAGTATTTTGGGATAGCGCTTCTTTCGAAAAAGTTGCAAACGGAAAACAATATCTCAAAACGCGGCAGGAGACTTTTTGGCTCCGTATCATCCAATTGCTGAAAGACAATAAAGAAAAAGAAGCCTACGATTTGATCCAATTTAATCCATTTCATAGTATCTCGTGGAACCTCCCTCTTGAAAATGCTTTAAGCACCATCCTCCTTTATCGCAAAACCGGGAATTTTGTATCCGCAGAAGAGCAAACCTTTAAAGAGGGAACCTCTTCAAATGCATCTGCTTCTCTTCAAGAAGAAGCATCTTCAACTCAATCGGCGGCTGCTTCAACCCCTTCAAAGGAGGGATCGAAGCCAGCTAAATCCCCTAAATTGCGTAATGATGTGCATGTCTACTTTGCCGAACTGGCCTATTACACTGAAAATCCCCCTGATGAAGCCAAAGGGGAAAAAATTCCGGAGCCGCTGCAAGCTCTTCTAAAAGGACCTGATGCTTTTGCTGCAGCCTTTTTAGCAGCGGAATGGTATGAATCCGCTTTGGATCTCAACGCCTTATCTGTCATTCCGGCAAACTATCCGGAGTGGGTGCCGTATGACTTCACACAAGCGATAAGGGCAAATAAAGGGACCTCTGCAGCTCTAGAGTTTGCAACCCTCCAAACTCCCACACCGCCGATGTCTCTGATCACAGGGGAATTGTTGATCGCTTCAGGGAATCCCGACGCTGCTCTAGAACAGCTATTGAAACTGACAAAAGAGCAGTCTGATGTGGGATATAGAGCAAGCTGGTTGGTCAGCCTCATTTACATCGAAAGAGGGCAATATGCTGAAGCCAAGACGATCCTCAACGGCCAACCCAAACTTGCTGCAGCTGTTGTAGGCAAAGAGACCTTTGCCCGGATTGCTTTGCTCGAAGGCAATACCGATTTAGCGACAACCGTCTATGAGTCGATAGAAAAAGATTCACCTGAGGCACAATCTTTTCTGGCTAGAAAGGCCTTTTTAGATAAAGACTATAAAAAAGCAAGAGAGCTGACCGAAAATTTATTACGGCAATACCCAACGAATCAACTGCTTCAAGAGAATTTGAAAAAAATTGTTGAAGAGCTAAATCTTAAGAAGCCAACCAAATGAGTCGAAGAAGTGTCGATATCTTGATGCTTGTATGTTTGGGAGTTTTGGCTGTTTTTATTTGGGTAAGAGATACCACTTGGATTTCTAGTTCAGATGATACCCTTCCCATCTTAGTTGCACTGCCTCTTTTCTATTGGATCGGCTCCCCATGGTTGCTAAGAGAAGAAACAGTGCCTTTATCTACAACTCTCATTGCGGTCTCTACTTTTTTATTTCTCTTAGGGATTCTTTTTAATATCACCTTTATTCTTTCTATTGCTTGGACTTTATTGTTGTGGACATGGCTTTCCGCAAGAATTTCGCCGGAACAAATTTCCTCGGTGAAAAAACTTCTCATTTTGCCCCTCATGGCTTTTCCTTGGATCGCCTTAGACGCTAATCAAATCGGATGGTGGTTTCGCCTTTCGGGAGCTTGGGTAACAGCGGCCAGTTTGAGCTTTCTTGGCTTCGATGTAAAACAAGAGGGTACCCTTATCGTGGTCAACAATATTCACATTTCCGTTGAAGCGGCTTGCGCTGGACTCAATATGCTCCAGTCCATGTTAATTGCAGGGTCTGTTGTGGCCTATTTATTATTAGGGAGAACTAACAGGTACTGGTGGAATCTCCCTCTCCTTGTAATCATGTCTTGGGTGGCTAATACGATCCGGATCTTTGTTGTATCTATCGCAGCATTAGCCATTAGCCCTCGCTTTGCTACAGGAGAATTTCACGTCTGGGGTGGCTGGGCCGTCCTGATCCTCATGTTTTGTTTTTCCTGGTTTTTATTTGCCCTTCAACAACCAAAGCCAAACGAAAAAGGGGTTTCTTCGTGAATTTCAGTCGTTTTCAAATCTCTGCAGGGCTTGTCCTCATTTTTTGCCTTTTCATGTCGAGGGAATTAGTCAGGTCTTGGTTTTCAACTTCTTACGAGCATTTTAGTTGGGTTCTGATCCTCGTTTGGTCCTTCCCATTGCTTTATTTGTGGAGCACTCGCGGCTCCCGCACCTTTCCTGTAACTGCTTTTAATAACACAGCTTTATGGTTAGCTTTGGGAAGCTCTCTCGTAGGAATATTAGGAGACTTAAACACCTTTCAGTACATCGCCTTGGCGTTTGCTCTAGCAAGCTTTGTTCCTTGGACTTATTTTACAATTCCATGGATCCTTTGCTCCCTATCTTGGATGCCAGCCTTGGGTTATATTGGTGTATACAATTTTCCAAAGATAGCTTTCCTTGTTCGGTTTCTCATGGCTGGAGTATCCGCAGCGGGAATGGTGATTGCAATAAGACAAAAAAACAAGATCGTGTTATAGATAAATTTTGATTTGAATGGGTGGCTTATGAATCTAAAAGGGCAAATAGCTTTATGCATCGGTCTTGCTATCGCTGTCGTCATCGGCTTGGTCTGGCAGCTCTATCCCCTCCCCGATGCCCAGAAACGGTTGGATCGGATTCCTTTCTATGGGCCGAAGTTTGAAAGCAGAGATCTCATGCTCTCCGAATTTGAAGAGAACTTTTTTAAAAACGTAAATGTTTTAAAAAGGTTATATCTTATTGACAATACGATCTATTTCGTCACCATCCTTGACGGCACTCACAATAGGCACGTAGTGCACGATCCCTACTACTGCTTCAGAGGGAGCGGATGGGACATTATAAAAGAAGAAAAATACCCCCTGCCTAAAGGGAATGCCAATCTGGTTGAAATCGTCAAAGGGAATCAGAAAAAGTCCGCCATTTATTGGTTTTCCGATGGAGCCACAGCCTTTAATTCACCCTATGAATATTGGTGGAAGGCAACTTTACGCCGCTTAACCTTAGGCAAATCGGGCAAAGAACCGGTCCTCATCATGATTCAGCCATTAAATGATACAATTAATGTAGAGTGGCCTAAAATTTTGAGCACTTTACATTTTCTAGAGTTCGCCTAACAAGATAGAATTTTTCTATATGGAGATGAAGTTATTTACAGCCATGCCTGCTGCTGTAACGTCCGAGGGAAAAGTTCAAATTTCACAGAAATTTGTAGATGGAGTTTGCCAATACCTTAAAGATTGGCCTGGAAGAATCACGGTTTTCGCAGAGCCTTCCGATAAGAAAAATCTCTATATGGACACGATTGAAGTCCTTCCGTCGGAATTCCCTTTTGAAATTCAACTTATCCCTTTTAGCTTCCCTTCTTTAGAAAAGGATTTAGAAAATGGGGATCTTATTGTTTCCCCCATAGAATACAACTTGTTGCATCTGGTTTCATTAAGCAAAAAGTTGAGTATCCCTCTCATTTACATCACGGAAAATACCTTCAAAACTTTTAGACAGATGCTAAGAGCCACCACTTCGAATCTCCTCTTAAGATGGAGAAGATTGTTGTGGCTGCATGGGTTAGAAAAACAATTCTCTAAAGCTATAAAAGCCGCCGATGGAATTCAATGCAATGGGCTTCCAACCTATGAAATCTATCGCCGCCTCAACCAACATGCCTTACTTTTCTTTGACTCGAGAGTGACTTCATCGTTATTGGCTACGCAAGAGGAAGTGGAAAATCGCCTGGAGTCATTGTTTACAAATCGCCCTTTAAAATTAGCTTTTACAGGGCGCCTTATCCAGTTAAAAGGGGTAGAGCATCTCATTCCCATTGCTTGCGAACTAAAACGGCTCGGCATTAACTTTCATTTAGACATATGTGGAGAAGGGGAGCTTGAAAAACTATTGCAGGAACAGATCTCTTCGCATGGGTTAAATTCCCTTGTCACATTTAAAGGAAAACTCGATTTCAAAGATCAGCTTATTCCCTATTTAAAGGCTAATGTGGACCTTTTTGTATGCCCTCACGTTCAAGGAGACCCCTCCTGTACTTACTTGGAAACGATGTCTTGCGGCATTCCTATCGCGGGATACGCTAATGAAGCTTTGGCCGGCCTGGTCCAATATTCCCAAACCGGATGGACAACACTCCTGAATAAGCCAAAACTATTAGCGCAAAAAATCGGAGAAATTGCAAAAAATAAAGAGAAAATTAGAGAAGCATCTTTGAGATCTTTAGATTTTGCTTCCAACTACACTTTTGAAAAAACTTTCAAAGCCCGCGTACAACATTTCTTGCAAGTATTAGACACCTTACGGAAGAGGTCTATTAAAGGGCTGATTTGAAGTTTTGGTTGGCATAAGTTGAAATAAAGATATCGATCTCCATGGTAGGCTTATCAGTCAGAACATTTAAATTATTTCCACTTTTAACTTCGTAATTGAGATCCATTTTTTCAATAATTGATTTAACAAGCTCTATTTTTTTTTCATAATCTGGATTCATATTTTTCACATAAGGAGAAGGTATCCATTTTGAATTGGGGGAATTGGCGGATTGTATTTCTATTACAAGGATCATATATTTCTCCTTAATTTTCAAAGTTTACTACTTTTTACACTCGCTTCAATACGTTTTTTACGACGAAATTTAGTTACATCATCCACAGCTAATTCTAATTGTTTATTAGCTTTTTGTATAGAATTTAAATTCATCCGCTCAGTTAATGGAATTTTATTTCCAGTCAAAGAGATTGTTTCTAATATAGCTCCTATTCTTTGAGCTTGTAAAATTTCTTTTGCTTGTTGCTTTGTGGGTTTTAATCCTATAGCTTCTTCTTTATAAATAACATTATGATATATATCAGTTACGGTTATGCTAGTTAATGTTACAATTTGTAATTCAAATATAACCCCGGTTTTAAGATCCCTAATTGTACAAGGAATGGCCTTATACGCACCATCTTTTCGAATTGTCGAATACTTATTATCAAGTTCTAAAAATTCAAAACCATTAGAATTCAATTTGTCAATGACATCATTTATTTGCTCTGGATTATTGCATGTAATCCTACATCCATTAACGTCAATAATATCTAAAGTCGAGTGGTATTTTGGGATGTCTTGAGCTTGAGTTATGCTTGTAATACGCCCACATTTATCTAAGATTGATTGAGGCGATTTAGTTCTTGCAGTGATTGTATGCCCTTGAGGACCAAATAGATGAATTAAGCGACCGACAACATCAATCAAGTCTTTTTCGTTTTTCTTTTGAAGTTGTGTTAAAGCTTTAAATCCCTCATTAGAAATTCTTACAACGCGATTTCTGGCATCAGGCACTTTAAGATATGTATAATTCTCATCTTGAAAATTTTTTTTATTTCCCATTTCTTTTGATTTATAATCAGAAGGAAATAAAGCGATACCCCTCTCCTTCTCATTCGTAGAAAAAGTTAATAGTTTTTCAATATTTTCCGAAGAAATACCTAAGTTTGAGTAATATTGATCATGGAGTTGTCTAATTGATTCGAGTTTAGGTTCTACAGTTTTAATTTCAATCACGTTTTTTGCTTTTTCTTTTGCTGTGTACCTGTCAAAGTTAATTTCAATATAGTCATTTAAGAAGTCGTTAAATAGATCGATTTTATTTGTAGTAATTGTATCAATAATTTTATTTGAATTGGCTATTGTAACATCATTCAAATTATTTAGAATGTTACCAACATGGGTCGATTTTTCAGGATCCCTTAGATATTTTTGTAAATCCATTGGATGGGATTCATCGCAATAGAACTTGTGCATTATGTCTTTTAACGAGGGTTTGTTATAGAAATTTAAGTCAACAGACTTTGCACCAACTTCAAAGATCAGTCGATTTTCTAATAAAGCACAAACCTTTGCGCTCTCTGGCTTCTCTTCTGCCACTGTTTCATCTCTTATTCGCCTTAGTTCTTCAACTGTTTCCTTTGCAATTTGATGGATTTCAGCGATTGAATGTCCCGTTTGAATTTGATCGATGGCTTGAGTTGCAACAGCAGCCATTTGGACTTGGCAAGAAGTCTTAGTAAGAGAAGATTGTAAAATAGAGTGAAGTTCGGAAGGCCAGCGCGAGGCTGACAGTTGTAAGAATTTATCGACAATGGTCTTATTAGGGGATACCGCGGGTACGTGGGAAGATCCTGAAGAATAAAAAGATGTTTTAAGATCTCTATCTCTATTAGGAGTAATCATATAAATTCCTACTCCTTAACGATATATTAACTTATAGTATTAAAAACTTTTAAACATTACCTTATTACTTTATTATAAAAAACTTGCTTTTTAAAATAAATATTATATTTAAATAAATAACTTAAGTGGACTGTTACTAATGAGGAAAACTTTCAAAGCCCGCGTACAACATTTCCTGCGAGTTTGCCATTATAACTTGATGTTATAAAATAACATTAAATTCTTTACGGCAAATGTCATTCAATTTTGTGGTGATTTCTTGCGGAGGCGATTGAAATAATCTAACCGCTTTTTAAGCTCCCTTTCGAAGCCGCGTTCTACAGGACGATAAAAGGATTGTTTTTCCATCTCATCGGGGAAATAATTTTGCCCTGAGAACCCTTCAGGCGTATCGTGGTCATAGATATATCCCTTCCCATAGCCAATTTTTTTCATAAGCTTTGTGGGTGCATTCAAAATGATATTTGGGGGATTTAGATGGCCTGTTTCCGATGCGGTCTTCATGGCTTGCTGGTAAGCGAGATAGATGGCATTGCTTTTAGGAGCTAGCGCCATATAAACCACCGCTTCAGCTATCGCTAGTTCCCCTTCTGGAGAACCTAAAGCTTCATAAGTATTTCTTGCAGTCAACGCGACTGTCAACGCGTGAGGATCGGCTAATCCAATGTCTTCAGAGGCCATCCGGATGACTCTTCGGGCTATAAATAAAGGATCTTCCCCCCCATTTAATATCCTGGCTAACCAATACAAGCTGGCATCGGGATCAGATCCACGCACCGACTTATGGAGGGCCGAGATCAAATTATAATGTTGATCAGCCCCCTTATCGAATAAAGGAGCCCTTTTTTGAAGCCTTCGCTCCAACTCTGGGAGTGTGATTTTTTCACCGGGATTTATCCCTTGGATATTTTCAATGAGATTATAGATGTACCTCCCATCTCCTTGCGAGAGATGGATCAAAAATTCACGCGCTTCCGGTTCCAATTGAAGGGATCCCTTTAACTTTTCATAACGTTGGATCAACTGATCGAGATCAGATTGAGCAAGGGCATTAAGCTGCAACACACGCATTCGGGAAAGAAGGGCGTCATTCAAATAAAAGGAGGGATTTTCGATCGTAGCTCCAACAAGAACCAGCTTCCCACTTTCTAAGAAGGGGAGAAAGGCATCTTGCTGAGCTTTATTAAAACGGTGAATTTCATCGACAAATAACAAAATCGGTTCATTAAATAACGGAGTCTTTTCCCCTTCTTTTAACAATTTTTTGAGGTCTGCTACGCCGGAAAAAACAGCGCTCATGGTTTCAAATCGCATTGAAAAGGCTTTGGCATACAAACGGGCGATCGAGGTTTTTCCACTTCCTGGAGGTCCCCACAAGATAATCGAAAGGGGCTTCCCCCGTTGAATTGTTTCCGTAATAAATCCGTTTTCCCCAACGAGATGATCTTGACCGATGATCTCGTTTAAGCTTTTAGGACGGAGCTGTTCAGATAAAGGGATTGACATGATGGTTTTTTTTACCTCTAAGTTCGAATAGATGAACAATCTTCTTAAAGCTCTGTAAAATAGAGAGTTATAATCTTAGAAGCAACTCTTTGTTCATCTAGATCGCTAGTGTCAATTATAGCATGAGCGATCTTTTCATATAGGGGTATCCGTCTTTCTGCTATTTCATAGAAACTTTTTTCAGGGGAATGGGGGTCTAAATAAGAGAGCATTTCCCGGGACTGAATTCTTTTCCAAAGGGTCCTAGGATCTGCTTTGAGATAAATGAAACTCCCCAACAGTTGGAGCGTTTTAGTGTTGTCCCAATTGCAGAGGCTTCCCCCTCCCACGGCGATAATATTTTGATCTAAACCTTGCAATGATGCAATTTGTTGATCTTCAAGCCGTCGAAAGAAGGGTTCCCCTTCTTGCAGACAAATTTGGCAGCAAGTGCATACTTTTCCCGTTTGGAGTGCATAGGCATTTTCGATGAGGCGATCGGTATCGGTAAAATCCCAATTCAGCTGCTGGGCTAACTTTTTTCCTACCGTTGTCTTGCCGCTTGTGGGAAGGCCGCATAAGATGAGATTCATCCTGTTTCCTCAATCTCAGCCCCTAGTCTCTTAAAATCGATGAAGAAGTTGGGAAATGTTTTTGAAATGCATTCCACAGGGAACAGGGTGGTGGCTCCTTCAGCTCCTAAGGCTGCTACAGCAAGGGACATCGCCATCCGATGATCATTGTGGGATTTTAATTGAGCGGCTTTAAGGGTAGATCTTCGGATCGTTAATCCCTCTTTTGTTTCGGTAATATCGGCTCCCATTTTTCCTAATTCAGAGGCGATGCAGTGGATCCGGTCGCATTCTTTTGTTCTAGCCACTGAGGCATTTTGAATATGTGTTTCCCCCTCTGCAAAGCAAGCGACGACAGCCAAAATAGGAAGGGCATCAATGAAATCATTTATATCGACCGCGACACCGGAAAGAGAGTTGCATTTTTTTACATGTAAAGTGCGGTTAGGCTCGTCTATGTCGAAATGGGCTCCCATTTTTTGAAAGAGATGAATTAAGGCTTTATCTCCTTGAGGGTCTTGCAGATCGATATTCTTTATCGTCAGTTCAGATTGAGTGATGAGAGCGGCGGCAATGGGAAACGCGGCCGAACTGAGATCTCCCGGCACAGCATATTCAAATCCTTGATATCTCCCATGGCCAAAAAGGCGGTAGTGTTCAAAAGCATGGCTTTCATAAGGGATCCCTAACCTGTCAAACCAACTTAAAGTCAGGGCCACCCAAGGTTTTTCCCCCGGATTTCGGACAGAAAGTTCAATGGGGCCTTCGGCAAAAGCAGCGGCTATGAGCAGGGCTGAGATGGGTTGCGAGTCCTCTCCTGAAACAACGGCTTTTCCCGGACGGATGGGACCTTGAATGATGACCGGAGCAAAGTGATCCCCACGCATTGAAGCGGTCGACACGCCGAGTTGTTTAAGACCTTCGAGCAGAGGCTTCATAGGCCGTTGATGCCGGATCGAGTCATCCCCGGTGATGACGACTGGATGGGAGCTCAATCCGCCTACTGCTGAGCAAAAGCGCAGCACGATTCCTGAATTTCCTGCATATATTACATCTTCAGCGTGATCAATTTTTCCTTTAACCCCTTCTATTTCAATGTGTTGAGGAAAAATGTGGCAGTGGGTTCCAAATAGGCGGCATGCCTTAATCATGAAATCGGTGTCGGCGGAGGCAAGATAATGATGAATAGTGCTTTTGCCGCTTCCCAAAGCTCCGAAGAGAATAGCGCGAAGAGTTTGTGACTTTGAAGGGGGAAGGGTGATCTCCCCTTTTAAACTCGATTTTTTTAATTTCCACAATCCCATGACAGACTACATTCTATAAAACTTGAAAAAATTTCTATAAAACGACGAAGATATCTTTTTTAGAATCGGCTTTTTCGACCATTTACCGCAAGGGGAAATCATGTTCAGAATAATCCTATCTATCGTTTTAGCTTTAAGTACTTTTTCGTTTCCCATTGGCTGTTCAGAGGATCCTTTTGATCAAATGCTCGAAGCCTATGAGAAATATGGGGGCGATAAGTACATGATTGATGAAGAGATCGTTCAAGGTTCTCATGTTCTTCAAGCAGCCTACTTGGCTAAATTGGCCGGAGCTCCCGAAGATGTGGTTGTTGGCTTGCTCTTTCATGACATTGGTCAAGTGATTGATCCGGCGAAAGTGGGTCAGGTCGAATATCTCCATGCTTCCCATGACGATGTTGGGGGAAGGTGGTTGAAGCAAAACGGATTCCCTCAAGATGTTGTCGATTTTGTAAGGCTTCACACGCTCGCTAAGGTCGTTCTTTGTATGGAAGATCCTTCTTATTATACACATTTGTCAAAAGCATCCCAGATCAGCTACGAAATTCAAAAAAGGAAATATCTTGAAGAAGAGGAGGGGCGAAAAACGCTGCATGTATTTAATAGCCATCCCCGTAGAGAAGATTTTTTGCGGCAGCGGAAATGTGATGATATGGCCAAAATTGCGGGCTTTACAGTAAAGTCAAATCAGTCAAGCGAAGATACCGTATTTAATGTGGTTCTTCCCTCTTTTGAAAGTTACCGTGCGATGACACATCGGGTTATCCATGGGGAAGGGAGGCCCGCAAAAGATGACCATTGGAGAGAAAATGTCGATATTTTGCATGCTTTCATGTGCCGGGACCGGGCTGGCTTTGAAGCTGCCATACGAAGCGTCCCCTTCTTAAGTTTGCCTTAATTATGGACTTAGTCCATTCCTTATTTTACTTATTCTTTTTTCCATCTTTATGCTATGATTCATACTTTGTAAAATAAGCATCCCTTTCCGTTTAGTTAGGTAAAAATGGTAAAAAATTGGTTAACTTGGATCAATTACATCGTCGCAGCTCTTGCACTCGTCTTATTTATTGCAGGATTGATGGTGCTATTTTTTCGTAAGGCGGAGGTCCCCGTATATAATCAACCCCCTCCAAAAACCGCTTTGCCAAAGCGTGCTTTTGCCTTGCCAAAAGAAGCATATGATGACATTGGAGACCCTTTTCTAACGCTCAAATTCGCTCCGATGTCCCAACAGCTTCCCGATCTAAAAAAATATCTGATCTATTATGGGAAAAATGGGAGGCCTGACGCTGCCGCTGAGAAACCTCTTTTACATTTTGCATTTACAGGAAACAAATCCATTTCTTCTGTCATTCCCGGTGAAAAACTTTATATCCTTTACGACCGAAAATTGAATCCACCACAATATGTATTCAGCCCCGGAAACGGGGAGGCTTCTCTTTGGATGGAAGCGAAAGCCCAAAACAATGAAGCGGTCGTTCATGTAAGCATGAAAGGGGAGAATGGGGAGATCATCAACGATCCTGAAAACAATGCTGAGTTCACATTACCTGAGAAAGAGTTTATCCGTTTCGGCGGGGCAGCTCCCTGGGAAATTGGAAAAAATCGTGTCGACGCCACTTTGTTAGCGCGCCAAAAGGCAAAGTGGTATGGCCCTGATGTTTTCTTTGAACTTCATGGCGGAAAAGAATATGCCGACTTCATAGGAAAACAACGGATCGATTTCGGCGAAGGAGATGACATTTATTCCGTTTACGCTGGCCTCAACGATGCTTTGGTGTGGGATCATGATCGTTGGAAAGTTGTCAAACCTGGCGTCGAATCCCTAGGGAAGCCTTTGATAGTCATCAAAAAAGTCGAAGACCGTCTCATGAACTTGGAACTGTGGGATCCGGAAGGAAAAGGAAAAGTTATCCTCAATCTTTTAAAATCTTCTGAAATGGCCACCCCAAACACGATCATACAGCAATTTAAATTTGTAGGGGCTAGAACAAGGACACAATTTGTTTTCGAAGTAAACAAAGAAAGGATGTTGCTCAGCCCCCATGATTGGCTGCTTTTAACAAAGGATGGGTGGATTAAATTGACAACACCGGAAGAGATCGACAATTACGTTAACCGTAAAATTGTCGGCCCCCTGTTTGTTTTCGATGAAGTAGAACGGCGAGAGGATAAACAATACCTCAAAGGGTCCCTCTTCAATGCTTCAAGGACAGAAGTGCAGCCTGTGGAGATCCCTTTGCAACAGCAAACAGGACCAGGTCCAGGGCATCCAGGAAAGGGTGAAGAGAAACCCGGCCAGCAATCCAAACCCCAAAATAAACCCGCATCGATCGTGAATCCTTTGTTATCTTATCGTAGTGATAGAGATGATGATGAGGATGATGATGACATGCTAGACGATGATGATGATTATTAGAGAATAAAAATATGATAAGATTTTTATTTGTACTCGCGTTAACTGTTCAATTTTTTCCGCTAGCCTCTCAAACCATTGCCGAAAAAAAAGCAGGGATAAGCCCCATGGGCGGGGATCTAACCCGAGATATGCAAGCTGTATTAGTCCAGGTGAACAAAGAATTGCGAGAAGATCAAAACGAGCTGCAGAACCTATATCAGCAAGTCCTAAAATTGTACAAAGAAAATGCACCGGAAGGATCCTATAAAGAGCTTTTAGATCGGATCAACGCCGTGAGGAAAGAGATCGAAACCTTGGAAAATAATTGGCGCGATATGGCTACGCAAACGGGTCATGAAAATAATTATTCCCTTTGGCATCAACCTGAAAGTACTTTGGGACAGCTAATTATCGATTATGGTTCACAATACTACGTCTACATCATGTCTCCGGAGATTGCTTCCATCAAAGTGAGCATCGATTCTAATATTCCTATTCCGAGGGCTTCTTGGAACGAAATGATGGAGCTTATCCTAACGCAGAACGGCGTTGGTTACAAACAACTTAATCCCTATTTGCGGCAGCTTTATTTGATTAAACAAGACAAATCAAATATTCAATTGATTACAAATTCAAGACAAGAATTGGAATTTATCCCGCCCGACACCCGCATTAGCTTTATGCTCGCTCCAGAACCTTCCGAAGTTCGGCGTATTTGGACATTCTTGGATAAATTCGTGAATCCCAATACGACTGTCCTTCAGATGATCGGAAGGGATATCTTGATCATTGCTTCTGCCGCCGAAGTGTTGGATATTCTCAAGCTTTATGATTTTATCTTAATCAACTCGAATGACAAGGAATATAAAGTTAAAACGATCACAAAAGTCAATGCGGAAGAGATGGCAAAAATCTTGAGTGTCATTTTTGATCAACTCGTCGAAACGCCGAAAACGCAAGAAAGGGCTCCAGCAGGGCCAAGTCCTGCTCCAGGCACCTCAGGAGCTACACAAGGACGCTCTTTTGTCGATGTCAAATCGGACAGGCGGGATACCCCATCCTCTTCAGATGCCAATGGCTTGAAAGTGATTCCATTAACCCATATAGCTCAAGCAGTTTTTTTAGTTGGAACTAAAGAAGAGATCAAAAAAGCTGAAGAGATCATCAACCAAGTGGAAAATCAAGTAGGAGAAGCCAGGGAAAAATTAATATGGTGGTATGTGACGAAGCATTCCGATCCGGAAGAACTGGGACAAATTCTTGAGAAAATTTACACCTTGATGATCCAAACAGGGACTGGACGGGAAGAAGAAGCTAGAAGACTAGCACAGGGTGGGGGACCTGCCGGACAAGCCGGACAACGCGGACCAGCCGGACCACCCGGACCGCCCGGAGCGCCCGGATTCGAAGAAAGACCCCCCGGATTTGCAGAGGGTGTGGTTTTTCCTAATCCAAACCTGCCCCCAAACCAAACATTCATTCAACCTGTGCTGCCCAATCCCTTCCAGCCTTCACGTCTTTACACCGGGGATTTTTATGAGCAGGGTGGATCGCTTGTGAACCCCGCGCCTATTGTGCCCAGAAATATGCAGGCGCCGGTAGCGAATAGAAACCGCAATAATTTCATCGTCGATTTAAAGTCGGGTACTATTGTGATGGTTGTCGAGGCGGATATTTTGCCAAAAATTAAAGAGGTCATCAAAAAGTTAGATGTGCCGAAGAAGATGGTTCAAATTGAAACCTTGATATTTGAAAAAAGAATAAAACGGCAAGACAATTTTGGATTGAATATTTTACGCATAGGCGACTTGGCATCTAATACAAATGTGGCTAGCATCCTTTGGAATACCGTGGCAGCCAAATTAGCTGACAAACCCAATGCGCCGAATAATACAGGGATTTTTGATTATATCTTAAGCCGTGAAGGGGAACATGGGGTTCCTGCTTATGATATAGCTTATCGCTTTCTGATCCAACAAGAAGATATCCAAATCAATGCCAACCCGACCGTTGTAACAATGAATCAAACTCCTGCCAAGATAGCAGTCGTCGATGAGATTTCTATCAACACAGGGGTATTTCTTTTTAATACTGGAGCGGGAATCACCCCCCAGAATTCATTTACTCGCGCTCAGTATGGGATTACTATTATTGTGACCCCTACGATCCATTGGACTGAAGAGGATAATCATAAATCCTCCGATCAAGTGCCCTCCTATGTGACTTTAGACACAGATATTACGTATGACACTATAGCCTCCACCACCGCCACGCTGACCCAGCCGGATGTGACCCGAAGGCATATCACCAACCAGGTCAGCATACCCGATGGGCAAACTGTCGTCATCGGCGGACTTAGACGTAAAACTTCTGACGACCTCAAAAATTCGATCCCCTATTTAGGTGAAATTCCGGGTTTTGGGAAACTTTTCAGCACAACCGCCATGCAAGATGACACTCAAGAATTATTTATCTTTATAACACCTAGAATTATTGCAGATCCTAGCGATGACTTTTGCCGCCTTAGAGCTGAGGAGATGTTAAAAAGGCCTGGGGATATTCCTGAATTTATGAGTTTAGTCATCGAAGCTGAAGAAATGGAAAAAAATAGGTTGTACGCTGGAACCATGAATGTCCTTTTTGGCAGACCTATGGATAGGTTTGTTCCAACGAATGACTGCAAACAGGCAGGAGCAGGATACGGACCCGGATATGGATTCGACTGTGCATGCGAGGACTACGATGGCAGATAAAGAACCTGAAAAAAAGCCGAAGGAGCCCTCCTACCGCAGCGAAGAAATGGTTAGGCAAGGGATGCTAACAGGAGACGAAGCTAATCGTTCTCTTGCAGCCCAGTTTGGAATGCCTATCTATTTGGACTTGGCAACCTACCGGTTGCCTCGCGAGCGTTATAAAAAAGTTCCTTATGCATTTGCAAAAAAACATATCGTAATGCCCATCAAGGAAGAGAATGGGATCGTCCTCGTCGCTGTGGCAGATCCCCTCAATTTAGAGCCTCTTGAAGAGCTTCGGCTTATGCTCGATTCTCAAGTCAAGGCCGTGTATAGCCCTAAAGACGTTATCCTCAATGCGATCAATGATTGCTATAAGCAAGAAACCGGCGCAGCTTCTGAACTCATCGCCCACATGGGGGAAGCGGAGGAAGGGAAAGAGGGGGAAGTCGAAGTCTATGATTTGCTTGACGACAGCATTCAGCAAGCCCCGATTGTCAAGCTTTTGAATCTCATCCTCATAGAAGCCATTCAACAAGGTGCTTCCGATATCCATTTTGAGCCATTTGAGGAAAGCCTTCGGGTTCGCTATAGAATTGACGGCGTCTTACAAAGCAGACATTCCCCTGCCCAAGAGTTTCAAGCTCAGCTTTTGACCCGGATTAAAGTGATGTCCCGAATGGATATTGCGGAACATCGCCTTCCTCAGGATGGGCGCATTAAACTCAAGATGGGTCGCCGGGAAATCGATTTTCGCGTGAGCACGATCCCTGTTTCCGGTGGTGAACGGATTGTTTTGCGTATCCTCGATAAAGGAAACGTGATCTTGGGGTTAGACAAAATTGGAATGTTACCCGTTGTTTATGAAGAGTTCCGTACTCTGATAGAGTTGCCTGAAGGGATTGTGTTAGTCACAGGGCCCACCGGAAGCGGTAAAACCACCACGCTTTACAGCGCTATTTGCGAGCTCTATAATGAAGAAACAAATATTATGACCATCGAAGATCCCGTTGAATATAATTTAAAAGGGATTGCTCAGATTGGTGTTCAACCAAAAATTTCACTTGATTTTGCGACTGGATTGCGCCATATCCTTCGACAAGACCCTGATATCATCATGATTGGGGAGATACGGGATGTTGAAACGGCTGAGATTGCCATTCAAGCTTCTTTGACTGGACACCTTGTGTTAAGCACTTTACACACCAACGATGCCCCATCCTCTATTACCCGTTTGGTCGACATGGGGATCGAGCCCTATCTGCTTTCTTCTTCCATTGTCGGGGTAATTGCCCAACGTCTCGTGCGCAGGATATGCCCCGAATGCCGCCAACCCTATAACCCTTCAGACAAAGAGTTGCAAAATGTGAATCTCGATAGAAAGGATTTAATAGAGGGATCCCTTTTCCATGGGGAGGGGTGTTCCTCTTGTTTTGGTTCAGGGTATAAAGGGCGTCACGGTCTTTATGAACTCATGGTTGTCAATAATGCGATCAAGAAGCAAATTGTAAAAAGCGCCGACGCTGTAGAATTAAGACAAATTGCCCGGTCAAGTGGGATGGTGACCCTGTTAGACCATGGAAGTGATCTAATCCAAAAAGGGATTACGACAGTCGCCGAGGTGTTACGAGTGTCCAAAGGCTCAGAAGAAAGGGATTAATCCTTATGCCTTTATATCATTATTCTGCAATTGATTCCATCGGCAAGAAGCGGAAAGGACTAATCGAAGCGCAAAGCGAGAAAGAAGCCAAGGAAAAGTTGCGTGAACAAGGCACCATGGTCGTGGAGATCTCCATTAAGAAGAGCGCCTCCTCCAAGGAAAATTTGAAAGGGGACAACCTTCTGAACTTTACTTTACAGCTTTCCCAACTCGTAAGTGCAGGAATTCCCTTATATCAAAGCCTTCTTGCTTTGGAAGAGCAATACAGAGGGGAATCATATCACCGGATCATCCTCAGCTTATGCGAACAAATCAAAGCCGGCTCGCCCCTCTCACAAGCGATGTCAGACTATCCCGATAGCTTTAATAAATTATACTGTTCCATGATTGCTGCAGGGGAATCGGCCGGCGCTTTAAATGTTGTCCTTGAAAGACTGGGTCAATTGCTCTCCAAGCAAATGAAACTTAAAAGAGATATTGCAACAGCTATGATTTACCCGGGGGTGCTGGCGACGTTTTCTTTTTTGATTATTATCATGCTGATGACCTTTGTCGTTCCCTCCATTGAAGGTGTTTTTGAAGGGAGAAAACTCAATAGTTTTACCACAGCGGTTCTGAGTATGAGCCATTTTGTCCGCGGTTACTGGTGGCTCTATGTTCCCCTCGTTGGTGGAAGCATCACTTTTTTGATTTATAAAATCCGTTCTGAAGCAGGAAGATTGTGGATGGAGAGGAATTTTCTCAAAATTCCTTTAGTGCGCACATTGATGATTCAAACATCGGTCGCCCGTTTTTGCCGGACGATGGGCACTTTGCAGCAAGGGGGGGTGACGATGATCGATTCCCTGCAAATTGCCAGAGGGGTTATGCGTAATGTTATCTTGGAAGATGAAATGAAACAGGCAGAAGCACGGATTATTGAAGGAAGCTCGCTCAGCGCCGAGATCGGCAAGTCTAAGTGGTTTCCTGCGATGGTTTCAAGGATGCTGCTTGTCGGGGAAGAATCGGGTACTTCTATGATCATGCTGAACAAGATTGCAGATATTTATGAAGAAGATATAGAAAAAACATTAAACCGGTTGATGGCTTTGGCACAACCTCTGATCTTGGTGTTTATGGGTACAATCATCGGCTTAGTATTAATGGCGATTTTATTGCCCATGACAGATATAAGCTCTATTTCTATGTAGGAGAAATTTATGAATGCAACAATAATCAAGAAACGGTACATCACTCTCATCGAAATTATGATTGTGATGTTCATTATCGCGCTCATCACTGGAGTTCTTGCGTACAACTTTCGGGGCAGCTTGGATGAAAGCAAGGCTTTCAAAACAAAAGCAGCTATAGAAAAGTTAGAAACTATCTTGAATCTGAAAGTCTCGGAAAATCCAGAGTTATTAAGCAATATTAGCGGCGAATGGCAAAACGTTGTCAGAAACTCTCCATTAGTTTCCAATGCCGATGCCCTGATTAAAGATGGCTGGGGAGCAGAATTCCAAGTTTCTGTCGACGACAATGGAGTGGTAAAAGTGCAGTCCCAAAACTACGATAACTATGTAAGATCGCATCAGACGATGTTTGGACATTGAAATTGGATCCCTCTTAATGAGCCACATCGCAACATTCAAAAAACGGCGCGCTTTTGTCACATTAGTTGAAATGCTGATCGTTATTTCTATCCTGCTAATCATGTCAGGAGTCATTGGGATTAACGTTCGGAGGCTCATCATCGAACAACGGTTCGATACAGAAGTCAGCCTCGTCGTCGATGAGTTGCGATTGGCTCAAGATCTGCTTCTTATTTTGCGGCAAGACAATCGCGTTATCTTTAAAAAAGTACCTAATGAAGCGGGAATCCAATTCTCACTCCTCCTTGACAAGCTTCTTCCGAACAATTGGAACCGTGAAATTATACGGAAGCGCCCCCCGCTGACCGCCATAAAAAAAATGACGTTTCAAGACAATGTTGTCTCCGATCAGTCAAATGGGCCTATAGAGATTAAATTTCAGTCAGGGGGAAGCGTTGTCAGCTCGGGAGTTTTGATGATCTCTTCCTCAGAACAAGAGCATGAGGAGGGGGCGATGGTCCGTTATATTTGTTTTCCAGGATTTCCAAGTCCCATCCATAGTGTCAATAACGAATCTGACAGCAAAGCCTGTGATCCAAAAGCAGAAGCTGAATATAATGATAAGCTCACTTTTATCATTCTGCGTGAGGTTGGCGAAAGAGAGCAAAAAGACCAGCTGAATCAAACTACAAACCAACCTAGTAATACACAAATACAAACCAATACCCAAAAACAATAAAAAGCTATGCTTCTTTTTCACAAACGTCATTTCATCATGCTCGAGGTTTTGATTGCTGCGGTCATGGTGGCGTTTTGTGTTTTACCGATGATCTATCCCCATGTTGTCATGTATAAAGCAGAAAGTGAATTTGTTAGAAAAATGGAAGTAGACCATGCCGTAAACCTTCTATATGGAAACATACTCGAAAAGCTTTACTTGAACAAAATCAGTTGGTCTGACATCCAACAAAACACCTTTGAAGTCACCGATGAAATGTGGCAAGAGGTCCATCTGACCCCTTTACCGTTTACAGTAACTTATAAATTCACTGAAGTTAAACACAAACCTAAGACGATTGGAAATTACAACTTGTTCGAATTTTTATTAACGTTCCGCTTTGTTCCTTTAAGACTCAAGGAAGCCGATGAAGAAAAACAAGAGGAACAAGCTCAAATATATGAATATACTGTTTTTATCGTAAGGGATTTAAGGCCTCCCGGAACCGCCGAGCAAGCTCCGGCTCAAAATCCACAAACGCCATCTCAAACTCCACCAGCGCCAGGAAAAAAATGAAAATAAAAAAACATTTTTTTACACTTCTGGAAACATTAATTGCAGTGGCATGGATTGTCATATTATTGAGTGTTTTGAGTTTTTCTTACCAACAAATGGTAACGCTTAACAATAAAGGGGAAGCGATCCAGAATAACACTTTCCATCAACGGTATCTTGAAAATCGCTTATCGATGATTTTCCCCAGAACCTTCAACGAAGAAGACAATCAAAAAGATTTTTACTTTTTTACTTATACTGAAATAGGTGGTTTATTTAAGCAAGGAAGCTCAAAAAGCTTAATATTCACCTATGATAACAATGTGGATATAGACAAACAATTGTCCAATCATGTCGTCGGTCTATTATACCTTGACCCTCAAGGGCGTTTAAGCTTAGCAACTTGGCCTTCTCCAAAACGGTGGGTACAGGGGGTCAATCCCCGCATGAAAAAAGAAGTTTTGCTTGATGACGTCGATAGTTTTAGCATGTCTTTTTTTATTCCTCCTGAAAAAAAATGGGAAATTGCCCCCCCGCCGGATATCACCACAGGCCCAATAAAGAAAACCAAAGCAAATACTTCAACGACACCTGCTATCAAACCGGGCCCTGAAGGGGGATGGGTGGAGGAATGGCTCAGCGATTACAAGCTTCTACCAGGTATGATCCGTTTAGAGGTTAAAAGAAAAGGGACGACAGAATATTTTGTATTTCCACTTTCAATGACAAGCCGGCAAATTGTGTATAATCAATAAGAAACGATATGAATGTTTTGCTATTTGTAACAAGTATGATCATGGTCATGGCCATGTTGACATATGGTCGCCTGCAAACGTATCGCAGCTTTAGTTTGACCCAAAATGAATTTAATCGTTTTATGACCGAAACCGAAAGGGGAGATATCAACAAGGCAGCGATGCTATGGTATGAAAATTCCTTGGGAGAACGCAGGGGAAGCGGGGCTTCGCAAGCGGCAGCTACCCCATCTACAACCTCCTCCAAATCTCAAGGGGCACCCTCCACCTCTACAAGAAGCCAGGCGCTTTCCCGTCTCAGCTTTGCCACTTTTATCGATAACAAAAAAAAGGAAGCCCATCAAAAAGAATACCCACAAATTCGCAATTTGGCCCAGAAGTTGATCTATGTTTTGTACAGAAACCAACCCTTCTTCAAAGAAATGGAAGCCAAAAATCCCGACTTTGTCAATTCATTATTAAATGCTTTGATGGTCGCCGATACCTTAAGCGATGACAATAAAATCAAACGAGCCAGTGAATTGGCAAATCTGAATTTGGGGGATGAAGATCTAAATCACGTTTTTTACGAAATGCTTCAAGGGACGGCCCAACCCGGAGAGCGGCTAACAAAACCCAAAACAGGGGAGGAAATGCCTAAATTGGAGTTTCAAGCTCCTGAGGATAAAGGGGAACCGGAAGACAAAAGCATCGAGGGGGGAAGAAAAGAGGAGTATTATTCTGGTTCGGGATACTATTCTTTGCTCGATTTTATAACCTTGCGCGATTCAACCAAGGTGCGTGTTTATTTAGCCCCAAAAATGTTGCTCATGGCCATTTTCGATGATCCCGGTTTGGTAGATTCGATTATTGCCGCTAGAAATGACCTCTATAAAAAGGTGTCGAGTAATGAAATTTCTGATTCTGATGCCTCAAAATCATTTGAAGATATGTTTAAAGGCAGAATTGATCCCAACCTCAGCGAAATCCTGGACTTCTCCGTTTCATCGACAAATCCAGCCAAATATCGGCTTTATAATTCAAAAAACCTTCCATGGCAGCAAAAGCCTTAATAATTAAATTAACCACTGAGCCAGTGATCTCACTGGCTCAGTGGTGAAACTTATGCAGGAGCTCATTAGCATAAAACTTACAAGCGCCGAAAAATTCGGGAAATTTGCCTATCACACATCCAAAGGAATATAAGAAGGCATCTTTTTGACCCCACTTAGGACTGCTTTTTATATAAATTCGGAAAAAGAGCAACGGATAAATTAATAGCAGCAGCAAACTATATCCCTTCGTTATGGATAAAAAAACGATGATGAGTATAGGAATCACTCCTCCAAACAATATTGTAGATGCGATTTCTTTCTTGAATATCTTATCGGAGGAATCCCAATGCAGCCACGACACTTGGGCATACGCGTATCCGGTACGCATGGCTCTCTTCCAAAAATCTCTAAAAGTGTTGACCATGGAATCGTGCTTTGCCATTTTTTTATCGATGCGAAGAATTTTCCATCCCTGGCTTCTCACTCTTATACAAAAATCGTCATCCTCAGCTGCTATGACGGTAGGATCGAATCCGTTGACCGTCTTAAATACATCGGCTCGGGCCATCATGTTGCCTCCGGTGGTTTTAATTTCACCGGAGGTTGTCTTCCATTCCATAACGCTTAATCTTTTATACATAGAAGCTGAGCCATTTTTTTCTTCTAATAGGCCTGTGACAATAGCAGCTTCTGGATGGCTTTTAAAGGCACTATTTGCCTCTTCTATCCAACCAGGAATAATTTCGCAATCCCCATCGATAAATTGAACCAATGTGATTGCGGGATCCACTTCGAGCAGTTTGGCGAAACCTTCATTGCGCGCCCTGGCAGGGGTCGTGGGGACGCTTTTACCTAGCAAGACAATATTTACAGAAAATTTTTGGGCAATGGCGACACTTTGATCTTCTGAAGCTGAATCGACATAAACAACGGGAACATTTTCAATTTTTACAGCTTCTAATGTTCTTTCTAGATGTGTTCCTTCATTGCGTCCAATGACAACAATCCCGATTTTTTCCATTATGCCATCCAATGCTCAGCAGGCTTTTCTATCCCTTCGATCATGAGCTTTTGCTTGTCGCTCAAAGGGCGCCATTTCAGAACTTGCTTGGCTTTGCTGCAATCATATTTGGACAACTGGGTGCGGCTAAGCCAATCATGATAAGCCGGAAATTTCCTTTCGGAGTGTCTGACAAGACATTTGATGCTCCATTTGAATAGATCAGTAAGATACAATCGCCATATAGGCGTGGGATAGACATCAAAAGCCACTTTCATTTTTCTCCCAAGAATTTCAACATAGTCTTTCCCAGACAAGAGAGGATCATCGATGAGATTAAACGATTCCCCCTCTATACCTTCTGTTTCCATGCAGCTGACAAGCCCCTGAGCAACGTCATCTACCCAGACAAAAGGCAATGGATTCCCCCCTTTTCCCCATAAGCAGCATATCGATCCATAAAACCACATTCCAACACCCCAATGAAAGGGGTTCGAGCCAACGCCTAACACAATTCCTGGTCGAACGATAACCGCCGGAAAGCCCGTGTCTTGATACATTTTCATGAGGATGGCTTCCTCTGCAGCTTTGGCGCGCGCATAATTATTTCTACAATCAATAAGTGGATCCAAAGGTGTTTGCTCGGTGATCACTTGCTTTGCAAATCCGGCAAAATAGGAATCGATCGTCCCGGTATAAATAAATTTCTTTACACCAGCTTTCCTGCTTTCCTCCGCAAGCAAGCGGGTGGTCTCGATCTCTTGATCGACGTAGTCTCCCCAATCTTTAACTTGGGCGCGGGCTAAATGAAAGACAGTTGTGACCCCTTCAAGAGCTTTCTGTACGGCAGCTCGGTCGCAGAGATCCCCTTTCTGAATGTCGATCTCTTCGTGAAAAAAGGAGGCATCCAACTTGCCGGGATGCCTTACAAGCAATCTGATAGGATATTTGTGCTTTATAAGCAGGTGCGTCAAGGCTGTTCCGATAAATCCTGAGCTCCCTACGATAAGTATGGAAGGCTTTTTATTAACCTTGTAATTCGGCAAAGGTTTTGCACTTTTCTTCTCTTGGCTTTTCAATGCGGTAGAAGCCATTTTTTCACATGCTTGAATGACTCGCAGCGCAAGTTGAGAACTCAGCCGTGGATCTATAGTGCTTTCGAGTCCTTTATAAAACGATCCAATGCTGGCTGCAATGCTATAACTATAAGGATCCCCAAACTTTGACAATTTGAATTTAGATTTTATGTATTCAATTAAAGAATGTCTTCCTCCTCGGTTTATCTGTGAGGCTTCGCTGCGTGTCATCCAATACAAATCAAGAGGTCGAGAGTAATCTGTATGCCGTCTCAAGATAAAAAAATTCCTTTCAAAATCGACGGTTGCAGATCCTGCTCTTCCTCGAGCGTCAAGCTGGTGGACAGTAAAACCATCGGAGACTGAAAGGCGTAGATCAATGCAAATTTTCCCTACCTGCCCCATGGCTGTCCAACGGCGCCACACAGTTTCTCCATTGGGCAATAATAGGGGATCGCTGGCTTCTACTTGGAGAGATTCAGGGTTTTGGACCAAGTTTAGCAAAGGAGAAAATAGATGGGGCCCTATTTCGAGGATGACATGACTGGGCTGCCGCAGCATCCAAATGTCAAAAGGACCAGCATGCAATTGGTCCAATGCTTTTTGCCAAGTGATGGTGAGGTGGTCCAAAGGTCCTAATTTATTTTGGATAATATTTGAATAAAATTCTTCATAAACAGGATAAAATAAAAAATTATGATTGACTCCGATCTTGAGATTTTTTTGCTCTGCTAACTCTGAAAGTCTGAGGCATTCTTCAGCAGAAACCGCCATCGGTTTTTCAAGGAAAAGGTGTTTTCCAGATTGAAGCACTTGAATGCCGTAAGGATAATGTAAATCGGGGGGAAGCAAGAGATGGATCACATCGAGCTGCTCCTGCTTTAGCATCTCATCAAACTGCGTATAATGGGAACAATGTCCGATTGTTTTCAACAGGGGGCGAATTTGAAGAGGATTTACATCGCATAGCGCTGCAATTTTAACATTGGGGAGAGCTTGTAAAGCTTTGATGTGATGGAGGGCGATATATCCTGCTCCAACAAGGCCTACTTTCCACATGGCGCTACTTCTGATTTCTCTTTATACTTCATAGTAGATAATTTTATTTTTAAATGGTAGAACTAGAATGTTTTCGCCAGAAATAGGGAGTTTTTAAAAACTCTTTTGTTGTTTAGGCGAAACCTTCTGAAAATCAAGGAGAAAAACTAAACCCATAAAAAAAGATGACAACTCTACTTGCTTGGATTCCCGCTTTTTTCGCTATCTATGTGGCGTTCTTCCGCTCTCCAGAAAAAGCATTTATGAATGTCTATCTCCCTATTTTAATTCTCCTGCCCCAGGTTTATTACGCAAAAACCTTAGGGTTTCCTCAGTTCAATTTTTGTGAATCAGCTATCATTCCCATCTTCATCATTTTTTTGTTCACCCGCCTCAATTATTGGCATTTCAGCTTCACTGACGTTATCATCGTGTTATTTATCGGAGTGAGTTTTTACTCGGAATGGGTCAATTCTGATTTTAGTTTTGCTAAAAATAAATTGGCTACAACTTTAGCTGATGTCCTTGCCCCTTATGTTTTAACTAAAGTTTTCATCCATCCAAGAGGCCTTTCAATCCCATTCATTAAACGGTTTGTCTTTTTAATGTTTATCAATTCCCTTATTACACTTTATGAATTACATGCTATTGCTATACCCCAAGTAAAAATTCTTCAGAGATTTTTTCCTGGACAGGGCCAAGATTGGATTCCTCTCCAACGTTATGGTTTGCTAAGAGTACGCGGCCCTTTTAGCCAAACGATTTTTTATGGGATGGGGTTAGCCATTTCAATCATTCTCAATTGGTGGATGATTAAAAATAAATTGTGGACAGTAACATTTAAAAATATGCCCCATCTTTTTTTTAGGAAGGGGACGATCATTTTATTCTTTTTGGCTTTAGCTTTAATTTTCACTTTTTCCAGAGGACCTTGGTTAAGTTGCATTATCGGAATCATCATGATGGGGATTGCATTTGCAAATAATCCTTTCAAAAGCAGCCTAGTAAGGCTAGCTATCGTTTTTGCCATTTCTTTCTTTTACTTCCAATCCGTTACAACATACACAGACATCGATCCAACACTTGCAAAATCTGATACAGAAGCCAATATCGCCTATCGAAGTCAGCTCGTTGAACAATATGTCCAATACATCTGGCAAAAACCTTATTTCGGGTGGGGATCACAAAATTTACCTTTGATAAAAGGGATCCGTTCGATAGACAATCAGTACCTTTATCTTGCCTTAAAAAATGGACTTGTCCAAGTAGCTATCTTTGTCTTTCTCATTGCATGGATGATGGTCCGGCTATATCTACGAGGAATTAAAACCCATCTGAAATCAAAATTAGATAGCACCTTGTCTTTTACTCTGATGACGATATTTTTTATGTATGCCGTATTGCTTGTGACTGTTTATCTCGGTTTGCAAATCGAGATTATTTTTTATTTGCTCATAGGATGGTCAGAAGGGCTTCTCATGTCAAAACCGGATGATAGTTTATTTGAAACAAAACAATATCAATATCAAAAAACAGCGACCATATTCCGCCCTCGGCGGACTCTGGCTATAACAAGGACCTAAATGGACATCAATCCCCCTCCCACCTTAGCTTACCTGAACAGTTGTTATCCCGCTTTTTCCCATACGTTCATTTTACGTGAAGTTGTAGGTCTCAAAGCCCAGGGCTTCAATATTCAGGTGGCTTCCATCAATGAATCAGATATTCCAGAAGAAAAAATGTCGCCTATAGATCATGAAGAAGCACAATCCACATTTTATGTTAAAAAACAAGGGGCATGGAGAGCTTTCAAAACAGCCTTTAAGCTTATGTTCACTTCTCCAAAGGCTTTTTTTAGCACGCTGTTTTTTGCGGTCAAATGGGGTGGATGGGATCTAAGAAAACAACTTTATCACCTTTTTTATTTTGCAGAGGCGATCCTCATAGGAAATTGGATGGCTAAATCAAACCTCAAACATCTCCATGTTCACTTTGGAAATCCCGCTTCCACAGTTGCCGTTTTTGTCCATCGGTTGTTTTCTTTTACGTTTTCCATCTCCGTCCACGGTCCGGATGAGTTTTACGATGTAACATTAATGGGGCTCTCCACAAAAATCAGAGAGGCTAGTTTCATTTTTTGCATCGGGTATTATGCTAAAAGCCAACTCATGCGCTTGTCGGCTCCAAATGAGTGGTATAAGATTCACGTTGTCCCTCTGGGAGTCGACCTCAACCTTTATGCTCCCTCAAATCAAAAAAAGGACAAATCTCCACTCACGTTTATCTCAGTCGGCAGGCTGACTCCATCTAAAGGACAATTTATTTTGTTAGAAGCTTTCCAACTGTTATGCAAGCAGCGGACAGATGCCGTTCTGCATATTGTTGGAGATGGTCCAGATCGGGAAAGTTTGCAAAAGGAAGCAGAAGCCTTGGGAATAAACGAGCGGGTTATTTTCCATGGAGCATTGAACCAAGAGCAAACATGGAAAAAGATGCAGCTTGCCGATGTCTTTGTATTAGCCAGTTTTGCCGAAGGCATTCCTGTTGCCTTAATGGAAGCGATGGCTCAAGAAATTTCTTGCATTTCAACAGAGATCAATGGCATACCTGAATTAATTCAAAACGGGGTCAATGGTTTGCTTGTAATTCCCGCTAATCCTGTCACATTAGCTGCTGCCATGCAACGTTTGGGAGAAAATGGTTCATTACGTCAGTCTTTGGGCCAAGCAGGCCGCAGGCATGTATATGAAAAATATAACTTAGAGAAAAATATTAAACTTCTAGCAGAAGAGTTTAAAGAATGTCTAAACAAACTTCGTTAGCAGAGTTTCCCAAAAAAAACTACAAGTGGACAATCCTATTTTGGACAATTGGCTTGATATCCATCTCCGCCATTTCCATTCTCTTATTCAATTCCACTATCCTTGCTCAAGCTCCAGCTCCAGGAGCTCCAGTGCCCATACCCTGTGTTGTAGATCCTAATCCCACCATCCCCACGACCGAAAGGATTGGGATGAACATGTCTTTTTGGACCTCCTATGGAGCGGAGCAATACCAAAAAAATGTCATCATGAATCCGGGATTTGAAGGTCAAGTAGATAGGATTGTTGTCATTGTAAGCCAGTCAGATCAAACAAGCTTTAGCGATGGACAAGGATTAGGCCAGCAAGATGGCCATTGGAATGGAGCCTCCTTCGAAGTTCGCTCAGGACAATCTGTGGGGGCTACAGGCACGATTGAAAAATCGTTAAATCAAGGCGCGAACGGGCTGCCGCAATACTTCACAACCGGAGCTCCTCCTCCTGTTGCGGTCAACGATGTGATCATCTTGACCATGGACACAACTCCAACTCCTGTCCAACAATGGTGGATTAATACAGCTTCTCTGCCTGCAGTTACGCTTGACAATTCTTCTGTGCCGCCAGGGAGCACCGGAACTTATGCTTTAATGCTGGCTCCTACAGATCAAGCCCCTGCTGAAGCGGATTCTTATCTCGATTCCATGAACTCCGTAGCTGGCAATTTGATTGTATTAACCGGAGATTGGCAATTTTCTTGTTGGCTGCGAGGGGAAGGCACTTCACCCTCTTTAGACGTATCTTTTCAACGGCTAAACGGCACAGCACCCTTTTTTTCACAGAACTTTCCTGCCACTACTGATTGGCAGCAAGTTCAATACAATTTTACTCCCAATGATACGTCTGCTCCCGGGACTTTGAAATTTGCTATGATAAATAACAGCATAGGTTCGCAAGTTTATGTGGATAATATCAGCTTAGGCCCCGTCCAGTCCTCCAATCCCCTTACACCCTGGCGGCAAGATATCATCGATATGTTGAAAGCGATCCGCCCTTCTTATCTGCGCGACTGGCAAGGGCAGCTTGCAGATACCTTCCGTAACCGGACGATCGATGTCTTTGGACGTCAATGCTGGACCATGAGGCTTACAGGGGGTGCCGGCAGTCCTTCGTTCGGCTATTCCATTCCCGATTTTCTTGAACTCTGTACACAGGTGCAAGCCACCCCTTGGATGATCATTCCAACCACATTAACAGACTCCGAGCTAACTCAATTCGGGCAATTCCTTGCGCAAAATGCAGACACTTCCAAGTTCCCTGAGATCGTTTTAGAATTCGGCAACGAAAACTGGAACTGGCTATTTCGTTCAGGGGGAATCCCAGTGCCGGCTGCACACGGACCTGTTGCTGACCGAGCTTTTGACTTTATTACAGCAGCCTCAGGACCTAACGTAAATATTAATCGAGTCATTAATGGGCAATTCTATAGTCCAGGACTTACACTTCAATTTGCACAAGCTGCCAGCCACTACGATACGATGGCAGTCGCCCCCTATTTCTTCCTGACAATGGACTCAGGTGGAGCTCAGGCGGACTACCTCACGGCGATGTTTACAGATAATAATGACCTTTTTGACCAAATATACACCGGGGTCCAAGGACTAAATAAAAAAATGGCTACATATGAGGAAAATTTGCACACGATGTCAGGAACTGAACCCGCGGCTAGTCGAGAGCCCTACGTCGCCGGTGCAGCGGCTGGAGCTGCTCTAGCAAAACGCCTCATTGATGGGATGTTCCACAACGCTTCACCAGAGCTGGTCTTTTGCTTTGCTCAATTTAGCTCCAATGCATTCGACGTTTCTGGAACAGTTAAACTATGGGGTACATGCCGTGATTGCAGTCCGACCAAACGTCTAAGGCCCACCGGCTTGGCCGTAAAAATGTTAAATCAGGTCATCAACGGCAGCCTTCATAAAATTAACCCGACACCACCTCCTGGTCCTGGTGGAACTGCAGGGACTTTGCCGCCAGCAGCGAATAACTTGACTCTCGGAGCTTTTAGAACCGACACTGCATGGGGTGCTGTAGCTGTCAATGCCAATTCAAGTCCCCAATTGATTCAACTGCAGTTTCCCGATGATAGCCGCAGTTTGCCTGCCTATGTCAACGTCTTGAATTCAAGCACCCCCATGGACACAAATGAAGACGCAGAAAACGTCACCATCTCCCAGCAAAATTTTGTTCCGAATCAAAGAAATATCCAATTTACAATTCCGGGCTATGGATTGTGTGTTTTTACCTCTGATAGCATGCCCCAAACGTCCCAGTCTTTTTCTGGCTTGACTAATCCGACTGCTGTATCTAACCCTGCAACAGCTCCTGAAGCCTCTTCTGCTACAACTCAAACCCCGCAGCCTGAAGCGGCTACAACACCAGCAACAACTCCTGCAGAGCCGCCCGCAACGCCAACTGCTTCGCCATCTCCAACTCCTGCTGCAACAGAGCCAGCTTCTCAGCCGCCAACAAAACCTCAAAAAGGAAAGAAGAAAAAAAACAAAAGCAAACAGATTGGATTTTCTCAATCCCAGCCGCTTAGAAGCATCCAATAGAATCATAACTCAGGTTCATAGCAAAGGATTGGAAAAGTGATTCTAGCCTTAGAAGTTATTGTCGCAATAATTTTGACTTTGGCCACATTGCCCGGAACTTTGGAATTGCTCCTATTGACCTCGGCTGCCTTGTTTCCCTCTGCACCTAGTCGAACCAATAAAAAATCCACTCAAGCAAAACCTAAAACGGCTGTGATTATTCCAGCCCACAATGAGGAGTCAAATATTTCCCGCATCATCAAGAGCGTCCAAGGATGCCAGGGGGACTACGATATCATTGTTGTTGCTGACAATTGTACAGATCATACAGCCCAAAAAGCGGAAAGCTATGGAGTTCGAGTCCTTACACGAAAAGATCCGGGCCGCTTTGGTAAGCATTATGCGCTGCAGCATGCTTTTACCCATCTACTAAAAGAAGACTATGCTTTATTATTCATTGTAGATGCCGATGCCATCGTAGAACCCAATGTGATCGAAGAAATTCAAAATGCATATGCCAACGGAATTCATGCCATGCAAGTGAAAAACTTATGTATGAACCCTCATGACTCATACTACTCCCGTCTCAAAAATATCGCCTTTACCGCCTTCGATTGGGTCAGGCCCAGAGGCAGGCAACGGTTAGGGCTTTCTGCAGGTTTGCTAGGTAATGGATTTGCCTTAAGTCGAGAAATCCTAGAGGCCATCCCTTTTGAAGAAGGATCTATCACAGAAGATCTTGCCTATCATCTCAGCCTTGTTAAAGCAGGTTATTCAATCACGTTTTTAGAAACAACAGGTGTGCAAGCCGAATTTCCTTTGCAAGTTAACGGGAGAAAAATAGAGCAAGCCCGATGGGAAGGGGGAAGGCTTCGTTTGATGTGGGATTGCCTTCCAAACCTATTAAAAGAGATAGCAAAAGGCAATTTCCGATTGATTGAGCCTTGTTTTGATTTGCTTTTGCTGCCTCTTGGCTATCATGTCATCCTCTTGTTAATGCTGCTTGCCATTCCTTTATTCTATACCCAAATCTTAGCCCTTGTTGGTCTCTTTGTTTTAACTTTCCATGTCTTAGTTGCTCTTAAATTTGCCAACGGCGGCTACAAAGATCTGCTCGCCTTGCTCATGTCCCCTCTCTATGTCTTGCAAAAGCTCGGCCAGATAAAGCGCATCGTCCAAGAAGCTATCCACGTAAAATGGGAACGCACCCCCCGCTAGAACATCTATATTCATTTTTTGTGGTAAGTCGCTTTAATCCCGTTAGCATTGGTAAACTCTAGACTGTCAGGTCTAGTTTCGCAATTGAGAAAATCGATCATTAAATTATCAAATAGAGTAAAAAATTTGCATTTGCTTGATGCGTACAACTGTATTGGGGGCAAGCCATTCTTGAAATCAATAAATAAATTTTTATCTACCAGGTTGATTTCAAGTTGGTCTTCACCTTTTACATAATGTCCTTCAAAAAGGGCTAGGCCAGAAGGGTCAACGGATATCGTTTTCTTTTCAATGAGTTCAAAATGGGGCCATCGATAAGTATCTGCGATGCTATTCAGAATTTCTTCCATTAGAATCCATCCTGAATCATTATTTATCATAATGACGGCACCTTGACCTCGAAAAGCAAATCCAAAAAGGCGCGCGATAAACCCTTCATCTTGCCCTCCATGGCCAAAGGCTAGATCTTTTCCTTCATTCTCTAAAAATAGCCCAAGACCCGAATCAATTTCTTTATCACTGATTTTTTGCCGGGAGATCATCTCTTTCACATAATAGGGACTGAGAGGCTTTGTTTTTTCCTCTTTTAATGCCGTTTGAATATAGACGATAAATTGGGCTAAATCTTTCGGAGTGGTCCACAACCCAGCAGCAGCCATCTCAGGATAAACATGCCATTTATCTTCAACGGCGACTTGGTTTAAATGATACCCATAGGCAGCATTAAGTGAATAAGAGGGTGGTAGTGGTTGCGCAAATGTACTTTAAGACATCCCTAACGGTTTAAGCACATTATTTTGCACCCAAACATCAAAAGGTTCCCCTGTAATGTCTTCAATTAATAGTTGCACAATTGTTGTTCCACCTCCGGAGTACTTGAATTCCGTCCCAGGTTTAACAATCACTGTAACTGGATCGGTATTCACGAGGGGCTTTTTTCCGTTTAGGATCTCTATAATTGTAGGAAGTGTCGATTGGGCCGAATACCCAAGAAACCCATGGACACTAGTCCCTGCAGTATGGGAAAGCAACCGTCGTAAAGTCACTTTTTCCTTCTTTGTATATTCATTGTCTTGGACTTTCCATCTTTTTAAGCGCAGATTGACCTCTTCGTCCAAAGACAATTTACCCTGTTGAACAAGCAAAAGAGCTCCAAATGCTGTGATTGATTTGCTAATAGAACCCCCCTGAAATAACGTATGCTCATCAATCGGAGCAGATTTAGGATCATCTGAAATGTGCCCGTAACCGCGAGTCCATTCGATTTTGCCATCATTAACAACGGCTAAGCTGACGCCTGAGACTTGATAATGTTTCATCCTCTCAAAGATGTTCCCCTTATTGTGTGGAGCACCAGCAATTAGGACCTTGAGGCGCAAGCCATTCTCAACCTCAATTTCTTTCGCGTGTATAGTCTCACTGACCTCTGCGGAAAGTGTGCTCACAATAAAAGTACTAAAAATAAATAAAATGATGTTCATCTTGTACATTCCAAGTATACCTTTCGATATAAAAGCGGTTAATATAGAAAAAATTGTATCAGATCAAACTGTATCGGTCAAAGATGTCTCGAGTTTGGAAATTTTGTAAAAATTTTTTTACATTATCAAATCTCTTTCGCCGCTGCCGCATACGCATCGAGCTGAGGAAAACCATTTGTACCAGGCTGAAAGCCTGCCATATAATAGCAAATTTCTTTGCTAACAACTAACCGTAAACCGTTCTCTTGAAAAATATTGAAGGAAAATTCGAAACAAGATAGCATTCTTGTTTTTTTATGATGATAAAGACATATATCAATACTTAAACACAACAATGCAGTTGTTATAACTGCGAAAGGATAAGGAGTTTTTTTATGCAAACCGCTTCTGGTGTCTTTAATTTCAAAAACGGCCCATTTGAATATGGCCCTATCCCTCTTGACACTAATAGAGTCATAAGAAATGAAAGACAAATTCAATTTTCTCAAGATAAAAAAATTATTTCTAGTGATCACCCTTTAATAAACAAATATCCTAATTTTTTCTCAAAATTTTTTCAGAATATGCCAAACGATCAATTGAGTATGACGCAAAGAAAAGAGGAAATTATGGCAAAAATAACCCCATTTTTTAGGATCGGTTGCACCATAAAAAGTTGTACTGTTAACATATGCCCGATTAGCTATGAATCTGTTTTGCTTGGGGTTGCTTTTTTTGCCAACAACCAGCTCCTGGATTTAGATAAACTTCCACAAACTCCATTGCATATTGATGGGGATGAGGACTCTATTAATGGTAACCCTTTAAGCAATTTTGTCATTCCACCAGAGATAACCTCTGACACAATTTCGCTGAGGAATTGAAACGGGAGTTTCGTGAAAATAACAAACGAAAGCGTCAGATAAGAAAAGCCTGTGGAAGAATTGCCAGGCTTTCTCTTCCCAAAAATGCCTTCTATATAGCCTTTCAGGCAGATCATAATTATTAAAGATTTATTGACTTGACATTTCACCTTTTTGTCGTGTAAAAATTTGCTCTTTTTAATTCAGCAAACCCATCAAGAGCTATGTCAAAATTAATTTTTACGCTAATTTTCCTTTTTTCTAGTCCGCTATTTGGAGCCAATTCTCCCGCAGATTCATACAAAATGCCGGACTCCCTTTCCAATATGGAGGGGATCCCGTCATCGTTCGCTTACGGGTGTGTCAACGTGATCACAGGGGATTATGTCGATGGGGAGACCGATATTGCTCTGCCGGGCATCGATCCTCTTACTCTCCAACGGTTCTATTCAAGCTCCTCAGGCGCTCGCGACCTGTCAGGCATCGGCTGGAGCTTCAACCACCACGGATACGTCAGCGCCCATGTTCTCGAGGAAACCGAGAACTACTCCCAATATGGATACGATTTTTGCGACCACCGCGGCTCCAAGATGCATTTCATCCAAGACAGGATGGATTATGATAACCAACGTCCAGATATCAAGATCGATGAAACGGTCTTCTCAAAAGGGGTCACAAATTGCGGCGGAGGGGAGATAAGCGGCCGGACAAATTTAAAAAATATCCGCCTATACCATGGCAATCATGACTTGCATGCCACAGACGGCTCAGGCACAGATTACCGCTTTCAAAAATTTAAGAATATCCACAGAGTGCGCAAAATCGACCGGGTCAAACTTCCTAGCTTCAACCGCATCGTCTATGGCTATGATGAAAAGAGTGAAACGTTGAAATCAATCAAAATGATCAACCGCGGCGGTTCCATCATCAGCTCTCTAAATATCTCCAAAGTCAAAGACGTTGAAAAGGAGGAATGCACCAAAGTAACTTCTAGCGATGGCAAAGAGGTTAAATACAAGTTCATCGACAAAAAACAAACTAAGCTTCTCGTCTCCTCTAACTTTTCTGCGCCCCTCGTTTATCTATATGCAAAAGATGAAAAACAAAATCCTATTCACAAAATCATCCGTAAAGAGCTCCCTGAAGGAAGATATAAAAATATACAATACTTCGGCAAAAAAGATAAAACCCTTATCAGAGGTCGTGTCGAGTCTATTCAGGAGCCGGCAGGAACCGACCAAACGCTTGTCACGACCGCTTCTTTCACTTATGAGCTCGATCCCGACCGATGCCCCTATTCTAGAAAATATTCAGGAAAAACGCATGTCTTGGATGCCCTCCAACATAAAACGACCTACGCCTTTAATAATGAAGAAAGACTCACCTCCATTCTCCGGCATGACAAAAATAACCGCGTTTATACTCAAGAGGATCTCTATTGGCGAAACAAAAAATTCCCTGAAAATACCTATCTCGCCGGACGCTCCCTCAAAACCGGCAGCGGCTTAACCCTTTTTTCTATCCATTTCGACTATAACCAGAACGGAAATATTATCTGCCAGACGTTGTATGGAAACCTCAAAGGCAACAATCAGGAGCCTCTTCTGATGGATGATTCCGGCATCCCCAAAAACAAAGCCAATAGCGATGAGCACAAGGTATCCTATACCTACACTGGCGGCGGCCGCAATCTTATGACCTCCGAAACCCACGCAACCTACAAAGTAGTCTACAAGTATCACAAGGAACAGGATGATCTTCTTGCCAAATTTATTCTCGCCGATGGGAGCATACGTAAAAGGCATTTTTACGCCTACGACTGCAACGGCGCGATCACGCGGGAGATTGTCGACGATGGCAACACACAAAATGTGCATAACTTGAGCGGAGTCACCGAAAGGCAGATTAAGCATATTGTCAACACCTTAAACAACCCTTCAGGATTGCCAGAAATCATTACAGAGGCATACCTCGACCTTCAAACACAGCAAGAAGTCATTCTTCGCAAAACTAGAAATAGCTACGACATTCAAGGCAATATGATCTCGCAGGAGGTCTTTGGAGCAGATCAAAAGCATGCCTATACTCTGTATTGGGAATATGATGTACGGGGAAATGTTACCAAAGAGATTGATGCCTTGGGGCAGGTTTCTACCAAAAGGTATGACGCGAATAACAATTTCATTTATGAACAAGGTCCCTGCCTTGAATATCATCATGAGTATGCTTACGATTTCATGGACAGGATGATCCGTAAAGAAAAAGTGGCTAACGATGGCACCCGCTGTGCTGAGACCTATCGGTACGATGTTTTAGGCAATAAAATTGCCAGCACAGACCGGCATGGCAATGAAACCCAGTACCACTACGATGAATTTAATCGTTTGACATCCACCTTATTGCCGCCGATTGCACTAGCTTCCGGAGAAATTGTGCGCCCCTCGATAATGCAGGAGTACGATCCGCTTGGCAACATAACAGTGCAAAGAACCGCAAATGAACAAACGCGTAAAAGCTATACGATCGGGGGAAAGCCCTACCTCATTGATCATGCCGACGGAACACAAGAAAGATTCCAATATCTGGCTAATGGCGACCTCAAAAGAGCCTACGCCAAAAATGGAACTCTGACCGTTTATTTCCACGACTATCAATCCCGTCCTGTCAAAATAAGCACTTATGCCGCCAGCGGCGAACTTATTGCTGAAAAAACTTACGTTTACAACGCCTTCCACCTCTTAAACGAGGTTGATGAATCAGGCTTGATAACTACTTATAGGTACGATGGAGCAGGCCGACTCATCGAAACAAGGAAAGGAAGTCAAAGAACAGAACAGTTTTACGATGCTCTTGGAAGAGCTATGGAAACGCACGAATATGCAGAGGAAGGGAGATACATCTCAAAAATCAAGGTCTTAGATCTTCTTAACAAAATGGTTGAAGAACGGACAGAAGATGAGCAAGGGCGGGTCGCTAATCAAATCAACTACATCTACGATGCAGATGGCAATGTATCTCAGACAATCACCTATAATCAAGCCGGAGCTTCCACTGTTACCATCCGCTATAACATCTTTAAAGATCCGATAGAAGTCATTAATGCTAAAGGGGATCGGATTTTTACCACCTATGATTATTTTTATAAAAATAACTTAAACCAACGTGTTTGTTGTTCCCAGATGACCGATTCGTTAGGGAATGTGACTATTTCTGTCAAAGATGCTTTGGGGCGGATTGTCAAAACGGAACGAAAAAATCCTTACGGGATCATAAATCAAAAGAAGGAAAACTTCTACGATCAGGCGGGGCATTTGGAATACCTGGTTGAAACGTTGTTCACACAAAATCTTGAAGTAGTAGATCAGGTCAAAACCCGTTGGATATATAATTCTAAAGGGCAATTAGCTTCCTTGATAGAAGCCGAAGGCACTTCTTTAGAAAAGCGGACGGGCTATGCATACAACGGTTTTGGTCAAAAAGAAAAAGATCTCAAGCCTGATGGGAGTTCGATCGAATATTTTTATGACCCATACGGCCGCTTGTCCGAGCGGAAAAGCTCAGATAGTACGATTCATGAATTGTATAGCTATAATTCCCAACACAATCTCACCAAAGTGGAAGATCTTGTCTCTGGGCTGATCTCCTTAAAGGATTATGATGAAAATGGTTGGCTGACCCGTGAACAACTCGGCAATGGTCTTGTTCTCCAGCATACCTATGACCCCCTGGGACGCCCTGTTTCGACTTTACTGCCGGATGGATCGGAAATCAATTACATCTACGATGCTTGTCGAATGAAGGGGATCCACCGGAAAGATGTTCTTGGCAACATCCTGTATGTTCACACTTATGAGTCCTACGATTTGTCGGGTCATCCTACATCAGCCCAAATGATCGGAAATGCAGGTCAAATCCATTGGAACTATGACATCTTAGGAAGATTGCAAAGCATTGAAACGCCCCATTGGACAGAAAAAATGACCCTTTACGATGCCATGAGCAATCTGATCGAACGAAGCATCGAAGATCGGTCTGAAGTCGCATCTACCCAATATAGCTACGATGATCTGTACCAATTAAAAAGTGAACAGGGTCCTATCCAGCATCAGTATACACACGATTCCAGGTTCAACCGAACGTCAAAAGATGGTCAAAGCTACAGTGTCAATGTGTTAAATCAACTGACGTCGGATGGAGAATGGCAATATGAGTATGACGCTTGCGGCCGGATGAGCGTTAAAAAATCGGCAAATGGGACATTTAGCTATGGATATGATGCTTTAGACCGATTGACCACATTAACGTGCGGTAACGACCGGTATCAGTATATTTACGATTCTGAGAATCGCAGGATCAGCAAAGAACACTATGTCCAGGGTGGAAATGGCCTCTGGCAACTGATGTCGAAGGTGAACTTTTTTTACGATGGGCAAAACGAAATTGGGGCTTGTGATACATCGGGTGCTATCGTGGAATTGAGAATATTGGGAGAGGGAAAAGGGGCTGAAATTGGAGCTGCTATTGCGATTGAAATAGGGGATCAGACCTATGCTCCGCTGCATGATCACAACGGTAACGTGATGGGTTTGATCGACAGCCAAAGCGGGCAAGTTTTAGAGACCTATCAATATACCGCTTTTGGCCAACAAGAAAGCACCCCTTCGCTATATAATCCTTGGAGATTTTCGAGCAAACGGCATGATGAAGAAAGCGGCCTCATCTATTTTGGAAGAAGATATTACGATCCCGCTATCGGCCGTTGGATTACTCCCGATCCGATAGGCTTTGATGGAGGGCCCAACTTATATGCCTATGTATTAAACAATCCTCTTACTCATATCGACTTATATGGTTTAGAAGAGGCCATCGAAACAATCACCCGCCATGAAGAAAACCGTTCGAACAATGTTTTTGCAAGAATATACCGAGGATTAGGGAGATTTCTTCGAACCCTTGGCGATCATGCGATTCCAATACCCTATGTGCACGACGGTATTTCCTACTTAGGCCATCGGATGGCAGGAGGAACACATAAAAACTTCCGCCCGATCTGCCGAAATGGGCCTTCCCGTTATCACCACTTGCATAAGCCTGAGCTGTTTGACTCAGTGCGCATCATTTATGTAAATGGGATGTTAAATAACAAACACGATTGCTATGGAGGAGCTGAATTTATTTCAAAATGCTATGGAGATACAAATGTGCATTACTTGTTCAATACTTCACATGGTTTCAGTTTAGATGTAGGAGAAATCATGCTTCAAAAGTTAGGATTTAGAACCCGTGTTGTGGATATGCTGGTAAAAAATATTCAGACGCATATCCGCTCTTTAGGTGGCGTAAAAAGTGACGGATGTATTATATTGTATGGGTCTAGTCAAGGTGGATTGGTCATAAAAAACGCTTTAAAGCATTTGACTCCTGCCCAGCGCCACATGATTTCTGTAGTTACGTTAGGCTCTGCTTCGCTGATTACGGGTAAGGACTTGAAAAGCTATAGAAATTATGTAAATTCTTGCGATCCGATCCCTATTTTTGGGGACCCATTAGGCTTTGTCAAAGGGATGATTACAGGAGATGGATTTCATATCTTGAAATCAAAATCCTCTTGGTTCGATCATTCGATCGATAGTGAAAATTATCGTTCTGTAATAAGAACTCAAGGCTTTGAATTTATGAAGGAGCAAGGAAACAAATAATGAAATTAATATCTGTTTTTTTATTATTGCTGGTTTTTAATCTAGCTTGCACTGTTATGTCAAACGACCAAAGTATTGCCCATTCTGTAATGCATTCGTTTGGTGAACAACAAACTAAAACTAATGGGTTGACTCTTTTAGGTCTTGGAGGATCGTTTTATGACAAAGTATCTATACTTGATCTTCATTTCTATTCAGATCGAGCTTTAACTGTGGAACAAGTTCGAGGACTTTACATTTCTTCCACTCAGCAGTTGTTGCAAATGGTCAACACCAATTGTAAAATTCGACCTTATTTAAGAAATTATCCATTCAATGAAAATAATTTAAAATTTTCTATATCCTTTTATTCTAAAGATAATGGTTTCTTAGAATATCCTGCCGTAGCGCATGTTTTTCTTCTCAACGGTAAAATTAGCTATAACTATTACAACAACAAAGAGCAGAAGTTTATCGATGGTCCTATTGAAAGCTATGCGGATGCGCTAAAAATTGTAGGACGTTGATTTTCAGATATTCCTGAACAGATTTTGCAGTCTTTATGCGATGATGAGCTTGCCGTGAAAAAAAGTAGACCATAAAAAGTCTCTTTTTCAATAACTATGCTTATAAACATAATGTTTTGCTGCATAGTTATTGGAAAGAGACGAAATTCATCAATCGCCAATTCAAAATGAAGTCATCAATGCTTTGAAATGATGCTCCACATTGAGCAAGCAATTTTAAAAGCAGCAGTACGGATGTTCTGAAAATGGTCGGGCGGTGAATTTTCAATGCTTGCATATTTGATTAAAAAGCTTGATAAAATTTCTGGTATATAATCTTCTGAGAAAAGTTGGTGATCCGCAATTCGTGGTATGTAAGGGGAATAAAAAGAATGCTGCCAGATTCGAAATATCCTTTTGATGTATCTATAATTATTGTCTCTTTTAATACGAGAGATCTTTTGCGAAAATGCCTTCAAAGCATTATCCAGGAAGCTGCACAGACAAAGCACGAAATTATTGTTATCGACAATGCTTCTAAGGATCATTCTGCAGAAATGGTAGCACAAGAATTTCCTGAGGTCAGACTGATACGCAGCGATGTCAATTTGGGGTTTGGAGTTGCAAATAATGCTGCCATCAAAATGGCTCAAGGTCAATATATCCTTTTGCTTAATTCAGATGCTTTTCTCCACGAAAGGGCGTTAGAAAAAGCCTTGCACAACATTAGCACCGAACCTCGTGTAGGCATAGGTGGAGGAAGGCTTGTGGGTCCTCAAGGGGAATGGCAGCCTTCCGCGAGGTTATTCCCTTCCTTTCTCAATGAATTTCTTCAGATGTCTGGGTTGGCTGCCAAATACCCAAAATCCCGTTTTTTCGGCCGATACAACCGCACATGGGATTTTCCTGAACACTCTTGCTTAACCGATTGGATCACCGGGGCATTTGCTATCATTCCTCGAGTTGTTTTTGAAGCTGTCGGAGGTTTTGATGAGAATTTTTTCTTGTATTATGAAGAAGTGGATCTTTGCAAAAGGATCAAAGATAAAGGTTATACAGTCGCTTATTGGGGCGATGTCATCGTCACACATTTAGGTGGAGAATCCTCAAAGACAGTTAAGACAGACGCTTTTTCCAAAAAAGAAGCGATGCTTACGTTATGGAGGGTGAGAAGTGAGCTCCTTTATTTTCGGAAGCATTATGGGTGGTTGAGCACTCTTCTCATCGCTTCTCTTGAAAAATGTTGGCATCGAGTGCGCGCTCTAAAAAATTGGAAGCATCCTGAGAAGGCGGAAGAATCCCGCCAGATCATTCACTTAATGGATCAAGCTTGGCGCGAAACCCAAGGGGGAAAGGTTTCCCCTCCCAAACCTTGGTGATGGATTAGTACAGCCTAGCGTTCGCTAGCCCTTCAACATTGTCCCATGTTGTAAAAATGGGGTTTTTTACGCTTGAGCAATCTTCAGCGTTTGGCCGAGATTTTTTAATTTTTGCTGGGCGGTTCCAATTGCTTTTTTCTCATCTAGGCTAAGAGGTTTTACTTTTGGAATAACAACTGCGCGAACATTCGTTTCAGGAATAGCTTCGAATAATTTGATCAGTGAGCGACCATGAATTTCATCTTTGAAAAGAGATAAATTTGCTAGGGTAATACTTGAATTCCCTTTAATGATTGGAATAATGACTTTGTCCATCCCAACTTCATCGACAATCAAGCATTGTTTTTCTTTCGAAAGATTGCATCCAATGAGATCTAAGTCATTAATATTAATGTGTTTGCTTAATATTTCGAAGGTTGAATTAAAAACTTTAGGAAGAATATTTTTTACAGCATTTCGTTTATTTTCTTCTTCTTTCTTTTTTATCTCGTCAATCTCCGTTTGATTGGTTGCTCTAGCGTCTTGAATTGTTTTCGCTTGTCCGTGCAAGGCGGTTTGCTTGCCTTGCAATACTACAGTTCTATTTGTCATTTCATCGCTTTTGCTTTGCAAATTTGAGAATTGATTATTTAGTTCATTTCTTTTGCCTTGCAAATCTGTAAATTGATTATTCAATTCATTTCTTTTGCCTTGTAAATCTGTAAATTGCTTATTTAATTCATCTCTTTTGATTAAAAGCCGGCTTGTTTCTTCTCTCTGGGCAATTTGTTGCTCATTTAAGGTTTGAAGTTGAACTGAATAGCATAAGTAATCTTGTACATTCTTCTGTAGGTTTATATTGTCTTCTTGTGTTTTATAAACAAGGTTATGTGTCGGAATATTTCCTTGACTAACTTTTGCTGTCATTTTTGACTCTCCTTTATTAAAACTTAACAAATAAAATCATTAATTTATCATATTTAGCATTCATATTTCTACAAAAAATTTCATAATTTGAAAAAAATTAATTGATTAGGAGGAAGAATAATAATAATTTGCTTAAAATTATTTTTTTAATTTAAAATAAAATTGTAGTTTATATTGGGTTTTTTATGAATACAGATCCTTTAGCCAATAAAATAGTAAATAAAGATGCTCTTCCAATTAACATATCTGCTGAAAGCCAAGAAGATATGCCAACGTCTTTAGAACAGGAAGAAGTTAATAATGTAGCTAAACCTATTTTCTCATCTGAGGATGAACAAGCCAGCTTAGATTTTTTTGAGCTTTCTGAGGTTTCAAATTTAGGCCCTGAGCTAGAGAGTGACTGCAGCCGACATGTTTTCTGAGTTTGCCCAGAATCAAACTGAAACTGAGCATTTAATAACTTCTAAACTTGAAATTGAAGAGGTGCTCAAACAAAAAGAGAGAGAAGTTTCCCAGCAAAGAGCAAAAATCTCTCAGGAAATTGCAGAAGTGTCCCAGCAAAAGAAGAAATAAGGCTGCAAATGGAAGATGTTTTCCAGAAACAAGTTGAGGTTACTCGTGAGCAAGCAGGGGTGGCACAGGAAGCTACTGCGACAGAGAAAAGAATGGAAAGTGTGACCGAGCAAATACCGGTAACCGCAGAGAAAATAAAAATTTCCGTAAAAAGTGAAGAAGAAATAGCAGTCAAGACCGAAGAGGCAGTCAAAAACAAACGGGAGGCTAAGTCTGAAATCTACAGGAATGCTGTTATTTTGGTTAAAATTACAGAGCAGGGAGTTATCTTTGACCGGGCTGATCCAGATCGGATATCGGCATTCAAAAGGATTGAGGAGAGGCAAGGAAAAAAGATAAACACCGATTTTGGTCATCCCGGGATTTCAAGTAAAGAGCTTCATGCAATTACTAAAGATATGGCAAAACTTAGGGACAATGGAGATATCGCATTAACGGCTGAAATTTTAAACCGTTATCCTCATCTGAAAAGAGCTATTATATTAAGCGATATTCCCGAGGGCCTCAGGGATAAATTAGAGGACTTTGATTTTGATGATCTCCCTGAGGGAGTCACAGTCCGTAATTTACATGAAATGACCGAGGAAGAATATGACCAAATCGAAAAAATAGTTCGATCTTATTTGATCTATTCTATTCATATTCAGATACTTGCAATGCAGCAGCAAGCCTTGAAAAATTCTCTAAGCCAAAATGGATCCAAAGATAATAAAAGCGAAGTCGAAACAAAACCGATTCAGGCAAAACCGCTCGACCCGCAATTGCTGCAAGAAGCCAGAGCAAAAATGGGGCAAGAGCATCTTAATAGGCGGGATCATGTAAAAGAGGTCGCCAAGGATATCATTAGGTTTGCCATGAATATGAGGATCCTGAAAGAAGCTGGGAAAAAAAGGCAAGAAAGGATAGAAGAGCAAAAGAAACAAGAGCTAGAAAAAAAACAGCGCCACTACGATAACCTGCAGGATGATATAAAGACTGAGCGAATTAAAGAATCACAGAAAGAAGAAACCATCCTAGAAGATTTGAAAAATAAACCTCAACAAGAAGCACGTTGAAGTGCAGTACCTTCTCGACAACTCATTTCCGCTTGACTTAATCTATTAAAAATATATTTTACACATTTTGCAAACTTCAATTAAGAGGACCTTGTCATGAAGAGTCTTGTCACTATCGACCTCGAATCGTGGGAAACTCCCGTCTCGACGACAATACAAAAAAAAGCGGTTGAAGCATTAGAAGGGGGGAAAAGCTTGAGACAGCAATATGTTGTCTAGCAATATTGTTAGGTGCTATTCATTTATCTTTTTAAAACCTATCCTGAGATTATTTGATGCTTTAAAAAAAATAAACATATTAACCTAGAAAATTTTCAAAGTCTCGAAAGATGCTGTTCTAGGATTGTGATTGCTCTCTCTTTATCAAAAATGTAGTCAAATTTAGCTTGATCAGCAAGAATTGCTTTACCAATTAAACTTATTTCATCTCGTGAAGCTAATCTCATTGAAATAGATGATTCTAATTTTGAATCAATTAAAGCACAATTGCGTGGTACTTCTTTTGGTTTTAGCAGCCTTTTCATCTCATAACCTTCTTCTCCACAGCTCCAATCTCTCGCAGGCTTGTCAATATAACCAAACTGAATTGATTCATCTTCCGGAACAAATCCTTTGGAGGCATCTAAATAATATGAATTCGTCTTATAAGCAACGACACTTCCAGCGAATGGAGTTACATCCTTCCAAGAATTAATTGGTTGCATTTCTGAACTTCTTACTGTTAAATCAACAGAAAACGACATATAACTCTCCTTTAAAAAAATTAAGATTGCGGTGCACTAGCGGTGCAACGAATGACCTATCTTACCATTCAAACCCGTTAAATTCCAGTAGCATTTTAGGCATAAATGCCTTATCATCTTGCTCATAGCGGCTGGATGGTATTGGGTTTTAGGGCAGACCACCGCCCTCATAATCCGTTGTTCTCGGAATCAAATTCCATTTTGTTTTTCTATAATTTCGGTTACGATTCCTAAGTGTCTTTTGTCTTCAAAAATTCCTTACGTATGAATGCTAGATAACTTTTTGACTGTTCCTAATTTGTTTCAATACTTTATCCAACTCATCCAATCTTTTGATTTTTCGCAATTTACCTATTTCTTTTTCGTTCGTTTTATAAGTTGTTCCTTCACCAATATTAAGCTGTTTATAATTAATTGAGAGATGAATATTTTTCTTTGCAGTTGTATCGACTACCAAATTAAGTAATTTGTCTAGTTCTGTTGTTTTCCATCCTGGGGAAGTAATGCATGGCAATTCTAACTTTAAATCACGTTGAAGACATTTTTTAGAGAATGTTTTCTTCTGAAGTTTTATAATAGAAGTCTCATTTATTCCAGTTTTGCTCAACGATGTATAATTTAAATTTGGGTTTGAAATCGCTGCGTAAAGCGGACCAACACCATTAATCGATTTATTTTTGCTCAAATCAACAAACTTAAATTTAGGAATTTTTAGCAATGCGACAGCTCCAGAATTTCCAATGTCATTGCCTTTTAAACCTAAAGAAGTTAATCCGTGTTGATCGTTTTTTTCAAGCGCTCGTGCTATATTAAGAGCACCTATATTTTTTACGTTATTATAAAATAGAGAAACTAGTGATAAACTGTTTGGCATATTTTCAACTAGGGTTTTGGCGCCCTTATTTCCAATTTTATTTCTCGGCAAAAACAGCTGTTCAAGATGTGAATTTTTAATGCCATCAACCAGAGAAGGGAGGATTGTGTCGTCGATATTTGAACATTTCAAAGACAAGCTTTTTAAGACTTGGTTTGCTTTAAGATAAGTTGCTATTGCTGTGAGATGTTCATTTGTTAAAGTTTGATGATTAATGCCTATGTGTTCTAATTTATGACTGATGCCGTCTATTTCAAAAAGCTGTTGGAGTTGCTGAGCAGAAAGAAGGCAGCTTTTAAAGCTCAAACTTTTTAACCCCTTTTCTAGCATGTTTTTCAATTCTTCACAGAGGTCATTCCAAACCTCGGTTGCAAAGATGCAATTGGTAAAAGAGAGGTTACAAAAATTGTCAGAATTATTAGCAAAAAAATTGCCTATTTCTTTAATGAAGCCTGAGGATATTTGGAGAGTGTGTTTGCCTCCAATTACAAGATCTTCTTTAGAATTTTTGTATTTTTTAGACAAAACTCCTTGAACAGATTCGGTTGGATATTCTTCCAATTGGGCAACAAGATTGAAATTGTATGTGTTTAAATAGGGAGACAACCAAACTTTCGGATTATTGGCTGCCATTGATGTGCTAGGTGCAGACATATTTTTCCTTTTGTTATGTTTTAACTGAATGATACTTTAGTTAAAGCTTATCTTTTAAGCAAGTTGCTGCTACGTTTAGATAGCAAAAAAACACGCAAATAGCTATTTTCAGGGCTGACAGTCCAAGAATTTCAGTTAAAACTTTCTAAAGCCTATGTTTGCCTATATTCGTGGAAAACTTGTTCACTCTCTTCCCCAAGCAGCCATTGTGGAAACTGCTTCAGGCATCGGATACAAAATTTTTATTCCGGCCAACGTTTTTGCGGGTCTTCCCCAATTGGGGACAGAAATCATTTTGTATACCTCCTTTGTTGTAAGGGAATTATCGCAAGCTTTATATGGATTTCTAAATGAACAAGAAAGAGATCTTTTTGAAGCTTTACTCGGAGTTACAGGGATTGGACCTAAGCTGGCTTTGAATTTAATTGGGCATCTCCCTCTGATCGATCTTCACCAGGCTCTTCAGCAAGAAGATATGGTTGCTTTCACGCGGGTTCCTGGAATAGGCAAAAAAATGGCGGAACGGTTAATCATTGAAATGAGAGGAAAAATTTCCTCTCTATTACCTTTCCCCCACTTGTCAGCAAAAGCCGTTTCAGATCCTACGACGATGAAAATTAACGATGCGATGAATGCCCTGATTAATCTAGGCTATAATCAATCTACGGCACAAAAAGCGATAAAAAAGTCATTGACAGACTTGCCTGAAGGGATTAATCTAGCGGATTTGATTACACATGCGTTAAAAAATATCTAACTTTCCAAGAGCACCTCTCATGCCTTTATTTTTGTTTGTCATGTTTTTTTCTATGTTTCAACTCCTTGGTGCTATGACACTTGAGGAAAAAGTGGGACAATTGATGATCATTCACTTTAATGGAGAGGCGGTCAATGATGAAGCTAAACGGTTGATTCAAGAAGCACACACTGGAGGGTTTATTTATTACAACTGGGCCAATGGTCTTGACTCACCCGAGCAGGTTCGCCGGTTAAGCAAAGAATTACAAGCTTTATCCCGCACCCCATTGTGGATATGCATCGATCAAGAAGGGGGGAAGGTAAGAAGATTAGATAAAGGCTTTCCCTATCTTCCCGGCAATCGGGAGCTTGTTGAGAAAAAGGATCCTCATAAAGCGGAAAAATGGGGTTATGATTATGGTCTTATTCTCAAAGATCTTGGGATCAACATGAATTTGGCCCCTGTGGTTGATGTAAGTGCTCATCCTGAGACCTCTTATATTTCTTCACGCACCTATGGAGAAACACCTGAAATTGTGGTGCAATATGGCAAGAAGGCTGTGGCCGGATACCGTAAAGCGGGGGTTGTTTCTGTACTGAAGCATTTTCCGGGGTATGGAAGTGTGGTGATAGATCCTCATGCGGATTTGCCCATCGTCATGAAATCTAGGTCTGAACTTGAAGCAGTTGATCTGGTTCCTTTTAAGGAATTAGCAAAAGAAGCGGATGCGTTGATGACGGCCCATATTTTAGTGCCTGCATTAGACAGGATCAATTGTGCCACTGTTTCCAAAGAGATTATCGAAGGGGTATTGCGTCATGAAATGGGATTTGAAGGACTTGTCATTACCGACAGCCTTGTTATGCAAGGTTTGTTAAATCATTGTTCTTCGCTAGAGGAAGCTTGCATTCAAGCCGTAAATGCGGGATGTGATTTGCTGATTTTAGGCGGGAAGCAGTTGCTTGATCATAAAAATGGATTTGAGCTATCTGTGGATGGCAATTTGAGGATCCACCGTGCTTTGGTAGATGGGGTCAAGCAAGGGAGGATCACTATGGAAAGATTAGATGAGGCTGTGGGGAGATCTCTCATGCTAAAAGAAAGGTATTGCGCGGGCACAGTTTTAGCACCTTGTAAGTTGAATGGGAAATAAACATGGATGTGAAGGCTTTAGCAGAGTGGTTTGAAAGCAATAAAAGGGATCTTCCTTGGAGGGAGAATCCATCCCCGTATGCTGTGTGGGTCTCAGAAGTGATGCTGCAGCAAACGCAAGTGGCTGTGGTCATCCCCTATTTTCAAAGATGGATGGATCGTTTTCCCACCGTTGCGGCTTTAGCTGCAGCGTCATTGGATGAGGTCATCAAATTGTGGGAAGGGCTTGGTTATTACTCACGGGCTCGAAACCTTCATCAAGGGGCTCAATATGTGGTATCGTGTCATCAAGGAAAACTTCCAAGCAGTTATGAGGAACTATCCAAAATCAAAGGGCTCGGCGCATACACCGTTGGAGCCATCTTAAATTTTGCATATCATCAAAAAATTCCGGCTATAGATGGCAATGTGATGCGAGTTTTGACCCGCTATTTTGCCATCGAAGGGGACATATCGAAAGTTAAAACGCAAAGGTCTATTCGTGAAATTGCTCTTAATATCCTTCCCGACCGTTCCCCTTGGATTGTTTCGGAAGCCCTTATTGAATTAGGTGCGACAGTATGTCAAAAGAAGCCGAAGTGCCTGCAATGCCCACTAAAGAAATCGTGTCAGGCCTTTTCTAAAGGGCTTGAACAAACTCTTCCCATAAAGCTCAATAAACAAAAAACAGAGTATCTCTACCGTACTGTGGCAGTTGTTTTATGCAAAGATCGCCTTTTACTTCGCCGTGTCTTAAAAGGGGAAATCATGTCTGATTTGCATGAATTTCCTTATTTTGAAGTTAACCAGAAAGGGATCTCGGAAAAAAAGTTCTCTCAGCTTTTGCAGCAGCGGATGAACTTAAAAGCTGCAATTGAAAAACCCCTTCCGCAGGTCAAACACTCGTTTACAAAATATCAAGTAACCCTTTTCCCCTTTCTCTGCTCAACTGGAAGATTTCAACAAATCGAAGGATATCAGTGGGTGAGTTTTGAGGAAGTGGGCAAATTGCCCTTTTCATCCGGCCACCGGCGGATTCTTTATCTTGTTGCACAAGTTAAAACAGGATATGCAAGATCGTAAACGGCAGGATAAGTATGATAAAAGAAAAAACGATGTTTTTGAACAGTCTTAACTCAGTCATATCCGCATATTCTTACTCTTTATTTAATATCTTGCTTATCCTGCCGTTTACGATCCTGCTTATCCTGTTTCTTCTATGCCTAGTCACTTAGGAGCCAGTGATCTCACTGGCTCAGTGGTGAACTTTTCAATCAAAAGTGTTCGACCCGTTTGATCCCATTTTTGTCGATCACGAGTCTGAATTTTTTAAGTTCAACTAAAGGTTTTCCTTCGGGGATATTGATCGTATTTTTTAAGATAATATTCAAATGGTAGACGCGGGGAAGGTAGATCCTTTGCAAAGTTGTCGTGTCATCCTCGAGAGCCAAATAGGTTTGGTAAGGGTCTTCTGCTTTGGCTAAAAAATGGTGGATGTCAAAACGGAAGATAATGCTAAAACCATAAAAGCGGGCTTCGACTTGTTTGGGCTTTTTCTTGATGTTGATCGTTTTTTTGTAATAGATGATCTGTTCAGGGCGTTTGAAAGATTCTAAAATTCCATGGAATTCTCGGTTCCGAATTTCGATAATCTCCTGCGGGACCTTTTCTTCGTCCACAAACGAAAGGTATTCTTGCATTGTTCCTAAAACAGTTCCATTTGTGGGGGGATGGATTTCGGTAGTATAATCGGAAAACCATTTGGCGGCTTGCTTATAGGAGAGAATACGCAACTCTTCTTTCATTCTGTCTTTAAGCACATAAATGATGATTGTAAGCAAAATAAAAGGTTCTGAATTCATCAGAAACACATTTCCTTGCCAAAGATACAAGAGAAGATAGATCATCATGGCAATAGCGGCAGGTATGCCTAAGATGATTCCCCTGAAGCGTTGAGCAACAGATGTACGGCTTGTTTTAAGAAGCAGGGGATCGATGATAAATTTACTTAATAGACCTTTCCGGTATAAAATATATTCATCTTGATGGGGATCATCCGATTCTTTAAACGTTTCGGGGAACTTTTCCTTGCGATCCCTTTTTTCCTCCAGAATGATTTCACATATTTTTTTTTCTATATCTGTGAAATGGACCACTTGTTTGTTTCTTAGCCGGTTTAGGAAGCCCGTAAAGTAGTCGTTAATGATATCATTGATGAACTCATCCACGTACTGGAATTCGATTTTAAAAATTGCACTTTCCCATTTCTTGGCGATCTCAGCTTGGATAAATTGTAAGCGGGACCGAAATATTTTTACATCGTTGCAGAAGTTTAGAAAATCCAGCGCGAATTTTTTTTTGCCTTCTTCATTGTTCAGATTGTCAAGTTGTTCGGAAAAGAGGAGATTTGATTTCTAAGAATACTGTGGAAGATGCTTCCTACCAGTTTAATTTCTTGGAGGATCTCTTCTCCTATTTCTTGAGAACGGACATAGTCGTTAAGAATCAGGATCCTCACGAGGGGGGATTCGGAATTATCCATATCATTCAATTCTTTTAAGGTAAACATGGGGGTCTTAAAGCGAATTAAATTGGTTTGGTCCCGATAAAATTGTTCTTTGGGGTATGTTTGGTCGTTAATTTGAAGGGAATTTGGAATAAAGAAATAAAATTCTTGTATCTGAATGTTATCTTTAAGATGGGAAAAAGGAAAAAACTCCGATTTTAATTCGAATTGCCATTTATCCCGAAACTGGATTCGGCCGGCTTTCAAATCTTCAAGGGATTCATCCATTTTTCTTGTTTAACCTATGATTCGCTTCATATAGTTTGAGGTACTTATAAAAGGCTGTATTTCCATTGTAAGCCGAAATAATAAACCCTTCATACCCCCCTAAAAAACCCCGTTTGAGGATATAGGCTTTTAAAAAGGCCCCCCAGCCGTGTAAAAAAGCCTTGAAAGGGGAAGAGTGTTTGATTCCGGCATTTTGCTGGGCAAATAGGCTGGAATAGGTTTGCATCTTTGCAAGAAAATCGGCATGGGTTTCGTAGGAATAATGCCGGATAGGGCCCTTCATGGGAACCTGGCTCAATCCAACTGTGAGGATAGATTCATGCACTTGAGCGTCGGTAAACCGGGTCTTTGTTCTGTTGTACAGCCTTACTTGTCTGTCGGGATACCAGCCGCACCACCGGATGAATTTTCCATTGAAGTAATTATGGCGGGGAAAAGAGTAAACGTTTCCTGGGTCAAGCGGAATTTTTTTTATTTCTTCAGCCATTTCAGGGGTCACGATTTCATCGCTGTCGATTGATAAGATCCAATCGTTTTTCGCCAGGGACGAGACTATATTGTGCGTGGGTCCGAATCCTTTGAACTTCCCCTTTTTAACAGTCACGTAAGGGAATCTCATAGCAATTTCGATAGTTGCATCGGAAGAGCCATTATCGTAAATAATCACTTCATCAAAGGATGAAAGGGACTCCAAAACTTCGCGAAGATATTTTTGACTATTTCTTGTCAAAATAGTGACGCTGATCATAGTTCACTTGATATATCTTTGAATAGCCGCTAACACTCTCTCAAAATGACCTTCAACATTCACAGGCCGTTCAATCCATTGGATGATTCCGTCCCTGTCGATAAGAAAAGTTGTTCGTTCTACGCCAATCTGGGGTTTTCCGTGAACTTGGCTTTGTTGTATCACTCCAAATTTCTTGCACAGTTCTTTATCATCATCAGCCAAGAGTGTGAAATTGAGTTGATGTTTATCGATAAATTTTTGATGCGACGCTTCCCCATCAGGACTGACGCCGATCACGGAAACGTCGTAATCTGTTAGTTTGTCCATGTTATCGCGGAAAGTGCATGCTTCCTTCGTGCAGGTGGGAGTATCATCTTTTGGATAAAAATAAAGGACAACGGGTGTTCCAATAAAATCCTCTGAGTCTAAATCGTTCCCTTCTTGATCCTTAGCAGTAAACTCAGGAATGGCATCTCCAACTTGAATTTGATGGTTCATGATGGGCTCCTCATATAAAATACTTGGAATATCCTCATCGTATCATAAGAGGTCTAATGGAAACGAGCCCTTTTTTTCTGAAGAAAAGGGGATATGGCCTCTAGGATTACTTTCACTCTATGGTCCCAGGTATGGTTTTTCATCACAATTTGCTTCCCTTTCTTCACTTCAGCTGATCGCACCGCCTCGTGGGTCAAGTAAGTGTTGATTGTATGATCCAGGGATTTAACCCTCGCTGGATCAAAAAAAACGATCCCTTGGCGATCGGAAAAACTTTCCCGCAGATATTGGCTTTCATTCGTAATCACCAGAGTTTCGCAGGCTAAGCCCGAGAATATCCTTTCATGAGCCCCTTCTTTATTTTTCAAAGAGGGATTTAAGATCACCTTAGATCTTTTGATGATTTCTAAAGCTTGCTGATAATCAACTGGGTTGTGCACGTAAATATTGGGGTGTTTTTTTCCTAGATAAGATTTCCAATTAGAGCGGTCAACGGTTCCTCCAAAAATATGAAGAGTGCTGCTAGGCACTGTTTTTGCTAATTCGGCTCGGTTTCTACCTTTGATGTAAAGTTCTAAGTCTTGAAAAATTTCGGTTAATTGTTTTGATTCAAAACGTGAAGATGTTTGTTTATGGGCTTCATCAAATGCTGTAATAAAAGATGTTTTTGGCTCATCAAAGGTTTTTTCTACTATTTGTTCCATCAGGCGGCGAACAGAAGCAGGATATTTTTGTTTCCATTCTTTCCACCGATTTTCGTAATCGATAAATGTGGCTAGCATCACTACATCGAGGTCTTTTTTTTGATTTTTATGGCAACACAACTCCGGTTCAACGGCATGAGGCAAAAAGAAAGTGTTTTCAAACTGTAAATTATTTAAAAAGGTGCATCCAGTCTTGTCATCGCAGCCAATCATTGTGTAAGAGCTTTCAATTAAGTATAAAAAACTATAAGGGGGGTCGACAAGCAAAGAGACGTGGGGGATTTGAAATTTCTCGCAGTAAAGGAGATGGTCTGGATCTCTTGGGCCCCCATTAAAGCCTATAGTAAAATCGGGAGGAGAAGTGGAAATGGCTTCGAGAAAGCTGTCCCCGTTTAACAAACGGCATGCATGGCCTAAGCGTACAAAAGCTTCGTAAAGCTTCAGGGTAAAATGGGGAAGAACTTCATACTGGCTTGTTTTGCCCAGAAGAACATCGATTTTTGCCATTTTTTGAGACCGCCTATCTTGCAACTGAGGTTTAAAGGTCAGCTGTGAGATTGTTCAATACAGGATCCAATTCCTTCAACAAGGTTGTGGCGCGAAAATCCCAGGAATGGTGATGGATGGCTTGTTCCCGGCCGGCTGCAGCGATTTGTTTTCTTGCGGCATCATCAGTTAGGTAAAAATTAATCATTGAGTTGACTTTATCCAAGTCGTTGTATTGGTAAAAAAGGATATTTTTTTCGTTGGTAAAATGATCTTTCATAAAGTCGTTCCCTTCTGTCAAAACTAAAGCTTCACTGGCTAAACCCGATAAGGTCCTTTCATGGGTCCCCTGTTTGATCCAGGCACAGCTATTCAGGATGATTTTACTTTTTTGCATGATTTCGAGGGCTTGATCAAAGGGCACGGCTGGATGAATAACCACATTGCTTTGCTCCTTGCCTAGCTGTTTTTTCCAATCCGTTGCGGGTGAAGGGGATCCGAAAATGTCGACACGCGCATCTGTAATTGATTTCACAAGCTCTACTCGGGCTCTCCCTCGAACGTACATTTCAAGTTCATCAAGGAGTTCTATCAAATTAATCTTTTGGGGGTCGATTTTACCTTCCATAACAAACTTTTCCATGACATTGGCACAAGCGTGGATGTAAGAAGTTTTGGGGTCATACAAAGCGATCTCAGCTGATTGTTCAAGGATTTTTCTCAAGGGGGCGGGCAATTTTGTCCAGTCTGTCCGAATTTTTTCATAATCGATGCATGAAGCTAAAAAGGTGACATCATAGGGGCGTTCATCTTTGGGGTGAAGATGGAGGTTTTTTTCAATGCCATGAGGGAGAAAAAAGACATTTTTGCAATGGATCCCCTTAAAAAATTCGCAAGCTCCTTGGTCGACCGAAGCAATAATGGTCAGGGGGCTTCGTGACAAAGAAACGTACCCATTGGGGGAGTCTACAATGTAGGCGATGTGGGGGATCCGGATTAAATCGCAAAAAAACCTTCCCTCCTCATCGGGCAACAGCCCATTAAAAGAGAGGGTGCAATCGGGCGGATCTTTAAATAATTCAGTTAGAAAGGGTTTTGGATTGTCATATTGAGCTTCCAAAATACGGCTCACTACACCTAACCTCAAAAGAGCTTCATGGAATTTGATTGTAAAATGGTGCAGTACTCCGTACTGGCTGACATTGGGGGGCATAAAAAGATCGATTCGCTTGATCATAATTCTCCTGTATGAGGCTTCTTTTATACTTAGTGGATAGGGATCCACTTTTTACGAGCACCGAGTGTTTTCCCTTTCCGTTCACTTGAAAGATTTTCTCTGGTGTGTTGCTTTGGTTTTAATTCCATCCCTAAGGCTGTCCATACTTTTTCCCCTAACATTTCTTTGCTTTTTGCCATTTTTTCCCAATCAGCAGGGGAAAAATTTTTAGGGTTTTCCATGAAGGCTTTAATATCTTCGTCACTCAGACCTGTTCTTTGTTTGACATCCTCCATTTTATTTTGCAAGTCTTGCTGCATTGTATCAATTTTTTGCAGCATTTCGTTTATCTCAGGATCTCGGTGTTTAAGGGGGGTACCAAAGGGGGACTTGGTTGCAGCTTGGGCTGTAGGAGGAGCGGGAGTTTCTCCGGAAATTTTTTTTTTGCTTTTTCGGCCTAATTTTTTTGCGGCCGCTTCAAATATATTTTTTTCCATGGATACCAGTTTACAGAGGGGCTTTATTTTATTTTAACACATAAAAATAAAATTTTCATAATCCTATTCGATAATCTTTAAATTGATAATAAATAAATCAGAGGGCTATACTTTTTTCCACGGAGATGTGCACATATAATGAAACTTATAAGGGGGCCCCATGTAGCCTGTTACATGGGTCGCCATAACAATCTTTGGGCAAAACTTCCGACAAAAAAGGAATTTTAGGATGGGTTATCTTGAGGATCTTCAACAACAAATTAATAATCGTGATTTTAATAAATTCTGGCAACTATGGGAGGAATATTGCACTAGCGACACCGTCGACATCGAAGAGTATGTAAATATTTTAAAAGCTATTAAAGCTTCCGATTTCGCTAAGCAATTCGGGCAGCTCATTGAAACAGCTATTCCCCTCTGGGAAACAATAAAAGATCCTAAAGGAAGCTATGAAATTCTCTCACTGCTAATCGATTTGCAAACGACGAATAGCCCTAAATTGGCCGATTTAGCTTACCAAGCTTTAAAAGAGAAACATGGTAACCAGGACCAATTTAACGAAAGACTACGGCTCGTAGGGCTGCGGACCCGTGATAATTTTCAAGGGGCTCTATCTTATTACGATCTGCTTTTCCATATGGACAAAGGGAAGTTTGTTTTTCATACCGGAGGGTGGGGAACAGGGGAAATTGTCGATCTTTCTCCCATCCGGGAGCAAGTTTCTGTTGAATTTGAACATATTTCGGGAAGGAAACACTTCACTTTTGCCAATGCTTATAAAAACCTGATACCCCTTGCCGATGATAATTTTCTAGTCCGCCGCTTCGCCGATGCTGATGTTTTAGAAAAAGAAGCTAAAGAGGACCCTATAGCTGTCATCAAAATGCTTTTACGTGACATGGGGCCAAAGACAGCTATAGAAATCAAAGATGAACTCTGTGAAAGGGTCATTCCCGAGCAGGATTGGACAAAATGGTGGCAAAGCGCTCGAAGCAAGATCAAGAAAGATACCCTGATCGAGGCTCCCGAAGCATCGAAAGAGCCCTTTAAGCTGCACAAAGCTGAAGTGACCCATGAAGAGCGTTTACATAAAGCCATCACTAAAAAGAGCTCCATCGACGAACTCATTCAAGTCTCCTATGCTTTCGTACGTGATAATCCCGCCATGTTAAAAAAAGAAGAGGTGAGAAATTCGATCCAAAAAAAATTAACCGATGCTCTCCAAGCTCCTGATGTTTCCGAAGCTCAAAAGCTCCAAATCCACATTTTTCGGGAAACCCTCTTTGGTTACAAAGAAGAAGGGAAAGGGGTTAAGCATTTAATCCAACACATAGATAACTTTGAAGAACTTATCGAAGCCATCGATGTGATTGCTTTTAAAAAACGGCTTCTAACTTTTATCCGGGAGTACCGTAAAGATTGGAGTAAGATTTTTCTCGAATTGTTATTTACCCAGCAACAAAGTACTGTGCGGGAATATCTCTTGAAAGAATTAAGCCATGAAGAGGAAAAAAAGCTCTTAGAAGCTAAGTTAAAAGATCTTTCATTACATCCTTTCAAAGCCCCCGAATTTTTAGTCTGGTACTTCCAAAAGCTCGTCAGTAAAGACAAAGATGAATTTTTGTTCAGTGATAAAGAAGGACAATGCCGTTTCTTTGAATCCTTCCTTATCCTATTTAGCCTTCTCGATTCAAAAGCGGAATATAAAGACTTAGCAAAAAAAATGTATCTCTTTATCACAGGCAAAAGGTACGCCATCGTCAGAAATATCCTTCATGATGCTTCTGTTGATTTTATTAAAGAATTTCTTCTGCTTGCGGCCAAGTGCCACGCTTTCACCGATCACGATCAAAAAATTCTTCGCTCCCTTGCTGAAGTGGCTGACCCTTCCATCGGCTCAGAAAAATCGCGGAAAGATCATCCTCACTTTGATCATCAGACTTTATGGACGCACAGAGCAGGGATATCAACGCACAAAAGAGCGGATGCATAAAATCAGCACGACGGAAATGGTTGATAACGCGAAGGAAATCGAAGCAGCGCGTGCTCTAGGGGACCTCCGTGAAAATTCCGAGTACAAGTTCGCCCTTGAGCGACGCTCAAGGTTGCAATCTGAGTTGCGCCATCTATCAGAACAAATCAGTCGTGCGCGTATTATTACGAAAGATGATATCCTCCCCGAAGAGGTCAGTATCGGCAGTATCGTTGAGGTGGTCAACTCTCAAGGAAAAACAATGACATATACAATTTTAGGGCCTTGGGACGCCGATCCGGAAAAAGGAGTTGTATCGGCCCAATCAAAATTTGCCCAAGCGATGGCAGGCCTTAAGAAAGGGGATTCATTTCAATTCAAGGAGGAAGAATATCAAATTGTGGACTTAAAAAACTTTATGGACGATGAGTAAAGATATGGAAATCGTAATTGCTAGCATGAATTTACATAAAATTCGTGAACTTAGGGAAATGTTTAAACCGTTCCCGATTTGGGATATCCTTTCTCTTCATAATTTTCCCGACTACGCCTCCCCGGAAGAGCATGGAAAAACATTCAAAAGCAATGCTCTGATCAAAGCCAAACAAGGGGCAGAAGTTTTGCAAAAGTGGGTTTTAGCCGACGATTCGGGGCTGGTCGTTCCTAGCTTAGGAGGAGCCCCGGGCGTTAATTCCCGCCGTTATGCGGGGGAAGATGCCACCGATGCGGAAAATAGGCAGAAGCTGCTCCAAGAGATGAAAGATAAAAAGGACCACGAACGTGCCGCTTATTTCGAATGCTGCCTTGCCATCGGGAGTCCCGATGGTCTTGTTAAGTCATTCACAGGGATTTGCGAAGGGATTATTTTGACTGAGGAAAGGGGGCGCAACGGATTTGGATATGATTCCCTTTTTGTAAAACACGATTACGATAAGAGCTTCGCAGAAATAGATGATACGACCAAAAATCGGGTCTCCCACCGGCGGAAAGCTTTTGAAAAGCTGATTGTTTTTCTAGAATCTTTTGCTGCTAAGGCACAACAACATTAGAAGCTTATGCATTAGGAGGTTATGCATTATCTCATTGACGGATACAACTGGATTTTTCGAATTTTACGTGCCGGCAATGATTTGATCGAACAACGGACCAAAATGGTCCGGGAGCTCAATGAAAAAGCTCAATATCTCGACCTCAACATGACGATTGTTTTTGATGCCCATCATCAAGGTGGTGAGTTGCATAAATCCCATTTTAAACATGTGGAGATTGTTTTTACTGCGGCAGGGGAAACGGCTGATGATTATATTCTTCACTATTTGAAGCACTGCCGCCTCCCAGATGAATGTACAGTGGTCACTTCGGACAAAAAGTTGGCTTGGCAGGCAAGGCGCCGTAGTGCAAAAACAGAGGAGATCAGCCCCTTCTTACAGTGGCTTGATAAAAGGTATGTAAACAAAAAGCGGCGTATAAAAAAGCCTTCGCCGGCACCTCATGTTCCCAAGGCTTTGCCTCCAAAAAAGGAGGCCCAAAAGGGACCTGGGATTGATGTGATGCCTGAAGATTGCTTTGATTACTATCTACAGGAGTTTGAAAAGAGTCTTCAAGCAGTCGAATCAAAGGAAAAAATAAAAAAGCCCTCCACACCCAAGTATAAATCACGCAAGAAAAAATTCAAACCCAAAGAGCAGCCAGAATTAAGTTCCGCCGAAGATGACTTTAATCGTTGGCTGACAGCTTTTACTGAATAAAATAAAAAAATAGGATTCATTTAAAATAAATGGCCACTCTTATTGAAATCCAACAAGTATCGAAAGGATATGGAAGTGCAAAGCAACGTGTCAACGCATTGCACAATGTTTCCCTATCCATCGAAGAAAAAGATGTTTTTGGAATTGTCGGCTTAAGTGGTGCGGGTAAATCTACTCTGATCCGTTCTCTGGCTGCTTTGGTCACCCCCTCTTCAGGGAGAATTCTATTTTCCGGGAGCGATATCGCTCATATGAGGGAAGAAGGATTGCGGAATTTCCGAAAAAATATTGGGATGATCTTTCAACATTTTAATTTGCTATCCTCACGCACCGTTGCAGGCAATATAGCCTATCCTTTGGAAATCATCAATACCCCCAAAGAGGAGCAACAAAAGCGTGTCGATGAGTTGCTTGGGCTTGTTGAGCTCGAAGCAAAAAAAGATGCTTATCCTTCCCAGCTGAGCGGTGGAGAAAAGCAACGTGTTGGCATTGCCCGCGCCTTGGCGACACATCCTGCCGTTATGTTATGTGATGAAGCCACCTCTGCTTTAGATCCCAAAACAACCCGAGAGATTTTAAGCTTATTGCAAAATATCAATAAAAAACTCGGGGTTACCATCGTTTTAATTACCCATGAAATGGAAGTGATTAAACAGATCTGCAATAAAGTAGCTGTGATCGATAAAGGCTCCATTGTCGAAACAGGCTTGGTGACTGAAATTTTCGCCGATCCTCAACACTCCATAACGAAACACTTTTTAGAAAAATCTTCCCACGAACTCCCTTCCGAATTCTATAAAGAGGTTTCCCCGAACAGAAAACTTTTAAGATTAAAATTCAAAGGAAATGTCGCAAGCGAGCCTGTCATTTCAGAAATTGTTAAAAGGTTTAATGTGGATGCCAACATTTTATTAGGATGGATCGATCGTCTCCAATCGTTGACGATCGGGACTTTAATCATCGAACTCATGGGGGCTCCGGAAGGGATTCAAAACGCCATACATTATCTCGATCAGAAATCGGTTAAATATGAGGTGATTGAAAATGAGCCCTGAAAATATTCAACTTGCCTTGCACCTATTGCCTCTGCAATTGTGGAACACGATTTACATGGTTGTAATATCCACCTTTTTCGCAGTCCTTATCGGATTGCCCATTGGGGTCATTTTGGCAATTACAGACAAAGGGCATATCAAAGAAAACGTCAAGTTTTATAAAATTTTAGAAACCATCGTCAACATTGGCCGCTCTTTTCCTTTTGCAATTCTTATGGTTGCTCTTATCCCCGTCACAAGGTGGATTGTAGGGACTAGTTTGGGAACGACTGCTTCGATCGTCCCTCTGACGATCGCCGCAGCGCCCTTTGTCGCAAGGCTGATTGAAACAAGCCTCAAAGAGGTTGACCACGCGATTCTCGAAGCTGTCATTGTCATGGGATCCAACACATGGCAAATCATCACGAAAGTATTGCTACCCGAAGCTTTGCCTTCCATCGTATCAGGAATCACGCTCACGATCATTAATGTAATAGGATATAGTGCCATGGCAGGCATTGTGGGGGGCGGCGGATTGGGACAGGTGGCTATTCAGTACGGCTACAACCGTTTTAATACTTTTATCATGGTTGTCACTGTGATCCTTCTCATCCTTTTGGTCCAGTGTGTGCAATGGCTTGGCGGTTATATCGTCAAATCAATTTATAAAAAACGGGGAAAACTATCTCATGAATAAATATTATTTTTATATCGTATGCGCACTGCCGCTTTTTTTCTCAGTTAGCTGTTCTTCTGAATCCAAAAAAGGGCTTAAAATTGCGGCTACACCTGTTCCTCACGCCCAAATTTTGGAATTTGCCAAGTCCGACCTTAAAGCCCAAGGGATCGATCTCGACATCATTGTTACCGACGATTACAATATGCCTAATCGTGCTTTAGCCAATCACGAAGTCGATGCGAATTTCTTCCAACACCTCCCTTTCCTGCAGGAACAGATCAAGCAATTTCATTATCCGATTAAAAGCCTTGCGGCCATCGAATTGGAGCCGATGGGAGTTTATTCAAAAAAAATCAAGTCCCTGTCCGAGTTGAAAGAAAATGGAAAAATAGCTGTCCCTAATGATCCTACAAATGAAGGAAGGGCCCTGCTTTTACTGCAAAGAGAGGGGGTAATCAAACTGGATCATTCCCAAAATTTGCAAGCCACGGTTTTGAATATCGCCGATAACCCAAAGCACCTTAAGTTTATTGAAGTGGATGCAGCTATGCTTCCGCGGGCATTGGAAGATGTTGACGCAGCCGTTATCAACACCAATTTTGCTTTGGGAGCTCATTTATCTCCTTTGAAGGACGCGTTAGCCATCGAAGATAAAGATTCCCCCTATGCAAATATTGTGGCCATTCGGATAGAAGATGAAAATCGTCCGGACATTCAAGCTTTGAAAAAAGCTTTGACCACAGACAAAATGAAGCAATACATTTTGGAGCAATACAAAGGGGCCATTTTGCCTGCGTTTTAATTACCAGAATGCGTGAGAGAAATTTCTAGAATTTCTATCGGTACTTGATATCCCTCGGTATAAAGATTCGATAAGGTTTCCTCAAAAAATGATGCGCAGTGTTCGTATTCTTCTGCAGCGCAGGAAAAATCAAGCATGCAGAGGCGTTGATCAATAATTGTAATGTACATAGTCGATATGTAGGGTAATGACTGATCAGGGATATCGAGGCTATTGTGTTCAATGATGACAGTAGTATCAGCAACAACCTTAATCCATTCAATACCTTTCACATTGATTCTGCTCAAATCCACAATGCGATTTTTTGGCATAGGTGTGTCGCCGTCCTCTTCTTCATTCTGTTCCAATAAGTCAAAGGCAGGAATTGTGTCAATTTGGCCTAGATTATATTGGGATAATTGAATGTCCAAGAGATCCAAGGTGACATCGGATGGAAGTTTTGTTTTAGGAGAAGAAATCGAAAACTCGACGTCGCCCCTCATTTGATCACTGCCGTGGTCACGGTATTCAAAATCCATGTTCTCTGCGCCTTCATCACCATATAAAATCCAACCTGGATTCAGATTGATATGGTTTAAAGGGGAGGGAAAGGAAGTATCGATGTCAGTAGAGTTGGCAAACGATTGGATTGCTAGGCAAATCCCAAAAATCAAATAAGATAATTTATTCATAATAAAATAACTCCTACAAAAATTTAAGAAGATTGTAACAAAAATTTCAATTAAATAAAAGAAAAATTTATTTAAGAGGGGATGAAAATTGATTTTTATTTTCAAAAAGATGTTAGTGGCATATTTTGAAGGTATAGTAAGAGCAGCAGTTTGCTCTGGGCGAAAAAGGAAGTTTATGCAGCCGGCAAGGGTAGATGGTTCTTTAACCCTTTTGTACACAAGCGGAGAAGGGGAAATCGCAATAGTTTTGTATGACGTGGAAAAAAAAGCTGGAAGTGCAGCACCTTGGCACAAAACAACAGACAAAGTCAATCAACTGGCTAGTCAATGCGATTCGACCGTAGGAGTCCATAAGGACTCGGTAACTCATAAGTTCGACTTTATCAATGAATTTACTGATTATTTTTTTAAAACAGAAACAGCATCAAAACCCAAAGAAAAAAAGGAAAAAATTGTTGGAAATATCACCCGCTGTTCTACATGTGGGATAATCATTCTTAATATTAATTTAAATGATGTGGCCAAAATGGAAAATGATCTCGATAAAACTTCATTTATTGATCCATATAAAGTTGGTCATTGCATCGTAAAAGATGGTATTTATCAGGTAGGTGACGTTGGCTTAGGGAGATATGTGGTGACCCTGATTGGTAAACATGACCACACAGCCCACCATAAATGGCAAGGATAAGTTGCCGTTCTTTTCTTCTATGAATTTACTTTTCAAAAATACCCTAGAGTCATATCCTAATGCCCGTAAGAGCGGATTGCTCAAAAAAAATCAAAAAGGGGTCGATATGAAAAAAATATTACTAATGCTCAGTTTAGCCGTTTGTAATTTAGAAGCCACCCATTTTCAAAGTTCAATGTCAGTGACCCCTATCAACGGTCAAGAAACAATAGAATATTTGGTCGAAATGCAAATTGAAAAAGTGGTTGATGGTTTTTCTTCACCCCAGCTCATCGCTTCACCGAAAATGATTTGCAGCCAAGGGGAACCCGCTCAAATTTTATTCGAATCAGAAGATAAAGCCGAACTCCTTTCCATTCAAGTAGTATGCGACGAAAGCGCTCTTCAAAAAGGGATTCACGCCTCAGTTTTGATGAAAGAAAAAGGGGAAGTTGTCCTCTCTTTTGAGAATAACATCAAAGTCCCCCTTTAGACTCAAATAATTTTAAATGAGTAAAGGAGATCTCATGAGTTTAGATGGAATAGGAAGCTATTTTTGGGGCTTTCGCGCAGGTTATTTTTGGGGTTATGCAAATCAAGATTGTTTAATGGAAAAAAGATCCTCAAAGGGCGATGAAACTTCGGAAAAGAATTCTGTCGAAAATAAACAGTTACCTGCGGACTCTGAATGGGTAAACATAGATTTAGAGGATCTTGATCTGGATCCCTCAACGTTTAATTCGAAGTATGGCGGATTTGACAATCGCGGAGAGCCAGCATCGGTCAGTGCGGACTTGAAAGAAAAGTTCCACACCAAACGTCAACAAAAAAAACGTTCACCAGAAAAAAAGCAAGTAATTCAGGAGCTTGCTGGACAGATCATTCAAAAGTAGATAACTGGCAGAAGTGGACAAAGCGGACAGCACGAATGGGCATGTACACCTTGTCCACCCCTTTCCATAAAAAAATTATTTAATTTTAATAAAATTGATTTTGTCTGATGATAAAAACAATTGAGTAAAAATATTGAAGCTATCCAAGTCATTTTTTAGCGAAATTATGAAATTTCGGAGTATACTCCTATTTTATCAAACAAAAATGGACTATACTCCATTAAAATTTAAAAAAAATTTGCATTTTTAATAAAATCTGATATGGTTGATGCAAGCAATATTAGTTCTTTCCGTAAAATCACAAAAGATATTTCTGGATGTGAGGCAATCGTTCTTAGTCAAGATCGTTTTATGAAAAAATTTGATCACGTCACTTGTTATCCATGGAAACAAGGTATAGAGGAATATTTTCCCGAAGTGATTAGTGCTCCTAAAAACACTTAAAACTTGTACAAACGTGTTCATCTACAAATACTTTTTTATACTAATTTCAAGATCGACTCTCTACTTAGTCCAAGAGCGCGGTGGATTCTCTTTGATCGCTGATTAAATCAAAGAGGGTCATGCCGGTATAGCCAATAGCTCCGACATCTCTCAACCATGCAGACATCCCTTCTCCAAAACGATCCCTTTCACTATGGGTATAGAAGATATCTAGAGGCATCGAAAAGCTCACACCTTTGTCGTGATAAGTTTTACCATTGATATGATCTTGTGCATTTGTCCATGTATACCAAATGTTCAACCGTAGGCCGCTAGGAAAATAACGGCTAACTTCAAAGCGGAAGCCCCAATCATTGGCCAAGAATTTTCCTGCTTTGACGCGGAAGTCGAGTTCGCAGGAGCACAAATTATAATAAAAATTTAGAAAATATTGTTTTCCAATGAACTTTTTATAGGTCGATTCGAAGCCATGAAGCTTCCGGACCCGATCGGAAAAAGTCACACCTGTGTAGTTCCGTTTGCGCAGATAGGCTGTTTCTGCTCCAAAAGCCCAGCAAGATCTGACAGGATAATAAAGGAACTCAGTGGCGACACCTCCATAAGCTTCCTCAAAAAGGCCGGCAGAAACCCTTGAATACCATCCTCTCCCCATATTCCAGCTTTTTTGCACATAGGCTTCATCGAGAGAGATCCCTTTATGCTTGCTATACTCAATCGTGTCGGTTCTGACATTGATAAGCTGTGAAGGATTGAGCCGGTCGATCCCTGTGAGCCCTCGCATATTATTGAAGATGTTGATCCCGATTAAAGTGGAATAATAGACATCTTGGTACAAAAAGCCATTCAAGCCTAGATGAAGGCCTATGGCATATTTAAATTTACCTTTAGAGCTCCCAAAGAGGGTTTGCACTTTGGGAAACAATTCGACATTCCAAAAATTGCGCCGATTTTTAAAGAGCAAAGCTGAATTGCAAGGGGAGGGATAGGTAACTTCTTGTAAGGGAGTCAAAAGATTCAGTTCATGTACTCCCATCTCTTCGATATTGTACAGATGGATATAATCCATGTTGTACCGATATTCTTGGATGGGGAACCCTTCGCTTTCGATCACGATCACCACTTCGTCGACATCTTCTGGAATTAACGCTGAAACAAGGTGGTTTAAACGATCGCGAACCTCAGCCTCTTGACGGCAATTGTTGTTGATGATCCGCAGCCTTAAGATCCTTCGAAGGCATTCGTCATAAGAAAGCCACACTTGCAATAAATCGAAACCCTGCTCTTCAAAGGGGTAAATCAAATCTTGCACAAGAACGTCTTCAGGCCGGAGAATTCCCAAGGGTTCCGTGTTTGTAGGTGCAAGATAAGGCATCGGGTCATCTATTTTGGGAAGGATGCCTGTGGTATAGCCAAAATTATAAAAAGTGGAAAAAGCAAATGCAAGTTTTTGCCCTCGAACGTAGCTGAGGGTGAAGTCAAAATAGTCCCAAAGGCGATACTTTAGCCCAAAATTGAATGGGGTTTTTGTATTTCTCCCTTTGGGGTGATGTTCAATGTTATGTTTTCTATAGGGGGTAGCATCATATTCGGTCACAAGGCTCAAAGGCCGTAAATAGCACCAAGGGCATTTTCTGAAGGGAAACCAGGCCATGCCGCCGAACCACCGGTGGATCCGATGGTCTCCATAACCCAGGCTGACCTCCATGTCGTAATCTAAAAGAACCTGGGTCATCACGATGTAATAGGCATTGAAATTTTTTGTTCCGATAAAGTCTTCATAACCAATAGCGATACCTGGCAGGGTGTAGCCGCTATCTTCGGGAGAAAATATAGAAAACTTAACGTTAGCCCCTTTATCGGAAAGATCTCCGAAGCCCAATGGGGAAAGGACAGGATCTTCCACCCCCTTAAAAATCCGATAATCGCCGGAAATCTCAAGGCGGCGGGTCAGCTGAACTCGTAAGTTGTAATTGATATACGGCGGAACCCAGGAATAACCGAGTCCAATTTCCCCATCATTGCCCATTCTGGCAGATGGCATGTTGAGATATCCGCCTTGTAAGAGGTGATCAAAGGTGACAGGAAGCCGATCATTGATTCTGCAATTCCAATAATTCACAATGGTGAGGTCTTTCATTAAATCGGCTTGGGTATCCCTAACTAGGGGTAAGTCCTGCGCGAGACAAAAATAGGGGAACGATAAAAGCAAAAACAAGCGATAAAAAAAAGACATGCGACTATTCAGATAAAATGAATATTAAATCATCTTAGAGAGTAAAAGGCAAGGAGTTCTCGACTTTAAAACTTAAGCCGGCCCGTTGGGCCTTGGAAAATCCTATGAACCCTTAATAGGGGGTTTTGGCATTTATTTTGCTTCTATAACCCTAATTGAAACCAAATAATTATTAAAGGTATAATAATCAGGAGGAGTATTTTATGGGCAAGGATGATGAAATCACAAAAGAGCCACAAGGTCAACCATCCAATCTTCCCCCTCAGGCAAATTCGTCAGAAAATGCACAACATCCTAAATTTAAAGCGGTTATAAAAACTGGGACCAAAAAAGAAGGGGTTGCTGCCTCCGAAGCTAAGGTTGCCGGTTTGGCCGATCTGCAAAAATTCAAGAAGGAAGAGGAGAAAATACACACCCGCTGGAAAAAGGTGATCGGTGAATTTGGAAAGACGCCTGAGACGGCCCTCTTACTTCAATCTCTCGGACAACAAATGCAAAGGAGTGAAATAAGTTTAGCGGCTCATAAAGGGAAAATCATTTCAGTCGGGGATGAAAACAAGCGGATCTTTAAATTAGTCCAAGCGCATTTTGAGACAATTTCTAAGAAAACCATCGACGAAATAGAGCATTTATATCCCCACACCCTTCGACGGTTGTTCAATACTGCTTTAAGAGTCACAGAAGGGGATTGCGGCGAAAAAATTGAACATAAATTTGTTTTACACACTCAAGAATCCTCTTCATGGAAAACTGTATTTCCCCTTTTGTTGCTGGAAGCTTGTAGAAATTCTGCAAAAGGGCTTCCTTACCCGGAAATTTTTAACAAGCTCGTCAACAACCACCCTCAATGGAATAGGGTGATGGCTGGGCTCCAATCCTTGTCCATACCTGAAATTGAGCATTTATTGTTGGAAGATACAGGGAATTTGAACCCCCAAACGGCTAAATGGAAACATCAAATTGAAGATCTAGGGAAACATGTCGATTGTGATCCTAAAACTCTTAAAGCGATCTCTTGGACATTTGAGCGTTATATCAGCCACTTATCCCACCCTTCGAGCCATCTAGTGCTCTTATTTTTGAACATGAAATTCTACCATCGGGCTCTTGCTACGGCTGCAAACATGAAAAACCCAGCAGAAAAAACAAAAAGCCTTTTATTAGCTCTGGACGTCTTTCTAGAAAAAAAAGATATCACCCGGGCATTAGAATGCTGGGGCTTGCTTACTTCCAAAGGAGAGTGGATAAAAGCCTCTAGAAAAATAGAAAAGATGGTGGAAATTCTCATAGAAAATTCCCAAGTGGATCAAATCATGTCCTTAGCTAATATGGCTCATGATGATGCAGAGAGGGATATTGCGCTAAAAGAAGTGTCTCAATGTCTGATTAAATACCGATTTTATGATCAGGGATTGAAAGCAGCTAATTTGATTCGTGACGAAGATATCAGGGACCAAACCTTGAGCAACCTAGTCCATGTATTAGCTGGGCAAAAACAATTTAAAAAAGCTAAAGAATTGCTCCCCTCCATTCACGATGCAGGTTTCAGAGAAGATGGTGTCATGTACATTGTTAAAGCGTACTTGGCTTTAAGATATGTGGATGAAGCTGTCCATTTTATTGAAGCGATGCCTATTAAACAAGAAAAAGCAAAGCCTGCACGGCTTATTGAAAGTGCCTTGAAAGCCTTTCATATGGATGAAAAAGTCCGCAAATTGCGTCAAACGCTCCTCTTCCAAATGCCTCAACGCTTCGTGGCTTGATGGTTTTGTTTCTATCCGAGAACTTCTTTGGCATACTGTTTGAGCCCTTTTTTCATGATTTCTGTCATTTCTATTTTAGAAGGGCAGACAAAGGTAGGCAGGGCAAAATCTTCACTATCAACTTCGAGCAAGCCATAAGTATCGGCAAGCTCGAAATCTTCAGCCATCACCGCTTTGACCAAGAGCATTGTAGGAACATCCAAGGGCATCACCTTATCGCACAAGGTGCTGTCGATAAAGGCGCGATGTTCCCCGTGCAAACTCGTTGTAAAGTCATACTCCCTCGTCCGATTGTCAAAATGCCCTGTCATATAAGCACGGCTAAAAGAATAGGTATCGAGGCCTAATCTGAAAAAATGTAAAAATTCGCGGCTGGTGCTATCAGGTATCACACAAAAGACATAATCATGAAATCCCAAAAAGTCGTCGGTAGAAACTTGATGGCCCATTAAAGGATCGCCAGAAACAAAGCGCAATTTCCCTTTTTGTATTCTACCGGCAATGGGAGCTTCTATAGGGTATCCATGGCGCACTTTAAAATATCCGACTCTGTCTTCCAAGATTCCTGGACCAGCTATACTGATCACCCGGTCGATCAAGTATTTCCCGTTGAGGAGCAGGTGGCCGATCCCTGCAACAGTATGGGCGTTAACTGTCCAGACTAAACTATCGGGTTTGGAGATCCTATCGATAAACTGAATGTGCAAGGATTGGTTTGCGATGGGATGGGGCCCTTCTGCGGTGTGTTTTTGAACATGCTTTGCTTCTGTCAATGCTTTGCTTGAGGTCTCTTTGTTATAAACGAGATGGACCTTCCCCGTAGTCAATTTACTAAGAGCTGTCAACCCTGCTTGGAATTCTTTTTCATGACCGAGGAGCTGCAGTTCGGCAGGGGGGGTAAAAGGGGCAGATTCTAATCCTTTGACAAAGATGCTTCGGGGTTGTTGTTCGGGATTTGCTAAAAGATTGAAAGGCCTTGAGCGGATCGAAGCAAACATTCCCCCTTCTTTTAACCTTTCGATGATTTGCTCTCGAGTGGCTTTTTCGGGATCCATCGGAGGAAATGTAAGCCATTCTTCTTGCTTGGCCACTTGGATGACGATATCTCTTAATGCTCTTTTCAGTCCTCTCCGGATCTCTTTGACAACCCCGGCGGCTGGGGACACAAACATTCGGCCCGGAAAAGATTTATCTTCAGCTAGAGGTTGTCCGACTTTAACCACATCGTCCTCTTTGACGAGCAAGCGAAATTTGACATCTTCAAAAGGAGATAGATTAAGGGAGACAAAAGGGGGAGCTGGGAGGGAAGATGATTCCCCGCTTAAGATAAGAGGTTTTAACCCTCCGGTAGGCTTCCCTTTGATGGGAATATCTAACCCTTTTTTAATTTTGATATGGACCATACGACTCCATTAAGATATAGCTACCGAACGCAGCTCCAAATTCCAATTTTGAATTACGTTCGGTATAGACGAAAGTTACTAAAAATGAACCATTACGGGCAATATCTTTCAAAATCGTATACAGCAGAGGGCATAGAACTTTGTTTTTTCTTTGCCTAAAAATTGAGTTGCCCTCAGTAAAATGTTCGAAATAATGAAATTAGATTGCTTTTGCATGAAATTTGGAGTATACTCCCAATTAAGACACAAAAAATTGGAGTGTATTCCAAGTGTTCCGTTTTACTACTGAAACGTTTCACCGCCTTATTGAGAATCTAGATTTATCTCAAAGACGATACCTTTATCCTTCCTTTAATCTACGTAATAGATTGACAGGGCTCATTGGACCTCGCGGGGTGGGTAAAACAACTTTATTACTCCAATACATTAAAAATGAGTTGTTTAAGGAAGGCAAATGCTTTTATTTTTCAGCCGATCTTATCTATTTTCAACAAACTACTCTACTGGATTTCGTTAGCAATCTTCATTTAGTTGAAGGATATCGAATTATTTTTATTGATGAAATTCACAAATACCAGGGATGGAATCAAGAATTAAAAAACCTTTATGATGCCTTTCCTTCACTTAAAATCGTGTTTTCAGGCAGTTCTATGCTTGATCTCGTAGAAGGTAGTCATGATTTGTCCCGTCGAGCCAAATTGTATCGTTTACATGGACTATCTTTTAGAGAATATCTTAACTTTGCTTTGAATCTCGATTTAAAGACAGTTTCTTTCCAAGAAATTCTCGAAGATGCAGCAGCCTCTATAAGTCAGTTGAAAGGGGTTGATAGAATATTGCCCCATTTTGAAGATTATTTAAAAAACGGATACTATCCTTTTATGTTCGAAGATCCTCATTCTTATTATGAAAAGATATCTAGGGTCATTGACAAAACCGTTTTTGAAGACATAGCTAATTATTATAATCTGAAAACACCCAATCTCCAATATTTTAAGAGGCTATTAACCTATCCTGCCTCAATGCCTCCTGGAGATCTCAATATGAACAATTTAGCAAAGAATTTAGGGATCGATCACAAAACTGTTGAACATTATATAACAATCTTAGCTTCGGTTGGATTGATTAGAGAAATGCGTCCTTATGAAGGAGGAAGTTCTGGCTTGCGAAAGCCTTTAAAAATTCTTCTAAACAATACTAATTTAATTCATACGATGCAACAATATCTAGGCCAACAGCCTTCAAAAGGGATGGAAAGAGAATTATTTTTTATTCAATCTTTGCAAAATGCGGGTATTGAAATTTTTTACTCTAAGCAAGCAGATTATAGAACCCGTCAAGTTGTATTTGAGATTGGTGGAAAGAATAAAACGAGGAATCAGTTAAGTACGATAAAAGAGCCTTCTTATTTGGTTAAAGACAATATTCTTCATCCCCTTAAAAGAGAAATTCCGCTTTTCCTTTTTGGGTTTCTCTATTAACCTGAACTTTGGGTTTTTTTGCCCTTTGACGCAGCCCAAAGGGCAGAAAAATCCAAAGTTCAGGTTATTAATTGCTGGTGAACAGATGCGATTTTGCTTTTTTTGACCAAATACGCAACGACATGAGGCAGTTTCTGCAGGAAAACGATATTGACGCCAACTAGCAAGAAGCTTTTGAAGGATCAACCTTTTATTGGTAGGTAAATTTTGGTTGCTTTCACTTCAGCAGAGTCATCTAAAAAATTAGTATACTCACAAAAAAGTGGAACTGTAGAAAGGGTGCAGCCAGAAGTAGGAAGCCATTCATGAAAAATTTTATTACAGGTTACGCTTAATTCAGAATATGGGCCATTAATAGCAAATACGGCAAAACGTCCTCCTTCGAGCTCTTTTTTCTGGGTGTATTCATCCAGCTCGATTTCATCTTGTGGTCTTATCTTCGCACATGCATCAAAGCGGCACGCCTTGCTTTCTGTCTCATTAGGATTATCTAAACCCATCCCATAAATATTTTTGATTTCTTGAACTTTTCTTCCTTGAAGAAAACTAATAAGTTTCTTAAAAGCAATCTCTGGAGTCTCTTTATAATCTCCAGTTTCCCGAACATATAATACTATTTCTGTTTGTCGTTCTATAATCTCTGGCTGCATAAAACTGTGCTCCTGTTTTTTATGATTATTACAAACATTTTGAAATTTGATCAAAAAAAAAGTCAACTTCTTACTCCTTCACGGCTGAAAAAACAAAAGCTTGCCAACAGTGGCAATTATACCCGCAAGATGGTTTAGCGCTTTTTTGCGGAAAGCAGAAGAAAAATATATGCATTTGGCAGATCTTAAATCCTATCTTGACGCTGATAAAAAGTTGTTTGAACTATATTCCAAACCCAACGAATGGGCTCATAAAGCTATTCTCAATGTGGCTGCTTCTGAAAATTTTCGAGTGATCGTACTATTGCTGAGTATGCATCGGATATCTGGAATGCCAAGCCATGCCCCGTTGTTTAAATTGTTTTTTTGGTGAAGTGTTGACACTAAAATGAAAACTATCATATCTATCGTTTGTATGATCTGATCAGGGGGGGGATTTATGTTTAAAAATCTGATTATAGCTATTTTATGTTTTCAGGGTTTGCTTGGATCTCTTTCGGCTATTGACAATGGAAGCGACAAAGAAAAAGTGCTTCAACGGCTTCAGGATTTAACGGCAGCCATTAATAGAGATAATGAGGATGTTCTTCCATCTTTTTTGACAGAGGATGTGGAATTTTCAAACCGCCTTACCGGAGAAGTTCTTGAAGGAAAAGAGAAAATCGCTAAATTTATTCAAGAGAGAGCGAAAGAAATTAACAAGAGGCAATTAACTTTCTCCTTTAAAGCGGAAAAAGTAGATTTTCCAGATCCGGATGTAGCTATTGTTGAGGGACTTTCAGAAATATCTGACAAAAAAGCCTTGCTGCAGCGAAATGCGCGTAAGATAGAGTTAGTCAAAGAGAATGGTCAGTGGTTCATAGACACTATTAGAGAAATTGAAGTTGCTCCCCCGCCCCCCATATATAAATATTTGAAGGGATTAGAATGGCTGATTGGGAAATGGAAAGACCAGGATGATGATGTCTCAATCACATTTGCGACGAAGTGGGATAAATTTAAAAATTTCATTGTCCAACGATTTAAAATGGAAGTTTATGACACATTAGAAATGGAAGGGATTCAAATAATCGGGTGGGATCCCATTGAACAAAAAATTCGCTCATGGGTTTATGATTCGGACGGAGGTTTTGGAAGCGGGGTCTGGTCAAAGAGTGGGAACAATTGGAATGCAGTGTTGAATTATGTTTTAAGCGATGGAAAAAAAGCATCTGCCACATATTCCTACACGGAAATTAATGATAAAAGCTACAGCTTCACTGCCACCAACCGAACAATTAATGGCAAAGAGCTTCCGAACATTGAGCCTGTAACTGTTGTAAAGGAGGAGTAATATGTGCAAGTATTTAACCATTTTCTTAACAACATTGACTGTTTTATTGTCTTTACTGAACCTCGATGGAAGTGACGCTATAATTGCAAGAGGCGGTGGAAGAGGCGGTGGCGGTGGAAGAGGCGGTGGGGGTGCAAGAGGTGTTGGGGGTGGTGTAGGAAGAGCTCCGGTCGCCAGGGGGGCAATTCAAAGAACTCCTACCATGAGTAGAGCCGGGGCTGCTGTTGCCGGAGCTGCCGTTGCAAGATCTCGCACATCCGATTACTATCCGACAACGCCTTATTATAATACCTCATTGCCAGATTACACTCTCTATCCTCAAACGGGATATCCACCGTATTAACCTGAACTTTGGTTTTTTTTGCCCTTTGGCGAGGATTTTATCAAATCCGCGCAGATTCGCTTTCCATGACGATGTCATATTAGCCTAGGACAGCCGCGCTGTCGCACTTGGCCCGATGATAAAATGCCTGCTGACCTGCTTTGAAGTTTTCCTCCTTGCCGTACCAAGCTTTTAGCGCTTCGTCTTGCAACGCCCGCCCGTACGTACGAAAAACTGAGCTTCCAAGGCTTTGTTCCCTCATTCTGTTTTTTGGCTCGCTCGCCAAAGCGATGGAAGCAGAAGAAAAATCATTGAGTGTTTTATAGATCGCAAAAGAAGAATTGTGCCGGAACTTCCCAACAGGGCAGCAGAATAGGTACACACCAATGCACATCTTCTAAGAAGTCTGTCAGGAAGTAGTAATCACTAGCCAGATTAAATTGTGAATCATAGACGCCAATGACCGCAAACACATGGGTCCCTTTTAATGGTTTAGGTGGCGGCGGCGGTGGTGGAGGAGGCGGAGGAGGAGGGGGCGGCGGAGGAGGTGGCGGGGGTGGAGGCGCTCCACAATCCTTGATCTTAACTCCATTGAAAAAAATCACGCATGGGGGATTCGGTGCATAGGCATGGACAGTATTATCTATCGACGTACCGTTAAAGTCTGCTAAATCTACACCTCCCGCTATAATTTGTTGGGGTGTATTGACAAGGATCGGGCTGGAAAGACTTCCTACATTCCCATCGAGAGCGTTAAAGAAGGCAGTATTGGCAGAAACAACGTCGACAGGCCCACCCGCATTGAGGATTGAAGTTTGTGAAGTAAAGGAAGGGTTGACTAGATTCATCGGTCCGTTCAGTACAACGGACCCTGCGTTTACAGTAACCGTATTGATAGTGCCAACATTTGATAAAGTTCCCAAAAAGGCAAGACCTGATCCCGTATTAATTGTTATGTTTTCAAAGTTAGTGCCTTGTATCGTGTTGAATGAAAATTCCCCATTATTAGTCTCCACTAACAGGTCGGATCCACTATTAAGGTGTGTCACTGGGCTCGCAAAGGCGATAGATCCCCCATTAGTAAGAAGAGTCGTAAGTCCAGGATTGACGAAATCGGTGTCGGCTCCAGATGAATAAGTTTGCGTATGCGCAGCATAGATGGTATTCAAAAGAGAAATTGTATTGCTCGCCGTAAGACTAAGAGTTCCACTCATGATTACATTTGGAGATCCTATGCCATTTAAAGAAATATCGTGAGCTGAGGCGACTGTAAAATTCTGCAAAGGGATCGATGTCGAAAATGCAGTTGGGACATTAACATCGCCCATTCCCGCTGTGATAGAAATAGAATGGGTCCCTTCTAAGTCAGTTCCTAAAATGATATTTCCATTGCCTGAATTGAGGGTGAGATCCCCTGTCAGAGTAATCGGCCCTGAGAAACTAATATCATTTCCGCTAGTAGACAGATTACCGCCGATATTTGTAGTGCCAAGCCCCGTTTGAGTGAAAGGTCCGCTGAGTGCAAGCGTCAGATTGGGAAGGATAGTTAAGGAAGCCGAGTTCGTAATCGCGAATTTACCGCCGCCCGATGTTGTCACGTTGTCGTTGAGGGAAAATGAGGCACCGCTGAGGGTGATGCCGGAAGCCCCTGTGGTGTTTAGAGCTCCATGGAAAGTTACGAGACCGGAAACACTTTCGATGTCGATCACGGAGGCGTTGATGGCATTGGATGTGAAAGCAGTGCATTCAAGGACTTGGAAAGTAGCAAGCGGGGTTGTTCCTCCCACATCACCTGTCAGAAGGATCGATCCTGAACCGGCATCGAGTACAAGATTATTCAATCCGTTGACCGTATTTGAAAGGATAATAGAGCTGCCTAAACCGTTGAGGTCAAAGAGAGAAGATCCAGTTAAAATGATAGGCCCGGTAAATAAAATTTGATTGCCTTGCACTTGAATAGTTGTATCAAGAGAAGTAGCCCCTTGGCCATTCTGACTAAAGTTTCCTGCTAAATTAATGGGAGCAGAGCTTAGAAGAGACAATGCGCCTGAGTTGTTTATCGAAAGAGAGCCGATACCTGTAGTTGTGACTAGGGCATCGAAGGTAAAGTCTGTGCCTGTGAGGTTTATGCCGCTTGGAAGAGTTGTCGTTAACGCTCCGTTGAAGGTTGTCATTCCATCGCCCGAATTTTGGATGATGAACCCAGCTGAGATAGCTTGAGTCGAAACATTGTTTGCTGTCGTAATAGTCAGTGATGATATCGGGGTCGTGCCTCCGATATTTGCCGCAAGGGTTAAATTTCCTGTACCGGCAGTATAAACTAGATCAAAGGGCCCATCAATTGTGTTAGAGATGAGAATATCACCTCCACCGTCACTATTCAGAGTTGTTGCACCCGTCAGGGTAATCGGATTGGCAAAAGAGATGTTCGCGTTGTTTGCGTGAATTGTGCCCGCAAGGTTGACTGTGCCGCCCGTTCCACTTTCTGTGAAAGGGCCTGCGATAAGAGTCGAGGTTCCTGCATTTAACGATAATAATCCAGTATGAGTGATTGCACAGGGACCGCTATTTGTGGAAACAAGAGAACCTGTAAGGGCAAAGTTGGTACCGTTCATGTTGATGCCGGAAGAACCATTCGTATCGATATTCCCTAAAATCGTTGTGGTTCCGGAACCCACGTTCTGTGTGATAGAGGCTGCGGTAATATCAGAAGTTGCGATGTTGCTTGCTTGGGAAAAAGTGATAGCGCCAAGACGAGATGAGCCTCCAACCATGCCTTGAATACTAATAGAACCTGAGCCTGCATTGAATGTAATGTTTCCGGGTCCATCGAGAGTGCTTTCAAGGGTGATTGGGCTGGCAGCTGAAGTAAGTGATGCTGTTCCAGAAGCACTGACAGGCCCCGAAAGACTAATCGAGCTTGATGAATTAAGCGAGCTGCTAAGAATAGAAGCTCCGGCTCCGTTCTGAGTAAATGCGCCGGAGGAGCTACAAGCATTGGAAAGGGTGAAAAGGCCCGAATTGGAGATCGCTATAGGGCCTGAAGCTATCGTCGTTACAGGTCCAGTAAATTCGAAATTGTTTCCCGCCAATGAAATGCCGCTTAAGGTACTGCTGTTGACCATTCCGGCCAAAATCGTTGTACCTGATCCTCCGACTTGGGTGATTGAAGCCGCATTGATTGCAGCTAAAGTTGCATTATTCGTTTGTGTGATGGTCAAAGCATTTAAAGGAGCAAGAGATCCAATCGAAGCTGCAGTGGTAATATTGCCTGTACCGCTATTTAATGTGAGGTTTTGGGTGCCATCGACTAAACCATTGAAGGTGATATTTCCTGCACCGGATCCGCTATTCAATGTAGTTGCAGCTGCAAGAGTGATAGGGCCTGTGAACCCAATGGCTGCATTGCTTGTCAGCGCACTTCCCCCGATAGACACAGGGCCTATGCCTGTCTGATTAAACGGCCCTGCCGATTGAATTACTCCTGGAGCAATGGAAGTGAAAGTTCCGGTGTTGGCCACAGTAATGCCGCCAGTACCAGCCGCCGTCCATGCAGCATCTCGAATTATATCAGTTCCTGTAAGATTGATACCTAAAGAGCCGTTGGTCGTAATTGCACCGTTAAAAGTCGACGTATTAGAGCCGCTAATTTGGGTGACCGAAGAAGCGGTAATTGCTTGGGCCATGACATTTGCAGCTGAATTTATGGTGATATCTCCTAAAGGAGTCGTGCTTCCGAGAGGTGAACTCAGAATAATATCGCCAGTTCCGGCAGTGAAGTTAAGAGAGGAGCCTCCATTAACCGTCCCGGATAAAATGATATCTCCGCTTCCGGCTCCTGTATCGAATCCTCCCCCGGCAAGGAGAGTAATGGGGCTTGTGAAGGAGATGTTGTGGTCATTGGTGGTGATCGTTCCGGCGAAAAAGACAGGACCTGTTCCATTTTGCGTATAGCTGCCGTCAATGGAAGTTGTGTTGATGGAAGTACCAGTAATGAACCCCGAATTGGTCACAGTAAAATTGCCTCCGCCCGTCGTGATTAAAGAGCCGCTTCGAATAAAGTTTACCCCTATCAGAGTAATCCCTGCAGAACCGCTTGAACTGAGATTTCCAACAATCTGCATGGTTCCTGTGGCTGTTGCATTCAGGGAGTTGCAAGCAAAGTTCTGGATCGAAATATTTCCTGCGCTAGCCACTGTCGTTGAACCGAGCGGCGTAATTCCCCCCGCATTCGCTAAGAGAGTGATATTCCCGTTACCTGCTCTTAACGTCCAATTGCCCGCTCCATTTAAGGTGTTAGAAAAGGTGATCGCTTGATTGTTACTCGAGGTGTCCATTAAACATGTGCCCGATAACACAACGGGACCTGCAAAGGAGATCCCCCCTTGGTTCGGTGTGACAGAACCTGAAAAATTCGTAGAACCTGCGCCATTTTGAATAAACGATCCATCTGGGTTTGCAGTCCCGGCAAAAGTAAATAGGCCGCTATTGTGGACGGTAATGGAAGAACCCGTCGTTGTTTGAATCGAACCGCTATTTTGAACATTTAGGTTCGTTCCTGTGAACTGAAATCCGATATTATTCACAATAGATACAGCACCTGAAATTGTGGTTGTCCCAGAACCTGCTGATTGAATTAACCCATTGACAGCCATATTCCCGATAGAAACATTTCTTGCACTCGAGATGGTTAAAAGGTTTGGACGCACCAGAAAATTACTTCCGACAGATCCCGAGAAGGTAATATCGCCCGTGCCTGCAGCAAGAGTGAGGTTTTGTGTGTCGGGCGAGGAGCCGTTAACGGTACTAGAAAACGTGATATTTCCTCCGGCACCCGTTGAAATGACAGAATTGGTGTTGAGCACAACAGATGAAGGGAATGTAAGAGGATTATTGATGGTGGCAATATTACCGCCCACATTGAGTGTCGAAGAGGGAGCTAGCGAAATCGAATTTGCAATTAGAGCGCCTCCTAGTGTTAAATTTGCACCTGACAAAGAAGCTGAGGCAAATTCTCTATCTGCAGCAAGACCAATGGCCCCCACTTGGATATTGCCGGATCCGCTAGAAAGGACCAGGTTCCGGCCGCTATTTTGGCCGGCTCGGATCGAAAGAGTAGTTAAAATGCCGCCAGCTGTATTGAGTGTTAAGTCTGTTCCTGTTCCGAGATTGACAGTTCCATTTTGGAAAGAGAGGTCAGCGCCATTTGAAGAGATCGTCGTCAAAGCGCCGCTATTCATATTAAATTGTGTGGGAGCATTATAAGTTTGAGCACCGGCATTGTAAGTGGTGCCATTGAATTGAATGGCGCCGCTGGCTGTTATTAATGTATCTCCGGTGATACCCTGAGAGGCTCCGCCCATATTGGAAAGTGCAATCTGATTTCCAGTGATTGTCAAAGAAGAAAGGGGAGTGGAATTACCGATCGGTTGTGTGATCGAGACATTCCCCCCACCTGCCGTAATCGTGAAGGCGTGAGCTCCGTCGACAGTATTTGCGATTGATACGCCTCCTGTACCACCGCTGGAATCCAGGGCCACATCTCCTACTAACGTAAAGGGGCTAATGATCGTAAAGCCGCCGTTCGCAGAGATTACTCCTCCCAGGTTAACTGTACCTGTACTACCGGGGAGCTGCTTCCACTGCCCATCAATATTAGATGTATTGCTCTGAGTTCCGGTTATAGCACCTGAATTGAGGAAAACTAGACTTCCTCCGTTTGTCGTTACCAAAGAACCCTGTCTAAAGAATTTGTTTCCTGTGAGACTAATACCTTCAGGACCATTTGTATCGAATGTACCGATCAATGAGAATTGGTTGGTCAAAACCTGTTGGGTGAAGGAACTAGCTTTCACAGTGGCAAAATTTGCATCATGAGCGCTAACGATTAAAACATCTCCTAGACGAATATTTGCTCCGATATCTCCGGTAACATTAATGTCACCAGCGCCTGCTATCACGGTAAACGGAAATGCCCCATCAACGGTATTGGAAAGGGCTATATTTCCAGATCCAGCGCCGCTGTTCAAGGCTGCAGCTGCAGTGAGCGTAATAGGCCCTGTAAAAGAGAGATCTTGATTTGCTGTTTCAACCGTTCCGGCTAAAGATACAGCGCCGCTTCCAGTTTGACTAAAGGCACCCGTTGAAGAGAGAGTTTGACCTGAGAGTGTAAGGGTTCCTGTGTTGGCAATCGAAAGTGGGCCTGCCGATGTGGCGCTCCCAATAAGAGTAAAGGCAGTTCCTGTCAGGTTAATGCCGCTGAGACCATTGGCGGTAAGATTGCCATTGAATGTGCTAAGGCTGGAACCCAAGGTTTGCGTAATGGAGCCAGCTTTAATGTCTTTAGTAGAAACAGCTCCTGCGCTATTGATGGTGAATGCTGTCAGGCTTGTGCCAACCCCAATATCAGATGAAAAGGTGAGGTTTCCTGTTCCAAGTGTGCAGGTGAGAGAACCAGGACCGTCGACAGTATTCAAAAACTGGATGGAACTGTTATTGGAAGATGAATCTATTGTCGCTATTCCTGAAGCAACGACGGAAATAGGCCCCTGGAAAGAAACCGAGTTCCCGGTTGCAAGTGAACCCTGGAGGGATACAGCGCCTGCTCCATTTTGGATAAAAGCGCCGGCAATATGAAGATTTGCAGATGGACCAAAGGCTAATGTGCCTGAGTTCGTAACATTCATCCCTGCTCCGGTACTCATAGAAGTCGTTGTCACCGAGCCGTTGACTACAAAACTGATGCCAGTCAAACTGATACCGGCGACACCATTGGTATTGATGTTACCAGCAAAGGTCGTTGAGTCGCTCCCTAATTGAGAGATCGCTGCGGCGGTAACATCTCCAGTAGTGACATTTTCAGCAGAGTTGATCGTCAGCGTCCCAATTCGAGTTCCTCCTCCGACGGCGCTGCCGAATGTAATGTTTCCTTCACCTGTAGTAAGGTTCAAATCATTTGCACCATCAACAGTGCCTGTGAAACTGATACTTCCTGAGCCACTACCTGTATTCAACGTTGTAGCTCCCGTCAAGGTGATAGCACCGCCAAAAGAAATATCATCATTCGATGTTGAGATCGATCCGCTTAAAGAGGCTGCTCCACCACTTTGGATAAAGCTTCCATCAGCTTGTATCGATGCTCCTTGAGTCCAAGTGCCGGCATTTGCAATGGCAATTGGCCCTTCACTCGAAGTGGTGAGGGAGCCATTTTGCACTATCGTTGTCCCCGTCAATGAGATGCCGTTGGAACCGGAGGCGTTCATAGGTCCCGAAATGAGAGTCGTGCCAGAACTTTCCTGTTGTTCGATAGAAGCAGCAGAGACACCTTGATAGGTAATGTTTGCTGCATTTTGCACGGTAAATGAATTTAAGGAATCTTGGTCGCCCACGTTGTCTAAAAATAAAAGATCTCCTGTTCCCGCAATCAAGTTGAGGTTGTGAACTCCATTGATCTCGCCGTTAAACGTGAGGTTACCGGCTCCCGAGCTATTTGATATCACTGTTGTCCCCGCTAAATCCACAGGGCTAGCAATCGAGATCGCTCCCCCTGTCGTGAGAAGAGTGCCCGAAAGAGCCACGCTGCCGCTGCCGCTTTGGGTAAATGATCCAGAAATCGAGGAGCTTGGTCCACCTGTAAGGGTCAGTTGGCCGCCATTAGAAATCGAGACCGCTCCCCCCGACGTAGTAACAAGATTTCCGTTGATCGAGAATGTGATGCCTGTAAGAGAAATGCCCCCTGCAAGGCTCGTATTTAGAGAACCGAGAGCCGTGGTTCCTGAACCTGCTGACTGTGTAATCGTTGCTGCTGTGATGTTTTGAATCGTCACATTCTGGGCATTATCAATCGTGAAGTCGCCTATTTCAGTAATTCCCCCAATATTTCCAGCTATGAGTAGATCTCCAACTGTGCCTAAATTGAGTTCCAAAGAGCTTGAGCCATCGATTGTGCTGGAGAAAGTGATATTCGTCGAGTTAGCGGAAGTATCAAGAACTGCCAGATTGGCGAGGGTTGCCGCCCCAGCAAAAGAGATATTCCCATTTGCTGTGATGCTACCACCCAGCGTTACCGCCCCATTGCCCGACTGACTGAATGCACCATCCACGGAAAGTGAAGCTGCACCTCCTAATGCTAATGTTCCAGTATTGGTGATTGCAATAGGACCTGATGCAGTTGTTACCATGCTATTGTTCACTGCAAACGCATTGCCTGTAAGTTTAATTCCGCTCACAGAATTAACATCAATCGCACCATCAAAGGTCGTCGTGCCAGTTCCGGCAACTTGTGTCAAGGAAGCAGCACTAACAGCCCCTGTGGCGACATCACCCGCACTTTCTATGGTGATATTACCGACCCTTGCCACGCCTCCAATGCTACCTGAGAAAGTAACATCTCCAATTCCGGCGGTTAAATCGAGATCGTAAGGTTGATCCAGTGTATTCAAAAATGTTATATCTGCTCCTGTTAAGCTCACAGTGTTGATCGCTAAGTCACTACTCAAATCAACAGCTCCAGCAAAAGAAACAACATCATCGGTCGTTTGAATATTTCCGCCAATCGACACACTTCCTGCGCCAGTTTGCTGGAAGGCTCCATCAAGATTGAAGACTGCCCCGTTTCCCGTAAAAGTGCCGGAATTATTGAAAATGGCTGGAGCTTCATTTGTGGTGAGTGTAGATCCCGCGACCGAAATATTGTTTGTCTCGATATTGATTCCTCCCGCAATGGCTTCGATTCCAGCAGAGATTGTCGTCGTGCCAGCACCATTCGTTTGTGACAAAGAACCCACAGTCATTTCCTGGCTGATGATTACATCTTGACCCGTCCCGATAGAAAGTGAAGTCAGAGGAACAGAATTACCAACCAACCCATTAAATGTTAATGAGTTTCCAGTCCCTGGATTGATTGTTACATTGCGGCTTCCTACTCCGTCTCCATTGACAATGTTGTTGAATATAAAGCTTCCTCCTGAAAAGACAATATTATCTGCGGTGATCACAACAGGAGAGTTGTAAGTTAGGGGGCCAAGCTGATCTGTGCTTATAAAAGTAATCGTTGGAGACTGAAAGACAGGGGCTGTTGTTGAAAAAATGGGATCTGGGTGGTTGATGGTGCCGCCGGTGATCGTCACACTATTAACATCATTCCCCGAGGTTCCGATCTGAGCCACCGTCACAGTTCCCAAAATAGCGTCGAGAGTGATATTCTGCCCGGGCCCTGTAAGATTTGTCAAAGTAATATTACCATTATTGCTATCGACCGTAAAATCAGTACCCGTGCTCAAAGCAATTGTCCCTGTGTTAAATGCAATCGCACCGCCACCCGATGTAATAGTAGTCGGAGCTCCTGATGTGTAATTGAAGTTGAAGCCTGCCGTATAGTTTTGGGCGCCTCCTGTATAAGTAGTTCCTGTAAAATTAATAGCATCGGTCGCACTGATTGTAAGATTTCCAGTAGAAGCGGAAGGGGAGGTACCGAAATTAGCAAGCGTCACGTCTTGGCCGCTGATCGAAAAAGTTGTCAAAGGGATAATTCCTCCGATCGTACCACCTAAAGTCACACTTCCCGACCCGGCTGACAGAGTCAGATTTCTTCCTGAAATATCCCCATTAATTGTTCCTGTGATGGAAATATCCCCGCTACCGCTCCCGCTGCTCAAAGTGATATTGTTCGTCGTTGTTCTGGTGACATTACCTGTGATCGTGATATCGCTATTAGTCGTTGTAATGTTTCCGCCCAGGTTCACTGCACCTGTCAAAGCAACTGCAGAAGAGGTTGTAATTGCCGCCGGTTGGATGATAGAGCTGGCTGTAGCCGAGAGGCAGTTAAGGGGGGTGGTACCTCCGAGCTGATTCAAAAATTGAATGGTTCCTGTCCCTGCAGTTAAAGTTAAGCAATAGGGGCCATCAACTGTATTGGAGAAGAGGATGTTACCAATACTTGCTCCAGTATCCATCACTACGTCGTGGGTCAGTGTAATAGGATCTGCCCAGCTTACATTGTCATTTGTCGTGGTGACATCTGCACCTAATGAAACGAGGCCACCTCCAGATTCTGTGAATGGGCCATCGATTGAAATTGCTGAACCAAAAGGAACCGTTAGAGTACCTGAGTGAACAATCGAAAGCGGCCCGCTGTTCGTTGTCGTCACAGTAGAGTCAAATGCAACTTGATTAGCAGAAATTGAAATCCCTGTTCCTCCCGTCGTAGATAAAGCCCCGCCAAATATCGCAAGGCCGCTCATATTCGATCCCGCAATCGAGGCAGCGCTGATTGCCCCAGTCGTGACGTTATTTGCACTGGTGATTGAAACGATGTTAAGAGGAGTCGAATTACCTAGATTGCCATTAAACTGAATGTTTCCTCCTCCTGCATTGAGATTAAGGTTCTGGGCACCATCCACCGTACTGGATAAAACGATGTTGCCATTAGCTTGACTGCTATCCAAAGTTGCGGCTCCAATAAGATTAAGAGGCGTATTAAACGTTATCCCTCCAGCTGTAGCAGTTACAGTCCCTTGGAAATTTAATATCCCCACACCCAAATTAGTCACATTGACAGAGCCCGCGGTTAAAGGGCCTCCTGGAGAGCCTACTGTGACATTGCCTGTGAATGCAGCATTGAATGGACCCCCATTAGTTGCGTTGATCGTCCCTGACCTAAAAACGTTATTAACGGTTAATGTTATCCCAGCAGGCGCATTCGTATCGAGATTGCCATTGAATGAGACTGTTCCCCCGTTTCGGTGATATTAACCGATGCTGCAGTGAGAGACTGCACCGACATGTCCGTGCAACTGTTAATCGTAAAGGCCCCAACCCTCGTCGCTCCACCAATAGCCGATGAAGCTGTAATACTTCCCGTCCCCGCAGTGAAAGTTAATGTTTGATTACCAGCTGTAGTTGCATCGACAGTATTAGAGAAGGCAATATTTCCATTGCCTGAATTCAAGCTAAGGTTGCCGCTCAATGTGATCGGACCTGCAAAAGAGATTCCAGTGGCCGCTATGGAATTGCCTATGCTTATAGGAGCCACACCTGTTTGGGTGAAAGCACCAGACAGAGAAAATGTAGTGCCATTTGCGACGGTTAAAGGATTAGCACCTGTCATGGCAATCGTTAAAGGACCGCCCCCGGTTGTGGTCACATTAGAGTTCATTGTAACTTCATTGGCGGAAATGGAGATCCCAGATCCTCCGGATGTATTTAAAATACCGCCAAAGGTCGCTTGGCCAATAATTCCTGACGCGGAAAACGAGGCAGAGCTGATCGCACTAGTTGTGAGGTTATTTGCGCCTGTAACAGAAATGTTATTAAGAGGAGTTGTATTGCCCAGGCTTGCGTTAAAGCCAATATTTCCTGCCCCTGCATTAAGGTTAAGATTCTGATTGCCATCAATCGTACCATTAAAAACAATATTGCCTCCTGACTGACTACTATCAATAATAGCAGTTCCAAGCAAATTAAGATTTGCATTGAAAGTAACCCCTCCTGAAGTAGCTATGACAGTGCCTCCCGCATTCAACGGCCCGCTACTCGTTAATGTTACAGACCCTGCAATAATGGGACTTGGGCTTCCTCCTGAAATGGTTCCTGTAAAAATTCCTATTAAGGGGCTTCCATTCGATGCAGTGATTCCTCCTCCCCGGATGAAATTATTGGCATTGATAATAATTCCTGCGGATCCATTGGTGTTGAGATCTCCAACCAGATGAACCGTTCCCCCTGTTTCAGTTATATTGACAGATGCGGCTGTGAGGGCCTGCACCGTCATATTGGTGCAGCTATTGATTGTAAACGCTCCGATTCTCGTGATTCCTCCAATGGCTGCAGATGCTGTGATGCTTCCTGTGCCAGCTGTCAGGGTCAAATTTTGAGCCCCAGCTGAAGTGGCATCCACTGTGTTGGAGAAAACAATATTCCCATTGCCCGAGTTTAAGTTTAGATTTGCACTCATTGTGATTGGACCTGCAAAAGAGATGCCATTGCCAGTTATGACACCACCGATATTTACAGGACCTGTGCCCGTTTGGCTATAGGAACCACTAATCGTCGCGCCCAGAGTCGAAGCAGTCAAGAAACCGCTGTTGTCCACTACAAGTGGTCCGCCGTTTGTAGTGACGACCGATCCATTGCGAACAAAATTCGTCCCGGTTTTATTAATGCCGCCTGCAGCATTTGTGTTTAAATTTCCATTGAATGTGGAGGTGCCGCTGCCGGCTGTTTGGGTAATGGTTGCTGCAGTGATAGCTTGAGCCGTTAGATTACTTACGCTATTTATGGAAAAATTACCCAGCCGTGTTGCCCCCCGACTGCTCCGCTGAGTGTGATTGACCCAGTTCCCGCGGCCAGTGTCAAATCCCCACCTCCATCAATTGTGGAACCGAACGAGAGGTTTTGGTTGTTGGCAGCTGTCGAGACGCTGGCGCTACCCGTTATGGTCACGGGGCTTAAGAACTGAGCAGCGCCGCCAATGATCATTGCATTAGACAATACGGCTGAGCCGTTTTGGGAAAAGGCTCCGGCAATATTTGAAGTAGAGGAGGACGAATAAGTTGAGGTTCCCGAACTCAAGACACTTAAGGGGCCTGCTGCAGTTGTAGAAATCGCGCCATCAAAAGCGAAGGTGGTGCCTGTGAGCGAAATACCTCCTGCCGTATTGGTGTTCAATGCACCAAAAGTGCTTGTTCCGGACCCTTGCGATTGGGTTATTGTCGAGGCAAAGATCGATTGTGTTGTAATGTTATCTTGTGCTTATAAACGTCAAATTCCCGATGTAAGACCCTGCCGATCCAATATCTCCATTAAGGGTAATGCTTCCGGCATTGCCATCCAACGTCAAGTTATAAGGACCCTGTACACTTTGACTTAGCGTAATGCTGTCCGTTCCTATCCCAGTATCGAGTAACAAGTCTCCCGCCATTGTGATTGGACTTGCAAAGGAAAGATTACCCCCATTGGCAACCACTGAACCGCCGATTGTTACATTCCCTGAACCCGTCTGAGCGAATGCGCCCCCCAACGTAATATTCCCTGGTGCTGTACTTGTGAAAAGGCCGCTATTGTTTATCGTCAAACTGCCTGTATTTGAAGTAGTAATTGCAGCATTTCTAACCACAGCACTGGTAGAAATAGCTATTCCAGCTGTGCCTGTAGTTGTCACTGCCCCTTGAAATGTGGTTGTCCCCGTTCCACCTGTTTGTGTGAACGAGGCTGCGTGAATATCCTGAGTTGTTACAATATTGGCATTGACAATCGTGATTGCGCCGAGAGCTGTTGCAGCGCCAGCACTTTGGTTGAAAAATACATTTCCACCATTCGAGTTGAATGTGACAGCAAAAGGACCATCAATGGTCCCGTTCAGTGTCACCGTACCCCCGCTAAGGGTATTTGCCGTAATAGGAGCTACAAGAGAGATGTTATGGGCCGTGCTGATATTGCCCGTATGACTTGTAAAAGACCCGCCTAAAAATCCGATCCCTGTGCTCGATTGGGTGATCGATCCCCAAACGTTGGTCGGACCTATCGGAGAACCGGAGGATGTACCTGTCGTTGATATGTTATAAGGCCCATCACCAGGCGATGATCCTGTTGTTGTGACCGAGCCATTGTTCACAAGATTCGCACCGGTGAGTGTGATTCCTAATGGCCCGTTCGTATTGAGAGCCCCATTAAATGTAAAAGTACCAACGGTCCAATTAAAATTGAGCGATCCAGCATTGATGGCTTGCGTCGTAATGTTGGTAGCCGAATTAATTACAAAATCTCCAAGCCGTGTCGTTCCACCCACAGCTGCAGAGAGGGTAATATTTCCTATTCCTGCAGAGAGCGTTAAATCATTTCCTCCGTCAATAGTGCCGGAGAAAATAATCGGATCTCCTGCTGCTGCCGTTGAAATCGACGTATCCCCGGCCAAATTCACTGGACTTGCAAAGGAAATGGTATTACCCGCGGTGATGCTATTGCTCAGGCTGACTGTTCCGCTCCCTGATTGAGTCAAAGCGTCGCTTAAAGAGAACGTTGCTCCTGATCCCATTGTAACTAGGCCGCTATTAGCTAAAACAAAGGACCCCGAATTCGCTGTAGTGACATTACTATTAAAGGTAAAAGCTGTTCCAGTGAGGTTGATTCCCAAAACACTAGACGTTGCAAGAGGTCCATTGAAGGTTGTCGTCCCCGTCCCTGCTGATTGGACTAAACTCGCAACGTTTATCGCAGCGGATGCTGTGACATTATTTACATTTGAGATTGTCAGAATATTGAGTGGATGGGTCGATCCAACGGCACCTGAAAAAGTAAGATTGCCAGAGCCTGACGCCAATGTGAGGTTTCTTATATTGTCCAGATCACCGTCGAGAGTACTGTTAAACGTAATTGCTCCTCCCGCGGTTGCCAAGATCGATCCGGATGCTCCATTCCTCACAACGGCGACAGGGAACACCAAATCATTGTTTGCCACTGTAATGTTGGCACCGAGAAATATCGTCCCGGTCGAGGTGAAGCTCACTGCATTCGACACGATATTGTTAGGGATAGAAATATCACCTGCAGTAAGGGACAAAGAGGCAAACTCGCCGCTGCTAACTGTGCCGATAGAAGAAAGAGTAAGGGGGCCTGTGCCTGCATTGATAGTTACATTGCGCAAATTCCCTGTGAGGGCATCGAGTGGAGAGAGGATAATCGCACCTCCTCCTGAATTAATCGTAAGATCAGTACCCGCACTCAGAGATATCGCAGATGTGGAAAAAGTGATAGGAGTGGCCGTACTGGTCAGAGTTGTCAGCCCCCCTGCGCTGAAATTTACTGCAGGAGCAATATAGCTTTGCGTATTGTAATTATAAGTCGTTCCTATCAAGTTAATAGAAGAGGTTGAGGTCAAATTAGCTGAACCAGTAATGCCAATAGAAGACCCTCCGATATTGTCAAGGGTTATTGTGCTTGCAGTAGCGTTTAAGGAATTCAGCGCGGTAGTTCCTCCAAGAGTCCCACCGAAAGTGATGCTGCCAGTGCCCGAATTTACGTTAAACGTGTGAGCTCCGTCAATTGTACCATTAACAGAGATATTGCCTCCCGACTGACTGCTGTCAACAGTCGCATTGGCAAGCAAATGAAGATTAGCGTTATAGGTAATTCCTCCTGTAGTTGCAATGACTGTGCCGCCGGCATTAAGCGTACCAGAGCTTGTCAAGGTAATAGACCCGGCCGTAATGGGGTTAGGACTCCCTCCAGAAATTGTTCCCGTGAAATTCCCTATTAGAGGGCCGCCATTAGACGCGGTAATTCCTCCTGCCCGGACAAAGTTGTTGGCATTGATGGTGATCCCTGCAATGCCATTGGTACTGACATCTCCAGCGAATGTAACTGTTCCCCCTATTTCGGTGATATTAACGGACGATGCGGTGAGAGCCTGTATTGTCATGTTGGCGCAGCTGTTGACAGTCAAAGCCCCGATGTTGGTCGTCCCTCCAATTGCTGCTGAGGCAGTGATATTTCCAGTGCCAGCCGTAAGGGTTAAATTTTGCGTTCCAGCTGTTGTAGCATCGACGGTATTGGCAAAACTGATATTTCCATTATTTGAATTCAGCGATAAATTTCCGTTCAAAGTTAGTGGGCCAGCAAAAGAGATGCCTGCCGCTGTCAATGCACCGCTAGTATACACAGGGCCTGCACCTATTTGACTATAAGAGCCACTTACTGTACCTCCAGAGGTTGATGAGACAATAAGGCTACCGCTGTTGTTCACGACAAGTGGACCACCATTTGTCGTGTTCAGCGTTCCATTTCTTACAAAATTCGTTCCCGTTAAACTAATGCCTCCTATAGCATTGGTGTCCAAATTCTGGAATGTTGAAATGCCGCTGCCAGCTGTTTGGGTGATGGTTGCCGCAGTGATATTTGCAGCTGTTAAATTACCAACGCTGCTAATGGTTACATTGCCAAGCCTTGTCGTGCCTCCTAAAGGGTTCGTAAACGTGATATTTCCCGACCCTGCCACAACAGTTAAATCGTTACCCCCATTAATTGGATAGTTAAAGACTATATTGCCATTAGCAGCACTTGAATCAAAAATCGATGGGCCAATTAGATTCAATACGGAATCATATGTAATGCCTCCTGTATCAGTAAGCAGAGTGCCCTGGAAATTCAAAACTCCAGTACCCAAATTTGTCGTGTGTAAAGACCCTACCGCAATTGGAAGTGAGCTTCCCCCAGTGATCGTGCCTGTAAAGGTTGTAATTAAAGGACCTCCATTGGTCGCTGTAATGGCGCCGCCGCGGAAGAAATTTGTGATGTTGAGTAAGATACCTGCTGAGTTATTCGTATTAATGTTGCCACTGGACGTTACTGTTCCTCCTGTTTCTGTAATGGAGATAGAACCGGCAGTAATGTCGGCCGTGGTCATATTGGTGCAACTATTGACCGTCAATGCGCCGATCCTGGTTATCCCCCCGATGGCTGCAGAAGTCGTGATATTTCCCATTCCTGCCGTGAAAGTTAGCGCTTGGGCTCCCGCTGAAGTTGCATCTACAGTGTTGGCAATATTGATATTTCCATTTTCTGAATTCAAGTTAAGGTCTGAGCTCATTGTGACAGGGCCTGCAAACGAAATGCCCGCAGCCGTTATTGTTCCTCCGATATTTACTGTACCCAGCCCTGTTTGACTAAAGGGGCCGCTAATTGTAGTGCCTGCACCTGAAACAACAGTCAAAGTACCGCTGTTGTTCACTGTAAGCGGCCCGCCATTTGTCGCAACAGCGGATCCATTGCGAACGAAATTCGTTCCAGTTGTATTGATGCCTCCTATGGCATTTGTATTTAGATTCTGAAATGTAGATGTTCCACTCCCGGCTGTTTGGGTAATTGTCGCTGCAGTGATGTTTCCAGCATTTAAATTGGCAACGTTTTGGATTGTCAAATTCCCCAAACGAGTGACACCTCCGACAGCTCCTGTAATGATAATATTACCTGTCCCTGCATTCAAACTAAGACCACCAGGCCCATCTACAGTGCTTGAGAATAAAATGTTTCCGGTGCCGCTCCCGCTATTAAGTACTGTATTATTGATTGCAACAAATACACCGCCAAATTGAATTTGATTGTTTGCTGTTGTAATCGATCCCGAAGATTGAGTCATCCCGATACCAGATTGAGTAAAAGGTCCCCCAAGGGACAATGCACCACTGGCACCTATCCGGAAAGTTCCTGCTACCGAAATCGTCGCAGGACCGCTGAGAGCGGTTGATAGAGTGTTGTTTACTGTCAGATTATTCCCCGTGAAGAGAAATCCCGAAGCAGCGGATAATGCTACTGCACCATTTAAGGTGGTCGTCCCGATTCCAGCTGTTTGGTTAAACGAAAGAGCTGAGATACCTGCAGCAGTGACATTATTGGCATTGGAGATTGTCAAGGCTCCGATAGGAGTTATCTGACCGATATTTCCCGAACAGACTATATTGGACAACCCCGAAGACAAGGTTAAGTTCTGGGCTCCGTTAATTAAGTTGGAGAAGGTGATGTTTCCACCGGCGGGGGTTCCTCCACCATTAGTTGAGTCGGCAATAACCGCTGCAGTCAAAGAAACTGGACCTGTCATTTGAATAGCCCCGCCGCTTGTCGTCAAATTGCCGCCGAGATTAATTGCTGATGTTCCTGTGTAATTGATTGCGCCCACTGTGGTCGCAGTTGAACCCTGGACAACTGTAGCGCCACTCGCAGTTAGCGACGAAAGCGTTACAGTTCCTCCTACAGCAGCTGTTAATGTAATGGTTCCGTTGTTTCCACCCGTTAACGTAAGGGTGTTTGCTCCATTCAGCGTGCTGGAAGCTGTTATGTTCGCACCAGCAGGAGTGCCTCCACCGTTAGTCGTATCGGCAACTATGTTATTCATTAAAGTGACGGGACCTGTCCAGTTGATGGCTCCTCCACTTGTCGTCAAATTACCGCCCAAACTCACTGCTGTTCCATTATAACTAATCCCTCCCGTCGTCTGAACGGAAGAGTTTTGTACAATCGTATTGCCAATACAGCTAAGTGCTGTAAGCGGCGCCGTTCCGCCAACAGCTCCTGATAAAGTCACTGCACCAGTGCCTGTCAAAGTGAGTGCATTGGCACCATTCACTGTGCTCGAAAAAGAAAGGTTGGAGCCTGTTGCAACCACGCTCCCCGTCAGAGATACTGGACCTGTCATCGAAATTGGGCTTCCACTCGTCGTTAAGGCACCGCCTAAGCTAATCCCGCTCGTGCCAGTGTAACTAATTGCACCCGTCGTATTCACTGTAGAACCTTGTGTCACAGTAGAGCCGCTAGCAGTGATCGATGTAAGTGGTGTTGTCCCCCCAACCGCACCCGCCAATGTGACACTGCTTCCCGTAAGATTTAAAGCTTGAGCCCCATTCACACTATTCGAAAAGACGATAGGAGCTCCGGTTGTTGAAACGGTATTGATGATAAAATCACTAGTCAAAGAAACAGGACCTGCAAAAGAAACTAAGGCATCGGTCGTAAGGATGTTCCCTCCGATAAGCGAAACGGCGCCCGAACCTGTTTGTTGGAAAGGTCCGCTTAAAGTATAGCCTGTTCCAGTCGAAGTAAAAGTGCCTGAATTATTGATAACAAGAGCTCCGCCCCCTCCCGTCGAAATATTACCTGCCATGCTGACACTACCATCAGTGATGTTGATACCTCCAGATCCTGTAGTCGAAAATCCACCAGCAACGGTTGTTGTTCCAGACCCGCCGGTTTGTGTGAAAGAGCCTAAATTCACCCCGCTATTAAACGTCACATTTTGCGCCGTTCCAATAGTCAGAGAGGTCAACGCAGCTGAATTGCCAACCAATCCAATAAAGCTAGCTGAATTGCCAGCTCCCGGATTTATCGTAAGATTGCGGCTGTTGCTTGTTGCATCTGAGTTAAGAGTGCTATCAAAGGTAAATGACCCCCCGGAAAAAACGAGGTTATCGGCACCGATGATGACCGGAGAACCATAGACAATAGGTCCGATTTGATTGGTGGTGATTGTGAGGATCGTGGGGGAATTGAATACCGGTGGTGTGTTAGAAAAAATGGGATCTGGGTGGTTGATTACATTTCCAGTTGCTGTAATGCTCTGCACGTTATTACCTAAAGTACCGATCTGGGCCAAATTTACGGTTCCAGTAGATGCATTTAGAGTGATGTTCCGATTCACACCAGTCAAATTGGTCAGTGTGATATTCCCCCCGTTGCTATTTACAGTAAAGTCTGTGCCTGAACTTAGAGAAATAGTTCCTGTGACAAAAGTAATTGGAAGGCCTCCTGACGTCATCGTCATAGGAGCGCCAGCAGTGAAATTAAAATTTGTACCTGCTGTATATGTTTGGTTTCCGTCTGAAATCACTGTCCCTGTAAAGTTGATAGCTCCAGTCGAGGTAACGGATGTGATCCCAGTGGAAAAGGCAGCTCCCGTGCCCCGGTTGGCTAAATTGATCGTAGCGCCGCTGGCGGTAAAATTATTAAATGGAACGACCCCTCCCATCGTCCCTGCCAAAGTCACTGTTCCAGTTCCGGAGGTGAGTGTGAGGTTTCTTCCCGAAACATCTCCGTCAATCGTTCCGGTAATCAAAATATTCCCCGCACCAGACCCAGTTGAGAGAGCCGCATTATTCGTATTTGTCTGAGTGGCGTTGCCATTTAACGTAATATTTTTGCCGACGGTCGTAATATTGCCGCCAAGAGAGATCGGACCAGTAAGAGAGACTGCATTGGTAGTAGAAATCGAGCCTAGTTGAACAATAGAAATTCCTGATGCTGTCAATGAACTCAAGGGGGTCGTACCGCCAATTGCTCCGGCCAGAGTTACTATTCCGCTGCCTGTCAGAGTTAATGCATGGCCTCCATCAATACTGTTAGAGAAGGTGAGATTCGAACCCGTCTCCACCACATCACCTGTTAGAACAACAGGTCCAGTCAATCCAATCGTACTGCTTGCCGTCGTTAGATTGCCGCCCAAATTGATCGAGGTGGGTGCATTATAACTTATTGCGGCGGTTGTGGTAACTGCTGCACTCTGCGTCATCGATGCACCTGTTGCACTCAATGATGTAAGCGGTGTCGTTCCCCCAACAATTCCTGACAATGTTATAGCGCCGTTTGTGCCGCCGATTAAGGTTAGCGCTTGAGCGCCGTTAACAGTGGATGAGAAATTAATGTTTGCTCCTGTAGTTGTTGCACCTCCATTAGTGGCATCAACAGTCAGATTCGTTCCCAAAGTGACAGGTCCGGTCATCCCGATGGCACCACCACTCGTTGTCAAATTGCCCCCTAAGTTAATGGCACCGGTATAATTAATTGCCCCCGAGGTTTGAACAGCTGTATTTTGCGCAATCGTAGCGCCAGAAGCGGTCAATGAATTGAGAGGCGTTGTGCCTCCCACCGCCCCCGACAAGGTCACAATGCCGCTGCCATTAAGTATCAACGCTTGTGCTCCGTTCACCGTATTTGAAAGAGAGATGTTCGATCCTGTTGCAACAACACCCCCTATTAACGAAACTGGTCCCGTCAAGCCAATCGCACTGCCGCTGGTGGTTAAATTTCCCCCCAAGTTGATTGCCGTCGGAGCTGTATAGCTTATGGCTCCTGACGTAGCTGCACTCGAGTTCTGTGTAATGATTGCGCCAGTTGTGGTCAGAGTGGTTAAAGGAGTTCCGCTTCCAATAGCTCCAAACATGGTCACTGTCCCTGCCGTGCCCCCGTTCAAAATTAACGCTTGCCCATTATCAATCGTACCGGAGAAGGTGATGTTTGATCCGGAAGAGAATCCGCCACCATTTGTTGTATCTACTGTCACCCCCGCAGTAAGAGACACAGGACCGGTCATTCCAATCGTTCCGCCGCTCGTCGTCACGTTACCGCCTAACCCTACCGCGCCTGTATAACTGATAGCTCCTGTTGTTTGGGACGGTAGATGTCTGTGTTATGGCAGATCCGCTGGCCGTGAAGCTTGCAAGCGGACTTACCCCCCCGATCGCTCCCGTAAATGTGATTATGCCACCGGTACCCCCATTCAAGATAAGTCCTTGAGCGCCATCGATCGTATTCGAAAAAGAAATGCTCGCTCCTCCAGGTGCCGAGTGTGTTGTATCTGCCGTTATCCCGTTTGTCAACAGCACAGGGCCGGTCATTCCGATCGTTCCGCCACTCGTCGTCAAATTACCATTCAAACTAATCGAAGTTCCGTTATAGCTAATTGCTCCAGTTGTTGCTGCTGTCGATCCCTGAGTAATCGCAGTGCCTGCCACATTTAAGGTGGATAGAGGAGTTGCTCCACCAACAGCTCCTGTCAATGTCACGGCACCAGTGCCATTCAACGTTAGAGCTTGCGCACCATCAACTGTATTTGAAAACGAAAGGGTCGAACCGGTTGCCGCCACAGGGCCTGTCAAAAACACGGGACCTATCAGCGATATAGGACTGCTTGTTGTAGTAAGAGCACCACCAAGATTGATAATGTTTGGCGCTGTGTATCCTATTGCCCCTGTCGTCACGACGCTCGACCCCTGCGCAATCGTGAAACCTGTGGCCGTAAGGGAGCTCAAGGGCAATACCCCACCCACAGTTCCATTGAGAGTCACAGTCCCACTTGTTCCTCCTATTAAATTCAGCGAATTGGAGCCGCTGCCATTGATCACGCCTGAAAATGAGATGGAGGCACCAGCAGGTATGGTGTTGCTATTAGTTGTATCGAAAACTGTATTTGTATTTAGCGTGATAGGGCCTGTCATTCCAATGGAGCCGCCATTAGTCGTCAAGTTTCCATTCAAATTGATAGTCGTACCGTTATAACTTATGGCTCCTATTGCATTAGCTGTTGATCCTTGAGTAATTGTCGTGCCGTTGACGGTCAGTGAGCTCAAAGGGGTCGACGATCCAACTGCCCCTGTCATCGTGACTGTACCACTGCCTGCTAAAGTCAGAGCATTACCACCATCAATCGTACTGGAAAATAAAAGGCTCGAACCACTTGCTATCACACTCCCTGTCACAGCGACAGGGCCTGTCATTCCAATACTCCCTCCCGCGGTCGTTGTCAATGAGCCACCTAAACTAATCCCTGTTCCGGTGTAATTGATCGCACCACTCGTTGTTGCAGCTGAACTCTGTGTTATCGTAGCACCGGTTGCAGTTAGTGAGCTTAAAGGTGAAATGCCGCCTATATTTCCCGTCAGTGTTACGGTTCCACCAGACCCTCCCATCAATATCAGAGATTGAGGATTATCAATTGTGTTCGAGAAGATAATATTTGCCCCTGAGGGTATTCCACCGCTATTTGTCGTATCGACTGTCACAGCCGATCCCAAAGTAACAGGGCCAGTCATTCCGACGGCCGCACCAGTTGTCGTTAAGTTGCCGGCTAAACTAATTCCGGTAGATCCCGCGTAGTTGATAGCCCCTGTTGTGGCTACAGCTGCACCTTGGGTGATCGAAAGTCCACTCGCAGTCAAAGAGGTCAGCGGCACGGCTCCTCCAACAACGCCCGATAGTGTCACGGCTCCACCGGAACCACCGGTTATAGTGAGTGTTTGAGGCCCATTGATAGTGCCCAAAAAATTGATATTTGCACCGGCAGCTGAAGCGCCTCCATTTGTACTATCCATCGTCAAATTGGTACCTAAAGCCGCTGGACCAGTCATCCCAATTGCGCCGCCGTTAGTCGTCACATTGCCATTCAGATTAATTGCTGTGCCGTTATAGTTAATCGCGCCTGTGGATTTGGCCGTCGAACTTTGTGTAATCGTAGTTCCACTGACAGTGAGCGAAGTTAGCGCCGTCGTCCCTCCAATTGCCCCTGTCATTGTCACCGTACCGCTGCCTGTCAAAGCTAACGGATGGGCCCCATTAACCGTGCTGGAAAGTAATAAATTAGAACCTGCCTGTACAACAGCCCCAGTCAAAGTGATGGGACCGGTCATTGATATTGGACTAGCAGTCGTCGTCTGATTGCCTGCAAGTTTAATTGAAGAGCCGGTATAACTAATTGCACCGGTAGTTGTCACAGAAGCACTTTGTGTGATCGTCGTGTTATTTGTAACTAACAGTGAGCTTAGAGGCGTCGTGCCTCCTACAACCCCTGTCAATGTTACTGTTCCCCCAGTACCTCCCTTGAGAACTAAAGGAGAACTACCATCGACGCTGCTTGAGAAAGTGATATTCGCACCCGATGCAGAAATACCGCCATTTGTCGTATCTGCTGTTACAGCGCCAGAGAGTATGACAGGGCCTGTCATCCCCATCGTTGCGCCGCTCGTCGTCAGGTTGTTCCCCAGATTGATTGTTGTACCATTATAACTAATAGCTCCCGAGGTAATAACTGGGGAGCTTTGCGTGATCGCCCCGCCAGTTACAGTAAGGGAAGTGACTGGTGTTAAACTACCTATTGCCCCCGACATTGTCACAGGGCCACTTGTTCCACCTGTCAATGTCAGTGTTTTGCCACCATCGATCGTACTCGAAAAAGAGATTCCAGCACCGGCAGGTGTAGCTCCTCCGTTGGTCGCATCAGCTGTTATGTTCGCACCTAGCGTGATAGGGCCGGTCATACCAATGGTGCCGCCACTCGTTGTCAGTTTTCCGTTTAAACTAATGGCCGTTCCATTATAACTAATTGCACCGGTTGTCTTCACAGTTGAACTTTGTGTGATAGAAGTACCACTCACATTCAATGATGACAAAGCAGTCGTTGCACCAACAGCCCCTGACAAAGACACTGCTCCACTGCCATTTAGAGTAAGTGCTTGTGCACCGTTCACTGTACTCGAAAACGACAGAGTCGATCCAGTTGCCACTACAGGAGCTGTCAAAGATACAGCGCCCGACATCGATATCGGATTCGCTGTCGTTGTAAGGGCCCCACCCAAATTAATCAGAGTTTTCGGGGTATAATTGATCCCCCCTGTCGCAACTGCGGAGGAGCTTTGCGTAATCGTCGCTCCCGTTACAGTGAGAGAACTCAATGGGGTTATGCCGCCAACGGCACCTGACATTGTCACGTTGCCGCCCGTACCGCCTGTTAGTGTCAAAGCCTGTCCACCATCTAGTGTACTCGAAAAACCTATCGAAGCACCTGCGACAGAACCTCCAGCATTGGTGGAGTCCACGACCACTCCACCAGAAAGAGCTGTTGGCCCTGTAATTGTAATGGCAGCGCCGCTCGTCGTTATATTTCCACCGAGGTTGATCGCTGTCGATCCGGTATAACTCAAAGTCCCCTTTATTTTAGTCGCTGAACTCTGCGTAATTGTGGCCGCGGTGACCCCCAATGAATTCAAAAGTGTCGTTCCCCCAACAATACCAGTAAATGTGGTCATTCCAGATCCACCTGCTATGGTGAGGGCTTGTGCACCATTCAATGTACTGCCAAAGCCAATATTCCCATTATTCGATGTGATGATGCTTCCCCCTGTTAAACTAACAGGGCTCGGAAAATTCAATGGGTTCGCCCCAGTAACTGTAATGTTATTACCTATCTGAATCAGGCCAGCACTTCCAAAGGAAAGATTGGTAAGGGGATTGCTTCCGCCCGCAGCTCCTGCAAAGGAAACACTCCCGCCAGTCCCAGCGTTTACTGCTAAGGCTGTTCCTCCAGCGGTACTATTAAGAGTGCTCGAAAAAGCGATGTTCGCCCCGGCGGGAGCTCCGTTTGTTACATCCATGGTTAGAGAATTAGTAACCGCAGTAGGCCCGGTCATGGTGACCGAATTACCGCTGGTGGTTATGTTCCCATTCAAATTGATCGCTGACGTTGCAGTATAGCTCAAAGTCCCCGTTGTTTGCGCAGACGAGTTTTGCGTAATCGTCGCGGCGGTAACACTCAATTGACTCAAAGGGGTCGCTCCACCAACAGCACCAGTAAATGTCGTCGTTCCAGTACCTCCCGCTATAGTCAATGCCTGAGCTCCATCAAGGGTACTGCTAAAACCAATATTTGCATTGGTAGAGGTAATCGTGCTTGCTCCGGTTAAGCTTACTGGGCTCGGAAAAGTAAGCGGATTGGCCCCTGAAACCTTGACATTGCTTCCAATCTGTATGAGTGAAGGGCTAGTAAACGCTAGATTGGTCAGTGCAGTAGTAGTGCCAATAGCACCCGAAAGAGTCACTGTTCCGCTGCCAGCCAATGTCAATGCTTGCGCACCGTTTACCGTACTTGAAAAAGAGATGTTCGAACCGGTCGCGATCACACCGCCACTCAGTGTAGCGGGGCCCGTCATCGTTATAGGGTTGGCTGATGTCGTTAAATTACTACCCAAATTGATCGCCGTACCTGTATAGCTGATCGCACCAGTAGTTGTCACGGATGCACTTTGTGTAACCGTGGCAGCATTTGACACTGTCAATGCACTTAAAGGTGTTGCCCCTCCCACAATCCCCGACATTGCGACAGTTCCACCGGTACCGCCTTTTAAAACTAATGCCGATCCACCGTTGATTGTATTTGAGAAGGTGATATTTGCACCTGCCGGGGCAGAACTTGTCGTGTCTGCCGTAACAGCACCTGTCAGGGTAACGGGGCCTGTCATCCCAATTGCCCCGCTGGTGGTCGTCAAATTGCCACCTAAGCTGAGAGCCGACCCATTATAACTGATGGCTCCCGTTGTTGTGGCAGAAAGAGTTTGTGTGATTGTACTGCCTGTGGCCGTAAGCGAAGTCAAAGGGGTCGCACCACCAATCACACCAGATAACGAGACGGCACCACTCGTACCGCCTGTTAATGTCAACGTTTTGCCCCCATTAATGCTGCTTGAAAAAGAGATCCCAGCTCCGGCCGGCACGGTTCCTCCATTAGTCGCATCTGCTGCTACATTAGCGGACAAGGTCACGGGGCCTACCATTCCAATGGTTCCACCGCTAGTTGTCACATTGCCGCCTAAGCTAATTCCACTGGACCCATTATAGCTGATCGCCCCAGTCGCTTTTGCAGTCGAGCTCTGCGTCATACTAGAACCGGTAACCGATAACGAGCTCAGCGCGGATGTCTGTCCAACTGCTCCGCCAATCGACACTGCCCCGGTTCCTGCCGTCAAAGTCAAAGACTGCGCTCCATTAATGGTGCTGGTACAGGAAATATTACCCCCGCCGCCTGCACTTGTATTCATCGTCACAGGACCATTTAAAGTTACTGGACCCGTGATCGAAATCGCACCATTGGCAGTAGTCGTAATATTGTTGCTAATGGCGATGGGCTGCGTGCTGCTATAAGTGACGTTTCCGCTAGAAGTGGTCACCGTACTACTTTGAATAATCGTTGCAGTGCCCGTTACAGTGGCGCTCAAGGAAGTGAGCGGTGTCATTGATCCTAAAGCACCTCCGAGAGAAATACTAGTCCCGCTCGTCAAGGTCAATGCCTGACTCCCATCGACCGTACTAGTGCTCCCCACAAAGGAAATAATTCCCCCGGTGCTTGCTGTACTCATCGTGATGGGTCCACCCAAAGTCACTGGACCTGTGATCGAAATCGCACCACTGGCAGCAGTCGTCGTGATATTGTTGTTGATGGCGATAGGTGCCGTACTGCTATATGTGACATTTCCGGTAGTTTTCACGGTACTACTTTGAGTAATCGCACCCGATCCCGATACAGTAGCGTTCAAAGATGTGAGCGATGTCGTCCCCCCTACAGCGGCTCCAAGAGAAACGCTTCCCGAGCCAGCTGCAAGGGTCAATGTCTGCCCCCCATTGATTGTACTGTTAAAACCAATGTTGGCGTTATTCGAGGTGATGGTGGTCGCACCAGTTAAACTTACGGCACTGGGGAAAGTTAAAGGATTGACACCCGTGATAGTAATATTGCTTCCTACCTGAATCAAATTCGCACTTGTAAAGGACAGATTAGCAAGAGGAGTTGTCCCACCGATAGCTCCAGTAAAACTGACGGTTCCACCGGTACCTCCTGTTAAAGATACCGTTCCACCTCCGTTTATTGTACTAGAAAAGGAAATATTAGCCCCAGCAGCGGACCCTCCGCCGTTCGTCGTATCGATAAAGGCGGCACCGGTCAATGTCGTAGCTCCTATGCCCACAGTTCCACCAGGGGTTATTAAAGATGATGATCCGGCGGAAAAGGTCGTCGCTCCGAAACTCATTAGAGCTGCTGCGGTTGCTGTCTTTACTGTACCAAGAATTGTTGTCGCTCCGGCTGTATGGGTCACATTATTGGTAAACTGTAGGCTTGCAGAAGTTCCACTATTCAGTGTGACTCCACCCGTATTCAGAAATGTTGTCGTCGGCGTGATGGTGCCCCCATTGCTAAACACTACACCATATGTCTTCGCTGCTGTCGCAAGCGACGTTGCGATCGTCACCGCTCCATTAAAAGTAATGTTCCCTGTCGTATTAGTCAGGGTCACTGTAGGAACAGTCGTCGTACCGGTAATGGTGGTCGATCCACTATTTGTGACCGTGAATGCATTTGCTGTAAGATTTCCTCCGAACGAAACTGTTCCAGTACCGGAGTTTACCGTAAGTGACTGTGTTGTCGATTGTGATACGTTTCCCCCGAAAGAAATTGCACCATTATTCGTGCTTGTATTAATCGTACTCGTACCTGTAAGCGTAGTGGGCACGTTATTTGTTACTGTAAACGAATTCGCTGTAACACTTCCGCCAAGGCTAACGCTGCTAGTCCCCGCTGCCGATGAAATTACGAATGCCCCAAGTCTTGTTGTTCCACCGATAGCTCCAGGCAAGGTGACCGCGCCGGTAGAACCTGCGTTCAAAGTAAGAGCATTGGATCCCGCGGTGCTTCCATTAATCGTACTTGAGAAAGCAATATTTGCCCCTGCAGGAGATCCTCCTGCGTTGGTTGTGTCCAAGGTGACGTTTGCACCAACGGTTACAGCGCCTGTAAGGGAAAGCGGTTGCCCTTGAGTAGTAATGCCCGCATTGAGCGTAATCGGTCCGGCATTGGCGGAACCAGCCGTCATCGACAACGACACACCAGCCGGCATCGTAAATGCATTACTCACAGTAATTGAACTACTTGCACCATTGGTTGCACAAAGAGCCACGTTACTAGAAGCTGCTTGTAGCGTAGACACAAGAAGATTAACAGTTCCTGTAGTAGCACAGTTGGGAGACGACGCGCTTGCGATGGTACCTGCGGTACCAGTACTCGCGATCGTAATCGAGGCTGGATCGAGCAGCCAATCACCATAATTTCCATTTGAAGCCGATGTGTCAACATGACCCGAACCGACAACCAGGGTTTCCTTGCCCGATGTTTCGACAAATCCCCCATTCCCTTCGAATTTTCCACCGCGCGCATAAATCTTCCCATCAAAAAGCGTTGTATCATCCGCCCAAACGATGACTTCTCCCCCATCCCCAGCGGCATATGCATCCGCCCAAACAACAGAAGACTCATCCATCTGCGTCCATTTTGCATTTCGCTGCGACCCCTTACCCTGATAATCGCCGCCGATCAACACTGTACCGCCACCCTTATCGCCCGACGCATCGATCTCAGCACCCAAAAGCTCAACCCGATCTCCCAGAATCTCAACCCTTCCTCCGGTTTGCCCCTCCTCCTTGCTCGAAGCACGGATCTTCCCTCCGACGCAAACCCTATGACCTTCAACCTGTACATTTCTGGCTACAATTTCACTCGCGCCTACCAGTCGAATGACACCGTTTGATTCCTCAATGCCAGCTGCAACATCAATTCCATCAGTATTTATAACACTCCGGATTGCCTTACGGGCTGCATTTGAAGAAATCTGAACCCCGCCGTTGGCCGCTTCAATCTTTCCGTAATTTTCTATCAATGCGTTCTCTAACTCACCATCAACGCGAAATTGGATTAAGCCATCCCCCATCACGTCGAGAAATACTTTTTCCGCCGCTCCAACGAACACTTTTCCCACGCGGGCATAGATACTGCCTCGGTTCTCTACAGTCGGAGCAAAGAGAGCGACAAACCCATCCGCCTGGATCCTTCCTTCATTGACGATCGAACCTGTCACCCCTTTTTCCAGGTAAAACTCAAATGAGTCATTGAGGAAGTTCTCATCGCGAATGGAGAGTGAAGTCGCTAAAAATGACCCTGCATTCACTGTTGAATTCGGTCCAAAATACACCCCTTCAGGATTCACGAGAAAAATGCGTCCGTTTCCTTGCAGGTGGCCCAAGATTTCGCTACAATTGCCACCCTTTACTCGATTCAATACACAAGAACTAGTGGATGGTTGAACAAATTCAACAGTCTCGCCATTTCCAATGTTAAATTGCTGATATTCAATGATTGTCTTATCGGAAGTAGTGATAGAAAGCTTGTTTGCATCAGAACAAAATGCTGCCTCTCCCGCTTTTACCTTGCCTTTAGAAGGAAGTGCCAAAAGAGAACTGGAAACTGAAAGACTTATAACGATTAAAATCGTTTTTAATCTACGGCCGCAAAATGACATTGTCATTATTATTAGACACTTACATTAAAAGATAAACCTTGGCAAAAAAAGGAACAACTACTCTATGTATATATAATTAATTTTTTAAATTTTAAATAAGAAAAGGCGCTCTGGCAGGAAAATGAATTTAACGTCTATCTCCAATAGGACGATCTATCGCCGCTACCGCGGCTTTATATTTATTTGGCGATTACCCCACGTTCCAGCCTGCGCTTCGCGCATGGCTTTCACGCGGGGCTCCCCACTCACCTCCCTTCCGGGAGGTTTTGACATTTACCGTAGAGTTATAAAAATATTCTTATTTGAATTGGATAAAGAACCTGCTGGAACCTCCCGGAAGGGAGGTGAGTGGGGAGCCCCGCGTGAAAGCCATGCGCGAAGCGCAGGCTGGAACGTGGGGTAATCGCCAAATAAATACAAAGCCGCGGCAGCGGCGATAGAAAGATCAATTTGGAAATGTCCAAACTCGGGCCCTAATTCAAACATCAGGTTAGAGATTTAGAACGGCTCGGCAGTGACTTTAATGTAACAGAATGCCCCGCTGGACAAATCATGACGAGTGAGAGGGAATCCCACATCAAAGCTGAAGGAGATGGTGTAAGGTCCCAAAATCCTCACTCCGACGCCAACCCCTGCAATGAATGCACGGGAGCCTCTATTATAGATAGTACCGCCGGTATCAAGGAAGCCAACCATTTGCACCGCCTCTTGCCAGGTTTTACCCGTCCAGAAAAACCTCTTCTCCGCAAAAAAAGGTAAGGGAAAGCGTGCTTCTAAATTAGTATAATAACCGCTATCGCCTAAAGCTACCGACATAGGATACCCCCGCACTGTGTTTGAACCGCCGATATAAATCTGTTGCGGCAAAGTCAATTTACTTGGACTCCACTGTGCTGAAGCGTGAAAATAAAGCATCAAATCATTATAGATCCTTTGAAGTCGGTCATAATCAAGGTTGAATTGCACGAATCTCCCGCCGCCTCCTCTTCTCGAAGAATTTCTGCTTACTGCACTCATTCCCCCCAGAAAATCGGGCAAACCTGCGGCGATCCGAACATTGAGATAATCTCTACCTTGAAATGAATTATAACGATCAATCAACGCCCCGCCCGTAACAACTCTTAGCCGGTCGAATGATGTCCTGTGTCCGAGTACGAAGTTTTGGATCTGTTTATAATCAAAGTACCCAAACAGATCGATTGCAAGAGACTTCGTCCGCTTTATAGCCTGGATTACTTTGATTGTTCCAATCAGAGATTCCCCTTTCAAATGAAATGACTCGTCTTCCTGAATTTTAAACTTTGAATAGAGATAGGCAATCTCCATAAATGTCCCTTTTGCATTCAAGGGAGCAGTGTAAATTGCGTCAGTAAAATATAGAGCATCAATGGGGAATCCAACGACTTCAACAATCGAAAGCACATCTCCCTGGCAAAGAAAATTACCATAATCAAATCTACCGCCAAATTGTGAACTTGTTGTCAAGTCACGTCCATAATTGTTTTCATTTAAATACAGGTGCATGGGTCGCTGATCTTCAACTCGTATTGTCAAATCAGCAGTGCCTACCTCTTGCCCTTTTTCAAATAAAACACTCGCGAACAAATCCTCGTTTTCATTCAAAAGCAATAAGGCCTCTAAAAATTGGTCATAATGTAACGGTAGATAACAAAAGTGTGCGAAATATCTTTGGATGAAATCTGCGCTATAATACCGATTCCCTTCAACTCTAACTGTCCCTATTCTCCCTTCCAATATTTTAATGACAAGAACCCCATCTCGGATTTCCTGTGGGGGGGGATAAGAGCGCGCTAGAAAGTAGCCCTTTGCCGCATAATTCTGATCAATTGTTTTGCAAATCTCATAAATATCTGCAAGGGTCAGCTGCTGATCCAAAAATCCTTGGATCCAGTTTTGGATTTCTCTGTTCGATATGACCGAATTCTCTTCAATTTCAACATGCTGGATAAAAACCGTAGCGTTAGACTCGATTGAAAGCCTTTCTTCCGGGATATCAACTTCTACGCATGGCATGTCATCCTTCAATTCGAACGGCTTACTTTCATACTCATATTCGATTTCCCGTTCTACAACACCCGCTGAAGGAACTGGAGGAGGAATTGCCGATAGCAAAGCCGGCACCACAAGAATCATTAGAAAGAGTAGTCTCATTAATAATGGAAACATCTTTAAAAAATGCAAATTCAATCCCCTCACCGATACCTTCTAATAGTGAATAATCTTGTCTTTGACAAAATTGAAATGAAACCTTCAGAGTTCGAAACAAGCATTCTTTATTAAATTTAAAATATTTGCTAGCAGAAAAGCATTTGAATGGAATATTGGTAAAAAGGCAAACGTAAAGACACTATATCGAACGTAAGTAAAACGTAGATAAAAAAAATGCAAAAAATCTCAGTAGCAGAATCAAATGCTTTTGTAGAATTGTTCGATCTTGAACCTTATAAAGAAGGGGAGTTGAGCAATCTAAATTTCGCAGTCAAAGATTGTATTGATATTAAGGGAAGAAAGACAGGTTGTGGAAATCCAACATGGATTAAAACACACCCTCCAGCCCAAGTCAATGCACTCTGCGTGGATCTTCTTTTATCTCATGGAGCCATTTGCCGAGGCAAAACCATTACCGATGAAATTACTTTTAGTTTGGACGGAGAGAATGTCCATTATGGCACTCCTTTGAATCCTAAAGCACCAGACAGAGTTCCTGGAGGGTCTTCCAGCGGATCGGCTTCTGCCGTTGCCTGTGGATTGGTCGATTTTGCCTTGGGAACAGACTGTGGGGGATCAATCCGCGTCCCTGCCAGCAATTGCGGAATCTTTGGTTTGCGCCCTTCCTACGGTGCGATCTCCACAGCGGGCGTCATGCCATTTGGCCCTTCATTTGATACCGTAGGAATCCTTGCCAGAACTTTTGAAATCTTAGAAAAAGTCGCCTCTCAGCTTCTCTGCATAGAAATCCTTTTTGATCCGCAGGTTGGAAATATCTATCTTGTGAAGGAAGCTTTTGCACTTTCTGATAAAGAAGTGTGTCAAGCCTTGGAACAAAGCATTTCCCAATTGCATGATACTTTTCCAGGAAAGGTTAAAGAAATTTCCCTGCATATGCTTGTCGAAGAATTTGGTCCTATCCCTCTTCAAAATTGGCTGCAAACTTTCACCACTCAACAAACTGCTGAGATTTGGTCGACACATGGGCCTTGGGTAGAAGAATGCAAACCGGATTTCGGACCTAGAATTAAAGGAAATTTTGAACATAGTAAACAGATAGACCGAACGAAAGTCGGCTACGCAATGGCTCAACGGGAATGGTACTTTAACTTAATGTCCGATTTCCTCAAGCCCAATGACCTTTTGTGCTTTCCGACAACACCAAAAATTGCGCCTTTAAAAAACACCATAGGAAAGAACCGTTACGAAGATGATTACTATTCTAAAACGGCTTCAATTTGTTCCATTGCTGGAATATGCCGTTTGCCGCAAATCTCCATGCCTTTGGCGAATGTAGATTCAGTGCCTATCGGCCTTTCATTAGCTGGAGCGCACCGATGTGATGCATTTCTCTTATCAGCTGCCGGAACAATAGCTGCTTTATGAAAAATCATGGTGTGTTGTCATGTTCACAAACGTATTGCTTTTGCTCTGTGAGCAACGCCTTCAAAGTCTTGATGCAATTAAATTATTTAATAACTATATTCAATAGCAAATGCTCCCGTAAAGAGAAACAAAAATGGAGATAAAAGATGAGCTATAATCATTCTAGAGTAGGGGAAGGATACAACGCAAATAAACATAATCATTGGCAACCACACAATAAGATAGAGCATGCTCCTGCTGCGCAAGGAAGGTATCGTACTTATCATCCTCATCGCCGTTCAAAGAATGTAGGATCAAACATAGATTGGGCTAAGATCTTTATCACTACAGGGGTGGGATTTTTACTTTTTCAACAACTAGCTGATGCTTTTTCTATAAAGCAGCAAGATGAGCTTCCACCTATCCATTCAAAAGGTCCAAGGAAAATAGATGTGATAAAAAATTCAAATTTTACCCGTAATCGCATCCCTCAAAAGATATCTCCAAAAATAATTTATACACAGGAGACTCCTAAAAAGCCTAACCCGCCTCTTCTGCCAATTCAACCAAAGCAATTTTGCAAATCCAAGGGTACAGGGACGTATACTACTTCTAAATGTGTACAAAACGCCGTTCAAGTAAAAAGCAAATGGATCAAAGAGGAAAAACAATTACCTGAAGATGAAGATCTCATCGTCGACTTTGCATGCGGAGTTCCTCAGCATAATTTAAATCTGGAGAAGCTGCCTTCGCCGAAATGGGAGGAGCTGAAAACCCAATTTGGAGAAAAGTATCCAGATTTAATTTACAAGCTGCTTAGTTTATGCGATCCAAAAACAGAACAATTAGTCTTGTCGAACATGGAAGCAGCGATAAAGTATGCCTCAGGAGGAGAAACTTGTTTCCCTATCAAACTATCAATGGAAGACCCTTGTTATCCTAAACCAAAATGTGAAAAAGATGAAGCTTTTCCTGATTGCATAGATAGAGTTGTATTAGAAAATGCTGAACGTTGGCTCAACTCTTCTGATATTGATAACCAGCTCAACCAAACATTGCATTCTTTAGATGTATTGCATTCTTATATCAATGTGTGGACATCAAGAGAAATAGTGCAAAATCAAGTTAAGTTATATAACGCCATGCCGGAATTTTGTTTGGCAAATTTCTGGAGGCTTTGGGATATGCAAGAATGGCCGGATGTTTTGGTTGGATACGATGAGTTATATGCTCAGATCAAAGATAATCTAATTAACAATCATATTGAATCTATTACTCATCAAGATATCGACCGTTTTTTTAACCTTGAATCCCTATCTACCGAATGGAGAAAAGCCACAATTAAATTTATAACATCATATCCAAAAACTATCATCAAGTCATTTACTCTTATTGATCAGAATCAAAAGCTATATTTTCCTACAGCACAGTCCTTGTTAACCCACCTCGCTATTTTTTATTCGGTCCCTACAACTCACTATATGGATACCGTCACGGAAGATTGGTCTTGCAAGCTTTCCCCTTCAAAACCTCAGAGAGATAGTAACTGTACAACTGACAGCATAGTCACCGCTGTCTGGGAATTAATTGATGAAAAAGGATTTCGTCATCAGAGTGGTATCAGTGATCAAGGATTTATTGACCACCTAGAAGATCTGAACATGTATGTTAAAACGTTTGACGATGAGGAGATGCTTACTTTGAGATCATATAAAAACCAAGTGTATTGGTCTGCAGCTTCAAAGGGAAAAGGGATGGAATGGACCGATGTCATAAGGTTTTTTATGTCGATTTATCAAGGTCATTTCACATCAAAAACATAGTAATTTCTTCTTAAAATGATCTATACATGCATTTTTGTAGTCCATGAGATGTAATTCAGCAGGGCCAAAGTGAGCCCCAAAACCTAGGCTCATATGTGCCAAATTCATGAAGCATTCTTCACACAAGGCGACATTGCGAATACGCAAGATTGCATTCAAAACACAAATACACCTTGACTTTCCTAGACGATGAAAATCACTCGCATTAATATTATAAAAAAAAATTGAAATTATATATTTTGTGGGTTATAGGTCTGAATTACTGTCTCTTGTTATTGCCATAACTGCTAATGGTAGTGAGTATGGTAAAAGCATTTAAAAATGACTGATTTGTAAAGAGTTAAGATTTGCATCTACATGAAGATACGTGTGTTTCTTTGCGAAGATAAAGAACAGAAATTTAATTAAAGGGGGAACCATGAACATAAATAAGTTCGTTTTCAGCCACGTCCGCAAATGGATTGTAGCCTTAGCCTCGATCCTTGTTTTGACGACCACGTTCGTGAAGGGCGATCAGTGCGACGTCTGTAATGACCGATGCTGCATTGGCTATCTGGCTGACTTTAGTGGTAATGTCTTAGTTATCGATTTAAATGCAGGCTTAGTCCTTCAAACTATTCCTACCGGATCTGGGACGACTGGCATTGCCTATGCACCTACCGAACACAAAATGTTTGTGGCCAACGAACTTGCTGGTACGGTCACAGTGATCGACACCGATACCAACGTTGCGCACGATATCTTCAATGATCCAGGCAGCAAGCCAAATGGCGTTACTCTTGCACCTGATCGCCGTCATATGTGGGTCACTTTAAGTAGTAAGAACCTTAGCGGCCCCAATGGCGACTCCGCGTTCGGTGCTCTAGCAAAATTCGACATACACACCGAAGCGTTGTTACAGTTGATTTCTCTCGACGAGCCCTATGGGTTCCCACTCGACATTCAATTTTCGCGCAATCGCATTTATGTGGTCGAACACTTCGAAGAAAATCCCACGTTGGGTGGCGATATCGCAGTATTAGACGGAGTCACAGGGGCTATCTTAAATCATTTCCCAGTTGGTAATGGTACCTTACCGGCAAGTATCGCGCCAACACCAGATGGCAGGACCCTTTATATTTCTGGAGAGGGGGCATCGCGGGTACTTGCTTTAGATGCCGATACGGGTGCCTCTTTCGCAATTCCGACTGATTTCGGCCCGATCAAGCTCTGCATAACCAGAAATGGAAAGTATGTCTGGAGTACAAATTTTGGGGGCAGCAGCGTTTCGAAGATCGACACCGACACAAACGCTGTTGTAGCCGATATCGCTGTGCCCGGATCTCCGTTCCTTGGTACACTTAGTCCCGACGAGAACACTTTTTACTGCGGAAACTTTTTCGATGCCACCATTGCTGTAATCGATACAAATGTAAATATGATACAGAGAATTTTCAGCATTGGCACTCCGGGTGTTACCCTTCCTGTCGAATTGGCTATTGTACAGCGACAACCTGTTCAGCCATAATTTAGAATAGTTTTGCCTGAGCGGCGCAGCTTTTCTTCAATAGAAAAGCTGTGCCTTTTCTAAGTAAAGCAAGCTTAGAGCCTTAACCGATACAGCCGACAGGTAACCCTATCTGATTGGCTGTTTTGCAATTACAATCCCTTCACCATTTGATGTGAGAGGACGGGAGCTGTTAAGCTCTCTCTTGCGTGATCTGCCTGGGAATTTCCTACCCTCTTTTTATGCTAATAAACATTTTAATAAGCATTGTTTGCACGGCAATCTCACCGGAGCTAATCCAGCCCCTTTGATCATCGATGATGGCTCTTCGCTCGACCGCAACAATCTCGCCGATGTGACCGAACAACACATCAAACGGATCCAAAACCGTCAAGATTTTCCTTTAGGGCTCCCCGAAGTAATCGAAGAAAAATATGTAGACATAGTGACAGGGGAAGAGCATCTGTTGAAGAAGAAAGTCAATAGTTACGACCGCAAGGGAAGGCTTTCGCAGCAAAGGGTGTATGATCGTGATCATGTTCTAGCATATAAGCTCGAATGGCAATACAACGAACGAGGACAAGTCACCAAAGAGGTCAATGCCTTGGGACAAACCACCCAAAGGAAGTATGATGAGAATGGCAACAAGATCTATGAACAAGGTCCAAATCGTGAGGTCCATCACGAATATCATTACGACTACTTGTCCCGCCCGATCAAGGAGGAGGTCTATTCACCTGAAGGGATTCTTCTTCAATGCATCACACGCCATTACAATGCTTTTCATTTGATGCAAGAATCCGACGCGGCCGGTCATCACACCTCTTATAGCTACGATGGCGCAGGGCGTTTGATAAGAATAGAAAAAGGGAACAGCAAAACAGAATATCTCTACGATTCATTAGGCCGCCGCAACGAAAAACGGGAGTACCTGACTTCTAATCAATATATAGCTACCCACTACATCTTTGATTTACTCGACAGGATCATTGAAGAAACCGTCCAGGATGCCACGGGGGCAGTCTATAATAAAAAAACCTACGCCTATGATGAGGCTGGCAACCGCTATCAATTCATCACCTACAACCTAGCTGGAACATCGATTTCGAAGATGCGTTATAATCCCCATGGCGATCTTATTGAATCCACCGACGCATTAGGACATCACACTCGCTACAGATACTATTATCCTGCTGCCAACTGCACAGAGATGATTGACCCCTTAGGACATGTCACGTTGACAACCAAAGATGCCATGCAGCGGATTGTTCACATCGAAGTGAAAAATCCTTTTGGACAGTTGATCAAAAAAAGTGAATTCCGCTACGACCCACTCGGAAACCGTACAAGCCAAATCGATACAGTATTGACTCCTGAAGCCTCCCTACACACAATCACAACATTATGGTCTTACGATCCGATGCAGCAGATAACACGCTTGGTTGAAGCAGCCGGAACTCCAGACCAAAAATGTACCCGCTATGAGTTTAAGCAGGGACAATTAGCTGCTAAAATTAAACCTGACGGCACAAAATTGTGTTATCGTTATGACGCTTTGGAACGGATACAAGAAGTTTCAGCATCTGACGGCTCGATTCACTATACCTATGAATATGACTTAAATGGCAACCCCCTTCATATTCATGACTTGAAAGAGGGGACCATTACTCATCGTGAATATGATCATTTGGATCATCTCGTTAAAGAAACCCTTGGGAATGGTTTCGAATTATGGTATGAACATGATCCATTTCATAGACGCCTTTCAAAGGTTTCCTATGAATGGGATGGAGATTGGAAACCCACTCAAACTGTCCGTTATCTGTATCAAGGCAATAAAGAGATAGGAGCTTGTGATGAGCAAGGGAAGGTAACAGAGCTAAGGGTGCTGGGACAAGGCTTGACAGGTTCCGACATTGGTGCTGCGGTAGCAATTGAACTGCAAGGGAAGGTCTATGCGCCCCTTCATGATCATTTAGGAAATATTGTCAGCTTAATTAATGCCGACGATGGTTCGGTTTATGAAACCTATCGTTATTCTGCTTTTGGCGAAGAACAAATGTTTGATGCTAGCGGACAGCAACAAGCGGAATCCCTCAACTCATGGAGATATTCAAGCAAGCGGAAGGATCCCGAAACAGGCTTTATTAACTTCGGCATGCGTTACTATGATCCGGCTATTAGCCGCTGGTTGACGCCCGATCCAGCGGGATTTGTTGACGGCATGAATCTTTATGCTTATATTCGTAATAACCCATTGCGCTATATCGATCCTGATGGGCGGTTTGCATTTCTAGTTGCGGCGGCATTACCGCTGCTCACAATTGCATTTGGAACTGAAATTGCGATTTCGACTGTCACAATTGCAGCCATTACGGAAGCCGTCGTTTGTGCTGTTGCCATCTATGGCACAAATACATTTTTAGAAGATATTGACATGCGGTTGGATCGACGATACCATCATATGTCCATGAGCCAAGCGCAGAATGAAAGCACTCTAACCCCTTCAGAAGTAGAGGAAAAAAAGAGAAAAGAAGAAGAACTCGCACAGTCAGATGTAGATAAGGGGGAGCAGCTTTGCAAGAAAAAGCCTGGTAATAAAATTTCAAAGCTTGAAGACGAAATCAGTGAATGGCTAGGAGAAGATGCTAAAAAAGTCAAAAATAAAGCAGGGGACGTAGTCTTTCTTTCCGAAGATGGCAAAAAAAAAGTAAGATTTGACTTCAATCATCCAGCTCCTCATTGTAATCCTCATGGACATGTAGAAGAGTTTATTAACGGAAGGTGGAACAAATCTGGACCAATTTATCCAGCTGACGTTCCTCATTATTAACATCAAAAATAACTTATGCGTATACTAGATGAAATTTCTGACAAATCTTTGGAAAATGTGATCTTATATTTAACTCAATTAGAAGCATTGGAGCTAAGGGATAGCCTAAATGATCTTTTAAAAAAACCTTTAAATAACCATAGTCATATATCTAGTGATGATTTTCAAAAAGAAGTAACTGTTTGTATTTATGATGTAGAGAACTTAAATGGATTTAATGCAAGATCTATCGATCTAATTATAAATGACAAATAAATAAAATTAAATAGCAAATAAAAATCGCATTTATTTTGAAATAAACCTATATGGAAAATGATCTGTTTTGCTCGTTACAAAATTGGTATCTTGCTCAGTGCGATGGAGATTGGGAACATGAATATGGAATTAAAATTGAAACAGTCGACAATTCTGGGTGGTATATATCTATAAATTTAATAGGAACTGATTGCGACAATCATCCTTTTTCACCCATCCAAATGGAAATAGATGAAATGAATTGGTACTTTTGTTTGGTGCGAAATAATAATTTTGAAGGATCATGTGGACCATGTAATCTTGCTGAAATTTTACAAATTTTTCGCAAATGGGCTGAAAGCTGCCAAAAAGAGGGGTGTCTTAAGAAAAGATTCGATTTGATAAGGGCGATCCAATGGAACAGGGACATGGTGCAAATGACCATTATCATAAATACAACCCAAATTCAACAGGAAAACATGATAAATATTTAGACCACAATGGAAACTCAACATCGGATAGCAGTGATGAGTCTCATCTTTATCCCCCTGAAGGGATTTTTTGGAGAGGATCAATGGGTGCTTCTTTTAAAAAAGCTGTTTCCCTAGTTGAGACTTCCACAACTGCAACAAATCCGTTTTTAACGGGTTCGATTGCGTATTCATACAAAGAATCAAAGAGAACAGGGAATTTAGAATTTACAGGTGAATTAGAACTTGCCATTCTATAAGTCTATTATTCAATTTCAAAAAAAGGACTTTCTAGTTTAATCCAGGGACTGTGTGGATTTTTAAATATGACATGATTTCTTTCAGCCATCCAAACAGAGCCTTTTTCGGTATCTAAAAGATAAATTTCTCTTTCAGTTGCGCTAATTTGATATTTACCAACCTTTGACCCATTTTCTGAAAGTTGACCTTCATAGGCAGACAAAAGGTTGAATGTTAAATAAAAAGTCATAATAAAAATCATCTTAAACATTATAAACACCTTGAGATAGTTTTTGTAATTAAGCCATTGTATTTTAATGTGCAAATTTGCGGCAAGAGATTAAAATCCGCAAAGACCCTTGGAGCTCTAATTTTTCCTAGAAAATATATCTTAAGGCGAATGAAACTTGAGTTAGAATATATCAATGAAGATTATCAGAAAAATGGCTTTCCATGCACTGTTTCCATGCACTGTTTGGCAATGAGAGCCTCGTGCAAGGACTTAAATCCGGCACTTATATAGGATTCATTCTCCCTATATTTGTGAAAGGGATTGACAAAAATCACCCTGTTTTTTCTAAAGTGTTTTGTAAATGCTCTCGCATAATTAGCATAGGCTTGGTCTGATTTTGTATTTCCAGGATAGATAGTGTCTTTAAATTTCCTCTTTCCAAATTCACTGACTAAAGCGCTTAGAGGCATTGGGGTAAAACATGCAAAAGTATCTTCAAAAACCTGTCCTTGAACCCTATGATATCGTTGAATTAATTTTCCTTCCATTTTTTGGAGATCATAGAGCTTCTTAGGAGCTAAAGGGCCTATAATTAAAGCTGCAATGCTTACAGCTGTCATCGCTAAGCCATAAACTGGGGTGCGTACAATGTCGGCTATTGAGTTTAACGAATTATTCAAGCATAGTTTTGCAATCTGTTTATTATTTAATTTCTTTTCTGGTTTTTCTGTATTTTTATTATTTTTCAGAGCTTTCAAAATTGTTTTTGTTATAACTACACCGAGCGAAATTGGAAGGCAAGCTAAATAAATTGTTTTAATAACAGTTTCGATTGGTCTATAAACTGAATGACAAGCCATTTTCAAATATATTATTTTCTTTGAGGCATCAACATAAGTCTCACCATTTTCTTTATTTATCGTAGGGGCAAAAATATGAATTAATTGATCCGGACATTCCTTACCATTTTCGATAATACTTTTGTTTTCATTCCAAATGCAAATCAGTCTTCCCCATTTGCACTCTTCACCTTCTGTGTGAAGAATTTGACCGTTTTCAATAAGGTTATTAATAGTATATTTTATATTATGTGTATTAATCATTTTTACACCTATTTATTTGTTATATATAATAAGTATAAACAATTAAAAAAAAGATTATATAAAGATTAAATTAATTCTTATTTATGACTATTCTAAGAAATCTCAATGTCTATTTGGCCACCTTTTTAATAGCCCGGTCGAATCAATCGATTTTAAAGGAGGTAAAATCTTAGACTTAAAAATTCAAGAAAAAGAAGTGAGCTTATTAGTAATTTGGTATAATTATTCAAGGAATAACCCAAGTTAAAATAAAATTGAGGAAATAAGAATATGAAAAGATACCATTCCCTTTCAGACGAAGAAGATCGGATCATCAACAAAAAAGGCACAGAGTTACCCAATAGCGGTGAATATGATAACCATTCTGAATCGGGAATCTTCGTCTGCCGACGTTGCGATGCTCCTTTGTACTTATCTTCCGACAAATTTTCCTCCCATTGCGGATGGCCAAGCTTTGATGATGAAATTCCCAATGCCGTCAAAAAAGTGGCCGATAAAGATGGCAGACGAACCGAAATTCTTTGTCAAAAGTGCGGAGGACATTTAGGGCATGTTTTTGAAGGGGAAAGATTAACCCCTAAAAACCAGCGGCATTGCGTGAACTCCCTCTCCCTCTCCTTTATTCCTGCCTTTACTAAAGAAGGTTATCAGCGCGCGATTTTTGCCGGAGGTTGCTTTTGGGGGGTTGAATATCTTCTGAAAAATCAACCAGGAGTGATCCGTACGACCGTAGGATATACGGGGGGTCTAACTGTTAATCCTACATATCAAGAAGTTTGTACAGATGAAACTAAACATGCTGAAGCTATAGAGGTCATCTTCGATCCAGAGGTAACAACCTATGAAAATCTAGCAAAGTATTTTTTAGAAATTCACGATCCTTCCCAAAAAGATAGGCAAGGCCCAGATATCGGGAGCCAATACCGTTCGGCCATTTTTTATTTGACGGCTGCCCAGAAAACTATTGCCACGAAGTTATTGAAGACACTAGAGAATCAGGGAATGAAAATTGCTACCGAAGTTGTTCCTGCGCAGCCATTTTATCCTGCGGAAGTGTACCATCAAAATTATTATAATAAGGAAGGAAAATATCCTTATTGTCATAGGCACATCAAGCGTTTTTCTGATTAAAAGGTTCTTTTAGCGATTATGTTCTCTATCCCACCGCTCATCATCTAGCTTTCGTTGCAGTCTTTTTTCCTCTTCTCTTTTGTCTTCTAATCGATTTTCTTCTAACTTATTTGCTTGTCGTATGTCTTCTAAGCGTTGGTCTTCTAATTTTTGCTCTTGAATTTTTTCATCTTGCCGATTTTGTTCAGCCTTTTGATCTTGAAACATATCGGCGCTCAAAGGCAATAATATAGAGGTAAAATAAAGAGATAAAATTGTGACTGCATATTTTTTTTTCATATCAATTCAACCTGGGTTTTGGGTTTTTCTTCTTGATTTTCGGGTGTTTTCACCTCAATTAATGATTTTTTCTCAAATTCGCGCGCATCGGTTGAGAAGCATCGCATCGATTAAGACAAGAGCAAGCATGGCTTCAACGATAGGTACGGCCCGAATTGCAACACAAGGATCGTGGCGCGACCCCGCAGGGAGTTGAATGGAAGACTTTTTTTTATCTGTTATAGTGATGGTTTCTTGAGACTTCATAATGCTAGAAGTCGGTTTAAAGACAACTCTTCCCTCTAAGGGCATCCCGTTAGAGATCCCTCCTAAGGTTCCTCCGGCATGATTGGTTTGAGTCGTGACTTCCCCTTGTGTGTGCATAAATAGGTCGTTATGTTGCGAACCTTGCATGCCGATCGATCGGAATCCCGATCCCATTTCAAACCCTTTGGTAGCAGGGAGGCTCAACATGGCGTGGGCAAGGTTGGCTTCTAATTTTTCATATACGGGATCCCCTAAACCTGGCGGAATCTGGGATGCTATGAATTCGACGATGCCGCCTAAAGAATCTCCCTCCTCTTTAGTTTTTTCGATTAAAGCCATCATTTTCGAAGAGGCTTCTGGATCGGGACAAAATACAGGACTCTGGTAAATCAATGCACGCAACTGCTCAAGGTAATCTGACCCGATTGCATCCCCTTCAAGGAAAGCCTCAATGGGGCCTATTTGCTTGATGTAAGCGGTTAGCTGAATGCCGCAGCGAGTTAAACATTTTTTTGCGATTGCTCCGGCAGCTACTCGACATGCCGTTTCCCTGGCAGATGAGCGGCCTCCGCCCCGATAATCAAAAATTCCATATTTTTCTAAGTAGGTATAATTGGCATGCCCAGGCCTGACCAAATCTTTTATCGGCTCATATTTGCTTGAATCAACATCCTTATTGGGGATGATTATACTGATGGGAGCTCCAGTGGTTTTTCCTTCAAAAACTCCCGATAGAATTTCTGCCTGGTCAGGTTCTTTCCGGAGGGAAAGATAGGGATTTTTTCCTGGCGCGCGGAAGGCTAAGGCAAGATTGATCTCTTCATCATTGATCTCCAAGCCTGCGGGGCACCCATCTATGACTACGCCGATCGCTTTGCCATGTGATTCTCCCCATGTTGTGATTTTAAAAATGTTGCCGAATGAATTGCTTGCCATAATTATCTTTTTATTTTGATAGGGAGATTGGCATGAGGAGCTGCATTTCCGCTAATAGGTTCTCAAGCCGCTCTAAATTGTTTGGGGTCATCTGCCACAAGGGGAGGCGGCATATTCCTGAAGGCATGCCGCAAAGTTGCATAGCCGTTTTGATAGGGATAGGATTAGTTTCCATAAAAATGGCTTTAAAAAACGGCAGCAGCTGATGATGCTGCTGCCGGGCATGATCAAAATTTCCTTGCAAGGCTGCTTTGACGAAGGCTATGACTTTGTCGGGAATCAAATTGCTTGCAACCGAAATGACCCCATGAGCCCCTAAAGAGATCATAGGCAGGGTTAAGATGTCATCTCCGGATAACACACAAAAGTTCTTTCTTGTTTTGGCAATGGTATGGATGACATCTCCCGTCTGGTTGATATTTCCCGAGGCCTCTTTCACGCCGATCACATTGGGCAAATCGGCAATTCGTTCTAAAGTGGGAGTTTCGATATTGACGCCGCACCTTCCAGGGATGTTGTAGATAATGAGAGGGATGTCTACAGATGTACAAATGGCTTCAAAATGGCGAAAAATTCCCTCTTGCGTGGGCTTGTTATAATACGGTGTCACCACGCTGACAATATCCGCGCCTAAATCTTTAGCCTGTTTTGTTTTTTCAATGGCTTTGCGGGTGCAATTTGATCCCGTTCCCACATAGATGGGGGTTTTCCCTTTTGCTTCCCGTACCGCAAGCTGGATCATTTTAATTTGCTCTTCGTTTGTCAAGGTGGAGTCTTCTCCGGTAGAGCCAAAGAGGAGGATTCCATCGATTTGGTTCTCCATTTGGAAACGGATGTTCTGGACGAACCCTTCCTCATCGAGATGATGGTTGGCAAAGGGGGTGATTAAAGCTGTAATGACACCTTGTTTTTTCATAATGCCCTTCTTTGAGAAATATCTTTTAGACAGTCTGAAAAGGTAAAAAGACCTTTTTTGTCCTGTAACCATTCCGCGGCCATAAGGGCCCCTTGGGCAAATCCTTCCCGATTTCTGGCGGCATGGGTAATGGTGATGCTATCACAAAAGGAATCGAAAATCACACTATGTGTTCCCGGAATTGAACCGCATCTGATGCTGGTAAAGGCGAAGGGAGCAGCATGATGCATTTGCTGCTCAATTGTTTTGGCGATCTCTAGAGCTGTGCCAGATGGTTTGTCCTTTTTCTTGGCATGATGGTATTCCACCCCTGTGGCATCATATTCAGTAAAGGGATTAATGATAGAGGCAGCATTCTGTAAAATGGCTAAGAGGAGGTGAACGCCTAAGGAAAAATTGGCCGCATAAAGGAGGCCGATGTGGTGTTCGTGCACAAGATGCTGCACTTTTTCTAAGTGGTCATACCATCCTGTCGTTCCCACAACTATCGGCTTTTTCAAGGGGGCCAATCGTCTGATATTATCTAGAGTGCTCTCGGGTTGGGTGAACTCTATAAAAAGATCGGCCTTTTGCAGAGCATCCAAATCCCAAGATTGAGAAGACTGCCGAGCAACGATGGTATGTCCTTGTTGCGTGGCGGCCTTGTCGACCATTTGCCCCATTTGCCCATAACCTATCAAACCAACTTTCATGTTTCGGCTGATCCATTTATTAAATCGTTCATAATTAATCCATTTTTCTCTATTGAAGTCCAGAGATAATTCTGTAGGAAAACAAATTCATTTTTGTTAAACATGTAATTGTATTTCTTAATGGAAATATCCATACAAAAAGGGGTTTTATGGATAAAGAGATAACAAAAAAAACATTTTCTATAAGCGAAAACATATCGCTGGGTTGGCACCTGATGTGGAAAAATGTTGGATCACTTATTCTGTTTGAGATTTTCTCTTTTCTTATTTTAGTCCTGGTCGGAATTCCAGGTAACGCAGCTTTTCTTAGTTATTTCAATTTGGCCCCTTCGGGGAATTCTCAGATGTTCATAAGATTTTTCGCTGGTATCATTCACTGGTTAGTAATGGGAATCTTTAGTATAGGTTTTTATAATGTATATCTTAAAATAATTGATTCTCAACAGATAAAAATTGGAGATTTATTTACTAAGTCCCACTTATTGTTAAGATATATCATTGCTTCATTTTGTGCCTCTCTGGCTACGATCATTGGGCTTATTTGCTTGATTATTCCAGGCCTCATTATTGCACTAAGATTTAGTTTGTTCGGATTTGATCTCGTCGATAAACAAGTGGGTGGTATTCAATCTCTGGAAGATAGTTGGGATTTAATCGGGGGTTGTACTTGGAAGATATTTTTCTTTTTTATTACTGTTATGCTCATTAACCTATTGGGCTTGTTGTGCTTAGGAATAGGCCTGTTATTTACAATTCCTGCAACAGGCATTGCGTCCGGCCTTGTTTACCGCAAGTTGGCAGCCCAAACCCAGCAAGGTGCAATAGCCTCTTTTTGATTAGCTACGGCTATAACTTTCATAAGGCTCCCCAGTTTTTGTTAACGCATTGCTGTATGCCATAATTATGGCAAGATATTCATATGTCTTGCCGTGGAGCTGTCGTTTTGTCTTTATGTTAAAATAGCTCCGAGTGAGAGCCGATTCTTTCAAGGTAGAGATATTTATCATCGGTGAAGTAAATCAAAAGAGTGTCGGGTTTAACATGACATTCTCGATGTCTTACATAATTTCCAGTTAAAGAATGATCTTTATATTTTTCTGGCAGTTTTTTCTTGTTGCAAAGGATTTGAATGACTTCATGCAATTCATCAACAATGTCTTGCTTATGCTTAAATCTCTTCATGTCTCTTTTAAATTTAGTCGATGGTTCAGGAATAAGCACTTGGTTTCATCCCCATCTTTTCCCAAAAATCCTCGATAGACTCGCATTTGATACCGAGACCTTCCTCGCACTCCTTCATGGCTTCTAGAGTTTCTTTGTTAGGTGTCTTTTCAGGAAAATCCTTTCTAAGGTAAGAAAGAATAAACTCGCTTAAATTCATGTGAGCTTTAGCAGCTAACATTTTAATGTAAGCCCTCTCATCAATTGTACAATCAATAGTTACTTTTGCCCTACCTTGATGGCGGGCTTGAGAATTCCCCATATTAACCTCCCAGTAAAACCCTATTATACCAAGTCGCCTAGTTTTTGGAAATCCCTAGTTTTATTTTTCTTGGAACTCTTGATGCTAAACACACCGTTTTTCTCTAAAGAATATCACCAACAAGTCCTTGATTAACACCTAATCCGTAGCAGAATAATAAATACGAACGACATAATCTATACTTCTAGACAATCTTTAACGGGGTAAAGTCTCGATAATCGGCGGCGGCATAATAATATTTTATGCCGTTCTTTTCTCCAAAAAGGGGAATCCCTTTTTTGACATTGTGAAGATGGCCAAACACGCAATATTCTACCTCATACTTTTCTAAGAGCGCAGAAGCTCGGGAATCTTTTAAATCTGCGCTAATAGGAGGATAATGGGTCATGGCGATCTTTTGCCCGCCTAGTTTATCCATTTCTTTCAGACTAAGCTCCAAGCGGTTTAATTCCCTTTCAAAAATTTTTACAGCTTCTGCAGTATGATCGATCTCTTCGATTTTTTTTGCTTTTGGATTTAAGCTATAATGAATGTATTCTTGAAAACTATATTCAGGGGTATCCCACAACCGCGCGCCGCCAATGACATAATCGCCCCACTTAAAAGCGTTATTTTGTATGACGTGGAGCGACGGGGGGAGAACCGCTTTGATTTGTTTGAGGGAAGCCCACCAGTAGTCATGATTGCCCTTCAGCATCACTTTGGTTCCCGGAAGTTCATCGATAAAAGCGAGATCCGGCTTCGCTTCAATAGGGCGCATGGCCCATGAAATATCTCCAGGCAATAAAACCAAATCTGTGGGTTGAACAAGGGATGTCCAATGGGTCTTGATTTTATCGATATAACCCACCCAGGGTTCCCCGAAGATATCCATATTTTTCTCAGGGGTTCCAATAGCCAAATGAAGATCTGCCAACGCCCAGACGACCATATAAAATCCTAAAAAGTAAAACCGTCGGGAAGAGAGACACCACGAGGGACGATAATGATCCCATCGCGGACGTAGATATTTTCCCCATTATAATAGTGAAATTTATTCTTGTTGATCAATTGAACCTCTTTCCCTAAGCGGACGTGTTTATCTAAAATTGCTTTTTTAATGATGCAGTTTTCACCGATGTGGAGCTCTGAGGGCAGTTGTTGCGCATGGATTGGGGGGGTGTAAAAATCGTGGCCGAAAATATAGGTGTCTCGGATGATGCATCCTCGATGAATGACGCATCGGGGCCCTAAAATGCTGCCTGAAATTTCTTTGGCTTCAATCAGACACCCTTCGCTGATGATCGAATTTTCTATATGCGTATTAAAAATTTTTGGTCCTTGCAAAAAGGGGCGCGAAGAAAAAATAGGCCAATTTTCATCGTAAAAATTGATAGGAAATGGGGGCTTCGTCAGGTCCATATTGGCTTTATAGAAAGATTCGATAGTTCCGATATCTTCCCAATATCCGCGGTGGATATAGGCGGCTGCATTTCCTTGGCTTACTTTTGTGGGGATAAGATGTTTCCCGAAATCTTCTCGCAAATCTTGTTTAAGGAGGTTAAAAAGAGCTTCCCGTTTAAACAGATAGATCCCCATGGAACCCAAAAATGGTTTATCGAAAAATTTTACCACTAGGTCTGAATCTGAAGGCGCAAAGCCGAAACGGGACAAGGCAGCCTCATCTTGAGGTTTCTCACAAAAATCGGTTATAAAGTTATCCTCATTGATACGAAGGATCCCCATCCGCTTGGCATCCTGCTTGAAAATGGGGAGGGCGGCAATCACCAGATCGGCATCGGTTTGCTTAGCAAATTGCAACATATGGAGATAGTTCATGGTGTAAAGCTGATCCCCCGAAAGAATTAAAAAGTAATCGACAGGGGTGTCCATGATGTATTCGATATTTTGACGGACCGCATCTGCCGTTCCTTGAAACCACCCTTCGCGGGAGGGCCTTTGTTCGGCAGAAAGCAACTCTAAAAATCCGCTTGGAACTCCAAGGTGGCCATATGTTCTAAAAATATGCTGATGCAAAGAAGAGGAGAGGAATTGTGTGATAAGAAAAATTTTATGGCAGCCGGAATTGATCGAATTCGAGATGGGGATGTCAATTAAGCGGTGATGCCCTCCAAAGAAGATAGCAGGCTTGCAGCAAGCTTGCGTTAATGGAAATAAGCGGGTCCCTCTTCCCCCTCCTAGAATAATGGCAGCAACTTTTTTCATGTCGGGAAAGAGATCGACTACTTGAGAGCTCTCCGATTTTGGAGAAGCAAAGGATGCAAATGCAGCTACAGTCATATCAGAACGTCTATCTTATTGACAAAAAGAGTAATACATTTATCTTTTTTTAAAAAGAAATAATTTAAATCCCTTTAAGGGTTGCTTAAGAGTCATTCAAAACAGCTTCAAGTTCTTTAAAGGAACGGTTGCTAAAGTAGGGAAAAAAGAGATCGCAGCCTTCCCTTCCTTGTAAGGGGAGATAATTTTTTACTTTATAGGCAGGTTGGCAAACAATGATTTTTTCCTTAGAAGGGTTTTTTAGCCATATTCCAATGCCATATTCATGCGGATGTTCAATAAAGCCGGCCCGGGAAATTATACTGAGAGGGACTTTCAACATCAATTTTTCTTTGACAATGTAGTCAATGTGTTTGTTTTCGACGACCACTAACTTATCCGGCACCATTTCTTTTCTGGTCAATTGCCGGTAGGGGAGCAATCCATAAGCAATTAAAAAGCCTCCGGCAATGAAAAAAAGGGGACCCCATACCGCTAAAACAGACACAGGAAGAAATAGACCCCCGCATAAAAAAAGCAAACCTCCACAGGAAGCGAACAACGTGCCTTTCAGCAACACATGCTGCTTTAGGCCTGTAGAAATAGTGCTGCGCATGGTCAAAGTTTCATGCTCCATAGACGGTTTAAAGTTCTCCTCTACTAAAATAACCTTTCCATCCTCATGAAAATCATAGATTTTTTTTGCATATCCGCATATATAAGATTTCATTCAGCTATACACAACAGGAAAAAAAACCATGGAAATACATGCGACATCTTGGGTTATGATTTTCGTTTTTATCTTGGGCTACTTTCTCATCACGATCGAACATATCACTCACATCAATAAAGCAACAATCGCATTAATGATGGCCGTCGCTTGTTGGGTTCTTCAATTTGGAAATGAGACTGTCCTAAGCGAAGAAAATTTGTCTTTTCTCGGCCATCATCTTGCCAACATCAGCCAAGTCGTTTTTTTTCTTTTAGGTGCTCTAACAATTGTAGAAATTATCAATGTCCATCACGGATTTGATATGATCTCCCAAATCCTTCGTGTTCAATCCAAAAGGAAAGTTTTATGGGTCTTTGGAGCCCTCGCATTTGTCCTTTCAGCCATCCTTGATAACTTAACAACGACCGTTGTAATGATCACTTTGCTTCGTGAAATGGTTAAAGAGGGGGAAGATAGATTGCTGATCGGCGGAGGCGTTGTCGTCGCTGCAAACGCCGGAGGCGCCTGGACCCCTATTGGCGATGTCACCACGACCATGCTCTGGATCGGGGGAGAAATTTCTACCCTTAACATCATGAAAATATTATTACTCCCCAGCATTATTTGCATGATTGTTGCTATTGGTTGTCTTTCCTGGATGCTATCGGGAAAATTTCAAGCCAAAAAACTCAATGCAAAAGAAAAATCAGAACCGATTGGCCGGTTCATTTTTTATTTGGGTATCGGCTCGCTGGTGTTTGTTCCTATTTTTAAAATCTTAACCGGACTGCCCCCTTTCATGGGGATGCTCTTTGGATTGAGTGTGATGTGGTTGATAACGGATATCATCCACTACCGTGAAGATAGTCAAAATCACTTGAGAGTCCCTTCTGTTTTGACTCGGATTGATCTTTCTGGCGTCCTCTTTTTCTTAGGGATTTTGTTAGCTATCAATGCGTTGGAAACAGCGGGCCTCCTTGAGATGTTGGCAAAGTATTTGGATACCACGATTGGGAATACGTCCATGATAGCCGCACTCATTGGCTTGGCTTCCGCCGTTGTCGATAACGTGCCTCTTGTTGCAGCTACCATGGGAATGTACGATATGTCACAATATCCGGTTGATCATTCATTATGGCAATTAATTGCCTATTGCGCAGGAACTGGTGGGAGTATCCTCTTAATCGGTTCGGCAGCAGGTGTTGTCTTCATGGGGATGGAAAAAGTCGATTTTGTTTGGTATATCAAAAGGATCTCTATTCCAGCTCTTTTGGGTTATTTCGCAGGGATGGTAATTTATTTGATAGAGTGCAGTTTTTGTTGAGTGGACAAAGCCTCCCGTGCAATAAGCACGTAAGATAAATTCCAGAAAATATAAAGGAAAAGCATGGGAATTGATTCCTGTTGATTTCCCCTTTTTTCTTTCAGTAGGCCATCTTGATCCATACTCTCTAAACGAGCTACGTTAAAATTAAATAACCCTAAGCCTAGGTTAGAAGATGTCTGATTTGTCCAGTTTTCAATTAAATATCGTTCCCAACTGTATTGAAGCTCCCTTTGTTGTTCAAAAATATCTTTGCTTAACGGATGACTTAAGTAATTATTGATCAAAAATTCTTCGGAAGGGAATAAACGTTCTTCAACTGTAGATTGTGAGGGGACACCGGCGATCCGATTTTCAACAGCATAAGCAGCTGCTAATAAGGGTAATAACCACAAAGCTTCAACAGCTCCCTCCACTCGTAACAAAAGCAAAATGGACAGAATAATCGAACCCAGCAGCCACATGAGCTTTAAAAAGGGGATTCCAAATACAATTTCATAGATCGCTTTTTGGAATTTAACAACAAAAGGAGCACTTAAGGCATCCGTCAACAAAGCGTAACCTTTAAGTATTTGCCCTTTTTTCTCGGGTGGAAGTTGGTCAAAAAAATCTTTGTTTTTTTCCTTTGCCACTCCCAAAACATCTTGGAAAATGAGCATTTTGGATTTAATTCTGAAATGGTCTTGCATAAAAGGCTTAGAACCAATCCACAAAAAAATTGAAAAGGCGACGCAAAGTTGCAAAATGGCCACGACTCTTGCGGGTGTGGCTATAAAGGTTCCAGGGGGAAAATATTTGGGCGTACGTTTGCGAAACATATGAATTTTAATTTTGTGATTTCGATGTTTTTATTAAATCTTTCCAATGAGCTCGATTTTCAATAGATAAATAAGGAGTTAGCTTTTTATAGGAGACAGGCCATTGACTAAATGTTTGAGTATCCACAAAAGCGATCCGTCCATCTTCGGAAAATGGTATGTTATCTGGCTTTGCACAGTCACGCAGGCCTAATGTTTCCAATATAATAAAAACTTTATTTAAGATATCAGGGCTCACATTTTTCCAAAGACGCTTATTTTTCATTGACGACAATAATCCCATGTCCTCTTCAACAAGGATAAAATGCTTTTGACGGTATTCAGGGGAAGCATTAGGCGTTTGGGGTACTGCGTAGATCCACTTTTTAGGAACTTTAAAAATCCCTTCCCACTGATGCTTAGCGATTTCTTGCCGGATCGCCTCGGCCCCTCGAATCCTAGAAATCCAAATATGATGCTCCGGCTGGTCCTGGTTTTTGAGTTGAGCATCTAAATAAGCCTTAACGATATAACCTCGAAGCTTCGGATGGGATGTGACAACAATGTGTGTAAATTTTCTCGGCTTCGGGTTGATGAAACCCGCATTCTTCATCGTGGCGATATTCAAAAGGACTCTTGATTTAGAAAAAATTCGATCTAACTTTGCCTTTAAAGGGTCTTCATTAGGCAATAAATAGGGGGACACTTCTTTCAAAATATTTTGCGTCGCCGCAACGCCTTGCCCAGGTACAAAAAGAAAGATGAAGAAAACGAAGAGGCACAAGAGGAAATAAACAAAAACGTTTTTGTATTTAAAATATTTATTATACATTTTTTGCTTACTTAAAACGTTGCAGTAGCTCCAACGGAAAAACCCCCGCCGGTCCCTACATTTTCACCCCATAAGTGTTCGAAAAACCCTGCATTAAAAGAGATCCACGATCGTGGTTGCAAAACAAGTTCTAATTCAATACTCAACAGCCTGAAATTAGGATTAAAAGCGATTTGGTTAAAGTGCTCCTTTCGCTTGCCATTAAAAAGCCCATACTCCAGCCGGCTATCTCCCCGTATAAACCAAAAAGAATAAATTTGATAAACAAAACCAAAGTCAAAGCGCAATTGATCAGAAGGAAACCCCTGATACGCTCGATAACCCCCTCTTACACAAAATTCTACGAAATGATTCTTAAGGTTAAATGAGCTTAAATAAAGAAGATCCCCCTCAATGCCAAAACAACCATAACGGAGAGCATGGGTTTCCCCTCCCGCAGGGATGACCCCTAAAACTTGAGTAAAAAAAGTTCCTTGGCAGCAAGATCCTAAACAATGGGTCCACACGACTTCAAAATCGGCAAACCCATACGTTTTCCCTTCCAAGGTTTCATCAATGAAGTCATACTCTACATATCCGGAGATCATCTCACCGGAAATGGGAACATAGGATGTCCATAATGTAAGGGCATTTTCCTTAAAATGATTAAAAGCAGGCTTTTTTTTGCCGTTTTTATTCCAAAAGTGCTTTGTTTGGTAGTGATAAAAATCGAATTCAAAGCAAAGGCCTTCAAAACAAAAACCCTCTAAACCCTGAAAAAAAATCAGATGTAAGAAAAAAGCAGCAAAGAAAATAAGTTTTTTTTTCACCTGACCCATTTACGACCGAAAATTATAAATTGTCGAGCTCTTCAGATCCTTCCACATCATTATTCAAAACTGATTGCGTAGCTAAAGCAATATTCGAATCATTTTTCCAGCAAAAAAGGGGAACATATTTTTTATCTTTATTCAAAATCATCGTGCCCCCTCCGATGAGAACAGCACCAAACAGTGATATAACGAATCCAGATATAGCATAAATTGGATTGCCGCCCGCTCTAAATTGATTAGAGAACCCTTGAACATTGCCGTAGGTAAATAAGATGCCCCCAAAAACAGCTAAACTCTTTCCCGTACATTCTCTTGAAAACCTGAAAACTTCTCCTAAAGTAATTTCACCTGAATTTGCGTAAACTTGCATTGAACACCTAAACTTAAAAAATCAAAAGGAAGTAATAATCTAAAAATGATTTCATATTTTGACAAGAACTTTATGGAAAGTTTATGAGGGATAGGGAAGGGATCTAGGGATGCCAGAAATATTGTCTAACGGAAGAATATCGCTATTTTTAGCTGTCCATTGATCCATATTGAGGCATTAAATTCAGAAATACACGCCCCTCATGCCTTCCATACCCTCCCTATTTGTAAATAAAAAAAGACCCTTACACACAACTCTGCACAGATTATCAGAAAAAAAGAAAAAAAGGTGTTGCGCAAATAAGACGATTTTTTGTATGTTTTGAGCTTCGTTCGCAAGATCGGCTCTCATAAAGCAGGATTGCAAACCGAATAAAAGACGTTAGCAAACGTTTTAATATAAGCTGTTTTGACAACAAGAGAAAGATGATGTGCAAGCAAATGTAGAAATACAAAAACATGGAGCTTGTGCTGAAATGAAACCGTAATTAGCGAAAGCTGAAGATAGGAAAGAATAGATCGCGATTATATTTAGGAACATTCAGTTCCGAAGCAACCAAATTTTCAAAGATTTTATTTTTTTGAGAATTTGATCTTGGTTCAGATTGAATGCTGACGGCGTGGATGAGGCATGCAAGTCGAACGGAGTGTAGCAATACACTTAGTGGCGGAAGGGTTAGTAATACATGGGTAACTTGCCTTTAACATGGGAATAACGGTTGGAAACGATCGCTAATACCGGATGTGGTGAAAAAGGGCATCTTGTTTTCATTAAAGTGGGGGATCGTAAGACCTCGCGGTTAAAGAGAGGCCCATGGGATATCAGCTAGTTGGTGAGGTAACGGCTCACCAAGGCTAAGACGTCTAGGCGGATTGAGAGATTGACCGCCAACACTGGGACTGAGAACTGCCCAGACTCCTACGGGAGGCTGCAGTCGAGAATCATTCGCAATGGGCGAAAGCCTGACGATGCGACGCCGTGTGTGCGATGAAGGCCTTCGGGTTGTAAAGCACTTTCGCTTGGGAACAAGAGAGGCTGGCTAATATCCAGCTAATTTGAGGGTACCAGGTAAAGAAGCACCGGCTAACTCCGTGCCAGCAGCTGCGGTAATACGGAGGGTGCAAGCATTAATCGGATTTATTGGGCGTAAAGGGCGCGTAGGCGGGTATGTAAGTCAGATGTGAAATCCCGGGGCTCAACCCCGGAACAGCATTTGAAACTGAGGTCTAGAGGGTAGGCGGAGAAAATGGAATTCCACAAGTAGCGGTGAAATGCGTAGATATGTGGAAGAACACCGGTGGCGAAGGCGATTTTCTAGCTTATACCTGACGCTGAGGCGCGAAAGCAAGGGGATCAAACAGGATTAGATACCCTGGTAGTCCTTGCCGTAAACGATGTATACTTGGTGTAACTGGACTCAACCCTGGTTGTGCCGTAGCTAACGCGATAAGTATACCGCCTGGGGAGTACAGTCGCAAGGCTGAAACTCAAAAGAATTGACGGGGACCCGCACAAGCAGTGGAGCATGTGGTTTAATTCGATGCAACGCGAAGAACCTTACCCAGGCTTGACATGCACAGGAAGATAGCAGAGATGTTATTTCCCTTCGGGGCCGGTGCACAGGTGCTGCATGGCTGTCGTCAGCTCGTGCCGTGAGGTGTTGGGTTAAGTCCCGCAACGAGCGCAACCCTTATCATTAGTTGCCAACACGTGAAGGTGGGAACTCTAATGAGACTGCCTGGGTTAACCAGGAGGAAGGTGAGGATGACGTCAAGTCCGCATGGCCCTTATGTCTGGGGCTACACACGTGCTACAATGGTCGGTACAGAAGGCAGCGAAACCGCGAGGTGAAGCAAATCCCAAAAGCCGGCCCCAGTTCAGATTGTAGTCTGCAACTCGACTACATGAAGATGGAATTGCTAGTAATGGCGAGTCAGCAACATCGCCGTGAATACGTTCCCGGGTCTTGTACACACCGCCCGTCACATCATGGGAGTTGGTTTTACCCGAAGCCGCTGGCCTAACCGCAAGGGGGGAGGCGTCTAAGGTGAGGCTGATGACTGGGATGAAGTCGTAACAAGGTAGCCCTACCGGAAGGTGGGGCTGGATCACCTCCTTTAAAGGACAAAGTGAGTATGCGGAAGCATACCTAACTAGGTTGGGCAAGCTCTATGGCTTCACATCGTCTTCCTCGCTGTCAAAACAGTATTGTTATCTTGACAGTCCAAGAAATCAAGAATCAAGTAAAATCCAAGCGGAGAAATTTATTAAGTAAATTTCAAAAATTCACTGACAAAAATCGACGCTTGAGGATAATCTTCACATAAAGACATAGTAAATTATGTTTGTAAAATAAAGGCGCACAAGCAAAGCTTGTGCACATCGTAGCTCATAAAAAGGCTTGAAAAACAAGCCAAATACAGCTTGTATCAAATAATTTTGGTCAAGCTAGTAAGGGCTGCTGGTGGATGCCTTGGCATCAACAGGCGAAGAAGGACGCGTATACCTGCGAAAAGCTCCGGTGAGCTGGAAAAAAGCATTGACCCGGAGGAATCCGAATGGGGCAACCCGGTGGAATTAACCTCCCATCATCCTACACTGAATACATAGGTTAAGGAAGCGAGACCTGCCGAACTGAAACATCTAAGTAGGCAGAGGAAAAGAAATCAAAAGAGATTCCCAAAGTAGCGGCGAGCGAAATGGGAAGAGCCCAAACCAAAGTCTTTGACTTTGGGGTTGTAGGACCAGCCAAAAGATCAGGAAAATTTAGCCGAACACTTCTGGAAAGTTGGGCGATACAGGGTGATAGCCCCGTAGGCGAAAAGAGGACCTGACAAGGTTGGCACCTGAGTAGAGCCGGACACGTGAAACCCGGTTTGAATCTGGGGGGACCACCCTCCAAGGCTAAATACTCGTTGATGACCGATAGTGAACCAGTACCGCGAGGGAAAGGCGAAAAGAACCCCTGTTAGGGGAGTGAAATAGAACCTGAAACCAGCAGCTTACAAACGGTCGGAGGCCTATGCCCTTTTTAAGGGAATGGCTGACGGCGTGCCTTTTGCATGATGAGCCAGCGAGTTACGTTATATGGCGAGGTTAAGGGACATACGTTCCGGAGCCGAAGCGAAAGCGAGTGTTAAAAGCGCGATATAGTCATATGGCGTAGACACGAAACCAAGTGATCTATCCATGACCAGGTTGAAGCACGGGTAACACCGTGTGGAGGACCGAACTAGTAACTGTTGAAAAAGTTTTGGATGAGTTGTGGATAGGGGTGAAAGGCCAATCAAACTTGGAGATATCTTGTTCTCTCCGAAATAACTTTCGGGTTAGCCTCGAACGACAACTTTGCAGGGGTAAAGCACTGGATCTCACGCGGGGGCCTACCGGCCTACCAAAGGGAACCAAACTCTGAATACTGCAAAGCAGTTCGGGAGATAGACAGTGGGGGATAAGCTTCATTGTCAAAAGGGGAACAGCCCAGATCGCCGATTAAGGCCCCTAATTTTATGCTAAGTGAGTAAGGAAGTGGAGTTTCAAAAACAGTTGGGATGTTGGCTTAGAGGCAGCCATCATTTAAAGAGTGCGTAACAGCTCACCAATCGAGAAACTTTGCGCCGATAATATCCGGGACTAAAGCATAAAGCCGAAATCGCGGGTGCATCTAGCAATAGATGCGCGGTAGGAGAGCGTAGTATGTGCGTCGAAGGCATACCGTAAGGAGTGCTGGAGCGCATACTAGTGATAATGCATGGCATGAGTAAACGATAAAGGGAGTGAAAATCTCCCTCGCCGAAAACCTAAGGTTTCCAGGGTAAAGCTCGTCTTCCCTGGGTTAGCCGGTCCCTAAGCTGAGGCTGAAAAGCGTAGGCGATGGAAAGCAGGTTAAATATTCCTGCGCCGCCTAAGACTATGGTGAAGGGTTGACAAAGTACGTTAAGCACGCGGACGATTGGAAGAGTCCGTGACACCGTGAGGTGGGCTGACAGGCAAATCCGTCAGCGGAAAGCCAGGCGGCGGACCAAGGGGAATCCTCGGAGGAACCGATGGCGTAGCGCAAGACTTCCAAGAAATAAACTCTAATCGTTGATGGCGACCGTACCAAAACCGACACAGGTGGGTGGGAAGAATATTCTCAGGCGCGCGAGAGAACTCTTGTTAAGGAACTCTGCAAATTATCCCCGTAACTTCGGGAGAAGGGGAGCTCCTGGTGGTGACTGCCTTCGCGGCAGGAGCGTCGGGAGCCGCAGCGAAATGGCCCAGGCGACTGTTTAACAAAAACACAGCTCTATGCAAAGCCGTCTAAGTCGAAGTATATGGAGTGATGCCTGCCCAATGCCAAAAGGTCAAAAGGAGAAGTTAGCCGCAAGGCGACGCTTTGAATTTAAGCCCTGGTGAATGGCGGCCGTAACTATAACGGTCCTAAGGTAGCGAAATTCCTTGTCGGGTAAGTTCCGACCTGCACGAATGGTATAACGATCTGGGCACTGTCTCAACAAGAGGCTCGGTGAACTTGTAGTAGCGGTGAAGATGCCGTTTACCCGCAATAAGACGGAAAGACCCCGTGAACCTTTACTGTACTCTGATATTGGCTCTTGACTTGTCATGTGTAGGATAACCGGGAGACTGTGAAGTCCCGTCGTTAGGGGGGATGGAGTCAACGTTGAAATACCGGTCTTGACAAGTCGGGAATCTAACGATATCCCGTGAAGCCGGGAATCGGACATTGTCAGACGGGCAGTTTTGCTGGGGCGGTATCCTCCTAAAGAGTAACGGAGGAGTCCAAAGCTTGCCTCATCGTGGTTGGCAATCACGAGAAGAGCGTAAAGGTATAAGGCAAGTTAACTGCGAGACCAACAAGTCGAGCAGATACGAAAGTCGGGCTTAGTGATCCGGCGGTGGAAAGTGGAATCGCCGTCGCTCAACGGATAAAAGGTACTCCGGGGATAACAGGCTTATCGCCACCAAGAGTTCATATCGACGTGGCGGTTTGGCACCTCGATGTCGACTCATCGCATCCTGGGGCTGAAGAAGGTCCCAAGGGTTTGGCTGTTCGCCAATTAAAGCGGTACGCGAGTTGGGTTCAAAACGTCGTGAGACAGTTTGGTCCCTATCTTTTGTGGGCGCAGGATACTTGAGAGGAGCTGCTTCTAGTACGAGAGGACCGAAGTGGACGAACCAATGGTGAACCGGTTGTTCTGCCAAGGGCATAGCCGGGTAGCTATGTTCGGAAAGGATAAGCGTTGAAAGCATCTAAACGCCAAGCCTCCCTCAAGATAAGGTATCCCAATGAGACCCCATGAAGACTACATGGTTGATAGGTTGGGTGTGTAAGCACAGTGATGTGTTGAGCTGACCAATACTAATAGGTCCATTGGCTTGACCACCTTTTTTTTAAGAATAGATGGAAGAGGAAGACCAATTCCTTTCATCGAGAAGAGTGGTCACAAGATTTTTTAAGTTCACAAGTTGTATGATGAGAGTGAAGAGAGTCTTTAAGCGTCGATTTTTGTAAGTGAAGCCGAAAGGCAGCTAAGATTTTGCTTGGTGGCAATAGAGAAGGGGAAACACCTGATCCCATTCCGAACTCAGAAGTCAAGCCCTTCATCGCCGATGGTACTGCACACAAGAGTGTGGGAGAGTAGGTCGTCGCCAAGCTTTTTTTTCACCCTGATACTCATAAAAGTATCAGGGTTTTTTTTTGGAATTCGTCGGCTTGCCGCTTTTAGTCCATCTCGCCTATCTCGTCCACTTCCGGGCGGGCTGTTTTTTTCTTACTTCTTTTTGTTTTGCCTCTTCTTCACATGGGCGCAGGCCTGCCGAATTTCTTTTTTAAATTTATTGAAGTCGATTTGCAATCCCGAGACGTATGTACTCCACCCTGCACTTGATTTTGCAAAATGGATCGCATCTTCTATTTCTTGCTTTGTTGCACCATTGAGCTTTGCCAATTCAGTGTGAAAAAAAATGCAGTACTTGCATTTTGTTATAGCACTGATGGCTAAGCCGATTAATTCCCGATATTTATTTGGAATGGGACCTTTATCGAATTGAACTTTTTTAAATAAATGCCATTCAAGCGCTAATGAAGAGTCTGGCAATTCTTTAAACATCGAGGGGACATTTCCAAATAATTCTTTTATTTCTTTATAAATTTTCTCTCTGGACATGTGCCTCCTTCCTTTGAACACCGGTTAATTATTTTTTTGCACAAAATAAGGTCTTTTTCAAGGGAAAAATCAAAAGAGGAATCCGATTCAAATTATATAAATATAGTTTTTATTGTTATTGCCATTATAAAACGCATTAATTTATTGTAAAATTATTGCTATTTATATTACTATTTAAATATTGTTATTTGTATTGCAACTTTATAAGGAGGTTAATTATGGATCCAACGGGCGGAAAGCCAACCTTAGTTTCTTTTAGTTCTTTTGCTGCTGAAGGTAGGCCGCGTAATAAAGAGACATTGCTGGACGCATTTTCTAGCAAGGTTGAATTGCAGAAATTGAATAAGGGAAAAGAGCCCTATTATATGAAGTCATCAGGTGTTTGGGAATGTATGGCGAGAGGCTTTGCAAGGGGAGAATCATTTCTTGTAGGACAAAAGTGGTGTAGGAGTCTCGAAGAAGCTGAGGAACAAGAAGAGGAGATTCTAGCAAAAGCCTTTTCTAACGGGGAATTTGTTATGCTGGATGACAAACCGTTCAAGTCCTTTGCAGCTATTGACCAGTGGGATGAGACTGGAAAATTTTTACCTCTCGAAAAACAACCTCTTGATACTGAAGCAAACAATTCTTCTCAAACCATCGAATCTAAAGAGAGTCGACAGTACTCTGCTAAGGAACAGTGGAACGACTAAATTGCCCTTATATTAATATAGTTTTTGTTTGATTTTTATAATAAATTTTGTTAAATTAGTTTAAACTTTGTTTTTATTAATACATTTAACTATTAATCTAGAGTAAAAATTATGCAGCTGCGATTCGCCAAAGATGGAGACAACTTATTCCCTCTAGCAGCGAATATGTATTTTAATCTTGATTTAGAAAATAGATTTAATCCTATTTTCGAAAAGGCCCGTGAATTTTCGGAAATTTTTAAATCAGACCGACTTGCAAGAATAACTAATATGGTTCTTTCCTTGGCAACCTTTTTTCAGCCGGAACCAGTAAGGGTCGCTTTGACTTTGCAAGTGGGGAGTGGCATTGGTTGGAATCTCACGCAAAAAATTATTAAAGACTACAAAGCAAGCGCATACGTAGAAACTAGCCGCGACCTATTAAGATTAACGGCGAATGTAGCGCTTGTGGCATTCACTATTTTTCGACCGAGTGTTGCAGCAATCCTTGGGGAAAGTTTTAAAATTGTGAGTAATGTCAATGAGCTTTGCCAAGCGATCAAGGCAAAAGAAGGAATAAATGCAGCTTCAAAATTTCTTTTAATCTCATTTTCAGCCATTCATATAATGGCTTTAACAACAAAGAATCCTATTACTATTGCTACATCTATTGTAGCTCAAGGTTTATTTGAATTTTATAGTGCCTATAATGAGTATAAAAACGATAGATGGTTAGAAGGCGGCTGCAGATTAGTGGTTGCCGCAATCCGACTAGTACAATTTAAAAAATATATGCAACAGCATTCCAATCAGATTCGCCTAACATATAAAAAGGCTACAGAGAAAATTGTTTATAACGAACCTTCCGATTTGAATATGATCGTCATTCCAAAACAGAATTTTAAAACCCAAACAGAAGATTTTACTTCTTACCGTCACCAATTTGACTTTTGGGGAGGAGAAGAGGAAAAATTTGTTTCAGGAAAAAGTTCTGTGTTGAAAGTCGCGACTAAAGATGATAAAGGGCTATTTTTTTATACTTACCTGAGGCTGCCTCCTACAAGCAGAAGTATAATTGACCGTCCTCCACTGGCAGAGCAATATCTGGATTCTATCAAAGAGAAGACTGGCATTCAATTTGATCCGGTCTCCCATACTTGTTCGCATCCTGCATTAGGGAAAGGGCAATGGGTGTTAAATGATGAATTCAGAAATGCCCATCAAGCCAGTGACTGGAGAGAGAGGGCTCATCATCATTCCCTTTCTCTTTCTATCTATTTTGGGAATGACAATTCGGAACAATGGTTCAACACCACGAAAACTATGCAAATCAAAAAAGCCTAAATTGTCCATATATCGGTCTTTCTCTCGGCGAATAGCATTGAAAAATAGATAGACACTTAAAGTCTAATAGGATAATTTTGTATGAAATTAAGAGGCAGTCTCTAGAGTACGAACAATATAAGGGGATTTGTGTTAAAACAAATAATTCGCAAACTTTCTTCTTTTACTTATCTGAATATTACCCAATTTTTAGGTGCTCTTAACGATAACATTTACAAGCTTTTGATTGTTTATTTTTTGATCCAATTGGATGGCATTGAACATAGCCATTGGATTCTCGCCTCTACCGGCGCTGTCTTCGTATTGCCTTTTTTACTTTTTTCCGCTTCCTCGGGAACTTTGGCTGATCGGTTTAGCAAGCGAAACATCATTGTGCTGACAAAAGTGCTGGAATTGGTCACGATGCTAGCGGCTGTTTTCACCTTTTACTTTGAAACCCAAGTAGGATGCTACTGTGTTCTTTTTCTACTTGCAACCCAAAGCGCTATCTTTGGTCCTTCAAAGTATGGAATAGTGCCGGAATTAGTCTCTACGGATAAGATTTCGAAGGCTAATGGAATCATGACTTCGTTTACATTTTTGGCCATTATATTAGGAACCTTTTTAGCTTCTTTTATCTTAGATATCACCGGCCGCCACTTCATCGTAGCAAGTTTACTTTGTTTGCTCGTCGCTGTCGTCGGTCTTATTACAAGTTTTTGCATTGAATATACTCCCCCTGCAGGCTCGTTAAAACGATTCAACATTTTTTTTCTTTATGAAATATATAGCACAATGCGTTTGGTAGCAACAGAGCGCTCATTGCTGATGGCTGTGATTGGATCTTCTTTTTTTCTATTTTTAGGAGCCTTTGTTCAGCTCAATATGATTCCTTTTGCTGTTGAATCCCTTCATCTTACAGATGTCCAAGGGGGATATCTCTTTCTTTTGACGGCTTTAGGAATTGGATCAGGAGCTGCCTTATCAGGAAAGATCTCAGGAAAAATTGTCGAATTGGGCCTTCCCCCTATTGCAGGATTGGGGGTCGTTCTGAGTTGTTATGCCCTTGATCTTTTTTCTAATAGCCTTTGGACTTGTGTTCCTCTTGTTGCTCTGTTGGGATTATTTGGCGGAATGTATGAAATACCACTCGATTCTTACATTCAAGTTGCAAGCCCTAAAAAGCACCGCGGGCAAATTGTAGCGACGACAAATTTTTTTAGTTTTTTAGGAGTTCTCTTTTCTTCGGGACTCATTTTTTTAAGTGGAGAAATTTTAGGCCTCAAAGCTGATAAAGGATTTACCCTGATCGGTTCAATTACTTTGGGTGTGGTTGTTTTGTTAACATTTCAATATTTTGATTATCTTACACGGTTTATCTGTTCTATTCTTTCAAAGCTGCATTTTCAAACCACTTATACAGGCTTAGATAATATCCCAGCATCCCCTGCTATCTATGTTTGCACCCATCTGGCTTGGAACGATGCTTTATTAATGATGGGAGCCCAAAGAAAGCGGATGCGTTTTTTTATCGAGCAAGAGCAAGATCATTCAAAATGGATGCGCCGTCTTTACCGTCTTTTACGGGTTGTTTTTATACCGACATTAGAGCCCTTAGAAAAAAATCAGGCTTGTTTAAATACCATAAAAAGCACTTTAAAAAAAGGGATATCAGTTTGCATTTTTACAAATAATGAAGACATTTGTGACGAAATCGAAAAGCTTAAACATTCTTATTCTTTTAGAGAAATTTTAGAACAGACACATTATCCGATGATTCCCGTTGCTATCGAAAAAGGGGAAAAATTCCAACCCCATTCTAGGTCCCGATTGGCTTCACGACTATTGCAGAAGTTTCGAGTCCCAGCCGCTATTTCTTTCGGTTCGATGATTTGCGGCGCGTTCCTTCCCCCAATGGAAGAAGTAGATGATGAAATAGAATCAAAAGATTCTTCTGAAACAGAACAGCTTCCGTTGCCAACAACATAACGACCCAAACTCAGATTGACAAGATCATTGAGGAAAAACGGCTGTTGTCTTAGGTATTACCGTAGGCTCTGTCGACAACGGAGTAGGGTTATATAATGGGGTAGGGGTATATACTGCCGTTGGCAATTCACCTTCCCCTTTTGTTATCTTTATCCCAATGATTTTCCAAGACCCTTCGGCTTTAGTTAAAAAGTAATCGACTTTAAGTTCACGGTTGTCTGTTGAAGTTAAAATCCCCTCTAAAGAAGCAATATTGTTTTTGAATTCTAACCCTGCAAACATGGCATTTTTATTTTTAAGAAACACAGGATAGCTGGTGATAAAAAAAATAAAATTGTCTAGAGAAGTTTTTTCACGGAATTGTTCTGCAGTATAAGCATTGTAAGCTCTGGCGTATTCTTCATGTTGGACGGCGTTCAATTGGTTTTCAATGACAGAGAGGATTTCTTGGGCATCTTGCCTGGTCAACCGGTCGCACGCTTCTAATGTGGGGGAGGTGACCCCTGGAGCTGAAGAAGCGGGAGCAGAAGAAGCGGGAGCAGAAGGAGCGGGAGCAGAAGGAGCAGGAGTAGAAGGGGCAGGTGCCGGTGTGGTTTTCTTGGGTCGGGATAATAGAGGTTGAACTGACTTTGGTGTTGGGTAAGGCGTATTTGTTGTCGACGGTGTAGAAGGGGGAGGCATAGGTGATATTGCTCCTCCCCCGCCGTCGTAGGCCCAAATCGACATGGGAAGGTAAACATACGCAAGAAAACTAGTTAAACCTAAACGGCTTTTTGTTGTTAAAAATTTTTCAAGATTCATCTTTTACTCCAATCTGAAAGTAAATGTTCTAAAAGCGCCTTCCTTTCCATCTGTCGAAGCTCGTAATTGGTAATTTCCCCCTGGCCACCCATTCGGAGGGGGGAAAAAATCAGTGTTATGATGCTATCGTTATCTTCTTCCAAAGTCGAATTGAGGATGGGAATGCTGGATCCTGATTCGACATGCCTTAAAAGCAGGTTAATCTTTTGACCCGCTGCACCATTTTTTATATATAAGTTCACATATATATCCCCAATTTCTTTTTTGAAAGTGGTGCCGTTGTCTTCAACTTTTCCATCCTCATCTATCTTCGTTCCAAAGATGGCTTTAGGAAATTCGATGCGTGGGTTTTCTTTTTCTGTTGAGGGGGAGGGCACATTCTTTTCCAGGTTTCTATTGATGGAAGGATGGGTAAAAATGTGTAAGATTTTCCAATTTCCATCTTGCTGAATGAGGTCGAATTCGACAGGGAGCGCAATAGTGTCGGAATGGATGATCTCTCCTGTCATGGTGGCAATGTTGTTATTGAAAATCAATTTCTCAAAGGAGGAGTCTTTACTTTGTACAAATTCAGGATGCTTTTTGATGAATTCTTCAAAAGCATTTTGTGAATTTTCTTCTTGGAATTGACTCGAGGTCAGTGCATAGGCTTTGTCAAAATCCCTTGACCGCAAGGCAGATAAAAATGATTGAATGACCGTGATTAAGTCTCGGGTTTTAAACGATGAGCCCTCTTTGTTTTCATTGGAAGTGGAAAGAATTTGCATCCCGGTAACTTTCCATTGCCCATCCATCTTTTGAAAGGCGTACTCGACTTCCATTGTCTCGTTCCCCTTTTGAAGGCGAGCCTTCAGGAACCCTTCATTTTTTTCCGCGTCAGGCTCTAAAATATTGACGCTTTGGTGACGAGTAAACGTAGGATTGATATTGATAAACTTCTGAAAGGTATCAAAAGGGATCTCTTTTTTTAAGTCGTCACTCAAAAAATCATAAGCTTTATTGATGTCATTTTGCCGCAACGCTTTTAGTTGCTGCTGGGCAATTTCTATGATCGCAGATCCATTATTTGCATTTTCTTGAATGTCTTTTGGGGAGATTGTTCGGATCCGTATGGACTGTATTTTCCACTTCCCATTTTCTTTGACAAGGTAGTATTGCATGAGGAGAGGCTCTTCTTCTTCGGGATTGATCATTACAGTCGCAACGCCCATATCCCCTTCTACATAGTGCTCTTTGTAATCGTGAAAACGGTTTTTGAGTAATGTTGGATAGGTTACAACAAAATTTTTAAATTTCTCAAAGGGGGTTTCCTCTTTAAATTGGGAAGAGGTAAAATCTTGGTACCCCTTTTCTAAATTACTGGATTGCAATGCTTGTAAGATCCCTTCTATGGGAGCAACTAACTCCTCTGTGGCTGTTGAATCCTCTTTTTTAGCAGAAACTTCGGCTAAAGTGCTTGGCATTAAGACATTAAGTTGTTGTTCTGCAAGGATATAGAGATGATCCTTATAAAAATGGAACCCCTCATATAACCCAACTATCAAAAGAGGTAGAAGTAAAAAAATAATCCATCGTTTTCCCTTTTTGCGGGCGGACTTATCATAGGGGTGGCCGCATGTAGAACAAAAACGCCCACCATGAGCCATTAGATTACCACATTTAGAACAGTACATATTTTCGCCCTGAGGTGAAGCGTATTAGATTGGAAATATAATTTTTTAGACTACCGGCTGCAAGCAAAAAGTGAAAAGCTTTCAAATTAGCGTACTGCGCTTTGAAGCTGGCTATTCGGTACCGTAAAATTTAATCAAAGCGTCTGCTTTTTTTGGATGAGATTCCTTAAGCTCTTGGTAAACTTGCAATCCTTTTGCATTCATCCCTTCTTTGAAATAGAGGGCTCCTAACTTGAATAGGGTTTCTTTGTCCTCAGGGTTAAGTTTTAATACGATCTCAAATTGATGGATCTCATCCAATGGCATATTTAAGTCATGATAGCTGTAAGCTAATTGCAAATGGACCCAAGGGTCATTGGGAGCATAGTCACTAATGATATTTAATTCTTCAATCGCTTTTTGAGCGGTGAGGCGGAATTTTTCTTCTAAAGCGGCAATGTATTTCTCTGCTTGCCACCAACGGTCAGATTTTTTTTCGATTTGCTTGATGAGGCTGGAGTAAAGGGTGGAAAGCAAGACATAAGCATTAGCTAAAGCGGCGTGAATTTCGAGGCTCGTAGGCTCGCAATGCACTAGCTTGATGTGCTCCTGGATGGAGGTCATGAGAAGAATTTCTCTCATCTTATAAATATCTTGCCAATGCCACAGGTAACTGATCGATTCGACGAACGGGGCTAGAAAATTCAGCCATTGCGGAGGTTTATAGAAAGTATATTCTTTTCCGGCTAGATTTTCAGAAAGCCTGCAAGAAGCATTTGCTAGGGCCATGTGGTGTTCTATTTGCCCTTCCTGATAGTTTAAAAGCAACTTGCAGGAATGGATATATTGATCTTTTATTTCCAGCAATTTCTCAGGCTTGATTGTATTGAAATACAACCTGAAAATAAAACACGCAAAACAGGTCAAAAAAACGATGGCTAAGCCAAAAGACAAGAAAGAAGACTTAGATAAAAATGGGAAAAAAAGGATCAGGAAAAAAACTTCCACAAACCCAATGACACAAAACGATAAATTGAATAAAGCATAAGATTTGATGAAGTGATCCAGCTGTGGAAGGACTGGTTGTATAATTTGCGTCACAGGATCATGATAAAAATGTTGATCATCAGATAAAAGTTCTTCTGCTTTAGTTTCAAAGGAAGACATTTTAATATTCCTTTAGAGAGGTGTCACTAATATAACCTAAAACTCTTATTTTTAAGCAATGGAGAAGAGTATTGCGTTATACCGTTGCCTGAGGTTTGACAATGAAAGCAGTTTTGAGTTCCTCTTGATAAAAGAAAAACAACCCAAAGGACACAATCGTTAAAGAGAGATAAAAAGGCCAGCTGATCACCTCTCCTAAAACGATCCATCCAAAAAGGGCGCTAAACAGGGGAGTGCTTAAACCTGCAAAAGACATAAAGGTGGCTGAAAAGCGGCGCAGAAGAGCCCCATAAAGATTATAGCAGATAAAATTGGAAACCAAAATCAAGAGCAACGCGCATGTGATAAAGGGAAAATATTCCGACACCGGAATTGGGTCCCAAGGTTCCTTAAAATAGGAATGAGCCAGAGCTGCTGCTCCTCCTAATAGCATGCTAACCCCATTCGCCGTCAGCGGGGAATATCCATCTTCTTGCACAAGTTGTTTAAGCAAGATCCAACCATAAACGCTGCAAATGGCGGCCCCTATGACAGCTAATTCGGGCCAAGAAAAAATAAAAAATTGACCAGCCCTTTCTTCCGCAGTCGTTTGTGATAGAAGGATAGGAAACATTCCGGAAAACCCGATGAAAAGGCCTATCCATTTTTTTAGGGTGATTTTTTCCGAGAAGATAAAATAGGAAAAAACGGCTGAAACAAACGGAGAAAGGCTGTAGATAAAACAGGTTTTGGAAGATGTCAAGTACTGGAGCCCCCAAAACTCAAAGACATTTGTTAAATAAATGCTAAACAAAGCCAAGCATATCAGACGCCATATGTGAACCCTTTTAAAAGAAAATTTGTCGCGCCGAAATAAATATTGATATCCTAGCAATAGAATCCCTGCCAACATCATCCGGGAGCCAATTAAGAAAAGGGGATGGCTGTATTCCAATCCAATTTTGGAAATTGTGAATACGCTGGCAAAGAGAGCATAGAGAAGGAATACAAAAAACATGGGATCCGTATGGTTAAATAACGAAATAATACCTTCGGTACAGTATAATTAAGTGATTATTATAATTCAATTCATTTTTGCTTAGTTGTTCTCAAAGTCGTTTTTGTACTGTATGTTCTGTATCTCTTTCAGTTGCTTGATTAATTTATCTGCCTCTTTAGGGTTTAAAGCACGATAGGCCTGATAGAGGGTTTCCCGTTCTTTTTTGCTTTCTTTATGCCTTTCAAATAAGGGGTTATACACCAGAATCAAAAGTTCTTTTAGAGCGGCTTGGTTTGTTGGATCTATTTTTAAGGCTTTTTCCAGGGATATTTTAGCGCTTTCAAAATTTTTTATTTCAAGGTTAACAGAGGCTAAATCGAGATAGGCTTCTGCATTATTGGGTTGATACTTTAAAACCTGCTCCAAAGCATAAATGGCATCAATGGGATTGTCGCTGTCATGGTAAATTTTAGCTAACTCATGCCATCCATCAGGGTCATCGGGAGTGTAGCGTAGATATTCTGTGATCGTATCGGCGGCTTTTGAGAAATTTTTTAATCCGACCAGGGTTAGCCCCAAATATTTTGCCGCATTCCCATACGAACGATCGAGCTTCAAGGCTTTTTGCAAGGTTTCGGATGCGGCTTTATAATCCTCTAATAAGAATAAGGTTTTCCCTAATAAATAGTACGCTCTCGGGATATCTTTGTGCTCCTTGGTGATTTTCTCCAATATGAGATAAGCCTGGCGCAGCTTAGGCATTTGTGTAATAGGAATATCGGGATGGACAAGGTTGATAGCTTGCGCATCATCGATGTAAGCATTTGCCAAATTCAATTTCAAACTAATGTTCTCCGGATCGGCGTCTAAGTCTTTTTGGATGGTGTTTATCCGGCTTTCAATAGGGCCAAAAGCTTGCACATGTTCTTCTATAAATTTTTTTGCTTCAAGATTTTCTGGATCCAGATTCAAGGCCTTTTGGGCAAATTCTAGGGCCGTTGCAGGTTGGGAAAGGCGCTCATTTAACTTAGTCAGCAACAATAACCCTTGGGGGGTTTTTTCAAGGTTTTGCCTAATCTTTTTGACTAGATCAGCGGCCTTATCATATTGCCCTTGTTGAATCCACAAATTTAACAAAGCCTCATTTGTTGACAAAGAACGATGGGTCTCTTTTGATGCTTTTTTGAGGACATCATTCACAAAGCGTTTGGAGTGGAGGATATCCATTTGATCTGCGATGTCGAGCTGAATGTCTATAGGAAGCGGTGGAGTTTGTTGAAGCCACTTTTTTGCTATTTGCTGCGCTTCTGAAAACGCATTCATATGGATCAAACAGGCCAGATAATTGGGCAGATCATGGGGAAGCAATAAATTGTTTTTTTCTAGAAGCTCGTATTGCTTTAAAGCGTCTCGATAGCGGTGCATATCCATTAAAGCTTCTGCGTAGGATGACCGGTAGGTTAATGATTTGGGAAATAGATGGAAGAATTCGGTGTAAGCGGACACGCTGTCAACAGTATTTCCAAGCTGTATTTCCACTCTCGCATACAAGGGAAGGGCTTGTTTAGCTATTTCACTTTCCCAGTTAGTCCCTTTGCTTTCTTTAAGGGCTTGCTGTAATGCGGCCTTGGCTTCATGTTCATCTCCCATTGATAGCAGCGTATCGCCTATTTCCAACCATACAAAAGGGGTTGGGGGTTGGATTTTCAGAAAATAGGAGAGCGCTTTGTTTAGGTCTCCTTTAATATTTTTATAATATTGACCGGCAATGAAATCGGGGGTCTGAGAGTCGAGAAAAATCGATTTAAAGGATTGAAAAGGGAGAGAGTAAGCTTGTTGAGGAGGTTGACTTGCATTCTCCAGGATATTTTGAAACAAAATTTCAGCTTCATCCATTTGTCCCAATGAAATCAGAGACCACAAAACTATGCTGCGCATACCATTTAAATTTCTGAAATCGGCAGGAAGTTGAAAATAATCATGAAACACACTTTCCCATTTACCCATTTTGTATTCAGCATAAGCCAATCCGGCAATAGATTCGGGGGTTTGTTGTTTAAGCTTTTTAAACCATTCTACACTTTGTTCGGGTTTATTTTTTTCCAATAAGCCGAATCCAATCCGCAAAACAAGATCGGCAGAAAGGTCATTTTGCGTCATTTTAGCCAATAACTCTGTTCCTTTATTACTATCTCCGGCCACAATTTCTGAAATAGCTAAAGCTTCTTGGTTAGCTTTGGAGGGTTCTTTCAGTTTGCTTAAATAAAGTAAGGCTTTGTCATAGTTAGAGGTTAAGTAATTCACCGTCCCCATAATATCCAGGGCAGATTGATTATCGGGTTCAAGCTCGAGCACCCAGGCGGCCTTTTTTTCCGCTGAGGTGTATTGCTTCCGGTCAAAGAATTCTTGAGCTTGCCTAAGTTGTTCTTTCCCATCTTTTTTTTCCTGCTCATCGAGTGAACTAATGTTAAGGTCTTGTTGGGCCTTCACAACAGATTTAAGAAGGGAAATGTCATTGTCGGATAACGACAATTCATAAGCTTGTTTAAGAGAGGCTGAGTAAACTGATTGCAGGGTTGCCCGTTCGGCGGGATTGAGAAAGGAAACAGCCAATTTTATTAAAGTTAAAGCTTTGTCTCGTTGTTCTTTGCTCTTCCATAAATTTTCTGCAACATAGACGAGCAGAGTTGCAAAAGCCAAGCGTTGTTGTGGATTTTTTACAATTTTTTGCCAAAATTCCACATAAGTGCGTGTTTGGTCAAGTTGTTCATCATCCAAAAGAACCATATTGACAGTCTCATTGCCTACAATGAGACTGATTTCCTCGGTTAGTTTATCCGGATTGGTTGAAAGGGAAGAGGCGGCCTCATAATACTTGTCAATAATGTCAACGTTTCCCATCGCTAGAGCATTTGAAAGTTGAACTTTTATTTTATCTAATAAGGCTTGTTTTTCTTGGGGATTAGAGACTAATTGATTCAAAACCTTGCTTAATTCTACGATCCCATCTCCTTTCGGCCTTACAATCTGCTCGTTAAAGGCCTTCAGGAGTTGGCCTCGTAAGGATTCTATTTCTGAATGCGCGCCCCAAGATTCATAGGCAGATAAGAAAAAGGGAAGCTCTTGGTAAAGGTGGCTTTTCAAATCGGTTTCCAGTTGCTTATTAAACAGAGAAAGCATTTTCTTCCGTTCGTTTTGATAACGTTCATTTTGGGCGGGAATACGGTTAAAATAAGAAAAAGCAAGTTTGTAATAAGGAGTTGCAGCGGCAGGAGATTTCCCTTGGGCCTCTTGAACATAGCTAGTTCCCAGCAACCAATAAAGCTCATTTTGAGTGTTTCCAGAGGCTTTATTTATTTCTTTTTCCAAATTTTGTCGGACTTGGAGGTAATTTCCCTTTGCAATATCGACCTTGGCTTGTTGGATAAACTTCCAGGAGGGTGTAAAGATGCTTTTAAAAGATTTTTCCATCCATGAAGAAATCGAAAAGTCGGGAAGCGATTGAGCTAAAAAAGGTTCTAACTGTTCATAGTGATCCTGTAAAGAGCTTTGCAAGGCTTTTAAAAAATTGGTTTTTTCATTGTGTTCTCCGAAAATTTGCGAAGCTTTTTGCAACGGGAGCGCCATGGCTTTGGGATCATTCATAAGGTAGGCATTTAACGCTTGGTTCAGATAGATTTCTGTTAATATTCCGGTGTTTTCTTTATCTTTTTGCGCTACAGTTAAACTTTGAAGCAATTGTTTATCAGAGGCTTCAAGATGGTCGCGTGCCCGCTCGATATAGGCTTCATAAAGATGATATTGAGCTTCCGGAAGCTCCTTTTCAGTCTCTTTTAAAAGATTTTCTGAAGCCTCGTATCGCCCCTTCAGATATAAACTTAAGGCTTCATCCACATTACTTTCGGCACTAGGCTTAAAATGAAGGTATATGAGAAAGACTATAATCAACACCAATGTTGCAAAAATAAAATTACGAATTATCATCATGACTTGCAGTCCTACAATACAAGATCGGATTTTATGCGATTTTCCCGAAGCGATACTTTTTTTTTGAATTCAGTTGTGCGCACTTGTCCGAGTTATACTCAAAGAGGCCACATCATTGTCAATAAACTTTTTCCTTTGCTGAAAAATAAAACTTTTCTTAATCTAAGCTATGAGTTTTTTCTCTTGCAGACTTTTGGATTTTAACATGCTTCGTCCAATCTTGCTCCTTATCCTCGCCTTTTTTAATTGCAAGCTATTAGACGCTCACGATTTGGTCGATATTCAAGAATTCGATCCCAAAATCCACATCAATTCCGTTTATGCATCCGAGAATAACGACTTTGGAAAAGTTCTCTATCCCTCCTCTCGCATTTTTGTCGATCGGTATGTTGCGATAAGGCTTAAGCGAGTAGAAACAGAATTGGCTAAAGAAGGGATAGGTTTGGTCATTTATCAAGGCTATCGTCCCCCTTCGGTTCAAACGCTGTTCTCCAATTCCCATGGCGATTGTAAATACTGTCAAGCTTGGCATGCGGAAGATGCCCCCCATTATACAAAAGGATTAGGGGTGGATGTATCGCTCTTTTATTTAAGTGGTCAACCTCTCGAAATGCCCTGCCTTTATGGTGAAATTTGCACGGCAGCTTCATGCAATTACATTTATTCTACAGCCCAAGCTTACCATAACCGATGTCTACTAGAAAAATATATGATGTCATGCGGATTTGTTCCCGATCAAAAAAAATGGTGGCATTTTGACCTAAAAAATTGCGATGAAGCTCCTAATTTAAATGTCGAATATCATGATCTTTTGAAAAATTAAGCTTGCATTCTTTATTAAAAAAACTTTATGAGTGATTTTTGATAGTTGAAAAACACCCTCTAAAATACTTCGACTAAAAACATGAATATTTTATACTGGTCGAAAAAAGGTGTGCTATGCAAAAACCAAAAATTCTTCTAATCGAAGATGAAGAAGACATCGCAGCGTTAATTAAATTACAAGCTGAAATTGCCGGATATAAGCTCCATGTCGAAGTCGATGGGTTAAATGGCCTGAGAGCCATAGAAAGAGAAAAACCAGACTTGGTCATTCTAGACATCATGCTCCCTGGACAGAGCGGCTTAGATGTCTGCCGAAAAATTAAGACAAATCCTGACTTAAAAGATACCCACGTCATCATGATCTCAGCTAAAAGCGAAGAGATCGATGTCGTATTAGGATTAGAACTTGGTGCCGATGATTATGTCACCAAACCGTTCTCCCCAAAAGTGTTATTTTCTCGGGTCAGAGCTGTTTTAAGGCGAGGTAAAGAGCCTGAAAAGGCTGTCAAAGTCATTGAGTTCGGTCAATTCACTTTAGAAGCAGACCGGTATCAGCTCCGAAAAAAAGATAAATATATCCCCCTCACACTATCTGAATTCGGCATCTTGCGCCGCTTGCTCCTTAATCGAGGTAAAGTTTTAACGCGCAATCAACTCTTGGACGATGTTCAAAACAGCGATGCGTTCATCGTGGACCGCAACATAGACGTTCATGTGGCTTCCTTAAGAAAAAAGCTCGGCCCTAACTTTGATTGGATTGAAACTGTTCGCGGCGTTGGCTACCGTTTCAAAGAAGAAGAATAAAAAAAACTTTTTTTTAGCCTTCTAGTCATATCCAACACTTTTTTCCCTGCCCAATTCCTTCAACCTCACATAATGGGATCTAATTGCGCTTAAAAAGGTGGGATTTTCATGATAAGGAAGTCCGTGTTCTTCTGCAGTGGCTTTTACAATGGGCTGGATGGCCGGATAGTGGACATGGCAAATATAGGGGAACAGATGGTGTTCAATTTGATAATTTAAACCCCCAATAAGATGGGTTAATAGAAGATTGTGGGTGGCAAAATTTGCAGTCGTCAAAATTTCATGGGCTGCCCAATAATTGGCAATAGCCCCCTGATCGTCAGGCTCAAAATAACTGACATTATCTACAATGTGGGCAAGCTGGAAAATGATCGATACCATGATGCCCGCTGCAAAATGAGCGCTAAGGAATCCTAGCAAAATAATCCAAAAAGGGAGATTGACCACCAGCAAAGGCAAAATGATCAGTAAAAAAATATTAAGAAACTTAAATCCAAAAAAAATCCCCAAATCTTTTCGAGGCATCCGCCCTTTTTGATATTCCTTCCACATAATTGTATAATCTGTATAAAAAATCCAATTGATCGACACTAAAGAATATAAGAAGATGGCATAAATATTTTGATAAAAATGGAAGGGATATTGATGGTCTTTAGGATTTAACCTAAGGAGAATCGCTTTGTTGATATCTTCATCATATCCAGGGATATTGGTATAGGTATGATGAAGGGTGTTGTGGGTAATTTTCCAAGCTTCTGAACTTATTCCATTTAAGTCGTATAGATAACCCATCATCTTATTTACCCAAGGCTTTTCTGAAAAGGCTCCGTGGAGAGCATCATGAACGATGGTAAAATTAATCAAGCTGGTTGCTAAGCCAAAGAGCATAAAGGTAAATATAAAAGCAAGCGGGGACAATAAGTTAGAAAGGAGCGTAATGTATAAACCAAGCTGAATCAAAAGAACCACAGAGGCCTTCATCCAAAGAAGAGCATTCCCTTTTGTAGAAAGATGATTTTGAACAAAATATCGATCTACCCTCTCTTTCAAGACTTTATAAAACTCTTTGTTTTGAGTGCCTTCGAACTTTATCTTCATATGTTCCCCTTCTTTTATTTCACTCCTCAAAAGAGAAATTTGCAATAGTTTTTTTCCTGTCCTCAAAGTATTCAGGATAAGAATTAAAGATAAATTATTAGTTAAATATATTTAATAGATATTATTAACTTTTATTATATTTTAATATTATTTTTTTATAAAAATAGTATTTTAATTTTTAAATAAATTTTATTTTGAAAAACTTTTTGCTTTGAGACGTAAAGCTTCTTGACTCAAGATGATATATTCCACTGTCCAAAAATATGGCATGGAATGCTACCTCAAAATATTGTCTGATAAGAAATTCAGCCTAAGGTAAGGTGGAGTAAACGGGAGAGATTAAGTGAGAGCTTTATATCCAGGTGTGTTTGATCCGCCTACGTTGGGGCATCTCGATATCATTCAGCGGGCTTCTTTGCTCTATAGTTCTTTAATCGTGGGGATTACCGAAAATAGAAGCCTTAAGAAGCCGATCCTTTCTGTGGAAGATAGGGCGATGCTGCTTCGGAAGTGTACAACACATTTAAAAAATGTGGAAATCGTCCATTTTAGCTCTTTGACAGTGGAGTTCTGCAAACAACGGCAAATCGATGTGATGATCCGAGCCTTGCGCACATCGGCCGATTTTGCGCATGAATTTTCTTTAGCTTCTGCGAATCGGCAAATGGCAGGGGTTGAGACATGCTTCTTGTTGGCCAGCCCCTGTTATAGTCATATTAGTTCTTCTCTCGTAAGAGAAATTGCCTTTTCAGGAGGTCGTCTGCACCATTTTGTGCCGGATGACATCGAAGAATTTGTATTCGAAAAATTAAATCAAAGCCCTAGAAAAGGATAAACCAGATATTAAACAACAACAGCAGCGCCATTCTGTTCTTTGGCTTAGTATTCGTTTACAAGAGATATTAGACTTTATAGGTTGAGAATTCTAAGGTATCGGTTTCAGGACGAAAAACATCAATATGCTTAATGATCTTTGAAAGACATTGGTTTTTGTATAAACAGGTGGGTCAAAATCATTCGGCCAAAGTATAGTATTTGTTGTTGAACTAAGTTTTGGGCTAAACATAACAAGTTATTATAAATATAATATAATGAAGTTATAACATGTATTAAAAAATTAACTGTATCCTTTTTTAATTATAAAAGTCAAATTAAAACACATATCAATTATATTAATATTCAACATCCACACACTTCATGATTGTTCGTAGTAGGCGGCGATCCCTTGGGCTATGCCCCAAGCGAGCTTTTTGATATAGACCGGATCTTTGAGCTTCAGCATTTCGTCATCATTAGTCAGGAAGCCCCCCTCAATTAAAATCGCGGGCATATTTGTTAAACGGATCACAGCGAAATCTCCATGTTTAACACCGCGTGATTTTGCTTGCGTGTTAGCAATCGTTTTATCCAAGACATTTCTGGCTAGAAGGCGGGAAGCTTGCACTCTTTTTTTATCCTGATCAGTCTTGTAAAAAAAGACTTCAATCCCATCTGCTTCTTTGCTTGGCGCCGAGTTATAATGGACGCTCACAAATAATTTACCCTTTTTTTCATTAGCAAAAATAGCCCGTTGATCTAAGGGGATAAAGGTGTCGTCTGAGCGGGTCATAACGGTTGAAAAACCCAATTGTTTCAAAAAGGCGCTAAGTATTTTGGCGGTGGCTAAATTAAGGTTTTTTTCATAGTAGGTCGGTTTAGAGAGCGATTGAGCCCCGTAGTCATCCCCTCCATGACCCGGATCAATAATAATCAAAGCTCTATCTGCGTCATTTGTTTTCTTTTGCCCTAAGCCATATATCATCTCTTTTGGCATGGGGGGAAGAGGTGTCCCATTACCAACGTCTTTCACTCGGCATGGGGGCAATGAAGATGGGCAGACTTGAGATTTTGTACAAGCTGTCAATGTTAAACAAAAACAAATAAATGTAAAAAAAACTTTAAACATAGTAGAGGATGAAATTTTTTCTATAGGTTATTTTTTTGGGGGTTGACTTTTTTGTTCTTTCAAAGCACATAGTTGCGAGGCAATTTTGACGTCGTCAAATTCAATGGTCTTATGGGCAAAGACTTGATAAGGTTCATGCCCTTTGCCGGCTATAAGGATGATATCTTCCGGATGCGCGCTCTCGATAGCTTTTGCGATGGCTTCCCGACGATCGATTTCTACAAGATAACTATCTTTTTTATGAAAACCTGTAATAATTTCTTTCACAATATCTGCAGGATTTTCTGATCGGGGATTATCTGAGGTGACAATGGAAAGATCTGAATATTCTTCACTGGCCTGCGCCATCTTTGGCCGTTTCGAACGGTCCCGATCCCCTCCGCAGCCAAACACGGTGATCAACTGTCTTTTTTTGATTTCTTGCAAGCATTCCAACACATTGATCAAGGCGTCATCAGAGTGGGCAAAATCCACGTAGATTTTTAAGCCCAAGCTGTTCGGAACCATCTGCAGCCGTCCTGGAACAGAAGGGGCTGTTTGTAAAATATCTAAAATGGCATCAAGAGGGGCTCCAAGGCTTATCCCTGTAGCCACAGCAGCCAAGCAATTATAAACATTAAAACGGCCCACTAAAGGAAATTTGAAAGGGTATGACCGGCCTTGATATGAGATGTCAAAGGAGGTGTAATCCGGAGCCAGTATGATATTGGAGGCATAACAGTCTGCGGGGTTGATGATCCCGTAAGTCAATGTTTGGGCTTGGCACCCTTTTAAAACACGAGGGTGCCAGAAGCTGTCTACATTAACAATGGCAGTTTTGGTCGTATTTTTTCCCGGTTTCTTTTGAGAGGGATCTAAGGAGCGGAAAAGCTTATTTTTAACATCGCAATACTGCTCCATCGTATGGTGGTAATCGAGATGGTCTAAAGTAAGGTTGGTAAACACCGCGGCGTCGTAATGAATCCCGTCAGTCCGCCCTTGGTCAAGGGCATGGGAAGTGACCTCCATGACTGCGGAAGAGCACCCTTGGACAAGCATTTCCCTTAGCATCTTTTGGTTCGTCGTCACATCTGGGGTGGTCCTTGTAGCTTGGTACCGGTGCCGGCCTATAATATATTCGACAGTTCCGATCAGCCCGCAAGGTCCTTGGAGCTTGTCAAGAAGGTGTTTAATAAGAAAGGTCGTTGTGGTTTTTCCGTTCGTGCCGGTCACTCCGACCGTAAAAAGCTCGTTGCTGGGGAACTGATAATAACTTGCTGCTAGAAGCCCTTCAATGCTAGCGACGTGAGGGTGAACCAGCTGGGCAATATTTTTGAAAGAAGGATCATAGATATCTGTCAGGACAGCTACAGCGCCGGCTTCTATGGCTTCAGGAATGAACGTAGCCCCATCATCGACGCGCCCCCTTTTAGCAATAAATAGATTTCCTGGAGCCACCAGCTTCGAGTTGGCACAAATTCCCGTGATCTCGATCTCTTTAGATCCTTTGAATTGCTTAAGAGGTAAGTTCTTAATAAGTTTTTTTAATTTCATTCCGTTTTTGCTTGTCACTTAAATCATGGTTATTCCACTTTTCATACATTTCTTGCAACTGTCTCGTTTCTTTGGCCCAGTCGGCTTTATTAGGATCGTATCTTGGATCACCCACAGGATAGCCGTAAGGATCATCGGGGGGGATTCCTAAATATTCCAAGACACGTTTGGCGATTTCCCTAAATACGGGAGTAGCGCAGGTTCCCCCGTGGTGATTTTTTCCAAGTCCCGGGACAAAGCCATATTCCGGTTCATCCATGGTGACGACGATGACAAAAGCAGGGTGATTGACGGGGGTAAACCCGACGAATGTAGAGCAGTAGAGTATGTTCGAATAAACACCGTTGATGACTTTTTGAGCGGTTCCCGATTTCCCTGCTTCCGTGTAGCCTGGAACATCGGCGCGGCGGCATGTGCCTCCCGGTTTTGTTGAGTATTTTAAAGCCGTCGTCACTCGCCGGGCAATGTCTTCATTGAGGACTCGAGGAAATCGGAGAATTCTGTCAGGTTTTGTATGATCCAATAAGATCTCTTCCGAACCATCGGAGTGGGTTTTCACGATTTTTTTTATTAAAGTTGGCTGGACAAGAAACCCACCGTTGGCAAAAATAGCGAAAGCGCGGGCGATTTGGAGGGAGCTGGCTTGGATGTTATGCCCCATGGCAAGGGAGTAAGGAGTTGGAACAGACCATTCTAAAGCTCCGTTAGGATGCTTTTTGCCTGGGGTTGGGACAAGCCCGATCCCCTCAGATGGCAATTCAATCCCTGTTTTCTCCCCAAAGCCAAAAGTATCGTGTAGAGCCCGTTTGTACCAATTGTTCCCCATCTGTTGAATGACTTTATCAATTAACCTGGCGACGTAAATATTGGAAGATTTTCGGATGGCCATATTCATGTTCAAAAAGGAATGCATGTGCAAATCTTTTAAAGGCTTGCGTCCAGGAAAACGGCAGTCGGAGGTGGCCATTTTTTCTTCAGGGTCAAAAAGTGGCGCTTTTCCCAGGGCCTTAAGTTCCTGATTGGCTTTAAGCGCTATAGCCACAGTGATGGGTTTCATGACCGATCCAGGCTCATTCGCGTCGACAACGGCTTTAATGCGTGCATCGTCTATCCGCTTAGGATCAGCATAATAGGTTTGGTACTCAGAAGGGTTAAAAAAGGGGTAATGGGCTAAGGCGAGAATCTCTCCGGTTCTGGGCTCTAACAGGATGGCCCACCCAGATTTAGCTTTACAATTTTGGACTCCTCGAGCTAATTCCTCCTCGGCAATGGCTTGTAAATAATGGTTGATCGTTAAGTAAATATCAGCACCATTCTCCGGCGATGCAATGACTTCTCCAAGCTCTAAAGAATGTCGAGGGGATCTCATGAGGCGCCTTTTTCCCTCTTTTCCTTTTAAATATTGATTGAAATAAAGTTCTAGGCCTCCCGTGGGAATGGCTTGCCCTGTTTTTTCGTCTTTTAGATTTTGGACCGTCTGTAAGACTTGCCCAAGAAGTTTGCCAAAAGGATAAGAGCGTTGATAGTCATGGGTAAAAAACAGCGCATTCCGGGGGATCCGATGGTTCTTCGCATAAGAAAGCCACCAGTTTGATATTTGGTCGCGCGTATCCTTGTCCAGCCACATAGCCAGCTTTCGGTCACGGCTTTTTAAGAGAAAATGGGTGATAAACTGTTTTTTTTCTTCTTGCGGAACATTTAATAATGCCATGAGCTCTAAGAAAATGGTCTTTTTGAACTCTTGAGGAATAGATTCCGGATCAATATGCAAGTGGAATGTCAAAATATCAGTAACCAGTTTCTGGGGGATTTCCGGATGATCTTGCTTGATAGCAGTATTTGAGTAGAATGAACCCCGTAAAAAAGGCTCTTTGACAACAAAAAAATGCTGTTTGGTTGCTTCTCGAGCCCATTTATCCCCCTCCTGAACTTGAATGGTGTAAAACTGAGCGACTAAAAGCCCGAATAGCGAAAAAAGGAAAAGGGCTAAACAAACTAAACGTTTTCTTCCAGAGATCATTGGGGAGATTCCTCTAAAGTCAAAGGAGGGGGTTCCGGTAAGGTAATCACACTGGAAGTATAGGGGTATTTGAGATGGGTAAATTCAGGTCTTCGTGATAATTCCATCAAATGGATCGGATTTTCGAACCGGTCAATTTGGAATTGCAGTCGGGCGTTTTCTTCTTGAATGCCTTTCACTTCTTTTTGTAAGGAGGGAAGAGCGAGTCGCAATTCGACGAGTTCATTTTGCTTATCGATGTAAGCATACAGGGTCCATCCAATCGCAAAGATGCAGATCAAAACACGCAGACTGGTCCAAAGGGTGTTTGATGCTCTCATAATTTTTCTATCACCCGAAGTTTTGCACTCCGGCTCCGGGGGTTCCGTTCTATTTCTGAGGCGTTGGCAATGACAGGTTTTTTTGTGATCACCTTGATCGAAGGGGGTTTATCCCGAAATAAGCCCCCTAAACCCGAGGTGTCCTCTTTATCGGAAGCTTCATACTGAAAAAAATGTTTCACAATCCGATCCTCTAAACTATGAAAACTTATTACAGCTAGTCTCCCCCCTTGCCTTAAGCTTTTCAACGCTTGAGGCAGGACGGCGCGCAATGCCTCCAGCTCCCCATTGACAAAAATCCGAAGTCCTTGAAAGACAAGAGTAAGTGGATTGATATCCTTTTTTGCTCTCCGCTTTAATATCGGATATAACGTATCAGCCAAATCTTTCGTCGTCTGAAAGGGCTTCTTTTCCCTCCTTTTGACGATAGTTCTTGCCGCAAGCTTCCACTGCTTTTCTTCCCCATAATCACGTAAAATTTTCCCAATTTCAACCTCGGACCAAGTATTGATAACGACTGCAGCGGTCAAGGGGTTGTCGGGATCCATCCTCATGTCTAAAGGTCCTTCATGCATAAAACTGAACCCTTTTTCAGGCATGTTTAACTGCATAGATGAAACCCCCAAATCGATTAAAATTCCATCCAAGGGAGGGAGGTTTAAGGAACCCAAAATTGTATGGAAATCACGAAAGTTTCCAGGGATGAAGGTCGACTTTTCCTTCCATGGCAGGAGTTGTTGCATGGCGATTTGACGGGCGGCAGGATCTTGGTCGATCCCAACAAATCGGACGATCTCAGGATGGGAAGTCAATAGGGCTTTGGCATGGCCCGCCGCACCTAGAGTGCAATCAACAAAAGTGGGAATCTGAAGGTCTTTGAAAAAAAAGAGAATTTCATCAAGAAGAACAGGAGTATGAGCCGATGATGACATAAAGAAAACCTTACCAAAATATCTAATAGTTGATAAAATTAATATGTGGAGTTGGTACTCTTAATCGAGGTGATATGGCTACTATTGACAAATTAGATTTAAGTGTCTACAACCTTTATGCCATTCGCACCAAAATGATCGAACAGATCGAGGAGCAGATCCCGATTGCCAAGGCGGGAACCATCCCTCCTCATACGACGATTTTTGGGACTTTCCAACAGTTGACTGAAATCGATATCCTCCTTGGCGTTGTTCCATTGTTTACCCCTTGGGCTTATTTTTACCCCCCAAAAAATTTTCGTAACCAAAGGCGTTCATCTTTTGCTTTTTATAGGGTCGCACCTTCTCTGGGATCCTTCAAAGAACAAGAAGAGGAAGAAGCGCGTTTAGCTGCCATCCCATGTGCAAACCCCCAAGAAGAAGCACAAAAAGCATCCCTAACCTCTTGTTTCAAAATGATCAGTAAGCTGAATGGATGGCTCAGTTTCATTGTTGGACGCGTCGGCCAGTTCCTACAAGGGTAATCTGTAGATGAGTACAAAAAATTGGCTTCAGGAATTGGGATGGAATGAAGAGCAGGTTGAAGATCTCCGTTTCACAGGGTTTGCTTACATTCGACAAGGTAAGTACGATATAGCTTTGCCTTTCTTCGAAGCCCTTGTCGTCTTAGAGCCTGAAAGCTCTTACGACGCCCAAACTTTGGGCGCCCTTTATCTCCAACTTAACAATCCTGTAAAGGCTTTAAAGGCCATCGATAAAGCTCTTAAATTGGACGCCGATCATGCACCTACCCTCCTCAATTTGACGAAAGCCCTCCTTATGTTGGGGCGGACGGACGATGCTTTAAAACTCGCCAATATCCTTAAAAATGAACAAGATCCGATGATTTCCAATATCGCTAAAGCCCTGATTTTAGCTTGGAGTTAACAACTCAGGTTATAACAGCAAGAAAGCCAAAAACCACAGCGATTGCGTCTCTGTGGTTTTTGGCTTTCTCTGATTTTCTATTTTTCCATTATCTACGATCATTCTCGATTGGCTGCAGAACGCTTGTCTTTCATCTTTTGGTAAACAAGACGAACAGCTAAGTTTTTATCTGATAAAGCGCATTTTCCTCGCCCTTTACAGGCGCTTTGGCCAGCACAGTTATTGTTACTGCTTCGGCAGGCATTTAAATGGGAACAGACATTCGTCGCAGCACAACGGGTACTCGCCACCTGTAAAGCTAAAGCTTTACCTGCGGGTGAAAGGCTTTCATAGAGTTTGATTCCATCTTTGTTGAGTTCTAGCTTGAGCTCTTCTTCCGACATCAAATGATAACCTAAATTACCATCGTTAGGATCACTGTTGGAGTCAGAATTGTTTGAATTGCCGCCAGAATTTTTATCAAGATTTTTAATTGGCAACTTGGTTTGGGTAGGGTCCCGATCGGCGATGCTGCCGCATCCATGGCTGCAACTGTGATCCCATGCTGGGGCGTTGCGATCGGCGATGCTGCCGCATCCATGGCTGCAACTGTGATCCCACGAAGGGGCGCCACGGTTGCCTAGGCTGCCGCACCCATGGCTGCAACTGTGATCCCAGGAAGGGTTGCTTGAGTCTGCTAAGCCTGGACATCCATTTTTCCCTTTGCATGCATGCTTTGTCGCTGCCGCAAGCATTTGACCTGACACCGGATTATCGCTGCTTTCATCGGCAAATGCCGCACCGGTTTGACTTGATATAAACAGTCCGCTCGCCATTCCCATTAAGGCTAAATTTTTCAAATCCCGTTTTTTCATTGAAGTAACTCCTTGTGTTGCAGGGGACTATTCCATGAGAACCGGCCCTAAAGCCGGTTCCATGGAAATTTTAGTTTTGATTACTTTGTATTCATCATGGCACGCTTATCAGCCATTTTTTTAGCTGCTACTTTCACAGCTAAATTTTTGTCTTTAAAAGCGCATTTGCTTTGTCCAGCGCATCCAGCCATTCCAGCGCAGGAATTTTTATCTGTCCTGCAAGAATTTAATCCTTTGCAATCATTTTTTCCTTTGCAGGAGGAGCTAGCAAGTTTAAGAGCTAAAGCTTGGCCTTCTGGACTCAATTTGTTGAAGGCGTCTTTTCCTTCGTCATTGAGTTGATCCACCAATTGATCTTTGGTCAATTGAGTAGATTGGCCGCTTTTTGCTTCCCCGTTGGTTTGCGCGGTGAAAGTACGGCTTCTATAGGACCTATAGCTGTTGGGATTGTCACTTCCTGGGGTTTGGTTTGGTTTTCCTGTCCCTGTGCCTGTGCCGCTAGAGGAGTTGTCGTCATCGTTTTGTGCTGTCAATGAATTACGGCGGTTATTGTAGCTTGTTGGGCTGTTGCTTTGAGGTTGAGATTGATTGTCTGGCATCATCTTTTGAGGCATTGGAGGATATGTCTGAGGCTTGTTCCCTTCACCTGTTTGGGGAGGTTGAGGTTGATAGCCATTGTATCCTTGCTGGCGGGGATAATTACCGGAACCCATGCTGTTGCAGCCTTGGCTGCCAGAGTAATAGCCGCCGGAACCCATGCTGCTGCAGCTGTGGCCGCCGGAGTAATAGCCGCCGGAACCCATGCTGCTGCAGCTTTGGCCGCCAGAGTAATAACCGCCAGAACCCATGCTGCTGCAGCTATGGCTGCCAGAGTAATAGCCGCCGGAACCCATGCTGCTGCAGCCTTGAGTACTTCCGGAATAATATCCACCATCATAGTATCCGCCACCGCCAGAAGATTGCCCGTGGCACCCATGCATCCCTCCACAACTTCCCCCAGCAAGCAATTGCTCAGTAACTAGCCCTTCGGTTTGCTCAGCTTGCAATGCTCCTTGTGTCATTAGTATGCCCCCGGTAATCCCCAGAAGGGCCAACTTTTTCATATCTTTCTTTTTCATAAACGAACTCCTCTTTAGTTATTTTGCTATTCAAAAAAAAATCACATGCAAGGATATAAAAAAATATCTATCATTATTTGTAGTCTAAAGCAAGAAATTTTTGAAAAAATGATCTATGAGAATCTTTTTGCGTCTTCTCCTAAATTTTAAGTTTTATGAATACTTGGTAATTCGTTAAAATATGAAGAACATTGAAAATTTGTTAAATTATTAGAGGAAAAGTGAACCAATACTTAACTTATATAGGAATTTTCTTAGCGTTTGTAACTTTTCAGATGAAAAGCAATGCAAACGAAGACTTTACTTCAATGCTTAAAGTAAGACAGCCCAATTGGCAGATGGAAATAGTGGATTTTTATTCTAATGGCGCACCCAAACAAGTCATTTTCTTTGAACCTCTTCCTGAAAAAGCAGCCGGGTCTCCCGTCAAAAGCTTAGCATTCACTTTACAAGGCCACCTCCTCTCTGAAACAGATTTAACGGCCGCCTCGGATCCCTCCCATCCTATTCCCCATGGATCCAGTGTCACTTTCAACCTCAATGGAGAAATAGAAAAAGTTGAATCCTACCGCGAAGGGATTTTAGAAGGACTTGCAAAGGCCTATTATTTGACAGGAGTTTTGAAGGAATCAAGCCTTTATCATAAAGGAAAATTAGAGGGTCTGGTGGAATCCTTTTATGAAAACGGTAAACTCAAAGAAAAAAGGAATTACGTAGAAGGAAAAAAGCAAGGGCCTTCCGAATATTTTTATGAAAATGGAACAATGTCAGCATCTTATAACTTCGAAAACGGACTCTTAGAAGGGGAATCGAAAGAATGGGACGAAAATGGTGCCATCAAAGCGGTTTCCTATTATCAGCATGGGCTGCTTAACGGTGATCACACACACCCCGCCCAGACGCTTTACTATCCCGATAAGACCATTGCTGAACAGCAAGATTTCCGACAAGGGATCCCTATTGGGAAGCATGAACGCTTTTACCCCAATGGAAATCCCCGCTATTATGCTTTTTATCTCCTAGGGAAAAAAGAGGGACGCGAGCAAGAACTTTTTGAAGATGGGACTGTGGGTTTGGAAGGCACTTATCACCAAGGCCTGCCGATCAATCACCATACAAAAAAGGATCCCAATGGAAAGCTGTCTTTTGCCGCACACTATGACCATGAAGGCAATCTCATAGAACCTATTAAGGAATATGATGAAGAGGGGCATCTCGTATTGCAATATGAGATGAAAGAGGGAAAATATCATGGAGCCTTTTACGAATGGTATCCCTCAGGCGAAAAAAAACGGCAATATTATTATCTTCTGGGAGAATGGGATGGGGAGCAGCGGGAGTATTATCCATCCGGTCAATTAAAGACTTCCGCTTTCTACAGCCAAGGATATAAACAGGGCGATTACGCTGAGTGGCATAAAGGGGGCGGGCAAGCCTTAAAAGCAACCTTCAAAAAAGGGAAAAAAGAAGGGCCTATACTTTCTTGGCACCCCAACGGCACTAAAGCTTCCGAAGCTTTTTTTGTAAGAGGAAAAGAGGAAGGTGCATGGAAGGAGTGGGATGCCAACGGTCAGCTTATCCTGTCCGCAGAGTATAACAAAGGGCGGAGGCACGGACGGGTTCAAATTTGGAATTCAAAAGGGGCTTTACTCTTTGAAGCGAATTTCATTCAAGGGCAACCCGTGGGAGTGGTAAAAGAATGGGGTGAAAATGGTTCTTTAAAAAGGGAAGCAACCTACAAAGAAGGTCTATTGGAAGGGAAGGAGAAATTATTCCATGTCAATGGCAAACCAACTTTGGAAGCCGACTACCTCAAAGGATTGCGTCATGGGGATTATTTGACCTGGTACGAAGATGGAACGCCTTACCAGATACGTCGTTATGATCACGGGACTTGCTTAGGGGAGCAAAAAGAATTTTATCCCTTGGCTCAAGAGGGGGGATCGCAGCACCTTGCAAAAAATCTTTTTTATAAAGATGGAAAGCTCCACGGGGAACAAAAAACCTATTTCCCCGATGGGACAGTCAAAGTGCTTATGAATTATGACAACGGCTTATTAGATGGCAGAAAAGCTATTTGGGATGAGAAAAATAAATTGAAAGAGGAAGCCTTTTATAAAAAGGGAAAACTCGATGGCAAATACTTTGCTAGAAAAGAAAATGGGAGCGAAGTGATTTACCATTACAAAGATAATCTCCTTCACGGCTTGCACCAAGTATTTTTCCCTCCCCATCCCACGTTGGGAAAAATCAAAGCCCTTGAAGCCTATTTTGAAAATGGATTGCTTGAGAAGGAGGCTATCGAATTCAACCCATCAGGAATAAAAATAGGGAGTTCTTTTTACCACAAAGGGCTTAAAGAAGGAATTACAGCGGTCTTTAATGAAGAAGGGCGGATCCTTCTTCAAATCGAATTTGCTGATGGAAAACAGTCGGGCATGAGTTATGAATATTTTCCTAATGGAAAGATCCATAAGACGGCGACGTTTGTTCATGGATTAAAAGAAGGGGAAGAGAAGGTCTATCATGAAAATGGACAGCTTGCATCCCAAAGATCCTACAGCAAGGGGCTTCAGCATGGATTGTCTCAAGAATGGAATACATTCGGCATTTTAGTATTTGAAGGCTCCTACGATGAAGGAAAGAGGCACGGTAAATTTAATAAATACGATGATCAAGGGCGCCCCTTGGTTTTGCAGATATTTGATCATGATAAATTAATTGAAAAAAACAAAAATTAACCTATGAATTCGGGTTATGAGCCAATAATGAAATGCTGGAAATGTGGAGCAGAGATTTCTAATAAATCAGATCGGATCTCTTTTCGTGAACTATGCGATCAATGCCAAGCCTGGCTGCATTGTTGTAAGAATTGCCGCCGCTATAAACCCGGGGCCGCCAACGATTGTGCGATCCCCGGTACGGAATATGTGGCCGACAGGGAAGCCGGCAACTTTTGCGAAGATTTCAAAATTCTTGGCGAAGGTCCTAAAAAAACATTAGATCCCAAAGATATCGCTAAACGTCTGTTTAAAGACTAGGTTAGCGCATAGATTATCGCCAATACCCCTCTGTCCAAACCCAATGGTGATGATGGCTTGTCCAACAGCCAGACACCCAAATAGCGGTAGCATGAGGCCTTACACCCCAATGGCCATGGACCCGCACCCAGTGGAACCCATCCCATCTCCAATGCCCTTTAATCCACACATAATTGGCTCCGGGGCATACGCCCATCTCTTCCTCAAAATCAGCAGGAGGTTCGCTTTCCACAGTGACATAAGCTGCAGGAGCTTGGGGTTGGACAACCACCGTTGGGGCTGGCTGCACGACTACAGTCTGAGCTGGAGGCTGAACGATGACAGTGGATGCCGGCTGTTCAACAATATAAGTCTTGTGGGAATGGGCCTGGGCCTGTTGAATAGAAAACGCACATGGGGCTAGTAACAATAAGAAAAGTGGCATTTTTTTCATAATGGTAACTCCTATTAGATAAAGCAGTTTGTAATCGTCATTTTAAGCCAAAACGAAGCCGCACCGGCAGGTACATATTCACGAAACGTATAAACTTAAAAAAACTTTTTACATGAAAAATAAAGTAAGCTCTTTTTTATTGCAATAGCGATACCCGCTTGTCGAGAACAGTTATCAATTACATTCAAAATAACATATTTTTTATAATAATTTTATTGAAAACAATCTTAAAAACAATTACAATCCATATTTGTTTTGTTTAACATAATAATAAAATAAAGGATTTTGTATGCTTAAACGTTTTAATGCTGTTTTTTCGTCCATGCTCTTTTTTTCACTGTGTTTCCAAAATTATCTTTCAGCTCAGGATATGGGGACGGAGAACGCAGATTCAGGTTATTCCTACTATAAAAAGTTTAAGTATGAGGCTTCTTTAGCCTATACCAATTTCAATAGAAATGACTGGTGGACCAAGATAGAGCCATTCAATATCTACTTGGGTGCGCTTCCTCTCAAAAATAAGCAACATCTAGACAAAATCGTGGATCTTGGGGTGACCCACGTGATTTCGATGGTCGAGGATTTTGAAATTGAAGATGGATGGTTGAACAAACCTGTTAAAAGGCTAGATTGGGAAGCTAGAGGAATTCAAGTTAAACATATCCAAGCTGTTGATTTTCTTCCGCTCACGCATGAGCAAATAGAAGAGGGGGTCGAACACCTCAACGCCCTTTTAGAACGAAATTACTCTGTTTACATCCATTGTAAAGCCGGACGTGGCCGAAGCGCGACAATCGTCATCGTGTATTTGATGAAATATCAGGGCTTTTCCTTTAATCAAGCGTTTTCTTTCATCCAAGAGCAGCGTCCTCAAATCAATCTAAATGAACAACAACAAAAGGCCATTTTGGAATATTTTGGGATAGACCAAGATTCAGCCAATGCTGACCCCAAAAGCCCAAGTTACCAAGCCCGATTTTCCCAAGGGATCTACTCCCTCTTTAATAATGTAAACCAAATGAGTGAAGACAAACTTGCCGAGCTTTTAAACCAAGTTCTCCATTATGTGATCGAAGGGATCTCTTATTCTCCTTCCGAAATGGTTCCAGCATCCATTTCCACATGGGTCCCATCAATTGAAGTTCAATCCACCTTGGAAAGGAGAAACCGCTACTTGAGAGAGTATCAAGGGGATCAAGCTATAGCAACCGACGCGTCGATCAAGCGGAATCACGGTTTAATGAGACGCTTTAAGATCATGGCAGCAGGCGCTATACCTTTTGTAGGTACTCCCACAAGCCATTCTATAAGCCTTTGGCATCAATTAAGGGAAATTACGCTGATTGCGGCTCTTAATGGACACGATATCCAAGACCCGGATGTAAAAATGAAAATATTGAGCTGCCTTGTTGGAGGGAACATCCTAAAAATTCCGGCCTTGACAGTCGATTTTATTGCCAAAGAAATTATAAAGAAGATTGTGGCGCAAGCGGGCTTTCACGCCCTTCCTGTGGGGATCCCAGCACAATTGATCTTTAACTTTTTCACCAGCAATTCAGCAAAAGTTGCCACTCACGCTAAACAAGCTTTTGCCGGCGAAAACGCTCTTCCAATACCTCAGGAAGAGTACTGGGTGCACAAGCAGCCAGTCGCCAAATGATGCAATAATTAAAACCAGTGAGCCAGTGAGATCACTGAGGATTGTTGGGAACATTGAGAGGAATGACACAGATGAATAAGGACGTCGAACTGAATGATTAAAAACATATATAATATGTTACCCCGTATAAATTTTATTCGAGATTAAACTTTTAATCGATTTAGTTTAAAAAAAGATCAAAAAAAAAGTCTATCTTATGTTTTTATGCGCCACCTCTATGCAGCTCAAGCATGCCAACATCACCTCAAATGATATTATGTCTAATGAAAATCCATATCTTCATTATCTCGTGAAATGCTGGCCTATTTCACCTTTGTTAACGAATGGAATAACCGGTATCTATCCTATTCCTGCGTCAACACAGTTAATTTCTAAACGAGAGCTGATCATTACAACAGCTCTTACAATCGCCTCTTTCGTCACAATCCATGCTGGGCATCTTTTTTTTCTCTATTTTATCGCTTCTGAAGCGGGTGCTTTTTTCTGGTATCCACTTAGCTTCGGAGCAATTGTAGGAGCCATAGTGGGAATTTTTGCCGGCTTGAGTCTTACGCATATTAACTCTACGAACGACTCATTTGGCTATTTCATAGAGAATACAATTTTTGAAAGACTTCAAGCTGAGGGGGAAATAAGATCATGCATGAATTTTAAAAAAAAAGTGATCCAATTCAGTACAGAAATTTTAGGATCCGCTGCATTTGAAACAATTAAATTTATTTTTATGAGAATGCATCCTTTTCTTGGTATTCCTTCGGGCCTCATTAATGGGTTTTGTTATAGCTTTGAAGCCACAAAAATTGTGGCACGATCAATACTTTTATACAAATTTCCCAATTGGCCAAATGAATGCCTCCTACCACGACAGGATCCTCGTCCGGATTGTAGTTTATTTTGGAAAATTTTTGGTGAGAATTGAATTATATTATCGAAATTTTAATGTGACTTAAAATTTTGGAGCTGCTTAACGATTAGCAATCGGATGTGAGTGGTCTGTGAATGGACTTTTTGTGTTCTCACCAACGCGAGGACCGCTTTCCAAAGTGGTTATCGGGGTCGCTAATTTGATCCCTGTAAACCCTTGAAAAGCCATCGCCATCAACCCTGTCATAATAAAGGTAATTCCCATTCCCCTCAAAGCGGGAACAACATCGGCCGTGGCGAGCCGTTCCCGGATCGCAGCAATGAGCGCAATGGCTAGCCACCAACCGGCGCCCGAGCCAAAAACATAAATTAAATTGGGCCAGAAAGGATAATCTCTCGTCACAGCAAAAAGGCAAGCTCCTAAAATAGCGCAATTGACAGCAATCAGCGGCAGATAAAGCCCTAGCGACAAATATAAGGCTGGAGATGTTTTTTCGATGACAATCTCAAGCATTTGAACGAACCCTGCAATCACGGAAATAAATAATAAAAATTCAAGAAATCCTAAATCAATTTGAGCCGCATCCAGCCCTATCGCATTGAGCCACGATAACGCCCCAGGCCCCGTGACAAATTTGTGGACGCACCAGTTGAGGATTCCCGAAATCGTCAAGACAAAGACTACAGCCACACCAAGACCATTAGCTGTTTTCAATTTTGTGGAACACGCAAGGTAGGTGCACATCCCTAAAAAGTTGGCCAATAAAAAGTTCTCAATAAAGATGGCTTGCAGGAGCAAACCAAAGAGATTTAATGACTCGTAATTACCCATCCACATTGTTATACCTTTTTGTTAACAATGTTAAAGATCCAGATTAACCCTCCGATAAGGAAAAAAGCAGCTGGAGGGCTGACCATTAAGGCAAAATTGTCATAAGCATCGGGCTTTTCAGCCGTCGCATACCAGCTTAAAGGGATCACTTGATAGCCGAAAAGTTGGCCAAAACCAAAGAGTTCCCGCACACCCCCGATGATGAAAAGGATCCATGCGTACCCCAAACCTGCGCCTAAACCATCTAAAAATGCAGGAATAGGTTTTACATTTTTGGCCATCCCCTCGGTCCGCCCCATGACGATGCAATTGGTGATGATCAGCCCGACAAAGACGGTCATCACCTTAGAAATGCTAAAAAAATAGGCCTGCAAAAATTGATCGATGATAATGACGAAAACAGAAATAATCGCGAGTTGAGTGATCATTCTCACGCTATCTGGAGTGATTTTTCTCAATAAAGAAACAAAAAATGAAGAGCATGCGGTGACAAAAGAGACCGAGAGCCCCATGGTGATTGAAACAGAGAGGCGGTTGGTGACCCCAAGCGCGGAACAGATCCCCAACACAGCCACTAAGATTTGATTGCTGCTCCACAGTTGATTTGTCAAGTAGGACATGGCGGGTACATTTTGGGCCATGGTCAAGCCTCCTTTCCTTCAGGCTTTTCAGACTTTTCATATTGTTCGTGGATTTTTATCAAAAAGTTCCTGTAAGGCGCCAAAACATCACGATAGGCATCTGTCACCCCATTGCCTGTCAATGTGGCGCCTGACATTCCATCGACGGCACTTTTCGCTTTGGAGGAGCTGCCTAGGACTTCGGCGACCTTCCCTTTTACTACAGTAATGCCTAGAGGCGTTGTTTTAAAGTCGGTTTTTCCACCGGCACTTTCCTGAAAGATTTTTTTGCTAGGAAAAAGGCTTTGCCAAGGGGGATCTGCAATATTGGCACCTAAACCCGGAGTTTCTTTTTGTTCATACCAAGAAATGCCAATCACGGTGTTGCCATCGGGTTTGATAGCCAAGTAACCGTAGATGGCATCCCACAAGCCAAACCCATTGATAGGGATCACATACCCTTCAGGCTTGATCTCCGCGGAAGCCGCCTCTGTAGAGGAGGGATTAGGTAAAATTTTGTAAAGAAGCTTCCAAGGGAGCTTGTAATAGCCGCCTTTTCTATTTTCAGAGACATATTTCTCTTCATTAAGGCCCGCTTGTTGAAATGTGGTGGTTTCCCCTTGGTCATTCACTAAAAAAGGAACCAAACGCTTCTTGTATACCTCAATCAACTGAGATTGCGTTGCCCTATCGTGAATAGATCCGGGAATTAAACTTCCATTTTTTGCATATTTCGCAGGAACATAATTTCCCTCAGCATCGGGTATGATAAAATATCCTTCCGGGGAAAGGATTTTTGCCGCCATCATCATTTGTTTGCTTCGGTCTAAGTCTTTGGCGATCTCCTTAGGCTCAGCCAAAGCACTGGCCAGCAAAGATAAAATCAAAGCGCATACAAAGCTGAGGATCACCATGAAAAAGATGGTTTGCTTACTGCTTTGGGAGATGTTAGGTTGCGGCTCGGACACGGCTTAAACTCCTTTTCCTATATCTACGAGAAGCATAATAATCAAAAAGAGGAGCAAAAATATTGCCCATCAAAATGGCAAGCATCACCCCTTCAGGATAGGCAGGGTTGACCACCCGGATCACAATGGCGATGGCTCCGCAAAAGATGCCGTAAATCCATTTGGCAGAAGCCATGCTGGGGGAAGAGACGGGATCGGTAGCCATAAAGACAATCCCAAAAGCCAGTCCCCCCAGCAACAAATGCTTGTAGGCAGGAATTGCATATTGGGCCGGATTCCACGCTCCTCCGTCAGCTCCAAAAAATTTAGCCCCAGCCTCAAATAGAAAAGCTGTAGCAAAGGCCCCTAAGGTCATTGCGATCATTGTTCGCCAGGAGCCTACCCCTGTCCATATGAGGAACAAGGCCCCCAGAATGCAAGCCAAAACGGAGGTCTCTCCCATAGATCCTAATTTGTCCCCTAAAAACATGTTCCAGTCTCCATTATGGCCGATGCCGTAATTGACGGCGGAAAATTGGTAGGCGTCTTCATAATACCCTGGGGATAGACCCAGGCCCCCATTAGCAAATGGACTGGTGACAAAACTATACATTTGATCTTGGGTGAGCTGCCCTATTTGCGCGCCATGATTTCCTAAGGAATTCCACTGGTTGAAATATTTTTCTACGGCCGGCCCTGTGGAAACATGCGTGCCAAGATTATTTGTAGCGATGGCGTCGACATGGATCCGCTTAATGTCATGGGTTATGTTTAAGAGGGCCAGCTTGGTCGCTTGCGTATAACCATCAATGCCCAGTTGCGCATCGGCATTCATTTTCACAAGGCTTTCTCGGACGATGGTTGGATTTGTGCCGGCCCAGATCGTCTCCAGACATTTTTCCTGGAAAAGTAAAAAAAAGGAAAGCGCGGCAGGCTAAAGCTGGGTTCACGATGTTCATTCCCGATCCGCCAAAAACTTCTTTTCCAAGGACGACGCCGGCAGATACCCCTACAGCGGCCATCCAATAGGGGATCGTAGAGGGCAAAACTAAGACATACAGAATTCCTGTGACTAAAAATCCCTCTGATATTTCATGCCCCCGGACACAAGCAAAAATGGCTTCCCACATTCCTCCTATGGCATAGGAGATAAAGATCAAAGGAACGACCGCGATGACGCCCAGCTTTAAAATTGTGAGATACCGATCCTCTTTTGCGGCGAAGCTCCAATACCCGTCCCAAGAATTGGCACCAGCCAGGTATTCGTTCATCAATTTGTAGTCGCCGCTGGAATAAACAAAACCCTGTAATCCGGTATTCCAAATGGACATGAGAATGCATGGAATGAGGGCGAATACGACGATGATCATCCACCGTTTGACATCAATGGCATCCCGAATGTGGGGGCCAATCGTTGTTTTTACCGGCGCTTCGTAGAGAAAGGTATCCGTTGCAGTTATTAAAGGGCGCAAGCGATATAAAGGCTTCCCTTTTTCAACAAGTGATAGCTGGAAATCCAAAAATCGTCTAAGCATGGTAAAACTTCATAAAAGTGATATTTACGATGAAGCTTCAAGCTATCAAAACAAGTCGTTGAACTGCAAGGAAAAAAGCAGGGAATTTGGAGTGCGGATAAAGGCCCCACGCTCTAAAGTTCCTATTTTTTCCTTTGTTATCCTTTTTTTCTTTTCGTAATTTCACAATTAAGTCAAAATTAGAGATTTAAGCTACAGAATATTATGTTAAAAGCGCCTATAAAAAAAATATTATTATTTAGTTCTTTATTTGTATTGCTTGTTTGCGTGCTTTTTTTCCGTTTTATTTTGACATCAAGCATGGAATTAGGAATCAAATATTTTTCTGAAAAAGTTTTAGACGCCGACTTTATTTCTGAAAACGTCTCTTTTAATAAAGGCAAATGGGTTTTCGATAACGCAACGTTTGCAGGAAAAAAATCAATCAAAGAGGGGGGGGTACAGGCAAAAGTTGAAAAATTGACCATCATGATTCAACCCCATTTGTTTGATAGGGAAGTGGATATAGAAATCCATATTTCTAAACCCCATCTTGATATAAGGCGTTCCCCTGCAGAATTCTATCGTAAATTGGTTGAGTCTCTGCCTGCGCGAGGACTTGTAGCCTTCAAAAGTAAAGTTGTCGTAGAACATGGCGTCGTTTCCATTCACGACACCGAACGGCAGCCTTCGATTGCGCAAACCCTTTTCTTTCAGCTCAACGGGGAATGCAGTTCAAATATCAAAGGATCTTTAATTGTCAGTTTAGACGATCCCAACTTGGAAAAAAATTGCATTGCTTTATCCCTTGCTCAAATGGAAAAGAGGCATTTCGCGTTGGATTTAAATTTCGACGGTGTCGATTGTGCTTCTTTAGTGGGGGCTGCGACCCCCTTTTTCCCTCCCTTGCAAACGGTGGCTATCGAGGAAGGATTTTTAAAAGGTAAAATGGAACTGACATTACCCAAAACCGGAGCCCCTTTCGCCAGGGGAGATATGACGATTCAAAACCTTGCTTTAAACGCGCCCGCTTTTGAGATGCAAGGGCAGTTTAAAGAAGTGCGTATTCATCTGCAGGAAAACGAAGATCCCCGGTCAAAGCCCACCGATGAAAAAGTCAAACCTTCTGTATCTCGCACTGTGGGGCATTTGGAGCTGGCCGAAGATGCAAACATCTTATTTCAAAAAGATGGAATTCACTTCTGCAACATCCAGCACTTAATAGGAGCACTCTATTTTCAGACCGAGACAGGAGCTCGCCTTGCCTTCGAGGGGCAATGTGAACACCATGGAAAACTTTCTCCTCTTCATGTGGAAGGGCAAGCAGTTGTAAACAATAAAAAAGACACCTCTTTGGATTTAAAGATTACACTCGACTCGGAAGAAAAGGAAAATGCTTCTATCCATTTTGTCACTCGGCAGCTCGAAACACACTTTAAATACGCTGAGATTACATTTGCAAATATAGGTCCCAGCGAATTTGATATGATCACAACATTGGCGACCCCCCATTTTCCTGAAATACGGCAGATCAATATGAACGAAGGGAGGATTGATGCCTCTGCTTTGGCCTATATGAAAGGGTTGCTAATTACCGACTTTAAAATCGAAAAAATGAAGGCAAAAAACCTTCAATTCGACATTATCCCTTGGGATTGGACCGCTCGCATGGATGAGTTATCCGGCGATTTGATGGTCAACCTCGACGCAAACAAAGTTTTTGAGACTCTAAATGGCAATCTTGTCATTGCCGGAGGCCAGCTTTGTTTTGATAAAAACAATTACGACTTATGCCAGTTGAATGATGTAAACACAAGATTGAAAATAGCACGTGGCGTCGTGTTAGAATCAGCAGTTGAAGGGACCTTCGCTGGCCTTAAAGGCACCATTCACCTCGATGGACTTTCCCCCGACGGAGAAATGGCAAAATTAAAATTTCATGGCAATCCAAGGGGATTGATCTCCTTGTCTCCTCCCCATTTACGCCCCCAGTTAGAGCAGCGGTTTAATGAAGATTTGTTGACCGTTTCAGCTAGCATAAGCAAGCTGACAGATGGTGCAAAAATCGTGGGTCTCATGGAAATAAATGCCCCTCTCGAAAAAGAGGCCCAGAAAATCCATTTTGGTTTTGAACTGGAAAAAGCTTCTCAAAAATTATGGGGAGCGGAACTTCATCAACTCGTTTCTTCCTATTGGGAAGGGATTGTGATGGAAGGGACGTTGGCCTACTTGCCTATCGTTCTCCCTATCAGCTTATTGGAAGGAAAATGGCTGCACAAAGAGATGGGCCTCCCGGGAATCATATTCCGTAACGGATGGTTTCAGGCTCAAGACATCTCTTTAGATAAATATATTGCACCTCTCATGTTTCCTGAAGCAGATGTAAAAATGACAGGGGTAGGGGATCTGCAAGGAAACTTTGACAGAATGACATTAAAGGTCGGCTATAACGTAAAAAACTTGAGCTTCGAAAGCAGCGATTTCTGTATCACCGCAACACATGAACTTCCTCAACAAAAAAATGAATTTCTAGGGACCCAATTTTTCGATTTAATCTCCGGAACCTCCCATGGGACATTTCCTATGCGCTCCGGTACCTATCTCGAGAAAAAAACAGGGTCGTTTTTTGAAGATATCGCCGCTCTCATCACGTTTTCCGGCAATAAATTCCAATTGGATGATTTGGAAACACGATGCAAAGGGATCACATTTAAAGGGAAATTGAATTTCGATTTGTCACCTCCAGGGAAGGGGAATTTCGATGTCGATATACAAGCACACACAATTCAGAGCAGTTTTTCTCAACTCCAAGACTTTTTTTCCCCCTTTCCCAAGCTGAGTTTTTTTCAAAAATTTCCCCTTGAAGGTACCTTGGCGTTGAGAGATGAAGGGATGAATGTGCGCATGTCGTTTAGATCTGAAAAATTGGACATGCAAACAAAAATCGCTGGAACCTTCAATCAGGGAACTCTTCTCTTCCGCAATGTGGATGTTGTGACGAAAGATTTAAGCTTTAATTTTGATTATAATCAATTTGCGGAGAGCTTTGAAATAAAAGATATTAATGGACAAGTCTTTGTTGGAAAAGGGGATCAAGTTGAAAACTATGCCTTAGCAGGGGATAAGTTCTCTTTCCACCACCTCTCCCGAAAAGAAGCGGAATTCGATCTCTGGATTGGTGACCAAAAAAGAGATATCATCAGAATCGCCGGCCAGACATCTTCTAAAGAGGAGCCGCTCTCTCAAAACCACATGAACGTGACCTTTGACCGGGATGTTTCCCACTTTGGCGATGTCCACCCTTCAGTTTTAGAACTTTCACTTAAGGATTGGACCCAAGTTGAGCAGCTGAACCTAGCCTTCGAAGTCTCCTTAGAAACTATCCTCCGGGACCTCCAAATCGTGGCCAAATCAGGGCTTTTTTGCCTTCCATCTATTACAGACAAAGAATTTGACGACTTGAAAAATGCTTCAGGCCGCTTTGCTGTCAACATCAGCTATGATGCCAAGGTAGACGCTCTCACTTATCATGCGATTGGACAAGAAGTCAAAATAGATAATTACAAATTTAATAAGTGTTCCTTGCATGGCGGTAAAAAAGATTGCCGCTGGTCCATTGATCAATTGATCTTAGATGATTTGGCAGTGGCGGCCGATGTGAGCATGATGCCGGAGGGATGGAAATTTGATTTTTTAGGTTTGCGGTATGGAGAATCATTTCTAGCTGGATTAGAAGGGGAATATCGGCATGGGGGCCAAGGGATCGATGCCAAGGTCAATTTGCTTGAATGCAATTTGTCCAAACTTCATGAGTGGCCTTTCTTGCAGACTTTTATTTCTGAGTATCATCCAAAGGGATTTTTACGCGCTAACGGCCAGCTTCGCTTGGAATTGCCTTCAGCTTCAAAAAAATGGCGCTTGGATGCATTAGTCAGTGGAAATGTGCGCTCTTTAGAACTTAAAGGAATACCCCTTCAAGATGCTTCCAATGTTTCTTTTCATTTTAATTCCAATTCCGGCCTTACCATACGGCAGCTCCAAACTGCTTTTAAAGACCCATTCACAGAAGAAGTGTTAGGGCTTTTAAGTTTTGAGAAGGTAGAACATAATCACTCGCAGGAAGAGCTAATTTTTGACAGGATCCACTTCAATGTTCCTGCAGAAAACTTAAAAAGGACAGCCCAGCTTCTTCAACATAGCTTTCCGCACGCGATAGAAGACTCTGTAGCTTCCATCATTTGTAATTTAAAGCAGAACGGCAATGTCGAAGGATCCTTAGCTTTGCACAAAAATCCAAGTTCGACCCTTTCTCAAATAACATTAAAAGAAGGCTCGTACCACTTCCTCAAAAAAGAGCACGAAGTCAACAATTTCACTCTTAACTACGATCTCAAAGAACTAAAAATTTTAACTCAATACCGTTTCCAAAATCACCTCTTTTGGCTTCAAATAAAATCCCGCGGCCCTTCCTATCATGCTGGCAACTTGCTGCTTTCCGATGGTCATCCAGACCTGCAACAGAACTCAGGAGCCTCACCCTTAAGAGTGGAATGGAGAAATGACCCTTGGCTCGGCCTCCAAGTTCTCAAAGCAGAAGGTTCTCTTGCGGGCATGGATATTCACTTGGTTAATGATCACAGCATCTCCTGGTCGGGAGAATCGATTTATTTAATAGGGGATGTCGCCTTCCACCCTCAAAAAACCACAGCTTTGATATCTACAGAATTATGTGAAAGAATGAAAATGTTGCGGATCGGCGACCAAGTCACCCTCAAGGGGCAATGGCGCCTTGATAAATTTACCAAAGAGCAAGGGGAAAGCCCACTCTATTTTCAAGGGGATCTCCTGGGAAATAACATCTCCATCAAAGGATATCAATTCCAAAGATTGTTAGCACAAGTCGATTGCATTCCCAAAAGCATTGAAGTAAGGCAGTTTCGGATCGAAGATCCTGCGGGTATCCTGTCCATCGACAGAATTTCCCTATATAAGACTCCAGATGGGATCTGGCAGCTTGACATTCCTCGGTTGAACATCGTAAATTTCAGGCCTAGCTTATTGCAAGAAGTTGGATCGACCGGGATGGTTTCTCCCAAACCTTTATTGGTCAAAAGATTAGATATAGAGGGGTTAAAAGGCAGTTGCAGAGACGTAAATACTTTGCGCGGTTCTGGTAAACTTTTTTTTGTCAACCCGCCAAAAAAACATCTCCAAAATACCATTCTGGCTATTCCTGCTGAAATTTTAACCATGATCGGCTTAGACTTAACAGTCTTGAACCCAATTTCAGGCACCATCATGTATGATATTTACGACGGGAAAATCATGCTCACAAAGTTCAAGAATGTCTATAGTGAAGGGAAGCTATCCAAATTCAATCTCAGTCACTCTAGCCCCGCTTCATATCTAGACTTTGATGGAAACTTGCATGTCCATATCCGCATGAAACAACACAACCTATTTTTTAAATTAGCAGAACTTTTTACAGTCAGCATCGGCGGCAATTTAATCAAACCGTCCTACTCTCTGCAAAGGCTGCACCAAAATAAATCTTCTGATCAAAAGAAGGTTGCATCCTCACAATGATTGATTTAAAATCTATAATTCCAAATGAATTCAAATATGAAAACATCTAATCGTAAATATCTCCGTTTGGCTCTCTGGTCGTTGAGCGGCTGTCTGGTTCTCTTCGCTTTTATTAGGCTATACTTCAACCTTACAGATGACTTTCGAATCGGCAATATCAGTTATGAAATGCCCTTTCATCCAGAATGGGAAATCCCCCCGCTTTCCCCTCAAGATCAACAACGGATCGAAAAAATCTTAGCACAACCCTTTACTTACATTGGCAAAGGGGCCCAATCTTATGCATTCAGCAGCGCTGACAATCAATATGTTTTGAAATTTTTTAAATTTAAACATTTGACCCCTCACTGGTTTGTCGAGCTTTTTCCCCCCTTTCCCCCTTTTTCCACTTACCGGGAAAAACAGGCTCTTCGCAAAAATAAGAAATTATATGGTGTTTTCGAAGGGTATCGCTTGGCCTACGAGGTTCACCAGGGCCCCAGCGGCCTCATCTACATCCATCTTAATAAATCCCAATCCCTTCACAAGGCTGTCAAAGTAAAAGATAAATTGGGATTGCAAAGGGAAATCGAGCTCGATTCGGTAGCGTTTCTTTTACAAGAAAAAGCAAAAACGACCCGCCTTGTCATCCAAGAGGCCTTGGATCAAGATAATCTAACTCTTGCCAAACACCGGATGAGGCAGATTTTTGACCTGTATTTGGCGGAATACAAAAAGGGGATCTATGACAAAGACCATGGAGTCATGCACAACACCGGATTTGTCGGCGAGAAACCTATCCATTTAGATGTCGGTAAAATGACAAGGGACAATAATTTATTCAAACCCACTGTTTGGCAACGGGATATGGAACATATTGCATGGAAATTTTCATGGTGGATAGCCGAACACTACCCAAGCTATCATCCTGTTATGGCAGCAGACATCGAAGCTAAATTGACAGAGCTCTTCAACCGCCCTTTTATGTTTAGCACAAGCACCCGGCCGCCTAAAAAACATTAAAAATAAATGTTCCGAAAAATTCTTCGTTCTTTTGCTGATTTGTTGTTCCCTCCGCTATGCTTGCATTGTCAAAATACATGTCCTGCCAGCCAACCCATTTTTTGCCAAGCATGTTTAAAATTAATGGATTTAATCGACCCCGAAGAAAGATGCCCTTTTTGTTTTTCACACCTTTATGATCCAGAATCGAAAATTTGCGAAGAGTGTGCCCGCCATCCCCCCTTACTGGATAGAGTTGCCGCGGTTTTTGATTACACAGGGCCCCCTGCAACATTAATCAAAAGAATGAAATATGGGAATCTACCCCACTTGGCGAAAGGAGCTGGCAGCTACATGGCGATGCAATTTTTGCAGCTTGGCTGGCCTCTGCCTGACCTGTTGACCCCTATCCCTATTTCTTATTTACGACGGCTCGAACGGGGCTTTAACCAAAGCTTGCTTTTATGTGAAGGGATAGGTTCGATCCTTCATGTGCCGATAGGAGATATTTTAAAAAGAAAAAGCGGCGATTATAGCCAAGCAGGATTAACCCGCAAGCAAAGAGCTTCGAAAGAGCAAAACATCTCATTAAAAAAGGGGTGCAGCATCTATAAAAAAAATATTTTGCTGGTCGATGATGTGATGACAACTGGGAGCACCTTGCAAAAATGTGCTGAAGTACTATTAGAGCAAGAACCCGCAACCATTTATGCCCTCGTTTTTTGCCGCGCAACAAGATGCATCTAAACACCACAGAAGCACAGAAAAGAAAAGAGGAACAGGATAGGCAGAATCGTAACCGGCAGGATAAACAGGATGGATAAAAAAATTAATTTTAGAGTGGCTTAAAGCTACTCTTTCGCTTAAAATTTATTTTCATCCTGCTTATCCTGCCGGTTACGATCCTGCCTATCCTGTTCCATTTACTGCTGTAGAGCAAAATGATAGCTTTCTGTCTTTTCTTGCAGCCACTCGATCTCTTCAGGCAAAAGGCCTGTAATAATTTTTTGTAATTGTAAGAAAATGGTCGACCTCATAGCATTGATCCATCTCTAGCTATTTTGGAATTGGTTAAAAACCCAAAGTTCAGGTTAAAAGAAGCGGGTTCAACAAATGAGAATGCTGATTCAACATGTCAAAGAAGCCCATGTCAAAGTCGACGGATCCATAGTTGGTAAAATTGGAAAAGGTCTTCTCGTTTTTCTTGGTGTCCATCTCACAGATACACTTGAGGATTGTGCTTGGATGAAAGAGAAGCTTATTAATCTGCGGATATTTAAGGATGCAGATGAAAAGATGAATCTTTCAATCCAAGACGTTCAAGGGGAATTGTTAGTCGTATCCCAGTTCACCCTCTATGCTGAATGTACTAAAGGGCGGCGCCCTTCGTTTACGCAGGCAGCTCCGCCTGATTTAGCAAAAGCTTTGTATGAAAGATTTGTTGCAGATCTCAAACCCCATTTAAAAAATGTGCAAACGGGTCTTTTCGGCGCTTACATGGAAATCCACCTCATCAATGACGGCCCCTTAACCTTCTTGATCGACTCAAACTGCCAAGAGAATAATAGAACAAGATAAGCAGGATTAAGAGGTGTTTGAAGTACTTCGTCAAGTAGCAGTACCCCAAACAGCCCTTAATCCTGCTTATCCTGCCGCCGAAGGCGATCCTGCTTATCTTGTCTGTTATTATTGCTAGGCCGATTCCCAATCAAAAGGGATGACTTCATTGATATTGATTTTGCAGTGGCGGAGCATCATCAGGCGGTCGAAGCCTACAGCAACTCCACAACAGTCTGGAAGACCTTTTTGCAATGCTGACAGAAAATTTTCGTCTAGGGGAAGCAGCTGCTTGCCCATCTGGACCCTCATTTCATTGGCTTCGATAAAACGGCGCCGCTGTTCTATGGCATTGGCAAGTTCATGATACCCATTGGCGAGTTCTGTCCCTTGATAATAGACTTCGAACCTCTCGGCAACAAGCTCTTCTTCATGCCACTTGGTTTGGGCAAGAGCAGCTTGAGAGGAGGGATAATAGGCCAAAACTGTCAGCTCATTTTTTCCTAAATAGGGCTCAATCAAGGTCCCTAAGATGACATTGAGAAGAGCATCCTTTCCCTCTTCAAGGACTGAGCGGTCTACAGCAATTTCCCTTTCAGACAGAAATTCATAAAGATCCTTGTTAGTGGCAGTCACATAATCGATGCCTAGAAATTTTTTAAAAACGTCTCTATAGGTGATTTGGGAAGCAGGCAATGCTCCTAAAAAAAGCCTAATAAAATCGAGGGTCTCTTTTATAAGATCGTCAAAGGAAAACCCGATCCGATACCATTCAGCCATCATAAATTCAGGGTTATGTTTATGCCCATATTCCCCTTGCCTAAACACGTGGGACAACTGATAGATATCCCCAATCCCCTCTGCCAATAATCTTTTCATCCCATATTCTGGAGAGGAATGCAAATAACGTGTCTCTCCGGAAGCATCGGTGGAGGGGATAAGGTCTATGTGGGCATCGACCGAAGCGGAAGAGGTGACAATCGGACAATCGACTTCCAAAACATTCCGTTCTTTGAAAAAACGGCGTGCAGCTTCTAGCATGTGAGCACGGTCTTTCAAAGTGGTTATTTTATTAGATATAATCATAAAAAAGATTAAGAAACTCTTGAAACGTAATCACCCGTACGAGTATCTACCTTGATTTTTTCCCCCTGCTCAACAAAGATGGGGACTTGCACTTTAGCTCCACTTTCAACGATGGCAGGCTTCAACACACGGCCAGAAGCTGTGTCGCCACGAACGCCTGGGGCAGTTTCTGTGATAAACATTTCCATAAAGGTCGGGGGTTCGACGGTAACAGGGGTCCCTTTATAGAAGATAATTTCATAGAGATGGTCATCCATCAACCATTGGGAAGTATCTCCAATATGTTCGTGAGGAATCTTAATTTGCTCGAAGGTATTGTCATCCATAAAGATAACACCATCGTTTTCTTTGTAAAGCATCCTCATTTCTGTTTCGACAACGTCGGCAAGATCCACTTTATCTCCGGACTTGAAAGTGCGGTCAATTGTGCGGCCCGAGATCAGATGCTTCAAACGAACACGGTTAAACGATTGCCCTTTTCCAGGCTTGACGAATTCATTGGTGATAATCGTATAAGGTTGCCCCTCTACTTCAACTTTCATGCCCGCTTTGAATTCGTTGGTGCTCACTTGTGCCATATTGATTTCCTTGATATGTAAATTTACATGCATAAACTATAACAAAGTGGTGTGCGTGTGTCTAGTATAAGTTTTTCTAGAACCGTCCGACAGGTTTTGAGACTTGCAAAATATCTTTTCTCAGATATATTTTTTGAATCATGCCTGGAGAATGAAGATGTGGTTTAGAGAATATAGAGATTATAAAATCGATTCGTCAACGAAAAAAGAACAACTTTCATCGGGGCGGGGGATCATTGGTTGCGAAATGCACGACCTTAATGGTTGGGGGGAAGAATATCACATAGCCACACCAAAAAAGAAAAAAGGGGTTTTCGCTTCTTTGCTAGAAGTTCTCTTTCCTAAATCTAAGCAAATGGAATAAAATATGACGCAAAAGGGAACTCATACCTGGGATCTCATTGTCCAATACCACAGATGTCCTAAATGCAGCCGTATTTTTGAGAGTAGGGAAGATTATCAATATCGTTTAGGTAGGTATGAGAAGGATTTGGAATGTCCAAACTGTCATTATATGTACACATTAACAAAAGAAAAACGACCCTCCTTTGGACCTTTGATTGGAGAGCCGCAGCCTAAGGAAATAGAATGGGGTTAATATATGTTGCATGAACTTTATGAATGGAAGCCCGATCCTCAAGAAGAACAAATCGCCAGGGAAACTTTAGAAAGGTACTCCGGGTCGGAAGTTGCTGACTTTCAACCGTATCTCCTCCTCACGAATTTTCCCAAGTATGTCCAATACTTTTCTGAAAAAAAAAAGGTGCCCATTTTGGAAGGGTCGATGTTCAAAGTGGCACACTCTCCAAAAGATCATGTGACTATTCTAGACTTCAAGATCGGTTCTCCTGCGGCAGCGCTCGTCATTGACTTGCTGGCCCATCTGCCGATCAAAGCAGCCCTTTTATTGGGGATGTGCGGAGGGCTAAGGAAACATTATAAAGTGGGGAATTACTTTGTTCCCATCGCCAGCATCCGAGGGGAGGGAACATCCGATTTTTATTTTCCGTCCGAAGTTCCTGCCCTAGCCAATTTTTTAGTCCAAAAAACCGTGACAAACGTTCTTGAAAAAGAAAAAGCCCAGTATCATATCGGGATCTGTCATACAACAAATAAGCGGTTTTGGGAGTTCAATACAGAATTTAAACACCGCCTTGAAACAACGCGCCCCCAAGCAATTGAAATGGAATCGGCAACCCTTTTCATGGCAAGCTACAGATATAAGCTGCCCCTGGGAGCGCTTCTCTTGATTTCAGATTTGCCTATGGGCCGCGACGGAATTAAAACCAAAGCAAGCTCCAACTTTGTTTATGCAAATTACACGGCCGATCACGTGGAAAAGGGGATTAAAATCTTAAGAGCCCTCCATAAAGCCATTAGCAAACAAGCTAAAGGAGTCTTCCGGGGAATTCGCAGAAGGTTTGAACAAAAATCGCAAAATGAGTAATTTCATTTTTTTATATTAGTATAAAAAAAATCATTACTTACGGCAGGTTTTTATGGTCAATAGTACAGAAGGTTCTTCTTCTACCTTTTGCAGCACAGGTCAACCCTCAATTAATAGTGCTGAAAGTTCTCCTACCTATTCCCGCATATCCAAAAGCCTCGTCCAACCCCCAAAACTTGAAGGATTTTCAAAAAAGGTACCTTGCCTTAAATGTGGCAATCTAACGTCTCGCGTTTGCCAGTTTTGCAGGTATTCATTTTATTGTAGTCCCAAATGCGAACAAATGAATCTTAAAAATCATCGCCCTGTTTGTCTTGAAATGCAGAGTGGTTTAAGAGCATTGGCTTATGGAAAAACTATATGTAAAGTTTGCAATGTAGCTAGTGCTAAAAAAATATGTACGCGGTGTGAAGCAATCACCTATTGTGGAGAAGAGTGTCAAGAAAAGGATTGGAATAAGCATAAACCCCTTTGCGATATGTTGTATGAGAAAAGTCGTGGGTCTATTATGAACATTGATCCAGAAGTTGAATCTCTTCTTCAAGACATTATAAATGATAATCAACCTAGATTTGAACAGGGTTCAAAATATAAAAAAAATGGGGAGACTTCATCAAAAGAGGAGCCAGTTCTTGAAAAATTGGCACATTTAACAATGACTTCGCAGGATACTAAAAAGAAAGCCTCTTCCTGGAAAATAGGGGAGAAAAAAAGGCCAGGGTTAGAAGGCCTTTTTGATAATCCCAATAAAATTGTCCGCTCTCCCCCAAGTGAAACAAATGTTGAGCCAGCGCCCACTAATACAAAAACTCCCCCCACGAAGCGCCACAATACAACAATGCATGAAACAAAAAAAACAGGAGAGGGAATGTTGTCTCGCCAAAAGTCAGGTCCGGAGATTTTAGAGAGGAAAGGAAAAGGAAATGGAATTTTAAATAAAGCGAAGGGATCTATGTTTCTTCGATTTATGAAAAAAAATTCAGAGCCTGCTCTCTTAAAAAAAGACAGAAAATGAGCTGATGACTGACCTGGAATTTCTGACTTTTTGATAAAACATCAGTCTCTTTACCTTCCTTTTTCATGTACTACAGTAACTTTGGAATAACAGGGCAACGGAAGAGAAAGTACCCACTTATCAAGAGATTCTTTTATTTTATCATTAAAAAAATCTGCTTTATGGTATTGAATCCATCTCTCCTCTATAGGAGCATCTATAGTTATATCTATCCTTTCCGAGCCTGTGTTTTGAGGGGCGTGGTTTTCCATGATAATGGAGATTTTATCGCCATTTTTAATCCCGCTTTCATTCTCTATTTTTGTTAGATCATTTGTAATTTGATCTTCAAAATTTTCAAATAAAACATCTTTCAAAGTATTGGTTTCACTTTGATTTAAAGGCTCAATATCAATGTGATTTAATAATTTTAATAATACTATATTTGCAATGGCCATAAGTGCTGGAGTAATAATTGTGCAATAGGTTATGATTTTAGCAATATTCCATGCGTATGGATGGGGAGAAGGCTCTTCATATGATACCTTGCCTATAATTTTTTGCGCGACTTCGTTACTTTCTTCACTAACTTTACTAGCTTGGCTGCTAAGTACACATACTTCACTATATTCAGAGTTATCTAAGTGAAAATAGCGGGAACTCATATCAGCTAATTTAGGAATATTAATACCCGAATTTGGATAAGTTACTATTGGTTTGTTAAAAATAATTGCCATACTTCCTCTCACATTATAATTACAAATAACCTATTTTACATTATATAATTTAACCTATTTTATATTGTATAATTTTATTTAATTTTTAAGCACTGAGTTCGGCTTATTTTTTTTAAAGTATTTAGAATGAATGTGATAGCTAAAATGTCAGGATCGTGCGACATAAGGCCATTCTTTTACCTTAGCAGTTCTAATTTAACGCGAGTTTTGGATAAAGGTCTTTTTTCAATCCTAAACTACTAATAATCAAATAGACAATCTCTCGGAATTTGCTTTGCCTAAACTTTAGTCTCGACACACTTCAGCCGTTAAAATTACCACAGAGCCCACAGAAAACACAGAGAGGGTATTATATCTTCATTCGACGAATGCCTTCTACTAATCGCTTTACATTATTAATTAAATAATTCATAAGACCACTCTCTGTGTTCTCTGTGGGCTCTGTGGTAGTTTATTTCATCTAACAACCCGCTCAAAGTCTTTTCACAAGCAAAACAGCAAAAGCAAGGATTACTATATGCAAGCTGGTATTGAGTTTTCTTTCGCAATCAAAAAACTCGCGTTAATTCAATTTTTTCTTTAGCCTTTGGATTTCTAGTGCAACAAGCTTTAAGATGATGACTGAATCTGCTGCCTTTTGCCCCTCAAAAGTCTCTTTTTGAGCTGTTTTGATCAATTCTTGTAAGGTAAAAATTTTTATTCTAGTACGGGCCTTCGGATTAGCAAAAATTCCCCTTTCAGCACTACTTATATTGGACTCAACGCAAGTTCCATAAAGTTGCATGCTCTTAAAATTGGATTCCCGCTTAATCAGGTCTTTTGTAACTAATGACTTGTTCTTAGATAATGGATTATGTGCCTGGATATAAAGATTATGTAGTGCTTTTTCATTATCAGTCTTAACAATCTTCCCACCATTATTAATAATAAAATGATTATAAATTAGATCGTATAACGGTTCAATGTCATAGCTATATTGCTTATATGCCACAATTGATCGAATAAAATTGTCATTGCTTAAAACTTTTTTTGAAGTTTGAATCCAGACTGTAGTTTTCGTAAACTTTTTATTACCTATCTTAAAATCAATAGGGCCATGGAATTTCGTATCTGTGACTCCATCCCCACGATTATGGATAATGAAGAAATAATTTTCCCTAATCTTTCTAAACTCAAAGGTTACGGTATGATCGCGAATTCCCAGCGGCACATAAAAGCAGGTTGAGTCTTCGTTTAAATTGACTATTTTACTAGACTGAGGGGTATCTAACATTTCGATCGCATGTTTTATAGTTTTGATTTGTTTATTGAGATCCCCCCAGGTCCCACGAGCTATTGACAGCCTATAATTAGCGATATCGATAAGACATTTTTTTTCATTTTCTTCAATTTGTTTATTTGGATAGATCGCCAAGCTTAAGATGAATTGATGAGCTTGCAATGCTCTACATTTCACTTGATAGCCTAAGTAAAGGGAACAATTTCTATTTGCAAGCTCAGAAGTAAGATCAGGATGTTTAACACCTTTAAGACCAACATTGAATAAACAATTGAGCACCTTATTATCGGGAATAAAGTTTAAGGCTGCACAAGTATGAACTGAATCAACAATAAATTTTGCTATATCTGGATCGATAGGTTGAGAAACATCTAATAATGTATCCAAAATTTCGCAATATTCTAAAATTTCATAATATTCTTTATATATAAGCCCATCTAACCCATCTGTTGGCAGCAAATCAAAGTCACGATTTTTGGCAAGATTTTCAATTTCTTGTTCGAGTTGTTCGAATTTTGTCGATAAAGCTGTGATTTTTTCTTTTATTGGTGGGTCGGCTGTTTTAGTGAGTTCATCAAGGATTTGTTGAAATTCATTTTCGAAAATTTTTTTTTCCCTATCGAGGCTTTTTTTCCAATTAGACGTTAACTCTTGATACAGTTTTTTTTCTGAAGAAAAGTGGTTAATGTCAAAATAAGTTAAATTACCTAAACCAAATCTTTTGTATTTTCTTTTATAAATTTTTTGTGCACAATGGACAATTTTTCTGTCCACAAGGTAAGAAGGGGAAGAAGCTTCGGTAAGAGCTCTATTTGATATGAGAAGCATTTGCTCAAAAGATATTTCAGCTTCCTTGACAGTTTGACTTTTTTTCACATATAAAAGTTTTCCGCAACCGCCTTTGTTAATGACTGCAATCCTACCATGATTTGGATTATCGCTTATGTCTTCTAAAATATCGCCCCATTTCTTGTAATCAATCTTAAGATTTACAACTGAAGACATAAAAGGCCTTCCTTTCTTAAGAAATGGGGCATAGTGAGAATATCGACTCTGCCCTTGGCAACCTCTTCCAGGGTTTCACTTGTCTAGGTGTACGGAAGCGGGAAAGGATTCCGATATTGAAACGGAAGTTGCTCAATTTCTCAATAAAACTTTCGAAATACCGCATCGGGAGAACTGTTATGGGCACTACAATCGCCACTTGTTTTTGTACATGAGACACTATTTTCAGTAATCCATTTATTTGGATGGTCTTACTGAATATTCGGTTCCGCGCGCATAATTATTTATAAAATCCATATTTGTCCGGTTTTACTGAATATTCGATTCCGCTCGCATAACCATGTATAAATTTTACGATTTTATTTCTTGCTGCTCTAGGAGAAGCTAAATCTACTGTTGTTGACTCTCTTCTATAATTTCTTTTGGCTTCTAAAATAGCTGTTTTTGTTTTAAATTCTCCGGCTTCTTCTAATAAACCATCGGCAATTTTTCCTGCATGATCACTCAATACTTGAACTTTCCAAAAACAAGGGAAGTCAATTTTTTTTATTATATTCCCAAGTTCTGCTTGGATGTAATGATAATCGATTTGCTCTTTTCCGTCGTCACCTATGATTATGACGTCGTTCTTATATCCACCAATATTAATAGTATTGTCTTTATGAGGCCCATGAGTATGCAATTCAATCCCTACTAAATCACCATCAGTAAAATCTTTTAAATCTTCTTTAATTTGAACCATTAACTTTTTAATAATATTCTGTTTTAATTTATCAAATTCGCCATCGGTTAATTCGTTTACTTTAACTTTATTAAAAAATTTAAATGCCACAACATTTACAACTACCATAGCAGCAGAGAAAGGAAACAATAGAACATAAGATAGACATTTAGCACAATTCATAAGGCGTGGATGGGAAGAAGGCTCTGTATAAATTACATCGGCGGAAATTGTGTTCTGACCAATTTCGTTAACTGTAGAAACTTTTTCATCATAATTAGTGGGATTTAAATGCAAATAGCGGGTACTCATATTAGCCGTTTTTTCAAATAATGTGAGCTTCTTCACACCTTCAAATGCAGAATTGTCTATCGGTGTTGTAAATAATAATTTTCCTACATAGTTTGTCATAGTTTACCTCCTATATACATCAATAATTATTATATTAGTTTTTTAATATAATTTGAAAAAAATAATTTGCAATTAAAAAACGAACGCGTCCGAGGGGAGAAATAAATTTAATTCTATCTTTTCGAATAAATATTCAAATGCAGCACTCCAAATTGACCCTGCGCATTTCTTATTCGTATGTAAATAACCCTTAAATATTTATATCCTTGATATCCTGCTGCTTGCGATCCTGCCTATCTTGCTGTTTTTAGATCCTGACGGTCTGACTCTAAGGCTTGAATGATTTTGGATTCCAATTCTTGGGGAGTCTTTGGCGGCGAGATGATCACTTTTCTGGTCGTTGTTTGTTTCCCTTTTTGCTGCTCAGCTGTCAGGGACAATTTTTCATATTTGAGCAGTGTATAACCGTTTAAAGCTCCGTAAACGCGGACGCGGGTGAGATAATAGAGCCACCGGGCAGGCTCAGGTGCAGGCCCAAAACGGTCTTGTAATTCGCTCCATAGGGCATCCACTTCCTCGAAAGATGCAGCTTCTCCGAGCCTCTGGTAGATCTCCATGCGAAGGCTGACTTCGTTAATGTATTCTTCTGGAAGGCGGGCATCAATTGGGAATTCCAATTTTGTGTCGCATACGACGGTTGGAATTTTCCCCTGCATGGCTTGAATTGTCCGCTTTAATAATTTGCAATAGAGATGGAATCCGATGGCTGAGACATGACCCGATTGTTCCATCCCTAAAATGTTCCCGGCTCCACGGATTTCAAGATCGCGCATGGCTATTTTCATCCCCCCGCCATAGCCTGAAGCCTCGGAAAGCGCATTAAGCCTTTTGCGTGAGATTTCGGGGAGAGAGCGCAAGCGTGGAACTAAAAAGTAGGCATAGGCCCGCCGGTTCCACCGGCCGACCCTTCCTCTCAGTTGATAAAGGTCGGCTAAGCCGAAGCCATCTGCTTTTTCAATGAGAATGGTGTTTGCATTCGGGATATCGATTCCATTCTCCACAATGGTTGTGGCTATTAAAATGTCTGCATGACCATTTTTGAAGGCGTGGAAGACCAGGTCGATCTCATCAGCGCTCATTTGTCCATGGCCAACAACGACCCGGGCCTGAGGAAGCAGCTTTTTTATATAGGAGGCTGTATCGAAAATGGATTCGACCCGATTGTGGATGATATAAACTTGACCATCGCGGGCCAGTTCCCGCAAGATCGCATTTTTGATGACCTGCTCATTAGGTTCTGTGATGATCGTGGTGATGGGGAGTCGATCTTGCGGGGGAGTATTGATGACCGACATGTCTCTTGCGCCTATAAGAGACATGTATAATGTTCGTGGAATCGGTGTAGCTGAAAGTGTGAGACAATCAACACCCGCTTTTATTTTTTTGAGGTGCTCCTTAGCTTTTACCCCAAACCGCTGTTCTTCATCGATGATCACAAGGCCTAAGTCTTTAAAGAGAACATCTTCGCTGATGATGCGGTGGGTGCCGATGAGAATATCGACAGTGCCTTTGGCAACTCCTTCAAGAGTTTCTCTGATCTGTTTAGTAGTGCGGAAGCGGGAAAGGACCCCGATATTGACAGGGAAGTTGCTCATCCTTTCTATAAAGTTTTCATAATGTTGCATGGCTAACACTGTTGTGGGCACTAAAATGGCCACTTGCTTTTGCCCATCGACGACTGCCTTGAAGGCCGCTCGCATGGCTACTTCTGTCTTTCCATAGCCTACATCGCCGCAAACTAACCGATCCATAGCCTTGGATGAAGACATATCTTCTTTTAAGTTGGCAATGGCCTGAAGCTGGTCTTCTGTTTCAATATAGGGAAAATCTTCTTCAAAGGCTTTCATATCGGGGCTGTCGGCCGGATAAGAAAATCCCCCTTTGATTTCTCTCTGTGCATATATTTGAAGCAGATCGGAGGCATATTCTAAAATCGCACGTTCCGTATGCTCCTTGGCTTTTTTCCATCGGTTGCTTCCTAATGTGTGCATGCGGGGGACTTCATCGCTTGCGCCGATATATTTGCTGATGAGGTAAGCTTGATTTAAAGGAACGTATAATTTTGTATTTTCAGCATATTCTAAAACAAAAAACTCTGTCAGGACACCCACATTATTCGGCCTTTTTTCTAATCCTAAATATTTACCGATCCCATGGTTAAGGTGGACCACCATTTCCCCGGGCGTTAAATCGTAAACTTCGGAAGGAAGTGTGTGGTAGGTGCTTCTCTGCTTTTGCCGCCGGATCTTATAGCGATGGGTGATTTCCGTCATGGGAAAAAGGGCCAAATTGAAATCCACCGCAACGAGTCCTGAGGAAAGGTAGCCAATATGATAAACGGTGTTGTGGGGCAGCCGGATCCCCGCATCCAAAATCCGTTTTTGCAAAGTGGTTTGCTCAGCTTCTGTGGAGCAAAGAAAGTGGAGTTGAAAATCGGAGGATCCGAATTTTCCCAAAGAATTTAACAAATCCAGTCCTGAGATGTTTTCCCCTTCGGGGAGCAAGTAATCAGCTAACATTTCAAAAGGATGCTGCCAACGTTGAGCCTTCAACGATCTATTGAACATCTGAAATTGGATAGAATGTAAGGGAACCGTGGCCGAGTAGTAGCCCTTAGACATTTTTTCTGTCAGATGAACCTCGCTCAATTCTTCGATGGGCTGTACTGACCAAAATATTTTTTGCAACGGTTCTAGTTTCTGCATCAATTGGTCGATCGTTCCGAAGGTGCGGGAAGAAATCCCTGACATGCTTGTTAAGGAAGCATACCGGTCTTCCAATGCCAGCAAATCATCAAAGACAACCAGGGTATTAGGCCCTAAATAATCGAGCACCGTCGCCAGTTTCTCTTCCCCTTTGAGAAGCTCTAATTCTTGGGCCGGGGTAATCGAGATTTTTTGGACAGGCTGAACAGACTTTTGCCCTATAGGATCGTATAGACGGATCGATTCAATTTCGTCTCCCCAAAATTCAATCCGGCAGGGATCGGGGGAAGACACAGGAAAGATATCGATGATCCCTCCACGCACAGCAAATTCCCCCTTTTCAGAGGCAACGCTTTGCCGCTGGTATCCCATTTTTATTAGACGGTTGATCAGCTCTTCAAAAGAGATGGTATCCCCGGTTTTTAAGGTCAAATAAAGGCTGGAAAAATGTTCACGGGGAAGAAGTTTTTGCAAACATGCTTGCAAGCCTGTCAAGATGATATGGGGCTCTTTCCCTTGCAGGATTTCTTGCAAGACACGATACCTTTCACCCACAATATCAGGGCTGGGGGGAATATTTTCCGAAGGCAATGTTTCCCAGGCAGGAAAATCGACGATGGGGCGTTCAGTAAAAAAGGCAAAGTCTTGGAATAGCCGAACCTCCTCCTGGCTAGCCCCTGTTAAAATCAAAATGTGTTTTCCGGTAGCTTGTTGGGCCAAAGAGGCGAGCAAGGCCTTAGGAGCGTTCCATAACCCTTCTATTAAAATTGATTCCCCATCTCGCAAGGCTTGTTCGTAAATTGACAGTTTTTCACTTTCTAAAAATTTCTTCAGCATAACTTAGGCTAGCTTAATTGTTTAAATCACATTGAATACAAATAACAGGATGAGCAAGATCGCCTTTGGCGGCAAGATAAGCAGGATAATATGTTAATTTGGAGTGCGGCGGCTTGCCGCCGCTTTGATAAGCATCGCCTTGGGGATGCTCTAAAGCAAAGGCATCGTCAAGCCGATGCCTAATAAAGCGGCGTCAAGCCGCCGCACTCCAAATTTTAGGCTGAACCGCCGCACTCCAAATTGTGCTCTTATCCTGCTTATCTTGCCGCCAAAGGCGATCTTGCCCATCCTGTTCTTTTTTTGTTAAACTATAATATCTTCTAAAAATTCTTTTGCTTTTTTTAAGGCTTCAGGAATCTTGCTCGGAGCCTTGCCGCCTGCTTGCGCTTGATTTGGCTTCCCCCCTCCGCTTCCTTCAATCAAGGGAGAAATTGCTTTGACAATTTCGTGGGCTTTGATCCCTTTTGCGACTAAATCATCTGTGACGCGGACAAGGATACTGCATTTATTCCCTTCTGCTGAAGCCAGAACCAATACCAAGGACGAGTTCTTATTCATGATCTCATCAGCACATGCGCGCATTTCATCTGCAGATAAGGGTAATGAAGAGATCAAAGCAGGAATTTCCCGAATCCGTTCGATTTTGCTTTGAAGGGATTCAATCAACGTGCCCAGCTGACCTTTTTTAACTTCCTTCAGTTCTTGAAGAAGCTGTTTATTCTCCTCCAGCAGCTTGTCAACACGTTCCATTAATTTCATGGGTTGCGTTTTTAGCGTGACAGCGCATTGTTCCAAAAGTTGTTCATTTTGCCGTGCTAAACTTTCAGCCTCGGAACCTGTGACAGCTTCGATCCGGCGGATCCCTGCGGCAATGCTGCTTTCTTTTGTAATTTTAAAGAGGCCGATGTTTCCGGTGAATTCAGTGTGTGTTCCCCCGCAGAGTTCTTTCGAATAATCGATATCGATTACGCGCACTTGTGCGCCATATTTTTCTCCGAAAAACTGTTTAATTTCGCTCCGTTTTTGAGCGTCTTCATAAGAGATTTCGTACCACTTGACGGGTCTGTTTTCCCTGATTTTGTTATTAATCAAGTCCTCAATTTGGTGTAATTCAGCTGTGGTCATCGCTTTGTGGTGGCTGAAGTCAAAACGGAGGCGGTGGGGATCAACCACAGAGCCGGCCTGTTTGACATGTTCTCCTAAGACCTGATGCAAAGCCCAATGCAGGAGATGAGTAGCTGTGTGGTTGTTGGCTATTTTTTGGCGTCGTTGAAAATCGATGTCGGCCAAAACCGGCATCCCCAATTTTAAGGCTCCTCTTTCCACCTTTCCCACATGGGCGATCACCCCTTTATAGGGGGAGATGCAGTTGTGGACGGTAAATAATTCATTTTCCCCTCTTAAAGTTCCAACATCCCCAACTTGTCCCCCTTGTTCTGCATAAAAAGGGGTTTGATCGAGGACGACTAAGGCTTCTTGCCCTTCAACGATCTCATCGACAAATTGTCCATTAAAGACTATTGCAGTGACTTTGCCGACAGCCTTGTGCAGGGTATAGCCAAGAAATTGGCAAGGGCCTTGGGTCTGAACGTAATTGGCAAAAAGATTTTCAGCTGCGATCTGTTGAGTCATCTTTTGGGAGCTGCGTGAGCGCTCTTTTGCTTCTTGTTCCAAGGTTTGATAACGGTCGATATCGACGGTGAGCTCCGCATCTTTGGCCAGCAGAGTGATCTCTTCAAGAGGCAAGCCATAGGTGTCCTTAAGCTTAAAGGCATCTTCACCGGATATTTTTTTATCCTCCCTTTTTTGAGCATGCATGATAATTTGATTGAGGATATTCCCGCCGCGGCGCAAAGTTTTGAAAAAGGCTTCTTCCTCCGCTGTCATAATTTCAGCGATCCTGTTTTGCCCCTTAACGAGCTCAGTGTAGTCGCTGCCCATAGTTTCAACCAAGCGGGGCAAGATGCGCGCCAAAAAGGGCTCCTCGATCCCTAACATTTTGCCATAGCGGACAGCCCGCCTTAACACTTTTCGCAATACATACCCTCGGTCGACATTGCTGGGTTGCACGCCATCTGCAATCGCAAAGGAGAGGCACCGCACATGGTCTGCAATCACCCGGAAGGCTGGCCCTAAGAGCAGATCGTGATAATCATAGGAGATGCCTGACACATTTTCTACGGCGGCGATCAAACTGCGCAAAACATCGGTTTCAAAGACACTGTCGACACCCATTTTCAGGCTGAGAATCCTCTCTATGCCTGCTCCGGTATCAATTGAGGGTTTAGGAAGGGGGGTCATGACCCCATCGGATGAGCGGTTGAATTGCATAAAAACCAGGTTCCAAAATTCCATGTACCGCTCCCCATCTGTATCTTCGCTCGGCTTATTTGCACTGCCGTACTTGGATCCTCGATCAAAATAGAGCTCAGAACTGGGGCCGCAAGGGCCTGTGTCGCCCATGGCCCAGAAATTGTCTTTTTCATCAAAGCGGGTAATCTTGTGAGCAGGAACGTACTGTTTCCAAAGCTCAAAGGCTTCATCATCTTCCCGAAAAACGGAGGGCCAAATTTTTTCAGGTTCGAATTCAAATAATTGTGTGCTGACTTCCCAAGCAAAGCGGATCGCTTCTTTTTTAAAATAATCGCCAAAAGAGAAGTTCCCCAGCATTTCAAAAAAGGTCAGATGGCGGCGGGTGTGTCCTACGTTTTCAAGGTCGTTGTGTTTACCCCCAACGCGAATACATTTTTGGCTCGTGGCTGCCCGCTTGTAATCCCGAATGCTTTTTCCTAAAAAAACGTCCTTGAATTGATTCATGCCGGCATTGATAAACAGCAGGGTGGGGTCGTCGTGAGGAACTACAGGGGAAGAGGGGATGATGGCATGCTGCTTATCTTTGAAATATTGGAGAAACTGCCGCCGAATTTTTTGTGTTTCCATCGATAAAATCCTTTATTTTTTTATCAAAACCGCCAGGGGAAGAAGCCATGAATGAAGTTGACTTGCAGAGAACAATGCAAGATTTTACCAGGTTTCTCTTTAGACGGCAACGGAATCAAATTCGAGTCGCTTGGGTGGCAGTTTACCTTGTTTTTTAGCTGATCCCAACTTAATTTTCTTATAGGGACTTGTCTTTGTAGGGGAAGCATCTGCCGGTTGCTTTAGGGCTTCTGGATCAAACATATTTCTTATGTATCCTGGAGATTTATAGACAGCGGCTTCCACTTGGTCGACTTGGTCGCCGATGCTTTTCCCTTTTGCTTTCTCTCTTTCTTCCTGTTGCTTCCGGTAGGGGCGCAATATGATCTTCTGGTAGGAGATGCTCGGTTTGTTATCCTTTCTCTCTGCATGGGGATTCCACCAAGAATTGCGATTTACGGGAATATATTTTTGCAAACTTGTGGGAGCTATGTCATGGAGAGCTTTGGCCCCCAAATCGGTAAAGGCTTCACCACTTGTGGTTGATACATTATCGTACCAACCCAGCCAACTTTCAACTGAGCTAAAGAAAGAATTAAGAGAGGTTTCAAGAGTTTTAAAGCTGTTTTCTGGGGCTCCGCATGCTTTAAGGGCCTTAGTGGCAAAAGGCTCTATTTGCCTTAGCCGGGATGTAAAAACAATCTTGTTTTTCGAGAGAGCTTTGAGCACTTTAGGGCCATGAACAGCCCCTTCCCGAAACGCTTGTTCAGCATTCTCTTTTATTTTGTTTGGATCCAGGGTCACCAAGTCCATAAGGTCCATCACACGCATTGTCAACTTGAAAAGTTCAAATCCTAAATGGAAAGAGCTGCATGCTATGCGCTGCGTACGAATGAGCCCATGCTTACTTGCTGACATCCACCATGTGATTGTAGAGTGTGAGGAAAAGAAAGCCGTTTTTGACTTTTGGATATAAGTGGGATAAGCATTGATAGGATGAACCCCATAGACTGCCTGCTTCCATTGGCTCCATGCATGAAAACAAGTATCTTGCTGCTTAAAGAGGTCCAAAAGCAAAGAGCCAGCATAAAAACTGATAGCGGGTATTTTAACGAAAGTAGGTACAACATAGCTTAAAGCGTTTCCACCTATTAACCCTAAAAAATTTTTTGGGTCGCCATAAATTTCCTTGTATCGATACCATTTCCACGAGCGGCGAACTTTATAGAAAACACCCGAAAGGGTCCAAATTTCTTTTGTGTCAAATATGGAATTTGAGCTTAACAGCGAGGGGGAAGAAAATATTAAATTTGAACCAAGCATGGTTTTAAATAATAAGAATAATTTTATTAAAATCAATGCAACATGTATACATCTTTACATCTAAATGAGGCAATCAAAAAACGCAAATTTTTTCCTTGCAGCACCCTAATGGAATCGGCTAAAGTAGCTTTTTAAAAATTGTCAAAGAGTACAAAAATTATGGAAATATCTAAATCTATTGAGGCCAACCCTTCCCTCAATCAATCCCCCCCCAAAATGCTTGATCCTGACCTAAAACAAATGTTGGTAAAAATAGCCAACACAATCAGGGGATTATCGATCGACGCTGTTCAAAAAGCAGACTCCGGACACCCGGGCCTTCCCTTAGGATGTGCAGAAATAGGGGCTTACTTGTACGGCTGCGCATTAAGACACAATCCCAAAAATCCCCATTGGATCAACCGGGACCGTTTAATTTTATCGGCAGGGCATGGCTCCATGTGGTTATATTCCTGCCTCCATTTATCTGGCTTCGACTTGTCGATGGAAGAGATAAAACGGTTTCGCCAGCTCCATTCTAAAACTCCAGGCCATCCCGAATCCCGTGAAACTGTCGGCGTGGAATCAACGACAGGCCCCTTAGGACAAGGTGTCGGAAATGCTGTGGGCCAAGCTCTCGCGCTAAAACTGTTAGCGGAAAAATTTAATACGCCTGCTCACAAAATCATCGATTGCAAAGTGTTTTTTCTCATGGGGGACGGGTGCGTCATGGAGGGGGTAAGCAGCGAGGCTTCCTCTTTCGCGGGACACCTCCGGATCGATAATCTCATCGGGATCTACGACTCCAATAAAATTTCCCTCGACGGTCCTTTGAGCGAATCTTGTTCGGAAGATACAAAAAAACGATATGAAGCTTACGGATGGGAAGTTTTTGAGGTGGATGGGCATGACTTGGATGCCGTGCAAAATGTCATTCAGCAAGCGCGCACAAATCAAGACCGACCCCGATTGATCATAGCTCATACCATCATCGGCAAAGGGTCGCCCAATAAAGCAGGAACACACAAAGTTCATGGCTCCCCCTTAGGCCCTGAAGAGGTCAAAGCCACAAAAGCTGCGTTGGGAATCCCTGAAGAACAGTTTTTTGTCTTCCCCGCGGTCTACGAGTTCTTTAAAAAGAAACGGATCCAAGATGCAGCCAACGAAGAGGAATGGCGGAAAACATTCGATGCATGGGGAAAGGGCAATCCTGAAAAATTGCGAGAATTTGAAAAAATGGCCCGGCGAGAAATTCCCAACGACCTCGAGCAAAAATTGCAAGCTTTGGAAATTAAAGGGCCTGTTGCTGGCAGGAAAGCATCCCAGGATGTCATTAACGTTCTGGCAGATCTTTTGCCTCAGCTATATGGAGGGTCTGCCGATCTTTCCGGCTCCGACCTCACTATGATGAAGAAATACCCCATAGTAGCTCCAGGGGTGTTTTCAGGAAGAAATATCAAGTTTGGCGTTCGAGAATTCGGCATGGCCACGATGGCTACCGGAATGGCTGAAACCGATATGATCCTGCCCGTAATCGGGACTTTTTTGACATTCTCAGACTACATGCGCAATGCAATCCGGTTGTGTTCCTTGATGAAAGAACAGGTGATCTATCAGTTTACCCACGACTCCATTTTTCTTGGAGAAGATGGTCCTACCCACCAGGCTGTCGAACATTATGCGACCTTGAGAGCCATCCCCAACTTGCACGTGATCCGTCCGGGCGATGACTATGAAGTTAAAATGGCTTGGATTGCCGCCTTGCGTTACAGAGGGCCTACAGCATTGCTATTAACCCGCCAAAATCTTCCTTCTTTAAAGGAAACCCACGTTCCCTATGACCAAGGTGTTGGCCGGGGAGCTTACATCCTAAAAAAAGAAAAAGGGAAGCCCGATTATATGCTGGTGGCAACGGGTTCGGAATTGCACCTCGCCGTGGATGTTGCCGAAGAATTAGAAAAATTGGGGAAAAACGTTCGCGTGGTCTCCATGCCTTGCTGGGAGCTTTTTGAGTTGCAAGATGACAATTATAAAAATCAGATTTTTGGGGGAGATTTGGGCAAGCGTGTCAGCATCGAAGCGGGTGTTTACCAAGGATGGCACAAATATATCGGCAGAGAAGGGATCCCCATCTGCATGCACACTTTTGGATTATCAGCTCCCTATAAAGATCTTGCCCGGGAATTTGGTTTCACTAGAGAGGCTATTTTAGAAAGGATTTTATGAACAGGCTCCTCCTGGATGCTTTGCAGCACTGCAATACTTCTCGTCCTCCTGTCTGGCTCATGCGTCAAGCTGGACGCTATATGCCCGAATATCGAAAAATCAGAGCCAAATACTCTTTTTTGAAAATGTGCCATCAGCCCGACTTAGCGGCTGCAGTGACTCGTTTGCCTATTCAAGTGTTTAAGATGGATGCAGCAATTTTATTTTCCGATATTCTTCTGCTTGTGGAAGCTTTAGGCCGGGGATTGCGCTTTGAGGATGGGATTGGGCCTATCATCGAACGTCCCATCACTTCTATCGCTGATATCGACCAATTGCCCGACCGCGAAACCCTCCATTCCATGAATTTCGTCCCAGAAGCCATTAAGATGCTTATCGCAGAATTAAAGGTTCCCTTAATCGGTTTTTGCGGAGCCCCTTTTACGGTCGCAAGCTACATGATCGAAGGAAAAAGCAGCCGCGATCTAAAAAAAACGAAGCAATGGATGTTAAGAGATCCCGAAAGTTTTCACCGTTTACTTGATCTCATCGCCCGCCATTCGATCGCCTATTTAAAGATGCAAATCAAAGCAGGCGTACATGCGATTCAGATCTTTGATTCGTGGGCGAATGTTCTGGCACCTTCCCAGTTCAAAGAATTTTCCCTGGCTTACCTGGGAAAACTTGTCAAAGCTCTAAAATCTACCGGCATCCCAGTTATCCTTTTTTGCCGCGGATCTTCTGTTTTTGCGCCGCTTCTGGATGAATTGAAACCAGCAGGGATCAGCTTGGATTGGAATGCCGATATCGCAGCAGTGCGCACCAACCTGCCTTCCAAAGTCGCCCTCCAAGGAAATCTCGACCCCGATCTCCTTTATGCCCCTCGAAAAATATTGCAGCAGGAGATCAAAAAGATGTTAAAAAGTATGAAACATGATCGGGGCTATATTTTTAACCTTGGCCACGGCATAGCCCCTGATGTTTCACCCGATGCTGTAAAAATTCTTGTAGAAACGGTGCAGAATGTCTAAACATGTTGTTATTTTAGGAGCAGGGATCAGCGGCTTATCCGTGGCCTGGTTTTTAAAAAAACAATACAAGGATTCCCTCCAAATTACAGTGTTGGAAAGTTCATCGCGCACAGGGGGATGGATTAAAAGCATCGAAAAAGAGGGATTCCTCCTCGAGCTGGGACCCCATAGCTGCCGCGCAAGAGGGCCTGGGATCGAAACGTTGCAACTAATTGAAAATCTCGGCCTTCAAGATCAGATAGTTACAGCCTCTCCCGCTGCGAAACAACGTTATTTGTATACGGAACAAAAATTGCAGATTGTTCCTTCAAGTCTTTTTGATTTTTTTTCATCGCCCCTCACCAAAGGGCTTTTTAAAGCCTTGTGGAAAGACTGGCGGCTCCCCAAAGGGAATGGGGAAGATGAATCGATCCATTCTTTTGTTTCCCGCCGACTAAATGTCTCATTTGCCGAAAAGATTTTTGACCCCCTTGTGGGCGGGATACATGCTGGGGATATCCATCAACTTTCTGTGCAATCATGCTTTCCTATGCTGTCTGAATGGGAACAGCAGTACGGAGGGATTTTAAAAGGGATGTTGAGAAAAAAATCTATAGTTCCCTCATCATTATCCCCTTTTGTAAAAAAATTTAAGAGGAAGGCGATTTTTTCTTTTAAAAATGGAATGGAAACGCTCCCTAAAGAACTAGCTTTAAGGCTGAAAGATCATCTTCATTTAAATGCTTCTGTGATTAAGCTTATTCCTCATTCTAAAGGAACAACCGTGGTCCTGGAAAATGGTTGGAAATTAGAAGCCGATCATGTGATTTCAACTTTGCCTGGCCATCAGCTTGGCCGTTTGATTTGCCAGATGGCTCCCCAAGCTTTTCAAATGTTGCAAAAAATTCCCCATGCTTCACTTTCGATGGTCAGCTTAGGTTATCGTTCGCAAGTGCTAACGAAACAAGGTTTTGGGTATCTAATCCCCTCCCAAGAAAATGAAAAAATTTTAGGGATGGTGTGGGATTCCAGCGTGTTCCCGGAACAAAATCGGCATGAAAATGAGACCCGGATGACAGTGATGATGGGGGGAATGAGATCCAAGGAAAAGGAGCCAAAAACAGATCAGCAAACCTTGGATTTAGCTTTAGATACGATTTCTAAGCATTTAAATATCAATAAGCTACCCGATGTCAGCCATGTCCATGTTGTTCGGGGAGCCATCCCCCAGTACCTCGTTGGCCATGCTAATTTAATCCAGGGAATCAAACAAGAAATCAAGCAGCAATACCCAGCCCTATCTTTATCAGGTACAACGTTTTCGGGTATCGCAATCAGTGATTGCATCTCCAACGCCAAAAAACTCGCCGCGGAAATAGGCCAGTGACAAATTAAGCTCAATATAATTTTTTTAACCTCGTCTGATCTTATCCTTTCTCTTGTATGTTTCTGTATTCTATATTAAAATTAAATTTGGGGCAGCAGCTAAACTAGTGAGTAAGCTTTATGTTTGATAAATTTACCAATCGTGCAAAACAAGTCATTAAGCTGGCCAAAAAAGAAGCTCAACGACTGAACCACAACTACTTAGGAACTGAACATGTTCTTCTTGGACTGCTCAAGCTCGGCCAAGGCGTCGCTGTCAATGTTTTGCGCAATCTCAATATCGACTTTGAAACCGTACGCAATGAAGTCGAAAAACTGGTCGGCTATGGTCCTGAAATTCAAGTCTATGGAGATCCGGCACTTACAGGAAAAGTAAAAAAAGTTTTCGAATATGCCAACGAAGAGGCTGCCAACTTCAACCACAATTATGTAGGCACAGAACATCTTTTGCTCGGCTTGCTCCGCCAAACCGATGGCGTTGCAGCCCAAGTGCTGGAAAATCTCAATGTCAACCTCAAAGAAGTGCGCAAAGAAGTTCTAAAAGAACTGGAAACCTTCAACCTGCAACTTCCTCCTATCGGGGCTGCTCCCCCTCCCTCGCAGACTGCCGGCCAAGGAGCAGGGCCATCGTCAAAATCTTATGAAAAACCCCCTGGTGGGACAAATGATAAAATGCCTGCTCTAAAAGCCTATGGCCACGATCTGACCGAAATGTGCCGCGAAGGAAAGATGGATCCTGTCATCGGCCGCAAAGAGGAAGTGGAACGCCTAATCCTGATCCTCTGCCGCCGCCGCAAAAATAATCCCGTTCTTAGTCGGGGAGGCTGGTGTTGGAAAAACAGCCATTGTCGAAGGACTGGCCCAAGCTATCGTCAAAGGGGAAGTCCCCGACAACCTGCGCAAGAAAAAGCTGATCACTCTCGATCTCGCTTTGATGATTGCCGGAACAAAATACCGCGGCCAATTTGAAGAGCGAATCAAAGCTGTCATGGATGAAATCAAAAAGAATGGCAACATTCTTCTTTTCATCGATGAATTGCATACGATTGTGGGAGCCGGAGCTGCAGAAGGTGCCATCGATGCTTCCAACATCTTAAAACCTGCTCTTTCTCGCGGGGAAATTCAGTGTATCGGCGCAACCACGATCGATGAATACCGCAAACATATCGAAAAAGATGCCGCTCTAGAACGTCGTTTCCAAAAGATTTTAATTGCTCCCCCCACTGTTGAAGAAACGATCGAAATTCTCAATGGCTTGAAAACCAAATATGAAGAACACCATAAGTGTCATTTACACCCCACGCTTCGTTGCACGCAGCAGCTATTCTTTCCGACCGCTATATTCATGGCCGTTTCCTGCCCGATAAAGCGATCGACCTGATCGACGAAGCCGGCGCCAAAATGCGCATTTCAATGATGAATCAACCTCAAGATATCAGCAACTATGAAGCCGAAATCGAAGAGACACGCATAGCTAAAGAAGAGGCGATCGGCAAACAGGAATATGAAAAAGCCGCTAAACTTGCGCGACAAAGAAAAAACCCTTCGCGAAAAGTTGCAGCAGATTCGCGCTGAGTGGGAAATCAACAAAGAAGAACATGAAGTGATTGTCGAAGATGAAGATGTCGCCAACGTCGTCGCCAAACAAACCGGCATCCCTCTCAGTCGGTTGACGGAAGGGGAAACACAAAAAGTTCTGAAAATGGAAGAGATTCTCCGCGAAAATATCATCGGTCAGGATGAAGCTGTCAAAACTGTCTGCCGAGCCATTCGCCGCAGCCGAGCCGATATCAAAGATCCTAATCGACCCATTGGCGCCTTCCTATTCCTTGGTCCTACAGGTGTTGGAAAAACACTTGCTGGCCCGCTTGTTGGCCATCAACATGTTTGGCGGCGAAGATGCCCTCATCCAAGTCGACATGTCCGAATACATGGAGAAATTTGCTGTCAGCCGCATGACAGGATCTCCTCCAGGATATGTGGGGCACGAAGAAGGGGGACAGCTCACAGAACAGGTGCGTCAGCGCCCCTATTCTGTCGTTCTTTTCGATGAAATCGAAAAAGCCCACCCCGATGTCATGGACTTGCTTCTTCAAATTCTGGAAGAAGGGCGTCTGACAGACTCGTTTGGACGCAAGATCGATTTCCGCAATACCATCGTCATCATGACCTCCAACCTCGGTGCCGATCTGATCAAGAAAAGCACCGAAATGGGATTTGGAGCCCAAGAAGGGTCATTGGATTATGATCATATCAAAGAAAAAATCGAAAGCGCTGTCAAAAAGCACTTTAAGCCCGAATTTTTAAACCGCTTGAATGATATCGTGATCTTCCGTCCACTGAATCGGGAAGGGCTGCTGCAAGTGATCGCTATCGAACTGAAGAAAGTCCAATCCAGGTTGAATCGTCGCGAAGTTTATCTAACTTTGGACGATAAAGCCAAAGACTTTTTGGTCGATAAAGGATTCCAGCCAGAAATGGGAGCACGCCCCTTGCGCCGAACTATCGAACAATATTTAGAAGATCCTCTCGCTGAAAAATTGCTGATGCATCCCGATGAAGGGCGCAAATGCTTAGTCACAGTAGAAGGGGATCATCTTGTTTTCGTTGATCAAGAGGTCTTCCCCCAACATAAAGAAATCAAACAAAAAGTCGCCTCCGCCCCAAAAAGCTGATCTTAAATTTCCTCAGTGATCTCAACAGCTCCTAGGCACAGAAAAGAAACAGGATAAGCAAGATCGTAAACGGCAGGATAAGCAAGATATTCAATAAAGAGTAAGAATATGCGGATATGATTGAGTTAAGACTGTTCAAAAATTTCGTTTTTTCTTTTATCTTGCTTATCCTGCCGTTTACGATCTTGCATATCCTGTTTTTCCTTCTCAGTTTCTCCTAAATAACTTCTCTTAAGTAACAGATTTTGAAAGTCTAAAATCAAGTTACAAGGGATGTCTGAAGTGAAGAAGAAAATGAGAAAATGAACCGACTACCCTTCACTTCTTCCCCTTAGTGGTTTTTTTTGAATCACATTCATCTTATATGTATTAATTACTTTAACTTCCGTTTTTTTAATTTATTTGCTATTGTACAAGCGATTTTGTTTTGTTTGAGAACATAATTGTTTAATTAACATTACGGAGGTTGTCATGAAAAAACTAATTCTCTTTTTAACTCTCTGTTCTTTTTCTCTTTCAAGTTGCTGTACCGTAACACGTTCTTCTGAACAAGCCATCACAATTGCTTCTAATCCTCCGAATGCAAGAATCACAATTGATGGGTATGATTGCGGAACGACTCCCCAAATCATTGCGGTAGATTTAAAACATACTCACCATGTTCTTATAGAAAAAGAAGGGTTTCAGTCAAAAAGTTATACTTTTAAGTCGAGAGTGAGCCCCCTAAAACTAAGTTCTAATGTTTTATTCCCAATTGGTCTTGGTTTAGTAGGCACGGGGACCGCGCTAGTTTTAATGAGCGGCACCACCGCTGGTCTTGCGGCTCCTTTTGTAATATTTGGGGCAATTGCCGGAGCATGTGTTGGGGGTGTTGTCGGAGCTGCCGGCACCGGAGTTGATATCTATTCAGGAAAAGGTTGTGAATTTACCTCAAACGCAATTCAAGCTAATTTAGAGCCAATGCTAATACCTCCCTATAAAATTTCGCAATAAGAACCGATCTGAAGAATATTCAAAATAAAAATCTTGAAAAAAACAGGAATATTGGCGCACAATGAGCCAAACAAACGAGTAACGTATGCATATAAACAAGATCATTTCAAGCTATTATGAGGAGCTTCAACGTGCTTTTGAGGCAAAGCAAATAGATTTCTCCAAGCTTCATTTAGCTGATAATATTCGCGTTGTGGGCCCCAACGAAAATTTTGAGGGGCGGCATCATGTTGAAAAAATGTATAAACAATTCATTCTGATCGTCGAATATTTTGACATCAAGCATCAATATATCGATAAGGATTCAGCCTGCACGATTTTAGATTGTGTAACCCATACCCCTGCCGGAACCGTTTTGACAGCGGAATGGATTCTCGTTAAAGATGATCACATTTCTGAAATTTACCCCATTTATGACTCCGCAGCCTGGGCTAAAATAGGCCCATAGGCAAGTCATGTTGTCCCACATCAAGCTAAGGAAAACCATTTGTTAGCAGGCTGAAGGCCTGCCATATAATAGCCTGGGGCAGCGCCCCAGGTATTGTAGCAATTGGAAGTTTTAATTTTCTAAACATCACGGAATTGCGCATTAATATTGCAGGCTCTCGCCTGCTGGGGCGTTGCCCCAGGCCATTATATGGCAGGCCTTCAGCCTGCAATGCCTTTAATAACTAAACCTGGGGCGCTGCCCCAGGCTATTATAAACCAGGCCTTCGGCCTGATCAAAAAGGCAATCTGCTTAGCTTGATGCGCATGGGCTTGACGCCGCATTCCAAAAAGCTTTTAAGCCAAGCTTTGGAGCAGATGATCTCCCACACGCAAGGCATTTGCAATCACTGTGAGGGAGGGGTTAACAGCTCCAATGCTGGGAAAGAAACTCGTATCGACCACATATAAGTTGTTGAGTTCATGGGCTTTACAATTTAAATCCAATACGGATGCTTTGGGATCTGTTCCAAATCGGCAGGTTCCCGCTTGATGGGCCACCCCGGCAATCGGAATATTTGTTTTAAGGTAGAGATTTCTAGGGATTAAATATTCCGGGTTCATCCCTAAATGATTAAGCATTGACTTAAGCTTTTCATATAATTTCTGAGAAGGTATTTGATTATTCGGCTTGTAATTCAAAGTGACTTTTCCCGCTTTGTCCACCGTGATCCGATTTTGGGGATCGGGAAGATCTTCGGTCATCAACCAGAAATCAACTGCATGGCGGGAAATTTCCTCTAGTGCCATCTGAGGAACTAAGGCTGTTTCAAGAGGCTTTTCCCCTCTATACATAGGAGGCAAAGATTTTCCGACCATTTGGATGCTTCCCATGGGGTATTTAAACTCCTCCATTCCGAAGTAAAAATCGTTCAAGGCTAGAGTTTTTTGAAAAAAAGTTAAATTAGGTTCTTTGGACAAGGCCAATACCGCTTGGCTATTATGAAACATATAGTGGCGTCCAACCATGTCTGAACCATTAGCAAGACCTTTCGGATGTTTATCATTGGCTGACATCAAGAGCAGCTTGGCTGAATTGGCGGCCCCGCAAGAAACAACAACAACGCCTCCTTTAAAGATCGTCGGCTTGCCTTCGACCTCAACAACCACTTCATTGACAGAAGTTCCTGCAGTATTCGTATTGAGTTTTATCGCTTTTGCATTTGTAAGCAATTTGAGGTTTGAAAACTTCAATGCCGGACGGACGGCGATCACTTCCGCATCGGCTTTGGCATGGACTAAGCAAGGGAAGCCGTCACATGTTTGGCACCGGATGCAGGGACTAAAAGGGGGATTTTGCTCATTGAGCATAATTGCGCATGGGGCAGGAAAGGGGTGGTAGCCGGCGCTTTCGAGGTTGTTGTAGAGCTCTTGAATGCGAGGTTCATGTGAAATGGGAGGATAGGGATAAGGAGTACTTGCAGGAGGCTCTGTAGGATCAATTCCCCGTTTTCCATGGACTTGGTAAAGCTTTTCCGCTTTGGTGTAAAAGGGTTCCAGTTCTTCATAACGGATGGGCCATGCCGGAGATACTCCATCATAATGCTTAAGCTCGCTAAAATCCTCTTGACGTAGCCTAAAAAGGGCTGCTCCATACATTTTGGTCGCTCCACCGACGAAATAATGCACTTGCGGTTGAAAGGCTATTCCATTTTTGTCATACCAAGTATCAGGAGAGATATATCTGTTATCTTCGAATACGGCTTTGGCATCCCAGTTTTCCACTTCCCTCTTTAGCCAGCCCCCCTGTTCTAATAATAGAATCCGCTTTCCGGAAGGGGCTAAATGGTATGCTAAGGTTCCTCCGCCGGCTCCGCTGCCAATAATGATCACGTCATAGTTTGTGTCCATAACTACCTCTTAAATATGCCCGACCTTTTCTTTTTCGATCGACCTTGGAGATCCTTGCGAAGTGAATTTCCCATATTGTTGAATTAGCTTCGCGACCAAACTTGTCCATCCGGTTTGGTTGCTTGCCCCTAAGCCTGTCCCATTGTCCCCGTGAAAATACTCATGAAAAAGGATATAATCCCGCCAATGAGGATCGTTTTGAAATTTTTTAATTTCTCCGTAAACGGGTCTGCGCCCCTGTTGATCTTTGAGAAAAATGGAAATCAAGCGAAGGGTGATCTCTGAGGCGACCTCCCATAGGTTGATCATGTTGTTAGAGTTTGGCGGAAACTCGATCTTTAATGTGTCTCCGTAGTAGTAATGAAATTTTTGCAAAGATTCAATAATGAGATAATTCAACGGAAACCAGACGGGACCTCTCCAGTTTGAATTTCCCCCGAATAAGCCTGTGGTTGATTCCGCGGGTTCATAATCCAGCTCGAATACTTTTTCATCGAAACAAATGATGAAAGGGTGTTTTTGATGATATTTAGAAACGGATCTGATGCCATAAGGGCTTAAAAATTGGTTCTCGTCGAGAAGTTTTTTCAAGACCTTGATCAATTTTGGACGTGATGCAAAGGCTAGCAGAATGCGCCCTTCAACGCCTAGCTCTTCGAGGTCCGCTACATTGTGGAGCATTTCCGGCCGATTTTTGATAAACCAAAGAAAACGGCGCCGATAGTTAGGATATTGATTGGAGATTTGAGTTTCGTTTGTGGCCACGGCAAATAGGGGGATGACTCCGGCCATATTGTCTTGATGAAATATGTTTTCTTTTCCATCGGGCATGATCAAAAGGCTGTAATAGAAACCATCTTCCTTGTCCCACAGCCCATCTATGTTGCCTGTCACGTTATTGATGGCATCGGCAATATCCACAAAATGTTCAAAAAATTTGGTGGCGAGGTCTTCGTAAACAGGGTTTTTAGAGGCAAGCTCCAGAGCAATTTGAAGGCAGTTAAGGCAATACATCCCCATCCAGCCTGTAGCGTCAGGTTGTTCCAGTGTGCCCCCCATTGGAGGCCTGAGCGAGCGGTCAAAAGCTCCGATGTTATCCAGGCCAAGAAATCCTCCTTCGAAAATGTTCCGCCCTTCGAGGTCTTTGCGATTAACCCACCACGTAAAATTGATAACTAATTTTTGGAATACCCTTTCCAAAAAGGAGCGGTCTTCCCTTCCATACATCGTTTTTTCTATCTGATAGACCCGCAAAGCTGCCCAAGCTTGCACAGGGGGATTGACATCGGAAAAATTCCATTCGTAAGCTGGAATCTGTCCGTCAGGGGTCAGATACCACTCCCTTGTAAGGAGGAGTAATTGTTTTTTTGCAAAGTCTGGATCAATCATTGCTAAGGAAATGGTGTGGAAAGCTAAATCCCAAGCGGCGAACCAGGGGTACTCCCATTTGTCAGGCATCGAAAATATATCAAAAGCATCTAGATGGGGCCAATGTTCGTTTCTGATTTTGTTCCGTCCTTCAGGCGGAGGGGGCTGTGTGGGGTCTCCTTGCAACCATCGCTTCACATTATAGTGGTAGCATTGCTTATTCCAGAGCAGACCTGCCAAGGCTTGCCGCTGCACGTTACGCATATCATCTGAAAGGGGATAAGGGGTAACTTGCTGATAAAATTCATCCGCCTCCTTCTTTCTTTGGGAAAAGAGGTTATCAAAATTTTGGCTAAACGGTTGAGACCCATTTTGGGACTGGCCAAGGCGGAGTTTAATGACTTTTGTTTCTCCCGGGGCAATTTGCAGCTTGTATAAAACCGCCGCTTTGGTGCCTTGATTTTTTGGATTTACAGCCGTTTTATTTCCGTGAATCACATAGTCGTCGATCCCATCTTTGACATAAGGGGATTCATTTTGAGAATGGAATAACCGTTGGTTATTAGTTTCATTCTCTGTGAAGAGGATGGCATCGGGGTGGTCGCTATACAGCCAATAATCTCCGAGCTGATTGTGAGAGACTTTTAATACCTGCAGCTGATTTGTTTTGTTGACGAGTTGGATGGAAGGCTTATGGGTGTTTTTGTCCCATGACCATGTGTTGCGAAACCACAAGGTGGGAAGCAGATCTAGGGTGGCTGTGTCAGGACCCCGATTGGCAATTGAAATCCGAATCAATAAATCTTGAGGGGTCTCTTTCGCATATTCTGTGAAGACGTCGAAATATCTCTCATCGTCAAAAATTCCGGTATCTAATAGCTCGTATTCGGGCTCGAGTCTTGTTCTCTTCTTATTGGTGTCCACAAGATCTTCGTAGGGATAGGCTTTTTGAGGATACTTATATAAGTATTTCATGTAGGCGTGGCTAGGAACGTTGTCTAAATAAAAATAATACTCTTTGACATCTTCGCCATGATTCCCCTCATGGCCTGTTAAGCCAAATAAACGTTCTTTTAGAATAGGATCTTGCCCATTCCATAACGCTAGGGCAAAGCAGAGCAACTGCTTATCATCGGAAATACCGGCAAGTCCATCTTCTCCCCACCGGTAGGCCCTGGAACGGGCATGATCATGAGGGAAGTATTCCCAAGCGGTGCCATTGGCGCTGTAATCCTCGCGGACCGTTCCCCACTGCCGCTCGCTTAAATAAGGTCCCCAAAGGCGCCACGGGGATGTTCCCATGCGTGTTTCTACAAGGCGTTTACCCTCTTCTGTGCTTTCTATAACATGATCACCCATTTTATAATCCGGAACTTTGATGCATGAGGCCGCCGTCTACAAATACACTTGTGGCTGTCATATAACTTGCATCATTACTGGCGAGAAAGGCGACAACTTTGGCAATTTCGTCAGGCTGCGCCATCCTTCCAAGGGGAATGGCTGAATCTAACTTTTGCAATAGTTGAGGATCCTTCATTGTCGATACATTGATGGGTGTCGCAACGGCTCCGGGGCCAACTCCGGTGATAAGGATGTTATATTTAGCGAGTTCGATGGCTGCCGTACGAGTGAGCATTCTCATCCCCCCTTTAGAGAGGCAATAAGGGGTATTATTGGGCATCGGCCAGTCTTCGTGGACGGAGGTGATGTTGATGATCCTCCCTCCCTTTCCTTGTTTGATCATCTGCTTGGCTGCGATTTGAGTGCCAAAGAAGGCGCTTTTTAGGTTGATGGACAGGACTTTATCATATTGACTTTCTGTTGTGTCCAAGATAGATGTGCGGGTTTCGACTCCTGCATTGTTGACCATGACATCTAAATGGCCGAATTGTTTCACGGCTGCATCGACGAGTTTTTGTAAATCGGAGACTTTACTGACGTCGGCCTGAACTCCGACCACTTGATCGCCCAAGGCGAGCACTTTTTTTTCAATCTCTAAGGTGGCGGAAGGATTCACCACGTAATCGATGGCAATGTTGGCCCCTTGTTTTGCCAATTCAAGAACAATGCTGGCTCCTATGCCTGAGTTTCCTCCGGTGACGATGGCGGTTTTTCCTTTCAAATTCATAAGCTTATCCTTGAAAGGGTGAAAATTGAAGAAGAAGATGTCAAATAAAGAAATATTCTATCTAACCTTTTAAGGTTAAATAGAATATAAATTGCACACCGATTTCTTCTTAATTTTTTATTATAACTTTTTCTTTTTCAGGTAAAGAAGAATCACATAAGATTGGAGACATCCTCTCTTAAAGGGAAAAAAAGACAATTTTTTTATAATGCACCCTTAGTATGATCATGGTATTTCTGTTTATCTTTGCTTTAATTGCTTTTTTTTGCGCCGCCTTTGTACTCTACACCCGTTATAGGGTCTATTATTATGCTTGGTATATCAATTTTCCCAAGCCGAAATACCGCTATGCGGTCGATAAAAATGTCATGGTTCCCATGAAAGATGGGACAAAACTCGCCACAGATATCTATCGTCCAAAGTCGCACAGAAAATTTCCCGTTATTGTACTTCGAACGCCCTATAATAAATCGGGATCACTGCATCCCTACAGGCCCCTGGCAGAACTCTTTGCTAGTCAAGGTTACGTCGTGGTTGTTCAAGATGTGAGAGGCAAATTTGCTTCTGAGGGGAGTTTTTACCCCTATGCTTATGAGGCACTTGATGGTCACACAACTGTGACCTGGGCTGGAGAAGCGCCTTGGTCAAATGGGCGAGTCGCTATTTTAGGAATTTCCTATTTGGGATCATGCGCCTGGTTAGCTGCACGGTATAAAAGCCCTTATCTTCGTACTGTCGTGCCAATGTTTACCACGCAAAATACATACTCCGTATGGATAGACAAAGGGATCCCATTTCTGAAAGGGCCAATTTTTTGGTTGGGAAAATATGGGGGGAAAAAAACTAATAACAGGTTGTCGCATGCAGATCTGGTGAACGCTCTTTGGGAATTGCCTGTAAACAATTTGGATATGGCTTTTGTCAATCACAGAATCCCTTTTTTCAGAGATTATTTAGAACATCTGCAACCCGATTCATTTTGGAAAGAGATTAGCAGCCAACATTGCAGCGATACACTCAATATCCCAGCACTTATTATAGGGGGATGGTATGATCCTTTTTTAAATGGGACCATCGAAGATTTTCAATGTATGGTAAAAGCTCCTTTGACTTCAAGCAATCACCATAGCCGTTTGGTGCTTGGTCCTTGGGGACATAATCCCAATCAAAAATTTAAAGGGATCCATTTTGGTGAGAAGGCCGATTTTAATCCTTTCATCACTTCGATGTTGGAATGGTTCGAGGTATGGCTTAAAGAGAATGAGCCTGAGGCCGCACCCTCTAAAAGAATCCAATATTTTGTCATGGGAAAAAACGAGTGGAAAGAAGCAGAACAGTGGCCCCCTTCTAACGTCGCATATGAGAAGTATTTCCTCTCTATGAAAAAACGGAAATCGCATACCCAACAAGGTCTCTTATCCGCTATACAGTCTCAAGATGTTGATCAGACCCATTTTATTTACAATCCTCTCGATCCTGTCCTTTTTAGAGGAACTCGCCTTCTGGATAGTCAGGCATGGATTGAACAGACTGAGCAAAGTGAAATTACAGATAGAGAGGATGTTTTGATTTATACATCGGAGTCTCTCGAAAAAGAATTGACTATTGCAGGGACGATTAAGCTGATTTTGCATGTGTCTTCAGAAGCTGTTGATACAGACTTCTGTGCTAAAATTTGTGATATGCACCCGAATGGGAAAGCCTACAATTTGACACCAGGATTTATCAGAATGAGATATCGTCAATCGCTGATGGAGCCTCTATTAATGGAACCTCAGCGCATCTATCGGATTGAGATCTCCTTCAAACCAGTGGCTAATACCTTCTTAAAAGATCATTGCATTCAATTACAGATCACCTCATCAGATTTTCCTGTGCATGATAGGAATTTGAATACAGGATTAAGTTGCGAAACTTCGATTGAAATCAAAGAGACCAAGCAAACCATCTACACAGGGGGTCCTTACGATTCCTATCTTCTTATTCCTGTGTTAAATGAATGAAGTTTCAAGGACAATTCATTCATATGTAACGATCGGATCTATGACCGCAAAACCACGGGCTTCGAAATTAGGATTCTCATTCTGGTCTTTTCCCTGTTTGCTTGACATAACCATTGCATCTTCAAGATTTACGTTAAAAACGGTTGATTTATTAAGGTTTAATTCAACTCTAGTCTTTTTAATACCCTCAAAATTTTCCGCTCTTGTAATTAGGGAAAGTACTCCTATACCATGAGGGGCTTCTAATGTAATTGTCACAAGTTGTGTTTCGAAAGCAGGTATTGAAACTATTTTATTGTGGTTGGCTTCTTTAAGTGTCTGCAAATGATTGCTAGTTATGAGGGATACAATCACTTTGTCAAATGTATGATTGGTAAAATTCAGTTTAACTTCCGTAGTAGGAACGGATGCTTCGTTTTTTGCCTCCTGACTATGAACGGCAGAAATACAAAATAAACTAAAAGCAAATGCAAAAATAGACCAATATAATTTAATCATGCAAGCTCTTCTCCTTGCTAGGCTACTTCTAAAAATAATTATAAATATAAATTACTTTGTTAGCAGCAAATTTGCTTTTTTATTCTGATAAAAAATGCAACGTTTTGATTCTCAGGGCAATACAATTTTGCCGTCCTTGCGAAGGTGTGAAAAATAAGTTTTCAGGAGTTTATTTTCGCTACGGAGTACTATTCAAGAGTTGCAGGGACCTTTAGAGCTGCCGCAAGGGCAGCAACCCCCACTTCCCTTTGGCTTAGGGGTGGATGATGAAGAATCGTTTGGATTAGGGTTTGAATAATTATTTTTAGCCCATCCTTCTCCCACAAAAGAAACACCTATGCCGCCGCCAGGGCCTCGCTGCAGGGTGGGCTTATGGCAATTCGGACACTCTTTTTTAGGCTCTTCTGAAATTTTCTGAAAAATTTCCTGTTTATGTCCACATTGAGTGCAGTGATAGTCATAGGTAGGCATTATATTTTAGTCTCCAATCAATACAAGAGCGGAGCTTGTCTATCTCCGCTCTTTTTTTTAACTCAGATAAGAAAATGGGGTTACATCATATCCATTCCCATGCCGCCCATACCGCCCATTCCACCCATGCCGCCCATTCCACCCATGCCGTGTCCAGCATGTGCAGGGGCCCCTTTAGCTTTGGGCTTTGGCTTATCGGTGATCAGAGCCGCTGTGGTCAGCAACAAGGAAGAGATCGAAGCAGCATTCTTGATCGCACTCTTGGTCACTAGCACTGGATCGATGACCCCTGCTTTCAGGAGGTCGACGAACTCATCTGTCAAACCATTGTAGCCGAAATTGCCTTGGGCTTCATAGATTTTCTCAGCAATCAGGTTTCCTGCTTTACCGCAGTTATTGGCAATTTCTGTCGCTGGAGCATAACACGCTTGCTCGATGATGGAAGCCCCGATCGCCTCGTCGCCTGTCAGCTTGAGATCTTTTAAGCTTTTTACAGCTCTCAATAAAGCGACGCCGCCGCCAGGGACGATCCCTTCAGCAACAGCTGCGCGGGTTGCATGTAGAGCATCTTCTACGCGCGCTTTCTTCTCTTTCAACTCTGTTTCGGTAGCTGCTCCCACATTGATGACAGCGACACCGCCGACTAAGCGAGCTAAGCGCTCTTCGAGTTTTTCTCTGTCGTAATTAGATGTCGATGGGTTTGCGATCTCTGCTTTGATTTGCGCAATCCGCTCTTTAATTTTGGCAGGGTTGCCAGCGCCATCAATGATCGTCGTATCTTCTTTGGATACTTTAATCGTTTTGGCTTTTCCTAAAACATCGGGACCCACCTCTTCAAGTTTGAGCCCGACTTCATCGCTGATGACCGTGGCGCCTGTTAAGATGGCAATATCTTGAAGCATGGCTTTGCGGCGGTCGCCAAAGCCAGGAGCTTTGACGGCGCAAACCGGCAGGCCGGCCTTTAACTTATTGACGACCAGAGTGGCTAACGCTTCGCCGTCGATATCTTCAGCAATGATCAAGAGCGGACGAGCGCCTTTTTCCATGGCTTTTTCGAGAATGGGAACGAGCTCTTTGACGGTGGAGATTTTTTTGTCGCTGATCAAGATCAAGGCATTGGAAAGCTCGACCGTCATGTTTTCTGGATTGGTGATGAAATAGGGGGAGACATATCCTTTGTCGAATTGCATCCCTTCAACCACATCGAGAGTTGTATCGATCCCTTTGGCTTCTGCCACGGTGATGATTCCATCTTTACCCACCTTTTCCATGGCTTCCGCAATGATTTTGCCAATATCGCTATCATTATTAGCGGAGATGGTGGCGATTTGCATCACTTCATTCGAGGTATTGATGGGCACAGCCATCTCTGTCAGTGCATTGTTTATTGTTTCGACCGCTTTTTCGATCCCTTTTTTTAATCCCATCGGATTAGCCCCGGCGGTTACATTTTTGACACCGGCGCTGTAAATTGCTTCCGCTAACACAATCGCTGTCGTTGTTCCATCACCGGCAATATCGGATGTTTTGGAAGCGACCTCTTTAACTAGTTGCGCTCCCATGTTTTCAAATTTATTTTGCAGGACGATCTCTTTTGCGACGGTCACGCCATCTTTTGTGGAGAGGGGGGAACCAAAGCTTTTATTGATGACGACATTGCGCCCTTTAGGCCCCAGCGTGACTTTGACAGCTTTTGCTAGAGTCTTAACCCCTTTAAGGATAGACTTTAGCGCTTCTTCATTGAATTGCAACATTTTTGACATAAGTCGAGCTCCTCGATAGTAAGGGTTTAACTAGTTAAGATAAGATGCCGAGGATGTCATCTTCGGACATGATGAGATAATCTTCCTCATCGGAGAGATGTTTAACTTCTGTGCCTGAATAGGAGCTAAACAGAATGCGGTCGCCGATTTTTACGTTCATGGCTTCGGTTTTGCCGTTTTCATCCATTTTGCCGGGGCCGACAGCGACTACAACTCCTTCTTTGGGTTTTTCTTGGGCAGTATCGGGCAACAGGATCCCCCCTTTAGAAGTTTGTGCTTTTGAACGCTGGATCAGTACACGGTTGCCTAAAGGTTTAATATTGTTCTTGCTAGTCATAATTCCTTGCTCCTTTGTTACATGTCGAAACGAAATTTTAACGAGATATTCCGATTTATGTCAAGAGGGGAAATGAAAAATTTTAGCAATCCGAGGAATTAAGTGCTAAGAAAGTTTATGGCTTAAGGTTTTCCGGAAGCGGACAGCCCGCTGTTTCCTCGTTGTTGTCTTTGTGAGCAGCTTCCTGTTTTTTTGCGTGATCTTTCAGGTAGTCATCATAATATTCGTAATTATTTTCAGGATGCATTCTATTATATTCGCGGACCTCTTCACATTTTTTGCAAACGGCCGGTAGAGGGGAAGAGAGGATAAAGGTTGAAACCAGGGCAAACATTTGAATGTTTTTCATCGCAACCTCCTTGAACCTGAGATTTGCCACCTTATTTATACGCTATGCAATTTTTATTTTCTTGTGTATACAAATAATTTATAATTAATTGTAGGGAGAGGTTGCTATGTGCTTTTCAGCCCAGGCGAGTTTTGCAGGAGCGGCTTTACTTGGAATCACCGGATTGGCCACTTTCCGCTATGTGAAATCAAAGGCGCAAATTCCCTTGGCCTTGGTGCCCTGCTTTTTTGCCATGCAGCAGCTTACAGAGGGGCTTCTTTGGTTAACATTAGGGGCAGAACGGCCCAATCCGGATTTGCAGAGTTTCTTGGTTTATTCTTATCTATTTTTTGCTATTTTTTTCTGGCCGATATGGTTTCCGTTTTCACTCTATTATTTAGAAGATCAACCTGTTAGAAAAAAAATATTATTTGGAATTTTTTCAGTCGGTGTGGTTCTTGGTCTATTCAATTTGTTCTATTCGATGAATCAACACATTGGTGTGGTCGCTATTGAACATAGCCTCCATTATACCGGAAAATTACCGGATATAGTCACGTGGCTGTATGTGGCCACCGTATTGACTCCTTGTTTCCTCTCTTCATTTAAAAATATATGGCAATTAGGATTGTTGATTTGTGCCACATTTTCAATAGCGATGTACTTTTATGAGGCTACTTTTGTCTCGGTTTGGTGTTTTTTTGGTGCTATCGTCAGTGTCTACATGTTCAAAATCTTTCGAGACAATGCCTCTATTTCTGATAGGTATTCCTCTCCAAGCTAAAAAATCGTGAGAAGTCAACTTGATCTTTCAATAGTTGGGGGAAATCCAAAGCTGTCTTTTCTTTCAACCAAGCTGTATTTTTTGTGAGGTCTTCTAACGTCATGGTAGAGTTGGAATAGGGAAAGTTCATCCAGACGATGTTAGGGGATTCTGAATTGGGCAAAGCAAAAAAAGGTTGTTGAAGAGAGGATTTCATATTTTCGATTATACTCAGTAATTTGCCTTGAGGCCCATGCTTCCACGTATTTAAGATAATGAGGCCATTTTCGCTAAGTGCAGAGCGGCATCGGGAAAAAAATTCGGAATGCCCTACCACAGGGGAATTTTGGTCTCCCAGAAATAAGTCCACAAAAAGAAGGTCATAAGCTGAACGGGAGGACGTTTGTAAAAATTGGAGAGCATCTGAGCAATGGATGTTGAGGCGGAGATCTCTAGGGATAGAAAAGTGGCGGTATCCCGCATCGATGACAAGGGGGCTCCATTCAACCGCATCGATGCGGCAGGAGGGGAAATGTTTCCATAGGAACTTTTGTTTTGCTCCTCCGCCGAGTCCTAGAAAAAGAACTTTATGTGGTTCCGGGTTGAACAACAAGGAAAGCATCATGACTTTGCAATATTCCATTTCTAGATCAAAAGGATCCGCAAGGTACATTGAGCTTTGTTGTATGGGCGTTCCGAAATGGAGGCACCGGATGAAAGGATAATCGACGACTTCTACGACTCCCCGCTCATCCTCCCCTGTAAAAATTAATTTTCCACCATATTTTTCCATAGATGTTTACAGATTATAATCGGGAACATCATTTTTACTATAGACAATTTCCATGGAAAAATGGTTTCAGAAACTTATTGTTTGATATATTGTTCCTGTTTCAGATAGTCCACGATATAGTTGATCGCGTCGTCAATCTCGACTTGCGAGGCATCGATTCTGATATCAGGATGCAGAGGTTCTTCATAGATATCATCGACACCCGACATCCCTTTTAATTTTCCTTGTTTGGCTTGTGTATACAGACCTTTGGTGTCCCTGCGCTCACACTCTTTCAGGGGAGTTGATACATAAATTTCGATGTAACCTCCCCGCTCACTTATTAAGTCTCTATTATAGGCGCGGTCTTTTTCATAAGGCCCGATGAACGCGCAAATAGCAATGCCATGGTTTTTGGTGATTTCTGAGGCAACAAATCCCACCCGCCGCGCATTAATGGAGCGATGCTCTTTAGAAAATCCCAATTCAGATGACAAATGGGTGCGAATGATATCGCCATCAAGAATAGTGACCGGCCTTTCTTGAATTTCCATCAATTTAATGGCTAAGGCATTTGCTAGGGTAGACTTTCCTGCTCCAGACAATCCTGTAAAAAGCAAAGTGAATCCCTGCTTTTCTTTAGGAGGGTATACTTTTTGCAGCTCTTCAATCACTTCGGGAAAAGAAAACCAGGGTGGGATCTCTTTTCCTTCATGCAGCATCTTGCGCAGTTTTGTACCCGAGATCATGAGCTTTGTTTTTCCCGGAGCTACTAGATCGACCTGCTGATAGTTATCATCTTCCTTGACGTAAACCATCTCAGTAAAAGGGATAATTTCGATGCCGATTTCTGAAGAATACTCTCTAGCTAATTTTTGGGCGGCATAAGGATCATAGAAAGGGCGCCCCTGGCTATCTTCTCCTGGACCAGCGTGATCCCTGCCCACAATAAAGTGGGTGCATCCGTAATTTTTTCGAATGATGGCATGCCATAAGGCTTCCCTTGGTCCCGCCATTCTCATGGCAATGGGGAGCAAGCTCAAGGTGACGCTCCCTTTAGGAAAATATTTTAAAAGCTTTTGATAACATTTGACCCGGGTAAAGTAGTCGACATCACCAGGCTTTGTCATTCCCACAGCCGGCTGAAGTAAAAGATGTCCTTCAATTTGTTCTGAGGCTCTTTTAGTTAATTCGACATGCGCCCGATGCATCGGATTTCTTGTCTGGAAGGCGACTACTCTTTTTACTCCAAGAACTTCAAAATGGGCTTTCAATTCTTCTGGTGTTTTTCTTAGAGCGATGAAATCATAGTGTTTCGGTTTTTTTATTTGTTGAACTTTCCCTGCGACATAGTATTCCCCTGTTGAGTTGAAGAGATAGGCAACGCCTGGATGTTCTGCATTCAAAGTGCCGTAGACTTTTTCAGCTTCTATCGATTTATTTGGCTTCCAAATTTCCGCTACTGTCAATAATGCGACTGAGAACCCCTCAGGTTCTTTCAGAATGATCTGTTGAGCTCCGGACAGCCTTTCCAGATCTTTTTCTTTGATATCTAAAACGATAGGAATGGGCCATATTTGTCCATCGGCTAAACGCATTTCCTGGACTACCCTATCGTAGTCTTTGCTATTCATATACCCTTCCAAAGGGTGGAATCCACCATTGAGCAACAATTCTAAATCGCATAGCTGCCGCTGTGTAAGAACGATCGAAGGGGCATCGGAGGGAATGGCAATGGTTCCCTGCATTCTTAGGGGGAGAGTTAAAAAAATAATGAGTAAAAGGGAAAAAGTCGATAATTGGCGCGACACGCTTTTCATAAAAATTTCTCCACTACAATAAAGAAGCTGGATTGCTGATAAGATGACTATAAAAATGGGAAATTGCGGCTGCAGCATTTCCATCAATCACGCGATGATCAAAACTCCAAGAAAAATGCATGAGATTCCCGATGGCGATGGCATCTTGCTTTACGATCGGCTGTTTTTGAATTTTAGCAACAGCCAAAATAGCGACCTCGGGATAATTTATGATCGGGGTCGCCCATAATCCATTACTTTCGGAAACGCCAAAATTGCTGATGGTCACCGTCCCTTCTTTCATATCAGCAGGTTGAAGCTTACCATGTATAGCTTTTTGTTTTAAAGCTTCGTATGCCTTGACAATCGATTCTAAATTCATGGTCTGTACATCTTTTAAAACAGGGACGATAAGCCCTTGTTCTGTCGCCATAGCGACGCCGATATTATGCTTTTTATGGAGAATCACTTTAGTCCGGGCTTGATTCAAAGAACTATTGATGAGGGGGAACTGGATGATTGTCAAAGATAAAGCGCGGATTAAAAACGGCATGAAAGTTAATTTCAGGGATTTTTCTGAAGCTTTGTCTTTCAGTTTTTCACGTAGTAGGATAAGCCTGCTGGCGTCAACCTCCTCAAAATAGGAAAAAGGGGGGATCTGTTGATGGGAAATTTCCATTTTTTTAACCATCAAATGGCGAACTCCCACAAGGGGGACCTCTTCATCCTCAGAAGGGGCAGAAGAGGGGGCAACAGATTGTTTCTCAGAGAACTTTTTCAGGTCTTCTTCGGTGACCCTCCCTTGTTTTCCTGTTCCTTTAACTTTTGCAATATCGATCCCTAATTCTTTTGCCAGATGGCGCACATGGGGAGTTGCTTGGACCTCTCCTTCTTCCATTTGTGCTGGGGAAAGGGATGATGGAAGCGGCGGGGTCTGTTTCTGTTTTCTTTCACGCAAAGGTGGGGCTTCTAAGTCCTGTGCAGGTGCATTTGACTTTTCAATAGATCCGACTTCCAATTCAATGTCATACAAGGGCTTGTCCCGGATGGCGGTTTCACCGGCCTGATAGTAATGTTTCACAATTTTCCCAGGATGGGGCGAAGGCAATTCTACAGTTGCTTTATCGGTCATCAACACAACAACGGGTTCGTCTTGGGCGACGAATTCATCGATTTTCTTCAACCATTCGATGACTTCCCCTTCAACAACTCCTTCGCCAATATCGGGCATTTTCACTGTGTAAATTTTATCCATGACCTTCCCGTCAAAAATTCATGACTTCCCGAACACAATAAACAACTTTTTGAGCTTCCGGTAAATATTCTTTTTCCAACGTATGGGGAAAAGGAGTATCTAATCCGCAGCAACGCTTTATAGGGGCTTTGAGGAATAAAAAACATTTTTCGGCGAGCTGTGCAGTTATCTCGGCTCCAAAACCTTGCGTTAAGGGGGCTTCGTGGGATATAACACAGCGTCCCGTCTTTTGAACAGATAATACCATTGTATTGACATCTAAAGGGTTTAATGAACGGAGATTCAACACTTCGACATCAAGCCCCTCTTTTTCATTCAGCTCCTTTGCCGCAGCCATATTTTGATGGTGTTGGGCTCCCCACCCGATTAAGGTTAGATCTTTACCTTCTCGTGCCACTTGAGCCTGCCCAAAGGGGATGGTATACATCTCCTCAGGGACTTCTTCCTTTACTGACCGATAAATTCGCTTCGGTTCCAAAAATAAAACAGGATCTTGCGCTTGCAAGGCCGATATCAACAACCCTTTGGCTTCGTAGGGGCCTGAAGGGACAATCAAGCACAATCCTGGGATATGCAAAAATAAAGCTTCAGGAGATTGGGAATGATAGTGCCCTCCATGGATTCCCCCTCCATAAGGTGTACGGATCACTAAAGGGGTGGGATACTGATTTCCCGTTCGATAACGCATCTTGGCGAGTTCATTGACGATTTGATCGTAACCAGGGAAGATATAATCGGCAAATTGAATCTCGCAGACCGGCTTTAACCCCTTTTGTGCCATGCCGATTCCAAAGCCGATAATGCCTGCTTCTGAGAGCGGAGTGTCGAAGCACCGGTGCTCCCCAAAAGCTTTTTGCAGTCCAGAAGTGACCCTAAAAACGCCCCCAAAGGCTCCAGCATCTTCCCCAAACGTGACAAGCCGGCTATCTTGCGCAAAGGCTTGATGCAAGGCTTGATTTAGGGCTTGAATCATGTTAAGTTGCGGCATGACCTTTTTCCTTTTTCAAAGCAGCTTCGAGTTCTTCGTATTGCCTTTCTAAGGGAGGGGGGACCTCGAAGTACACATGTTCAATGATGCTTCTCAATGGAGGAGGCGGGGTTTCCCGGGCTTCGTTGATGGCCGTATTAATCTCTTGCAACTGCTTTTCATGCATCTGCTTTTCTTTTTCTTCGTTCCAAAGTTCTTTTCCTTCTAAATAGGTTCTCAATCGTTTGATAGGACATTTTTTCCACCATTCGGAAACTTCCTCTTCAGTGCGATACAAAGTGGGATCATCCGATGTTGAATGGGCTCCCAGGCGATAGGTCATTGCTTCGATCAGGACCGGCCCTTTGTTTTCCAGGGCATGCCTCTTCGCTAAAGTTACAGCCTCATGCACCGCAAAAAAATCGTTTCCATCAACTTTCATTGCGGCGATTCCATATCCGACCCCTTTTGGGGCAATCCCATCTGATGCGAACTGTTTATGGGCTGGAGTCGAAATCGCATAACCGTTGTTTCGGCAAAAGAAAATGACAGGAGCTTTTTTAACCGCCGCAAAATTTAACCCCACATGGAAATCCCCTTCCGATGTGGCTCCTTCGCCGAAGTAGCAGACAGCGACAGCCTTTTCATTTTGCAAACACATAGCATAAGCACATCCCGCGGCATGGGGAATTTGAGTTGCAATAGGGGAAGAAACAGGGACGACGTTGTGCTCCCGGGATCCAAAGTGATTAGGCATTTGACGTCCTAAAATGAGGTCTTTGCTATTTCCAAACATATGGTGGATATATTGAGCAACAGGAAAGCCGCGCCAGAACATGATTCCTGCCTCACGATATTGAGGATAAAGCCAGTCTTGGAGGTCTAGAGCTGCGGCGCTGGCGACAGAACAGGCTTCTTCACCTAGTGAGCTGAGCGCAAAAGAGATAGTCCCTTGCCTTTGCAGGGTGATCATCTTCTCATCCACCAGACGGGTTAATGACATCGTCTGGTATCCCTGAATCAGAATTTTTTCGTCGATATAATGTTTGCAAGCAGGAGATAATTCCCCATTTTCATTCAAGTAAGAGAGGGTTGAGAAATGGGTTCGGTGTTGTGATAATAAACCCATTATGAAGGTCTCCAATTAGCTTATATAAATATCAATTAAATAATAGAGAAAGGGTAAAATGTCAAATTGGGTGTTATAAAAATTTATATATAGACTTTTAAAAATGATTTTTATTAATCTGAATTTTTGATTATGACTCGGGGTTTAATTGGTAATGTTTACAGCAAAAAATAAAGTGCGCATGCACGATACAGACATGGCGGGCATTCTCTATTTCCCAAGGCAATTCCGCTTTGCACATGATGCCCTTGAAGATTTTGTAGCCAGTGAAGGAATAGACTTTGATCAGGTTTTTCGCAAAGAAGACTTTGTCTTCGTCATCGTCCATTGCGAGGCAGACTATTATTCCCCCTTGCGTGTCGGAGATGAGATAACGGTGCAGGTCAGTGTGGAAAGAATAGGATCTTCTTCATTTACAATGCTTTATGAAATTTATAAAAAAGACCATACCCACGTGGGAACAGCCAAAACGATCCATGTGACCTTAGAGCGAGTTTCCCGCGAGAAGATCGCAATTCCCGAAAAATTGCGCAAGCGCCTTGAAAAGCACCTGGTCGAAGAAACAGTCTAAAATAGACTTCTTTCGAAATTCGCTTTGATTAGAAAAATGAGCTATTTTTGAGCAGATTTTTTGAAAAATTTTGAGAGCATATGAGTGCATATGGTCGAAAAATTTTACGAAAAAGATGCTAAAAAGGGCCATTTTAATAATCAAATGGAATTTCGAAAGAAGTCTAATACATTTACCAGACGGGCTTCCGCTTCTCTATAAATGCATTGATCCCTTCTAAGGCTTCTTGAGAATGCCTGGCTTGGTGATGATAGGGAAGGGCTTTGATAAAAGCTTGTTCGAGCTGCAGCGGATCTAGTTCGTGTAAAAGGCGCTTGGTCGCCCGAATCGCTTCCGGAGCTCCTAGTAAAACTTTTTGCGCCAGTCGATAGGCCTCGGATAGGAGATCAGCCTTGGAGACGATTTGATAGACGAGGCCGATCTCATGGGCACGTTCGGCGCTGATGAGCTCTCCAAGCAAAAGAAGCTCTCGCAAATGGTGTCGAGCCAGCTCCCTCTTTAATATGACAGCCACTTGAGCCGCTACTAATCCCCGGTGGACCTCTGGAAAGCCGCACATAAGTTCAGGGGAGGCAATGACAAAGTCAAAGGCTGCCATTAGTCCTGCCCCACCTGCAATGGCAGCCCCATGGACAGCTCCAATGGTCACTTGGGGTGCTGTGCTGATCGACAATAACGTTTTTTGAAAAAGCAATGCAGAATCCTCTTCAACTTCAGCATTAGTCGCTTCTTGTAAGTCGAGTCCCGCGCAAAACACAGCTCCTTCACCATGGACAATGATGACACGGATAGAGGGCTGCTGCTTCACATTCTCCATGACCGCGCAAAATTCATTCATCAAATCGATATTAAGAGCATTCCGCTTTTCGGGGCGGTTCAATTTTACGACGAGAACTTCAGGATCTTCATTGGAGGCAATAACTAAAGAATTTGGCATGATTGCGCTCCTAGTTTTTTTTATCGAGGGGATCGATCATCTCTTTGATTTTTTCCTGCGGCGCCCAAATTTTCATTTCCAGAAGAGCTTGTCCGAGTGCTTTTCCTTGGGAATCAAAGCGTAAAGATTGGCTTCCTCCCCCTGCAAGGACTCCATTGAGAACGAAATTGAAAGCCAATAAATGGGGCATTTCATAGCGGCGTGTAGAAATGACTCCAAGCGGCTTAAAAAAGGTATCTACAATTTCGGCTGTTAGGTTTTCTTTTAAAAAAGTATAGCCTGCTTCTGTGTAGGCTATGACGCCTATATTTGCGTTGGATCCCTTGTCGCCGCTGCGGGCAAAAGCGATCTGTTTAAGAGTTATCTCGATCTTTTCTAATGTATTTGTCATTAATTCATGAAAATGTGCTTATTTTTACTTATAGACTTTTAATTTATTGATATAGTCTCATATTACAATAAAAATATTTTTATAGGTAGTGATTATGGTGAATATTTTGAGTGTTATAGCTACGTGAGAGCCAGCTGTTTATTATGCTTCCGAGGAGGCCGCGGGAGCGGCCTTTAGTGGGGAGCCCCGCGTGTAACGAGCGATAGCGAGTGGAACGTGGGGTTCCTGTGTTATTAATAACCTAGCTGCGGAAGCAGCGACAGATTTAACGATCACTGACCCCGATCACAGGCCTGACCCCGATCATTGTTTCCCAATAATAACTTACTTGTTTAGGGCGGAACATTGTTTTTGTTTGTTTGGAAAAAAAAATGAGAATTTGCAGACTTTTTGTTTAGATCTAAAATTTATTTTAGATAATTACTTTCCATTTAGGTTATATTAAAACATCTTTCTTAAGATAGAATCAATACTTTGAATGGTATCTAAATATTCATAACAATTTTTAGCGATTGTTAAATCTTCTTGTTTCTTCAAGTGTGGTTGAATCTCATTAAGCTTCTTTCGAAATTGAACAAGATCGAACAAGTCTTTCTTTGAAATTTTTTCGCCTTCAGAAATCGAAAGCGATAAACCTGCATAATAAGCATCAATTTCTATAAGCTCTTCTATCCAATTAGAAAGATCATTAATATACGAAAACTTAGGAAACTGTAGTCCTTTTAACTTCTCATGCAAACTTTTCAACTTTCTTTTTTCTTCATCAAATTTCATCATTGAGCCTAACATAGTTCTAATCCCAATAAGTAACAATTTTTTCATCTTCTGTCCAAAAACCACCTGCTTTTTGACTATTTTGATTTATTTTAATTGAATAACTTTTTTTTCCATTTTTTAAAATAACATTCATTTTTTTATCCTGATTGGTTTTAAAAAAATGTAATGCATCCTGAGTGTATTCTTTCATAGTTCTCTCACTACCGTGTTTTTGAAAGTGGTATTGAATTGATTTCATGCGATTTGGAAAAGTACCTCTATCCCATGAATGGAAAAGAAGTTCTGATGTAGATTTAGTCTCATGCCTTATCACAGTTATGCCTTGATTTGCAACAGTACTGCTGCTCCTCATGACCATAGCAGTTCCACCCATGCTACCGGCAATGCTAAGTCCGCTATCAACTAGGATTGCGGTTTGGGCCGACATTCCTGCTTTTTGTAGCAGTTGAGAAGTTGCTGTTTCTTGATGTCTTCCTGAAATAACTGCACCGACTCCAGTGAAAAAATGATCTGAGCCGTGCATCATAATTGGTACTCCAGCTGCAGCACCTACTCCTGAAATTGTCAATGTTAATACACCACCAATACAAGCTTCTGAAAAGCCTCCAACAACTTGCAATCCTCCCTGAACACGAGGATTGCGAAACATATCAGCAATGGTTCCAAATATTCCGCGATCATCCTCACGTTTTTTTTCTTGAACTCGATTCGGATTGCGGAAATGCTCGATGATGCGGTCGGCTTCATATTCATGAAGGGCGTCGATTTCGGGGGAGAGGCCGAGCTGGTCAAAAAAGGCGAGGGGGTTATTAAGGACATAAGCATAGAGGTTGGGGCCGCCCTCTTGAGCAATAGGGTCAGGAGTAATCCAGACAGCAGTTGCAGGATTATAATAGCGCAGGCCGAAATAGATGAAGCCGCTTTCAGGATCATGCCGCTTGCCGGCATAACGCCAAGGATTTAGCGAGCTCATCTGCAGCTGCTGCTCAGCATCATAAATGTTCTCCTCACCAAATGCCGTATACCGATAGGTCTCCACAATACTTCCAGAATGATCCAGCAAACAACTGACATGGCCTAGATGATCATGAAGAGGAAAATAAATATTTCCATTCAACTCCATCGCCACTGCTGGATTGCCTCGACCGAATCCCAAAACACGCAATTCGTTAATAGCACCATCCGCCTGACATGATCCCAATTCGAAATGATCCATCACTTCGAAAATAAGCACCTCTGCCATCAGAAGTGTAAATTTCAAATCCTTTTTTATCTTCCTTAATAATGATTTCAGGATGCGTCAAAATATCATCCAAGTGGTATTGACCTTGGGCTTTTTTGTAGCGACATGCCGGTTGTTCTAGGAAAAAAACTCCCATTTCTCTAAGGTTCATCAGAAGAAGGTTTTTGCATTTCCCATAGAGCATTTTTTGCAGAATTCAGTGCTGCCTCAAATTCCGAAAATTTAAAAATCCAAAATTTTTGATTTGGCGGAGAATGTATTTCAATTTCCAAATTCTCAAAACCTCGTTCCTGAGTAAGAATTCCAACAAATTGATCTTCGAAAAAAAATTCTGCACAAAGCTCATTATAATCTAAATCGCTAGATATTAAAATTTTAAATGGATGTTCTTTTGGAATTTTCTCATAATACGAAGCCAACGACTCGGACAACGAGGAAGATTCATCTGTTCTTTCATAAACGCCTTCAATATAACTACCACCTCTATAAATAAATTGGATTGCATTAACAAATTTAATCTCTATAATTTTATCATCCCAAGAATTAAGATAAACTATTAAGTCATCATTACTTTCGCCTGTACAAGATTTATAGGAAGCGTCTGCAAAATCCACATTAGGTGCAACTTCTTTCATTTACAACCTCTTTAAAATCCCGGAAAAAATTCATCGGGTAAAAATCCTGTACCTGAACCAGCCGTCCCATGCTGTCATACTCCCATACCGTGTGCATTTCACGGGTAGAAACATCAGGAGTGAAGACCGTTTCGGTCAGATGGCAGCAGTTCCCATTGAGGTCATAACTATAGGCGCTTTTTTTAATGACCTTTCCACATATTGTTTGTTTATTTAAAGATGTTCGAAAAGGCCAGAATTTTGTTAGAATTATTTTTTTTAGCTCGTGTTTTGACCAAGTAAGTAATTTTTACCATCTTCTAAGGCTTGTTGAAAATCTAACAAAGAAACTTCCCACCATTTTTCCTTCTGAGGGGAATAGATTTCTAACATCAGTACATCAGTTTCTTGAGAAATTTCTGCTATGATTTCATTCTTGTAGGTAATCTCACAGGTTAATTTTTCTCGATCATACGCACTAACGATTGTAAATTCAAATAATCCTTTTATCATAATGCATGGAATGTTTGTTAAGGATTTAAAAAACCAATAAACTCACCCTCTTTAGAAAATCTTGCCCCTGGGCCATTCGCTATTTTAACATCGATAACATCGCCACCATATCTCTCTCGATAACTTCGTACAATAATACTATCAGGATGTGTCAAGATATCATCCAAGTGGTATTGACCTTGAGCATTTTTGCTAGCAGCATTGCCTGTAGCTTTAGGAAAAACACTACCAGGACGGCCTCCATGCTTATCTAATGCGCGTCCAGCTTTGTTTAAGCCTCCTCGGTCCAAAATCTGACCAGCTTTGGATAACGTATTTACACATGGCAGTGATTGTTTTGCAAGGATTTTTGTCGCACTAAACGATCCGATCTTTATCGCATTGCTTAAGCAGGGCAATTCTCCCCGAACTAAATTATTGTTGAATTGGTTCCTTAAAAGAACATTTTCAGAATATCGTTTGGTTAAATCTGGGGTAACATCTAATGCCCAATCGCAAACATGACAGGCAAAACTAATAGGATCAACACCTTCAAAATCTAAATTATTACGACCTCCCAGACACTTATAGTCAAAATATCCAAAAATACCAAGCCGAACATCCCTATATGCTTCAGTAATAGCCCTACAAGCCCTTCTTAAAAAAGATGGATTTTGTTCCCGGTTAGGTTGCAAACGCTCTTTTTCTATCGATTTATTACAGCTTTCCTGACTTCGGAAATGCTCAATGATGCGGTCGGCTTCATATTCATGAAGGGCGTCGATTTCGGGAGAAAGACCGAGCTGGTCAAAAAAGGCGAGGGGGTTATTAAGGACATAAGCATAGAGGTTGGGGCCGCCCTCTTGAGCAATAGGGTCAGGAGTAATCCAGACAGCAGTTGCAGGATCATAATAGCGCAGGCCGAAATAGATGAAGCCGCTTTCAGGATCATGCCGCTTGCCGGCATAACGCCAAGGATTTAGCGAGCTCATCTGCAGCTGCTGCTCAGCATCATAAATGTTCTCCTCACCAAATGCCGTATACCGATAGGTCTCCACAATACTTCCAGAATGATCCAGCAAACAACTGACATGGCCTAGATGATCATGAAGAGGAAAATAAATATTTCCATTCAACTCCATCGCCACTGCTGGATTGCCTCGACCGAATCCCAAAACACGCAATTCGTTAATAGCACCATCCGCCTGACATGATCCCAATTCGAGATGATCCACATAGAAAAAGAGCTGCTTGAACTGAAGCTGCCAAACATCCCCTTGCTTCTCATAAAAGGTTTTCGAAAGACGACGATTGGCTTCGTCATAGGCATAAACGACTTTAGTATCCCCATTCAATATCTCTCTCAACCTATCCTGAGCATCATATTGATACTCCGTATGCCCTGAAGTTGTATCTGCTGCTATACGATTGCCATTAAGATCATATCCATAATCTCCTTGATCGCTCTTCAGCAACTGGTTAAGGGTATTAAAGTTATAAGAAGCTTCATCCTTTTGAACATGATTGTAAAGGGAATCATTGAGGTACTTATGTGAAACAGTTCCTGATTCTTCAATCAACTGATACAGGTCATCATAAGCAAATCTTAATTCCAGACCATTGGCTTGCATCTCTTTGACAACCCTTCCTAAAGGATCATACTCTTTTTGCGTTGTGGTCTGTGAAATGCTTTCATGGACTGAAAGGGTGTTGTCATTGTGGTCATAAGTGTAAGCATAATGGAATGAGTCGGAAGAAAATGTCTGCAGACGCCCCAGAAAATCATAAGTATGGGACAATGCAGTGCCATCGGCTTTGGTGATTTTTTCCAATTGCCCATAAGCATTAGAACTTCGATGCACACTCTTTTGTTCAGGGGTTCCAGCCGCTTCAACCGCCAGAACCAGCCGTCCCATGCTGTCATACTCCCATACCGTGTGCACTTCACGGGTAGAAACATCAGGAGTGAAGACCGTTTCGGTCAGATGGCAGCAGTTCCCATTGAGGTCATAACTATAGGCGCTTTTTTTAGTGATTTGCCCATATGCATTTTTATAGACTTCTTCCGTCTGTCTCCCTAAAGCATCATAAATTTCAAGGATGCTATTGCCATTGGGGTCGATGGTTTCTTTTGAAGGGATGGCATAGTCATAGCGGATATAAGTTACCCTTCCCATCGGGTCGGTCATCTGAATCGGCTCGTTGCGGAAGTTATAGACTGTGGAGCTGACCGCAGACTCCCTCTTCGCGAAGTTGCACCGTTTGGATTTTATTGCCTGCTTCGTCGTAGACATAGCTTGTTTGACTGTAAACAATCTCTGCTTGATCTTGGACCTTTTCTTCTACAACTTTTCCTAAGAAATCATACTGGAAATGGGTGGCTAAATAATCAGTAGCGGACGAGTATTGACGCGTTTCGGCGATGAACCCTTGCCGATCGTAAAAATGCTCTGTCCGTTGCCCCTCTTTTTCTGTTCTAATGAGGCGTCCAGCCCCGTCGTAGGAATAATAGGTAGTGATCCCTTCCGGATCTGTTTCGCTAGTCAGGTGGAACGGATTGTAGGTGCGGCTTTCCACCGTGAGCAGTTCACCTGCGGGGGAGTAGGTCTCTTTTTTGATCAAGCGAGCGAGGTAATCGTAGTTATACAGGGTATAGACACCATTGGCTGCGACCGATTTGCTTAGCTGCCCTTTGACCGTATATTCGAACCGCTCTTGTGTGCCATCGGGGTGGCAGACATAATAAGGCTTTCCCAGAATTGTGGAGCGGGTGGTTGCCGTATGGCCGCAAGGATCTGTCACCGAAGTGACATGCCCCAAGGGGTCGTATGTTTTAGACGCTACCGCTGTGACACATTTCCCCTTTTCGTTGAGAACTTCAGGAAAAATCGTTTGAACCACTCGATTGAAATCATCGTACACAAAGTGGGTGGTCTTACCGTGAATATCTGTTGTCGACGTTCGATTGCCAAGTAGATCGTAAGCGTGGAGTGGTGGTCAGCCTTTGGGAACCCTTCTCTTCCCGGATGAGGCGGTTCATGTAATCGTAGGCATATGTGCGGATCATCTCAGGAAGCGGGCCCTGTTCACGAATCGTATTGCCGTTGCCGTCATAGCTGCGCGAAATCTTGTGTCCTAGGGCGTTAGTCTCTTCGAGAACATGCCCCATAGCGTCATACACCCAAGTCAAGGTATAGAGTTCTTGCCATTGGCTATCGTAATGGGTTTGACGGATCAAATGCCCTTGATCGTCGAAGGTGTTGACTAATCCCTTTAAAAGACGCTCTTTACCTGTTGCCAAGTTGAGGCATTTTTCTCTGACCTCGCAAGGCAAGCCTACAGGAAAAGTCGAAGTATTTTTTATCCGGCGGATTTTTCGCTCAGTAACCCCTGTCAGATTGTCTCTATCTAAGGTGGTGCCATCATCGCTGATTTCCAGGGTCACGGCTCCATTTTCATCATAAGAGAAAAATTCCCGCATGCGGATATTTCCCACATCCATCGTATAACGGGCTTCAAGCAGATCGGTGCCCTCGATATAACTGTATTTGAAATTATGGGGTTTATCGGGGCAGTTTTCATAACGGACAAGATTTCTGTCGTCATTGGTGTATAGACGTCCGATGTAAAGGTGATCGCACCCATTTTCGATCCCTTTCCCTTGTGGATCTAAAGCCACAGCCGGCTGTTCTTTTCCCGTGAGATTGCCGTAGAGATGTTCATGTAAAACATTTCCCCGGTCATCATATACATAATTGCGGCAAAAGAGGTTGCTTCCTTTGGAAGCAAAAACTTTGGACATGAGGTTGCCGCAATCGGGAGTGCCGGGTTCACCCCAGACGAACCGCTCCTCAGCATAAGAAACACGGGGAGGGGTGCCTGCAAAATGTTCAATCTTGGTCAGCCGTTCCCGAGAGCTATAGTGGTAGATTTTGCATCGATCGTAGGCATCATAGACTTCGGTGCGCAACGAAGATAAATCATACAAAAAGCGGTAGATCGGAATCGGCGTCTCATCGCTGCCTGCCGGGGCTCTGAGCTGCATGACACGACCTACAACATCCCCTTGAGCGTGGGTTATAGAGTTGGGCCAAACCCGATTTCCCCCTTCGCTGAAGTAACCGATCTCCAAGCAACGCCCTTCGGGAAGATCCTTGCGGACCATTTTTTGGTGTCCAGGATGATGGATGAGGATGGAGGCATAGATGTAAGACTCTTCAGGAGATTGCTCTCTCTTTGCTTTGGTTAGGATCCAATGGGTGCTTTTTTCCCATCTGCTTGGAAAGTCATCGAGGCCGTCGCTCCAAGACTTATATTTCACGCGACGATATTCCAACTGCGCTAGCTGCTTACCATCTTGCAGCACAGAATAGGTGCGGGCATGGTCAGCCCCTTTGGTTAGCGAAAACTGGAGCTGATTTATGACTTTGCCTTGGCTATTTAAAGCTTGAATCTGATCGAAGTAACTGTAGTTAAAATTTTTATATGAATCATCCTTAAAAGTGTAGGTCAATTGATTCCGGTTGGGTTTTACCGTCTTTTTGATGTAGTGGGTTGAATGACTATCAGAGGGAGTGGTAAAATAGTGTGCTGTCCCTGTGCCCTCTTTAGCGATGGTTTCTCTTTTTTCAATCGCGAGCCGTTTATAGGTTGTAGCGGCCGCTCATCACCCCTCTGGGAGTATTGGTGACCCCTTTATGGAGAGCCTCCGGCTTGACGCCGAGAAAGGCGTTGCGGCGATAGCGATCCCCTTCAAAAGGGAATTCGGCCCCAAAAGCATCCCGCTGGACAATGGTGATGGAATTTCCGTAAGTACTTTCCCGGTAAAGACTGATGTCGTGGTTAAAGCTCCAGGCTTTAAAGAAAGTACTATCCCGCTCATCGGAGCTGCAGTAGAAACGTTGCAGCATTAAAGGCTCGATGCCAGGCAGCACTACATCGGTTTGCATGTCGACGTAGTCGCCGGTGATCACGTTGACGGAATGGTAGACCAGAGTATTTGGATCCCCCTCCAAGCTTGTCAGGGCATTTTCAGCGCCGAAGAAGGTTCTGTCTTCGTTTTGACCAAAAGCAAAGGCATGGATAACAAGAAGGCAAAGTACAAAAATCGGTTTCATGTGTAATTTCCCATTTGGACAGTTTCACAATGCAAATGGGCGAGGTGTTAACGGAAAAGTGTTTCAAAAACAAGATATTTTTGAAATTTATTAAATAAAAAAATTATTTTTCATTATAGCAGGAGAGCGTAGCCTTGGAAGTTTCTATTGTTTAACTCCGCAGCTAGGTTATTAATAACCTAGCTCTGGAAGAAGCGACAGGTTTAATTTTATAAAAAGTAAAGATATGTCGAGAAAGCAAACGCAGCAAAAACAGGCACTTTGATCGGTGTAAAATTTTTAAGGCGATAAAGAATATTTAAGACTGTAAGGATAATCAAGCCTGGATAACAAATTTGTAAAATCGGCGAAAGAAATTTGGAAATCCCTGTAAATTCAAAAGTCGATACAAAAAATGTCAAAAGCAATGACCCAAGCAGCGTCCATTCGTAACTTATTTTTTGCTTAAAAACCTCTTTTTGAATGAAGTCTGTAAAGGCAGATATCAATGCGATAGCTGTTGTTAAACAGGCCAAAGCAATGGTAATGCATACAAGAATTCCCGCCTTAGCGCCTGCAATCCTCATCGTAATAGCTGGGAGCAATTCATCTTTTCCACTGATATCGAGATAACTTCCATGAAAAGCTGCAAGGTAACTGAACCCTACATAAATGAGGGCAAGTAAACAAGCTCCAACAATGCTAGCGCGAAAGGCTGTTTTTATATAACTATTCGAGGAGTGCTCAGTGGATTCATCTTTCTGTAAGCGCACTCTCAAAAGATTTAATATTGTCGATGAAAAGAAGAACGCCGCTAATAAATCCATCGTATTATAACCTTCCTTTAGTCCATGCAAAAACATGGCGGAATTGGTTTCATTGACGTTCTGCATATTTGGTTCAGCAATTAGCCCCATGATAATGATAGAAATAAGAGAAATTAACAAGGCCGGGGTCAAAACCCATCCTAGAAGAGTTAAGATTTGATTTTTTCTAAAGGTGAAAAGAAAAATAGTTCCACAGGCTAACGCACTAAACAGAACAGGAGGTATGTTCATAAAAGAACTTTTCAATGTTGTGTAAGATAGTGCAATACACCTCGGAGTAGACCCTAAGGGGCCCAAAAGGCTAATGATGATGAGGGCAAGCAAAAATCCGGGGATCTTTCCTAACCTTCCAAAAAATTGCCGGTAATTCCCATCAAACAAAATCATGGCAATGACACCGGCTATAGGCATGATAGCAGCTGTGAGGATCAACCCGGACATCGCATAAAAGTTTTTATCTCCCGCATATTGCCCGACAGCTAACGGAAAAATAATATTGCCTGCTCCAAAAAACATCGAAAACATGGCTAGCCCGATTGCTAGTGATTGTGATTTTAATAATTTATTCATGGTTTTTATTTATTTACCTCTATTGTGGTTTATTTCCATCGCATGCCACAGGCACGATGAATTAGGTCAGGTTGACTCTGCTGACTTTGTTTTTGTTAGTTCGAATGATGATGTATGGGTGGAATAAATTATATGTGCGCGAAGCGCACGACGACGACGGCAGACACAACCACGGCAACAAAAGAGGATAGCATAGTAATAGAGCCTTCATGCTCCAATGCTTCGCTAATAATGTTACTATTTTTCTTTAAATAAGACATAAAAAAACAAAATTCCCCTTTTGTGAAAGTAACATATTTCACCCATTTTTTGCAAACCAAAAAATGAAGAGCTTCAATTTAGAGAAAAACAAAGCTCAGGTTAAAGTTTGCCTGAGCTTTATTCCAGGATTATTGAACCATTGAGGCTAAAATGCGGCGTTGGCCGACGTAAGGATTGCGTCCATGGCATGCTTTGCGGTTGTGCAAAAGCAACAGATCCCTTTCTTGCCAGTCGAATTTGACTGTGACCCCATCCAGAGCATCGTAAATTTCATAGACAACATCTTTGGGGATCTCGGTCTCATCTTCAAATTCAATTTCATACTGTCTGGTTGAAGGGGCAATATAAAGGAGGTTAGCCATTAAGTGATTGACCCAGCCATTGCGAATACGGGGGTTTCCATGATAAAGATAGGCTTGGTTGAACCAATATGGGTGGTCAAAATATTCGTCGGGGCCCTGAGTTGCCGGAACATGCCGGATGACCTCTATCCAATCGCCGGTCCATTCGCATTCATATCCTTTTCGTTCACATATTCTGGCGACTTCATCTTTATCTGTTGTTTCAAAAGCTTGAGGCCATGTTTTATGCGTCGGATTTACACGAGAGAAAAAATTCCCTTCAGAAGGATGATGAGTAATATAATTGAGGGTTTTCCCATAAAACATATTCCAGATGTGGGGCTTCTTCATGATCTCTCTAGTGACATCTTCGGTTTTTGCGAGAATTGTTTCCCCTGAACCTGGATCCGGGGCTATTTCACAATAGAAGCAAATATAGTCTACAGGATTAAGAGTGCAGCTCAGCTCATTATGCAGAGGGATTTTGAATTCGGGAGGCGCTTCTGTAGACGTATACACCCCTTGGGTTATTCTTTTTCGGGAACCTTCCCCTTTATAATCGATCAGTTCCCGTCCTGTAATTGTTCGAACAATTGCACCGAAATCGTCTGCACTATTAATGGGGAAGTCCCGCAATAAAATTCCTCCTGCGGAATCGATGTAAGATTTTAGTTCTTGCTGATGGATTTCGGCCCATATTTTAAAATTCTCAAGGGTGATATCTTGGCTTTTTGGGGAGAGGACAAAAGGGAACATTTCTCGATTAACAAAATAGCCGTTAACTTCATCATTTACAAAATCAAGGGAACCGAGGGAAGACAAACTTGATTTTATTTGTGGTTCCTCTTCAACAGAGTCTCCCACACACACGTCCACAATAGAGGTTTCCATTTGGGGTGAATTTGCTTCAGAAAGTTGTGTCGATTGATCCTCGAACTGAAGTTTGGCAAGTACATCATGGACTTGAGACTTATCGTAAGAAGAAACTTCTGTGGTTTGATAAAGGGCCTGAAAAGAAAATGGGGATAAATCGAGCGACGTTAACTCACAGATGTTTAATTTTGAACTTCCCTCTTGAGATAAAATTTGAGTGCATTGACCGTCGTTTAGGCATAAGATGACACCCTGAATATCTTCTTCCGATGACCCTACAAAAAGGAGGGTTCCCGGCGGCAAGCCATCGGCTCCAATCCACTCGGGTGTTGAACCATCTAAATAAGTCAGGGTGTATTGACCTTTCATCCTGTTCTTTTCCACGTTTCGATAGAGTTTCCTAATCAGTTTTTGACTATCATAAGAGGCTTGAATCGTATAGGAATCCACTTCTTGAATAGTTGTGTCATTTGAACCTGTAAACCCTATTATCGTGGCAAGCAAAACCATCATCATAAAAACCTCCAAAACATACTGTCAAATTCAAAAAAAAATTAGCGAGAAGAATGTGTTTTATGCGTAAAAGCGATAAAAGTCAAGAAGGCATATGAAATTTTATAATATATCTTTTTCAAGGGGATTTCTTCAGCCTTAAAGCATTCAGAATGACTGAAACGGAGCTGCAAGCCATGGCGGCGCTGGCAATCATGGGGTTTAAAAGCAGGCCGAAGAATGGATATAAAAGGCCTGCAGCTATAGGGATTCCGGCCATATTGTAGATGAAGGCAAAAAACAGATTTTGCCTTATATTCCGCATAATGGCTTTACTTAAGCGGATGGCTCTTACAATTCCTGTAAGGTCCCCCTTGACTAAAGTGACCCCAGCACTTTCCATAGCCACATCGGTGCCTGTGCCCATGGCGATCCCGACATCGGAAACAGCTAATGCGGGCGCATCATTAATTCCATCTCCTGCCATTGCGACAATGAGGTTTTTATTTTTGAGATTCTGAACCAAAACATTTTTGTCTTTCGGATCAACGTTGGCGTGAACGTCGTCGATGTTCAATTTTTCAGCAACAGCTTGTGCAGCCTGCACATTATCTCCTGTCAACATGATGACCTTAAGGCCGAGCTGATGCAGATCGGCAATGGCATTGGGGGTGGAAGCCTTGATGGGATCAGCGACCGCGATGCAGCCGATAGCTTTCCCATTGGCGGCTACAAAAATGGCTGTTTGAGCTAGTTCTTGAGGAATTCTTGCTTGAGCTTGCAAATCGGCCATTCCATCGACCATGTTCGCTTCTCCATGAAATCGACCTTGCCGATCAAGATCTTTCGATTTTCTACGATCCCTGTCACTCCTCCACCTGTGATCGAATTAAATTGCTCGACTTGAGGAATACTTAAATTTCTTTTTTGAGCTTCTTTTAAGATAGCTGCAGCGAGGGGGTGCTCGCTATTTTTTTCAACTGAGGCAGTCAATCTTAAAACTTCATTTTCTTGCCAATGGGGCGCTGTGATAATCTGGGTGACTTTGGGCATCCCTTCAGTAAGGGTTCCCGTCTTATCCATAACAATGACATTGACCTTTTCAAGTTTTTCAAGAGCTTCCCCATTTTTAATTAAAATCCCCATTTCTGCCCCTCTGCCTACTCCGACCATTACAGACATTGGCGTTGCCAAGCCTAAGGCGCAGGGGCAAGCGATGATCAGCACGGCAACAGCGTTGACTAAGGCATAAACAAACCGGGGTTCAGGCCCGAAAACTCCCCAAACAATAAATGTAATCAGCGCAACTAAGATGACGGCAGGAACAAAATAACTTGAAATCTGATCGGCGAGTCTTTGAATGGGTGCTTTACTTCTTTGGGCTTCGGATACCATCTGCACAATCCTTGATAACAAGGTTTCACTGCCGACCCGTTTAGCTTCCATTAAAAAACTTCCGGTTTGATTGATTGTGCTTCCGGTGACTAGATCGGGAGCTTTTTTTTCAACAGGAAGAGGTTCCCCAGTAATCATCGATTCATCCACAAAGCTCGAACCCTCGAGGACGACTCCGTCAACCGGAATTTTTTCTCCAGGCTTTACTCTCAAAAGATCTCCCACTTTCACATGATCAATGGAAACCTCTTGCTCATGTTGTTCGTGACCCAGACCTATGGCAACGAGATGAGCTGTTTTAGGGCCCCGCCCAAGCAGGGTTTTAATTGCTTGACTAGTCTTGCTTTTGGCCTTAAGTTCCAAAACCTGTCCTAAAATGACAAGCACTGTAATTACAGAAGCTGCTTCAAAGTAGATGAAAAGCTCTCCTTTTTCTTTGAAAGAATCTGGAAACAGGTTAGGAAATACAACAGCGATGGCACTGTACAGATAAGCCGTTCCCACACCTAAGGCTATCAAAGAAAACATGTTTAAAGAGCGGTTCAACAATGAATGCCAAGCTTTTTCAAAAAAGGGCCATCCAGCCCAAAACACTATAGGGGTGCATAAAATGAATTGCAGCCAGCGTGAAAGGGGGGCGGAGATCTGTGATAAATAGGGGACATCGCGGCTGGCTGCTAATATCAAGACAGGGATCGCCAGAGCGGTTCCGATCCAAAATCTGCGCAGCATGTTCCGAAATTCTGAATCGTCTTCTTTTGCGGTCATGACGATAGGCTCCAAAGTCATTCCGCAAATGGGGCAATCTCCAGGATGGTCTTGCTGCACTTCGGGATGCATCGGGCAAGTGTAAAGGGCAGCCGTTGAAACATTCACTTTTTGGGGGTCTTTTTGACAACAATTCGGATGATCCATGTTATCTCATCTGGTTTGGTTGATTTTTCATGTTTGAATAATCATCATTCATGGTGGACTTTTGTCCACAATGATAATTCAAAGCATTTTCATTGATTTCAGAAAATCTTTTTTCGCATTCAGCTTTTGATATTTTGCATTCAGCTCCGGATATTTTAAATTTCATCATTGCTGCAATTTTTTCCCAATTCACTTTATTTTCTGCAGACATTTCTTTCACCAATCTAATTAAAGCTAAATCCTGCTCCTTGTTCCAAGAATTATCCCTAATTTGTCTATATTTTTGCTGACATGCACCTTCCGTACGCTGCAACGTTTTAGCAATGTCTGGCCAATCGATTTTTCTGTCTAAGCGGCGATAAATGTCGATCTGGTCAATAAGAACCTGTTCTTCTTCATCTTTCCAAAATTGTCTCGACTTTGTCAAATTCTCACCGGGTTGCTGAGAACGAGAAGCGTTCCTCTGTGGATTGATATCAAAGGCAAAATGGTAATTATCTGTTTGCATGAATGATCCTTGTCCTGTTTGAATATTCGATTAAAAATTTGGAAAGATGCACTTTATATTTTTAATCAGATATTTGCAACTTTAATGGGGCAATCTCCAGGATGGTTTTGCTGCACTTCGGGATGCATCAGGCGAGTGTAAAGGGCAGCCGTCGGAACATCCACTTTTTGGGGGTGTTTTGGACAACAATTTGGATGATTCATGTTATCCCATCTTGTCCGGTTGATTTTCCATTTTCGAATCATCAATTTTCCTGGTAGACTTTTGTCCACAATGATAATTCAAAGCATTTTTATTAATTTCAAAAAATCTTTCTTGGCATTCAGCTGCTGATGTTATTCTATATTCCTTCATCCTTGCCGCAATTTTTTCCCAATTCAATTGATTATTTGCAGACATTTTCCTCACCATTCCAATTAAAGCTAAATCTTGCTTCTTGCTCCAAAGATCATTCGTAATTTGTCTATGCTTTTGCTTACAAGCATCCGTATGTTTCAACGCTTCAGCAATGATTACCCAATCGATTTTTGAACTGGAGCATTGATAAAGTTTATCATTCCCAGGTTGTCTTGACATTGTCAAATTTTTACTGGCTTGCTGATCTGGAAAAGTGCTCATCTGTGAATTCTCACCAGGAACGGCATGGAATTGAATATCATGGCCTCTTCTGGAGGTATCGCCTACTTGCATGAATATACCTTCTTCTGTTTGAATATTTGATCATAAATTTAGAAAAGCGTACTGTATATTTTTAATCAGATATTTGCAACTTTCACTAACCAAAAATATCAAACTCGAGATGCCGTTCGGTATAGTTTTATGTTTTTATTTCATTTTGTAAAACGATTGAAACGAGATGACTTTTTTGATCATCGATTAAAGGGATTTCTGATGTCGAATACAGAGTCCCATCAATCGTAACGCATGCGCTTCCTTTATTCAAGTGTTGGGGATTGGATACAATGATGTCGTAAAATGTGGATTGATATTTATACCGTATTTTAAAGCTGTCCCATTCCTTTGGAATTGTGCAGTCGATCTTCAAGATATTGCCTTTCAATTTGAAGCCCAGAATTTCTTCCAGCCAAATTCTATACATCCACCCTGTCGATCCGGTATACCAACTCCAACCTCCTCTTCCTAGCTGGCTCGAAAGTGAATAAACATCCCCTGCTGTTACATAAGGTTCAATTTTATACTGCGTTAATTCTTCCATCGTATGGGTATGAGAGCTTGGGTGCATCATCTTCAATAAGGAGACCGCTTTGTTGCCATCCCCTTTTCTTGCAAAAGCCATGGCTAACCAGATGGAGCCGTGGGTATATTGCCCCCCATTTTCTCTCACGCCGGGGGGATATCCTTTGATATAGCCCGGATCCATCGGAGCCACGTTAAATGGGGGCGTCAGCAATAAAACAAGTCCCTCTTTGGGAAGGACAAGATGCTTATCTGCTGAGCTTAGTGCGGTAGAGCTTCGAATGGGATCTCCCAAACCGGAAATCACAGACCAAGATTGAGCTATACAATCGATCATACACTCTGTATTGCTTTTAGATCCTAAGGGGGTTCCATCATCAAAATACGCTCGCCGATACCACTCCCCATCCCAACCCCCTTTTTCAACAGCTTCCGCGAGTCGCTTTGCCTGAGTCCTAAATCCTTGGCTTGACTCCTGTTGTCCGGCATAGGCAAGCAAATCGGCAAAGTCGTTCATCACATGAATGAGAAACCAAGCTAGCCAAACGCTTTCCCCTTTTCCTTTGATCCCAACGCGGTTCATTCCATCGTTCCAATCTCCCCCTCCAATTAAGGGAAGGTCGTGAGGGCCAGTAGCAAGGCTTTTGTAGATAGAGCGTCGGCAGTGTTCCAATAGAGAACCCACTTCACTGGAAATTGTGGGAACCAGATAAACCTCATGTTGATCTTCTGTCAATGTTGGAGCTTGTAAAAACGGAACTGTTTCCTCCAAGATAGAGGTGTCGCCGGTGACCCGCACATAGTGGGCTGTAGCAAAGGGGAGCCATAAGAGGTCATCGGAAATCCGTGTGCGCACGCCGCCGCCTGAAGGGGGATGCCACCAATGCTGCACATCCCCTTCGATAAACTGACGTGATGCAGCTTTGAGTATATGCTCCCGGGCAATTTGAGGAGCGGTATAGATCAATGCCAGGACATCTTGAAGTTGATCTCGAAACCCATAAGCTCCGCTGGATTGATAAAAAGCGGATCGTCCCCATATTCGGCAGCTGAGGTTTTGGTAGAGCAGCCAACGATTCATCGCAAAGTTCATAACCAAGTCGGGCACTTCTACCTGGACCGCTCCTAGGATTTTGTCCCACCAAGCTTGTGTTTCGGAGAAAAGTTGATCAATTTTTCCTTCGATCCGGGATTGCAAAACTAATTTTCTAGCCTCCAAAATATCGGGGGAATAGCCCATGATAAATACGACTTCAGCAGATTCTCCAGGCTCAATTTCAACGTTTACTTGGATGGCCGAACAAGGATCTGAGGCAGCTCCGGTATGCCCTGATAAAGACTTTCGTCTTAATGCCGCAGGATCATTTGTGGAGCCATTTCTTCCCAAAAATTCTTTTCGATCTCCGGAAAACGAGCTTGCCAATGGAGTAGAGGCTGTAAAAGCCACGCAGTTGCTATAGTCGGGATGATAGTGATTATAAGCAAAAAGGGCTTGGCATTCGGGGTCCCATTCGGTGATTATATGCATTTGCGTTTCTTCTCGGTTTGTTCCTAGAACCCACTCAGAATAAGCTGTGACAGTAAGCTTGCGGCGGTGGGAAGAGCTATTTAGCAACCGCAGACGTTGAATCCGAAGGGGAAGCCCCCCATTGTCATCCACAGGGACAAATATGAGGAGATCCTGCTCAATCCCATGGCTGTTGTGTTCAAAACGGGTGTATCCTTGGCCGTGATGGATCCGATAAGCATCTAATTCACGAATAGGCGATGGGGTAGGCGTCCAGAATGTCCCTAGCTCTTCGTCTCGAATGTAGATAGTGTCTGCAATAGGATTTATCAAGGGATCATTGGACCAAGGGGTTAGCCGATTGGTTTGGCTATTGCCGTACCAGGTGGAACCTAAGCCTGTTTCTGAGATTATTGTTCCGAATTGAGAGTTAGCAAGGACATTAATCCAGGGTGCAGGAGTATTGGTGTTTGGACCCAAGTAAATGACGTAAGATTTGCCATCGGGAGAGTACCCCCCTAATCCATTGAAGTAAGGAAGTTCTAAAAAAGGCAATGGCTTCGAAGGCTCTTCTTTCGCTTTTCTATTGACAATAAGCCTTTTTGGGTAATTTATCGAAGGCATCGGGGAAACGAGCTGCTGTCTCAAGGAACCCCGCGCTGCTACAAGCACGGCCCTTGCCGCTGAAAGTATCAAGGTTAGATCTGCAGGTGAAATCTCTTCCGTATTCCTGAGATAAACTCCCCCCGGGATTTCAATTTGCCCCCGATGGGCATAGGCTTGAATCATTCGTTGTAATTGTTCTCTAAGCGGGTGCTCGTAGCCGGGGGCTTCTTCATTCAGAATGATTAAATCTACACTTAAGCCTCTAAGGCTCCAAAAGGCATGAGCGACCAGCACTTGCTTGACAAGATCGACATCATAGATGTCGCCGACAGAAACGGCGACAATAGGCAAATCGCCCGAAATGCCTTGCGCCCATAAGCTTGATTGACCCAAACGATTGCTTCGTAGACGGTCAGCAGAGGGCCTAAGTTGTTCATGAGGATATAAAATTCGGCTTGCTAATTTTTGAAAAAGTTGAGTTTCTTCTTCATGAATGCGCAGATGGCGCATCTCAAGTTGTGCATATGTCCAGGCTAATTCTATTGCACGTTGACTGGCAGAAAAATCTTTATATTTTTCCATTAGAACCATCACATTGCTGCGTTGATCGGCAAGGGCGGTAACAAAAGAAAATTGGATCCGTTCCCCGGGATTTAAGGTAAATCGCTGCCGAAGGCTAAAAATGGGATCTAAGACAGTTCCTGTAGTATTTGATAAGTCCCCATTCAGAGCGATCGGATTTTGAAGAGTTCTTCCTCGTCCGATGAAGCGAGTTCTATCGGTCTCGTGCTGCACTTTTTCATCTGGGGTTATGCTTGAAGCTAGGACATGCCCCGCCCAGACAGGGGCGTCGTCAGCTGAGCGGAGACGTCGAAAAGCCAAGAGACCTGAGAGTTGTGTCAAAGCTTCAGTCTCGATAAAAAATTTATTAAAACAAGGGTGAGCGCGATCCGTGTTGTGAGGGGCTAAGGCCAGTTCCATGTAGCTTGTGAGTTCCAACGAACGGACTTTATCTGATTGATTACTTATAGTAATAAGACGGATTTCTGCATTGTCTTCGGGCGAAACTACAATTTCTGTCACCGTTTCAATCTGATTGTCTTTTCGGCGGAATTCCGATTTATCGGCTTTAAAACTGACTGAATACTGCGGTCCCTTTTTTAATGTGGGATGGTAGGCGTTAGACCAAATCTCTTGCGACTGTAAATCTTTGATGTAGAAAAAAGCTCCATCAGCATCCCGGGTGGTATCGGCCCTCCAACGGGTCACATCCATGTCTCGCCAGCGGCTGTAACCCCCTCCTGCATTAGTGACCATCAAGGAATAGGTTCCATTGGAGAGCAGATTGAGTTTTGGTATTTCACTTTGGGGCGTTTCGGCAATTCCCATAATCGGATTTTGTGAAAAAGGCTTTAGCCTGGTCATGGTGATTTCCCGATGGAACCGGCTGACTTTAATTGGAAGAGATGAAGGAATACGTTCATAGAGGAGGGAGTCAACTCCGCATATATAAGGATCGCTGTGGAAACGGTTGGGCAGGATATCGTGGTTGAGGATGTTATTGATGGAAGCGAGGATCATCCCTTGATGATGGGCCATGAAAGTGTAAACGGTGACACCCCGTTCTCCACGAGGGTTTCTTTGTCGTGTGAAATCGATCGATTCGTAATATCCATAAGGGCCTAGCATATTGAAATGGGGTTTTTCGGCTAATTTCTTCAAATTTTGGATTGCCTTCACTGGGTCTACGGCCAAGGCCAGGGCTGAAGAATAGGGGCTTACGACGAGATCCTCTTCTAGGCCACGCTTAAGGCCAGCTCCAGGGATCCCAAAGCTGCGGTATTGATATGTTTTATGTGCATCGATGGCGCTAAAAGCTGCTTCAGAAATCCCCCAAGGGATGCCCCGTTTTTGACCATATTTCATTTGGCAAATCACGATCGAATTGCAAGCCTCTCCTAGCAAAGAATCTTTGTGGCATTTGTTGAACAATAAGGGCATTAAATATTCAAACATCGTTCCGCCCCAAGACAACAGAATTCTTTTCCCATCCAACTTTATGTAGGATCGGCCGAGGGCCCACCAGTGGTCTATTGAAAGGTCCTCTTTCGCAATGGCGAGGAGGCTGGCAATCCGGGCTTCGCTGGCGAGAAGATCGTAATGGGACGAATCTAGTTTTCGTTCATCTACATTGTAGCCGATGACAAACAGTTTTCTTTCGGGATTATACAAAAATTTCATGTTCATTTCATCGGAGAGCTTTTGCAGGTCCCCCATCATTTGGTGAGCTTGGCCTAATTTTTCACCTGCGAACCATTGAGCTGTTGAAATGGCTTCTTTGAGTTTTAGACCCCATTCTTTAACTTCTGCAGGCATATCGGCCCGTTGGGAATTTTCAATGAGTTTGGCCATTGGAGAAAACAACTCTTCGTTTGTTAACATTTGGAGAGAGGGGTGCAAACTTAAGGCTTCATTTATCCATATGGCGGCGTTCTCGCCCAACAGATGAACGTTTTCTGGAGAAACTTCGGAAAGGATGAAAACCCAACTGAAATAACGGGAAATAAGGGTATTCCACTCATTTAATTGCTTTTCAGTGTGCATGAGCCAATAGGGGCTTTGCAATCCACCCTGCGTTTCTTCATCTACGATTTCTTCGATAAGCTGCAACGCTTCCATATAAGTGAAAACTAAAGTGATGAGATCTCTTGGATGCCGTTCAATGACTTCATGTAATTTCGCAATTTTAGGATTGCTGATATTTTCGTTAAGAAGCAATTCATAGGTGTCTTTAACCCCTTCTAGGCTGTTCATCGGCAAAAGAGGGGAAGAAATTATTTCTTCAATTCCCTGCTGAAGAGTTAGCATAGAGGCCAATAGATTGCCGCTATCCACTGTGGATATATATTGGGGATACAACGGGTCTAATGTTTCGGTGTTGTACCAGTTGAGAAAATGCCCTTCAAACTTTTTAAGTCTTTTTAACTCTTCTATTGTGGCTAAAATTTTATCGATCATCGCATCGCAGGTGATATATTTTAGATCATACGCAGACAATACAGCCAGCAGCCACAAGCCGATATTTGTTGGGGAGGTTCTTTGGGCGATTTCGATTTTTAAGGCTGTTTGGTAGTTATCAGGAGGAAACCAGTGGGTTTGAGGACCAACAAAATCATCAAAGTAACGCCATGTTTTACGTGCAATGAGTCTTAAAAATTTTCTATCTTGATCGGTAAGGTCTCGATCTCTTCGTGTATCCCTTGGCTTGTCGATAAAATTGACGATGAAAGGTGCTGCAATCCAAAGAGAGCAAAAAGGGATGGCATAAATGAGTTCCGGAGGGTCGATATAATAAACCGCAGCAAAAGTAAAGATAGCAAAGAATGAACTCAACCCCATCCGGTAAATGAATCTTTGATGGTGATAGGTAGAACAGCGGGTTCCATAGCCGGAAGTGATCCATTGCAAGAGTTGACGATGGGAAACAGTTCTGCGATAGATGACGCGGATCAAGGCGTCTAACGAGATTAAAGATTCATGAAGCAATAAAGACGCAGTCACCACGGCACGCAACAGGTCCATTTTCAACTCATCCCAGGACCATTGAATTTTCTGAAAGGGGAGCATACAAAACTTGTTTGCCAAGGATGAAATAAATGCTTTAAATAAAACTAACAGAGCTAACCCCGTATACAGATCAGAAAGTGGAGAAAAAAGCCACCCGCAGATCAATAAAATTACCAGTGATACAGGGATTAGGGCCCGTCGTAAATTATCGAAAATTTTCCAACGATTGATCAAAGATAGGGGATTTTTTTCCTTTTTTCCTTTGTCTGTTTCGATGTAGGGAAACAGCCAGCCGGTGATTTGCCAGTCTCCCCGCATCCACCGATGCTGCCGGTTTGACCAGGATAAATAATCTTCGGGATGGAGGTCATATAAACAGACATTGCTTGCAAACCCTACTCCTGCGTAGGCTCCTTCGAGAAGATCATGGCTAAGGATAAGTTCTTCGGGAAAACGGTTTGTTAAAATTTGGTGAAAGGCTTCCACATCATAAATGCCTTTGCCATGGTAGGTCCCTTCCTTCGTTAGATCTTGATATAGATTAGAAACGGCCTGCGTATAGGGATCGAGTGCGGAAGGATCGGAAAAAATTTGGGAAAATAAAGAAGCTTTGGTGTGTGAAAAATCGGTGCAAACTCTAGGTTGAATGATGGTATACCCTCGGAGGATGTTTCGTCTATCGGTTGAAAGATAGGGCTGGTTTAAGGGATGGGATAAAACTTCAATTAAGGCTCTGGCTTGGTTTTTGGGAAGTTGAGTGTCGGAGTCCAAGGTGATGACGTAACGGATCCCTTTTAGTGCATCTCCTTGCCCTGCGTAGAGAATATTTTCCGGCAGTGTTTCCCCCATCAAAAAGCGGTTTAAGCACTCCAATTTGCCCCGTTTTCTTTCCCAGCCTATCCAGGCATTTTCACTTGGAGACCAAATCCGCTGCCGGTTAAAAAGGAAAAATTTATTATCTCCATATTTGCTCTTCAAGGCTTCTATTCCCTTCATAGCAACTTCAAGCAGAGGGGCATCCTCTTCCATCTGCTGCTGAGGGGAATCAACATAATCGACAAATAGCCCAAAGAATAATTGGGGGGCTTCGTTGGCCAAATAACGGATTTCCAGCCGATCCAAGTCCTCTTGGATAGCTTCAGGAGAGGATAGCATCGTGGGCACAATCACTAAAGTTTGGCAGTCGGATGGAATTTCATCTTCATATGACATTTTAGGTAAAACTGTAGGGGGAAGAAGATGAGTTAAGAGCAGATCCATAAACTGGATGACCAATTCGCTCAGCGGCGACAGGGTAAGAATACCAAAAAAAATCGATTGGAGTGGACTAATTCCATAGGATAAAGAAAGATAGAATATCCCTAACTCGAGGATCAAGATGAGAGTGGAAATCCCTCCCAAATAGACCAAAGAGGGATTAGAAGTGATTCCCCGCCGAATTCTTTCGGAAAAATTGGGATTATATTTTACCTGAGTTTCTAGTTGAGGAAGGCCTGAGTCAATGAGATGATACCCGACATGCTTGCCTACGGTATTTCCACTCTCGCAAGCCATGGCTAAAACACGTTCCGCAATTTCAATTTCTAAATATTGGGAGCGCTTAGCTAGATGTTCGATGACCTCTCGGTATTGGTTTCGGGTAGAAAAATCCATTTTAGGATAAACATTCGCGGGGTCTTGATTTAAAATAGCATCAACTGGACTCACTTTTTCGAAAATCGTTGGCCAAGAAAGTTGCGATAATGCAATGAGACTTATGATCGAATTGGAAAAAGCTACTTGCTCAGCGGTTTCATGCATTTGTTCTTGATGGATGATGTCATCTACGGGAATGGCAAAACGTTCTTCCAGCCACTTTCTCGCTAAGGAGAGGATAGCTTCTTCATCAAATAAATGGTCTAATAGTTCTTCTGCGAAATGGGAGGAGGGATTGGGAAATTCATTAGTTAAGTCAGCAAAAAAATCTTGTAAACGGCCAGGCTCGCGGCGTCCTACATGCAAAAAACGGTTGCCCCAAAAGCTTGCCAATTCCCCCTCTCGCATCCGGTTATCCACATTGATGGCGAGCGATTGCACCCATTCTACCAATCTAAGCCTCAGCAATAGTGGGAAGGCCCAAAGCTCCCCGATCGTGAGCGGTTGAACTGATTGATAGCTTGTCAGAAACTCTGTTATATTGTCCCCACTAAGCCTTCCTGCGGTGTTATTGACCAACTCAACAGCAAGAGCATAAATGCGTGGCAATCCAGAAAAAGGGCCGCTTCCGATTTGGGGAAGCTCTTTATAATATTGTTTTGGAAGATTCCGCTGAACTTCTTCAATGCTTGCTTCAATGACATACATGTTGTCCAACAGCCATTCTGCCGATAATGTGAGGGTTTGTTCGATATCTTCGCCTTCAGCAATGTCATGACGAAGGAATTGAAGGATCCGTTCACTTCTTTGAAGCTGCTTTAATAAGGGGTGGGGATGGCTGAAATTTAACGTTTCCTGTTTTATAGAATCTGCCAAATTGATGGCATGCTGCCGCAATTGTTCAATCGTGAGCGGCTCTTTGGGAAGTCCAAGATTTTTTTCCCCTTCAAAGATATCGGATCGAAGTAAAAATGAGACAGGATGTCCGCTTTCAACTTGGCGTAAAATCCTCAAAGCTTCTGCCGCTTTCCTCCCTTTAACCTGGACAATTACTAAGATTTCATCTACCACCACCAGATTTTTAAAACGCTCGACAATATCCTTGTCGATGACATTCAAGAAATACCAAGCAATCAGACTTCCAAGTCCTGCGATAATAAGGCCTATCAGAATTGAGCTCATGAAAAAATTTAGTTGGAGATGGATAAAGAGGGCAAAAAGAGGGATCATGAGAAGGGCAACAAGAGCTCCTATAATGATGTGCGTGGGGTAGAATCTTTTAACAACCTCCAGCCCTTCAGGCGTATGATGAATATAGGCAAAGCGTCTGAACCCACCCCGCTTTAGCTCTTTAAGAACTGCATTGGCAGTTGAAACATTTTGATAAAAGCCAAGACCGATATTCCACTTTCGCATTGTGGGCCCCGCCTAGCAAGCCTATCGTTATATTATATTAAATTTTTACCGGATGCCTCACTATTTGTAAACAAGTGCTCCCATCGGTAGCAAAACTTAAATATTTTTAAATCTAAATATCCTTTTTAAATATCCTTAATTTTTCTGTTGTATGAACAGCATAAACTATTTCAATATTTATTATTTTAAATAATTATTATTTTATTAATTATATTGCAATAAAAAAACAAGGTGTTTTATGTTTTTTAAATCGAATTATAAAAAGCTAAATTAGAAGGTTCTCTTATGTCTAGCTCAACCATAAATTCATATAATCCAATTAATCCATTTTATTTAATTAATCCAAATGCAACCAATGTTGATCCCAAACTTTTACCTGGAAAAGGGGTTCACACGCCTTATTTTGAGGGGCGCCGCGTTGAAACTTATACTGATATTCTCGAAAATCTAACCCCACCTCAAAGAGAAGCCATTGAAATGAAATTAAATCATGTGGACCAAGGGAGATTAAAAGATGTCTGCGAGGCCTTAGCAAAAGGGGATATCACCGCTCCTATTACCCAGATGAAGAATTTTTCTTTCTATTGTTTACTTGCTTTAAGGGAACAACTAATCGATGGGCAAACCTATACGACAAGCCAGCTTTTTTTAAATGTATTGAACCGGCTTGAAGATAAAAGCAAGGCGGAAATCGTTTCCCTTTTTATTGGGGAAGCCATCAATCCCCGAGCATGGAATTTGATTCAAGAAACGCTTAAACCTTTTCCCGATACGCAGTATCAAAATGAAACAAAGAAGAGTAATGCCTATGATCCATGTCCTCGCATGACGCCGGAACAGCTTAAAACTTTTTTTGATTTGATGAGAAGGCTCCCGCCCCTAGAACGGCAATTTATCCTGATTCCTGATCCTAATCCTATTGGGAAATTAAAAACTCCAACAAAAACGATTACTGTTAGAATTCAGTTGCTTTTTCATAGTTCTAATGCACTGTGCCGTGTTTCGGATAAGGAGGGGGAACCCAAAAGAATCAATCCTTCAAAAGGGATGTATCAAGCTCTGTTAATAGCAAAACATGAAGAATATGCCCCCACATTAATAACGAATTATAACTTGGCTGACATTGTTGTGTTAAAGAATGGAATTCCTCGAAGAGAACGCCCCTTTTGTTTAGATCCCACTCCCGAAATGGAGTCCATTTTACCTCCAGTGCCGGAAGCAGATGGATTTCCTTGTGATATTCGCGTAAATGAAAGCGGGTATCATGATGGAGGATATCATGGAGATGTTTTCGGTGATACGAAAGATGATCAAATGAGATATTATGCGGTTGGCCAAATTTGTGAAGATATAGCAAAAGAAATGTCTAGCCCAGAAGCGTCTGAATTGGCAAAAATGATAGCAGATAAAATTTACGATATGGATAATACTGCGTATAAAATATTTGGAAAAGTTAATTTACCTTTTTCTGATCGTGCAGCTCCTTTTTGGTATGTTATAACGCGGCGTTTAAATGGAGACAAATTTACAAATGAAAGGGGGATGATAATCAACGAGATTTTTCATAAGCTTATCGAGCAGGCTGATCAATTCAAAGAAAAGTATGATTTAACATTGGAGAGTTTCATTCAAGTTAATTTTTCTAAATATGCACACATTGTCACTCAGGCTCAAGTTAGTACTAAAAATTTATTTCAAGGAGTAATTCTTCAAGCTGAGGCTGTTTCATCTTTAATAGAGAGAGTTGAAGGGAAAAAAATGGAGGAGCTGATTCAGTTAAGCAAGCATCCGACAAGCTACCTTCTTCGCACACAAGCTTTGAAGCAACTAAGAAAAAAGGTGGACCAGACAAACCGTGGAACGTTTATCAGCCTTTCTCAAAAATCTCCCGCAGCGTTTTCATTAGCTGCAGAGATGTTTATGGATGATTTTCATAGGCTGCGCTTGACATACGAACAAAGAGCTCCTTCGCTTGTTAGAAATTTGCGTGAAAAAGTACAATATCATCCGAAGTTTGAATATTATATTAAAACGGCTGTTATTAAAAAGGATTCAAAGTTATTTGATTTTCTTATGACCGGGGATGAATTTAGACAAAAAACTGTAAATCGAGTTTTTGATGATGGAATGACTTTATTACAAACAGCTCTTTATAATAAAAGTTCTTACATGGTAAAGAAACTTTTAGATCTGGGAGCAACCCCCTTTTCGATTGCAGGGCAGGTTTCCCATGCTCCTATAGAAATTGCAATCAAGTCAAGAAATCGAGCCTTGATTAATCTGATCAATGAAGCCATGAAAAAATCTCAGATTTCCTATATTCCTAAAGAAATTAAAATGACCACATTGGGCCGCGCTTTAATTGATAAAATTGAAGAACCCATGAAAAAATTATCCTAACTTAGATTAACAAGAGTTGTCGGAATATTTGATTCCAGCAACTCTTATATGAACTATTTATTGCTTTAAATAATTAATTACTTTACAATTTAATTTTTAATCTAATTAAAAAATTATAATCTGTAAATGGTTTTTATTTATGTCTAGTTTAACTATAAATTCAAATAATTCAATTAATCAATTTTATTTATTTAATCCAAGTACAACTGATATAGACCCCCAACTTTTACCTGGAAAGGGGGTTCATAAGCCTTATTTTAAGGGTCGCCGCGTTGAAACTTATACTGATATTCTCGAAAATCTAACACCACCTCAAAGAGAAGCCATTGAAATGAAATTAAATCATTTGGATCAAGGGAGATTAAAAGATGTCTGCGAGATTTTAGCGAAAGGGGATATTTTGTCTCCTATTACTCAAATAAGGAATTTTTCTTTCTATTGTTTACTTGCATTAAGGGAACAACTGATCGATGGGCAAACCTATACGACAAGCCAGCTTTTTTTTAATGTATTGAACCGGCTTGAAGATAAAAGCAAGGCAGAAATCGTTCCCCTTTTTATTGGGGAAGCCATCAATCCCCGAGCATGGAATTTGATTCAAGAAACGCTTAAACCTTTTCCCCTTACGCAGTATCAAAACGAAATAGAGGAAGAAGATGAGAATGACCCTTATCCTCGTATGACTTTAGAGCAGTTAAACGATTTTTTTGATTTGATGAGACCGCTTCCCCCCTTAGAACGGCAATTTATCTTGATTCCTGATCCTAATCCTGTCGGGGAACTAAAAACTCCAACAACTACGGTTACAGTTAAAATTCATCTGATTTTTCATCGTCAGAATGCACTATGTTGTGTTTCCGATAAGGAGGGGGAACCCAAAAGAATGATTCCATCAAAAGGAATTTATCAAGCTTTGTTAATAGCAAAACATGGAGAATATGCCCCCACATTAATAACAAATTATAACTTGGCTGCCATTGTTGCTTTAATGAATGGAATTCCTCGAAGAGAACGCCCTTTTTGTTTGGATCCCACTCCCGAAATGGAGTCCATTTTACCTCCAGTGCCAGAAGCAGATGGATATCCTTGTGATATTCGTGCCAATGAAAGCGGGTATCATGATGGAGTCTATCATGGAGATCTTTTTGGTGATGCCGAAAAGGATCAAATGAAATTGTATGCGTTCGGCCAAATTTGTGAAGATGTAGCAAGAGAAACTTCTAGTTTCGTGGTGTCTAAACACGCAATAATAACAGCGGAAAGTATTTACGATATGGAGCATTCTGGGTATAAAAGATTTGGAAAAGTTAATTTGCCTTTATCTGATCGAGCAGCTCCTTTTTGGCATTCTATTGCAGAGACTCTTCCAATTGGTGAAATAGAAAAAGAGAAATACGTAATAGAAACTGAAATTTTTAATAAACTCATCGATCATGCCGATCATTTCAAAGAGAAGTATGATTTGACTTTGGAGAGTTTAATTCAGGTTAATTTTCATAAATATAAAAATCCCGCTGACCCCTATGCTCCATTGAGTCCTAATGGATATTCAAAAACATCTGATTTAAAATCTTTGGCTGTTTCAACTTTAAGAAAGAGATTTAAAGGAAAAAATTTGGAGGAGCTTGTTCAATTAAGCAAGCATCCTGGAAGTTATCTCATTCGCAAGAAAGCTTTGGAGCAACTAAGAAGACAGGAGAAATTGTCCAATCTTGGATAGTTTAATAGTCTTTTCAAAACTCCTAAGCAGCTTATCATTAGTTTCTGTCTTTTGATTTTTATGAAAAACAATTATTTATAAATAAGTTGTAATATTTAGTAGTTTTTATTAAATAATTAAATTTTATATTGAATTAAAAAACATAAATATTTATATTTTTATATACTTAATTTAAAAACTATAACTCAAAGAGTTTTATTTATGTCTAGTTTAACTACTATAAATTCAAATAATCAATTTAATTCATATTATTTAATTAATCAAGATGCTATTAATCTAGTTCACAAATTTTTACCTGTAAAAAGGGAGCAAAAGGTCTATTTTGAGGGGCGACGCGTTGAAACTTATAACGATATTACCGAAAATCTAACTCTAGATCAAAAACAAGCTCTTGAAGATAAATTAAATTCTTTGCCAGATCAAGAATCTGTCCTCAACAAGGTTTGCGAGGCCCTATCGGAAGGAGAAATCCAAGATTCGCCTATCGAAAATTTTTCGCTCTATTGTTTACTTGCTTTAAGAGAACAACTGATTGACGGTCTCACCTATTCAACCAGCCAGCTTTTTTTAAATGTGCTGAATCGGCTTGTAGATAAAAACAAGGCAGAAGTCGTTCCCCTCTTTTATGACGACGACATCAATCGCCGAGCATGGAAATTGATTGAAGAAACTCTCAAACCTTTTCCCCGTACGCAATATCGAAACGAAATAATAAAAAGTAATGAATACGATCCATATCCTCGCATGACATCAGAACAGCTTACGATTTTTTTTGATTTGATGAGAACGCTCCCAAGTCTCGAACAGCAATTTATTCTTATTCCTGATCCCAATCCTATTGGGAAAACAAAAACTCCAGTACGAACAGTCAGCTTTGAAATAAATGACCTTATTCATAGACCAAATGTACTGTGCCGTGTTTCGGATAAAGAGGAGGAACCGAAGAGAATGATTCCATCAAAAGGGATTTTTCAAGCTTACTTAATAGCTAAACATGGAAAATATGCCCCTACATTAATTTCAAGTTATGGTTTATCTCCCGTTAATGTTTTAAAGAATGGAATTCCTAAAAGAGAACGCCCCTTTTGTTTAGACCCAACTCCGGAGCTTGTGCAGCTGTTACCTTTAGTTCGAAAAGCAGATTTAGTTTTGTGCGATTTTCGCGTAAATGAATGCCCGTACCATGATGTGTATCATGGAGATCTTTTTGGTGACGCCAGAGATGATCAAATGAAATTTTATGCGGTAGGCGAAATTTGTGAAGATTTAGCAAAAAAAAATGCTGAAGTATTTGAATCTGCAAATACTATAGCTGAACAAATGTATGATATGCAGCATCTTGCTTATACAGAGTTTGGAAAAATAACTTTGCCTGCTTCCGATCGCGCTGCTCCTTTTTGGCTATCTATAGTACGGTGGCTTCCAGAAAAAGATAGATATGCAAAAGATCAAATTATAACTGAGATTTTTAATAAGCTCATCGATCAAAGTGATTCTTTTAAAGAAAAATATGATTTAACATTGGAGAGCTTAATTCAGGTTAATTATTCTAATTATTTTTGGAGCTTAACTTCCCACACTCCTTTGAATTTTACTTCCCACACTCCTTTGAATCATAGTGAACATGTAAATTCGACTAGGTTTCGTTCTTTGGCAATTTCAACTTTAGAAAATAGATTTAAAGGAAAAAAATTTGAGGAGCTTATTCAATTGAGCGAGCATCCTGCAAGTTATCTTCTTCGCCAGAAATCTTTGGAGGAACTAAGAAAACCGATGGACAAGACAAACTCTGGAACGTTTATTAGCCTTTCTCAAAAATCATCCTATAAATAAACACTGAGCGACTTGTACAAAATCATCCTAAGTTTGAATATTATGTTAAAACGGCTATGATTAATGAGGATAAAAAACTTTTCCATTTTCTCAAGGTCGAGTTTATGATGACCGGATCCCTTTATTACAAACAGCTCTTATAAGAAAAGCACTAAAAATGAAGATGAGTTTATAAATTCAATGATCTCTGAGAACGTAAATTCCTTTGTCATTAGTCAAAGAAATTTAGATTTAGTCAGAGATGCTGCCGCGATACAAACAAATGAAAGTAGCATTAAAAAAAGTTATTTCGAAGGGCGGCGAGTTGAAACGTACACTGATCTAGTCGAAAATTTAACAGATGCCCAAAAACAAAATCTTGAATTTAAATTAAATTCTTTGCCGGATCAAAATTTTGTCCTTAAAGAGGTTTGCGAGGCCTTATCCAAAGGTGACATCCGAGCCCCGATCAAAAATTTTTCTATGTATTTCTTGCTTGCATTGAAGAAGCAATTGATCGATGGGTTAACCTATACGACCAGCCAGCTTTTCTTAAATGTTTTGAACCGGCTTGGAGATAAAAACAAGGCCGAATTCGTTCCCCTTTTTATCGACGCAGCTATCAATCCAAGAGCATGGAATTTGATTGAAGAAACTCTCAAACCGTTTCCCGGTTCCCAATACAAGGGTGAAATTATCATCAACAATGAAGAAGATCCATACCCTCGTATGACAAAAGAGCAACTAAAAGTTTTTTTTGATTTGATGAGGATCCTCCCCCCTTTAGATCAACAGTTCATCCTTCTCCCAGATCCCGATCCGATTGAAAAAAAAAATGTAGCTTTAGCAAATACGATAACTAAGCGGCTTAATCATACCCTCTTTCATAAGTTTAATGTCTTTTGCCGGCTTTCAGATAAAGAGGGAAAACCGAAGAGGATGATCCCTTCAAAGGGGATGATTCAAGCCTATTTAATAGCAAGGTTTGGAGAACATGCCCCTACATTAATCACAAATTATGGCTTATCCCCCTTTGCTACTTTAAAAAAAGGGATTCCAATCAAAGAGCGCCCCTTTTGTTTAAATCCTCCGCCAGAGGCAGAATTACCTATGGTATGGACTGCAGACAAGTTAGCATGCGATATTTGTGCAAATGAATGTGAATATCATGATTTTTATCACGGGGAGATTTTTGGGGAAATAGGAAGGGATCAAAAGAAGTTTTATGCTTGCGGTCAATTTTTTGAACAATTAGCAAAAGAGCTTTCTCCGGAGGACAAAAATTTAGAGCTAGTGAAAAAGGCATCGGAAAAATTCTATGATATGGAGCATGCAGATTATAAATTTTTTGCCAAATTGGATCTCCCTTCATCTGATCTAGCAGCCCCGTTTTGGAGTGCTTTCACTTACCGAATGCTTAATATGGACATAAAAATTGTCTTCAAATTTATAAATGAGTTAATAGATAAAGTTGATTTTTATAAAGAAGAGTATGATATAACCTTGTGGAGTTTAATCCGGATTGATTTAAAAAAATACAAAAAAAATATGGATATTGGTGATTATAATAATGTTCGCAATTTTCAAAGTTTTGTTGAACAAGCTATAGACAGTTGTTTATCAGAGAAAACAAAGGAAGACCTTAATCAAATAAGCAAAAACAAATATAGTCATTTTCTTCGCAAAAAGGCGTCTGCAATTTTAAAAGAGAGGGCTTTATGGTCCATGCTGGTTTGACAAGGATTTCACTTTTAAGTTTGTGAACACCCTCTAACCAATGCTTTGCAAGAAGTTGATGATCGCCCGGTTATCGGAGCGAAGAATGCCAGAGTGCAGGCGTAGTGTGGTCGACCCCTCTCCAAAAATGAGAGTGACGTTTGGGTGAAGGAATCCGAAACTCCCTCTAATCGAAGCTTTCACTTTTTCTGCCACGGCATGGCATTGAAAATAGGCGACTAGTAAGCTGGCTTTAAATTTGTGAAAGGTCCCCTTTATCTTTACGTCGATGAATGTGAGTTCTGACTTATCATCGACGGAGGATACGGTAATGTTTCGCCCTTTTGCAGGTCTAAGGCTTTCTGGGATATTTTTGAGGACATCTCTATTGTTTTCAAAGAAGAGCCGCCGGAATTCATCGACTTGATCTGCGGCGAACTCGTAAAGAAGACAAAACCATTGATTGCTCAAACGATCTGTTTGATTCACTTCTGCCCTAAAAAGCTCATCGAAGGATTCCCAGTCTTCATCATTGTTATTGATTATGTAAAATGGGGAACCGTAGCAGTGATCCATGCCAAGCATGTCAAATTTTTGACCGCTTCCAAATAGGACAAAATTCAATTTGCCTTCAAGGATCTCATCTTCAAAGTGCGTCAATAACGCTTTAGTTTTCTCGGAATTGAAATAATCATTTGTGAAATCTAAGGCAATTGTCAACCGGTCTGTTTTTGGTTTTTCTTTTAAAATTCTTTCTATGTCGCCAATGAGGTCTCTTTGAGCATAGTTTGTATTTGTATGATCGGATTCGATACTGGGGTTGAAGGCGCACCCATAAAGGTCAATTTGTTCAACACTCTCATCAGCCAAAATCGTTTCAAGTTTTTGATTTTTTCCAATAAAATTGGCATGTTCAAAATAGAACCAATTGCACCAGGTTGTTACTGGCTTCTTCTCATCCGCTCTAATTGCCAGATTCACCCCTGCAAAGACGGTCTCTGCGGTTTTGCCAAGACCACCCTTAACATATCTGCGCAGTTTTTCCGGGACAATCTTTAATTGGCCCGTATAAATTGACCCAAAGTCTCTTGATTTATAAGGAAGTGTCAGTTCTAAGAGGGTGATAAGCTCGGCGAAAGCTAACTCCATTGCCTGGATGAAGCCATTGTCATTGTCATCCTCTATCGAATTATTTGCAGTTTCAAGGTGCGTAATGATGTTAGACAGGGCCGCCTGAAAAATCTGTTTTATAACTTGATCTTCATCTTCATAAATGTCACCCGAATTTTTATCGATTTTATCAAAGAGACTTTGCAGCATTTGAATAAACGATAACCCTAAAATTTGCACATGAGATTTTGTAGAATTCTTTACCAGAAGTTGAAATTCCTCAGTTTGTTTTTGATCAAGGAAATCTTGTTTGTTTTCATAGTAGGAAATTTTAGAAAAGTCCTTTTCCGATTCTTTGGATGATTTTGGAAGAGGAAAAGCCTCCGGGATAAGGCGGCGCAATTGGATGGCTCCTAGAACGATTCCGGTTTCTTCCATAAAAGATTGAACCAGGGGTTTATGGATTTTGAGAACGGTGTTAGAGGTTAAATTTGTAAATAAGGGAAGTATTTTCATCCCTCCAATTTCCTTTTTATAGCATTCAAACTTAACCCTGCATATAGCGGCACATTTTTGTTTGAGGAATTTTCTTACCTGCGCATTCTGCTTTTCTTCCATCGAGTCGATTAACCCATTAATCTCCTCTTTAATTTCTTCGAATAGTATGGAAAAATCGTCTTCTAGCTCTTTGACTCCTTCCGTCAAAATTACCCCACCCAGATCTTTGGTAAAATCGAACAGAAGGTCTTCGTTTCTCTCCATTGCGTCCAAAATGAGCTGTTTCCAATTTTTTTCATTGTCTCGATTCAAGACGACAAATTTGAGCGGAAGGAACTGTTCAAATTTAGGGGTATCTGTGAGGACAAGAGGGCTGCTACTCTTTAAGGCAAACCGTTCATTAGTTTTATCGCTTATATTAGGGCAATAGCGGGAGAAGGCTCGATGATACTGATAGCGGGAAAATGGGGAAACTTGGAAAGCCGACTCAAAAAACTTCCAACTCATAATTCTTGCCGTGGCTGGCATGAGGGGAGCTATTTTGTTCAGGTAATTGACTGATAGGAACCGAAATTCATTTTTTAAAGTTAAATTATCGGTTTTTTTTTGTGCTTCAGACATCAAACTAAAATTCCGGCGCCAGGCGGTCTCGGATTTTAAAATTGTTGGACTTTTCCCAAAAATCGATGAAGCAATATCGGATATTTTTGAAAGGGTAAAATGAAAAAAAGATGAGGTTAAAAGAAAGACGGAAGAGGCAATCTTCTTACTTTTATTTGGGATGAATTTACTTTCATTGGGGATGATTTTTGGAAGAATATCGAATTCTTTATCAAATGGAGCTGTTGTTGTAACCATTTTATTCCTTTCTCTATTTTCCTGATAAAATCTAATAAATTAAGTAAAATCATAATTAATATTGAATTAAATTACAAGTTGATCAATAAGGAATAAATTAAAATATTTTTTAATAATATAAGCAAGATAGAAAAGGGGGAACAGGATAGGCAGGCATACGCATCAGGCTAACTCCAAAAAAGATTTTTATGCTCATTTTTTCGAAGTTAGCCTGATGCGTATGCTTACCTATCCCACTTATCCTGCTTTTCCATTGTTTTGATGCATAATTTGCGCATTCCTGATCCATAAGGATCAATTTCAAGCTGCATTTGAGAGCCTGTCGCATACCGATGCACAAGCTCCCGATCGTGGCAGACAACCAACACGGTTACCCCATTTTGAACGAGCGAGATTAAAAATTCGAAGACTAACATCGCATTTTGTTCATCAAGAGTTGCAGTAGGTTCATCTAGGAGCAAAATATTCATAGGTTTTTGCAAAACCATGGAAAGCGCTAAAATTTGACGCTGCCCGCCTGATAGTTGATGGACAGGCTTTGAGGGGTCAATATGAAATTTGTCTAGAAATTCAGGATAAAAATGGGGGGAATTCAAACCGCAAAATGGGTGTGGAAATCTATTCATGCAAGCAAACCTCAAATTCTCTTCAAAAGAGAATTGGTCGGCAATCATAGAATCAAAACGTTGATTTACAAGGACGACCCTATTTCCTCCGTTGATTTCCCCTTTAATGATGGCTTTAGGGGGAATTTTCCCACTTAAAAGGTTTAACAAAACTGTTTTTCCGATTCCATTTTTTCCATGGAGGACATGTATTTGATTTGCCGCAAGCTCAAAAGAGAGATCTTTAAAGAAATAGGGGGCGTTTTTTTCATGTTGAAAACACAATTGATTGACTTGCATTTCAGACTCCCAGATGGTCAAGGGTTAAAGTTTGTTTTCGTTGCCCAGCAAACAAGATCCCCAATATCAATAAAGCTTGAAAGGCATTGAAATATTTGAGATTTAGCCCAAGGCGTAAAAGGGATTGTTGGATGAGGAAATAGGCTAAAATGCCGAAAAGAGGAACCCAAATGCTGGGAATTCTCATCCGTACTATCTGTTTTCCGATCATAAGAGCAGTTAAACATAACAAGATAATCCCAAAATTCATGGAGAGATCGACAAATGAATTGGATTGAGCAAATAAAAACCCGCTCAACCCTGCCAAGCCGTGCCCTATCATCACTCCGGCAAAAACAACATAACGAGTTGAAAGGAGATGGTTGTGAAAGAAGAGGGGATTATTTCCATAAATGGCCAAGCTAAAACCAAGCTGAGAGTGCAAGATTAAATAGAAAATCGTGAATAGGAAACCGCTTAACCCCAAAAGAAAAATCATCTCATGAATTGGAAAGTTGTAAGAAAAGCTTTTCATCGAGCCTCCCAGGAAATATTGGGTAAGTCCATGAAAAAGGCCGTTGGTGATGATAGCTGCTAAAAGGAAGGGAAATCGTAAAATTTGGTTCATGCAGCTTACGACTGCTCCCACAATGACCCCGCCGCCTATCGAACTTAAAAAAACGAGAGGCAAGGGGAGATCTTTGGCTAGGTAGGCGCAAACCGCCCCGAATAAATAGGCGCTTTCGATGCTAAAGTCGGGCAGTTTAAGCAGAGAGATTGTCAGGTAGGCGCCTACAATGAGGGGCAAGGCAATTAAAGCTTGTTCAATAATTGAATAAATCATGATTACTCCTTTTTATCTGCTGGAATAAGAAAGGGATCTATTCCTTGCCTTTTTGCAGCTTCAGCATTAACGCGAAGGGAAAATTCAGAAACGGGGGTTACAGGGATGGCACCAGGAGTGGTTCCTTGATTTAAAATCAAAAGGGCTTTCTTTGCAGCCTCTTTGCCAAAATCAACTTCATGAACTCCGTATCCAAATGCTGCCCCTCTATCTGGAGAATCTAAATCGCTTGCCATGAGGGGAATCTGGTAGGCGTCGCACAGTTTGACGAGAACGTCCAAACCTGCAACGACAGTGTTGTCTTTCAGTACAAGGATAGCATCGGATGTTTCTAGGAAAGGGGATACTTTTGCCTTAATTTCGTTGGTTTGAAAAGTTTCGACGCTGGTTAAACCGATTCCCATCTCTTTGAGGATCCGTTCGATTTCTTGCTGGTCTTTTTGAAGACCAGGTTCTGCGGGGTTATAGACAAGCAGAATCTGTTTCGTTTGGGGCTTAAAATTTAACAAAGCAGCCAGCTCTTCCTTAAAATTGAGCATCTCTTTCACGCCAGTGACGTTGCCTCCAGGAGTTTGCTCCGAGCTGACAATGTGAAAGCCAATGGGGTCATTGACACAGGTAAAAACAATCGGTGTACTCAACCCCTTTTTAGATAACACTTCTCTGGTCATTTGAGAGGCTGACGCTCCCAAAGTGAATATGAGGGCAAAATTTTGACGGGCGATCTCTTCAATTTCTGAACGCATCAATGTTTTGTTTCCCTGGGCATTGAATGTCACAAAATGGTATTTGCCAGGATGTTGTTCTTCCATCGTCTTGACAAAGCCTTGTTCAATTTGTTCCAAGCTAGGGTGGGTTACAGGGGTTAAAATGGCAATGGAGATAGGCTTATTATTTTCTTTTCTGCAGCCATAAAACAGTGAAAGAATAAGCAAACAGACTATAAATAAATTTTTCATATATACCTTTTTAATATTTTTGCAGGGATTTTGATCGAATCGTACAAGGGTTTTTTCGATGCGATCGGAAAGCGATGGTGAAGCACGGGCAAATCGGTACACCCCAAAACCACACCATCAAAGGAGTTTTCACTTGCTATCTGAGAGATTACCTCGCTCATCAAAAAAGAGTCTTTGGGGGTGATTTCACCCTTGAGCACGCGGTCGATGACCTCGTCGGCCAGCCTTTGATGCTGGGGGTAAGGATAAACCATTTCCATCTCAGGATGTTGATAAAGTTGGGAATTGCATGTGTTTTGCGTTCCTAGAATCAATAAACGGCGATGCCCTCTTTCTTTGGCTTCTTCCATCACAAGAAACGGGAGAGCATAAAAAGAAAAGGGGGTTTTCTTCCCTTCCAAAAGGGGCAAATAGAGATGCAATGTATTGCACGTCAGAATTCCGACGTCCACACGATATTGAGAAAGAATGTCCACACAATATTGCAATTCATCTTTAAGCTTGCTTTCATTGACAACTCCTTCTTCAAGTGTCAAAGCTCTCGAAAAAGGATAATTGATCAGTAAAATTTCAGGCACTTGATGTGCCTGAAGGTAACATTCTTGAACAATCGTTTCATAAAAAAGAGCGCTTGCCAACGGGCCGGCACCTCCAATGATTCCTATTTTTTTCATATCATCCCCCTATTTTTCAAAATGGCTTCAGGAGAAGCATCTAAAAAGAGGGTTTCAGATAGAGCATGCAAGCCGTTATCCGGGTGGACATGGCAGACAGAAAACGTCACTGGATTATTTCTGCTAAGCCCTAACTCAGAAACTTTAGGGATGGATTCACGATAGATCTTGGATAACAAAGGATATTTTTCTCGATTGTCAAACAAGGGGAGTGCTTCAGGCTGTACTTGAGCCATAAAATCGGCCGCCACAGCATAAAACATCTCTTCAGGAGATTTCGCGGCCTGTTCAATTCGTTCTCGATAAGGCTGCAGATCGATGGCCGAGAAAGTGCAATTGAAGCACTTTTTCTGCTCATCATGCCGCATCTTCCGGTCAGGATGCCGGAAGAAGTACTGATGGCATTTTTTTGCCTCTTCGGTACAAACAGGAAGTGAAAACGACCCATCTGTAGCAATGGCTTCAAAAACAATCACAGGAGTCTTTGCTTGTATCTCCCCAAAAGGTTTCACCACTGTTCCGGCCACCCCATCTTTGGTCATGACTTTGACTTTGATCACATAAGGGATATTCTTTTTAGCTATTTCTGACACGAAGTGAGCCATCCCTGCAAGCTTAGGGAGTGTAAAGGTCTTCTCCTTATTTAGGCTTATGTTGGAAATCATCGGATCAAAACTGGAACTCATTTGCAAGTCTTCTTGCGCCATCAGGTGCAATTCGGAACGGAGAGGGGAGCTTTCCGCTGAGGAAGCAAAGAGGGACTTAATATGAGATTCAAAATCATCAACCAAGGCTTGCCGAGCGGCATTTTCTCGAGATCTTTTTTGATCTCTCAAAAAATCTTGAAATTTGTTTTTGGGAGCCGGAGCTTTTGCTTTCATTTCTTTCATGGCAGCTTGAATTGTTTTAACAAACAGATTCATGTCGCTAATTAACGACAGAGATAAAAAAAATGAAAGATGGAGAAACCTGTTTTCTCCGTTTTTAGACAATTTCTCCTCCTCTGTTTGTTGGGAGTAAACAGCCATGATTTGAACTGCTCTCATGGAAGAAAGATGGCATTGATTTTGATGATCTTTGGGATCGATTAAGAACAAGCCCTCTTTTTTCGAGAGAAGAAAAACGTTGACTCGGATCAGCAGATCTAGGCATTCATCGATAAATTTCCTTTTCTTATCGATCTCTCCTTCAGATCTAAAAGATTGACATTGAGTCATTAAACCTTGGCTGCGAGGTTGTGTTAAATGGAAGTCGGAAAATATTTTTTCGGCTTCCTGTCCAAAAAAGTATTTACACGTTGTTTCTGTATTGTTAACTAACATAAATTCTCCTTAATTTTTGTTTTAAATTTTTTAAGCTAGGCTTGTTTTTTTATTATGCAGCCTGTTTTCTCTTATTCCACGGCGGCGATCTTTATTTTAAACCGCTATGAAATTGTAACGTTACAACATTACAGCATTTCACGTCAACCTTTTTGTTTTTAACACCGTATTTTTAATTTCGGCCTGAAGTTTGGGCATTTATTTATATTTAAGAAATGACCAATCTTAAACAGGCCTTCGGCCTGATAACAAATGGTTTTCCTTAGATTGATGTGTATGCGGTAGCGGCGAGAGAGATGTGATAATGTAAATAAATATTTTACAAATGTCCAAAATTTCAGACACAAATTTAATTTCGGATGCTACCCGAAAACTTACATTCGTATCCTTCCATATAAGGAAACATTTTCAATTTTTATCCTTGCCTATAAGGATAAAATAAGATAACCTCATTCTAAGGACAGTCTCTTGCTGATAAGGGGGATCTAGATGGAAAAGTTTTTACAGATTCTGCAAGAAGAATTCAGAGCTTTGTTACAAAAAACGGCCCATAGTGTCTTGCGCCACTATCAATTTCCTAAAGCCAAAGATCTTGCAAAAGTTGCTGTGGGTATGAGGAGATCGGGAAAGACCTATTTTTTATTTCAAATGATGAGAGAGCTTGTTTCCCAACAAATCCCGGTCGACCGCCTGCTTTATCTTAACTTCGAGGATGACAGGTTGTTGCCTATGGATCAAAAGAAGATGGGAGAGATGATCGATGCCTTGTATACACTCCAACCTGATCTTCATAATCACCGCTGTTTTCTATTCCTTGATGAAGTGCAAAATGTGGAGGGGTGGCCTTTGGTTGTTCGACGCCTTCTAGATACAAAGGATATGGAAATTTATATTACAGGGTCTTCTGCAAAATTATTGAGCAAAGAGATTGCAACTTCTTTACGTGGACGCTCATTATCGATGGAAATACAGCCTTACAACTTTCAAGAATATCTGATTTCAGAAGAAATCCCCCTGCCTTCAAAACCTTTCGGAAAAAGAGTTTTAGATCAATACCGTCTTCATTTATTGGGATTTTTTCAAAAAGGGGGATTTCCCGGAGTTCAAGCGTTGTCAGCCGATGAAAGGCTAGAGACTTTACAGAATTATGTGGAGGTAGTTGTTTTTAGAGATATCGTAGAGCGCTATAAAGTGAGTAACATCAAATTATTAAAGTACTTTGTTAGCGTCCTTTTGAAAAATGCAGGAGCTCGATTTTCGGTTAACAAATTTTATAACGACATTGTCAGCCAAGGATATAAAGTAGGAAAAGATACCTTATATACCTACCTGGAATATTTGGAAGACGCCTTCCTCATTTATACGGTTCCCATTTTTACTGAGTCCATACGGACATTAGAGAAAACACCAAAAAAAATATATGCCATTGATAACGGCTTGATTAATGCAAATACGTTTAATTTTGCCCTTAATTTTGGAAAATTGCTAGAAAATCAAATTTATTTGGATTTGCGGCGTCAGAAAAAAGAAATTTTCTATTACACCACGAAAGAAGGTTATGAAGTAGATTTTATTACTCAAGACCAAAAAGGGGTTCACGAAATTATCCAAGTTGTTTGGGATCAAAGTGATCAGCAAACTTACGAAAGGGAGGAAAGGGCGCTTAAATCTGCAGAGAAAGAATTGGGAATCAAAGGAAAGATCATCGATTGGGAAGCTTACCTAAAATCTCAAGAGTCGGTACTGAATTAGTAGTAATTTCACCTTGAAAATGATGTGTGCATGCATTTGTGATCTAAATAAATTTGCAAAGAATTGGGCTTTTAGCAACAAAAGCTTACAAATTTTTACCCGAAACTGTCCTCTAGAAGATTAAAATTTTATGCCGTCCTTACAGGACTCTGTTTTTTTTGCATTTAACCCAGGCCTCCGCTTCGCTACGACCTGGGCTATAATATTTCGGCCTTTCAGGCCGTTTTTAGGCCGAAGGCGCGGAATATCATAGCCCAGGTCGTAGCGAAGCGGAGGCCTGGGTTAAATGCAAAAAAAACAGAGTCCTGAAAGGACGGCATAAAATTAAATCAGCACCGACTCAAAAAAAATAGTCGATGATGATTGACAATTCAAGCGGACAATGTTGTTTTTTGTTCCAACCAATAACGTTGATAAGCAATAAAACCGGCTCGAGACATCAATTCTAAAGCCAGAAATGTAAACCAGATCTTACCAAGAGAAGGTTGAATCTGAACAAAAACCACTTTTGTTCCCATTGTTTCACAAAAAAGGCGAGAAATGGACAAAGCATTGATTAGCAACTTGGGCAGAACCTTATCTGATGTGGCAAAATCATCGACCAAACAATACATTGCAGCCAGCTGAACTGTAATTTGCACAGCCTTGTAAGGTATAAAACATATCCCTAAAGATAAATATAAAGTATTCATGATGTCTGAAGCTGAAGCCATTATTTCAAATAATTTTGCCATGCGCTTACTGGACAATGGCGCTCCACTGTCGCTAAGAAAACTTTCACGTACATTTAAGACGTTATTTACTACCAATGGGAAGATACTAAACTTTGGCAAAGCACTGGCAATGATCATAATTTTTTCCTTTATTATGCTATTTTAACTTTGCGAAAAATTTTACCTGATATCGAATTAAAATCGAATAAAAGTTGCCGAAATCCAATGTTTTTAGCTCTCTTAAATATAACATGGGGATCATGGGGATTTTGGCGGCTTATGATCGTTTTTTATTCGATGGAATTTGTTGTACCCCGCTTCGGGGGTACAATAATTAATTCTTAAATTCCCAGAGTTGCGCTGTTTCGGGCTTCGCCCTCACAGCTTACTCTGGGCTATCAATCTGTAATTCCCTTCGGGAATTTCTCGAGTTTGGACACGGAGTCTGTCAGTTTTTTGGAGTGCGGCGGCAAGCCGCCGCACTCCAAAAAACTCATTCGGGAATTTATTTGCGAAATGTCCGAACTCGAGCGCACGGCGTGAAAACGCCGTGCGCCAGATGGACTTTCTCTTTTATGCTTCAGTTTTTATGTGAGAGATCTTTTTAGTGAATTTTGCAGAGGTTTGTTTTAATGCCTGCAGATTTTCTGAATCGGGATCTATCATTTCTGCCACTTTCATTGCAGCTACGATGGCAGCATCATGGGAGCCTCCTGGACTTGCCCACATTCCAGCAAAATAGCATTTGTGATTTCCTTGCACTTTTTCAATCGCTTTTTGTGCGAAAATGTAATTTAAGTTAGATAGCAGGTGTTGATATTCAACAAAGTAGTACAAGGGTTCGGGCATAGGATCGCCTTCGTTTATCCAACTTTTAAAAGTGTATGGATTTATCCACTCTTTCCACATTGTCATGGTGCTTGGCTTGTCCTCATTGTGCTGAATATTGGCCACCGACCATCCCGATTTATCAGGGGGCATGTAGGATGGATCTCCGTGAATAGCTATCCTTGCTTTGTAATATTCAATTTGATTTAAAAGGGTTCGAATATCTGTCTTTTCAGGGATATCTTTTAATAGTCTGCTTGCAGTAGGTGCATCGGTCGCCAAAATAAGATGGGTATAATAGTTTACTTTTCCATTATCCTCTGTGATTTTATAACAGTCATCCTCCAATGTGATGCTTTCAATGTTTGTAGATCTTTTTATTATCGTTAATGAAAGTTCCTTTTCCAATTTTTGAATATAACTGGACATTCCCCCTTGCACTTCATTCCATACAGGGGTTTGTAAATTTTTAGGGGCATTTTTTTTTATATAGTCGAGAAAGGTGCTCGCTGCAAAATCTTTGATATATTGAATTGAAGTTCCCCAAGCTGCGGAAAAAAAAGGATAGAGGAAGTGTTCTTTAAAATCCTTTGTAAGTCCATCAATTGAATCGGCATATTGTTGCAATGTGACATTCGTATTTTTTTTATCTTCATGATCTATAAAGATCTTAAATTCAACGAGATCATAAATAGCATGAAGGGTGAGACCTTTCCAAATCACTTTTTTGTTTTGTATTGGCGGAAGAATAACTAATTCTTTTCCATCTTTTTTGTAGAAGGAGTAGGTGAAAGGGAATTTATGGATAGGAGCGTCCAGAAGTTCAAGTAATCCCATGAAATGGGTATACATGGGATCATTGAAAAATTCGGCGCCGGCTTCTATGACGACATATTTTTCTTCAGGTTCTTCTACTTCAACTCCAGACTCATTCCCAGATTCGACTTCTAGTTCCTTTTGGGGCTTAGCGTCCATCACTTCCACTCGTCCGGTAGGCTTCCCATTCTTATCGACAAAAACCTTTATCGTATTGGCATGGCCGCCCAGCCGATCGCTTTTTTCATATAAAGTCACATCGAAATTATATTGCAAATCCCAAGCTGCTACAAGGCCCGAAACGCCTCCCCCAATGATGGCAATGCGGTTTACTTGTTCCCATTTATTAATTTTTTCACTCGTCTCCTCCAATTTGCTATCTCGAGTAGTTGTGGGACTTGATAACGGTGTAGCCAGTCCATAATCATAAAGGGAAGACAGAATACTATCGGCACCTCGTACAAGGAAATTACCTGCACCTTCCATAAGGACCCCCTTGTTTATGAATGATTTAAAAGGCTATATCCTCCTTGTATTCTCCTAAATAATTCATTACAATTTATTTTTTTATCCCACTGAGAGCCACCTTAAATAACTTTTTTGTGGCGAGCGAATAGACTTTAGGGGTAACGATCTTTCGATAGATAGTAATCCAGGTATTACGTGCTTGCTGGATCCAATGGGGCCGGTGGGGTTCACACTGTTGATCGAACAAGCGGGGGTACCGTTTTTTCTTTCGGATAAAGTCTGCTGTTTTGGCTTGCAGTTGCGCATGGGCAACACAATCATTGAGAGGATTATCTATGTTGTAAACATATAGAAACTCGTTGATGAATTTGCAGCTTTTTCCCCCTGTCATTTCGAGTAAAGGATAAAGGATGGCGAGATCCCAGGCTGTTTTAAAATACCTGCCTGACTCATCTTGTAAATCTTCTTCTCTGACATGTTTCCATATTTTGTGTTTAAATGTTCTCAAATGGGAAAAAACGAAGGGAATTTCCCGGAAATCTAGACTTTGAGCCGCAGGGTTTGGCAAGGGAATGCAAAATCCTTTCTGCCATCTAGGGTAGGTAATAAATTGGCCGTAAGTCATGTTTACAGCTTCTTCGCGATAAGCCGCCGCAACTTTTGCGAAGACGTGGCGATTGTAAAGCCAATCATCCCCATCGAGAAGGAGGATGACATCTTCATCGTTTGGGTTAAGTTGCTTAATCCCCTCGACGATGTTAGCTAAGGCGCCGTGATTGGTTGTTCGGAATAGTGGCTGCCAGGGGTGCTTTTGACAGTAGCTTTCGATAATCTCTCTTTGCCCCGCTTCAGTAGAGGCATCGTCAATGACACAAACATCATAATGGCTATAGGTTTGACGGGCTACGGAATCGAGGGTTTTTTTGATCCATTTGACGCTGTTGTAGGAAGGGATCACGACTTTAAAGCGGACGCTCACTTGGGACCTCCGTGGATGGATTAGAACGCAATTTCAGCCAGCTTTTCAGAAGATCTAATAAGGAATCTCTTTCGCTTTTTGATAAGATCCCATACCAACAGTAGCTGTAAAAGGCAGCTAAAACGAGGATCATGCTGCCATTATAGAGGATCGCATTGGAAAAGGGAATAAAGGATAAGCAGCCGGTGATGGTCAAGGCAATTCCTATTTTGCCGATCCGCTTTTTTTCATAGGGGATCCATATAAGGCGTTGGTTGATCCAAAGGCTAGCAGTGACTAATCCCAAGAACCCCAAAAAGGTGGCAAAGGCCGCTCCCATTTTTCCCCCTATTAAAATGAGGGGGATATTAAGCCCGATGCAGCAAACGCCTGCCCCTAGTTCAAGACAGGATTGCACTCCTGTTTTTTTATGAAATATCAAGGGGGGGTAGGTGATGGCATAGACTCCCCATAAACCTTGAGCGGCGGCTGTGAGCCCAACCACAGTCCATATGTCGTAAAAAGGGGGTTGCACAAAGGCATGGACGACCGGTTTGGCCAAACAAAACAGGGCTGCCACGCATCCGCTTAGGCCAAAAAGATAGTAGGTCATGACCTTGCTAAAGACTTGGGGAGCTTCTTCTTGCTTATTGAGATAGCTATTGAAAAGGGGGACCCACGCGCTCATAAAGCCCCACAAAGGGAGCTCGATGACTCTGCCGATATTTGAACCGAGGAAGTAGAGCCCCACCTCAGATTCGGTGCTGAATAACTGTAGAATGTATCTTGAGATCCCTTGCAACATACAGTAACCCCAATAGCCGTAGATGCAAGGCAAGCCTATTTTTATCAGTTCCTTTCCGTAATTCCACTGGATGGAGAAGGAGAGGGTGGGGCAAACGACCAGCATCATAAGGATAAGATTGAATGAATGGGTTAGGATAATGGCTTCCATGTACCCTGCAACACCTCTTTGAAGATAAACGACCATGAAGATCATCGAAGAAATGGAGACGGTTACATCGGCGAGGTTGAGAAAAAACACTTTTTTGGCTTGTTGAGAGGCTCTGAGATAATATTCAAAAGCCATCCGCACGGTGCAAATGCCGATGCCAAGGAAGGTGAGGACAATAAGATGTGAGAGAGAGGCGTTGCCGAGTAAAATCGAGCTTATCGGCTTGGCGAAAAATAGGGCTAACGAGGTCAAAACGAAGTTATTGAATACCAGCGTACAGAAGGCGGTCCAAATAATCCCCTCTTTCTCCACTTTAGTCTTCCCTGACGAATAAACTCTTCCCAGCGAGGTGTGAAATCCTGCTGAAAAAAGGCCATTGGCAAAGGTAGGAACGAGAGTCAGGATGCCGATAACCCCGTAATCCCAAGGGGTTAGATAGCTTGTCGTCAATGGCAATAGAAACAGGGTGACAATGCGGCCGATGAACGATCCCCCGCTATAGAGAAGAATATCTTTGAAGAACTTTAACATGCTTTCTACACTTAGGGTTTAGAGGAGATAACAAACCAGTCGGGTGGAATCAGATCGTCGCTTTTTAATCCCGTTTCAGGCTGAAACCACTCCTTGGGCGCTAAGACGATTTTTTTTGAGTTCTTTTTTCCGATGTAGGCTGCCCACCATGAAAAAGTGGAGTTTGAAATTATATTATGCCTGCAAAGGCTTTGCAGGTAAAAATCGTAAATATAATGCTCGGTTTGGATGAATTTAATGTTTCCGGGGATTCCTTGAAGGTCCTTTTTGCACCATTCGATGTCATCGGAGAAGACATAAAAATGAAACCCTCTGGGAAATGACTGCATGGCTTTGCAGACATACTTTTTGCCATTGAGGGGATAGATTTGGTGCTGAGGGTCTGCGTTGAAATAGGTTCTAATATGGACAGCAACACCTTTGGGGTCTGCAATAATGTCACCATAATGGCTTTCCAAGTGAGCCAAAATCGCGGGACTTGGGGCGAAGAGCTCTTGGATCTCTTTACGGTGGTGGTCGAAATATTTCCAAGATTGAAAATAGCCGTGTATTTTCATCCCTGCCTGAAAAGGGATAGGGGAATAGGTAAAAGCGGGTTCATGATGCACTTTTGAGATGGAATCGGCGGGTGGGGTTATTTTCAATTGGGAAAACACAAGCTCCCGATTTACAGGGATCCCCTCTTTTTCAGAAGTGAGCAATTCAGGAAAATAGGCCTCGGCTCCGTGATCCAAAGCAAGGCTTGTCGCGGTTGCAATTTGGAACATCTGATTGCCCAGTTGTCCATACAAGTCGGCAACCAAAAAAGGGTTGATGCTAGAGGGAAGATCTTCACTAGCAATCATGAGATTATGGGCAAACAAAAATGTCAAGAGGAGTAATATGGGGGAACTGCGTGGCGGCATATTCGTTTTCATGTTAGCTCCGAATAATTTAAGTTTCACTTTTTAAGGCTTGGAAAGCCATTTGAACCGTTTGAATGCCTGCTAAAACCCCTTCTTCATAACGGAAATGGGGATGGTTCTCCAGATCTGGAAAATCATTGGGCTGTAACAGATCATCGGTCGTGAGATGGGGGACAATTCGGCGGCCGCACTCCAAGACTTTTCGATGCTGCTGTGCTGTTATTTGGCTAAGAAGTTTTTCTATAGTTTCCCAATCAGGTTGCATTTTCGCCATTCAGTTTTTTCCTTCAGAGGGGTTCAGGCGCCGTTGTTGAAAAAAGTCCCTTAGGATAGCCCCGCTTTGCTCTTGGAAGATCCCCTTTCGAATGGTTAATGAATGGGTGGGATGGGGTTGGCCAAACAGGTTGATCCAACTGCCATTGGCGCCATGCCGAATGTCTGGGGCGCCCCAGACGAGGACGGGAAGGCGTGACAATAGCATGGCTCCGGCACACATGGCGCAAGGTTCGATGGTGCAATATAAGGTGGTCTGTTCGAGGCGCCAATTTTCCAACGCAGAAGCCCCTGCAGTGATGCAGAGCATTTCCGCGTGGGCTGTGGCATCCCGCAACATTTCGACTTGATTGTGCCCTCGCGCGATGACCCTTCCCCCTTGGACAAGAACAGCGCCTACAGGAACTTCATTCTCTTTATAGGCTTTCCAAGCTTCCTTCAAGGCTTCCAACATGAATTTTTCATCTTCGTTTTGGGGCGATAGTTGACTAAAAGGAAAGGGTTGGTTCATTCACTCAATTTCCGTTGTAAATGGGCAATTTGTTTCTTTAAGCTGTCGACATCATGGGTATATTTTTTTTGGAAACCGGCCAGCTTTTTTTCATATTTATCGACGAGCCGTGCGATTTGTTCTTCGTAAGATTGCTTTAAAGACTCCAAAGAAAATCTTTCTTCGTTTTCCTTGGCCGTTTGTTCGGCTTGTTTAACTTCCCGTTTAGCTTGATGGCTCAAATCGTGATAGACTTCCTGTGGAAAGACGACAGAATTGAGGACACAGAACAAATAGGTGGCCGGAGCCCCGTATGTTTGTATCGCTTCCGAGATGATTTGCTTGGAATCTTCTAACTTAATCTCTTGAATCTCAGTGAAATTCGGATCGATTTGACTTAATTTCTTTTCAAAAAAATCGTAAAGCTCGCTATTTCTGAAAAGCCACCGATTCGAAATGAATTCGGCTAATTCTTCCCCCTTTTCACTTTCTTTGATCGCTTTTCCGTAGGCGGGCACCAACTCTTCTACAGATAATTTGTTGAAGTTTTTCCCCGTGAAGTATTGTTTGCAAAAAAGGGGATCTTGCCGTAGATGATCATTTTTAAGATCTTTTTTCACAGCTTCAATAATCGATGGAAACCATTCTTGCAGAATGGTAAATTTTTCTTTATATGTGGTATCCTTATGCATATTAGGGTTTCCTAAACTTGTTTAAAAAATGGGCTTCTCCAATTTAGCAAGCTTTTCAACAAAGAATCAAGAGGATTTATTGAAGTTATGACAGAAAAAGATAGAGGGGATAACGCCCTGCATGAACACCCTTTTTATGGATACGATATAATCCGGCGTGAACAACAAAAATATATTAAAAATTTATTGAAAAAATACCGGAATGAACCGGTCTCTGAAGAGCTAAAAAAGAAAATTTGGGATGAATTGCAAATGGAAAAGCATTTAGGGAGGATCACGATCCCTTTTAAAATGACGAGCCGCCGGGATCCCTATGGGAAATTCCCCCCTGTGATCGAGGTGATTCTCGATACAAAGGTTTGAGTCACGTTCGGAATAAACCTGCCATGGCCCACGTACCCCTTTAATTTTACATTTTAAACAAAGCTTAAAAGATCTTAATCGGTTCTTGATTTATAATTCTGTTTATGCTAGAATATAACCATACGATGTTAATCATTATATAAAATAGCCATTTAGTGGCTTACAACTACGGGGGATTTTCAGGATGTCTCTTGATAAAGGCACAAAAGATGAGATCACTAAAAAATTTCAGCTTCATGAAAAAGACACAGGATCTGCAGATGTTCAAATCGCAATTTTAACAGAAAGAATCGCCGAATTGACTGAACATCTGAAGCGTTCGCCAAAAGATCACAACTCACGGTTAGCGCTCCTTAAGCTGGTAGGCCAACGGCGCCGCTTATTGGATTACTTAAACTCAACAGATACAAAGCGGTATCAGACGCTTATCACCAAGCTTAAATTAAGAAGGTGAGTAAGCCGAGAAAAAAACTAAAGGCAGCTAGTAAGCTGCCTTTTTTTTTAAACAGATGAAATTAAAGAAGAGGAAATTAAAGAAGAGGATAGAGATCAGAAAACATTCTTTAAAATACCCTTTAAGGCTTGCTTTCTGAATTCTACTTCTTCTTTTCCATCTCACATAACAAAAACAAACGATCTCAACATGAATTATGTTGCGATGTGATTTTAATGAACTATTCCAAATGGAGATAGATAAGTAGAACTATGGAACATAAAGCTATGAAAGTCTTGGTGGGCGGACAAGAGCTCACATTTGAAACGGGAAAAATCGGAAGGCAAGCAAACGGATCAGTTTTCGCGAAGTTAGGGGAGACCATCGTTTTTGCGACAGCCTGCGCTGCACCGGAACCCGCTCCCGACACCGATTTTCTTCCCTTACGTGTCGATTACCAAGAAAATTATTCGGCCGCTGGGAGAACAAGCAGCGGTTTTGTCAAAAGGCAAGGCCGTCCTTCTGAGAGGGAGATCCTCGTTTCCCGCCTGATTGACCGTCCTCTTCGCCCGATGTTTGAAGAGGGGTATTATAATGAAGTCCAGGTGTTGTCATATGTTTGGTCATATGACACTGTTAATCCCCCCGAACCTCTGGCTATTTGCGCGGCTTCAGCTGCTTTGATCCTGTCCGATATTCCCCTGATTAAACCGGTGGCCGCTGTAAGGGTGGGGTTCATTGACAATACATTCGTTGTTAACCCAACCCTGGAACAAATGAAGGTATCCAAGCTCGATTTGATGCTCGCCGGAACCGAAGATGCTGTCCTCATGATTGAAGGATTTTGCGATTTCTTGACGGAAGATCAAATCTTAGAAGCGATCGAAACAGGGCATCAACACGGCATAAAAATTATCTGCGAAGCTTTGGCCCAATGGCAGAAGCACGTGGGGAAACCCAAAAATCACTCGACGCTGCACGTTTTGCCGCAAGACCTGATAGGATCTGTAGATGGGATAGCAAAGCCTCTGCTAGAACCTGCCTTGCGAATCAAAGAAAAGCAAAAACGGGAAGAGGCTTTAGATGCAATCACAGCCACGATTACAGAAACTTTATCGCCCGAAGGGGAAGAACCTAAGTATACCTCAATAGAGCTTGGAAGCGCGATCAAGCAGGTTCAATCCAAGTACATGCGGCAAATGATCCTCAACGAGAAAATACGCGCAGATGGACGTACTTCCACAGACATTCGTGCGATCGACATCGAGTTGAGCCTTCTTCCGCGCACCCATGGAAGCGCCCTTTTTACTCGAGGTGAAACACAAGCGGTCGCCGTTTGCACACTCGGCGGCGAAAGTATGGGCCAAAGGTACGAGGATCTCGAAGGGGAAGGGCTTCACCGCTTTTACCTTCACTATGTATTTCCCCCCTTCTCGGTCGGAGAAGTGGGGCGGATCGGCGCTCCGGGAAGAAGGGAGATTGGGCATGGCAAATTAGCCGAACGCTCCTTGCTGGCAATCCTCCCCGCCAAAGAGAAGTTCCCTTATACCATCCGGATCGAATCCAACATCACTGAATCAAACGGTTCATCTTCAATGGCTTCGGTTTGCGGAGGCTGCTTGGCTATGATGGATGCCGGGATTCCGGTTAAACGTCCTGTCGCTGGCATCGCCATGGGATTGATCCTCGAAAAAGATCACTACATTATTTTGTCCGATATTTTGGGGATCGAAGATGCTTTAGGGGACATGGACTTTAAGGTGGCCGGAGATGCGGAAGGGATTACAGCCTTTCAAATGGATATTAAGGTGGAGGGGATCACCCCGGCCATCATGCGAGCCGCTTTAGCCCAAGCCAAAGAGGGGCGGATCCACATCCTTAACAAGATGTTGGCGGTATGCCCGAAATATAAAGAAAAGCTGTCGGTATATGCCCCTCGCATTGAAACTTTGCAGATCAAGCCAAGTAAAATCGCGACGGTGATTGGTCCAGGCGGGAAGCAAATCCGTTCCATTATCGAGGAAACAGGGGTTCAGATCGATATCGACGATAGCGGGTTAGTCAGCATTTCCTCTCCAAGTTTGTCGGGGATTGAAAAAGCGAAAGAAATTATTTATAGCTTAACCGCCGAAGTTGAAATCGGCCGGGTTTACAATGGGAAAGTGACCTCTGTAGTCGCTTTTGGGGTTTTTGTCGAAATCTTGCCTGGGCGGGAAGGGTTGTGCCACATATCGGAATTTGATACGTTGCGCATCGCTAACCTTGCCGATTATGTTAAGCAGGGGGATCTGATCTCGGTCAAAGTCCTCGACATCAACGAGCGCGGGCAATTAAAGCTCAGTCGCAAAGCCACCCTCGCTGTATAAGTAGAAGGATAATCCCCTTTTGGAGTGCTGCGGCTTACCGCTAATCAAGGATGGTTATTTACCAGGCCTTCGGCCTGATCAAAAAGGCAATCTGCTTAGCTTGATGCGTATGTGGCTTGCCGCCGCACTCCAAATTTTAGGTCTCTTTAGATACAACCCCTTTCGTCAATGTGCCCGTCAAATCATTATATCGGGCGTCTTCTTCTGTTGAGGGAGTTGCTTTGATGGGTGGGGTTTCATCTAAACTTATGATCTCTTGCCCCTCACGATGGGGAACTTTAATGCTGGGAACGCTATATTTATTGGCAACGGATAGGATCCATTTAAATCCTTCACTGTTTCCAAAACCTTTTATCTCTTCGTACTTTGCCTTTTCTGCTGTTGGGGCAGTTTTTTCCAGGGTTTGCTTGAGATGAATATTAAAAGCTTCAATCAAGGGTGCATATTCCTTGCAAAGCTGTACAATCTGCTTCTCCTGATCATCTAAATCCTTAACTTTATTAGTCGCTAACGATTTAAATATTTCATAATAATCATTATCATAGACAGCGCTTATCTCATCCATTTTATCTAACCATTCCGCATTATAATTTTTCATTTTGAGGTAATATTGCGGGTATAATTTCTCTGTTATAGGATCTTCTTTAACCTTGTGATGAGGGTTCTCATTCAAATTTACAATGGCTTCCCTGAGGCCGATCTGGCCGGTAACGGGGTCAGCATCTAATCCATTATATAACCTTGCGGGCAGTGTATTAAGGCTAATAAAAGCTTCAGGATTAGTTTTTGATAGGTTCGACATATATTCCAGAACATGTCTATCCCTGGCTCTCCGTTCTGCAAGGATCTGCCGTTTGCGTGCCCATAAAGCAGGGGCATTCATGAACAAACCTATATTTTTAGCATCTTTCTGCATTTCGGGAGAGGGAGCGGTTCGCGTTTTAACAAACATGAGCATATCTTTGGCGAGTTTTTTGATTTTTTCAGCAGCTCCCCGGTCAATGCAATCTTTACAAGAAGTGTTTGTGTAACGGGCACCGGAAGCTAGTAAAATATAATCTTGGATCAAGTCGTAAGCATGTTCCATGGCTATTTGCCGTTCTTTGGGAGTCAAAAAATAAAACTTATCGGATGGAAAATGAGCATCTACGACTTTGTCAAGGATATGCTTAATATGGTCAATGTGAGGGGGCTGATTGTAAGGAGCCGAGATATTAAAAGAAGGGGATTTAAGGATCCCTGCTTTTTCATTGCCAAACATGCGGGCTTTAAAATCATATAAAAAATCAGCTCGGCTTTGAACAGCAACGACAGGAAAAGCGTTGGTTCCTTCTTTGTGAACAGCTCTCCAAATTTCTATCAGCTCTTCCACAGCTTCTGCTTCGGTCGCATGTTTGGATATTTGTTTTTTTAAATGCTTTTCAAGGAGTTGGGCTTGAACATACACTTCTAAATTCTTCCCTTCCCATAAATGTTCATAATTTTGTTTGAGAGGAGAGTTTGATGAGAGAAGTCGAAAAAAATCTCCTCGTACAGCCATTTCTTCATGTAACTTTTTCCCCTCTTTATATTCCCGTTGCCAGTAAAAATCGGAATTTTTATCGAGGGTAACAACAGTAAAAAAACCTTTGAACTCTGGATCTTCGGCTAAAGCCTCTAAAGCTTTGACCCTCAAATCTTCTCTTGCAAATCCGAGAGTTTCCAAGATCCATTTTTTCGTTGATGATTGTTCCGCAGGGGAGCGTCGATCTTGAAGGTTGAAATAAACAATAGGATCCCCATTCGCTTTTGCAGTTCTTAAAAAAGCTATAAAAGCGGGATTTATTTCGTCGCCGATGGTGGGGGTTGGAGTGCGGATAAATGTAAGTTCATTACCATCTGGCATGATCCGGGTATAATACACATTAGGGGGATTGCCATCTTTTATGGGATTAAGATCCATATGTTTGGTGCCCCCTTTGATCGAGGAGGCCCATTTTGTCCAAGGGGAAATTTTATATTGGTCATCGGCATTTTCAATTCCCTTAGCAATCCCTTCTGAATTTTGAACTCCTTGATCGAAATCTCGATAAAAGGCTTCTTCAGGGGAGAGAGATCCATTCCCTTCTACATCTTTTTCTTTATACCCCCCATCCTCCGCGACTTTTTGAGCCACGCTGTTCATAAAATCGGTCATTTCAATCTTGGTGAAAAGGGCTCGAGCAATTGCATGCAGGGCAGCAATTTCGGGGTTGTTATGCTCTAAGTTTTGCATGGCGATTTTGTCACGGGGATAACTTTTAAAGTCCATCGTGGAGGTATAGTATTCGCTTCTAAGGGCACGATCATAAGCTTTCATAAAGGCTTTATAACGATCCCTTTCGTTTGCGAACCCCTCATCAGTAAAAAGGATCCTCAGTACTTCAGCGGTTTGCTGCTGACATTTATTTCGTGCAGGAATAGAAGAATAATGGATTCCCTTATCTCGATCTTCTTCTTTTCCTGTTATCCAGAAGTTGATCATCTCTTTTACTTGATCAGAGGATTTGTTGGGCACATGGATCTGCTCCATCATTCCTTTGCCTATGAAGTTCAGGACTTTTTCATATTTTTGGGTGTGGCGCCAACCGGGGTCAAAGGGATTTCTTGCGTGTTCCCATGCTTTGCTGATCATGTTGATGAGCACTAAGCCGGCTTTAGCTGCCTGGGGCGGTAAGACTGCGCCTGGGGGGAAATAGGTGACATTTTTGACATTGTCATCGCTAAGAGGCAGAATTCCTGTGTTGGCGGCTTGTTCCGTTGTTTTTTTTGCAGAAGGAGGAGTTGGAGGTAAAGGGGTGTCTGGAAGAGGGCCTAAATCTTGAAATGCGCCTGAACTTTGAAAAGAGCCTAAATCTTTGGGTTCGTTTAAATTTCCAGAAGTTACCATGAAAATTCCTCCCTGTAAAACAAACATTACCTATAATAATTTTAACATTTATAAAATAAAATTTACAAAAATAAATAATATCTAAAAAACAACGGAATTATTAAAAAGATAAGGAATAAATGTGAGGGAAGGAATAAAACAATTGACAAAGCTCAACGGAGGCAACTAAATATTCAACGCAAAGGCGCTAAGGCGCAAAGAATTAGATCTTTGCGTCTTAGCGCCTTTGCGCCTTGCGCCTTTGCGTTGAATATCTATTTTACCTTAAATTGCCTGGGGGGCTTTGGGGGAATTAGGCGGCGATAGCGGGGAGGAATTGGAATTTTCAAACGGGGAGGGGGGGGGCATTACTGGGGTGCTTTTATGCAACTGGTCAGCTTTTTTCAAGCGCACCTTTTTCTCTTCGGTATCCCACTCATTGTTTAAGATTTTTTTCACATCTTCAGCATCCAGAGTTTCAAATTCAATCAACATTTGTGTCATGAGCTCAATTTGCGTACGATACTCGAGAATGATTTTTTTAGCTGATTCATGGGCTTCATCAACAATCATGCGAACTTCATCATCGATTGCTTTGGCTGTGACTTCTGAGTATTTCTTTTCATGATATCCGCTCATTCCCAAGTAGGCGCTAGCGTCAGCCCGTTCGTCGTAGGCGACGGCGCCGAGCTTATCGCTCATCCCCCATTCGCAAACCATGCTGCGCGCAATTGCGGTGGCTCGTTCGATATCTTGCTGGGCTCCGCTGGAAATGTCGCCGACAAAGATCTCTTCGGCGACACGCCCTCCCATGAGGACGGCCAGTTGATCATGCAGCTCTTTTTTCCAATAGCTTACCCGATTTTTCCTGGGGAGGAACATGGTGGATCCCAAAGACATTCCCCGAGGAATAATGGTGACTTTTTCGACTGGATCAGCATGCTTGACAATAAGCCCGACCACGGCATGGCCAGATTCGTGGTAAGCGGTTGTTTTTTTCTCATTTTCATCTATCTCTAGGCTGCGCCTTTCTTTGCCGAATAGAACCTTATCGCGAGCGTCAGCGAGCTCTGTCATCGTGACAGCAGAGCGCCCATTTCGGGCAGCGAGCAGGGCCGCTTCATTGAGGAGATTAGCTAAGTCGGCGCCTGAAGATCCGGGAGTGCTGCGGGCAATGGTCATTAAATCAACAGACGCATCCATTTTGATTTTTCGGGCATGCACCTTTAGAATGTCATAGCGCCCTTTGATATCGGGCAAGCCGATGATGACCCGCCGGTCAAAACGGCCTGGACGTAGAAGAGCTTTATCTAAAACATCGGGCCGGTTGGTCGCGGCCATAAGGATGACCCCTTCGTTGGTATCAAATCCATCCATTTCAACGAGGAGTTGATTCAATGTTTGCTCCCGCTCATCATGTCCCCCGCCGATTCCGGCGCCGCGATGGCGGCCGACGGCGTCGATTTCGTCCATAAAGACGATGCAAGGGGCGCATTTTTTGGCTTGATCGAAAAGATCGCGAATCCGGCTGGCTCCGACCCCGACAAACATCTCCACGAAGTCAGATCCGGAGATAGAGAAGAAAGGTCGATCGGCTTCGCCTGCGACGGCTTTGGCGATCAGAGTTTTTCCTGTTCCTGGAGGTCCGATACAGAGGACCCCTTTAGGGATGCGCCCGCCTAGGGAAGTAAACTTTTGGGGATTTTTTAAGAATTCGACGATCTCCTGCAGTTCTTCAATGGCTTCATCGACGCCGGCGACATCTTTGAAGGTGACTTTATTAGACCCTTTGGTCAACAGTTTAGCTGGCGATTTGCCAAAGTTCATGGCGTTGGTGCCGACCCCTTTCATTTGACGGGCGAAGATGAAGTAGAGGACGAGGACGACGATGAGGACAGGCATCAGGGTGAAGAGATAATTCATGTAATTGGGAGCAGGCTCTTCGCTTTTGAATGTCTTTTCTAAAACGGTATTCAGAGGTTGGTCGGGAGCTTTGAAGAATCCCCCCCTATTTGCATTAAAATTGTCCCATTCCTCTTTCGCATTTACAAACCAGTGGTTGAACTGTTCGGGATCTTGTTTTTCTAAAGCCCGGGTAGATAGTTCTTGATTATTGAAAAACCAGATGACTTGCTCAACCGCTTGCCGTGCTTTATCCAGCTGGACTTGGTTATCATCGAGTTTTGTTGTGAGCTGATTATATTCGTCTATAGCCTCTTTATAATTGCGGACACTGCGCAATTTGGAGAGGCGGAGGTGGTCTTCCATTTGGCTTAAATCATCGACGACAGCTTGTAATTCCCCTAAAGCTCTTTCGTAAGAACCGATTTTTTCAGAAGAAGACCTATTGCTCTCATTGGCAATAGAGACCTGTTTATCGATATTTTTGAGGGTTTGCTTGACCGTTTCGTTGCCGATCCCCAACATGGGTGAGCGGAAATTACTGATTAGTTCAGACAAAGATTTGCCAAATGTTTGCAGGTCCCTTGGAGAGGGGGAGCTGCCAAAGGAGGAGAACTCCTGATTTAAGGCGGCAAGGCTGGTGACATTTTTTTTAGGAAGTTCGTGGATGGCGACGCTATTGTCTTCCCCGGCGTTATAGAGATCATCGACGACGACATATCCTTGGGGAGGGATGGGGGTTCCGCTGAGCAATAAAAACCATTCGGCAGAGGAGGCTATTTTTTCTCTTTGAGAAGTCAAATCTTTGAGAAGCCGTTCTTTATCGTTTTTTAATTCGTGATTAGTATGGAGCAGCTCAAGGTACTTAAACCGATTTTTTCCTTCATCTGTCAAACGGTCTCTAAATTTTCCGCTAAAGGTGACGAGGTTGTCATTTAAAGCTGTTTTGCGGCTATCTTCCGGCTGGATTAATTGTAGGTTCACCAAGTGTTCGAGTTGGTAGCTAAAAGACACCTTGGCAAATTTTGTATCGATGAAATTTTGTACCATGAGCGCAAACAGAAACGCAGCCATGAGGAACCAGATAAAGCTGTTCGGCAACCCTTTTTTGAAATCTTGCTTTTTATCTTCACCCATAGAGTCCTTTAAAAAACCCATTCATTAGACGGGATTGTGTTACCTTAGTAGTTAATTTTCAATAGCTTAGTCGAATAAATTCCAACTTAATTCCTTACTCGTTGATTATTCTAACACATAACTTATTCATGTTCAACATTCATGCTTCTTTTCTCGACATTTTTAATCAACGTCCGTTCCAAAACAACGGTTAACCCCGGTTTAACCTGATTGTCATCCTTTCGGTATTTATTGGTCAAAAATTCTGTGTGGAGCTTATTTCCTTCCCAGATGACAGGCACTAAGCGGCGAAGGAAGGCGGGAACTTTGGCATTTGTCCAACATTTGGTAATGGGGGAATCACCTGGAAAGCTACTGTTGAGGAGTGGAGGGCCGATCTGATACTGCCCTGCGGGGAGAGAGATTTGGCAGATTCCGCCCCAAGCTTTTTTCCACCCTTTTTGAATCTCGATCCCTGTTTGGTAATGTGAGACATGGACCGTCCAGGCTCCGATTTGATGGGTGCCGAGGTTTAAAGCGTGGGAGTGGAGGAGCGGTTCCTTGGATTGGTAGGGCAAGAACAGCCGTTTTCTGTCGATGTAAAGCGTGCGGCTTTGCATTTGGATTTGCCGGTCTGCGAGGCCGGTGGAGAGGAGGCGTGCGGCAGTTTTTAGGCAAAAACGGGAGAGGCACAGGGAGTCTAATTCACAAAATTTTTTTAAAATATAATGGATCTCAAGTGGATGGACTGGATCGGTTTGGCTTAAATCGAGAAATAGGCCCCATTTCCCTTTTTCAATTGTTTGCAGCAAATGATTACTTTGGAGTTGAGATAATGGTGCCATTCCAGCGCTTCGGCACCCAATCTTTCTAAATTTTTTTCCACCTGTTTTCCAAATTCTTTCGAAAGGGCAGGTAAAATACGGGTGCGGAATTTTCCCCTTAAAAATCTGGGGTCCCTGTTTGTTCGATCGTCAAAACCTTTGAGTTGATGCCGTTCAAGCCATTGCAGGATCTCATTTTTGTTGATTTTTAAAAGGGGGCGCCAAAAGAGGACATTGTGCACTGTCGCTGTTTCGCGCAAACCGCATAGATACGGCAAGCTGGCTCCTTCAAGGACCCTCTTAAGGACAGTTTCGGCTTGGTCATCGGCATGGTGGGCAAGTAAAACAGCTTGATAATGATATTTTTGGCATAAATCGGCAAAGAATAGAATCCGGGCATCCCGGCTTGCGGCTTCGAGGTTTCCTTGTAAATCTTCTGGAAGCAAGGTTTTGAGGTGGAAAGGGAGACCCTCTTTCTCCACGATGTTTTGAAGGAGGCGGGCTTCTTCGCTGCTTTCTTGCCGCCAACCGTGATCGACGTGGGCAATCCCTAGTTCAAAGGGGTGTTGTTTCCGGTATTTAAGCAATAGGTGAAAAAGGGCTAAAGAGTCGGGACCTCCGGATAATCCAAGAAGTAGCGGAGATTTAAAATCGTAATGATTTTGGAAAAATTGAAAAACCGTTTGCTCGATCATGGATTACATATGGGAATAAATCTGATAAAAAGTATAGAGGATGACAATTATAACAATGAAAATCAAGAAATAAAATGAAGGGGGATCGAAGCGGAGGGCCATGGTCATTTCATCATTTCCGGATAGCGCTTTTTTCTTTGCTGAAATTAAAGTATCTTCTTCCAGATCTTCTTCCCTTTGTAGGGGTATATCATCCTCAAAAATTTTTTTAAGCTCGGGGACATTCCGTGCAGGGGTCCAAACGATAAAACCCATTTTCCATACCAAGGAATCGGGAGTGAGTTTAGGATGGGTTTTGAGATCATTTAAAGTGTAAGGACCTTCTTTTACCCCATCAATTTCGATATACCATTCCTTTATCATAATTGGCTCAACTTCTATATGTTATTGTATCAAATCCTCAATTTATTGTATCTTTATACAAATACAATGCGATGCGCGAACTTAGAAGTCGCCCTAAATTAAAATCACGGATAGTTAGGAGACACAGAGAGGGAAAAAACAGGATAAGCAGGATCGTAAACGGCAGGATAAGCAAGATATTGAATAAAGAGTAAGAATATGCGGATATGATTGAGTTAAGACTTTTCAAAAACATCGTTTTTTCTTTTATCCTGCTTATCCTGCCGTTTACGATCCTGCTTATCCTGTTTCTTCTCTGCCCTAGTTACAGCCAGTGAGATTGGTTAGGAGAAGGGATTAGTAAGGAGAAAGGTTTAGTTTGGCTTTTATTAATTTAAAATTTTCTCAATGTTCTCATACTATCTCAGTGATCTCACTGGCTCAGTGGTTAAAAATTCATCGCAAATGGTAACAAACTTATGCCTGTCGTTTGGCGCTATTTATTATCACATTATTTTAAAGTTTTGTTTTTTTGTGTTTTGGCATTTATTGCAGTGCTCATGACAACAAGGCTGGATGAAATTGCCCATTTTGCCACGCTTGGGCCTGAAGGGCTTTTGATTCTTTTTTTTGCGCTTAATCAAATCCCCTACATTTTGCCTATCGCCCTTCCCATTGCCGCCCTTATTTCGGCTATTTTATTGATCCAAAGGCTATCACGGACACATGAGTTGACAGCTCTCCGTGCTGCAGGGATGGGCCTCCGAGGGATATTAGCTCCTCTTTTAATTGCGGCAGCTTTTTTAGCTGCTGTAAATTTCATCATTGTTTCTGAGTTTTCTACCCGCTCCCATTTGACGACGGGCTTGCTTAAGAATGAATTGAGGGCAGTGAATCCCTTGTTGCTGCTGCACAATAAGCATTTGATGAAACTCAAGGGGATTTTTTTTCATACGCTTGGACCCTCGAAATTGGGGGAGTCTGCTTCTGAGGTCATTATTGCGACGCCGAACAAGCGGAATGGGAGGATCAATGTGATGCTTGCAAGCCGTTTGGAAACGACCCCAAAGAGCTTTACGGGAAAGGAAGTTGTGCTGTTTACCCATTTAAAAAGGGGGGCAAAAGCCTCTGCTGCAATGGATGAAGGCTCTATTTCCGCCGAAGAATTGGATCCTTTAAGGCGTCATGAAGATGAGCAGTATGATCATTTGCTTGTGGAAAATATCGGTGAAACTAAAACATCGATTAACGATTTTGTGAATATTGTGCAAAAAAAAGTTTGGACCTTGAACAACGACCATTTGCGCTTATCTCTTCTGTTGACTAAGCTTGAAGATGAAAAAGGGGTTCTTAAAGAAGCCAAAGCTTCCGCTCAACCGGTGAGTTTTCAAAAGCAGATCCAGAGAAATATACACCGGATCTATACCGAAATATTCCGCCGTTTTTCGGCAGCGTTGGCGGTGTTTACCTTTTCTTTGATGGGGATGGCTTTTGGGGTGAGCATAAGCCGCACCTATTCGAATCGGGGACTCTTTATCGTCATCGGGTTGGCCTCCCTTTATCTCATCGCATTTTTCACCGCAAAGGGGGTGGACCACCTTTTGGCAGCTTCCTTCCTTTTTTATTTTGTTCCCCATATTCTTATTATCATCCTCTCCCTTTGGGCTCTTCGACGGGCAGCTTGCGGGATTGAATAACGAGGAGCAACCTAATGGCAAAAATGCAATATTCGATGTACGTCCGGTTGAATTACAACCCTTTCCCCTTTCAGCTAATATGGGAGCGTTATTTTCTCACAGAACTCGTGAAAGTTTTTTTGCTGTTTTTGTTCTGCTTCTATGGCCTCTATGTATTGATCGATTTTTCTAGCCATGCGGCGAGCTTCCATCACCATAAGATCCGGTTTTCTTGGGATGAAATTGCGCTGTATTATGCCTGCGACTTTGCTAAAAGGCTGGATGTGCTGGCCCCCTTTGCATTGATGATCGCCACAATAAAAACAGTGACCGGATTAAACATCCACAATGAACTTGTTGCTTTGATGGCGAGCGGCCTGAGGTTGAAATTTCTCCTTCGTCCTTTTGTTTTTTTGGGTCTTATTTGTGTGTTGATCGTCTATGTAAACACCGAATGGATTATTCCTAAGGCTTTGAATACGATTAAACATATTGATGAAAAGCGGAGCCATCAGAAAGTTAAAAATCGGGAGCAACCTTCGGTCCAACACTTTATTTTGGAAGATGAATCTATTCTTCTCTTTCAAGATTACGATGCCTCCAAAATGCGTTTTTTCGACGTATATTGGATTCCGAATCTCAACGACGTCCAACGGATCAAATATCTATATCCCTATGCAGAAGTTCCTATGGGATACTTTGTGGATCATTTCCACAGAGATGAGAAGGGGGCTTTGGTTCCAAATTATTCTGCGCCCTTTGAGCTATTTCCAAGTCTTCAATTTAATTCAGCATCCTTGTTGGAAACATTGACAGCTGCCGAAGAGCTATCCATTTCCGAGTTAAAGGAGAAAATCCCTGCCCAAATCGAGCCGCCCAGTGAAAAACAATCGCAAATCACCTCGGTATTTTATTATAAAATGGTGATGCCATGGTTATGTTTATGGGCGGTCATAGCGCCGATCCCCTTTTGCATTAAATATACTCGCCAGCTTCCCGTTTTTTTCATTTATGCAGGTTCTGTTTTTGGCCTGGTCAGCTTGTACCTTATCCTTGATGCGGCTCTAATTCTTGGAAAACGGCAAGTGATCGATCCTTTTTGGGCGATCTTGGTTCCTTTTGCATTATTTTTTGGATTTTTCATCCTTCGATACGTTAGACTGAAATAATCTTACTCCAGAAGATCAGGAAGAACTATGGATCCATTTGATTTAAGGCAGTGGGCCGGATTTATCAGCGCAGGGGGAAACCCCTCCCACCCCGCCATTATTGATCAGATTACCATCGACTCCCGCCGAATCGATTCCAATTCAGCCCTTTTTGTCGCATTGCTGGGGAGTGTTTACGACGGGCATAAATTTGTTCCTCAAGCTGCTAAGACGGGTGCCCGTTATGCTGTGGTAAAAAAGACTTGGGAGGTTCCCCAACCTTTAGAGCCGATGACTTTGCTGCGTGTGGAGGATCCCCTGAAAGCCTTCCAAGAAATCGCGTATACCTACCGTCGACAAACAAAAGCCAAAGTCATCAGCATCTCAGGTTCCTATGGGAAAACCATGGTCAAAGATCTTCTTTTCACCATGGTCAACGCTTCTAAATGTGTCGTGGCTTCTCCAGAAAGCTTTAACAGCCAAATAGGGGTGCCTTTAAGCCTTTTGACGATCAAGAAAGAGCATGAAATCGCTTTTATTGAAGCGGGGATTTCAAAAAAAAATGAAATGGATGCCCTGGCAGCCACAATAGCTCCCAATTGCGGCATTCTGACCCATATCGGAAAGAAGCATAGCGCCACCCTTGGAGAACTTCCTGAAGCAGCTACGGAAATGATGAAACTCTTTCTCAAGCCATTAGAATGGGTAATTTTGCCTAATGACCCGTTATTAGAGCCCCATCTGAACCACTTAAAAGCAGAAAGCCATTTCTGGAATAAGCCCATCTCCCATTTGCCCCATGCACGCTCTCTCACCAAGGAGCATTCCTCCAAAATGCCTTATCAAGTCGATTTTCCCGATGGAAGCCACTACTCAGGGCAAACGACTGAAGGGTTTTATTATTTCCTCGACCTGATCAACATCACGGTCAAAGCTGCCTGGCTTTTGGGAATTTCAGCAGATGAGATCTGCAAGGTGCTGCGCCATTACCAGCCTGAGCCGATGCGCACAGAAATTTGGAAATCCCCCATAGGGACAACCTTTATCAACGATGTCTATTGTTCCGATCCCCAATCTGTCGATCAAGCCCTTAAACATTTCGAGCAAACCTCTCAAGGGCGTAAAGTTTTTGTGTTTGGAGGAATGAGGGGAAAAAAACAACACCTTGAACATGATTATCACCACGTTGGTCAAGCGATTCAACGTTCGAAGATCGATTGGCTGATGCTGGTAGGGGACCACCCTTTTGCCTCTTTGGTCGATGAGGTCAGAACCCATGCCCCCAACGCCGAAATTTCCCTTTGTCCTACTTACCAGGATGCGATTAACCTCATGCGGGCTCGCATTAAGGGGGACGATAATGTTTTGATCAAAGGGGAAAAAAAAGAGCCTCTAGACGTGCTTACAGAAGCTTTCAATGACAGCGTATGCAATAATCAGTGTATTATCAATCTCGCTGCCATTCAAGCTAACATCGAAACTTTGCGCCACAAGCTGAAGAAAGGGACACGCATGATGGTGATGGTTAAAGCGCTCGCTTATGGAACCGACGAGGTGCGGATGGCCAAGTTTTTAATCACGTGCGGCGTAGACATTTTGGGTGTTTCCTACGTCGATGAAGGGGTGGCGCTCAAGCGTGCAGGGGTCAAGCAATCGATTTTTGTCATCAACGCGGCCATGTATGAAGCAGCTAAAGTTGTCAAATGGGGGCTTGAAATAGGGGTCAGCGACAAAGGGTTGATCGAGGCTCTTGCTGCAGAAGCCTCCCGTCAAAATAAAAAAATCAAAGTCCACCTGCATATAGACACGGGAATGAGCCGCTTCGGATGCCGTCCGGAAAAGGCCTCGGAATTGGCTCACTTCATCATTGATTGCCCCTCGTTACAGCTTGAAGGGATCATGACCCACTTTTCTTCAGCGGATAATCCCCAAGATGATCCATTTACGCTCCACCAAGCCGAGGTTTTTGATCAGTTGATCCAAGAGGTCCAATTGCGAGGGATTTTTATCCCCTGGAAGCATGCCGCCAATTCAGCTGCGGCCATGCGGTTCGAGTTCCCTAACTACAACATGGTCAGGATCGGGTTGGCGGCTTATGGGCTATATGTATCGGAAGCGGCGCGGCAAAAGTTGGAGCTGCGCTTGGCCCTCTCCCTCATCTCTCGGATTGTAGGAATCAACATCTGCAAGGCGGGGGAGACGATTAGCTATGGAAGAAGCTATGTGGTCCAGCAAGAGACTCAGCGGTTTGCCGTCCTCCCCATCGGTTATTTCGATGGGCTCCACCGCAACTACAGCGGAAAGGGGCATGTCATCATCCATGGACAAAAAGCTCCCATGGTGGGGAAAATTTGCATGGACTTCATGATGGTGGATGTCACCTCAATCCCCAACGCATCTGTGGGGGATTCGGTTCTTATTTTTGGGGAAGATGAGCATGGTCAATACTTGTCGCCGGAAGATTTGGCTATGCGGGGCGATTCGATTGTCTACGAACTGATCACATGCTTGGGGCCCCGCATTCAGAGGATCTTTGTCCATGAAGAAGCTCACAAAATTCGATAATTAAAATCTGCAAAACACAAGGGACTACAATGGAAAAGGAAGATAAAGATTATAAAAAACTTCACGATATCTCCCGCCACGCAAGAACGTTAGCAGGGGTTTGTTCCCTCCTCGAATGGGATCAAGAGACATATATGCCTCCTGCAGGAGCTGAGATCAGGGCTGAGCAGCAGAAGACGTTGGTCGGCTTGGTCCACAAGGAAAAAACGGGACGGAAATTTGCCGCAGCTCTTGCCAAGCTGATCGATATAAAGACGGGTAAGATCGTTAAAAAAAATTTGAACAATGCTCAAAAAGCCGCTGTAAGGGAATGGCGGCACGATTATCTTAAAGACATAGCTCTTCCTTCCCGTTTTGTTGAGGACTTTGCCAAACTTTGCTCACAAGCTCAGCTTGCATGGCGGCAAGCCAAAAACGAGAATGCCTTTCAGCAGTTTGCTCCCTATCTCGAAAAGATCATCGAGATGAACCGCAAAAAGGCCGATTATTTAAAATACAAGGAACATCCTTACGATGCCCTCTTAGACCTATATGAGCCCAAGGCGACAACCAAAGAGGTGGGCAGCACCTTTAAAGATCTCCAAAAATCTTTGCAGGTTTTATTGAAAAAAATCACCTCTTCCAAACAAGTCGACGACCGCTTTCTTTTTGGAAAATTCGACCACGAGAAACAACTTGAATTTGGCAGACGTCTTTTGAAAGATATGGGCTACAATATGGAGAGGGGGCGCCTGGATTTGTCCACACACCCTTTTTCCTCTTCTAGTCATCCCACCGATAGCCGTGTGACGACCCGCATCCATCCTGCTTCATTGATCAGCAATATCTCCGTTGTGCTGCATGAAGGGGGGCATGGAATGTATGAGATGGGGCTTCCAGTCGAAGAATATGGCTCTCCATTAGGTGAGGCCATTTCTCTTGGGGTTCATGAATCGCAATCCCGTTGGTGGGAGACGCGGATAGGGCAAAGCAAGCCTTTTTGGCAATATTATTTTCCCCTTCTTAAAAAGGCATTTCCAGGAAAAATCGATAAAATAAGCCTGGATGCTTTCTATAGAGCAATCAATAAGGTGGAACCTTCGCTGATCCGCGTAGAGGCCGATGAGGTGACCTACACCCTGCATGTTATTTTGCGCTTCGAACTGGAAAAAGATCTTATCGAAGGGAAATTGCCCGTCCGGGATATTCCCGAGGCTTGGAATGCAAAAATGCAAGCTTTATTGGGGGTCACCCCAAGCAGTAACGCAGAAGGGTGTCTGCAGGATGTCCACTGGTCGATGGGAGCATTAGGATATTTTCCTACGTATACTCTTGGAAACCTTTATGCTGCCCATCTTTTCGAAGCCTTCGAAAAGCAGCATTCCAACTGGGAAAAACGGGTGGCAAGGGGGGAGCTGCTATTCATTAAAGAATGGCTGCATGAAAATGTCTATCGGTATGGCAGGCAATACACGAGCAAAGAACTGTTGTTGAAAGCGACCGGAAAGCCATTTACTCCTGATGCTTATAGCCATTATTTAAATAAAAAATACAAAGAGATTTATTAATCTCAGCCTGATTTGCATCAACGCAACAAATCTCATTTGAGCCATTAATGTATCAATAATTATTTTTATTGATAATTATTTCATTTTTCAGTAAAATGTTTTCATTATTTTACATAATTTTAGTAATTAGTTTTTTTATTATTAATAATATAATTTTAGGAGATTGTTATGATTTATGAATTAGTTAAACAAAGTATTGGAAAGGTTGACAAGTTTTTTGCTGTTAAGTCGGCGGAATATATAATACAACCTATAGGAAATAAATGGGTTGCTATTGGTGCTCTTTATGACGAACGTAGTGGGAAAATGATAGAGAAAATGAATAATTATGTTCCCAATGATTTCAAAGGACAAATAAGTAATTTATTAGAAACAACTTTTAAAATTCTACCTATTGCCTGTGGAATATTCTTTTTTATGAATACTCGTTGTGTACCCGTTGCAAGGTGGGGAACTCTTATCGTAGGCATTTGCTTATCGATCAGGGACCCCCTTTCGAATGAAGCGAAAAAAACAATATGCCAAGGCTTATCATTAACCTTTGCGACTCGTATGGCTTTTTCGATAGGCAAAGCCATTTTAGGAACTTATCCTACTCCTGGTCTTGTTGAAATTGGAGGACAGGCTTTTTTGACTTTAGCAGCTTACTACACCGCAAGACATTTTCAGAATAAGGGCTATTAACCACTTTTATCTAGCCATTTGCAGCTAGAGAGCTGCAAACGGCTATTTTGCAGGGAAAACAGGGGTTGCGTGCAAAATATCTGTTTTAAAGAAATCCCCAAATGCATCGCGGATCACCATAGCAAAATTGTCTTTCCCCAAATGGTCTTTAGCAGATTCGATCGTTCTTAAGGCGCTGATCATCCGGTTAAATCTTTCAGGCAACACAACGCGCTCCCTTTCTAAGATGGCAGGGGAATAAAGCATTAAATCAAAGTTGTTTTTCTCTGTAAGGTTGAATTCGGCATTATTAATAATTTTTAGAAACATATAAAGCTGAGCACTGCTGCAAGAGGAAATGTCTACACCGTCTTTGCAAGTGAAGCAGAAAGCTCCGGGGTTGACAAGTTCAATCAGTTTCAATTGTAGAAACAGATAAAAGATCTCTATGAAGTCCTGCCGGTGCTCACGCAGCAAAATATTCTTATTCGAAAAAAAGATCCGGTGGATCGTGTCTAGTACCCCATCGACAAAATGGGGAAACAAGGCGCTGCGGATCTGTTCAGGAAAATAAAAACCGGATTGATTATCGCTTAAGTGCTCTTTAAAATGCTCCAAAAACACATGAGCGTGATTGTCGGCATGATAAGGGGCCAACTGCTGATAAAATTCGGTATCTTTAGTCAAAGAAACCACTGTGAGGTGTTTATTAATTTCTTCTAAATGTTGGAGCTCTTCTAAGGCAATAGCTCTTGCATGCTCCCTCCAAGATGTGCGGTCTTGTAAATTGATAAGAAGGATCTTTTCAATTGTATGATCTGTACAGCATATTCGGACCAAATTTTTAAATTCATCTGTGACGGCGGCTTTATGGATATATTCCTGCAATGTGGGAGATGGGAGGCGCAGATGGGATATTTTGACATCATCCAGCCTTAGGGCATAATTTTGCGAAGGGAGGTTTTGCTGGAATAAAGGATCAAATGACAACCGATCCCCATTCTGCAAAGCATCTAAAATTTTAGTTAAGTGGCCATTGGGATGCCCTTTCAGATATTTGGTTAAGGCGGCATAATCATTAGCTAATCGACCCCAAAATGTCTGGGCTGCTTTTTCATGGTCAGAAGATCTTGTTTCGTGGGCCTGATTCACAAGATGATGAATGTTGGAAAGAAAATCGGGTTGGAGTTCGGTAAAAAATCCCAAACACAAACCGCTTAAAATATCTAATAATAATGCAGATAATTTGTTGCGATGTTTAGAGGGATAAACAATGAGCTTTTGGTAGTCCTGAGAAGCGATCGCTTGGCGTAGAAACATCTGAAAATCGATAAAGTAATCGCGGCAATTTTTTGACGAAACATCCTCTTGATAGTTATGGGGCATGGCACTCAACATCAAAGCCATCAAAGCTTTGTTTTCTAACTCAACGAGCTCCCTATCCTTAAATTTGATAGCTTCCCTATAAAAGCGGTCAATTCGATTGCTTAACACACTCAAAATATTTTTAGCTGCTCCTTGATAAACTTGATTTCGCCATATGTCAAGATCTTCGAGGGGGTCGATCTCCTTCTTTAATCTTCCAAATTGTTCCCCGAAATCGCAAACTAGCTTAATATTTCGCAGCAAACGGGAACTAAAAAAGCGGCTGCCATCCTCTTTGCGGAGAAAGAACAGCTCATATGCCAAATCTTTTTTTACCGAGTCGAGGTCGACGAAAACATGGGTGGCTTCAATTGGTTTCTTGGCCGGTGTTACTTTAGCCCCTTCTCTTGTTGACCAAGCACGTTGGACTAGAGCAAAAACCCATCGGCTTAACAGGGTGTCGTCGATTTTTCTGGCAATCCGCCTCAGGTAGAATTCTTGAAGGTTTTTATATTCTTTTAAATCAGTAATACTCTTATTTTTTACTTGATGAAACAACGTGGTATACTTATCCAATTTTTTAGCGGCTTCCCCCACTAAGACCATAATCGTTTTGATCCCTTCGATTGTTTTTGGGTCTTTAGAGGGCCCTTTCTTATTGTAAACATCGCGTAAATGGTGAAGAATGACCTTAAAGATTTCCCTCATTTTCACCCTATTTTCATCGAAATTTTGGGCGTCGAACCACTGAGTGAAATCTGTTGGTTTTCTTGGTTTTTTCTCCCCCTCTTCCCCTCTTTCCATTTCCCAGTCAAATTCCACAATGTTGGAAAGGGTTTCCACAGCTTCCATCAAAGATAAGGGGGATGAGTCATGTTTTAGTTTTGCGCCCATAGTTCCCTCATTTATTCCAATGTTTATAAACGCTATATTTATTATCTCTTTTTTATAATTTTAAAAACAAAATTTTAATAAAATATAATTTTTTTATATTTTGAATAATTAAACTTGATTTGTTAAAATTGATATGCAAGAAATTCATTTTTCTTGTTTTTTAAATAGATCTCGCATATAAAAAATACTCGTTGGAAGAGTGGCAGAGTGGCCGAATGCGTCTGTCTTGAAAACAGAAGGCGGGGTAACCCGTCCGGGGGTTCGAATCCCTCCTCTTCCGAAGTGTTAGCCTACAAATTTGAAGTGTTTAAGAGGGTGTTCACAAGTTCCTTATACTTAAACTGTTGAAATGCCCTCAATATCAGAAGGGTGAATTCGAAGAGGCTTATTTCTAATTTCGTGCTTTTTCTTTTTTAATTCATTGTTTGAGTCCAGCTCATTGTAAGTATTTCTGAAAACTTCATTGCTGGCATCTAAAAAATTAAGGATAGAAAGTCTGACATGAAGCTCTGTTGAAGGGGTAATCAAAGCAAAATCATTTTCTTTAGACTTCCCATTTCGTTACAGCTTGACGCGTCTGACCTAAGTGCTGTGCAAATTGTGTATAATTCATTTTAAAATACTGTCGGATAAAGCGCACTTCATTACCGGTGAGAGGAATGGTTTTTTTTGCCAAAAGTTCAATTACAACACGTTTTAACGTATTATAGTTGACATCGGCCATCTCTTCCCCCCAGTATTTTTTCATAGGAAAGTTATATAAGTCGATGGGGAAGCCTAATCCATGATAAGTGAACTTTTTTTCTTTTGTCTTGCTCATATAACCCCTAACTTGTTTTTTACAGAAAATCAAATAGAGTTGAAATGGGTTTCCGCGTACTTGATTGTTTGGATTAGTATTAAGGGATTGCTTGGGATAGAGATAAATCCAAAGCGCTCATAAAATGCTTTAGCTTTTTCATGTTTTGCGTCGATAATGATTACACTTCCGCCGATTTGAGAGGCCTGATCCAAACATTTTTTTAAAGCATGAATAAAAAGAATTTGACCGATGCCTTTACCTTGGAAGCCTTGATCTACAGCCAAACGACATATTCTAAAGGCAGGGATAGGGTTCGGTTTTGGTCCTGTTAAAAATTTTTTAGACAATAAATGACTTTGAATACAAGCTGGGCAAAGAGTATAAAAACCGATTACTCTTTTACTTGGATCATCCTTATTAACAAAAGTCACTGTTACTCCAAAGTGTCGCCGTTGGAATAACAAAGCTGTGTTTTTTAAAAAGGAATTAAGTTCTAATTCGCCACAATCAAATTGTTGTATGCAGGATTCTTCATTAATCAAACTAGCATCTAGGTGCATTTTCCGAATCGCTTGTGAAAATGCTTAATGGCTTTTTTTAGGTTCTGATTAATCTTGATAGGTTTTTCCATTATACCTATGAAACATTCCCAATCTGTTTCACTTAAAACAAGAGTATTGAGCTCGTTCAACTTATTAATGTCCTTTTGGGCAGCTTCGAGTAATTTTTGACGAGCGTAAGTATTCGGCTTGAGACCGCTCAGTCTGGCTGCAGTTTCAATGATTTGTTTATCATGAGATGACATTCTAAAATTAAGATTGTTATCCATGGAAGAGTGTGTAGACATAAATTTAATCCCAACTTTTCACTATATTATATAAAATGTAATGCAATGTCAATACAATTCTAACAATATCAATTATCAGAAGCGAACGGTCATATCGGCGCCGAAGATGATCGTGCCTTGACGTTTGCCAAGGTCAAAGGCGCGGTGTTGCCAATTGCGGTAATAACCAATTTCGGGGCGGATTTGGACAATTTCATTGAAGTTATAGGTCAATCCAATGGCATGGCTTGTATAGGTTCCCTTGAAACCCGATCGCTCACCATCTGCATCTCGCCAAACTTCATTGCGGACGGTGATAAAGCTCTTTATCGGAAAACTTGAACATGGTGTAGTTAACCACGCCATAAGTCCATGTGGTTCCGGGAATATTGGGGCCGATCCCGCCGCCTCCACCAAAGGATTCAGCAGGACCTGCACTGGGCGTACCTCCTACAACGGCATCGCGCTGCCACATGAAATAGCCTTCGGTTTTGGTGTGGATATCATCATTGAATTTATGCTGCCATGTACCGACCAGATAATTGAAGTTATCATGACCCAATCGCTGTCCATACATATGGAAGCGGCGAAACTTGGCGCTATTGATGGAATTCAGCACCAGGTAGATGGAATCATTGTTGTCACATGAAACCCAGCGCACGCCAAACATGCCTGTCGGAACGGCTCCCTTATACCAGGGAGCCATGTCCGTTCCTGCGTGAATGGCTGCTTGAACTGTCCAGTATTTATTAAGCATGATTGTCAGCCATCACCCCTGTTTGAGTATAGGTGTCAAAGGTAAAAAGTATGGAATGGGTTCCCATGTAATTGTCTGGAGCAAATTGCGTTTCAATATCGGGACAAGCGATCCATCGTCCGACGCGTACAATCATTCCTTGGGCCACCCAAGGAGTATAAATGTCGATATATTGTTCTGTGAAATCATACCCATACAGATTGTTATGTTTTAATAATTGGGCGCTTGTCCACCCTCCGGCAGTCATATAGCGATAATCGATTCCATATAAGAAGGTGGAACGAAAACCAATGTCGATGTGATCTGTCTGGACAGAATCGACTTGTCTTTCAAGACGGAAATACAAATTGATCTAGTTCAACTCTGATTGGGGACAATCCAGTAGGAATCGGGGGAATTCGAATTTTTGCAGTTGCTGAGGTTTCCGGAACCATTGACCCATCCATAGGCTTTGAACGCTGCTTTTTTTGATCGCCTCCCCCCAGGGAGTTTTATAGATGGCTTTCATCAAGGGATAGACGGTATCGCTCGGCGGCACTCCAACTAAAGGATAGCCTTGATATTCGCCGGATGGAAATGGTGGAGAGGGAAAGGGGGCAGGCAGTGCACGCCTGGGAGGTTCTTTGTCTTCAGACTTTTCATCTTTTTTCTCATTTTGCTCTTGGCTCTTACACTCAGCTTGCTGGCCAACCTGATAGTCCTTGTCCCAACTTCTGAATGAAAAGCTCCCATCGGTGCATTCGACAAAATACCCATCCGTCACTTCTTCAATTTCTTCAGCTCCAATTTTTGCAGCTACGAACATCGAGATGATAAGGAACGAGGCTAACCAGCATGTGTTTTTAAATAAGGTGATTCTCATATTTCTCCTACGGATAGAAAATGAACACTTTAAAAAATTTGTTGAGTTTTTGTATAGCGAAATGCATTGAAAAAGCGTTCACAATATGCTATTCTCTGGTTATTAATGATTGATCCTCATAGGTTTGAATGATTCTGCCAAAAAAGCTCCAAGATGCCATCATCATAGAAACAGAAAAATTTCGTTTTGAAGAGATTCTGGAAGCGCGGGAAGAGCTCACCTCCAGGTATCGTGGTCGCCATCAAAAAACCGATTTCATGTCGACAGGAGCGGAGCGGTGTGCCTACATCGCTGCCCGCATGCCTGCAACTTTTGCTGTGATCTGCCGCGTGATGCATGAAATTCGGCTGCAGGTTCCGGAAATGAATTTTTCAAGTGTTTTGGATCTAGGTGCTGGACCTGGCTCGGTGATGTGGGCTGTCTCCGAGATTGTTCCTGAAGTTTCCCAATTTACTTTAGTAGAAAAAGATGTCGAACTCATGAAGCTGGGCCAACGTTTAGCGGCCCATTCGGAACATCCCGCAATTCGAAACGGAGATTGGCAGCTTGGAAATCTTGAACAAAGCCAGGCTTTTCCTTTGCATGATCTTGTTACCCTTTCTTATTCCATCGGAGAATTACCTTCCGCGGCTATCGAGTTATTGATCGAGAGGAGTTGGGAAGCGGCGAAGCAGTTTTTGGTAGTGATCGAGCCTGGAACCCCAGCGGGTTTCGAAAGAATACGCTCTATTCGGGCTAATCTTTTGGGCTGGGGGGGCTATCTGGTAGCTCCTTGCCCTCATCCTTTGGCTTGTCCGATGGAGGGGAAAGATTGGTGCCATTTTTCAGAGAGGGTTGAACGTTCTTCACTTCATCGCCGTCTAAAAGGGGGATCTTTTGGACACGAGGACGAGAAATTTTCCTACGTTGTTTTTTCAAAGACCCCTGTTTCCCTCCCTAAAGCACGGATTTTGCGCCATCCTCTAAAAAGGACAGGACATGTGGTTTTGAATCTGTGCACTTCGGATGGGATCAAGCAAGAGACCATTTCTAAGAGGGATCCCGAGTCTTATAAAAAGGCACGAAAGCTGGATTGGGGATCTGCAATCTAGATGTACTGCAGGTCAAAGGCTAACCGCGGTGCATTTTGGGGTCGAGTACATCGCGGAGGGCGTCGCCGACGAGGGCGATGGCGACGAGCAAGATTGTCAGCAAAATCGCTGGAGGCCACAGGAGATAGCTTTCCCCAGGAAAGACGGAACGCCCTTCATCCATGAGGACGCCCCAAGAGCAGGAGCCCTCTTCACCTAATCCTAGGAAAGACAATCCCGCTTCGCTAGTAATGGCGCCCATAATCGCAAAAGGGAGCAGTGTCAAAAGGGGGGGGATGGCGTTGGGCAAGATGTGGCGGAACATAATGTAATTATCATTGAACCCCAATGAATAACATGCTTCCACATAAGGCAGGTTGCGCTGCTTAAAGAATTCCCCCCGGATGTAGCGGCTGAAGCCGGTCCAACCAAAAATTCCGATGACAGCAATGACCAGAAAAATCGATTTACTTTGGGTAATAGCAACCACGAGCAATAGCATAAAAAATGTCGGCATCGATTCCCAAATTTCCAGCATGCGGCTGACGATGATGTCAAATTTCCCTCCATAATATCCTGCAAAAGCTCCGATGGGAATTCCGATGGAAAGCGCAATCGAGACCGCGATGATGCCGACCACTAAGGAAATGCGGGTGCCGAAAATCAACGCTGCAACGAGATCTTTTCGATTGATGCGCGTGACTTCCCACCAGGGGATAAGTTGATTTAAAGACATCGACCCTCCGGCGTCATCTTCCCAATGGAAGTTCCGAAGTAAAGGCATCGCCTCATAATGCAATAAAGGCATTTGTTCGTTGATCCATCTCTGCCGATCGAGGATATACTTTAAAATAGCTTCAGCCATTTTGTATTGAGCAGATCCCGGGGGTTCCTGTTTCAAGATAGCTTCTTGAGTTTCTATGTGTCTTTGCTGATTGTTTTGTTCCATTTGCCAAAGGGTTGGAACTGAATTTTTGAAATCTTTTTTAGCTGTAAATTTCGTTAAGCGGCGGTGTTGATTTAACTCTAATTGTTCCCTGAGGACTAAATTGAGTTTGGCGTAAGGGGTCATGTAAGCGAGTTCTAGGTTCCAGTCCGGGTAGGGATGGCTTTGCAGTATTTTGAGGTAATCTTCAGTCAATCTAACATTGGCTGCAGGATCTTTAGGGGGAGATACGATAAGCCATATAAAAAGTCCACATTGGATAAAGGTTGCCGCGAGAAAAACGGATGCCCATCCTTTGTTTTTGTTTTTAGTTGCGATGAGGGCGATCAAAGCGGCAGGGAGGGTGAACATCATCAAATTAAAAAAGAGGTCTAATCTTTTTGTAAAAAATCCTGGATAAAACAGGTAGCGGAATAAAGGGAAATACCACTCGCCGTTATAATCAACCCAGAGAGGCTTGCTGGAAGCCAAAAAAGGGGCATAAATCCCCATGCAAGCAAACAAAAGAACCACAAAGAAGGCGCAATAGCCCAAGCGCCGTTTTTGAAACTGGCTCCATAATGACGCCCAATAACTCTTTTGTTCTTTTAGTCTTGTTTCACTTATGTTCATGTCATTCATTCCAATGTTAGGCGGGGGTCTAATAGTGTATAAGCCAAGTCTGCGGCTAGGAACCCCAAAAGGGACAAAAAGGATCCTGCCAGGGCAGAAAACATGATCACATTGTAATCCCTGTTCACGACAGCGTCGTAAAAGAATTTCCCGAAGCCATTGATATCAAAAAGGGTTTCGACGATGAGAGATCCCCCTAACACAATTCCCAATGAGCTTGCAATGGATGTCACGATGGTAATGGCGGCATTCCGTCCTACGTGCTTGACTAAGATTGTGGAGGTGGGAAGCCCCTTGGCTTTTGCTGTCCGCACATAGTCTTGACGCATGACTTCGAGGATGGCTGTGCGGGAAAGGCGGGATTGTGCGGCCAAGCTGCCGTAAAGGATGGCAACCAGGGGGAGAAAAATATGGCGTAGGACATCAAAAAGCCGTTCTATTGTCGTTTCTTGGTTGTAAACACTTTCAGAGCTTGTGAAGCCGCTGAGGGGGATAGGGATGCCGGTGAAGGGAAAATGGTGTTTGAGTGCAATTTCTTCGATTAAAAAGGGGGCGACAACAAAGACGGGAATCGCGTAAAAAACCAGGAATATCACGTTTAAGCTATAGTCTGGCCACATACTTTGATAGTAGGCCATGCACATTCCAAAAATTTGGCAAAGGAAGAAGGTGATGACCATAGGGATTAATGACAACGTTAAAGAATATTTGAACCGCTTGACCACCTCTTGGATCACTGTTTTATTTTCGTCGTTGCGGAGAGTGCCGAAATTCAAGGTTAATACGCGGCTGAGATAGCGGTAAAAACGGGTTTCGGTAAAAAATATTCCGACCTTTTGCCTAAATGTAGGCTCGAAGTTATAGTAGAGTTTGTTGTTGTCATACCATTGATGCAGAGCTTGAATTTTTTTTTCAGCCTCAGCAGGGGAATCATTGGGTGAAACAACGGAAGAGGCTAAAAAATTATTCTCCTTTCCAATTTTTCTATTATAGGTTTTCTGCTCTTCTGTTAAATCGGGGCCAAGGTAAGCTTGCCGGGTGCCCCCTCGAACAAAAAAACGGGTGGCCATTCTCCGGATATCCATGCTCGAATGAGGGTCTCGCATGCTATGAAGGAGCTTAGGCATAACAAAGCGGGCCTGATCGCCAAATTTGAGCCGCAAGGCATCGTAATCTTTAACTTTCATTTCAGATGTAGCTTGGGGACTCTCTTTTCTAAAAGTCAATTTCCATAAACGCTCGTTGACTGTTTGTTGAGAGATGGAAGGCCAAGTATTAAAAAGAATAGGCAATGTGAGTCCGTAGTGTTCCCGGAATTGAAGGTACCGGTCGTCGCTGCCGAAGGCCACAGCATGGTCTTCCCTTCTGGCAAGGTTTCCTTCAGCGGTAATTTGAGTGAGGGTGACAGGATCTCCTGGGGCTAGATTGATGATCACGAAGTTAACGAGGACAATGCAAAATAAAGTCAAAGGCAAAAGCAACATTCTTCTGATGACGTAATTAAGCATATCTTTGACGTCTTACATTTATTCTGGGCTTTTAAGCCAAAAAACACTGCTAATAGGTTCGGCGATATTGGCGCCGGGAACTAAATCTTGCCGATCCGCAGGGATAAACACATTCTGGACATACTCTCGATACAGCAAAGCGGTCTTTGGGGAGTACAGAAATGTATAGGGTTGTTCCTCGTGTAAAATTCGGTCAAAACGGTGATAGAGTTTGATTCTCGTTGTCCGATCGTATTCATATTGTAGAGTGCTAATGATAGAGTCTGCTTCGGCATTGGAGAAGCCAACAGAATTGGAGGATCCCTTTTCTTTAGCACCGAAAGAGGACCAGAGTTGTTTCGGATCTTCGGGGGGTGTTCCTAAGGCCCAAGCCATCATTAATGCATCAAAGCTTTTATCTTCAAATGCATTGGTCAGGTCGGCGACATCCACTCCATTCAAATTGCATGCGATTCCGACCTCTTTTAAAGCCGTGGCGATATATTCACAGATGGCTTTGCCTGTTGTGCTTTTGACATAATAAGTTAAGGTGAATTGAAAAGGGACCAGCTTCCCGTCGATCATTTTATCGATGATCCCATCGCCATTATGGTCGATCCAACCCTCCTCTTGCAGATTGCGCCGCGCTTGCATCAAATCGAAGGGCCAAGGCTCTATTGAAGGATCGTAAGAGGGGGAATTTTTAAAAAAGGTTCCCGTCACTTCCACTCCCATCCCATTTAAAAATTCCCGTATAATCCTTTGCCTGTCGATCGCCATGGTGAGAGCTTGCCGGACTTTTTTGCTTTTGAAAAAAGGTTTTGCTTGGTTCCATCCCACATAGGCGTATTGCCGAGCTAAATAATCCAATCTTTTGATGGCGGCCCCACTCTTTTTTTGTTTTGCGTAAAGGTCTGAATTTAGAAATTGTTCAAGTTCAACTACTTGTGTTGGCTGCAAGTTATAAGTGTCGGTTTTATTGGCTTTAAAGTCTTGCCAGATGATGTCAACAGAGTCTTTAAACTGGTTTTCAGATCTTTCTGATAAGACGTCCAGGGGAAAATAAAAATCGGGATTCCGTTGAAAGTTAATTTGCCGGTCTGTCATTTTTTCAAAGGTCCAACCGCCGCAGCTGGGTAAAATATTTTTAGCCCAATGTTGGGTAAAATTTTGAGCCCATACGGAGCTTGTCCGGTATGCGGCAGGATCGGTATCGTCTTCGATAATTTTTTTCCCATCAGGAAAGTATTTGTAAAGGAAAGATGCCAAGGGGCGCAAGCCGCCGGTCAATGATTTTGCGATATATTTGATTTTTGGAACTTTCTTGCCATCTTCCTCCACATCTACCGTTTTCCATCGTACGATAAAAGTGAGGTCGTCGATCACTTCGATTTCTTCTATATCACCAAAATATGTTCTTTCAGAAACAGCGCCAGGTTCTTGATTGTAAGGATTCATTAATGCATCGAAATAAAATTTAAAGTCGTGGGCTGTGACAGGATGTTTTTGAATGAAATGGGGGGCCAGTTGAAAATCGGGAGTAAACATCTCTTTCGACAAAGGCTGCCAGAACATCCCTTCCCGCAAGTGGACCCAAAACTCGGGCACATCCATGTCTTTCCGTTTGCGCATTTCCATTTTGATGGCCATTTCGGGGGAGTAGGTTTCATATTTTCCAAATAATAAGCGGGAAACGTTTCCGCAGCATATTCCTCGCCATGTGGATACCTCGACCCAATTATTAAAAGGGTGCAAATTATTGGGTTTTCCCAACGTATCAGACTGGAGTGTTCCATGGGGAGCAAAATGGGGGGGGAGCAGCTTGGGTAGCGTTTGGCTGTAAAAAGGATCTTCCTCGAGTATATTGGGAATGGTGGGGTCCATGTGGGGACGGGAGGAAGCCGTTGACATGGGATTTGAGGAGGAGCTGGGTGTTGTGTTTGTTGAAAATGTTTTTGACTTTAAGTCCGATTTTAATTCGGAAACATTTCTTTTTAAGCGGTTTACATCTTCTTTGATCGTTCTAACATTTTCTTCGATTAAAAGTGAGGACCAATAGAGCATCCCCATAAACGCGAGCAAGCCGAATCCCATGATATAGCGAAAAATGTAGAGGCTGATAGGTTCTTTTTCCATATGGCTTAATAACCCAACTTTGTTCAATGTGTATTGTTATAAATAATTGACTAATAGATCACAAGATGATAATGGGCAGGAGCTTGGGAATTCAAAATAAGATGGGGAATGAGATCTAATTCGGCCAATCCTCTGAGCAATGCTAATGCTCCTACAATCAAGGCACTGCACCCCATGATGGCTTGGTAATATCGACCTATATTTTGGAAAAGGTGGTAGGCCTGCATCGCTAGGATTAAGGCAGGCGAGGTAAGGAAGGCCAAGGCAAAGCCGTTGAGCAATCCGATCAAAGGATCGCCGTACAGGGCGCAAGCCGAAAAGACGATAAGGGTTTGACCGCAAGGGAGAATCACGGTGAAAAAACCGAATAAAAAGGAGGGCCAAGGTTGATCTTGCAGCATCAAAAGGGATAAGCGGTTGCCCGCTTTCGAGAATTTTTTTGCTATATATTGAGATCCGGGAAAAGAGCGTCCATTGAGTGTAAAGATCCCTAATAACAAAAGGAGCGAGCCGAAAATAAAACTCATTAAGGCAGGAATATGATGGGCTTTAAGGGCAATGTTGATGACCGAGCCAAGCTCCCCGGCCAAAAACCCTGCAAGGGCATAGGAGAGCATTCTTCCTAAAAAATAGAGGTAGCGGAACCGGTGGCGGCCAATCATCATGACGAGGGGGCCGCACATTCCCAAGCAATGGAAGTTGCCGAAAAGGTAGATGGGCAGCATTGTCAAGAAGAGGATCATTCGGAAGGGGCCCTTTCAGCGAGAGCTTGTTGTTTTACTTCAAGGCGAATTTTTTGGATTTGGGACATATCCAAACCGGTGAATCCAGAAGGCCTAAGATAGGCCAACGCTGTTGCTGCAAAGAGGATACCTAAAAATAAAAATAAGATCCCAGAGGCGATCTTTTGAAAAATCCGTAATTTTTGAAAGGTGGTGGGGTTCATGTAAATGCGCAGATTTATTTAAAATTTTTTATCACCTTGTTGCCGCTTGCTACTATTAAACTTTTATGTAAGATATAAAGTAAAGAACATATTTGAGAGATTTTATGCCAGTTGACCCTGAAGTAGAGCGTCAAGCAGAAACCCTGGTTGCTAAAGCCAAGCATTATTTGATTACGACCATGGGCCGTGTATCAGACGAAGCCAACACGGATGAAATTTATCGGGGGCTTTGTTATGCGCTTCGTGAAGAAATCATGATAAATTGGTTAGCTTCTGCCAGGACATGGGCCTCTAAGGGGGTGCGCATGACTTATTATTTATCGATGGAATATTTGCCTGGCCGCATCTTAACAAATAACATTACAAATTTATCCGCTAATGAAATTATCCGTTTAGTCATTTACAAGCTCAACAGAAATTATGGGGATATCATTGCTAGAGAATCAGATCCGGGGCTAGGCAATGGGGGGTTAGGCCGTTTAGCGTCTTGTTTTTTGGATTCCTTAGCCACTCAACATTACCCTTCTCAAGGCTATGGTTTGCGTTATCAATATGGAACTTTTGAGCAGCAGTTATGGGATGGAATACAGGTTGAAGCCCCAGACTGCTGGCTTTTGAGTGAAAATCCTTGGGAATTTCGCCGCGATCTGCGCAAAGTGGTCGTCAAATATTGCGGTCATACAACGCCGACGACGAATATTCATGGAGATGAGATTTTGACTCTTCAAGATTATGAAGAAGTTTGGGCCCTCCCTTATGACATCCCTATTGTGGGGTATGGGGAGCTAAATAAGTTTTCGGTGGTCACCCTTCGCCTTTGGACAACCAAAGAATCGCCGCGCAATTTTCAATTGCAGCGTTACAATGCGGGTCAATTGGATCAGGCCGCTGAAAACACAACCTTGACAGATGTTTTGTATCCTAGCGATCACCATGAAGTCGGCAAAAGGATCCGGCTAAAGCAGGAATATCTCCTAGTATCAGCCTCCTTGCACGATATCGTACGCCATTATCTTGCTGCCCATGATAACTTTAGGGCTTTTGCCGATAAAGTCCGGCTCCAAATCAACGACACCCATCCCGCTTTAACTATTGCAGAGCTTATCCGTATTCTCACAGCCGACCATGACATCCCTTGGAAAATGGCTGTCGATATTACTCAAGCGTGTACAGGGTATACCAATCATACCATTTTGAGCGAGGCTTTAGAGCAGTGGGATCAAAGCTTGATGTACTACCTCCTTCCTAGGCAGTATAAAATTATTGAAAAGTTAAATTTAGAATTTTGCAATTCGATTCGCACAAAGTATCCTGATGATGAAGAAAAAATCAGAAGGATGTCGATCATCGAAGACGGGAGAGTGCGGATGGCTAATCTTAGCATTCTCGGATCCCACAAGGTGAACGGTGTCGCTGCTTTGCATACAGAAATTCTTAAGCATCAGGTATTTAAAGACTTCTACGATGCCTTTCCAGATAAATTCGTTAATATCACTAATGGAGTCACCCAGAGGCGATGGATATTGGACTGCAATCCCGAGCTCGCAAAATTTATTACCACTCGGATCGGGAGCGGGTGGATTACCGATTTTTCTCAAATAAAACAATTGGCGAAATATGCCGATGATCCTGAAAGCCAAGATGAGTTCATCCAAATTAAAAGGAGAAATAAATTCCGCTTAGTCGAGTTTTTAAACCAAGAAAATAAAATACGGAATCTCCAAGGGGAAATTGTTTCCCCTCCCCCGATTATAGATGTGAATTCTATATTTGATGTTCAAGTGAAGCGGATACATGAGTATAAGAGACAGATAATGAATATCTTGCATCTTGTCATGTTATATTTCGAGATCATTGACGATCCCCATTCAAAAAGGATTAAACGCACAGCAATCATTGGGGGTAAGGCAGCAGCAGGGTATGAAACTGCCAAGGATACCCTGAGGTTTATCCATTGTGTGGCGCGAAAAGTGAACAAAGATCCGGCGACCAATGGGTTATTGAAGATTGTTTTAATCGAAAACTACAACGTTTCCCGTGCTGAGGTCATTATTCCTGCGGCTGACCTTTCCGAGCAAATTTCTGTTGCAGGGATGGAAGCTTCAGGCACAGGCAATATGAAAATGGCGATGAATGGCGCCTTGACGATCGGGACGGATGATGGAGCGAATATCGAAATGCGCCTAGAGGTCACGGATAAGTATTGGCCTTTCCGCTTTGGGTGTTCCGCAGATGAAATTGCTAAAATGCGAGCGGAAAACTCCTATAACCCAAGGGCGATCTATGAATCAAACCCCAAAATTAAGCGCGCGGTAGACAGTTTGAGGGATCGCACATTTGCTACAAATGAAGCCGAGCATCAAGTGTTTAGTGATCTATTTCACAAGCTTATTGAAGGACATTACGGGGGAACGCCCGACCGTTACTTTGCTCTTAAGGATTTGGAAAGCTATTATCAAACGCAACTAGCGGTTGAAGCCAAATTCGAGAATCAGCGTGATTGGGTCAAGACGGCGATCATGAACATCGTAGGCATGGAAAAGTTCACGACAGACTATTCAATTAAAAATTATTGCGATTTGATTTGGGGAATATCCCCTTGTCCTTCGGATGAAGAAATTCTAGAGCGGATTCGGCATGAATATAGCTTAATGGATGTCTGCCGCGTATATAAATGATACCGCACCTTCGATTGCTCTGACGAGGAGATGAGATGCAAAATAGTGAAAACGGTCCAGAGCCGATTTCCAAAGAAAGTCTTTCGCTAGCCAAACAGCGCACTGACTTGGCGAGTGAACGCACCCAAATGGCCGCGGAACGGACTTTCTCGGCCTGGATCCGCACAGGATTGGCTGGCGTAGGAGGGGGATTGGCCATTGCCCATTTTCTTATTTTTAGAAATCCCCTCCACAAAATGGCTTCTGTCATCCTCGCCGAACTTCTTATTCTGTGGGGGGTCGGCATTTTCATTTTTTCGTATGTGAGTTATTTGCAGTTTTGCCGCCGTTTGGAACAAACCTCGGGCTACAAAACCCCGAAAGCTATCTCCGGAATTATCATTTTCATTCTGTTGCTATTCTCTATTTTCTTCCTTATTTTGAACGTCGTAAAATTCATTTAACAAGTTCATCTTGTATTTTCTCTTTGCGGGGATCTATTGTTGTCTGATAAACTATCTTCCTGATCTAATGAGGAGAAATTGTCATGCTAGCCAAGCTGGTTTATCTTGTGTTTACATCTATGTTATTTGCTTCCTTTGCTGAGGGAGCCTTTAAATTAAGGAATGGTAAACTGATCGACGCCGACGTTGTAGCGACGCTTCCTGTGCAGGAGCATTTTAATCGAGGGATAGAAGCGATAAATCAAGAAAATTGGAAAGAAGCAGCTAGGCAATTTAAGGTGATCACGCTCACATTTCCCGATACTCCTTATGGCGCAGATTCGTATTATTATCTTGGAGTTGCCGAGTATAATCTGGATGAATTCGATTTCGCTAATGAGGCTTTTACAGCCTATTTGAAGGCCAAGAACAATCCTAAATTTTTTCAAGAAGCCATCGAATATAAATTTGCCATTGCCGACAGATTAGGCGCGGGAAGCAAAAAGAGATTTTTAGGGACGAAGAAATTGCCCAAATGGGCTTCCGGGACATCTTTGGCGCTCGAGATTTACGACGAGGTGATCACGGCGCTGCCTTGCCATGACCTAGCAGCTCGCGCCCTGTATTCAAAGGGAAGCTTGCTCTGGAATCAAAAACAATATAAACGGAGCATCGAGGCTTTCCAAATGATTATCAAGCGGTTCCCTAAACATGAACTTGCTCCAGAAAGTTACGTTACCATTGCCAAGATCTACTTGGAGCAAAGCCGTACCGAATTCCAAAATCCGGACGTATTGGAGTTTGCTCAGATCAATTTAACCCGTTTTCGGCATGATTTTCCAAGAGATGAGAGGATTTCAGAGGTTGAGGGGGACGTATTGGCCGTTAAAGAGATTTATGCAAATGGGCTCTACGAGACGGGGTTATTCTATGAGAGAATAGACAAACCGAAGGCTTCCCTGATTTATTATCAAAATGCAATTAAACGTTTTCCCGAAACAATGGTTGCGATAAAGTGCATTGAGCGTTTGGAAGTTCTATGCAAACTACCCCCTGGGACAATAGGATCAAGTGAAAACCTTCCTAAAGAGTAAGCCAAGTTTAGTTTTGATGGCCGCTGAACTTTGATCTTTCAAAATAAGAGAAGCCACGATGCAGTCTATAAAATGGAATTACAAATTCAACTTTGCCGGCTTCTTGATCCTTTTGTGCCTAACAGGTTGCGGATATCAATTCGGTGCCGGAGAGTTTGCTAACACCTATAAAACGATTTCTGTGCCCCTGATAGAAGGGGATGAGGATGGGAGCTTGACAAGCGCTGTCATTGAGCAGATTTGCAAAACAGGAGGATACCAATTCTGTCCGAGCGGAGGAGCCGCTATTCTACAAGTACAAATTATAGATTTACGTGATGAAAATATAGGTTTCCGCTATGATCGGAAAAAAGACGGAAAACGGAGAAATGAAATTATCCCTACAGAAACACGCGTGTTTATCACTGCGGAGGTAGCTTTAGTGGAATATTGTTCAGGCAAAAATCTTTTGGGTCCTGTTCAAATTACAGCAAGTGTCGATTTCGATCACGATTATTGTTCAAGCCATGGGGAAGTGAATGTATTTTCTTTAGGGCAGCTTAGCGATTATGATGTGGCTGCTGCAGCAGCTCAAAAACCCTTAAACCAAATTCTTGCTGAAAAAATTGTCGATTTCATCAACGATAGTTGGTAATAGTGTGAAAACTAGCACACCAAATATGAGCAAAAATTTTTTAGCTTCTCTCGACAAGCTGTATGAGATGCTAGGTTACATTCGGGAAAAGGCTAAAGAAGCAAACTTTGATGAAGTCAACATCTCCAAAATAGAGCTTGCTTGTGAAGAGGCCCTTGTCAATATCATCACCTACGGGTATCCTGAAGACAAAGGTTATATCGAAATCAACTGTCAAAAAACGAAAAGACCGGGAATTAAAATTACGATCAAAGATCACGGCTTTCCCCATAATCCCCTTACAAATGCAAAAGCTTTTGATCCCCAAACCCTTGCAGAAGTGCCCTCGTTAGGGGGATATGGGGTGTTTTTTATCCTTAAAATGATGGATGAAGTCGCGTATAAATGGGAAAATAATGCAAATCTGCTAACTCTTATTAAGTACTTGACATAGAAGTATTTAATGTAAGTTGAAAATTACTGAGTGTAATCAAGTTTAAAAAACCTCTGTGTTCTCTGTGATCTCTGTGGTTTATTAAAATTCAACCACAGAGATCACAGAGAACACAGAGAGACAATAAATTTTATTATTTGCAACTTAGTTATTTATTAAAATCGAGTTAACCCGTTTGAGATAATTTTTGTAAAAGGTCTTCCGTTTCTTGAATTTCAAGAAGAAACATTTCCAAAACGCGCAAAACTAGGCGAGAGGTGTTATAGACTCCCGAAGCTGCAAAAGCCAGCTCTAAATGGGGCCCTTGGGGGTGATTGACTGCAATGAGAGTATAAGTAATGGGGATATTATTGATTTTTTCTGGAATGATCCAAACAACAAAGTTTTCATTGACTAGGGTAATTTTTTCTGTTGTCTCTATAACATTAAAAAACCTAGTTAGGATGGGGTCGTTTTTATCTCTTTTATGATAATTTAATAGATTTAATTTTTGTAATAATTTTAAATCGATATCAATGATCCCTTCTGGAACCCAAGAATTGATGTTCTTTATAAACTTTTGGTAACATTCTTCTAAATGAGATATATCATCCATGGCAGTCGGCTCAATTATTATAAAATTATAAACAACATAATATAAACAACATATATTTATATTATAATATAAATTACATTAAAATTTTAGGAGCAATTGGCATGCCAAAATTAATTGGAGTGCGGTGCTTGACGCCGCTTAAAAAAAACCACCGAGCCAGTGAGATCACTGAGGAAAATTGAGATCAATGAGAAGTTTAACAGGATAAGCATGATCGTATACGGCAGGATAAGCAGGATATTGAATAAAAGATTCAGGGTGGGGGAATATAATTAAGTTTAAACGATTAAAAAAATAATTTTTTTTCTTTTATCCTGCTCATCCTGCCGTATACGATCATGCTTATCCTGTTTTTTCCTTCTCTGACTATTTGACAGTCTAAAATCAAGTCCTCACTTCCCTCGCTCTGTGGTTATTTATTCTCAAATTTTTTTGGAGTTAATGCTTCATTTTTGATAAATTATGTGAAAGATTTTTCCAGGTCGGCGCCATGTATCTATTTTTGCTGTTCTCCTTGTGGGGAACCTGTCTCCCTTTTTATCTTTCGTCTGAAATGCTAAAGCTGGATATCGATGCAGAGTCCGCAATTCTGATGAATGCCGCTTCGGGGGTCATCCTCTACGAAAAAGAACCCCATAAATCGATGTATCCTGCGAGTGTCACGAAAATCGCGACCGTTTTGGTTGCCTTGAAGGTAAAAGGGGATTTCTTAGATGAAAGGATTGTAGTTGACCAGGAGTGCGTTGCATCGGTCAGTGAAGAAGCAAAAATGCGTTCGAATTATGCTTTGTCTTCCTATTTGTTAACTCCCGACGGCACTCACATGGGATTAAAAAAAGGGGAAGAACTTACCCTGCGAGATTTGCTTCATGGCATCATGTTGGTTTCGGCCAATGACGCCTCCAATGTGGTCGCAAAGCATCTCGGGCAAGGATCTATTTCAGATTTTATGGCAGGGCTGAATCAATATTTAAAGGAAATAGGATGCTCAAAAACTTCTTATAATAACCCTCATGGCTTGTACCACCCAAAGCATAAAACAACAGCCTATGACCTGGCTCTTATGACTCGAGAAGGTCTCAAAAATCCACTCTTTTGCCAGATTGTTTCCACTGTGCAGTATCAGTGCCCAAAAAGCAACTTGAGGGAGGGGCATCTCCTCATGCAATCAAACAAATTATTGAGAAAAGGGAAATATTATTATGACAAAGCGATCGGTGTTAAAACTGGCTATTTAAGCAAAGCGGGGCATACATTGGTGGCGGCTGCTCTCCACGAAGATCGCGTCTTGATTGCTGTTCTGTTGAAGTCCAAGGATAGGCATGCCCTTTTTTCCGATGCGGTTAAAATGTTTGAAACCGCTTTCAATCAACCTAAAATTGAACGAACGTTGTTGCCGAAGGGAAATCAACGGTTTGTTTTGCCATTGGAAGGGGCGATTTCTCCTATACAAACTTACCTGTCTGAGGAGTTGGTTCTATCATATTATTCTGCCGAAGAACCAAAAATTAAGTGTTTATTGTATTGGGATGAATGTTCACCCCCAATTGCCAAAAATCAAAAAGTAGGGGAGATACGGATCCAGGATGTTGCAGGGCAGACGCTAATGAAAGCTGCACTTGATGCCCAAGATGATGTGGGAGCCTCATGGTCGTTTCGAGTTAAACGTTTTATGAGCCATGGATGGAAGACCCATCCTTTTCTTTTAGTGTTCATTGCAGCGGGTGCGCTAGGATCTATCTTTTATTTTGCCTTTCTAATCCAGAAGGGCCGAAACAAAGGAAACGGCATCAAAGGGTTCTAAATCATCTATCCCTTCTCCGACGCCAATAAATTTCACAGGGATTTTCAGCTGTTTTTGGATGCTGATGACGATTCCCCCTTTGGCAGTTCCATCTAACTTGGTTAGGACGAGCCCAGTAATAGGGGTATGTTTATGGAAAGTTTTTGCTTGGTCTATCGCATTTTGTCCGGTGGTGGCATCGAGAACAAGAAGGACTTCGTGGGGAGCAGTTGAGCTGGCTTTTTTGCATGCCCTTCGGATTTTTTCTAATTCTTGCATGAGATGAGTTTTTGTATGCAAACGGCCTGCTGTGTCAATCAGAACAACATCGGCGCCGCGGGCTTTGGAGGCGGTGATAGCATCGAAAGCAATGGCTGCAGGATCACTTTTAGAGGCCCCTTTCACGATCTCTGCGCCAAGCCTTTGCGCCCAGATGTCCAATTGTTCCATGGCAGCCGCCCGAAATGTATCGGCTGCGGCAAGAAGCACTTTTTTTCCCTCGTCTTGATACCTCTTAGCGATTTTAGCGATCGAGGTCGTTTTTCCATTGCCATTGACTCCGACAATAAGAATTACTAAGGGACCCTCTTCGGGGGGGATGGTTACCAAAGCGGGTGATTGCGTTGTAAGTAATGCTAAAAGCTGTTTGCGAACCTCTTGCAATAATCCCTCTCCATCCAATTCAGGGTGTTGCTGATGAATTTCCCGTATTTTGTCCGTTAATTCTAGAGATAAAGCGACACCTAGGTCGGCCTCGTAAAAAATTTTTTCAAGTTCCTCTAGCGTTGCTTCGTCTAATTTTTTGCTGAAAAGGGTGCGAATTTTATTTCCTAAAAAGCGATCCGGTTTTAGATAAAGCTTGTTTGACTTTTTGATAACCAGATTTAATAAAATTAAAAACCATGCTATGAACATTTATTTGAGGGTAACGGGAATGACTAGCCTAGCACATTGAAAAAAAAGAGGGAAGGGTTAAGAGGGCAAAGAGTGTATGAACTTACATGAATTTCAGACCAAATTGATTTTGCGCAAATATGGAATTCCTGTTCCTGAATTCTCTATTATTTCCGAGCTCTCTGAAATTCGGGAAGTGGTCGAAAAAAAAAATCTCGAACAAGCTGTCTTGAAAATACAAGTTCATGCGGGGGGACGTGGTAAAGGGGGGGGGGGTCAAACTCGCGAAAAAAAGAGCAGAGATTTTTGATTATGCCAACCAGTTATTGGGAATGAAACTGATCAATAATCAAACAGGTCCGGAAGGGATCATTGCTACGCAAGTTTTAATCAGCCCCCTCGTCGATTATAAAAAAGAATATTATGTAGGCGCAACGATCGATCGGCAAAAAGGGGAGGCCATATTAATTATCTCACCGGAGGGGGGAGTAGAGATTGAAGAAGTCGCTCATAAACACCCTGAAAGGATCATGAAAATGGCGATGAGCCTTGAAGGCAAGCTGCGGGGGTATCAACTGATTGAATTGACCAAGTTTATGGGATGGAAAGGGGCGTTAGCAGAGAAAGGGAGGAAATTGCTTGCAGCATTGGCCCATGCTTTCATTGATTGTGATGCTTCTTTGCTTGAGATCAACCCTCTCGTCGAAACGGAAAAAGGGGAGCTTTTGGCTTTGGATGCCAAGTTGGCAATTGATGATAACGCTCTTTATAGACAGCAAGAGATCGCGCTTTATTATGATCCTTCGCAACTTAATCCATTGGAAGCCCAAGCCAAGCGATACGATCTTGCTTATATTGCACTGGACGGCGAAATCGGTTGCATGGTCAATGGGGCTGGACTTGCCATGGCAACGATGGACATCATCAAACATTATGGGGGCAAACCGGCTAATTTTCTGGATGTGGGGGGAGGCGCCTCTCAGGATAAAGTGGCTGAAGGATTCAAAATTATCCTTTCAGATCCAAAAGTCAAAGCTATCCTCGTCAACATTTTTGGAGGGATCATGAATTGCGTCACGCTAGCTGCGGGGATCATCTCTGCGGCGGGGCAATTAAGCATTAATGTCCCTTTGGTCATCCGGATGGAGGGAACGAACGTCGAGAAAGGGAAAAAGATGTTGATGGATTCAGGTTTAAATATCACCCTTGCGGGAGATTTAGCTGAAGCGGCTAGCAAAGTGGTTGAAGCAGTGAAGCGGAAATAAGGGATTTATGGCAATTTTGATCAACAAAAATACAAGAGTGATTACTCAAGGGATTACTGGGAAAGCGGGTCAATTTCATACAGAGCAATGTATCCAATATGGAAGCCGATTTGTCGGAGGAGTGACGCCAGGTAAAGGGGGACAGACGATTTTCAATCTCCCCATTTTTGACACAGTCAAAGAGGCGCGCCAAGCTACACAATGTGATGCCACTTTAATTTTTGTTCCCGCCCCTTATGCCGCAGAAGCCATTATTGAAGCGGAAGAAGCTGGGGTTCCATTAATCGTCTGTATTACAGAGGGGATTCCCATTCGGGATATGTTGGAGGTCAGCAAAATCATGAAAAGCAGCACTGCAAGCCGATTAATCGGGCCCAATTGTCCGGGGGTGATTACACCGGGAGAATGCAAGATCGGGATCATGCCAGGATATATCCATAAGAAGGGGAATGTAGGGATTGTTTCCCGTTCTGGAACTTTGACGTATGAAGCTGTCTGGCAAACCACCCTTCTGGATTTAGGGCAATCGACTTGCGTAGGCATTGGAGGAGATCCCCTCAATGGGACCAACTTTATCGATGTCCTCAAGATGTTTCAAGAGGATCCCGAAACACATGCCATTTTAATGATCGGGGAGATTGGAGGATCTGCGGAAGAAAACGCTGCGGCTTGGATCAAAGAAAATTGCACAAAACCTGTTGCAGCCTTCATTGCAGGAGTCACTGCACCTGCCGGTAAGCGGATGGGTCATGCTGGAGCCATTATATCCGGTGGAAAGGGAACGGCCGAGGAAAAAATTAAAGCTTTAAGGGAGGCTGGGGTTGTGGTCACCGAAAGCCCTGCGGAGATGGGCAAGGCTGTCCAGTCGACGCTGAAGTAGCGGCCTATTCATAAAAATAAACGATGGGATTCAGATAAATGTGTAGGATCATCTCATGTTTTTCGATAACTTTGCTCTCAATAACAACTTGGTCATCAACAACCACTTCTGTTTCAACGACAACTTTGTTCTCAACAAACTCCCAATTAATATGATCAACTTTGGGATCGCTTAAAATGAATTTTTCCAATTTTTCTTTCGAATAGGCGTTGTGGTAAAGCAAATTATCTTTTACTAAACCAAGAGAAATTAGGTCTTCCTCCCCTTCTTTAGGGGGGATAAAAAAAATGATCAAGACTTCTTCCCTTGCCACACGTATCATTTGATTGATGGCTGTTTTGTAATAATCAAGGTGCTCCAAGATGTGCCTGGCGTAGCAGATGTCAAAAAATGAATCGGGAAAAGGAAGTTTTTCTATGTTTCCAAGCATTATAGGAATCTCTTTTTCTTGAGCTAGCAGAACAAGTTTAGGGGTAATATCAAGTCCTTGGTATTCAATATTGACACCTTCCTTTTTGAAGCCAAGGTAATCCACCCCTAATCCTGCTGCCGCATCCAATATAGATTGGTAATCACATACGGCAACATGTCTTCTCATCGCCCGTCTTGAAGGGGAGTCCTCATCCCCGAGCCATTCGGCAAACATCGAGTAGGGGATATCTAAATCCAAATTTTTTTCCCACCATATTTCATGCTCTTTCATGCCGGCCGGTAAAAAGTTAAACAGGCAAGAAAGTAGAAGGGGGATAAGAACGCTGCCATTTTTCATAGTTAGATTCCTATATTATTGAGGGGGAGAAAAAAATGTTTTTTCAACAAGACTCACACTTTCATTAAATAGGAATTCAATGTCAATAAGAAAAAATAGGATTTCCTTCCTGATAACTCCAAGAGAAGCCTTATCTTAAGGGAATTCTTCGCGATTAAATAAGGGGTTGGTTTATAATTGAGTTTTTTAATGTTACGGTGTTTGATATGATTGCTATACCTGGAAAAATTCCGGTACAAATCCACCCTTTTTTCTGGGTGATGGTATTATTAATTGGGTTTTCTAATTTCGGGACCCTGTATTCTGCTCTTATATTTGCTCTTATTGCTTTGATTTCAGTTCTGATTCATGAATATGGGCATGCTTTAACAGCCTTTTTCTTTGGGCAGGAAGTTCAAATCGAACTCGCGGCCTTGGGAGGGATCACCCAGCGCAGAGGGCCTAAATTGAAGTTGTGGCAAGAGTTTTTAGTGGTTTTAAATGGACCTCTTGCGGGATTATCGTTTGCTTTTATTAGTTATGCGGCTCTTTTGCTATTTAAGCCCATTGAGTCCCCCTTCATGGCATCGGTCTTATCAATCATTTTTCAAGTGAATGTCTTCTGGACAATCGTTAATTTGATTCCCATTCAACCTTTGGATGGGGGGCAGCTTCTAAGGATCTTTTTTGAAACAATATTTGGTTTAAAAGGGTTAAAGATGGCCCTCTTCTGCAGCATGGTTTTCGCCGGAGGGTTGGGCCTTTTTTGCCTTTATCTGAATCAGCTTTTCATGTGTGCTATTTTGTTGATTTTCATGTTTGAAAATTACCGGAATTGGCGGATCAGCTTGGAGGTTTCAAGCTGCGACCAAGACGTTTCGCTGCAGCAGCTATTGAATGAAGCCGAGCAGAACAAAGATAGGGGGAGGTATCAAGAAGCTCTACAACAGTTTGCTCACATTCAAGAGGTAAGCGGCAGAGGAATGTTATATGTTTCGGCTTTGCAAAACATGGCCGAAATTTTTATGTTGCAAGATAATTTTAACAAAGCGTTTGAGTTGCTCTCAAAAATTGAAAAAAAACTCCCCTCTAAAGGGTTAAAGCTTTTGCAATTGGCAGCGTTTAAGTTAGCCCATTATAAAAAAGCGATTGAAGTTGGAACAAAGGTATATCAACTTCATCCCGATTACGATACCGCTCTCACTAATGCCTTATCCCATGCGATCCTAGGGGAAAGCAAGCCTGCCATAGGGTGGCTGCAGTGCGCCATCAGAGAGGGACTCCCTTCAAAAGAACAAACCCTCGCCCGTAAGGAATTCAACACTATCCGCAACGATCCCAAATTCAAAGCGCTTTAACAAGGTAACAGGATATGCAGGATCGTAAACGGCAGGATAAGCAGATATACCATACGCATCAACCTAAGCTTATCCTTGTTTTTGGAGTGCGGCGGCTTGCCGCCGCTTTGTTAGGCATCGGCTTGACGATGCCTTTGCTTTAGAGCATCGCCAAGGCGATGCTTGTCAAAGCGGCGGCAAGCCGCCGCACTCCAAAAAAGATTTTATGCTCATTTTTTCGAAGTTAGCCTGATGCGTATGCCTGCCTATCCTTTTCTCTTTTTTTGTGGTGGTTAATAGGAAATGCCGCTGGAGTTTAGGATGGTCCAATGCCCCCCTTGTTGCACGAGTTGGAGGACAGCTGCATTCTTTATGCTTATCCTTGCTAATCCTCTTTAGGCTTGCAATTGCTTTTCAGCTTTTCGCTGTTCTTGACCAAGGCGTCCTAAATCGTAACCATCGAAGTCGACGAATTTGAAGAATCTCTCAAAAGCCGGAAAGGCTTCGCAAACTTGCTTGGTTAAGGTTTGCGCAATATAACGGTAATTGGGATGTCCGGGGGCTTGAGAGCGCAATTCACATAACCATTGCAAAGCCCGCAAGTTGACGTGGTAATACCAACGGATATTATAAGCCATCGGAACCACATATTGGGCTTCTTCAGGCAATTCCGATGCGATCGTATCATAGGCTTCTTTAGCTTTTTCCATGGCTTCGATATAGTCATGCTCAAGGGATGTACCCCGAATTTCTGGTGGTACATAAAATCCATAATCGCAACACAGAAGCTGCCGCTCTTGTGTCAACATCCGATGGCGATGGAGGTCTCGGTAAACGCCGAAGTCGGTTACAATTTCAAAGATAAAAGTGGCGTGTTCCAGAGCCCTTGGAGACTTATGACGACGTGTTTCCCGGGCGCTGCATCCCGCATCCAAGATCCGCGCGATTTCCTCTTCTGAAAGTTGCTTGCAATAGCTGACGAGGTCATGAAGGCTATGCCCCCCTTGGCTGAATAACAATGCGCCAGCAACTTTGGCAACATTGTCGGGATCAGAGGCAATTAGGCGCACTTCTTGATTTTTAGCATGGACAGGGATGGAAGCATGCTGGGCGGCAACTGCTTTTAAATCATTTTGCATCGCCTCATAAAATTGGGAAAAACTTTGATGGGTATAATGGGAAAAGTCTGCCCGGCGGATAAAAGAGGGGATGACTTTGGAGAGTTCTTCCGACATCCTTTTGCCGATCTCTTGGAGTTCAGCCAGATTATGGCAATGCATTTTGTGGATCAGCTGTTCGAAAAAGCGGCCGTTCCCATAAACTCCCATGTTGGTTAAAGCACCTGCGGGCAATAGGCCGCGGAGGCAATCCAAAACTTTGGCCCTTAAAGCAGCGTTGTAGGCTCCTTTGGAAACATTGGGATCTTTCGGCAGCTTTTCATCAATCATGGTAGTTAAGGGTGGAATCAGCTTGCTATAGGTATCAAAGAGCATATTACAGGTGTCTACGAAAAGATCCCTATAGGCCGATGTCATCAAAATAGGTTCACGGTAAAAAAGATATTCCCCTTTGACCTTTTGGTCGAAATAAATATACCGGGTCGATTTTTCGAGGGGAGATCCTCCAATCCGGCTATCTTCGATCCAGTTGGCTGCCAGCATCGAAACATTTTCAATCGCCAGATGGGCGCCTCCCAGTTCTCCGATAGAGTCATCCCCATACCCATCTAAGATCCGGTCGTAGAAATTTTGTGCTTTCTGGATGGCAACGGTTTGATTGGCGATTTGGAGTTTGCTTTCCTCTTCTTTCCCTCCCACGATAGCTTCGAAGGATGTCTCCTCATTATTTGTGATGAATTCTTTAAGCAAAAGAGCTCTTAAACCTAAGCTTGAGCGGGAATAACGGGAAAACAAAGCCCCCTTGATCACTTCCGGCAAATTGCGCAGCACGAAGATATGGCCGCGGGTATTTGAAACGTATTTTTCCAATATTTTAAGTTGGCTTTCTGTGAAATCTTCATAATCATCCAGCATCATGGAATATACCTCATTTTTTTGACCGCTCAAGAAAATAAATTGTGATGAGTAGGAGTAAGCCTGCCAGATCTTCTTTCAGCTTGCAAGAAAAATCCAAAGCATCGTTTGATTAAAGGATCGATAAGGATATAAGTAACCCGTATCGATGGATTTACGGTGAATAGGAGAGCAGATGGGCCATTTGACAGATGAACAACTTTTAGAGCTTGATTTTCAAGGAATTATTCCCGGTCCAAAGGAAAACGAAGAGGATTTTCTGAAGCGGAGCCAATATTGCCTGAAACTGCGTGATCGTTTCAAAGAGGTCGATCAACAAGGGCTCCCCTTTTTATTGGAGGAGGGTTCATCGCAGGAGATTTTGCACGAGGCCTTCCCTGTGACTTCTTCTTTATATGGGATTGAACCCCAATGGATTCCCCTTTTTTTTAGCAATTATAAGCTTTTTCCATGGCATGGGGGATGCGCCTGGATTTTTCAAATGGATGAAAGCTCCCCTGTTGCCGCATTCTTTCAATTGCGGCAAGCTTTTCGATCCTCAAAAGTGTATCTAGGGATCTACCATCGCAAAGAACTCATGGCGCACGAGTTATCCCACGTGGGGAGGATGTTATTTATGGAGCCCCGTTTTGAAGAAATTTTAGCCTATCGTTCATCGAGCTCTTGGTTTCAAAGAACATTTGGCCCATTGGTTGAAGCTTCCTGGGAAAGCGCTATTTTTGTTCTGATCCTTTTTTTTATTGTCCTTGCCGATATCGCGGTTTTGACGACGGGATATTCACATTATTATCTCCCTCTGCAGGCGTTAAAGGTGGTTCCAATGGGAATGCTCGTTTATGCTTTGATTCGTTTGTGGAAGCGGCAAAGGGTTTTTTCAAGGTGTCTTGATAGGGTAAAAGACATAACCAAAGACGAAAAGAGGGCCAATGCCTTTGTTTATCGGTTGACCGATGAGGAAATTGACCAGTTTGCAGATATGGGCAGTATGGAGATTTTGGAGTCTATTAAGGGGAAGAAAGAAGCAAGCCTCCGCTGGAGGCTGCTCAATTTAATTGTGGGGTAGCGGAGGCAAAAGCGCCCAGGGCTAGGCTAAGAAGTGGAAATGGTAAAAATTAAACGCAAAGGCGCTAAGGCGCAAAGATTAACAAAAAAAGATCAATAATAAGCACGATCGCCTTCAGCTTCAATTAAAGCCTTATTCCAACGCTCGTTAAGAGATTCAAGCACCTTTTCAGGGTTGTTCCGATCGTCTGATATTGGAGGTAGCTGTTTTTCAAACTCTTCGCGCTCTTTTTTTACTTTCGCCTCTAACTGCTTTATCGTTAACTTTGAATCACTATTCTTAATTGCTTTCTGCATACTATAAAGGTTAGTAATGACTCCCAGCCAAAGATTTATATTCATCCATATAATCCTTTCGTTTGATCTATTCCAAGTCTCTTCTAAAGATAAAGCTTTCTCACAATATTTAGTTTTAATTTTAAGCAAATCAGAAATTTTTAAAGACGAAATAACATTTAATAGGTCTTGGTTTATTTCTTTGTCCATTTCAGAGGGCAGATTCCGCAAAGCGCCTTTGCTATCATACGAACGACCTATATATTCATTATCTATTTCGAACAATTCGCCTGTTGAAGAATTTTGAATAATATTTCCAGCATGAGCATCTTGTTTTCCCAAAAGCATGTCTAATAAAAAGGTTTTCTGATAAGAATCTTGAAATCCATCTTTTTCAGTTTTAAAGCCATCTTCAACTGGTGTATTTCCTTCGACAAAGGCAGTAAATGTGTAAGTATAATAGCCTTGCTTTATACCATCCCAAAAGCTATTGAATAAATCAAAATATTTTTGATGTTTAGGCTGAACAACTTCCTCCTCAAAAAATTTAGTGCCATGAATGACTTTTGTTTTAGGAATAACGTTCCACTTGAGAAGTTTACAAATTTTATAAGAAATTTCTTCGGAATACGCACATCCCTCCATTTTTTTTCTTCGTTCAGATTCTGATCCTGCTTTAACAACGCAACCGGCTGGAAATGCTGTCTCACAAGAAGAAGGAACAATTGTTGACTTCATAACTTCTCGTGTATGCGATACAAAATGCCCCTTACTGTTAGCAACTATCCGGGTCCAATGTGGGACTTTCGATTCTTTTTTTTCATTCGAGTTTATTCCAGTCTTTGGAATATTGTCTTTTTGTGCTTCATTTTTATCTTCAGTTGATATTCCTTTGTTCGAATTTTGTTCTCCGCTGATGCTATTGTTATTGTAGTTTTTTGTTTCGGTATTTAAACTATTGTCTTGTTGTTCATTATTAGGAGAATTAAATTGATTTCTTACAGCATTCTGGGTTTTTTGAGTTGTGCCCAAGCTTTTTATGATCCAACAAATGCCCCTACCCAGGAGATATGCTCCTCCAGCGATAGCTATCCCGAGACAGAACGCTTTACAAGTCATATGGTTTTTAACAAGCGAACCTGTCCTATAAAAATTATCTAAATTGATTTTCAGAAAAGCACCATAATAATATTAATTTAAAAGAATAATTATATAATAAATTAGATATTTTGTCAATATAAAAACAATAAAAAACAGAACAAAATAATTGAAGTTGAAAATTACTGATTGTAATCGAGTTTAAACATCTGTGTTCTCTGTGATCTCTGTGGTTTATTAAAATTCAACTACAGAGTTCACAGAGATCACAGAGAGACAATAAATTTAATTATTTGCAGCTTACGTTAAAATAATAAAAATTAACAAGAATGAGAATTATAAAGAATTTGATTTCTTTACTGACTTAATAACAAAGTTAAAGTTCTGTCGTTCTTGCAGAACGATATAGATTTTATTTTAATTTTTTGAGGCTTGAACGAACCTGGTCTTTTACCGATTCTTGGCTGTCGCTATAAACTTTTGTCAAAACATCCAAGGCATCTTGGTAGTTTTTGTTTTTCATTTGAGTTTCATATTTTTGCAAAGTTTGTTCCAATAATCTAGGTACCTCTTTAGCAATATGATCTTGGGCATTTTTTAATTTTGTGAGATCGGGGTGTGTTTGGCTTTTTAAGTACTCTTGGCCTAATTCTGTTTGTATTTGATTGTTAAGTTTAGAAAATGAAAAGGCCTCTTTTTTCTTTTCAGCTAAAAACTTGATAAATTCATCTTTTGTTCTTTGCGCTTGTTCGGTATGAAAAGGAAGCAGCTTTTTGGAAGAGGAGGGGGTTTTGAGCTCGGTTGTAAATTCGTTTTTAAGATCGAGGATGTCTTCATCTTTATCCTTGCGTTGATTAAATTCATTCAAGATACCTGTGTTTCGATATTGTTTGATCTCCTCGATCAAATCAGATTTTCCAGCATTCACATCAGGGTTTTCACTAAGGCCAGCGTCTTTAATGACTTTTTCCATTTCGTCTGAGAATCTTTTTTCATCTTCTACTTGCTTTTCTTCTAAAATGACTTTGAAATCGTCGATTATATCTTCTTTGAAACGATTTTGAAAGTTTTCGTTAAAGCGGTTCCACCTCTGATTTAAATTGGCCAAATCCTCAAATTTGCTCTCTTTTAATGTTGCCATCCATCCTTCTAACTCTAGGCGAAGGGTACTTTGGGGCAGCAGTAATTCGACAGCTAATTGATTTTTTTGCTTGATTTGTTGCTCTAAACTTTTTTTGAGAGGTGCTTGCAATGCTTCTTGAAGTTTGGTTTTCAGCTCAGCGGAAGCTGAATAATCGATCAATTTATATAAATCATTGGTCTTCTTCATAAGGTTCTGAGATTCATCTATTCTTTTTTTGAGCTCTCCAAGAGAGAGGGTTGCAGCATCTTGTTTCATTTGCTTTAAAGGTTCCATCACTTTTTCGTCGATTTCCCCTTTCAACGATCCAACAAGTGGGTGATTGCGGCCGAGCTGGTCTTCAATCTTTTTTTTCTCCCCTTCAATAAGAGCTATGTGTTGATCTATCGTTTCTACAACATGCTCTTTTACTATTTTTTCGGCCCCCTTTTCTATAAAGGCATTCATCAAGCTCAGAAGGGCTTTTTTTCTCCCTGTTGTGTCAGCGCCTCGTTCTGAATCAAATTGAATACTTTTCAAATCCTCCTCAAGTTTATCCTGGTGAGTTTTCTCCTCTTGAGCCATTCTTTGAAGCAATTGAGGATCATAGATTCCGGCATCCCGAAGCCGGGTTTGCCCGGCGGCTTCGGTTGTTTTACTCAAGGAAGGCCAATTGTTGTTGAGAATCGAATCTAAATTCGACCAATTTGACCTTGTCATTGAAAGGGTTCCTTCAGTTAACTTTTTTTGCTGATTTTTTTCATACAGTGCAGCAAACTCTTGGGCTAAATTATTGCGAAGGCGTTCCTTATGAGCTTCAGAAAGCCAAGGTTCAGATGCAGTTTTAATGAACTGCTCAAGTTGAACGGGGAGATCCTTCTTCATATTTTCATATTCTTGTTTCAATTCTTCTTGGCGGATTTTCTCGTTCAAAATTGCTGTATGGCGCAGGTTTTCTCCAAATGTTAGCTTTTTATAAACCTCCTTGATGTGATCTATTTCTAACTTGGAGTAATCGATCTGCGAGTCAGGCGGGATCCCTAGAATTTCTGTTTTGATATAACGTTGTGAATCGGTTTTGAATTCCTCTTTTTTTTCGGGAATTAATTTTGACTGTTTGATCTTTTCTTCCAACGATTTATTGAGCTTTTGAACTTCATCCGGCAAAAACTCTCTAGCTTTTTGTTGGACAGAACTTTCTATTTGTGCATCCGAAAGATTGAGGCTGTCTGATTGTTTCCCATAGTACTTTTTTGCAGCTTCAAGATTGTCTCTTTCAGCAAAGGGAAGGTTTCCAAGAAGATCATTAGCCAATATAGTGACTAAGTTCTGTGGCAAATTAATAGCTCTACTTTTTTCATCCAGTTTCTTTTTTATAGCATTGTGTTGAACAGTGACGGAATCAGTAATTTTTTGTGCAAGAGTCTTTTCGATATTTTCAGGGGTGTTGTCAGTTTCAAGAATCTGTAGTTCTTTTTCCCGTCGTGATAATTTATCACTGCTTTCTTTAACATCAGATATTAGCTTGTCAAACTTATCCAAAGATCTATTTTTAAACTCGGAAAGTTTGCATGAAGCTTGCATATCTTCCGGGACAAGCTTTAATTTTTTTTCCCAATCGGATTGAGCTTGTTGTTGTTTTTCCTTTATTTTTTTGGATAAAAAATCCACTGCTGCTTTTCGTGTTAGCCCATCTGTAGGTAGAAAATTAGGAGTTTGGATGTCTATTATTGTTTTAATCGAACTTTTGGAAGCTGATGCCGATCTATTAATTTCTCTAGAAATGGTTTTTATATAGGAATCTTCATCAATGCTTTCCTTCAAGGAAGAAACGAATTCATCTTGTAAAAAAAATGAAGTTTTTATGTCTTGTGGAGAAACGAGTTGATTTTGTATATGTTCCCGTAATTTTTTCTCAATAATTGTGGGAGTCTCTTTTTTTATTTCTTCTATTCGTTGTTCTTTTTCTAATGCGTTGTCAACTTCTTGACCAATTGTCTTAATTCTAGTTTGAATAAATGTGACCGTATTAATATCTTTCACCCTTTCCTTCAACTCATTAATGTTCTTATCTAAATTTAGTTTTTGTCTACCCTCTGGGCTTACAATTCGACTTCGGTCGTTTAAGTGTTGAATCCCAAATTGATGTGCTTTTAGTATAAGTTTGTCATTGTCAATTTTTTGTTTGTTGTAAGTGTCTACTAACTGTTTTGCACTCTTCACCATTTCAAGAAGCGCTTTTTCATGATCTTGAATAGTTGCTTTATCAGGTTTGTTTTGTTGTTTTAAATCTACAATCTTTGTCTTTGTTTCCTCAATTTGTTTTCGTACATCGATCAAATTATTTTTAATTTTTGTTAAATCTTTTTCAATGCTTTTAAATTCTTCAGATTCGTTAAGGTCTTTTATATTTATATTTTTTATTGTTTTTATCTTTACCTCAATAGCTTCAATTTCATTTTTTATTGTTTCCAATTGTGGGGTAAGGTTAGTGGCTTTTTTAATTGGGCTGGCTAGGTGATAAGCGATAAAGTTTTTAAAGGCAATTAGACTAAAAGTAAATCTTTTTTTTATTTGTTGAGCTTCCGGTGTTTCTGTTAATTTCGTAATGTTAGCTTGTATTTCATGAACACGTTCTCTTACAAATTTAACTGGATCAGAAAATGACATATGTTAATCCAATAAAAAAACAACATTATATATTTAATTAAAAATAAAGCTTATAGCTAATTAATTGTAATATGACTTGTTATATGAAAAAACCATGCCAAATTTTCACTGTTATTCAGGATAAATGGACGAAATGGACTAAATGGGACGAACGTGGACGCGGTGGCTCACCATTGACGTCCAGTTAGTCCATTTAGCTCGTTTCGTCCATTTGGAGGGAATTTTCCAGTTTGCCAATCATTTCCTCGAGGGACATTGAATGGGCAGCAGGCTTTAGATAAAAGGGGGGGCCAAAGGTCACACGGATAGAAGCAAAAGGTTTAGGCAGCCGAAATTGATCCCAGGTTTTGAGGCACCAATACCGATCGGCCGACCAGCTAAAGGGGATAATAGGGGCGTCCGTTTGGCTAGCAGCCAGGGCAATCCCAGGTTTTACCTTGTAAACGGGACCTCGGGGACCATCAGGAGTAAAGAGAACGACCTCTTTTTTTGTCTTTAGGTTTTCAATAACAAGCTTAAGAGCTTGATGTTTAGCACTATGTGAAACACGAATGGCCCTCCCGGCGGAATAGCTATTAGCCAAATGGGCAAGAGGTTCCCCATCCCGGCTTTTGCTTATGAAAGCGACATATTTGAATTGAGGCGCGTGGGAGTTCAAGATCTCTGAGATAATCGAGAGTCTATTATGCCAGAGCATTAAAATGCAGCTTTTATCGGAAGCCATTTGGATAAAGGGCTCAAGACCCTCCACTTTAATACGGCAAGTCCAAAGAATGAATCTTATACAATATTTGCCGCCATAGGCGATGGGATAAGAAAGGAAATTCCGTTTAAAACGGAGCCAATAATGACGCCATTTTTTCATGCCAGCAGCTCCAATATTTTTTTTGCGGCTTGTTGGCTAGCATATTTCCCTTTTCCCATATTTTGGATCTCGAGGCATTCGGCTAGACAGCGGCTTCGCTTTTTTTCATCGAAGTGAAACTCTTTTAAGTGGGTGTAGATGTTATCCGCGGAAAACCCATGCTCAATGAGTTCTGGAAAGACAACAGATCCACGCAGGATATTGGCGATGCAATAGTAAGGAAGTTTGAGCCGTAAAATCAACTTGGCAAACAGCCAGTTTAAAAAAGTGAGTTTGTAAACCACCACCGTGGGGCATTGATGCAAGGCCAATTCCAAGGTGACTGTTCCCGATTTTGCAACCGCTGTCCTACTTTCCCGCATCATTTCATACCGATACTTGGAGGGCACGATATAAACATCCTGAGGCCCTGAGGTTTTTAGGGTGGAATGGAGGGAGGGGATCAGCTCAGGGTGCGAGCAGGAAAGCGCAAAAATGGCTTCAGGGCAATCCTCTTTGAAACGTTTGGCAGCGGCGAGGATAGCAGGAAGATTGCGCGCGATTTCCCCTTGGCGGCTTCCTGGAAACAACGAGACAAGATGAGTTGTTGCGGGGGGGATTCCCACTTTTTCCTTCCACTGATCGTCATAGGGATGCAGACCTATGTACTCTTGCAAAGGGTTTCCTACATATTCTACGGCTAAGGGGGTTTTCGCAAAATAGGCGGCCTCAAAGGGGTAAATTGTCAGGAGAAGATCTAGTGTTTCCCCCATTTGTTGAATCCTTTCTTTTCCATGCGCCCAAACTGTGGGGGCGATGTAATGGATGATTTTTCCCCGGAACCCTTTTTTTCGGAGGGCTTTGGCTAATCGCAGATTAAAGCCCGGGTAATCGATGAGGATGATTCCATCAGGTTTTTTTTCTAGAAGATAATCAAGGACATGGTGAAAATTTTTTCTGAGTTTGGGAAGTTCCTTCACAACATCTGTAAAACCCATGACAGCAAATTCTTCACTTTCTAAAAAGGGTGGATCCCCTCTTCCCGCATCTTGGGGCCCGCCACGCCGGAGATGTGCAGATTGGGTTTACGGAACTTGAGCTCTTTAATCAGATGAGCGCCATGCAGGTCTCCGCTCTGTTCTCCGGCAAAAATAAAAAGGTGAAGGGGATCAGGCTTGTTCATGAAGATGTTTTAGAGGCTTTAATTTTTTGTGATTGGTAGATCAGCATCAAGTTGCGGATATAGGGGATCAGTCCAAAAACAGGTCCTACCAGGTTGACGATATCCCCTAGGCGGAAAAAATAGGCGAGGCTCAAGGTGTCGCCGATGAGGCTGATCCACCAAAAGGCGGGGCCTAGATAACTTGCACCTCTTCGCTCGGAACACCACCATTGCACCCAGAAGCGGCTGCTGAACAACAGCAATCCCAGGAAGCCGACGGCATGCCAGAGAAAAGACACGGAAAGATCACTGTTTTGATTCCAGGGCGTGATGGGGATGCGGAAAATAGGTCGCTCCCTTCTGGCAAGTAGAAAGCTTGGATGGAGAATAGGGTGGTAACAATTCCAAGGGCTCCGATCAGAAGAAGGCAAGTGCTTCTAAAAGAAAGGCTTTGAGAAGGTGGTTTGAGCAGGTTTAAATTTCTCCAAGAAATCACGGCATTGCAGGTTTGCACAATCACGACATGGAATTGGATCTGAAGAAAAGAGTGGGTCAATAGAAGAAGATTTCCGATCAACGAAAGGTACCAGAAGGCTGTCGGAACGACACTTTGCTGCTTGATTTCACTTGACATCCATTGCAGGAGAAAGCGGCCGCCAAAAGCTAAGGAGGAAAGAAATCCTAAAAAATAAAGTTGTTCACGCCACGATTCAATCATTTTTTTCTAAAGAATTGGAAATTTTATAGTTCAAATGGCGCAGACGCATCCAGCGGACGGCCATGAGGTCCTCAATAGTATTAAAAGAACGGTTGAAAAAGTTATACTTTGTCTGTCCCTTGACCCGTTCCCGATGATTCACAGGAAGCTGTGCCACGCGGAATCCTTCGATTTTAAACAAGGCCGGAAGGAACCTGTGCATCCCATGGTACATCTTGATCTTGTTTAAGCAGGCGGTTCGGTAAATTTTTAGGGAGCATCCCGTGTCCTTGATTCCATCCTGGCAAATGCGGCTGCGCACTCTATTGGCAATGAGTGAAGTCCACCGCTTGATCAGGGTATCTTTTCTCTTTTGACGGATTCCGCAAACGAGATCGTGATCGGAGATAGCATTGATCAAACGGGGGATGTCAGCCGGATCATTTTGCCTGTCTCCATCCATCGTGATGACAAATTGGCCGCGCGCATGGCGGAATCCGGCATCAAAGGCGCTCGATTGTCCGTAATTGCGATCAAAAGCCATGATGCGGAGATACTCTTTTTCATTAGTTAAACTTTTTAGCAGGGAAAGGGTTGAATCTGTAGAGCCATCATCCACACAGATGAGTTCCCATGACACTCGAAGGGACGCCATTACAGCTTCCAGCTCGTCGATCAGTTCGTGGACATTTCCCTCCTCATTTTTCATGGGGATGACTACAGTATACTGGATGGTCGAGGCCATTGAATTTCCTTATTACAATTGATGGGTATCATTTTATGCGATTTTGGAGTTATACACAATTCACAAATAAAGAAGGGAAAGAATTGACTTTTAACGAAAATAAAGCATAATTGTACTTATTCTCTTTAATATTAAGCCAAATAAGATCAAAAAAATGATCGCTTAAACATAATAAAGTGATGCAAACACCCTTTTTCAAGTTTATATTCTGTTGATTTATTTAGGAGGTATTTTATTTTATGGAATCAAAATCAGCAACGTTTGAGTTATTTTCTCCCCGGCCTCCCCAACGATGGACAGCTAATTTTTTTAGAGATACGATGATAGGAGTTCAGTCTCTTAAAATCTGCGGTAGTGTTTTTGACATTCTAACTGCAGTCGGTTTATTAATTTCGGGCTATAAAGTTGCGAGAGCTGTTTTTTCTGCTGCGCCAATCACTAAAAATTTTTATATTCTTTTAATAGGTTCACTGGCCCTTTTTAAACTAGGTAAATATTTTCATAATTTGATCCCCCAACATTTAGGCGATTTAATCCCGGCCAAAAATGAGGAAGGGTTTGTGATTAATGAGACTCCTTTACAAACATCAAAAAGCGTGATTTTAGATTTAGTAAAAGAAGGGTTTGCTTTTTTAAGGCCTGAGCCGACAAATGCTGATAGTTGGTCTGCAGCTTGGGAATATATTCAAGTGGCCAATTTTGCCTACTGCTGGTTTAATCCTAAATATACTGGTAATCTTATTTCCCCTATCTACGATCCTGCAACTGAATCTCCCCGTTTTCTGGTAGACAGTAAGGTGTTTTCTAAAGATGAAAATGAAGCAATAGAACTGGTGAGGGCAGCGAACCTTAGGGGTGTCGTTCTAGAATTTACTTTGCTGCAGGCATAAAAATCCGATTTTACAAGCTAAAACCTCAGAGAATTTAGTTGAAATTTTGAAAACGGGAACATTGGATGAAGCTTCCCTTTTGGCCAGAAAATTCCTCGTGTGTAAGGATGATTGGTCTGATGTCGATTATATAGATGAGATATTGTTTAATCCCAAAGATGACACATCAATTAATCAGAAGCAGTGGGAAGCTCTGCAGTATAAGTTCATTATAGAGGATGAGAAGGGAAGTATGACTTCCGCAGCTTTAGATCCTATTGTTTCGTCGGATGCTAAGGGAAATGTATTTGTCCATATAGCATATGAATATGTCTCTTCGAATGTAGATGAATTTTTTGGGACGCATTTACTTAATCGAGAAGAACTAAAAGGGCTTGTTTTTTACTCATCTCTTTACTCACCAAAAAGGTACCACAAAAATGATGGCGAACAAATGAAAGCTAACTGGAAACAAACAATAGCTGCTCAAGCTTATAGTTCGGGTAAAGCGAAAAGAGATGAGATAGATGATGAGGGTGATGAGATCGATGATGAAGCGAAAAGCAAAGAGTTAGCTGCAAAAATTACTATCACTGATGAGTTTTATTCTGATTCTCAAAACACAATATATACCCCGATCGAAGGCATAAAACAGCCTCCTCCAAACTTACGTAAATGGATAAAAACGCACGAACCTAAGTCCCAATCCAGCTCTCAACCCAGCTAAGGCAACCCTGCCGCTACGGAAGCAGCGGCAAGCTATTTTTCTTTGCGTCTTTGCGTTGAATTATTCTCTCCGCATCGAATCTTTAGCCGCTCCTCTTGAAGTTGATGGGCTCTTTCCGTTTTCCGATGCCGTGCTGCAAATTGTATTCGGCAATTTCATCGGCGATTTGACTGGTGGGCTTATTTTGCTCTTCGGCTCGATTAAAGACCGTCCATAAGGAATCATAGATGTGATTGACCTTATCTCTGACACGCTTGGGATTATACCCTCCAGGCTCAAATTCGGCGGCCGCATTGGTAATCCCACCGGAATTAATAATATAATCGGGACAATAGAGGATCCCCCGCTCCATCAACATTTTACCGTTTTCCGGCGTCAAAAGCTGATTGTTAGCTCCCCCTGCCACAGCCGCGCATTTAAGTTGATGGATCGTTTCATCGGTGAGAATACCTCCTAAAGCGCAAGGGGACAAAATGTCGCAGTCGCAGGAAAAAAAATCGGCCAAGGAAACTGATTCTGCGCCATACATGACACAAAGGTCGTGAACCCTTTGGGGGTCGAGGTCGAATAAGATCAGGTCAGCACCTTCCCAAAATAATATATTGGCCAGCTTACTGCCCACATTTCCTAATCCTTGGATGGCCACTTTTCTCCGCTTCAAGTTATGAGTTCCCCAAATTTTTTTTGAGACTGCCAAGATTCCCCTGAAAACACCCCATGCTGTAAAGCGGCTAGGATCGCCGCTGCTTTTATCGGTGGGGAGAGCGCAGACGTAGGGGGTTGTCCGTTTGATGACCATCATATCTTCGGTTGTAGTGCCGACATCTTCGGCTGCGATATATTCCCCCTTAAAAGTATCAAGCACTTCGGCAAAAGCGGTTAAAAGTTCGGGGGATTTATCCTTTTTTGGATTGGCGATGATGACACTTTTTCCACCGCCAAGGCCATTTTCAGCCAGAGCCGATTTGTATGTCATGGCTTTGGAAAGCCGCAGGACATCGTCTAAGGCATCCTGGGGGTTTGCGTAAGTGTGGATCCGGGTACCGCCGAGGGCGGGACCGAGCGTGTTGTCATGGATGGCGATGAAGCAGTGGAGGTTGGCCTCAGGGTTTTTAGCTTCGATCACTTTTTTATATCCTGGAATGGAAATTTCTTTGATAGTCAACATACACCTCGCCATGTTAATAATTATAGGCCGGCCTTGGTGGATTCCCGTGATCGCAGCCTGATAATTTAATTACACCCCTGTTATATAAAATTCCCTTGATCAATTTACTTTTGTACTGTATCCTTATCGCAGTATATAATAGCAAACTTTTGTTTCAAAATTTTCAAATTGTGCGCGTGTTTATTGGCGCCCTGTTTGCACTTTCTCTAGGGGTTTCTAATGACGAAGGTAATCATCAATGAAGATGATCAAAAAATATTAAAGCAGTTTCTCCACGATGTTCATCCTGCCGAGCTAGTTAATACCTATCTCCGTTTTGTTGAGCATAAGTTTAATCTTATGCCGGTCGTGTTTCTTAAGGAGAAAAAAATCTATCAGAGTGCAGAAGAGGTGATCAAAACTTTGGAAACGGAAGAGAAATTGTGGCACGAAGCGGAAATCAAGATAGGCTTCAGCAACCAAAGTGTCAACGAACAGACAAAGAAGATCTATATCTGCCCTTTTACTGGAAAAGTCTTTGGAGACAATACCCATCCCAATCCTCAAGATGCGATATACGACTGGGTTTCGAAGTGCCCTGAAAACACGGAACGGCATGGAGGGTTGCGTGTCAAGCGGTTTTTTATCTCAGAAGATCCCGAAGTCATTAAAAGCTATTTAGCAAAAACCAAGTTTAAAGAGCCGATTACCAAAGTGGTCTATTCATCGGTCTTAAGTGGAAAACTTTTCATTAGCAAAGCAGCTGTTATTGAAGACTTTAAGAAAAATTATCTCAAACGCCTTTCTGTAATGGAAGTGCAAAATCAAAACCGTTTTGAAATTGAAGAGCATTTCTTAGCTTTTATTCAAAAGCAGCTGGCTGAAGATAAAATCACGGCATTTGTCGAAGCGTTAGCAGAAATACCGGACTTCACTCCCTACGTTGAGCATTGGGTTGAATAAAAGTGCAGACGTTCACCACCTCTTCTGAAGAAGAAACACATGCCATAGGATATGCTCTTGGAAAACAGCTTCCGGTGGGAAGTATTGTTTGTTTTTTCGGTGACTTGGGGGTGGGCAAGACCACTCTGATCAAAGGGCTGGCAGCAGGAGCTACGGGATGCTCAGTGGATCAAGCTTCGAGTCCCACGTTTGTATATCTGAATATTTATTCCGGAACAAAGACGGTTTACCATTTCGACCTTTACCGTCTTCGATGCGGGGACGAATTTTTAAGCATGGGCTTCGATGAATACCTCTATGCTGGAGGGATCTGCTGTATTGAATGGTCGGAAAAAATTGAGGGGTTACTACCGCCTGATTGCTTCATCGTCAAGATGCAACATCAGGGTAACTTCACCCGAGAGATTAAGTATTGGAATGAAAAAAAAGAGCGTTAAAAGTCCCAAGTTTATCAAATCGGCCGTCTTGGCCAAAGACTATCCCACTTTGCGGAATCTCCATGGGGATGAGATGCCTGAAATTGCCATTGCAGGACGATCCAATGTAGGGAAATCGAGTTTATTAAATCATCTTTTCAGCTGTAGAGGGCTTGCTAAAACATCCTCGACGCCAGGAAAGACCCAAACATTGAATTTTTATACGTGGGATGACCGCTGGAGTTTTGTGGATCTTCCAGGCTATGGATATGCCACGGTTCCCTTGCAAGTGAGAAAGCAGTGGGGACCCATGGTGCAAAATTATTTAAATCACCGCCCGTCTCTGGCGCTTGTCCTTTGCCTTTTCGACATCCGTCGAACGCCAAATGAGGAAGATTGGCAACTGATCGAATGGGCCATCCATGCTGAAAAAGGGGTGATATTGGTTTTAACAAAAGTGGACAAAGTGAGTGCTAACGAAAAGAAAAACAACACACAAAAAATTTTGAACACCCTTAATTTTGAAAATCTCCATTATGTCCATTACTCTTCCACTAAGAACATAGGGCAGAGGGAATTAATGGCGATGCTCGAAGATGCATTGCAAGAGGAATAAAAACATGCCGTCGATTAATACAGAAGAATTTATTTGCATCGATTGTGAGACAACAGGATTGGATCCTAAAGAAGACCGGATTATCGAGGTTGCCGCTGCACGGTTTTCGTTAAATGAGGTTTTTGCTGAAGTTGAATATTTGGTGAACCCTGAATGTTCGATTCCAGACAGCTCTATTGCCATTCATCATATCACGCAAGATATGGTTGCTGATAAACCGACGATGAAACACATTTTGCCTCAACTGCTCGGATTTATTAAGAAAGACAGCATCATTATTGGACATGGTGTTGGTTTCGATATCGAGGTGATTGCCAATGCGGCCGATAGGGCTGGAATTCCCCATCAACTTCGCAACCACCGCTACCTGGATACATTAAGGATGGCGCGTTTGTATGGGGAAAGCCCAACAAATTCCTTGGAACAGTTGAGAAAGCATTTTGGGATCGAATTCGAAGGGGCGCATCGAGCCATGAACGACGTCACTGTCAACCGGGAAGTCTTTAAATATTTGGCTAAAAGGTATAAAACAACCGAGCAAATCTTCGCTCTGCTTTCCCGTCCTATTTTGCTCAAAATCATGCCTTTAGGAAAACACAAAGGGCGCTCATTAAAGGAAGTGCCACTGCAATATTTGCATTGGGCCGCAAACAAAGAATTCGACCAAGACTTAACATATTCGATTCGACATGAAATCAATCGCCGGAAAAAAGGAAATCTTTTTAGCCAGGTCGGAAATCCTTTTGCAAATTTGTAAAAAAGTTTTTGATTAGAGAAAGCCGATGTTATTAACTTGTATTTGGACTAAGAAAAATGGGGGATATGGAGATGCGTAAAGATTATAGCATGTTGCCGGAAAAAGGATCATGGGAAGTTAAAGTTGGCCTCGCTGAGATGCTTAAAGGTGGAGTTATCATGGACGTGACAACTCCTGAACAAGCAAAGCTCGCCGAAGATGCCGGAGCGGTTGCTGTGATGGCTTTGGAGCGCATTCCTGCAGATATTAGGGCGCAAGGGGGAGTAGCTCGGATGTCCAGTCCCGAATTAATCCAAAAAATTCAAGAAGCGGTTTCCATCCCCGTCATGGCCAAATGCCGGATTGGGCATTTTGCAGAAGCTCAAATCCTAGAGGCCCTTTTTGTAGATTTTATCGATGAGAGTGAAGTGCTGACCCCTGCCGACGAAGAAAATCATATAGATAAACAGACATTTAGGATCCCCTTTGTCTGCGGATGCAGAAATCTTGGGGAAGCGTTGAGACGGATTGGAGAAGGGGCTGCCATGATCCGCACTAAGGGGGAAGCGGGCACTGGAAATATTGTGGAAGCTGTTCGTCACATGAGAACAATTATCAAGGAGATCAAATGTCTTCAATCTGCGGATCCTGCGGAATTAATGGCCGAAGCCAAAAAAATAGGAGCGCCATATGAGCTTGTTCAAAAGGTGGCTAAGACGGGTAGATTGCCTGTGCCGAATTTTGCTGCAGGGGGAATAGCTACTCCGGCAGATGCGGCTTTGATGATGCAATTAGGGGCTGAAAGTGTGTTTGTTGGATCGGGGATTTTTAAGTCTGAAGATCCTGTGCAGCGGGCGAAAGCAATTGTGGCCGCAGTCACCTATTACAATGACCCGGAGACATTGGTCAAAGTATCTTTGGGGTTAATGACAGGGATGAAGGGAGTTGACATTCAACAGTTGAAACCGGACGAGTTAATGTCACCCCGTGGATGGTAAGATGGTTAAGTTGAAGATAGGGGTATTGTCCTTGCAAGGGGCTTTCGGCAAACATATTGCTGTTTTGAAACATTTAGGTGTTGAAGCGATTGAAGTCAGAAAGAAAGAACAACTGGCGGTTTGCGATGGGTTAATCATTCCCGGAGGGGAATCTACGGCCATTATGAGGCAGATTTTATTCGAAGGGATGCGCCCGCAGTTGTACGAATTTGCACAAAAGAAACCGATTTTCGGAACATGCGCAGGCCTTATCTTGATGTCAAAGGATCTTATCTTGGGATCGGAGCCCTCTTTTGGATGGCTCGATATTACCGTAGAACGGAATGCTTATGGAAGGCAAATAGAATCTTTTACTGCAGAGCTTGAGTTTCATCCCGCAAGCAAACATCACAAAAAAATTCCTGCAGTATTTATCCGCGCCCCTCGCATCCTGCAGATGGGAGAAGATGTCCAAGTTTTAGCCAACTTCAATGAGGAGCCTGTTTTGGTCAAACAAGGAAGGCATTTGGGTGCCACTTTCCATCCTGAATTGACAGAAGATCCTTCTGTTCATCAATTTTTTGTTGACATTGTTCAAAAGAGAAATGGATAAGGGAACCTTACAGAGGGTCCTTATGGAACAAAAACTTTCTTTAAAAGATCTCCCCTTAGAAGGGAAAAAAGTTCTCATGCGGGTCGATTTTAATGTCCCGCTCGATGGCAATAAAAAGGTGACCGACGATACCAGGATCAGGTTTTCACTCCCTTCAATACGCTATGTTCTAGATCATGGGGGAAAATTGATCTTAATGAGCCATTTAGGAAGGCCTAAAGGCAAAATGGATCCCGCATTCTCATTAAAGCCCTGTGGAGCACGTCTTTCGGAGTTATTAAAAATCCCTGTAGAGGTTGCGCCCGATTGCGTTGGGCCTGAAGTGGAACAACGTGTAGCAAAGCTTCAGCAAGGGCAAGTTTTATTGTTGGAAAACCTCCGTTTTCATCCGGGTGAAGAGAAGCCGGAGCAAGATCCCGACTTTGTCAAGAAGCTTGCTCGATTGGGGGACTTCTATGTCAATGATGCCTTTGGAACTGCTCATCGGGCTCATGCTTCGACCGCTGTGATTGCCCATTATTTTCCCGATCGAGCTGCGGCAGGGTTTCTGTTAGAAAAAGAAATTCAGTTCCTTGGCTCCAAGTTGCTGCAACCTGCACGCCCTTTTTATGCCATTATTGGGGGTGCCAAAATCTCTACAAAAGTTGGAGTTTTGCATTCCTTACTGCAAAAAGTAGACGCTCTTTTAATTGGGGGCGGAATGTCCTATACCTTTTTTAAAGCGCAGGGGATCCCCATCGGTAATTCGATCCATGAAGATGATCTTTTAGAGCAAGCCAAGGAAATTATTGAAACATGCCGGAAAAAGGGGATCCAACTGATTTTGCCGGTCGATAATGTCGCTGCTGAAAAACCAGTAAACGGTTCTCAAACAAAAATCTTAGACACGAGCCAGGGTATTCCCGACAATTTTCAAGGGGTTGATATTGGACCCAAGACGATCCAGATGTTTGAACAGCAATTGATCCATGCCAAGACGATTTTCTGGAATGGCCCTTTAGGGATCTTCGAACAAACCGATTTTGCGAAGGGGACAATGGAGGTAGCAAAAGCGGTTGCGAATCTTAAAAATGTCACCACGATTGTGGGAGGGGGAGATTCGATCGCTGCGATTGAAGCAGCCGGCGTGGCAGATAAAATCTCCCATATCTCCACCGGAGGGGGAGCTTCGCTCGAGTACATCGAATTCGGAACCCTTCCCGGAATCGAGGCCTTGTCCATGAAGCCAAGTTTCCCTCAATCTGAAATTAACTGAAAATTTTACTTTAAAAAAAATCGGCCTTCAGCTATGCTGCCGCCTGAATTAATAAACGACATCGACTTTGTTGCAAAGTTTAACACAGAAAAAAAACAGGATAAGCAGGATCGTAACCGGCAGGATAAGCGGGATAAAAGAAAAAACGAGTTTTTTGAACAGTCTTAACTTAATCTCCGCATATTATTACTATTTATTCAATATCTTGCTTATCCTGCCGGTTACGATCATGCTTATCCTGTTTCTTCTCTGTGCCTCACTGGTTATTTATGCAACAACGCCAATGACATCGCCAACAGAGTAATTTCATAGGAGACGGGGACGACCATGCGAACGGTATATTTTGTTTTGCTGCTTCTATTTTCTTTTTCCTGTTATGCCATCGAAAATTCCGAGGACCTGGATGGATCGACATTAGTTGAGGAATCCAATAACCTTGATATTTTAGCTGGCGATCCTGAAACTTTTGTCTATCGCTGTGTCAATGTTGCCACAGGGGATTACATCGACATCCAAACCGATTTAACGATCCCTGGAGCCGACCCATTAGAGCTCACAAGATTCTATTCTAGCGCTGACGAGAGGGCCTCTTCCCCTTTTCAAGCCTGGAAATTCAACCACGATATCACCGCTTTTCACCCTGTAAAAGGCTCCAAATCTTATCTCATCTTAAACGACTCTTTTGGCGCTCAAATTCCTTTTAAGCAGGAAAACCACACTTCTATGTGCTCCTACTATGGAGTCCATCCCAAAATATTCAAAAGGAGGATCGCAAATACCACACGGGAAATGAGTGGACGGTATCATCTGAAAAATAAAAAACTGCTCCGGTCTGTGCATGATGAGATCCTCATTTCTAAAGATGGAGCCGGCTTTCAGTACCACTTTGAAAAGCCTCACAGCACACACAAGGTGCCTATCAACCGATTGCTTAAGGCCAATGGCAACCAAGTTGAGTATAGTTATGATGCTGACAATAATTTGGCCACAGTTAGAGGATTAAACGCCCAAGGGGGCTTATTTGGCTGTTTGAGATTTAAACCACATTCCGGCTTTAGAGATGCCGACCCCTATTTTTTAGAGGTGGAGGATTCCCATTTCAATAGAGTCTCATACACGTTGCGGAATGTGAAATCGAAAAAAAAGAAAAAGTGGATTCTAGAACATGTACACCGCTATGATTCCCCGCCTGAGTCATACCGCTATGACAGCGAATATGAAAGGATCATTCGCAAGGAGCTACCAGAAGGGCGCTTCCTTGAGATCGAATATTGGGATATAGGCCTTCCTAAACAGATTCATCCTTGCATCGAAGTCAGAAATTGTCATGGGAAAGTGAAAATGTTGCGCGCTCCTGCCGGAGTGGATGGATTCCCAATTCCCATTTACCAGTTTTCCTACGAGTTTGACTTGCATAGGACAAAGCCTGTCTATATGTACAACTGCAAAACTGTAGTCAAAGATGCTTATAACCATCAAACACTTTACTACTTCACTCCTGAGGAACGTCTCAGCAAGATTGAAAAGTACAAAGCGGGATCATCGCCAACGTTGTATAGTCAGGAACAATTTTTTTGGGGACCGCAAGATACGCCTGACGCGGGCAACATTTTGTCCAAAGTCTTGAGTTCAGATCAGGGTAAAGCGTGGTTATGCCGTACATATGCCTATGATGAGGCGGGCAATGTCACCGGCCAATGCTTGCATGGCAACCTCACTGGAGCTAATTTAGTACCCTTGCAAGTGGATGAGAATGGGAAGCCGTTAGGCAATGGATGTGAATCATTGTATATCGGATATGAATATACGAAAGATGGACGCAATCTCTTGAAGTATGAAAACCACGCCTTCCATGACCACGATATTCTCTACGACTACTACGAGGGAACCGACTTAGTTAAAGCTAAATATGTTGTCGAAGGCACTTCAGTAAGAGTTCGGGAATTTTTTGACTATGATGAACATAGGGCCGTTACGATCCACATCATCGATGATGGTGCGTCGCTGGATCGAAATAGCCTAGTGGGTGTCACTGAAAGGCGGATAAAACGGATCCAAAATCTAAATGAATTTCCGTTAGGGCTTCCGGCTGTCATCGAAGAAAAATATCTGGATGCTTCCGGAGAGGAGCAATTGCTCACGAAAAGAGTCAATGCATACGACCGAAAAGGAATGTTGGCAAAGCAAAGCATTTACGATAGCAATGACCTTCTTAAGTATATTTTGGAATGGAAATACAACGAGCGTGGGCAGGTTGTCAAAGAGGCCAATGCTTTAGGGCAAGTCATCCGGAGAAAATATGACGCTAACGGCAACAAGATCTTTGAGCAGGGTCCAAACCAGGAGGTCCATCAGGAGTATGCCTATGACTTCATGAACCGATTGATCCGTCAAGAAGAGGTTTGGGCAGACAAAACCCGTTTAGTGCAAACATTTAAATACGATTATCTAGGAAATAAGATTGCCTCTACAGATATCCATGGAAATGAGACCCAATATGTGCATGATCCCTTCGGAAGAGTGAAACAGATCTTGCATCCCGCTGTTCAGAATGAGCATGGGGAGTTTGTAACACCCACAACCTTAAAAGGATATGATATCCTCGGGAATGTGATTGGGATCACCGACCTCAATGGCGTAAAAACAACATCGTTTTACACCATCCACGGGAAACCTTTCCGCACCCACTACCCCGATGGCACAACAGAATATTTTCAATATACCCTCAAAGGGCAGTTGAAGAGATCTGTAGCGCGCAATGGCACGGCAACTGTGTATACTTATGATTACTTATCCCGCCCCATCCAAGAAGAGATGCTTGGGCCCGATGAAAATCTACTTTACCGGATCACCCGCCGCTATAATGCTTTCCATCTATTGGAGGAGACTGAAGCTGCAGGACATGTGACTGCCTATCGGTATGATGGCGCGGGCCGTTTGATGTGTGTTGAGAAAGGGGGCAGCAAAACGGAATATGTGTGCGATGCTTTAGGGCGGCGCAGTGAAAAAAGGGAATATTTGGGCTCAGGTCACTATATAGCGACAAGGTGGGGTTTTGATCTGCTTGATCGTGTGATCGAAGAGATTGTGACCGATTCTAAAGGGGTGGTTTATCGCACAACAGAATATGCGTACGATGAAGCGGGAAATCGGACTCAAGTCATTGCATCTAATCAGGCAGGGGTCTCCATTTCAAAGTGCAGCTACAATCCCCATGGGGAACTAATTAAGTCGACCGATGCCTTAGGAAATACCAGCCGCTACTGCTACGATTATGCCTCGAATCGTGAGGAGATGATCGATCCCTTAGGATATGTGACGATAACGTCAAAAGATGCTTTGGGAAGAGTAATTTCAACCGAAAAGAAAGATCCTTTTGGCGGGGTGATCAAGAAAAGTGAATGCCGCTATGATGCAGCAGGAAATCGCAAAAGCCATGTAGAGAGTGTCATTGCCGCTGGGGATGCATCGCGCAGGGTGAACACTCTCTGGTCTTATGACGTCATGGGACATGTGACCGAGTTGGTCGAAGCAGACGGAACTCCGGAACAAAAATGCATCCGGTATCAATACCTCCATGGGTTGCTTGCATTGAAAGTTAAGCCCGACGGGAAAGAGCTGCGTTATCGGTATGATGCTTTGAATCGATTGCAAGAGCTTTCAGCTTCAGATGATTCCCTTCACTATGCCTATGATTATGACTTGAATGGCAATCTGGTAAAAGTTTTTGATCTCAAAGAAGACACCACCACTTATCGGGAATATGATGATTTAGATCATCTGATCAAAGAAAGGCTCGGAAATGGATTGGAGATAGTGTGTGAGTATGATCCTTTAGGACGTTTAAGCGTGCTTGAACTGCCAGATCATTCGATGGTGCGTTATGCCTATTGTGGACCCCACTTGCAACAAGTGAAGCGTATGGCGTCTGATGGAACGGAGCTTTATGCGCATACGTATGAAGGGTATGATGCAGCAGGCAATTTGACCAGCGCGACTATGATCGGCAAAGCGGGATCCGTGGCCTATGAATATGATCTCTGCAATCAATGCAACAAAGTAAAAACTTCGGTATTTGAAGAAACTGTAGATGAGCGGGATCCTAAAGGAAATCCTCTCCGAAGGACTTTGAGGGATCCTATGGGCGAAGTCCAACATCACTATGCTTTCGATGGCCTGAATCAGGTGCAATCGGAATCTGGAGAATTTTCTCATGGATATGAGAACGATTCCTTATTCAATCAGATTGCTGTTGATGGGAGTGGTATTAGCGCAAATCATCTGCATCAGCTGACAGATAAAGGGGAAGACCATTTTGACTACGATCTCAATGGCAATCGGATTGCCAAAAGACAAGGGCAGGGGGAAGGCCAGGAGAATGTAGGAGATGTTGCTTATGAATATGATGCGCTGAATCGGTTGGTGGGGGCAGTTTCAGAAGGGTTGAAGACAGAATACCATTACGATTCATTTCATCGAAGGCTTTCCAAAGTGTCTTATAGATGGGATAGAGAGTGGAAGCCTGTTGGAGCTATTAGGTATCTGTATCAAGGCAATAAAGAGATCGGTGCTTGTGATGAGCAAGAGAAGCTGATTGAGCTGCGAGTTTTAGGACAAGGCTTGAACGGTTCAGACGTTGGCGCTGCGGTGGCGATTGAGCTGGAGGGGAATATTTATGCTCCCGTGCATAATCATTTAGGAAATGTTTTGGGATTGATTAATGTGGAAGATGGTACTGTTTTTGAAACCTATCGGTATTCAGCTTTTGGGGAAGAGCATGTTTATGATGCTGCTGGGGAGCAAATAGAATCGATCAATCCGTGGAGATATAGCAGTAAGCGGAAAGATGCTGAAACAGGCTTTGTCTACTTTGGCATGCGCTATTATGATCCGGCGACGTCTCGCTGGATAACCCCTGATCCTGCAGGATTTGTTGACGGGATGAACCTTTATGCTTATATTCGTAATAATCCGCTTCGCTTTATCGACCCCGATGGCCGATTTGCTTTTCCTTTAGTAGTAGTCCCCTTTGTAGTTGTTGCTTTTGGAATAGAAACGACTATAACAACTGCAACTCTCTGTGCTATCGCAGGAATTGTTGTCGGTGGAGCTCTGGGTGTTGGGGTCTATCAGGGCTTTAAGTATTTAGACCAAAGGTTGGATCGCTCCTCCAATCATATGTCCATGAGCCAAAGCACTGAGGAAAGCTTAACAACCCCCTCTGAATTAGAGGAAAAGGAAAAGAGTCCCGAGTCAGGTAAGAAGAAACCTCGTGAGAAAATTGATCAACTTGGAGAGGAAATAAGTGAATGGTTAGGAGAAGAAACTAAAAAAATTACAAACAAAGCTGGCGACACAGTTTTTCTTTCAAAAGATGGAGAGAAAAAAGTAAGATTTGATTTCCATAAACCTAATCCACACAATAATCCTCATATGCATATCGAAGAACTAGTTGATGGTGAATGGGTTGGACCTCGAATATATCCAGTAGATGTGCCTCATAATTAAAGGTTAGAAACATTATGTATATTCTTGATGAGGAAGCAAATAAAAAAATAAACCTAATAACAATTATTTTGAATAAAAAGGAAATGAAGCAATTATTAGGCTATGCTAAAAAGCTGCTAGATGCCCCTCAATCATCGGAGCACTATCATTTATCAAGTGACGATTATCAAAAAGAAATTACCATTTGTCTATTCGATTCTGGAAATTTGGAACAATTTAATCCTCGAATTCAAAAATTAATCAAAGATGATGAATAATACCATCCTCATTGTTAGATCTTAACGTTGAAAGCTTTAGATTTAGAAATGAATTACTGCGAATTTATTCGAGATATATATTAGTTATGATGAAAAAAATAATAGAACATATTGATTTCGCAGATTCTGCGTATCATTCCATCAAAACGGATGGTTCTAAAGTGATAGTGCTATTGACATCCTGGGATGGAAGGATGATAAAATTAACTTTTTCAGATGTGATTCAATTTGTTTATAAGCTTTGTGATGGCACACAAGAAATTGTTGAATCTAATGATCAAACAGTTTTTTTTCAAGAAGCACTGAAAAAAAGATATGGGACAATTCCATCCCACCACCCATATCTCTTGTATCAAATACTAGATTTAGATGACTACCCCTACATAGAAATAGTTGCAAAGCGTGTGGACGCAATCAAAGAATTTTAAAAGTCGGTAAAGAGAAGGATTCAAATTCAAAAATAAATAATAATGATGGTACACCATGGCTTCCGATCAAGTTTTAAATTATTCTTTTGAATATGGAGATACAGTGCAAGTTAAGCAATCTGCACCAGAACAATATAAACCAGGTGCGATTGGAGCCATTTGTGGAATAAGGACAATTACTTCTTTAAAAATTTCTTCAATGTTTAAGCAAAATATTGGGTCAAAAATCTATTTAATTGAATTTAAAAATGGTGATGCAATTGAAATTCCCGAATGTTTTTTGATTAAACATTAATAATGATGCCCCTTGGGTAAACTAGATTATCCATTTTAAAACCGTCGTAGAAAACCGCATGCGTATATTAGATCTAATTTCAGATCACATAGGAAAGAGAAGGCTTTAAATTTAAAGATGATTAATGTGGTTTTAACGTGATTGTAAAGTGTATTTCCAACGACAGCTCAGTTCTCCCTAAAGAATTTATAGTGCCGAGTACGGGATTTACCGAGACTACAAAGTTTCCGTTGATCATATCTAAATTATATACCGTGTATGCAATGACAATTGATGTGGGCTACATTTGGTATTATATATGTGATGAAGATTGTACATATTTTCCTATATGGAATCCGGCACCTCTTTTTCAAGTTGTCGATGGAAAAATGTCAAAATATTGGACATATGCGTTCTATCCAGATACTGATTATTACAGGACAGAAACTATTTGGGCGTATCCTGAATGGGCCAAAAATCCTTATCGTTACTATGACCGCTTGAGTGATGGAGAGGATGAAGAAGTAGAAATATTCAAAAAATACAAGGCTTTAATGGATGTGGAGTTTCCAAACCCGTCTATTCTGGATAGAGCTACAATTTTAGATGATGCTTGGCTAATGTGTTCCTATTGTATTGATGCTTGGGAGTCTATTTCAAATGACGGAATGGTCATTTGTCCTACATGCCATCGAATGATGCACAACCCTCGTTACAAATAAAAAGGCTTTTTTTTTCATGTTAAGAGTACTTGTTTCAAAAGTTCCTACAAAACTTCTTCCATCTAATAATTCAGCAAATAATTCAGCAAAACCCATTCCAGATTTTTTTTAGGAGAATATGTGAATAGTAGTTTAATACCTGAGGAAAAATGGACACTAGTAACAATTGATGATCCCGCTTTTCTTCCTGGTAAAAGTATTTATGACGTTATTCAGCTTCTTTTGAAAGTTATTCCATTCAAATATGTTATCATTAATGAAATTTATGGGGTAACAAAGGCGATAGCGGATCTTGAAAAAAAAGAAAATACAATTATGGAAATCAAAGAGCTTATGGATGATCTTTGTAAAGTTAGACAATTCGATTGGGGGGATTTCTTTCTTTTTAAAGATTATCCATCAGATTGGTGGGAACGTTCTAAGGATCTGATTGACTATCCAAATCTTGTTGTTCAATCAGACACTACGATAAGAGCTGTTGATGATCAATATATATATATTTATACCCCATTACAAGAAGTGATTAAAACAATTCGAGAAAATTATGTCATTGAAAGCATCAAAACCGATTCATTGGACAAACTAGATTATCCATTTTAAAATCAATTTTGATTGCACAATTCCCGCTACAAAAATTCTGAAATTTAGAGGTAGAAATGAATCGCTGTGAATATATTTGAAGCGTATATTAGTTATGATGAAAAAAATAATAGAACACATTGATTTCGCAGATTCTGAATATCACTCCATCACAACATAATTAAACCAATTCTTATATGGGTGATTTCCGAAAGCTAACAGCAAGTCGATTCCATCCATTAATTGTTATAATTGCAAAAGTTAAATCAACAGCTTCTTTTTCATTAAAATACTTAAGTACTTCCTGATAAATATCGTCTGGCGCATGGGTCTCTGACAATAACGTAACAGCTTCTGTCCAAGCTAAGGCGGCTCGCTCCCTGTCGGTAAAAAAAGAGGTTTCACGCCATACAGCAACAGCATAGAGCCGACGTTCAGATTCCCCATTTTTACGAGCGTCAGCACAGTGTGTATCTACGCAGAATGCACAACCATTAATTTGTGATGCACGAAGTTTCACTAGATCAAGCAATGACCTCTCCAATCCGCTTTTATTGACGACGTTTTCAAGCCCAACCATAGCCTTAACCACATCAGGAGAAACTTTATAATAGTCAATTCGCGAACTCATGTAAACCTCACAAGGTGACAGAAGAGAAAAAAGTATTTTAAACGACGACTATGAATAGCTGTTGCCGTGGAAATTCATAAAGAGATTAGCCAATCCATTAAATTTTTGTCATCACTCCAATGCTTTTTTGTCTTTTTATGCTTTGATGGCGTCTGCTTGAGATAAAGCACTTTGGGCTTCGGCAGCAGGCTCTTTCTCTGCATAGACTAGAGAATCAAATTGGTGCCCTAACGACCGAGTTGCTGCAATCCAAATTCCAATGACGACCATCAAAATAGCGGCTACACAAGGGGCGCTGGCTGTCAAAGAGCCAAACACCATCAATAAGCCTGTATGAATTAAAGATCCCCCTGATTTGCCCATGCGAGATCCTACGCCGTCAATAGCCGCTTTCCCTTTTAGCTTGGATTCGTGGCTTAATGGAATGAAGGCCATTTCTTTTGTTCCATCGAAAACTGAATATTTCATCGCTTTGCTCAAGCAGTTCTGGATGGATCCAAACAGCACAACAATAATTAAAGGGGAAATTCCCAAGAAAGTCGTGCTTTCAGTCACATAATTTTTATAGAAAAGGAAAGAGAAAAAACCGGCGCAAGTCACGAGCATGATCATGGGGGTAATTAAAGCGGTGCGCGTCCACCCAAAACGGGAAAGGATGCGAGACATCGACAACGATGTTATAGCAGAGCATATTCCGATGACCGATGTCAAATTGCTCATGAAGTAGTAAAAATCGGCAGGGGAAGTATAAATTGTTCTCAATTGATCTTTCCAAACCACTTCTACAAGATTAATAACCAGGTTATAAGAAACGACGAGCACGGCAATGCATATGAGATATTTGGAATTGGAAAGATATGCAAAGCTTTCCTTCATCGAAAGTTTCCCTTTGGCTTTCAGCGCCTTTTTCGTGCTGTGAAATTCGTCAAAGCTGGGGTCATTTAATACATTTTGGTTCATCCAGCGGAAAATAGCCATGATGATCAAACCGCTGAAGATGACAATGGAGAGCAAAATCATCAGAGAGATGCTCCAATCTTCTCTAGCCAAATTGGAAGAGATATTTTCTTCTTGGGGTAAAAAGCGGGCGATTTGGCCGGCTAAAATGGCGCAGCAGTTAGCTCCGAAGCAAAAAACGCCAAAAAAGCGGCGTGCTTCTCCAATGCGTGTCACTTCGTTGGCAAAGCCCCAGAAGAGGACAGTCATTACGATCGTTCCCCATAATTCGGACATCACATAGAAGAGGGTGAAAGACCAGTAGCGGAACATCGATGTCATCCCGTTAAGGCCGTTGGGCAAAAACCCTTCCATAAAGTCAGCGACCCCATGGGCATGCATTGAATGTCTTAAAGGATATAAAACAAAAGCAAAAAGGGCGAAAAACAATAAAAAGCCGGAGATGATCATATAAAAGACCCGCTCCTGGCTGAATCTGTTAGATAGAGCTGTGAAAATAAAGGTGAGCAAAATAGCTCCAGGCAATAGCGCCCATACTTTAATAAAAGGGATCACTTCAGCGCCGGCTGCTGTCACTGCGACAGCATCTTTCATATTCCGCAAAAGGTCGTAGCAAAAGACAATGAGGCAGATCATGATCAGCATCGGAACGAGCTTTCTGCATTCACTTCGGTGGACAGGCCAAAATATTGAGCGGAAAGGGCCAAATTGATGTTCTGTAGAAAAAGACATTTTTTTGCCTTTGTAAAAAAACAATTATAGCATTTTTTTGATTTTAAAACTATCTTTATTTTTACTTTTTAAAATAGTTATTTTCTTTTTAATTACCCCTAAAAAATAAATAGATAGAAGATGCAAATTGAGTATCTTCTATCCAATTTAATTAAATCACTTGTTGTTCAGCAACTAAACTATTGTTGTGCGTCGTTACGATGGGCTCTTTTTTATTTGTTGGTTCTGGAAGTTTTTTCTCGGCTTGTGAAAAGGGATCCATTGGCACAACGGGTCCTTCTTGATTGGCAGCCAATTCGTTGAATTGTTTTCCCATAATCCGGACAGCGCCCATCCACGCTAGGATGATGGAGAACAAAATTGCTGCCACATAAGGAGCACTCAGAGCAAAAGATCCGAAAACAAGAAGTAAGCTTTGGTGGACGGAGGATCCGCTGGATTTCCCTAAGCGGGCCCCGACCCCATCGATGGCAGCTTTCCCTTTTAGTTTCACGTCGGGGGCCAAGGGAACAAAAGCCATTTCTTTTGTGGCATCGAAAACGGAATATTTTGCAGCGCGGCTCAAAACATTTTGAGCTGTTCCAAAGAAGACAGCTAGGGCTAAGGGGGTGGTGCCGGCGAGGGCTAGAGTAGCTTCACCCCAGGATCCTTTAGCTAAAAAGCATCCAAAGAATCCGATGCTGGTAATGAGGAGGATAATGGGAGTTAGCATGGCGGTAAAAGTCCAGCCAAACTTCCTTACTGCATTTCCCGAGACAAATAAGGCGGTCAGAGTTGCAATGATAGCAATGAAACTAGTGACTCGATTCATGTAAAGATTGTAATCGCTGGGGTCAGGATAGAGTTCATGGACTTCATGTTTCCAAACGACTTCGACCAAATTGATCACTAAATTGTATCCGATGACGATTAATGCGAGGCTGATTAAATATTTCGAACGGATAAGGTAGGAAAAACTTTCTCGCATTGACAACTTGGTTTTAGGGAGGGTTTCTTTTTTTTTCGATTCTTCTGTGTTGTAGTGCCTTGGGTCGGTGAGAATGCGTGTGTTCATCCAGTATAATAAAGCGAGGGCTGCAATCCCTGCCAGCAAAATCAAGCCAATGAGCATCGTCATCGTCTGTTCCCATCCTGTTGTGCCAAAAGGGATGCTTGGATCGAGTTCTTTTCTGTAAAAGCTCACCGAAATTTCCCCGGCGAATATTCCCGACAGGTTAGCGCCCATCCCTAAAATGCCGTAGAACCGCTTAGCTTCGCCTAACCGGGTGATCTGATTGGCAAAACCCCAAAAGAGGACAAAGACGACAATATTGCCCCATAATTCGGCCATTACATAAAACGCCGTATACAGCCAGTTGCGGTACATGGCAATGAATCCTTTAAAGCCTTTTGGCAAGATGGATTGAAGGGTATCTGCTGTAGCGTGGGGGTGGAGGACTTCCCGCAAGGGGTAGAGGATAAACATAAACACAAAGAAAAAGAGGAGAAAAAAGGAGAACATCGTGTAGATGACAACTTCGCGTGAAAATCTATTGGAAAGGCGTGTAAAGATGAAAGTCATCAAAATAGATGTGGGAAACATGGCCCACACTTTAATGAAAGGGATCACTTCGGCGCCCGACTGTTCGCCATTGAGAACGAGAGTGTCTTTCATCGTTCTTAACACATTATAATCAAAAAAAATGAAAAAGAAAATCAGCAGAAGGGGGATGAGCTTTTTCAGCTCATAACGATGAACGGGCCATATGCAGGTCCGCCACCTTCCAAATTCACATTGGCCCGGATCAGAAGCTGACATCCAAACCTCTTAGGTTAATTTGGTTATGAGTCCAATTTATATTTACATTTGAAGGTAAGCTTAGCATAAGCCTTTAACTTCTTTGTTTGAACATGTCTTGAATCACATTGCCCTAGGTTTATAAGCGATAAACAGTATATTTGCAATCAATTTTTTTCTGCCGTGTGGGAAAGGGGAGTTTTGAACAGCCGAAGAGGTGTGTTACAATAGAATTAAAGTATAACAAATTTGAAATAAAATTACAATTTATTTTGTGATTTTATTATTAATATTGTTAGATTTATTAATTTAATAAATAAAATGTTGAAAAAACATCAGTTTTTAAAATTGTTCAGACGAGGCAGATCTGTCCGTTGCCGCATACGCATCAAGCTAAGGAAAATCGTTTGTACCAGGCCTGCGAATCTGTTAGTTTTTTGGAGTGCGGCGGCTTGGCGATGCTTGTCAAAGCGGCGTCAAGCCGCCGCACTCCAAAAACTAACAGATTCGCAGGCCCGATAATTTTTGGGATTAGAACAAT
>CAVULX010000004.1:0-1336765 GCA_963742415.1 uncultured Parachlamydiaceae bacterium
TGGCCGCGAGCAATGGCGCGGGCCCGGCGATCGCGCATTTCAGCGTCGCGCACCACATCACTGGTCCGGCGGCATGGGTGGCGGCGCTCGTGATGATGGCGCTGGCCGATGTGCTCACCCGGCTGATCGTTATCTACCTGCGCGGACACCGCCTGGCGGCCGGTCCGGCGGCCGCCGCGGCCCGTGTCCCGGCAGGCGTCCGTGCCTGACCTGGTATCCCCGCCCGCCGCGAGTCACACTGTGTCCATGAAGGCGCGGCTGACCGCGGCGGGCCTTATTCATGGCGCCGCGCGGCCTGGCCAGGACGAACCCGCTTCGGCCCGGGTGGCCGAAGCGCGGTCGCGCGCCCGCGAGCGCGGTGACGCCCAGCGGCAGGCGCTGCGGCCGCTCGGTGTGCTGTTCATCGCGGTGGTGCTGACGGTCAGCGCGCAGGCTCATCCGGCGCCGGGCCTGCACGGCGCCGGCCTGGCCGTGACCGTCGCGCTAGCGGTATACGCCGCGGCGGTCCTGACCGCGATCAGCGTGGGCTGGGCTCGCCGCGGCGTGGCGGCACAGGCCGCGGTGAGCGGGCTGATCGGCGGCTGCGGGGTGGCTCTGGCCGTCTTGCAGCCGAACGGGCCGGTCGAGATAGCCGCGAGCATGGGGGTCTGGATCGCGGCGGTCAGGCTGCCGCCCGTCCCGGCCGCGGCCGTCGCCGCGGCGATCACCGCCGCGCTCGCCGTGGCCGTCGGCCTGACCGCGCATCCGGCCGTCCAGCAGGCCATCACCGCAACGCTGCTGTGCCTGCTGCTCGCGGTGACCGGCCAGTTCATCCGGCGCGGACGGGAGAGCCAGGACCGCACCGAGCTGCTGCTGGCCCAGCTCCAGGACGCGCGTGAGGGCGAAGCCGCGGCGGCCGCGCTGGCCGAGCGGAGCCGTATCGCGGGGGAGTTGCACGACGTGCTCGCGCACTCGCTGTCCGGCTTGGCCATCCAGCTTCAGGGCGCCCGCAAGCTCGCCGACCGGGAAGCCGTCAGCCAGCGATTGCGCGCCGCGATCGAGCGCTCGGCCGAGCTGACCAAGGCCGGCCTGGCTGATGCGCGGCAGGCCGTCAGCGCCTTGCGCGGCGACCGGCTGCCCTCCATGGACCAGTTGGCGGCACTGGTCGAGGATTTCCGCCGTGACACCGGGACCGACGCCACCCTGCGGATCGACGGGACGAGCCGGCCCCTGCCCGCCGAAGCCGGCCTGGCGCTGTTCCGCGGCGCCCAGGAGGCGCTGACCAACATCGCTCGCTACGCGCCCGGCGCCACCACCGCCATCACCGTGACCTACCAGGAGGACCGCATCCTGGTCACCGTCGAAGATCACGTCCGCGCGCCGCAGGCCACGATCCTCGCCGGCGCGGGCGGCGGGCACGGGCTGACGGCGATGCGCGAGCGGGCCGCCCGGGCCGGCGGCACCGCCCGGGCCGGGCCGACCGCCGACGGATGGCGGGTCGACCTGGAGGTGCCGGCGTGACGGCGGCATCCCGGCCGATCCGGGTCCTGATCGCCGACGACCAGCGAGTGGTCCGCGAAGGCCTGAGCATGCTGGTGGCGCTCATCGACGATGTTGAGGTCGTGGACACGGCTTGCGACGGGGCCGAGGCGGTGCGACTCGCCGAGACTCACCACCCCGACGTGATCATGATGGATCTGCGCATGCCGGGCACCGACGGTATCGCCGCCACGGCGGACCTGCGCGAGCGGCTGCCGACCGCCCGGGTGCTGGTGCTGACCACTTACGCCGACGAGGACGCGATCGTGCCCGCGCTGCAGGCTGGAGCGCGGGGCTACCTCACCAAGGACGCCAGCGCCGAGCAGATCGAAGCGGCGATCCGCGCGGTCTATGCCGGGCAGACCCACCTGGATCCTGCGGTCCAGGAACGGCTCGTGGCCACGGTGCTCAGCCGGCCCGTGGCCGTTCCCGGACCCGAGCGCAAACCACCCGACGGGCTCACCGCCCGCGAGACCGAGGTGCTCACGCTGCTCGCGTCGGGCCTGAGCAACGCCGAGATCGCCGAGCGCCTCTACCTCAGCAACGCCACGGTTAAGACACACATCAACCGGATCTTCGCCAAATCCGGTGCCCGCGACCGCGCCCAGGCCGTCAGGTACGCCTACCAGCATGGCCTGGCGACGCCCCCGCAGTGACACGAGGCTGTGGGAACGAATCCCCGCAGGTTGATCGTCGATCAGGGCAGGACCCTTCGCGCTGGGGCGGCGGCGAGTTGGCCACGGGGTCACAGCGATGGCCTCGATCTCGACGAGTTGATCGGCGCGTACCCGGAGCATGGTCACGCCGAGCATGGTGCTGGCGGGCGTCGTGCGCTCCGCAAGGCGGCACTGACGACATCCCACGCCGCGACCAGGCCCATTGCTTGCCGTCACGGAAGTCCGCGGCGAAGGTGCTGGCGATCGCGGACATGACGGGATGGCTGGAGATGATCAGCCCGAGCTCGCGGTTGTCGTTGAGGGAGGTGTTGGAGAAGTTCTCCGATCCTATGAAGACCTTCGCCCGGGCCGTTCCGTAGTCGGCCTCGATGACCTTGCCGTGGATGTAGAAGCCGGTGGAGGAATGTAGTAGCTGATGCGGATACCGGCTCGGGCCAGCCTGGCGTACGCGCTGTCGTATTCACCGCTCTCGTTCTCCCCGCAGACCCGCACGTCGACGCCACGCCCGGCCGCCTTGATGAGCGCGCTCTCCACGGTGGTGTCGCCCATCTCCTCGCTGTAGATGCGCAGGCTGCTGGTCGCGCCGTCGATCAGGCCGAGCAGGTGGTCTTCCGAGTCGGTCGGCGACCATACCAGGTCGCTCCCGTCGCCGGGACGGACGGCGGCCTGGGTGAAGTCGGCCTCGAACACCGCGGTGATGGCGGCGACGTCGGCCCGGCTGGTGTCCACGACGAGGAAGTCGCGGGAGGTCGCGTAGTACCGGCTGGTCAGGTTGGCGGTCATGATGACCGCCTTCGCCGCGTCGATGATCACGGTCTTCTGGTGGGTGTACCGGTACTTCGGCGAGGACCAGGTGACCTTGACGGAATGGGAGCTGAGGTAGGAGTACGCGGCCGAGTTCACGCCCTGCTCCCGCTGGTCCAGGATCACGTGGACCCGCACGCCGCGCCCGGCGGCGGCCGCCAGGTCATGTTCGGCTCTGGTGTCGGAGAACTCGTACATGGTCACGTCGATGCTGTGCCTGGCCCGGCCGATGAGGTCGTAGACGGGGGAGAAGGGGGAACATGGACGGCATCCTCCTGGCGGTGCTGCGCTAACCAGCCTGCTGGCCTGCTCGCCTCCCTCAACTGCCCTCGCCGGGCAAAGTAAGCCAGTCCCGGGCCGAACCGTCGCGGCTAACGCACCTTGGAGCGGCGCAGCCGTGACCAGCGCCGGACCGTGTGGACCAGGAGCAGGATGGCCAGCACGACACCGGTGATCGCGTGCCAGCGGATCTTCGTCGGATGCCCGGCGAACCAGTCCCAGAAGCCTGAGACCAGCATGCCCGCGGTGATCACCGCCAGCAGCACGTCGGCCAGGGCCAGCCGGCCCGCGGGCCCGGCCAGGGCCTGCAGGCGGGCCAGCCGGCGCAGCAGGCTGGCGGACACCCGCGCCGCTGGAGGAGGTGCATGCCCGCCAGCACCGCGAAGGCCAGGCGCACCGCGATGTGGATCGCCAGCACCAGCGGCTCGAACACCAGGGACACGATGACGGTGCCGATGAGCGCGAGGTGGACGAGCCACCGGAACAGGGCGCGCCGCACGCCGTCGCGCGCGGGGGCGTGGCTGGTCATGCCTTCGAGCGTGGCCCCGCGCGGAGCCGGTGTCGTCAGGACCAGGACCGATATGCGGTTATGACCAAGGCTGAGCTTCGTCGGCCGGGACGCCGGGCCGCGTCGTCTTAAGGGTGACGCAGCATCCTCCGGCAGGCTGATTCTGCGTCGCGGCGGCGTTGTCTAGGCTGGTCAGGTATGGAGGCATCGCGGAGCGCGGCGGCCGGTGGCGCCTCGCTCGTGGACCCGGGCCGGGACCGGCGCGCCCGACGATCGACCGGCTGGTGGCGGCGGGCCTCCTGGTCTGGGCCCTCCCGGATGTGCCCTGGTGGTGGCGACCGCCCGGCCACGGCCGGGCCACGGTCGTGCTCGGGGCCGTCGCCCTCGCCCTGGCCCAGTCGGCGCCGTTCCTGTGGCGGCGGCGGTGGCCCGTGCGGCCGTCCTCCTGGCCGCCTCGCCTGCTGGCCGCCCGGCCAGGCTCGGGCAGAATCCGTCTACTCGGCCGAGGCGGCCACCGTCGTGGCCGCCTACGGGCTCGGCGCCTACGGCGGCCGTCGACCGGCGGGCGGCGCGGATGATGGCCGCAGCCGCCGTGGTGGTGGCCGTCGTCGTGCTGCTCGGACCTCCCACGGCGAGCGGGTCCACGCCCTGCCGTTCGCCCTGCTGGCGACCGCCCTCGGCATGGGCGAGGTCGGCCAGCGGCCCACCGGGACGTGCCGCGGTCACCGCGGGTGCACATCGCACGATCTGGAGCGGGCCCGCCTGGCCCGTGAGCTGCACGACGTGATCGCCCACCAGCTGAGCGCCATCGCCGTGCAGGCGGGCGCCGCCCGCATGGCCGGCCAGCGGACCCCGCGGTCGCGGTCCGGGCGGTCGCCACCATCGAGGCGACGGCCCGCCAGGGCCTGGTGGAGCTCAACCGGCTGGTGGGTCGTTGCGCCACGACGGCGGCCGACCGGCTCGACCGGGCCCGCTGCAGCCGCAGCTCTGGACGACCTGCCGGCCCTCGTCGTCGGCGCCCGCCACGGCCGGCTTCCCGGTGCGGCTGCTCATCGACGGGGAGCCCCGGCCCGCTCCCGGCCACGGTCGAGCTGGCCGGCTACCGCGTCGTGCAGGAGTCGGTCACCAACGCCCTGCGCTACGCGATGGGCCGCCCCCACTCGGGTCACGATCACCTACGCCCCGATGCCGGGTTGGAGGTGGAGGTGACCGAACGACGGGTCGCCGGCGGCGCCCGGTGGGGCGGCCCGCCAGGTGTCCGGGGGGCGGGGCCTGGCCGGGTTGGCCGAGCGGGCGGCCACTCCTGGGCGGCGCCTGCGAGGCGGGACCCCGGCCCGGCCGTGGGATTCGCGGTTCATGCCTGGCTGCCGGCCGAGCGGTGAGCGATCAGCGTCGTCGTCGCCGACGACCAGGCGATGGTCCGGGCGGGCATCCGGATGCTCGTCGCCACCCAGCGCGACATGACCGTCGTGGGTGAGGCAGGGGACGGGGCGCAGGCGGTCGACGCGGTCACCGCGATGCGGCCCGGAGTGGTGCTGATGGACATCCGGATGCCCGAGCTCGACGGCATCGAGGCCACCCGGCGGATCATGGCGGGCGGCGCCGGATCCGTCCCGGGTGGTCATGCTCACGACCTTCGACCTCGACGAGTACGTCTTCGACGCCCTCGCCGCCGGCGCCTGCGGGTTCCTCCTCAAGCACGCCCCGCCCGAGGAGCTCCTCTTCGGGGTGCGGGCGGCGGCCGCCGGCGACGCACTCGTGTCGCCGGCGCTCACCCGCAGGCTGGTCGACCGCTTCGCCAGCAGCCGCCCACCGGTACGGCGAGCTGGACCGGCTCACCGCAACGCGAACGCGAGGTCCTGCTCCTGCTCGTCCGCGGTCGGTCCAACGCCGAGATCGGCGGCCGAGCTCATGTCGGTGAGAGCACGGTGAAGACCCACGTGGCCCGGGTGCTGGCCAAGCTCGACCTGCGGGACCGGGTCCAGGCGGTCATCTACGGCTACGAGACCGGGATGGTCACGCCGGGCGGTAATGTCAGCGGCCTGGCCTAGCCTCGGGACATGGACATCTTCAACGACGAGATGCTCAGGGAGTGGATGGCGCAGGATCATCCGGCTGTGCGGGAGCTCGCCAAGATCCGCGACGTCGAGTGCATCGACCTGCCGACGGGCCACTGGCCGCAGTTCACCCGGCCCGGTGAACTCGGCCGGGCGATCCTGGCGAGCGTGGGGCCCGCCTGACAGGGACGACACGCCTGTAATTTAGGGCGGGGAACCCGGTCCGTTCGGAACCCGTTCTGCTCCGGCCGGGGACTTGGAGAGGTGGAAACCGTCGATTGATCTGGCCATCGGATGACCCGGAACGATAATGGGCGGCGTGGATAACAGCCACTACGGCCTGGTCATCGCGGCTGCCCAGGCCGCGGGACCGTGTCCTCCCGGTGCGGAGGCGGCATGGGGCCGCCGGGTGCATGGACTGACCGTGGACCTGCACCTGATCGCTCAGCAGGCGAGGCAGGATATCGAGCGGCTGGAGTCGGCGCGGACCTTCATCGCGTTCCTGGAGAAGGTCGAGATCGAGGAATCGAGTCGTCGCGGGCTGCTCACGTTGCGCTTGCCGTCAGGCGAGAGCGAGCCGATCCGCACCGAGCAGAAGGACACCGACCGCGGGCAGGCGCTGATCGAGCGAGCCCGCTCCCTGGAAGGACGCTGGGTGCTCGTCTACCGGTACAACGAGCGGAAGACAGGGCAGCGGAACCAGTCGGTCCGGATGCTGGCGCACCTGATGGATCTCGGCGTTGACGGGGCCGTGCCGAACAACACGGCGAAGAAGATGGTGCTGCAAGAGGCGGGTGGCGACGTGGCGCGCGCACAGCAGGCGTGGACGGCCGCAGGGCTGCCGGAGACCGGCCCGGTCAGCGTCGGTCAACTGGAGCAGGCGCGCGAGGCAATGCGGGAAGCCAGGTAGCAGCAAAAGGTGCCCTGCCTTCCTCCGTTCCGGTCGGCAGAAGGCTGATAACAGCAAGAAGCGCAGGAAGTGACATCAGCTCGGCCGCGACCGTGACCGCGATCTTCTGGTCCGGGCCGAACCAACAAGGTCCGAATCGAGCCGACTCGGTTCGACCCGGACCACATATCGCCGGGAGGCGAGGCACGGGCTTGGGATGCAGGAGCGCTTCTTGCTGTTATCACTATGGATGAGTATTCTCCGGGTATGGCAGATCTGGGGGAGCGCAGGTCAGCGCGCGGCGCTATCGATGATTTCATCCGTCATCTGGCCGACGGCCAGTTCGCTATCATCACCCGGCGGATCCGCAGGCACTTCCTCAGCGAGTACCTGCATCATGCGCAGCAGGCCGTCGGCAACGTCGATATCACGGTCGGCGAGCTGATGAACCCCGCGCGCGCCGACGCCTGGCTCTCCGATGCGGCCGACGGGAAGACCCGTACCCGCAATACGCTCCGCGGTCCTGATGCCGCCGCCTACACCAACTCCATGCGCGTGCGCATCGACTCCTACAACGCCTTCGCCGAATTCCTCTGCCTGCCCAACCGCCTTGACAGCCAGCCGCCCGCCTCCGGCTACTACCTAACCCCCGCGGATACCGAGCATCTCCTCCACGACCTGACGGTCCGCAGGCCTGTTCACGCCAACGCCTCAACTTCACTGCGCACCGCCGCCCTTGCCGCGCTCGTGGCCGACACCGGTCGGTCAGTCCCCGAACTCGCCCGCCTCGACATCAGCGCCCTGCAGCTGGACGGCGAGGCACGCGTCGAACTCGCCGACGGATCTTGTCCGCTCGGCGGCCCAACCGTGCAGATCCTCACCCGGTGGCTCAGGGCCCGAGCGGTGATCATCGCCGAACTCGAGGGCAGCGACCCCGGCTACCTGTGGATCCCGACTAAGCCCGGGCGGCCCCGAGGCGGTCGCGAGCCCGTTAAGCCCGGCCTCAGCCGCGCGGCCGTCCGCACCCTGCATGCCGCCCACCGCACCCTCGTCACCCAGTTGCTCGGCACTCCGCTTCGCCCCGGCGCCCTCCGCGCGGCAGGCCCGTCACGTTCTCGGGCCGGCCAGGAGTCGTGAGAGCCCCACTCGTCCTGGGCGATCCGCCGGGTGCTGACCAACGACGGAACGCGCTGACGTATCCGCTCGATCGCTCGTTGCCGCGTGGCCCGTCGGAGGCGCGGAACTACAGCGGGACGTGTTCCGGTGTGTTGGATCCAAACGGCACGCAGACTCAATCGGCACGCTGAGCTGGCCGGACGGTTGGGGGATTTAGCCGAGACGCCGCTGGCGGGCCGCCAGGCACACCGATCTCACCATCGCGACGCGCGTTGCGCGAATCGTTGTTGGCGGGCGCTGGGCACGATAGCACCGCGCGCTGCGCGGCCACTGCTCGAGATCGGCTGTCGGACGCGCGTGGGAAGGCCCGCATCGCCGCCGAGCTGATACCGCCGGACATCGCCGAGCAGGTACCGCTGGACCTGCTCGGCCTCATTACCGGCCTGCCCGCCGAGACGGCGCAGATTCCTTGGGATGGCCCTCAAGTCCGGATTATCGAGCATCAAGCGCATGCCCCGGGCCATGCGGCGCTGTTGATTGAGGAACGGGGGGTTCTCGTCGCCGGCGACATGCTTTCTGATGTCTTGATTCCGATGCTCGACTTGAACGACACCGCTGACCCGATCGAGGACTACCTCGCCGCGCTTCGGCTGCTCGAGGGCGTGGCGGGCGACGTCGATGTCCTCGTCCCGGGCCACGGGTCCATCGGCGGAGCTGATCAGGTACACGCACGGATCCACCAGGATCGGGCGTACGTGCACGCCCTGCGTGACGCCCATGTTCCCAGCGACCCGCGGGTCGGCCCATCGGCCAAGGACGGCTGGGACTGGGTGGCCGACGTGCACGCACGGCAACTCCAGCGCCTCGCCCGAAGAAGCGAGCGCGACGGGACGCCCGGCTAGCGGTCCGCTGGTGAGCGTAACCAGCTCGAGACGTTCCTCCTCTCCCGGGCTTTGGAGCACGACGCGCCGGGGGTGCTGCTGCAGCTGGCCTGTGACTGGCTCCGTAACGAACGGATCATCCGCGCATGACTCGACTGGCGTGGTTGCGTCGCATCTCATTCAATCTTGTGGTTCCGGTCAGCCCGCGGTCGAGGTAGATCCGCTCGGCGGCGACGCCGAGCTCGGCCAGGCGCTGGCGTTGGGCGGTGAGGTCCTGCTCGTCGGCGGGCGGGCGTAGCCAATGATCGTCTGCGGTCCGGGCAGCTAACAGGGTGAGCAGACCGTCCCTATCGGGTCGGTGAATGCCTGCCGTCCGCCGCTCAACTGCGCAGTTCCGCGTTGAGCCGTGCGGCCTGTCGCGTGAGGTGGTCGCGTTCGGGGAGGTTGGGCGCTGATCGGGCGGCTTCGGCGTAGAGCCGTGCCGCGGTGACCGGGTCACCGTCACGCTCGTGCAGGTACGCCGCGACGGCGGCGTGGCGGGGCAGGGCGGGGTCGAGCTCCGCCAGGGCGGCCAGGCCGGCCCGCGGGCCGTCGGCCTCGCCGACCGCGACGGCCCGGTTGAGGCGGGCCACCGGGCTGTCGGTGAGGCGCACCAGTTCGTCGTACCACTCGACGATCTGCACCCAGTCGGTCTCCTCGACCGTCCGGGCGTCGGCGTGGAGCGCGGCGATGGCGGCCTGGGCCTGGAACTCGCCCAGGCGGTCGCGGGCGAGGGCTGTCTGGAGCACGTCGACGCCCTCGGCGATCAGGCGGGTGTTCCACAGGCTGCGGTCCTGCTCGGCAAGGGGCACGAGCCTGCCGTCGGGGCCGGTCCGTGCCGGGCGCCGGGCGTGGTGGAGCAGCATGAGCGCGAGCAGGCCCGCGACCTCCTCATGGTTGGTCTTGGCCGCCAGCTGGCGAGTGAGCCGGATCGCCTCGCCGGCGAGGTCGACGTCGCCGGAGTAGCCCTCGTTGAAGACCAGGTAGAGCACGCGCAGCACCGTGGCGACGTCACCGGGCTGGTTGAACCGGACGCCCGAGACGGTCCGCTTGGCCCGGCTGATCCGCTGGGCCATGGTCGCCTCCGGCACGAGGTAGGCCTGCGCGATCTGACGCGTGGTCAGGCCGCCGACCGCGCGCAGCGTGAGCGCGACGGCCGAGGCCGGTGTCAGGGACGGGTGCGCGCACAGGAAGTACAGCTGGAGCGTGTCGTCCACCACCTCGCCCGGGCCGTGCCGGGCATGGGCTCGCCCTCGACGCGTACCTCGCGGTGCCGTCGGGAGGTATCGGCGCGGGCGGCGTCGAGGAACTTGCGCCAGGCCACGGTGACCAGCCAGCCCTTGGGGTCCCGCGGCGGGTCGTCCGGCCACACGCGCACGGCCTCGACCAGGGCGTCCTGCACGGCATCCTCGGCCGCCGCGAAGTCGGCTCCGCGACGGACGAGGATGCCGATCACGGTGGGGGTGAGGGTCCGCAGCAGGGCCTCGTCCACCGTGCGTCACTCCGTGATGGTCGGGGGCGCGGCCAGGAACGGGCGCACCTCGAGCCACTCGTGGATCGGCTTCCCACCCGCACCCGGAGCCGCGGACAGCTCGCCGGCCAGCTCGAGCGCCCGCTCGTAGGTCTCGACGTCGATCACCATCCAGCCGGCGATCAGGTCCTTGGTCTCCGCGAACGGGCCGTCGGTGACCGGCGGCCGCCCCTCGCCGTCGTAGCGGACGAACGTGCCCTCCGGGGAGAGCGCCTGACCGTCGACGAACTCGCCGGTGCCCTCGAGCCGAGCGGCGAAGTCGTGCATGTACTGGATGTGGGCCGAAACCTCCTCCGGCGTCCACTGGTCCATCGGCACGTCGTTGACCGGTGCCGGCGCGCCCCGGTAGTGCTTGAGCAGCAGGTACTTGGCCATCATGTTCTCCTTGGTGCGGTACGGCCCATTGTGGCCGTGTTCACTCCGGGGACGGAGCCGCGCGCGGGTTCTCGACATCCCACCGCGACATTTCCTGGCGGACTCCGCTCAGCCTCGCCCACGTCGGGGTCACGGACGACCATGCCGTCGTAGAGCGAACGCACCTCCGCCTCCCAGTCGACCCGTAGCTCAGGCATCATCTCGTAGGTGCCGCTCGCCTCGAGATACTCGTCCGGGATGCCATCGACGACGTCCAGCTCGGCCCGACCGCAGATGAGCAAGATCTTGCGCAGGGCCAGCAACGGCAGGCCGGGCCAGGATCGCTTATCCTCTACTTTACATAATGTACATTATCGGCGCATAAGCCAGACGAGTTGCTGTCCCGTCTCACAGAAGATTCCGCCCGTGACAGCGCGTCCGCGCAGCTCTGAACGCTTCTTGCGCTGGCCGGCCGGGACTGTCACCCTCATTCCACTAAACTATTAGTGGAATGAGGGATTCGATGATCGAGTTCCAGCTCGAGACGTCGGGCGTCGCCACCTACCTGCAGCTCGTGCAGCAAGTTCATCAGGCCCTGCGGATGGGCATGCTGGAGCCGGGTGACCGGCTACCGACCGCGCAGCAGGTAGTCGCCCAGCTGGCCATCAACCCGAACACCGTGCACAAGGCCTACCGGGAGCTGGAGCGCGAGGGACTGGTCCGCGCCCGCCCCGGTCTCGGTACGTTCGTTACCCGCCTGCCTTCCGGGACCGACCCGGCCGCGCAGGCCCGGTTCCTCGCTGAGCTGGCCGGCGGCCTCCGTTCGGCACGCGCGGCGGGCCTGGGTCCCGATGACATCGAGGCGATCTACCGCACCGCCTTCCGCGACTGCTTCGCCGAGGGAGTCGCATGAACGCCTTCATCGCGGCCAGCGGACTGGGCAAGCAGTACCGGCGGACCTGGGCGCTGCGCGACTGCACGCTGGCCATCCCCGAAGGTCACGTGGTCGGGCTCGTCGGCCCCAACGGCGCGGGCAAGACCACCCTGCTGCGCCTGGCCACCGGGATGCTCACGCCGACCCGCGGCACGATTACCGTCCTCGGCCAGCGCCCCGCGGCCGGCCCGGGCGGCGACACCTTCACGCTCTACGGCAACAGCATCCCCGGCCAGCCCGGCGCCTGGCTCCTGTCCAGCGGCCCCGTCAACGCCGCCGGGCAGGCAACCAGCACCACCCCGGCCGCCTGCGCATCGGTAGGAAGCACCGGCCCGGGCACGGGCGCGAATCAGGGCGCCAGCCCACAGGGGTCGACGACGGGCCCCGTCGCCTTCCTTGGCTGCCTGGCCAGCCACGGCATCCGGGAGGCCATCACCTACCAGCCCGCCAGCCGCTACTGGCGCTTCCAGGCCACCGAGACCGCGATCTACCTCGCCCTGGCGCTGGCCCTGGCCGGGTACTGCTTCCGGCGGCTCAGCCGCCTTTCCTGAATGAAAAGGCCCGCCAACGAGAAACGGCCTCGCAGCCCATCTTCATGAGACAAGTAGCCCAGTCCGGCGCCAACCTCCCAGGTTCCTTGAGACTTCGAGTCAGCTCGTCTCAAAGAACCTGTCGTTTCCCAGCTCCTTCACCCGATCATTCGCCACGTCAACTGAGAACGAACATCCTCGCCTTGCTGGCGGCACCGGCGCATGGGCGCAGCCCATACTTGCTTAAATCGGGATAGTTCCGATCGGCGCACCGGGAGACCTCGATGGTGGAGACCTCTCTGGTCTTCTCCCCGGTCACCCCTCCCCCGTTATCACATTGGCGGCAGCCATCGGGCTCGTACTGATCCAGGTTGGCGGGATTTCTCTTCACCTCAGCCGGGGCGAGGCAAAGATGATCGGGCTGAACGTCGTCCTACTCCTCCTGGCCGGCGCCGGAGCCTGCTGATATGAGAACGACAACGCTGTTGCTAGGTATCCGCATTACTGCGCTTGCAAGCAGGTCTAGGTTGTCGTATCCGCTTATCGACAGCTGGGATGCCGGGACTCCGTGAGCTTCAAGGAATGTGGGGACGGCCTGGGCGCGGGCGAGGGAGAGCTGAAAGTCTCCGCTGGATCCGGCGGAGGCAACGGTGTAGCCAACACAGTGGTAATGGGGCCTGCAGGCAGGCTCCTGATTGCGCTCGCTGCGGCACTAGCCCACGATTTGAGGTCAGCTTCGACCGACTTACTGAGCCGGGACTGATCAGGCTGGAACGGCACTATTGGGCCATCGTCACAGCCGGGACCGTCCTTGCCGCGGACGGGTACGCTGACGGCCCCGCTCGCCTCGCCGCCCTAGGCTCCTGAGAACACGACGCTGCCCGCGGAGTACGCCGGCCACCTCGCCTGGTGTAGGGGAAACGTCCGTTACCCCGACACCGAGCTCGACGGCCTCAGCCACCGTCGGAAGGAGACAACTCGCGGGGCCTCGCAACTAAAGCCTGGTTCTGGTCTAGATCATTTTTTGTCACTGAGCAGGAACGGACGATATTTCCGGTATTCTGAGGAATTTGCGGCTGATAAAGTATAATTTTCATTAGATGCGTAAGTTGATAATTTGGAGTGCGGCGGCTTGCTGCATATGAATCAAGCTAAGGTAAATCATTTGTACCAGGCTTTCAGCCTTGGTAAAATGGTTTACCTTAGCTTGATGCGTATGCGTCAAGCGCCGCACTCCAAAATTGGTAGCATGTGCGGTTTATTTTTTATTGGGTGCTGGAGTTTTGTCTGTATTTCCTTTTTCCTTTTCGTCTGTTTCCCCGCTTTCATCTTCGTTTTCGTCCTCGTCATCGCCTAAAGCGAGGGTGAGAGCTTCGTCTTCATCATCCTCGTCCTCTTTTGGGGAAGATGCTTTGATGACTTCGACTTCGAAGATGAGCAAGCTATTGGGAGGGAAATGGCCCATGGTGCCATAACCGAGATCGGGATGGACAAACAGCCGCCGTTTTTCCCCCTCTTTCATCCCTTGAATTCCTTTGCTGAAACCTGGAATAGTTTGATCTAGGGGTAAAGTGATAGGGCTGCCGATCTCTTCCGAGCTTCCAAAGACAGTGCCGTCTAAAAGGGTTCCTTTGTAGTGAATCAGGGGGCTTCCACCTTCTTCAACAATAGGCCCATGACCTTCTTTTAAAATTATATATTGCAGCTTTTTAGGTTCTATGACCACTATATTAGCTTCAGAGGCATTTTTTTCTAAAAATTCGTTGGCGTTCTTCAAATTTTGTTCGGCCGTTTTATTAAATGCGATTTTTTGTAAAAGCATCATTTTTTCTTCATACTCTTTATCGCTCATCGGGGCCGGTTTTCCGGCTGCACCGTCGCGAACACCTTTGATCAAGCTTTCCACGTCGAATTTAAATCCAGGTGAATTGATATTGCGGCCAATGAAATGCCCGAAAGCTTCAGATATTTTTATTCTATCTGCTTCGGTTACCTCTTGGCTACTTTCTTGCACGGCATTATTCGATGCTGTTTCAGCATAAAGTTGTACGCTTGTGGCAGCGCAAACAATCCCTAGCAATGTCAGTATGCGGTTTAATTTTTTCATACGTTATTTAGCCTCCTTATTAAATCAAAGCTACTCATACATAGTGTAACAGTTTATAAAATAGGCGAATTAACTCCAAGGCAATTCACATTCAGAAGTTTCAATTTTCAATTCCTTCAGCTGTTCCCTGGCTACCGAAGAGGGGCTCTCCAACATCAGGTCGCTGGCTCTTTGAGTTTTTGGAAACGCGATCACGTCCCGGATGTTTTCCGTATCTGTCAAGATCATCATAATCCGATCAAGGCCGAGGGCGATCCCCAGGTGGGGAGGAGTGCCGTAAGAAAGTGCATCGATGAAAAAGCCAAATTTGGCATGTAACTCTTCAGGCTTTAACTTAAGGCATTCAAATATTGTTTGTTGCAATTCAGGATTATGAATCCGTTGGGACCCCCCTCCGATTTCGTAGCCATTAAGGACGATATCGTAACCTGAGGAGCGCATTTTTAGGGGATCGGAATCTAGCAAATGGAGGTCATCAAGATGGGGGGAGGTAAAGGGGTGGTGTTCGCTTTCCATCCTTTTTTCCTCATCATTCCAACTAAACAGGGGAAAGTCGGTGACCCAGAGAAACTCATAGTGCCCTTTCTTGATTAAGTTTCTTTCCCGTGCGATGTGGCGGCGTAGGTGGTCGAGACCCTGGTTGACTTTGGCTGGGAGGTCGGCGACCATGAAAATGAGGTCTCCATTGTCGATGTTCATCTGTTGGATCAATTCATTTTGCACCTCTTCGGGAAAAAACTTTACGATGCTTGAAGAGAGCTTATTGTCTTGCATCTTCATCCATGCCAAACCTTTGATCCCGAGCCGTCCGACAAAAGCTGTGTAATCGTCGATCATTTTCCTTGAGATGTCTGCTCCCCCTTTGACGGTGAATCCTTTGACAGTTCCCCCGCCTTGAAGCTGTTCGGTAAATACGCTAAAGGAGGACTTTTTGGCTATTTCATCGAGGCGATAGAGTTCCATCCCAAAGCGGAGGTCGGGTCTATCACAGCCATACTTTTCGATGCAAGTGGCGTAAGACATTCTTCGGAAAGGGGTGGAGATCTCAATTTCATTGATTTCTTTAAATAGCTGTTTGAGGAGCCCCTCAATAATTGCCATTAAATCGTTGGGGATGCCAAAGCTCATTTCGATATCTATTTGGGTAAATTCAGGTTGTCTATCGGCCCGAAGGTCTTCATCCCGGAAACAGGTGGCAATTTGAAAATATCGATCCATCCCAGAAACCATCAACAACTGTTTAAAAATCTGGGGTGATTGTGGCAAAGCAAAGAAAGCCCCTGGATAGATGCGGGAAGGTACTAAATAGTCCCGAGCCCCTTCAGGGGTGGATTTTCCTAGGATTGGAGTCGAAATTTCGAGAAAACCTTGCTGATCAAGATATTGCCGTGTCGCTAACATAGCCTTATGGCGGCGGATGAGCTTTTGGCTGATATCGCCTCTCCGGATATCTAGGTACCGATATTTGAGGCGGAGCTCCTCATTCACTTCGATAAATTCATCGCAGATGGAAAATGGGGGTGTTTTGGCTTTGGAAAGCACTTCCATTTCGTCGACAATCACTTCGATTTCCCCGGTGGGTAGCTTTGGATTAGCCATCCCTTCTCTACGAGGGAAAACGGTCCCATGGATGGTGATCACCCATTCGTGGCGCAATTTTTCTGCAGCAGTGTGGAGGGTGGGATTTTTTTCAGGGTCAAAAACAAGCTGAGAGAGCCCGAACCGGTCGCGCAAGTCGATAAAAATTAATCCCCCGTGGTCCCGTCGACGATTAACCCAGCCGGATAAAACAACTTTTTTGTTGAGGTCTGTTTTCCTTAGTTCGCCGCAAGTATGGGTTCTATGATAGTCTAGCATGGTGTTTTGAATCCTTCTATAACTTCATCCGCTATTTTTGAAAGTAGAATATTTTTGGCATTGCCAGAAGACATCTCCTTGAGATCGATCATCCCCGTCGCTAGTTCATCGTCACCGACGACTGCCACATATTTAGCTTGAATGGAGTTAGCGTAATGCATCACTTTATTTAATTTCCTGCCGCTGAAATCCATGAGGGCAGGGATCCCAAGGCTTCTGACTTCGTGGAGCAGTTTGAAGCAAGCTTGCGTCGCGTTGGCTCCTAAAGCGATAAGAAAGAGAGTCGGCTTTTGTAAAGAGGGGAGGGGGCACTCTTGCTTGATTATCGCTTGGATGACACGTTCAATTCCACAGCCGAACCCCATAGCGGGAAGATCGGGGCCGCCCAAAGTTTTAATGAGTCCATCATAACGGCCGCCGCCCACGAGGCTATTTTGAGCTCCCAGTTCCCCTGAAATGATCTCAAACACTGTTTTATTGTAGTAATCTAACCCCCGGACGAGTTTGGAATCGACCCGGTAAGGGATATTCAGGGTTTTTAAAAAATTGAGGACATGCTGGAAGTGGTCCTTGCTGGGTTCGTTCAAAAAGTCGAGAATTGAAGGGGCGTGTTCGACGATTTTTTTATCCTCTTCATTTTTGGAGTCTAGAATTCTGAGGGGGTTGGTTTCATACCGGACTTTGCTATCGGGGGAGAGTTTTTCGTAATGTTGGGCTAAATAGTCAAGTAAGGCTTGCCGGTAGGCGAGTCGGCTGGGGAGGTCGCCGACGGAGTTGATCCCCACCTCAAGGTTTTTGAGGCCTAGTTTTTGGAAAATGGTGTAAATGAGGTCGATCACTTCCACATCTTGTTCGGGAGCTGATTGACCGATCGCTTCGACCCCGAATTGGTGATGCTGCCGATATCTTCCTGCTTGGGCTCTTTCGTAGCGGAACATCGGTTCAACATAAAATAATTTTTGCGTCGGAGATTCATTGTAGAGTTGATTTTCGATGAAAGAGCGGATCGCCGGGGCGGTTCCTTCAGGGCGGAGCGATAATGAGCGACCACCCCGGTCCTCGAAGGTGTACATCTCCTTCGATATGATATCGGTAGTTTCCCCTACGCCTCTTTGAAACAGTTCTGTACGTTCGAAAAGAGGAGTGCGTATTTCATGAAAACCGTAAGCGTGCGCTGTTTCACGCATGACAGATTCGACATATTGCCAAAGGTAAGAACTGCGCCATAATTCCTTTACGTTGTGTGGAATGATGTCAAAAACTCCTGGAGGAATAGAAACAGTCATAAATTTTCTCTCTTAACTCAGGTTCTTAGGCTTGTGTGAAAAAAATGATACCCAAAAGAAGAATTTGAAGGAAGGGGAACTTAATTTTACCGGCTTTAGAGAACAGAACACTTTTTTATCCTTTTTTGGATGTCATTTTCTTTTTGAATTTGGGGATAAAGCGATCCATGATCGGGTCAAACTTGGCGTTGAGCTCATCGCAGGAGCGGATGAAATCCTCAAGGGTGCTTTGAGGATAAATCCGTTTAATTCTTGGATATTTGCACTCCCGCAAGTGCGTTTCATCGCCAGTGTAGTAATGGTTTAAGCGGATGGTATTGACAGACACATAAGGTGTTGAATCGAGTTCGTAGCGGACAGCATCGGCATTGACTTGAAAACCTTGTTTAAAAAACACCCAATGGGGGTTGATGCAATGACTTGTAAACTCAGGTCTAATGATCGATTTTGCAGTTAAATTCCGCTTATGATGCGTGGCAGCCTTATATTGAAGCGCTTCGATCATGAGTTTGTCTGGGGGAATTTGTTGGACATGGGAAGTCCCGTAGCATTGCCAGTTGATCCCCAATCCTGAATAATTTTCATACTTTTCGAGCAATTGGGGGAGATGAGGAGGCTGAAGGGGGACAATAAATTCATCTAGGTCGATCAAGGCCAGCCATTTGACTTTGCCCCTTGTTTTTTCGATGGCATCTTGATAAGCGGAACATTGGATCGAATTCCATTCGGTGATATTGCTAAAATTGCGATTCCAATCAAAGAGTTCAACTACCCCCTTTTTGATGTAGGGGGAGAGGACTTGCTTATAGTGATCTTGACTTCCATTATTATATAAATAGAAATGATCGACGCCGATGAGCCGATGGAATTCGATCCATTCTTTCAAAAAGCAGGCTTCATCTTTGAAAATGGCGCAAATGGCCACGTTGTGTTCATAGGCGGACGATAAATTTGCAAGGAGCAAGAAAAATAGCAGAGTAAATTTTTGCATGGTCAATCTCATTTGGTTTTCGATTTCAATTGATATTTTATTCTTCTGTTTGCTTGGAGCGGACTTCGAATTCACTGAGGTAGAAGTCAAATTCATCAGGATCAGATACCCAAGCGGTTTTTAGAATATGGGCCAGGATGGACCTATTGCTATCGGTAAAATCTTCTTTAGGCAGAACATTCTCATTAGAGAGCAAGAAGGCATTCAATTTTTCTATGACTTGCAATTTGACTTCCCCTTGGAAGGCAATGACTTGTTTTGGATCGGGCAATTTTTCTAACTGAAGCATGTGTGCGATAAGGTCGACCTGCTTCTGTAGTTCTTGTAAATTCTTAGCGGATCTGATTTTTTTGATTTGTTCTTCTATTTGACGTTTTTGGAGAGCTTTTTGGGAGAGCTGTTCTTCGTTCAAAGAGAGAATTTCTTGGACAAAGGGTTCCAGGTTAGCAGCTTTGACATATCCCATAAAGTGCTCTAAAGGAACGTTGGAATTTTCGCTATATAGTTGCAAAAGAGAGCGGGCCATGGTTTGCTTTTCTTGGTTAAGCTGCTCCTTTTGTGCCTGCATAAGTTGGCGCAACTTTTCGACAAATTCTAATGAAGACACCGTTTTCTCGTAATTTTTCGAATCTTTAGGATATGTTTTCGCTCCTTTTTGGAGAAGAACCTCTAAACGTCCCAGAAATTCGATGATATCATTTTGGTTTGTCACCTTGAATAATTCAACAAGTTCTTTCTGGTGAGGTTGTAAAGCTTTTTGATAAGCCGTTTCGATGGCGCAGAGTTGGGCGAAAAGAGGGTCGGAATGCCCTAAATCTGATTTCCCTTTATCGGCTTGGGCAGGAGTTCCTGAATCTTGAAGATTTTGTTGAATCGAGCTGTGTTGAGAATAAGGAAAGGATGCTGCCGGGGAAGTGGCTGGGGTTTCATTTTTTCCCGAGAGGGCCGGGGCGGCAGCTTCAGCGATCTCATTGACCTCGGGGCTATCGATCAGAAGCTGGCTGTTAGAAATCAATCCTTTTGAATTGAATTTCAAATAAGCGATCAAAAACTTGTTTTGTGGGAAGTATACATTGAAAGCTTTTTGCGCTTGGGAGGCCCATTGAATGCCCAGGGATGAATATAAAACAATATTGGGAAATTTCGACAAGGCTTTCGTTTCGTGTTGAAATACTTCGAGATCATGGCTGCTGGTTTGATTGTCGGTAAGGGCAAGAGCATTTTTGAGAAATTTTTCCCCGAATTGATAATATCGAGGGGCGTTATAAATCAAGTTTTCAGCTCCCGGGCGAATCATGGCCAGGTATTTAGGGGGCAAAAATCCCTGCTTTTCCATTTCTGCAGCAACAGTTGAAAGGGAAATGAGCTCGCCATGATTAACGAGTTGGTTGATTTCAGCTACATGAAAACCATCTAAGCTTCCTGGGCTCAGCAAAAGACGGTTAAGGGCTTTTAGATCGTTTATTCTTCTCATTTCCATGTTTGTTGAGTTGAGGATGATGGAAGCTTTGGGAATAAGCCAATGCATCAAGCTTGGGGTGGGCTGAGCAATGACGACATATTGGGATAGATCGGCGCTTGTGTAGATACGGATCATATAAGAGTTAGAAGTGAATTGCCCATGGGTGTCGAGGCTTTCTACTGGAAGGTATGGAGAAGCTAAGACTGAGAGCAAGTGATTTTTTATGAACTCCGGGTCGGACCAATTTTGGTTAGGCGGGGCGCTATGGCTCATTTGAGCATGGGTTAAAGCCATGGCGACATCGGCGACGCCCGCTGCGGCTTTCAGTTCTTCTTCCGTATTTTTTCCGCTCATCCCATGATAAAGAAGGGCAAAAGCGAGGGCTAGAATAGCGACGATGCCCAAGCTGATGATGCCAATGAGTTTCCAGTTCCAGGAATTTTTTTCTTTTGAATCTTCCCTCTTTTGTTTGATCCCCTTACCTTCGTTGTCGTCATCGAGTTCGCTCAAATAATAATCTTTTAAGGAATTTTTTTCCCTTCTGAAATTCGCTGTGGATGGGCTTGAATCTTTTTCAATAGTGGACTCTGGGGAAGCCATCAAAGGCAATGGGGACGAGAAAGAATTTGCGCTCTCGTGGCTATAATGTCCGGGGTCTTTATAAGAAGGGGTTGTTTTAAGAGATGGCAGTGGTTCTGCAAATGGCAAAAGGGGGTCCCCTATTTTTTCTGTATCCAGCCCCTCGACTTGTTGCAGGAGCTCTTCGAGATCGAATTCCGAGAGGTCCTCTTTTTCTCCTATTTCTTCCAATTTTTCTAGTTCGGCTTCAAAGTCAAAATCTTCGAAATTCTCAGCCGCCTCTTTTTTAAGGATTTTTTCAGCGATAGCACCTCTTTGCGGGTGTCGTAACTCGGCTGCTTTAGCTATTAGAGCCTTATCAAGAATGGCGTTTAACTGCTCACCTGAAGAAGGTAATAGAGAGGGTTCAGCTTCAGTTGATTGTGCCGCCTTTTTGTTTTCTAAAGGGGCAGCTGGGGCCATTTCAAAAAGAACTTTTGTCTTTCCCACCACGATAAGGTCTTTGTTGTGCAGGGTCTTTTTTCCAAAAGGCTGTCCATTTAAAGTCACGAATGGATCGTTAGCGTGGTTGATGACGACAAACCTGTTATTTTGTTCTAAAAGTTTTAGATGAACTTCTTGGAGGTTTTCTTCAGGTAAATCGAGATCCCCGCCGGCCCCGATTGTAATTGGAAATGCATCAAAATTGTAAATTAAAGGCTGTGTGTCGGGATGGACTGTAAGTTTAATCATGGTAATACGACCAAAGATTTTTGCTTTTTGATTTTCTAGCATATTAGTTATCAGGCGTCAATATCAAAAAACGGGAACGTCTATTTTCTTTTTCCTAAAGATTTTCCTCTTCTTCTTTTTCCTAATTTCAGGCATACTTATATCTTTGAGTTCGCAAATTGTCTTTGTAAAAGGGGACTTAATGTGAGTTTTTTTCTTGATGTTTTTAAACCAGCTCCTCACCAACCGGAAATTGAAGATCAGGAGGAGGTTAAACAAAAATACCGCTATTGGCGCATCCGCATTCTTTATTCCACGTTTATTGGTTATGCTTTTTTCTACTTCACAAGAAAGAGTTTTAATTTTGCTTTGCCGGGATTAATGGCAGATCTCCATTTCGATAAAAGCTACTTGGGTCTCCTCGGAAGTATCCTATCACTGAGTTATGCTTTGAGTAAATTCACGAGCGGCCTGTTGTCCGATAAGTCGAATCCCCGTTATTTCATGGCCTTTGGTTTGATGATGACTGGAGTGTTCAATATTTGCTTTGGTTTGTCATCCTCTTTCTTCTTTTTTGCTTTATTTTGGGGATTGAACGGCTGGTTCCAAGGATTTGGTTGGCCCCCTAGTGCAAAATTTTTGACCCATTGGTACTCCCAATCGGAAAGGGGCTCTTGGTGGTCCAGCTGGAATGTTTCCCACAATGTCGGCGCTGCCACGATTCCTTGGATTTCATGGTTTTGTTTGTCCTATTTTAATTGGCGCTATGCCATGTATGTTCCTGGGGTTTTGTGCATCGGCTGCAGCTTTTTTCTGCTCAATCGGCTGCGCGATACCCCTCAATCGATTGGACTTCCCCCCATCGAAAAATTTCGGAATGACTATACAGGCGTTTCTAAGAGAAGTCAAGAGGGTGCAAAACCGCTTTCGACTAAAACGATCTTTATCGATTATGTCTTGTTTAACAAATTTATATGGATATTGGCAGCCGCCTATTTTTTTGTGTATGTTGTCAGGACCGGGATTGATTGGATGATGCCGCTGTTTTTCTTAGAGGTCAAAGGATATACCACCTTAGAGTATAGTTGGCTCATGTTTATATTTGAGATAGGAGGGCTGTGCGGCAGCTTGACTGCAGGCTGGTCGTCCGATCATTTGTTCAACGCCAGAAGGGGCCCTGTAAATGTCCTATTTTCTTTGGGGATGCTTTTTTCCATCTGTTCGTTTTGGTTTATTCCTGATCCCCACTGGTATCTTGATACTATCACGATGTTCTGTATCGGTTTTTCAATTTTTGGGCCGCAGATGTTGATCGGCATGACGGCAGCGGAATTATCCCACAAGAAAGCTGCGGCCACATCCACAGGTTTTGTGGGATGTTTTGCCTATATTGGTTCGGCTATCGCCGGCTATCCTTTGGGTAAAATTACGCAAGAAATTGGATGGAGTGGTTATTTTATTACCTTGACGACTTGTGCGGGGTTTGCTGCCCTGAGTCTGCTTCCCCTTTGGAATGTAAAAGAAAACACTCAAAATATCGAACCTGAACTGAAACCGGAGTTGGCAAAAGGTTAGTCATTAGAGCCCCTCTAAAGCGCGTCAAAGTCCCGGGATTAAGTGATGATCTAATGGTAAGGATTTAATTTATGTCTTGGGTTCCTTTACATTGCCACTCACAATATTCTATTTTAGATGCGGCGGCTTCCATTCATGCTATCGCAGAAAAAGCGGCGGAGCATGGAATGCCTGCATGCGCCTTGACCGATCACGGCAATCTTTTTGGAGCGATCGAATTTTATAAAGCCTGCAAAGATATTAAAATAAAGCCCATCATTGGTTGCGAAGTTTATGTTGCGCCTGGTTCTAGGCATGAAAAGAAAAAAGAGGCGGGAAACCGCACAAGTTTTCATTTAACCCTTTTGGCTAAAAATATCCAGGGTTACCACAACCTATGCAAACTGTCATCCATCGGATACCTCGAAGGGTTTTATTATAACCCGCGCATTGATAATGAAACGCTGGAAAAATATGCGGAAGGACTTATATGTCTTTCGGGATGCCTCAGCAGCAGAGTTGCTTTCTTGGCTCTCAAAGGTCCTCATGAACAGTTGCTTGAGACGATTCAATGGCATCGTCATTTATTTGGAGAAGATTTTTACATCGAATTAATGCGTCATCAAATGTCTGAGCCCCATTTACAAGCGGATGGGATGTATGAGGAATCTTGGCTGATTCAGCAGTATAATGACTTTGTCGCCAAACAAGAAAAAGTTAACCAGACGATGATCGGCATCGCTCAATCCATGGGAATTCAGGTTGTGGCTACAAATGACAGCCATTACATCGAAAGGGAGGATTGGCGGGCCCATGAAATTTTATTAAATGTTCAGTCGGGGGAACCTTGTGAAATTGTGGAGAAGGACTCTTTGGGGAATGTGAAGAGCCGCCGCCCTAACCCCAAGCGGCTGACCTATGCCTCCCACGAGTGCTATTTTAAGTCCCCTTCCCAAATGCAGGAGCTTTTTAAAGATATTCCAGAGGCAATTAGCAACACATTGCTCGTCGCTGAAAAATGCCATCTTGCTTTGGATTTCAACACGAAACATTATCCCGTGTATATTCCCCCTTCGTTGCAAAATAAAGATTATGCCAAAGAAGAGCGGGTCAAAGCTGTAGAGCAATATTTATGGACCCTTTGCGAAGAGGGGATTCCTCAACGGTATACTTCTGAGAAGTTGGCTAAAATTAAAGAAATTTTTCCGGACAAGGATCCTTTACAAGTGGTTCGTGAAAGGCTCAACTATGAGATGGATGTGATTGTCCCCAAAGGGATGAGCGACTATTTGCTCATCGTATGGGATTTCATCAACTGGGCCAAAAAAAATGGGATTCCTATGGGCCCTGGACGAGGTTCTGGGGCGGGTTCCATCGTCCTCTACCTTATCGGTGTGACCGATATCGAACCGCTCCGTTTCCATCTTTTCTTCGAGCGGTTCATCAATCCTGAACGGATTTCCTATCCCGATATCGACGTCGATATCTGCATGGACCGGCGCGGCGACGTGATCCGTTACACCTTGGACAAATATGGCAAGGAGAACATTGCCCAGATTATTACATTTGGCACGATGAAAGCCAATATGGCGATTAAAGATGTGGGGCGGGTGTTAAGTGTTCCTCTGTCCAAAGTGAATGAAATCGCCAAATTAGTTCCGGAAGATCTCAATATTACCTTAGAAAAGGCTCTCGAAAAAGATCCCGACTTGCGCGCCTGTTATATGCTTGATGAAGATGCGCGCCGCATCATCGATCTGGGCAAAAAGTTGGAAGGCTCGATCCGCAACACAGGAATTCATGCCGCAGGGATTATCATTAGCGGAGAGCCTTTGATCGAATTGATCCCGGTCTGCAATTCGAAAGATTCAGATATGCCTGTCACCCAATATTCGATGAAGCCTGTCGAAGTGGTCGGGATGCTGAAGGTCGACTTTTTGGGATTAAAAACCTTGACTGCCATCCAAAAATGTGTCGAGGCTGTGGAAGCTTCTACAGGAAAACGGATCGATTGGGTCAATCTCCCTTTTGATGATAACCCGACGTTTGATTTACTGAATCAAGGGAAGACGATGGGGGTCTTCCAGCTAGAATCTCCGGGCATGCAAGATTTAGCCAAGCATCTCCATTTGGACAAATTTGAGGAGATCATTGCTGTGGGCGCTCTCTATCGTCCAGGTCCGATGGATATGATCCCTTCCTTCATCAACCGGAAGCATGGACGGGAACCTATCGAGTATGATCACCCCTGGATGAAAGAGATCCTTGCAGAAACCTATGGGATCATGGTCTATCAGGAGCAGGTGATGCAGATTGCCAGCAAACTCGCAAGATACTCTTTGGGGGAAGGGGATGTACTGCGACGGGCGATGGGGAAAAAAGATGCCGACCAAATGGCCAAGCAGCGGGAGAAATTCCGGTTGGGGGCTTTGCAAAATGGGATCGATGAAAAAACATCCATGCTAATTTTTGATAAAATGGAAAAGTTTGCGGCTTATGGGTTCAATAAATCGCATGCGGCAGCCTATGGCTATCTTTCTTATGTGACCGCTTTCTTCAAAGCCAATTATCCTAAAGAGTGGATGGCGGCATTGATGACCTGTGATAGGGATGATCTCACCAAGGTCGCCAAATTTATACGGGAAAGCCATGCGATGGAAATTGCTATCCTTTCTCCCGATGTCAATGAAGCAAGCGACGTTTTTGTGGCTACGCCTCAAGGGATTCGCTTTGCCATGTCAGGGATTAAGGGGGTAGGTTCCGGAGTTGTCGAAGCGGTTTTGCACGAGCGAAAAAAAGGGGGGGCGTTTAAGAGTTTATACGATTTTCTTAAGAGGGTAGACACGAAAAAAGTTGGGAAAAAAATTGTTGAAAGCTTAGTTGATGCCGGAAGCTTCGATTTTACCGGCTGGTCTCGAGATGCATTGCGGGAGAGTGTCGAACCGATTTATGAGACGGCCTCCAGAGAGCAGGCGGAACATGCCAAAGGGTTCATGTCCCTTTTTGCAAAGATAGAAAATACGTCTGAAGGGCGCTTTTCTAAGCCGCCTCAAGTAAAAAATGGGCGGCCGAAGCTGGAAATTCTTTTGAAAGAAAAAGAGCTCTTAGGATTTTTTTTAACAGGCCATCCTTTGGATTCTTATGGCAAAATTTTAAAGCGCCTTTCTTGTGTGTCTTTAAGTTATGTGGAACAGGCAGATCACGACGCCCTTTTCCGTTCCGCTTTTATCGTGGAATCGATACAAGTCAAGATATCGAATAAAACGCAGAAAAAATTTGCCGTTTTAATGATCAATGATGGGATGGAAAGTTATGAGCTTCCTGTATGGGCTGAGCTGTATGAAGAAAAGCATGCCCTTCTCAAAGAAAATCAACTCCTCTATGCTGTATTGCAAGTCGATAAACGGGATGAAAACCCTAAGCTTTCTTGCCGGTGGGTGGATGATCTTTCTCGTGTTGACGATGCCATGGCAGAAGATTGTGATCGCGCTTTCGATAAAGCTAAAATGCAAATAGCAAGATTTAATAAGGCAGCCAAGATGAAAAAGGAACCTGCAAAAGTAGAGCCTATCAAGGAAGATAAGAAAACTCCCAAAAATATTCATCTCAAATTTAATTTAGAAGTGGGAAAGTTAAGCCACATCCTTGAATTGAAAAAGCTTTTTGAAGAGCACCGAGGGGATGTTCCTCTTCAAATTGAATTTTTAGCCGGAGAACAGTTTCTCGCTGCATTGCAGATTGAAAGCAGATGGGGTGTGAAGCCTTCACCTCAACTCCAGCAAGCTTTGCAAGGGATTGCTTGCATTAGCAGCATCGGTGATAGTTAAATGTGGAAGAAACGAAGCCTTGAACCAGAGATTCTGGATCTGGATTCCTCTCATTATACCATAGAGGAATACAATGATTGTCTGCATAAATTAGGATACATTGGCAAGTGGTTAGGGGATCAAGCGACGCTAGATGCTTTATTGCGGCTGCCGCAAAAGCCGAACTCCATTTTGGATGTGGGGTGCGGAGGGGGATTTCTGGCTATGAAATTAGCGGAGTTATTTCCTGAGGCTCAAATTGTAGGGATCGATATCAATCCTTTGGCGATCGACTTCGCCGAAAAAAGAAAGAGGTCTTTAGAAGACCCTCCGGCCAATCTCTCCTTTAAGCTTATTAACGAGCCTGAGTTGAATCAGCCAGACAATAGCTACGATGTTGTGACTGCCAATTTGGTTTGCCATCACATGGATGATAAGGGTCTTGTAGAGTTTTTGATGGCGGCCAAAAAAATTGCACGCCAAAAGGTGTTCATTAACGATTTGCAGAGAAATCCTGCAGCCTATGCTATTTTTAAAATGATCTCCCCCCTATTTTTTCGCAACAGGCTGATCCATCATGATGGCCTTTTATCGATCCGGAAATCTTTTAGGAAGAAAGACTGGATCCAGTATATGCAGCAAGCGGGAGTGCCTAATCAAAAGTGGCGCATTAGTAAAAAATGGGCTTTTCGTTGGCTTGTGGAGATCGATTGTTTGTAGGCTTCAGAAGTCGGACTCGGTACTGAGGATTTATACTTTTCTCTTGAAAGAATAAGACTAACTAGATGATTTGTGAAAATCAGGAGTTGAAGTCCTGATTTTCACAATTACCGCCATTCTTCAAAAATTACAGCGTAGTTAGTCAATGCTGAATTGACTCCTCGTCCTCTAAAAATAGAATTTATGTCCTCCTTACAGAGACACTTGCAAGATTAGGAAAAACGAACTAAATATTTATATTTTTTTATCTCAAAATATTTGAAAAATTTCTCACGCAGATCTTTCGCCGCTTCCGCATAGGCATCAAGCTAAGGTAAACCATTTGTACAAGGCTGAAAGCCTGGTTTTGAAGTTTGAACGTTTCTCAATCAACATTTCCTTCGGGAATTTACTAAAGTAGTATTGAGATGAAAATCAATTAGATTTATTTGTAATAGAGCGACTGCCCATCAAAAACAGCAAACTGAGCAAATACCCTTCTAAGAGAAAAAACAGATTGGATACGTGGAACATCGTCCGTTTTCAGAAGCGCGAGAACGTATTTGGCTTGAAGTCTTAAAGTGATGGAGTGGCGATACCCTTTCGAAAAAGACTCCATGGAAAATTTTTGAATATCTTCATTGGATATTGTATAATAATCGCGGAGAAATTTATGTTTGAAAGGATCATATAATTCTGGAGGATCAGGCTGAGGCCTCGTTGTTCGCTCTTTAATCTCTTCAAGATCTTCTTCAGTTCTTTCCCTATTGTATTCTTCGAGCAAACAGTCGAGGATTCCACTTTCTGTTAATGGTTTTTTAAAACCATGTGCAATAAAGACTTGTTGCTTATGTTCATTCCGACCAGCATAGATCATATTCCAGGACCCTCCAAAACCTGCCGGAAGTTTGTTTGTATAGTAAAAGATCCCCTCAATACCGCATAGATCCCCAACTTCCACCAGTCTCTCATTTTCTCTACCTTCGGGTTGATGCTTGGCCTCGTCTGTAAAACGGCAAAAATCTTCAATTAAACAATTGCCCTGTTCAAGGCACTGTTGTATTCTCATGGGTTTGAATGGATTTGAGGTAAAATAAGCATCAAATTTGTCATCACCAATGATTTCTAATAGGGCCTTATAATAACAAATCACTACAGCGTTCCCACAGTCCACAATGGAAGGCCCTTTAAAAATACTCCTTATGGCTTCTGAAGCTTTTTTGCCTGGAATTAGTTCAAAGGCAAAAGGACTCGTTTTTTTAAAGAAAGAATCATTCAAGTGTCCCTTGTTAAACTCAAAATTAACTTGAATATGGTTTGATTCAACATAGTTCTTAAAATCGGGTGGATACCAAAAACAGCCTATTCCATCTTTTTTGGTCATCACTTCTTGCATGGCTTGTACGATATGCAAAGAGATTTGGCTTTTCATTTCTGTAATTTCATGTTCATCAAAATTTAATGAGATTGGAAATAACCGCTTGATTTCCTTGATATTATCAGGCAACTCACCCTTTACATAAGTTTCGAAGGAACGAAAATATTGCTTGATATAGCCTGGAGGGGGAACATATGGGTGAATTCTCGGCTTTGTTGTTTCAAAGCTTATCTGCCAATTTCCACCCGCTCCACGCTCATGAATTTTGGGATAGATGCTTTTATACTTCAAAGCAAATGGGGTGGAAAATAAAGTTTTTTGAATAAATTCTTCAGAAAGTTGAGATGAATTTAGGATAACAATTTTATTTGCACTGGGTTTATAAAAACTTATCAAACCATTGGATCTTAGAGATTTGTAAATTTCATTACCTGTCTCAATACCCGATATTTTGAATGTTTTGACCGGTAACTGATAATAATTTGATAAATACATATTTTGTGTGTGTTTGTTCCAAGTGTCAAAGGAGTTACCAGGCTATCTTGTCGGGGAAAAATTCGGCGACAAGCTCTTTATAATAAGGTTTAAGGTCTTCCATATTGATCGGATCGGGAGCTTTTGAGTAGAGGTCGTAGTGGCTGAAAAGCTGCACCCATTTCATCATTTCCCGATCTTTCTGATTAAGGAGTTCGCCATAGGCCTCTTCTCTGTGGGCACCATAAAAAGAATGGTACCGAATGACATAGGCCGCTTCTTCGGGCAAATAGTTTTTTACGACTTGGTACATGTATTCATCATGTCCCCAAGACATATGGACGTTGTCTAGACCACACCCTTCATGATAGAGTCCTAGTTTGTGTTGATAGACAGGATTATAGTAATCGGGATTTTCGGAGAAATATTGGGGGAATACCAGTTTTTCCGAATAAGGGGATCCGACTGGAAATGTGTCACCCACAACCGCCCATTGAGGCTCTCCATAGGTTGTCAAAATTTTTCCTAAGTCATGAATAAAGCCTGTTAAAATAAACCAGCGAGGGTGGCCATCTCGCCGAATCGCTTCCGCAGTTTGGTAGCAATGGTAGCTTTGAGGGAGGTCTAGGTCAGGATCGCTTTCATCGACGATAGTGTCTAAAAGATCCATCGCTTCCCAAATTCCCATTTGGAGCCGTCGCAAAGGAAGATATTCCTCTTTTTTCTTTAGCACAAAATCTAGCGTTTGGTAGGTATGATTGAGTCGATAAAATGCTTTAACGTGTTCGGGGCTTGTTTCGTCGTATGTTCTAAATTCTTCTTTGTTTTTTGCATAACGGTCTTTGACAAAATCTTCCCATTGATCAAAAGAACAGCTGGAAGCGTCCCCAGCATTTTTTTCTTGTGTCGATTCAGCACATAAAACGATCAAAGGAGCAACGGCGAGACCCCAGCTCAATATTGATGTTAACATCCTAATCCTCCAGATATTGTTGTCCGAAATTAGCAAAATTTGGCGCAAAAGAAAAGTAAAATATTGAGGGGACTGAAAAGAAATTTTCAAAAATGCCTTCGAGATGCTAATCGGAATCGATAAAGCTGTTCTGAATAACCTCTTGAATGTTGAAAAACTTTTGCCTGTTCAGAGATTTGACGATCCAAAAGGGCGCAAGCGACTTCGATTAAAACGAGGGCTCCATTAGCAGCTATTGTGGCAATATCTTCGTTTTGCTTCTTTACCCACAAGGCAAACTGATCGGCAGTGCGAAATCTTTGGTCGACAATGAGTTGTCTACGAGGATCTTTGTAAGCCCATAAATTTAAGCCCCTTTGACGCAAATAATCTTCATAATCCAATTTTAGTTCTTCTAAGCTACCTCGGGCGACGTTAGTCAATTTAAGCTCCGACTCTTTGGAGGTTCTTGAAGCTAGATTTCCTTCGGCAATATTTTGAACACCCGAACGGGCGGCTTGAACCATTTGATCGTGAGTTCTACTACGTGAGTTTACAAAGCGGTTGCAAAACCGGAATGTGATATCGTAAATCAACCGGGCAAGCTGAAATGTTTTCATTTCCCGGTAGCTGGGCTTTCTTGGAATCAGAGTGTTCATGAGATGCTTGTGGTATCCATCACGGGCCATATTTATATGGGAAATCGATTTCAGTGTCAATGACAATTTGAAGGAATCATGCAAAAAAAAGGATGCAAATTTCTGAAATAATATGCCGTTGACATTATATAAAAAAAAAGTGACTCTAATTTAATTTGCTTGTAGGTTTGCAGCACTTATACTTCTCAGGAGAAATGGATGAGTTCAAATATTCGAGTAGTTTGGTCTCCTTGTCAAGTGCCTCAATCATGGGAGGGTGTTGCCCGTGGACATGCCCCATTTCAGAAAGGAAACTTCCAAACAGAGCAAATACAAAAAATTCATGATCTTTATGCAAGATGCGATAGAACTTGCTCACCGCTATTTGCACTTTTTGTCACAGTCAGGATCAATGGAGTTAAAAATTTTCTAAAAGATTTTTTTATCCCTCTTACAGCTAATTATGCGGCTAAAGTAAAAAATATTGCCTTGCGCTATCTTGCTTATTTGGGGTGCATATTTGTTGACGCGGTCACTTTGCTATTCCGAGCGATTACTCTTTTGCCTCGGATAGCTTTAGAAGATACGGGATGTCATATACCCCAACCAGATGAGGAGGAATCTTATAAATGGGTTACATTTCACAGGCAGGCTGGGGACACTAATTGCCTGATCGAGAGAAACGGCACAATATTAATAAGTGATGAATTAGATGATGATGGAAAATATGAGAGCAATGATAAAGGCAACAAGCTTTTTATTTCGCAAGGAACTTGGTATGCTCTTTCCTACACACACTCTTGCGACATCCCCAAAGATCCCTTTTTTTTGCTTAACACTCCCGCTCTCCCTCCGCGGGACACCGATTTGACAGACCTCACCAAAAAAAACCACTGAGCCAGTGAGATCTCTGAGAAAGTTTGAGATCAATTTTAACCTGATTTTTTGGTTTTTAACCCGCAAGCAACACTAAGTTGCTGCGGATGTGCTAAATCAGGTTTATTTTAGAATAATATCATTTTTTTAGCATCTTGAGAAAGGAGCCTGTTTAATAGGGGGGTATCAACGACTAATCCTCTTTTAATTAATGTGAAAACGGCGTAAGGGTTTTTACTATAAATGGCAAAAAACATAGCTGTTTCTGCGTATGTGAAAGTGGGGAAAATGTCCTCAATCTCCTCTTCACTTTCTTCATCAATTTCATTAAACGGTTCGTTTGGATGGGGCATCGTTATGTTCCATATTTTGTCTAATAAAGAAGCTTTATTACAACTCAAAGCAGCTTGAATTGTTAATGGGACAGGGGTTCCGTCAAAGAATTTTCCTGCAGTTTTCGGCAAAGGAACTTGAGCCTCCATAAAAGCGTCAAAAGCCATTTCTGTATCTTTGATGGTTAAAGCGGCAGGAGTATAACCATGGACATTAATGAGATCAGTTTTTGGCTGCTTAGCTAAAATAGCTTTGATTATTTCGGGATTGTTAGATAGAGCTCCGGCATGCAATAAAGTGTTTCCCATGCAATCTTGAGTATTAATATTATCTGAAGAAATATTTCTAACAAGTTTTTTAAATTTATCCTGCAAAAATTGAAGACTCATTTTATTCGAAATTTTTTCAAAGCAACTACTGAAGAAATTAATTTCGCACTGAAGTTGATCTGGCAGAGGGGCGGAGTAAAAGTTTTTATACCGAGTTAGGAGATCGTAAAAAGAAATGTCATCTTCTCCTTTTTTAATTTTCGGCTGACTTCGAGAAAAAAAGGTTAATCGGTTCAGGAGATCATCGATATTCCTTGAACACACCCCTGCAAGAGGTTGGGCTCCGGCTTCTATTAAGGCTTCAACGGCTCCCATTTTGAACATGACAAAGGCATAATCAAGAGCTGTAAATCCCAAATTGTCATTTTCGTTAAGATCAATTCTATCTTTTTCAATAGTGTTTAAAAGGATTTGTAGATTGTTAGTAAACTCAGAGGTCCTAGAAAGGGGGATCAGTGCAGTTAGATGCAGTACTGTGCGTCCCTTTTCATCTTTTTGGGTAAAATCAAATCCCCTTTTTTCAGCTTCTTTAACTAGAGAAGGGAATAAATCTTTGTTAATATTCTCATTGAGCCCATTAGCGGCAGCTAAATGAAGAGGGGTCATTCCATCCTTATTTTTAATTTGGAAACTTCCCTTGCATGCTAAGATAGACTGAATGTGCCAATGAACCTTATGGCTAGGCATGGAATCCACATTTCTCAAAATATAGTGAAAAAAGGTATCCCCATTTAGGTCTTGCCGTATTAAAAACTTGGGATCGACAGCTAATTTAGTCCGAAGTTTTGTTATATATGCTTCTACACTTTTTCCTATGCAGGATTTGCAATGGTTTTCAAAATTTTTTCCCGTGACGAATAGTCGGACAATCAAACCTTGAGGATCATTTGATAATGTTATAAGGGGATTTTCAACACCTTTAAGATCTTTGACTTTTCCATAGTTTTTCTGATAAAAACTTTTTAAATGTACTTTTAGTAAACTTTCATTATTAATGTAATTGATAAATTGTAGACGAATCTGTTCGATGGATTCGGTTGGGGTAACCCCTAAAAATTTTAAAATTTGTACTTGTTCATGGGAATTGAGTTGTATACGTGGAATTGTCATTGCAATATCCTTGTTTAAAATTACTTGTTAAATGGTTCGATCCTGCTGCTCGAGAATTCGATAATAAGACACTTTTTCCATGTCGCCTATAATTTCATAATAAAGTATTGATTGTCGATAAAGTTGTTGCCGCTCATAGAAAAAGAGCTTTTCAAGCAAAACCTGTTTGCCTTCTGCCGATTGATGAAAATAATGGCTGAAGATAGACCAGGAGCGTGGAAAAGGGGTTTCTAGGATCCCTGCGAAATGGATATTGGCGAGTTCCTTCCCTTCTGTAGCTTGGAGCCAACAGCCATAAAGGAAATGGAGGCCCGTTGTCTCTTGGTTTAGGGTCTCTAAGGGATAGGCGTAAAGAAGGTCTCCGGCTTTTGTCCAATCTTTTTCAAGCAGGGCGGCCCATATCCTGCAGCTATCGATTTCAATTTGCCCCTCTTCGGAAGGTTGAAATCCTTGTTCGATCAATTTAGAGTTCAGATCTTGGACTTTGTGGGGCTGCTGATGGTCTAAGGCATAGCGCATAAGATGTAAGACTGTCCGCTCAAATTCTAAAGCGGGAAGATCTTTTAATGGAGAGGCTGATGAAATTTGAAGCAAAGCTTTTGAAGCCTCTTCCAAAGATTTTTCATATAGCAATAACAAAGCTTCAATGAGTTTAAACGAATAAAGACTCTGCTGTTTTATTTCGGCGTGGTTTTCGGAAATTTGGTTAAAAATATTACGGGCCATGGAATGGGCTCCCAATTGAATCAGAGCAAATAAAGCGTTGCAAATGAGAATGGGGGAGGTGTCTTGGATTTTTACAAGTTCCTGGATAATTTCTTCTAAAACATAATGTTTGCCTAGCCAGAAAGCGAGAGAGATTCCGAAGGAATATCTTTTAAAAGTGTGAAAATTTTCACTTTTGGGATCTTCTATCAAGAAGGGCAAAGGCTCCCAGTGCCTTTTAAGGCTTATAAATAGTTTTTTTGTATTGGATTCTGAAAGGGCTCGAGACAAATGCCTGTTGATCAATAACATAAACATGTATGTCTCTTTACGATATAAGCGGGAAGCTTCATGCATCCGATATAGAATTTGTTCTTGCAGGATGTGCAAGAGGGGATGCCGCGGATAGCGACGGTAAGCCAGTTCGTAGCATTTAATTTCCTCATCAAAGTCATCGAGCGTCTGATAGACGAGGGCTTTGCCTAGATATTCTAGGGGGGCTCCTGGAGTGCCGTGAAGTTTTTCAAACTCAGCTAATGCTTGATCGAATAAATTGCCTTTTAATGGGGCTTCGGTAGGTTCTTTGGCTTGTTCCAACAAGGTGATCCCTGCGCGGAAAACCGCTTCACGCCCTTCAGTACGGCCAGGAAAGGAGTATCCAATGCGGCGGTATTCATTCAAGGCTGTTGCATAATCTTTATGGGCTAAAAAGGCGTCGGGAACTGCCAAGCAGTTGACGAGGACGCTTTGGCTGCCTGCAAAAATATTAAAGTCTTTTAGAATAAAGTCGGCATCCCGTGAAAGGATCCCCACGTGGGTTCCAACAAGCGGCATGTGGCTAATGTATGAAAACTGCAAAACGTTGTTCAAGTAAAAGTAAATATTGTTTTCATATTTTTCGATTTTTATGGAATACCATTCCCCCCGCTGCAAAAAAATTTCAGGGGAGTTTAAAACTTCTAGAGTTGACCGAAGAAGCTTCGTCGATCGATTTTGATCGCTTCCCAGCCATAAGCAATAGCCGTCATTGAGATGGGTCCGTTCGGCTGCTTCGGGAACGCACAATAAGAATCCCACTCCATGGGATTTTTCCCCTAAGCGCACTTTGGTTTCCAATTTAATATTTGAGCTATATGAGCTTTTGGAGATCATTAAGCTTACCCAGTCGGAGATCTCCATGCTGCGGGTGATGGCCACATGCTCGGCAATCAGGACATTCTCTTGAAATTCCCAATCATTTTTGTTGTTGATATCTAAGGTTGCCATAGGGAACCATTCCGCACGCCCTTCGATGTAATTTTCGATTTCACGGATGAGTTCATGGACAGTGTGATAACGTTGTTCAGGCTGTTTGGTAAGGCATTTCAAGGCGATCTGGGATAAAATCCGCGGAACTTCCCGGTAGGGGGCTACTTCAAGGGGATCTTTCAGGACTTCCAAGTGCAACTTTTCCCGAAATTCTTTCAAAGTTCCCCGTTTGAAAGGATTGCGCAAGGTTAGAATTTGATAGAGAATTACACCAAGGGAGTAAATGTCCGTTGCTATGGTAGCCGGATTGCCCAACGCTCGTTCTGGTGCCATATAATTGACTGTTCCGACGACTTTTCCGATGTGGGTGAGCTGATGCAGTGGATCGATCTCTTCATTTTGAAATTCCTCATCTTCCCCTTCGGCATCTGGAGCTTTGACAATTTTGGCCAAGCCCCAGTCGAGGATGAGCACCTCTCCAAATTGTCCAACGATAATATTTTCGGGCTTAATATCACGGTGGAGGACATCTTTTGAATGGGCGTATGCAATGGCTTGACAAATGCTGAGGAAGATCCTCATGAGAGCAGGAATGGACCCACCGACATGATCAAGGGGTTCCCCTTTTTTTTCTTGGCGGCGTGTTTTCCTCAGGATCTCTTTTAGGGTTTGCCCCTCGACAAATGGCATTGTGTAATAGGTGACATTGTCTTGCCCTTGGATGGCATAGATGGGAATGATCGAAGGGTGGGTCAATTGGCTGGTTATGCGGGCTTCTTTGAGAAAGCGGTTATGCATTTGGATATGTTCGGCGAGGTCGCTTCGAATCCGTTTGAGTGCGATTCTTCGTCCGCAAGTGGTGTCATATGCTAGGAAGACCTCCCCCATTCCCCCTTTGCCTATGCTGCGTAGGATTTGATAAGAACCGAGAGAGAATTGGATCGTTTCTTTTTCAGGATGGTGGCCATGGACAAGAGTGGCTGACCCTTGGGTCGAGGATGATGAGGCCATGCTTGGGAAGGAAGGCTCAAATGACGATGGTTTCGATTTTGTTATTTCTAAAGGGGATCCGCAATAGACACAGTAAGCGGGAGCCTGCCCTTCGAGACCTAAGGCGACGGTATAAGAAGAGTGGCAGGAGGGGCAGAAGATTTGTAAATCACGATTTTTTTTCATTGGCCAGCAAAAGTTTCCATATTTTGCGAGCTTCGTCTGAAGCGCTTTGTACAAAGCAGTTGCATCCTAGCTCTTCGTCGAAGTAAATTCCATTAGAGCTTTTGTAAGAAGCGGCCATCTGGCAAAAGAGGGCATTTATGCCATGCTCGTCCCTTTCTGGCAAAGTGTACCGAAATCCACAGATTACAGTTCGGAAATAGGATTGTTTCCAAGTCTCTACGGCAAGCCTTATAGCATCTTCGATTGTTTGCGCGGTAAAAGGGGTTTCCGTTTCACTCTTTTCATCCACTTGTTCAAACCAAGTAAAAGTATGGGGGGTCATTTGTCGAAGAAACAGATACCTGTTGCTCCCTTTGGTGAAAACACTCGCTACGTGGATTAATGTGTTAATAGGATGCATAGTTGGATGATAATTATTTCTGCTTTATATACAAGTAAACTTAAAAGTTGTCATTCTGGACACACGCAGTATATAACATCTAATCATTTTTTAATGATAGAGCCGAAAGGGGAGTCGATACTCCAAACTGCTTGGTCCCCGATTTTAATGCCATTGGCTTCAAACCACCCTTTGTTCATCTCTAAGACATAGGAGGCATCGAACGATGAGGTGATCCGACGGTTTTGGAAGAACAGCTTATCGTGGATTTCAGGATATGCTTTCATCTCAACAATTTCTCTAATCACTTTATTTCCATCGAGAAACGCCACGGCTAAATCGATCTTAGCATTATACATCCAAATGGTAATTCGCTGGGGAGTTGTGTAATTGAATGTCATGCCGTGATTCCATGCTAGAGAAGGGCGGTTCATCAAACCTAGGTTGCGCTGCTCTTTTGTTATGGCATGTTCTAAAGTAATAGGAATTTGTTCCTCGCCGGTCAGGATGGCGGGGATAAGGCAGGAAAGCAAAAGAACAAAAATGATGTTAAATTTTAAATTTTTTGGCATTTCTGTTACCATATTAAAACTTGGGTTGAGGTCTGCTGATTTTTTATTTTAACAAAATATGTAAAAATATAATAGACTTCTTGTCAGAAAAATAATAATACACATGATGTGCAAATTTTTATGTCGTCCTTACAGGACTCGATAGTTGTGCATTCTAGACCCAGGCCTTGCGGCCTGGACTATGATATTTTGGCCTTTCAGGCTTTATTCTAATGCTGAAGGCACGGAATGTTGTAGCCTAGGCCGTTAGGCCTAGGAAAGGAAATATACAATATGGAGTCCTGTAAGGACGATATAAAAATGCTTTAAATCACATTAAATTAGTTTCATCCAAAAAATGAAAGAAATAGAGAAACTTCGAGTCGTCCTTATTGTGCAAGCGCGCATGGGATCTGAGCGCCTCCCAGGAAAACCACTTAAAAAGGTTTTAGGGAAGACTTTGTTTGAATATCTCATTGAACGTTTGCGGAGGGTCAAATATGCCGATGAGGTCGTCTTAGCAACGACGACTCTGCCTAAAGATGACCCCTTAGCAGCCTTAAGTCAGTCGCTTAAGATTTCCTATTTTCGTGGCAGTGAAGAAGATGTCTTGGATAGATTCTTACAAGCGGGGAAATTCTTCCGAGCCGATGTGGTTGTCCGAATTTCTGGAGATTGCCCTTTAATCGATCCTGCTTTGATTGATGAAGCCATCCGTTTCTTTTTAGATCATTATCCCCAATACGATCACGTTTCAAATTGTTTAAATAGAACCTATCCACGAGGTATGGATGTCGAGGTTTTTTCGATGAGTTCCCTGGAAAAAGTAGCCAAGGAGTCTTCGCTGCCTGAAGAGCGGGAGCATGTGACCGTCTATTACTATCGTCATCCTGAAACATTTGTTTTGGGAAGCTTAGAGGGAAAAAGGGATCTTTCCCATTACCGTTGGACCGTAGATACTCAAGAGGATTTTATGTTGATTTCCAAAATGCTGGAAAACATCTACCCCTCAACTCCCGAATTTACATTGGCAGATCTCCTTAGGGCTTCTGAGGCACATCCAGAGTGGAGGCTTATCAATGCGCACGTCCAGCAAAAACCTTTAACAAAGTCCTGAGAATGAAAATTAACACAGATGAAATCTCTTTCGAATGTGTAAGGCCGCTGGAAAGCCATGCTCGGCAAGTGATGGAGTGGCGCAATGATCCTGAAACATTGAGGCAATCTTTTCATTCCAAACCTAAAGTTTGGGAATCGTTTAAGCAGGAATTTTTTGATCAATATTTTTTATTTCCCGAGCTGCCCCCCTTATTTGCCGTTTATAATGGGGTTTGGATAGCCTTTCTCCGTTTTCGTCCGATTCCCCATCCCACAGGCTTGAATCGCCGCTGTTGCGATATTTCCATTAATGTGGCTCCTGAATTTCGTGGAAAGGGGTTTGGGCAGGCCATTCTAACTTTGGTACAACCTTGGTTGGCTCAGCAAGGTTATGATGACCTTTATGCCGAGATAAAAAAAGAAAACATCCATTCGCAAAAGGCATTTGAACAGGCCCGCTTTATCAAACTGCATGACGACATTAAAGAGGTTGAAGACACAGGGGAAAAAGTTTTAATTGGCCGTTATTTTGTCGAATTAAAGCCCCAATTAACCCTCGAAAAACCGGTGTTCATTATTGCGGAGGGGGGGTCCAATTGGGTTGACCAAACTGCTCCAAAAGATCTCAAAATGGCTTTTGAGCTGATCGCCGCTGCTGCAGAAGCAGGCGCCGATGCGATCAAATTTCAAATCTTTCGACCTGAAACAACCTATGTTAAAAATGCAGGGCCGAGCGATTATTTATCGGATGCTGGGATCTGCGAAGAGATGCAAGAACTTTATGCCCCTTTAGCTATGCCTTATGAGTTTATTCCAAAGTTAGCAGAAGCTTGTAAAAATAACGGAATTGAATTCATGGCTTCGGCATTTTCTCCAGATGACTTCAAAGCTGTCGATCCGTATGTTAAGAGGCATAAAATTGCTTCTTATGAAATAGGGCATCTGCATCTTCTTGAGTTGGCAGGACAATCGGGAAAACCTTTGTTACTTTCTACAGGCGCTGCAACAGAACATGAGATTGCATGGGCCGTCCAAACTTTTCATGCCCATGGAGGCGTGGAGTTAACCCTGCTTCAATGCACCGCATGTTATCCTGCTGAAGCTTCGACCTTACATTTGCGAACGATCCCCTGGTTGAAGCAAAGGTTTAAAGTCGAGGCGGGATTGTCCGACCACAGCCTCCATCCGATCTTAGCGCCTGTCGCGGCAGTTGCCTTAGGAGCAAAAGTGATTGAGAAACATTTCACACTCAACCGCAACTTGCCCGGTCCTGACCATGCCTATGCCGTGACTCCGGATGATCTTAAAGAGCTCGTTACTGCTATCAGGCAAACAGAAACCATGTTAGGATCCTTTGTGAAGATCGTCGATCCCTCGGAAGAGGAGCTGCGAGCTTTTGCTAGGAGGGGGATTCAAGCTCTCAAGGACATTACGAAAGGGGAAATCTTGAGGGAAGGGAAGAATATCGGGATTTTGCGGCCAGGAAAGCAACCGCTCGGAATTCACCCCGGCCATATTTATGAAATTGAAGGAAAAAAATCTGTGTGTGCCATTTCGGCGGGGCATGGAATCCAAAAAGGGGATTGGATCTGAAACACGGCAATCAGAGCAAATTGAAAGTTGTTTTAATCGATTTTGATGGAACCCTTGTTGATTCCATGGAGGATCTTTATGGAATTTACTTCGCTTTTTTAAGGGAGTACGGACATGAGGGAACGCCGGAGGAATTTGCGGAACTCAATGGGCCAACCATCAATGAAATTCTTGCAATGCTGATGAAAAAGTACCATTTGCCCGAGCCTTTAGAGAAACTGTTAGAAATTTACAAGGCCAGGCTGGAAGAATATTATGGAAAAACAGCAGTACCCTATCCAGGAGTCGTAGAGTTTTTGATGAGAATTCGGAAGGAGGGGATAAAATCGGCATTAGTGACTTCTGCGAAGCGCTCTTTTGTGGATCCCTTTTTGAAGCGGCATCATCTCGAGCAGTATTTCAGCCATATTGTGACAGCAGATGGAGTTTCCCATGGAAAACCCAACCCTGAAATCTATCTAAAAGCATTGCAAGTTCTGGGGATTCAACCATCCGAGGCTTTGGCTATTGAAGATTCTCTAAATGGGGTATTATCTGCAACTTCGGCTGGCATCTATACGTGGAGGATCAATTCAAAATTATCAAATGAACCAGATATAAAAAGTCATGACAGTCGGTTAGAATTGCCCAATTGGAAATCTATTGAGGAGCTATTTACTGAAACATATGGATGATTACCAACAGTTTAAATTATCACCCCAGTTTTCCATCATTGTAAATCCGTTTTCTCGAGGTTTTGAATTGTCGGATCATGACAAGATTTTAATGGAAAATATCTGGCGGAGCGAAGAGATCCAGAATCCTAAACTGTTCAACGGCCAGATTTTAAACTTAATTCAAGTGCGTGACAATGAGGTTGAAGCCGAGTTTGTCGATTACAAGTACTATATCGCACAATTGAGAAATCCCCAATTTCAAGATATTTTAAATCTTTCTCCTATAAGTATTAGCGGAATTACTTTGGCCGGGAGCAAAATTCTTATCGGTTTAAGAGGTAAGGAGTTGACAACATATCCTGAGGCCTATGAGCTGGTTCCTTCAGGAGGGATCGATCCGCGCGCTTTAGTGGAGGGGAAGATTGACCTTTTGAAACAATTTGAGTTGGAGTTATGGGAAGAGACCGGAATCTCTGTCTCTGAAATTAAAGATTATCGACTCCTCAATTTAATCTATGACCGAAAAAGTAAGATCTATGAGATTTGTGCCGAGCTGCAAGTCAACTATGGGGTTATTAAAGAAGAGCTGATCACTGAAGGAAAGGAGTATCAACAGTTGATGTGGGTACCACGATCGGAAATTTCTTCTTTTATAAGGAAGAAAGGCGATAAATTTGTCCCTTTTTCCCTCTTCCTCTTAAAGTCATTAATCAGGGGCAGGGGGGATTTTTAACAGGATAGGCAGGATCGCAAGCGGCAGGATAAGCAGGATGTTAAAGATAAGAGCTCGTAGGAAAAAAACGATAGTTTTATACACGAAAATAAAAAAATATTATCATCTTTTTAAAATCTTTAAACTTTTAAGTTATAATTTTAATTATAAAAAAGTAATTATAAAATGGTTTTTATATGAGAGAAATAACAGATAGTTTAAAAAGTGCTTTTAATAGTTTCAAAAGTACTTATAACAGTATATCAAAATTAGATATTTTAATCGCGGCCGTAGACAGTGCTGTTGTTGGCTCATGACTGGCGGAATATTTGGTGCGATGGGTTTTGTAGTAGAATTTTTGGATAGAGAAGCAAGAATGCCAATACGAAAGAAATTGACTATGGTTGCGACAATAGCCATCGTAACTGGTGGGCTCAAGTTGATTGCTAATATTGCAACTATCGCAATTGCTAAGGCAAATAATAGAGGTTAATTTTAAATCCTGCTTATCCTGCCGCTTGCGATCCTGCCCATCCTGTTAAAAAATCCTCCTTATCCCTGATAAAAATCCTGCTATCCCTGATCTTTTTTAAGACGCAACATCAGAATATCCAAAAAATTATCGACGGCCTGCAGAGTAGATGGAAGAGATCGGATGATTTTCCCTTCGATAAATTCTTCTATAGTTGCGTCAAGGTTGGCTAAATCTATCGAAAACCCTTTTGTGATACTTTCCAGCTCCTCTTTTTGTTCTGGCCTCAGCATCCCTTTTGATAAAGAAAAGTTCAACTGGTCCAAGAACCGCAATTGGTTTAAGAGCTGTTGAGATTCAGATAGAGCATCTGAATTGTACCGATAAAGCTTTTTTAAAATCGGTTCCAAAATTTTTATACGATCTTCCAACTGGTCTATTATTGTTGCAGGTAGTTCTTTAGTGTATGGCTTGATTCTATCTAAAAATTTTTGAAGTTGATGGGAATGACAAAAAGGTTTACCTCGAAAATCAGTAAACAATAAATGAGAAGAGCCTTCCCCTTCATCAAACAGCGGGAGATATCCCATCAAGGCTTGCAAAATACTTTCTATGAGGACGGCTTCTTTTAATAAAGCGGACAACCCCCAAGAATAAGCGTTTGATCCTTTTATACCCAAACGACTTGAAAAATTGGCTAAGTCTAAATTCCGATTTTTCAAGTCATTTGGGTATAGATATAAAAAAAGATTTTTGAGACCTTCTAAAGCCCCCCCACACTCCTTCAATACGCTGCTGATCTCGGTTTTTAATTTAAAATCCTTGTTTGAATTGAAATGAGATAAGTGAAGCCTGTGTAATTTTTGCCCTTCATACAATTTGCTTTCGGTTTTGTTTAATTGAGGGATGATTGAGTGGCTCATCGCTAATTGAGTAGATTTGGATTGAATTTGCAAATCCTTGCAGATTCCAGGCAAAAGGGAAAGTTCTATTTTAACAGTAAGTTCCTCTGGAGAAACAGAGCTCATCTGCTCTACATCGACAGAGAGCAAGAGATTTTTTAGGACTTCCATTCCGTTTTCAAAAAAGCGGCGGCGATTTTCTTGCACATATTTCCACCCCTTTTGAATTAGAGAGGGGAGCGATTCTTGCTCACTGAAGGAGATCTCTAATCCATGGCATAGCTCAAGTCGAGCTTGGTTTTGCTCTTTTTTAGAAAGGGAATTTGGTTCCAAGTTTGACAAATAAAGAATTTGAGAAACTCCTTGCATCATAAAATCAAAAGATTTGCTGCTATATCGCCCAGAGATATCAATGATGGCATCTAAAGAATTTAGCCAGTTGATTTGATCGGCGGATAAAGGGAGTGGAAACTGAATTTGCTCATGATTTTTCTCTAACTCTTGATAAAGCAAGCCGAGTTGATGTTTGTGAACATGATCTAAAGGGTTCGAACGAGTAAACAGAAGTTTTATAGCTTGTTCTATAGCTATACTCATTCTTAAGACGATAAAGGAAAACTGATGAGCTGTTATTTTTTCCGCGTTGATATATTGTGCATGGGTTAATAGATCTTCAACCGATGATTGTAAGTTGGATTTCGCTTCATTTTTTATTGATTCAAATTGAATTTCGCCCTCATTAACAACGCCGTAATGGACCTTTTGAAATTCATAAATCGGCACCCTTTTGCATAAGCTACGGATCAAATTAAGTTTTTCGACGGAGTGGAGGTCTTTCCATTTTTGCTGAAATTCGAGATAAGATTTTTTTACTTCTCGTTCATGCGTTTCTTTTGAAATAGCCATTTCAGGAGAAGATGAGGCATTCAAATTCAAAAGTTTTGAAGGGATAAAAACCTGTCGCAAAATAGGGTGAGGAGAGGGCGCCTTGGCTTGAGGCTTTTTGATATTAGAGCTTCGACCTTTTCTTTTTTTTCTTTTGCTCGAAGGGGCCTTTTTCTCTGTCTCAGAGAGAAGTTCTCGCTTTAACGCGAAACGGAGAAGGGGTTTAGCGCCTTTAACAAAAGTGGTTTTCAGAGAATCGGTGATTATTTCTATTACCGGAGACAAACCGGGAATGCAGTTAGAGATATTTTCAAAGAATTCAATCACTTCTTCAACGCAGGAGATGTAAAGTTGAATTTTATGCTCTAAAAGCAGATCCTCTTGGGCAAGCAGCTTTAGGCTTCTTTCTCTCCAATCGGCCAAAGATTGGGATGAGAAGTTATAGGAAGTGGAAACGTGTTTCTCTAAAAGTAAAAAAAGTTGGACAAAATTATAATTTAATAACTCAGAAAGGATCTTCAACTGTTTCTCAAGCAAGTGCCATTCTGTCGGGGATGGCTCTGGATTTGTCTCCTTAATAGGGGTATTTAAAAGATCCAAAAGGTCGATCGAGCGAAATTCATTAAAAATCGTGATGATTATATCTAAACTATTGATGAAAGGGGTGGCGACACGGTTAAAGTTTTTATGGATTTTTGCCATATTTTTTAAGCTTTCCCTATTAAGTCGTAGCTGGGAAATAAGACCTACCAAGCTTTCAAACAATGTTAACTTTTGTTCAGGGCTTAGATGACTAAAGTTTTTATCAATAAATTCATTAAAATGAAAAATACGAGACAACGTTTGCTCAACAAGTTGTAATATGTTTTTCTTTTCTGCTCCTTCATATTTATAAATTGGCGTTGCTTGCTCGTTCAACTTTATCAAAATAAAATCTATTATAGAAAAAGTTCCGGAATGAAAATTTTTAATTTCAAAGCCTAGTTGCTCAACAAGTTTTTTTACTTGCAATACCACTGCTCTTGAATTATTGATATTCTCTGTGACAATTTTATATTGATCATATAAATAGATACGGTATTTGTGTACAATTACGTGCAATTCTTCTAACCCCTTTTTGTTAGAACGCTTTTCAAATTCATTTAGCCAAAAGAAGTGTCGAGCCGAGTTTTCAATTAATTCTTTTTCTAAAAACGTCTCCTGTTGATTGATCAAACAAAAAAAAGATTTTGTTTGGATAATCTGCCCCAATTTTTCGCGTTCTATATTAATTTGAGTTGAAATTTTGCCAAAATCTCTTAAAATTTCTAAAAAGCTATTCGCTAGTTCACCAGATACTTCTCTGATTTTAGTCGAAATCTTTTCCCCTAAATAGGTATTAAGAAAGGTTAAATCTTCCAACAATGAAGATTGATAGTCTGGAAACATCTCATTGTTGCTGTGCGCCTCTAAAAGTAGTGGGAAGAGCGCTTCCGGAAAAGTTAAACAATCTTTAAGAATTTTTATAAGTGAACTTATTTCTGAGTGTGCTTCCGATGTTAATATACTCCGCGTGATTTCCCCAAATTTATTTGTAAAAATGTTGTTGTTTAGTTGATCTTTAAAAACTCCTACATCTTTATTGATTAGAAAGCCCTGAAAAGCTGCAAAAAAAATGTGTAAACTCTTAAGAATTAGATCGATTAATTTTTCCTTGGGGACTTGCCGCTCTTTAAAGTCTTTTGTGAGCATTGGCACTGCCTGATTTTGATTTGCCTTTTTATGTTTGAGCAAGAGAGAGGGAAGGCGTATTTCTATCCATCGCATGATGTTTATCATAGCGCCGTTAAGCACAGGAATTTTTTTATTTATTTCTTCACAAGCTGCCTCAACTTTCTCAAGGGAAGCGCGATCAAGGTTTATCTCTTGAATAAAAGGTTCCCAACCCATCATAGAAATAAATAAGGCGTGGACTTCAAAAGTTGTAAGTTGGCCAAATAAGTTGTTCAAGGTTTTAGGATCGACCTCTGTGACTCTGTGTGCAACCTGTATTGGAATACTCCCTACGGGCTTTAAAATAAGCTGCTTATATAAAAAAAATAAACCCGATGGATGTTTTTTTATACATTCATAAACAAGGGATGATGCAGCGATGGGAGGAAGGGGAGACGATGTTGGTTCCATACGAGTCCATATTAAAAAACGGTCTTAGAAGTTTGTGAACACCTTCTTAGCCTATTTATTCATCATTTAACCTGCAATACCATTTTAATAAAACCAGGGATAGCCGGATAGAGGAGGATTTTTTAACAGGATAGGCAGGATCGCAAGCGGCAGGATAAGCAGGATGTTAAAATAAGAGCTCAAAGGAAAAAAACAAAGGCAAATAATAGAGGTTAATTTTAAATCCTGCTTATCCTGCCGCTTGCGATCCTGCCCATCCTGTTAAAAAATCCTCCTCTATCCTGCTATCCCTGATCTTTTTTAAGATGCAAAATCAGAATATCTAATAATTTATCAACGGCCTGCAGAGTCGATGGAAGAGATCGGATGATTTTCCCTTCGATAAATTCCTCCGTGGTTGAGTCAAGGTTGGCTAAATCCTTTGAAAACTCTTTTGTGATACTTTCCAGTTCCTCTTTTTGATCTGGCCTCAGCGCCCCTTTAGATAAAGAAAAGTTCAACTGGTCCAAGAACCGCAATTGGTTTAAAAGCTGTTGAGATTCAGATAGAGCATCTGAATTATACCGATAAAGCTTTTTTAAAATCGGTTCCAAAATTTTTATACGATCTTCCAAGTGGTCTATCATTGTTGCAGGCAGTTCTTTAATATGGGGCTTGATTTTATCTAAAAATCTTTGAAGTTGATGGGAACGACAGAAAGGTTTTCCACGAAAATCTGTAAACAATAAATGGGAAGAACTTTCCCCTTCATCGAAGAGAGGGAGATACCCCATCAAAACTTGCATCACGCTCTCGATAAGGACCGCTTCTTTTAATAAAGCGGCCATTCCCCAAGCATAAGCGCTGGATCCTTTTAAATATGGAAAAAGATTTTTGAGACTCTGTAAAGCCCCCTCACTTTCCCTCAATGCAATGCTGATCCAAGTTTTTAATTTAAAATTCTCAGTTGATTTGAAATGAGGTGAGTGGAGCTTGTGCAAATTTTGCCCTTTATACAATTTGTTCCAGATCGTGTCCATTTGGGTAATCAAATTATTTATAGATATTTGAGGAGATTTGGTTTGAACTTTCAAATCCTTGAAGATTCCCGACAAAAGGGAAAGGTCTGCTTTAAAAGAGAGTTTTTCAGAGGGAACAACGCTCATGTTTTCTACGTCTACAGAGAGCAAGAGATTTTTCAAGACTTCCAATCCGGTTTCAAAAAACTGGCGCCGATTTTCTTGCACATATTTCCACCCCTTTTGAATTAGAGAGGGGAGCGATTCTTGTTCACTGAAAGGGATCCCTAATCCTTGGCAAAGCTCAAATCGGGCTTGGTTTTGTTCCTCTTTAGAAAGGGAATCCAACTTCAAAGTTGATAAATAAAGAATTTGAGAATTTCCAATGACCATAAAATCAAAAGATTTGCTGGTGTACCGTCCAGATATCTCAATGATGGCATCCAAAGAATTTAACCAATTGGTTTGATCGGCGGATAAAGGGAGTGGAAACTGAATTTGCTCTTGATTCTTCACTAACTCTTGGTAAAGCAAGCCAGGTTGATGCTTATGAACATGGGTTATAGAGTTCTTACGGTTAAACAACATTTTTATCGCTTGCTCTATGGCAATGCTCATTCTTAAGACGAGAAATGAAAACTGATGGGGTGTTATTTTTTCCGATTCGATCTGTTCTGCATGGGTTAATAAATCTTCAACCGATGATTGTAAGTTGGATTTTGCTTCATTTTTTATTGATTCGAATTGATTTTCCCCTTCTTTAAGAGAACCGTAATGGACCATTTGAAATTCATAAGTCTGCAATCTTTTGCATAAGCTATGGAGCAACTGAAGTCTTTCCCAAAAAGGGAGATCTTTCCAATTCTGTTGAAATTCAAGGTACGATTTTTTTACTTCTTGCTCATGAGCTTCTTTTTGAATTGCAATTTCAGGAGAAGATGAGGGATTCAAATTTAAAAAGTTCAAAGGAATAAATGGGTGCCCCAAGCCAAGGGAGGGCTGCGATCTCTTGACTTGCGGCTTTTTGGCAACAGGCTTTCGTTTCCCCTTTTTTCTACTGTTTAAGCGCTTTGTTTTCGGTGTCGAAGCGAGAAGTTCTTGCCTTATTGTGTAACGGAGGAGAGGTTTAGAGTTTTCAATAAAACTACCATTTAGATTTTCAATTAAAAATTCTACGATTGAAGAAATTTTGGCGTCATCGATAGCTAGATTGGAAAAGAAAGTAATAATTTGTTCAACTAAGGAGAAATAATTTTTAATTTTATTCTCCAAAAGCATACCCTCTTGATTCAACAGGGCTTGGCATCTTTCTTTCCACTTAACAATGAAAATGGAAAAAGGTTTGTGGAAATGGGCGAGATTTTTTTCTAAATGAGATATCATCGTCTCATCAAAATAACCAAGAAGTACATCAGAAAGGTTCTTCAGATGATTCTTGAGCAAGTCCAATTCTGTCAAAGATGGATTTGGATTTGACTCTTTAATAGGACTAATCAAAAATCCTATAAGATCTAAACAGGAATAAAATTTCCGATAAATTTGGATGCTACTCTCCAAACTTTTTATAAAAGGAGCTGCAACAATCTTTAAATCACTATTCTTTTCTGCAAAGTTTTTTAACACATTTTTTTGCTTTTCTAAACGCTGAATTAATAGTGAGAAATTTCTGAAAGCATTTGATTTCTTCTTATAACTTAGTTTGCTAAGATCAGTACCAATAATTTTAATTCCTAAAATGCTGTCGATAACCTCCCAAAGGGGGTGCGTTTCATTTCCTAAACATTTATAAATTTGCTTTGATTGATCGTATAATTTTATTGAAATTATATCAAATAAAGATAAAATTCCGGATTGATAATTTTTAAATTCAATCCCTAAATCTTTAGCATACTTTATTACTTGGCAAACTAGATCACTAGAAGTTGCGAGGCCTGCTGCACCGCTTTTATAGTGATTATCTAAATATATATGATATTTATGAAAAATGTCATTTATTTCTTCAGCCTTTGAGATTTTTGTTTTTATGCATTGACGATATTTGCCTAACCAGAGGTTGTATGTTTCTTCAGTTTTCTTTAATTTTTTTAAGATACTATCATAACTTTCGGCTTTACCATTTATGCTTAAAAAAGATTTTTCTTTAATGAGCTGAAAAAATTTTTCTCTTTCTTCATCAATTTGATTTAAAATTTTTATAAATTCGTTTACGTACAACAAAAAATCATGATGTAAATTTTTAGATTCTTTCTCAATTTTAGATAAAATTTTTTCTGTGTTATAGTTATTAATAAAAAATAGATCTTCTAACAGCGTCGATTGATAACTTGGGAATAGCTCAATTCGATCCCTGGTCATTAAAAGAAGTGGAAAAAGCTCCTTAGGATAAGTTAAACAAGTTTTAATAATTTTTATAATGTTAATCAATTCATTATGAGCATCTGGTGTTAATATATTTCTAGTGAATTCCCAATATGAATCATTAGTAAAAATATTGTTTTCTAATTGTCCGGTAAGGATTATTTCCTCTTTATATAGTAAATATCCTTCAAATGCTTTAAATAAAGTATTTAAATCAATAAGGATCATATCAAGAATTTCTACCTTTGAAGATTTTTTTTCTTTAAATTCTTTTGCGATGATTTTCACACGTAAATTTTTGGTTGTTTTTTTATTTTTGAGTAGGAGATTAGGAAGACGTATTTCTAACCATCGCATGATGTTTATCATGTCCCCATTAAACTCAGGAAACATTTCCTTTATTGATTTATAAGCCGTCTTAATGTCCTCAATAGAAGATTTATCTGCTTCTATTTTATCCACAAAGGGTTTCCATCCTTTAATAGAAATAAATAAAGCATGGATTTCTAAAACGGTAAGGTTGTTAAATAAATCTTCAGAGACAATGGCTTTGCGTATACCCGATTGATTTGCTAAAGCATCTGAAGGTATGGTTCCTACAGGCTTTAAACAAAGTTGCCTGCAAAGATCATCTACGCGGTTTACATTACTTTTTATGCTATCATACATTGTTTTTGGGAGGGTGGCATAAAAAGAAGAAGATGTTGCTGAAGGTTGTGTTGTTTGCATTATTGGATCCATAAAAGCCTTGAATTTAAAAATTAAAAAAATATAGTTTAGTTATTAATTAATTAACTTGCAATACGATTTTAATAAATATAGAACTTGTTGCATTATCATTAATAAGGCAACAATTTTAAGCAATATCAGGGGTTCAATTTTGCTTAATTTTTATGAGGAGAATATCTAATAATTTATCGACGGCCTTCAGAGTCGATGGAAGAGATCGGATGATTTTCCCTTCGATAAATTCTTCTATAGTTACGTCAAGGTTGGCTAAATCTATTGAAAACCCTTTTGTGATACTTTCCAGCTCCTCTTTTTGATCTGGCCTCAACGTCCCTTTTGATAAAGAAAAGTTCAACTGGTCCAAGAACCGCAATTGGTTTAAAAGCTGCTGAGATTCAGATAGAGCATCTGAATTATACCGATAAAGCTTTTTTAAAATCGGTTCCAAAATTTTTATACGATCTTCCAAGTGGTCTATCACTGTTGCAGGCAGTTCTTTAATATGGGGCTTGATTTTATCTAAAAATTTTTGAAGTTGATGGGAATGGCAGAAAGGTTTTCCATGAAAATCTGTAAACAATAAATGGGAAGAACTTTCCCCTTCATCGAAGAGAGGGAGATACCCCATCAAGGCTTGCATCATGCTCTCGATAAGGACCGCTTCTTTTAATAAAGCGGCCATTCCCCAAGCATAAGCGCTGGATCCCTTTAAATAGGGAAAAAGATTTTTGAGACTCTGTAAAGCCCCCTCGCTTTCCTTTAATGCACTGCTGATCCCAGTTTTTATCTCAGTTGATTTGAAATGAGGTGAGTGGAGTCTGTGCAAATTTTGTCCATTATACAATTTGTTCCAGATCATGTCCATTTGGGTAATCAAATTAGACATTTGAGAAGATTTGGTTTGAATTTGCAAATCCTTGAAGATTCCCGACAAAAGGGAAAGATCTGCTTTAAAAGAGAGTTTTTCAGAGGGAACAACGCTCATGTTTTCTACGTCTACAGAGAGCAAGAGATTTTTCAGGACTTCCAATCCGGTTTCAAAAAACTGGCGCCGATTTTCTTGCACATATTTCCACCCCTTTTGAATTAGAGAGGGGAGCGATTCTTGTTCACTGAAAGGGATCCCTAATCCTTGGCAAAGCTCAAATCGGGCTTGGTTTTGTTCCTCTTTAGAAAGGGAATCCAATTCCAAGGTTGATAAATAAAGAATTTGAGAATTTCCAATGACCATAAAATCAAAAGATTTGCTGGTGTACCGTCCAGATATGTCAATGATACTATCTAGAGAATTTAACCAATCGGTTTGATCGGTGGATAAAGGGAGAGGAAACTGAATTTGCTCTTGATTCTTCACTAACTCTTGGTAAAGCAAGCCAGGTTGATGCTTATGAACATGGGTTATAGAGTTCTTACGGTTAAACAACAGTTTTATCGCTTGCTCTATAGCAATACTCATTCTTAAGACGAGAAATGAAAACTGATGGGGTGTTATTTTTTCCGATTCGATCTGTTCTGCAAGGGTTAATAAATCTTCAACCGATGATTGTAAGTTGGATTTTGCTTCATTTTTTATTGATTCGAATTGATTTTCCCCTTCTTTAAGAGAACCGTAATGGACCATTTGAAATTCATAAGTCTGCAATCTTTTGCATAAGCTATGGAGCGACTGAAGTCTTTCCCAAAAAGGGAGATCTTTCCAATTCTGTTGAAATTCAAGGTACGATTTTTTTACTTCTTGCTCATGAGCTTCTTTTTGAATTGCAATTTCAGGAGAAGATGAGGGATTCAAATTTAGCATTTTCCAGGGGATGAATAACTGACGCATGGGTTTAGGTAGAGGGGGTGTCTTCACCAGCGGCTTTTGGGCATTGGGCTTTTGACCTCTTTTTTTTCTTTGGTTTGCGCCTCCCTTTTTCGGAGTCGAAGAGAGAAGTTCCTGTCTCATCGCGAAAGTAAGGAGGGGTTTAGCAGTTTCAATATAAGTGTTTTTTAGAATATTAATTATCGATCCTAGATGCTCATTGATAAAAAGTGCACGCTTATCGTTAACTAGATTTGTAAAGAAATCAATCACTTCTTCAACGGAGGAGATGTAATTTTGAATTTTATTTTCTAAAGGCAAACCCACTTTTTTCAATTGAGCCTGGAACCTTTCTTTCCAGTTAACGATAAATATGTTAAAAGGGGCAAAGCGCTTTCCTAAAAATGATATTGATTTTTCATCAAAAAATTCAAATAATTCCTCAGAAAGAATCTTGAGTTTTTTTTGGAGAAAGTCTAGTTCTGCAGAGGATGGGATAGGGCTTGACTCTTTAATAGGACTCCACAAAAGACCTAAGAGGTCGATACCAACATAAAAATGTTTAAAAATTTGGATGCTAATATCCAAATATTTTACAAAATCCTCAGTTACAGTCTTTAAATTAGGATATTTTTGTAAGACTTGTCTTAATAATTTTGTTTTAAATTCTAGATCGGAGACAATTCTGTAATAATTGCTAAGCGATTTTGATTTCTCATTATAACTTAGTTTACTTAAATCAATATCGATAATATTAATAGATAAAATGCCTTCAATAAGATGACGAATGATTCGATCGTCAGTACCAATACATTTAAAAATTTTTCTCGCTTGTTCATGTAATTTTATTAAAATTATATCTCCAAGAGAAAAAATTCCAGAATGAAAATTATTTAATTCAATGCCTAAATCCTTAGCACATTTTATAACGACGCAAACTGTCTCGCTAGAGTTTAAAATCGTGGATGCAACCATGTAATAGTGGTTATATAAATACAAATGATATTTTTTAATAATTTCACACATTTCTTCCGTCTCTGATCCGGTTGCGTGGGGGCAATTTTCATATTTATGAACCCAATTGATGTAATTATCATTATTTTTACTTAATTTGGTTAAAGAATTCAAACTCTTAACCTCAGTCAATTTTAAAAATGTTCTATTTTTTATAATTGAATTCAAATTTTCTATGTCTTTATTAATCTCTATTAAAATTTCTTTTATTTCATGTAAGGTTAATAAAAAACTTTTACGTAATTTTTGGGGTATGTTATTCGGAATTTTTTCTCCATAATAGTTATCAATATAATGCAGTTCACTTAGGAATGAAGATTGAAAATCTGGAAAAATCTCTATTCGAGGCCGAGTCGTTAAAAGAAGCGGAAAAAGCTCCTTTGGATAAGTCAAACAATTTTTTATAATTTTTATAAGATTCACCATTTCATTGTGGGCTTCAGAAGTTAATGTAGTTTTGGTGAATTCCCAATAGGAATCGTTAATAAAAATATCGTTTTTTAATTGATTGGTAAGGATTTTTTCATCATTTAAATTTAAATATTCTTGAAAAGCGTTAAATAATAGATTTAAATCAGTAAGAATAATTTCAGCAAGATCAGCTTTTAGAACTTCCTTTTCTTTAAATTCTGTTGTGATTACTCTTACTTTTATGTTAACCGCTTTTTTATGTTTCAACAAGAGGTAGGGAAGACGTATTTCTAACCATCGCATGATGTTTATCATGTCGCCGCTAAGCTCGGGGATTAGTTCATTTATTCCTTTGTAAGTAGTCTCAATGTCCTCAATAGATTTTTTTGCTTCGATTTTTTCTCTAAAAGGTTTCCAACCTTTAATAGAAATAAATAGGGCATGGACTTCTAAAGTTGTAAGCCGTCCAAATAATTCTTTAGTGTTGATGACTTCAACCTTACCAGGCTGAAATTTTAAAGCTTCTTCTGGAATACTCCCTACAGGTTTTAAACAAAGCTGCCTACAAAGGAAGTCTATGCCCCCTCTATTTTTTTGTATGTCTTCAAAGAGTATTAATGGCAGGGAGGAGTAAAAAGAAGATGTTGGTTCCACAAAAAAGCCAAGTTAGTTTTTCATTATTTAACGTAAGTTGCAAATAATTAAATTTATCGTCTCTCTGTGTTCTCTGTGAACTCTGTGGTTGAATTTTAATAAACCACAGAGATCACAGAGAACACAGAGGTTTTTTTTAACTTGATTACACTCAGTAATTTTCAACTTACATTATTTAACTTGTAACAAAATAATAAAAATTAGGGATATTAATTGATACAGGTCTTTTTAACTATATTTTCACTATAAAAGGAAAACGAGAAAAAAGCAAACAGAAGAGGCACGGAGAATAGTTTGATCTTTGTCTCTGTGCCTCTAAAGAAATCTTTACTGAGCTGTTCGTTGTTTTCGTTTTAAAAAGATGCAGAGGGCTAGTGCGGATCCTAATATTAGGTATGTTGAAGGTTCGGGGGTAACAACACCCATGGTTGTAATGACGGCTTCCAGTGTAGCAACATTAGTCTTATTTTCTTGAGTCAAGAACTGGTTGACTAGAACGCCATTCTTTTTGAATCCGAAAAGCTCTAAAGTATATTGGACCCCACCAATGGTGAATGTGCTCGAAGCAGGAACGTTGTTGGTGAAAGTGACAATATCATCGCAAACAGATATAGATCCTGGTGGACATTGGCCAGCGATGTTAGGAGTTTCATCATGCTGGAAATTGTAGATAAAATTTAAATTATTTATTTGTGTTCCATTTATATTTAAGCTGACCAGAGTGCTTAATGTTGCTCCTGTAATTCCGCTACCATGCGGGATAACTTGGTTGAAATGTGTAAACGTTGCAAGGTCAAAGGGTGTGCCGATAGTCACACTATAAAAAAAGGGCGTTATAGGGGAGAATAAGTAAGCGCTTCGATCAGGGTTTGTACCACCCCAAGAGATTTCATTAGTTCCCACCCCTTGGACATTGGATCCACCGGATACACTGGTCCATGCACCAGAAACATCCGTGACAGTAATGCTATCAGCCGAGAAAATTGTGGCAGGAGCTATGGTTATAAAAGCTAGAGAGAGGATAAATAATGCTTTTAAATTTGATTTAGTGACCATATAATCCTCTTATTTATTATCAATTAAGAATACTACTAGAATTATTATATTAATTAAAATAATTATTAATCAATTGATATATTAACTATCCTGGTTCAATTATTTTAATTTATTTATTACTTTGGTAGATGCAAGAAATATGCCAGTTTTTAATCTAGGAAAGGAAGACCCTGGAAAAGGGGGATTTCACATTTTTTCGTCGTCAGAAATCTTTTCGTATTTTAAAATAAAGCATTCATAACGAATAAGTTCTGTTTTTTAGCATTTAAACAAGGATGAGGTGAAACGATGCTTATAGGAATACCAAAAGAAATTAAAAATCATGAATACCGTGTAGGTGCGACCCCTGCGATGGTGAGAGCTTTAGTGGAAATGGGACATCAGGTCCTTGTCGAAACGTTAGCCGGGTCGACGATCGGTTTCACAGATGAGATGTATGCCGCCGCAGGAGCTAAAATAGCAAAGACGCCATCTGAAGTTTATAAAGCTGAAATGATCATCAAAGTAAAAGAGCCCCAGGAAAGTGAATTTGCTCTTTTGAGGGAAGGACAGATTCTGTTTTGTTATTTACATTTGGCTCCCGATCCAATCCAGACCAAGCATCTGCTGGAAAGGAAAGTTGTTGGGATTGCTTATGAGACAGTGACAGATCTCCAAGGAAGATTGCCCCTTTTGATCCCAATGAGCGAAATTGCCGGGAGAATTTCCATTCAAGTCGGAGCGACATGCATGCAATTAAACCATGGGGGGAAAGGGTTGCTTTTAGGGGGAGTTCCTGGAGTATTTCCCGCTCGGGTTGTTGTTATTGGGGGGGGAATTGTGGGAACCGAAGCTGCAAGGATGGCGATGGGGTTGGGAGCTAATGTAACGATTATCGATAAAGACCTCAATCGGCTGCGTCAATTGGATGCGTTGTATGGTCCTAATTTAAAAACTTTGTACTCGACATCTTCCTCGATAGAAGAGGCTGTGATCCGTGCGGACATTGTCATAGGCGCGGTTTTGATTCCTGGGAAGCTGGCTCCAAAGCTTGTCACAAGGGAGATGGTCAAGAAGATGACACCCGGTTCTGTCATTGTCGATGTGGCAATTGATCAGGGGGGGTGTGTCGAAACGGCTTATCCCACGACCCATGCTACCCCTACATTTATCACTGAAGGGGTGATCCATTATTGTGTGACGAATATGCCTGGGGCTTGTGCGCGCACTTCCACCCAAGCATTGACAAATGCCACGATGGATTACGCGTTGACGATAGCAAATAAGGGTTGGAAACGGGCGTTGAAAGAATGCCAGGGACTGCGCCAAGGTCTCAATGTTTGCTTGGGGAAGGTGACCAATGCTTCTGTTGCGGCCGACCTTGGTTATGAATATGAAGCGCCTGAAAGTCTTCTTTAGAGTATGCGCTATATTATAGGCATTGATTTAGGAACGACAAATTGTTGCGTGGCTTATGTCGATATTCAATCGGCTAGGCCTTTAATCCAGCAGTTTTACATTCCGCAACTGAAAGAGGCGGGTCGTGTCGAGTCTCTTGCGACTCTTCCCTCCTTTTGCTATTTGGTGTCGTCTGCGCAGGAAGAATGGCCTTTGGGAATGCTTGATTTACCATGGAAGAAGCAACCCTCCCATTTTGTTGGAGCCTTTGCTTTATCCCATGGCGCTAAGGTGCCGACCCGCCTTGTTCATTCTGCCAAGAGCTGGCTATGCCATTCTACAGCTTTACGGACCGGAAAAGTCCTCCCTGTTGAAGCTGCTGAACCCCATGAAAGGATTAGTCCCGTTGAAGCGACCGCCCGCTACTTAGACCATCTGCGGGAGGCATGGAACAGAACAATGGCAGGAGATAATCCCGAGGCTGAGTTGCAACAGCAACAGATCGTCTTAACCGTGCCAGCCTCTTTTGATGAGGTTGCACGGACATTAACTGTAGAAGCTGCAAAAAAAGCCGGTTTTGCCCATTTGATACTGCTTGAAGAGCCCCAGGCAGCATTTTATGCTTGGATTTCCCGCCATGAAAAAGAATGGAAGAAACATCTTTTTATAGGTGCTGCCATCCTTGTTTGCGATGTCGGGGGAGGAACGACAGATTTCAGCTTAATTGAAGTTCAAGAAAAGGGGGAGGAAGCTTCCTTTCAAAGAATGGCCGTAGGGGATCACCTGCTCCTTGGGGGAGACAATATCGATGAGGCTATTGTGCATTATCTGGAGTCCCAACTCTCACCCGACGGTGATATCGAGTATTCGATGAGCCAAAGAGCTCAACTCAGGTATCAAGCTCGTCGAATTAAAGAACAGTTGCTTGGTGATGGGGAGAGGAAAAGTGGTCATGTACAGCTGCTAGGAACAGGATCAAGTGTTGTACAAGGCAGTCTAAGCATAGAAATTACAAAGGAAGAGCTCCAGAACTATCTTGAATCGGGATTTTTTCACACTTGCTGCTGGGACGAAGTTTCTCAAGGGAGAAAAGGCGCTTTACGGACGATGGGGTTAGCTTATGAAGAGGAGCCTTCTGTTGTAAAACACATGGGGGCCTTTATCAAACGGACCGGAAAATCACCCGATTTTGTTTTATTTAATGGGGGGACCATGAAACCTCCTCTCTTTCAAGAAGCGGTTTTGAGGGCCCTGCGCACCTGGTTTCCAGAAAAGTCGATCAAGCCGTTGAATTCAGACAACCTCGATTTGGCCGTTTCACGCGGAGCAGCCTATTTTGGGAAAGCGTGCCGTGGGGATGGAATTAAAATCAGCGGCGGGATTGCTCGGAGTTATTATTTAGGGATTGAAGCTCAAGGAGAGGAAAAAGCTCTGACTTTACTCAAACGTGGTGCAGAAGAAGGTGAAACGTTTGAATCGGACCAAACCTTTTTAGTGCAGCCCAATAGTCCGGTATCTTTTAAGCTTTATAGTTCCCATGTTCGTTTAGAGGACAATAGGGGGGAAATCATCCCCATTGATCCCTTAGAGATGCAGCTTCTCCCTCCGATCCAGACTGTGCTCCGCCTCGGGAAAGGAACCTCTTCACAAGGGGTGAAAGATAAAATCCCTGTCCATTTAGAAGTATCTCTCACTTCTATCGGGACCTTGGCATTACGGCTGAAATCGGGATCCAATTCACAAACGTGGGCCTTAGAATTTCAGTTGAAGTCGGCCGCCGGTCAAGAAAATAGTTTGGCTATTCTAGAGAAAAAGAGGGAGGACGAAACATATGATGCTTCTTTTTTTTCCGAAGCGTGTCAAGTGATTAGGAGGCTTTACAATGGGGAGAAGGGGATCAAGCCTAATAAAGTGATCGAATTGCTTGAAGAGCAAATTCAGCGGCCTAAGAGGGAGTGGCCCCTTAGTTTGCTGCGCCTTCTTTGGGATGAACTCAATCTCCAGTGTGCAAAAAGAAAAATTTTCATGGAGCATGAAGCGCGGTGGTGGAACTTAGCGGGATTTTTATTGCGACCCGGAAATGGGTATCCTTTGGATGACTTTCGACTCAAAGACTTGTGGAAAACGATCCTTGCAGATTTGCAGGGAGTGCAAAATAGCGAAACAAAAATCCAGCAGTGGATTTGTTATCGTAGGATTGCAGCGGGTTTAAATAAAGGGCAGCAAAGTCAATTAGCTCATGAATTGTGTAAAGAGATAATTCATCCAAAATCAGGAAGAATTGAAATAAAAAGCAAGGGGGAGCTTTACCCCTATCATGAAAGGATCAGGGCGTTGGCGGCTTTAGAGCTGGTGGATCAAAATATTAAAGTAAAAGTGGGAAATGCCTTGATTAAACGGTTCGAGGAGGGATTTAGTTCGTCGGCGGAATTGTGGGCATTAGGGAGGCTGGGAGCTCGCCATTTGGCGTATGGGACGGTCATTCATGTTCTTCCCAAGGAGATTGTTGAAGAGTGGATTGAAGCCTTGATTGAACAAAAAGGGCTTGATAAAATGAAGCTTGCCTTTGTTTTTGGACAGCTCGCTCGTAAAACGGAATATCGAGAGCTAAACGTCTCATCTTCAATGACATATAAAATATTAAAACAGTATGAGGGGAATGGGGAGCATGAGCGGTTGAAGGCCCTCTTGACGGAATCGTCCCTTTTGTCTGAAAAAGAGCAAGAAGAGGTATTCGGTGAGTCCTTGCCACTGGGAATTTCTATTGAAAGAAATGCATAAAGTGTCCTGCCTATCCTGCCGCCGTAGGCGAACCTGGTCATCATGTTTTTTTCTTTTAGACGATCTTATCTATCTTGTATTATTAAGAAAGCAAGATAGGCTTTAATTATCCATGCAACTTCCTGAATTTTTAAAAAAATATCATTCTTTAGCAGAAGATTATTTGGCTCATGGAAATGTCAAACATATCGAATTTTCCGGGAGCACTTATCAGGTTCAAATGCGCGATCAAAAAAGCAAGGAAGATGTCTGGGCTTTTTTACAATTAGATCCTAAAGGTTCAATAAAAGATTGCTTTTGTTCTTGCGACGAATCGGAAGATGGTTCCAACTGCGTTCACATTGCAGTTGGGTTTTTGAAAATCTATGATGGCCACTCTTTTCCCTTGCACCAAAGATTTGAGCGATCTTTGTGGAACAAGCTTTTTCGCCTTTATGCAGACCGGATGGGATATGACCTAAACATTTTAAAGTCGATCGGAAAGGGGCACCTTGTTTGCCAGTCTGTGGGGAGGAAAAATGTTTTTTTCATCAAGGGGATCACATCTCAGTCGATTTCTCACATCAAAGAATTGATCCAACACCGAAAGGTTGAAACGGAAGAAACATCCTTAAAATTTTCTAATCTTCCCCAAGAAGAAATCATTTTATGGCGCGAAGGACGGCCAAGTGCTGAGCTAAGCTACGAATTGTCATTTTGGAGCGATCTTGCAAAATGGGTATTGCAAATTGAAGAAAGTGGATCCACCTACAAGATCAATTTTGAATATTCCCCAAACCATATTCCCAATTTTTTGCACGTTGCATTTAAGCAATTGGAATTGGGATTCTACCTCTCCGAAGCAAACCTCCCTTTGATTATTCCTGCACTAGCCAACGTCAAGTCACCTCTAGTGGTGCATAATGCTCCTAGCGATACAATTCAAAAGGTTGTTTACGACAAAAAAAAGAGTTGTTTACACATCGAACCCAAAGAAACGGCCCTGCCTGAGAAAGCGGCAGTCAAAAAAGGGATCGCACTCAACGGGTGGCTCTATGTTCCTAAAGATGGTTTTTATGTCCTGGATCGCCACCGTTTGCTTTCCAAAACGACTCTCCATGGAAGAGAGATCAGTGAGGCCTTAAATGAACATTTTGGCGTGATTAAATCTTTTTTGGAAGGGGCGAAACTTCATCAAGATCCGATCGAAGTTTCCTATGCCATCGCCTTTGATCCGCAATGGAACTTGCATCTGGATGGCTACCTTTTTACACCGGGTGATTTAACTACTCCTTATTCTTGTTCATTCGGGGACTGGGTGTACTTGGACGATGATGGATTTTACAAGTTGGAAGGTAAGCGGTTCGACAAGCTTGAGAACGTTATCCCCATGGAAGAGGTGCCCGAATTTATTCAAAGCCATCGAACTTGGTTGAATACGCATGAAGGATTTCAAACTCATTTAGTCAGCGTAGAGTCGCAGATGACCTATCAGATTAATGAACAAGGGTATTTATCTTTTGGTCGGCAATTGGCAACTGGGGAGGGGGAAAAAACCAAAGAATTTGGTTCTTGGGTGTATGTTTCAGGGCAAGGTTTCTTTTCTAAAATAACAAGCCATTTCGGCTTGCCCTTCCGCACCGGAATGACTTTCAACTCCGAACAAATTCCTCTGTTTATCCGGATGAATCGGGAGGAGCTCAAGCTTGTTCCCGGTTTTTTCAGCGAAAAATGCCCTGTGGCTAATGCAGGATTGAATATTGAATTGGATCCAGATGAGTTTATTGTTGTTTCCCCTGTTTATGAGCTCCATCCAGATTATCGTGATAAGCCGATCCGCTTTTTCGACGATTTTGTTTATGTCAAAGGGGAAGGGATACATGAACTTCCTGCGGAGCATCGTCTTCCGGAGCGGTTTAGGCAGACCACGAGGATTGAAAAGGAAAATATCCCCTTATTTTTAACTTACGAATTGGTCACTCTGCGCCGCTATGCCGCTAAAATCGATCCCCGGCTGACAAAGCCGGAACAGATCCGGCTCATGGCTTCCTCCATTAAAAAACATCCTCAAGAAGAGGGAACTTATCTCTTAAAATTAAAATATCAGACAGAGCGGGGAAGCATCCCTGTTACAACATTGTGGCAGGCGCTCAAAGAGAAAAAACGGTTCGTTTTTGATCTTGCAGGTCTCTTCGACTTAGAAGAAAAGAGATACAACTGGCTGAAGCTCCTGGCTAAAAAACAGGTGAACCGGAAAAGTCATACCATCGAAATGAGCACTCTTGAACTCATGCGCCTCAACGCTTTTGAAGAAATTGCCCTTTCGAAAGAAAAAGGGGCCGACTACACGGTGTCTAAAAGCTTATTGGAAGAGCTGACCCAATTTCGAATTCTAGAAGAGCCGGATTTGTCAGGTTTAACGAGCCATTTGCGCCCTTATCAAGTCCTCGGAGTTCGCTGGCTCTGGTTTTTACGCCAACACAATCTTTCAGGCCTTCTTTGTGATGACATGGGATTGGGAAAAACCCATCAAGCGATGGCTTTGATGGCTGCCATCCTTAACAACTACAAAAAAATGGGGGATCAATCTGCACGCCACTTCTTGGTGGTGTGTCCAACATCGGTCATCTACCACTGGCAGGAAAAGCTTCAAGCTTTCCTTCCCGGCGTCCGCGTATGTACATTCCATGGGAGCGAAAGAAGTTTAAAGGATTTTCATCAGCAATACGATGTGCTCCTGACTTCTTATGGGATCTGGCGGATTGAAAATGAGCTTTTAAGTCAGGTTAAATTTGAGCTGGCGATTTTTGATGAGATTCAGATCGCCAAAAATCATGCCAGCCGTGTCTATATGGCCTCACCAACACCGACGCCAAAATGCGGTTGGGCCTCACTGGAACTCCCATTGAGAATAGACTGCGGGAATTGAAAGCTCTATTTGATATTGTTCTTCCTACCTACATGCCTGCAGAAACCGATTATCGTGAGTTTTTTATCAAACCGATCGAAAAAGAGGGAAGCAGAGAGCGGCGTCACCTCTCACGACTCATCCGTCCCTTTGTCATGCGTCGGAAAAAAGAAGATGTACTGCTGGATCTCCCCGAAAAAATCGAAGAGATTTCTCATTGCGAGCTCGTGGCGGATCAAGAAAAACTCTATGTTGAAGTTTTGATGAGGTCGCGGGAGAAAACTGTCTAGAAGAACTAAGCGATCAGAAAAGACTATCCCCTTTCTACATATCTTTGCGCTCTTGTCTGCCTTAAAACAGATTTGCAATCACCCTGCAGTCTATCTAAAGCAGCCTGAAAAATATAAGGAATATCAGTCAGGCAAGTGGGAGCTCTTCCTGGAACTTTTAAGCGAGGCCAGGGAAAGCCAGCAAAAGGTGGTGGTGTTTTCCCAATACCTGAACATGCTGGATATCATTGAGGAGTATCTCCGAGAAACAGGGATCGGCTACGCAACGATCCGAGGGGCGACAAAAGATCGGGCTGAGCAAGTGCATCGGTTTAATCACGATCCCGATTGTGAAGTTTTTGTGGCCTCCCTCCAAGCGGCAGGTTTGGGTATCGACTTGACGGCCGGATCTGTCGTGATCCACTATGACCGATGGTGGAATGCGGCTCGTGAAAATCAGGCAACTGACCGGGTCCACAGGATTGGTCAAACGCGCGGAGTGCAGGTTTTTAAGCTGGTTACAAAGGACACATTCGAGGAAAAAATCGATGCCCTCATAGAAAAAAAAGGAAAGCTGATGGAAGAGGTCGTAGGGGTTGATGACCATGAAATTGTCAAGCAGTTTACCAGAGATGAAATTATTGAGTTGCTTCAGTATGTTCCTAATGTGTGAATTGTCTGGCAACAATTTGGATGATTTTTTTGCTGATTACTTCGGCAATTGGATAAGTCAATTTAAAAGTAATAAAAGATCCAACTGCATTCGCAGAAACCCAACCTATATTCCAAAAAGTTTCATCAATATATATCTTGGTTCGAGAAGATAGGCTTAGCAACACACTGGTGGGAAAAGGATATCTTGCGAAAAACGAAGCCGCTCCTGAATACAGAATAGCTATTAACAGGGGTTTTGCGACCGCGTTTATATAGTGAGCTCTCCTAGCTTCTGGTTTCATACAGGCACGGATTTCACCATCAGCGACAAGTTTTTCATCAAATGAAGTTTCAACCCACCATTCGAAGGGGCTATTATATGATAAATTTCTTGTTCTAAAACCGATTAGAGAACTACTAATACCAAGTCCTAGTCCTGCTGCTATTCCAATATAACCACCCACAAGTACAGACCACTTTAAATGGGTTCCCATTTTTGCAGCAGCTATAATTGCAAACAGGTAGACCGATTGTTGAATCACATATAAAGCAATGTTTCCTGCAATGCAGCGCCACCTCTCCCAAGGTGAAATGAGTGTTTTCGCATCGTTTAATGCATAATGTATAAGAGGAGATCCCCAATTGGGAAGGCTTTTAAGATATTTAAAATGGGGGTTGTGGTCATTAGCGATATCGTTAACATCTAAATTAGCTTTAATCGGATTAGACGTGTTAGCTATCTTCAACTCTTGTTCTTGCAAATAAGAACTCTTTGGTATGCCTCTATAGTGTATGAAATTTTCGAATGAATGATAAACAAATTGTCCATAATGTCCGAATATCATAAAACAAACCTATAATTAAATATAACGATCCCCAAAAATTTTCCAAAATAAACCACAAAATATTAGCAAATTTGCCGTGAAGGGGATGTCGCAAAAAACTTAGAACGACACTAGATGTTTATATTTTTTTATTAATAATACTTTAAACACATTAAAATTTCAATAATATTAATGGATTTGACAGAAGTTGATATGTAGAGAAACTATTATATCTCTAAAATTTGGACGTTTCTCAACTAACTTTTGCAATTTTTGTAAAACAATATCCGATGAAAATCTCGCGTTTTCCCCCTTCTCAGGCCGAAGGCTTGCTCGAGTTTGGGCATTTTTCTATAAAAAAATTCCCGAAGGGAATTTATGTTGATTGAGAAGCGTCTAAACTTTACAGGTCGAAGGCCTAGAAACGACTAAAGACGATTATAGAAATAGTTATGGAGGAGAATTATCATCCTGGGAGGATTCTTCGTTAGACTCTTCGATCACATCTTCGAACTCTTCGGGTTCTTCTGCAGCCATCTCTTCTTCACCCCCGATTGCTTCTTCAGCCTCCTCGTCGATCTCTTTTGCTTCGGTTTTTTCTTGCAAAGTGGCTTCTGTTTCCTGGGCAGCCGCCAAAACAGCTTTCTCGACAATTCTGCCCGTAGCTACAGCTTCGACCTCTTCCCCTTTTTTCTGAGTACTTTCCGGGGCATCTTCTTTTGAAGAAGTGGTTTCCTTTGAGGGAAAAGACAGGTGCAATCCCTTCGATAATATTTCCAGATGCAGCGCCGCATGGGCAAAGTACCACCCGGGACAAGAAATTTGCCTAATCACTTCCGCACAATCGGGAACATCTTCAGGCATAGCACAGAAGACTTTGATTTTTTTGGCAGCTGAAGGGCCCAACACTTCCAATAGGCACCTGGTGCATCTTTGGTAGGCTTCTTCTACATTTTTTATTTCCGGCAGCCAGGTTGTTTCATTAATCCAAGGGGCCTCATAAACGAGGCATATCTTTTCCCAATCACTTTCAGAAAAGCTTTTTAGCACTTCTATCTGATTTTTAAGGATTTTTTCCGATTCATTGGTTTCATATTCGTTAAAATGCTCTCCAACGCAAAGAAAAGGGGTAATCTGGGCATCCAGCACTTTCCGCAATTTGAGGGAAATTGCCGCTTCATCCTCCCGGCCAAGTTTTCTGTTTTCACTCGAGCCAATGATCACAAAGTTGGCTTCCATACTTTTTAATAAGGTAATGGCAATAGGTTCGGTGAAGCTCCCTTGGGCGATGCTATTCATCTGCGCCCCGCCAAAAGAGAGATTGGGGAAAGTAAACTCAAATTTAAGCTCCGCAAGGTAGTGCAAAGGCAAAGCGAGAAAATAATGATGGGAGGTGAAAAGGGGATTTTTCTCTAGCTGAATAATCGCTTGCTTTGTGTCTTCGATCGAAGCGTAAGGTTTCCATGACAATATGGCTGAAAATGTTGAATCCATAGGGTTAACCTCAAATAACATATAATAATATATTTAAATTTAAGGCTATAGAATTCAGTTTTGCTTTTTAAAGAAATTGTAAAAAAATTATTTGAAATTTAACGCAAGATAGAGTCTAGTGGGGGTGAGGTTTTGTCCAGTTCTTGAACATTTTCAAGAAAAGCCGGGGATAGATAATAACTTTCAAAAAAGGTCTAAAAAGGAGGTCGCTATGGGATTTATAGGCAAAACGATGCCGTTTTATGATGTTAGTTTTTATATAAATAACAGAGTAGATGCCAACATTGTAGCTAATTATAACGTTGCTCCAACGGATGATTTAGATTCCAGTACAGATTACCATTGCCATTGCGCCATCATCCCGCCTCATTTGGAACGGAAAGTTCATGAATTTCATGTTTCGGCTGAAGGAACTCGAGGCATAGCTCTCCAACATTTTGAACATGGAAAGCGTTTCAGATCGGATCGAGCTCGAGCTGTGAAAAAAATTCGCATTGGCAAAAGAAAGGGGACAGGGTCAAGTCAGAGTCAGACGCAAGGGGAAAGTTTCATCGTGTGCGATGCAAAAAAAAGGACAAAACTTCCTGGAACTGAAGTGCGAAAGAATTCGGATAAACAATCAAAGGATGTAGCTGCGAATGAAGCTTACCAAGGTGCGGTAGATACCTATAATTTTTATTTAACATTATGCAAACGGAACTCCTATGATGGCAAGGGTGGGCAGCTTCTTTCAACTGTTCACTATGATAAGGGATATGATAATGCTTTTTGGGATGGAAAGCAGATGATTTATGGGGATGGTGATGGAAAAATATTTAATCGGTTCACAATTGCTCCAGACGTCACAGGACATGAAATAACCCATGGATTCACACAATATATATCCTCGCTTGTTTATGAAACTCAATCTGGAGCCAATAATGAGCACATTTCCGATGTTTTTGGATTGTGTGTTAAATATTGGGCCGCAGATCAAAGAAATGACACGGCAGTAAAAGTCGACGGTTTGATTGGAGCCGGCCTGATCAAAGATGTTAATGGCAAGCCTCAAGCTTTGCGATCATTTGAAGCTCCAGGGACAGCGTACGATACTCCTGAACTTGGCAAAGACCCCCAACCAGGGACAATGGACACTTATCAGAACTTACCTTTAAGCGAAGATGATGGGGGGGTGCATATCAATTCAGGCATTCCCAATCATGCTTTCTGGATAGTTTATAGTGAAATTAATCAGCGAAAAGATGGAGGAGATAAATTTTATGGGGACGCCCGCGTCATTTGGTGGGATGCTGTTCATAGGATTACTTCCAAAGCTGACTTTAAGGCGCTAGCTGACCAAACAACCAAATCTGCTCAAGTTCTTTTTGGACCAGATTCTATCCAGGCTAATGCAGTTCTCAAAGCTTGGAATGACACAAAGGTAACGATTTATAAATAATAGGGAGTTTGAATTTGGAGTGTGGCGTCGACCCGCTGCACTCCGAATTTCTTTAGGGGTTTAGTTCTCGGCTAGTTGAGGGATCTGGTCTAGGGTATAACTTGCCACCCGGTAAAAAGGCTCTTTTTTAAAGGGGGTGGGTGCGAGCTTTTGATCAGCTGGTTTCGTTCCATTTTCTTCGGCTGCTGGTTTTGTCTTATCGTTTGCCTTTTCGCTGAAGGCATTCTTATTTTTTTGATATGTTCTGTACCAACCCATCCCTGCGGAAGTGGCAGCGCACACGATAACGGCACCCCCTAAGACTTGTGCGGCGCCGGGAGCCAAAACGGCTACAGCTGTGGTTTTGGCAAAAACTTTTGCAGCTTCTCCTGTCAATTTAACAGCGGCGGCAGCCATCTGGATGTTTTTGTCTTTTCGGCTTTGCCGTGTTTCATTAGGGTCAACCTGAGCCCATGCTTGGTATGTTGTGACAGTGCCGTATACAGCTGTTCCCAAATTGATAATTGATAAGGTAGGGGACACACTTTCGAAAAACGCGCTTATAGGTTCAGGTATAGGGCTAAAATCGTTAGCGTAGCCTGCGGCTTTATAGGCAAGCTTAACGCAGTCATTATCATTTAACACATGGACTGTTTCCGCGGCTAATTCGAAACAATCAATAAATACTTTGCCCATTTCTTTTGCGAAGCCCGAATTATTCCACATTTCAGATAAATGGGCTAAAAACTCGACATGGTCTTTAAAGTCTATCGTTCTCTTCAAGAATTTAAAAAGAGTATAAAAATCTTTAAATTCTTGAGAATAAGGCAAAATTTTCGTTTTTGAGATCGCACTGATAATTTTGAGGGCATAAGCCAGTATTTTTAATGTAAGATGCTGCTGTTGAAAGCGGATCGATTCTTTGATTAGAGGATTTTCCAGCGCAGCGTGGTATTGATTTACAATCTCTTGGGCTAGTTTTTGGGCTCTTTTTGTCAGTTTTTTCTGGATTCTTGCTAAAAGGCGTGCTCTTGCATCGGGATCATCGAACAATTGTCTGACGGTGATGGCTTGACCGTTGCGTCCCATAGGGATAGTGATGTCCAGGAAACGGTTGACGAGTTGTCGAATTCTATAGGAAAGATCATCTTCTCTTATTCTTTGATATGAACGGGAAGAATAATATCCGACGGGAACCAAAGCTAGATTTTGATGTTTTACAGATGGAAAAGGTAACAAATTTGCACTCTGCATATAGAAGATATCACTTATATTACTTTTATTGAGATATCACTGTATATTATAAATAGAGATTTGCGCAATAAAAAAGAATTTCTATTACTTTTTAATTATAAAGAATTTGTTAGAAGTTTGTAAAGATTGCTTTAAGATGAAAAACAGTTCAATTTCTGTTTTAAAACTAAAAAATGTCTTTTAATGAAATTTTTTCATAAATCTTAATAAAAAATTAATATTTCTTTTTAAAAATTTTAACAATTAAAATGTATTGTTTTATTAATAAAAACAAAACTAAATAAACTTCTAAGGAATTATATGGACCCTTACAGCAACGTCTTTAACAATAGTGGCATAGGAACATCGAGAGGCAATTATACTTCTCAGCAGCAATTGCATGATAAATTTAAAAAGGATGTACTGAATTTTGCGACAACAGTAAACATAGCCCTCAATTCTCCCAAGAGGTTTGATAATGTTAAAGCTACGAAATGTGTGATTAATTTGAGCGAGACTCTCGATCGAGAATTTGCCGGTTTATGTATACGGAATAACCAAGGCACCATCGCTCAATTAGAAGATGTTAAATCAAAGATAGAGGCAATCCAAACGAGTAACCCGAATGAGTTTGGAGATAATCAACACCTGAAAGATCTATCTATAAAAGTAAACAATTTAATTACAGAAGGAACCCTAAAGCAGGTTTTTCAAGTTAAACCTGAGAGCTTTTCAGTTACGAATGCATTGGCAAGTATTCCAAAAGCTCTTTTTGATTTGTTAACCAATCGAATAGCTGAGAAAATAAAAAAACAAGTTTATAAATCGTGGGAAATTAAAGAAAATTATCAAAAATTATTCGCAGAAAAACAGGAAGAGTTAAAAAATAGATACATCGCTTTTCAAGAAAGAAATGAAAAAAAAATCTCAAATAATAAAAAATTAACTCATAGACAAAAAGAACGACAAGAGAAGGAACTAAAAGAAACAGTCGATGATGAATTTAAAAAACTACCTAAAACGGCTGAGAAACAGGTAGAGAAAGATCCACAAGGCGCAAAATTTGCAGAATTCAAGAAAAAAGGGATTGAAACAAGGGGATTATTGACCTCTATTGGAGGGAAGAGAGTGGAATTGGGAACTTCAGATGGAGTTAAATTGGATGCAACATTTCTTTCTGCGGATAAGTTTCGTGTTTTAATGAAAAACAATGGGGGGGGGGTTGCCACTTACCAAATTGGAGATTCACAATATTCTGGAATTTCATTTCCGAAAGAAGGTTACACTGTTTTGGGAACTTTACGAGCGCTGAATCTCGTTTATGAAAATAGTGGCAAATTGGGATCTGGTTATGGAGTACTCTTTGATCCAGCATCAGACAGATGCGTCATCATGAAATACTGTGACCTCTTGACTCTAAAACTCCAAAATAAAGTAACGGAGGACGTTGATACTGGTGCGTTTATTTTAGAATCTGAGCGGTATCAACGAGGGACAAAATATTCAGATATATTTTCGATGGATGACGATATCAAAAAAATTGAGAAGTCAAATGCAAAACTCCAATATATTCAGTTGAAGGGGGAAGAACATCTCATTCCAGCTGTGAGCCAATTTGTAAAGTTAGAATCTGGAGTCAAATTAGTTTCTGTTATGAATCAAAATGGATCAAAAGTATTCATTCAGAAGGAAAAAGCGGAAGAGCTGTTCCACTTAAAAAAGTTAAACAAAATTATTCATAACCAATATACATGGGCCAAAGAATCGGATGCTGTCATTAGAGAAGCAACCCAGCAAGATCCTTCCTGGAAAATACAACATGGGGGAGTTTGCATTTTAACTTCCGGAAATGCCGGCGTATATGAAATGCATAAAGGGGAAGCCCTTGCTTTATTAATGGCTGGATGTGATGTGATGTTGGTCAACCCACGCGGAACAGGAGAAAGCCAAGGAAAACCCTCTGCTCAGGGAAATTATAAAGATATTGAAGCTGCTTATCAGTATGTAAAAACAGAACGTCAAGGTTTACCAAATTCAAAAATTACTGCCATGGGACTTTGTCTGAATGGCGGAACTGCAGCTTATCTAGCTGAAAAGCATAAAGGGGTGAATCTTTTTTTAAATCAAACCTATGCCGAATTTTGGAATATTGTTGAAGCTGATTTAGAGAAAGCAGTGGATGGCTATTTGAGAAAAAAGGTCCACACAAAACACGATCAAAGTAAAATTCGATCCGCTGTGAGGTCTTGCATTCTTCCCATCATCAAAGCTGCTGTGCACATGATAGCGCCTAACTACAGTACAAAAAATCGACTCCCTAATGTTAAAGGGAAAATCCTCATTATGGAAGCTAAAGATGATGCTTTAATGAAAGAAAAAGAGGTAAAGCAGATGAAGGTCGCTTTCCATAGTAAAAAGACCTGTTCGCATGTTGTAATTCCTGGAGGACATAGCTCGGCTTGGGATAAAGCGATGGAATATTGGGGTAAAGATCGCAAGGTTTATACAAGATCTGATTTTATGTCAGTTGATATAAAGACTTCCTTCTCTGCATATTTGCCTGTAAGCGTTATTACATGCTTGTCAAAAGAACAACTTGAAAGAGGGGGAATAGAATGAGGAACTTCCTAATTCCCAGTATAAAATTTTATATGGAGTGGAGCATAAGCCCTCTCTGAGAAACGGCCCTTATCGTATTCAGTATCAGGTTTTTGATAAATTTTCAAAACGTGTTTTGGAAACAGGTACTCTCATTGCAAGACCCAGCACGGACGAGGAGTTTCATAAGGAGGCTGCACGTCTAAAATTAACTCCTAAAAGCTCTTTAGGACATGATCATGTTAACAATTTTCTGGGGTCAGCCAAAATGAGCAATCACATTATACCATCCTCATAAAAGGCAACGGGTAAAAAAATCAAAACTCAGATTAATAAAACTTCGCTTAGCCGCCAAATAAGGGTAGCGGCGAGATTTGTGCATAAACACACGCAAAATTTGGCTGAATATAATAAATCATATCCAGCCAAAATAGATTTGCAAAAATAGATTTGGCTGGGTATGATTACTTTATAATCAGCCAAATCGAGTATACAATGTCTAAAGAAAAAATTATTGGTCGAGACAGAGAAATTAAAATTCTAGATCAAATCTGGAATTCAGATGAAGCAAATTTCTTAGCTATATATGGAAGGCGTAGAGTAGGTAAAACGCATTTGATCAGAGAATATTTTTCAGAAAAGAAAAATGTTTATTTTGAAATTACGGGACAAAAAGATGGGGATCTTGCAGCCCAGTTAGACAATTTTATTAAAATATTTTCCAAATCATTTTATGATGATTTACCCCTTCTCCCTCCAGCAAGTTGGAAAGATGCTTTCGAATTATTGACGAAAGAAATGATCAAACTTTCAAGATCACAGAAGATTATTATTTTTTTTGATGAACTTCCATGGCTTGCATCTAGGAAGTCTGGAATCCTTCAAGCTTTAGACTACTATTGGAATAGATTTTGGAGCGGGCATTCAAATCTCATTTTAATTGTCTGCGGATCCGCAGCATCTTGGATGTTAGATAATCTTATCAATGCAAAAGGGGGTTTGCATAATCGATTAACGAAAACAATATTGTTAAAACCCTATAGCCTTAAAGAGACACAACAATTTCTTAAGCATCGTAAGATTAACCTAAATCCTAAACAACTCGTTGACCTTTATATGGTGTTTGGGGGCATTCCATTTTATCTTAAACAGATAGAAAAAGGGAAATCTGTCCTGCAAATAGTCAATAAAATCTGTTTTCAACAGGAAGGGTTGCTTCACAGTGAATTTGATCGATTATTTAGCTCATTATTTGACAATGCTGAGGTCAATTTAGCAATAATCAAAGCAATTTCAAAATATCAATACGGTATATCCAGAGAAGAATTGATAAAAGTCACAGGAATTGCTTCCGGAGGGACACTAAATAAGCGCCTTAATGAGCTTGATTCGGCAGGATTTATTCAAAGCTATGTCCCGTATGGTCGCAAAAGGAAAGATCATTATTATAGAGTTATCGATGAATATTGTTATTTTTATTTACGATGGATTGAACCCTTTAAGAAAAAGGGTTTTGAAGGTGGAACAGAATACTGGCTAACAAAAGGTAAAACCCCGGCAGCAATCACTTGGGCAGGATATGCTTTTGAAAATGTATGTTTAAAGCATATCGATCAAATTCGTGAGGCCCTTGAGTTACAAGCAATTTCCTGTGAAATTGGAAATTGGAGATTTGTGCCAAAAAAAGGTAAGGGAGATTCAGGTACGCAAATAGATCTCCTTTTCGATAGAGATGACGGAGTTATTACTTTGTGTGAAATTAAATATACAGAAAAGCCTTTTATACTAGACAAAGCCGAGGCGAAAATTATAAAGAATAAAATCGATGTGTTTGAAAAGTATTTCTCTCCAAAAAAGCAGATTACATTTGCTATAATAAATACTTTTGGAATCAAGCCCACAATTTGGTCGGAAGAATTAATTCAAAACGTTGTTACATTAGTTGATTTGGTTAAATTCTAAATCTTTAACGATAGTTTTTTTGGCCTGCTTGTTAAATCTATAATCGATGAACCTTTGCGTTTAATTCTTATCCTTGTGTTTCTGTGGTGAACTTGTTTGATCAGAAAAAGTCTTTGACGACTTTGTCTTCTAATTTTTTTGCATCTTCTCCGAATTTGCGGATCCCTTCGGCTAATTTTTCTGTAGCCATGGGATTTTCATTGAGCATCCACCGGAATGTTTTTTCGTCGACGTTGATCCTTTTAATGTTTTTTCCTTTGGCGGTGTTCGGATCCAATTTTTTAGGGAGGGGGCCTTGGGCGTCTTTGAGTTCCTCTAAAAGCTGTGGGGAAATCGTCAGCAGATCGCATCCAGCTAATTCGGTGATCTCATCGATATTTCGGAAGCTCGCTCCCATCACCTGGGTTGAATAACCGAATTTTTTGAAATAATCGTAAATTTGGGTGACCGATTTGACCCCAGGATCTTCTGGAGGGGGGTAGCTGGAAACCCCTTCATTTTTTTTATACCAATCGAGAATTCTGCCGACGAATGGGGAGACTAAGGTGGCTTTTGCTTCGGCGCAGGCGATGGCTTGTCCAAGACTGAACAAGAGGGTCATGTTGCAGTGGATCCCTTCTTTTTCCAAAACGATAGCGGCTTGTGTTCCTTCCCACGTTGAAGCGAGCTTGATGAGGATCCGTTCGCGGGGGATTCCTGCTTGTTGATAGAGTTGTATTAAGCTGCGGGCTTTTTTGATGCTTCCTTCCACATCGAAGGATAAGTGGGCATCGACTTCGGTAGAGACCCTGCCGGGGATGAGCTTTAAAATTTCCACCCCGAAGTTAACGAAGAGTTTATCCATCAGTAGGGAGCGTTGTTCTTCTAGAGATTTAGCTTTGGATTTTGCAAAGCTGACAGCTTCTTCGATGAGGTAGCGGTATTGCGGTTTTTGGGTGGCTGCGTAAATAAGGGAGGGGTTGGTGGTGGCATCTGTTGGAGTAAACTTTTTTATTGCATCGATATCCCCTGTGTCCACGACAATGGTAGTCATGGTTTGAAGTTGTTCGAGTTTACTTTGGTTTGCCATAATTCTAACCTTGGTGAATAGGTTGATAAATATCCTTAGTGGGTTCAATGCGGAAGACAATGGAAATTTGTTCGTTGCCGATATTGAGGTCGAGGCAAGAACTGAGGCGTGTCAAGAGAAGTTTAAATGGAATTTTTACCTGCCGGTCGGCGACATCGACGCCTACGGAAGCATGACCCAAAATTTCCTCTGAATCGCAGAGGGTGCGGCATAAAGTTTCGAATTTTTTGATTTGGCGCACAAGGGTTTCATCTTTAAAGGCGTAACTCTTGCTGCATTCGGAACAAGAGATTTTATGGTCATTTTTTTCGAGGTCGAACACAGAAAATTGGATGGGATGTTGACATTCTTTGCATTTGAATTGGAGACGGTGCCCTTTTTGCATGGATATTCCTTTTTACTTCACAGTTTAACATGCTGGAAGATAAGGGTAAAGGCAAAAAACTTGGCAAAAAAAAAGAAATATGTTTGAGTTCACTTATGTATCTATAATACAATTTTTTGTATAGGTGAAATTGTTTTTTTGATGTTTCTATTCTGAAAGGAAAACCCCTCGTATGTCATGGAAGTCTATTGACTTTGAAGGGATTATATCTCTAAACAAATCGATTGTGGATCACCTTTTTCAGTATTTAGAAGATAAAGAATCACAACTGAGCCGTGTGATCGCCCATGCATTACATTCTTCTCAGAGTCCCGCCATTCTGCCCTCATTGGCCCCAGCCGAGGAGTCCACTCTTAAACTATCGGACGCCATCGAAGGGTTTAGCCGGCAAATCCGGCAACTTTCCCAGAGCCGTGCTTCCAAAATCGAACCTGCCGATTGGCAGCAAACAACGGCGGAAATTAACAAAGGGCTATGGGAGTATGTCGAAGTTTTAGATGAATGTGTCATCGAGTTTTTTCAGCAGTTGATGCAAGTAGGGATGGAAGAGTGGAAAACGGAATTGGCCCATGTTGTGGATGCGATCAAAGAGATGCTTATCCATCGGATGGATGATCTTCGGTGGGGGATTAAACGTTTAGAAAACTTATTGCAACAATATCGTTGGGCGTGTGAAGAGCAGCAAGGGAAGTGGGTCAAATGGAGAAAGGTGATTTTTTTCTGGCAATCGTTGTTGGATCGGTCGCTGAGCGCTCATTTAGAGAAAAGTCAAAAGTTTTTAGCCTTTCGCTATCAAGGGTTTTACGATCGTTATAAACGTTATGTTGAACTTGAGACCAAGATCAATTTGGCGCTTGAAAAATTTTCTTGGTACAAAATTTTTAATACCCTTGAGACCGATTCGCAAGTTAAGTTCAAAAAGCTCTATCAACTTGTCCGTTTGTGGGAGCTCAATGCAAAATCCCGTTCACTTCCGCAACGTGATTCGATTAGAGCTTTGCGGAATCTGATTAGCCAAGAAAAAGCACTTTTACTATTTAAAGAATATTATCAAGCCTTGCATAGATCGCTCTTTGATCAAAGCCGGAATGTCAAAGAAGAACCGATGATGAGTTCAGATCCAAAAGCGCTCAAGCAACTGCAAGAGGAGATCTTAAACCTCCGGGGAGAGCTCCATACTTTAGGAGCGACTATCGGACGGTATCGCGATTTTTTATTGCGCACCGATCCCAACCCCTACGTAAGAAGCCGCTTGGGATTTCCTGAATGGATTGTGGGGCAGGAGCCGCCCCAAACGAAGCAAATGCTCTCCTTGAGTTATGAAGTGGAGAGCTTGGATAACATGTTTGAGGAGTTTCTTCAAGCGATGGAGCGTAAGTCTTCATCCCCTGATATTCAGATCGCGCAAGTGGACCCGGAGATCCAGGAAATTTTTCATGTGATGGGACAGCCTTTGATTTCCAAAATTACGATCAAAGGACAGGTAGAAAAACTGATTGGACTTATTGGAAAATTGGATGAGTTATCAAATACAAATAGCAACGTGGTCGAATACATCGGCAAGACCTTGGGGAAAGCGATGCGGGCCGATTGGAAATATCATGTTTTATTTGATATGCCTGCCTTTCATAAAATTTATATGATCCATCATGGAGTTGTGGGCCCTTTAGAAGACCGGAATCATTGGAATAGATTGCAGAAGTTCAAGCGGCATATTCAACAAATTGAACAGTGGATTAAGCAAAATGTCACAGTGCGCCATACGCATGAGGTCGAGTTGGAAATGAATGACATTAAGGGGTATTTGCAAGATTTTTTAGCTCAGGTGCAACGACTAGTAAGCTTAGAGCCAATAGATAAAGATTTAACGCTGCGCCACATCACAGAGATCTATCAGCAACTGCTCGAGTACCGATACTTATTTGGCAACTTTTTTCATCATTTAAAAGAGGACAAACCTGAAGAACGGATGATTAGAAAGCAGTTTTTGTTTGTAGATCAATATTTCGAAGTGATTGAGAATCGCCTTCATGAATGGTCCCTATCTGTGCAGCATTAATAACTCAGGTTAATACCAACCCTCTTTGGGGCGGGAGATAAAACGGGCTTGAAATACTGTACAGCAGGGTAAAGTTGGGGGAGGGCGGTCGCCAAAACAAAAAAACGCTGAACCCGATCCTGCTAAAATAACCGATGCAAGGCCATTCTGGAGAAGCTGATCTTTGATCTTTTGCAATTCAGGCATGACCGCAAATGCCGCCTCTTCTAAATCGTTAAAATATTTCGGCTTCCCTTCGTAAAAGCTTAAGAGAAAAAAATGGGGATCCCTTTTGGGCAACTTGGCTGCATTTAAAGCCTGATAAACTAACGGTGTGGATGTTCCTTGGAAAGGCTTGACAATCCACAGGGAACGGGCAGGAAGCGGAGGCATTGGACGGACGGTTTCCCCCCTCCCTGTACAATAGGCTGTCCCTTGGGAAAAAGAAGGGAACATCCGATCCGATTTCCCCCGACCAGTGGATCAAATCTTTTAGAGTAGCGGGTTTTCCCAAAAGATGATTAAGGGCCCATAAAGTCGTTGCCGCATTTCCACTTCCCCCTCCCAAGCCGGCTTGAAAAGGGATTTTTTTCTCTAAATGAATCTTTACATGGAAATGCAACTGTGTCTTTTGCCTGAAAAGCTCAACAGCTTTTACAACCAAATTGGAGGAATCGATGGGGAGATCGGGATCAGTGCAAGTAAACGTATCGGTGTCACTTAGAGAAAAGCGGATGGTATCAGCGAGGTCGATGGCTTGGAATAAAGAAGCAAGTTCATGGTAGCCATCGGGGCGGCGTGCTAAAATTTGGAGGAAAAGGTTAATTTTCGCTGGGGACTTAAGCGTAATCATCATACTACGATTTTATGATTCAATCGAATCAGTTTTTACCACAGAGCATCGAGAAAAAAACAGGATAAGCAGGGTAAAAGAAAAAATTATTTTTTTGAAATAATTTAAGCATAACCATGTTCGCATGTTCTAAGTTGTTTATTTAATATCCTGCTTATCATGCCGTTTACGATCCTGCCTATCCTGCTTTTTCTTTTCTATGCCTCGATGCCGCTGTGATAAATTCAAATTACATCATTTATCTTGGGGAGCGGCACCGTTTTCAATGCCGGTTTCAGGGATAATTTTTAATGTAAAAGCAGCCGCGACCCCTTCTTTAAGCTTGACGCTGATCGTATGCACGCCTGTTTCTTTCAAGGCGTGTTTCAGCAAGATCGAGCGTTTTTCAACCACAAGCCCTTTCTGGTCGTTAAGCAATTGGACAATGTCGGAAGTCGAGACAGAACCATACATATGCCCTTCATGATCAACTTTGACAATAGTTTCTAATGTGATCCCATCCAAGACAGATTTTTGATTTTCCGCTTCCTCTTTTTCTACAATCGCCTTTTTTTTCCTTTCTTCTTGAAGCCGCACCTGCATGCGTAAAGCGGACTTGTTTGCGACGACGGCGAGACTTCGAGGTAACAAGAAGTTGCGTGCATAGCCGGGACGGACATTGACGATATCGCCACTGCGTCCAAGGTCTTCCACGTCTTCAATTAATAGCAATTTATTTGCCATAATATTTCATTCTCCTAGTTAATAACTTTAACTTCAGCCACAAAGGGCAGCAACGCCATATGTCTTGCACGTTTGATTGCCTCAGCGAGACGTTTTTGAAAATAGGCTGACACACCGGTAATGCGTCGCGGCAAGGATTTTGCCGCGGTCTGTAATAAATTTAGACAAATTATTAATATCTTTATAGTCGATATCTTTAAACCCTGCAGTCACAAATGGGCAACGCTTGCGTTTTCTTGAGCGGAAGTCTCCAGGTTCAGAGGATCAGTCTTGGTCTTCATTTTGCATCATGTGATTTCTCCTATTGTGGTTCCTCTAAGGCTTTAAATTCTATTTTATCCATCACTTTTTCAGCGCGCAAAGTGATGAAACGGATCAGATCTTCATTCAAATGATACTCTTGCCAAAGTTCTGCGACAGCGGCTGGCTTAGCGTTAAAATAGAGGATAAAATAATGCCCTTCCCGATGGCCATCGATCTCATAGGCAAGGCGGCGGCGCCCTTGGTCGTGGATTTTCACCATTTCTCCGCCTCGGGAGGTGATCCCATTCTGGATCCTATCCAAAGCTTTATGTCGGGCATCATCGCTTAGAGTCGCCTTGATGATATACATTCCTTCATAGAGGTTTTGTTTTTGTTGATTCATGCTTATGTTCTCCTGACCCCTTTCAGGGGGTGTCATTTTAATTTTAGTATTTACGCTTTGCATCGCTTGCGCGATATCAACGTGTCACGATCAACTTTAAGGCTTGCCACCGCCTTCGCTCACATAAGCCGGCAGCGCCGGCCAGCTCATCGTGAGTAAAAGGATCTAAGACATAGTCTGCCAGGGATTTCCCTTTCTATGGCTCTTGCCGATCCCTAGACGCAGCCTCGGATAGTGATCTGGTCCCAAGATGGGCTTCGATGCTTTTGAGGCCATTATGGCCTCCGGAGCTCCCTTGGAGCGCAAGCGCATCTCGCCAAAGTCTAGTGCGATATCATCGCTGACGACCAGCACATTGGCAGCGGGCCAATTTGTAATAGTCCAAGAAAGCCTTGCACCGCCCTGCCGCTTTCATTCATATAGGTGAGCGGCAGCATGAGCGTGACGAGTCATCCCTTCGATCTTAGTTCCTTTGGCCATTTGGGCGTGGAACCGCTTTTCTTCTTTAAAAGTCCATCCCTGCTCTTTGGCCAAGGCTTGCAGGACGAGAAAACCCATGTTATGGCGGGTCATTTCATACTTCTTTCCGGGATTTCCCAAGCCCGACGATGACGTATTCCTTATTGTGTTCTTCCGCCACTTAGTTGTTTTCCCTCGTCTCTAATTACCGCTTTGCAATGACAACAGCGACTTCGTTGAGATCTGCTAAAGGTCTGCACTGTTTGCGGGAGATTCAAATCTGACAATCTTTTTGCCTCTCCAACGTCCATGATTTGATATCGACCTGAAAGAAGGGGGCATGTCTTTGGGCAGGCAGCGTGACGCGCAAAGTGCGAATAACTTGCCGTAAGATGCCGCCGAGTTTGATCCCGATGCAATCGACAACGCCGATGCATTCGATAGGCACTTTGACATTGACGGGCACGATCTTCGATGAGCTCTTCAAAATCGAGATGGATAATGTTGTAATTCGTGGGATCGTACTGGATATCTTTTACGATAGCGCGGCGGGTCGTTGCATTTTCCTCACTCAATTCAAACACGGTTGTGCAAAGACGGCCTGAATGCACTTTGCGCAAGCAAAGCATTGAAGTCAGCGCCATTGACGAGAGATGCGTTTCGCCCTCTTTTCCTCGCACGGTAGAGGATAGCTGGAATATTGCCGGCGCGACGGAGGGCTTTGATTTCGCTTTTCTTTAGCCGCAGTTCTTTTAGATACTGGGCAGTTTCATTATATCCTCCTTATTATTTGTAACTATGGGGTAGAGGATGTATAATAGCTCGACGAAGTTATGCTCAGCTTCCCTTTTATCCTCTGCCCTTTTATCTTCGCCTTTACTGCCCTTGTTGGGGAGGTTAGGCTAAGGTGGCTAATGTTTTTTCTTCAAAAAGAGAAGAGATGGACTCTTGCGAGACGATGCAGCTAATGGCTTGGCCGAAGAGAGTGGCTACAGAGACTGTCCGGATTTTTGTCGATCCCGCCAAACGCTCTGTGTACGGAATGGTATTACTCATCAATAGTGCTTCTATCGGACTTTGCTCAATCTTTTCCACGGCATGTCCCACAAAAAGTCCATGTGTTACGGCGGCAAAAATCCTTTTAGCACCCTTCTCTCGGCATGCTTTCGCTGCTGACACCAAGGTTCCACCTGTGGAACACATATCGTCAGCGAGAAGTACATCTTTTCCTTTTACATCCCCGATGAGCGTGACGACTTCCACTTGCGTTGCAGCTGATGCGATGCTTGTCGACGATGGCAAAGTCTACTCCCAGATGGCTGGCATAAGCTCTGTGCGAGCTTAACGCTGCCGATATCGGGCGCGACAACGACAAATTTTGTCAGATCCGCATTTTCTTGAAAGCTTCGGCCAACAGCGGCCTGCCATACAGGTTGTCAACAGGGATATCAAAAAATCCTTGTAGCTGTCCTGCATGCAGATCCATCGTCAAGACGCGCGTCGCTCCTGCATTGACCAGCAAGATTGGCGACCAGCTTTGCCGTGATCGGCACTCGCGGCTTATCTTTGCGGTCTTGGCGGCAATACCCAAAATAGGGAATGACTGCCACGATGCTGCGCGCCGATGCTCTTTTCAGAGCATCGATCATGATCAGCAGTTCCATCAGGTAGTTATTGGGATCGAGTGCGATCGTTTGCAAAACAAACACATCGCGACCACGCACACTTTCCAGGATCTGAACGGCAATTTCACCATCGGGAAACGTTCCAATGCTATACCTGTGCCGAGCTTGAATCCCAAGATAGTCTGCCACTTGCTTGCGCTAGCTCCGGATGGGAAGATCCGGAAAACAGAAGCAAGTTCGAACTAGCTGTCTATGCATTCGCCTCACAGCTCATTGTTATATTGGGGTGGAAGGATTCGAACCTCCGCATGGCGGTACCAAAAACCGCTGCCTTACCGCTTGGCGACACCCCATTACTTAGACCGCTTTCGAAACTTCAATTGTTGTTAATTGGGGAGTTTTATCATTAAACTTTTCTTTTACGCCCCACGCTTTGGCGTCCCTTTTTTTAACGCCCCTCTTTTGAACAAAACAAGTTTCGATAGAGGTCTAACGAAGACAAAATATTATCAATCCTCCGATTTAGCTGCAACCACAAAAGTGATTAAAAAAATCATTACACAAATAAACCTTTGATTTTATCTAAAAAACTTTTCCTTTTGGGCATGTTTGCGGGGCTTTCGAGATCTTTAAATTCTTGGAGAAGCTGTTTTTGCTTGTCGGATAGTTTTGTTGGAGTTTCTACGAAGACTTTCACGAGGAGGTCCCCTTTTCCATGAGATTGTCCATGCACATTTGGGAAGCCTTCTCCTTTGACGCGGAAAATTTTCCCATTTTGGGTTCCTTCGGGGATGGTGATTCGGCAGACGTGGGAGAAGAGGGATGGGACCTCTTTTTTACATCCGAGGGCGGCTTCGGTGAAGCTGATGGGGAGGTCGAGGAGGAGGTCGTTTCCTTCCCTTTCGAAAATTTCGTGATGTTCGACGGAAATGAAGACGTAGAGGTCGCCTGGGGGGCCGCCTCCTTGTCCGGCATCGCCGTATCCGCTCATCTTTAGACGCATCCCGCTATCGACGCCGGCGGGGATGTGGACTTTAACATGTTGTTTTTCTTTGACGACCCCTTGGCCGCTGCAATTTTTACAAGGGTCGGTGATAATTTGCCCTTCACCGTGGCATTGTGGGCATGGCATCGACATGCTGAAGAAGCCCCGTTGTTCAAAAATTTGTCCTGCGCCGCCGCATTTGGGGCATTTTTTTATGGATTGGGCATTAGCGGCGCCCCGTCCGTTGCAGGTTTTGCATGTCACGTAGTTTGTGATGACCAGTTCTTTGTCGACCCCTTTTGCGGCTTCTTCGAAGGAGATGGTGATGTTGACTCTTTTGCTGGCTCCTTGTCTTCCACCGCGGCCGGCTCCTCGGCCGCCGGAAAAGTCGGCTCCTCCAAAAAAGTTCTCGAAAATGGAATCGGCGCCCATGCCGCCAAAAGCGCCCATGAATGTGCGTAGGGCTTCTTCCATCGACTCGAAGCCTGCGCCTCCGGGGACGCCTCCCCCTAAGCCGGCTTTGCCGTGTCGATCGTAGACGGGCCGTTTTTTCTCATCGCTAAGCACTTCGTAGGCTTCTGCAATTTCTTTGAATTTTTTTTCTGCGCTTGCGTCGCCGGGGTTTCTATCGGGATGGAATTTGAGGGCTTGTTTGCGATAGGCTTTTTTGATTTCTTCTTGTGTGGCGTTTTTTGAAATTTCTAATACTTCGTAATAATCCATAAGACCTAATTTTTTCTGAAAAGTAAACGAGACTCAAGAAGATGCCTACTTTATTGGTGTGACATTCCTAGCCTTTTTTAAACTAACTATTTTTGCGTTAAACTCTGGGCGCAGTATAGAGCTAACGAGTTCTTTTGTATTTTAAAGCCGCTTTTGATTTTGCGCGTTTTTTTACGGATGGCTTTGAATAAAAGCGGTGAGCTTTGACAGATTTCATCACCCCTTCTTTATCTAATCGTTTTTTTAGTGCTCTCAATGCTTTGTCAATTGAATCGCCTATGCGAACTTTTACGGATGTCATTTATTTCCAACCTTATATGAAGTTAAGAGCAAAGGGGGATAGATCTATTAAAGTCTAAACCGATTGCTTTGTTAATTAGTTACCTGGAGTTGTCCTATTTAACCGATGCAAATAGGCCATCATTTTAGCTGAAATGCTATACCATCTTGAGGATATATATCAAGAAAAAAACGTGCGCGTGTCCTTGATCCTGCTCACGCTCGATCTTTTACCACAGACAGAGAAGGAAAAAACAGTATAAGCAAGATATTGAATAAAGAGTAAGAATATCAGGATAAGCAGGATCGTAAACGGCAGGATAAGCAAGATATTGAATAAAGAGTAAGAATATGCGGACATGATTAAGTTAAGACTATTCAAAAAAAATCGTTTTTTCTTTTATCTTGCTTATCCTGCCGTTTACGATCCTGCTTATCCTGATATTCTTACTCTTTATTCAATATCTTGCTTATTCTGTTTCTTCTCTTTGCCCCTTTGTCTCGGTGGTAAAATTCGGAGACAGGCATGTGCATGGGCAGGGACAACGCCTGTTAACTCTCGATCCCTTTCTCAATTTCGGCTTGTGTTTTGCGCAGATACAGAATTTGCAATTGCCCATCCAGCGAGAACTCCTTTTGTTCAAATTTTTGAAGGGCTAATTTTCCCATCTGTAAAGGGTCGGGCCCTTTTTCTTCCCAAGCCCAAGTGAGAGTGGGATAAAGATCTTTGATTTTTTCTTGGAGGCGGGGAGCATAAGGGGTCACTACGGTTTTCACTGATGATAGAGAATCTTTTAGCTTAGTTAATTCGATAAGCTCGGGAGGGGATTCATATTGCACGGCGTCCCCCTGTTTCGAGCCCGTAATGATGTAAGCTCCGCCCAATTTAGCATCGATCAATGCAGCAAAAGCCCCTTCGCGCAAGGGAGTAAATGTGTATAAGGAAGGGATTCCAATGAGAGGAAGCTGCCGGGCAAAGGCAAGAGTTTTTGCAATTGTGACGGCGACTCTGATCCCAGTGTAGGATCCGGGTCCGATCCCTGTGGCGATGTATTGAAAATCTTTCCATTGGAGGGGAAATTTTTTCATGAGGGCATCGATGGCCGGGAGGAGATGTTGGGAACTTGTGATTCCGGGAGGCATCTCTTGGTGAAAGAGGATTTTTAGCCCGTCGAAAATGGCGATCATCCCTCTTTCGGTGCTTGATTCGATCAGTAAACCGTTCATGGGGTTAGCTCGATCCGTTTGGGGATGAGAATTTTGTCGAGGGTTCTTACGAAAAAGCTATCGGTCATGCAAGAAATGTAATCCACCACTTTTTGGACATCGTTGGTGGTTTTTAGATAGTTTTCAGCTTTATTATAGAGGTGGTTTTTCCAGAGATAGCTATTTTTTCCATCTGCTTTTAAATCTTGGAGCAAGGTTTCAAAAAGATAGCGGTAGCTTTTTTTAATTTTTGCCGATTCCACTTTTAATTTGGGATGAACATAGATATTTTCGAAATTAAATTTACGTATGATAGAGAGGGCTTCATAAACCTTGCCGGAGAGGGCGATGAAATCTTGCCCGTAGCTATTTTGGATGATATCTTGGGCGACGGTGGATAAGATTTCCCGATTTGAAGTTCCCAGTAAAGTTTGAGGCACTTGATGGCGGCTGAGGATGCCGAGATTGATCGCATCTTCGATATCTCGGCCCAAGTAGCTGATTGTATCGCACAACTTGACGAGGCATCCTTCTAAAGTAGTGGGCCAGATGTTGACATCTGGATTTTTCAGTTTCTCCTTTTTGTCTTCAAAATGATCTTCCCAGGTTTTGCCAAAGCGGGGGGCGAAATGGGTTCCGCACATCCCGCCGTCGTGGCATAGAAACCCGTCGTAAACGGCTAGGCCAAGATTAAGGGGTTCGATGAGGGTGAACAGATGGCAGGATTGCCAGGGATGTGCGAAAGGGCCGTTGCCATATTCTTTTGATAAGGCTGAAAGATATTCTTCCCCCTCATGCCCAAAAGGGGGGTGGCCGACGTCGTGGCCTAGCGAGATGGCTTCCACGAGGTCCTGATTGAGATGAAGGATCTCTGCGATCCCTCGGGCAAAACTGCTGACCAGCTGAACATGCAAACTGCGGTGGGTAATGTGGTCGTTTTCGACCAGATATACAACTTGTGTTTTGTCGATATAGCGGGCATAAGCTTTAGAGTGGATAATCCTGTCCACATCTCTTTTATAGGGAAGACGGTGATCATCTTCAGCTCCAAAAAATCTGACATGGTTTTTGGAAAAGCTCGCTTTAGGATGAAGGGTCTGCTCCTCATTTTGTTCAGCTTGCTTCCGGTATGTCATCAAATGTAAATCTTTCATATTCTACTAGTTTACAATGTAATCTTTAATGAGAAAAGCAAAAAAAAAACACGGAATAGACTTCTTTCGAAATTCGCTTTGATTAGAAAAATGAGCTATTTTCGAACAGATTTTTTGAAAAATTTTGAGAGCATATAAGAGCATATGGTCGAAAAATTTTACGAAAAAGATGCTAAAAAGAGCCATTTTAATAATCAAATGGAATTTCGAAAGAAGTCTAATATTGAAGAAGAATTAAACGGTCTTTGCGCCTTACCGTTTTATCTTTTTTTCTTCCTCTTTTCCGGTCATGCTGCTAAAATAAAAGGCTATGTGATTTTGAATTCAAATACTCGTAAAAAATTGAGGCCCAAAGTGGATCTAGAAAACAACGTCCCATCCTATGAAGCAGAGTTAGAAAATGCCATTATAGAATCTTTAGATGAAACCCAAGGTGATTCAAAAAAAGTCACCAATTTGCCGGACCATTTATATTTCTTTCCTCTTCTTAAACGCCCCTTTTTTCCAGGGATGGCTGCTCCTATTGTCATTGAGCCTGGCCCTTTTTATGAACAATTAAAGCTCATAGCAAAGTCAGAACACAAACATGTCGGCTTATTACTAGCTAAAACGGAAGAAGGGAGTATTTACAAAAAGAATTTCGAAGATCTTTATAAGGTAGGCGTAGCCGCCCGAGTCCTTCGGATCATCCCCATGGAAAAAGGGGGGGCTCAAGTTATATTAAACATGGAAAAAAGGATCAAAGTTATTGACCCTATTGCTGATCCCTCCAATCATCTCAAAGCTAAAGTGGCCTATTATGAAGATAGCCCTGCCATCAACGATGAATTGAAAGCCTATGCGATCAGTATTATTTCCACAATTAAAGAATTGCTTAGCCTCAATCCTCTATTTAAAGAGGAATTGCAAATCTTTTTAGGGCACTCTGACTTTACCGAACCAGGCAAGTTGGCCGATTTCGCTGTAGCTCTTACGACAGCTTCACGGGAAGAAATGCAAGATGTCCTTGAAGCTTTTGATGTTCAAGCTCGAATTGACAAAGCTTTAATCCTTCTAAAAAAAGAACTCGATCTTAGCCATTTGCAAAGCAGCATCAACAAAAAAATTGAAGGGACAATTTCCAAAACTCAAAAAGATTTCTTTTTGAGGGAGCAGTTGAAAACCATTAAAAAAGAACTAGGCATCGAGAAAGATGACAAGGCTATCGATCGGGAAAAGTATGAAGCTCGCTTAAAGGAAAGAAAAGTCCCCCCCGATGTGCAAAAGGTCATCAACGATGAATTAGATAAGCTCAGCGCCTTGGATACTCACTCTTCCGAATACGCAGTGTGCCGCGGCTATTTGGATTGGCTCACTATCGTGCCGTGGGGAATTTATAGCCAGGAATGCCACGACCTGGTCAAGGCGGAAGAGATTTTAGAGGAAGATCATTATGGCTTAGAGGATATCAAGCAAAGGATTCTCGAATTCATTGGAGTGGGTAAATTGAGCGGAGGTATTCGAGGCAGCATTATTTGTTTGGTGGGGCCTCCAGGAGTAGGAAAAACCAGCATTGGGAAAAGTATCGCGCGGGCTTTAAACCGGAAGTTTTACCGTTTTTCCGTAGGGGGAATGCGGGACGAAGCAGAGATCAAAGGGCACCGCCGCACTTATGTGGGGGCTATGCCTGGAAAGTTAATTCAAGCCTTCAAGTTTACCCAAACGATGAATCCAGTAATTATGTTGGATGAAGTCGATAAAATGGGGAGCAGCTATCAGGGGGATCCAGCCTCTGCTTTGCTAGAGGTGTTAGATCCTGAGCAAAATGTCGAATTTTTAGATCACTATCTGGATGTCCGGTGCAATTTGTCCGATGTGCTTTTCATTGTCACTGCCAATGTTTTGGATACCATTCCCGAGCCCCTGAAAGACCGGATGGATATCATGCGCCTCTCGGGTTACATCATGCAGGAAAAGCTGGAGATCGCTAAAAAATATCTCATTCCACGCAACCGGAAAGCGATGGGAATTAAAACAAATCAAGTTACATTTGCTACCGAGACTTTGAAATCTATCGTCAATGGATATGCTAGAGAAGCGGGTGTGCGCAACTTGGAAAACCACATTAAGAGAGTCTTACGTAAAATCGCTGTAAAAATTGTGTATGAGCAAGATCGTGAACAAAAGAGTGAGAAGAAGGCAAACAAAACGATGCCTGCTAAGTCCTATCGAGTGACGGGAGATAATCTTCAAGAATACTTAGGCAAGCCGATGTTTACGACCGATCGCTTCTACGAAAAAACCCCTGTTGGGGTTTGCATGGGCCTTGCCTGGACATCATTAGGAGGCGCAACACTGTACGTCGAGGTTATTAGGACAGCCGGTGAAAAAACCTCGATGAAATTGACAGGTCAAGCCGGACAGGTGATGAAGGAATCTTCTGAAATTGCTTGGAGCTATCTTCATGGCGCGGTTCAAAAATATGGCTCGGGCTTTCCTTTTTTTGAAAAGTCGGAAGTGCACATCCACATCCCTGAAGGGGCAACTCCTAAAGATGGACCTTCTGCAGGGATCACTATGGTGACAGCCTTGCTGTCTCTTTTGACCAATACTCCGGTACGTGATAATTTGGGAATGACAGGGGAGCTTACGCTCACCGGAAAGGTTCTTGCCATTGGGGGAGTTAAAGAAAAACTCGTGGCGGCCCGTCGTTCAGGGCTTCAGGTTCTGATCTTCCCTAAAGACAACATGCGTGATATGCATGAGTTGCCTGATCATATAAAGAAAGGATTGACGTTCCATTTCGTTGAGCATTACGATGAAGTTTTTAAAATTGCTTTTCAACAAGAAAAAGAGGATGTTGAAGAAGTCAAGGTAAACAGTAAAAAATCACGTCATAAACAGCATAAAAAACAAAAATGAATGAAGACACTTCAAGCGCAGTAATTGAGCATACATGGGTACAAGAATATAAAAAAAAGGTGATCCCTCCGGAAAAGCTCGCTGCCCAAGCTGAGGAGATGAAAAAGGAGGGCAAAACAATTGCCACTCTTAATGGCTCCTTTGATTTGCTGCATGCCGGGCACCTGCATATCATTTATGAAGCTTCGAAGGCAGCTGACATTTTAATTGTCGCATTAAACAGCGACCGGTCGATCCAGGCTTACAAAAACCCCAAGCGCCCTTTCATTCCTCTAGAGTATCGCCTCCAAATGATGGCAGCACTTGAGTTCGTCGACTTCGTAACATGGTTTAATGAAACAGATCCTCGTCAACTCCTTTCCATCATCAAGCCCCATGTCCATGTTAATGGCGCTGAATATGGAGAAAATTGCATTGAAGCGGAAACTGTCAAAAGATATGGGGGAGTGGTGCACATTGTTTCTTTAATCCCTGGGCTTTCGACTACACAGATTGTTAACAAGATCAAGAATGGGTAAAAAGCGAGATTGCGATGCGGTTGATTCACACGTTTGAAGACCAGACGTTAGCTCTTCTTTTTTCAAACTTCCTGCAAAAAGAAGGGATTAACAATCAATGTGAAATGATCACAAATACCGATTGGGGAAGTCCAGATTACGGTGCAGTCAAAAGTAATATTTGGATCATTGATGAAGATGATGTCGAGAGTGCATTGCGATGGTTAGAGAAATTGCAGGAAAACCCTTCAGACCCCATTTTTCATGAAACGGACCAGAGTGGTCACACCACTATTGGGAATCTTTCTCACCCTCAAGGAGGGGAAGCAACTCAACGAGGCAAAAAAGAACCGATATCCCCCTTTGGTGAAAGTAAAAATTTAGGAAAGGTCACATTATACTTGTTGATATCCTGCATTGTCATCTTCATCTATGGATCGTTCACAACGCCCCAATTGACACCCCCCATCCCCCCCGTGCCTGAAATTCCTTTGCTTGCACCAAATCTTTACAAGTGGCTTTTTTATGATTATCCCGAGGCGTTCGCCATTATTGATAAATTAGTCAATGCCTATGGATTAGATAAGCTTCACAATTTAGCTGATTTACCTACGGAAGGGCGCATTTTATTAGAAAAGTATGCTCAGACACCTTTCTGGGATGGAATGTACAATAAAGTGGTCCATTATTTTATCTATCCGGCTAAACCTATCACCTGGAACGCGCCCCTTTTTGAAAAAATTAGGGAGGGGGAGATCTGGCGCCTTTTCACCCCCTGTTTGCTTCATGCGACGATCTATCACATCTTTTTTAATTTGATCTGGTTGGCGGTTCTTGGCAAACTCATAGAAGAAAAAATTGGGTCGATCCGTTATTTGGCGTTTATCCTGATTGTGGGAGTGGTATCCAACACCCTTCAGTATCTTGTCAGCGGCCCTAGCTTTGAGGGGATTTCAGGGGTTATTTGTGGAATGTTTGGCTTTATTTGGGCAAGGCAGCATGTGTCGCCGTGGGAAGGGTATAACTTATTGCCTGGGGTGATCAGCTTTATGCTTTTCTTCATTTTAATGTTGCTTGCGGTGCAAATTGCGGCTTTTTTTCTCTATGTCATCTGGCGCTTCGAATTTTTCCTCCCCATCGCAAACACTGCCCACATCGCCGGAGGGCTCATCGGATATTTCCTGGGCAGGCTTAGCATCTTCGCTATCAAATCTTCATAAACCTTTCCCCTTTACTTTCGGGAGAGGCTACCATATAATACTACTGTTAACGGAGATGACAGGGGAAATCAATGACAGTTCGCGATATCATCATATTAGGATGCTCAAGCCAACAGCCGACCCGCTTTCGCAATCACGGGGCCTACCTCTTGCGATGGAACGAAGAGGGGCTTTTATTTGATCCAGGAGAAGGAACCCAGAGGCAGTTCATTTTTGCCAATATTGCTCCTACAGTGATTAGCCGAATTTTCATCTCCCATTTCCATGGAGACCATTGCCTTGGTCTGGGCTCCATCCTCATGCGCCTCAATTTGGATAAAGTCCAGCATCCGATCCACTGTTATTACCCTGCGGGAGGGAAAAAATATTTTGACCGGCTCCGCTACGGCACCATGTATCACGAAACTATCACCGTGATTGAACATCCTGTATACGCTCCAGGCATTGTTCACGATGATGGTAAATTCAAAATTGAAGCCACATACTTGGATCATGGTGTAGAAAACATCGGTTGGCGTTTGACAGAACCAGATACTCGCAAATTTGACCATGCTAAACTCGAAGCATTTGGAGTTAAAGGAGTTATGGTTAAAGCGTTGCAAGAAAAAGGGGTTTTATTGATTGATGGGAAAGAAGTTCATCTCGAGGATGTGAGTTGGATCCGGCATGGCGATAGTTTTGCCGTGGTGATCGACACCCGTTTTTGCCAAAATGCCATCGATATTGCTCGCGGGGCCAAAATTTTACTATGTGAAAGCACTTATGCGGATGAGCATCAAGAGCTTGCCCAAAAGCATTTCCACTTGACATCTAAGCAAGCTGCTACCATTGCCAAACAAGCCGGAGTAAAAAAACTCATCCTGACCCATTTCTCTGCGCGGTACTTAAACTTAAGGAATTTGGAATTAGAAGCTAAAGAGATATTTCCTAATACCTTTATGGCTGAAGACCTTAAAGCATTTCCGTTCGAAAGATAGCATTTATCCGATAACATCTGCCAATAAAATCTTGAAATTTTAGTGAAGGATCCGCTAGTTTTTCAGGACGTGAGGAACAAACTTACAAACTTTGTGCCTCAAGATTATTCGCGCAATAAACCAAAGATAAAGGAGCCCATAATGACCTCAGAAATTGGCGGAACCAAACCTCGTGTCGTTTTTCTTTCAGAATTCACTTATGAAGTAACAGAAAGCAAAGAAAGTACAGAAAGCCAACCCAAATTTTCCTCGAAAGCTCTACATTTTAAAAGCATTGATGACATCGATAATTGCGAATCGATCAACGGAATTTCAATTGAAGAAATTGAAAGAAGAGCTCGTCCAAAGGGATATTCTCTAGCAGGGTTTCTTGGTAAAAACGAGAGTTTTAAAGAGGTCTTAAAAAAAGATTGGAGAACAGTCGAAAAGTTCAATGTTACACATTGTGAAATTGCGGCTCACTTAAGGAAGATCATCGAAATAGCCGAAAAAACTAAAAGGGGCGATGAGATTGAATATCGTCCAAACGATTTAGAAGGCAGCACGCTGACTTCCGAAAAGTATCAGAAGCTTGAGGTGTTTTTAATTTGTTCTCAGGGACTTCAATGGGATTTATTTACACCTGGAAAAGGAATAGAACGAGAGGTCGAGACTCCTAAGTCTTGGAATGAAGAATATACAGCAGTGAATCCAGAAAATGGTGAAAAAATACGTCTCAATTCAGGAGTTTTAAAATATATTGAATTATTCGGCTTTTATGAAGGGGGAGGCGATAGCAATCCGTATCGAGTAGATCCTCTTAAAGTAATTGCTCTTCTAACTGGTAAAGCAAATAACATTTAAAGAAGATTTTCATCCTTGCCGTTGCCCGCATTTGTACCAGCAGAGGCACCAAGATCAATGAGATAGGTTAATCTTAACCTATCTCGTTGATCAAGGACTTCGCCCAGATTACCCTTTTTGGGCTATTTACAAGAAAGGCTAATCGGATTGATTGTTTGTCTTTTGAGGTATGGACGCTATTTCTTGCGGATTGATGACGACAAACCCTTCATCTGCAACAGGCTCCGAGTCATTAGATTTTTTTGTTTGAATTTTTACATTAAGAGGAAGATCTCCATTAATAGTAAAGTTGGAGCATGCACTTAGTTGGATGGTGCAATCTGGCTTTGCTAAGGCTACTTTCTTGATTTCAGTTCCGCTTAATTCTGGGCAATTTTCAAAAGTTAAGTTAGCAAGCGATGATAATGATTTGATTGATTGAATATCTTTCTCGCTCACTGTTGTATTTTCAATCTTAAGCACTTTAATTTTAGAACCATAATAATAAAATACATTTGCCAAATCTTTGCCAAATGCATCGCCTGACACGGTTACTTGATTATTGCTAAGAGCAGGGGTGGGAGTGGACATAATCTTCTCCAAGTAATTATTTTTTGGAAAACAAGACTCTAAACAAAAAATATATATCCATCAATTATTTTAAAATGTTTCTGTCCGAAAGATGGGATTTATCCGATAAAAATCTGCTAATAAAATCTTGAAATTTTAGTGAAGGTTCCGATACTGTTTCAAAACGTGTGGAACAAGCTTACAAATAAGCCTCAAGACTACATATGCAATAACTAAAGATAAAGGAGCCTAATCATGACCTCAGAAATTAGTGGAGCCAAACCCTGTATCGTTTTTTTTCGTTCAAAACCATCTACAGAAGCTTCAACAAAATGCAAAGAAAGTACAGAAAACCAACCCCTATTTTCCTCGAAAGCTCAATTTTTTAAAAATCTGAAAGATATTGATAAATGCACCTCCATCAATGGGATACCTATTGAGGAAATTGAAAGAAGAGCACGCCCAAGGGGATATTCTCAAGCAGGGTTTCTTGGTGAAAACGAGAGTTTTAAAGAGGTCTTAAAAAAGGATTGGGAAACCGTCGAGCAATTCAACGTTACCCATTGTGAAATCGTGGCGCACTTGAGGAATGTCATAGCAATTGCTAAAAGAGCGGAAGAAAATATAAAAAGAACTTTTGAGAATCTTTTCGATCCTGTTGAGATTGAATATCGTCCAAACGATTTAGAAGGTAGTACCCTCGTTTCAGAAAAACGCCAGCAACTTCAAGTAAATTTGTGTACAACTCGTGGAATGCAAGAAGACTTATTTGAACCTGAAGAGGGAAAAAGCAGAGAGGTCGAGACTCCTCAGGGATGGAATGAAGAATATTCAGTAGTGAATCCAGAAAATGGAGCTGAAGTGAATCTTAATTCTGGGATTTTAAAATATATTGAATTATTTGGGTTTTATGAAGGGGGCGGCGATAGCAACCGTTATCGAGTTGACCCAAAGAGTGTCATTGCTATTTTGACCGGTAAGTCAATCAATATTTAGTCGCTAATAAATTATAACCCCGACCCATGACTTTATGTTTTAGGCTTGGGGGTTTTCCAATAGCTGCTGCTTGATTTGCTGGACAAGGCGGGTGCTAACCATGCGTGCGGCCCCTTTGATGCTATTGAACAGGGCGGTAGGGGAGGCGTTTCCGTGGCATTTGACGATCACCCCATCAACCCCGCACAGGATAGCTCCAGGGTATTCTGCATAATGGAACCGCTTTTGAAGATCTTTGACAAAAGGGAGAAGTTGAGCACCGCAACTTTTGACAATATATTCAAGGATAAAGGCTGATGCCCCTTCAATCGACTTGAGCAAAATATTTCCCGTAAATCCGTCCGTAACAAGTACATCGATTTTTCCTTGAAAGACTTCGCGGGGTTCGATGTTGCCAAGAAAATTGATTTTGAGTTTTCCTTTATTGTCTTCCAACCATTTGTAAGCTTCCCTTAACTCGGCTGTCCCTTTTTTGGATTCAACGCCGATATTGAGTAATCCTACACGGGGGATCTCCATCCCCAAGCTGCTCCGTTGATAGGCTGCTGCCATGGATGCAAATTGGATCAAATGGTGGGCTTTGCAGGCTACATTTCCGCCAACGTCGATCACGGCGATGGGGCCATGTTCAGCAGGCAAGACGGCTAGCAAGGCGGGGCGTTTGATCCCCGGCAGAAGGGGAAGGGACAAGGCTGTTCCGGCAATCAGGGCTCCCGTATTCCCCGCAGAGACAAAGGCATCGATCAAATGTTTTTTTAGGAGGCGGATCCCTGTAAAAAGGGAAGATTTTTTTTTCCGACGGACAGCGCTTAAAGGCTCATCAACCATGGTAATGACTTCAGGGACAATATGAAATTCCACTCTTGCTGACTTGGGGGAAGACAGCGTAGGGTTCAATTTGCGAGTAAGTTCATCGACGATCGATTGGGTTGACAAAACAATCAAAGTAAACGAAGGGTCAAAAAAATCGGCAGCACGGAGCACCGCTTCATACAAAAATTGTGGGGGAGTATCGCTCCCCATGAGATCGATTCCGATACGCAATAATGATCCTTGCTTAGATTATTCGTTTTCTTTAGAAACCATGATCCTTTTGCCGTAGATCCCGCAAGATCCGCAGATGACATGGGGCAAGCGAAGCGTTCCGCAATTATTGCACTTGACTGTGTTTTTAGGCTTTTTGGCATGGTGGGACCTTCTTGAATTCCTGCGGGAGGTAGAAAGCCTATTACGTGGTACTGCCATGGAAATGACTCCTTAATTGTCTTTATAAATTTTTTATTTCTTTCTCTTTTTTTTGGGTTCTTCCCAATTTAAGTCTGCAAAGGGATGGTATCCCTCCTCGTCGCCGATTTTGCTTTGCCCTTTTTCGGTTTTTTTTAAATAATGGGCGATCTCTTTTCGGCGGGGGCAATTTTCTTCACATTCTGCAAATTCGGGCGCCTCGAGCAAAATCATTTCACGAAGAGCATCCTTGAAATTGAAGATCCCCCCTTTAATGCCTGCTAAAGGTTCCGTATGGTAGCATCCTTCAATTTGTATTTTTGTTTTAACCGGGGCGTTACAAATCGAACAAAGGGTGACAGCTTGAGCCAGAATGTTGAAATGTAAAACGAGGTTATCCTCGGCTAAGTAGGCCTCTCCATTTAAAACAACGGGATCGACAAACGACAGTCCTTGCTCATGGACATCGAGAAATTCGGGAGAAAATGTCTCCTGAATTTTTTCGATGTGTCCATCTCGCAGCTGCTCGATATAAATTTTGAAGGCTTCTTCCATAAACGGCTAATTTAGTAATTAAAAACTCTAACTAAACCGGACATTTTTTTCCACATATTCCGTCCATATACCTCAATATTTTAACTGCACCCCTCCGACATCCCATTTTTTTCTCGCTAAGAACCCTTACTTTGAGCTATCATAAAAAGAGAGCGAGTGTAGAAAGATCCTCGCAAAAAGTTTAAAACAGTGATTATACACAAGTAACTTGAGCCAACTGAAAGGCGTCCGCTTGCGATTTATTAGTAGAGTTATAAGACTGTTATCCTGATGCTTATTAACATCAGAGCTGGCAATTTTTAAGAGACCTTAGTTTGGAATGTGCAGCATAGGGAGCCATCCCAGATCAAAAATGATGATAAAGATGAAGTCCTCAATATTGGATAAAATTTTTATAGCAGTCTCAGTCACATTTTTCGCAGGTTTAGCCTTTCGTCAACTTAGGGTGACGAAATGGAAGAAATACTTCTCAATGTCGAATCGAAAGAGATCCGTTATGCCCATTTGCGAAACGGGCAGTTGCAAGACTTAGTTGTCGAACGAAAAAAAGAGCGGCAGCTTACAGGCAATATCTACAGAGGAAGAGTTACAAATATTCTTCACAATATCCAATCGGCTTTCATTGATATCAATGAGGGTGAGAATGGATTCATACATATTTCTGATATCATCGAAAATACAAAGAAATTTGAGCAGGTCTATGATTTAGATTTTGATCTGGACTATGACATTAAAGCTCTCGATGAGAAGCAGCAGCAGAATTATGACATTCAGCAATTGATGAAAATAGACCAGCCTGTATTGGTTCAGGTTGTTAAAGAGCCGATCGGGTCGAAAGGGGCGCGCCTCACTTCGAATGTTTCTATTGCCGGACGTTATCTTGTCCTTCTTCCGAACTCCTCCCATCGGGGTGTTTCACGAAAAATTGAAGATCGCAATGCCAGAGAGAAGCTTAAAAAGTTGATCCGTTCCTTTGAAATGCCGACCGATATGGGGCTTATCTGCCGAACGGCGAGCAGCATAGCCTCCCAAGAACAGTTGATTGAAGAGGCGAACGATTTGCTGAAAACTTGGCAAAATATCATGGAAACCTTCCAAAAATCGACAGAGCCGACTTTATTATTTGCGGAATCCGATATTATCAAACGGGCTTTAATCACGGCGATTGACAAACACTTTGACCGGCTCCTTATCGATGATTATGCCGTCTATCAAAGTTGCAAGCGGATGTATAACCGTTATGCCGGCGAGCACCCCTTGCGGATCGAGTATTACCGGGATAAAGTGCCGATGTTTGAACGGTTTAATGTGGAAAGGGAGATTGAAAAAACATTGCGGCGGAAGATTTGGCTTTCCAGCGGCGGTTATCTGTTTTTCGATCGAACCGAAGCGATGTACACCATAGACGTCAACTCGGGGCGCAGCACCAGCGGTAAAACAGACGTTGAGGAATCGTTGGTACGGATTAATTTAGAGGCTGCAGAAGAAATTGCCCGTCAGCTTCGTCTTCGAAATATAGGGGGGCTGATCATCTGTGACTTTATCGATATGCGGCTTCGTAAAAATCAAAGACGGGTTCTTGAAAAGTTGAAAGATTGCATGAAGGAAGATTCTGCCAAATGCACGATTTTGGGGATGAGCGAGTTTGGGCTTGTTGAAATGACCCGTCAAAGAAGTCGAGGGTCCCTGATTCAAATGATTTTTACCGGATGCCCCTATTGCAATGGCAGCGGCCTGGTCAAAAGTCATGAGAGTATCTCCATAGAAATTGAGCGGGCGTTGAAAAAGGTGATTACTTGCCACCAGCAGTTTGGATTAAAATTGGTGATCCATCCCGAGGTTGGCAAATACCTTCAGCAAATTGACAAAGCGTATCTAAAGAAGTTTTCAGAGGGTTTAAACGCCAATTTGGATTTCGACACAGACGAGAATATGCATATTAACGATTTTTATTTTGTGTCGACAATTACCAACAAAAGACTGGAAATTTAGGAGTTTTGAGATGAATTTTTTAGCAAAATTAGAAGAGAGCGTCAAAACAGGAAAGATCCCTTCTAAGCTTAGTCGTGCGCTATTAAAATTCTATTTCAGCTATGCAGCAGCCGTCACAAAAAACGGGCATGCAATCGAAGAGTATGAAGCGATCTTGAAAACGTTGATCGACCTCGTGGGTCAACAGCTAGTCACTCCTTTTATTTTTGAGCCCTTTCATGAAAGGGTTAGAGAACCGTTCGACTATTATCAATTCGGTCTCGATTTTTTGCGTCCGCTGATCATTTTCGAACAATCAAAAGTTCGAGGGATGCAGCATGTCATGCAAATGGAAGAACAGCTCAAAAGAGGGGAAAATGTCATTTTATTGGCCAACCATCAGACGGAGCCTGACCCGCAAGCCATCAGTCTTCTGCTAGAAAAAAGCCATCCGAAATTGGTTGAAGAGATGATCTTTGTCGCAGGCCACCGGGTCATCAATGATCCTTTAACTGTTCCCTTTAGCATGGGGCGGAACCTGTTATGCATCTATTCAAAAAGATACATCGAGCATCCTCCGGAGAAAAAACAGGAAAAATTACTCCATAATCAACGCACCATGAAGCAGATGAGTCAGCTGTTAGGGGAAGGGGGCAAATGCGTTTATGTTGCACCCAGCGGAGGAAGAGACCGCCCCGATGCAGCTGGAGTCGTCGAAGTAGCCAAGTTTGATTCCCAAAGCATTGAGATGTTTTGGCTGATGTCGCAGCAGGCGGGCCATATCACCCACTTCTATCCTTTGACCTTAGTCACCTATCACTTATTACCCCCTCCTAATAGCATTCAAAAAGAATTAGGGGAGCCCCGCCAAGCACAATGCGCGCCGGTCCACTTGTCGTTTGGGAAAGAGATCGATATGGAGAATTTCCCCGGAAAAGATTTAAAAGACAAGCGGCAGAAGCGAGTGGCCCGTGCGGACTATATTTGGGATCTAGTAAGAAGGGATTATGCCCTATTGCAAGATGGGCAATCGGCCTTGCATTAATCGCAAAGACACAAAAAAACCACAGAGCCAGTGAGATCACTGAGAACGTTTGAGATCGGTGAGAAAATACGGGGATTTGAGGGGGTAACAGGATAAGCATGATCGTAAACGGTAGGATAAGCAGGATAAAAGAAAAAAAAATATTTTTTTTAAATCGTTTAAACTTAATTATATTCCCACATCTTGAACATTTTTATTCCATATCCTGCTTATCCTGCCGTTTACGATCATGCTTATCCTGTTACCTCCTCAAATTTTCCCATTTTCTCACTGATCTCAAACGTTCTCAGTGATCTCACTGGCTCAGTGGTTTTTTTTTGCGCCTTTGCGTTTAATCCTTTCTTCTTATGTCTTGTGTTTAAGTAGGGCTAAAGGTGGATGGCTTTGCTGATCTTATCTTGAGGAGCGGTGCACATCTCGAGTTGAATCCCATTTTCTTGCAAGATTTTTCCGATGACGGATAAAGCTGTTTCAGGAGTATTGCACTCCTTCGACAAATGAGCCAAATGCACGTGTTTTAACTTGGGATGGTAAACCTGGCTCAAAAGATTTCCACAAGCTTCATTGGACAAATGGCCGCTCCGTCCCAGGACCCTTTGTTTGTATATCATAGGGCGGGAAGAAGCATGGACCATCGAGGGTTGATGGTTAGCTTCTACATATAAATAGTCACATTCCCTCAATTGGTTTTGCACAAGCGTTGTGACAAAGCCTAGATCTGTGCAAAAGCCGAACTTAAGGTTATCGGTTCGGAGGGTGAAGGCGACAGGATCGACGGTATCATGCTGGACGCTAAAGGGGTGAACCTCTATATCCCCAAATTCAAACGTTTCGCCGGTGGAAAAGATTTTAAATTTAGGGCAATCGTGAAAGGCATCTACAATCCCTTTGGCGGTTTCATTGTTGGCAAGAATAGGGATCCCTAGCTTGCAGCCGAGCACTTTGATTCCTTGAATGTGATCGGTGTGTTCGTGGCTGACAAGGATGGCATCAATATCTGCAAGGTCTACGTTGATCTCTTGCAGTTTTGAAGTAATCGCTTTGGCGCTGAGTCCCGCATCGATGAGAATCTTGGTATTTTTGGTGCCGAAATAAATGCAGTTTCCTTTCGAACCTGAACCAAGAGGGCAGAAACCTTTCATGTCTGTGTGTCCAATCGTGAATTGCCCTTGTTATAGTGGATGGAAGAAAAAAATAAAAGAGGCAAAGAAAGAAAAGCGAGGGGAATTATTAAAGCGATACCAGCACGTTATTGAGGGCGTGCCGTTTAAGCAGACGTTTCTTGTTTTGGAAGATGGTGAGTGCCATCATCGACAAAGAAGGGTTCACCTAATTTTTTCTTCTCATCAAACTCTTTTTCGAGCCTTCTGATCATCACTTCCACTCTATCTTGGAGCGTTTTATGGCGTGCATTCTTTTTGCAGCGGGTAAGAGCCATCTGCAAAGCGATATAGGCGCCTATTTGATTATTCATGTGCAGACAGCAGTCTGCGAGGTGGTATTGGGGAATGGGATTATCTGGGTCCAAGATGGAACAAATATTATAACATTGTCCTGCACTATAATATTCTTTCATCATATGCAAGGTTGCGCCTTTAGCCATGACATAGCGAGGTTCTTTTACATGGGCGACAGTGAGGAGAGAAAAAAACGGAAGGGCTTCTTTATACCGGCCGGCTTTGTATAACGCGTGCCCCTTGTCATAAAATTCTTCCAGTTTAGCATCGGTGGCCCGCATCCCAATAGGAAGGATGCCGTAACAACCTGCAAGAACGTCCTTTTCGATGTCAGTGGCAGCATGCCATCTTGGAGTCGCTGGTTTCCCTTTTAGCTCTAGGTCTGGTTTTTGCTTTTCCATAACGCAAATCCTTGGTTGGTTCAGATCTTTGTTTAAGCTGCATGCACGAAGTGAATTTGACTTTTTTTCCAGTATTGCGATTGTTGCTTATTGATATCGCTAACCCAAGCAGCTGCGTCTTTGAGAGATTCTTGCATTTGGCTCATAGACTTTTTCAAAATCTGTAAATCTGCTCCCAGCTCTGCTAGGTCAGCTTCTATCCGCGCAATTTCCAGAGCGAGGTCGGCTTGCTTCATTAGCATGGCAGCTTGGATCCCTTGGCTTGTGACTTGGATGGCCGAAGTGAGAAGATCCTGTATAAGTTGAATTTTTTCAAAATGCCCAAATATATTCCCCATCGATTTCTTTGCAGCCGCTTTTTTGGCAGCTTTAACGAAAGCTCGAATCTCTTTATCTTCCTCTTTTCTAGCAAGCCTCATGACATCTCTAAGTTTATCCAAGGCTTTATCCACGATTTGGGGAACTTGATCTGTCACGTTCTGGATGGTTTCCTTTAGTCCTGCTTGCGAGGTATCTTTAATAAAATTATCAGGAAACTGTTCGCACATTTCTTTGGCTTGTTTTTTAGCAAGCTGTTCAGCGAATTTATCTGTAGCTTCTCTGATGCCGGTATCTACAGCTCTTCTTGTGCTGGCTTGTACGCCTTGGGGCATCGATTCCTGCAGAGATTCTTCGATAGCTTGTTTGATCGCTTTTTCAATTGAATTTTGAAGGGCTTTTTGTGTCATCGTCGACGTGATTTGATCCGAAGCAACTTGCGTATCTTCCTGTGCGGTTATTTTTATCCCTTGCTGGATTGTTTCCTCAGCCGTTTGTTTTGTTGTTTGCTCGACTGCTTCCTCGACAGCTTCTTTAGTTGCAGTTTTGGCTGCTTGCACGCCCACTTTTTCGGCTGCTTGAGCAGCGGCTTCTACAGAAGCTCTAACGGCGGCTTGGGCAGTGGTTTCAGCTATGACAGCCGTCATCATTGTCACTTCACCCATGACCAATTCAGGCTGTGCTAATAGGCACGAAATGGCAATTTCGGCAACCATGACAACCACTTGAAGGGCTAAATCCATCCATTGTGCTTGGTTCGGTTTCATGATCCCCATCATGACAAGGGGGTTTTCACCGATAGGTTGCATGTTGGCTGCTTGGCATATGGTTGAAATCGCGCCTCCAGTGATAATATCCAGGGCCCAAACTTGCAATTTAATCCGGTCGGTTATAGCGTCGGCAATGAACGGAACGGGAACGACAACTTTGATGACTTTGAAGATGATACATTCTTTTGGACCTGATTTTTGTTGATCTGCGAGCAGTTGTTTCTGCTCAAGAATTTGTTGCTCAACGACTTCTTGCTGCATCCCGGCATTTTTTTTCATAAAGTTGGTATCAGCTATCTGGGAATTGTATAACCCTTCTCTCAATGTCGATAAGGCATTGCTGACAATCAACATACATTGCGCCATGGATGCTTGGTCCACTCCAAATAAGTATTTATTTCCCCAACCTGTCAGTGCTTTTTGATATTCCGTATAATGATTGAAAACCTGGGCCGTCAGTCCTGTATCCCGGCTTTGCGTTCCATCGAGCTCCAAATTGACTTTATTAGTGTTTAACCCTTTTCTGCTTATCGGTTTATTCGATAATCCCAATCCCTCTAAGGCTTCTTCTGTGCCTTCTGAACTTCCGGTTTTGGAAGAGGATTCCGCCGATGACTTATCTTTTTTAGGGGGGGCATTAACCTGTGATTTTGGCTTCCATTCTCTGGGCAGCCCAAAACGGTCGGCAATTTCATTAATCGTTTCCCCTTTTAGCTTATTAAAAAGTGCTTTCAGATCAGGGGGTAGATTGCCTGGAGGGGTTCCACCTAATAAAGCCGCCTTTTGGTCGGGGGTCAACGGAGGTGTTTGATTATTAACTTTATTTTCAAAGAGCTTTTGGTATTCTTGATTAATCATTTTAAGATGGGCAGGGGAAGCGTTCATTTTAAAATTGCCAGGTAAATTATATTTGTTAGAGACTTCTTGTTGAGCGGCATTATTTAATTGTTTGAGAGTGGGAAGAAGGTTTTCTTTGTTGGAAACCTGGGCTTCAGGGTCATGATGCAACAGTTTCAAAGCTGCTTTTTCTTCCTTAGAAAGACCTTGCTGGTCGGCTAGTTTTTCACCAAAAGAGTTATCATACAAAGAACTAAGCTTAGAATTAAAAGCTTTGCTATCTGCAGGGATCTCCCAGTTCTCCGGAAAACCATTTCCTTGCTGAACTTCTTGTTGAGCGGCCGTTTCAGCAGCTTCAAGCAGCCCCTGCAGTTCAGGACTTAGATTGGACTGTTCTTCAGGAAAATAATGGGCAAATTCCAACGCATTGGCATCACCATCATTGGTTGCCAACTCCCTTACGATAGTTTCAAATGTATCATTATATTCATCCGCCAACTGCTGATTGGCGACTTTAGTGTTAGGGGACGGAGGCTGCCATTTCGACGGCAGCTGCAACTGATTTTGGGTGTCTTTTTGTGACTTATCGGCCAATTTATTTAACAGATCTCTTACTTGAGGATCAACCGGCACTCCCGGGTGGTTCCATGCAAATACCAAGATATTGCGCACTTGCCCTTGAGACATCGTCCCACCCTTGTTATCGGTAAATTGGGCTAATTCTTCATCTGGAAGATTTTTGATATTATTTAATAAGTTTTCTGCAAATTGCTCTTCGGGAGAACTCGGGCCAGGATAGCGAGCATTATTGCTTGCATCTGGGTTGGATCCTTCTAATTCGGGATTATCAGCAGGAGGGACCCGATCTTCTTGATAAACACTATCTGACTGTTTAACATCATCGGCGCCTGTTAAGCTATGGGTATGTTTCCTTTTGACAACAGCATCTTTACCATCATTAGCGTCATAAATATTGCCGGCTCCTCTCGCATTTACGTTTAGATCAACCATAGAGGCCTCCTTGCAACGAAAAAGAAAATGAGTATGCAACTAAATCCTTACTTTAATTATAAAATCAAATTTTTAATTTATCTATAAAAATTAATGCTTAATAATAATTAATTAAGCTTATGCCATGCGAGGTAAAATTCGGTATAACGATCAGCATAAGGAGCTAATCGCCTTTTAACAAAATGATACCATTTTAGATTTGGCAATTGAACGAGATTGACCCGAAACAGAGCATGTTTGATCCCCGCCTTTTGCTGAAGACGGAGGGCCCGAGAGAGAAGAACGATAATAGGCCCCTTATGGTGAAAATCAAAATCAACGTAGATGCTATAGTAGCAAATCGTATCGGCATCAAGGCGGCGGGTAATAAGCCACCCAATGAGATTCCCTTGATAACGGAGGCCTAGGCTATTAAGGGGTTCAAATACCCCATCTCCGGCAAAAGGATAGACATCCTCAGGGATCGCTCGTTGTTCGTAAGCCTTTAAAATGGCGCTTTTATCCTGTGATGTGAGTTCTCCCCAGGGAAAAATCTCGAAATTAGGGGGTAAAAGGAGGTTTTTTTCGAACCAGGGGGGATTAAAATCATCCCCATTTTCATAATAACATTCAATGATCGAAAGGCTGCGTCCATTCCATCCCAATTTAATAAACGGTTGTTCCCACTCCTCTAAAAAGGGGGAACGGTTAGGATAAAGCGCCTGGACGAGGGAGCCCCCCTTTTTGATATATTCCTCTTCTAATTGCTTAACTAATTGGTATTGAAGGTGTTGATCTTTATATTTTTCAAATACAAAAAGAGACTGAATGTCTAGAGAATTACGGCCTAATGTTTTGTTTCCCACGATCAAACCGACAGGGATTTCTTTGTCAAACGCCCCAAAGACTATAAGGTTTTGATTCTGGGGGTCCAAAAGGTCAGGTTTTTCAAGAAGTGGCTGATAGCCGGGAAAAAGCAAAGAGGAAAGGTCATCTTTGAGCTTGATGAGCTCAGAATGCTCAATTTTTTGAATTTTAATCATAAGTGGGTAACTACAATTTTTGCCTTTTCCTTTAACTATTTCCTGTTTACAATAAATACTCAAACTTTGGAATAAACGCATGAAAATGTTAGCAAAAGAATTGTTGATAGGGGCTCATACCTCCGCAGCAGGTGGCGTTCATAATGCTCTTTTGGAAGGTAAGCAGATAGGGGCAACGACCATTCAACTCTTTACCAGCAATCAAAGGCAGTGGGTCAGTAAGCCTATCCCCCCCGATGAGATTCAACGATGGAATCAAACACTCAAAGAAACTGGCTTGCGTGAAATCATGAGCCATGACTCCTATTTGATCAACCTGGGATCCCCCGATCCGGAATCGCTAAAGAAAAGCCGGGCAGCCTTTGCCGAGGAGATCAAACGGTGCAATTCCCTCAATATCACCTATCTCAACTTTCACCCTGGAGCAGCTTTAAAAGAAGATCCTCAAAGCTGCATGGATCGGATTGCCGAAAGCCTGCTAGAAATGCGGCCTTTGATTGAACGGGGATCTACACGGTTTCTTCTCGAAAATACAGCCGGGCAGGGAAGTTCGGTGGGATTTCGGTTTGAGGAGCTGGCTTATATCATTAACAAGGTAGACAAAAAGGTGCCGGTCGGAGTGTGTATCGATACTTGCCATGCTTTTGCGGCAGGATACGATATTCGGACACCAGAGGGCTGGGATGCGACTTTAAAAGAATTTGATAAGATCGTAGGTCTCAAACATCTTTATACTTTCCACGTTAACGATTCAGCAAAGGGGCTCGCATCCAGAGTTGATCGGCATGCCGATTTAGGAAAAGGGCTTATAGGCTTGGAAAGTTTTAAATTTCTCATGAAAGATCCCCGTACACAGCAGATTCCTAAATATCTTGAGACTCCCGGGGGAACCGAACATTGGGCTGAGGAGATCCGTTTGTTGAGAGAATTTGTTTAAATACCACTGAAACGGGAAAATCGTGCATAATTTTTGGAGAAAATGACATGCGAACCAAAATCAAAGAGATCAAATTTCCTAAAGCCGGCCGCCCCAACCTTCTTGGAACCGAAGTGACCGTTAAAGGATGGGTCAGAACAGTTCGAAATCAGAAGACGTTTGCTTTCGTCGAAATTAACGATGGTTCTACACTTTCAAATCTACAAGCTGTCGTTGATGCCAAATTGCCAAATTTTGAAAAAACGATCGACCAATTAACGACCGGGGTTTCCGTGGCGATTGCAGGCAAAGTTGTGGAGAGTCCAGGAAAAAATCAAGAATTTGAGTTGCAAGCTTCTTCAATCACCATCGTAGGCAAATGCGATCCTGAGGCCTATCCTCTACAAAAAAAGCGGCATTCGTTTGAATTTCTCCGTTCGATTGCCCATTTACGCCCAAGGACGAATACGATTGGAGCTGTAACACGTGTGCGGAATGCTTTGGCCCATGCCACGCATCTTTTCTTTCAAGAAAGGGGCTTTTTATACATCCACACTCCTATTATCACAGCTTCCGATTGTGAAGGCGCTGGAAAAATGTTCCGCGTGACAACTTTGGATGCGGAAAAACCTCCCCGCGCACCGGAAGGGGGTGGGATCGATTTTTCTCAGGACTTTTTTAGCAAGCAGTCCTTTTTGACAGTTTCAGGCCAATTAAACGTGGAAGCGTTTGCTTGCGCCCTTTCCGATGTCTATACTTTTGGCCCAACGTTTCGAGCTGAAAATTCAAACACATCCCGCCATTTAGCTGAATTTTGGATGATTGAGCCTGAAATGGCCTTTGCAGATATCAACGACAATCAGGATTTAGCCGAGGCTTATTTAAAGTACATTTTAGGGTACATTTTAAAGAATTGCTCCGAAGATTTGCAGTTTTTTGAAAAGCATGTTTCTCCAGGACTTATCCAACGCTTGGAAGCTATCGTCGAGACCCCTTTTGAAAGGGCCTCCTACTCTTTTGCTGTGCGCATTCTGGAAAAGTCGACAAAAAAATTTGAATTTCCCGTCAAATGGGGCTTGGATTTGCAATCGGAACATGAACGTTTTCTAGCTGAGGAATATTTCGCGAAGCCTGTCATCATCACCGATTACCCCAAAGAGATTAAAGCTTTTTATATGCGTGCCAATGACGATAACAAGACAGTGGCAGCCATGGATGTCCTCGTGCCGAAAGTAGGGGAGATTATCGGGGGAAGCCAAAGGGAGGAGCGCCTAGACAGGCTTGAGCAAAAGCTAAAAGAATTTCATCTCCCTCCTGAACCGTACTGGTGGTATCTAGAATTGAGAAAATATGGCTCTGTCCCCCATGCAGGTTTTGGGGCAGGCTTCGAACGGCTTGTGCAATTTGCTACAGGGATGGACAATATCCGGGATGTGATCGCCTATCCCCGCTTTCCCGGCAATGCCGAATTTTGAGTGCCTTGGGAATGTGGTTTGATTGCTAGCATTTTTACCCAAGGTTTGTTAAAATGGGGTTAATTTTCGTAATCCAGTAAAGCGATAAAGGAAAAAAAAGCGATGAGTTCGTTTCCTAATATACCTTCGTTTCTGAATATACCTTTGACTGTTTGGGGCCTGTTTCCAATTACACAACAAGTTGTCGGTATTACTTCTGTTGGGATTGGAGTAAAGGGTTTGGTTGAAAAAAGTGATAAATTTTATAACATCAAAAGATGATGTTTTTTTAAACAAGCCAGATTCCAATTTAGGCCGCTCTATTAAGTTCAATGTGGGCAAAATAGTCGCTGGTGCTGCAACGGCAACTCCAGTCATTGGAACTATTTATTCATTTGCCTGTTTACTGTTTGATCAGCCTGGAAACAATACTGAACAGGCTAAAATAATAAATTACCTAAAGAATCGACAGGAAAATTTCGAAAATCGACTTAGTACAATAAGAATGCAATCGGAAGATTCAGAGAGTCGGTTGAATGATTTAGAGCGTGGATTTAAAGACATAGAGAATCAATACAAAGATATACGTTGTCAATCGGAAGACTTAAAGAATCGACTGAACACTATAGAAATTCAATGGGAAAATTTAAAGACCCAAATCTCTACTCTCGAGGAAACAACAGAAAGATATCATAGTAGGTAAGCATCGACGCCTGCCATCTGCTCCATTTACGAGGCAAACATAGCAAGCTTCATTAGGTTTTGCTCTTTTTGTCGGAAGAGATTCACATGCTTTTTAGCGGCTTCGATAGCAAACCGCTCGGCTTGACTGAGTACGACATTCATCTGTTGACGCCTCTCATTCAAAGACCAATTAATTTGATCGATATTAAGTAAAGTGATGTGGGGATTTTCCCCTGTTAGTTTGGGATCTACATTGCGAGGGACGCAGAGATCGATGATGAGCTTTCGGCTGAGGTTGTGTTGCTTATGATCTTTTTGCTTCAATAAGTATTCCGGAGATTTCGTACCAAAGATGATCCAATCGAAATCGTGCCATTTGTTGATATCATCCCAAGGAAGCAGATGAAGGGAATATTTTTTTGCCAGTGGATCGGCATGATCGATTGTCCTATTGCACAAAGTAATGCGGCGGCATTGTTTATTTTTAAGGAAGGAAATCACCTTTAGGTTAATTTCTGAGGCGCCTACGCAAAGGATATTGGCTTCCTTAGGCTCATTAAAAAAATGGTACCCTGCTTTCAAGACAGCATCTTCTAGATCAGGCAATCCAGGTTTCAGAGGAAATGCAGAGCGTATCTGTTTACCGATTTTTAGGGCTTTCTGAAAGAGGAAATGGAGTTCATAGGGAAGGTTGAAAAAGGCCATCGCATTCTCATATGAATTTTTGACTTGCCCTTGGATTTCAGTTTCCGCCACGATGGCGCTATCTAAGCCAGCAGTGACTCGACACAGGTGCAAAAAGCAATCATAGCCAAAATAAGAGTAGAGCTTTTGATCGAACTCCTCATCAGGAACATCCTGGCGCAATATGGATAACAGATAAGTGTGGGTTTCTGCCAAATCTTCAGAAAAGAAATAGATTTCTGTACGATTACAGGTGGAGAGAAGGATAAATATTTTTTCCCCGTGGGTCGAGCAATCAGAAGCAAAACGGCGTTGGCAAGTTTTAGCCAGCCGCTCCCGCAATGATAGGTCGGCAAGTTTATGATTGATGCCGACGATTCCAACACGCATGATCTTTTGTCTCCCTGCAATTCTATAATCAAAGAATCGTTTATAAAAAAAAGGCGCAAAAGAGAAAAGAAATTTGTTGAGGGCTTTAAGAATAACGCGAAAAAAACTAACTCACCCCAGTGAACACCCCTTGACACATAGAGGAAAAATGGATGAATATCTTATGGAAAGTTGAACAACATCACCCTCGGCAAAAGGAATAATGCAATGATGAAATACAAAGGATATATTGGTCATGTTGAATATGATGATGAAGCCAAGATTTTCCACGGAGATGTTCTTGGTATAAAGGATGCTGTCACTTTTCAAGGCAAAACTGTCGATGAGATTGAACAGGCATTTAAGGATTCCGTTGATGATTACTTCGCTTTCTGTAAGGAGAGGGGAGAAGAGCCTGATAGACCTTTTTCAGGAAAATTTAACCTTCGTATTCCATCTGACTTGCATGCAAAACTCTCTCCGAAAGGGTCTTAGGTTTGGAAGTCTCTTCCAAAGTAGAGAGGCATCGCCATGGCGATGCCTGAGAAAGCGACGGCAAGCCGCATAGGCATCAAGCCAGAGAAAACCATTTCTTACCAGGCTGAAAGCCTGGTTTACAATAGCCTGGGGCATCGCCCCAGGTTATATCATGTATAATCACTTGCAGGCTGAAGGCCTGCAATATTAATGCACAATTTCGTGATGTTTAGAAAGTTAAAACTTCCAATTCCCTGAGGCGTTGCCCCAGGCTATTATATGGCAGGCTTTCAGCCTGCTAATGTTTTTTTTGACTATACCTGGGGCGTTGCCCCAGGCTGTTGTAAACCAGGCTTTCAGCCTGGTACAAATGGTTTTCCTTAGCTTGATGCGTATGCGGCAAGCCGCCGCACTCCAAATTAAAATATTTAGTTCTTTCGCAATGGGTCTAAATTGGAAAAAATACATTTAATTCCGAAAGCACATTCCTGCGCATTTCTTCGTTTTCTATGGTGTTAGCAATTGCATATGCTTGCGATTCATTTTTTTGATTCATGTGCTCGGTTACTACTCGATACAAAAAACAATCCTTTCCTTCTCCTGACAGGAGAGCTATTTTTAAAGCAACATTTAAAGCATCTGGAGTTTTGACTAAATAGCAATCTTTTGAAATTTGGGCCAGAACTTTGCTTCTCCTCAAATCGTTTTTGATTTTTTGAGCTTCGTTATAAGCATCATCAAATTTATATTCATTCGAATATTTTTTTGCTTCTTCTTCAAATTTATAATCGGGACTTTTCTCTATTTCTTCTTCTTTAACATTATCGTCATCGATCCTTAAATTGCGTTCTATATGTAAATCATCTAATTCACAAAGTATCTCCCTTCGCAATTTATCTTTTTCTACATGTACAGCAACTTCATATGCTTTTAGTAGATTTTGCTTCTTGAATTTCTCTACCAAACAATGTAAAAACCGATCCTTGAGTTCTCCTCCTGAGAGAGCGTTTTTTAAAGCAACATCTAAGGCTTCAGGGTTTCGAGCAAAATCACAATTTATTACTTTCCATAAAAAATCTTTGATTAGATAATATTCATGTTTTTCAAGCAGCAAATTGGATTTTTCACAATTGGTCTCCTGTAGCACCGCATTGAGGGCTTCATCTAACTCTTGTATTGTTTGTCGCTTAAATTCTAATTCGTCGAGCTCTTTTTGAATTTGTTTGAATCCTTCGATTTCTTTTTGCATTTTAAGTTCTTCGGTTTGCTTTTTCTCTTTATTTTCTAATGCTTTAGTTATTTCACAAGTATCTTTATGTACATTAAAAAGCAAATCCGGGTATTTATCTGCGATTTTAACGGCAAGTTGCAGGCTTTTAACCGTGTCCACTTTTAGGCAGGTGTCAATAAGTTTTGAGCAAAATAGATTAGACAATTGGCCTTTCAGTTCTATTACTATTATATCAAAAGCTTTTTCAAGCCCTTCCTCTGTTTCCAATTCTCTATAAGCGTTGGCAATAGCCGCATACGTATCTTGTTGGACAACTACCGAATCAATTTTATTTGCTAGTTGCAATACGAGGTCAATTTGCTCCTTTGATTTTGGAGGATCAAAAAAAGTGCAAATGTCTCCTTTGAGATATTGGTCCGAAGCATACAGGTATGTTTTTTCAAAAAACTGCCCGTTATCACCTTGATTGAAAGAAAATTTTGAACTTAAACTTAAAGCTGAACTCATTTTTTACCTTTCATTTTTAAATTTTCAATTGACAATAGAATTTATTCAAATCGATTTTCTCATTACATTTTTCATCATAACCCGTGTTAATAAGAATGTAAACATTTTGAGAAAACAATATTTTAACGTCAACCGAAATGATAAAATCGCCTTCAGAACAACAGCAGAAGCAAATTTGGAATGCGGCGGCAAGTCGCTGCGATCCAAAAATTTCAGGTTTAGATCTGGAGAGGATTTTGCATGATGGAGTGCGTGAAAAGACGCAGCTCATCGACCGTCACCCATTGGGTATTGGTATTGGAGGCATAGGCAAAGCCCTCAGCGAGAAAATCCCCTTTGCGCCCATCAAGGAATTTTGCCAGGGCATTGAGGTCATGTGTAAAAGCTTCTGGGATAATGACATAATGGTTATTGAGTTCGATCGTATGGCGGGAATCGTCGGCGCTGATCATAAGTTCATGGAGTTTTTCCCCGTCCCGAATGCCCAAAATGGTGAAGGGCATCCCTGGGGCCAAGGCTTCAGCCAGATCGACAATCCGCATACTTGGGATTTTTGGGACAAAAACTTCGCCTGCCCTCATTTCCGTAAAGCATTGAATGACAAAATCGATAGCTTGATCGAGAGTAATCCAAAAACGGGTCATGCGGGGATCTGTTAACGGCAAGGAAGCAGCTCCTTCACGAACTTTTTTAATCCAAAGGGGGATGATGCTCCCTCGGCTGTTGGAGACATTACCATACCGTACGACAGAAAACTTGGGATAGCCCCGTGCGCCTACATAGGAATTCCCCGCCACAAAGAGTTTGTCGGAGCACAATTTAGTAGCCCCATAAAGGTTTATCGGATTGACCGCCTTATCTGTCGAGAGGGCGATTACCTTTTCAACTCCACATTGGATGGCGGCATCGATGACGTTCATGGCACCTTGCACATTTGTTTTTACAAATTCGCTCGGGTTATATTCAGCCGCAGGCACCTGTTTTAAAGCTGCGGCATGAATGACGAAATGGACTTCATTAAAAGCCCGAACTAGCCGGTTAACATCTCGAACATCACCTAAGAAATAGCGGACTTTAGGATGGCTAAATATTGGTTCCGACTGTTGCATCTCCCACTGTTTCCACTCGTCGCGGCTGAAAATAATCACTTTCTTACAATCGCTTTCCGACAATAATTTTTTTGCAAACGCACGCCCGAAACTGCCGGTTCCCCCGGTTATTAGAATTGATTTATTATTGAATTGTTTTAATGGCATGATATTTTCTTTACTGTTATTCCTTAATATGGTTTCCTATAGAAACTTGATTTTATTTTAACATACCATAAGATTAAAGCTATGGCAAAACAATATGACGAAAGTGCTGTACAAACTCTCGATGCTTTAGCACATATTCGTCTTCGTCCTGGGATGTATATTGGCCGCCTAGGCGATGGCTCCCATCCTGACGATGGCGTTTATGTGATGTTAAAAGAGATCATCGACAACAGCGTTGATGAATTCATTATGAAACAAGGGAAAGAGATCGAAATCCAAATCGATAACGAAACGAATCGGGTTTCAATCCGTGATTTTGGTCGTGGGATCCCTTTAGGAAAAGTGATCGACTGCGTCAGCCAGATTAATACCGGTGCGAAATATAACGATGATGTCTTTCAATTTTCAGTAGGGCTGAACGGCGTAGGAACAAAAGCCGTGAATGCCCTTTCCCGCCATTTCTTTGTGCGGAGCTGCAGAGATGGGAAATATCAAGAAGCGACGTTCATTCAAGGTCTTCTAAAAAATGAAAAGAGTGGAAGCACAAAAGAACCGACAGGAACTTATATCGAATTTATCCCTGATCCTGAGGTCTTCAAAAAATTCAAATTCCAAAGAGAGTACATCCTCAAAAGAATTTGGCATTATGCCTACCTCAACACCGGTCTGACGTTGCGGTTCAACGGGGAACCGATCGAATCCAAAAACGGTTTGCTCGACTTGTTGAATGAGGAGGTCTCGGAGGACCGCTTATATGAGCCGCTCCATTACCGGAGCAAATCTGTTGAGTTTGCCTTTTTGCACACCCAGAGCTATGGCGAAACATACTTTTCTTTCGTCAATGGGCAATATACTGCCGACGGAGGAACCCATCTCTCGGCATACCGCGAAGGGATCTTAAAAGGGGTCAATGAATATGCTAAAAAGAATTTCCAAGGTGTCGATGTACGGGAAGGCATTGTCGGGACCATTTTGGTGCGAGTGAAGGAGCCTATTTTTGAATCGCAAACAAAAAATAAACTCGGAAATACCGATTTGCGGGCTCCGCTTGTCCAAGAGGTTAAAGATGCCGTCGCAGACCTATTGTATAAAAATCAGGCCACAGCCAATGCAATCATTGAGAGGATCGTCTTCAATGAAAAGCTGCGAAAAGAACTATCGGCCGTCAAAAAAGAAGCCAAGGAAAAGCAGAAAAAAATTTCATTTAAAATTCCTAAGCTGCGTGATTGCAAATATCACGTAGATGATCAAGGCACCCACGGGGAAGAAACCATGATCTTTCTGACAGAGGGGGTTTCCGCCAGCGCCTCGATTGTAGCTGCTCGCAATCCTTTGACACAGGCGGTCTTTTCTTTGCGCGGAAAGCCCTTAAATGTCCATGGAATGAAGTTGGACCAGCTCTATAAAAATGAAGAGATGTTTAATCTCATGAGCGCCCTTAACATCGAAGATGACATCGAACAGCTGCGCTATCATAAGGTGGTCCTGGCCACCGATGCCGATGTCGACGGGATGCACATTCGCAATTTGCTCGTTACCTTCTTCTTGACTTACTTCGAAGGATTGGTCATGAATGGGCATTTGCATATCCTCGAAACCCCCTTGTTTAAAGTGCGCAATAAAGACAAAACAGTGTATTGTTACTCGGAAGAAGAGCGGGACGAGGCGATTAAGGAGTTAAAAAAAGGGGTTGAGGTCACCCGCTTCAAAGGATTGGGGGAAATCTCCCCGAATGAGTTCAAGCAGTTCATCGATGAAAATATCCGCCTTCTGCCGATCACAATCAATACGTTTTCCGATATTAAGCCCACGCTGGAATTTTACATGGGCAAAAATACACCCGAGAGAAAGCAATTTATTATGAAAAATTTGATCAATGAGGATACAGAAACCGTGTCGCAAGAGAGGCAATGATGGAAGATTTTAAACAGTTGATGAAGGGTCATTACCTCAAATATGCTTCTTACGTAATCCTTGACAGGGCTATTCCTAGTGTCGTCGACGGGCTGAAGCCGGTTCAAAGGCGCATTTTGCAGACATTGTGGCTCATGCATGACGGCAAGTTGCATAAAGTGGCCAACGTCGCCGGGCAAACGATGGCCTTGCACCCCCATGGCGATGGCCCTATCACCGAAGCGTTAGTCAATATGGCGAATAAGGGGTTCTTGCTTGATATGCAAGGGAACTTCGGAAATATCTATACTGGAGATCCTGCAGCCGCTTCCCGTTATATTGAAACAAGGTTGGCGCAGTTGGCACGCGAAACCATGTTTAATCCCGACCTCACCGAAACGATCCCTTCCTACGATGGGCGCCGCCAAGAACCGATCAGCCTGCCCGCTAAAATTCCTTTGGTCCTCATGCAAGGCGTTGATGGGATTGCTGTAGGGATGTCGACCCATATTCTGCCCCATAATTTCATCGAATTGTTAGAGGCTGAAATCGCGATTTTAGAACACCGCGAATATACCATTTTGCCCGATTTTCCTACCGGGGGGATCATGGACGCTTCCCAATATGAAAAAGGGAAAGGGAAGATCAAGCTTCGGGCCAAAATGGAGGAAAGGGATCCTAAAACGGTGGTGATCACCGAAATTTGCTATGGCACAACAACCGAATCGCTCATCCGCTCGATCGACGAAGCCGCTAAAAGGGGAAAAATCAAGATCGATAGCATTAACGACTACACCGCAGGCAAAGTCGAAATCGAAATCAAGCTGCCGCGAGGATCCTACGCAAGCGATCTTATTAAAGCCCTGTACGCCTATACAGAATGTGAAGTGACTTTGCACTCCCAAATTGTAGTTATTAAAGACAACCTGCCTTGGGAGCCTGACGTGGATGAAATTTTAACTTTCCATGTCCACAAGCTGCAAGAGTATTTAAAAAAAGAGCTCGAAATAGAACAAAATAGGCTTTTGGAGAAAATTTTTGAAAAGACACTCGAGCAAATTTTCATTGAGAATAGGCTGTATAAAAAAATCGAACATGTTTCATCGAGCGAAAAAATTCACTCCACGGTGGCGGCAAGCTTAGAACCCTATCATAAACAGCTTTTGCGCGTTCCGACAGAAGAAGATAGGGAGAAACTCTTGAATATTCCGATCCGTCGAATATCTAAATTTGATCTCGACAAAAACCAAGAGGAGATTGCAGCGACGAAAGCTCTTTTAGCCAAAGTTGAAAAGGATCTCAAGAATATCAAACGATTTTCGATCGCTTATTTGCGCCACTTAATCGATAAATATCAAGAAGAATTTGCCAGAAAGACCCAAGTGCAAGCGATCGAGCAAATTGACATACGGGAAATTGCCCTGAAGAATGTCAAAGTGGGATTTGACCCTGCAACAGGATTTGTAGGCACGAAAGTTACGGCGGAGCAAACGTTTGAATGCACGAATTATGATAAATTGCTATTGATGTACAATGATGGCTCCTACAATGTCATCAACATACCTGAGAAACAGTATGTCGACCACGAAAATGGGAAAGTCATCTTTGCCGGCGTAGCCGACAAAAAGACTATCATCAGCGTCATCTACAAAGATCCCAAAACGCATCTTTGCTTTGCAAAAAGATTCATTGTCACAGCCTTTATTTTAGACAAAGGCTATCGCTATTTTGATGAGGAGATGGAGTTAATTTACCTTTCAACAGATCCTGAATTTACTTTAGAATTGCAATTTATCCCCAAGAAAAACCAAAAAATCTCTAAGATGCTTTTCACAAACTCCTCCGTTTTAGTCAAAGGAGTTACTGCGAAAGGGATCCGCACAACTAATCGGCAAGTCAAAAAAGCTGTATTGATCAAAAAAAATGAAGATAAGGATAAGCCCTCTTCTAAAGGTGAAGCCGAGAAAAAATGAAGGTTCAGTGCAGCTTCCAAGAAGGTTCCACCAACATTTTGATATTCACCTTGGATGAAGAACCCTGGAAAAAGGGGCATAAAGCTATTTTTGGATACCCCTTTTCTTTTCCTTCCCATTGCCGAACTATTCAAGAATTAGAAGTTTGCTTCAACGAAACAGAACAGAAAAGAGCTTTATATTATGCCTTGAAGCGTCTTTCGGTGAGGGGTTATTCGATCGCGCAAATGCAAAAATTGTTGAAACAGAAATTAGTTTCGAACGAAGGGATCGAACATGTGATCGAGGAGTGCTTGCGGATAGGGTATCTAAATGATCAAGCTTGGATGGAGTCCATAATACGAATGCAGAGGGCGCGCTTCAAAGGTCCTGAAGCTATCCGTCGAAAGCTCAGATTGAGTGGAATACCTGAAGAGCAAATCAACCAGGCTTTAGCTAGCTTCAAAACTAATGAAAATCAACAACAGCAGATTCTTGACTTGTTGGGCAAAAAGTACAAATCACGCGATTTAAAAAATAAGCGGGAGCGCGATAAAGTTATTGCCGCCTTAATGAGGAGAGGGTTCGATTGGGAGGCAATTCGACAAGTTTGTTTTTCCAGAAATGATTTTTCAAACGATTCTGTTAATGAGATCGATTAATCAACCTCAGAATGGGGCAGCTCTGAATGTTTTTTTCACCTATATCTTTTTTTAATTGGTTCAGAATATCTTGCAGCAGCAAAGTTGAAATTTCGAAACGTTATTCGCTGGCAGACATGCCAACAGAAATAATAACGCTGATTTTTAAAAAAATGGTACTCTCGGAAGATTGTTCCTGCAGGGATGTTGTGTCATTTCGCCTTGCTTGTAAAAGTTTTAATCTGATTTCAGAAAAAAATGATCTGTTAAAACGGGAAGTCATTAAAATTATTTTTCCTTTGACAGAAGATAAGTGGGTAAAAGGTGTTCATGTTCTTTTGTGGAACGATATCTTAGATGCAAGGAATGGAGTATCTTTAATATACTCTCGAATGGCAAAGAGAGATACCGACCTTTTTTTAAAGATATACGGAACGCCTAAAGATGAGCACGAAAGAGTAAAAAAACATCTTCAAAAAGCTTCTCAATACGATCTAGACCGTGTGGGGGAGTGCATCCTTTATTAAATCTAAGATACAACCTATTGTACGCTGATTTGACGCTGTCTACAAATTTATAACATAGTAGGCTATCTATTCCGCGAATCATGATTCAACTGAGTGATCGGTGAAGCGTAAAATTCTTTTGTTTACACAAATGTATCTATTCGGATACAATATAAATTATAGAGGAAAGAGACCGAATGTACGAAATAAACATCTATAAAACCGCCAATGGAAAAGAGCCCTACATTGAGTGGCTTGAAAGTCTAGACAGAACTGTACGAGCAAGGATAAAGGCGCGGCTTACAAGAATTCAAGAGACTAATAATCTTGGAATTCATGAACCTGTTGGGGACGGTATTTTTGAATTGAAATTTGATTTTGGACTCGGTTATAGAGTTTATTTTGGATTTAAAAACGATACTTTTTTGATTTTGCTCTTTGGTGGTAATAAAAAAGGACAACAAAAAGATATTGATAAGGCAAAAGAATATTGGCGAGAGCATCTTTCGCTAAAGAGAGGTAAAAAATGAGAAGATATAGAAAGTATCAAGAATATTTAATCGAAAGCCTCAAAGATCCTGAGGAGGCTTCAGCTTATTTAAAAGCAAGTCTTGACGAAGCGGTAGAAACTAATGAGTTCAGTATATTTCAATTAGCTTTGCGTAATGTTGTCGAAGCACAAGGCGGAATATCCGAAATATCTTCAAAAATGGATGTTGGACGAGAGAGCTTTTATAAAAGTCTGTCTCAAAAAGGGAAACCTAGATTTTCAACAATTATGCAAGCCCTTAAAAGTTGTGGTGTGGAAATGGATTTCCACCCTGCCCATGGCTAATTTTTGGAATTGAATTCGCCTTTCAAGCACTTAGGGAGACGATGCCTGTCGATTTCTTGATAGCAGAGCAAAAAGCAAACTATGTCTTTCTGCGTGTAGGCTTCAGCATCATTCATAGATTAAATTTGGGGCACAATCTTTTGTACGCTGATTTGACGGATAGTGCGGCTTGTAAACACCGTTTCATCGTGTTCAATTTCTTTCCATCCCTTTATGGCTTCGTCAATGGCTTGATGGGTAAATGCTGGTAGTTTGTATTTGATCCTTTCTATTCCTAGCCGAAAATGTGTTTTTCCCGTTTCCGGCGAGATCGTCGTTTCGATTGTTTTGACGTTGAGAATTTTATATTCTCTATTTTGAGGAATAGCTTCCAGGAGCTCTAAAGCCACACTTCTACTACCATTTTCTAAATAATGCACAAAATTTGCCGCTGCCAGCCAAACAACCAGTGGGGCACTTCTCTCAGCAGGAGTGATTTCATAATTGTCGCCTCCCGGTTCCTCGATGAGGATTTTGCCTTCGGGCTTAGCGATCTCTGCCATATTTTCAAAAGCTATTATAGGTTTTGCGAGGTGCGAAAGCAACCAACGGCAGTGAACAGCATCGCATTTAGGCATATCTTTAATGGGTTTAGTGATGTCGGCGCAGCGCCATTCAATGTTATCGACCCCTTGCTGAGCAGCTAAAGATTGGGCAATGTTTAGCTGTGCTTGGCTATTGTCTACGGCTATGACTTTTCCTAATGGAATAAGTTTAGCTATCTCAATCGTCAAACCTCCTTGACCACAGCCAATGTCGGCGACAACTGCATTTTCCGGGATTTGCTGCTCTTTTATCCAAGCGATCGAATGTTGATTTAAAAATCTGTCTTGAGCTTTCATTCTCTCTTCGTCTTCTTTGCCGACATTTATTAAGTCAATGCTCGAACGTCAAGACAAGCTTGACGTTCCAGCGACTATTGCCCTTTCAGGAGGTCGTCTGCACCATTTTGTGCCGGATGACATCGAAGATTTTGTATTCGAAAAATTAAATCAAAGCCCTAGAAAAGGATAAACCAGATATTAAACAACAACGGCAGCACCATACTGTTCTTTGGCTTAGTATTCGTTTACAAGAGATATTAGACTTTATAGGTTGAGAATTCTAAGGTATCGGTTTCAGGACAAAAAACATCAATATGCTGAATGATCTTTGAAAGACTTTGGTCTAAATTGTCCCATTGGTAGAATCCCCGATTATTATCATAAAAAATGTAGGACCCTTTTTCATTATCTATTTCTAACAACATCGCATGACCAGAAGAAATTGTAGAAGAAGATACAGATATAAGCATGACGTATTTGCCGTGTTTATCGTTAAGGAAGGTAAGTTCACCTAGAGTTCTTAAACAATCACTTTTTTTTATTCTTGTACTTTGAAACATACTTGGCATAACGTCAAGCACTTCAGCACTTTTGTGCCCCCCATACATCTTATTTTTCTCAACATAAAGACTATCGATGTTTATATCATGCTGGATGAAATCAAATACTTTTTGCACATTATTACGAAGAAATCCAACTAAATGAAAATCTGCAAGGTCTTCATTATCGATGGGAAGAACTTTAACTAAATCAGGCAGTTTAAATTTATTTGTTATAAAAAAGTCGACTACTCTCTTTTCATCATCGTTAAGGTTGTTATAATCCTCAATTGAAACGCCTAGTTGATCAAGCCTGATTTTTTTTTCTTCTTCACTAATCTTTATCACAAGTTTATTTTCCAAAAAATCGGAAAGTGATTTGTTGTAGTTTGCCTCTGCATAGTTACGTGTATCCAAAGTGAATCTGTGCAACATTTGTAAAGCTTGGGATGAAGAAATAAAGTTTTCTTCTATTTCAATTTTTTGCAACTCTTCAGCAGATAAACATCTGCCTGCTTTCAAAATACGAGTGGCAAGGGCTTCACAATTCCCATTACATGTGCCTCTTTCCTTAAAATATGTCCAAAGCTTATTGTGTGTTCGCTCTTTTATCTGAGCTTTGTAATGATCTGTCCACACGTGATCATTGATAGGAGCGTTTGTAGCAGCAGAAAATATCTCATTGGCTTTCCTGAGGGCTTGATCTAAATATTTCTCGTGCTCGTTTTTAAAAAAATGTCCTTGAGAGCGGGCCACAAGATTTGTTATATTGGGATCAATAGCGTCTCTAGGATCTTTTGCCTCTTTTGGATCACGGATTTGTTTGTATAACAATTCTAATGCTGAATCAACGCTATCAACGATATCTACTCTTGGATCATAGACTTTTTGATTTAACCATTCTAATGCTGATAGAACGATCGGTTTAACTTTGGCAAGATGGGTATCATTAGATTTGTTATTTTTTTGGATTTTTGTATAAACAGGGGTATCAATATCGCTGCCCCATAGAATATTGCTTGATGTTGAACTAAGTTTTGGACTAAACATAAAAAACCGTTATAAATATATTATTAAAATATTAACTATAACATTTATTAATAATAAAAGTCAAACAAAAACGTGTTTTAATATAAGGGCAATTTAGAAACTTCCTATTTTCTCCAATTTAGAAATTTCCGGTTTGTTTTCAGACTGAAGAGACTGTCAGGAAATTGAGAGGCCCAAAGGCCCAAATGGTCGATCACTAAAGTTTTGGACGTTCCTCTATCAAAAAAAAATCCCCAAGGGAATTTATTTATATTTATGAAATGTCCAAACTCGAGTATAAGGCCGTTGGCCTGATTAATTAAGAGTAAAGAGAAAAAACGTGAATCATAAGCTACCCGCTTGGTCGGAATTATCTAAAACAGTAAAAATTGGATTGTATGAACACTACAAAGGCAACAGCTACAGAATGTTGGGAATTGCACGCCACAGTGAAACGCTGGAAGAACTTGTTGTTTATCAAGCATTGTATGGTGATGAGGAAATATGGATAAGGCCATTATCTATGTTTTGTGAAAGAGTAAAATTGGACGATCAAACTGAAGTTCCTAGGTTTCGTTACATTGGGATTAAGGAATAAGGCCCTTAATATCGATTTTGAGTTTTTATTATCTCTTATTATACGAGTTAAAAAGCTGACTTCTAAGTCTTAATCTTGCCCCCAGAAACGTGGCCAGTAATTTTTGAATTACCTTTGAGAATAATTTCACCATCTCCCCCTTCAAAATTAACATTTCCAACTGTACAATTTCGGAGTTCAAGGATTTGTCGAGTTCCACTATTATTTTGTACTTGAAATTCTTTCAACGGTACCGCATTAACAGTAACCTTCCCATTGCGAGCTCCGGTAATAATAATTCTTGGTCCGTGATTACTCGAATTATTGTGTAAATATTTCAAATTAATTTTATTAATTATAGAGTCTTCAATAACTAGAAGATTTGATTGCGCTGTTAATGTACCGCCTACGGTAGAATTTTTTATTTTTCTTTCATTGTAGGAGAATACATCACCTTCTTCTCGGTAACACGCTACACTCGTTTTGCCAGCACGAATTATAGTATGACTCTCAGTGCGAGTTGTTGTTTGACTAGGATTATTAGGCAAGTTAGCAGAAGAGTTATTAGTATGTTGTTGGGCAGATATACTATCGTATATTTTTTTTAATAAAATGCCGATTCCAATTAAGGCAACTACAAGAATCAATTTATTAATAACGTTATTTTTAACGCTAGTACCAAAAGAAGGTAAAACTTGTGATGATGAAACCATTTTTAACGAAGAAACCATAAAAAACCTTATTATGAAAGAAATTACAATGCTTTTAAAAAGAAGATTATAATAGTTTTTTTATTTTATGTCAATGATTTTAACATGGTTTTAATATAATTTAATATTTACTCGATGCTGAATTGACTCATCGGCCTCTAAAAATAGAATTTATGTCGTCCTTACAGGACTCCATAATTACGGAGGATAGGTTTCCGGTTAAAATTTGCAAGCTTTTGATAGTGAAAGCGTCAATTCCTTGCAGATTTCTTTAGGTTTAAAATGCCTCTATAGGCAGATGTTAAGCGGAAATCTTGGTTAATTCAGCATCGACTAATATATATGGGCAATTTAGAAATTATTCCGGTTTGTTTTCAGACTGAAGAGACTATCAAGAAATTCCCGAAGGGAATTACAGACTGGTAGCCCAGAGTAAGCTGTGAGGGCGAAGCCCGAAACAGCGCAACTCTGGGAAATTGCAGAGAAATAATTGCACCCCCGAAGCGGGGTGCATGAGAATTCTATCTAATGAAATGATCAATTCAAAAAATATTAAATTCAAATATGATGAATCAATTGAGTCATTTTTACACCCCACGTCGTGGGAATGACCTTGCCTCCAGAAATTTGACCAGTAATTTTTGAATCTTTGAGAATAATTTTGCCATCATTCCCTTCAAAATTCACATTTCCAACTGTACAATTTCTGAGTTCGAGGGTTTGTTGAGTTCCACTATTATTTTGTGCTTGAAATTGTTTCAATGGTACCCCATTAACAGTCTCCATACCATCGGAATTTTTATAAACTGTATGATTATGTACAACAATATCTCTTGAACCGTTTTTCCTTATTGGATTATGGTGGAAATATTTCAAATTAATTGCATTAATTTTAGAGTCTTCAATAATTAGATGATTTGTCGTCCCTGTTAATGTGCCGTGGATAGTAGAGTTTTTTATGGTGGCTTCTTTGATGAATGATAAATCACCTTTCACATGAGATTCAATAAGGTCGATTTTCGATTTAGAAATAACTGAATTTATTGTGCAATAACTAAGATCTACCGATCCGTCTGCATTAATATCTCCCAATTCACTATTATCTTTTCCCTCAATTGAACCTCCTGCATGAACATTCCCTTGAACCTTTGAATTAGAAACGGTAATACTTCCACCAGCTCTCAAAGATTTTGCACTTGAGTTATCTGCTGTAAGAGAACCACCAGCATCAATTGAATTAACCGTTGCATTCACTGCTCTTAAATTTCCCCCTGCAGCAGCATTGCCATTTACCGTGGTGCCATTTAGCTCAACATTGCCTTTGCAGTCAATTGATGAAATAGAACCACCGGCATCAATTGAATTAACCGTTGTATTCACCGCTCTTAAATTTCCCCCTGCAGCAGCATTGCCATTTACCGTGGTGCCATTTAGCTCAACATTGCCTTTGCAGTCAATTGATGAAATAGTTTCGTTGCCATATTTTTTAATTTTTTTCGAATATGAGGGTATTTTTATTCCATTTACTTGAATGCAGCTCGTTTCGTCTACATAGATTTTACTAATCTGATTATGGTTATTAGTGCGTTGGTTATAAATATCGTATATTTTTTTTAATAAAATTCCGATTCCAATTAAGGCAACTACAAGAGTCAATCTATTAATAGTGTTATTTTTAACGCTAATATCAAAAGAAGGGAAAGATTGTGATGATAAAATCATTTTTAATGAAGAAACCATAAAAAAACCTTATTGTTAAAGCATTTATAATAGTTTTTTTATTTTATGTCAATTGATTATATTATTGTATAAGAGCAATTTAGTTTCCCCAGGTTTCACTCACTTCGTTCGTTTCACGCGGGGCTCCCCCCTTACCTCCCTCTATAGGGACAATGGGGACTTAAGCGACCTTAGGGACATTAGAGATAGGGACAAATAATCTAAATTGTACCTATCTCTAATGTCCCTAAGGTCGCTTAAGTCCCCATTGTCCCTATAGAGGGAGGTAAGGGGGGAAACTGTACATTTTTTACATAAAACCTTCCAAGTCATCTTCAGAATCCCCCTCCTCAGAATCAGGCTCTGGGTAAGTTGTTTTGTTTTCCAGAAAAAATTTTAGTATATCGAGGGCGAGAAATGATATCCGAAGATTCACAAATTTGTCTTCTGCCTTTTTAAGCCGATGAAATATGGAATTTGAGTTTTCAATATTCTTGATGGAAGGCAAGAGCCAATCTTGGGCTTGATTGTTTTTTGTTTGTTGGATTTCATTCATAAATTTGATCTTTTATGTAGGAATTCTATCAGCTTTTTCAGATGGATATTCAGTAGTTTTTGAATTGGCTGAGCGTTAAAAAACGCAGGTTCCCCCATACACGTCCTCCTTAAATTATTTTTTTTACTAGATTTTTTTTGATGAGTTAATCAAAAATCGAACTGGCTTTGTAATATTCGATAAGAAAAAGGTTGTCTTATGGATTCAATGGAAATTATGATCAATTTTACAAGATCTATATGGCGAATTTATTTCCGAAACCATACCGTAGCACCAAAGACACTTTGCTACGATCCTTTATCCTCCCTAACGGGACTTGTAAGCGGCTTATGCCACATCGCGCATGACTCCTTGTATAACATTTATGATTATAACCCTGACGATCAAATCTTGTTTATCGATCCTTATTATAGTGAAACTTATGATTCACCTTCAGTAAATATTGCTAATCTTCCAGAACTAGAATGTATTTTATTTATTTCTTTTGACACTGAGCAAAATGTAAAACAGGTATTAGAAAAACTTAGCTTAAAAGGAATCGTAATTGTCATGAATGAATGCGTTCAACTGCCTAAGGAATGGAAGGAACGGGTCTTTCAGGACATTGAATATTATGGAGTAACCCGATCATTTAGAGAAAAAGAAAATAATCGACCTTTTGAAACTGTAAGGGATTTAAAAGTTTTTTTCAGAAACTGAGATTTCTCAGATAGCCTAGAGTAACCTTTCTTGTTTGAATGGACATCCGCTAAAATTAGTAAAGCTTTTGACAAATTAAAAAATTTAAGTCGTTTTGTTTGAGAACCTCGACAGAAGGGTACACAACTTCGTCAAGGGAGTTTTGTAAGTGAAAGGCATCGCTTAAGCGATGCCTTTTTTGAGGGGATTATGAATTGCGATGATTGTCGATATAATTGATGACGCTTCCTACAGTTTTCAATTTTTCCGCTTCTTCTTCTGAAATTTCACAACCAAAGCGCTCTTCAAATGTCATGATGAGCTCTGTTAAATCAAGAGAATCGGCATTGAGATCCTCTACAAACGACTTAGAGGGATTGACCTCCTCTTTGTCGACACCAAGCTGCTCAACGACAATGTCGATGACTTCTTGTTCTACTGACATGTTGTTTCCTTTTTTTAGTTTGGTTAAAGAGGGGTTATACGAGATAAAGACCCTCTAAAGTTTAAAAATAAAGTTTCTCACATCACCATTCCGCCGTCAACAGCAAAGACTTGTCCGGTGATATAATCTGATAAATAACTAGCTAAGAATAAAGCGACGTTGGCAATTTCGGCCGGGAGTCCCATTCTTCCTAGAGGTATTTTTGCTAAAGTCGTTTCTTTTTGAGCTTCAGTCAAAATTTCGGTCATTTGTGTTTCAATAAAGCCCGGCGCAATGCAATTCACGCAAACGTTGCGGGTGGCCAATTCTTTAGCTAGTGCTTTTGTAAATCCAATGATCGCAGCTTTTGATGCAGCATAGTTAACTTGACCCGCATTTCCTGTCAAGCCAACGATCGAACTCATGTTAATGATTTTCCCTTTTTTCGCTTTTAACATGGATCGTACAATCGCATGGCATGTATTGTAGCAAGATTTAACATTTACATCCATGACATTGTCCCAATCTTGCTCCTCCATTTTCATTAAAAGCTTATCGCAGGTAATACCTGCATTGTTGACTAAAATATCGACAGTTTGAAATGAATTTAAGACTTGCTTAATTGCTTCTTCAACTTCGGAACTTTTAGCCACATTAACAGGGAAGAAGAGGGCATTATCGCCATTGGTCAGGGAGCGGATCTCTTCCACGACTTGAGCTCCCCTTTCGCGGTTTGTCCCAAAGATAGCGACTTTGGCTCCGTGTTCTGCGAATTTTAGGGCGATCGCTTTGCCAATCCCAGCTGTGCCTCCAGTGACGATGGCTTTTTGGTTTAGTAGTAAATCTTTCATCCGATAGATCCTTTCTGTGGAGCCTTTTTAAAGCTGGTTTTGAAGGGTATTGAGTTCTTCTACTTTTTCTACACTAAGACTTAGGGCGGGCCCCCCAATTTTTTTGTTAAATCCTGTGAGAGTTTTGCCGCATCCTATTTCGATGTAAAGATCGACGCCTGCTTCATCCATTTTATGCACCCCTTGTTCCCAGCGGACGGGACTGGTGACTTGCTTGATAAGATGGTGTCGCATCAGAGTTTCATCTTCAATAAAGTCTCCGGGAACGTTCATGACGAGTTTAATGGAGCTTGGCTTGAAGGGGGCCTGCATGATATGCTCTGCTAGCCTTTCTTCGGCCTCTTGCATGAGACCGCTGTGAAAAGCTCCATGGACTTGCAAGGGGAGCACCCGTTTGGCCCCTTTTGCTTTGGCGGCCGCGGTCCCTGCTTCGATCCCTTTGAGTGTGCCTGAAACGACGACTTGGCCCGGGCAATTAAAGTTGGCTGCCCATAAGTCGTTGGGCATTTTCAGTTCTTTGACCATCGCTTCGACTTGGGGGGCTTCCAGGCCAAGAATAACGGCCATGGTACCTTGAGTGGCTTCACAGGCGTCATTCATGTATTGTCCTCGATGCGAAACTAGCTTTAAGCCGTGTTCGAACGGCAGCCGTCCAGAAGCTGTCAAAGCGGTATATTCTCCTAAGCTAAGCCCTGCGCAGATAGCGGGCTTGAGATCGGGAAGCAGCTTTTGCAGGACGCGCCAAATGGCTATGCTGGAGATGTAAATGCCTGTTTGGCTATTTTTAGTTTCGGTTAATGCTGCTTCAGGTCCTTCGAGAATAATTTTAGAAATTTTCCGCCCTAAAATATCGTCGGCCTCTTCAAAAGTTTCGCGCGCTTCGGCAAATTGGGAGACAAAATCTTTAGCCATGCCGGGGTATTGGGCTCCTTGCCCGGGGAATAGAAAAGCAATTTTTTTAAACTTCATCCTTCCTCATGGTTTTTGTTAAGAGGGCAGCACCCCAGGTTAAACCTCCGCCAAAAGCTAAAAGCAGGAGGTGTTCGCCCGAAGCAAACGGGGTCTCTTGAGTTAATTCATCTAATGCGATAGCGACGCTGGAGGCGGAAGTATTCCCATATTTATGCAACGTTTTGTAAATTTTTTCGGCCGGAAAATCGAAATTTTTCGAAATGGCATCCAAGATCCTTTCATTGGCCTGGTGGGGGACGATCCAGGAAAGCTCCTCTTGCCGGATGCCGGCTAACTTAAGGCATTCTTTAGCCGCCGCGCTCATGTGTCTGACGGCGTATTTAAAGACTTCCCGCCCAACCATTTTAAAGTAGTGGTATCCTTGGGCAACAGTTTCAGAGGTGGCAGGATGGCGGGAGCCCCCTCCGGGAATGCTAACCAGAGGAGCTAGTTCTCCGTCAGCACCGAGGCGGATCGTTTTTATCGCAAAGCCCTCCCCTTCGTGAGTGACGACTGCAGCGGCGGCGCCATCGCCAAATAAGACGCAGGTGTTCCGGTCGTTATAATCGATGATAGAGCTCATTTTTTCTGCCGCAATGACAAGGACATTCTGGTAGATGGCTGATTCAACGTAGGCTTTAGCCATGGAAAGGGCGTAGAGAAAACCGGTGCAAGCGGCTTGGATATCGACGGCGGCCGCTTTGGAAGCGTTAAGCTGGTGTTGGATGAGCGCCGCGGTGCTGGGGGAGATGTAGTCGGGTGTCATTGAGCTGACAATGATGAGATCGATCTGGCTGGGGAGAAGCCCAGCAGAAGCGAGCGCTTTGCGTGCAGCGGCGGCTCCCATATCGGAGGTATACTCATCTTTGGCGGCGATTCTCCGCTCTTTAATTCCTGTGCGGGATACGATCCATTCATCCGTTGTCTCGACCATTTTTTCAAGGTCGTGATTAGAAAGGATGCGCGATGGTAAATAGGATCCCAAGCCTGTAATGCGAGCTTTACGCACTCAATTTCACCTTTAGGTTAATAACCTGAGTTAATACAAAAAAAATATCGTTTTTAGAAAATATATTAGCAAAAATGAAAGAAAATGCAAACCAGAAAAACTTAAAATTCACCATTCAAGGTTGAATTTTTGTCTTTACGCATTCTTTCCTCGGATGATATATTTGTTAATTTATGCGTTATCCAACTCATCTGCTTAAAGTTATCGAGGTCCTTAAACGGCTGCCGGGCGTAGGCTCTAAGAGTGCCGAGCGGTTTGCTTTTCAGCTGCTGACTTGGAAAGAGGAGCATTTAGCAGAGATGGCGCAAGTCTTAATGGGGATCCCTCAGAAGCTGAAACATTGCCCTGAATGCGGCAGTCTTATCGGGGAGGAAGCGTGCCCGTTTTGCCATGAATCGCGCCTATCTGCCGGCACACTGTGCGTGATTGCCTCCCCGCGTGACGTTTTTGCTATAGAAGAGACCCGCGAGTATCGGGGACTTTACCATGTGTTAGGCGGTTTGCTTTCCCCCTTAGATGGAATAGGTCCGGAAAAATTGAACATCCACAAACTCAGACAACGCCTCCATCGCCTGCAGTTAGGCGAGGTTGTCATTGCCTTGGACTCCACATTAGAGGGGGATACGACAGCCCTCTATTTAAAACGGGAGCTAGATCCCTTGGGGGTCCATATCTCCCGTTTGGCTTTTGGTTTGCCCATGGGAAGTTCTCTCGATTTTGTGGATGGGGGAACTTTGGCCCGCGCCCTTTCTGCCCGTGCCAAATTTTAGTGCAATACTTGTTTTTTTTCTTGCGCTGAGCGGATTATTCTCCTATGATGATCTCCTTTTTGATTAGCGAGGGCTTATGAGCATGAATACTACCTTAAAATTTTTTCTGTTTCCCATTTTCTTTTTTTTATTCTTTGTTGAAACCGTTTCTGCGCAAGTGATGCCGTATGAAAATCAAGTGATTGAAAATATTGACGTCGTGATTGAAAATCTTTCCGCGGGGGCTAATTTCGATGTCAATGCGGTCTTGTCGCGTATCAAAACACGCAAGGGGGATATGTTCTCCCATATTGACTTTGATAATGATTTAAAAACCCTCGCCCGTGATTTTGACCGGGTGATCCCTAAGTTTGAGATCGTCAACGAAAAGATGTATATTACGCTTCGGATTTGGCCCAAGCCGATGATTCGCAGCATCAACTGGTGCGGCAATGAGCGGGTGAAGAGCAGCAAGTTGCAAAAAGAGCTCGGGATCAATATTTGCACGGTTTTTGATAGGCAATGTTTCAATAAAGCTTTTCATAAGCTTAAGACCTACTATGTCAAAAAGGGATTTTTTGAAGCCGAATTAGACTATCAAATTGAATTGGACCCTCTTTGCAATGAAGTGGACATCAACATTTGCATCAATGAAGGGCGCGCAGGCAAAATTAAAGATTTGGTCTTTTGCGGATTTTCCCATCACGAGGAAAGTGAACTTCTCGACATGATCGTGACCAAGAAATACAATTTCTTCACAAGCTGGATTACAAATGAAGGGACCTTTCATGAAGACGCAGTGCAGCAGGATCAATTTACCATTCTTAATTATATCCAAAATGAGGGATATGCTGATGCGAAAGTCGATATCGAAATTAGAGAAGCAGCCGAATGCAACAGAATTGTCTTAGTTATCCATTTGGATCGAGGGGAGCAATATCTTTTTGGGGATATTGCCATTGAAGGCAATGAACTCTTCTGTACCGAAGATCTGGTAGAAGAGCTCGAGATTTCACGGGGAATACCATATTCCCCCGATAAAATTCGAGATTCGATCCGCAACCTGAGCAACTTCTACGGCAAAAGGGGGTATATCGATGCGGTTGTCGACTTTGAGCCCAACGAAGATTGCGAATGCCGCCTTTACAATGTCCATCTGACCGTTGAAGAGGGCGCCCAGTATCGTGTGGGGATGATCAAAGTATTTGGCAACTGCAGCACACAGACAAAAGTCATTCTCCATGAAACCCTTCTGACACCCGGCGAAGTTTTTAATATCACCAAACTGCAAAAAACTGAAGAACGTCTGCATAATATCGGGTATTTTAAACATGTGAATGTCTATGCAGTAAAATCTGAAGGCCCCAGCTGCCTCGGGGGAAATTACCGCGATGTCCATATCGAAGTGGAAGAGACAAATACAGGATATTTCAGCGTATCCGGCGGGGTTAGCAGCACAGAAAATATGTTTTTCGGAGCCAATATCACGGAGAAAAACTTTAACAGTGAGGGACTAAAGAGCTTTTGGAAAGACGGGCTTTGCGTCTTGCGAGGAGGGGGGGAGTATTTTCATATCAATGCAACCTTCGGAACCAAGAGCCGTAAATATGAGATGGGGTGGACAAAACCGTATTTCAGAGACACGCAATGGACTGTTGGATTTAATTTGGAAAACTCAAACACCCGTTACATTTCCCATGACTACGATATCGACGCTACAGGGTTGACATTGCATACGGCCCTGCAAGCCAACCCATTTGTTCGTGTGGGGTGGCATTACCGGATTCGGAATTCCCATCTCAATATCAAAAGCTTCAACCATGAGCGTGAAATTAAGAAAATGAGGAAGCAAAAAGCGGGGAAAGATAAAACCGATGAAGAGTTGCACCTGCTTGTCCTCAAAAAAAATGCGCAAAGGGAAAACGACCTTAGAAAATTGAGGGAACAAGCGAAACACCAAGGGATTGTTTCAGCTGTAGGGACCACCCTCTGTTACGATTCGACCAATAGTCCTACATGCCCCACAGAAGGGTTTAAGTCCCGTTTAGAAGCTGAAGTGGCTGGGGTTGGAGGATACCACTCCTTTTTTGGCTTGAGCTACCTCAACAACTATTATTATCCTTTGCATCGGCGTGGGCTCTTAAAATGCCGTGCCGATTGCCGTTTTTTAGTGCCCTATGGAAAAACCTATAGCAACACAATTCCTATCGACGAACGTCTCTTCCTAGGGGGAGATACATTTATTCGTGGATACCGTCAATATCGGTTAGGACCCCAATTTGGTAAAGATGATCCGATCGGGGGAAGTTCTTTGCAATTTGTATCTTTGGAATATGACAGAATCATTATGAAACGGGTCAATGGTTTGCTTTTCTTCGATGGGGGTTCTTTGACAGGAAAAGTATTTCATTTCGGAAGGTTTTACATGTCTGCTGGGGTAGGTATAAGGGTCAAGCTCATGGATAGCCTGCCGGCAGTGACTGTTGGTTATGCTTGGCCTCTTAATCCCAGAAGAAATAGCGATGTGAAAAAGTTTTTTTTCCAATGGGGCGGGCAATTCTGATAGAATAAGTCTATTATTTTGAAATATAAGTCACTTTTAAGGAGACAAATCATGAAAAAAAAGAAATTTATTTTAGGCAGTACCGTCATCGCACTCAGCTTGTTGTTGATGTCTGCTGCGGAGCCCAAGGCTGCCAACCAAGAAACTCAGCAAAGCGGAAAACCTGCTGCATCAAAGGCTCAGAAGCCTCTGCGGATAGGAATCGTCAACTTTAAACGTTGTATCGAAAATTCGAAAATCGGCAAGCAAGAGGTGACCAACTTTGAAGGATTGAAGAAACAAATGGAATCGGTTCTTACTGAAAAAGAGAAAGCAATCAATGAAATGGGGGAGAAATTTAGCGATCCGGATTATCTAGACAGCATATCGCCGGAAAAAGAAACAGAACTTAAAAGAAAGTTCCGTCAGCAAAGTCAAGAAATAGGGCAGCTGCAAAATCAATATATGCAAACCCTCCAACAAACAAACCTGAAAGTCATTTCGAAATTGAATGAATTAGTCAATAAGGCCGCAAACAAATTAGCCAAAGCAGAAAATCTTGACATCGTTCTCAATGAAGAAGGGGCCTTCTATTATTCGCCAGACCTTGATTTTTCTTCTAAGGTCATTGCCATGTTAGATGACGATTTTGCAAAACAAGAAAAAGATGATGACAAAGTAAACGCCCAACCGTAACACATTAATTACAGAAATTAAAGATTTAACCACTGAGGCGCAGAGATCGATGAGATAGGTTGAGATCAATAAGAGAGGAACAGGACAGGCAGGATCGTAAACGGCAGGATAAACATGATATTAGATAAAAATGTTACTTTCTGATTTGCTTGCCCTCACTTTTAAAAAGTTAATTTTTTTTAATTAACATCCTGCTTATCTTGCCGTTTACGATCTTGCCTATCCTGTTCCTCTTTCATTGCTCTCAATGCCTCTGTGGTAAAAATTTCGGGCAAGGGCGACGATTGCCTTCATGATAAATACGAGGATTACAATGGAAAAGAAACAATATACGCTTGCAGAACTTGCCGACAAAACTCAATCTACCTTAATAGGGGATCCGAATTACTGCATTACAAATGTGGCGGATTTAGAATCTGCTAGTCAAGAGGATGCTTCTTTTCTCACTAAATTACCTTACGGGCAAAATTCCCGTTATGAACAAGTCATGCGCAAATCGGCCGCAGGGGTCTTCTTCGTTCATCCAGAAGCAACCTTGATCGAAGGGCGCAACTTCCTTCTAAACGAAGACCCATCCCGCGCTTTTCAAATGGTCCTCGAGCTCATTAACGGCTCGAAGCAAGAGCTCACAGGCTTTACTGGAATCCATCCTACGGCGGTTTTGCATCCTACCAGCAAAATTGGAAAAGATGTGACAATAGGTCCTCATGCGGTGATTGACAAAGGGGTGGTCATCGGCGACCAAACAAGTATTGGCGCAGGATGCTATATCGGGCCTTCTTGCATCCTAGGAACCCATTGCATTATCCATCCCAATGTGGTGATCAGGGAAAGGTGCACTCTAGGGGATCGTGTTGTTTTGCAACCTGGGGTGGTCATCGGCTCTTGTGGTTTTGGATATACTTTAGACAAGCAAGGACGGCATGTTAAATTGAATCAAGTGGGGACGGTGGTCATTGAGGATGACGTTGAAATTGGAGCAAACACCACGATCGACCGGAGCCGCTTTAAATCAACCCGGATAGGGCGGGGATCTAAAATTGATAACTTAGTGCAAATCGGCCACGGCGCCGTGATTGGGCCTGACAATATGATTGTCGCCCAAACTGGGATTGCTGGGTCGACCGAAACAGGGCAGCACGTTGTCATGGCAGGGCAATGCGGCATAGCAGGGCATCTTAAAATTGGCGATAGGGTGATTCTTGCCGCACGCACAGGTGTAGACAAGTCTTTACCCGAAGCCGGGAAATATGGGGGTGTTCCGGCCATGCCTTTAAGCGAACACAACCGGATCGAAGTGCGTTTGCGCAATATAGAAGGTTATGTTGATCAAGTCAAAAAGCTCGAGGCTCGTCTAGCGAAAATCGAAGAGCAATCCGACTAAAGCTTCATATTGGTCTGATAAAAACCAAAAATTCATTTATTTTTGTTTTATCTTTTTTGCTTTTATTCAACAAAAATATTATAATAAAAAGTAAATTAAGGTAATTATATGAAATATATTATTAGTTTTTTTCTATTTTGCTTATGCATTTTTAATTTTTCAAGTGAAACAGCCCAATTTGAAATGCCTATTGATCCTATTGCTGTAATTCAGACAAATCAGGGGGACATAGAAGTTCGTCTTTTTCCTGCTATTGCTCCAAAAGCTGTAGAAAATTTCATTCGTTTAGCTGAAAGCGGTTATTACAATAATACAACGTTCCACCGCATCATTAAGGGCTTTATGATCCAGGGTGGGGATCCCACAGGTACTGGAAGCGGTGGGGAATCTATTTGGGGAAGGCCTTTTGAAAACGAAATCAGCGATGTAGTTAAATTTGATAAACCTGGCTATCTTGCGATGGCGAATCGAGGGCCAGACACTAATGGCAGTCAATTTTTCATTACAACTGGTGAGGCTCCTTGGCTAGATGGACAATATACAATTTTTGGAGAAGTGATTGCCGGGGAACAGGTCGTTAATGCAATCGAGAATTCCAAGAGCTGGATTAAATTTTGGTCAAACGAACCACAAGTCATTCAACGTATTTATCTTAAACGATAAAAAAATCAGCTTATTCTATCTTAGAGGATCCTGCTGCTAAAGAGGATCTTGATCTTTTTGCTCCTTTTTTGTTAATCTTTGTCCCTCTCTAAATTATTCTTAATAAGGAGCAAGTGTGGATTGTTCTGTTCCTTTCTATCATTGTTCTAAAGAAGACCAAAAAGCTTTTGAACTCTTGCAGCAAAAAAAAATCGAATCAGGTGGAATAGTCGAAAAGTGCGACATTGGGGAAGAAATTTTTAGAATCACTCCCGATATTTATGGGGTGGTCGATCAAATATATGAAAGGGAGATTGCCCATTTGGGGCGCAATAGAAAAGTTCCCTTAGATATTCGAGTTTCGGTGAAGGAGATAGGAGAAGCTACCCGAAAAGCAAGTCCTCACAAAAAATTTAAAATTATCTTTCGAGGAGGGGGAATATGGAAAGCACTAAAACCACTGGTTGAAAGGGTCTTTAAAAAATGGAAAGATTCATCTTTTCCTGCCTCTTATTCTCTTCTGACGCCATCCCTGCTGCAAACTTTTGAAGTGGATCCTCCTGATTACGATTTTGCCTTCTATTCCTTCGCTAAAACGGTTAAGTTGAATAAACAAGTTGTTGAAGCTGGAATTGAGAAGCTTTTAACTAAAAAATTTAGAGAGAAAAAAGTCCCCCCTCCACTCCTCGTTAAAGAATTAGTATTATATAAAAAAAAGAAAAGATTGTCAGCCTACGCAGAGGAAATATTTAAACAGTTCCCCACCTTAGATTCCTTAGATCTCAACGATCCTATTATACATATGATTTTTATAAAAATTTTTGGTTTTCTCCAAGCCGAAAATGTATCCGATGCTACTACTCAAACCTATTTTTCACAAAGAAAAATAGGGGATGGAAAAACAACCGATTATGATTGCATCTTCTCCCATGTGGTCCCTTCGACAACGACTCCCATCAATTCTCTTTATATCAAAATCCCTAAGAACGGCTGGGGGAGTTCTTCCAATTACCTCAAGAGCTCCCTTGGACCTTTGGCACGGCTTCAAGCTATCTCCGATAAGAACCTAAACATTTTAACTTTTGGTTCATCAGAATCTTTTAATCGAAGCCAGTTTGTCCGGACCATCTCTTTTTTTACTTTAAAGGGGCGTTGTTACCAAAAGAAACTCAAAGAAATTTTGAATGAATTTGAAAATGAAATTAAAAAACAGAGCAAGCCTCTCTCAGAAGTTTTATCTAAAGAGTTAATTGCTTGTCTTAGAGGCCACCACCATAACGAACCCGCACTTCTCATTGCCCTTGCGTTCAATGCATCTGCAATCATTCTTTGGTTAAATCCCCAACATAAAAGCGAGATTCAAAAATTGTGGGGCTTAATTTTTGACTACCTTGACAATATAGAAGAGGCTTATTCCCATCTAATGTCCCATCCTATGATTGAAATGATTCAGATCTTAATGCGGGATCCCCTATTTAATTTCGAAGACCTATTATTTCAAATCCAAATCAGTTCCGCCATTGACCATCATTGTGTTCCCAATAAGGAAAAAAAATATATTAGTCACCCCACGCAAACAGACGGGCATATTTTTATTCAAATCACCCTCAAGATTGATCAAAGAAAATTAAAAAATAATCGCACGACGTTTTCCCTATTTTTCCCTTATACGCTCCTTCAAGAGATCCAACGTTTAAAAAATAGGCCCCCCAGCTCATTGGAGGTCGTTAATTCGCTCAATCATTTCAATGAAGCTCTATTAGCCATTGATTCGTTAAGTTTTGGCTTTGGTCAATCGCCGCTGATAGAATATGCTGATGATCCACGCCGTCAAAATGGTCGATGCCAAGAGGCTCTTAGTCAAGTGCTTGAAAATAAGAGTGAGTATAGCTGGCTCATGGCCTATTTGTTATCTTTGTCTTTTTTAGCTCAAAATTATGATCCCCATCAGATAAAAAAAGTGATCAAAAATTTCCTTAATATGCTGAAAGAAAGCTGGGCTTCAACCAAATTAAGGAAAACAGCCATAACAGTTCTTTACAATACCCTTGCTCATAATGGCATTTCTCTAAATCCCATTTTCGCAGCAGATTCTTCGCCGCCTTCGTTTTCTCTTTATGATCAATGGATTCGATCTTTTGTAGACGCCCGATGGGAACCTTTGACCGACATTGCTTTAGAATTATTAGACGAAATAGAGCTTTTTATTAAAGGTGGACCGGAAAGGAAAAACTTTTATAAAAGTTTAATCGGTCATAGTTTAAAAGATTCAGATCAAATAAATAGAAAGTTTTTATCCAGTCTTATTGCCCGGATTGCCAACGACACACGCTTTAACGCGGTGACTAAATTAGAATGGTTGCATGAGATCTATATCCACCCATCTTTCTCCACGCTTCGCAAAACTGAGAGCGAAAGCTTTTTATCCCATTTAATCCCCATTTTAGAATCTTTGAAAGGGGGAGAAGTTCCTAAAAAAAAGAAAAATGAAATCATGGATTTTATTATCCGTTTATTTGAGCAAAACGTTCTTTCGGAACAGCCTTTTAAAGCCCTTTCGGTTCTTAAAAATATTTTTCGCTTAAAATTATTGCCTAATAAAGAATATTTACAAAAAATTTGGGATCACATTGTCTCTTTCATTCCGCAGTCAACAGAAATGGCTGTGCTTTTTCAAGAAGAGTGTTTGGCCACTGCTAAAGAATATAAATATTGGCCTGCCATCAGCGAGGAAAAACAAGATAGTTTCACAAAGCAATTAGCTGAAAATATAAAAAAATATGTGGAGTCAACCGGAAATCTTCAAAAGCTTCCTCTTGATGATGTTTCTTCAATATTTGGCGAGAAGCAAAAGAAAGATTTATGGAATTCGTTAACTCCCTTATTTCACAAACTGCTGGAAAAAGAGAATGACTCCTTTTCTCTGCTAGATGTGGATTTCCTTTTGATTCATTTAAGATACATTTTAAAGCAAAACAAAGAAGTTTCAGTGACGGAAGAAATTTTTGTATTTAATGTTTTAGATAAGTTATCTCAATTAAAAATCGGCGTCCAATTTATCAATGAAATTAAATCCATCATTAAACTTTATTTATACCCAAACGACTTGAAAAATCGGAATTTAGGCTTAGCCAAAGCCTCGGGATTCGATCTTCCGGAATCGACCCCATATTATAATATGGGATCGATTCCGGAAGTCGAATCGCGAGAGCTTTCGCTTAAGCCTAAAACCGATTTTTCAAGTTGTTTGGGTATAGACACTCAGAATGATGTCAGCAGGTGGGCGGCTTCATTTCTTGATTTGATGAAGAAGTTAAGAAGATCGGTGCAGGATGGGGGTTTTACTAAACTATTTTACCTCGCCTACTTAGATTCCTTTTTTCCTTTATTTACCGATGGGGTCATAACTTGTTCGCTTTACGGCGAATTGGCTGCTTTGTTAATGCCCGACGGGAACAGAATTTCAGTAGAAGAGCTTCAGCCCGTCTTTAAAAAGCATGGGGAGAAACTTTTTTCCCATTTATACCGCTACAATTTATGGAGAGAGGTTATAGAACTCTATTTTTTGACTTTTCCCCATTCTTTTGATTTAGCGGAACATCCTGTTGAAATGTTAGAAGCTTGTGCCCATTATATCCAAGAAGAGCCAGCCGACTTTTCGTTTGTTTCTCGAATAGACTCTCTTATAGAAACACTTTCCCCTATCACACGGAAGCAGCTAAGCCGCAAGATAAACTTCGTTTACGACAAACTATTTTATAGCAAAGGGGAAAATTATTTAGAGGGATTGGAGATTTTGAAAAAAAAAGGAAAATATAGCGATCTCTTGGACAGCAGCTTCTACAACGATTTCTTCCAGACGAGCTCATTCCTTATACCCCAAGGTCATGTTCAGGAAGTTTATCAAGCCTTGCTATCTTTAGACACCCCTTGCGGATACGAATTGTGGTGGCGCGATATTCTTCAACTTCTTTTAGTTCAAAGGCAATTTAAAGCATGCCACACCCTCATTGAGCGCAAATTTATTTATATGGAGACTCCGGAGAAAGATTTTGAACCGGAGTGGATCTCGTTTTTAGAACTTGTCATGAGTTATGCAGAAGGGCTTCAAAAATACAATAGCAAACTGGCGCAGGAATATTTGAAAATTTCCCATAAGATTATCCGCTTTTTTATTGGACATTATCAGCTTAGCCGGGATGATCTTTGGGAAAGGTACATCCATCTATCTGCAAAAAGCGCTTCAATCACGACTGTGGAAGAACTATTAAGAAAGATGGGGTCCGAACACTTTAAGGCTCTGCTCGACAGCCGCAGAAGAATAGGGTGTTGGAAGGCAATTCTCAAAAGATTCACAAAAACCTCCTCCCTAAAGATCTTAGACATTGACACATGGTTAGGATCCGCTTTTAGAGAGTTTGAATCGGATAAGAAATCAGAGGGATTAAATGAGATATTATCTTATTTCGTCAGCGCAACCTTAAAAAGCATCGAAAAAAATAAGAAATATTCCACCGCCATTGTGGATAAAATCAAAAAAATTGCTGACGTTTTTTATGATTTGACTTTAGTGCCGTATTTACTAGGTTTTGAAAACACTGAGATTTTTATTAATTTGGCTAAGATTTTTATTATTGTTCCCGAAGCCAAGTATTTGCTCAAAAGCTTATATTGCTTAACTATCATTTTTACAATGATCAGATGGGATCCTATACTTGAAACGAAAGCGATTAAATTAATGGATTCATGTGCAAGGAATGCTGTTAAATATAAAAATTCAAAGGAATATAAAGATGTTCTTTTAGACATGGATGTATTAATCGATCTCGCTTTGCACAGCCCGCAAATCGAAAATGGGAATTTGTTTTGCATATTGCAATATTTACACGACATTGAAGAGCCGCAAGAAAAAAATGGAAGCAAGGCCAGAGGTGTCAACTTATATGAAAAATTAAAAGTTTTGAAAAAAATTTTTAATAATCCGTGGAAGGAGCTAGGGAGTGATTTTACCGATAAAGACAGGGAATTGGTCACGAAAACTTTTCATCAGTTTTATGAGTGTCCCCTTATCCCATTTGTTGAGTTCTCGCAAGAAAGCCTTCGCAAAAAAGGGTTTAGGCACTGTGTCGATATGTCTTCGTCGTTGAAAAGAAAGCTTGGTGCATTGGAGCTGACAAAAATAGGCATTATCGAAAGGCGGTTTGTTGAAATTGTCAAGGATATGCTTGCCTTGAAAAGAGGAGTAAATAGATACGTGGCTTTTAGGCTAATGGGGTTTGCCAAGAATTTTCATTTGCTTCATGAAGAGAAGCAAATGTTTAAAAAGTACGGAATGACTTGCGTTAAGCTCTTATCCATCACGCTTCTGTTCTATACGGCCATGAACATCTATGAGTCTCAATTCAGCAACGAAAATCCAAATTAAAAGAAGTCATATGAGCAGCATGGGTACAATACAATGCATTTTGCAATTGTTCGATCCCGGGGTTTTGACGCATTCCGAATACCAGTTTTGAGTCACGTTGGGTATAACGCAGAGACGGGGAGCCGGAGAGACGCAGAGATAATCGAAAAATCCCTCTGCGTCTCTCCGGCTCCCCGTCTCTGCGTTAATCATTTAGACCAACTCTGAATAATGTGTCCACACCATTTCGTTAAAAAAAGGCAGTATGTAGAAAAATTGTAATTACGCAAGAGATCTAATGTAATCTCATGATTTAAGTTCGACAGAGTAAATTCAAATTAAAAACCCAAAACTCAGGTTAAAAAGAAGTCAAAGGAGCAGGCAGGCTGGATTTTCAAGAAATTTTTGCACGGTTTTAATGAATTGGACGGCCATCACTCCATCAATGACGCGATGATCGACTGAAAGAGTGATATTCATCACCTTTCCGGGTACCACGGTGTTGTTGCGAACAACAGGGACATTTTGAATGCCGCTTACCGCTAAAATAGCCGCTTGAGGAGGATTGATGATGGCACTGAAATCGGTCACTCCATGCATCCCCATATTAGAGACAGTGAAAGACCCTCCTTTATATTCGTGAGGCTGCAATTTTCCCTCTTTGGCACGTTTTGCTAAAGAGCGGATTTCAGCTGAAATTTCCCCCAGATTCTTAAAATCGGCATACCTCACAATCGGAGTCACAAGCCCTTGCTCAAGGCTGACAGCCACCGAGATGTCGATGGTTTTAAATTGGATGATGGCTTGCCGAACGGAATTAAAGCCGGTATTCACATGGGGATGTTCTTTCAATGCCAGGGCACATGCTTTGATGACAAAATCGTTAAAAGTCAATTTAATTTCCCCTTTGTTCAGCTGTTCCCGAATCTCCATTAGGGGTTCCACGTTAATGCTCTGGGATACGTAAAAATGGGGAATAAATGTTTTGGCTTCTTGCAGCCTTTGCGCAATGATCTTCCGGATTTGTGACAAAGGGATTTCTTCATATTCTCCGGCCTGAAATTGGGGCGCTTTCTGTGAACCAAACGAAGCAGCTCCTAACGGCTGCGCCTTCTCAAGGTCCCGCTTCATAATGCGCCCATTGGGGCCTGAGCCCTGGACGGTCGATAAATCCAGATTTTTTTCTTTGGCTAGTTTGCGCGCCAAAGGGGATGCCAAAACCCTATCTCTTACGGGAGCCGCGGAGCGGCCAAAGGTTTCCTGTTCAAGGGGTTTTTCAGGGACGAAAGCCGCCATTTTTAGGCTAACTCCTTTTGGCTCAGAAACAGCTTCTGAAGGCTCTTTAGGCTTCGCTTTTTGGGGGCCAGCTGCTTTCGGAGGGGCCTCTTGGGGTTCAGGTTTTTCTTCTTCAAGACTTTCGGGTTTATATCCTTCGATGCTTTCATTTTTTTCGAGAGTCAAGATCGCAATGGCCTCATTAACCCTCGCATCTTTTCCTTCTTTCACTAGAATTTGTCTAAACCATCCCTCTTCCAAGGCGTTGAATTCAACAGTCGCTTTGTCGGTGGCCACTTCCATGATCAGGTCGCCTTCCTTTACGTGATCCCCAGCCTTTTTGTGCCATTTGACAATTGTCCCTTCTTCCATCGTTGGAGACAGCTTTGGCATGGTCAGAGTAAAAGGCATGATAAATCTCCTAAAATCGATTTAGAGCTTTATATACAGGATGAAGGATGCGTGGAACTGTAGGCATGGTTTCTTTTTCCAAAACTTTGGAATAGGGCATCGGTGTTTCCCTCTGGCAGACCCGTTCAATAGGGGCATCCAGAAAGTCAAAGCAATGCTCCATGATTTCAAAGCCGACTTCAGCGGCAATTCCCGCGAAGATATGCCCCTCTTCGACAAGGACGCAATGGTTGGTCTTTCTGACCGATTCGGCAATGGTGGCAATATCGAGAGGCCTGATCGTCCGCAGGTCGATCAGTTCAGCTTTGATCCCCTTTTTGGCTAGCTCTTTGACCACATCTTGGCAGAGCAAGACCATGCGGCTATGGGAAACAAGTGTGATGTCAGTTCCCGGAACGACAACCTTTGCTTTGCCGATGGGGACAAGATATTCCTCCGTCGGGATCTCCATCTTGTCCCCGTAAGAGAGCTCGCTCTCCAGAAAGAGGACAGGATTGTTGTTGCGGATGGAAGATTTAAGCAGCCCTTTGGCATCATAAGGATTGCTCGGGGCAACAATGATGAATCCGGGCAGATTGCCGTAGATGGCTTCGACACAGTGGGAATGCTGACTTGAGACCTGAGCGGCCGCTCCATTGGGGCCGCGGAAAACAATCGGGACCGAAAAACGGTTGCCCGACATGTAGTACATTTTAGCGGCATTGGAAATCAGCTGGTCGGCTGCGACAAAGGAGAAGTTAAAGCTCATGAATTCAACAACCGGACGCAACCCCGTCATCGCAGCGCCGATGCCGAGACCTGCAAATCCGAGTTCGGCAATAGGAGTGTCGATGACGCTTTCAGGACCCCATTTATCCAGCATCCCTTTGGTGACTTTGTAAGCGCCATTGTATTCTCCAACTTCTTCACCCATGACGAAGACGGTGGGATCGCGCGCCATTTCTTCATCGATTGCTTGCCGCAGGGCTTCGCGCATTTCGATGGTTTGAGTTTTAGCAGTAGCTTCGTTATCTCCTTAGGGGCAAAAACATCTTCTTCCAGAGTAATCGGATCCGGCCAGGGACTCTCTTCTGCAAATTTCATGGCTTCGGTCATTTGTTCACGTTGGATGTATCAATCGCTTTGATCTCCTCTGCGGTAATGACGTTAGCGGCCAAGAGCTTTTGCTGCATTAGGAGAATTGGATCGCGTTCCATGCATTCTTTCAGCTCCTCTCCGGGTTCGATAAAGGCCTGGATCGGAGATGGAATGTCCCCGGAACCGTTCGGTAAAGACTTCGATCAGAACAGGACGGCCAGTCTTCAACACTTCTTGCGCGACATGTTCAAATCCCGCATAGCAGTTGAAAAAATCCATCCCGTCGAAGGTATACCCTTTCATCTTGTAGCCGGGGGCTTTATCTTCGGCCAGGCGTTCGACGCTAATGGCTCGATCGATGGCAGTTCCCATGCCCCATTGGTTATTTTCGATCACATAGATGCAAGGAAGATTCCAAAGGGAAGCTAGATTCAAAGATTCATGAAAAGCGCCTTGGGCTACAGCGCCGTCGCCAAGAAAACAAATGGCCACCTCATCCTTTATTTTTTCAGATATTTAAGTGAAAAGGCAGCTCCTGTTGCAATCGGGACTTGCCCCCCGACAATGCCAAATCCACCCAGAAGCCGTTCTGTAAAGAAGTGCATCGAGCCGCCGCGCCCTTTGGCGTTTCCTGTCGCGCGGCCATAGAGTTCGGCCATGAGCTCTTTCGGAGTCGCTCCAAGAAGAAGCGCCAAGGCATGGCAGCGGTAGGAGGTGATCCACCAGTGGTTCACACCCAAGAGTTGCACAGTAGCAGTTTGAATCGCTTCTTGACCAATGTAAGAATGGAAAAATCCACCGATTTTTCCTTGAAGATAGGCGGTTTCCGCTCTAATTTCGAAATTGCGGATGAGCATCATCCATTGCAAGGCTTCGATAAGGGGTTTCTTACCAATTTTTTTGATGAGCTTTTTTTCTTCGGAGGGAAAAAACTGATGGATAACCCGCTTCAATGGTGTCTGGTGTTGTCTTGCCATGTTCAGCCACTAATCTTTAATTGATATTAATCACATTGTACCATAGGACTGGCATTGGCTGTCAAATGGGGGTGCTGAAGCTTGAGTTCTTCCGATTGAGTCTCGCGATGAACAACCGTTGCTACACACGAATCGGACCAGACGTTGATGGCACTTTCAAGCATGTCGATGAGAGTGTAGAAGGGAAGGATGATTCCAAGAATATTTAGAGGTACATTCATTGCAGCTAAGAAAGCGCTCGAAAGGAAATAGCATCCCATTGGGACGCCGGCATTGCCAATAGCTGCAATGGTAGCAATGAAGATCCAAACTACCATTTCTAAGGGAGAATAAGTCACTCCATTGCTCATCGAAACAAAAAGGACTGTCGTAAGAATAAATGCAGCGCAGGCATTCATATTGATCGTCGTGCATAGCGGGAGGGTAAAACTGGCGACTTTGCGTGAAATTTTCAGGTTTTCTTCGGCGCAGCGCATCGCCATCGGCAAAGCGGCAGCTGAAGATTTGGTGAAAAAGGCGACCGATAAAGCCGGAAGCATCCCTTGAGCTGTTTTTAAAGGGGAAATTTGCCGCCATTTCAGGAAAAGGGGCAGCACGATGAAGGCTTGGATGATGTTGGCTGCGATCACGCAAGTTAAGTAGAGTGCAATATTTTCAAGTTCTAGGCCGTTTTTGAGGTCTTTGATGAACAGCGCAATAAAAGCCCAGATGGCGATGGGCATAAGTCTTACAAGCCAGGTTGTCACTTTCATGATGGCGGCGTAAAGGCTTGAAAAAAAATGATGCAGGGTCGTCCGGTTATGGTCTGGCAGAGCTAAGATAGAGATGCTTAAAACTAAAGCGAGAAATAAAACCCCAATGACGTTGTTTTCGCTGAAGGGTTGGACAATATTAGAAGGGATAGTTTTGACCAAGTAATTTAAATATCCCGGCTGGCTGCCGACCTCTTGAACGGTCTGGCCGGAGGCGTGTACCCGTACTGGGTCTATGATAATGAACAGAAATAGGGCAACAGTGGCGGCGATGACTGTAGTTAATAGGGTGTATTTGAGGACTTTTTTCCCGAGGGTCTTGATCTCGTTCACGCTTTCCATTCCCGAGGCTGTCGAAACGATGGAGAGAAAGATAATGGGCAGGCTGACGAGTTTGAGCAGATTGATGAAAATTAAAGAGATCCCATCTGCCACGGCATAAACAGCAGGGGAATGGATATACCCCGCAAGAATGCCAAGCAAAGTAGCAAGTCCAAAATAGGTGTTAGGATTCAGCAGTTTTTTAATATCCATTAAACATTTTCCCTAGAGACATCTCTCAACAAATTTAAAGAACCATTACACAGAAAAAGCTCTTTAATGTCAAATTATTTTAAAACATGCATGTCGCTGCCTGTTGTTAATCCGTAACTGCGCCCCGTTCTGGAAAAAGCCGCGAAACAATGTGGATGCTAAGGAGGCTTAAGAGAAAACCGGGAATCATGGAGGGAACTGCGTAACTTGTCAGGAAAAAATTCACTTTATCCCAGAACGCAGCAATCACTCCGCCGACGAAGATCCCTGCAATGGCTCCATTTTTATTAGCTTTTTTTGAATATAACGCTGTTAAAACTAAAGGGCCAAAGGCACAGCCTAATCCAGACCAAGCATATTGGACTGTTTCCAGTATTGATGAGCTATGCATGAAAGCAACCGCGAGCGCTACAGCCGAAATAATAATGACGCCTAGCCGAGAAATTAGCAGTAGTTTTTTTGGAGAAGCTTTGCGGTTAAAAAGGTTTTTATAGACATCTTCGCTTAGCACCGAAGCGCAGACGAGAATTTGGGAATCCATGGTTGACATGCAGGCGGCGACTAAGCCGCAAAGAATGAAACCTGAAACGAGAGGATTAAACAAAGTTTTAACCATCTCGACAAAGACAAGCTCAGGTTTTTGAAGAGAGCCTTCGAAAAAAGGGATTCCGATGAGCCCTACCGCCGCTGCACCTGCAAGGGCCAGCACCATCCAGGACATCCCGAGATATTTAGATTTGGTTAATTCGGAAGCTTTTTTGATCCCCAAAAATTTGGTCACAATGTGGGGTTGTCCAAAATATCCCAATCCCCATCCGAACACGAGGAATAATGCCGTTAATATACTTTCTACCGAATAGCTATGCAAAAAGCTGAAAGAAACCTGTTGGGCCTCAGCTGAGGCAATGATCGATTGAACCCCGTTAGGAAAAGTATGGTAAGCGACAACGGGGACGATAATAATCATGATCATTAAAAAGAGAGCTTGAAATAGATCGGTCCAAGCGACGGTGACGAAACCGCCCACAAAGGTATAGATGACGACAACTCCTGTTGCGACACTTAATCCGAGGTAATAATTGATTCCGAAAATGGACTCAAAAAGCATGCCCATGCCGACGAGCCCTGCAGCTAAGTAGCAAGAAAGAAAAAGGATCTGCATGAAAGCCGTAAGGATCCGGATAATCCCTGAATTGTCCTTAAAGCGCCTTTCAAAAAAAGTGGACAATGTGTAGCTATTTAATTCTTCGGTTGCCCTCCTCAAACGTTTGGCAACAAATTGCCAATTGAAAAACATCCCGAGGAGAAGTCCAAAAGCGATCCAAGATTGAGAAAGGCCTCGGATCATGATGGCAGCGGGGAAAGCCATAAAAAGCCAGGAGCTCATATCGCTCGCATGGGCGGAAAGGGCGATCACCCAAAAATTTAAAGAACGGTTGCCGACAATAAAGTCGGAGTCGCTGGTTTGCTTCCTATAGGCAAGGAGGCCAATCGTTAATAAAACTAAAAAATAGGCAAAAAAAGCAATGAATGTATGCGTATCCATGAAAATTAGGGATTCATTAAAAGTTGAGAAAACGAAAGCCATTCTCCATCAACTTCTTTCAAAAGTCAACAGACTTTTTGGGTAATTAATTTTTTTGTATTTTTCCAATAGATAGAGCCATGAATGAAAATGTGATTAGAACTCCAAAAAAATTTAAAATTATAAATGGCAGGTACAGAAGTTGGAAAAAACGATTAGGTTTACGTTTCAACCTCATCGATGTAATCCATAATGAAAAATAAAAATTTAACTACAGAATAAGTCTTCTTTAAATGAATTTATACTGTTCGGTATAACGCAGAGACGGGGAGCCGGGGAGACGCAGAGGGATTTCTCGATTATCTCTGCGTCTCCCCGGCTCCCCGTCTCTGCGTTAAAGAACACTGAATATTTTTCCACACCATTTCGAGATCTAATGTAAAAACTTGTTATAGTAATAACGTGCCCATGCCGTTTTTTAAGGCTTGTATTCATAAAAGGCGCTAGCGGCATCGTCGGGTTTGCCGATGCCTGGACCTGTAGGCCAACGGACGTTATCTTTCTTTAAAAAGTCTATTTTTCCTTTAATTGTCTTAGCTTCAATAGAGGCGTAAATTTTGTCTGAAATTTCTTGCCCCGATTTCGCCTTTTTGACAGCTTCCGCTAGAGCGTTCATTGTTTCTCTGCTAGCTAACTGACCATGATCTGGATTATTATCTTCCCATTTATCCCCGTTGCCCCCGAGCTCTTGAGGTGTTTTTTCATGCAAATTAGAAGGATCAAAACAATCGAAAATCCCATCGGTAGCTGCAAAGATAACTTCTCCGGGCTGCATACGATAGGCGGTCATCCCCATGTTTTCGATCTCGGGAGGTTCCCCTGGTCTGCCATTCAATATTCCAGCTGAAAGTCTAGGATCCAACGAAGGTCGCCCTGTGGTGATGAGTTTGCATTCCCATCCACCGCCTGCTTTTGGTATAAATGAAACGGCTAAGGTGTCTCCATTATGAAGGATGGTTACATCAGGTCCTCTCACACAAACTTGGGCGTAAGTGGTTCCATCGCCAGTCTCATCACTTTGTAATTTGTCTTGTGCTTCTTTAAAAGCATCCTTTTGAGCATGAAATAAATCATGGAGTGAAGAGCAACTGCCCATTTTTTTCTCCATAGCCTCATGAGCTGTGTCTGTAGCAACGTTTGCAGTTTTTTTAGAAGCTAAGCTTTGGCCGGTTCCGTCGCATATTGTCATAATTGTACCTGAGGGGGTACTTGAGGTTCTAACAGAATCGTGATATTGCATAGCTCCGACTAAATTAGTCGAGAAAATGAGTCCATCGTTTAAAACCCAATCGGCTCGTTGATTTGGAAGAGGATTTCCATCGTTATCAAATTCCCGTTTATAAGTTTCGCCTTGGTATTTGAATTCCAACACACTTTTTGGATCTTTTGGATCAAAAGTGACGCTATCGGGATCAGGGCGTATTCCGTAATTATTGAAATTTGTCTCTACAGGCTTAGTTGTCGAAGACTTATTTGAAGAGACGGGAATATTTGGTATAGAGGATATCATTTCCGAAGAGATTTCATCAAAATGGTTCCATCGTTCTTTATGGGCAGCAACATTATTTTTTGTTGAGGGTTGATAATTGACATGACTTCTAACACCAATGTTAATTGAAAGTTCCTTTAAGCTGGCTTCTGCTTGCCGCAAAGAGGAGGGGATCCCAATTTTCTCCTTGGCCTCAAAAGCTAGACGACCAAAAGTTGAACGTTGTATGGTCTCTTTTTTTGCATCTATAGCTGCTTGAAGATTGTTTATTACATTCATTCTTTCTTCGTTAGATAAGGAACCTTTCTCAAAGGATTCTTTTGCCTTTGTAGTCAATTCAGTCAAGGATCCGCCTGCGAGGATAAAGGATCTTATTCCTTCTTGAGGTTTTGTCATGTTCGCATAGATATCGTCTTTAAGGGATGGTTTGCCTGTTAATGTTTCAAGGCCCATTTTGCTAAGCTCAGCTTTAAGATGATGGATTTGGTCGACCAGATCCCCTTCGTTATCATTTTTGCAATCTTGCAGAAGTTGATCAAGTTTCCCTGAATTTTTGACGATCTGTTCTTTAATACTTTGCTCCACATCATCAGATAATACGGGCAGCGCAATGGCGTCAGTATGGCTTTCGCTTAAATGGAGCAGTTTTAAATCAGCCGTCAGCTTATCGCCCAAGCTTTCTACCTTGTAGGCATGATGCCCAGGGATGTTTGAGGTAAAGTCTTGGAACAATTTATCGATCTTTTTTTGCGATCGGTTTAGCTGTTTGCTGACTTTTGCATCTTGCAACCTTGTTCCTTTCAGTTGGGCTTCTAACTTGCGGATATCCCCTTTCATGGAATGCCATTCTGAACGCAAATGGCTGAGTTCTTTTATTTGATTGCTTAAATTTGAATTTTTGACTGATTTTTTTGATGAGAGAGAGGCAGTCAATAGAATAATTTTGTTATCCAAGAGCTTTTGCTTGAATGTTAAGTCGCTCAACTCCTTTTGTTCGCTTCCATTTTTTGTTTTTTTAGCCTCTAATTCGTTTATTCTTTTGTTTATCGAGCCAAGCGATTTGTTAGTTTCGTTCAATTCGGCTTTTAAGAGATTGATCTCTTTTTTATTTTGTCCATTAACCTGTTTAGAATAGACTTTAGCATAGGCTTTCTTTTCATCTATATTTTTTGAAACTTCGTTTAAATGATTATTTAATTTTTCAAGAGTTTGAAGCCCCTTTGCATCAGGACTTTTTTGTTCGGGTTTGAAAGCCGAGCTAAAAAGTCTTTGGATTAGATTTTGCCGAGGAGTCAGTGTTTCCCTACTTGGGATTTTGTACCCTTCGGCTAAGGTTCTATTAAATGAAACATTAGAAGCATTATCCATAAAAAAGGCCTCAATTTTAAAGCTTATTTATTACTTTAATTATATATGTTAAACTTTATTTTTACAAATTTATGTCATGCTTGTTTATGGACAAAATTGGACTAGGTGGACAGCAGGGACAAAAGGGACCTTAGGGACCTTGGGGACAAATGTCCGTGACTAGGCTCTAATGTCCCTATTGTCCCTTCTGTCCCTTGAAATTAGAGTTGACTTCAAAAAAGAAAATAAGCACTATCTACAACTTGCAAGTTTGAGTCGTACATTGGCTCATCAGAGTAGGTCTAATTTATGAAAAAAGTTTCCCTCGTCATCATAGGTTCCGGTCCCGCAGGTTATACCGCAGCGATCTACGCCGCCCGAGCTAATTTAGCCCCTGTTCTCTACGAAGGCTTTTTTTCGGGGCCTGCCGGGGGACAGCTCATGACAACCACTGATGTTGAAAATTACCCTGGCTTTCCGGAAGGAATAAGCGGTCCGGAACTAATGGATAGTTTTCGAAAACAAGCCCTCCGCTTTGGGACCCACATTTTAACAGAAGATGTTGAGTCTGTGGACTTTAATACACACCCCTATCAAATCATCGGTAAACACCACAATTTTACCGCGGATGCAGTCATTATTGCGACAGGCGCAACAGCCAACCGATTGGATATTCCCGGAGCAGGAGAGGGGGAGTTCTGGCAGAAAGGGGTGACCGCTTGCGCCGTATGCGATGGCGCCATGCCGATCTTCCGGAATAAACCCTTATATGTCATCGGCGGGGGAGATTCAGCTATAGAAGAAGCGACTTTTCTGACAAAATTTGGAAGCAAAGTTTACATCGTGCATCGTCGCGACAAATTAAGAGCCTCCAAAATTATGCAAAAGAGGGCCTTGGAGCATCCCAAAGTCGAGATCTTATGGGACAGTGTGGTGACCTCTGTCCAAGGGGATACTGTGGTCCGCAGCGTAATCATTAAAAATTTGAAAACGCACCATGAAACAAAGCATGATGCAGGCGGGCTATTCTTCGCGGTAGGCCATACTCCCAATACCCAATTTCTCCGAGGGCAAGTAGCGCTGCACGACAACGGTTATGTAAAAGTGGTTCCCGGAACTTCCCGCACAAACGTCGATCTGGTCTTTGCTGCGGGCGATGCTCAAGATCATGTCTATAGACAAGCTATCACTGCTGCGGGCTCGGGCTGCATGGCAGCGATTGAAGCAGAAAGGGAATTGTCGGCAAGGGGTTTGACGGCATAATGATTAAACTGAAATCTATCCTGTTCATTTTCCTTTTTTTTCCATTTATTGGTCACGCGACTGAACTTTCCCCCTGGTACTCCAGGTATTTGGAGCTTCAGCCTAAAGCAACACTCCTCTACCAATCTTATCGGTCAGTCGATACAGTTCACGGCTTTAAAAAGCATTGCTCCGACGATCTCTTCCTATTTTTAAGCTTGTCCGGAGCCTATGACATCTATAGTCTTGAATTGGAGTCCACCTTAGCCAATACCCACCATCGCAACTTCGGGTTTGCAGACATTCGGTTAACAGGACGGTATCAATGGTTGGATGATGAGATCGGCGATCCGATCAGTTTGGTGACAAGTGCTACTGTTGCCCAAGTCTTCACTTTAGCCCGCAACGATATTAGTTGCTTTTACCACGGAGGGATCGAAACAGAATTTGATCTATCCATTGGGTCGGAAGTCATTTGCCAACAGTTTTGGTTATCACGTATCTGGGGAGTGGCTGGTTTTGGTGTTGCTGATATTGGCTCTCCCTGGTGCCGATTTAACATCGTTTGGGATCACAATTGGTGGGATATTCATCAGCTAAGTTTATTTATCCATACGCTATGGGGACTTGGCGGGGAAGGGCTCCATCTAAACCGCCATTTCCGAGGATATGGTCCCATTCATCACCAGTCGGTAGATTTAGGGATTGAATACACCTATCAGTTTGAAAACGGAGCGATTGCAGGGATTAACTATATGAGACGTTTATATGCCCTCAATTGCCCCCGTTGCGTCAATTTTTGCAGCCTCAGCCTTCTTTTTCCTTTCGGTCTCTGAAGAAGTCTACTCCCAAATTGCAACAGCCATGGCATATTCTTTGCAGTGTGAGATGGTGATATGAACCACAGGATGATCGAAATGGCTCTGTACTCGGGGGGAAAAAGAGGGGTAAGGTTTCCCCTTTGGATCATTGTTAATTTCGATATCGAGCCAAGAGATTGTTTCTCCGATACCTAAGCCAAATGCTTTGACAATGGACTCTTTGACAGCAAATCGACCGGCAAAATGGCGGGCCGAGTCTCGATGTTGCAAACAATATTGTTGCTCATTTTTGGTGAAAATTCGGTCAAGAAAGCGTTGCCCATGCCGCGCTATACTGGATTCAATCCGCTGCACTTCGATGATATCGGAGCCAAGCCCAAGAACCATTCTACGCCTAGTTTAAATTGCGAAGTAATTTTTATGAGAATTTTCTAGATCAGAAACAGATTGTTCAAGTTCGGCTGCGCTGGGGATCCCATTTTCAACTGCGTTACAGAAAATCATCCGGCCAGAGGAAGTATGTTTAAGCGACAAGACTTGCGACTTGATTGTTTCGCCGATGTATTCTGCTCCTCCGTTGACAACGACCATCGTTCCATCATCCAGGTATCCCACCCCTTGGCGCGGCTCTTTGCCGTAGCGTTGGATCTTGATTGAAAGGATTTCTCCCGATTGTGTAAGGGGTTTGAGGGCATTTGCCAAGAGATGGATGTTGATGATGCGGATCCCTTCAATTTGAGCTTGCTGGATCCGGCTCATATCGGCTGTGATAATATTGACATCCAACATCCGGGCCAGTCTTGTCAGTTTAGCCTGCAGATCTTTAATTTCCGGAAAATCTGTTTCGACATAGCGCAATTCGAGGTAAGGGATCCCTTCTAACTTTTTAAGGGTGTCGAGGCTGCGGCGGGCCTTGAGCTTTTGGGATTCATCATTCCCTTCTAAGAGGGCATTGAGTTCTTTTACTGCAAATCTTGGCATGATTAACGAACTATCTAGCAGGCCGGAAGAGGCCAGGTCAATGATGCGGGAATCGGTCAAAGCAGATAAATCGAGAAGGTTGTCTTTCCTCTTTTGTCCAATTGGCTTGAACCGGATGAAGGGGATACTGACATAGATTTCATCCGCTCCCCGCAAGGCTAAAATCATTCCCAAGTATGTAGTAAAAAGGAAAGTGCCCATCCTTACCAGGGTCCATGTTTCGGAAGAAAAGGGGAGGGTGGTGAGGTTCATGATCGCACTAAAAATCACTAGGATGACTTCCCCCATGAGATAGCCGCAGAACAATCCTAAAAGGGCAATGTTAAAAGCCCGCAAATTGCACTTTTTGAAAATCAGATCGGCTCCGAACAAGAGAAGAGCAAAAGCTCCTCCTAATGTGGTGCCGATAACCAAATTGGCGAGGGTGAAACCAGACTCAAAAACGGTAGTGGCATAAGTAGTTAAAAACAGAATGGAAAGAAGTGTAAAAAAAGTCCGTATGAAAGAAAGGGAAATATTCATAAACTACTTTGTCCTTATAATTCTTAATTGTTGCTATTCGGGAGCATTGCGCTTGCAAATACTCGAAAATGCGTTTTATGTCTTAAAGATTTTTTTCAACATTCAGTAAATTTATATAATAATAACCTTTTTTTGTCTATCAAAAATAAAAAAAATATTTCTTCTTGCAAACTACTTGGACTTTTTTTAAATTGCCTTTTACATTTTATGCGAAGGAGTACTCAGAAATGCTTAAATTCAGTCATGCAACCCTCATCTATCTTTCCGGACTCATTTGGCTTGCTGTCGGCGTCATGTTGCTGCGGATCGGGATCCTTTTGCTTTTCCAAGGCGAGAAGGAGATATCATCCCTCCCCCTGGCGAGCTTCATCTCTTCTATTAGCGGAGAGGAGATGGCGATGGGGATTATAGCCCTTGCTGGGATGTTGATAGGTTGCCTCAAAGGGCGGTTCGTCTTAGGAAAGTCGGCACATAAAGGGATCCAACGGATCTTAACTTTTCCGAATCCCACCAGCATTGGCAACATCTACAATGCCAAATATTACATATTGTTGTTCCTGATGGTCGGCTTAGGGATGTCGATCAAATATCTTGGGATTCCTGATGACATTCGGGGCTTTATCGACATGGCTATTGGAATCGCCTTATTTACAGGCTCCATGATTTATTTCAGAGAAGCAAGCAAATTGGTCATAAAAAAACTGCAGAGCCAGGGACAATAGGGACAATAGGGACTATAGAGACAATAGGGACAGGGACTAGGTTCACAATATCCCTAATGTCCCCATTGTCCCTATTGTCGCTTTAGTCCCCATGGTCCCTACTTTTAGCGTTTATTTATCTAGCGAAAAAATGCTTAAATTTGTTATAATCCATTCATAATTTATTTTTTAGATCAAAGTTTTTATTGTCTCCCTTAAATTGAGGTTCTATGCCGTTTGATGCGTCCATTTTGATTGATTACATCTTGTTTTTTTCATGTTTGTTTTTGTTATTTGGAAGCATTGTTCTTTCATTCAAAATGAGATTTATTCAGCTTCGGTTGTTTTCGGTGCTTTTCAAAGCGTTGAAAGATTCCTTTTTCAAACAGAATGATCAACAGAATAATTACCAGATCCTACCCCACAAAGCCCTGTTTACAGCTATGTCGACAACATTGGGGATCGGAACAATTGTCGCTCCGATTATTGCCATCCGCCTTGGGGGGCCTGGAGCCCTGTTAGGTTTTCTGTTAACAGCCTTTTTTGGCAGTGCAGCCACCTACATGGAAGTCGCCCTCTGCATTGAGCATCGCCATAAAAAGTCTTCAGGGGAGATCGAGGGGGGACCCATGCAGTATTTAAAGCATCTGTTATCTCCTGCTGCTGCAAAATGGTATGCTCTCTCTTGTTTACTCTTGATGATGGCTTGGTCGGGAGCCCAAGCCAATCAGATTGCGGCGATTTTAGATTCACCCTTTTTAGGGGATTATCGTGTTCCATCATTATTATCCGGACTCTTCATAGCCGGTTGTGTGTTGACCATCTTGGCTGGAGGAATACGACGCTTGGGGGATCTTTCTTCAAAGCTTGTCCCTTTAATGTTCCTGCTTTATGTCGGTTCCAGCTTGATCATTTTGGCTTTGAATATTTGGAAAATTCCCGGAACCATTCAGCACATTTTTTCTTCCGCTTTGGCTCCTCAAGCGATGGCCAATGGAGCTCTTGTCGGAGGCATTGTAAGCGCTTTGCGATGGGGGATTTTTAAAGGAACCCAAGCGACAGAAGCTGGAGTAGGAACTCGAAACGATCCCCCATTCGATGGCTGAAACTACGGATGCCGCTTCGCAAGGGACTTTGGCGATGCTTTCGACCTATACCTCAGGAATTGTCGCTACTCTTTCCGGATGTGTTGCCTTGGTGACAGATATTTGGCAAGATCCGGCCCTTCCTATAGGGATCAGCATGGTTGTAGCGGTTTTCCTGGATTATTTTTCATATTTTGGAGTTGCTATTATCGTGGTTAGCACTTTTCTATTTGCTTTTGGCACCATCGTTGGAAATACTTATAACGGCAGCCATTGTTTCAGTTACCTTTCAGGAGGAAAAAAAGTTTGGGGATATTTCGCAGCATCGGCTTTGATGATTGTTTTAGGGGCTGTCTCAGAAGTCACAACAATATGGTCATTGAGCGATCTTGTGCTGGCTTTCATGGCCATTCCTCATATGGGCGCCCTTATTTTGCATGCTTTTAAAAAACCTTCTATCGACGTGGCTACAGCCTAAATTTTCACCCCTTGTGATAAGGGGAATTTTTGCTGATTTCAAAGGCGCGATAGAGCTGTTCAATAAGGATAAGCCGCACAATTTGGTGGGTGAAGATCATTGGTGAAAAACTAATCAACGGATGATTTTTTTTTAGCTCGGCCGGCAGCCCTTCAGATCCCCCTATGACAAAAGCGAGGCGCGAGCCCCCTCTTCCAATTTATTCATGATAAAAGATGAAAAGCCTTCGCTGGTCATCATTTCGCCGGAGGAATCGAGGCATAGGATGAGGGATTCTTTGTTAACCGCTGAAATGAGCTGCTGATTATTTTTTGCTAGCACAAACTCAATTTTTACATCTTTTTGGAGTCTTTTGAGATATTCGGCAATAGCGTCTTCCAACCAAGGTTCTTTGGTCTTTCCAACAGTCAATATTTTAATCTTATGCATTCCAAATCAACAATTAATCCTGAATAGTTATTCCGCTTGCTGAAACTGTTGTAAAAGCTCTTTTTGCTGCTGTGACTGCTCTTCGAGCAAAGAGATTTTTTTGTTCGCTTCTTTGAGAATGTCTTCTAAATTGCGCATATTATGGTGTTGGCGGATAAAATTGGATCTTACATATTGCACTTCTTCTTCCAAGGCAAGACGCCGCTCTCTTTCAGCGCTCAGAGTGTTTTGCAATTGATCGGCATCTAAATCATATTCTGAATCAGATCCTGTTTCGCTCTCTTCCAATTCATCTGCTTCTGCTAAAGCTTCAAGGGCTTCTTGCAATTCGGTTTTTAACTGCTCCGAAAGCTGCCAATGCAATTGCCGTTGATCCTTTTCTTCCAAATATTTTTGTTCGATAGCAGCGTGCTTTTCCAAAAGATCGCGTGTCCGTTCTTCTAGTTCCGATGTCAATTGTGCAAGGTGGACATTATATTTTTCATACAAATCGGACTGCCGTTTTTCTAAAGACTCAATATGGCCATTTCGATCTTCTAAAAGAGCATCACGTTCTTCCAGTAGGGTATGCCGATCTTCAAGTGCTTGTTGATAAGCAGCTAAATCTTGCATTAGCGAATTTGACTTCCATTTCTCATCAGCCAGCATTTCTTCTAATTCTCCATTCTTTATCCGAAGAGCTTCTTCAGCGGATTTTTGATTCAAATGCCAACGCTCCAACTGCCCTTCAATTTCTTGCTTCTGGTCTTGATGAAATTCGATATGTTGTTCGGCATCATGGAGGTGCAGTAGAAGATTTTTGATCGTATCGTTTTGGCCTTCTACAGATTCGGCCAATTCCACTTGTTTGTTAGCCAAAAGGGTATCTAGTTGGCTTACTAATTCTTCTAAGGCTTCTGCGTAACGGTGGCTGGAGTCTTGATGCCCTAGCAAGATCAAAAACTGATTTTCTAAAGCTTGGGTCCTCGATTGTTCAAGTTCTATGGCAGCGACGAGATAGTGAACATAATCTGTTGCTTCCGAATGAAAATCTAAATGGGCTGCCGACAGTAAGGCTAACTCATATTGATGAAGTTCTAAGTCGGCTTTGGCATATTCTAATTCTTTACTGATCTTCTTTTGTTCCTCTAGCTCCGCTTTTAGTTGATCAATCTCTTTTTTCAGGATTTCTTGAGAACTGTCATAAAGGTCTGAAAGCCACTTGGTTTCTTCATTTAACTCCTGTAAGTGTTGATTTTTTCCCTTTTCCCATTCTATTGTGGCGGTTAAATCCTGAATTGTTTCTTCTCCACTCCACTGATGGGCAGCAGAGATTTCATGCAGTAAAACTAAGTTCTGATAAAGGTCTTGAAGTTGAGCCTCTAGCTGTTGCAAATTGATATTTTTTTTGTTGAGCTGTTCATTTTGATGAGAAGCGATCAAATCCAGCCGGCCAATGGTCTGATTTTTTTCTCCCAGATGGGCTTCCAATTCTTCCTGTGTTTTTTGATGGGCTTGGATCTTTTTGAGCAAGTCATTTTTTTCTGCGGCGGCATTGTTTTTAAGACCTATGACATGCTTTTTAAACCCTGTAATCATCTGTTCCTTAGCCACCCGCTGCTTTTCAATCATGCTTGCAAGGGCTTCTTTGACTGTTTCCAATTCCACCAGCTTTTTTGCGGTTTGCTGAATGTCTCTTTCGGAGTTTCGATTTTTCTCCAATAACCGCACTAATTCTTCCTCTTTGATGCCAAGCTGATAGGTCAAATTGGCAATTTTAGCTTGGTCTTCAGGATCGCCTCGCTTGAAAAGTTGGGGCTTGAGCTCATGAAGCTTATGGGTGACTTCTTTCAATTCTTCCCGCAAAGCTTTGATTTTTTCTGCTTGAAGATGGGTCTGATTGCGCAAAATGCGGATTTGATAACTTTCAAAACTTTCTACCGGCGGTTCTTCGCCAGCCTGGGGAAGAACGGTAATTTTAGCGTTATTTGGAATAATGAGGGGTCTTCCCGATCCGGTTTTTGCGCCTTCGGAAGCTGTCCAACCTTCATTAGGATTCATGAATAAAGAACCGCAAAGAAGTAGGATAGAGGAAGAGAACACACCTAAATTTTGGTGATAGGCTCTCTTGATGACAGCTCGCACTCCTGCAAAGGGATATTTCTCATGGAAACAGCGACGGCCCTCTTGATTATCATCACACTTGAATTGCATCTTCTGTTCTCTTGTTTGTGATTTTGGGAATAGTGATCCTTCTTTTTATGTAAGTTCATCCTTAATAAGCTTGAGGAATACGATGAAAAAAATAAAAATTCAACACAAATTTTCTTTTCTTGTTTTGTTAAAAAATTTTTTCTTTTCACTTTTCATGATACACATTAGAGTAATGATCTTGAATCATGAGGATGAAAATGGCGGAAAAACAGCGGCATACAAATCGATTAATCCACGAAAAATCTCCCTATCTCCTTCAACATGCACATAATCCGGTAGATTGGTACCCCTGGGGAGATGAAGCTTTTACAGCCTCAAAAGAACAAGACAAGCCGATCTTTCTTTCTATTGGCTATGCCACCTGTCATTGGTGCCATGTTATGGAAAGGGAATCTTTCGAAAGCGCCGACATAGCCAAATTGATGAATGACATGTTCATCAACATCAAAGTCGATCGGGAAGAGCTGCCCCATGTCGACAGCCTCTACATGGAATTTGCTCAAAGCATGATGGCTGGCGCAGCCGGATGGCCTTTAAATGTAATCCTTACCCCGGAGCTTCAACCCTTTTTTGCGGCCACTTATCTTCCCCCTCATACCAGCCATGGGATGATGGGATTGGCTGAACTCCTCAAAAGGATTGGTGAAGTCTGGCAAGGGGAGGAAAGGGAGCGGATTCTAGCCCAAGCAGAGAAAATCGTGGAGGTCTTTGCTGAAAGTGTTCATGTGCAAGGGGAAGAATTGCCCGATAAAGAACAAATTGAAGATACGGCTGAACTGCTGTTTAAAATGTCGGATCCTGTTCATGGGGGGATGAGGGGGATGCCTAAGTTCCCCATTGGGTATCAGTCCAACTTTATGATGCAGTATTCCACCACCACCAAAGATAGCCGCGCTCTTTTCATGGTCGAAAGGACATTAGATATGATGCAGCGGGGGGGAATCTACGATCATCTAGGCGGAGGATTTTCCCGCTATAGCGTCGATGAAAGCTGGCTCGTGCCCCACTTTGAAAAGATGCTCTATGACAATGCTTTATTGATCTATAGCTACTTGGAAGCATGGCAACTAACAAAAAAGCCGTTGTACAAACAAATTTGCGAAGATATCATCACCTATGTTTTGCGTGACATGACTCATCCCGAAGGGGGATTTTATTCTGCCGAAGATGCTGATTCGGAAGGGCATGAAGGTCGATTTTATACCTGGACCCTTGAGGAAGTTCAAAATATCTTAGGGCAGGAAGAAAGCGGCCTCTTCTGTGAGTTTTATGACATTAAAAAAGATAGCAATTTTGAAGGGAGAAATATTTTACATACAAAATCCCGCTTGGAAGAATTTGCCAAGCAAAAAGAGCTCGATGCCGGCGACTTATCAGTCAGATTCGACATGCAGCGGCAAGTGTTGTGGAAAGCCAGAGAGGGGAGAGAGCACCCTTTTAAAGATGATAAAGTTTTAAGCTCTTGGAATGGTTTGATGATTTACTCCTTAATCAATGCTGGTTGTGCATTTGGAAAGCAAGAATATATATCTGCCGCAGTTAAAGCCGCCCAATTTATCCGCTCCCATTTAGTCGTTAAAGGGCAGCTTTATCGACGATGGCGAGACGGGGAAGCTTCATTTTCCGCAGGGTTGGATGAATACGCCTTTTTGATCAAAGGGGTGATCTCCCTTTTTGAGGCCGACCAAGGGGTTGAATGGCTTGAATGGGCCATTGAAATGACACAGGTGTTGGAAAATAAATTTAAAGTCGACAATGGAGCCTTTTATCAGACAGATGAATTGGAAAAAAATATCATTTTAAGAAAAACGCAATTTTCAGATGGGGCAGAACCTTCGGGAAATGCGATCCATTGCGAAAATTTGTTAAGGCTTTATGCACTGACTTTAGAACCCCGTTATCTTAGCCAAGGCGAAGATATCTTTCGGGCTGTAAAAAAATTTATTGATAATTACGCCCCAGGATATTGCTACCACATCATGAACTTAAACAGATATTACAATGCAGCAGCGCCTGAGATCATCATCTCCCTCAATAAAAAAGGAGACCATCATGAGGAGATCAGACGAGCCATCTATTCCCATTTCATCCCCCACAAAAGCGTCATTTGGAGAAGAGAAGGGGATGATCGGCTTTTTTCCCTTATTCCCGAATTGCGGGAGCAGCCGCCGCTGCAGGAGGCTACAACATTGTATCTATGCAAAAAGGGGGTGTGTGCAAAACCTTTAACAATTATCTCTGAAATTTCGGATACCATTCAAAAACTATAGACGCGCAACAGCTTTTAAAGGAAATGTTGAAATAAAAGCCAAAGGCGGAATATACTTAAAGCTTCATTACTTGAGCAAGGCGCATGAGAAAAAATAATCTTCTTCAGCAAAAGTTAAAAGAAATTCTATCTGAAAAACGGTTTGAAGAATTGGAACCTTTTAAAAATACCAAGTCTTGGAAGACCCTTAACAGCGATGATAGGCAACTCTTAGGCTCCTTGTTTGTGATGCTAGGGGAAAAACAACTTGCCCAAGGGGATCAGAATGCAGACGAATCTTTTGATCTAGCTACAAAAGTCACCCCCGACAATCACGACATCTTTTGTAGAATCGGCACCGCTTATGCCAAAGTTGATCAGAGCCTCCCTTCATTAAAAACAGCTGAAATAGCTTTCAATCATGCCTTAAAACTTCAACCCCTCCATTTTAATTCCCTCGTAGGGTTAGGCAATATCTACACAAACATGGGTGCCTTTACCAACGACTCCGAATTGTTCATCAAAGCCCAAGAGCTTTTTCTCCAAGCGCGGGAAATATCCCAAAAAGAGGCACAGGAGGAGATCGCCCACCTTCATTGGCATTGGGGTGTTAGTGAATATTTTCTAGGCAAATATTCCGGAGAGGCTGTCGACTTTTATTCTTCTCTAGATAAGTTTCAGAAAGCTGCTGAAATGGGACTTCAAGATAAATTTTTTTGGATTGCCTATGGGGATGCTTTAGCCGAGTTGGCTTGTCTTCTAGGTAAAGATGAACTCTTTCTCTCCGTTGTCGAACTCTATAGAAATGGTGTCCGGCAAGCTTTTGATTTTTTTGAAGGCTGGCTCAGCCTTGGATGTACTTTCCATAAGCTGTTTGATTCTTATTATGCCGAAGATTATTTCCATCAAGCGTCTGAATGCTTCAAGATGGCTTCACAAATCAATGATAATAGTTCAATCCTATGGTTAAAATGGGCCCAATTGCTGGCCACCAACGGAAAAATTCGGCACGATCTCAAGCTTCTTGGGGAATCCTTCGAAAAATATGCAAAAGCAGACAACTTGGAACCTAATAGCTCTTTAATCCTTGGGCTTTGGGGGGAAGCGATGCTTCTCTATGGAGCCCAGAAAGAGGATATAGAAACCCTCCGACTAGCCCAGCACAAAATCATGCGCAGCCTAGAAATCAATTCAGAATCGCCAGAAACATGGTATATCTATGGATGCAGCTTTTATGAATTAGGCCGCTATTTTAATCAAGAGGACTACTACCATCAGGCGATAGACAAATTCCAGTTTGGCCTTTCTATCAAACAAAATGAGCCCTTATTGTGGTATGGTTTGGCGATCGCCTATTATGCTATCGGGGATATCCGTTCCGATGTGCGTTGGCTTGAAAAATCGACTCTGTTTTTTTCAAGGATCTTAGAATTTAAAGGGCATGGTTTCCGCCCGATGTGGAACGATTGGGGTGTAACTCTGATGCGATTGGCAGAAATTACAGGGGAAAAATCTTACATCGAAGCGGCCATTGAAAAATTTGAACAGGTCGTTCCTCGCAATCCAGAAAAATGGGAAGAGGAGGGGGTAGACCTTGAATGGCTATACAACTACGGCTGTGCCCTTGATTTTCTCGGGGATTTTACCGAAGAGATCGAGCCTTACGAATTAGCGATTCAAGCCTTATCGAAAGTGGTTCAGAATGATCCTGAATATACCAATGCGCGGTATAATTTAGCTTTGTCATTGGCCCATCTGGCCGATGTCGCAAAAGATGTCGAAAGTTTTCATAAGTCGATTGAACAATTTCAGATTTTGCTGACTCAGGACCGGGAAGATGAAATGGGGTGGTGTGATTATGGTCTGACGATTATCCACTTGGCCCAGCTGATTCATGATCCTATCCGGCCGGAGCAAACTGTTAAATTCTATGAAATTGCGGAAAGCAAGCTGATGCAATCGGTGGCTCTTGGGAGCACACAAGCATTTTACCATCTGGCTTGTTTGCATTCTCTTCAAGGGAATTATGCAGCCTCTATTCACTTTTTGGAACGTGCCGAAGCGACAGGCATGGTTCTCTCTTTAGACCAAATTCTTCATGATGAATGGTTAGATGGTGTGCGCGCTACACCTAGCTTTCGCACCTTTATCAATCATTTGACCGCCAAGCATTACCCCGAAAACAAAGCCAATTGAAAACTGAAACGCCCAGATTAATCGCAAAGATGCAAAGAAAAAACCACAGAGCCAGTGAGATCACTGGCTCTGTGGTTTTTTCTTTGCGCCTTTTGACAAAAAGAAATCAGCGAGAGCTTTATTTTCTTGCGCGACTGCAATTTGAAAAGGGGTCAATCCGCTTTTATCTTTAGTATCAAGATCAGCGCCAAAAGCCACTAAAAGTTTAACGATCCCTTCTAAACCAGCTTTAATAGATAGTTGTAGAGCCCTATGCCCGTTTGAGGTTTGATCATTCGGGTTACTCCCACTTCTTAATAAGGCTTTCACTATGGCGACCCCTTTTTCTCCACTTATGTATGTTCGGTAGAAGTTATTCCTAATCAGTTCACTAAGATTCGGGTCGCTCGCTCCCAGCTTCTTCATAAAATCAACCAAAGGAGCATAATCACCTTTATCAGCGCTCTTAAGTGTTTTAATATAGTCTTTGCGTACAACACCTTCTTGATTCAAATGACTTGGCCATACAGGATGTTGACATCTGAAAGCCAGAAGAAAACGGTCGGCGATTAAACGGGAAAAACGACCGTTGCCATTCTCAAAAGGATGAATAAAAACTAAGCGGTGATGAACTCTTGCAGCCATCTCCACAAAGGTAAGCTCAACTGGGTATTGCGACCATGAGGAAACTTCTGAGCAAAGCTCTACAAGCTGTGTAGGTATCAAACTGGGATTGATGCCTATTGATGTTATAGATTTTCTGTATACCCCAGCCCACTCCCAAACATCTCCAAACATAGCTTTATGAATGGCTTTAAGTTCTTTCACTTGAAACCAGTTTTTTGGATCGGCAACCGGTCCTCGAAGGTATTTTCTTTGTGCACTCATGATATTTTCAGCTTCCACTCTATTGAGATCATTTAAATGATGAACCCAAAGAGGGATAAGGCCGCTACAATCAACTATGGGAGTAGCTCCTTCCGGAAATTCAAAATGCTCAGGCATTTTCATCCCATAATTTAGAATTTGGCCCTTGCAAGAGGCGTTCCTCTTCTTGTTTTATTAGTTCTTCAATAAACCTAGAATCAGGTTGTTGGTCTTCTAAATTCATCGTTCCTTTGAGATAGCGAACTTGCTTTTCAGCCATTTTTCTTGCTTGTTTACGCCGAATAGCATCTATTGAATCTTGTAGAAGTGGAACAATCACAAGATCACATGAAATTGCGCCTAAAATTTTGTTCAATGTTGATAGATTTGCAGCTCTTTCCTCTTGCTCAATGCGAGAGATTGTAGATTGGGGAACTCCCGCTCGCTTTGCCAATGCCTTTTGCGACATCCCCAATTGTAGACGAATAGATTTAATGAGAGCTCCAATCGCAAGACCTCTCACAGCAACTCGAGTTTTATGAGCAGCTTGCATAACTTCTTCAATAAGAAGCTTTTCCGAAGTAGAATAAGATTTCATAGCTTTACCTCATGCTTTATGATAGCATAAACGACATAATATTCAATATATTTATGCTTTATTGGCATTAAAAGACATATAAAATATGTCGAAAAAGCTATACATTAAAGGAAAAAATTTGCTTGTTTCAATTTCCTTCTTTTTTCTTTTTTCCTTGCCTCTTTGCGTTTAATCCAATCTTTTTACGGCAATACTAACGTCAAAGAATCTAATTCAATTTTTTTGAGCTGTCATAGAAAAATAGAGTTGATCCGCGCCCTTGTATGTAGGATTATTAGAAGATTTATCGAAATCGTTATCAATACGCCAGCTCATCATTCCTTTTGCGCCGACTCTTAGAGCATATTTGGCTTTGGCGGCTATGGTGCCATTAGGTCCTAAAGTGTCAACTCCTTCGGGATAATCTATTTCCGTTTCGATTCCGCCAATAATTTTATTAATAGGGAATCCCTGCTTCACATATTGCTCACAGCAACTTTCTAAGGTTATATTTACTCCATATGACATGATATTGATCTGGTCTAAATTTTTTTGCAGTACTTCCATATCGTAAGAAGGATCAGAAAATGGCCAACCATCTAATGTTAACTTGTAGTTATTTGGGTGAAGCTTCTCAGACAAGTTAGTCGTTAGTTTATTTAAACCCTCTTTATCGAGAAAATTTTCCCAGTCGATGTCCAGTCCATCAAAGCTATTGCTGCCAAAGCTTTTTAAAAAAGTCAAGCAATTGCCCGCGAAATCTGGATCGTTTGCAGCTTTGTCAAATTCACCATCTGTTTCACCGCACCCAATCGAAAGAAAAATCTCCGCAGTAGGATTCACTTTCTTTACAAGTTCGATGAGTTTCGGCACTCGCTCTTCAGGGCCATCAATAACAATTGTATAATGTCGATCAGTTTTATCAATTTGATCTTTTTTATCGGTTTGATTGATCTCAATAATTTTGGCAAAGGCAACACAAACTCGATTGACTTTATCAAAAGGAGTCTTTTCATTGACCCTTTGATCCCAATCGTCGCCAAAGATACCAACAAATCCGGCAATAATAGGACCTTGTTGAACTGAACCTGCTGAAGCTAAAGTCGTCATATTGATCTCCGCGTAAAAGTGTTTATTGTGTTCTTTTCCGAAGAGTGCCAGACTATTTAGCGATTGAATTTTTATCAACAGTATTCAATATTTTTTTTATTTTTATTTTTGCTTCCCAATGGTGCTCATAAAATTACCCTTTTTCTTTTCTTTTGCGCTCATTTTCCGTTAAATACCGCTTGCGCATTCTAATAGCGTCAGGGGTGACTTCGATGAGCTCATCGTCCCGAATATAATCGATAGCTTGTTCAAGGGTAAAACGGCGGGCTGGAGTTAAAATGATGTTTTCATCACTGCCTGCAGCTCTGACGTTAGTCAGTTGCTTTCCTTTAGTGACATTGACCACCAGGTCATTGTCACGGCTATTTTCGCCTACGATCATCCCCTCATAAACTTCTTCGCCAGGGGAGACAAATAAAACGCCCCGTTCTTGTAAATTAAAGCAGGCGTATCCGCTGGTTTTTCCTAAACAGATCGAGACCAGGGCGCCATTGGTGCGGGTTGGCATAGCTCCCTTCCATGGGGCATATTTTTCGAAAGTGGATGTCAGAATCCCTAACCCTCGCGTAGCAGTTAAAAAGTCATTTCGGTAGCCCATGAGGCCTCTTGTCGGGATCAAAAATTCCATCGTTGTGATTTGGTGTTCATTTGTATCCAAATGCTGCATTTCGCCGCGCCTTTGGGACATCTCTTGGATGACACTTCCAGAATATTCCTCTGGAACATTGATGTAGACCCTTTCTATCGGCTCATTCAGGACCCCATCGATCTCTTTGGTGACCACTTGCGGTTTTGAAACACTAAATTCATACCCTTCACGACGCATGGTCTCCATAAGAACAGAGAGGTGCAATTCTCCTCGGCCGGCTACTGTGATCTTGTCCTGATCTGTTTTGGATTCGTCAATGCGCAGCGAAATGTTAGCTTTCTTTTCTTTGAGAAGGCGATCGCGCACTTTGTTCATCGTGACATGTTTGCCGCTTCTGCCAACAAAGGGGCCGCTGTTCACTGTAAAATCGACAGAAACGGTGGGTTCATCGAGTTTAATGCGAGGCAATCGGACAATTTCTGCGGGGTCGCAAAGTGTATCCCCAATAGTTACATTAGGGATGCCGGAGAGGATCACGATATCGCCAACACCCGCTTCCTCCATTTCGACTTTTTCCAATCCCAAAAAGCCTTCAATTTTCGTAACGCTGCTTTTGGTTTGATTGCCGTTCTCGTCGATATGCATGACTTGCTGCCCCTTTTTAACACTGCCTTCCAGAACTCTTCCACAGGCTTGTCTACCGACGTAATCATCGTAAGTGATGGTGGCTACATGCATTAAAAATGGGTCTTCGAGAGTTCCTTGTGGAGAGGGGACTGCAGAGACAATTAGCTCGAATAAAGGGCGCATATCCACTTTAGGGTCATCGAGGTGGTGGATGGCAAAGCCTGCAATTCCCGAAGCATAGCAGAACCGGAAATCAAGCTGTTTGTCTGTGGCTCCAAGTTCTGAAAAAAGGTCGAATGTGGAGTCTAAAACAGCATCTGGATTAGCGTGAGGACGGTCAATCTTGTTTAAGACGACGATAGGGCATAATCCCATTTGCAAAGATTTTGACAAAACGAATCGGGTTTGCGGCATGGGCCCTTCTTGAGCATCCACAAGAAGCAATACAGAATTGACCATCCCTAAAATACGTTCGACTTCTCCTGAGAAATCGGCGTGGCCAGGCGTATCAATAATGTTTATCTTGAAATCTTCAAAGTAAACGCAAGTGTTTTTGGCATAAATGGTGATGCCCCGCTCCTTTTCTTGGTCGTTAGAATCCATGACTCTTTCCGGAATCTGTTGATTCGTTCGAAAGACGTTCGATTGCTTTAACAAACAATCGAGCAGGGTTGTTTTGCCATGGTCAATGTGGGCGATAATGGCAATGTTACGAATTTTTTCGGGCTTATACATAAGATACTACATATTCTTTTTTAGAATTTTATTGAATAGTTACTAATCATAGCAAAAATCGTGTAAAAATTCAAGAATAGAATTAATCTTAAATAACTATTTACTTGCTTTATATGTAACGATAGTTAAAATATTATTTTTAGGTATATGTGAAGCTATGCATGCCGGAAATAATAATGAAATAAATTCTTCAAATATCAGTCATCAAGACGCGATCTTGGATAACAAAACAAGCCAGCTCGACGATGTTTTAAATGAAAAGCTCGAAAATGCTTTTGAACAACCTGCCACCCAAGTTGTTTTTCATGACGTAGCCAAAATTGCTTTTGAGTACGATCCCATTGACTTAGCGTTTGCGGTCACGAAACTTCCCCCTGCGGCGCGCGTAGTTGTTTACGAAAACCTTCCCGACTTAAATGCCAAAATTATTTTCATGATCAATGCCAGCAGCACGACGCGGGCTGCGATCTTCAGAGAAGTCGACGACGATGAAATCCGACGTTTGGTTGAACCAATGCCCCCCGATGAAGCGGTTTCTGTCGTCGAGGATCTTTCAGACCGAAGATTAAAGCGGGTCTTAGATCTCCTCGAACCCAAAAAAGCCCATCGGATTCGCGATCTGCTTCAGCACGATCGGCATAGCGCCGGCCGTCTGATGACGAATGAATTTTTTGCGTTTCACATGAATGCTACAATTGGGGAAGTGGCCGCGCACATTCGAGATAATCCCGGAATTGATTTCACACGCCATATTTTTGTCCTTAACGATAATGGGGAATTGGCAGGATACGTTCCGGGACGAAACTTGATTATCAATCCCCATTATATTCCGATACGACAAGTCATGCGCCCTATTTTGCATAAAGTTTTTGTGGATGCTACCCGTGATGAGGTTGTCGACTTAGTTGAAAGGTATAAAATTCCAGCGCTGCCGGTTGTGGATCAAGCCGAGCATCTTGTCGGAGTGATCACCTATGAAGATGTTGTTGAAGCAATGGAAGATATTGCGGATGAAACGATTGCAAGCATGGCGGGAACGGCTGAGGATGTTAGTGAACACGAACCCATCTTTAAAAGATTTATCTGGAGGGCGCCCTGGCTCCTTGTGACATTGTGCGCAGGTCTGATAAATGCAACAACTATGACCCATTTCAATGAACGGGTTTGGTTTGCTTTCCTCCCTTTTTTCGTCCCGTTGATTACCGGGATGTCGGGCAATGTAGGAATCCAATGCAGTACGATTCTTGTGCGTGGGATGTCCACAGGGGAACTTTCGCCGAGGTCCCGTTTTGATGCGATCGTTAAAGAATTAATGATCGGACTTTTAATTGGTTTTACTTTTGGGGTGTTGTGTGGAATTTCTGTTTACATCCTGAATCATTTTGGCATCCATCATGTCGGGTCTGAACCTTTCAAATTAGGCATTATCGTGAGCTTTGGCCTGCTGAGTGCCTGTTTGACTGCGACCTTGCTAGGCTCCGTTTCCCCTTTTGCCTTTGCCCGGTTTGGAGTAGATCCAGCTGTGGCTTCAGGCCCTATTGTGACCGCTTTTAACGATGTATTATCAACCTTGATGTTCTTTTTGGTTGCTTGGCTTCTTAGCTTTTTTTTCATTTAGTCGGTGCTTGTGCATGCATCTTGTGCATGCGTATTGATTTAGAATAGGGGCTTTTAGCACCAAAAACTTGCAAATTTTTTCTCGATACTATCCTCTATTCTTGTAGATAGAGATGTTAAATCAGCATCGATTATTTAGATTCTTGATCCGAACCAATACCAATACTAGCCGCTGCTTTTGAGAAAATGTATTTAAATACCTAAAAAGCTAATTCGAAGTTTCAAGCTTTGTCCGGATCTTCCCTCTGTGAGGGAATAATTAATTCCACCAACTATTCTTACTACCGATATCCCAGCTTGGTAAGCCGCTATTAAGAAGGGGATAGCAAACCAGGGTGAACGGCTAAACATGAGCGTCGAAAACATTCCCGCTTGCAAAGAGCTCCCGATAAAATGCCATTTGTAATCTCCTATGAGTTTTTTGTATTGTGGACCATTTTCAAATAAATCAGATGAAAATGTCCCTTCGATTTTCGCAATTTTAGCTGCAACTTGAACTCTTTGAACCAACAAAGAAATGACTGGAGCGCAGATGACTAAAGTGGGAAAATTAAATCCGCAGTCAAAATTTTTGATACTCTCATTTATATGTCTTAAGTAATTCATTGTTTTTACCTTTTTAAGTTATTCGTTGTAGTTGCTTCTTTACATTGATGAAAGGCGTCATTTCGCAAAACACAGGGCAAACATTGGTTGCAGGGGGTTCCGTTGGATAAAGGATCGTAGCAACTGTGTGTGAGTTCCAAAGGGGCCCCTAATGCGTTTCCTTTCCTTACAATTTCCACTTTGCTCATATGGATTAAGGGGGTACAAATTTGAGGTGTTTTCCCATCCATCGCTTTTCGGGTGGCAAGCTGGGCCAAATGTTGAAAAGTTTCATAATATTGGGGGGAGCAATCGGGATAGGTGGGATGATCGTGGGCATTGGGTCCAACGTAAATTTCATCTGCTTCCCAAATTTCAGCTTGCCCTAATGCATAAGCTAAAAACAGGGTATTTCTGGCTGGCACATAGGTGTTTTCACAGCCGCGCGCTGCCGCGTCTTCGATCCCTTTGTATTTAGGCACCGGAAGATCATTTACCAGAGAAGACCCATCAAAGACATTAAGGGAGATATGAATAATACGGAAGGGGATATTGTAATGCTTGGCAATAGCTTGAGCAGATTTTAGTTCGATAGCATGCCGTTGACCATAGTGAAAGCTCAATGCACAACATTCCCGCTTCTTTTGCAGGGCCATCGCCAAGATTACAGTGGAGTCTATTCCTCCACTAAGCAATATCAGAGCTTTCATTTATCTATACTCCTTGCGTTGTTGGAGACCAAATATATTTATGCATTTGAAGGTTTAATCTAACAAGCAGATGATCTTGCAGAATCCATCCTATGAGGACTTTGGGGTCAAGAACATTAAAAACCGGTGAAAATAAAACAGGAAGGGATCGCTTAAACAATTGATAAGTATCGCAAACATCGATGGCATAGTCATAATCTTTACGATCGTTAATGACGAATTTAACTTCATCGTGTTCCCTCAAACAGGCAAGGTTAGGCCAATAGTTTTTAGAATCCATTCCGCTGCCCGGACATTTGACATCGAGAATGATGTGCACCCGGGGATCAACTTGGGTGATTGCAAGAGATCCACCTGTTTCCAGGCTGACGATATATTTTTTTTCACAAAGATCGGAAAGTAAAGAATATACGTTTCTTTGTAATAAAGGTTCCCCCCCCGTGACACAGACATGCTTGCAACGGAAAGCATCGACGTTGTCCAGGATATCTTGAAGAGTGTAGGGACTACCCTTTCCAAAAGAATAAGGGGTATCACACCATGTGCAGCGCAGATTGCAAGCGGCTAAACGGACGAAAGCAGTGGGATGGCCGCTGAGGCTTGTTTCGCCTTGAACGCTAGCAAAAATTTCGATGACATTGAGAATTGTTGAATGCTTCGGGTTCAGGTTCATTAGTAATCTAAGCTATTTTACATTGAAACAGGGGTCAGTATAAGGAGCCTTAATAAGTTAGTCAAAGTGAATTTTTGTTGCTTAAAGGAGGTGTGAATCTTAGAATGCAGGAATGATAAACTTTGAGGAGTTATGCCAAAGCCGTTAAAACGTGTTGCTGTGACAGGAGGGGCAGGTCAAATTGCTTATAATCTCCTTTTCCGCATTGCCGCCGGCGAGATGCTTGGATACGATCAACCGATTACATTACACATCCTTGAGATTCCCGACATGCTAAAGCCCTTAGAAGGGGTGAAAATGGAATTGGAAGATTGCGCCTTTCCTTTGCTTAAGGAGATCCACATCGGAAGCGATCCCGCTGCCATATTTGAAGGGGTCCATTATGCACTTCTCGTTGGTGCCAAACCCCGCGGTCCCGGGATGGAACGGGGGGATTTGCTGCATGAAAATGGGCAAATTTTTGTTAAAAAGGGGAAGGCTTTAAATGAGTCAGCTGACAAAAATGTGAAAGTTCTCGTTGTCGGAAACCCCTGCAATACAAATTGTTTGATTGCGATGCAAAACGCCCCTAGGATTCCTAAAGGTAACTTTCATGCGATGACAAGGCTGGATCAAAATCGCGCCGCCTATCAGTTGGCCAGCAAGGCCAAAGTCGGGGTGTCAGATGTTAGCCATGTGGTCATTTGGGGAAATCATTCATCCACTCAAGTGCCCGATTTTGTCCATGCTAAAATCAAAGGAAAGCCTGCTGTAGAGGTCATCCAAGATATCCACTGGTTAGAAGGGGAGTTCATTTCGCTGATCCAAAAGCGGGGCGCCGCGGTCATTGCTGCTAGAGGGAAATCGTCCGCGGCTTCGGCAGCAAGTGCAGCGATCGAGGCAATTAGATCGATTGTAATTCCAACTCCGCAAGGGCACTGGTTTTCAAGTGGAGTGTGCAGCGACGGCAACCCTTATGGCATCGAGGAAAATCTCATTTTTTCTTTTCCCTGCCGATCCAAAGGAGATGGAGATTGGGAAATCATCCCAAACCTTCAATTGAATAATTTCTTGAAAGAAAAAATCAAATTAACTGAAAAAGAGTTAATGGACGAACGGGAAATTGTTTTTAATATGAGCCGCAATACGTAATTCTTAATGCAAGGAGCTTATGTCCGAGATATTGTTTGAGATTACAAAAGATCATTTAGAAACCGGTTTGAGAGGATTTCCCATCGGATATTGCCCCACCTCTACCGTCGATGCAACAAAAGGGTTGTTTTATGGAGGAATCCCCATTTCCGAATTGTATAACTGGGAACCTGAAAGGGTAATCTACTTGTTGATGTATGGCAAAGATGGCTCGCTGCAGGAAATTGATAAATTCAAACAGGACTTGCAAAAGCGCGCCCATTGTTCCGATGAAACTATCAAGCATATACAGGCGCTGCCTAGAGAAGGGGAACCCATGGGGCTTTTTGCGGCGGCTCTGCTTATCCTTGGGATGATCGAAGGCGTTGGGGATTACCATGAAGACTGTTTAAATCTTATTGCGCGGATTCCTGAAATAGCCGCTACGGTCATCAACTACCATGCTGGATGGGGAATGGGGCAGCCATCTGATCCAAAATATGGTTACATGGAAAATTTTACCCGCATGGTTAATGTACCGAACGCCAATAAAGAGGAACTTGGGAAGGTGTTTAAACTGTTCAATGTTTTACACTACGACCATGGAGGAGGCAATCTTTCTACTTTCATAGGAAAAGCTGTAGCTTCAGGTTTAGAAGATATGTATGGATCTATCGCTTCAGCGATGTGTGCTCTTGCGGGGCCTCGCCACGGGAAGGCTAATCAAGAATCTTTGGAATTTGTACAAAGGATTTTGAATGATTTAGGGGAAAATGCGACCCCGAAAGAAATTGAAGCATATATTCGCAAGCTTTTAAAAAACAATGAGTTAATTTATGGCTTTGGCCATGCTGTGCTTCGAGTTGAGGATCCCCGGGCAACGGTCCTCTACCGGATCGCAGCCGAAAAATATCCTTCCCACCCTTTAGTTAAAATTACAAGCTTGCTCCGTGCCGAAGGTCCGAAAGTTCTTGGAGAAAACCCTAAAATTTCCGATCCTTATCCCAATGTGGATGCTATCTCCGGCACCTTGTTGTCGGCAGCCGGATTTCCCTATCCCGAATATTTTACGGTTCTTTTTGGGCTCTCAAGAACGGTCGGAATTGCAATTCAAATTGTTTACGAAAGGTGTGAAGCTCGAGATGGCAAAGGGACCCCGATTGTTCGGCCAAAGTATTTGTATAGGCCGCGGAGCGCGCCTTCAAGTTGATAAAGTAAATTAAGGTTTTGAACATGAATCTAAATGATATCCAATTCATATTTAATCGCGCTTGGTCTTTAACATTTTGTAAGAAAAAGCTTCTCCTTGTTTTTTCCGTTTTAGCCCTCTGCGGCCTATTAGTGGTGTTTTTTCGGGCTCTAGCCGTCCATGCAGGTCAATGGATGGTGATGAGTTTATCTTTTCTGCCGATTTTTTTATGTGCAGGGGTTTTGCTATCTACAGGGATCATGCTTGTCAGGATTTACCACGATGAAATCAAAAAGAGGTCGTTTCGCTATCGGGATATCCTAGCGGGTTCGTGGGAAATTATTTTAGGGGCATCCTATTTTTCTATTCCGATCATTTTGTGTTATTTGCTCTTGTGGATGCTGCTGGGAATTTTTGTCTTGCTTAAAGAAATTCCAGGGATAGGGGATTTTTTTGGGGTTGTATTATCTTTTGGACCCTTTTTGATTAATTTGGGATCGCTTGCCTTGGGTGTTTTAAGTCTGTTTATGTTGTTTTTCGTCACTCCGGTTTTAGCTTTAAATGGATTAAATCGGATAAGAGTGACAAATATTATTGTGAAGAAACTCAAAGGGGACCTGTTTTCGAATATCATGCTGGGGGTTTTGGCGGCGTTTCCCTTGATGGCCCTTTTTGGTCTTTTGCTACTGGCCTGGGTTTTGACCGGAACAGTGTGTTTCCCTTGCACTCAACCGATGTATGTAGTGATGCAGTGGTTTATTATGATGATCCCCTTTACGGCTATTTTATCACCGGCGGTGATCTTCTTCTTTAATTTCGCCACCGAAGCCCATGTCCTCATTCAGCGCCACCTGCGTACCTAACTTCGGTTTAAAAATAATTTAACAATTGACCGTTTTTTAATAATAACATATATCCTTGTTTTGAATAAAAATAACTATGATACTTAACCATCATAATAACCTACTAATTAGGAGTGCCAATGTCTTTATCTGTAGATTCCAGCATTAAATTCCCTTTTGAGGATCTCACAAAAGTCAATTTTGTACGAGAATCTGATATTGTAAAAATTAGTTTCAAAAAGTCCACAATTGTTCAGCGCGTTGGAGAATTTTATCAGGTGTCTAAACCAGACAGCATTCGAATCTCACCTTCTTCTAAACTTTTAGAAGAAATCCAAGCACTTCGAATAGAGATAAAGTATTTGGATGGTTTAGGAAGAGAAATGGAAATAGAAGCTAAACATGCTAAAGCAGTGTTTGAATCTATTAACCAATTACAGACTGAATCTAATTTTTTTATTTATAATAGATTATTTCAAGAAGCTTTAAGTTCGCTTGAACAATATCAATATTTAACATCAACAGAAATAAATCAGTTTCGATCGGAAATTCAGACAAGTTTGACATTAGGTGAATATGAAAATGAAACAGAAAAAGCATCTGATCCAAAAAAAGCAATTTCCCTCGCTCATTACTATAGTACTAAGGGACATGTAGATAATAGAGCATCCCTTTATTGGCTAAGTAAAGCAAAAGATTTTTTAAAAGAAAAAAGTTTGAGCAAATTTATAGATATTGATCAATTTTTCCTACGATTTAAAAAAATTGATTCATTGGCAATTCTTTGTTCGAAAGCCGAAGAGATTGCCGAAGCAATTGCTAGATGTCCTTCAATTAAAGAAATAATACTGGACCCGCTTGAACTTGAAGAGGATGCTAAAAGTATTGGAAGTTTTCTAACTAAAACGACTTCAACCAAGAAAGTAACTTGGCGAGCAGCTTCAAAATATGCAAATAATGGATACTTTCAAAAGATGAGTCAAAGTTTAATACCTCTAACAATAAGTGCATTAAAGGAAAACAAAAGCGTTGAAGAACTAGATTTTGCTGATACAAAAATGGGAGATAATGGAGTATTAAAACTCATCGAAGCAATTGAAGGCAATCCTCAATCTAAAATCAAACGTATCAATCTTATTACTTCCGGAATAACTGCTGTCAGTTTTTATAAGCTAATCGAATTGATTCGAAAAACAGAGCAAATTACATGGGTTAATATTAAGTTCAATTCAGGCATAGACGCTCAAATGATAGGAGAAATTGAACAAATAATGAAGGAGCGACAATCGACCCAATCATTGTAACATTTTTTTTTGGAAAAAACGAAAAATTCCGTTTGGGAATCCTGAGTAAGCTGTGAGGGCGCAGCCCGAAACAGCAACTCTGGAAAATTGCAGAGAAATAATTGCGATCCAGAAGCGGGATGCAAAAAGGAAACACATGACACATACCTATTATCAGCTGCTTTATCATTTGGTCTGGTCAACTAAAGAACACCAGTCTTTAATTAGTCGATGCTGATTTAACATCTATATCTAAAAAAATAGAATTTTATGTCGTCCTTACAGGACTCTGCTTTTTTTTGCATTTTACCCAGGCCTTCGCTTCGCTACGACCTGGGCTATAACATTTCGGCCTTTCAGGCCGTTATAGCGCCGAAGGCGCAGAATATCACAGCCCAGGCCTTCGCTTCGCTACGACCTGGGCTATAACATTTCGGCCTTTCAGGCCATTATAGCGCCGAAGGCGCAGAATATCACAGCCCAAGCCTTCGCTTCGCTACGACCTGGGCTATAACATTTCGGCCTTTCAGGCCGTTATAGCGCCGAAGGCGCAGAATATCATAGCCCAAGCCTTCGCTTCGCTACGACCTGGGCTATAACATTTCGGCCTTTCAGGCCGTTATAGCGCCGAAGGCGCAGAATATCATAGCCCAGGCCTTCGCTTCGCTACGACCTGGGCTATAACATTTCGGCCTTTCAGGCCGTTATAGCGCCGAAGGCGCAGAATATCACAGCCCAGGTCGTAGCGAAGCGAAGGCCTGGGTAAAATGCAAAAAAAAGCAGAGTCCTGTAAGGACGACATAAAATTCTATTTTTTTAGATGTAGATATTAAATCAGCATCGACGAGTTAATTATAATATTTTTAAGATTAGTACTGGAGCAACTTTCGTCTACATCATTTTAACTGAATAATTCCGAATGCGTTCCCACTCTTTCGAAGCGAATCGAATTGTTCTGGTCATCTTTTTGTAGATTAAAAGAAAGTCCGGCTGAACATGACATTCTCTGTAACCGACCCAATTGCCATTGAGAGGATGATCCCTCTTTTCATGGGGTAATCTTTTATCCTCTGCTAGCATAATCATGACCCTCTTGAGTTCTTCTAAATCTCTTTTAGGTGATGTTTGCTTTTGAGCTTTCTTAATGTCCTTTTTGAATTGGTTTGAACGGTCAAATGTGCGCATTAAATTCCCAAGTCTTTAAAAAGGTCATCCATTGAATTGAAACTTTTAACGCCCTTTCGCTTTTCGCTAGTTTCAATAGAGGCAACCGTTTCAGCATTAGGCTTATGGCTTAATCCGAGTGGGCACCAAGTATATTTCTCTTCTACAAGTTGAAGTATAAAATCCGTAATTGTCATTTCTTTGGCAGCGGCAAGCATTTTAATTTTCTTTTTTTGCGCGGAAGAACAATCAATTGTTAATCTTGCTTCCCTAGCTCTGTAAACCTTTTTTTGAACACCTTTTTTTTCTTTCATAGCATCCCCCAATTTAACGCTATTATACCATGATTTCATTATTGGTGACAATGTGTCTTTCATGGTTATGATCTATTGCTTCTTACTTCTCTATGCTGCTGAGATGAAATTTTTAGGCTTTAAAAGTGTATGGCAAGCTCTTTAGCGTAGAGGGCGTGGTATAATAATCCTTTTGAGCCCATCCCTGAAAAGATCCAGCATTTGTCTGACATTTGTTTCAAGACGGGCTTGTGATTTAATCCTGAGGCACGCACTCCACTTTTGCAATCGATCACTTTGCTGTGAGCAAGATCCGGCAAAAGCTGCACAGCTCGGGGTAGCAGCAGTTTAATAGCTGAATCCGCCTCGGGTTCAGAAGTAGAAAAATGGCGTTCAAAAGTGGCGCCGACAAAACAAGAGCCAAAATGGGGGTTCATGACAATGTAAATCTGTGAATTCAACGGAATTCTCAACGGGGGCAGATGGGAAGGCCATTCGATTTCTAGCATTTGACCTTTTACGGGTGTCAAAGCTAACCCATTTGTTTCTTCATACTGAACGGAAGCAGGCCCCCCGGCAATGACAATCCCATCGTAATCGTCAAGCTCTTTCAAAGAGTTAATCGAACGTTGGAAAAAAGCGGCTCCTTTATTTTGGCAGGCTGCCCATAATCCTTTAAGATACAGTTTTGCATTGATCGTCAGCGCCGTTTTGATAAAAATTCCCGGGAGGGGAGCCAGCCCCGGAACCAGCTTTTGGCACTCTTTTGCCGACAGCCATTCGACATCCTCATATTTTTGTGCACATAAGGCATAATCCCGATGATTTTCTTCAGTAACAGCGGCCCGTAATTGCCCTGTTACTTCGGCGATGGGCCTATTGGAAGCACCCGAAGCCACCTCGAGAAGCTCCTGTGTGGCTTCCATCCCATCTTTTCCACGCCAATTGAGTTTGGAGTGCAGCCCTCCGTATGGATGAAGGAGGCCTGCAGAAAGGCTGGATGCTCCTGCAGATAGCCCAGCCCGATCGAATAGATCGACCTTAATGTTTTTTTTATTTAGGAGATGCCATGCGGCAGCTAATCCGCAAAACCCGGAACCGATGATTGCTATTTTTTTGCCTATTTTCATATAATTATAAAATTATCTAATTAAATAAGAGTTCTAAAATTAAAATGTTTGATAACATAGTAAAAAATAATAAATGCATTTACTGCTTAGGTCAAGTTCTTTCCTATAGTTTTGTCTATGGAGCCATCGGTTATTTTAACAATCATGCCTATACCCCCCTTTCCCACTTTCCAGTTGAAGGGGAGTGGATGACTGTGACACACATCTCAGCATGTTTAGTTGCATTCGATGTGATCGACCGCTTTGCGCGTTATGTCTTAGAAAAGATAAATTCTAGGATCGCCTGCAACCCCTTCGTCCAGATTGGAAGAGTATTTTTCTCACTCACATTAACCTCAAGGATCTTACTTGGGTTTTTAGCGACACCCATAGCCATCGTCGAGATTACTATGGTGACCAATTTTATCGCCTTGACTTGCCTCTTTGGCTGTGTCAAAATCTGGCAAAAAATGACTCATGGGATAAATTTTTCGACAAAAGAACGGATCGTCATTGATGTAAATGGAGGAGATGTGAAATTCATCCCCTTAAGAGACTTTAAGAGTTCAAAGCAGGGATGATTTTTAGGAAAGTGGGTCAGGAGGTTAGCTTCCAGTTTTTTGAACAGCAGCGGAAGCCCCTCTTTGCGCCGTCTTCGATGGCCTAGCGGAAATTCAACTTCTTTTGGACCCAGTTTCGTTCCATCTTTAAAATGGATTGTGAGAGCGCTAGCAATCGATCTTTTTTCCGGATCCAAGTAGTCTTTCGTGTATTGTTTGTTCTCTTTAATCGCGATCTTTGCGCGAATTTTGTCGATGCGGGGATCTTTAGCAGCCTCATCTTCGTAATCTTCCGCTGTTAATGCTCCATGCAACAATCCAATAGTGACCATGTATTGCATGCAATGGTCTCTATCGGCAGGATTTTTTAGAGGCCCTTTTTTATCAATAATCCTGACAGCCGACTCGTGAGTGGAGACCTCAATAGATTCGATCTCTTCGATTTTCCCTTTAACCTGAGGATGGAGCTGAATTGCGGCTTCAACGGCAGTTTGCGCATGAAATTCGGCGGGAAAAGAAACCTTGAAGAGGATATTTTCCATGACATAGGAGCCTAAAGGACGCTCAAAAGAAAACGGTTTTCCTTTAAATAAAACGTCATACAGACCCCACTTGGGAGCTGTTAAAGCGTTTGGGTATCCCATTTCCCCTTGCATGGTCATCATGGCAAGCATGACACCTCGGCTGGTGGCATCCCCGGCAGCCCACGACTTGCGCGATCCGGTATTGGGTTCATGCCGGTAGGTGCGTAAAGAACCTGTATCGATGAAGACTTGTGAAATGGCATCGCAGATTTGCTCTTTTGTTCCCCCCATCATTTTTGTGCAAACTGCGGCCGTTGCCAATTTGACAAGAATGACATGGTCGAAACCTACCCTGTTAAAGCTATTCAGGATCGATAGCCCTCCTTGGATTTCGTATGCTTTTATTAAACTCGTCAACAGATCATGAACTGTAAGTTTGGGATGGGTCGTTTGTGATAGATAATCACCCAAACCAAGCAATCCACCTAAGTTGTCTGAAGGGTGTCCCCATTCGGCAGCCAGGAAAGTGTCATTGAAATCCAACCACCGGATCAGCGTTCCAATGTCAAACGCACCCCGGATGGGATCTAAAATAAAAGATGTCCCTGGAACTCTGGTGCCGGAGGGAACAATTGTTCCGGGAACGACGGGCCCCAATAGTTTGGTGCATTCCTTGAATTTTAGTGCAAGGATAGCGCACCCCAAAGCGTCTAACAAGCAGGCTCCGGCGGTATTGTAAGCTTCTTGACTTTCTATTTTTGTGTCGTGAACATAATTAGCTAGAGTCGTGATGACTTCATCATAAGTTTGCTTCGACTGTTTCATAGATCTCTCTCTTTGATGGTGCGGGGGCTTGGTCCAATGTAATTGCTGACGGGCCTAATGAGCTTATTATTGGCTCGTTGCTCCAAAAGATGGGCGGACCATCCGCTGATGCGGGACATGACAAACAGGGGAGTGAACATGGGAGTAGGGATGCCGATGTAGTGATAGGCCAAGGCGCTATAAAAATCTAGATTTGGAAAGAGGTGCTTTTCCTTCCACATGATTTTTTCAATTTCTTCTGCTATAGGAAAGAAGTGTCCATCACGAGCTTCATGGCTGAGCTTTTCAGCCCATTTTTTAATGATGACAGAACGGGGATCGGAAGTGGTATAGACCCGGTGTCCGAAACCCATGATGAGTTCCTTTTTTTCAAGCATGGTGTGGAGGGCTCGAGAAGCCTCTTCGGGATTTTTAAACTTCTCTATCAATGCCATGGCGGCTTCGTTTGCACCCCCATGGAGGGGACCCCTTAAGGCTCCAATGCCGCCGCAAATGGCCGAATAAAAATCGGAAAGGGTACTTGCGATAACTCTCACAGTAAAGGTAGAAGCGTTGAATTCATGCTCGGCATATAAAATAAGAGAGGCGTCTAGGCACTTCCGGTGAGTCTCTTCTGGTTTCTTTCCTAAAATGAGATGCAGGATATGGCCTGCAAGAGTATCTTCATCGGTTTTTAGCTGGGGAGCTTTGCCGTTTTTATGAAAATTATACCAATAAAGGAGAATCGATCCAAAACAAGCTATAAGGCGATCAGCAATGTCAAATTTTCCCGTTTTGTTGGTTTCCGGCTCAAGATTTCCTAAAAAAGAGCATCCGGTGCGCATCACATCCATCATATTAGCGTTGCCCGGAATTTTTTCCAAAATGGCTTTAAGGGTCGGGGGGAGATCTCTTAATCCCTTTAACCTGGCGCGATATTCAATCAATTCTTGCTTGCTCGGGAGCTCTCCACGTAAGAGCAACCAGGCTGTTTCTTCAAAGGAAGTGTGGGCGGCGAGATCTTCGATAGAATAGCCCCGATACCGCAAACTCTGCTCTTCGACTCCGCACAGGCAGATGGCTGAGTCTCCTGCGGTCACACCTGCAAGACCGCCCGTTTTCTTTTTTTCTTTGACTTCCACCATAAAAATGCCCCCTTAGATTTTGTTATTATGTCCTCCTGTAACGGCGACATAATATAAAATTTTTTATTATGCATTTTCTGATTTTAATCAATCCTGACTTTTCATAATTTTGATTTTACAAGAGGTAGCAATGAAATATTTAATCTTTGAACAGAAATCAAATCACACCGGGATGTTAAAAATCCACCGGCCGGAAGCTTTAAATGCTTTAAATTCAGATGTTTTGAATGAATTACTTGCCTTTTTTCAAGATCCTTCCCACAGGGAGCGCTTAAAAGGATTGGTGATGACTGGCTCTGGGGAAAAAGCTTTCATTGCCGGAGCCGATATCAAGGAAATGCAGGGGATGGATCATTTTCAAATGCATCGCTTTTGCGAATTGGGGCAAAGGGTAGCCGATTCGATCGCAAAAGCTCCTTTTGTGACTTTAGCAGCTGTCAATGGATATGCATTAGGGGGTGGCTTGGAAATGGCGCTGGCCTGTGATTTTATCTATGCGGTGAAGAGCGCTAAACTCGGGCTGCCCGAGGTGAGTTTAGGAATTATCCCCGGTTTTGGCGGAACGCAACGTTTGAGTAGGGTCATAGGAACAAAAAAAGCGAAGGAATGTGTGTTAACTGGGCGGACTTTCACTGCGGATGAAGCCAAAGAGTTAGGGATCGTGAATAAAGTATGTGAGATTGGTCAATTGGAACATGATTGCCTATCTGTTATGGGTGAAATCACAAAACATTCGAAAACTGCTCTTATACAAGCCAAAAGAGTAATCGACATCGGTTCTGAAATCGCTTTGGATGCAGCATTAGAGCTTGAAAGGGATGCTTGTGCGCTTTGCTTTTCAACATCGGAGCGTGCGGAGGCGATGGATGCATTTCTCGATCGCTCAGCCAAGGCGAGGAAATAATGCTCAATAAAATTTTGAAAAATCCTTGTGTGTTAGGTGCGGCAGGAAAAATGGGAAGGGGCATCTCTTTGCTGATTCTCCAGGAAGTTGCCAGGATTGAGGCTGAAGAAACAGGTGAAATGGGAAGCGGCAATTATCGTCTTTGGCTCGTCGATGAAAATCTCTCGGGGATAGATGCATTGAAAGATTATCTACGTGTTAATCTTACAAAATATGCCGAAAAAAATATCAATCAGCTTCGTCAATTTTTTTTGCTGAATGCAAAGCTGGTCAGCAACAAAGAGATCATTGATTATTTTGTCATCCATGCATTGGAAATGGTGAACTATAGTACTGACAGCTCCAAAATCACTGCAAGTGCGGTATTTGAAGCCATCGTCGAAGATGTCGACATAAAATGTAAAATATTGAAGTCCATAGCTTTAAATAATACTCATGAAACCGTCTTTTTTTCAAACACCTCTTCGATCCCCATCCACATATTAAATGAAAAAGCAGAACTAGGCCATCGCATTGTAGGGTTCCATTTTTACAATCCTCCTGCAGTGCAGAAGCTTGTCGAATTGATTATTCCTCCCCAGACACCCCCTTTCTTTGTGGATGTAGTCCACGAATTAACCAAAAGGCTGCAAAAAAATAGTGTTTTATCTAATGATATCGCAGGCTTCATCGGGAATGGATATTTTATCAGAGAAATTTTATTTGCTTGTGAAAGGGTCCATGAATTGTCCCGCATGTGCAGTTTGCGAGAAGCGATCTATATGATCAATCGGGTGACACAAGACTTTCTTATTCGCCCCATGGGAATTTTTCAACTCATGGACTATGTAGGGATTGATGTGTGTCAAAGAATTTGCCAGATCATGAACACTTATTTGCCTGGTGAATTTTTTCAAGACCCATTGATCGATCAATTGGTGGAAGAGGAAATTGTAGGAGGACAAACTCCTGAAGGTCTTCAGAGAGATGGCTTTTTTCAATACAAGCAGCAAAACATCGCAGGCATTTATGCCCCTGTTGAGCATATTTACTATCCATTGCAAGGTCAGTCTTGGGTTACCCAGTTGGACAAACAATTAGGAGCCTTTTCCCAAGGGCATAGCTCTTGGAAGCATATGCAGCGGGATCCTTCCTCACATGAAAAACTTGAGCCGTATTTACATCATCTGATGCAATCAAAGACTCAGGGCGCCGATCTGGCCAAAGAATTTCTTTTTAATTTACACGCTATCGCAAAAAATTTGGTCCAGCAGGGTGTAGCTCAAAAGATAGAAGACGTTGACACCGTATTGAAAAATGGCTTTTTTCACCTTTATGGTCCGGGGTTGCCTTGCTTAAAACTTGAAACTGTGGCGAGGGAATAACATGAATATTTTCAGAAAAAAAATTTACATCGGTGCAGGTTACAATACAACTTACTTTGGATCTGGCAGAAAGGAATTTAATGTTGAAAAGCCGATGCGGAGTTTTGAAGAATACCTCAAAGAGACGGCGGAAGGGACTTGCAAACAAGTCAAGCATCCTACCTTCGATGAAGGGATCCTCGGAAGCTTTATGTCTGCCCGTTTTCTGAATCAAGCCAATCTTCCCGCTTTTTTGCCGTTCATGGTCCCTTCCCTATTAGGAAAGCCGTGTACAGGGGTAGAAGGCGCTTGCGGCACAGGAGGACGGGCGATTGCCGCGGCCATCCGCAGTGTCCTTTCTGATTTATCCAAAGCTGTTTTTGTAGCAGCCTTCGAAATGCAAAATTCCATGAAATCGGTTTATGGTGCTGATGTGCTGGCGGGAGCTTCTTATTATCATAAAGAAAGGAAAGGGGGGCATGCTTATTTTTTTCCGGGAATTTTTGCCGAGCGTGCAGGAGCTTACTACAAAAAGTATGGTTATGAAAATGCTCGCAAAGGGATGGCAAAATGGTATGAATTGGCAATTTTGAATGCCCGAAAAAATCCGAAAGCGCAAGAGTATCACAATACTTCGGAAAATCTTTTTGAGCTTGGGATGACCCCTCCTGATCCAGCCAGGTTTGTTCCCTATTTGAATCATTACGATTGCTCGAAGGTGACCGATGGGGCTTCTTCCCTCGTTGTGTTATCTGAGGAAGGGGTGAATGCTTGCGGCATTGGCCAAGGGGACATTGTCCGCGTTGTAGGGATGGGGGAAGCTGAAGGGGACATCACCCAATCTCCCGATGATCTAACGGTTTTATCCATTACTGAAATAGCTGTTCAGAAAGCCCTCAAGCAGGCCGGTTTGACAATTAAAGAGATCGGATTATTAGAAGTTCACGATTGTTTCACAATTTCGGGCATGCTTTCGTTAGAAGCGATCGGATTAACTAAGGCTGGAAAAGCCCCAGATTTTATTATGGAGGGTCATACAACCATTGAGGGGAGCATTCCTACAAATTTATCTGGGGGATTAGGAGGCTTTGGACATCCCACGGGCGCCTCAGGCGTCAGACAAATGGTCGATTTGCTGCATCAGTTTACCAATAAGGCAGACAACCAGGCAAAACTCCGCAAGCCGTATGGGATGATGATTAGCATGGGGGGAAATGACAAAACTGTGACGTGTTTGATTGTGACTTTGCCATAAAAGGGGAAAAATGGATTTTACATTAACACCGGAGCAAATATTTTTACAACGGAGTTGCCGTGAATTTGCAGAAAAAGAGATTCTCCCCTTTGTAGATAAACTTGAAGAAGATCTCGCGGGACGAAAAGCTCTCTTTGAACGGATGGCTAAAATGGGTTTTTTTCTTCTATCGGTTCCCCGCATACATGGAGGGCATTCAAACGGGTCTATTGCTTATTGTTCAGCTTTGATGGAAGTAGCCAAAGCCGATGCTGGTGTGGCTGTAGCTATGGCTGTGACGAATATGGTAGCTGAAGCTATTTCTAATTTTGGTACAGAGGAACAAAGGAAAAAATATTTGTCCGGAATCTATAAGGGGGAATGCGTTCCCGCTTCCTTTGCGATCACAGAAAAACAAGCAGGGAGTGATGCCAAAAACATAAAAATGAAAGCTTCCTTAGATCCTTCGAATCAGCAATATATTTTGGATGGCGAGAAGCAATTTATTACCAACGCAGATATCGCTGGGGTGGTGCTCGTTTTCGCGAAAACGGCAGAAACAAAAGAGGGGTCTTCATCAGGGGAAGGGATAACCGCTTTTCTTGTCGATAGGGATAATCCGGGAATGAAAGTCACCAAAAAAGAGCGGAAGCTGGGACTATTGACGGCAAATCTTGTCAGTTTGCGCTTCGAGCGTTGCAAAGTCCCTGCCTCGATGGTTTTAGGCCGGGTGGGGGAAGGGTTCAACATTGCTCTGGGTGCTCTTGACAGCGGCCGGATCGGCATTGCGGCTCAAGCGGCTGGGATCTCGGAAGCAGCTTTCGATGCGGCTAGAAAATTTGCAAAGGAGCGGAACCAGTTTGGGCATTCAATCGGAGAAAATCAAGCGATTGCTTTTAAGCTGGCAGATATGAAAGTGAAGCTCGAGGCTTCCAAGCTCCTCGTTTATAAAGCTGCCTGGATGAAGGATCAAGGATTAAATTATGGGGCTGAGGCTTCGGCAGCGAAGCTCTTTTGTTCTGAATCTTGCAACGAAATAGCTTCCGAAGCTATTCAGATCCATGGGGGCTATGGTTATATTAAGGATTATCCTGCTGAGAAATATTTTCGGGATGCGCGTGTAACGACATTGTATGAAGGAACCAGCGAAATCCAAAGAATTGTGATAAGCCGGCATTTATTGCATGATTAATGGATATTGTTAAACCACAATTAAGGAGAACCACAATGAAAGACAACCCTTTTGACTTTATACGCACAAATGAAAGGGGCAAAAAACCCCGAAAGCAAGGGATCACAGAAATTCGGGGCCCGTACTATTCTGTCATGGGTAAAAGGTATCTAGAAGATGTTCTGGAAACCATGGGATTTTACGTGGATAGCTTGAAATTTGCCGGGGGATCATTCACACTTCTTCCACGCAAAGCACTCAAAGAATTGATCGATTTGGCGCATAAGAACCAAGTTCTTGTTTCGACCGGTGGATTTATCGAATACGTTTTAACTCAAGGGGCTAGTGCTGTTGATAAGTACATTAAAGAGTGCAAGAACATAGGTTTTGATATCGTGGAAATTTCTAGCGGTTTCATTACTCTTCCCACCGACGATTGGCTTCGGGTCATCGAAAAAGTTCAAAAAAGCGGGCTAAAAGCTAAGCCGGAAGTCGGTATCCAATTTGGTGCAGGGGGCAGCACCAGTGCTGCAGAGCTAGAAAGCGAAGGGGTACGCGATGTATCGATGGCCATTAAACAAGCTCAACGGTTTATCGATGCAGGCGCTTACATGATCATGATTGAATCGGAAGGGATCACCGAAAACGTCAAAACCTGGCGCACAGATGTTGTCGCTAAAATCATTAATGAAATTGGGATCGATAGCGTGATGTTTGAAGCAGCGGATCCTGAAGTATTTAATTGGTATATAAAAAATTACGGCCCCAACGTGAACTTGTTCGTTGATCATAGCCAAATAGTGCAATTGGAAGCCCTTAGATCAGGAATCTGGGGAACCAAAAGTGTCTGGGGGCGTATCGTCACCTATCCCTGACTTATTGCCGCAATTGGCGGGTGTTTTCGGAAAGTTCCTCATAATTGGAACGGAACGGATTGATGTCAATTCCACCGCGCCTGGTATAGCGGCCATATACTGTCAGCTTCTTGGGTCGGCATAGGTTCCAAAGATCGCAAAAGATCTGTTCGATACAATATTCCCCAAATCCTGAGTGATTCCGATAGGAAATGATATATTTTAATAAACTCTCATGATCGATTTGAGGGCCTGCATAACGGATCAGGAGGGATCCCCAATCGGGTTGTCCAGTGGCGAGGCAATTGGATTTCAATAAATTGGTATAAAGGGTTTCCTCAACAAATTTAGAGGAGGTTTTTAAGAACTGGGGATGAACTTGATAAATAGTAGTCGAAATGTCTAATTTGTCCAAGCAAGTCCCTTGGAAGTCAGCCATCGTTTTCGTTTCTAAATCTGAAGGCGAATAGAGTTTAATTTTTACTTGTCCATGAACGACATGGGAAAAATCCTTCTCAAGGATTGCTTTTACATGTTCAAATGATTCAAACATAGATTGATTAAACGAGTTTAAATAGAGCTTCAATGATTTTGATTCGATAATATTGGGAGTATTATAAGGAAAGTAAAATTCACCAAAAGCAAGCTCCGGCTTCCCTTTAGGGTTTAACCAGGATAATTCGTATGCGTTCCACAGGTCCTCTCCATAAAAAGGGAGCTGGGATGGTATTTGATTTTTTTCCCGCGCTAACTTTCTGGATACAGGAAATAAAAGATCCTGAGAATAGGTTTGACTGTAAGTTGAAGGTTTGCCTAATGGAGATTCTTTTTCAGACATAGTGTGCTCCCACGTGCGTATCTGTTTTTTACAAAAAAAGGATAAACCATGCACAGAAAAAAATAAATACATTTCGAACTCAGGGGGGAAGGACTGTATAAAAACGCCGGAATAATTTTTGGAGCGCGCGTCAAGCCGACGCACTCCAAAAAACTGATAAGCTCGAAGGCCTGATCTAAGAACATCCTTAGCTTGATGCGTATGCGGCTTGACACAGCACACCAAAATATTTGGGGGTCCGGGCTATTGTTGATTTTTTATGAGAGCCCCTTCAGCACAGACCACATTTCCTTTACAACCGACAAAAGTTATTTGTCCTTGAATATTCCCACCTATAATTGTGACATTAATGGACGGAATCGATTCCGAAGCAGTTGCGGTCTCTTCAGTCTGAACTAAATCAGGAGGCGCCTTGATTACTTTAATTTTGTCTTTAGTAACAGAAAATTCACCTCCCTTATATTTGAGATATACCGTGTTTTCTCCACAGTCGCCGCAAAAGGCGCGAATATCACTATTAATCCTTTCTAAAGTTAAAGGATAAATTTGCAATTCTCTATTTCTTATAATACATTCTAAATTTCCGATTCTTATTAATACATTTTCTTGACACCTGCGCATAACATCTTTTTTAATATTATCAGGAATATCATTAATGGAATTGAGTGTTGTTGGATGAGAATAATCATAGGGAATGGCGTTACTCATTGTAATAGTTGGACCATGACCCTTGAGGACTGTAGCATTAATTGTCAAATCGCCTCTAAGTTCTGTCCCCTTCAAAATAAGGCTACAGTCCTTTTGGTCACAGTCAACGTTGACCACGAGAGATTTATTGATGACAGAGCTTTGAATATCTACGCACTTGGTAGATTCTACTTTATCTATATTACAAAAAGCAGCTACCACATGATTTTCCGTGCTTTTCACCTCTTCGGCTATAGTGTTTGTCAAATCGATGGCACCGCGATTTTCAAGCTTTTCAATGCAACAGCTTGAAATTCGGCAACTGTTAGAAGTAAACATTAGGCTTTTGGCATGACAAGAGTCTAATTCAACTTCTCCTTTAAGCTCAATATCTTCAAAAGTGCTATCATTGCCCCTTAATTTTCCTTGAACGTGAGTTTTACCTATAATTTCACTTTTCTCTTTCACAACCACTTCTCCTTGTATTTCTAACCCTGCCATCAACTTGCTTTTTGTAATGGAGACACTTCCCCGTTCGGTTGCTTTTTCAGTTACCGTTTTGTTAGTTATCTCAATTTTGTTAATGGATGATGTACTGGAAGTTGATTTGGGGTTATTATCGCTTCCAAAGGTTGCATTGCTGAAGCACGTGATATTTACGTGAGAAATAGGGACAGTGGGGAAGAAGCCTCCATAGCTATATTGAGATTGAGAATATTGAGGGGGTAAGGAAGAGAATGGATCCATATTATATCTCCTAAATTGATTTTTTAGCTCTGTTTAATTTGTTCCATTATGAACATTTTCTGTCGCTTATATACAACCTAAGAATTTTTGCATAATCATTGTTTGAAGGCCTAAAACCTGCGTAACAGCTCCTGGTCTTCAAGGTCTTGATGTGTGACAGGAATAAAATAGACGTAATAAATTGCAGTAGCAATAAATAAAAACGTAATCGCCAATAATTTTGCACAACAAAACGTCCGTCTTTTATACATCTCTTCTTCTGAACGCAAGAGTTGAAACCTGTCGGCAAACCCGCATGAACGAAAAACTCCATACCGAATTCCAACTTGCGATGCAAGACGACGGTCTACTTCCCAATTTGATCTTATCCTCACAATCCAATTAATATGGGTTTTTTTGGCACTGTTAAATTTTCTTTGCAATGATCCTGTCATATTGACATATTTTTTTAGATCAGTTCGCTTACTACAATCTTGCATGAATACAACTAAAGGGGTTAAAGAGTGTTTAAAAATCTGTTTAAAGGTTCTACTGATAAGCTCCTTTTGATGATATGTGAACTCATTTTCTGTCTCTCTCCAAGGATGGCTAAAGATTTTCTGAAGAACTTCAACCTTTTCCAACAGATTTATACGCAACGCGATAGCGTTATTATCAGTAATGTCGCCGAAGTCTGTGTCTTCTATATCAAACAAATATTGTAAAATAGCAAAATGATTGGCATCCATGCTATGTTCGCTTTGGATTACAAGTTTGATCAGATTCCACATAGCAAGTTTTATATTTTCATCATGGTCATCATCTTTTTTTTCTCTATCCTTATATGTTATAGCAACTTTTAAACATGGATCTACAAAGCTTACAGCCATCTCTTCAAAGATAGGATCTGGTTCAATCATCGTAAAAGTAAAAGGGATCATGGCTGTAAGCAAGCATCGATGAAAATACTTTGGACCGCTTACGCAGAAAAAAAGCTTGGCAAGGTTAAGAATGGAAACAGGATCCAGGTTTAAAATTAATCCTGTAATATGGGTTTTATCTCTTAGAAAAATATCCGCAATTTTTTTTAGTTGTTTAGAAGAAGGCTTTTTTTGATTTTCCAGATTTTTAATTCCCCCATTAATTAAACACCAAATTAAAAAATTCTGATCTTCTTCTATTGAACTAGAATTGCCTATACGAAATTCTCGGCTTGCTGTTGGCCACCAGTTGTCTATATCCAGAAAAGCTTTAGAAGGGTTTATGGTAAATCTTTCTAATAAAGATTTCCAACAAACAATTCTCTGCGGTGGTTCCAACAAATCTTTTATAAATTCCCCATTGCCCATTTCATTCAAAATGTCTTCAACAATATTAATCGGGGCTATTTTTGCCGACAAAAGTATATAGTCAATCCAAAGGGTTTGGTTTTTGGGTTTATAATTCCATATCAATTTATGGATGATCCCATGAGCAATTTCTAAAAATTGGAGGATTGTTTTATCTTCAGATCTCAGAAGAGGTTTTGTCTCTTCCATCATTAAATGTAAAAAATCCATCCATTTTGATTTGTACTGTTTATCTTTAGTTTCCAAGAACTCCCATTTTTGCGTAATAAGTCCTAAACATAACTTAGGCTGGCTTTGATTTAAAAATAGTTGAAAAATGTTCAACCAGAACAATTCGTAGCCTGGGGGTGTTTCAAAATCGAGTATAGATTGATAGACTTCGCGTGCTTTACCTTCCTTGATAAGTTCTGTAAACATTTGAAAAACACTTTTATAAAATTCACCATCCAGTGAACCTCTAGACCGTTCTTTTTTCTTAAGAATTTCTAAAGAGCGTAAGTAATCCTTTTGAGCGCACATTTGATTAAAAAATACTTCGTAAAGGGAATCTATTTCTTTATCAAATTGCAGCCTATTATTTTCAGGTATCTTCTCTATTGAAGCATATAAGTGATCTATAAAAGCTGTAGAAGGTTCTTTTTTGTTTATAATATGCATGCAGGCTTCGAGAATGAGTCTCAGATCTATTGACAAGTCATCCCAAGCTAAAGATGAAGCGTGAATGTAAAGCTGAACAATTTCTTCCCATAATTCGTGATGGTGTAGAACCACTAAAAGGTCTCTAGCATATTTTTCAAAAATCGGTCTTAATTCATCGGCTGATTCTTGATCTAGATGTTCTGTCAATATCGCTACAAATTGCGCATATTGTTCTTTTGATAAGTTATTTTTCACATTTGCAAATAAAGGAAAAAATGAGTCAAAGAGAGAGGCATCAAAAGCTTTTGTAAAATCGGAGATTTTTTTCTTTTGACAGCTAATGCCATCCATTAGTGCAAAGAAAGTAGAAGCCAGAGCCTCTACATCATGAATAGAATGGATTTCTACATAATTATCGATAATACTCTTAATGTCATTGATGAAATGAAAAGCGGTGTCTAATTGGGATAGCCGTAATAAAATTTTGTTTATACCCAGGTTGTTTGGGTATGTAATGGGGGCTTCCGCATCCCCGCTTTTTTCCTCTATTAATTGTTTAAAGAGAATAAGGAAAAGTTCGATATCATTAGATGTAAATGAATTAATATCTTTATTAAGCAATTGATTTAACGACTCAATCAAAAGATTTTTGATATCTTTTCTTTGATTTTCATCGAGTTCTAATGAGATCTCCGGTTTTATGATTTTTTCGACATTTCCTGTTGCTTTAACATAATTTTGGAGGCTATTCACCCATAAATTTTTAAAGCTATTTTTTCTACTGCCATCAAGAGATTTCCAATATTTAAATGATTTTACAACTTCTCCACATTCTTTTAAGTAGATATAAGCAATTTCTGCAGGTTGTTGGGGTGCTTGCAAAATAATTTGATCCCAAAATTCAAATAAAGAATTTTTCTGTTGAAAGAGTTTTAGTCGACATAATTGCTTAAGGAGTGATAGCACTTTAAGAGGTTGATCTGTCCGAGGTTTATTTTTTAATAAATTAATGAAATGATTAGTGATTGTTGTTTTAGTTTTAGGACTAAACTCGGAATCTAGCTGCCTGATCGATTCCAAAACATAAATAAGTTGATGAAATATGGTTTTTTCTAATTCAGCTATTGAAGCGAGTGATGGATGGTTGTAGATCTTGAATAACCAATCCAATTTTGCTTCTGGATGGAAACGGTTGTCATGTGCAATTTTCGGAACAAAAATTTGCAAAAATTTGATATTTATTTTTTCAATATCATTCTTTAATGCAGCTTTGATTACTTTGTCAAAAAAAATTACCCTTTGAGAGGGTGATGTGAAAAGTTTCTCGATAAGATCCAGATATTCGCAAGCAATTTCTGCGAGAGGATCCCACCTTGCTTGAATAAAAGCATAAATCCATCTTTTGAACACCAGCAATGGAGTTACATTGTCAATGGGGGAAAAAACCTCTATCGATAGCTCAATATCACTTTGTTTAAGGGTGCGATATAAAATGTCTATCGCTATTTTCTTCAGCTGAGTAGATGCCCAATTTTCTTGCAGCATGCATAAAAAGCTATTTAAAACTTTTTTTACTTCAAGATCACTCTTTATTTGAGCTAGGTTTGTTAAAGCTAATAAGTAGCCCATAAACCAGCAATATTCATGTTTTTTTTCTAATAACTGATGAATTCTCTTCACACAAATAGAGTATTGACGACGAGGATCTTTGACATAATCCGCGAGGGGAGATTTTTCAAACCCAAAACTTAACGTACTATAGTCCATTAGAACTTCTTGAAATTGAGAGAGTGAATTGACTACAAATTGAGGCAGGTGGGTCATTGCCGCGAGGTGTTGGATGGCGTGAGGAAGATCATAAGGAAAAAATAGGGTAAAGGAGTTAATGACGTTTTTGTTAATACGTTGCGGAATCGTAAATTTAATCTGGTTGAAGATTTTTCCATCGGTCTGTGTAGGCTCGCAGGGATAACTACTTTCAGTGTTATGAAAGCGGTGTTGGTCAATGATTGCACTCACTTGAATTTGTGCATAGAGATCTTCAAAAGCAAAAAGGGGATCCCTCATCATCATTTGAATGTGCTCAATAATGGGTCGAGACATTTGGTGGGGGTACTCTTCTTCGATCTTGTCTAGATAACTAAAAATAAGGGCCCATAGTTTTTGAATTTCCTGAGCATAACGTACGTCCATCCAGAGGATCAGGGCAGATGCGTTGAAGGCAAGGGCAACTAAGATAGCAGGTTCATTTTGGTGATGATCTACAAGGCGGCCGATAAGTTGCTTGGCCAAAAGGTTGGAGAGGGTACTATTTGCATCCTTGATCTCTTTTTCAAAGGCAGCCATGACTTTTTGCAATTCTCCCTGTTGATAGCAACGGCCGCCTGTTGTTAGGAAAGAGATCGTTCGGGCAAATTCCCCTGTATTTTTAGGGGAATGGGATTCGAACGTCAGAAGCCTGAGATTGGAATCAGAGATAGCTTGCAACCTTTTTTGATTTCCAAGAATACATTGGAGGTAGACCCGTTTGTTTTGCCCTTCTATTAAAGGGGATAAGTCAATAAAAAGAGAATTATGTGTTGTAACGGTAGTAGGAACTTTAAAGGCAAATGTGCAATCAAGTATTGTGTGACTGTCTCCCATTTTTCTTTGTGAAAAATAGATATCTGATGCTTTGTTGATTACATCTGCAGCCTTGAGATAGGCATGAAGTTTTATAAAAATACGATGCAGGTCTGGATGTGTAGGTCCAATTTGGGGATACATCTTAAATATGTTCTGAATATAGGAAGAGGAAGAGGGATTCAACTTTTCCTGTTTGAATTTAGCAATTTCAACGGCAATTTGTGGAGGAGGGATATTTTTTGCTTTGAATTTAGCGGCTAAGTTGTTTTCAAGCCCATCCTCTACAATTTTTGTATTTGTGTTGGGATTTGGTGCATTAGAGTAAAGGACGAAGTCAAAATCATTAACATCTGCCTCACATCTACGTTTAAAAGAAGAGCTCGGCTGAGACCCCCATTGTTTAAATATTTCTTCAGCAATAGGCTGAATAAATTTCCATATCCCATTCCCATGAAGAGTTGTTTTTACTTTTTTTACAGGGGTGACAAAATGGGTAACCTCGTCTATTTCATCCATTGAGATTGTAATATTTAGAGGGATGTTTTTGTTGCGCCCTTTCAATTTAATTTTTTGTTCATGTGTATGTAGGATATTGGCGTAGACCTCTGGGGTAATTTCATAGACTATTTCGTCGAGATCATCTTTTTTAACAATTCCATCGAGAGAGAGCTTTCCGGCAGTAGATAGATCATACGCAATGCGATCTTCTTCAAGGCGTGTATAAAAGGGTAAATTAGAAACCAAAGCCAACCTCCAAAATTAATGCATGCATTAAAGCTCAACAACTTATTCTTTTCAAGATGATTTAAAGAGGTAAATACAATGAAAATTTAGTCCCTTTGTCAGGGCGGTTTTCTGCTTTGATGAAGCCTTGATGAAGCTCTGCTATTGTTTTAGCTAAAGCCAACCCTAGGCCGACTCCAGGTGAAATTGCATAAGGAAGGCGATAGAACTTCTCAAAAATGGCATCCAATTGATTGTCGGGAATCCCTTCCCCTTCATCTAATACTGAAATGACAACATATTCTCCGTTTTTTTCAGCCGTGATTTCCACGATGGAGTCTGCAGGGGAATTTTCGAAGGCATTATTAAGTAAATTAAAAAGGAGAAGTTCTATCAAATAAAAATCAAAAGACACGGCTGGAAGATCTTCTTGAATTTCAATTCTAATTCGGTTTTTTTGAGTTGCAGGACTCAAGTTTTGACAGCAATCATCGATCACCTCTTTGACGCTATGCATCCCTTTATTCAATGCGGCAGTGCCTTCGCTCAACTGTGTCGCCACAGAAATATTCGTGATTGTTTTTTTTAAATCCTCATTAGCATTTTCTATTTCATCCACTTGATTTGAAAGAATTTTATTTTTAGTTGCCGACAGTTGATGCTTGAGCTCCTTCAATGAATTTTCGATCGTCAATAAGGGGGGCTGGAAAACAAGCAGAATTCGATCAAGGACAAATTTATAGGTTTGCTCGATCTGCTTAAGCTGTTCGCTCAACTGGGCTCTTTCCTCGGAAATGTGCCGCTCAAGATAATAAGCTAACTGCTGGCAGATAGTGTATAAAAAGTGTTTCTCTTCAAGATTCAGAGGGACATCTTTTTTTGGATGATAGACGACAATCCCCACAATTTCTTGAAACCCTTTTAATGGAATATATAGATTTTGGGAGGATGATAATGTTTCACTATTCCATCCGGCTTCCTTGCCATTTTCGAAAGCCCAAAGGGCGACGTTTTTTTCTTTTTCATCCAACGAGGGTGAATTGTCAAATTCTAAATTCCCGTCATTTCCTTTTGTTATGATTTCAAAAGTGCCGTTAAACAGCTTGCTTAGGTGTTCTTTTACAGTCTGTAGAGCCATTTTTACAGACGGTATGGTCGCAAGCTGGCGGGCGATGTCATATAAAGCTTGGGTGGAATCTTCCCTTTTTTCGAGCATCTCTTTTTGTTCTCGTGCTCTGTCGACTAAGATGCCGGTCGCTATCGCTGTGATGATATACAAAGCAATTAAGGCACTGTCTTCGTCGGAAAAAATTAAAAATCTTCCAGCGGATGGAATAAAAAAAATTTCCCAAATAAAGGCGCATATAATCGAGGCCAAAATGACAGGACCTTTTGTGAAAAAAAGACTTAGAAACAAAATGCCCAACAGGAAAATGACCCCGATCACTTTATACATGACAAAAGGGGCAAGGGCCCAATTCAAGACTGTTAGCAGTAAGACTAAAAGAAGGACATTAACATAGGAATATGCTTGAGATTGATATGCACGGGATTGAAGGCGTTTGCGTCTTGTTTGAGTATGTTCTTGCCTTATGATGTGTACATCAATGTCTGTGCATTCTTTAGCGAACTTGTCGAAGATCGACATTTTTTGAAATAAGTAATAGAAAAGTCCTTTCGGAGGCCTCCCTAAAATTATTTGCGTCACACCACGCTGCCGGGCAATCCGTTGGATCCCCTTTGCAATATCGGGATCGTTCGTCATGATCACTTCACCGCCCAAATCACGCGCAAGGGCTAGATTTTTAGCTAACATATTTTTATCGGTTTCATCCAAGGTCCTTCCATCATTGACATATACCGCGATCCAAGGGGCATTAAGGGCGAAGGCAAGCCTTCGGGTTGTCCGAACGAGTTTTTGGGAATAAGGGCTATGGCTAATAGCTACCAAGAGTTTTTCTCGAGCCTTCCATCTTTCCGCATGCTCAATAGTTGAAACCATTTTATGTAGATCGTGATCCACCTTTTCTGCAGCATACCGTAAAACAACTTCCCTCAAAGCGGTCAACCGGTCTTCCTGAAAAAAATTTTTTGCTGCAATTTCCGATTTATCTCCCAGATAAACTTTTCCTTCTTTTAGTCGCTGTAAAAGTTCGCTGGTGGTTAGATCAACGAGCTCAATAAAGGTGGCTGATTCGACAATGGAATCGGGCACCGTTTCCCGAATCTTTATACCCGTGATGCTTTCTACAATATCTTTGAGGCTTTCAATATGCTGGACGTTCAATGTCGTATAAACATCGATCCCATTCTCTAAAATCTCTATCACATCCATCCATCGTTTAGGATGGCGTGAACCAGGAACATTTGTATGGGCAAGTTCATCGATTATAGCTAAAGATGGTTTTAATTTGATGATTTCATCGATGTCAAGCTCGCCAAAAAGGATATTTTTATATAGAATTTTTTTTTCAGGAATAATGGGGAGTCCCTGTGCAAGGGCTTCGGTTTCACGCCTGCTGTGGGTATTCACGGTGCCAATCACTAAAGAAAGCCCTTCGGCTTTGAGTTTTTGGGCAGCTTCAAGCATAGCATAGGTTTTTCCTACACCCGCTGCCATCCCTAGAAATATTTTCAGATGCCCTTTGCTGCTTAGGGTCTCTTCTCGGGTGATTGCTTTGAGCAATGCATCTGGATTGGGGCGTTCTTCTTCCATTTATGCCACTAAACCTAAATAAGTGATAATGATATCAATTATTTTTATTCCAATAAACGGGGCGATAAGACCTCCTAAACCATAAATTAAAAGATTATTGCGCAATAGGGCATGGGCCGATTGAGCATGATATTGAACACCGCGCAGAGCCAATGGAATCAGTGCTATAATAATTAAAGCATTAAAAATAACGGCGCTTAAAATGGCGCTTTGGTGCGAATGGAGCAGCATTATATTGAGGATCGCCAAAGGACCATGAGAATTGCCTTGGCTTAGATACAATGTGCCGAAAATGGCCGGAATAATCGCAAAATACTTGGCGACATCATTCGCGATGCTAAAAGTGGTTAAAGCTCCACGTGTCATGAGCATCTGTTTTCCAATTTGAACGATATCAATTAACTTTGTCGGATTGCTGTCCAAATCCACCATATTGCCGGCTTCGCGTGAAGCTTGCGTGCCGGTATTCATCGCAACGCCTACATCGGCTTGCGCTAAGGCAGGGGCATCATTTGTTCCATCACCAGTCATGGCAATGAGGCGGCCCCCTTCTTGCTCCTTTCTTATTCGAGCTAGTTTTATCTCAGGAGTGGCCTCGGCAATATATTCATCGATGCCTGCCTCAGCGGCTATTGCAGCAGCGGTAAAGGGATTATCTCCTGTGACCATGAGCGTGCGTATCCCCATCTTCCTCATTTCCGTGAACCTCTCTTTAATTCCCCCTTTTACGATATCTTTGAGATGGATAATTCCCATGATCTTTTGCCCATCGCTCACGAGAAGGGGGGTCCCCCCTTTATTCGAAATAGATTGGATGATGGTATCAAATTGCTGAGGATATTTTCCGCCAAGATGCTCGATGTGATGCTTGATTGCGTCAGCGGCTCCTTTCCGGATCGAACGGATCACATTTCCTTTCTCATCTGTGAAGTCTACCCCGCTCATCCGTGTTTTAGCTGAGAAGGGGATAAAAATGGAATTGCATGTTTCTAAAGACTCTGCACGTAAGCCAAACTGTGTTTTTGCAAGGACCACAATCGAGCGCCCTTCGGGTGTTTCATCCGAAAGTGAAGCTAGTTGTGCTATGCGAGCAAATTCTTTTTCCATAACATCCACAGCAGGCAAGAAGGCAGTGGCCATCCGGTTCCCTATGGTGATTGTGCCTGTTTTATCAAGAATCAATAAATCAATGTCGCCGGCGGCCTCAACCGAACGGCCGCTAGTCGCTATGACGTTGCGGCGGATGAGTCGATCCATGCCGGCAATGCCTACAGAGCTCAATAGAGCGCTAATCGTTGTAGGGATGAGGCAAACCAGGAGGGAAACAAGGATAGGGATGGTAATAATTACGGCAGAATTTCCTTTAGAGGCTGCGATGCTAAATTCAGCAAACATTTTGAGGGAGCTGGTGGTCAAAAGAAAAATGATAGTTAAACCAGACAAAATAATATTGAGAGCGATTTCATTTGGTGTTCGCTGCCGTTTCGCCCCTTCTATAAGGCGGATCATTCTATCTAAGAAATTGCTCCCGGGCTCAGAAGCTACTTGGATTCTTATTTTATCGCTCAAAACTTTTGTTCCGGCTGTTACGGCGTTGCGATCTCCTCCACTTTCTCGGATCACAGGGGCTGACTCGCCAGTAATAGCCGACTCATCTACTGTTGCTAATCCTTCGATCACTTCCCCATCTGATGGGATGATATCCCCCCCCTCGCAGATAATGATATCTCCCGTTTTCAGCTGAGAAGAGGGAGTTTTGACTTCCACACCCCCAACTTCTTGCCGGGCGTAAGCCTCGACTTTGGTTTTTTTCAAGCTGGCAGCTTGTGCTTTGCCTCGGCTTTCCGCAATCGTTTGGGCAAAATTGGCAAAGAGGAGGGTAAACCACAGCCAGAGTGTAATCTGAAAATCGAACCAAGAAAGGCGATGATGGGAAATTTCTTCAAGCACACACAGCGTAGTGACGACGGCCCCTAAGTAAGTGACAAACATGACCGGTGTTTTTATTTGTGCCTGGGGGGTAAGCATCGCGAAGGCTTCTTTTATCGAGCTAAGCACCATTCGGGTGTTAAGAAGATGAACTTCTTTTTTTTTCATAATTTTTCCTAAGAAGTAAATAATTACGATTCTATGAAAAAATTTTTTAATTTCAATGGCTTGAATTAAATACTGAAGGAGCGGGGCTGATTCACCACTGAGCCAGGTTAGTTCATCACTGAGCCAGTGAGATCACTGAGAAGGTTTGAGAGCAATGAGAATAGTTACGCTGTTATTAGATCAGACCTTGGAGTCTGTCAGTTTTTTGGAGTGCGTCGGCTTGCCGCATAGGCATCAAGCTAAAATAAACCATTTCTTACCAGGCTGAAAGCCTGGTTTACAATAGCCTGGGGCATCGCCCCAGGTAATATCGTGCATAATTATTTGCAGGCTGAAGGCCTGCAATATTAATGCACAATTCCCTGATGTTCAGGAAGTTAAAACTTCCAATTCCCTGGGGCGATGCCCCAGGCTATTATATGGCAGGCTTTCAGCCTGCGAATGGTTTTTATGACAATACCTGGGCGATGCCCCAGGCTATTATATGGCAGGCTTTCAGCCTGCGAATGGTTTTTATGACAATACCTGGGCGATGCCCCAGGCTATCATATGGCAGGCTTTCAGCCTGGTAAGAAATGGTTTATTTTAGCTTGATGCCTATGCGGCAAGCCGACGCACTCCAAAAAACTGCCTGATCTAATAACAGCGTAGCTATTCTCATTGCTCTCAAGCCTTCTCAGTGATCTCACTGGCTCAGCGGTGAACTACCCACCAGGCTCAGCGGTGAGGGAAGATGGCCGAGGTTTTCAAAAGCTGACCGGAGCTCCCCATTTTCAGCCTTTTCGAAAACCCCATTAGATGCCATCCAAAGAACATAATCTTTAGGGACTAGCTTTAAAGGAGTACCTTGGTATTTTCCGAAAGGCATATGTTGAAGGGCTTTAGGCTTATTAAGCAAAAGCTGAACAGTTTCGATAGGTAGGTCATCGGTCATCTGAGAAAAAATTTGATGCAGAACGATGACATCGTCCAAAGCTCTATGGGCATTATTTGCAGGGACATAATAAATTTCCCGTAGAAATTGCAGGGTATGGCGGGGCAAGTCGGGACGGTAACGGCGAGCCCACTTGAGACTGTCCAAAAAACGCCACTCTGGCATCGTTTTTTTGTTTCTATTGAACTCATGGTGTAGGAAATGGCGGTCAAAAGCATCATTATTATGTGCGATAAGGATAACATCCCCATCACAGAAATTGATGAACGCGTCTGCTACTTCGGAAAAAGAAGGGGATTGGCTCACCATCTCATCAGTAATTTTGTGGATAGCTGTGGCGTCTTTAGGAATAGGGATGCCGGGATTAATCAACTGCTCGAAACTTTTCTGGTTGACCGGATCGAACGCAGCAATTTCGATCACCCGATCGTTTTCCGGTTTTATCCCGGTTGTTTCAGTGTCGTAGAAGATAGGGCGAAGGGGCATTTTTATTTATTTTGTTTCGCTTGGTTTTCTTTGACTTTTTTTAGCACTTCGCTAAAGGTGGTTATGCCGCCGGCAACGGCAGAGGCGACGGGGGCAAACGTTTGGCAGATGGTTTGGATCGAATTTAAGTAGGAATTGAAGACATCTTCACTGATTTGATTATCGATCACGGGGATCATGACTCGATAAAAGATCAGAGATGAGGTTTCATCTAAACAAAAGCCAGGAATGTCCAATTCTTTATTTAGATAATGAAGTAGGCGCGCAACATCATTGACGCTGCTTGCTTTAAGTGTGCAGGGGATGAAGGCTAAAAGTTGGAGAAGCTCTCCCCCTTCAAAAATTCTAATAAATAGAGGAAACTCTTTTCCCCCATACTTAAAAACGATGTACACTTGATTTGTTTCAGCTTGCTTTTGAGCGGACAATTTCTTGTTTTCAAGGTAGTCTTGAAGGGCATCAAGGGTGACGGGGATCATTGGGGCTCCTTCGATACAGCGACAGAAGTTTCTTCTTCTTTTTCTGCACTTTTCATTTCACTTTGCAAGCTGTGGGCGATATCTTTTGCAGAAATGGCGTGCTTTTGGATAGCGCCTTGCTTGTTGCTTTTTTCAACTTCTTTTAAAAGCAATTCATTTCGGTAAATAGGGGTCTCTTTATCGGCTTCTATTCCTATAGAGACTTTATCCCCTTGAATTTTTAAAATCGTGATAACTATCTTCTTGTTTTTGCCGATAACAATTTTTTCTTCAGCTTTTCTAGTCAATACAAGCATTTTCACACCTCGTTGGGAGTTAATTCAGAAACGGCATCATTAACTATCCTATCATATTTTGATTCTGTTTTGCAATGCATGTTTTATCATTTAATAACTTAATAACCGATTTGTGGAACGGGGCCTTGAGACTTCTCACGGGTAACCGACGGGTTATTCGTTGTGGGAAGAACGCAATAATCTTCTTCGGAAGGCATCCTATAGCAAGAAGCGCAAACGATCATGATGAGCGCAGTGCAAAGGCAAATTATTTTCATATGGGATATTTCCTTGTTTATCTTGAGATCGTAAATAAAACGACATTATGAGCACCCTAAAGAATTCTTGCAATATCATTGTTTACCACCCTTCCCCCTACTCTGTAGTGAAAAATTCGGGCAAGGACGGGCAAGAAATCATCTGCTCATGTGTTCTACAATGCTTTCCGCTAAGTTTGAGACGGCTTGGAAGGATTCTTTATAAATGGGTTGCACGCGGCCCATGGAAAGCAACATCACCAAAAAGGCAAATAAAATGCGCATGGGAAGTCCTGTAAGCAAGAGATTCATCTCTGGAACAACCCGAACGGTAAAGGCTATGCCGATGATTTGAGTAGAGAGTATAATAATTGCAATTGCCCCAAACTTGACAGCATAGATGAAGATCCAAGAAGTGCCGTTGGCAAGATCGTAAATGACTTCAGGAGAGAGTCGAAATTCCCCTATAGGGATCAGCCAAAAACTTTCCGCAACTAAACGGATAAACGTATGATGAAAATCCACAACCAGCATGAGAACAGAGCCGGCAATGATAAAGAGGTATCCAAACAAAGAATGAAATTCAAACGAAAAGGGATCGAGGAAATGCGCCGTAGAAAAGCCGATCATGTTGTCGACAAGCTCTCCGGTCATCATCATGGCTTCAAAAACAACGTTGAAACAAAATCCTATTATATACCCGACGGCGATCTCTTTGGCGCAAATCAGAACGATTTCGAAGAAATCACTGTTTTTAGATAATCCCGCAACCGCTAAGGAATATTGGGCGTCAGGTCCATGGTATTGGGGATAGAGGGTCATGGCTAGCAGCAGCGTAATGAAAAAGACGATAAACAATCGAAGCAATGGGGTGATCATTCTGTTTGCAAGCAGGGGAGAAACAAGGAAAAGGCCCAAAACGCGCATGAATATGAACAACATAAAAAAGACACTTTCAGGATCAAAAGAATCCAATGAAATGTGTGATGGAGCCATACTTACAAAGCCAGGCTTGTGGAACTCATGATGGTGTTCCAATGGTTGAAGATGATGTCATAACTAAAGCGTATCATCACCTTGAGCATCCACGGGAAAAGTATCGCGAAAGTCAAGCAGAAGCAAAGCAGTTTGGGAATAAAGATTAAAGTTGTTTCAGTAATCTGAGTGACCGATTGGAAAATGGAGACCCCCAGTCCGATAAATAGAGTGATGACAAGCATAGGTATGCTAATTTCGGCAGCAACAAAGAGGGAAAAACGGATGAGATCTGTAACCTGCCCTTCTGTCATAAATAATCTTTTCCTATTGATATCCTTTGACCATTTGGAAAACAACAATCCTCCAACCATCGATCATAATAAAGAGCAATAATTTAAATGGGGTTGAAACCATAATGGGGGGCAGCATCATCATTCCCATAGACATTAAAACCGAGGCGACAACCATGTCGATGATTAAAAAGGGGAGAAATAATAAAAAACCCATCATAAAAGCGGTGCGTAATTCGGAAAGCATAAAAGCGGGGATGATGCAAGACCAAGGAACTTGGTCAATGTCTTGCTGAATAAAAGCGTGATCCCCATTTTCTTCGATGAGGCCATCCTCGTTTAGAGAAAAGTGCACATGGGCAATATCGACAAAAAGCTCTAAGTCTTTTTCACGAATATGACTCAATAGGAATTTCCGAAGGGGTTGCCAGGCTCTTTGAAAAAGGACCGCTTCTTCAGTCGCGGACCCAGATTTTATGGCCGGCAGATTTTTAAGTTCACCCCGAAGATAGGGTGTAAAGGCTTCTGTTTGTATTTCCTTTATGACCGGCTGCATTATAAAGCCTGTCAGAATCAAAGAGAGGCCTATAATGATTTGGTTCGAAGGAATCTGCGCAGAACCTAGAGCTTGACGGAGGAATTGGAAAACAATCGTGATGCGGGTGAATGAAGTCATCATCATCACGCCAAAAGGGATTAAAGAGATCACCGTTAAAAAACCGATGATCTTGAATTGATTTTTTAATGTTAAAAAACTCGCTGCATCCACCACTTGCGATTGTGTGGCGGGTTGGATCAACGAATGGATCGAAGAGGAAAGATCTTCAGCAAAAACGGCATTATAGCTTAATGAAGCGAAGCTAAAAGTTAGAAAGAGGATCAAATAGATTTTATACTTAGATATATGCATGAAAGTCCCGCGGGATTAGGGATTTTTTTCTTGATCCATTTTTTCTTTTAAAAGGGTGTCGAAAGAAGAAGGTTCTTTATTGCCGACGTTAAATTGTTCCAATCGCGTAAGGCCGTTGATCGATTCGGCAACTATGATCCCTCTTCCTTTAACCTCTAAAATGTAAATCGTCGTTTTAGGTGTTAACGCCCGCCTTTCGAGAATTTTAATATCGCTCGATACATTCATTTGTTGAATGCGGGTATTCATCATTTTCTTGAGAAACCAAGAGATGAGAAATATCAACACAACGATCAATCCCAAGGAGGTCAGCATATTCATAAAACCACGAAGGAAGTGATCTTCCGTGCCCGCTCCATTTTTTAAATCTTCCAAAGAAAAGGGGGCAGGAGGTTGTTGAGACTTGTCAGGAGCAGGGGACTCCTTTTCTATGGTCGTGTTTTTGGGTGGTTCAGCATCCTGAGCAAAACATTGAAATGAGCAAGAAAAGAGGAAGAGGATAAGGATGATTGACTTCTGTATGCAAGGAATATTGATCATTAACTGCTCCGTATGGTATTTTGAACTTTGATCGTAATTTTTTCTGGCTTTTTTTTAAATATTTTTTATCAATTAGGTTCAATTTATGAAAGGGATCATCGCCCTCGATATCGATGGAACGATCACCAATGATCGTCACGATATTTCTAAAGATGTTGTGAATTTTTTATCCTCTTTAGCAAAAAATGGATGGCAGTTCATTTTTGTGACAGGGCGCCCTTTTCAGTGGGGATATAGCGCCTTATGCCAAATTCCATTCCCTTATTATTTTGCTGTCCAAAATGGGGCCATCATCCTTGCGATGCCGGAAAGAAGAGTGGTCGACAAAAAATATTTAAAAAAGAACATCTTGCCGGCTTTAGATGAGATTTGTCAAAGAGAAGAGACAGGTTTTGTTGTTTATGCCGGCTATGAATTTGAAGACCGCTGTTTTTACAAACCCTCCTATTTTCGTCCCCATCTTTTGGAATATATCCACCATAGAGCAAAAATGTTGAAGGAAAATTGGGTCTCTTTGACCTCTTACGATACTCTGCCGATTTCGGAATTTGCTTCAATCAAGTGTTTTGGGTTGGAAGATTCTGCCGGGCGAATTTCTTTGGGGATCGAAAGTTCATTAGGCTTGCATGGGCCTAGTATTCGAGACGCGTTCGATGCCTCTTATTATGTAGTTCAGGCCACTCATCCGGGAATCAACAAAGGAAGTGCTGTTCGGAGTTTTCAAAACTTGATAGGATGTGAAGGGCCGATTATTGCTGCGGGTGATGACAACAACGATCGCTCTATGCTTGAAATAGCTGAAATCAAGATTGTTATGGCAACCGCTCCTAAAGAAATGCATCTTTTAGCGGATATCATCGCCCCTTCGGCGGCAGAGCACGGCATCATTTCAGGATTGACACAAGCAATCGATCAAATATAAAGGAAACATATGATGGGTATTATAGGAGTGGAGCATCACCATATTTCGTGTGTAATTGGAGTGAACCCCGAAGAATGGGTTGAGGAACAATCAATTTTTGTGGATTTAAAACTAGAAGCAGACTTTGTCTCTTGCGCGGGGACAGATTCCCTTCGTCAGACCATCGATTATGTCACCATCGCGAATTTGTGTACAAAAATAGCCAAATCCAAACAATATAAGTTATTGGAGACCCTTGCTTGGGATCTCATCCATCAGGTGATGGAAACATTTAAAGTAAATTGGGTTTGGGTTAAAATAAAAAAGCCGAAAGGGCTTTCATCAGCCCAATATACATTTGTTGAATTTGAAAAAAGGAATACCTATGGCTTGGACACTTGTGACCGGAGGGGGTAAAAGGCTTGGAGCAGAAATTTGCCGCACTTTGGCAGCCCGGGGGCACGATATCGTTGTCCATTACAATAACAGCCATGTTGAGGCGGAAGCCATAGCTGAAATTTGCAAGAAGTCAGGAGTTAAGACAGCCACGATCCAAGGGAACTTCTCAACGCGGGAAAGCACCATCCAATTCATAGAAAGTTATCAAATGAAATTCCCTGAGACTCAGAACCTCGTCAACAATGTCGGTAATTTTGTCATCAAACCCGGATTGCAAACGACTCCCGCCCAATGGTATGATTTGTTCCAAACAAATTTGAATGCCCCTTTTATTTTTAGCCAAGCGCTCGCTTCCTCTATTAAGCGTTTTAAAGGATGCATTGTTAACATCGGAGTGACCGGCTTGGATTCGGGGCGTGGTGAAACATATAGCACGGCCTATAGCTGCGCAAAAACAGCACTGCTGATGCTGACAAAATCTTTGGCTAAAGAGCTTGCCCCTTCACAAGCACGGGTCAACATGGTTTCTCCCGGTTATCTGGAAAATGCCGTTGATCTTCCCTTAGACCTAAGAATTCTCCCGATGGGACGCCCTGCAACAATGCAAGAGGTCGCTAAGGTTGTCGCTTTTTTCCTTAGTGAGGATAGCAAATACATTACGGGTCAGAATATTGAAATTGCAGGCGGCGTTAGGCTTTAAATATGATCCGTACATTGATTGAAATGGCCGTCGCTTGTGGGCGCAAACGGCAAAGTACACAGACCCCCTTTGTTCATTATTTTCCCCATCTCTCTGAGGATGAATCCTCTATTGCAACCCCCGTTTATGAAAATTTTTTGTTTATTTTGGCCTTATTTCGTAGCCGAACAGCGGAAAACATTGGGGAAGCTAAGACACTTTTGGAGCGGTTGCTCTATTTTCAAAACCTTCATAAAGAGGAACATTGGGGTAATTTTCCCTTTTACTTGCACGATTTTCCCACCTGCCACCATTGGTATACTGGAATTTCCTTGCTAAATCCCATCTTCTGGATTTTATCCCAGTTTAATTCTGTTCTTGGAGCATCCCTAAAAGCGCGCTTAGAAAATAGCGTGAACGGGATCTTTAAGTACTGTAAAACCCTTCAGCAAAATGAAATACCCACATCCTTTGCAATTAAGCTGGCAAGTGCAACGAAAGCTTTTGGCCTTCTTTGGAAAAATGATCCGATGATTTCAGAAGGGGAGGCGTGGCTGAGCACTCTCGCCCTAGATCAAAATCGGGTTTGGTGGGGATCCCCTGCCTCGCTTGGGGACGCCCTTGCTTCACTTCAAATGGCTTATCCTTCTCTAGCGCAAAGCCCTTGGAAATCCTTTTGGGACTTTTTGGAAACAACTTGGCAGCGTCAATGCTGTTCTTTTTCCGGCCCCTGCCTGAAAGAATTTCAATATAAGTACGAGCCCGAAGTAACGCTTTATGATTTATATTTGGGGTATCTTTCCGCTCATTTTTCAAAAAGGGCATTGCAAGATCACATCTGCCACCTTCAAGGGGTTCTCATTCAACCTTTGGAAGAGAAGCTCCAAAAAAGTTCTGCGGCACCCCCTTTTGGAGAGGTCGTTAATACTCCTGAATATGCCTTATCTTTGATAGAAAAAAAAGAGGGGGGGAATAAATCTGCAGAATCAGGTTTTCATCCCTTCCGTTTGGTTTGGGGAACTCCGGAACGGACACATAGCTTTGTTTGCCAGGGAGGCAATAGTAAATCAATAGCCTTTTCCCATAATGCAAACGAAGTGGAATCCCTTTTTACCTTTGGAGAGCTAATCCAAAGTGACGACAGGGAAAAACTGCGGGAATTGATCTTTTATTTGGATCTTTCCGACGATCACCAGATTTCCGTTGGGGGAATTCCCACGACAACTTTTCAGTTGGAAGATCCTATCGTCATTACTAGCCCCCCGCTGGAGATGACCCTCCGTTTCTTTGTTGAAGTGGGGAAGGGACAATTTATGGGGCACATTATGAAAGGCAATCGCCCCTCTCAAACTGCTTTGAGAGGATCAAATCGGCACCAAGCTTACGATTGGCAAATCTTTTTGCGAACAATTCGCCGCACAGAAGAATGTGCCTTGCATGTCAAAGTTGAGATCAAGAACATCAAACCATGAATTCCCCCTTGTTTTATTTAAATATGTGGCTTATCGCTGCGTTGCTAACAGGTTGCTGCCATTACGATCCAAATAGGGAAGTAAAGAGATACTTATCAAAAAAAGCCCCCTTTCAAGAATCCCCCTATTTCCTGGTTATCCTCGTCGATGCCAGGCAACTCGATTACACCTCTTCGCAAAAATGCGTGCGCTCGATTGCTAAACATCCAAGCGATGGGAGCAAAAACAGCGATGTGGGGCATGCATGGATCTACCTGCAAGGGGTCAAGAACGGGGCCCTTGTTAAGCTGGAAGGGGGGCACTCAGGTGAGCAGGGAAGGGGGCGGCCAAAGTATTTTGAAGGGATCATGAATTACTTTGAATATGGTGCGGCCTGTCCAAATGAGAAAGATTTAACTCATTCCTGCTATGAACCTAACCCCATCAAATATCTCTGGGAACCTCTAGATGATGGATTTTTTGAAAAGGGTTCCGGCGGTCATATCCCGACATTTGCGATTAAAGTTGATTTGACCCCGAAGCAATTTGATGAAATTCTTTTGTTTATTAAAAACTACCCCTTTGAATTTTATTCATTGACTTCCCATCAATGTTGCACTTTTGTTGTTGAGGTTGCGGCTCTTGCGCATCTTCATTTAGATTCTAAGCTGAATGTTTTTATAGACCCGAATATTGTAGTTGGCGGAGTAAGAATAAGACTGTGGACAGATGCCGAGTATTCAACGCTGGAGCTGCCCTGCCCTGAAATGTTGGAATATAGCATGCTTTTGGCCGTTAACGATGGGCGGGCCGAATGCGCTCTTCCTTGGTACCTTCAAAATAACAAAAATCCTTCAAAGGATTACGATTTCAAGTGGGACACATTAAAATGTTTTCCTGAAAGATTGCGCCGCTTGCGGGAATTTTCAGCAAAATGAAATGGATGTCCATTTAATTTTCACTTAGTTCTTGTCCACTTTTATCCATTTCATAAAAAAGCCTTCCGTTAATTATACACAAATCCATTGATATTTTATTAAAAATATGCTATATTTTTATTATTAATTTTTTAATTTAACTACATTATCAAACTAATAATATGAATTCACCAATTATAAGTTCTACAAAACAACCCCTTTATAACAATTTTAACTCGACTAATCCCAATAAATCCCAGCAGAAAGAACACCCTCAAAACTCTGAAAATCTGCCAAACAAATGGGACTCCGAAAAATTGGGTGTTTTTTTTGGTCTCACCAACCCACCCACTATTCTAAAAGAATTGATTCTGGCATGGAAAGATGCATTTAGCTTTGCTGAAGAAGACAAAGAGTTAAAAAAGAGCGTTGAAGTGATAGTCAAAGACTATGAAGATCATCACAAGCAAACGTTTGACTTCAACGCGCTTGAAGGGAAGAAGAAGTTTGCTGCTGAACTAATAAATGATATTAGTCTTTTAAAAGATAAGTCTTCGTTTGTACAAGATAAGTCTTCGTTTGTTCTTCCAATTTTTCTTAATAAAAATGGGCAAAAAAAAGAGGAAATGTTCGCCTTCTTTTATCGGGATGCTGAGAAAGGCATTTGTTGTTTTTTAGGGGATCATGCCGGAACAAAGACCCATTATACAAATTTACAATTCCCAGAAATGAGACAAATGTTTTTTCTATCAATTTTGCGGGCAGGTTCTGATAAGGACGTGACAGAGAAAGATATTGATAGTTATATTGGGCGGTTTTGTATTAAGGGACAGGGACAAATAACTTCGAATGAAAATAATGACTTGCCATTGAATTTGCCTTTTCTTTCGATTCCTGAGCAAATGTTAGCCTACAAGTTATATTCTCAAAAAATTTCACCGGAAGTCATTTTGGAAAAAATTTGGCTCTGCCGGGCAAAGTTTTTGAAAAATACTCCCCCTCCTCAGACAGAAGACGAACTTAGAATATTATCAGAAATTCAAAGAACTTTTTGGGATCAATTCGCTCTCGACGAGAAAAGATTAAGCGAAGAAACTAAAATGATCATTAATGAGTGTATATATCAATTTAAAGAGAATATAAAAAATGGAAAAACAATTAGTGTAGAAACGTCCGATCCCTTGGCTTTACAAGCCAATCGGGAAGCCGCAAAATTCAAATTTCCTGACCCTCCTAGCGAACCAGAAATCAGAAACGTAACAAATTCTACTTCCCCTGAAAGGCCGAATGTTCCAATGATAATGATCCGTAAAGAAAATGAGCATTTTCTTGGAGATCTAAAGGAGGCAAACAAAAATTGTGTTGCCCTTTGGAATGCAGGCCAATATCTCGAAACATTCCATTACGTTCGTGAGATTCTCCGTCAATTTTCTCTGGAGTTTTGGGATAACATTCCTCAAGGTTCAATTATAGACACTGTTGAAGTTGTTAAAGAATTGGTTGCACATGGGGCAGATGCATTAACCCGATCTAAATCCTCCTCCAGTTCCGGGCAGGAGATGCTTATGCTCTACATTGGATATGCTACGGTTGTGAGATTATTAAGGCGCTGCCCTGAAATGAAATTACAAGGGTACGCTTTGCCCACTATTTTTAAAGGGTGTTCTCCCAGTGATGTACAGGTTGAATTTCGCAGCAATTATTTTCCCGATGCTCAACTCTTTGGATTTTTTACAGCCAATTCACATGAAACAGCAACGATGAGGGCTATTAGGGACTATTTTGGGGAAATATTGATTGAAGCTAAACAAAAATATGAAGAATTGGATTCTCAAATCTCAAGATTTGTTGCCGACGTCAAAAACGTATTCATTTTTAATCATTGGATGATGAGAACTGGCAAAAGGAATAAAATTCTTCCCCCCTATTTTAGATTTGAAAAAGGAAAAGGCACTGCATATGACAAAACTTGCATCACTCACCAACGATATTTGATGGATTTGTTAGGAGTTGATTACCCAAAGAATCAACAACAAGCTAATGTAGATGCTAACTTTGATTCAAAACTAAAGGATTTTTTTGACCATCGGGAAAAGCACGATGCTAAAAAGAAATTGTTGTATCGCGGCTATCAAGTATTAAATTATTTCACTTACTTTTGCTCTAATAGTCCATACGCACCCCATTTTGTGCCGCGGAGAGGAACTGGAAAAATTGATTTAAATTTACAACTAAATTCAAAGTATGGACTCGGAGGAGCCATATTTGGCAAAGGGAAAGATGAAGAATCGGAATATGGCGTAAGAAAAGATGAGCTCGAACACCTTAGGCTGCACGATCGAAGAGGAAAGATTGCAGATGTAGAGTTAAATAAATTGTTTAGAGATACGAAAGAATGGGATTCCCCCGAAAGGAAACTCCAAAGCCGAAAAACTGAAAACCAAGTTTTCAATACGCCTTATCGCCAGGACAACAATAGCTGCTTAAACACCCAGGCTGCCTTCCACGATCTTTCAAGGTTGCGTGCAGAGCCTAATCTGCAGATAGCATCTACTTTAGAGTGGTGTCGGGAAAATCCTCAGCATCTAGACAACACTGATATTCAAGCATACATCGAAGCCTGCTTCCTTGAATTCGGCTTGCTTGCCCAAGAAACGGGGTATACGATTGAAAAACTACGCAAATTCATTAAAGCGACGATTTCCCGTTTTGATAAAGATCCTAAAAAAATGGATAGCGCCTGCTTTTGGTTGAGGCTAGGGTACATTTGTGAAGAACATCTACAATCGAAAAAAACCTCTTGGCTTAAGAAAAAATATCGAGATTTGGAAAAAATACAAACATTAACACCCCCGCAGCAACATTTTTTATCATTAACAAAAATTTGTTTGTTTGCCGACGAGTTGACTTCAGAAGAACTTTTAAGAACTTGGTGCAAAACCATGCTGCTTGAAAAGTCTCAGGTTATTTCTCCTGGATGGCTATGGCAAAATGCCCAAGAAATTATTTATAAAAATAAAGAATCTTTTAACGATTTGGGAGTTCGCTCGAAAGCTTTTATTGAGATTTCAAACCAGTTTCCCGAACTTAAACCCGATAGTTGGACTGGGACATCTCCCCATTTTTACCAAAAAACCATTAGCAAGAAAGAGACGTATTATTTCAATCTTTTAGAGGGTCGACTTCAAAGAGAAGATTTTTGCAGCAATCAAGATTGGCCTGAAGAAATAAATTCGGATCCAAATGTCAACGCAGTTTTAGGAAAAAACCGCCCCCCTGTATTTATCAAAAAATCTAAAGAACAAACCGTCTTGGAAACCTTGGATGGGATTTATCAAATTATTTCAGAAAAAAATAGTCTTGTTATTCGTAAAAAAATCAAAGCACCAAATAACGAAAATTGTTGGTATACATATGCACCGCATGAAGAATCAGATCTCATCCGATGGGTGAAAACAGGCCATCGGTATGATTCTACGAATAGACATTCCTATGTCATGGACAATCATGGGAATTATTATGCGCAAGAAGTCAACGATAAAGCTTTGGGTAAAATATACCAAAAACTAAAGAAAAATGGAAGCCCAGCAAATCTCGTCCGTTTATCCCTCGATCAATGCACCCCTTTTCTTAAAAAGGCAATTCAACAAATCATCGGCGATGATGCAAAGCAATCAAAAATATGGATTTGGGGAAAATGGGATGCAAAAAAACAAAAGTTCACCGTTGAAAAAGCAGACATCCCTTCACTTAAGCTTGCATTTAAATTTAAGTCTGACAGTACAAATAAGCCTATCATTACAACTTCTAAGTTGCCTAATTATGAAAAATGTCAAACTTTTGAAGCCGCGATGGCAATTCCGCAAGCTCTTTGTTTTAAAGACTTTCGCGGTGAGAAACGGATTCTTCGAATAGATTGGGAGAGCCAACGGTTTTTCATCGATGTTTGCCATCGATCAGAAAAACAAATTTTTCCTGAATCTGAAAGCAGCTCTTTTTATTTAATTTCCCAACTAGCGTCCAAAAATGCCTTTTGGCTTGCCTGGAATCATTTGAAAAAAATGAATCCTCTTGATTTCTACTCGCCTCAAGAATGGAAAGGAATATTAAAGGTTATATCGAAAACAAGATATTCAGGTTACTCTTCAAAAGAAGCTGCATTATGGATGCACTTGGCATTGCACATTCTGAAACTTAGAAAAGATATTCATTCTAAAGCAAGGTACCAAACAGGCCACTCACAGTCAAGCCTTTGCAATGAAGAAGCAACCTTTTGGCGCACAATGTGGGAGTGTTACCGGTCTTTCAAATGGAATAAATCCAACACAAATAATCCTGACTATTTGCATATATCTTCTTACGAGGAGAAGCAAATTTTACAAGAGATTGGCAAACAACTTCGAGAGAGAGAGGATAAAGAAGCCTATGGTAAATATTTAGAAGAGCTTAAAAACCTGGCAAAACCTGCAGAAATGCACATCCGCTTGCTTGAAGAACAAATTCATATAAAAGATCTTTCAGATGAAGAAAAAAAAGATAAATTCACAGCTCCTTTAGGAAATATTTTAACTGAATTTTTTGCTGCCACACCTAAGCAACGGAAGGATGTTGAGCCTCGGACAAGCTCTGATTTCGGCATGGATGACAAGACTTTAAGACCTACCGATAAAGAACCTCTTGCGAAGCAAATCTATGATTCGCTGGAAAAAGCTCATCAAAAAAATATGGATGCTGTAGCAGCCACCTATGCCTTCAAAAGCATACCCGAAAAATTAGAAGAAAAATTGAGCGATGAAATTAAGACCGAAGAAGATCAGCTTAAAACCCTACGAGAAAAAATAACAAATAAGCTTAATCGCGTATCTGGCGGTGCCCCTTTAAAAACACCCCGTTCAGAATTGCTGCGAGCTCAGCCTTTGGAATTAGAAGAAGCGATGTACGCCTATATTCTCAATAGCCTTGAAGAGTTGCAAGAACTCAATCCCTCCCTTACGAAAGAGGACGCCAATCAAATTTTTTCTGAGATGCAACAACTTTTTTTGAAAGGATCAAAAATTGATCAATGCTACGAAGCGCGTCATTTTGCCCAAAAACGCAAAATTGAAGAGGCTGCCGAAGTTCTTAGTAAAACAAGAAAATACGATCCGGAACAAAACCGCTTGCTTCTCACATATGAATATACTTCAGGCAAATTCCTCCGCCCCAGGCAAGCGGAAATCCTCTGTTGGATCCTGCAAACAAGGGATCCCACGAAAATTAAACAGCTCCTTTTTGAATTTGAAGCAGGCGGGGGAAAAACGAAGGTTGTTGCAACTATTTTAATTAGACATCTCATCTCGGCAGGGCTTTTCCCAATCTTTTGCAGCTTGCCTGAACTGCATGACATTACAAAAAAGGATTTGCGCGAATCTCTTAATAGAAACTACAACATCCCTTTAGCCACTCTTGAGATAGACCTAAAAACCAAACTTGATGCAAATCAATTGAAAGAACTCTATTACACATTTGACCGTTGGCGAAAAGAGGGAAAATGTTTGCAAATGCCTATTGAGGCCTTTCATTCTTTAAATTTACAATACAGGACCGCTTTAGAAAACAAGGAAACAGAAAAAGTCAGATGGCTAAGCCAAATTATGTTTGAGTTTTTTGAGAAGCATGCCTGTTTGATTATCGATGAAGTGGATCGGAATGCCGACAGTTTATGGCAGGCCATTATAGCCACAGGAAAGGCGGAATCGCTTCCAGTTGATGAGCAGCGGCTCTTTATCAAATTTTATAAACCCCTTTTAGGTGCTTTTGCTCGTTTGACTCTAGACGATGGAAGGAAAGTAGATGAGGTTCTCGGCTTGTTAAAGAATGAACAAGCTCAAATAACAAACGAAGATCTAAATCAAATTTTAAATAAATTAGCTGATTTTTTGCTTGATTATAAGCCTCTAGGAATTGTCAAAACCGAGCAAGAAGCAATTAAAACCTATTGGCTTAATGAAGTTTGCAAAAGACCTTCTTGCCTATCTAAAAAAACCATTCGTCAGCAACAACTTATTGAACTTGCCCGTGGAGTTTTCACAGAGATTTTGCCACAGGCTTTAAGCATGGTTGGCGAAATGGAATATGGGACTTCGATCCATAAAAATGACGATGTTGCAGCTCCGAAAAAAAAGAAAAGCAGTTCCCCTTCGAAATTTAAAAGCGTTGACGTGGCTTCCGCTCTGACAGTCCAGTGGTTGTTTCAAAAAGGACTTGGTAGCTCTCAGATGGGGCGTTTGATCGGCGATCTTATTGAACAAGATAATATCCATAAAATGGAAGGGCATGAAGAAAAAAGCGACGCCCAAAATCTATTCGACGAATGGCAATCAATCAAACAACATAGAGAAAGAGCTCAAGAAAATGGAAAAACCTTTGTCGATAAAGGAAAAGAAAAGGTGGAAGAAAACTCTATATCTGCAGAGAAGCCTTCAGCCTCTTTTGTGTCTCTCGATACCATATCAATTAACAATTCGGATGAATTAAATAAATGGGTAGAACAGTTGGGAAAATTGCCCGAATTGATTATTCGGTACCTTAAAGAATACGCCTTGCCTCAAGTGAAGGTGCACAGTAAAATCTTTACCTCCTCCTATGCCGACATTTTAGATGGTGCACGAGAAACCATCGGTTTTTCTGCAACTGTGGGATTGCTTCAACAATACCTTTATCAGATATTTAATTCCTTCCAGGATGATATTGCCTTTCAAGCCAGTGTTTTAGATCGCGCCTGCCAGCAATGGAATGAAAAAATAGTATGGACCTCCCCAAAATCCTCTAAGGATTTTTTCAAATACTTACTGGAAGTCGAAAAGTTAGAATTCAAGGGCGATAACCCCATACGCGGCATCATTGATGTAGGGGGATGGACAGCTCAGGAAAGCACAAGAAAGGTTGCTGAAGCCTTTTTGGAATTTTCAAATGAGAAAGCTTTAGGTTATGATGGTGTCATCTACATCAACGATGCTGCTAATGCTAAAAATCAAGAAAGCAAGAAAGATTCTAAATCTTCGGAAGAAAATAAAACTCCCGTTTTATTAATTCGAAACAAAGATGGTACTTTTACTTCTCATAACTTATCTGGAAGCGATCTAAATGCCTCCTTGGAACCTCTAAAATATAAAGATAAAAATTTATTTAAGTTTTTTGGCCCTTCGCAGACAACAGGAACAGACCTTTTCCTCGAGCCAAATGCTCGCATGATCATCACCATAGGCGAAGGGATAGATATTTGGAGCCAAGTCCAAGCTCTCATGCGCATGCGGGGATTCCTCCGCCTGATGGAGAATCCAAGCAATGGTCAGCAGGCTATTTGGATCGGAATGGAAAAATTGAAAAAAATCATTCCAGTGGACAGCGAAGGAAATCACTCTGTAAAAGCTGTATTGCACTATGCTTTAAACCAACAGAAGAACCGACTGAGATATGTATTAAGTTCACGTGTCCTTTTAGGCCTATCACATATCGTTCGTCGAAAAATCGATATGAAGTTAAAAGCTGACTTAAATGATCCGGAAAAGCAGATCGAAACCTTTGCAAAACATCGTTTGGCTTTTGTCGAGGAGGTCAAGCGTAATACGGCTGAATTATATAAAACAAAAACTGTCGAAGAAGCAGCTTCTGTTTTAAGAACATATTTTAAAGGGATTAAACAGAAAGCTGATCTTAAAGATAACGAATTTACGGAAGAGGATTCGAATCTCATTAACGGGATCATAGAGGAAACAGCCAAGCTTTTAGTGACGATTTCGACAAAGACCGACTGTTCTAATCAAGCCGAAATGACACAGCATGCAGAAAATGAAGATGAACATGAGGGGAGAAGTCAAGGTCATGCTGCTGTAGTGCATGATGGTTGGGCAACGGCAACAGAAAAGGATCGTTCTAAAAAGCTCCATCTTTTATCCAATGATCTCATGCAACCAGATAATAGATTTTCAGCTAATACATTGTTTGCCGTTTCATGCTTTAACCCCAATATCTTCTACGATGAAGGGACCATGGAAACGGCTATTGTTGATGAAAGGGATTTTGGCTTTAGAAAACCCGCGTCTTATTTCCTTATGGTCAAAGAAAAAGATAAAAACGGAAAAGAAATCACGAGAATCATTCTTTTATCCATGAAAGCGGCTGCTGCTTATAGAGAGCAGTTAGAGAAAGGAAAAAAGGGGTTATCGCAACAAGGGGGCGGTTTGACAAAAAATGGGCGAAAAGCTGCTCTTTTCCATATATCGGGTCGGCTTGTTGAAAACGGTCGAGATGATATGAAGTTAGAAAATGCTGAAAATGAAATCACAAACCCCGAATTTCAGAAGCTATTGGCAGAAATGGCTTTGATGAATGGGACCGTCCGTTATAAAGATCAATTGTTTGAATTCATGAAAAATAACACATCTATTCCAAGGATCTTAGAGAAGCTGGAAAAAAGGAAAATAGACGCTGAAAAAGTTCAACTAAAGAGGTTGGGGCGGCTGTTCAAGGAAGCGAATGAAATAATAAGATCAGATTCAGTAATTGAGGTGCAGAAAGCTCAGGTTAAAAAAGTTGTTGTGGAAAAGAAAGACCAAGAAATCGTTGTTAGTGAGAATAATAATATTGCCGTGAAAGAAAACAACGATGATAAAAAAATAGATTTACTGGAGCCCCATCGGGATAATACGGAACCTCCAGAAAAACAAGCGGCAAAATCGAGCCTATTGGGAGGTATTTCTTATTTCCTAAGTTGTATTTGGTCGGTGATATCCTGGCCTTTCCGTTTTGCATTTTCTTTAAGCGCTCCATGACCCCATTTTTTGGAGTGCGGCGGCTTGACGCATACGCATCAAGCCGCCGCACTCCAAAAATTGAGGCCCTTAAGATAGGGAAGGGCTATCTATAGCGATTCCCATAGCGTGCAAACCATTGTCCACATAGATCAATGTTCCTGTAATTGCGCCCGCCAAAGGGGATAATAAAAAGGCCGCAGCGTTTCCAATATCGGAAGATTGTATTTCTTTTGCGAGTGGTGCATTTGCAGATGAATAGGCAATCATCTTATCGATGAACCCAATCGCTTTTGCCGCGCGGCTGCGCCAAGGTCCTGCAGAAATCGCATTCACCCGGATCCCCCATTTTCTTCCGGCTTCCCAAGCGAGTGTGCGGGTATCGCTTTCAAGCGCCGCTTTGGCTGAACTCATTCCACCTCCATAACCCGGGATGACCTTTTCAGAAGCGAGATAGCTGAGCGAAAGGGTCGCTCCTCCAGGGTTCATCAAGGGGCCCAAATGGGCCAGAAGACTTATAAAAGAATAGGAGGACGAGCTGATAGCTGCTAGGTAACCCTTGCGAGAGGTTTCTAAAAGGGGTTTGTGAACTTCAGGGCCATTGGCGAGAGAATGGACTAAAATATCGATGTTCCCAAAATCATGAGCAATCGCCTTGGCAACTTCTGAAACGGTATATCCTGAACTTTCTTTATACCTTTTATTTTCTTGAATTTCTTGGGGAACATCTTCGGGGTTATCAAATGCTGCGTCAAGAGGGTAGATTTTAGCAATCTCCATCAAGGATCCATCGGAAAGGCGGCGCGAGGGATCAAATTTGCCGCTTGCTAGCTGCGTTGTGAAGATTTTCATCAGAGGGGTCCATGTTCCAATGAGGATGGTCGCTCCAGCTTCGGCTAAACATTTTGCGATGGCCCAACCATACCCTTGATCATCCCCAATCCCTGCGATAAATGCTTTTTTTCCTTTTAGGTTAATGTTTAACATGTAAACCCCGTGAAGTTAAATTTTCTGATAAACTAGTTTACCATAATTCAGGATTTGGCTGCACTGGCAAGAAACAGATTTTTTTGCCCTTTTGTTTTTTGTTTCTTTGTGTTATATTAAAATTTTTGTGCTTTGCAGCGATGCAGCTGTGGAAGCTGTAATCTGTGAAACAGAGAAAAATACTGTTTAAATTCTTATGGTCATCGAGTTAATGTCTTACAAGGTGCAATCTATCGGAATTTCTGACATTGGACTTGTCCGACTTAACAATGAAGATGTTTGGGCGCAAGTTCCAAAAAAGAAATTTTATGTTTTAGCAGATGGGATGGGTGGGCATCAAGCCGGCGAGGTGGCTGCGCGGGAAGCTGTTAGTTTCCTATGCTCATTTGTAGAGTCAAATAAAACATTGAATAAAAGATCTCTAGGCATCGAAGAAGCCCGTTCAATTATCGTGGATGCTTTCGAAGCTGTTAATGCTCATGTCTTCAAGCTTGGGCGGCAAGACATAGACTTGAGGGGAATGGGGACAACGCTTTGCTGCCTTTATTTTCATCCCAAAGGATTAATTTATGGAAATGTCGGAGATAGCCGAATCTATTGCTTACGGGACAAAAAGCTAACGCAGTTAAGCAAAGACCATTCTTTGCTAAGGGAATTGATCGATCTCGGGCAAGTCAGTGAGCGGCAATCAGATGATTTTATTTATAAAAATATTATCACCAAAGCTATAGGAACCGAGCAGAACCCTGTTCGTCCTTCTGTAGATATTTTCGATATATGGGACAAAGATCTGTATATGATGTGTACCGACGGCTTATCAGATCTCGTTAAAAGGGAGGAAATGGAATCGATTATTAATCAATCCGATTCCATCAAAGCAGCCTCCGAGATGCTCGTCAACTCCGCAAAAAATCGTGGCGGTCACGATAATATCACAATCGTTATGGTCAAAGTGCAAGGAAAACATGAAACCAAAGGTTTATCTCGATAATAACGCTACAACATTCATAGATCCTAGGGCTCTTGCAGCAGTTTCTACCCATCTCCAAACTCATCTCGGCAATCCTTCAAGCCTCCATGCTTTCGGTCAGGAGGCACGCGCAATTTTGACAAATTCACGCCATTACATTGCAGCATCCTTGGGTGTCAAATCTCAAGAAATTATTTTCACTTCCGGTGGAACTGAGAGCTTAAATATGATTTTTCGAGGAATTTTTCAGAAAGATGGATCGAGTCATCTTATCACCTCTTCTGTTGAACATGCAGCCGTTTATTCCACCGCAAAAGCATTGGAAGCATTAGGAACAAATGTCACTTTTTTAAATCCAGGCATTTGGGGGGCTGTTGAACCTCAAGCCGTGAAGGCTGCCATCAGGCCAAACACTCAGTTGATTGCTTTGATGGCTGTCAACAACGAAACGGGTGTAAAGACAGACATCAAGGCTATTGGTGCGATTGCAAAAGAAGCTAAAATCCCTTTCCTTGTGGACGGCATTGCATTGCTTGGAAAGGAACCCTTCCAAATCCCCGATGGAGTAACGGCCATGGTTTTTAGTGGGCATAAACTGCATGCTCCCAAAGGGATCGGCTTGACATGGGTTCGGAATACTCTGTCCTTGCTTCCCCTTTTGACAGGGGGTGAACAAGAATTTGGAAAAAGGGGGGGGACAGAAAATCTTCCAGGGATTGTGGGACTCGCTAAAGCGATCGCTTTGCTTGAAGAGGAGCTTCCCAAAGCTACAATAAAGATGGCAAATCTGCGCAATAAATTTGAGGCAGAGCTTATCGATGCCCTTCCCGGAGTGACAATTAATGGAACAGGACCGCGCATTTGCAATACCTCCAATTTGGCTTTTGAAGGGATTGAAGGGGAAACCCTTTTAATGAGGCTTGATATGGAAGGGATTGCTGCGAGCCACGGATCTGCTTGCGCCTCGGGCGCATTGGAACCCTCTCGAATCCTTCTTAACATGGGATATAAAAGGGAACATGTTGCTTCATCTTTGCGGTTCTCCTTGAGCCGCATGACGTCTGAGCAAGAAATAGAAACAGCTGTCCATATCATCTGCACCCTCGTCCGCAAGCTCAGGCATCAGGATTAAACGTAAAAATGCAAAGAAAAAATTATAGAGCCAGTGAGATCACCGAGAACGTTGAAGATCGGTGAGAAGATAGGAAAATTTGAGGGGGTAACAGGATAAGCATGATCGTAAACGGCAGGATAAGCAGGATGAAAAAAAATATTTTTTTTAAATCATTTAAACTTAATTATATTCCCACATCCTGAACCTTTTTATTCAATATCCTGTTTATCCTGCCGTTTACGATCATGCTTATCCTGTTACCCCCTCAAATTCTCGTATTTTCTCACTGATCTCAAACGTCCTCAGTGATCTCACTGGCTCTGTGGTTTTTGGTTTTCCTTTCAAGTCATGCGTGTGGTGACGCGGACGCTTTTGACTTCCATAAAACTCATCGATTCAACTGTGAGCTCAAATGGGGGTAAATAGATCGATTCCCCCACTTCAGGTTCGTGTCCAAGTTCTTTGGCTATCAGCTCGCCTAAAGTCAAATTTTCCCTCTTGTCGAGAATAACGTCAAAGCGAGCATTAAAATCGGCAACATTCATAAAGCCAGGCAAGGTCCTATCTATAAAAGGGATTTGTTGTTCAGGCTCAGCGGCAGGGGCGGTTTTTTCTGAGGGGATTATACCGAAAATCTCCTCAACAATATCCTGGAGATAAATAACCCCTTTTGCTTTCCCTTGTTCACTCAAAACAATCCCCAGGTTCTCATCATTCCCCCTGAATTGATTAAGCACATGGAGTAAATTAGATGTTTCTGTGACAAACCAAGGACTTTTAGAAAAATCACGCAACCTTCTGTTTTCCGGAGCGCGTACAAGATTTTGTGCATAAACAATGCCAACGATATTGGAGGAATCCTGTTGATAAATGGCAATAAAATCGGCGTCAGTTTTTTGAAAAATATTGGCGGCTTGAGAGACAGTGGCATTAGACGAAGCCTTGGGAAGTGATTCAAGAGGTTCCATAACTTGGCTGACTGTTTTGTAGGATAATCTGAAGATATTGGTTGTGACAGCATTAAAATCTTCTTTCTCTATTCCTTGAGGACGGTCTTCGTCTTGTTCCTCGATAATTTTTTGCAATTCTTCTTGGTTTAAAAATATGTTGGATTGCGTTTCTTTTTTCCCGACAAAATAAGAAAAAAAGGAGGTCATCCTTTCAATGATCCAAACAAAAGGGGCTAAGATTTTGGCCGAAGCGTAAATGAGAGGAATACTTAACATGGCGACATGTTCAGCATATCTTCTAGCAGCAAACATAGGAGCTAATTCTCCAAAAATGACCACGATGATCACTTGAGTAAGGGGGGAAAATTCTGGAGGGATTCCTATAGCCGAATAAAATTGGCGGGCACATTCTGAACCGAAAAATGTGGCGATGTTGACGCCGATAAGCGTCGTTCCAAACAAACGGGTGGGATTATGCAGCAACCAATTGAGCCATTCAGCTTGTTTATTCCCTTTAGCCACATAATATTGCAAACGGACTTTATTGAAAGAAACACAGGCCATTTCGGACATAGAATAAAAGGACAAGAAGACAATTGAGATGATATTCAAGATAAGCCACCATAAAGCGTTGTATATCATAAAATCATTTCTTTTTCTTACTTGCCTCGGAAAGGCGCCCACTTTTTCGGATATAGACACGCCGTACACGGTTTTGGTCAGCCGATAACACTTGGAAGAATAATACATCTGTTTGATATTGCTGACCGGATTTGGGGATGTCTCCCAATTTTTCTGTCAGCCATCCTCCCAAAGTCAACATGTTTTTTTCACTTGTCAAAGAGGTGTTGAAAAATTCATTAATGACAGAGAGTTCAAGTTTTCCGCTGGCAATAATTTTCCCTTCTCCTGCTTGCGAATATAAAGGTTTTGTATCTTTCTCTTCTGTGCTCTTGCCAATAGCCACTTCTAAAATGTCGTCAAAAGAGACGACCCCTGCGATGCTGCTATATTCATCCACGACCACAGCAAGAGTTTGCCCGAGGCGTTGCATCCGGCGCAATAACGCTTTTCCCGACATATTTTCTGGAACATAAAAAGGGCGTCTCAAAAAAAGTTGAATGTCTTTAGGGGAAGCGATTTGCTGGTGATTAAGAAAATATTGTTTGGCGGATATAATTCCTAAAATATTGTTGATCTCCTTTTCATAAACCGGAATGTACGATTTCCTTTTTTCGGCAAATAGATGAGTAAGTTTTGATAGCGGCTCATGAATTTCGTAGGAAAGGATATCCTCCCTTGGCCGCATCAATTCTTTCACCGATGACTCTTGTAAATCCAGGTAGCCCCACACAAGCACTGTTTCATCAGGTTTTAAAACCCCTTGTGTTTCCGAAGTTTGCAATACATGTTTAAGCTCATCCCTAGAAATCTCCTTTTCTTTTTCTAAAAAAAAGAACAATTTTCGGGATATGGGTGTCGTAATGTAAACGATGAGCACCCGGAGGGGTTTGAGGAAATCTTGAAGCCAACTGATCAAAGGAGCACAAAAATAAGAAATGGAGATGTTGTATTGTAAACCGTAATACTTGGGGATGATTTCTCCAATAATCAAAGTTAAAACGAGAGGGAAGACCACTTTTTCGAACCAACCGTAACTTTCCCCGATCATGCTGGAGGCGACATTTTGCAGCAAGATGTTGACAAGAGTATTCAGCATAAACACCGTGACAAGCAAATCTCGCGGGTGCAAAACAAGATGCGCGATCAGCCTTTTGCGCGGGTCTGCGTCATGAAGATAAGCTTTTAATTTAATGGTTGAAAGGGAAAATAAAGCAGTTTCAGAAGAGGAAAAAAAAGCAGAGAAACCGAGCAAAATCAAAATAAGAAGAAAAAACACCGTGTCCACAATATTGCCACTCGTCTAGGTTATTGGGCAAAGGTCCAATGAAGCGAAATAAGCGTATATCCTCGGTATAAATCCACAGTATTTCATTTCTTAAAATAAATTTTAGTTTGACCTTCGGGCACTAAGCCAAGCCCCTTCATTAAAGTCAATTCTATCCAAGCCGGATCACTATGGCTATTGATTTGTAGTAATAGGTCATTTTGTTTTGCCAAGGCATCCTCTTTTTCATTTTCTAATGCATCTAATTGCTTCTTTAAAAATTTGTACTGCCCGTTTACTTGTCTGATTCCTTGTTCATATAACATAAAACAAAATAAGACAAACAGGATCACCCACCAAGATTTAAAAATACGGTGGGGCAATTGAGATTTTAAGTAGAACATAAATTCCGATCATGATATTCAAATCACACTCTTGAGAAATAAAGAAAAAATCTATAAACAGTTAAAGTGTTATTCGCAACTTTTTTTTTAGATTGGAGGAATATTTAATGAAACCTATTTTTTTTCTAACGGGAATTCTTTTCTCACTAAGCAACTTAACTCAGTTAAATGCACATTGTCAGATGCCTTGCGGGATTTACCACGACGACATGGTATTTGATCAGATCGATCAATATATCGAAACAATGTATAAGGGGATCTCGGTTCTAAATGACAGCAAATTTACCACTATCAAAGATAGAAATGAAACCATTCGTTGGGTCTTTCAAAAAGAAAAAGAATCCGACGAAGCCGCTAATTTAATCACGACATACTTTCTGCAACAGAAAATTAAACCGGATGAACCCGATACAGCTAAACGGCTCACGAGCGCTCATAAACTTCTTTTTTTAATGGTCGCCATCAAGCAGAATCCTGACCTTCAATCTGTCAAAGACTTTTCTAACGAATGGGAAAAATTCAAGCTTATGTTTCACCGTGAAGGGTATGAGTGCGACATGGAAAAAATAAGATTAAAAGAAGAGGAGAAAAAAAGGACCGAAAACCAAAATTCTGGTCACGACCATGACCACGACCATGACCACGACCACGATCATGACCACGATCATCCCCACCCTCATAGCTAAACACAAATGTGCCCGTGCCCTTGCCCCTGCTCGAATTTTTACCACACAGTAAGGGGAAGGGAGGGGCATGGGCGCGGGCCAGGGTAAGCTCACGGTTTTTAACTATTCCAACAAGAAAAAGTATTGAAGAAATTGTATTGTCGGAGTATCCCTAAACCTGGCTGTACAATAATAGAGTATATGGATAATTATGACTAATAATAATCGTAAAAAAGAAAGTGTGAAAGGCTTCTTTATAGTAAGCAATGATAGAGGCTTGCACACCCGCCCCTCCACTGAAATTGTAAAATGCGCGACTTCATTTAAATCAGACGTGACATTGATTTATCACAAAGTGGAGGTCAATGCTAAGTCTCTCCTGGGAATTTTAATGTTGGCAGCAACGAAAGGAGCTAAGATCCACATCAAGGCTACAGGGGAAGATGCCAGGCAAGCTGTCGATTCTTTATTAGACTTAGCAAAGCAAAATTTTAATATAAAATATTGAATTTCCTATTCTTCGACAGAGACAGTTTTTCCAAAGACGTCTTCCGTACAAAAAACAGGAACATTATTCATGAGGGCTAAAGTGATGCAATCACTAGGCCTAGCATCTATTTCTATAATATGGCGGTAGCTCTCCAAATTTTGCTCAAGAAATAACCGGGCATAGTAAACCGTGTCTTGCAAATCATTAATAACGACTTGCTTAATCCGGATATCAAGCCCTTTAAAAATCAAATCGATTAAATCATGGGTCAGGGGACGAGGTTTTTCAACTCCAGTCAAATACATTTGAAGAGTTTTTCCGATGCTCGGATCGGTATAAATAGCAAACTTTTTGCCCCTGGCTCCGAGAACAACCACCGTGTAAGAGCGGGTTTGCATGATTTTATCGAACGAAAGCTGGATCAACTCAGACATAAGCCTACTCGTAACTTAACGTCATTCTATTAAGGATACTTTTTTTAGTCTATTGCCGAATTTCAACTTTGCCATCCGGAAAGCCGACAACCACGCGCCCTGCCAAATGGAGAAAAAATCCCGTTTCTAGGACTCCAGGAATGGCTCGAATCCGTTCATGCTCCTTTTCAGGCTCCTTGCAAGGAAAGGGAAGGCGGATATCGACAATGTAATTTCCATTGTCACTTTTAAATAATTGGCCATCCGATTTTTTCCTCAAATCCCCTTGATAGCCTAGGTTCGCCAACTTGGTTAATGTGGCAAGGCTGGCAAAAGGAAGAATTTCGACGGGCAAGGGAAAACGGCCTAATGAGGAGACGATTTTATTTGAATCTATCACGACGATCATCTCTTTACTCATGCTGGCGATAATTTTTTCTCTCAGCAATGCCCCTCCGCCCCCTTTGATCATCCTTTTGGATGGATCAATTTCATCCGCTCCATCGATGGTAAGGTCTAATGCAGTCACAGTTTCGATATCAAGAAGGGGAATCCCCCCCCCTTCGGCTTGTTTTCGGGAACGTTCCGACGAGGCGACCGCGAAGACTTGCAATCCGCTTTTACATCTTTCAATAAGGGAATCAATGAAACACTGGGCTGTAGATCCTGTGCCCAAACCTAATAACATGCCGGGTTGAACTAATTCCGCAGCGGCTTTTCCGGCTGCTATTTTTGCGCGTAGATGGGGATCGCATTGCATGGTGTTTGTCATGCAAGTTAAGTGGGAACAACGCGGCCGCTCAGCTTTTTCGCTGTCATTGGGGCACCCGTTTGTTGTTTGAGGTTTTTCATGAGGCTGCTAATAAATTTGCTCTTTGGCTGAACCGTATGTTTGTTTTCATCAAATAAGGTGATGGTTTTGTCTTTTAAGTCAACACGCTCTTGTTCATGTCTGGCAATCCAATGTTGGATGACTTTTCTCATTTCTTGCAAAGCATGTTCATTAATATGCTTATGCTCTTCAACAATTTGTTGCTTTAATTTCTTCCGGGCCTTCGCGATCTGTGCACTTTCTTTAGCTTTAGTGGCCATAATCACTCCTTAAATAGATTGCAACTCTCTACAATCTTTATTTTAGTTTTGTTCTATTTATTTCACAAGTTTTAAGCCAATTCCTTAAATAGCCCCAATTCTTGCAATAAAGAGGGGAGCCATGGGACCCTTTAAACTGCCCGGGGCAACGATGCACAAGATCTATTCTAGCTCATTGACAGAAAATAACTTAAACATCCATTATGGGACAGATCGTAAAGGCGTAGACAAGAGGATCAAAGAAGATGGATAATGTCATAGATGTGCTTCAAGAAAGAGGCTTTATTGAAGCAATGACAAGCGATGAGATACGCAATTTGGCCAAAAATCCCCTGAAAGTGTATTGCGGTTTTGACCCTACCAGCGATAGTTTGCACGTCGGAAATATGGTGGCGATGATGGGGTTGGCTTGGTTCCAACGTTTTGGACATACCCCCGTTGCCATCGTTGGGGGAGCCACTGGGATGATCGGAGATCCTTCGGGTAAAAGCTCCGAAAGGCAGCTCCTAGATGAAGCCACACTCCAAAAAAATCTCGCAGGGATCCGCAAAAATCTCGAGGCTTTTTTAGACTTTAACCACCCTGCCACAGGCCCCCTCTTGTTGAATAACCTGGACTGGTTTAAAGACTTTTCTTTGATCGATTTTTTGCGTGAAATCGGAAAACACTTTCGGATCGGAATCATGCTGGCTAAAGAAAGTGTAAAGGCGAGATTGAATTCAGAAGAGGGAATGAGCTTTACCGAGTTTAGCTATCAACTCTTGCAAGGATATGATTTCCTTCATCTATTCAAAAATTATGGGGTCTCCGTTCAAATGGGGGGGAGCGATCAATGGGGGAATATTCTCGCAGGGACCGAACTCATCCGCAAAATCGAGGGGGATACCGCTTATGGGATTACTTTCCCACTGCTCACACGCAGCGACGGGCAAAAATTTGGGAAATCGGAACAAGGAGCCATATGGCTATCTCCTGAAAAACTATCCCCGTACGAATTCTATCAATATTTCTTCAGAATCTCCGACGCCGATGTGACCAAACTGATGCGGATGCTGACATTCATGGACTTGGCAGAAATCCGCCATTATGAAAAACTCATGTCGCAGTCCGATTATGCTCCTAATACAGCACAAAAGCGTTTAGCAGAAGAAGTCACTCGCATTGTGCATGGTGAAGAAGGGGTCGTTTCAGCCCTTCGTGTGACCCGAGGGGCAGCTCCAGGGGCTTCAGCAAAATTAGATGCGGAGGTTTTAGAGGCAGTGGCTTCCGAAATGCCCAACATGACCCTCCCTTCCACAGAAATTGTGGGAATAAAATTGATCGATTTGCTAGCAAAAACAGGGATGCAGCCCAGCAAAAGTGAAGCGAGAAGGCTCATACGCAATGGAGGCGTCTACATAAATAACGTCAAGGTTCTCGATGAAAATTGGATATTAGGATCCGAGCACTTGATCGAAGGGCGCCTTATATTATTGGCTCTAGGAAAGAAAAATAAATTGCTCATCCGTGTAGCCTTATAAATGATTTACCGAGCAAAAGCAGATAATATCCCCAATGTGTAAAAATAATTCTTGAAACGAAAACACATTTAGATATGATGTTGATTGCATCCAAGTTAAGAGGATGGTTTACAAGCCAGGGAGAGGATGTTTTACTCCTAAATAACGGATCCGTTCAAGGTTTGTAAAAAGTCTCTCATTTGAACAAACAAAGGTTTTTTCGCACTTTTTAATTCAAGGAGTTCTAAGCCTATGGCAACACTTACGAAGAAAAGCACAATGACAAAGAAAAAATTGATAAATTCAATTTCACAGGATAAGGGAATCCACCCCAACGATGTCCGTCATGTCATTCAAGCATTTCTTGATAAAATGACAGATTGTCTAACTGACGGCGCCCGATTGGAATTTAGGGATTTCGGAGTTTTTGAGGTTGTCGAAAGAAAACAAAAAATAGGCAGAAACCCAAAAAAAGCTGCAGAACCTATTGTCATTCCGGCCCGCTTGGCAGTCAAATTTACTCCAGGCAAAAAGATGAGAATGTTGATCGAAAATCAGCTTACTTCACATTCGCTCTAATTTGTATTCGCTTATGTTTACAATAAGCCTCGAGAAAAATGAGTAGATTAAAATAGCTGGTGTTATTTGTTTATTTATCCCGTTTTTTCTGCTTGCTCAATTTTCTCTTAGCCGATATTATGTAAGCGGAATTTTTTTTAATTCTAGAGTAGGGTGGCATGACGCTTCCAAAATTTCTTGTTGTTTTAGCGCTCGTTTTATTTACAACTGTCGGAATCATGGCAGTAGTTAAAAAAATAAAAAAGAAGCCCTCTACACAAGAAGTAATAAACGGGAAAAAAGGGATCGAAATTGACTTAAGCAAAGATCTTCCTCCCGAAACGACACGCAAAACTGCAAAAACTGAACCTGCCAAAGAAAGTCTCAAAGCGCTAACAAAAGCCGACGCGGAAAAGAATAAAAGTGTAAAACCGCTCCCCCATGCAGACCGGATCGAAGAGCTGTTTAACAAAGGGGAACCCAAACTGCCGATTGTGGAAACAATCACCTACCGGAGCCGCGTTTCCTGGCAAAAGGGGCGCCCTGCTTGGCTTTCCGATTACGCCACATACTTTGCGACATCGCGCCATTTCATCTCCCGAAGTTTGTTAGGAAAACCTGAGTATTTTAAAAAAGATATCGCCGAAGGGGATCGTTTTAATGTCTTGAAAAAAGATAAAAACATCCAATTTTACTTACTGATCGACGTTTCCCGATGCCGTTTATGGTTCTACTATCTCGATCTCGATACCAACCAGAGGGTCTTTTTAAAAGATTATATAGTCGGATTAGGCCGAATCGATAGCGGGCAGGGTTCCGGCTCGCTGACACCCCTGGGTAAATATTCTTTAGGCGATCGCATTGCCATATACAAGCCCAAAATGACAGGTTTTCACAAAGGGCAAAAAGTTGAAATGATCCAAGTTTTTGGAACCCGCTGGATCCCTTTCGACAAAGAAATAAGCGATACGACCGCCCCCTCGAAGGGGTTTGGTATTCATGGAGTCCCATGGCAGGCTAATGGTAAGGGGGAGTTGGTAGAAGATCTAAGCAGCTTGGGAAAAAATTTGAGTGATGGATGTGTAAGGCTTTCGACCAAAGACATGGAAGAGCTGTTCTCGATCATTATCACACGCCCGACAATGGTTGAATTAGTGAAAGACTTCTATCAAGCTAAGGCGCCAGGCATAGAAAAATAGGGGTCTAATAAAATTAGGAGTGTTGCCTTTGGATATTCTTCCTCATGAAAAACAAATCCATGAGTATATCAAAACAATTGAACATCTGAAAAAACAGAATAAAGACAACCCGTTGTTCAATAATGAAATTATAAAGCTGGAACAAAAGCTGCAGAAACTTAAGCAAAAAGTCTATTCTGAGCTCACCCCGTGGCAGCGGATCATGATTTGCCGCCATCCGGCCCGCCCCCATGCCATCGATTATATCAAAAACATTAGCGAAAATTTTACAGAGTTGTGCGGAGACCGCCTTTTTAGTGATGACCGCTCCTTGGTCAGCGGCTTCGCGACTATTGGGGGGCAAAAATTTATGGTTTTAGGGCAGGAAAAGGGGAACGATACTGAAAGCCGCATCAAACACAATTTTGGAATGATGAACCCCGAAGGTTATCGCAAAGCCTTGAGACTCATGAGGTTATCAGAAAAATTCCAGCTGCCGGTCGTCTGCCTCATCGACACTTCCGGAGCCAATCCGATCCTTGAAGCGGAAGAGCGTGGGCAAGGGTGGGCGATTGCTTACAACCTGCGTGAAATGGCCCGCATTGCAACTCCCATCATTGTCGTCATTATCGGGGAGGGATGCTCGGGAGGGGCTATAGGGATAGGCGTAGGCGATTCCATTGGGATGTTAGAGCATGCCTACTATTCCGTTATTTCACCAGAAGGGTGCGCCTCCATATTGTGGAAAGACGTGAATAAAAAAGGGGAAGCAGCTGCAGCCCTTAAGCTCAATGCAGAAAACCTATTAGATCTCCATATCATCGACGCAATCATTAACGAACCTTTAGGGGGAGCTCACCACGATCCCGCCACAGCTTATCAAAATGTAAAAAAATTCATCCTAGAACAATACCCCCCTTTAAGCATGATCCCTCGTGAACTCCTTCTTGAGCAGAGGTACATGAAATTCCGCAGAATGGGACAGTACGCCAATGGCTAACGGATGAAACTTCTATTTCAACTCGCATTAAAAAATCACCAACATCGTTTACTGCTAGGAATCACAATCCTGGCCATGTGCTTTCTCACAATAGCGTCCCAACTTGAAATATTTGCTCTTGGCATTATCACAAAGAAAGGGCCCGATTTTTTTGAACTTTTTGCTCCCATGAAAGAAGACAAGCTTCAAAAAGTACGCAAGATCACTTGGGAGGAAGTTGTCCAACGGTGGAAAGAGATCGATCCAGAAGGGCTGGGGTATGTTACGCCAAATGAAACCGCCCAATTTTTGCTCCACGCAAACAGTGGAAATTTCATAGACCGCGTCATCAATAGGATTAACGACATTTTTCCCATTTCGGGAAACCTGGCCAATTTGGCGCTCTTTATTGTCTTCATCGCTTTATTCAAGGCTTCGATGTTGTTTAGTCATCGCTTTACGACCCGAATTGTGGCTATCCGTGTCAGCCGCGACTTAAGGCAGGAATATTTTGAGCATATTCAATCCCTTCCTATGGAATTTTACCACCAGTACAATATTGGCAGCCTTTCTTCCCGTGTTGTCGGAGATGCAGCCTTGATCGCAGAAGCTGTCAACGCGTGCCTTGTCAATTACTTACAGACCCCGTTCACTGTTTTGACGACCTTAACGTTGTGTTTTTTAACCTCCTGGAAACTTTCACTCATCATTTTTTTTGGATTTCCCTGCCTTTTATTTCCGATCATCTTCTTAGCTCGGCGGGTCAAAAGGATCTCGAAACAGATCCAACAAAATCAAGAACGGTTTAGCAATGTCCTGATCGAATTCCTGGCTGGGGTGCAAACAGTCAAAGTTTTTGCGATGGAAAACTTCTCTTTGAAAAAATACAAAGAGCAAAATCACCGCATGGCTTCCTTAGAACAAAAAAGCGCCCGGTACGACTTGTCCACGCGTCCTATCGTTCATACTATCGGGATGTTTTTCCTGGCGACGGCACTCCTCTATGGTCTCTATGTTTTACAGATGGAAGTATCGGAGATCCTGTTTTATTGCGGCCTTCTGTATGTCTTTTACGAACCCATAAAAAAATTTGCGGAAGAAAATAGCCATATCCAGCGGGGGATTTCTGCGGCCGAAAGAATGCTTGAGGTCATGGGACTTAAACCCCAAATTGAGGATCACCCAAATGCCCTCAATTTATCTGAATTTAAGCATTGTATTGAGTTCGATGACATTTGGTTCCGCTATCAAAATGAATGGATATTAAAAGGGGTCAGCTTTAAGGTCTCTCGCGGAGAAACCGTCGCCCTCGTTGGGCCTACAGGGGCAGGAAAATCGACCATCGTCCAGCTTCTTCCCCGGTTATACGATATTCAACAAGGGGAAATCCGGATCGATGGCAAGCCGATCACATCGTTTACACAAAAGTCGTTAAGGGAACAGATTGCGTTTGTTCCGCAAAAGCCTTTTTTATTTCTCGATACCGTAGCCGCCAATATTGCCTATGGGCGCGACTTTACTTTTGAGGAAATTCAAATGGCAGCGACCAAAGCCCACGCAGAAGAGTTTATCTGCAAGTTGCCTCAAGGTTATGAAACAGAGCTTTCTGAAGCAGGGAAAAATTTATCCGGCGGACAGCAACAGCGGCTAGCCATCGCTCGCGCCTTAGTTAAGCAAGCCCCCATTCTCGTGATGGATGAGGCGACCTCTTCACTGGATGCAGTCAGCGAAAACCACATCAAAATGGCCATACAACAGTTGCGGGGGCAAATGACTCAAATTATTATTGCTCACCGCCTATCCACGATTGAAGATGCAGATAAAATCATTTATTTGGAAAAAGGGGAAAAGGTGGCCGAAGGAACAAAAGAGGAGCTTTTAACCTCATGCTCAGGATTCCGCCTCATGTGGCAAATGCTGCACCAAGGTCATAACGCCTGAAATGTCTAAATAAGGATGAAATGAAAACACTATCTAAAAAAGCGATCGTGATCCACTCAGGTGGTATGGACTCCTCTTTATGTTTAGCTTTAGCGATAAATGAATTCGGAAAAGATCAAGTCCTCAGTTTATCGTTTTTTTACGATCAAAGGCATCCCAAAGAATTAAATCAAGCGGAAAAGATATGTCGAAAATGGGGTGTGGACCATACGGCAATCCGCCTCGATTGTTTAAAAGAGATCACCTCCAATGCTTTGATCGATCACAGCATCCCAATCAAGCCCGAACCCCTCGAGCCCCCCAATACACTTGTTATCGGACGAAACGGACTTATGGCCCGCATAGGAGCTATCCACGCCAATCATATAGGGGCGCACTGCATTTATATGGGTGTGCTTGGCTTGGAGGGAGCCAATAGCGGCTATAGAGATTGTTCCCGCACCTACATGGATTTAATGCAAAATATTTTGCGGATCGATTTGGATGATCCCACGTTCGAAATTCGCACCCCCTTGGTCGATATGACGAAAAAGGAAACGATGGATCTCGCTCATTCTTTGGGTGTTCTGGACTATTTATTGCAAGAAACGATTACCTGCTACGAGGGAATTATTCATGCAGGCTGCAAAAAATGCCCAGCCTGTGCCCTTCGCAACCAGGGAATCTATGAATTCATTAAAGAAAATCCAAGCTTTGCATTACCCTATTTGATTTAATTTAATATTTAAAAATCATTATTTTATTTTTTAATTCAATTAATTTATAATTAGATTAGAACTAAATAATGGTATTTTATATGTATCCTATTTCCCCTAGGCATCACGAAAGATTAGCCCCTTTGCACCCTCTATCTCCCAAACAGAGTCATCAAAAAGAGAGTGGCGAACTTTTCATTCTTCCTAAACAAAGTGGAATCGAGAAATCACATTCCAAAATCGACCCTTCAACGACCATCAAAATTGCCTTGAGGGAGGTCCATCACATGAATGAAAAAACGTTAAAATCTTTGGCAACGATGCCATTTTATCAATCCTTAGCCTCTTATCTTCAATGAGTTGGAGAATTATATGAAAAAAAAGAAACCAAAAGCGATTCAAGAATCTCCAGAAATGCTCGACAAAGCCGCAGAGGATTTTGCAGAAGTCGTCGTGAATAGTTTCCGGGAAAATTATCATAGTGAAATGGAACCCTTTGAAGCTTATGCGGCACGGATCAAAGCTAAAATTTATGATGACATCACAGAGTTTCGTTCCCGTTTTGCAAAGGGGTATCATGTCTTATTAGATGAATTAGGCAAGAAAAATAAGAGTGAATAACATGGAACACTTCGATGAATTCCGATTATCGGAAGAAGCTCTGGAAAGATTGAAAGATCCAGCCTCCTTAAAAAAACAAATCGAGGAGGGAAAAACTTTTCAAGAAATTTTCGGATTTAATGTTGTTTCCATGGAAAAGTTTTATCAAGCCGCCTGCAGATTGTTTGAGCAACAACAATATGAAGAGGCATCCGATGCTTTTCTATTTCTTACAACGTTGAATCCCCGCGTTCACAACTATTGGTTAGGGCTTGGGATGTCTGAACAATTAAATGGAGAGCACGATGCAGCCTTGATTGCTTATAATGTGGCAATTTCTACCGACACCAAAGATCCGTTGCCCCATTACCATTCTGCGGGCTGCTACGATGTGCTGCACGATAAAGAAAGAGCTTTATCTTGCATTGAGCTCGCTCTATCCCGCGCAGGGGATCATCCCGAGTATGCCCACATTAAACAACAAGCCGAAAAAACACATGCTCGCCTGAAAAAAAACTAAAGCTTTAAAGATGAAGAAACAGGATAAGGAGGATCGTAAACGGCAGGATAGGCAAGATAAGAATAAATCTGGAGTGCGCGGATTGACCATTTTTTATCGGGCCCGCGAATATGCCAGTTTTTTGGAGTGCGGCGTCAAGCCGCCGCACTCCACATTTATTCTTATCTTGCCTATCCTGCCGTTTACGATCCTCCTTATCCTGTTTTTTCCTTCTCTGTGTCTTCTAAGTAACTTTTCTTCCCCCGCTCAGTGGTTGATGTTTTATAACACCATCTCTTGCTCCCAAAGGCGCCTAGCCTAGCATATCTTGTGTTTGTTTATCTTTTCAATTGAGCTTCGCCATGCGAGACAAGCCAAAACTTGATTTCAGGATGCTCTCTTGCAAGTCCATTCAACCAATCTTCAGCTTCTTTTGTTGTCGAAAAAAGCATTACCGCGGTGGCCAAGGCATCGGCAAAAGCACAATTTTCTGCCATGATGCTCGCACTTGAGATACTCCCCGGTCTTATCTGGCACATCTTTTTCGATGAAGGATCGATAATATGGTAATAAGTGGCAGCGTCCTGATTTTCAACAATAGACCAGCTTTGCAAATAATCCCCGCTGGTCGCAATAGCTGCATCGTTTAGACTAAGCTTGGCAATCGCAAGAGCAGGATCTGGATGGCCAAATCGGCTAATAAAAATGTTCCAAGGTCGCTTTTCAGGATGTTTTCCGGTAGCCCGGATTTCCCCTCCCCATTCGACAAAGACATCTGGAAAGCCTGCCGCATTCAACCTCTCCACCAATAAGTCGACGCAATATCCTTTGGCTATACCTCCTAAGTCTAATTGGGTGAGATCATGATCCTTATAAAATACCCCTTTTTCGATATGGATTTTATCCCATCCGATGGAGGGGGTAATTTGTTGAATGTCTTCCGTTAAAGGGGTGCAGCCAAGGGTAAGTTTATTTTTCCATAACTGCTGCAGAGGTTCTATTGTAGGATCAAATCTTCCCTCCGTAAAATCGACCAGTTGTCCAGCGAGACAAAGAAAATGCTCCAAAGGAGGGGAGATATCAACCTTTTGCCCCCCCTTCAAAGAGTTCAGCTTCGATAGCTCAGATTGGGGATTCCACTTATTATAAAGGATATCGACTTCATGAAAGGTGTGAAGCATGATAGAAGAAACTTTGTCCTGTTCCTGCTTAATCAACTTTTGACCTATGATCACATGATAGTCAATGGTCATGACATTTCCAGAAAATTCCGTTATGGATGATTTTTCACTTGATTTTTTACAACCTGAAAAAAAGACGAAAAAAATCAAAAATTTTGAAATTCTGGTAAAGAGATGATGTTTCATAAGGCAAAAATAGCGGTTTTTTCACGTCTTTGATAACTGCGAAGAGTATTATATAGCAACATCGCAATTGTCATGGGGCCCACGCCTCCGGGGACAGGAGTGATTAAAGAACATCGATCTTTGACATTCTCAAAATCCACATCCCCTACGATTTTATAGCCTCGTGCAAGCGAAGGATCTTCGACGCGATTAGTCCCGACATCAACCACAATAGCCCCATCTTTAATCATATCTTTTTTGACGAACTGGGGCTGCCCCATAGCAGCTATGAGGATATCAGCCATTGAACAAAAAGTGTTTAAGTCGCGCGTATGGCTATGTGTAATTGTCACTGTCGCATTCCCTTGGACAGAATTTTGCATTAATAAAGCCGCTAAAGGCTTTCCGACAATATTGCTTCGCCCTAAGATCACCGCATGCTTTCCACCAATTTCCACTCCAGACCTCACCAAAAGCGCTTTTATCCCTAAAGGCGTGCAAGGGATAAATCCATCCGTTTGACCAATCAATAATTTACCGACATTCTCCGGATGAAATCCATCGACATCTTTATCTGGGTGTATCGCTTGGACAATAGAATAGGGGTTGACATGAGAAGGGAGAGGCAATTGTATTAAAATTCCGTCCACCGCAGGATCTGCATTAAGGATAGAGATGTGCCGTAATATTTCTTCTTCCGAGACTGAGGAATCCAGTTCAACTTTTTTGGAAATCATCCCGACTTCGACGCAGGCTTGTACTTTTTTATTTACATATACTTGTGATGCAGGGTTTTTTCCTACCAGAATAACAGAAAGGCAGGGGAGCCGTTTATTTAAATTGCTGATAAACAATTTAATCTCGTCCTGAATTTTTGAAGCTATGGCTTTTCCGTCAATGATCATAATGCAAACCTTTCAAATACCAAATACTCCAATGATATAAAATAATTTGATAATATAGAAAACTAAATTAATTATTTGTATAGTGAGGTTTGCATGTGAATCGGATGCTAAAGTTATTGGAGGTGCTCATGAAAGTCTGGAGCATTTTTTTTCCTATTTTACTGTTATTTTCAAAATGTTACTCCCAGCAAATTCCCCCTTGTTTTTATCAGCTTGAAACAAATTTTTTCACCTACGATGTGGTTGCCACCGCCTTTAACTTAAATTATGTGTACCAAGCGCAATGGGTTCCTCTCTACAATGCCCTCCAAAGCAATGCGAGGAAAATCCCTTCAATGATAGAAGAACGGGCGCGCAAATCTAATCCAAATCCGTTAAATCCTTTTAATCCTGTAGCCGCTTCCGAATTGCTCCGACAAGTGCTCTTCGATGTATTCAACGAAACAATGCATGAAAGTCTCTATACGAATGAAACGGCGATCCGTCAAATGTTTCGGTACATCAGAGCGGAAAAATCCTTGCTTTTGTCTTCCTGCTTAGGGGAAGCTTCTGAAGCCGATCAACGGATCACACGATGAATAATCTCAATTGCAATAAAAGCAGTTTAAAAAAAAAGTTGAGTTTAGTAGATTGCCAATATGCAAACTTTTAAAGACTTGATAAGGAGGAATTGTGGATAGCGTGAATTTAAAAAAACCAACGGCCTGGCTTTTATTGAGTATGGGATTAATGGCAAGTTTCGGAACAACTTATGCTCAGCAACCTCATTCAGTTCCAATGCAGCCGGCACAGGCACAGCCCGATGAATGCACTAAAGAATTATTGTTAGCCTACTTTCCAGCTAATTATGTTACTGCGACTTTGAAAAAATTTAATGTTCCAGAAGATAAATGGTCAGCCGTCATAGCAGATTTGGCAGCACAAGATAAAGATGTTTTGAAAAGAGTTAATGAGAAAGCTTCCAAGCTAAGCCCCAACCCATTTAACGATCGAGACCCTGCTCAACGTCAAATTGTAGTTAAATTATTTCGAGAGACATTGCTCCAAATTTTAGGGGATGCCTTAAAAAAGCAAGGGATCACCGATGAAAATCAAATCAAAGCGATGTCAAATGATATCCAGCAACAAAAAGCCGAAAATTTTAAGCAATGCATGGAAAAACAAAAAATCCCCCTGCCTGGTTTTAAAAAGGAAGAGATCCGTTCTTTAGAACATCCTGAAAGAACTCCACCCTCAAATTCAACGGATCAAGAATCCCCCTCAGAAAAATTGTTGAGTGACAGTGATAATGGTGAGGAAGACAACCAAAATAACGACGAAACACACGATAACGAATCTGATGATGAAAACGGATCAGACGACCATGAAACAAAAGAATATGAAAAGAATGCCTCCGAAACAAAAGGAATTGAAAAAAGCAAAACAAAATACTAGAGGTAGTCGGTTCATTTTCTTATAAAAAACAGGATAAGCAGGATCGTAAACGGCAGGATAGGCAAGATAAGAACAAATGTGGAGTGAGGTGGTTTGACACATGCGCATCAAGCTAGGGAAAACCATTTATTCTTATCTTGCCTATCCTGCCGCCGAAGGCGATCTTGCTTATCCTGTTTTTCTCTATGCCTAGTTACTTAGAAAATCCATGAGATAGATTGAGATCGAAGAGAGAATCAATTTGAAAAGTATTCAGACCCCTTTCGAGGGCGTTTCCCAAATAGGATCCAGGGAAGGATAAAGATGCTAAAAGCATAAAATCCATCATATAATGGAAAAAATAGAAAATCAGTGAATACCCATCCCCACGAAAAAAGATAATGTCTTTGAAATAAGCCCAACAACAAACTTTGGATTAATGTGGTCACCACGGAAAAAAAGAAGACCATCAGCGGGAGCGTGCTCATCTTATCGGCAAAAAAATGGCGATGCTGTTCATACAAGATGATCGTGGATAATGCATAAGCTAAAGCATAAAACCCAAACGGTGTTGAGGAAGATAGACAATCAAGTATCGTTCCACAAAAAATGGATGCCCAAAGTGCAATATGGAATGGTTTTTGGTAGTAAAGGATGACAATAAAAGGGGCAAAAAAGAAGAACCGGCATTGAGGGCAAAAAAGGGGCATTGCAAGGAATAAAATCAAAGAGACCGTAAAAACTAACCCTAGATTTTTTCGGGCGATATTCAAAAGACCTCTTTCAATGAAAAGAAATTCCCGTTGGGAATTTTACATTGTATATTTAATAAGCCCCTTTAGAAAAAAGCATGGCTGGAATTGTCTTCAGGACCAATTTAAGATCCAACATAAACGTTTGAAGAGAGGAGAGGGAGAAATGGCTGTCGATATAGGCTTCATCTAGCTTTACACGGGTTTCATAGTTCATATTACTCCTTCCTGAAACTTGCCAAAAACATGTCAAGCCTGGGCGCATTCCAAGAATTTTGCCGCTTTTTGTTCCATAATATTTAGTTAATTCAGCTTTCACAACTGGCCTTGGACCCACGACACTCAAATCCCCTTTCAAAACGTTCCAAAATTGAGGGAGCTCATCGAGGGAAGTTCGCCGAAGAAAATTTCCTACTCTGGAAATTCTAGGGTCATTTTTAAGCTTCCGTGTTTCTTCCCATTCTTTTCTAAGGGCTGAATTTGTTTCTAGGAGCTTTTTCAGCTCGCTGTCGGCATCTTTACGCATAGTTCTGAATTTGTAGCAATAAAAAGGTTTTCCGCCGCGGCCGACACGTTCATGTGAATAAATGATTTTCCCCCGCGAGGTTAATCGGATGGCTAATGCGATTAAAAAGAAAACAGGGAGCCCTAAAGCAATTATGCTCAAACTAAATAGGATGTCAAAAGCACGTTTGATAGGGATATGTTTGATTTTGCATTCCAAAGGGAATGGCAAGGCAAAAGGATGGTTAATTTCTTCCATAAGCGACAAACGACTAGCCTTGAGCTGTTTAAGATCTATTTGAACAAAACTTACCAAATTAAACAAATTACTGATTTATATATATGATATAAAAAATAAGGGCAAGAAAAAAAATCAAAAAATTGGAGCGCGCTAAAAATCAACTACTAAAGCCCTTTAGGTCAAGTATGAGCCCTAAAAATAGTAAAAAAGAAATTTATTCAACGTAAAAACAAAAACAAGTTGACATTTTTCCGTGTTAAATTTTAAGGTGATGCTATGACCCTTACCATATGAGGTGATATGAAAAACATTTTAGGTAGATTATCTACACTTCTGCTTACCACTACGCTTGCATTCGTCGGCGAGGTAAAAGCGGATACAACGGTCCAATTTGGAATTGGGTATCGTTCAGACGATGTTGATTGGAAAATTGATTTCCCGGTAAATGAATTACCAGAATCCCAATCAAAGCTTTGGTTTAAAGATATTGAAATCTTTACAGTTCAAGGCAGAATTAAAAGCAGCTGTGACTGTGTTTACTATCGGATCGATGGTGAATACGGCTGGGTATTGGATGGGGACGTTCGTGAATCGGACTTCTTTTCATTCCCTGTGTCAGCTGTTTTAACTCCATCGACACTCTACACAACTGTACACCCAGTAACCCACAATGACATTAAGGGCAAATACGTAGCTGATTTTTCAGTTGCTGTTGGTTACCCTTTACAACAATGTTGGTGTTCTAATTTGCAAGTTGTTCCAACGATCGGTTTTTCGTACGATACCCAACGGCTTCGTGCGGATGATCATGAGTTGATTTCCGATGACTTGACAACAGAAGAGTTAAATTCTCTAGGCTTCGAAACAGGGGAAAGAGGACACAGCACATATCGTTCAACATGGTGGGGGCCATTCATTGGCGTTGACCTCGCGTGGAGTTGCGATTGTTGGAATGTCTATGGAGAATTTGAATATCATTTTGCTCGTGCCCGTAGAGAAAGGAATTCCAGAACTGGCAGTCACTTTTTAGATAGCTATCGCCGTACAAGAAGTGCTTATGGATTTAATTTCAAAGTAGGTTCTATCTATCACTTTAACTGTAACTGGTTTTTGGATGGACACGTCTCCTTTAAAGATTTTACATCGAACAGATGCCACGATGGAATCTCCTGGCGCAGTTTCAGCATCGGCTTAGACCTAGGTTATGTCTTTTAAAGCTTAAGTTGTCTCAGCTAGGAGCTTTAGTTTAAAGAGTGTTTTCTTTGTTACAACGAAGACACTCTTTTTTGTTCTGAAGGTTACATACTAGTCCACGGATTATCTTTTATTGTAAATCGCCAAGGCTTTAAGATATATTCTTGTGCATAGTCAATCCCGATGCGGGGACTTGCAACGATATTGTCTTTTTTGATGACGACCCCTCTATCTTCAATCCAAATGGGACTGTTTTCTAATTCTATTCCTGAATGTTGTTCGTTTATTCCCAAGGCTTTGGTAAGACGTGCCGGGCCCGAGGTCAAGGCCGATGTGTTCTCTTTCTGGCACCTTTGAAGCATGATATCCAATCCGTGCGTTGGCTCTAACGCCCGGATTAATATGGCGTGGGGGATCCCTTCTCGATGGGTGACAATGTTAAAGAGGTAATGCATCCCATAGCAGAAGTAGACATAGCAAACACCTCCCGACCGGAACATCACGTCTGTTCGGTTTGTTCTTCTATTACCGTAGGCGTGGGAAGCTTTATCTTCGGGGCCCATATAGGCTTCCGTTTCAACGATCATTCCTCCTGTAACCCCTTCATTCCAATCAGTAAATAAAAATTTACCCAGTAAATCACGGCTCAAAAAGAGCGTGTCTTCATTTCTAAAATAGGAAAGACTAAGTTTCATAAACAAAATCGGTTTACACTTCGTCACATTTGGCTGCAAATATGAAATCGCTTTCAGTTAATCCATTGATTTTATGGGTCCAAATCAAAAGTTTGACTCGGCCATAGGAAAGGTAAATGTCGGGATGATGCCCTTCCCGTTCAGCGATCTCTCCCACTTTATTTGTAAATTCCAAGCCTTTTTTAAAGTCTTCAAAACGGTATTCTTTTTCTAAATGGTGATTACGAATGACAATCCACCCTTCTTTTAATTGACTAAGGTATTCTTCAATCTCTTTTTCTTTCATAGGGGGGACGCCCCCTTCGCAGGGAACACATTTTTTTGCAGATAACTTACAGACTTGGTTCATAGACGAGCTCCTTTTTATTGTTTTTGGAGACATGATTCATTTGCTCAGCAAAATTTGCCTTTGGCTTTGCAAGAAAAACGAATATGTAAAACAAGGGAGTCAAGCAAAACGTAAAGGAAACTTTAAACAAATAGGAAAAAAGCATGGTTGGGATGAGAGTGTCCATATCTAAACCTAACCCCCAATATAAATGAATCATATTCACGATGATAGTATCCATTGCTTGAGAGATAAAACCAGCTCCATTACACCGGAGCCAAAGAAAGCGGCCTTGAGTCCTTTTCTTCATAATCGCATAAAAAAAGATATCCATCATCTGAGAAATAGTATAGGCGCTGAGGGATGCAAAGATGACAATCCCATTAAATTGTAATAAAAGCTGCAATGCTTCTTGGGTAGCCTTATCCTTTGTGGGGAGGAGTAGGGCTAGTTGCAAAATGCTATAACTGAGAATTGTCATTCCTAAAGCTATAAAAACCATTGCTTTAGCTTTTCGAGGACCGTATAGTTCAGTGACAAGACTGCTTAACAAAAATGTAAGGGGGTACAAAAATGCCCCTGCCGGGATTTGAACACCTTCCACCCAAGAAATAGAAACTAATTTAACTGAAATGATGTCGGCAATAATGACAATAATGCAAAAAACAGCAGTGATAATTTGATAGTTGTAGTCAGATTTGTAATTTGTCATAAACTAAATCCCTAATAAATGTTCAATAGATAATCATATCATATTACTTTATTCTTGATGAAATTTTTTTTAATCATATGATGAAAAAGGTCATGGCTCGGGCACTTTTTTTTAACAATTTGGGCATGCATGGATATCGAGGCGCATAATCTCAAAATTGTATTGATACTCACGGTGGGTTTTGCGTTTGCAAGCCTATTAGGATATCTTTCCCATCGTTGCAAACTATCCCCCCTTTTAGGTTATTTATTGGCAGGCTATTTGATAGGCCCTTATTCCCCAGGATTTGTCGCTGATTTGAAAACTGCCGAGCAATTAGCTGAAATTGGCGTGATCTTAATGATGTTTGGAGTAGGGCTTAACTTCAAGTGGCAAGACTTAATGGCGGTGAAGCGGATCGCCATCCCAGGGGCCATAGGCCAAACATTGGTGGCTTCGTTGGTAGGCACATTGCTTATTTATAGCGTCGGATGGACGTTGGAATCGGGGATTATTTTTGGATTGGCCATTGGGGTGGCCAGCACCGTTGTTCTTGTACGGATACTCTCAGATCATAAGTTATTGAGCACCCCTGAAGGGCACATTGCAATTGGATGGCTCGTTGTTGAGGATATTATCACCGTAGCTGTTTTGATCTTAATTCCCACCTTAGCCACAGCTTATAAAGGGAATGAAGTTGCAGTAGGGTCCATCGGTTTGACGATGGCTTTTTTGATTTTCAAATTCATTATCCTTATTGTTCTAATGTTTACCTTAGGCCAGAAGCTTGTCTCTTTCATCCTCACCAAGATAGTCCTTGCCCATTCCCACGAGCTTTTCACCTTAACAATATTGGCTTTGACTTTTGTTATAGCCACAGGCTCTTCGCTAATATTTGGGACCTCCATTGCTTTAGGAGCCTTTATTGCCGGGATGGTCATCGGACAAACGGAAGTGCGGCAGCAAGCCCTTGTCCACTCTTTGCCGATGAAAGATACTTTTGTGGTTATTTTTTTTATCACAGTCGGCATGCTCTTTAATCCCTATGTTATTGTGGAGCATTTTTTTCTTTTTGGCGGGGTTTTGGCTATCATCCTCTTTGTAAAGCCTTTAACGGCTTTTATTATTTCTCTAGCCCTTAAATATCCCGTGAAAACAGCCGTGATAGTATCTATCGCTCTTGCACAAATCGGAGAATTTTCCTTTATCCTTGCCGAAGAGGCGATGCGATTGGATATTTTACCAGATGATGGGTATGACATTATAGTTGCGTGCGCCCTGGTTTCGATAGCGTTAAATCCTCTATTTTTTTCATTAGGTTGCCATTTCCAATCAAAAAAACATTGACATTTTCACTAAGCGGTTGCTATGTAGAACTTTGATTTGGCACTCAAAATTGAGAAAAATGTGGATTTTTTACCGGTTTATATTTATTTCGGGTTTGTTTTTCTTGTAACTCTTGTCATTCTTCTCCTCTCAGCCCTTGTCCCCTCTGATAAATCAACTCCAGTGAAATTTTTGCCTTATGAATCGGGAATACAAACAGAAACTCATCTTTTGCAAAAACGTTTTCCCCTTCGTCACTATCTGGTCGCGCTGATTTTTCTTGTTTTTGACATTGAAGTGATTTTTCTTTATCCATGGGCAGTTGTTGGAAAGACCATTGGGGCATTTGCCTTTTATGAAATGGCCTTTTTTTTAGTGGCTCTCTTGGTTGGCTTTGCCTATGTTTGGCGAAAAAAAGGACTTACAATGGGAATAACACCTCAAGAAAAAACTCCATTTTTAGTTGCCCCTTTAGAAAAATTAATTAATTGGGCGCGGGAAAATTCCCTTTGGCCAGCGCAATTTGGCCTGGCTTGCTGTGCGATCGAAATGATGTCGACAGCTGCAAGCCGCTACGATATGGCTCGCTTCGGCATGGAAGTGTTTCGAGCCTCGCCTCGCCAAAGCGATGTGATGATTGTTGCAGGACGTGTAAGCCAAAAAATGGCGCCTGTTTTAAAAACAGTTTACGACCAGATGCTTGATCCAAAATGGGTCATTGCCATGGGGGATTGCTCTTCATGCGGAGGAATTTATAACAATTATGCCATTATCCAAGGGGTTGATAAAATCGTTCCGGTCGATGTTTATGTGGCAGGCTGCCCTCCTCGACCTGAAGCTTTACTTGATGGCCTCATTCTGCTGCAGAAGAAAATCAAGACGAGACCGTCCTATAAGCGGAAAGAGGCACTCATGAAAACAGCGGAAGCTAGTCCAACAGGTCAAAAGCAACTTTGGAAACGCTGTCCTCAACGAAAAAGAGTTCATAGGGGAAACGACCCTCGAAATTGGTAAAACAGAATTTGAAAGAAGTTCTTGGCATTTCTCAAGACTGCACGCCAGAACCTGGATATGAAGTTTTGATGGATTTGACAGGAGTCGATTATCTCGAGCCCATCACAACACACTAAAGTCGTCTATTGGCTTCACAATCCCGACCAATTATGAACGTGTGCGCATTGTGACGTCTTTATCGCACGGGATGAAACCTTGACCTTCTGTGACAGATCTTTGGGAAGGAGCTGATTGGTATGAAAGAGAGCTCTATGATTTATTTGGAGTCCAATTTGAAGGGCATCCCGATTTAAAGCGAATCTTGATGCCTGATGATTGGATAGGACATCCTTTGCGTCGCGATTATGCTTTGACAGAAGAACCTGTTGAATTTAAACATGGTGTAAAACCAAAAGTGCCTCGGAAATTATTCCATATGTCAAAAACGACAACTGAAAAGGGCCAGAACAAAAACTGTCCGGCGATATCATGGAGCTCAATTTAGGGCCTCAGCATCCCTTCGACACATGGTGTGTTGCGCCTCAAACTGCAGCTTGATGGCGAGATCGTTATTTCAGCAGAACCTGTGATCGGCTATCTTACATACAGGCGTTGAAAAAGAATGCGAAACGCGCACCTATCATGCAAGTTTTTACATTGATCGATCGCCTGGATTATCTTTCAGGACCTGCTGAAGAGCAGGCTTTTGCCGGCGGCTGTCGAAAGGTTAATGAATGTCGAAGTACCTGAACGAGCTCAGACAATCCGGCTTATGCTTCTTGAGCTATCCCGAATTGCAAGCCACTTGCTATGGCTGGGAACAAGTGCTCTTGAATTCAATATGTCATCCGTCTACATGTATTGCTTTGCAGAGCGGGAAAAAATTTTGGATCTTTTTGAAGAGATGTCCGGAGCACGGATGTTTCCCTCTTGCTGGCGGATCGGGGGATTAGCTTATGATCTGAATCCCGGATTTGAAGCAGACGTGCGGCAGTTTTTAAAAGAATTTCCCTCGACACTTGGAAAGATCTGGATAACTTGCTGACCAATAATTATGTCTGGTGCGAACGGCTGCAAGGAGTTGCGATCATCGACAAGGAACTCTGCAAACAATTTATGTGCACAGGACCTGTCATTCGCGCTGCCGGCGTTCCTTATGATATTCGCAAAGTCTATCCTTATCTTGGATTATGAAACATTATCAATTTGATATCCCACGTTAACTGAAGGGGATTCCTATGCACGTTATTTGGTGCGCATGGAAGAAATGAAGCAAAGCGCTTCCTGGTTGAACAAGGCTTTGAATAAACTGAAACCAGGACCGTCATTGACAGATAACCGAAAAGTGGCCTGCCGCCTCGCAGCAGAACTTGCACGCAGCATGGAAGCTGTCATCCATCAATTTAAACTGGTCAGCGAAGGAATCCATCCCCCTGCAGGAGAGCTTTATCATTGTGTGGAATCAGCCCGAGGAGAACTGGGATATTATCTTGTCAGCGATGGAAGCAATCGACCCTATCGATTGCGAGTTCGTTCCCCTTCATTTCCCCATGTTGAAGTATTGAAAAAAGTTCTTGCCAGGGCTATATTTTATCCGATGTTGTGGTGGCAATTGCCAGTGTTGATCCAATTTTAGGAGATGTAGACCGCTAATGCTAAGTGAAAAAACAAACAATGCCATTTTAGAATTGCAGAAAGTAATATCCAGAAAAGCGATCTGCTTAATTCCTGCTCTTCATTTAGCGCAAGCAGAAGTAGGGTATCTGCCCCGCGAAATCCAAAATGAAGTTGCCGATCTTTTCGGAATCGATCCTAATGAAGTGAATGCTGTCGTCACATTTTACGATATGTTTTTTGAAGAACCGTGGGAAAACATTTGATTCATGTTTGCAAAAATGTCTCCTGCATGCTGCGCGGAGCGATGAGTTGATTACAGAGTTATGCCGTAAACTTCAAATAGCGCCAGGGGAAACAAGCAGCGATGGGGAATTTACCGTCATTCCTTCGGAATGCTTGGCAGCTTGCGATCAGGCTCCCGATGATGCTTGTCGATGATAAAGTTATCGGACCTGTTAATGGAAGAAGATTCGACAAATATTGGATGAAGCGAAAAAAGGACCGGGTCATTCTCCTGCGGCCGAAAGGATGGAGGCTGAGCATGCCTGAAATGCGCATTTTGATGGCACATATCAGATGAGCCCGATCAATGCAACATCGAAACATATGAAAGAAATGGGGGCTATCAAGCAATCCGAAAAGCAATTCCTCAGATTCCACCAGCACATCTTGTCGAAATGGTGAAAGAATCTGGCTTGCGCGGAAGAGGAGGAGCTGGTTTTCCTACAGGAATGAAATGGGGATTTATCCCCAAAGATCCCGCCGCAGAAATATTTAGTTTGCAACTGCGATGAAAGCGAACCCGGAACATTTAAAGATCGGCTGCTAATTGAACATGATCCTCATCAGCTGATTGAAGGGATCATTTTATGCCAGTTATGCCATTGGAGCCAATAACATGCTTTCATTTATTGCCGCGGCGAATTTTTTGAAGGGACTGTCCAAATTACATAATGCAGTCGATCAAGCCAAAAAGAAGGGATATCTTGGGCAAAAATATTTTCGGAACTCGATTATTCTTTGGAAATTGTTGTCCATCCGGAGCTGGAGCTTACATTGCAGGAGAAGAAACAGCTCTTGCTCAATTCTTTAGAAGGATATCGAGCGACACCGCGGCTAAAGCCCCCTTTTCCAGCTGTTGCCGGGCTTTATGAAAAGCCGACTATCATCAATAATGTCGAAACATTATGCAATGTCGTGCATATCGTCAACAGGGGCGTCGAATGGTTTCAAAAAATTGGCAAGCCCAAAAATACAGGAACAAAAATTTTTCAAATCAGCGGTCATATACAAAAGCCCGGATGTTATGAATTTCCTTTAGGAGTAACTCTTAAGAGAAGTTTTGGAGACTGCTGGAGGAATGCTCCCGGCAGGAAATTTAAAGCGTGCTATCCAGGCGGCTCTTCTTGCGCTCTTTTGACTGAAAGGGATCTTGGATATTTCGATGGATTTTGAAACTCTTGCAGCTCGAGGATCAGCCTTGGAACAGCTTCGATTATTGTGATGGATGATTCAGCCGATATGGTCAAAGTGGCTCATCGCTTGATGCAGTTTTATCAAAATGAATCGTGCGGAAAATGCACCCCCTGCCGGGAAGGAACACGTTGGATGGTCCAAATTTTGGCTCGGATTGAAGCAGGCGAGGAACAATTTGGGACTTAAATGTTATTGAACATGTTTGCAAGAGCATGGAGACTCAATTCCTTTTGTCCACTAGCTGTTGGAGCAGCACCTCCTATCGTCAGCGCGATTCAGGAATTTAAAGATGAATTTGAAGCTTATATCCAACGAAATCCTAAGGCAAACAAACGCCCAGAAATGAAAATAGCATACCCCTACGTTTAATTATGACTGAGCAAACAATCATTCAAGCAGTGCACTTGACCATCGACGGCAAGGAGGTCGTTGTCCCAAAGGGACTACTGTCTATACTGCCGCAAACAAGCAGGAATCGATATTCCAATTTTTTGCTATCACGATCGGATGCCTCCTTTTGGCGCTTGCCGCATGTGCTTGGTCGAAGTGGAAAAAATGGCTAAACTGCAAACCTCCTGCACATTAGAAGCAACAGAAGGGATGGTCGTAAAAACTCAAAGCTCACCTGGCAGTCGAAGGGCAGGAAGGGATCTTAGAATTTTTGCTGATCAACCATCCCCTCGATTGTCCCATTTGCGACCGGGGAGGAGAATGCCCTCTGCAGGATCAAACGCTCAAATTTGGTCCAGGTAAAAGCCGCTTTTTCGAAGAGAAACGTCATTTTAAAAAGCCTCTGCCTTTAGGTCCTGTCCTGATGCTCGATCGCGAACGCTGCATCGTATGCGCTCGCTGTACCCGTTTTGGTGATCTCATCGCTGGAGATCATGCTCTAGAATTTATTGAACGGGGATTTAAAACTGAAGTGGGAACGCCCGATGGAGGGCCTGCTGAATCAAAATTCATCGGAAATACAATCATGATCTGCCCTGTAGGTGCCCTGACAAGCGAAGTCTATCGCTTTCGTGCACGTCCTTGGGATAATGATCAAACTAAAAGCACTTGCACTTTGTGTCCTGTTGGCTGCAGCATGATTTTTGATTCCCGCGATGGCGAAATTATGCGTACCCGTTCTTGTGAAAACCAGGATGTCAACGACATCTGGCTGTGCGACAAGGGATGGTTTGGCTATGAATTTACTTCCCATCCAGACCGGCTGCAGACCCCTTTGATCAAACATCGGGATAGTTTTCAAACGGCTAGCTGGGATGAAGCGCTTTCCATCATTGCTGAAAAAATCAAGCCAGCCAACCGAAAGGAAAGCTCGCAGCGCTTGGGGGGCATCCTTTGACGACGGAAGAAAATTATCTGTTTCAAAAGTTGATGCGGGAAGGTTGCCAAATAAAACACATGGACTCTCGCCTCGGGCTTCCCATTTTTTCTTTGTCGGAAGAAGGGATGGCCCCCGGGATGGAGATGTCGATAGGGGAGTGTGAAGAATTATCCTATACCATCCTTTTAGGGTTGGATTTGACTGAAGAATTTCCGGTCGTTTGGCTGCGGCTAAAACAGGCGATCAATCGTGGAGCCAGGGTGATTTTCATCGGCCATTTCGCTCCTGAAATAGCACCTCACCTAGCAAAGACAGTTTTACATGCTCCAGGAGAAGAATTGCAAGCGATCAAGCAAAATTTGTCCCTAATAACTTCTCTAGGAAAAGAAGGAAAAAAAGGCGCCTTTTTTGTCGGCAGGCAATATTTAGCGTCTTCCGAACGATCCCCCATTTTGTCCGAATTAGCCAAGATCCAAAAAACTATACCGGGCCTTTCCCTTAACGTGATGGAGGGGAAAGGGAACAGCATGGGAGCCCGCTTTGCCGGCATGCATCCAGAGCTAGGACCTCTTGGACAGCGGCTAAAGAACCCAGGTCTCAATGCCATTCAAATCATTGAAGCTGCGGCGCAAACTGGTTGGGATTTCCTTTATGTAGCTGGTGTCGACCTAATCAAACATTTTCCTCCAACCCTTTGGAAGCAAGCGCGTCAAAAGCTTGGCTTTATGGTTGTCCAAGATCTCTTTTTAACTGAAACAGCTGAACAAGCAGACGTTGTTCTTCCAACCTTATCTTTTGCTGAAAAATGGGGCTCTTTTGTCAATATCGAGGGGAGGGTGCAAAAGCTCTTTCCAGGAAAAGAGATCCCTCAATCTCTTTACAGCGATGGTGAGATTTTTCGCCGTCTTGCCGAGAAGATGAATTTGACGCTCGACCTCGACCTTGAATTTACAGAAGCTTTAAAACAAAACCGTTTTTCTTTAAATCGGCCAGAACAAATTGAGCCGGGTCAAACAAAGGAAGCTAAAAGGGAAGATGGAACTTTGAGAGCCACCTTTGCATCGGTTCTTTTTGATGAGGGGACACGGATGAGGCATGACCTCCATTTGAGTAAGCTAACGCCAGAACAGTGTGTGCGCTTAAATTCCTTCGAAGGGGCAAAAAGGGGGATCCGAACCGGTGATCGAGTACGTTTGACTAATAATGGCCATTCGATCCATGTCAAAGTAAAACTGGATGAGCGGGTTGCTAATGAGACAGTTATCGTGCCCTTAGGTTTTAGCCAAATACCGGCCCACGAATTTGGCTCAAATCTCATGAATGGGTTGCCGGTGAATGTCGAGCATGAAAAAAAATTGCCAAATAGCCCTAAACCATCAAAAGAGGAATTGCACGGTGGTTGACAGTGTTATCATCATTGCCATCAAATGCTTAGTCCTGATTCTGGTGCTTTTTGGGGCGGCTGCCTATATGACACTATTAGAACGGGTGCTCATCGCCCGGATGCAATTGCGCCTTGGTCCAAACCGGGTGGGCCCTTTAGGCCTCCTACAACCTATTGCAGATGGGATCAAGCTCCTTACGAAAGAGAGGTTTCAACCTGCAGGAGTGGAAAAATTCACCTACTGGCTTGCCCCAGGAATTTCTGTTTTTATTGCTTTATTCGTCTTCGTCTTGATTCCCATAGGGGGGACAGTTCAAATTGGAGGGCATCAAGTCGAGCTCTATATTGCAGATATCAACGCAGGGATCGTATTTTTGCTGGCTTTCTCCTCGTTAGCTGTTTATGGTGTGGTTTTGGCAGGATGGTCTTCCAATAATCGTTATTCTCTTCTAGGAGGATTACGCGGAACAGCGCAAATGATCAGCTATGAAATTCCTATGGGTCTATCCCTTCTCACGGTTGTGCTTGCAGCCGGAACACTTAGCCTTCCCGAAATTGTTGAAGCTCAGCGGCAGCATGGTTTATTTGGACTAATCCGATTGGCTTTATCATCTACTTGATCACGGCTTTTGCCGAAACGAACCGCGCGCCTTTCGATCTGCCAGAGGCTGAGCAAGAGCTAACCGCGGGATATCATACGGAATACGGGGGGATGAAGTTTGCCATGTTTTTTCTTGCGGAATACATCAACATTTTGGCTGTATCTGCCATTGCCGTGACCCTTTTTCTTGGAGGATGGCAAGGGCCAGGGGAAATTCCGGTCGTTTGGTTCTTCGTAAAAGTTGCCCTTTTCGTTTTCTTTTTCATGTGGGTGCGGGCCACGATGCCGCGGTTCCGCTATGACCAGCTGATGAGCTTTGGTTGGAAAGTGTTGATCCCTGTTGCGACGGTCAATTTAATTGTAACTGCTTATTTTAAATTGGTATGAAATGAAACAAAAATTTCGTCAAGTGTTGTCGATGTTTGTGGGTCTCTTAATCGTCTTGAAACACATTTTCAGACGCCCCATCACCATCCAGTATCCAGAAGAAAAGCGGAAGCTGCCAGTCCGTTCACGCGGACGCCACTATCTGACAAAATGGGAAGATGGCAAGGAGCGTTGTGTCGGATGTGAATTATGCGCCATTGTTTGCCCTTCTCAAGCGATTTATGTAAAACCTGCCGAAAATAATCCTGAGGATCCCCATTCCCATGGAGAGCGGTATGCCTCCGATTTCCAGATCAATATGCTTCGATGCATTTTTTGCGGCTATTGCGAGGAGGCGTGTCCCACAGGCGCTATTATTCTAGGTAATGATTACGAGCTTTCAGCCGATACACGGGAAGAGCTGATTTATACCAAAGATATGCTGACGGAAAAAAATCCAGGCGACTCCGGACGGGATCCAAAGAGGGAGATTTAAGCTGATATGACCACCTCCATCCCCATCCCCGCTTCCATACAAGGTGTTCTAGGTCTCCTGCTTCTTGTTTCCTCTTTAGGGGTTTTAGTCTTGCCTAAACCTGTCCATGCCAGCCTTTCTTTTTTGGTATCTCTTTTGATGCTAGCTGTATTTTATCTTGAGCTTTCAGCGCAATTTATTGCTGTGATGCAAGTTTTAGTTTATGCAGGAGCCATTCTGGTGATTTTTATGTTCGTGATTATTCTCTTCCAAGATGCCCACGAGCAAATCGCCAAATATGAAGCTAAAAGCGCTCCTTTTATTTTGTGCATCGCCGGGGCTCTTTTTTATTGTCCCTTTTGTATCTTGGAGAACAATTCAAAGACATTGTTCCTTCAAGGCAGGAGTTGCCAAAAGAATTTGGCACTGTGGAAGCGCTAGGAAAAGCTCTCTATGTGGATTTCTTCTTCCCATTCGAAGCAGTCATTTTACTGTTTTTAATTGCTGTCATTGGGGCAGTTTACATAGGAAAAAAGGTAAAATAGATGGATCTCTCATATATCATCATCATCAGCATGGCAATGTTTGCAATAGGGATCATAGGTGTTCTTGTTAAACGAAATGCCCTCATTTTCTTTTTGTCTATCGAGATGATGATGAATGCAGCGAATCTTCTTTTTGTGACGTTTTCACACTATTGGGGAAATCAGACCGGCTTAGTCTGGGTGTTTTTTGTCCTAGTCGTCGCGGCTGCCGAAGCGGCGGTAGGTTTGGCCATCATCATCAATTTATTCCGTTCAAAACAGGTTGTCGATGTCGATCAATACAATTCATTAAGAGGTTGAATGCAATACGCCATCTGGTCAGGACTGTTTTTACCGTTAGCAGGATTTCTTGTCTTATTAATAAGCGCTTTTAGGATCAAGCGCAGTTTTGCAGGGATTCTCGCTTGTACCACAATCTTCCTTTCGTTCTTATGCTTTTCTACCCTTTTATTGATGTACAACCATACAGGGGGTACCCCCGTTACTTTTGTTTTATACCCATGGATCCCCATAGAAGGGATTCAAGCCGATGTGAGCTTGCGCCTTGACTCCCTCTCGCTTCTAATGACGCTCATAATTACCGGCGTAGGTTTTTTGATTCATGTTTATTCCATCGGCTACATGCAGCATGATGAAGATTTTGCCCGCTATTTTGCCTGCTTGAATTTTTTTGTCTTTGCCATGCTTCTCCTCGTGCTTGCTGCTAATCTTCCATTGCTTTTTGTAGGTTGGGAAGGGGTGGGCTTAGCATCCTATCTCTTGATCGGTTTTTGGTATTCCCGCCCTGCGGCAGCACGTGCAGCCACAAAAGCTTTTGTCGTCAATAGGGTCGGCGACTTAGGGCTCTTGGTTGGTTTGCTCCTCACTTTTTATATTTTTAGAACAGGGGATATCGCCACCGTCATCGATCACGCTGGGCATGAATTTCCCGTTGGAGCACCAATTCTGACAGTTCTCACAATACTTTACTTTATTGGCGCTACAGGAAAGTCCGCACAATTGCCGCTCCATACATGGCTTCCTGATGCCATGGAGGGTCCCACCCCTGTTTCCGCTTTGATCCATGCGGCAACGATGGTGACAGCGGGGGTCTACTTAGTTGTCAGAATGCATCCTGTCTTTATGCAGTCGCCTACAACATTATTCATCATCGGTGCTATCGGAGCGGTCACCTCCCTTTTTGCCGCTCTATGCGCTTTGGGGCAAACCGATCTCAAGCGGGTGTTGGCTTATTCCACAGTGAGCCAATTGGGGTTGATGTTTATGGCTTGCGGCATTGGGGCTTTCTTTACGGCTATGTTTCACCTAACAACTCATGCCTTCATCAAAGCGCTGCTCTTCCTGTCTGCGGGAAATGTCGTCCACATGATGCACGATACCACAGAGATGGAAAAAATGGGGGGGCTTTCAAAATACTTTCCCCAAACACAATGGATGTTTTTAATCGGCGTTCTTGCGATGGCCGGAATTCCTCCCCTTGCTGCTTTTTTCAGTAAGGACTTAATCTTAGAGCAGGAGCATTTAGCAGGATTTGATATTCTATTTTACATCGGAATGACCGCTTCGATTTTGACGGGTATTTACTTAATTCGTGCCTATTTCTTGACGTTTAGAGGATCTTCCCATGTAGAGGGGGACATTTCAGAAACAATCAAAGAGGCCCCCAAAGTCATGCTTGTACCTGTTTTTCTTTTGGCAATTCTGTCGATCTGTGGAGGATTCCTGGGCTTTTCCTTCAATGAAACACCTATCTTAGAAAGGTTTCTGGCTGAATTAGGTCTCACACCAATAGAGAAAAACCTCAACACAAGTTTCCTTTTCGAGCCTGCCACACTATTATCGGTGGTTGGAGCTTTGATTGGCATAGGTGTGACGGCGGCACTTTATACCCGGTTTGCCGACAAGTTGGGTTCTCCTTTGACTATTTTAAGAAAATCATTCTTTATTGATGAAATTTATTGGGGAGCTATTGTGTTTCCTTTACGATCGATCGCCCAGTTTATCGCGGCGATCCTAGAACCTAAATTTTTTGACGGGTTGATCCGTTTTGCTACTCAAACCGTTCAGGTTTTCGCGTACGGTCTTCAGCGATTGCAAAGCGGTGCCATCCGCTCTTACGTGGCTTGGATGGTCGTTGGGACAGTGATTTTAATCGCCTATTTTGCTTTTTAAGGTGGGTGCATGGTTAATTTAATGTTCTTATTTATTTTTCCTTTTGTGGCTTCAGCAATAGTTCTCTTTCTCCCTATGGGTCTCAAAAAGAACATAAAAGGAATTGCCCTCCTAATGAGCCTTTTCCCGTTAGCCATTTTGCTTTATGGCTCACAATATTGGCTGGGATCGGAAATCGATTATATATGGCTTCCCCCCCTTTCCATCCACTTTCATTTAAGGGTCGATCCGTTGTCTCTCCTTTTTTTATATTTGACGGCGATCATCACACCCATCAGTCTTTTGGCAGTCAAATTCGATAAATTGGAGCATCCCCATACATTCTACTCTTTAGTTCTTTTGCTTCAGGGGCTCCTGATTGGATTCTTCACCGCTGGCGACCTTGTCGTCTTCACCATCTTTTGGGAAGGGATGCTACTTCCATTGTACTTTCTCATTAATATATGGGGAGGGCACAATCGTCAGAGTGCTGCCATTAAATTTTTAATCTACATGATTGCAGGCTCCGCTTTAATGGTTGCTGCGGTTCTGTCCCTCTATTTTATTGCTGGAGGGAGCACTTTTAATCTTCAGGCCTTGTCTAAAGTCGCAGAAACAGTACCTCATGCCCATTGGCTGGGCGCCATATTTTTTCTGGCCTTTGCTGTAAAAACACCCCTTTTCCCTTTTCATGCATGGCTTCCAGATGCTTATTGTCAAGCGTCTCCTGCCGGAACCATCCTTTTGGCAGGAATTCTCTCCAAAGCAGGGATCTATGGCTTCTTCCGTATAGGAGTTCAATTTTTTCCGACCTTAATGCAAGAATGGAATCCTCTTCTGCTTGGATTGGCTGTCGCGGGGGTTTTTTATGGGGGGCTTGCCGCTTGGATGCAAAACGATTTCAAGCGGCTCATCGCTTATTCCAGCTTTTCCCATGTCAACTTTATTTTGGCAGGGGTTTTCATTTGGAATCAAACCGCCCAATCAGGCGCCCTTTTACAAGCGCTTAACCATGGGATCACCATTACAGCTTTGTTCCTTGCCGCTGGATGGTTGGAAGAACGGATCGGATCGACAGGGATGGGGCACGTCAGCGGCCTGGCCAAATTTATGCCAACCCTTTGCTGGATCACCCTCTTTTTTGTATTGTCTTCTGTTGCTCTCCCAGGTCTTAACAACTTTGTCGGGGAATTATTAATCCTTTTTGGACTCTTTGGTGTACACCCATGGCTCGCTGCTTTTCTCGGCTTGACCGTCATCCTTTCGGTCGTTTACATGCTGCGATGGATGCAAAAGGTCTATTTTCAAACAGCAACCTTTTTTCAGGAATCCTGGGTTGATATCAAAGACAAAGAGGTAACAATCTCTTTACCCCTGATCGCATTAATCGTTTGGATTGGTGTATATCCTGCGCCTGTCTTAAATTATATCAAACCAGCCACACAAAAATTTGTTGATGAGAGATCTTCAGGTAAATTGGAGAACACCCCATGAATCTCGTTTTTAGATTAGTCGATTTTGAATCCATAAGCCCTCTCTTGATCTTACTAGGGGGAGCTTTGCTTCTCATCCTTCTTGAAAGTTTTTCCGAGGATAAGGCTAAAAGATATTCGGTCTATTTAACTTGCTTGACTCTTCTTGCAGCCTTGTACGCTGCATTTACAGCTCCTCCAAGCAATGATCCTCTCTTGGTGCCGTGGCTTAAATTTGATCCTTTAAGCCGCCTGTTTACCGTTTTCTTTTTGTCTATCGGATTAGCCACTACTCTTCTTTCTTATTCTTTTTTTCAACGTTTTGAAGCTACCCACGGGGAATATTTTTTCCTCCTCCTCTCCTCCCTTTTTGGATTGGTCTTAATTGGATCATCAGCTGATTTTCTGATCTTGTTTCTGGGTCTTGAAACGTTATCGATTTCGTTGTACGTCTGGTGCGGCTACATGAAAAAATGGGAGCTTTCCCACGAGGCGGCGATTAAATATTTTTTAATGGGGGCTATGGCGACAGCCTTTCTTCTTTATGGGATCGCTTTGGTCTATGGCGCTACAGGCACAACTCGATTTGATCTGCTGCTTCCGAAGTTTCATCTCCTACAAACGTCTCCAGAAAAAACTCTTTTCTTCAGCGGAATTGCGTTAGTCACCTTAGGGTTGGCTTTCAAAGCGGCAATTGTCCCTTTTCACATGTGGGCTCCAGATGTCTACGATGGAGCCCCCACCCCTGTCACCGCTTTTATGGCTGTAGGTACCAAAGTGGGGGCTTTTGCAGCTTTTTCAAGGCTTTTTTTGGAATCATTAAGGCAATTTGATCCCCTTTGGAATCAGGGGGTTGCTTTCCTTGCCTATCCCACGTTGATTTATGCCAATGTTGTGGCTCTGCGCCAAACGCAGCTCCGCCGCTTTTTTGCTTATTCCGGCATCTCCCACGCGGGCTTTTTGCTCTTGCCGCTGGCGGCTGGAACTCCAGATGCTTTGTCAGCTTTACTTTTCTATCTCGTCATCTATTCACTAGCCACATTGGGTTGTTTTGCCATCATCGCATTGCTTGACTACCGCAGCCAGGGGATATCAATGGAGGACTTAAAGGGGCTATTCGCGCGGTCTCCCCTCCTCGCTGGGGTTTTTATCTTATGTCTTTTGACGCTGGCTGGTATCCCTCCAACCGCTGGATTTTTCGCTAAATTTTACGTTTTCAAAGTCGCTTTCGAAAGCGGCTTTTACGCTTTAGTCATTGTTGGCTTGCTGACGACTATCCTATCCGCGTTTTACTACTTAAGGATCATCGCTTTCATCCTTGCAAAAGCTCCCGCTGAACACGAAAGAAGAGAAATGTCTTGGCCAGCAGTGGCAGTGGGTTTGGCGGCTTCTGCCGCTGTCTTAATTCTGTCTTGCTATCCCGGTCCTCTTTTGAATTTGCTCAATAATCTACTTGCATAGTCCTTGTTGCCTAAATGCCTTGACGGACAATTAAATCTAATAGAAAATTTTAATTAACATAAGTCGCAAATAATTAAATTTATTGTCTCTCTGTGATCTCTGTGGACTCTGTGGTTGAATTTTAATAAACCACAGAGATCACAGAGATCACAGAGGTTTTTTAAACTTGATTACACTCAGTAATTTTCAACTTACATTAATTACGCAGAGACCTATTGTTTGTTTAATTTTAATACATCTAATCGCTCTTCATAAGTTTTTATTTGAGTACTCAGGCTCGATTTTTTCCAACTTTTATTAGTGTGATCCCTTTGAAATTTTAATCGACCTAGATGTTTCTGTGTCTTTTCAATTTTTTTTTGTTTTTCTTGAGATCCTATAGCGCCGGTCAAATGGTTCCCGACGTTTTGCATTCTTGGAGTTGTGGAAATTGTATGAATAATGAGTGGTATGTTTTGATCTCGGGAAGTTGTGGTAGTTGTAAAACTAGAGGGTAACATGTCTTGATCATCGGAAAGTTCTGTGGTTTGATATTCAGGATCATGTTGAATTTGAACATATGGAGAAACGTCGATCGATTGGCGACTGAGGTTTTGATCTCGGGAAGTTGTGCTGGCTGTAAAACTAGAGGGTAGCATGTCTTGATCATCGGAAAGTTCTCTGGTTTGATGGTCAAGGTCATGTTGAATTTGAACATATGGAGGAATAGTGTGAGGCATATCATTTCTTTTTTGAGTTCGAGATAATGCAACCAAAATTTGAGTCATATCCATAGAAGGGTTCATGGGATCCATGATGTTTTGGATGCTTGAAGTCGTGGTGGTTGTGGAAGGAAGGGATAGCTCGTTTTGAATTTCCAAAGGTTTCGCGGTTTGATTGCCAAGATATGAATTTTGAAGAGAAGGAGTGGTCTCAGCCATTTTTATAATATTATCTAGTTCTTGATGAAAATCCGCATTTGGGTTTCTGTAACTGATATTTTGATGATGGCATTCAATTTGGACTTCCGAGCTTTTATCAAAGGCATTGATAATCTGCAAAGGTTCGCGAAGTCTCTCGCCATTTGGAAGATAGAATTTTCCTTTACTATCAAGTAATTCTTTGATATTTGGTCCAAACGTCTTATCCGTTATCTCATAACTAATTCTTTTTGCATCTGCGACATACTCTTGAAGACGTTGCAATGATTCTGCTGTAAAACCTCCATCACTTGCTAATCTCTCGCTTACAAAAGACTCTATGGTATTTCGTACTATATGAAGAGAGTCTCGTCTTAAATTAATCCACTCAGTGGCTAAACCTTTGTGAAAATTCTGGTTTGTCACGCTACCGTCTATATTAACAGAAGTTGTTGAGCCGTGATGTTTTCTAACTTTAACTGCGTTTACCCCTAACCCATGGTCAATGGCTTTGATAGCTTCTTCATAGTTAATAGATTTTTTCGGATGGCTTTCAAGAGATAATTTGTACCCTTTTTTAATGTATGCTTTTAGGCTTGCTCCCCATTCCGCTTCGGTTTGTTGTAAGTGGGCGGCTTCTTTTTGGATGAGATTCATTTCTCGTCGTTCTAGCTGTTCTACAGGATTAGTACTTATATTTTGTTGTGAATTTCCCTCAATCTGAAGAGCTCTTTCATCCAGCGTGCCGTTCTTAGCCTGGAAATATACGGGGAGCTGTTCGACAGGAGCAGCATTTTCGATAAGCATTGTTAAGGTCGAGTCATCTAGCCTTTTTAAAAATTTCATAAGATCGAGTCTTTTTTCACCCGCAATAGGGCTCTTATGTTTTCCATCAATTAATTTTGGCTCGGTTAGTTTATCAAAGGCTTTTTGTTCTAATTGTGTTCTTTGTATCCTGATGTTTTCAAGTTTAGCATTTACTGCTCCATTTATAGCGCCAAAACCTGCACCCATTAACATAGCTGGTCCAAGATTTGACTCAAGGTCTCTCCCATCCATTTTATTTCTCGACATGCAAGTTGCTGCGGCTTGCACTCCACCCGCAAAAGCGCCCCGAGAAATACCAGCTTGGATGGTTTTTTCCGCGATCTTTCCTAGAGCAGGTGTAGAGAGAATTTTGCTCGCACTGAAGCCCACCCCTGCTCCTAACGCACCCGATGCCGCTCCCTTCAATATATCCTTACCAGTAAGTTCATCCCCTGATACAATTTTCTCTGCCACTTCAGTAGCTACTCCCGCTCCAGCTTGAGCTGCTACACCTAACAGAGGTACAGCTGCTGCTCCCAATGCTGATGCTGCAACAAAAGGAGCAGCAATAGCACCTCCGGCCATTACGACTCCACCTGCAGCCCCGCCGACTGCTCCAATACAGACTTTTTCAGCACAATCTTCGTAGCTGAAGTTCGTTTCCGTTGTGTTTATTCCATAAATGACAGCTTTTACGCCTGCTCCAGCGGCTGTGCATCCTGCAAAACCAATTGCAATGATACCGGTTGCAGGAGCCCAAAGCGGAGCAGTAACTGCAGCTGTCAGGCCCGCAGCGGCAACAACACCCCCGAATAAAATAGCGGTAACTTTCTTCCGATATCCAGATGGTTTTTTAAAAAGAATTTGTATTTTATTATCAATCTGAGCGATTTGAACTTCGAATTTATCTTTTTCAAGTTGTTTAATTATTTTTTTTGAACAATTTAAGTCATTATTATTCTCGTCGAGCAAAATGAATAATTCAGAATTGTGGAGTGAGTCATGTCTATAATGAAGCTCTTTAAATTTTTCATTTATTAAATCTATTTTTTTTAATTCCTTTTTTTCAAAATCGATATATAGTTTCCATTCATCGTTTCCGTTGAATGTATAAGTCTTTTCAATTTCTTTTGTATGATTAACCATAATTTTTCACTCCAATATTTTTCATTCACAAGAAGATAGTTAAAGCTAAAACAAATGTCAATGGATAAAACTTTTAATATTTAATGTAAGTTGAAAATTACTGAGTATAATCAAGTTTAAAAAACCTCAGTGTTCTCTGTGATCTCTGTGGTTATTAAAATTCAACCACAGAGATCACAGAGAGACAATAAATTTAATTATTTGCAACTTACGTTATTTAGAGCAAAATAGAATTTTCTCTTCTTATAGCCAGAGAGATCATTAAGGGGGATGAGATAGGGAGAATTATGCTGCTATCCTCACCGATCTCACTGGCTCATAAATCAGCGATATCGATGATACGGTAAAAATAGCGACTGCTTAATAGAGCATCGGAGACTGGACCTAAATGAAATAGAACAGGCGAAATCCCAAAGCCTTTTGGAAGAGCAAGAGAAGCTATTTTGGTTTTCATTGCATCGATCACTTCAAGGCCCAATTCACGACGGCGCATTTTGACTTCACAGACAAAAAGGGTGTTGGAATGCATTTGAATCAGATAATCGATTTGGCATCCTTTTTTGCGACCTGAGGCTTTTTGAAAATAGGGATTATCAATAACGATATCCTGAGCGTGAATTCCAAGTGCCTGGTAAAGAAGAGATCTATTTTTCAGCAGAAGATTTTCAAGTTGAAAGCCAAGCATAGGTTCCCATCCAGGCAAACTGGAAAGCGGGACTTCTAAAAACGATCCTTGTTCAATTTTTGTAAGATTGGGTTCGATATAATGGATATAGAAGCGAAGATAATTATCGGAAAGCCGATACAGAGTCAATTTTCCTGGCTTACCTGTTTTTAAAGACCAGTCAGGATGTTTGCTGACAAATCCACAGATTTCAAGAGCTTTAAGATGATGGCTCAATGTGCCGCTTGGCGAATAAGCCATTGTCTTTTGCAGAGTAGCTCGATCTTTCATGCCTTGACTTAAGTATTGTAATGATCTTCTTATAGATCTCTCCTCTTGAGCTGAAAAGATCATTAAAAATCCGATCAAATTCATGAACCAAAAGACCATTTTTTTCAAAACAGAGGCGTTTAATATTTTCATCAGCACTTTGATGAGTCTGAATCTGCTCAAGATACCAAGGCACTCCACCAGTCACACTCAAAATCTTAAAAAAGTCGAGATCTGATCCTTTGAAACCTTGAAGATTCAGTAATTCTCTGCATTGTGGAATCGATAGTTCTGTAAGTTCCAGATAGAGAGAAACTCGACCAAAAAAAGCTGTGCTATTGATGATATTTTTATCGATCCAAGTCGAAATAGAGCCGCATAAAATAAGGATAATAGATGGATGGTTTTGCAAGACAAGATCCCACCAAACTTTTAACTTAGAGATAAATGTCGGATCTTTTGAACCCATCCACGAAATCTCATCAAAGAGAATGACAGTGGGTTTTGCTGTGAGATGTCTTGATAGATGCGCAAAAGCATCACTCCAATCTGTGAAAGTAAAAGGAGGAAGATGAAATAAAGTCGCAAGTTCGCGAGCAAAGGCATCACGCTGATCCTGCGCCGTTACCCCTTTAACTGGAGCCAGCCCACTAAAAGGCAAGAAAATCTTATCTTTTCCGAATTCTTCGGCAAGACGACTTTTCCCTATCCGACGACGCCCTTTAATGACAACAAGACAGGCTCGACCTGATTTTGATAGGTCTTCCAGTCTCCGTAACTCGTTATCTCTTCCGACAAATGGTTTCATATAATCTATATTAAATGAGCATGATGTTTATGTCAATTCATTATGCTCAAAATCGACATTTGTCAATTTCGAGCATAAGTGATCGGATAATATTCTTTAGGTTTCTTCGAGGATAGCTTGCGAGGCCAAGGCTGGCTGGTTGGATCGAGAAATCCACGAGAGGCCTGACGCCAAAAGCAATGCGACGCCAAACCAACTCCACCGAATCACCATCGGAAGCGACCCGGCTTCGGCAATTTCATTTTGCAGGACGCCGCCCAAAATAACGATAAGCACAGCAAGCATCCATAGACCTATCATCTTGACTTTGGCTTCGCTATTCCAACCCAGTTGCAGGGTCATCTCCTGCCTTATAGTCAAATTGCACAAAACAAAATAAACAATCGTCAAAATAGCCACGATAAGCATGTTAATGCCTAGCACCATGGGGGCGATGGCCCCTAATAGATGCTGCCCATTCCCCATGCAAAAAAGTAAGGCCAGCATTGTCGAAATGCCCAAAGCGATCATGATGGAAGCATTGCGTGAAATGCGAAATTCCTCTTCAATATTTCCAGAAATGCTTTCGATAATTGAAAAAACGCCGGTAAGCCCTTTAAAAATCAAGCACCCGAAAAAAAGCGCTCCAATGATAGATTTTAAACTTCCAAAGGTATGCAACACTTTAGGGAAGATGACAAATCCCATCTCAAAAGTGGAATCTGATTTAACGATTTGATCAAAAGGAGTTTCCGTTGTGTAACTCATATAACCAATACAGGCAAAAATGACGAGTCCAGAAATAAAGGCAATAAACAAATCCCCAATAGCCACCCAAAACATCGCCTGGCGCATGTTGATAGTCTGGTTACTGTATCTGGCATATCCTGTAATGATCCCTAATCCCAATGACAAGCTAAAGAAAAGTTGGCCAAAAACATCCCTCCACAAGCTAAAATTCAGCAGATGGGAAAAGTCAGGAGTCAAAAACCGGCGCACCCCTTCCATAGCTCCAGGCAAAAATAGGGTAATGATCACAAAGATGCAAATGAGGGAAATCAAGATAGGCATAAAAATGGAACAGACCCTTTCGATCCCTTTTTGAATGCCGCGGGTCATAAAAAACAGGGTTGCAGCAGCAATCAATAAGGTGGATCCTGCTATAGGCAAAGAAAGAGATCCCCAGGTTGTAAGGGAGCCGCTATCGTGTAAAAAACTAGATTTAAAAAAAAGGGCGGTATCTGCAGGAATGAGATCGGCGATCGAAAAATAGGTGTAAGCCACAGAAAATCCTGTCAAAACCATATAAAAGGCTCCAATGGTCATGCATCCTAAGGCAGAAAGCCATCCAATCACCTTGGCCGGGGAGCCCCACTCTTTGCCAAATGCGCTTACAAAAGGAAGCTTCAGTTTTTGCCCAATAATGGATTCGAGCATCAACATCGGAATCCCTAAAAGGGTGTAAGCAATCACTAAGGGAATTAGAAAAGCGCCTCCGCCGTTTTTATAACAATGGGCGCTAAAGCAGAGTAAGTTAGCGAAACCCACAGCAGAACCAAGCAATGCCCACATGTAGCCGCGATTGCTGTGCCAATATCTTGAGGACCCTTCCTCGACCGTCGACATAAAAAAACTCCATTTAATACTTGTTTTTAGTTTGATTTAGAAAAATAGAAGTGAGAACGACGGGTATTAACTGCGCGCTGGGCGCAGAAGGAAAAGGGAAAGGGACAAAACGGAAAAGCCTAAAGAAGTCAAAGAGGCAGCCTCTTTAAAAGCATTTCGAGTTATACTGTTTAACGATATTTTATTCATAAAACCAACTATAATCTATTATTTCAATAAATGCAAGCAGTTTTCTGATGGATAGGCCAATAGGTAAGATACGGATTATTAAATAAATTTATCAACTTATAAAAGCAAAAATAAAATATATTTAAAAAAATAAAACAAATTGTTAAAATAATGTTCTTTAAAAATTAATACAGAGTAAAACATGGAACCCTATGGCACTGTGCGAGTTGTTTGGAGACCCATAGAGGGAGAGGGACAGAGAATCGGAACGGAACATACAGCCCATCTACACCATGAAAATCTAGAAGGCATTCTTAAGACAAAAGATATCGTCGAACTTCATAACCTATATGCTAAATGCAATCAGGTCTGTTCCCCTTTATTTGCGATTTTTGTCACAGTAAGGGTCGATAAAAAGACAAACTTTTTAAAAGATTTCTTTCTTCCTCTGACTGCCAATTATGCAACCAAAGTAAAAAATACGGTTTTGCGCTATTTTGCTTATTTAGGATATTTCATTGTTGACGTGATAACTTTAATATTTAGAGTGATTACAATCATACCCCGCTTGGCAAAAGTCGATACCTTCGAACATATTCAAGACAAGAAAAAAGGACATGTCATGTTTGAAAGGCGTGATGGTAATGAGTTTAATGTTCAAAAAAATGGGATTATATTAATAAGTAACGTACTAGAAAAAGAAGAAGAAGAAAATGAAAAGCCTCCAAATCTGAAACAAGAATTCGGCGATCAAGCTCGACGTATTTTTATCCGTAATGGAACTTGGTACTCCCTGTCTTGGAACCATGCATGTGATATTCCCTCAGAAGGTATTTTTGTAGAGTATTCCGGTGACAATTTCTATTAGGGCTTTGTTGCACGATTCATGCTTTCCTCCTCCTCAATGTTCTCTCTTAATCCAAGGCAAATATTAAATATAAAATTTGTATATTAGCCGTATATTGCTGAAATTAATCCTGCTTATCTTGCCGCTTGCGATCCTGCACATCCTGTTACTCTTCCCTATTCCTAATACTTGCTACTATCCTGTTATCCGGCTGTTGCCAGCTTCCATCCCATCGCAAAGTCGCAAAGATCTAAAACTTCTGCTTTTCTCTTTAAGGAAAGATATGGCATAATGTATCTTTCATTATTTCGCATTTTACTAGGTTTTTTTTCATGATCGTTAACATCTTTTACATCGGCTTGGCCGTACTTGGTTTGAGCTTATTGATCTTTGTCCACGAGTTAGGTCATTACTGGATGGCGCGCCGTGTAGGAATGTCTGTAGAAGTTTTTTCCATCGGCTTCGGGCGCCCTTTAATCTCCTGGATTCGAAAAGGAGTCCGATGGCAAGTCGGATGGCTCCCCTTTGGAGGATATGTCAAAATTAAAGGGCAGGAATTAGAAAAAGGGACAGATCCTTATGAGATTTCAGATGGCTTTTTTGGCAAGTCTCCCTTGGACAGAATCAAAGTCGCTTTCATGGGCCCTTTTGTTAATATTGTTTTTGCGCTTGTGGTTTTTTGCGGCTTATGGATGTTAGGCGGACGGGAAAAGAATTTTTCAGATTTTACCCATAAGATTGGTTGGGTGGATCCCCATTCCGAGCTATATACCTCTGGAATTAGACCAGGAGATGAAATCAGTGAATACGATCAACGTCCATTTCTCGGGGCGAAGGATAATCTCTATGCTCCTTTGATCGGCGGGGAAGAATTGGAAGTTAAAGGTTATCGGGTCAATTATCAAACAGGGGACAAGCAGCCCTTCCAACTGAAAGTTAAATCCTATCCCCACCCCTCTGCCCTTGACAAAGGGGTCAAAACCGCAGGAATTCTCAATAATGCAAATTATATTATCTATAACAAGCTGCCGAATGGTGCTGATAACCCTTTGCCTGAAGGATCCCCTTTGCAAGGGAGCGGCATTGAATATGGGGACCGGATTGTTTGGGTAGATGGCGAGAATGTTTATTCAGCTGCCGAACTTAGCCATATTTTGAACGATAATCGCGTCTTGTTGACAGTGGAAAGGGAAGGGAAGACCTTTTTGAGAAGGGTTCCACGGGTTTATGTTCAAGAGCTTAGGCTGGATTCCCATTTTAAAGAGGAGCTCACAGACTGGCAATTTGAAGCTCAACTTAACAACACCAAGTTTCAAAAGCTATATGCAATTCCGTACAACCTGAGTAACGAATGTGTCGTTGAGAACGAAGCTAAATTTATTGACAAAGAGAATCAAGAAGAAGCCTTTCCAAGCCACCCTTTTTCTGACTTGGAATTGCCGCTGCAGCCCGGCGATAAAATTATAGCGGTGGATGGCTTTCCTGTTTTCCGCTCCTATGAACTGTTAAGTCAAATTCAAACCCATCATGTCAATATCATCGTCAAAAGAAATGCCCAAAAGATTGCAATAGTTCCATATGGAGAGGCCGACGAAGATTTTGACAAAGATGTAGATTGGAAAGATCTTCAAAAGATAGCCTCGAGCATTGGAACTGCCCACCCTTTGACCCATACTGAAGATTTGGCATTGCTCAAGCCTGTGATACCAAAAATGAGGACAGAATTTACATTATCACCCGAAAAGCAGGCATGGCTGACGACTGAATTGCTGGAGCAGAAGAAAGAGATCGAAGCGATCGAAGATCCCGAACGGCGGGCGCAAGCTTTGCATCAGCTGGATCTGCGGGAAAAACAGTTGCTGCTTGGGTTTCCCATGGTGCAAGATCGAAAAGTGACATACAATCCGGGACCCATTGAACTTTTTGCCAACGTCTTTCAAGAGATCTGGCGCACCTTAACAGCCCTTTTATCTGGAACAATGAATCCGAAATGGCTTAGCGGGCCTGTTGGAATAGTCCAGGTGATGACCGATAACTCCATGATCAGCTTAAAGGAATCTTTTTTCTGGTTAGGGGCTATCAGCCTTAACTTAGGAATCCTCAATTTATTACCAATTCCGGTATTAGATGGTGGAACGATCGTAATGACTTTTGTCGAAATGATCACGCGGCGAAAGATAAACCCGAAGACCATGGAAAAGATCGTGATCCCATTCGCAATATTATTGGTTGTATTTTTTGTCTTTTTGACATATCAAGATCTGACACGTATTTTTGGCCATTTTTGGCGGTGGTAACAAGAATGGAGGGGCAGGGGAATGTATAAAGTGTTTATCGGCACTGAGGAGGCCCAATGGCTTCCAACAGAAGTGCTCAAACATAGCATTCTTCGCCGATCCTCCTCGTCCTATGAATTTGTAGAATTAAAGAATATCCCCATTAGCTTAAATATTAAAATGTATACGGGGTTTTCTTTTTACCGTTTTTCTATTCCCGAAACCTGCCAATTCCAGGGAAGGGCGCTTTATTTAGATGCAGACATCGTCGTCCTGTGCGATCTTAAAGAGTTGTTTGAAATTGAGATAGATGGTTATGGCGTCTTATCAAGACCTTATCCTAAGATTAATGGATATTTTACCAGTGTCATGATCATGGATTGTGCCAAGCTCACCAACTGGAAAATTCATCAATGGGTCACTCTTATCAATGCAAAAATTGCAGGCTATCGTGATACCATGGCTGCAAACCCGCTAGGGTTGTGCCATAAAGAATTTGGGCCATTGGACACGATTTGGAACGACTTTGATCAATGTTCTGAAAAAACAAAAATACTCCACTATACCTATGTTCCCACACAGCCTTGGAAAAAAGCTGGCCACCCTTATGCCTATATATTCTTAAAAGAGATGAAGTCGGCGTTAGATGCTTCCGTCTTCTCGGCGGACGAGGTCAAAAAGGAAATTGATGAAGGGCACATCTATCCAGAGATTCTTGCGGATGCTATGAATTCTTAGCACGTGTGCGGGCTAATCTTTGATGAGCCCTTGTGAAATGTTGCGCGCAAATGGCTCCGGTAATCGACAGTTCCCCTGCCAAAGCTGTGGCTGCGCAGACCTCTGCTAGAGCTTGGGCTTTGCCCGCCCCTGCGAGATTTAAGAGGCGCAGAGCAGCATTTTGAGAAGGAAGCCCTGTACCACCGCCGACAGTTCCCACCATCAAATTGGGTAAAGTCACTGAGATGTACAGATCTTTTTGAGGGGTTAGCTCAAACCGTGTGACACCTACCGCAGATTCAGCAACGCAAGCCACATCTTGACCGCAAGCCAAATAAAGGGCTGCAAGGCCGTTAGCATAATGCCCTTGGACTCCAATGGTCCCGCTTAAGACCCCCCCTATAGCTGTCATATACCATAGTTTGACCATTTTTTCGGGGGTCGTATGAAGGTATTTTTTGACCAATTCAGCATTCAAATGGACTTCGGAAGTCACCTTTTTTCCACGCACAGATTGAAAGGACTGCGTGCTCGCTTTTTTATCCCCCGACATGTTGGCTTCGATAAAATAGTGTTGGGGAGCAACAGGGCATTTTTCGATGATATAGTTTAAAGCAGCCTCTGTAGCAATCGTGACCATATTTTGTCCGGAAGCGTCACCGGTTATGTACTCAAAAATAATATAGACATGGTTTCCTTCGATGGTGACCTGGAAATCTTGTAGTTTGGCATACCGGCTTGTGGATTCAGCGGCGGCTTTGATCGTTTGGAGATTCCCTAAGCACCAGTTGACGAACAAGCCGACTTCGGAGATGGTTCTGAAAGCAAAACCGGGGGCTCGTGTTATCCCTTCACACAGCAAAGTGGCTGTGCAGCCGCCGGCTTCACTGATGAGCATCGCTCCCCGATGGTAGGAGGCGACTAGAGCCGCTTCGGTGGTGGCGAGTGGAATATAGAAATCTCCTTGAGCATAGAGGCCGTTAATGCGAAGCGGGCCAGCCAAGCCGACGGGAATTTTAACCGTGCCGATAAAATTTTCGATGTTATGGTCATATTTTTCCATTAAAGAGGCTGTCTGTGGGTCGAGCAAATAGGATTTTTGTTCTGCAGGCAAATCAAAAAGGTCCCACCGTTTTTCGACTGAAGAGGGGGTGATCCGGGCGCCCCCTGGAACTCTCGGAGGAAGGGGTGAGTTTTTTGGAACGAGCCGCTGAAGAAGCTCTTCCTGGGAATGCTTTTCCAGCAATCTTTGCAAATGGTCCTTTCCGAAGCGATAGCCTTTAGTCATATTATCTCGTATAAGTTACAAATTTTTAAATAGCTCAGAATGGGAGCCAAATAATAAATGTTATCACCCAAATAGAATTATAGGCAATCTTAACACTAAACTGGCAAATAAAGGTTTGTTCGTCATTCCCTTCATTCAGAATCATGCAAATATTTGGAAAAACAGACTCGAAATGTGCTTTGCCTAAAAACTTTAGTCTCGACACACTTCAGCCTTTAAAATTACCACAGAGCTCACAGAGAACACAGAGAGTGGTCTTATGAATTATTTAATTAATCCAGACATGTCTGATGAAGAAACACCCTCTCTGTGTTCTCTGTGAGCTCTGTGGTAATTTTAAAGGCTGAAGTGTGTCGAGACTAAAGTTTTTAGGCAAAGCACATTTCGAGTCTGTTTAAAAGATTTTGAACAGGTTCTAAGTTGATAAAGGAGGCACAATTATGCTACGATGCCGTAGAGGTGAGATGAATCTAATGTTAAGCCTATGAAGATTTATGTGAAAAGGGATTTTCCTGTATCAAATGTACGCCGGTTTCTTGAGCCTGGCCCCATCGTTTTAGTGAGTTCGGCATGGAAAGATGAGATCAACATAATGACGATGGGATGGCATATGATTATGGAGTTTGAGCCATCCTTAGTTGGATGCTATATTTGGACCGAAAATCATAGTTTCAATATGGTGCGAAAAAGTAAAGAATGTGTGATTAATATCCCAACGGTTGAAATTGCAACTCAAGTGGTTGGCATTGGCAACTGCTCGGGGCGTGATGTGAATAAGTTTGAAAAATTTAAGCTGACCCCAATTCAAGGCAAAAAGGTCAAGGCACCGCTTATCAAAGAGTGCTATGCTAATTTCGAGTGCAAGCTCATCGATTCAAGTCTCATTAACAAATACAGTCTTTTTGTCTTGGAAGTCGTCAAGGCACACGTGGCAGTTTCTCCTAAATTCCCAAAAACAATCCACTATCGGGGCGACGGACTGTTCATGATAGCGGGACCGACAATCGCGAAGTATCGCAAATTGTTTAAGCCTGAGATGCTAGACGATCCTTAAATTATGGATCGAGAAGGGGGTCTGGTGGGGGTGATAGATAAATTTTCTGGATTCTTTATACTAACGCAAGATTTGATGAAATGAGACGTTGCAATTGACTTACTAAATATAGGGGGATTGATAATATTCCGTCATGAAACGATAACGGATGTTGTGATATACGAATACCACAGGGGGCTTTCTTTTCTGTCAAAAATTGCGCTAAAGATTTAAGAGTACCTGTTGTTCCCGCCTTGACTTCAATAGGAAGGATCTTGGATCCTATTTGAATAACAAAATCAACCTCAGCCATAGAACCGCCTTATCTCGCTTTATGGGGGATGTTTTAACACAAAAAGTGCTATTTTATGGGGGGTGTTTTAACACAAAAAGTGCTATTTTATGGGGGGTGTTTTAACACAAAAAGTGCTATTTTATGGGGGATGTTTTAACACAAAAAGTGCTATTTTATGGGGGGTGTTTTAGCAAGAATATGCCATTTTAAGGGAATGTTCCAGCAAAATCTGTATATTCGAAATTTACTTTTCTTATTGCACCGTGCCTTGATATAAAAATGAATTTATCTTACTCTAAAGCAAAAATTTCTCCAGGCACTGAGCTAGATTTTCAAATTGAAGAAGGTGGAATCCTTAAAGTGAGCCTATATGAATCAAGATGTTTTGAAATTGAAGTGAATGATAAAATCAAAAAGAAGCAAACCTGCTTCCTGGCGTGAAATGAAAAAAGCTATTCGCGATGCTTCTTCCAAAAGAGCCATGGAATGATCGGCTGGGCTCAAGTGCCGGGCGCGAAAAAGGGTAAAAAATTAAAAAGTGTTTGAAGGGAAAAGAGGGATAAGCGCACAATTAAATCTCACTTTGAGTTTTTTGAGGTTTTGTGCAGAGAGAAGCTGTCTATCAAATCAGAGATGTAAAATTTTCCTACAAGCTTGGAACACAATGGATCCAAGCATTATCAGGCGTTTCATTGGATGTTCCGGCAGCGAAAGTGATTTGCTTTTCCGGCCCCTCCGGATCAGGAAAAACAACCCTTCTAAATATTTTGGGTCTCATCGAACCCATTCAAGAAGGAACCGTGATTTTCTCCGGAGAAGATCTAAGTACCTTAACAGAGTCCCGAAAGAACCATATTCGCAGATATCATATCGGCTTCATTTTTCAGCAATTCCATTTACTTCCCGTTTTGACCGCCGAGGAAAATGTAGAGTACTTTTTAGTCAGGCAAAAGCTCCCTGCGGATGAACGTCGAGTTTTAGTTAGAGAATCATTGGAAGCAGTAGGGTTATGGAGCCATCGCCACAAAAAGCCCTTGGAAATGAGCGGTGGCCAAAGGCAGCGGGTAGCTATCGCCCGGGCCATCGCCAAGCGTCCCAACGTGATCATTGCTGATGAACCTACAGCAAGCCTTGATCAAAAGACCGGACAAGATATCATGGATCTTTTACACCGATTTACAAAAGAAAGAGAGGTCTCCATTCTAGTCGCGAGCCATGATCTTATGGTTCATCAATATGCCGACCACCACTTCAAAGTCCGCGATGGGCAGCTCTATTCCCATTCAGACAAAGGGGAACACTGATGCTTCTCCTCACAGCTTTCCGCAATTTATTTCGCAACACGCGCCGCACATTGGCTGTGGTTTTGACAGTCGCTTTTGGCGTGGGAGCTTTATACTGCTTCGATGGGTTTAATGTCGGCATCATGAATCAATATCGAGAGAACACCATCCACTCCCGCTATGGCCATGGCCAGATCAATACCCAAGGTTATAGAGACAGAGTTTATGAGAAACCTTGGGAACACTGGATTTCCGATTGGGGAAACCTAAAAACATTCTTGCAACGATTGCCCGGTGTTCAATATGTCTTTCCACGGGTCAGTTTTTTTGCGCTGTTGACAAACGGAAAAATTACCGTCAGCGGCTTAGGGCAGGGGATTGATGCCCCATCAGAAGCGGCCTTTTTTACCACTTTGAATGTAGAATCGGGCGTCATCCTATCTGATCAACCCGATGGTGTGATGCTAGGAAGTGGTTTGGCCCGAACGTTAGATGTCAAGCCGGGGGATCGGGTGACAATTTTAGCGAATACTATTTATGGAACGATCAATGGGATCGATCTTATTGTCACGGGGATTTTTCACACGGGAACGCAAGAGTTCGACGACCGGATTTTTCGTTTGCCGCTGCAACAAGCTTTTACTTTGCTTGATACCGACAAAGTGGAAACCGTTTCGTTGGGATTGAAATCGCTGAAGGATTGGGATCCTGTTGCTAAATCGACTACCAGCGAGTATCCAAACTTGGAGGCGACCCCTTTTGCCGTATTGGACGAGGTGTATTATCAACATTCAGTCGATTGGCTTAAAGCTCAGTTTGCTGTGATTCAAGTGATTATTCTGACCATTGTTCTTTTGGGGATATTCAATTCGGTTTCCACAGCCATATTGGAAAGGAAACAGGAAATTGGCAATCTTAGGGCTAACGGGGAATCGGTCATGGATATCCTTAAACTATTAGCTTTAGAAGGGATGACTTTGGGTGTCGTAGGGGCATTTTTTGGAATTTTAGGGTCTTTAATTCTCAATTATACTTTGTTGAATCAAGGGATTTTAATGCCTCCTGCGCCAGGATTGACAAGGCAATATCACGTATTGGTTGAATTACAGCCCGATATGGCCTTATACTGTTTTATCATGGGTGTCGCTGCCGCTTTAGTCGCCACTTTATTTGCAGGGATCAAAGTGGCTCGACTGCCAATAGGGGAAGCGTTGCGATCTGTTTAAAAAATTCTCCAAAAAGAGGGAAAAATGAAATATTTCACACTGTTGTTCGTCCTTGGATTGAGCTTTTTACTGCCTTCTGAAGCCGTGACGGCCTCAGAAGATCCTAAAATATCTGCGAACGAGATCATCAAAAAAGCAGATGCTATCCGGAATCCGGCAGAATCTTATTTCCTCGATGTGGAAGTCAAAAGTTCCGATTCCGACCTTCATCAATTCCATGTAGCCATATCCGGTAACGATAAAACACGAATTGAGACTGTTCTTCCCAAGCGGGACAGGGGGCGAGTGATGCTGATGTTAGGGGAAAATATGTGGGTCTACGTCCCAAACCTTAAAAGAGAGGTACGCGTCAGCCTCAATCAGAAGCTTACCGGCCAAGCCGCCAATGGGGATATCAGTCGGATGCGGTGGAGTGGAGACTATTCGCCGATGCTTGAATCGGAAGATAGTAAAGAGTGGCAAATTCTTTTAACAGCCAATAAGAAGGGGCTGACCTATGACAAAATCAGGGTTTGGATCGAAAAAGGGACCTTCCGCCCTTTGCATGCCGAATATTTAACTAATGCAGGCAAAGTGTTAAAAAATGCGACATATCAGGGGTATGGTCCCATGGCTGGAGCTGAAAGACCCCTTGAAATCAAAATCCAAGATGCGACCAAACCCAGCGATGAATCGACCATTATGATCAAGGAGATGAGGGTCAAATCGTTCCCCAACTCGATTTTCAACAAAAGCGAATTAGACTCTCAGCATTTGAATTAACCTCTAAAGGAATTTTTATGTCTTCATTAGAAATCAGCGAAAAAGCGGCATTTGACTTTATCCGTTACGCCAGTGTTTGGGAAGATGCCGACATTTTATGCGACGCTTTAGCTCCTTCTTCAAAAAATGGGCGAATCCTCTCGATCGCATCCTCTGGAGATAATGTGCTTGCTCTATTGACTCTAGATCCTGCCGAGATTGTAGCAGCTGATTTGAGCGAGGCACAGCTAGCTTGTGTGGAAATAAGGATGGCCGCTTTCAAACTTTTAGATCACCCTGCCATATTGGCTTTTCTGGGTGTCACCCCTTCAACTTCCCGAATGGAAACATATAAGGCGTTAAGGGAGCACCTTTCCCCTCAGGCTCAAAACTATTGGGACGCCCATTCCAATTCCGTTGAAACCGGCCTGATCCACGCGGGGAAATTTGAACGGTATCTCCGTCTTTTCGGAACAAAAATTCTCCCTTGGATTGAATCTAAGTGGAAACGAAATGCTCTGCTAAATCCAAAAGATCTGAGCGAACAAATCTCCTTCTACGATCATCATTGGGATACTTGGCTGTGGCGCTCATTTTTCAAAGTTTTTTTTAGTCGTACAATCATGGGGTTCTTGGGCCGCGATCCCTCTTTTTTTGATCATGTCGAAGGTTCTGTTGGAGAAAGAATTTTATCCCGCACACGCCATGCGATGACGGCTCTGCCGACGTATAGCAACCCTTATCTTGTCTATATCTTGACTGGGAATTATTTACCCAATGCCTTGCCTCGATATTTAAGGCCGCAATTTAAAGAGGAGATCACTTCCAGGCTAAATCGGGTGGTGTTATTTCAAGGGCCTATCCAAGCGACAGGCAAAGGAAAATTTAACGGGTATAACCTATCGGACATCTTCGAATATATGAATGAACAAGAATTTAAATCTTGTTATGAAGAACTTCTCATGCAAGCGGCGCCAAAAGCTAGATTGGCTTATTGGAATATGTTGGTTCCAAGAAAAGTTCCGAAAGAATTTGAAAATCGTGTACATCCCCTCGAGCATTTGGCGAAAACGCTTCATTATCATGATAAGGCCTGGTTCTATCAAGCCTTTCACGTCGAGGAGGTGAAAGGATAATATGGGTGATTTTTTTCCAAATTTGATCTCTTTGCCAATATGGAAAAGCGAACTCTGCCGGCAACTTCTCGTAATCCTTTCTTTTATGGCCATTTTTTCTCTCGCAGAGCTTTGGCGCTACCTAGGAGCTCCTTCGGTAGAATGGACGCGCAAGTTTGTCCATCTATCTTGCGGCGTGTTGATTGCCTGCTTCCATTGGATCTTTGCATCTACCTGGTCCGTTGTCATTCTTGGGGTTCTTTTTGCGGCGGTCATGTTTGTTTCGAGGAAGCTTAAGCTTTTTCCCTCTATTTATGGGGTTAAGCGATCCTCTCTAGGGGATATTTATTATCTAATCGCTGTTTTTGTGTTATTTGTCATTTCGTTTGATCTTCCCGTGGTTTACTTTATTTCAGTGATGACGATGACCGTGTCCGATGCTTTAGCTGCAGTCATGGGAACCACCTACCAGCTCAATGTTTACCGGGTAGAAACCCATAAAAAAAGCTTGGAAGGGTCGATGGCATTTTTTGTTTCCACCTTCCTAATCGTGCATATCTCATTGCTGCTTATGACCGATATGGACCGTCTGCAAAGCATCATGATTGGGCTTCAAGTCGCGTTAGTAGTGACTTGCTTCGAAGCCATTTGTCTTAATGGCTTTGACAACATTCTGGTCCCGATTGGCACCTATTACCTTCTCGTTAAACTGTTGCCGATATCTTCAGAGGTCATTGCTTGGCAGCTTTTAGTGCAGCTTGCCATTTTGTTGATCCTCAATTCTATCGTTTGGAAATTTCAGTTTATGTCGATCAGCGGAGCCATTGCAGGGCAATTGTTCTTATTTGGAGCTTATGTCTTTGGAGGCCCCGCTTGGTTTGCTATTTCCCTCCTGTCCCTGGCCATTTTTGTATCGGTTTTAGCGGTTTTAATCTATCCACACAAAAGGCCTCCCGATGAAAAAGTCTACCAAGTCATAGCTGCTTTTTACTTTTGCATCGTCCCTACATTGATATTTCTTGCCAACAACACTTCAGAACAATACATCCACCTTTCTTTCCACGAGAGTAATCCCCATTACTTTTTTGTCCTGTTTCTTGGAGCCATGGCAGGTCACACAGCAATCGCCTTATGCAGAATCCTCTGGTTATATTCAAAAAGAATCCGTTTGAATTACCTATGGGTCATTACCATCTCACTCGGATGCTTTTTTCTTATGGTTCCTTTTGGACTTTGGATTCAGACGGGAAAATTGAATTTGAAGGACGTTTTAGTTGTTTTTTGGATCTTGGCTGTTTCTTGTTTGATCTTCTATGAATGTTTTAAACGTTATACGAAGTTTCATGAGTTTCCCTGGGAATTTCGGATTCAAGCATTGGCTGTTTTTATCGCCGTTATTTCCATATTGCCGATTTATTAGATAATTTAATTTTGTTTATTTAATTGTTTATTATTTAAATAAAAATGCAATCTTTACATTAAATTAAAATTAATATATTATAATTTAATTATAAAAATATTAATTTTATTTAGGAGATTGTTATGCAACCTACGCAAAACGGCTTACATACAATAAGTCATGAGCAATTAAGACAAATTGACTATTTTATTGGTGAGTTTGACTCATTAAAAGAGGAAAACGAAGACTTAAAAAATGAAAATGCTCGATTGAGCAATTATGTAGCTGTATTATCTCAAAATCAGGCCGATCCAGCCTCGGAAGAAAAGAATCAGGAGCTGCAAAGAAAAGTTAACGACTTAACGCAGGAAATCAATCAAATTAAAGAGGAACAAAAATACAACGAATCGGGTTTTATCGACCTAGGAATTTGTTCATTTGTTCTATTGACAACTGCAGCTGTTGCCGGCGCTATTATTAATTCTTAATCTTTTTCTCAATTATACAGTAAAAGTTTGCACACTCTCTATACCTTCGGTGTAAAAGCCAATTTAAACAATTGGCTTTTCTTTTTATACATAATAACGTGTACAACATTGTAGCGAAGGTGAAAATTTATGAGAAATGTTCGAATCACTTTAACTTTACCTGAAAATCTAGTTAAAGATTTGCATCTATACATATCCCTTAGACAAATCAGTAAATTTGTGGCCGAAGTGGTAGAAAAAAGCCTCGAATCGAAAAAGAAAATGCTCGCAAGGGAATTTCGGGAAGCTAGTCAAGATGCCGAAAGAAATGCTGAAATCGAATTATGGGACACACTGAGCGATTAGATCATGGTTACTAAAAAACAAATAAAACTATAGACGAACTCATCGACACTGGCTTAGTGAATCTTAAAATTATTCCCCCATTTCAAAAGTCGATTCCGAATCGACTCAAAAACTTATAATATTTTAATTGTACCGGCTTTGCCATCCATTTGCACTTTCATGCCGGTCTGCAATTTTTTCGTTAAGCTTGGAATCGATACAATAGCGGGGATCCCCATTTCCCGGGCGACGATAGCAGAATGGGACAGCAAGCTTCCCCTTTCGACTAAGAGTCCGGAAATGCTGGGATAAAGGGGAACCCAACCGGGATCGGTGCGGTGAGTCACCAAGATTTCTCCGTTCAATGTCAAATCATCATCGGGAGAAGACACGACTTTAATGATCCCTTCCACGATCCCCGGGCAACAGGGTAATCCTTTCAAATCATAATCGCCGTTTATTTGCTGTTGAGGAGGGGGCTCTTCTTCAACTAAACAGCGGTTATTCCAATATACAGGGCCGCGCGTCATAAAGCGGGGTTTTACTTCCTCATCCTCGAATTTGGCATAATCTTCTTTTCTCAATTTCACGACAGGGGTGAGGTTGAAAGAGGTCAAAGTGCCATACTGGATTCCAAACACTTCATCCATGGTCAGATAAAAAATATCGTCGGCTCTTTCTAAGATCCCTCTGTTGGCCAAATCCTCACCCATGGCTTGGAACATGGTCCTGGCAATGCCGTAGATGCGGGTCCGGGCAAAGCGGGTGTTTTCCCTGTTGCGCACCGCTTTGCGGGCATGTTTCAAGACCCAAAAGTAGAATTTCTGCTTCCATCCTTTCAAATGTCCAGAAACTTGCTCTTCGGCTTTTAAGCGCAATTGCTTCTCTCTTTGCTCATAAGCCACGAGGTTGGTATAGCCGGAACGGAGGTAATTCTTCAAACAGACAAAAAGATAGGATGGATCGGCGATAAGATCCCGCGCTTCTAATTTCATTTCGCTCATGCAGCGGAAGCCAAAACGGTCTAGATACTGATTGACTTGTTTAAAAAATTTGAGATGGGAAGACCTGGACAAGGCTTCATAAGTATCTTCGGCCGGTGTGGTTTCGATCAACGCCTTCAAGGCTGGATCTTTCGTAATGTCGTCCGCCATTTTAATCAGAACTTTTGTGGGCTCTGCGCTTTCGAGGTTGCCTTCCCCTGCGATCAGATCATTTTGAACGTTGGGATCCAGGTCGGACAGCCACTGTGTTGTTAACTTGCGCAGAAGGCCAAAGTGGACCATGCATAAAAAGTCGTTGATGATCGGGGCATGCCAACGGTTGAACATGTTCCGTTCCAATTCTAGATAGACCCGCAAGATCTCATCGCTCCGCATCTGGGCGTAATTTTTTTTCCGGTAGTTTTGATATTCTCGATCAAAATCGTGCAGAAAACGATCCACCTTTCTTTGAATGGTGAAGTGGTAATAGAGAAATTTAAGACCGGTGCAAAATTTTCTCCATTTACCTTTCCCAGTTTCCCAAGAGGGGTGGGGTTTAATCCGCTGTGCAATTTCTTCTGAGAGGCTTTCGGATACTCCCATCATCGTTTCCATGAATTCCCGATTTTGCTTAAAACCCGGCAAAACTCCGACGAGCTTATACCAATTGTACAAATTGTAATAGACCCGGCCGTGAATGCAGCCGAGCATATGGGAGAGATAGTCATCCATTTCCCTGACGATTGAGGGGGGAACGCTTAATATTTCGCAAAACTGTTGGTAGACATTGTGGTAGTTCCGCAAGGCGAAAGTAAACGAGAGTGGAAGGGTTAATCCCCCATAGCTTTCGACAATGTTGGAATTATCCCAAAGGTTTGGATAACCCTGCGGATTTTGATCCAAGGTTGTAACGGGGCGTGTTTGGAGCAAGTAGAGGGTTCCATTTTCGAAGGCCCATTCGATATCTTGGGGAAAACGGTAGTATTTATCCACTTGTTGCCCTAGCTTGTAGAGCATCGTCAATTCAACGTCATGCAATGCAGGTGAGCCCTGCTGTGCTTTATCTACAGGCTTTCGGACAACATGTCCGGCTTCTCCACGCCGCATCGCTTCCGTTTTGTTTGCGATTTCAGTTTTGGTAACGGAGCCGGTGATGGCATCGAGCCAATAATTGTCTGCATCCAAGGCCCCGGAAACCAGCCCTTCGCCGACGCCGTAGACGGCTGAAATCAAGTATCGATTGGTTTTTTTTTCGATAGGATCGCAGGTAAAAAGCACTCCGGCGCGGTCAGCATCTACCATCCGTTGAAAAATTACCGCGACAGCTGCTTCTAAAGGATCCAATCCATTTTCCCGCCGATAAATCAAGCACCGCTCGGAAAATGTCGACGCCCAACATTTTTTTAGGAATAGGCACGCCTCATCCACATTGCTCACATATAAAAAGCTGGAAAGCTGGCCAGCAAAGGAGTGGTGAACTCCGTCTTCATCGGCGGCTGAAGAACGGACGGAGAAAGTCCCTTCATTCCCGACTGTTTTGACAGCTTCGGCTACGGCTACAATAATGTGAGGGGGGAGTTCTTGAGCTAGAAATAGTGCTTCGATGGTATGTGAGATTTCGGCCGGGGAGATCATCCCTTTTTTCATTTCGGTTAGTAGATCTTTGAGTTTTTGGTCTAACCCGGTTTTTGCGAGAAACGTTTCAAAATATCTGCGCCCTAAAATCACCCAGGGAGGGACAGTTAGCCCTTGATTTGACATCAGATAAAGGTTATATCCTTTGCCTCCGGATTCCCTTCTTGCAAAGTTTTGTGACGATTCTTTTGTGACTAACATAGTTTATATTTCCTAATGTGTTATGCCGTCCTTACAGGACTCCATCTTTGTATAATTCCCACCCAGGCCTTCGCTTCGCTCGACCTGGGCTATAATATTTTGGCCTTTCAGGCCTCCTATAGCTCCGAAGGCGTTTTTTCGTAACTAGTTTCACGGCCCAGCGGGCCGAAATACCATAGCCCAGGTCGAGCGAAGCGAAGGCCTGGGTGGGAATTATACAAAGATGGAGTCCTGTAAGGACGGCATAAAAAATCACTCATTGCAACATAATAGCAAAAAAATAAAGGAGAAAAAGGGTGCTCATGTTTCGAAACACCTTTGCAGAATTCTTATCCTTGACAATACCTAGGTAGAGACTGGCCGCCAATAAAATAAGGAGTCCTACGCAGAGTAGCGGCAAGCTTGAGGGGAGCATCAACCCAGCAAGCAGCGTTCCGACCAAGGCTTGGCTCAGGCTTAAAGCAAGAGCTCCCCAAACTCCATAAAGGGAAGAATAGCTTTCCACATCAGACCTTTCTTCTCCAGGAGCAAAGGTTTTTCGAGCGAATTCAAATAAATTGAACAGGCTCCAATTCATCAATCCTGTCAGAAGCAAAAGGGGAGGAAACTGCCAGATAGGCTTTGAGATGATGATTGTGATCAAAGCATAGCCTAAGAAGGCAGAAACCAAGGTGTGCGTAATGGCGTAGAGCGTCAAGTGGGGGCGCAGCCATTTTCCGATAAAAAATTCCTTGTACATCAGGAGGCTGTACCCAATGGCCACGAGTTGCGTGAACAGCGCGTAGATTCCAATCCAACCGGCCAAAATCACTTCGAAGGCGATGAGATATAAACTGCTGTTCCAAACTTGCCCTGGGGTTAAAACCCCGCGTGCCAAGGGGCGTTGAGGATTATGCTTAAGGTCGGTTTCATAATCTTTAATTTCATCATAGAACCGGAGCCGGAGAAAAAAGGAGAGGGCGAGGACAAAAGCTGCTGCATAAGAGAGCCAAGAAGTTTTGGCCCCAGTCAGGTGTTGCGCAATCACTCCATTCCCCCCGACAAAGAAAAAGATCATCGGGATCATCGCTAGAGGGGGAAACCGCTCTTTGATAAAAGTCCACCAATTTGAATTAAGACAAAGCATCCACGGTATCCTCTTTGAGTAATTTTTCCCGCAAAATGGTGTATTCTACTTTGCTGTGATGGCGTGGATCCATCGGGATGGCATCGACAAAATAGATAGAATCAACCGGGATCTTATTTTTAGCAAAAACCCTTTTAATTTCTTGGGTGGAAAGAGCTTCATCACTTCCTGGCTGCAGCACCACCGCCACGGTATTTCGTTCATTTAATACAGGATCTGGCATCCCCAAGAAAGCAGCTTGTTTAACAAACGGAAATCGTTTTAAGATGACTTCTGCGGTCACGGGAAAATAGTATTTATTTTCCCGGATGATCACATTATGGATCCGGCCGACAATCCAAAGGCACCCCTTCTTATCCTCAAAAGCAAGATCGCCCGTGCGGTGCCAGATTTTCCCTTTTTCATCCACAATTTTGGCGCGGCGAAAGGCTTCTTCGTTGTTGTAGTAATCGCGGCAGACATGATCTCCCGTTACAATAAATTCCCCCACTTGCCCTTTGGGGACTTCCAAGTCGCGCAGATGGATTTTGGTACCATCAATGGGGTTTTTGTTTATTTTCAGAAATTTGTATTCGAGGTCGTCGCTAATATGGCCCACATTGACCCCTTCTTCTACGATATCAGGATCGGAATGGGAAGTGACCGATAACATCTCTTTACCTTCAATGTGTGCCATCGGCTCCACCTCAGTAGAACCATATAAAATCCAAATTTGGGCATGGGGAGCTATTTCATAAAAGGCTTTAACATCATCACGGCTGATCGGGGCCCCTCCCGTAACTACCCGTCGCAAAGTTTTTAGGGTCAGCTGATGTTCTTTGCAATAAGCGGATAAATGATTGAACATCGATGGGGAAAGCGTAGCGCAGGTTACCCCTTCATTCAGGATCTGGCAAGCTAAGAGGGCTGAATCTTTATCTGAAGGTTGGGCCAAATTCAATGCAGGAAGAATCGTGGTCACTCCGGCAGCCAAATTATTCAACGAAAAAATGGGGAAGGCAGGGAGGTCTCTATCTTTTTCGGTATAGGGAATCACTTTATCCAAAGCTTCATGCTGTGCTGAAAGGAACCGATGGGTCCGGTTTGCCCCTTTAGGCTTCCCTGAACTTCCTGTTGTAAAAGTGATCAAAGCTGTAGTTTCCGATTGAACGGGGGCAATTGGGGCTTCGCGGGGTGTCCCCATCAATTTCTCTAGCGTCGCGTCATAATGCTCTTGGGGACCAGGACCTGCTAAGATCCGATACTTTAAGCTCTTAAATTCAGGGATATTCTGAATAAGATCGAAGGCCGCTTGGTGGCTAATCATGCCGACAGCTTGAACACATTCTGCGGTGGCTCCAAGGTGGTGTGCGCGAGCCCAAGAGTCTAAAAATACAGCGATAGCTCCGATCCGCTGGACAGCAAACATCGCGGCATACATTCCGAGACCCATCGGTAAAAAAATGATGATCCGATCCCCCTTTTTAACACCAAGCTCCAGCAATCCTTGAGCTGTGCGGCTGATTAAAATGGCGAAATTATGGTAATTGACCGAGTGGTGCTGGAGTTTATCACGGGGATTTCCATCCCAAGAGGAGAGGGCTTTTGCGTCTGCCCAGCTAAGTGCTAGCCGTTCAGGAAAATCTTTAAGATGTTGTTCCATGTAAGTGATGACATTATTCAAAACGCTTTCGCCTGACTGATAACCTATTCTGGCATTCATCGTTCACCTCAATTTATTGAAATATTTTTACAATTTCTTCGATGACTTTGTTGGGATGGGTCCACGGAAGGGCGTGGCCGGCTGTAGGAATATTTTTCACATTGACATTGCCCAATTTACTTAAGATTGCCATTTGCTTTGCAGGGGGAGCGGATTGGTCCTTTTCCCCGAAAAGAACTCTGATGGGGGTGTTGGATTTCGTTAACTGAACTGAAAGAGGATTTGCGAGCATAAGTTTTTTATAGGCGGCTCCAGCTCTCCATACTTGCGCATGGGACAAATAAGTTTTAAGTTGATTTCCCACTTCTTCCGAGGGGATCTCAGGCTCAAAAGTTTTTTGTATAAAAGCCGCGGCCATCTTGCGGCTGCGCATTTTTAAAGCGAGGGTTCCGAATAAGGGGATTTTTAAAGCTGTGGTCAAACAGTTAGGCAGCGGTTTTTCGTCTATCAACAGGGGATTCACTAAGACCAAACCGGCCACATTTTCAGGAAAGCGGTTCAGATAGGCCATGGCAAGATAGGCACCCCAAGAATAAGCCGCAATTCCAAAAGGGCCTCCTCCCGAAACTTTAGCTGTTGCGTTGATACTTTGAATTAAAGATTCCAATTTGCAATTTTTTAATAATCGTTTGTGGATGATCGGGTTAATCCCTTGGGCTTGTAAAGGGGCGATCAAAGGTTCAAACTCTTGCCCTTGCAAAGGGTTGCCATGCAGGCAAATCAACATTTTCATAATAAGAGTCCTTTTAGTCTAAAAGACTTGATATCTTTAAACGAGGGCGTCTTTCGCATTTTTATTTCACCGGTAGAGATGTTTGGGGTCCCTTCCGGCATTCCATTTGTTTCAATTTGGCTTAAAAGTTTTTTTAAGGTCTCGCATTCGAGGCGAGAGGCCTTGTGAATATAATCGATAAAATCATTTTCCCCATTTTTCGAAGCAACGACCCTCTCCAATATTTTTCCATCATCGATTTTTTGGTTCATCTTGTGGATTGTAAAACCCGCGGGCTGGTTTTCAGCCAAAGCCCACAAATCACACATCAACCCCCGTTGCTCAGGCAATAAGCCGTGATGAATATTAAGGCATCCAAGCGGCGGTTGTTTTAAAATTGGTTCCTTATAAAGGTAACGTGTGCGGGCGTTAACGACAAGATCAAACTGATGATTACGGAGGAGAGCCAAGGCTTGTTCGCAGTTAATCGTATCCAAAAACCAGACGGGTTTATTGAGTGCATTGTAAGTCTTTAACCGTTTCGATGAACGGGAGAAGGAGTTGCGGATCAATGTCTTACCAAAGCGAGGAGCTCCTGCCAAGATGAGCGTTAGCCCCTTAAAGAACAGCTTAAGATTGCCATTGCGGAGAATTAACAATCCCCCTATTTGGGGGCAGTCGGCCATGCCGCAAATCATTTCATCATAATTGTCCGGAACAAAGGTTATTTCGGACGTAACCAAAAGAGTTTTCACAAGAGCCTCAATAGTAGTGGGTCAGCCAAACAAAAATGCGGTCTTTTTTTCGATAAGGGCCAATATAACCACTGGTAGGGGTTCCCGATCCAATGACCCCGGCTAAAATATCGGCTCTCAACTCTAATTCCCATGAATCTGAAATTTCCCAAGAAAATTTTGGCTGAATCCAACAATCGTAATTATTTAAACCATGATACAGGAAAACATCAATTTTGTATTGTTTATCTTTTCCAAATTCTTGGTAATATCTAAAGGAAGCGAAATAAAGGGTTTTTTCCCTCCAATAATCGCTATGCAATTGAGCCCCGATCGAGGTCCCTTCATCGGTCGTATAATCTAATCCTAGAATGGTGCGCCAAACATTGCGCAGGCGCACGATGCCAAAGCGATGCACGGTCCACGGCTCATGCAGGTGAAAAACGGTGTCTCCTCTGAGGACGATTTTTTCAAAGGCTTTGCTAATGGTTGCTCCAAAAGTGCTGATATGCTTGAGTTCAGGTTTAACAACCGGCTTGCCGTCATGGGGTCCCACTTTATAGGCCGGATTTCGGTTCCAATGCCGCAGGTAAAAAACGGAAATATCAATCCCAGATTCAAATAAATAATTTATTTTTATGCCGTATTCGACATCCTTTCCCCAGCGCCAAACAGAGAATTTGGAAGGGCCTAACAAGGGAAGGGCATGGAAAGGTTCAGGAATCACATCGAAAGGGGAGTTTTTACCCGGGTAAAGATTGTTCATGGGAATAGGGGTCACTATGAGTTGCACTGTCCAAGGCTCATGGAAATATTGCCCATTGAACATGCAAACAGGGATCCGAATCCACCCCAAATCATTTAAAAAGGGGTCGGTATAGTCGCGGGGGTTAACTAAGTCAGCGATATAAAGTCCAAAAGTTTCCCCCCAGGCGACTTCTTGAAAGCCGATCTTAATGCTCCAATTGTCGGTATTCCGCTCATAAAATAAAGAGCGGATCTCAAGATCTTTTTTGTGCCCTCGGAAGTCATACCAGAGGCGAAACGAGGCTTCGTATAAGTTTAAGGAAGAACAAGCTGGATCTTCTTCGCTGCATTCGCTGCTATAAGATCCTTTGCCATGGAGATAAGGGCGGCTGCGGGTCATCCCATTTTCTTCAAAACCGCAGGCAAACTGATATCCCGAGTCGAATTCAGTTTTTACATCTTTCCATTCGAATCCTTCGCAGGGGCAAAAACTTAAAGCAAATAGGATGGTGATTTGAAATAAAAAGCAAAGCATGTTTTTATAGATCTAAAGACTTCCAAAGTGAAATTAAAAATTTAAAACCGGACAATGCTTTAAGACTTGAGGTTGCTCCATGTTGCAGCCAATAGTTGTAATACGACTGACGGTAATGACGGTATCGCATTGCAATCATTTCTTTATCTGAAAGTAGGCTTGTATAGCCATTCAAATCATCGCAGTAATGCTTCACCCCATCCTGCCATCTAAAAAAACCATTTATTAGAAATCCATCAAAAGTCCTCTCATTGGTATCGTCAATAGGATGAAGAGACAGGGTGTCTATTTCCCATGCAAAGCTATATTTGCAAGTTTGTGTTATTGCATTTTTCGTAGTTTTCCAACAGGCCCACATAGGAAAACGTTGCTCAAGGAGGCGTTCTTCACACATAAAAATCCATAGCATGCTGATATGGGTAAAAAAAAGCTCGTTTCTTTTTGATTCAACATTGTATCTGCGCACGCGGAAGGATTTCGTAACGATAGGTAAAAATTCTCGAAGGAAATGTCTCTTGTTCCAGACTTCATCCTCTCTCAACTCATCTTCACATAAAAAGCCGATGATTTCACTCTCTTCATAGTAAATATCATCTGCTTTTAGAGCTTTGGTTAGATTGCTGATCTCCTCTTCATAACAAGTGATAGAGGCAGCGGGAGGGGTATCCCCTGGCGCATAAGTCCAATCGACGAAGTAGGGACCTCTTTCGTATGAAACGACGCGGGAAATAGCCAAATCGCGTGGTGTCATGATTTCTAAGTAAGCATTCAAAGAATTTAAATAAGTCATTGCTCTTGCGTGCGCTTGTCCTTTTGCTTCAGGCGTTTTTGTAGTCACATCAAGCCAGGTCCTTGCTGTACGAACAACAACTTCTGCTATACTCTCCGGCAATGAACTAGAAGTTGGGTTGCAAGGAATCAAACTCACGTCACGATTTAGTTCGGAAGATAAGAATAGCAAAAGATAATGGATATTGTCTAAAAAAAGCTGCTGATCAACCTGAGGCTTGTTTAATGCAAGCGCATCGAGAATGAGGGATGCATGCTCGTCTACAAATTTAGATCGCAATTCTGCCCACTCCTCCTCAGGTTGGATCCACTTGGGAGGAGGATCGCAAACAAATTGGGAGACCTCCTCATTTGTAGCGTTATGATTTTTTGCGATCGCGGTCTCCTTTAAAACAACGAAATCTCTAGCGCAAGAAGGGGATGAATCGGAATTATTTTTAAAATTCCCGGGTGGTTTAGAAGATTGTGAAGGGAGAGGCGAAGCGGAATTTGAGGATAGATTTTGGAGCGATAATCCGTGGATGACAGTGGCGTTGTTGCTTGTGTTGTTTGTGGAGCTGCTGGTTGTGCTGTTGATGGTCTTTACGTAAGTATGCGAGTTTATTCTTGTAGGCCTTGCAGCAGCTCCGGCTGCGCTGCCTAATAAAAATAGAAGAAAACCGACTTTTACCAAATCCGCGGTTGTAATTTCATTTTGAATGGGACCTGAGGATAATAGTTGCAAATTTTTATTATCAATATTCCGGCCATTCCATTTTTTTCCTCTTTTAACAGGGCGCTTATAACCGCTTTGATTGAAATCACCTCTCTGTACACGCTGCGAAGGATCCATGGGTTCTCCTTTTAAAAAAAGTTAAAAACGTTTTTACAATATTTATGAATAAATCAAAACAAATTTTTGAAAGACGTCAATACTAATATTAAAATCTGCAATAAAAATCTTGAAAAAAAATTGTTTACAGACATCGAGAGCTAGATGGGGTCTTTTGACGCTTACTAAGCAAGAGGTTCGTAAACCTCTTGCTTATGATGCGTTTTATTTAGATCTTAAAGATTGAGCTTGCAACAATTGATCAAAAGCTCCATCTGTTTGACCACTCACATTCTCCCAAATGAAATCGGCAGGCGTTGTCTTCACTAGTTCCCAGTACTGGTCGTCTGTAAGAACATCGTTGTTATACATTATAAGAATCTTAAGATTAGGAAATTTGATGAGTTTGCTCATCAGATCGTAGGGGATTCGGAAGTTGACCAGAGCTAACCCTTTGATATTTTTTCTGATAAACTCATTACTCACAAGTGCTATGGCCGCTTCTGCATAGGGCATCCCATTGCAGTCAATAAGTCCTAATGTAGACAAATTGGAGAACTGGGAAAACAACTCAAAGGATTGCACCGTTAAGGCATTGTCTCTGATTTCAAGTGATTCAAGGGTTTTTGCTAAGTCTGTTTTTGCTAAAGAGGCTAAGGTCGTGTCATTAAAATATCTGCAGTTTCGTACTTGCAAAGCTGTTAAAGGGAATTGGCCTAAAAATTCATATTCCTCGCTTTGAATATCTTCGCAATTAATCCCACTTAGACATAGCGATTTTAATGTTGAAGTTAAATTTTGCCCTTTTTCAGCAAATTTATTAAACCCATTTAGCGATAGGGGATCGCTTGATGCAAAGTTGAGTTCCAGATCGTTTATTTTCAAGACGGCTAATTGTTTCAATTGGGATTCCCCAAATCCATCGCAAGCCAGGAATTGAATAGGTTGATTAAGTTTATCAAGTTTAAGAGTCGTTAAAGATATCATTTTGTCGAGAGTATTAAAACCACCTTCTTGGACCCTGCCGCAATCCCATACGATAAGATTTTTTAAACTTACCGTACAAAGAATGGATTGCATCATTTCAGTACTGACGGGAACATTTTCACCTAGGTAAAGCTGATCTAAGGGATGTTCTCCTAAAAATTGCTGGAAGTTACAAAGCTTAACATTCCAAGTGCCGCTGCCATCTGGTAGCGGCGCTTGGGGAATAAGAGTACACATTTTAAGCTCGGTATATGCAGACAGTGATTTTATGATGTCATCGGAAATCTCTATTACAGCCTCCAGACGGAGATCTTCAAGCGTGGATTTGAAAGAGCCGCTGTTAAGAATTTCAACCAGAGATGAGCTATAGGATTGATTTTCACCGCTGATAGTTAAAGTTTTGAGATTTTTATAATCTTTAATAGGAGATTGCCAAGGAGTTACTCCATAATCAAGAAGTTGTATGCCTAGATGCTTAATATTATTGGCAAAGCTTGGTTTTGACAGCATTTGATTAAAATCTTGTCCGCTAACTTCCATAGTAGCCGTAATTATGAGGGTATTTAGTTGCATTAGTTTTCCAACCTGCTCCAAGCCCTTATTTGTAACAAAAGGCCAAAGATCGGTCCCATCAATATAAGTAAAGCTAGTTAAATTATTGGCGCATTTTTCCGCGATCAATTGCAAAAGGTCATCATCGGCCAGATCGATAAAAATCTCTTTATAATTTTGACCCTGTTCTTTAATGATTTGCTTCATCACTTTTAATGATAGGCCCACCCCATTGAATTTTGTGTTATCTTCTTCTTTTTTCTCCTCCGGACGTTCGGCTGGAATTCCTCTGTTTATCATTTGGATTTCCTGAGGCCGCCCTGGGATTTTTTTAAAGACACTATCTCCTAGATAGGGTGGAGAGTCTTTTTTCTTTTCAATTAATTCAGCGATTTTTGTAAAAGTTGAATCACCTGTCCTATTTCTAATTCGCAAATATTTTCTTAGATTTTTCAGATCCTTGAGTCGGCAAACCTCCAAAAAACCCGCTTTTTGCAGCTTTTGCTCAATAGTTTTGACTTTGCTTGCAGAAAGATTTTGATATTGCAGTGATGGGGCTAAGGCTGTATCTGTCGCTGTTGAGCCTCGCCAAAGTCCGCTTAAGTAATACATAGAGATTCTCCAGTGATAAAAAGTTTTTGAATGACACTATTATTAATATCAACACCTCAAATAAAAATCTTGAAAAAAAACAACGGAAAATCTAAAACCTTGCAGCTAGTCTTAACAGGAAAAAGGACAATAATGCCATTGAAATCATGATGAAAGCCGATTACGAAAAAGTGCTCTCTGAATGTAACCAGAGAGTAACAAGATAAAATAAACAGGATAGTCAGGATCGTAAACGGCAGGATAGGCAAGATTAGAATAAATTTAATAAGGCAGCTTGACGGTTTTGACAGTTGCCTAGGTTATTCCCTAGGTTTGTTTTCCAGTGAGAACATTTTCTATATCTTTAGAGATTACCCCGCACGAAAGTGCTAGCTGCTCCTTGAGATTAATAAAATACAGCATAGGGCGTATGTGTTCTTTATGTCTTAATTCTTCAAAAGGTCTATCGTTTGTCATATGAAAGTTTTTCCGTTTTAGACATCCCTCATCGTCGCAAACGAATAGAATAAGAGTTTTTTTATTTTTTAGTGCACCAATATCAAGGTCCTTAGGCAGACATCCGTCGGAATTATTTAATATAACACCTTGTGAACTCGTAAGTGTTGTGACGATAATTTTATCATATGCTGACTCTTCTTGTAATTTAGAAAGAGAAGCAAAAAGTTTATAGGCTTCATCGCCATATCGCAGAATAAGTCTACAATCAAAAACAAAGTTATTCTTTATGAAATCGATCCAATAGTTTTTATCGTCTGCGTATTTTGCTTTAATGTAATCAAAATAATGATCTCCTTTACGAGGATAAAGTTGCGTAAATAAACTCAAGATCCATCTTTTAATCCTGTTTATCAGACCTCGCTTATAGGAAGAATGATAAGCTTCCGCAATATCAACCACTTTCTTTGTATTTAGAGAATTTAGATCAACATCATTGCCGGGAAAAGCTATGCATGCCAACACTTGGGTGATTTTTTTATTAGTAAGGCCGTCTGACTCAACTTGAAAACTATCATTTTTCATAGAAAAAGGTTGAAGATTCTGAGGATCAAGATTACTAATTAATGTATTAAAATCCATTTTATTCATTACAATCACCATTAAAAAAATTTAACATTTTTAAAAGATAATTATAACATTTTTATTAATATTATGTCAATTGAAAAATTTGTTAAAATTAATATTGAAATAGCGTTAGTAAATGAATCGTAATATGCTTATTATTTTAATGTTTTTATCTTGCCTATCCTGTTTCTTTTTTTGGCTGTGCCTACAGCCAAGAGGCTGCATCCTTGTCGAGGATCCATAAGGCTTTATGCTCTTCTGATCCGACCCGTTGGACGGGCAGTTCATCAGGCTGATAGGGCCCCAGTAGGACATTTTTGACCATTTCGGCTTTATTTTTTCCAAGCACGTAGATCACGGTATTTTTAGCTTGGTTGATACAGTCGTACGTTAAGGTGAGCCTCCATGTATCTTTCTGAGGAAGAAAATTGGCCACGGCTAGCCGCTCCCTAGTGTGCAGAGCGTGTGTCTTAGGGAACAAAGAAGCGGTATGCCCGTCTTCGCCCATTCCCAACAATATCAAATCGAATTGTTGATGGGGCACTTTTGCTTTGATCAGATGGTCATAAGCCAAGGCGCCTTCTTCGACATCTCCCTCTGCTTGCATCCTGTGGATGTTTTCAGCCGGAATGTGCAATTTGCTGAAACCAGCTTCCATGGCCATGTGATAATTGCTTTCAGGATGATAGGGAGGGACGCATCTCTCATCGCTCCAAAAGAGCTGCATATTCTTCCAGCGGATAGCTTGAGGATAAGGAGGGGAGCATAAGCCCTGATAAATTGCTTTTGGTGTGCTTCCCCCTGAGAGGGCTGCAAAGCAGTTTTCATTTTGGGCAATGGCCGTCTGGGAAACGTGCACAAAATGCTCGATGCAAAAATGTAAAGTGGCTGCAGTATCACCGGGAATGGCAATATCGCGTCGGCTGTCAAAAAAGTGGATGATTTGTGCAAAATTGATGCTCGTCAACTGTAACCTCTTGTTTTGTATTGGGCTGTCATTTCCAACATGCTTTTGTATTGCTCGCTCGTTTTGCGATAAAAAATTTCATTCATGAATGTAGATGTCGACTTGAGCTCATTCAAGGGTAAAAAAAAGGGCATTTCACATTTGTCTCTGGTTTCGATATAAATAGCGACTTGCTGCTGATTTTCTTTTCTTGTGATGAGGAATGAAGTATCGTCCCGAGCCACAACATGCACAGAAGCAATCCCCCCTGCAGGGATTTCCGGGATTTCTTTTGGGATAAGCGCTACCTCGATCCGCTGCCCCCCATTTTCATAATAGAAACGGTGATTTCTTTCATCTGCCTCTGAGCCGCGATAGGACCATCCGAAACGGGCTGCTATCCAAGCCTGCAAGTAGATCGAGGGGATTTCGGTATGGGAAACAAACACCGACTTTCGTTGGTTGAAGGCGATTTGTATATAGTGGCAATTTCTTAAGCAATCCACTTTCTCAGGGGTGTCGAAAGTGTGGTATAATATTTCTCTCCATCCTCCTAAGGCCGCCCATTTGACATCCCTGAGTTCTACATCAGTGGTTTCGAGGAGCTTAAGAATTTTTTGACTAAAACTTGGTAAATCTTCTGCAGATTCGGAATCAAAAATTAAGCGGGAAGCATAGCGTTGAAGGTGAGGGAGGACAATATTTTCGGAAGTGGGATTTTGCCCCCATGCAAGAAAAACCGGCAAATCGGGGACTAAAAGAGGAAGAACCACAAAAGGGACGCGAAAGAGTTGGTTGACGCTTACGTCGATGTTGATTTGGTCGCAGACAATAGAGACATCGCCTTGGGTGACAATGGCATTGCTGACTGTAGCGCGCAGAAATTCTTCGGCAGAGTCTTTCACTGCCTGGATGAAGATGATGCGGCAAGGGAATTTTTCCAAAATCGCTTGAACGATTTGATAGAGGTAAGCAGCCCTTCGGGGATCCTGAGAAAAGATAATCAAATTAAAAAGACAGGCTCTGATCTGGTTGTTTTTTTGCTGGGCTTCCCAAAGAAGGGTAAGCTCTTGCTCGATGTTGCCGACTTGGATTTCGATGGGGTGGGAAGCCGTTGTCATTTAGGGCAGCCTCCATGCGCGGCCGTCTTTACCGATCATTTGGTCAGCGGCTTCGGGTCCCCAAGTTCCGGAGGCATAATTAGGAAAGTTTTGCTGTTTTTGCTCTTTCCACCGATACAGAAGAGGGGTGAGAAGCTCCCAAGAAGAGATCACTTCATCGATTCTCGCGAAAAGGGTGCTATCGCCTGCCATGCAATCGCAAATGAGCCTTTCATACGCTTCCGGCGGCGTTGAACCGAAATAGGAGCCATACCGGAAATCCATCTTTACAGGCTGGATTTGCGTGCTCATCCCCGGAATTTTGCAATTCATTTTCAAGGCGATCCCTTCATCTGGCTGAATGCGGATCACAAGGGTGTTCTGTTCGTTCTGCCTGCCGTTAAGTTGAAGGAGAAAGCCTGGCGCATTCTTGAATGTAATGGCTATCTCGGTGGTTCTTTTTGGCAGCCGTTTCCCTGCGCGCAAATAGAAAGGAACACCGGCCCATCGCCAATTGTCAATGAAAAGTTCCAGGGCCACATAAGTTTCTACATTGGAATCACGGGCCACATTTTCCTCTTGGCGGTATCCGGCAACGGCTTGTCCGTTGATAAAACCAGGACCATATTGGCCTCGAATGGCATACTGGTCTAAATTTTTGAGGTCGATGGGGCGGATGGAGGCCAAGACTTTGACTTTTTCATCGTGGATAGAGGAGGCTTTTAAGTTGATGGGGGGTTCCATGGCTACGAGGGATAGAAGCTGCATCATATGATTTTGAACAATGTCCCGCAGCATGCCGGCTTCTTCCCAAAAACGGCCCCGCGTACCGACGCCGATTTCTTCGCTGACGGTAAGCTGGACGTGGTCGATGTGGTGGTTATTCCAGAGAGATTCAAAAATCGGATTGCTGAAGCGGAAGACGAGGATGTTTTGGACCGTTTCTTTGCCTAGATAGTGGTCGATCCTGTAGATTTGGCTTTCATCAAGGTGTTGGGTGATTTGCTTCTGGAGGTGGCGGGCAGAGTCGGTGTCCTCGCCAAAGGGTTTTTCAATAATAATACGGCTCCATTTATCGTGGACTTGATTGACATTATACGTCAGGCGGTGTTCTTCAAGTTTTTCGATAACGAGAGGAAAAAAGCTCGGCTGAACAGAGAGATAAAAAAGGCGGTTGCCTTTAGTCCCATATTTGGCATCGAGCTCTTTAAGTAAAGAGCTTAGGGATTCATACCCTGTGTCTTCGTGGAATTCGGCTTTGTGATAAAAAAGTTGCTGACTGAAAGATTTCCAAAGCTGTTCATCGATAGGTTTAACGCGGGAATATTTGGCAATGGCTTGATGCATCTCTTCCCGGAATTGGTCATTGGTTTTATCTCTGCGAGCGAAGCCGACGCAAGCGAAGTGGGCTGGGAGCTGTCCATCGCGGGCTAAATTGTATAGAGCTGGCAAAAGCTTCCGTCCAGTCAAGTCTCCCGTCGCGCCAAAAATCACAATGATGCAGGGATCCGCCACTTTGGTGGCTCGGGTGGATTCTTCCAACGGATTCGGGCTTAATTCCGGTAAGGTTATTTGCATAGGAAATCCTTATCATCTATCAACCGTAGAATACAAGGACGATTAAAATATGAAAACAGAAATTCCAGAGGTCTCGGAAGAATAGAGCAGAGGATCACCGGTTGCGGCAGATTAGGAGGAAAAAAATAATGTGGTTAATTGATAAAACAAATTATTTGGGGTTTGGGTAGCAATGGAACAGTTATGCGAAGCTTCGCATAACTCTATAGTTTGGATTTTTTTGGACGTTTCTTTGTCATTGCATGAGCTGTTTGGTGCTTATATTTAGCTTTACGTGGTACATGAGGCTTGAGATCCTTTTCCTGAACATCTTTACCAATACTATATAAGATATCGGGACATATATCAGCATCATTAGGCCAACATATGCTGGCCGGATATTCATCATCATCTAATTTAACTTTTTTAAAGTACTCAATATCCCTAAGAGGAATGAAGTAAACGCTCTCACTTTCAATTATAATAGGTTCCATATCGACAATTTTAGTTTTACTGTCGCTAAATAGAATTTGTAGTTTGTAGCCTTCAAGATATTCAACTTTTTTTACTCTCATGACTACACCAATGGGTTTATTTTTTTTATTGATTTGTTGTCTCGCAACCTATTCCAGTTGTCTAAAAGTTCTTTTTGGATAACTACTACTTACTCTCTTGCCTATTTTTTTTGTAATCGAGGTAGCTTTGAAGGATAATGATTGCGGCGACGGTATCGGCAGAGCGGGCGCGCTTCTTTCGGGAGACATTCCCCTCTCTCATCGAGCGATCAGCTTGCACCGAGGTTAACCTTTCATCCCAGGTAACAATAGGATAGGAAACATGCTGGCGCAAAATTTCGATAAAATGTTTCACTTCGTCAGCAAGAAAACCCACTTTTCCGCTCATCATCAAAGGGAGTCCGACAACGATCTCTTCAATATTATATTGATAGACCTCTTGATGCTTGGACAACTCCTGGAGAAGTTTTGCTACCGTCTGCTCAGATTTCTTCTCGGCAGACATCGTCATTAAGGGGCTTGCGATCGTCTTGCTTTCGTCCGACAGGGCAATCCCTAGCCGAGCCAGCCCATAATCAACTGCTACAATGCGACTCCCTTTTGGCCTAGGCATATTTACCCTATTATTTTTTACTCTTTTTATGGGAAATCATCGCTTGAACAAAATCTCGGAAAAGAGGGTGGGGAGCAATCGGCTTGGATTTAAATTCCGGATGATATTGGGTTCCAATCATCCAAGGATGATCATTAATTTCAGCAATTTCGCATAAAAGCCCGTCGTCTAAAGTTCCTGCCACAATAAAGCCATGTTTTTCCATGGGCTCTTTGTATTTGTTATTGAATTCGTACCGGTGCCTATGCCTTTCTTGAATGACATCTTGACCATATGCTTTGCGGGTTTTAGTATCGGGTTTAAGTTTACAAGAATAATTTCCCAAACGCATGGTTCCACCCAGATCTTGAACGGCCTGTTGTTCACTCAATAAAGAAATAATCGGGTCTTTAGTATAAGGATCGATCTCAGTAGAATTGGCTTCGGGAAATCCTGCAACGTGGCGGCCAAACTCCACGGCCATCACCTGCATTCCCAAGCAAATTCCAAAATAGGGGATTTTGTTCTCACGGCAGTATTTAGCAGTCATGATTTTGCCCATCCATCCTCTTTCCCCAAAACCTCCCGGCACAAGATAACCATCGCAGCCGGCGATCGCTTTTTCCACAGATCCACCTTCTAAAATTTTATCGGCTTCGAATTTTTTTATCTCAATTTTATAGCCTGCTGCAATAGCTCCATGTTGAAGAGCCTCAATGATAGATTTGTAGGCATCTTGGTGTTGAACGTATTTTCCTACCAGCCCGACTGTGACTGTCCCTTTTGGATGCTGAATGGCTTCTAAAATCCGCTCCCATTCTCTCAAGTCGGCTTTTTTTGTAGGGAGCTTTAACAAGGTCGCAAATCATGTCGTCCGCATTTTGCTGGTGGAGTTGCAAGGGGACCTCATAGATGCTGTTCTTAACATCGACCTCTTCGATGACTGCTTGACGGGGGACGTTGCAGAAAAGGCTGATTTTATCTTTGACATCGTCGGCAAGGGAGGCTTCACACCGGCACAAAATCATGTCGGGAAAAATGCCGATAGCACGCAGGGCTTGGACAGAATGTTGAGAAGGCTTTGTTTTGACTTCTCCTGCAGCTCGGAGGTAAGGGACATAAGTTAGGTGGATATTCAGGCATGAGCCTCGATGTTCATTACAAAATTGTCTAATGGCTTCAAGAAAAGGCAAAGATTCGATATCGCCGACAGTCCCCCCAATTTCTACAAGGACGACGTCGATATTGTTTTCTTGCTTTGCACAATTAAGGATCCGTTGTTTGATTTCATCTGTGACATGGGGAATCACTTGGACTGTTTTACCGAGATAATCACCCTGTCTCTCCCGGCGGATGACAGTGTTGTAAATTTGTCCTGAAGTGGCATTGGAAGCTTTGGAGAGGGGGGAGTTGGTATAACGGTAATAGTGCCCTAAGTCGAGATCAGTTTCCGCGCCGTCGTCGGTGACGTAGACTTCACCGTGCTGGTAGGGGCTCATGGTGCCGGGATCCACATTCAGATAAGGATCGAACTTCAGCATCGCAATTTTCAGCCCTTTTTGTTCTAAGAGCATTCCGAGTGAAGCGGCTGTCAATCCTTTGCCTAAAGATGAACAGACCCCGCCTGTGATGAAGATGTATTTTGTTTGCATAATAGTTGCTCAACTTTTTTTATATCTTCCGGGGTATTAACATCCATGCATTCACATTCAACGATGGCGGCTTTTATCCGGAATCCATGTTCTAAAACTTTTAACTGCTCTAAATCTTCTGCCAGTTGTAAGGGGGTGGGGGACAGTTCAGCATAATGGAGAAGGAAATCGAGTCTGTATCCATAAATCCCTAAATGTTTGTAATACGTGACTTCAGGGTCGTACTTTAACATTTTATTTGAAGGGATAAGTCCCCGGCTGAAATAAAGGGCATACCCTCTTTTATTGATGACACATTTGGTGACTGAAGGGTTGCGGGCTTCTTCCTCTGACGTTATTTTGATGATGGCGGTCGATACGTCTGCAGATGGATCTTGTTGAAGCACTTCCACAACTTTTTGAATGACGGCAGGGTCCAACATCGGCTCATCGCCCTGAATATTGATGATGATTTTTGCTTTGGAAAATAGGGGATATCGTTGCACAGCTTCTGCTAGCCTGTCTGTCCCTGTCAAACATGAGTCGGAGGTCATGACGGCTTGACCCTGAAATTGTTGAACGTGATCAAAAATCCTTTGGTCATCTGTGGCAATGACGACTTGATCAAGAACCTTGCACCGTTTTGCATTTTCGTAAGTGCGTTGGATGAGGGTTTTGCCTAAGATGGGTGCAAGAAGCTTTCCCGGAAATCGGGTGCTTGCGTACCTTGCAGGAATGATCCCAATAACTTCAGCCATGAAATAAAATTACGTTAACTAATCACTCTTTTACAACGGATGCATTGTAAATGAATAAGAAAATAAAAGCAATTGCAAAGAATTTATCACCGAGTGGCTCAGTGGTTATTTGCGATGGTTATTTATGTGCATCACCGAAAATAATTGCTAAAAAACATATAATTTCCTTAGAATTTGCTACTAAATTATTTATAAATGGCGGTGGAAATGCTTAAAGACAAAATTCTTTTGCTTGGATTCTCTTTTTTCTTTTTCTTTTTTAACTTTGTTGATGGATCGGAACAATCAACCAAGGAGCGGATGAAGGGGGATTTGGATATCATTCGAAATGTGTTTGAAGTTGGATATGCTCCAAAAGAGTGGAAAAAAATTTGCTTTGGATGGGATCTTGAAGATGAAATTAATAAGGCGAAAGCAAAAATAGATGGCGCTTCCCCCATCACAATTAAAGCCTACCATAACATTGTCCGAGATTTTTTTCTTTCTGTTAACGACTACCATGTAAATGTCTTTTTTTGGTCTACAGAAGAAGCCCACCTCCCTTTTTTGATCCAAAGTGTGAATAAAAAATATTTTATTACACATGTAGATAATGAAAGGTTGAGTTCTTCTACCTGCCCTTTATCCACGGGGGATGAGATAGTTTCATTTAATGGTCAACCTATTCACGAGGCGGTTCAAGCCTTTAAAAAACTTGAAATGCGCGATGCAAACGATACGACAGATAATACCTTTGCCGAATTATTTTTCACTCACCGTTTAGGTGTCATGGGTCATCGTGTTCCCCGAGGCCCTGTAATGGTAGGGATCAAATCCTCGGCAAAAGTTCGCAATCATCAATTAATTTGGCACTACATTCCTGAAAAGATGTCCAATGGGCTTAAATCGGAGGGGCAAAAAAAGGATAAAATTACCCAAGGAAAAACAAAGGATCTGCTTTTAAAAGCGATTGATGAAAAAAAGATGATTTCACCCTATTATGAGTTTGTCAAAAATAGGTTGTTTCTTTCTCGGTGCTATCGAGATTCCGATGACGACTATGAGGGAGATTCCGAGGATGATGATTTGGAAGACTTAGACCAAGAACAAGGGCTTTTGGGTACGCGGAAAGGTTTTCTTCCTGAACTTGGTCGCATCTGGTGGGAAAGTGATCCCAAGAGCTTTTTTCATGCTTATATTTACGAAAATGAAGATCACCATCTTATTGGGTATGTGCGCATTCCCCATTATTTAGGAGATAATAAGGAGATTAAAGAGTTTGCCAAAATAGTCGACACGTTTGAAGAGCGGGTTGATGCAATGATGATAGACCAGACAAATAACCCTGGGGGATCGCTGTTTTTTGCTTATGCCTTGGCTGCAATGCTCACAGAAGAGCCTTTAGTGACTCCTAAAGATCGGATGGCTATCACGCAAGCGGATGTGGTTATTGCCCTGGAGATCATTAAAGACTTGGAAAAGATCTCGACAGATAACCAGGCTAAAAAAGTATTAGGCAGGTCATTTTTTGGATTTCCTGTGAACCACCAATTAGTGCAATTCTTCCTTGAATATTTTCGCTTCATCGTTTCCGAATGGAGCCGGGGTCATACCCTCACAGATCCCCATTATGTTTATTGTGTCGATCAGATCAATCCTAACCGACAAAGTCGGTTCACAAAACCCTTGATCATCCTAATTAATAATATGGCGATCTCTTGCGGTGATCTATTTCCTGCGATTATGCAAGATAATAAAAGGGCTATCCTAGCAGGGCAAAAAACTTCAGGAGCGGGGGGCAGCTTAAGCGGAATGATGTTTCCCAACCGGTATGGGATACAGTATTTTTCTTATACAGGGTCGATTTCAGAAAGAATCGACTCCGGTCCGATTGAGAATACTGGTGTGGTGCCCGATGTCCCTTATGCGATTACGGAAGATGATGTTAAAGAGGGTTATTGCGACTACGCTAAAGCATTAAATAAAATGGTCAAAGATATGCTGGACCGTAAGCTTACCCCAGATATAGTAAGAAAGGGCAATGATGAAAAAGAAGCCGAAGAGATGCTTGAATTGGCAGAATTGAACAACGACCTTGAAAAAGCGGCAGAGGAGCGTTTTAAAGAAAGCCCGCAAAGCGAAAATTCGGCGGTGGAAATCGAAGAGATTCAGGGGGAAAACTCCAGTGGCAGCGAGGCTTTGACAATCATAAAAACATTGGATTTAGAAACTATTGCTTTATTACGGATTCTCTGCCAAAATGTATTCAACAATATTACGTAATGGAGATAAAAATGAACCATCTTATGCCAGTAGTTAAATATGTCAACAGCCATCTACCGGTTTTAATGCCAATGATGCAGTATATGCAAAGACACCAAGGGGCTCCTACAACGCTTGTAGCCAGTTCCATATGTGGTATTGCAGCTGTAGAAATGGTTGCAAGACTTGTTTTTGAAGATATTCCGGGAATTTTGGATAAAAAGTCTCAAAAAAAAGAACTAGAGACCCATCGGTGGAATGCGTCAAGCAATTTGGGCGGGGCTATATTTTATGGCCTCTGCAGTTTAAATATCATCCCTGGTTCAGCGATCATCGGGGGGATTTTCTTTTCGGGTTATTCCTATATTTCTGTCTCTGGGGGAGAAAAAAATCCTTATCACACCTCAAAATTGCTAGCTCCTATCGTAAATCTTGGAGTGGAGACGCTTGACTTCGCTTGGAAGAAAATCATTTATCCAATTTTAAAAGTTGTTGGTAGAATATTTAAACAGATAGGAAATCTTCTTTCTATGATTTCACTTCCTAAACATCCCATTTGGTATGCAGTGATTCTTTCTGTTTCTTGCATTGTATGTTATAAAGTGGCTATCGGGGCTGGCTTGATTCATAGAAAAGTAGACATGTCATAATGGGGGACACAAATGGATAAAAATCTTCCAAAAGGGGAGCCTTCTCCCTTAAGAATTTTTTTGAAACATTTTGTCCGCAACCTTGTCATAGGGTTTGCTTCGATGGTCGTTATTTTGCTAATCGGAATGATCGGCTATCGGTATTTTGAGCATTCAGATTGGGTGGATAACTATGCCAATGCAGCCATGATTATTTCTGGTGTAGGAACTTTATCAGATCCAAAAACGGAAGAGGGGAAAATTTTTGTTGGGACCTATTCGATTTTTGGAGGAGCCTCTTTTTTACTCGTTGTTGCGGTTGTGTTTTCTCCCATTTTCCATTGGCTATTCCGCCAGGTCAAAGTTGAGGATAGAGAGCACCTCAAATAAACAGTGGTATCAAGGAAGTCCATTTGTGTTTTTCTAAATTATGTTGTATGATCCACTTTCAGTGTTCATGGAACAGATATGTATTGCATACACATTGCTTCTGAATTGGCTCCTGTTGCAAAAGTTGGAGGGCTAGCGGATGTCCTCTTAGGATTATGTCGAGAATTGTCTTGGAAAGGGCATGATGTCGATATTATAATCCCCAAATATGATTGCATGGATAGCAATGATGTCCGCGATCTGACAATCGACTATTTGGACCTGAAGTCCTTTTATGAAGGGGAGTGGTATTCCAATACTATTTGGGTGGGATGGGTTGAAAATCTAAAAGTCTATTTCATCGATCCCCATCATCCCCGTCTTTTTTTTAATCGCGGCTGCTTTTATGGATGTATTGATGATATCGAGCGGTATTTGTATTTTTCCCGCACCGCGATGGAGTTTTTGTATAAAAAGCAACTGCGTCCTGATGTGATCCATCTGCATGATTGGCAAACAGCGGTTTGCGCCCCCCTGTACTACGATATGTATCAACCTTTGGGATACAATTACTCTAAAATTGTGTTCACGATCCACAACATTGAATATCAAGGGAAATGCGCTCCCAGTAATTTGGATCAAATCGGCCTCTCTTCAAAAATCTACATGGTCCCGGAAAAGTTGCAAGATAACCAATATCCCACCTCTGTGAACCTTTTAAAAGGGGGAATTGTCTATTCCGATTTTATCACGACAGTTTCTCCCAATTATGCCAAGGAAGTAAAAACAGCGACAGGAGGGAGGGGATTAGATAAGACTCTTCTTAAGTACGAAAATAAGTTCAAAGGGATTTTGAATGGGATCGATTACTCTTATTGGAATCCCGAAATAGACCGGTATCTTCCGGCCCATTTTTCCTCAAGGGAAATGCCTGCAAATAAAAAAGATCGCAATACGTTGGATAAAAAAGCCTATATCAAAAAGATTATGCGCGAGCGGTTTTTGTTAGAGGAGGTGCATCGTCCTATTGTGGGTTGCATTTGCCGTCTTGTTCCTCAAAAGGGGATCGATTTGATCATTCATGCTTTAAAATATTGTTTGCAGAATAACGGTCAGTTTGTCCTATTGGGTTCGAGCCCCATTCCCAGCATTAATGAGGAATTCCACGAAGTAAAACGGCAATACATGGATAATCCTCACGTTCATCTTACATTGCACCACCAAGAAGATATTGCTCATTTAATTTATGCCGCTTCAGATATGTTCATTGTACCCTCCCTTTTCGAGCCGTGCGGCTTGACCCAAATGATTGCACTCAAATATGGGGCGATTCCTATTGTACGCAAAACAGGTGGTTTAGCCGATACGATTTTTGATGTGGACTATTCCGGAAAACCATTTGAACAAACAAATGGATATACATTCGATTTCCCGGATGTACAAGGGATCGAATCGGCTCTGAAGCGAGCCTTTGAATGCTGGTTTCATGATCCAAACAAATGGCGAAAAATGGTGATTAATGGGATGAATATAGATTTCAGCTGGAACGCCCCTTCAAATCAATATTTGGAGGTTTATACTCAAATAACGTCTAAAAATGGTTTTTCGGCTGCTCCAAAGCCGGAGATTTGATTATCAATTAATAGAAAGAGTAGGTGATTTTGTGAGCCTAGCAAATTATTTAACGTTTATTCGGATCTTTATCAGCCCTATCTTCCTCGTTGTGTATCTCGAATATAGCTATCTGCAAATCAGTCCGGTTTGGCTGCCCTATATCCTGATGTTTTTATTAGGAGTTTCCGAACTTTCAGATGCTTTCGATGGGTATATTGCACGGAGATATAATCAGGTCACGGATTTAGGCAAAATTTTAGATCCCATGGCAGATAGTATTGCCCGCATTTCTGTGTTCTTGACATTCACACAAGGGCCTGTACAGCTTCCCATGCTGCTTGTTTTCGTGTTTTTATATCGGGATTCTGTGGTTAGCACCCTGAGAACAATTTGCGCTTTAAAAGGATTTACTCTTGCTGCGAGATTAAGTGGAAAAATAAAAGCCGTGGTTCAGGCTGTTGCAGCCTTTGTCATTTTATGTTTAATGATTCCCCACTCCCTTGGGCATATGTCCACTGCCACGCTTCATACGGCGAGCACATGGGTGGTGGCAGCTGCGGCGTTGTACACAGTTTTTTCAGGCATTGATTATATCTATGCAAATCGGGTGTATATCAAAAAGATATTGGTTCAGAAAACCTCCTCAAATGTTAGTGTGTGAAAAGGACCAAGGAGACCTAGGACATCGTCCTTGGTGTCCTTAATGTCTTTGGTGTCCTTGGTGTCGTTTTCGCGTTTCTCGGCGATTTCATGTTTTTTTATTTGGACTTTTAATAGTTCCAATTTTAAATTAACGCAAAAAGTGTTTACAAAGCGTGTCTAGAGGATTTGTAGACCAACTTTTTGCATATGCTACCTATATAAAAAAAGGATAAAGCCATGAATACGCCAACAGTCGGTGCAGCGTCATCAATTTTGTGTTCGCAACCAGATAAAGCAAATATAATTCAAACCGTTTCAAATAAAGTTCTAGAAATCATTAACGATTCCAGCAGCAAGGTGAGGGATTTATATACTTTGCTTTCGCATAGTGATGATCTCAAAGAAAAAATGACCAAAAAATGGAATGATTTGGTTAAAAACAATGCAATCATCGAAAAGGTTGAGAGCAAGGATGAGAAACTCTGCTATCATGGTTTGCTCGCAGTATTCGAATATGCATTAGCTGAATTGCTGAACGAAAAAAAAATCCAAAACGTTGTGGGTGTAACTTTTTATCCAAAGCCTGACACCGCACTCTGCTTGGATGAAAACTGTCAAGTGGAAGAAGATTCCTCTTTAGCAGTGGATAAGGCAAGGGGAGATATTATTGATTATTATCTCTATGAAGGAGGGGAACTCGATGTGGTTTATCCAAAAAAAGGATTTTCTGCGATGGACGAAAAGCAACGGGAAATATACCAAAAGACTGCAGAAATTCAAGGCTATCGCCTTAAAGATGTGGAATTGAGTCGCGATGCAGAGGCAAGTTTACATGGAACTACTTATACCTTTGAGGACGAAGAAGGAAACGTATATGCATTTTTAATAAAAAGGGGGGAATCGCAAGCTGACGATGCTAACGAAAAAGCCGAATTTGGGCTTTGGTTTGGTCTATCTAATCAACCAGAAGTTAAAGATAGGCTCGAATTGTTGCAGAATTTTTTCAGCCAACATGCTTACACACCTGTTGGGATTTTTAGGAATCCTGGAAAAAAGGATATTGGTGGAGCAGGCTTATCCGTTTAGCCGCGCCGCAAAAAAAACTGGGGCGCAAGGCCCCAGGTCATTAAATTAAAGCTATGATCGCCAGTCGAGAATGACTTTGCCCGATTGTCCAGATAACATCGCTTTGAAACCACTTTCATAATCATCAATGGCAAAATGGTGGGTAATGATGGGGTGGAGATCTAAGCCGCTTTCGAGCAAATGGATCATTTTATACCACGTAGAAAAAATTTCTCTTCCGTAAATCCCTTTTATCACTAGCATTTTAAAAATCACGAGATTCCAATCGATGGTTGTATTTGGAGGTAAAATCCCCAATAGGGCAATTTTTCCACCGTGCTGGCAGTTTTCAAGAATGGTATTTAAAGCTTGAGGGCTTCCCGACATTTCCATGGCTACTGTAAAGCCATAGTCAAGGCGAAGGGATTTCATGACATCGGTTAAATTTTCTTTGGAAATATTGACTGTTCTAGTGGCGCCCATCTTTTTAGCAAGTTCAAGGCGGTAATCATTTAAATCGGTGATTACAACGTGGCGGGCTCCCGCTTTACGGGCGATTCCCGCGGCCATAATTCCAATTGGGCCAGCCCCGGTGATAAGGACATCTTCACCGGCAAGATCGAAAGAAAGGGCGGTATGGGCAGCGTTGCCGTAAGGATCTAGGATTGCGCCAACTTCACTTGGGATGCTATCCGGAAGTAAATAAAGGTTTTCTGCGGGAAATGGGAAATATTCAGCAAAACAACCTGGAATATCATAACCAAACCCTTTTACTTGCATGCAAAGGTGCTTGAGACCTTTTCGGCAAGGGGGGCATTGGTTGCAAACAATATGCCCTTCGCCGCAGACCCGGTCTCCGATGTTAAAACCTTTGACGCGGCTTCCCAATTCGACAATTTCCCCTGCAAACTCATGGCCGATGATCATTGGGGTAGGAACTCTTTTTTGAGCCCAATCATCCCATTTGTAAATATGGATATCTGTTCCGCAGATCGAGGTTTTGTCTGTTTTGATTAAGACCTCATCCTCTTTGATGGTTGGAACGGGTGACTCTTCCATCCAAAGGCCTGGAGAGCGATGACGTTTGACTAGAGCTTTCATGAAATCCCTTTTTTGTAGAATTCAGGTTGACTGCTTGTAAAGAGCTATATTATAGCCGAACGAAAAATTTTTATGAAAAACAAAAAAATTCAAAAAAATATTTTAAAAAATAATCGCAATTATTTATTATAAGAAGTGTAGTAGCCATCAAGTTGACACTACATCATTTCGAAAATTGTGGTGTGATTTTCGAAAAGCTTTTTCAAATTTTTTACCGGAGGCATCCAGTGGTAAAAAAAGCTAAAAAAAGTAAAACGAAAAAGTAAATTCGTTTAACCCCGCTCCCAGCAATGGGGCGGGGTGCTTTTTCCCTCCATTTTGCGCTCTTCTATCTTTTCCTTTACAAAGAAAAAAAAGACCCCTATCAAAAAGATATAAAATAAATTTTAAGGATGGATCGAATGGATGAAAAGAAAATTCCTACAGATGAACCCGCAGTGATGGCAACTTTCAGCAAAAATGAGAAATCGCGCCAAGCGATGGAGATAGCTGAAGAGGCGAGACAGAAAGAATATCTCCACCCAAGTTTTGCTGCGCAGCTTTTTATGGGATCATTTCGCCCCGACTTATTGCATCCGTTTCCTATCCAGAGTGAGGAAGACAAAAAAATCGGCGATGAATATGTGGAAAAAATAAAAAAATTCATTTCTGAAAATTTGGATCCTGAAGAGGTGGATACGACAAGGACGATACCAAATGTAGTGATTGAAGGTTTGGCAAAAATGGGAGCCTTTGCGTTGAAGGTTCCGAAAGAGTATAACGGCTTAGGTTTTTCCCAAGTGAACTACAATAGGGTGGTCGCAGCCGTCAGTTCTTACTGTGCTTCAACAGGGGTCCTTTTATCCGCCCATCAATCGATTGGTGTTCCGCAGCCTTTAAAAATGTTCGGCTCTGAAGAACAAAAGAAAAAATTTTTTCCCCGCTTTAGGGAAGGATCAATATCCGCTTTTGCCTTGACAGAGCCGGATGTGGGATCTGATCCTGCGCAGATGTCTTCCGAAGCAAAATTATCTGAAGATGGAAAATTTTATATTCTTAATGGAACCAAGTTATGGTGCACCAATGGGGTTTTAGCCGATATCATTATTGTTGCAGCGAAAACAGCACCTAAAATTATCAAAGGGAAAGAGAAAAAGCAGATCACGGCATTTATCTTGGAAATGAACACTCCTGGAGTGGAAGTGGTCCATCGTTGCGAGTTTATGGGATTAGGGGGGATTTATAATGCTGTGATCAAGTTTACTAATGTCAAGATCCCTGTAGAGAATAGATTGTCGGATGAAGGGAGAGGATTGGCCATTGCTCTTGCAACTATCAACGTGGGGAGGTTGACCCTTCCTGCAGGATGTGGTGCAGGGGCTAAACAATTATTATCCATTGCGCGGCGGTGGGGGGCCAAGAGAGTTCAATGGGGGCAACCTATTGGTTTGCACGAGGCAGGCAGAGAAAAAATTTCTTTTATTGCTGCGTCAACACTGGCTATAGAGGCGGTGGCATGGTTGACTAGCAGTTGGCAAGATCAAGGGGATGTTGATATCAGGATTGAAGCAGCCATGGCCAAGTTTTATTGCAGCGAGGCCTTGTGGAGAATTGCGGATGCGACGATGCAACTACGTGGAGGTAGAGGCTATGAGAAAGCACGTTCCCTAAAAGCTAGAGGAGAACCCCCCTATGCTGTTGAACGTGTGATGCGCGATTGCAGGATTAATCTGATTTTGGAAGGATCTACCGAGATTATGAAATTGTTTCTTGCACGTGAAGCGATGGATCCCCATCTCAAACGGCTTGGCGAGCTGATCTCCAGAAAGTATTCATGGGGGCAGAAGGTGGTTTTGGGGTTGAAGTCGCTGGGGTTCTATTCACTTTGGTATCCGAAGCAGTGGTTGGCTTCTTTGGTAACATCGTCTTATTCAGATATGGGGAAGCTTGCGCAACATTTTAAATTTGTCGAGCGCACATCTCACAAGTTAGCGAGAAATTTATTTTATTACATGATGGTTTACAGGCAAAAATTAGAAGCACGGCAGCACATTTTAGGACGTTTAGTGGATATAGGGACTGATTTGTTTGTCATGAGTGCAACTTGTTCTTATGCAGTTCATCTTCAGAAAGAAAGACAAGATGATACCCCTATAGAGTTGGCTAATTACTTGTGTTTGATGATGAGGAGGCAAATCAAAAATAACTTTCGTGCTTTATCCGATAACGATGATCGGGCGGGCAATGCCCTTGCCAAAAGTGTAATTCAAGGGAACATGAAATGGCTCGAAGAGGGGGTCATTTGGGTGGGACCGAAAGAATAGAATAACCCCAATCACCGAATTTTAGAAATTTGCAATAGCCTCTAATGCTTAGCTTTTATCGCTTTTTTTGGTCTGATTTTTCGAGCCTTTTTCTTCGAACTGGGACGATGGCTGTAATCTTGGACCTTATCGGAGAGCCCGTGATAGATTTTATTTAATTGAGTTTGTATTTCTTTGCGGGTTCCATTTGAAAAAAACATCGCAGTCCCTGCTCCGGCAAGGAGACCAAGAACACTTCCGGTTAGGAAGGAATGATTTTGCGCTTTCTCTTCAGTTTGGAAAAAATTATTTTTTGTCTTTGGATATAAAAACATACTGAGTGATCCCAAGGCTGTCCCTAACAAAGTACCGACTAGGATTTCTTTGGTATGATTCATTTTCATCTCCTTTGTTTATAACTTTGGTATGCACGGAAGCCTATATCAGCCAGTTGGAACAAATTATTAAAATGATCTGAATTTGATTTTTTAGTCTTTTTTTCTTCTAAGGAATCTGAAATTCTATCGACAACTTGCATGGCGCACTTGACCCAATTGGCTCCTTTTGAAAAACTTCCGTTAAACTTCTGGGAGGCACCTGAGCCATTTCTACGATGGATCGCATAAGCGCTAGCAGCACCTAACAATCCTCCAAGAATTCCTCCAACTAGAAGAGGGTGATTGGTAAATTCCACTGTTTCAGGGATCCATTCTTGAAATTTGCTATAAATATCAGATCCTTGATCGATTAAATTCTCTTTAATTTCACCAGTTCTGTTAGATAAATCCAGGTAGGCATTGTATAATTCCCCTTTTAATCCCATCGATTTTTTAGGAGCTATAAGGATACCAAGTCCAAGTCCGAACAAACTACCTGCAAGGACCCCAGTCAAAATTTTTTGGGTATCATGATTAAGAGGGATGTATGTCTTGATTTTTGATTTTTTCATTACTTCTCTCTCCTTCTTTTTATTTTTTGCCATAACATCAGGCCTGCCGTGGCTAGCTCTAGCCAATCTTCACTACGATGGCGGCAACCGTACTCATCTTCCCTTTCCTCTTCGCAAAGACTTGTGGCACAACAAGATCGGGTGTTCTTTTCCAGAGCTTTTCCGAGGTTGGATACAGAATCAAATAAAGGGTCAAGTTTTTCAGATTTATCAACAATGTCGCTAAGTAATTCATTTGAATTACTCAGTAATTTGGCTGTTTCCGGATTTACGGCAATGAGTAGAAGATCTAGATTCGATAAAACCCGATTTGTTTTATTTAAAGTTTTGCGTACCGAAACTAGGGTGATGATAAGATAAATAGTTAAAAGGACGAAGGCGAGGGCAATGATTGTTAAGCATATCTCAATAATCATAGAGTTGCCTCATTTGTAGTTTGAAAGAGCAATATGCCCTTTTTTCTCCTACAACCTCAAGTTAGCTTATCTGCTAAATACTGTAAATAATTTATTTAAATTATAGAGGAATAATAAAAAAAATCACTCCAAAGGCTTTATGTAATTTTGTGGTGTGCTTAATTTCATTGATGTTTATAGTGCTGAAATCAGTGCCTAAAACTTACACAGGAGTTTTCAAATGGGAGCTGTAAATTTAGATCCAAATTATAATATCCACAATTTATGCCTGGAATGGACTCTAGATGAGGAGTTGCCTTCAACCGAAAAAATGCAAGAAATGAGCCGTTTGATTAGTACCCATGCTGCATACCTAAATTTAGCTGACATCAGAAATTTGAATGGTGTTCAAAGCAGAATAGGGGTGCGAAGTCCTCAAAGTTTAGAACGGGACGATTTACTAAGTCGCATCGATAATGCCAGGTCCCAAGTGCACGACCTGGTCCGTTTCATTTTATTTCCCGATAAACCGATCGCCGATTTGCTTAAGATCTGGGCTGCCATAGAATTCCCTTATTATACAATTGCTGAAATGAAAAAGATAGGTGAAATAATAACAGCAAACAAGAAGAAGGTTAAAATTTCAGATATTACACCGATTTCTGCCATTTTGAGTCATGCGATGATCTGTTGCACCAAAAGTCCTGAAAATGACTCGCTCTGTAGATGCATTGGAGAAATCCTTAACAAAATCCATGGCATGATTGACAAAGAGTTATTCAAAGAAGAAAATATTAGTTTGTTGTTGAAGGTCTGGGTAAGTGAAAAACGGCCAAATTTTACGAATGGAGAACTGCAAAAAATGTTCAATATCATTGAACAAACAAAAATTGAAGTTTCAGACTTTAATAACTTAATTAAGCTTTCTCAAAAAATTACAACTCGGAGCATATGGTGCCAGGCAAGTGCTCCCCTTGTTTCCATGATAGGCTTAAAAACAATCGGCGCGCAGTTGAACAACCTCCAGCAAAATGAGGATGTGAAAAAGAAAATGGCATGGGCAGAGAAAGAAAGTCTGAAAAGCAATCTCTAACTCAAACCTAAATTAGGGCGAGGCAAGCCTATAAAATGTTCAATTCTTTTCCAACGGCCGCAAACGTTTCGACGGCTTGGTCTATCTCTTCATGTGTATGAGCAGCAGACATTTGAGTTCGAATTCTTGCCTTTCCCATGGGAACTACGGGATACGAAAATCCAATCACATAAATCCCTCTTTGGAGGGATTTTGCCGCAAAATCTTGTGCAAGTTTGGCATCTCCGAGCATCACCGGAATAATAGGATGGTTTCCCGGAACCAGGGAAAAGCCCAGCTTGGTCATTTTTTCCCTGAAATAGCGGCTGTTCCCATGCAATCGTTCCCTCAATTCGGGGTGGGATCCAATCATGTCAAGCACATGAATAGAAGTTGCGGCAATGCAAGGCATGAGGGTGTTTGAAAATAGGTAGGGGCGGGAGCGTTGCCTAAGCCATTCCACAATTTCCTTTCTTCCTGAAGTGTATCCTCCTGAAGCTCCCCCTAAAGCTTTGCCTAAGGTTCCTGTAATAATATCGACCCTCCCTTCGACGCCGCAATATTCAGGGGTTCCCTGTCCATTTGGTCCCATGAATCCAACGGCATGACTATCATCGACCATGACTAAAGCATGATATTTATCTGCTAACTCGCAAATGGCAGCCAAGTTGGCGATAATTCCATCCATGGAAAAAACCCCATCGGTGACAATCAGTCGAAATCTGGAGGTTTGGGCTTCTTTTAGCTGTTGTTCAAGATCAGCCATGTCGTTGTTATTATAACGAAGGCGTTTGGCTTTGGAGAGGCGGATCCCATCGATGATGCTGGCATGGTTGAGCGCATCGCTGATTATTGCATCTTCAGCCCCTAATAAAGTTTCAAATAATCCTCCATTAGCATCAAAACAAGAGGAATACAAAATGGTGTCATCTGTTTTAAGGAAAGAGGAAATTTTCCGTTCTAGCTGTTTATGAATCGTTTGGGTACCACAAATAAAACGGACGGAGGACAATCCGAACCCATATTTGTCCATGCTTTGTTTGGCTATTTCAATCAATTCTGAATTGTTGGCTAAGCCTAAATAATTGTTGGCACAGAAATTAAGGACCTGCTTGCCGTTAAGGAGTTGAATTTCAGCTTGTTGCGGTGAGACGATCTCATATTCAGGTTTATATAAACCGGAGGATTTTAATTCGGCAATTTGTGTTGTAAGATAATCTGTAAAAGGCTTGTTCATAGGGTGAGGTTCTCCATTGTTTTTTGATATTTCAATCCGCTGCTTTGACTCTGTCCCAGGCTTTGTTGTAAAACCTGATGGCATCACCGACATTTTTGATGAGTTCGGCGTTTTTCAAAACATCTTCGGGAGGAAAAAAGATGGTATTGTTTTTTAATTCGGGAGGTAATTTTTCATAAGCTGGGATCGAAGGGCTCAGATAAAGTGTAAAAAGCATATTCTCAGCCGCTACCTCCGGCTCTAAAAGGAAATTCACAAAAGCGTGGGCCAATTCAGCCTGTTGGGCTTCTTTGGGGATGACGGCATAGTCGATGGACATCATGGAGCCTTCTTTGGGATAATCAAAGGCGACTTCATTATTTTCCTGCATGACCTGGAGAATATCCCCCGCATAGGCTTGAACGACGAGATATTCTGCGCTTGCAATTCCATTTTTGTATTGTTCGCTTTCAAATTTGGCTAGGTTTCGTTTCCATTGGATTAAGAGTTCTGCTGCCTGATTGATTTCCGCAAGATGAACTGTATTGACGCTGAACCCAAGAGTGATTAAGGATGCGCCAAAAGCTTCCCTCATATCATTGAGCATGGTCATTCTTCCCTTGAGAGCTTTTCGATTAAAAATGTTCCAGGAAGAGATAAAATCTTTCACCTTATCTCGACGATAGGCAATGCCGGTGTGGCTTATGAGATAAGGAATGGCATAATTGAGTGTGTCCTTATCGATCCCCTGCAAATAGCGGGCATCAATATTTCGTGAATTAGGAATTTTCATCGGGTCGATTTTTTGCAGCATCCCTTGCTGGATCATCAGATCTAAATAATAATTGCTGGGAAAGACGACATCGTAATCGGAGACTCCTAGCTTGATTTTGGCATACATCGCTTCATTAGAATCAAAGGTATCCATGACGATGCGGCAATGGTATTTGGTCTCAAATTGTTCGATCACTTCCGGTTTGATATAGTCGCTCCAAATAAAGATATGGAGCTCAGGCAGGGAGGAGCGTTGGCAGGAACCTGCAAAAAGGCATAGGAAAAAAAGTGTGAAGTTGATACTTAGCCCCTTCATCAAGATTCATCCTTTGTCATGGATTGCGTAAACCAAATGATCACAAAGGTAATCAATAAGATAATCGTAGACAAGGCATTAATGACAGGCGTAGAACCAAATTTGATCATGCTGTAAATGTACACCGGCAGCGTGGAAGACCCATGCCCCGCCACAAAAAATGTGATGACAAAGTCATCGATAGATAAGGTAAAGGCTAAAAGCGCTGCGGCCGTAATGCCTGGAGCTAGAAGAGGAAGTAAAACTCTCCTTGCAACCGTCCACGAATTTGCTCCAAGATCTTGAGCGGCTTCGACAATGGAAAAGTCAAAAGTTTGCAGTTTAGACAGCATGACCATGGTGACATAGCTAACGCAAAAAGTTGTGTGGGCAATGAAGATGGTGAACAGGCTCAAGCGGATATTAAGAACAACAAAAAAAAGGAGCAGGCTGATCCCCATTAAAATATCGGGGATCACAAGCGGGGTATAGATCAAACTATAGTGAACTTTTTGCAGCTTGGTTTTGTAGCGATGCAAGGCAAAGGCTGCAAAGCTTCCAAGGATGGTAGAAACAACCGTTGCTGAAATAGCGATAATCAAGGAGTTCTGCAAAGCCTGCCACATCGCTTTTTCTTGGAATAACCGTCCATACCACTTCAATGTAAACCCAGACCAAACACCCCCAAAGCGGGATTCATTAAAAGAACTGATGACAAGCATGATGATGGGCAGATACAAGAAAATAAGAACCAAAAGTGTAATAATGAAACAACGTTTGCTGCGCTTCATTCTTTATTTCTAGCCTCTTCTTCAATTTTCTTAGCTCTTTTGGTCAAAAGGGTAATGGCGAGGACGGGGATAAGGACAGCCAGAGCTAAGAGGGCAGATAAAGCACTTGCTTGAGGAAGGTTTCTTTCAACGAAAGTCCTCTGCGCAATTTTGTTGCCGATCATTTCGCTGTTTGTTCCGCCCACAAGATCGGGAATCACATAAGCTCCAATGGCAGGGATGAAAACCATCATGAGGCCTGTTAAAATTCCTTTACGGATTCCAGGGACAAAGATTTTAAAAAAAGCTTGACGCCTTGTGGCTCCAAGGTCCATGGCCGCTTCAATAAGATGAAAATTGAATTTTGAGGCTGCCGCATAAATGGGGAAAACAGCGAAGGGGAGATAGGTATAAACCATGACAAGCAGTACTGCAACCGAATTGTACAGAAGCGTGGTATCGGGGCTGATGATGTGTAGAAAAACGAGAAACTGCTTGAAAGAGCCTTCCGGATGGAGAACTGTTTTCCAGGCAAAAATGCGGATAAGAAAACTGCTCCAAAAAGGGACAACAATCATTAAGAGCAAGAAATGGCGCCACTTGTTTGAGGTTGTGGCAAGCTGATAGGCTACAGGCAAAGCAAGGCATAAACAAATAAACGTTGTCAAAGCGCTAAGCCATAAAGTTCGCCAGATTAAGATGTAATAGTTGGGATCGGCCAACGTTTTGATCGTCTCTAAGGTCCACCCCTTGCCAACACCCCCATAAATATCGCTGGGTTTAAAACCATAGGCAAAGATGATAAGTGTAGGGATGAAAAAAAAGAGGAACAACCAGATGAAAGAGGGGGCCGTGAAAATGGATTCGTAGAGAGTCTCTTTTTTTTTGTCCATGGCTCTAAACATCATTTTGCTGGGGAGTAATTTCAATCTCCCGTTCTTCCGGCCTTTTATACCTTTCTAACATAAACCCATCGTCGGGATGCCACCAGATCCAAACTTTGTCGGTCCAACGGATCGGTTTTTCATCTAAAAGAAAACGGCTATGTTGTTGAGTCACAGAAATCTTATGCCCTTCTATCCTGACGCCGAAATGGGTGTGGTCCCCTTTATAAATGACATCTTCGACAATGCCATAAAAGAAATTGGGGTGGGGTTTCTCTTGAGGGGGTTCCCGTGAAATATGGATTTTTTCTGGTCTGACGCTGAGATGGACAGGATCCCCAACGTTTATCTGTTTGTCGTTGAAGCAGAGGACATTAGGAAAATTGTGCAACTCAATCAAGCTATAGTCTTTTTGAATCATTTTTGCGACAACCCCATCGAGGAAATTTGTGTCTCCAATGAAATCAGCTACAAAACTGCTTTTAGGAGCTTCGTAGATTTCGATGGGGGTCCCGATCTGCTCAATTTGTCCTTTATGGAGCACGCAGATCCGGTCGCTGACAGCCATCGCTTCTGTTTGGTCGTGGGTCACGAAAAGAAAGGTAATTCCAACGTCGTCATGGATCTGATCTAAATCCAAAAGCATTTTTTGACGAAGCTTTAAATCCAAAGCGGCTAGAGGTTCATCTAAAAGCAACACCTGGGGATGATTGACAAGGGCCCTGGCAAGAGCTACGCGTTGTTTTTGTCCACCGCTGATGTTGTCAGGCATCTTGTGGGAATGTTCGGTCATTTGGATGAGGTGTAACATTTTTTCAACTTCATTTTTTATTTCTTTTTCCGGGCGTTTGGCAATTTGAAGGCCGAAAGCGATGTTTTCCCAAATGTTAAGATGGGGAAAGAGGGCATAATTTTGGAAAACAGTATTGACTGGTCGTTTGTGGGGAGGGAGCTTCGTGATATCTTTACCATCCAGAAGAATGCGCCCGGCATCCGGTTTTTCAAATCCGGCTAAGATCCGCAATAAGGTTGTTTTACCGCATCCACTTGGGCCAAGGAGGGAAAAAAATTCCCCCTTTTTAATGGAAAATGATACATCGCATAAGGCTTTACTAATGCCATATTGTTTGGAGACATTTTCAAAGACAACGCTGTCAACCATGCTTTTTCCCCAACTTTGCTACGCCTATGAATTTTCTACTGGGAACTAGTGTATCTTTTTGCGGTTTTGCTGACAAACGCTATCATCATTTATAACGAAGAACACTGAAAATTTGGCAAATATTCAGTGTTCTTCAGCATATTTCAATGTGAGAGGGCTTATTTTGGAGTGCTCCAGGCCAAGCTTAGAAGTGAGCAGCCAAAGAACAGCATATTAATGCCGACTAACAGGCCCATCACCCACAAAGCTGTTCCAGGCCATCCGGAAATAATTAAAGCCCCTAAGGCGATGGAGATCAATCCGCTAAATAGGAGCCATCCCCATCCACTCATATCTTTTAAAGTAATAGATAAAGCTATTTTGCAGAATCCTTCGATAATGAAATAACAGGTCAGGAGGAGCGTTAAAGTGATGATGCCAGCCAGGGGCTTAGTGATTAACAAAATACCGATGATAAGGCTTAAAATAGAGCTCAGCAATGTTGTCCAAAAACTTGTGCTTCCCCAAAATCTGTAGCAACGGTAAGCCTGAATTATACCTCCGATTACAAACAGCCATCCGATCAGTTGTTCTACTCCAAAAGTAAACACAACTGGCAAAGCGATGGCTGCGATGCCTAAGATGAGGAAAAGGATCCCCTCAAAAATGATTAGGCCCCGATTTTCCCTGACTAGATCCATAATTCAACTCCTTTCTATTTTAAAATTTTTCCTACCATAAAATGATAAGCGAAAGAGCGGTCTTCTCGTTGAAGCTGCTCTTCTAGAGCTAATTCTCGAGAAAAATAAGGTTTTAAACCCTCAGGCAATTTGTAGTTGGTCATCAACTGTCTGAGGCAAAATCGCGCTTCGGGCTTGGCTGCGCGGTATATCCCTTTTAATAGCTGTAGAAAATGATCATAGTCGAGATAAGAGGGGACATCTGAAAGGGAAAACCTATCTATGCTGTTTTCTGGAACCGTATTTAAGTAAGAAATGATATCAGTGGTTTTCCAAGATAAGCGGTCTAACCTTTTCCTGATCCTATCGAGATGCTCCACGTGCAGGTAGGGTGGAAGGGCTTCAGTTGGAACTTTGCCTATAAAAACGAGAGCAATTAAAGCACAATGTCGAGCCAGATGGTGGTTAAGAGAGTCGATCAATCTCTGATAAAAATATTCACCGGGGTTAGCCGATTTGCCCGCATAGGCTGCATAGACGCCGGGGTCTTTGAAAAAAAGCTTGCAAAACCAACGGTTCAAACACAAGTTAATCCCCGTTTTCCACAAGCGATGATTCCACTCTTTATCCAAGAAGGCTTTTTGTTCATCGATATCGGTCATAGAGAATAGAGTTTGGATTTCTCGACTACGGACCAAGCGCAACAAAAATGAGAAATGGCGCGCCCATTTTTCAGTTGCTCCTTGATAGATAACTCCATCATGAATGAGGCGGTCCCTCTCTTTCCAATACTTAGCCGCTTCAACAGTTAAGAGCGGAGAGAGGGATCTTAACGTTCCTTTGCGGCCAAGACTTGGTGAAACACCTAGAAAGGAGCTGTAAGCTTCATCATCCAAGTGTTTTAAAGCGGTTGCTTTTAGATCCAAAAGATAATTTTGAATAGGATTTGCATCAATGGCGATGATCTCTTGGCAATCCTGTGTCAGTAGATTTAAGGGTCTATCGCCGCTAGCAGTAATACAAACAACACGGCTGTCGGGTTTTACTTGCAAGGCTTTGTATTCCGTCAACCAATCTTCATTTCCAAAACTATAACTCAATCGCGAAAAAAACGGAGACATGTTTAAAATTGACTCTCTTTTTGTTTAAAATTGCTCTTTGGCTCAAATTTTTTTACATGTTGTATCTATTCGTTTCCCCGATAGGAGGTACGTTTTTGATTAAAACGGAGACTAATTCATCCCAATTTTTTTGATAGATACTGGGAAACAAGAGAGCGGAGTTAACTTTTACTGTTGCAGCAAAGGCTTCAAGATGGGGAACGAGGTTATTTTTACCGCTTTCTTCTGTCAGAGTGTCATACAGCCCTTTTTTGAATTCTCTCCAAACCAATTTACGTTCTGTCACTGTAATGATGCATGGAAGCAACTCTTTGTTAGTGAAAATGTAGCTCAAAAATCGGAATGGATGCAGATGATTAATCTTATCCCCTTTTTTTCTTAATTTTGTTTCTTCCTGCCAAAGCCTTGCCGGTGATTTTTTCGCTAGTGTCGTAAGAATATAGGTGATGTTGCTTTTTTCCGTTTCAGCTAAAGGGGCTTGATAATTTCTCTCTACAACGTTAGAAGCTTTTCTGTTTCTATATATCGTCACTTCACTTGGTTTATAATCCATCCGAAATTGACTGAGCGATGACCCTGTGCCGAGCTGCTCGCCGATTTTTTCTACGACCACACAAAATGGTTCGTTTGGATTAACATCGATAGTAATATGTTCTCCAACGGGGATCCTCACCACGATTTCTTCAGTTTGGGCATAGGCAATTGTTAAAACTGATAGGGCTAAAAAGGAAGAGAAGATCATTTTTTGCATTGTTTTGTCATGTCCTTATGTAAAAGTTGTTTAAGTTCACGTTCACATTCCAAAAGAATATTTCAAGCCTATTGAGCATATAGGTGAAATAGCCGATGATTACAAGAAAAATTTTAGTATTAACTTTAACTTGTTTTCACCACTGAGCCAGTGAGATCACTGAGGTAGCTTGAGATCGGTGAGGGAGTCAATTCGCTTTTTCTAAACATTTTTTAACGAAAAGGTGTGGAAAAATATTCAGAGTTACAATTAGTGAGGTCTAATGATTAACGCAGAGGCGGGAAGTCGGGGAGACGCAGAGATAAGTCATTTTCTCGATTATCTCTGCGTCTCCCCGACTCCCCGACTCTACGTTAAATTCATTTAAAGATAGACTTATTCTGCAATTAAATTTTTATTTCATGCTTATGGATTCCAGCAATGAGGTTGAACCATAAACCAAATCGTTTTCTCCTGTTTCTATATCTGTCACTTATAATTTTTGTTTTTTTGTTTTTTTAAAAGATGCAACACTCTTGGAATTGACAAATACCTATCGATTACTCATAATCAATTTTTTGAATTTTTCATTTGGTTTTATGATTCTGCTTAAGCATCCCTTTTTTTTATCGTTTTTTTTCCTATTATTACTGGTTGAAGGCCACGGGGCTTCCTGCTACGGGAGGCATCAGTTTGCTTTCGGTCCCGAATTTTACCATCTGAAACGGATAAGAAAAGGGGGCACCGAACAAACAGGATATTTGTATGGGGTGAGATTGAACTATGACCACATAGGGCGTTACCTCATCTATTGGGGACTTGAAGCCGCCTATGCAAAAGGAACTTTACGGGGAGAAACGGGGAGGGATGACGATCTGAAATCCCGTTTTTCCGATCAAAATATCGAAGCAAGAGTAGGTTACACATTTCAAAGTGAGTCGGGCTGTTGCGCTTCCTTTACACCTTTTACAGGGGTTGGGTACTTCATCGAAAAGAATGAATATGTTCACCCTTCTCCTGCGACTTACCATTTTCGCAATACTTTTTATTACGCCCTTTTAGGGGCTTTGACAAAAGCATACCTTAATACCAAGTGTACTATAGGGCTCAATGTGGCTGCCATGTTCAGCATGGATGGAAAAGTCAAGGTGTCCCACGATTCCGACAAAGGCAATAACACTTTGCGCTATGAAAATAAAATTCTGTGCAGGGCTACTTTGCCCATTTGTTATTCGGGTGAAATCTGCGGGTGTCCGGGTGAGTTTTGTTTGAAGCCTTTTTATGAATACAGGCAATATGGCAGGCACCACAACATTCCTTACGATTTCCCCGATACAAAAATCAAAATTTTTGGAGCGGCTTTGGAATATTGCCTTTATTTCTAAATCAGTCTGTGTATAACTCTTCAAATTTTTTGGCGACTGCTGCGGCGCATTTCTTTCCACCGCAGGCTGTACAGGCGATCGATGTTCTTCTTTCAAACCAATCTGCCGGTAAAACAGCTTTTTCATGCTGAATAGCATGAACGAGTTCTGCATAGAGATGGGGGTGGCAAGGGCAAATTTGCACCCCTTCTTGAGGCGAGTTTGAGATAATCTCAAAGATTTGATAGCAGGCTTTTCCATATTGGTTTACGATTCTTTCCACTTGTGAAAGGGGGAGTTGAGTTTCAAGAGAGACTTTTTCCATTTCATTTTTATCTATTGCAAAACTGCAAAGAGGAAGATCTTTTGTGCTACAGAAGGGAGGGTTTGGGGTGCCCAAATATTTTAAGACAGCATCAACGGTTTTTTCTGCCATGAGGCGATATGTGGTATATTTACCACCCACAAGCGTAATTAAACCTGTCGATGACACATCGAGAAGATAATCTCTGCTGATCCGGGAAGGTCCTGCACCCCCTTTTTTGAGAAGGGGGCGCAATCCCGCAAACTTGGCGACAATGGAATCTCGGCTTAGGTTTGAATTTGGAAAATAATGTGAGATGGCTTGAAGGAGATAATCCTCATCCTCTTTTAAAACGGATATAGCCTCAAGGTCCCCCCCATAAGGAGTATCTGTCGTGCCTAAAAGGGAATATCCGTTCCAAGGGATCAGAAAGAAAAAACGGTTGTCTTGCGGAGCGGTTAAAAGGAGGGCATGGGTTGGATGAAGGGGGGGCAAGACGAGGTGCACCCCTTTTGTGGGATAAATTTCAAAATTTTTCTTACTATTATTAAAAGACAAAATTGAATTGGTCCAAGATCCTGTGGCATTGACAACAGATTTTGCAAAAGCGGCATTTTCAGATCCATATAATGTGTTTTTATATCTCACCCCGCCCACTTTGCCGCCTGAAGATTTTAATAACCCGATAACTTCAGTATAATTTAATAAAAGGGCGCCTAAAGAATCCGCTTCCCGCATGTTTTCAATGACTAACCGATTATCCTGCATTTGAGCATCATAATACAGGCACCCCCCCTGCAAGTGATCTTTTTTTAAGAAAGGAAATAGAGAGAGAACATTGTCCAGGGAAAGATTGGAATGAGGGGGCATTTCGCTTCGGCTAAAGAAATCGTAAAAAGTTAAACCCAGTTTAGTCATCCAGGCTGAAGGGGACATCCCTTGATACAAAGGGATGACAAAGGGGAGGGGGTGTACGAGATTGGAGGCTGTCTTCATTAAGATAGAGCGTTCTTGAAGAGATTCTCGAACAATTTTAAATTGAAAATTTTGAAGATAACGCAACCCTCCGTGGATGAGTTTTGAGCTCTTCGAGCTTGTTCCGCCGGCAAAGTCCCCCTTTTCGAAAAGGATCGTCTTCAATCCTCTCAAAGCGGCATCGCGAGCAATGGCTACGCCGTTGATTCCCCCTCCAATGACAGCTAAGTCAAAGAGTTCATGTGCCTGCGAAGCGGACTGCATAAATGATTCATTCATTCAATGAATTGAAAATTTCATCCAATTTCCCTTCGATAGAAGAGAGAATTTCTGCATAATATTTTGGGTGATGGGCTCTAATCCACCGTCCAAATCTTTTATGGGCAATTTTTTTTAAGTCCTTTTTAAATTTTTCAGAGTCTTGCATTTGTTGATTTAATGCAAGTCTTCCGACATCGATATGGATCGCTTTATTACCTACAAAACCTGTATTTGACATCACGTTGTGGTCGCTGTCAGTTAATCCCTTTTTATATTCATCAGCATAAAGTTCAAAAATATGATTGATATACAGTTTGGCCGTTTCAACTTCGTGGCGGTTGAGGAGAGTTTTAAGCACATCTTTTGTCATTACGGCCTTTCGTTGAAGGATGAAAAAGGTGTTATCTAAATCGATGGGATGCTTCAGCCCATACCGGTCCTTAACGACGATTTGATTGTATAGATTTTTTGTTTTGGATAGATGGGTCCAAACAAGGCCTGTATTGTCAGCATCCTTTTCAAAGGCAAGACGATACCCTGCAAAAATGCGTAAAAACCTTTTTTGTTTCCATTTTTCATGTCGAAGCTTGAATTGGGTAAAGGGAAAAGTGTTTGGGAGCTTGTCTATGAAAGAGGTCTTTAGATAAGTAAATTTGATGAACTTTAAGACATAGTCTTGATCTTGACTTACAAAAGCATACGTTTGATGCCCTTTGCCAAGATAAAAAAAGGGTTTGGCTAGGATTTCTTGAATCTCTTTCGGTGGTTGAGAAAATAGCGCAAAGTCGTCTGCAGGAGGAGCGGCGAGTTCATAAGAAATGTTATTCAGGTTGAATTCATCCTGAAGAAACCTATATAAAAAGAAAGAAGAGAAGAGAGTTGATAAGCAGATGGAAAAAATGATTACATACCGCATAAAACAAATGCCCAAAAAATGAAAGAGGTAATGTTATCAGATTATCCCTATTTTGTTAAATTTAGTATTTTTTGTGGATTTTTTTCAGAAATGTGATGTACAATCTCAGATTATTTTTTGTTTAAATGAGTTTGGAGGAATATGTGGACGACAGATACGAGCTTTCTTAGGGAATTATCGAATTTATCAAGTAATACCGATTTCACTAGCTTTGACAATATTTTTGGCAATAATGAGAAAGAACAGGATCGCTATTCTCAAATCTGGGAAGGAGCTTTCAATACGCCGCCAGTTGTTGCTGAAGTTTCGTGTCTTTCCAACCGCAACATGTTTCCAATCAATGGAACTCAGGGGGAAAATGACGATTATAAAAGAAAAGAGGAAGAAGGCAATCCCTATGTGCTTACAGACAATCAGACTAACTCGAATCTAAATGAATTGAAGAGTACAAGTGAAAGTAATTCCCACAATTCGGCTCTAAAAGAAGTTAAAATAAATTTGTCGCTAAACCAAAGAAAAAAAAATTTATGGACTATAGATGAAGATGAGAAGTTAAAACAAGCAATGGAAAAAAGCCACCCGAGTGGTAGCGTGAGTCAAAGACGTGCAGGGGATTGGAAGAAAATAACAGACATTTTCCACGGAAGGCGAACTGTAGCTGCGTGTAAAAAAAGGGGAGAAGTATTAAAACTCAGAGGTGGGACAGAAAAAAAAACGAAACGAAATTGGACGGATCAAGAAGATATGAAATTAAAGGTAGCCATGCAATACCACCTTTCAATGAGAAATTCTCAGCTAAAGCAGGAAGAATGGGAAAAGATAGCAAAAAGTTTAAATCGAACAGTGAGTGCATGTAAAAATAGAGTAACGAAATTGAAATATTAAAACTAAAAGCAATTACGTACCTTCAAAGTTCTCTACGCATGTAGAAATCCGGTCGGGATCAAATGCAGGGGAAATTATAACGGGGACAAGCAATAATTTCAAAAGAAGCCTCTTGTAAATAGCAGTATGCGTAAAACGCAAAGGACTCAAAAATAGAAAATTTCATAAAAAGTACGGAATCAGGCTATTCCCATTGTAGGATGTTCTACAGAGAATCACATAGCGATACCATTTTATCCTTTTTTTTAAATTTAGTATTTTTATAGATTTTTTTTATAAACGTTTAATAAAATGCCAATTCTTATGCCGAAAGTGACTCAAAAATTGGGATTTTGAAGCGTTCCAAATCGCAATTTTTGAGAAACCTTCGGTATAAATTGGTTTGGAGGATTGGAATTATGGGAGAGGTCAATTTTGGTTTTTCATTTATATCGGCGACTGCATCTAATTTCGACTTTGGCAGCGGCAAAGATTGGGACAGTAATAGGGAAATCCCAACCTCAGAAATTTCCCAAATTTGGAATGAATGCGTGGGAAGACGTGACGTAGAAACTCCGCTCAACAGCGAACCCCAAATTTTGTCAAATTGTTCCGATTCTGTCCCTTTTACACCATGGAATGGGGATGAACGTCCTCAACATTCTGTCAAACAACTAACAGAGACAGAGCATTCGACCTTCTATACAACTTTTAAGCTGGCTAATACCCGTGCAGGTGAAAGTCATCCAGAAGATGACTTGGTTGAAAATAAGGTCGAGCAAGATTCGCAGTCAAAAAGAAAAATTTGGACGGAGCAGGAACATAAAAAGCTAGAGCAAGTAATGAAGAAATATGGCCCAGACAGAGGCAAAATTGGAAGAACTAAAAAACAGTGGAAGAAAATTGCGTGCGAAATGAGGCGCCCCCCAGAAGCGTGTAAAAAAAGGTGGGAAATTTTAAAAGGACAAAATCCACGGCTAGAAAAAAAACTGAAATCACGAGCTTGGACTCCTCAAGAGGAAAAGGTTTTAAAAACATCTTTGGCATACTTCCATTCACATGAAGAGAAAAAACTAACCCAGGTTGAATGGGAAAAAATAGCTATAAGCTTACAGCGCTCGGTTAGTGCCTGTAAAAATAGAACGCAATTATTCAGGCGAATAGAAAAAAATTCGTAGCAAAAAGAAAATAACATCAAGCAAAAAAATAGCTTGGAGTTAGATTTTTGAATTCACTTGTGTATAATAATAACCACTGATCTCACTCTGTGGTTACTAATACTATGTTTTTTTCAGTCTATAATATTCGGCTTTTAAATTACAGACGTTATGGAGGTTTTAGCTTATGTGGCAAGTAAGTTCAAATTTTGGTTCAGATGTGAATGAGAATATAAATGGTTTACCTAATATTCAAGACCCTTATTGGAAATTAGATTTAGGCCTTTTTGACGAAAAGGGTCGAGATATTTCTCAAATCTGGAAGGAAGTGATGTATGGGGAGAAGGGAATTACACCTGATGATTGTTCAACGCTCAAGATTGAAGAGGAAAATAATACTGAAGAGGGACACATAGTCAAAGTAAAGGAAGAGAAGGTTCCAAGCCCTGCAATAGAAAAATGGATCGCCAGCACTCAAGAAAAATATGTCAAATCTCCCTTAGACTTTTGTGGAAGCAGCGGAGGTGATTTATCCATAGAAAGTCAAAAACCTTCGGATGTTACTTTAACCAATCAACAGCTTCCAAGCTCTTCGACTAAAAAAAGGAAAAGGGATAACATAAATCAATCACACAACGCAAAAAGAAAAAAAAGGGGGCATACATCCAGTGCCTCTCCAAACGGCCCCCACGAAACCTGGACTGATCAAGAAGATAATAAGTTAGCTCAAATCGCTGTAAAATTATTCAACGAAAATTATACACAAAAAATAAAAGAAAATCAGTGGAAATATGTTGCGAAAGAAATGAATGGGCGCACACAGTCGGCATGTAAGAAGAGATTCACTCATTTAAAAAAGACAAATTCAAAACTAAAAGAAGCCTTACGCATCATTAATTTATTCACACCAGCAGAAAGAAAGGCCTTGAAAAAAGAGGGTAAAATCCTGATTACAGAAGAAACTGCTAAGTTAGAGTTGGAGCCAATAGGAGTCATGATAATGAGCAAACAGTATCAAAAAAGATCAGACAATTTCACGCTAAGAATGTAAAAAGTACGGATTGGGCTTCAGAGCAGTGTGAATTAAAGACATTTTGGAGGTTTTAGCTTATGGGGCAAGTGGATTTAAATAGCTTTGAGTGGCTAACTTATTCACAAAATTATGAATCTCTTGAAGGATCTAAGGAAGATTTAAATACTCCTGACGAAGATATCTGTCGAATCTGGAAAGATGTCATGGATGAAAAGGTTGGCATCGATATTTTATCTTATTGCAAATTAATGCTTGAGGGGGAAAATATATCGCCTCTGCGGAATATGGAAGACCCAGTTTTTAAAAAACTAGTCAATCTAGAAGACTTTTTAATGGTTCAAGGCGATGTTAATCTTCGCGCAAATGAAATAGACGATTATTTAGGCAAAGGGTTTGCCCATAAGCCAAAAGTTCGCTCAAAAATCAAAAAAGATCTACCTATAAAAAAGAAAACTATACGCAAATGGTCCAAATTAGAGGAGGAGACGTTACGGACGCTTGCCCTACAAGTGTTCGCAAGGAATGAAAAAAATACAATTTCAGAAGAGCAGATGGATCAAATTAGGCATTCTTTAAAAGCCATAGGATCGTCACGATCCGATTTAGCATGCCGTGCAAAGCTAGCGAAATTGCTCCACCCTGAACGATCTCAGCTTTATAAAGAACGTGAAAGAAAGGCTTTTGAAGAAAGACGAAAGCTTGATGCCCTCTCAACCCCTGATTGAGGCCAGATCTACTATCAGTGGCGTGGTCAAGGCATGCTAGTCGATGCTGATTTAACATTTATATCTTCAAAAAAGAATTTATGCCGTCCTTTCAGGACTCTGTTTTTTTGCATTTTACCCAGGCCTTCGCTTCGCTACGACCTGGGCTATAACATTTCGGCCTTTCAGGCCGTTTTCAGCGCCGAAGGCGCGAAATATCACAGCCCAGGTCGTAGCGAAGCGAAGGCCTGGTTAAAATGCAAAAAAACAGAGTCCTGAAAGGACGGCATAAAATTCTTTTTTCACAGAGGACAATTTCAGGAAAAAATTTGCAAGCTTTTGAGGCTAAAAGCCCTATTCTTTGCAAATTTATTTAAATCAAAAATGCATGCATACATCATTTTCAAGAAGAAATTACTAATAATTCAGCATCGACTGACTAGAGATTTTTCTTTTACGAAATGGTAGGATAATTGGTGTCTCATTTTAAAAATGCCATAAGCATTGAGAGTTAACAAAAGTCCCCCCACAATTTGCATGACTGTTTGCGCTTGAGTCGAATCGACAAAGGAAAAAAGAAACAGCGCAAAGGCAGCATAAGCAAAATAAAAGGGGCGCCCATAAGCCGGAAAAAGAAATTCCGCACATTTAAGCCCGACACAGAAATAAGCGTTGATCGTCGAATAACCCAAAATAAACAAAAAGAGGGGCATGAAGAAATTCATATAAGGAAAATAATTTTCTAGTGCTGCCTGGACAAGCATCCCGGCCTCCATCGGCTGATGCCACACATCACTCGCTAAAATCAATAAAACACTCGAAGTGCAAATCACAAAGGTGTCGAGGAAAACCTCAAAAATGACGAGCATTGCTTGCCTTTCAGGAACTTTTTCGCTGCTTTCACTATGGATCACAGAAGCATAACCGATCCCTAAATCTCCCGTATAGCACCCTCGTCGAATTCCCTGAGAGATCGTCATCAGCAAAGTACTGCCGACAAAGCCCCCCAAAGCAGCATGGCCAGTAAAAGCTGAAACAAACACATGATGTAAAAGGGAAGGAAGCAAAGATATGTTTTTTAAAAGCACCCAGCCGCTCATGCTGATATAAAGAACCACAAAAAATGGGATGATGGCACTTGAAATGGCACCCACACGCTTGACGCCCCCGCTGCCGGCATAAATCACTAAGGCTAATAATGCCACGACCACAACCCATAGATTAATATCGAAATTGACCGAAATACTGGTGGTGACGACGCTGAATTGGTAGACCTCGACGCCATAAATACACAGCAAAAGGCAAATCAGATTAGGAATCCAAGATCTTTTAAAAACTTGCCGCAAAAAATACATGGGGCCGCCATTAAACCCCCCTCTTCCATTAGGGATACGATGCAAGTGTCCTAAAAAAACTTCAGCGTATTTAACCATCGCCCCTACAAGAGCGGTGATCCAAATCCAAAATAAAGCACCTGGACCGCCAATCTGAATAGCGGAACAAATTCCCACGATATTGCCGACCCCTACGCATCCTCCAATGCAGGCAAAAAAAGCGCGCAAAGGGGGGACGCCGGGGTTATCTTGATTATTCGATCTTAAAAAACCAAAAAATGTTTTGATGACATGAGGAAATTGCCGAATTTGGACAAAACTTGATCGCCAAGTCAGATAGATACCCAAAAACATTAAAATCGGAAAACCGAGATATCCCCAAAGGAGATTTTCAAAAGAATCTAAAAAAGAAAAAATATAATTAATCATAGAAAAAATATTAAATTAATAAAAATTATACATTTTTTTATGAATAAAAGTCAATTACATTCCGGTTGATTTCTAAAAAATTTTCTTTCCAATAATAATGGTCTAATAACCCATCTGTATTCCGTCCCAAAATGAGGTAAGCAATAAAAATCGCTTCAATGGAGGCCAATCCTCGGTCCGGATTTGCACAATCCTCTTGACGGCGGGGATAAGCTGTTCTAAACTCTGCAGGAATAGAACGTTTAATAGGAGATGGAAGATGTTTTTCGACCCAGCGAAGCATCGTTTTGGCATAGCGCCAAGTGGCATCGAGAATCAAAAGCCCCTGCTGGGCATCGTGAATAGAAAGGGGAGCGGCATCTAAAGTGAGCAAAATTGGCGACGACCCAAGTGGGGGAAAATTCTGGCAAGGATAGGTAAAAAAGGTAAAATCCTGCCGAGCTTCGAGCCCTTGCAAACTGCATTTTTTTAAATTTTCACGGCGATGGCGGATGATGGCCGTAGAGGGAAATGAAAAAGAAGTAGACTGAAAAGCTGCGTTATTTATCATAATTGCATAAACATTACCTTGTTTTGTCAATTATTGCAACTCGTGTTAAGGTGAGTAATGCATGGCGGCAACGTTGTGGCGGTGTCTTTTTGGATTAATGCAATGAGTGATTTTTATGTCGTCCTTACAGGACTCCATACTTTTTGTAATTTATACCTAGGCCTTGCGGCCTAGGCTATAATATTCCGCGCCTTCGGCGCTAGAAAAAGGCCTGAAAGGCCTTAATATCATAACCCAGGCCGGTAGGCCTGGGTTACAATGGATAAGGAAGGGAGTCCTGTAAGGACGACATAAGGGTTTGCAGGTTGCGTGGATTAATAACAATTTAACAAGGAAAAACCCATGAAATGCTGTTTGTCTCTCTTTATGACCATGGCTTTTGTTAGCATCTTCCAGTGTTGTGGAGCAGATGAAGCAAAAAAACAGGTGGAATGGCTGACCAATTATGAGCAGGCTGTCAATAAAGCTCAGGCAACATCCAAACCGATGCTGCTCTTTTTTACAGGATCAGATTGGTGTGGATGGTGTAATAAGTTGGAGGAGGAGGTCTTTGATTCTCCTAGTTTTTCCGAGGCGGTAGGGGATAAATTCATTTTTCTTAAGCTTGATTTTCCCCGAGAAAAACCGATAGCTCCCGCAATAAAAGAACAAAACAGGCAGTTGCGGAATCAATTCGACATTCGAAATTACCCTACGATCATTATTTTTGACGCAAAAAATCAACGCAAGATAGGTACCACAGGCTATCGGCCGGGAGGGGGTAAGCAGTACAGCGACCACTTGATGAAGTTTGTCAATGACTATCAAGGCTACATGCAGCAGATGCACTCGATGGGAAGCCAACCCTTGTCGGGAAGTGATTTAAAAAAAATGTACGAGAAAGCGTGTGAATTGGCTTTTGACAACGACGTCAGCCAATTAGTGAAAATGGGATTGGAATCGGATCAAAAGCTCTATTTTCAGATTGAACGGTACCGCCTCTTAGCGGATGAGGGGATGATTCACGGAACAGAAGCTGTTGCTCTAAAGCAGCAGCTTCTCAAATCAGACCCTTCGAACGAATTCAAGCCTCAATATCAAATGGCGGTCATTGACTTCGAAGCCATTTCAGATGACGGGGACAAGGAAAATATTCATCCGGAACAAATTGTTGCTCCCTTAGTGAGCTACATCGAACAATATGGTTCTCAAGATAAAGACAACATCTGGAGGCTCCAGATGATCATTTCCCAAGTCTATTTAGACAATAATAAGTTGAACCAAGCCCTACAGCATGCTAAATCATGCTACGATTCAGCCCCGGCTACAGTCAAATCCGATGTGGCCCTAGCCATAAAAAACATTCAATTACAGTCTCAGCAAAAGTAAATCATCACCCTTTTTACTCAATTAAACTTCCGGTTTGAAGGAATGATGCTGGCCATTAATTTTTACATCTGATATGTTCTTCTCTCTGTGCGATAAGAGAAGAAAGGCTTCGGCATGAAATTCTATCAACATCACCCTAAATTGATCATTGTTACCGGAGGAGCAGGCTTTATCGGCTCTGGGATCATTCGCCACCTGAATGAGATGGGAAAGAATAATATCCTTGTTGTCGATGAATTGGACTCATCTGAAAAATGGAAAAATTTGGTGGGTAAGCGTTTCGTCGACGTTTTAGATAAATCCCAACTTTTTTCTTGGTTGGAAAGAAAAGAATCCCGCATAGAAGCTTTTATCCATCTCGGCGCCTGCTCAAGCACAGTAGAAACCAATTCAGCTTATTTGTTAGAAAATAATTACCGGTTTACTTTGCGGCTGGCAGAATATGCTTTAAACCATCACCACCGCTTTATTTATGCCTCCTCAGCCGCCACCTACGGGGATGGATCCCTCGGTTTTAGCGACGACCATGCGAAACTTCCCAAACTATCTCCCCTAAACATGTATGGTTACTCCAAACACTTGTTCGATTTGTGGGCTCTAAACGAAAAGTTCTTGGACAAAGTTGTCGGACTCAAGTTTTTCAACGTCTTTGGTCCCAATGAATATCACAAAGGGAGGATGGCTTCCGCGATTTTTCATATCCTGCCTGTGGCTAGCCGGGAAGGGGTTATTAAATTATTCAAATCATCCGATCCCACACAGTTTGCCGATGGGGATCAAAAACGGGATTTCATCTATGTCAAAGACGCTGTCAGGATGGCTTGCGCGTTTTTGAAAAACTCAGCAACAGGCATTTTTAACATCGGAACCGGCACAGCCAGCACTTGGAATCAGATGGCCCGGGGTGTTTTCAAGGGAATTGACAAACCGGTCAATATTCAGTATATCGACATGCCGGCCGACCTCATCGGCAAATACCAAAATTATACGCAAGCGGACATGTCAAAAACATTTAAGGCGATTGGCAAAGAGGCCGCATGTATGCCATTTGAAGAAGCTGTTGTGGAATATGTACGCGATTATTTGGTTCCAGGTAAAACATGGTAAGACTAACAGGCACAATCTCTCGGCTCGGACGCTGTAAAGTTTTTGTCATTGGCGATTTCGTATTAGACACCTATACAGTGGGAAAGGTTCGACGAATCTCCCCCGAAGCACCTGTCGCCGTAGTCAACGTCCAAAAACAAGACCACAGGCCCGGCGGAGCAGGTAATGTGGTTCTTAATCTCGTTTCCATGGGATGCCAGGTTTCTGCCGTCGGCCGTGTTGGAGATGATTCGGCGGGAACCTGCCTGGTCGAAACACTTTCAAAAGAAAATGTGGAGATCACAGGCCTTATGCGGCAGCCTCACTACCCGACCCCCGTAAAAAATCGGATCATTGCTGAGAATCAACAGATCGTCCGTGTAGACCACGAAGAGATTCTCCCCTTGAATGAGATGCTTGAGCAACAACTCATAGCTCAACTGCCCAAGTTGATGGAAGGGGTCCATGTCATTGCGATATCCGATTATGGAAAAGGTCTCCTTTCCACTACACTTTTAACTGCTGTTATTGAACAGGGGAGAGTCCGAGGGATCCCTATCATTGCGGATCCTAAAGGAATCGATTTTTCTAAGTACGCCCGTTCGACAGTCATCAAACCCAATCTTTCTGAAGCTTATGGAGCTGCAGGTTTAGGAAATGAGGCATCGTTGGACCAAGTGGCCGCCAAAGTCCTCCACCTTTCCCATTGTGATACCCTCATGGTCACACGATCTGAAGCGGGAATTTCCCTCTTTCATAAGGATGGAACCCAGCAAGATTTTCCGGTGAAAGTGCGTGAAGTTAAAGATGTGACTGGGGCTGGCGATACAGTTTTAGCTATGATGGCTTGCGCTCTTGGCAATGGCTTGACATTAGCCGAAGCCGCTCAGCTATCGAATATAGCCGCAGGGATTGCGATCGAGCGGTTTGGCTGCGCTAGGATCTCTTTGTCTGAACTTGCCCGCCGCTTGCTTGACTTCGACGTTAACAATAAAGTTTTCGATGAAGAGCATCTGTATGCTTTGCAAGAAGCTTTGCGTGAAAAAAAGTTTGCTATTTTAAGCCTTTCAGGTGAACAGGGGCTTACAACCCCGATTTTTACCGCGATAAGGAATCTGTCGCAATCTCCTGAAAAAGACCTTGTCGTCTATATAAAAGACAGCTGCCCTTGTCCCGAGTTTGTCAATCTTTTGGCTTCCCTTCATGATGTCGATTTCATCCTTGTCAAAGAGGATAGTTTAACCGGTTTATGCGAGCGGGTTACCCCCGACGAAATTTATGACATCAAAGAGGGCAAGCTTCATAAAATCTTAAAGCTTGATCTGCTCCTGGGCTCTTCTTGTTAATGCAATTAATTTTCGGCCACAGAGACATAGAGGCACAGAGTTAGCAAAACAACAAGAACAGGATAAGCAAGATTGCCTTCGGCAGCAAGATAGGCAGGATAAAAAAGTAATTTGGAGTTTTCCATCAAGTCAAGCAGAGGTCTAAGGATTAACGCAGAGGCGGGGACATAGTTTTACCCACAACTTTTTTTGACAAAAGAGTCTTTCTGCAGTGCACAAAAAGACTCTTTTGTCAAAAAAAGTTGTGGGTAAAACTATGTCCCCGCCTCTGCGTTAATCCTTAGTTAATCCTTAGAAAAAACTCCAAATTACTTTTCTTTCTTGCCTATCCTGCTGCCGAAGGCAATCTTGCTTATCCTGTTCTTTTTTTGTTATCTCTCTGCCTCTATATCTCTGTGGTGAAAATATTGATTTATTTGTAATTAATTTATATACAAGGAGTAATCACTCAAGGGGATGCCATGCCAACAATCAATGCCGATTTTCAGTGGAAATGCCAACCTGAAGCTGAAGCCTTCATCCTGCAGATCCTCGAAGATTGCTGTCAGGCCAACACATTTATCGCAGCCCTGCAAGCCGATCTTCTCAAACATACCAGCACCCGTTTGTTCGATTGGCTCGACCATGTCATCATCGGATATTCTTCCGCCACTCAACTCATCTTAGAAAAAACCGGATTCATCTCACAACACCCCTCTGCTACCTTTCGGGTCTTCCATCACCCAGGCGCACAGCTGCCCCGCATTGTCGTGCGGGACGACGATAAGCCCGTTGTCGGCTTGGCGGTCAGTGTCGATTCCATAGCCGATTTTTTGATGGTGAGGGGAATGATCGGCTGGATTGAAGGGTCCATCTTAAGTCAATATCGACGATGTTGTGTTTCCACTGAAAATGGGGTTTCCTTGTGGGCGATCGAAAGGCGGGGAACAGAACTTTTGGAGCCTGTCTATCATGAAGATGATTTTCTCGAAACATACTGTCATGCCATAGAAAAATGGCAAACCCGCCCACGCGCATTGGACAACGAAGATGAAGCGATGCAACTGACCCTTCAGCTTACCCAGGAAATGGTGTCTCTTCTAGGAGAAGATGTAGCCGCTTGTGCTGTTTTGCAAGTCGAGCGCGCCTACTGGCAATCCAAAAATGCCGCGGGTCAGCTGCAAAAAAATAGGCAGGATAGATTAGGAATGGGGTGGGCTAATCACGACCATCACACTTTTAGATCTTCACGACACCATTTTCACTTGCTGGTGCGCCTCTTTGAAATGTTAGGATTCCATTGCCGTGAACGTTTCTATGCCGGAGAAGAAGCGGGATGGGGAGCCCAAGTAATGGAAAATCCCCGGGCCAAACTGGTTTTATTTCTAGATGTCGATTTGGCTGCAGATGAAATTGAAATCGATTTTGCCCATCGTCCCATGCATGAAAGGAAGCATCTTGGAACGATAGGTTTATGGTGCGCCTTGCATGGCAGTTCGATCCTTAAAGCGGGGATGCATCATCTAGAAGCCCAATTCATGTTTGAGGAGTTAAGGCACGATCTGGGGACTTTAAACGTCGGAATGATGGAACCCTTCAGCCATTTCCCATATTTGAAGCAAGCCTTTACAGAAGGGGAAATATGGCATGTCGAACCCGCTCGGGTTCGCGTTTTAATGGAAGAAGGGAAAATTACACAAGAGCAGGCAGCTAAATTCATGGCTTACGGAGCTGTGGGAAGCCATCTTGAAAATCTCCAACGGCGGGAAGGCTACAAAGGATTCAACCAAAAAAACGTCAGCTTCATCATCAAGAAAACAGATCCCAGAACCGTTACTTCTCTTTAGAGATATCCGCTTCCTTTTGCGTGAGGGGGCCGTATTCATTTTCGAAATCATTCATAAAGTCATACAGAAAAGGGCTGACCCGTATATCACTAAAATATGTAAGTTTAGAATGGGGTTTTTCTGTCTCAGTTGGGGCGAGAGAAATATCGTCTAGACTTGGAACGTCAAACATATAGGTGTTCCGCATAACTGTTATTTGTTTTTCTTGAAGATCAACCAATTTTTTTCCTTGAGGCGGTACCTCTGCCGGATCACCAAAGTAAGCTAATATCCAAGCTTGATCCAGACCAATATGATATGAGTTTGCTTGAAGATCCGTGATCCGCTTATGGGCGGTGTTACTCGGACCGATCATCCAGTTTTTAAAGTGTGTAGTTTTATCGCTTAAATTAAGAAAACGATTCATCTGACGATGAGACATAAACTTCGGATCAATATCAAAGGGGTCGATTCCTCCTTGAATTCCTTGGTGTGTCATCATAATCATTTTAAGGACATGTATCCTTAACATTTCATTAAATTGTTCACTAGCGACTTCATCGTATTCCCATTTAGTGGGGTCTGGAGCAGCTAAATCGTAGACCCATTTAGTCGTCGGAGCTTGAATGTCTGCTAATTGTTTATTAGTAAATTTAACATTGGTAAATGCTTCTATATAAGGTTTCTCTAAAGTTTTATTACCTACCTCTTTTATGCCATGTGTTAAAAGAGAATTAAATTCTTCTTGAGTAAGGCGCCCTTCTGGAAGGCCGATTGATTTGCAAAAACTTTGATTAAATTCCTGCATTGAAGTCATAGCCTGGGGATTCTTTTTAAGATGTTCATAATAGTTTTTACTAAAGTCATTTAAAAAGGCTTTTAATTCTTTTGGATCTGTGATCCCATAAACCCTTTTTTCCACTGAAGGATTCCCTTGTCTCATATAATCCTTCATCGTTTGATATACTAATCTTTTAACAACGTCATAAGGTTTATCTGTGGATAAGTCTGGTTGGTGCGTTGCTTCAAACATAAGTTCCCAATTCCATGGCGTTTTAGAGTCGCTTATTTCAAATTCATCTTTCAGCTTCTCAGAGTCTTTCCAAGTAAAGCAAGCAGCATCGGATGGATAAGGAACCTTGTCAAGCTGATCTTTACCGACCATGATCATCTGGGTAATTCGAGCCATCATGGCGCCTTGAGCATCTGATGTAATTGGCGGGACTTTATCAAACAAATCGAGTGTCATTTTAAATGCCGTTTGAAGTTGGGTTTTGGTAGGTGTTATAATACCATTTTCTACCTTGACTGGTTCGGGATTATTCAAATTGAACTGGGCTCGCTGAATATCAAATTTTTCGGGATAATTTTTGCTCTCTTCAATGGCTTTTTCCAACTTTTTGACATCAACTGATATGTCAATAATTTCTTGGCTTCCCCCTTTTTCCCATTTTTTTACTTCATTTAAGCATTTTTCAATCTCCGGCCATTCCGCAAATTTAAGGGCTAATTCTAAATCTTTTTCATTTTGCAGACCTTTTTGCGCAATGGTAAGGAGATCTTTGCGAGTGATGTTTGATTTATGCAAAAGGGACTCAAGTTGGAGTTTGGCAAAATCAAGGGGAAAATCGTCTTTATGGCTAAGCACATATCGTTGATTAATTTTGTCGACTAGAGCGGTTTCTTCACGATTCAAAGAATAATCGTCTTTTTGATCACTTGTAATCGGCTTTTCTCCATAAGCCTTAATAGCATTGTCGACGAGTTCAATTTTGCCAACATCCAGCCGTTGTTTTATACCATCAGGAACATCCTTTATTTGATCGAAATCGCTTTTGCAGAGGTTCAAAGGTTCTTTAATCTCAAGACAATGAAGAAGAATTTCTAATTTTTCTTTTCGATTTAAAGCACCGTCGCCCCATGGGGATTGGCTAATACTTTCTAAATCCGCTGAAGGAAGTTTGTGTTTATACAGCAAATCATTTATTTCCTTCAATTGATAATTACCATATTCTTTATTATTGAGTATGGCTAAATTATTAAGTAATGCTAAAATGCGGCCGACACAGTCACTTTCATCGGATGCTATTTGACCTTTACCCTGCTTCCACTTATTTTGGATATAACTATCACCAGGCTGAGTTAATACTGAGATATAACGATCGCTTACTAATGGAATCGCACCGACTTTACGTTCGTCTAATAAATGCGTCATGATTTTTAATTCATTTTGTCTAGCTAAATTGTATTCTTTTGCTCTCTGTCTCACGTGTGGATCCGTGATTTTTTCGACGTCAGTAGGAACGGCATATGTTTTTACGATTTCGCGGATCAAAGGAGCAAGTTTTAAGCACTTTTCTACTAATTCTAACTCTTCTAGTCGCTCTTGATCACCTGTAGGGATCACATGACCAGGACTCAGGATTTTTTCGAGTTTTGTCTTATCAATACCTTTTAATTCCTCAGATATTTTTTTGAAATTGCCCTTTAGTTCATGGGAATCAGGGGGTTGAATGTAATTCCATTTTTCAATGACTTTATCAATTTTGTTATGATCGGGAGGAATTAAAGTAGCTTTAATTTTTGTGGATGGAGGAGGCTTTAATAAATAACTTGAATTCGCATTAAAAAGATCTTTATAGCGATTATTTTCCCAATTTTTTACGTAATTGCTTCCGGTCAAATCGTCGAACTTTTTGAGTATGCCATGTAGGATCATGGCACCTACTTTCCCCAATCCGGTTTTTTCTTCAATTCGACCTTCTTTATTCATAGTTGTTAAATAAAGCCGGTTCTCTTTTTTTCTTTCGTGTAAATCGAGATAATTATTAGCGAATTTGTTGGAATCGATAGAATGAGTCATTTTTTTTACCTTTGATTAAAATTATTATGTCCTCATAATACTATTTTATTATTTTTTATAATTTTTATAAAAAAAGTCTTTTAACATTACTTTTTTTAAGCAATAAACATGCCAAAATGAAGAGATCTGCACCATTTTGGAGTGCGGCGCCTTGCTGCCGCACTCCAAAATGGTCTTGTTTTCAATGGCGCATTGATTTAATTTCTCTTTATTCTTTCAATCATGTTTTTACGGAAAAAATATGCATCAGCGCACTCAAAGCAGCACAATTTATGAAAAACTTTGCGAAATAATCCCTGGAGGAGTGAATTCCCCAGTCCGTTCCTGCAAAGGGCTAGGGCAATCTCCCTTAGTGGCCGAATCTGGTTTGGGAGATATGATCTATGATGCCGACGGCCATGGTTATATCGACTATTGCGGCTCCTGGGGAGCCGCCATCCATGGTCACGCCCATCCAGACATTTCCGATAAGGTGATCAAACGGATCGGCTTAGGAACCTCTTTTGGCGTGACCACATCCATCGAAGAAAAACTTGCCCGCGAGGTCGTCAGGCTCGTCCCTTCCGTGGAAAAAATCCGTTTTGTCTCCTCGGGTACCGAAGCGGCCATGAGTGCCGCCCGCCTGGCGCGAGGGTTCACTAAAAGGGATACCCTAGTCAAATTTACGGGTAATTATCACGGGCACGCCGACTTTTTTCTGGTCCAAGCGGGATCAGGTGTCGTCGGCATCACCCCGACATCAACATCGGCTGGGATCCCCGAAGATATCATCAAGCATACGGTTTGCCTTCCTTTCAATGATACCGAAGGGGTGAAGGCTTTTCTTAGTCAACCGGAGAATCGGGAGGGGATTGCCGCTGTCATTTTAGAGCCGATTGCGTGCAATATGGGGGTTGTCCCTGCGAAGCTGGAATTTATCCGGATGCTGCGGGAGGTAACAGCCGATATAGGAGCTTTGCTGATTTTTGATGAAGTGATCACGGGGTTTCGTTTAGGATTGCAGGGAGCGCAAGGGATCTACGGTGTCAAGCCCGACTTAACTTGCTTTGGCAAAATTATTGGCGGGGGATTTCCTGCAGCTGCTTTTGGGGGGCGTGCAGAGATCATGGATCTATTAGCTCCTTTGGGTCCGGTCTATCAAGCCGGGACTCTATCGGGGAATCCGGTAGCCATGGAAGCGGGATTGCAAGCATTAAAGTTGTTGCAAAAACCTGGGTTTTATGAAGAATTGCAAGAGAAGACGGAAACGATAACGAAACCTATTTCCGAATTAATTAAGAAATATGCTTTGCCGGTATGTTTACAGCAAGCAGGCTCCCTATTTACCCTGTTTTTTGGGATCCGGAAGATGGACAAAATGGAAGAGGGCAAAGGGATTGACCTGGAACAATTTGCGAAATTTTTTCGGCATCTGTTTGCCAACGGCATTTATATTCCCCCATGGCAATATGAAGCGTGGTGTGTTTCGACAGCGCATACGGAAGAACATTTGAGATACACTCGAGATCTCATTTTGAATTATTTGCGCAGCGAGTACAAGCTAACTTAGATAATTTACATCCTTGGAGAGCATCTATGAGCGAAAATAAATATAAGCTCCATTATCGGGGTTCCCTATTTTGGCTGATTTTTTGGTTTATATTCTTCTTTCCCATTGCCTTTGTGCTGCTGCTCACCGCCAGCACATTCCAGGTCGGGCAAACAACCTACGATTTGCGGTACGATGGATCCCGGTTTTGGCTCTGTTTTTGGGTTTTGATTTTTTTCCCGATAGCCATTATCCTCTTATTCGTGAATGGATTTTCCGCGACCGTTTCTAGGAAGGATAATCCGCCGATTGGAAAATAAGACAATTATGCGAAATCACTTTTTTTTCTCCCTTTTATTTCTTATCTTTTCGTGGGAATGTTTTGCTGATGAGATCACATTTATCACTTTAAAAGGCTACTTAGATAAAGAGCATCTCGCAGGGCCCCAAAAAGCTCTCGAAGAAAATCTACAAAAACAGCTTGTGATCGAAATAAACTCATCGGGAGGAGATCTATTTGAAGTTTTTGAACTAGCCAAAAAAATTTACGAAAAAAAAATCGAAAGCAACCCCCGCATTGTCGTCTACATCGAAGATAGCGCCCTGGGGCCCGCGGCCATTATCCCTTTTCTTGCTGATGAATTATATATCTCCTTATTTGTTTCTTGGGGGGATATTCCGTTTGGAACCGAAAATGTCTTGCCAGTCAACATTTTGCGAAATAGGGTTATCAGTCTGATCTCTCCAGGGCATCCACAGGCCGATTTATTGCAGCTTTTGGCAGCAGCAATGACAGACAAAAGCGTGCGCATCGTCAACGATAGGGGGTGGCGCTTGGCTGTAGGAGACAAAGATGCCGGTCTCCCTTCTATTTCTACTGGGGGTGAGCCGCTCGTTGTCAACCAAAATCAGCTCCGAGAGCTAGGCCTCGTCAAAGAAGTTTTGTCGGAACCTAAGTTTGCCTCCCTCTTCAAAATATCTCAGAAGCAAGAGGAGCAGTTTCAAGCCCCGCCCTCTTCCACACAAACGCTTGCTATTCCAGAAAAGGTTTTAGAGAAGGAGTTGCGAGAGCACATTAAATTTGATCCTCAACGCCCCACAACAGTGGGTTTGATCACCATCGAAGATAGAGATAACGGGATCAACCAGTCGACCTGGCTTTATGTGAAAAACGCATTGGATTATTACAAGCAAAAGAAGCCTAGCTTTATCATCTTGCAATTGAACACACCCGGTGGAGAGGTCTTTTCCGCTCAAAAAATTGCGACGGCATTAAAGGAGATGGATACTCAATACAACATCCCTGTTGTCGCTTTCATCAACAACTGGGCCATTTCAGCCGGGGCGATGCTGGCTTATTCTTCCCGTTTCATCGCCGTCGTCAAAGATGGCAGCATGGGCGCGGCAGAGCCTTTGACAATTCAAAACGGCAAAGCCGAAGTAGCCTCAGAAAAAGTCAACTCAGCGCTGCGAGCTGATTTTGCCAACCACGCTTCCTTCTTTGGGCGGAATCCCTCTATTGCTGAAGCCATGGTCGATAAAGATACCATCCTCGTTTTGCGCCACGGGAAAATAATAAAGCTCAATAGCATGGATGAGATCCACAAAACAGGACCCGATCCCGACATCATTATAAATGCTAAAGGGAAGCTCCTCACATTGAATTCGGAACAGCTCATCAAATATGGGGTCGCCGATATTCTGCTCCCATCAAACACCTTAACTCCTATTACAGACAAAGAAAAAGGGGAGGGGAAATGGCCGGCAGAGAAAATGATGCTATTCACCCACCCTTTTTTTGCACAGATGAAGAGTGCCGTGATCGATGAATACAGGATGGATTGGAAAACACAATTTTTTGTCTTCCTCGCCAATCCTGTCATCTCCTCCCTCTTATTTCTCGGGTTGATGGTGGGATTTTACATGGAATTAAGTACTCCAGGATTTGGTTTGGCTGGAACCGTCGCCGTGACATGCCTGTTTCTGATCATCCTCTCTAGCTTTGCTCTCGAAATCGCCAATTGGCTGGAACTCATCTTGCTCCTTACTGGATTGGCCATCATCATTGTGGAGCTCTTCGTTCTCCCCACGTTTGGCCTCTTGGGTTTTATAGGGATCATCTTTTTCCTTGCAGGGCTGTTTGGGATGATGCTTCCCGGGATCGGATCGGTGAGCTTTGAAGTGGATACCCACACCTTAAATGCTGCCGGAGAGGCCTTTTTTACCCGGCTGGCTTGGCTATGCGGAACACTTGTTCTGGCCTTTTTTATTTGCCTCCTCTTAAGCCGCTATGTCACCCCAACGCTGGCAGGCCTAAGTCGTTTTGTACTGAAGGGGCATGAGCAGGAAGGGTATTTAGCCGTCGATGATAAAGCTTCCCTTCCCCATCCTGGCGATAGGGGAGAGGTGATCGCTACATTGCGTCCTGCCGGAAAAGTGCTCATCAACAATCAAATATACGACGCCATCAGCATGGGCGCTTTCATTGAAAAAGGCGAAAAAATCGTCGTAGATCACCTGGATGGGAGTTCGCTGGTCGTTATAAAAACAGGATAAAAAATGAATCCGTTTATTTTGTGGGCCGTGGGGCTCATCTTGATCTTCATAGAATTTTATATTCCCGGAGCCATCATGGGAATCACCGGGGGAATTTTGGTATTCACAGGCATGATCTTGTTTGCTTCTCAAGGATATTCCCCCTGGGCAGTGGCACTTTATGTGTTAGGAAATATTCTTTCTGTAGGCCTTTTGGTTAGATTCGCCTTATGGCGTATCCGCACAGCAAAACCCGATTACAGCATCTATTCGAACCATGATCAGCACGGATACATGGCATCCAAATTTGATAAAAGCGCTATCGGAAAAACAGGTGTGGTCTTAACCGACCTCAAACCGGGCGGCTATATTTTAATCGAAGGGAAACAACTACAGGCTATATCACAAAGCGGTTATATCGTGAAGGGATCCGAAGTCCTCGTCGTCGGAGGGCTAGAAGAGAGCCTGATCGTCGTACCCAAACAACTTAAAAAGGATGGATCATTATGACTCCAGATTTAGGCACAGCATTTTATATTTTACTCATCATTTTAGCGGGTGTCGTCGTCGTTCTGCTAAGCATTTTGGGGAAGTTCATCAGCTTGTGGTTCCAAGCCTTTGTGTCAGGGACTCCAATCCCTTTATTCAATATCATCGGCATGAGCCTAAGAAAAATCCCCCCGCGTATCATCGTCAATGCCCGCATTAACTTGTACAAGGCTGGACTCAAAGAGATCACCGTATCCGATTTGGAAACCCACTATCTAGCTGGAGGGCACGTGCCCGACGTGGTCATCGCCATGATCGCCGCCGAAAAAGCCAACCTCGCACTCGATTGGAGGCGCGCGACAGCCATCGACCTGGCCGGCCGTAATCTGCGAGATGCCGTCCAAACATCCGTAAACCCAAAAGTGATCGACTGCCCAAGCCATGGAGGAGCCATCACAGGGGTGGCGAAAGATGGGATCCAAATCAATGTGAAAGCCCGCGTAACTGTCCGTACAAACATTGCACAGTTGGTCGGCGGAGCTACTGAAGAAACCATTATTGCGCGGGTAGGGGAGGGGATTGTCAGCGCCATCGGTGGATCAGACACCCACTTGCAAGTGTTAGAAGCCCCTCAAAGGATCTCAAAGCTCGTTCTCGAAAAAGGATTGGACTCTTCGACAGCTTTCTTGATCCTCTCGATCGATATCGTGGAAATGAACCTAGGGGAAAATATTGGCGCAAAGTTGCGCGCAGACAAAGCGGAGTCGGACAAGCGGATCGCCCAAGCGGAAGCGGAAAAACGGCGCGCCATGGCTGTCGCGATGGAGCAAGAAAACATCGCCAAAATCAAAGATATGGAAGCCAAACTTGTCGAAGCGCAAGCGCAGGTACCCAAAGCGATGGCTTCCGCCTTCGAAAAAGGGCATCTGGGGATCATGGACTATATGAGGATCCAAAATATTCAGGCCGACACCGAAATGAGGGGTTCGATCGCTAAACCCGAAGAGGGGACAGGCAAAACAAGGAGCTGAACATGGATATCGTTCAATTTATCGGGTTCCTGATTAGCGTCTTGGCGATCATGGTGATCATGGGGAGGAAGTCTCGCAATGAACGCCAGCGGAGGCAACATCCCGAGCAATACATGGAAAAAGAACGGAAGCAGAAAGAGCTTCTGAAACAGGTGATGCATGATCTAGGAATGGATGTTGAAAAGGAGGAAGAAGAGGAGGAAGAAGTGGAAGAACTCCATCCTGCGATCAAGAAACGGGTTGCCTATGCCCCCCCTCCAGGGCCCGACTTTTCAAAAATGCAAACCAAAGCAAAGCCCCATATCCCATTCGAGGATAAATATGCTTTTAAAGATCGCTTTGATGATTACCACACAGAAACTGCCATAGAAAAGCGCCGTTTTAAAACCGCCATCGAAGAGCGGAATAAATTTTCGGGGGAGAAAATTGTCAGCCCCGAATATAGGCATGGGCCCGACGCATATACTATCCGTAAGCGGGATGAGGTAGCGCGGGGAACACGGGTCATTGGCAGCTTGCACAGCCGAAAAGAAATGGTGATCCTCCACGAAATTATCGACAAACCAAAAGCCTTAAAACGGTATTTTCAATAAGTTGACCCTTTCAACTCTATGCATTATCAAGCCATCAAAGAAAATATCGCAGATATCGCCAAAAAATGCGGCAGGGATCCCAATGAGATCACCCTCGTCGCCATTTCAAAAGGGATTGGCTGGGAGGAGATGCAGCTTGCCTACGCCAATGGCTGCCGTGATTTTGGGGAAAATAGGCTTGCCGAAGCGGAATCAAAAACCGCAAAAGGTCCTTCCGATATCCAATGGCACTTCATTGGCACTTTGCAAAAGAACAAAGTACGCAAAGTGGTGGAAAGATTTGATTTGATCCATTCCATTGATTCTCTAGAACTTGCCAAAAAAATATCCCATGTATCTGAGGAAATAGGGGTCCCCATGCGTATTTTCCTTGAAGCAAATACATCGGGTGAATCTTCCAAACACGGGGCGACGCCTGATGAATGGAAACGGAATTATGAAATTTTATCCAAGTTGCCGTTTCTTGAAGTGGAAGGATTAATGACCATGGCCCCATTGGTGTCGGATGAACAGGTCATTCGTCAATGTTTTGCCGAATTGCGGAAATTGTGCAATGAATTAAGGCTTAAACATTTATCTATGGGGATGTCTCACGATTACCCAATCGCCATCGAAGAAGGGGCCACCTTCCTGCGCATCGGCACCAAAATTTTCCGGGGAGCAGAAGACAGCGAAAGATAAGCACCCCAGGACCTTAAGGACCCTAAGGAAGTTTTGGGCATTTATTAAACAAATTCCCTCGGGAATTTCTCGAAGTTTGGCTTTTCTTAAATAAATTCCCGAAGGAAATTTCGAGTTTAGACATTTCTTAAATAAATTCCCGAAGGGAATTGCAGACTGGTAGCCCAGAGTAAGCTGCGAGGGCGAAGCCCGAAACAGCACAACTCTGGGAAATTGCAGAGAAAAAATTGCACCCCCGAAGCGGGGTGCAAGAATAATTCAATTAATTCATCGTATTTGAGTAAATAATTTTCGATTTTATCATTTCTCATTAGATAAAATTTTCTTGCACCCCGCTTCGGGGGTGCGGCTTTTTTGTTCGATATTCCCAGAGTTGCGCTGTATCGGGCTTCGCCCTCACAGCTTACTCTGGGCTACCAATCTGCAATTCCCTTCGGGAATATATGCGGTTTTTTTGTTCGATATTCCCAGAGTTGCGCTGTATCGGGCTTCGCCCTCACAGCTTACTCTGGGCTACCAATCTGCAATTCCCTTCGGGAATATATGCGGTTTTTTTGTTCGATATTCCCAGAGTTGCGCTGTATCGGGCTTCGCCCTCACAGCTTACTCTGGGCTACCAATCTGCAATTCCCTTCGGGAATATATGCGGCTTTTTTGTTCGATATTCCCAGAGTTGCGCTGTATCGGGCTTCGCCCTCACAGCTTACTCTGGGCTACCAATCTGCAATTCCCTTCGGGAATATATGTTGATTGAAAAACGTCCAAACTTGAAAAACCTCCCGGAAGGGAGGTAAGTGGGGAGCCCCGCGTGGAAGCCATGCGCGAAGCGCAGGCTGAAACGTGGGGAAACTGTACAATAAATAGAGAGCCGCGGTAGCGGCGATAGATATAGTAACGTAAATAAATTTTTTCACAAAATGTCCTAGCTACGGACCAAAGACATCATAATCCTTGGTCCTTATCGTCCTTATTCTTCACTGAACTATGTATTTTTTTTGGAAAATCGTCGTCTAATAAAATAATAATTTAAATTTTATTTATAAACTTTATTTAATCTTAACAAAAAATTAACTATTCTATATAATAATCTATTGTATAATAAGAATAGAAAAACAAATTATTATATATAAAAATGAATTATATCCATAATAAGCATTACACTTTTACAGAGCTCTCCAGTGAATATACCACTTTAGGTGGCCTACAGAAAAATGACAAATTATCTTTAGAAGGAGAGCAATTAGCCATTATCCAAGGAAAAAATAGGTCATGGTATGTAAGGCTTTTCCGTTTAGTATCTGAAAATTTCCCACGGCTGTCCCCTTTGTTCAACCGATGGACAAAAGACAACCAACCAGAAGATGTCACAAAAAAAATTTCTGAAATCAATTCATTTGCAATTTCTCAATTAAAAGAATTTGGCAACGAAGGAAACGATCTTATTGAATTTGGTGCAAAAATCTCATCGGCAAAACGAGGTCTAAATCAAATAGAAGAATCTTCCGAAGAAACAAGTAGAAATCGTTTAGAGCCTCTTAAGAAAGACCTCCAAGCTTTAATGGATCAAATTGTTATAATTAATGCTCAAATTATAGAGAAAGAGAGAGATCTGGATGAGAAAGTAGCAGATCCGAGTCTTCTATTTGGTACACGTCACGAGCAATTTCGGCCGACATCGGTAGAATCCCAGAATACAAGAACCTGTAACACAAGAGCGAGTAATACAAGAACCAGTACTACAGCAAAAAGACACTCCTAAAGAAGACGATAACTCTTTTGATTTCGTCAACATTCCAAAGCGTGGATATTCAAAAACAGAAGCTGAGTCCTGAGGAAATAGCGAGATTACGTGAGAGCTTGAAACTCCAAGTGATCTCCACAGAGGAAAATAAAGTCAGTCGTGAAGGGAAGATTCCAATTTCCGAAGCCGAGATCAGCTATGAGGAAATACCAAAAGAAGATGAATCGGATGTGAATCAGCTCTTAGAGAGCTTTGTTAAATTAGACTTAGAATCATCCCTAAAAGATTCTATCCTCATCGAAGATTTGGTTCTCATGGATAACGTAACAAACTTTCGCAATGAGCTAACTGAAAAACAACGGAGCTCTTTATCTGCATTAGTTGAGAATCTAAAACCTTTATTAGATGAGACAAGTTCCCAAGACAAATTATTAGAACTAATTAGTTGCTATGGGCAAGTGGCTGACGAGAGTGGATTACCAGACTTTTCGAAGGAAGGTGTTATTGCGTACTTGTGTCAATCTATTGATGCAACATTAAAAGAGATGCATCCCAATGAAGAGGACAAAGAAATTTATCAGCAAAAAAAAGAATTGCTCCGCGATATGATTTTAACCACCGCCTATCCTCCTCTTGTGAATAAAATGCCGATCAGAATTTTAACTACCGATCGACTCATCGAACTTTTAAATGAAATAGTTCAGCGTGATCCCGAGATGGGCAAAGCATTTGCTGCCGTAGGAGGAGAGGCCTATTTTAGTTCGGAGACTAGCCAGTATCAAAAACTACTGCTTCTATCCCATTTGAATATCACAGATCGATCAATGGTTGCTGCAAATTTTGAACAAGATCTTTTCCAAAAAGTCTACAATTCGCCAAAGTTATCCCAGTTTTTGATTCAAACCAGAATTCATGTTCCACAAACATATCGACAAACTTGCGTAGGAACTAGCTATAACATGTTCTTACAACGTCAATGCGGCTCCATTGCCGAGCTTCTTATGCTAGCAAAAGAAGCTATTAGGTTGACCCAGGAGAACTTAGAAAAATTAGACAAAGCAAATCCTAAGGCTTTGGCAGAACCTGCCTACGAAGTTACTTTAGGAACTGCTCCAACGAAGAAAGCATTTGCGGAGGGAATTCTCGAAACAACAGAACAACAAATCAAGGCTTTAGAAGAAAAAGCGATCAATGTGGCGAAGTTGGGCGATCGAGCAACCCCAGAACAAATTGCTGAATTAACACGGGAATGGAACTTTGCGATGCAGTATTTGGCAACGGTTATGAATCCTCTTCAACCTGTCATCGTTAGCACCCAAGTTGTCCCTGATGCCTATAAGTTCAGCGCTGTTTTAAGTGCTTTTGCAACTGGTTTAACAACATTGCTGCCTGGACAGCCTACAGTTTCGTCTCGTTGGAAACATGGTATACAAAGCAGCGCTATCGACCCGATCAACAAAGCCGTTTTTGGAAACAATGGGATGGCTTTGATTCAAGATCAGTATACTTGGTCAAATATTCAAGATTTTTTAAATAACGGGCAAATTACAGTCGATAAGATCTGGGATTTGATCCATTCCACCGGCGGCGGCCTTCTGAGTTTTGTTTCAAGTCGTCCAGGCGGGGGAGGACATACCGTCTTTTTCGAAACGGCTATGCTGGATGGCAAAAAAACCTTTTACGTGTTGGACCCCATGACATCTAAAGCCCAATCCTTTACTACCGACGAATTTACCAAATATTTGAACAAAGCCAACCACACCACACACATCCGCTATTCTTCTCGCCCAAATTTGAGCTAATCCTTTACGCAAACCGCTAAAGTATATCTTTTATAACAATAATGAAATCTACTGATTAACGCAGTGGCGGGGAGCCGGAGAGGCGCAGAGGAATTATGTCGTCCTTACAGGACTCCATTTTTTTGCATGTGCACCCAGGCCTTCGCTTCGCTCGACCTGGGCTGTGAGATTTGCGGCCTTTCAGGCCTTTTTAGCGCTGAAAGCGCGTAATATCATAGCCCAGGTCGAGCGAAGCGAAGGCCTGGGTGCACATGCAAAAAAATGGAGTCCTGTAAGGACGACATAATTCCTCTGCGCCTCTCCGGCTCCCCGCCACTGCGTTAATCATTAACCTCATTTATCCAATAGAAAATCATAGCTAGCTGAGCGCGATTTACGCAGCTGTAGCTGGGCAAGCGTTGCCGATTAAGGTTTGATGATTATAGCTGTGAATTTTAACTTGCTGCAGAGTGCCGATAAGGTCATCACCCCCGGGAAATAACACGTTTTTCCAGCAACGGGTTCTCCCTTTCAGTAAAGAATTGTCTTTAAAATTTCGCTTTTCGACAAGAATTTCCAACTCGCTTCCCAAAAGGGCATGCCGTTGCTTTTTATAAATCCCTTCCTGCAGCTTAAGAAGACGCTGCAAACGGTCTTGTTTGACCTCCTCAGGGATGTCATCTTTCCACCTCATGGCCGGGGTCCCTTTGCGTGGGCTATAAGCAAACAGAAAGGCGACCGAATATTCGATCTCTTCAAGAAGCTTATAGGTCATCTGGAACTCCTCTTCCGTTTCAGTAGGAAATCCGACAATGATATCAGTGCCGAGCGTGACATTGGGGACAATCTCCTTCAACATCCTCACTTTTTCCAAGTATTGTTCCACGGTATAGATCCGATGCATCTTTTTGAGGATCCGATCCGATCCGGCTTGCAAGGGAAAATGGACAAACTCACACAAGCTTTTGAGGTCCCGCAAGGCTTCCATCAATTCTTTGGTGATATCCACTGGATGGCTTGTCATAAACCTGATCCGTCCAATTCCCGGAATTTTGTCGATTTGGTACAAAAGATCATGAAAGAGGCAATTCCATTCCGGCTTATCCTTTCCATAGCTGTTGACATTTTGCCCAAGCAAAGTAATATCTTTATAGCCTTGTTCAGTGAGCTTGCGGCACTCTTCAAGGATGCTTTCTATAGGGCGGGAGACTTCTGTTCCGCGTGTATAGGGGACGACACAGTAGGTGCAAAATTTGTCGCACCCCCGAATGATCGTGACATACGCTTTGACTTTGTCGTTCCGCTTGGCACTTAAATAATCCAACTCATGCTCAAACTTGTCATCGCTGCGAATGGTCTGCTTTCCAGTCGATAAAACTTCATCTAAGACGTTATTTAGATCGTGGATGTTGTTGGTGCCTAAAACAAAATCAATATGGGGGATCTTTTGAAATAAAGCATCTTTTTTAGCATTGGCCATGCACCCTGTCACCCCAATGAGGGCATTACGCTGAGGTGTGCGCCCTATTTTGCCAAGTTTTCCCAACACTTTCCTTTCAGCTAAATCCCTCACAGAACATGTATTGAAAATCAAAAGATCAGCTGTGGTTTCATCTTCGCTGCGCACCAGTCCCCGCTGTTCGAGCTGTCCTACCATGATCTCGGTGTCGTTTTCATTCATTTGACAACCGTAGGTGTTGACATAAAAAGTTTTTAGTTTACGCATGATATTTGATTCCAAATCATTGATGAAAAGTCCAAAGTATATAGGCAGGGGAACATTTTTTCAAGTTGCATGTATAAACTGTTTGCAAAAATCCTGACAGGTCGGTTATGATACAAAGCAACTTAAAAATCGCAAATTAAGGTTTTTCTAAACATGACTCAAAATGCAAAAAACAGCAAAACGGTAATGCTCACCAAAAAAGATGTTAAGCAAAATTGGTATATTTTAGACGCTACAGGGAAAACACTCGGACGCTTTGCGGCTGAGATAGCTAAAATCCTTCGGGGTAAACACAAACCCTCTTTTACCCCCAACATCGACTGCGGCGATGGGGTCATCGTCGTCAATGCCGAAAAAGTTGTTGTCACAGGCAATAAAGAAGCAGAAAAGTTGTATCGGTATTACACAGGCTACATGAGCGGGATGAGAGAAGTGCCCTATCGCACAATGAGAGCTCGTAAACCTGAATACATCATTGAACACGCTGTCAAAGGGATGATGCCAGGGACAAGGCTTGGACGGCAGCAGACAAAGAAGCTCCGCGTATTCAAAGGGGAAGAGCACCAAATGGAAGCTCAACAACCTGTAAAAGTAAATATTTAATCTTAAGTGAACGAGGAAGACGAGAATGGTATTGCAAGAATCTGTTGCCACCGGACGCCGTAAGACGGCTGTGGCTTCCGTGCGGATCAGGCCGGGAAAAGGGAAAATTGAAGTCAATGGAAGGGAATTTGAACAATATTTTCCCTTAGGAATTCAACGGCAGACGATATTGGCTCCTTTTGAAAAAATCGGGGGATCAGACAAATTTGACATGATCATCCGCGTTAAAGGGGGAGGAATTGAAGGTCAAGTGATTGCAGCCCGTTTAGGTGTTGCACGCGCCTTGTTAAGCGAGGATGAAAACTTGCATCACGATTTCAAAATGCAAGGCTTTCTGACGCGGGATTCCCGTAAAAGAGAACGGAAGAAATACGGTAGAGCCGGCGCTCGTAAGCGGTTCCAATTCTCGAAACGTTAATACCGTTGCGCGACCAACCCCTGCCCAACCGACAAAAACAAATAGGAACAGGATAAGCATGATCGTAAACGGCAGGATAAACAGGATATATTAGAAAAAATACTTTTAAGAGCGGCAGCAAGCAACTCAAGAATAATATTTCTTCTAATATATCCTGTTTATCCTGCCGTTTACGATCATGCTTATCCTGTTTTTTTTCTCTGATGTACAAAACTCTGTGTCTTTTGTTAATCCCTGTATCTCTGTGGATGAAAAAAATTAATTCTTCTCCCGGTTTCACAGCTCTTGGGATAATGGCAACCGATTTTTCCTTTGCGCCTTTGTGCCTTTGCGTTTATAATTTGTTTTCGTTTATTTATTAATGAGGTTAATATTTATGATTTCATCTTTTAATCTGCAGGAAATAAATGCCGACTATGGTTCCGATACCGATGGTGTCAATACCGCAAACTTAATTGATCAAGTCATCGCAAAGATAGGGCTAATGGCTCAATACAACCAAACCACAAAAAAGATTACTATTCTAAAATCTGCTGATTTATCGCCCACTTTTCTGCATTCAACACTATATTCTTCCCCTTTAGCGGAGAAATACTCAAAATGGTACCCAGAAGTAGATGAGGCTAAGCACAAAGATAGAGATTTTCAAATTCGTTTCTCAACGCGACCAACATCCAAATTATATGAAAAGATTGCTAAGCTAAGTGGGGAAGTTTGGGTTTTAAAAAAAGATGAAGATGATTTGGCTTTATTAAAAGATAATGAAGAGACCTTGCAGCTCTATTTAAGTAGTATACATGCAAAAACTGAAGCCAATCAAGCCTTGTGGGAAGCTCTGAAAAACGGATTGTTTATTACTAACGAAATGCTCGTTGATCAAATACGCCAAGCTATTCTTATGGGAGCCGATGTCAATTTATGCAGTGAAAGGGGAGAACTTCCTCTTCATCAATGTTATGATAACTTCGAAGTTTTTAAAATATTATTGGATGCTGGGGCTGATCCTCTATTGAGAAGTTCTCAAGGAGCTACAGCATTTTTTCATTGCGTTCATATTCCCTTCTTCGAAGAACTGTTTTCACGAATTTCAATGACTCCTAAAGAAGTGTTGGCCATGCGTGACGATAGCGGTTGCACTCCTCTATATCGAGTCGCTGGAAACTGTTACCGTAGCGGAGGTAAAAGAGAAGTCATTGCTTATTTAGTGCAGAAGGGGGCCGATATTAAGGCTAAACAAACATTCCAGGATATAACCGTATTGCATAGAATAACTGAATCACCATCTGTGGATATCATGGAGGAGATAATAGCTCAAGGCGCAGATATCAACGCGAAAGCTAGAGATCCTTTTGGTAAAGAAATCGAAACTCCTCTCTATCACGCCTTTCTTAATGAAAATATTCAAGGAGCTATGTTGCTTTTGAAAAAGGGGGCGGAAATTAATGAGGAGTCTCTGAATATGGCCCTAGGTATGTGTATTGACCCATGGCAATTATCTGAAGAGCAAAAGATAGATTATAAATCGGCAAAAAATCTATTGCATGAAAAACTGGATCCCTCTTCATTTTCTAAGAAAGCACTACCGCTACTTCAAAGGCTGTTCCCTAATCCTGTCTGATTAAAGCACAGGTTATTAATTCAGCGACAAGTCTTCAGGGATCATGGATAGGGTGGCATATTTGCCCCCCATCTCCCTAAGCAGCTGCTGCCAAATTTTTTCAGGGGGGGCATGGAAGATACGGTCAACGGTACCTGGATGGATAAACCAGTGACCATCCAAAAATTCCCTTTCCAATTGACCTGCGCCCCAACCGGCATACCCAAAACACAAATAGATATCGGGTCCTTGTTCGTCTGTTATGGTCTCTTGAAGAAATTGGAGGTCTCCTCCCAGGAACACCCCGTCGCAAACTTGCATTGTTTGCTGGGGGATAGTGTCTGATGTATGCAAAAGCATCATTTGATTCGTTTGAACAGGTCCTCCTGCCCGAATACCCACATGAGGATTTGCAAGATTGTGGATGTTTATAATTTCTTCCGGCAGGTCTAAATCTAGATTCTTGTTAATGACAAGCCCAAAAGAGCCATTCGGATTATGCTCGCATACTAATACGACAGCCCGGAAGAAGATCCCTATTTCGATATCAGGAGTTGCAATCAACAACGTTCCTTTTTGAATTTGGGAATAAGGGGTACTTTCCATGGCCTACCTCATTGGTATCTACTGACAATATTCGTAATCAATCAACTCCGTTTGATGGACGGCTGTATCAACGACTTGAATATTGTATAAACGAACCTCTTCTTCTAACGCGGATATCCGCCGCAATAACTCCGCATACACTTTGGCAAATTCCGAGTTTTGCAGAAGGTCATAACAACACCATGCGGGTTGACACCCTAATTGTTCCAGAATCATAGAGACTCTTTCGAGGGATGTAGAAACAAGATCGATCTCGTCATTAAAATAATTTCTGAACTCTTGCGGCGTCGAAAGTTTTTGCAATAAATTCATCCTGCGGGCACGGAGCCGTTGCCACCCTTTATCAAGATGAAAGAGAATTCCATAATGGTTGACGTCGTTCATGATGATTTCGGCTTTGCTCATCACCGATGTCGTCCTCAGGTAAAGATCATCTTTGACGAGAAGCTTACCTAAAGTTCCTTCCCCTTTATTTACCTTTTCTATGACGCTATTTGCATTTTTGGATATATCGTGCACATGGGTCAAAGTATCTGACCATTTTTCTTTATCGTTCAAGGCTGTGGTGATGTCGTTGATGTTGGTGGCTGTCTGGCTTAAATTATCCCAGAATTTTTTATCTTTTAGCGTTGACAAAGCATCAAGGAAACCATCCAGGGTGGCTTCAACTTTATCTGAGAGCCCTTGGATCTCTTTTAATGTTTCCTCAAGGCTTGCTGATTCTGTGGCATAAATGACTTCCTCATCTACGCGGCGCAATTCTTCTCCCGGTTTCACCGCTCTTGGGATAATGGCAACCGATTTTTCCCCTAAAAGGCCTGAGGTGCGGGAGGAGATTTCATCCGTATTGAAAATAGCTACGCCAGTATCTACACGCAAGGTAAGTTCGTAAATGTAGACATAACCGTTGATCGCTTTTCTCTCTGTTTCGGCATCGGGCAGCTCGGTGATGGTGATGACCTCCCCAACCGGTTTCCCTGCAAAAGTTACCCGGGTTCCAATGGATATCTTATCGATATTGGCAAAGCGGACGCGGATAAGTTTTCCTTCATCCCCAACCGAGGGGTGTAAAAACATCAAAACAAAGACCACAATGGCACATGCAGCGGTGACAAAGATGCCTATTAACATGTTTTTAGCTTGATCTGGCATGTGCTGTTCCTTTCCCTTCAATATTATCTATGAAGCTTTGTGTCATAATAGCGTTTTCGAAAAACTGATGCAAGATGGGGTCTTTAATATTTAAAAATTCTTCCTTTGGGGCAATTTGGGAAATCCTTCCATCGTAATGGAAAGCTAGGCGGTCCCCAACTTCCATAGCGGAACGCACATCATGGGTGACGACAATGCTTGTCGATTGCAATTCTTTTTTGGTTTTATTGATGAGGTCATTGATCTGTCCCGCAGTAATAGGATCTAGCCCCGTGGTTGGTTCATCATACAGCAAGATCATTGGGCGGTAAACAATGAGCCGCGCTAGGGCAGCTCTTTTGCGCATTCCGCCTGAGAGGTCGGAAGGCATTTTTTGCTGGATTCCTGACAATCCAACCATTTCTAAAGCCTCAGCCACTCTTTCTTGAATCACTTTTGGGGCGAGATGGGATTCATGTTCCCTCAAATAAAATGCGATGTTGTCTCCGACAGTCATCGAGTCAAATAGGGCGGAGCCTTGAAAGAGCATTCCCATGCTCTTCACTGCTTCGTACCTCTTGCTTAGCGACATCGAAGAGATCCGCTTCCCAGCTACTTCCACATATCCTTGATCGGGGGTTTCAATGCCTAAAATTTGGCGCAGCAAAACGCTTTTTCCCACTCCTGAACGTCCTAAAATAACGAGGGTTTCCCCTTCATAAACTTCAAGGCTCAATCCTTTGAGAACTTGAAGCTTTCCGTAGCTTTTGTAAACATCCTGCACTTTAATCATCACAGGTCTGCTTGTTTTTTCCGGCTTTGAAAGTTCACGCTTTGGGTGGGTATCATCCATGTTTAAATCCACCGATTAAAAAAGTTTTGAATATAGTCGTAAGAGCTATTCAAGGCGACCGTGAGGAGGAAGTTGCTGATGAGGATGACTGAATAGCAAATCACAACGCTGTTTGTTGTTGAGCGGCCAACCCCTGCGGCTCCTCCGGTTGTCGTCATCCCTCTATAGCACGAGATGGTGATAATGATGATTCCAAAGGCGAGAGCTTTGACAAGGCCGCTGAAAAAATCGAATGTCGTAATATGAATAGGCAAAGGATCCAAAAAAGAATTTGAGGGCATTTTATAGTAATCGACAGCCATAATGTAACCGCCAATAATTCCCATGATGCAGCTGAAGACCGTCAAGAGGGGAAGCATTAATGTTCCTGCGATGAAACGGGGGCTGACTAAATAACGGAGGGGGTTGACAGCCATAGAGCGCAATGCATCAATTTGTTCGGTCACACGCATGGTTCCTAACTCGGCGCACATGGCCGCTCCTACACGCCCTGTGACCATGAAAGCGGTCAAAACAGGTCCAAGTTCCACCATCATCGCCTTTGTGACCATGAGTCCGGTGGCGCTTACCAATCCTTTGTCAGAGAGTTGGAAGAACGCTTGGGCGCTTAAAACCATCCCTGTGGAAAAACCGGTGATCGCCACTACTGGGAGGGAAAGGACCCCGATTTCGTACATTTGATCCCTAATGAGCACCCAATGGGGGGGGCGCACGATTGTGACCCAAAAAACTTTAAAAATAAAGAGAAGGTAGTCGCCAACGGAAGAAAAAAATTGAGCAAGCTTTTTTATCATGGTGAAAGTATTTCAAGTTCTAAGCATATATTAAGACAAGAGGTGTTTCATGGCAAAACTATTTTTTTATCGGTCAATGAAGTAATATTTAGATATGGATAAAAAAATTAAAAAAGGGAGAAACCGAGATTGACTAAATAAAAAAAATCCTTACAATCTTTTCTAATTAGGGTCTTTAATAAAAAAAATAACACAAGGAGAATAAGGCAATGAGTTCAACAATCGAAAAGTTTGGTAAAGGAATTTGGTATCATGCAGATAATTTTGCACACAAAGCGTCTGTGTTTGGTAATCAGTTGGGTGATTACCTCATAAAAGTGCCTGGTATTTTTAATAAGGATTGCACAGGTTTATTTTATGAATTCAAAGGTTCTCTTGCTTTGCTGAATATTAAAATAGGCGTGTTCAATCTTGTGACTACCTTTGTGATAATGAATGTCGCCTTAACTATATTCACTGGTTTTGCTACATTGTCATGTGGATCTGCAAGAAATATTTTATCTCTGTTGATTATAAGGCATATTTTAGGACATATGATAGACGCGTTCGGCATTACACAGGATGGAAGTGAAAAAGAACGGAAAGGAGCGTGGGGTACGATCATTCAATTTAAAGATACATTTGTTAATTCCGTTAAAAAGACTACTATTGAAATTACAACGAATTTTGGCAGTTGGGCCTTCGATGATGACGTAACTTTAGGGGGAGACACCACTCTTGTTTTCTTCAGAAAATTCTCCTCTTTAAATTTACTTGCACGAGTATATCAAGTGGAAATTGAGAAGTTAGCAGCAAAAGCTCAGACCCATAATTAATTTGGTGTGCGGCGGCTTGCTGCATACGCATCAAGCTAAGGCAAACCATTTGTACCAGGCTGAAAGCCTGGTTTATAATAGCCTGGGGCAACGCCCCAGGTATTGTCGAAACAATCATTCGCAGGCGGAAGACTTGCGTTATTATGGAACAATCTAGTCCATGCTGATTTAACATATATATCTGCAAAAATAGAATTTTATGCCGTCCTTTCAGGACTCTGTTTTTTTTGCATTTTACCCAGGCCCTTGCTTCGCTACGACCTGGGTAAAATGCAAAAAAAAGCAGAGTCCTGAAAGGACGGCATAAAATCCTCTTTTTTCATAGAGGACAGTTTCAGGAAAAAATTTGTAAGCTTTTGATGCTAAAAGCGCTGTTATTTGCAAATTTATTTAGATCAAAAATGCATGCATCATTTTCAATGGGAAATTACTACTAATTCAGCACCGACAATCTAATAACGCAGGCCTTCAGTCTGTAATTTCTTAAAAAATCCCCCTGGGGCGTTGTCCTACGCTATTATAAACCAGGTCTTCGGCCTGGATACGTCTAAACTTTAGAGGCCTTCGAGTCTGATAAAAATATTCAAAATTTAGAGAAATTTTTTAAGAATTGCTTTCAGGCTGTTTTGTTAGCAATGTTTGATCGATGGCGTCCATTAACTTTTCTTCAGGCATCTTTTCTGCCGCTTGAATGACCATTTCATAATATTGGTACATTTTTCTTGTGATATAATGATTTTGAGATTTGCCACCGCTAGTGACTCGGTTTTCGTCAAGATATTCATGCAGAGTTTTGTTTTTGTGAGGCATTTTCTGATCCGACTCCTCAGGATGAATTTCGAAAAATTGATTAATAGGTCCAGATCTTTGAGAAGTAATATAATGAGATACTGGTAGAATAGTGATTTCTTCTAAGGAATAACCATCAGGTTTCTTTTTTTTGGAAGGGGCTGTTGTAATTTTCTCAAAAAATTGGAGTTCCCTTAAGAAAGCTACTGCATCACGCAAAGCATAAACTGCACAACCATAATGGACTTCTCGGTGAACGGTTGAATAATATAAATTTGGTTTAATTTTGGCTCGTTCTGTTCCTTTTAAAATTGCTCGAAAAACTAATTCAAAACGATTAAAAAATGCAGTATACCTACCTTTCACAAATCCTTGTCCCTCCCAGATGCTGCCAAGTTCTAAAGCCCCAGGGGTTATTACATAAGCGTTCCCATATTTATCTGTTGGAAGATCAGTAGAAGAGTCTAATAAAGCAATCTTCATGTTACTATCCAGTTTTTCGATAACAACAGTGACTTTGTGCTGAGGGAAATTAGGCGTTATAGAACTGCGATGGTTCGCCATATCATGCTTCGCCATATCACTGTCTACAACGGGTATAATTAGTGCGACCCTTGCATCAGATTGTGAGTTTGCTATTTCTGCAATTTTATCTTGAAATGCCTCGACTGTATCACAGACAAATAAGCCTTTTAAATTGTGTTTATGCTGTAAATAGGAAGCAATGAGAGCAACGCCAGGCATCCAGAGACCGAATTCCCCCGGTATCCAGTTAATAAATCCCATTAGGCTTATTTTTTGTAACGGATTCCCATTTTCATCCTTTGTTGTGCGTTCTGATGATTGCTTTTCCTTTGCTATTGAGTTATAAGAGGTTTTATATTCTAATGTCTGGTTTTCCCTTGCTATTGAGTCTGTGTTTAATTTTTTATTATAAACTGGCATTGTTATTTTGATTCCAAGAAAATCGATTTCTCTTGGATTCAGATGTTTCTTATTTAGGTGAACTATAGTTCGATTCTTCCATTTCTTATATAAAAGAATACCCCCACCAACACTGGCTACTATTAAAGGAAACAAACTATTGATAATAAATGGTTTGTGTTTTAAATATTTTGAGCTAATATTTTCAAATAAATGATGAAAGTTAAAGCGAATTGAATTAATTGGATTCATAAAAAATATACCATTAAAATTATTAAAAAACCAATTATATCAAAACTTTGTTAAGAAGTTATAAAGATTAATTTATAAATTAACGTAGGTTGCGAATAATTAAATTTATTGTCTCTCTGTGTTCTCTGTGAACTCTGTGGTTGAATTTTAATAAACCACAGAGTTCACAGAGAACACAGAGGTTTTTTTAACTCGATTACGCTCAGTAATTTTCAACTTACATAAATTAATAAAATAAACAGAGTTGTTTATTTCTAATATGAAATTATTTGGAAAGATCATCTTCCGCTGAAGGCGATCTTTTGCTTAAAATTGGAGGGCTTCGGTTGAGCCTTTGAGGGCGTGGGTGGTGGCTTTGCCTTCGGTGACTGTCGTTAACACTTCATCGAAGTAGCCCGTGCCCACGAAGCTTTGATGCTTGATGGCTTTGAACCCATGATGCTTCTCCAAGTCAAATTCCTTTTCTTGAAAGCGGGCATAAGCGGCCATCCCTTTTGTGCGATACTCTTGAGCCAACTCAAACATGCTCCCATTGAGAGTATGAAATCCAGCCAACGTGACAAATTGGAACTTATATCCCATTTCAGCCAATTTTTCTTGAAAAGAAGCGATCTCTTTTTCATCCAGATGTTTTTTCCAATTGAAAGAGGGGGAGCAATTGTAAGCCATCCACTTGTTGGGGAATTTCTCGTGAACGCCTTGAGCAAATTCCCGGGCTTGTCCGATATCGGGTTTGGAGGTCTCGCACCAGATCATATCGCTATAAGGGGCGAACACGCAAGCCCTTGCGACAGCGTACTCGATGCCGCCATTGATAAAGAAATACCCCTCATCGGAACGTTTCCCGGTCAAAAATGGTTGGTCGACAGGATGGGAGTCGGAGCGGATAAACGACGCTGATTCAGCATCAGTTCTGGCAATGATAATGGTGGGAACATTTAAGATGTCTGCTGCAAATCGTGCGGTGACAAGTTTTTCAATGGAAATATTGGCTGGATCTAAAACTTTGCCTCCCATGTGGCCGCACTTTTTCAATGAGGAGACTTGATCTTCGAGGTGGATTCCCGCAGCTCCTGCTTCGATCATGGCTTTGACTAATTCAAAGGCATTTAACGGCCCCCCGAAACCTGCTTCGGCGTCAGCTACAAGGGGGACAAAATAATCTGTGTTATTTTTGTTTTCCATATGTTCGATTTGGTCGGCGCGTCTGAGGGCGTTGTTGATTCTACGGATGAGGTTGGGCATGCTAGTGACAGGATACAGACTTTGATCGGGATAGGTTTGAAAGGCATCATTGGCATCGGCAGCTACTTGCCAGCCGCTCACGTAGACTGCTTTCAAGCCTGCTTGAACCATTTGCACCGCTTGGTTGCCGCTTAAGGCTCCCAAGGCTCTAACGAAAGGGCCTTGCTCCATCATTTTCCATAGCTTATCTGCCCCCATCCGAGCCAAGGTATGTTCCAAGTGCAAAGAACCCTGCAGCTTGACCACATTTTCTGCTTTATAAGGCCTTAAAACCCCTTTCCAGCGGGGATCAGTTTTCCATTTTTTTTCAAGTTCTTGGATAAGTTTTTGTGTATACACGTTGCCTCTAATAAATTAGGATAGTTCTTGATAAGCATCTAAAGTTAAAAAATCGGCAAATTGGGGAGATAAAACAAGGCGGTCTATTAGCTTGCGCGCCGTTTCCAGTTTCTCCATGCCAGCAACAGATTTTAATTTAGCCTGTTCTTCGTTAGCCAATTTTTCATAAAAAGAAGCAGTCACAGCATCCCCTTTATCAGTTTGAGTTTTGGGGTGATGGATCCATTGCCAGAGCTGTGCCCGTGAAATTTCCGCCGTAGCGGCATCTTCCATTAGGTTGAAAATGGAAGCCGCTCCGGTTCCTTTCAGCCATGAATTCAGATATTGCAATGCGACGTTGATGTTTTGCCGCACACCCGCTTCGGTGATTTTTCCTCCCGGAATGGAAAAGTTGAGCAGTTCTTTCGGCGTGATGTTCACATTTTCTTTCAGGATCTCTTTTTGATGCGGTTTGCTGCCTAACTTTTGGACAAAGACGGGCATCGCCACAGGCACGAGATCGGGATGCGCTATCCATGTTCCATCGAATCCGTCGGAGGACTCCCGCAGTTTATCCTCTTTGACTTTTTTCAGGGCCATTTGATTGACAACTTCATCTTTGCGGTTAGGGATAAAAGCGGCCATGCCCCCTATGGCGTGAGCTTTCCTCTTATGGCAGGTTTTAACCAATAATTCCGTATAGGCGCGCATAAAAGGCACCGTCATGGTGATTTCGGAACGATCGGGGAAGACAAAATTTGGATTTGATTTAAATTTTTTGATGATGCTGAACATATAATCCCAACGCCCTGCATTAAGCCCGGAAGCATGGTCCCGAAGTTCATAGAGGATCTCCTCCATTTCAAAGGCTGCTAAAATCGTTTCGATGAGGACAGTGGCGCGGATGGTTCCCCGTTCAATCCCAATTTCGTCTTGAGCAAAGTTAAAGACGTCATTCCACAACCTTGCTTCATGATAGCTTTCGAGTTTGGGAAGGTAAAAATAAGGTCCGGAATTTTGATGGAGAAGGGGATGGGCATTGTGAAAGAAATACAAGCCGAAGTCAAATAGCGACCCTGAGATGGGCTCTCCATCCACGAGGAGGTGTTTTTCAACAAGATGCCATCCGCGGGGGCGAACGAGGAGCGTGGCGGTTTTGTCCTTGAGGGCATATTTCTTTCCTTCAGGGCTTGTATATTCCAGTTTTTTGGCGACAGCTTCTCGTAGGTTAATTTGCCCTTGAACTACATTATTCCAGGTGGGGGAGAGGGAATCTTCAAAATCCGCCATGAAGATATCAGCGCCGGAGTTTAAAGCGTTGATCATCATTTTTTGTTCAGTGGGCCCTGTGATTTCAACCCGCCTCGTTTGTAAATCGTCAGGGGTTTGGGCCGCATACCAGTGGAGATCGGCGCGAAGATCTTTGGTTTCAGTGTTAAAATTCGGGAGAACTCCTCTGTCGAGTTCTTTTTGCCTTTCCATTCTTTTTTCGAGCAGTTGCAGCCGGCGTGAATTGAAACGGCGGTGCAGTTTGGATAAGAAACTGAGCGCTTCGGGAGTTAAAATCGAATCAAAGCTTGCACTGTGGGGAGCTGTGATTTGGACCCCTTCCAGCATTTGTTGTTTTCCCATAAGCATTCCTTAAAAATTGATATGTATAGGTTCGGTGTATGTCGTCCTTACAGGACTCGATTTGTTACACAATTTTAACCCAGGCCTCTCGGCCTGGGCTATGATATTCCGCGCCTTCGGCGCTTGCAAAGGCCTGAAAGGCCGAAATGCTTTAGCCCAGGCCGAGAGGCCTGGGTTAAAATTGTGTAACAAATCGAGTCCTGTAAGGACGACATATATGAGCTTCGCGTAAAGTTCATGTTTAAAATGAATTTTCTTCTTTTGCAATAAATATTTTCTCGTCACAATAGATTAGTCCTATTGGATAACTGCATTTGTAAAATTAAATTTTATGCATCTTAATGGAGCTCATAATAATGGCTATTAGTGTATTTAATCTGTTTTCTATTGGTATCGGCCCCTCCAGTTCCCACACCGTTGGACCCATGCGTGCGGCGCGTCAATTCGTGCTTAATGCTGAAATAAAAGGCCTTCTGCAAGAGGCAGTTTCCATCAAAGTCGATTTGTATGGATCTTTGGCTTTGACGGGAAAGGGGCATGGAACTGATATTGCGATTTTGCTTGGATTAGAAGGGGAAACGCCCGAAGGGACAGATCCCGATTCTGTAAAGAAGAAAGTTGAAAAAATCCGAAATTCCCACAAAATCAACCTCATGAAAAAGAGGGAAATTTCCTTCGATGAATCTTCCAATCTTTTATTTCACTACGATAAACAATTGCCATACCATCCCAATGGGATGCGTTTTACCCTATTTGATGCATCGGGAAAAGAATTACTTTCCCAAAATTGGTACTCGGTCGGAGGGGGATTCATTGTCGACCATGAAACTGCCAGCAAAGATAAGCATCTCGGTGAAAATGATCATGTGCTTCCCTTCCATTTTAAGACGGCTGAAGAACTTTTACACTTCTGCGGCCAGCAGTCCTGTTCAATCGCCGATCTCATGATGGAAAATGAGAAAACATGGCGAAGCGAGCCGGACGTGAAAAAAGGGTTATTAAAAATCTGGGAAGTGATGAAAGAGTGTATTCACAGGGGGTGTGATCAGGAGGGCATTCTTCCTGGAGGCTTAAATGTCAAGCGTCGCGCTGCCGGAATGTTACAAGCCTTGACTCAAGCAAAAAAATCTGGCAAAAAAAATCCAGCAGAGGTGATGGAATGGGTCAGCTTATGGGCGCTTGCTGTAAATGAAGAAAATGCCGCCGGAGGGAGAGTCGTAACGGCCCCAACGAATGGGGCAGCAGGTGTTATCCCATCGGTGCTTTCCTATTATGAAAAAATGACCGAAGCTCCTACCGATGAAGGAATTATCACTTTTTTGTTAACAGCTGGGGCTATCGGAATCCTCTACAAGGAAGGCGCCTCCATTTCAGCGGCCGAAATGGGGTGCATGGGGGAAGTGGGGGTCGCTTGTTCAATGGCCGCCGCCGGATTAACTGCAGCGATGAGAGGAACCAACGAACAAGTTGAAAATGCTGCTGAAATAGGGATGGAGCACAATTTAGGGCTTACATGTGATCCAGTCATGGGATTAGTGCAGATCCCTTGCATTGAGCGGAACACAATGGGGGCTATTAAAGCGATCAATGCTAGTCTTCTTGCGATGCAAGGGGATGGAACGCATCGGGTTTCCCTTGACCAAGTGATTGCGACCATGCGACAAACGGGTCAAGATATGAAATCCATTTATAAAGAAACATCTCAAGGCGGTTTAGCCGTCAATGTACCAGAATGTTGACATGAAAATACATCATTATAAAGATCTCAGAGAAAGTGTTGTCTTAGAAAATCACGGTCAAAAAATTTTTGGGATTTTCCACAAGCCTGCACACGTTTCCAAGTTTCCTGTCATCTTGATATGCCACGGTTTGGGCGGACATAAAGTGGGAAGGTACCGTATTTACGTTAATATGGCGCACCGTTTAGCTCAAATGGGGATAGGCACATTGAGGATCGACTTTCGAGGTTCAGGGGATAGCGACGGAGATTTTTCTGAAATGACTTTAGAAGGGGAAGTAAGCGATGCTTTGAAAGCCCTGCATTATCTTCATGACTACCCCCAAGTTGACCCAGCCCGGATGGGAGTAATTGGCCGTTCATTAGGAGGGGCTGTGGCGGTGTTGGCTGCAAATAAATTTCATCCGATTAAAAGCTTATGCCTATGGGCGCCGATATTCAATGGGCAGCAGTGGCAAACAAAATGGGAGCAATTACATTCCGATCAATTGCATCCAAAGGAGAAGGAAGACCTCATGACTGTTGAAGGGCAAACACCGGGGTACGAATTTTATAAGCAATTCTTTAGCTTGCGAATGGAGGATCACCTCCCAGCCATCTCCGCAAAGCCCTTATTTTTAATCCATGGGTGTAAAGATCAAACTGTTCCGATCGATCATACAGAAAAATACATTCAAGCTCGTCTCAATGCGGAAGCGGAAACAAAATTTATCCAACTGCCGGAAAGCGATCACGATTTTTCCCCCCGGCATGAGAGGAGCTTGGTCCTCGATGAAACAGCTGCCTGGTTTAAACAAACCCTTTGAAGGAGATCCCGTGGAAAAAGAGAGTGTTTTGCAAAAAGCTCGGGCCCGGTTTCAACCTCGATTACCGAAAATTTTATCTGAGATAAAGTCTCTAACACTATCACCTACCCACGAAAATTTTCAAAAAAAAGTGCCGAAGGAAATTGCCGCCTTGTTTCCAAAAACGTACGGCCAGCCCTTTTTAGCTTTTTCAAAAGGGGAAAATTTAACCCATCCACCCCTTCGTGTCGGAGTGGTTTTGTCAGGAGGGCAGGCGGCGGGGGGGCATAATGTCATCACGGGACTCTTTGATGCGCTCAAGAAGCTTAATCCTCAAAGCCAACTTTTTGGCTTCTTAAATGGACCTTCAGGCATTATCGGGAACAAAAATGCCCCCCTGACAGAAGAAAAAATGGCTCCCTACAGGAACTCGGGAGGGTTTGATTTAATAGGGGCCGGCCGGACGAAAATTGAAACACCGGAGCAATTTCAAGCCTCAGAAAATACTGTGAAAGCATTAGACCTGGATGGATTAGTCATTATTGGAGGGGATGATTCCAACACCAATGCCGCTTTTCTGGCTGAGCATTTTAAGGCCCGCGGAATCAAGACACGCGTTGTAGGGGTTCCTAAAACCATCGACGGGGATCTAAAAAATGAATTTCTGGAAATTTCTTTCGGTTTTGATACCGCCTGCAAGACTTTTTCAGAATTTATCGGCAATGTTTTGCGCGATGCCCTTTCTGCAAAAAAATATTACTTTTTCATTAAAGTCATGGGAAGGTCTGCTTCCCATATTGCCTTAGAATGTGCCCTGCAAACCCATCCAAATATGACGCTGATTGGAGAAGAGGTCAAAGAGCACAATAAAACCGTGGCTGCCATCACAAAAGAGATCAGCGACATGATTTGCCAACGCTCTTCTCAAGGGAAAGAGTTTGGGGTCATCTTAATACCTGAAGGCTTAATCGAGTTTATCCCCGAATGCAAAATTCTCATCAAGGAGCTCAATGGCTTATTTGCGGCAGAAAAACCGCATAAGGCTAACTTAGAGAAGTTAAAAACTAAGGAAGAAAAAATCAGCTATATCCTCCCGCATCTCTCTGCAGATTCTTCCGCCTGCTTTCACTCTTTTCCCTCTGATATTCAAATCCAATTATTGCTGGACAGAGATCCCCATGGCAACGTTCAAGTATCAAAGATAGAAACCGAGCGGCTATTTATCGAAACCGTCAAAGAAGAATTAGCCAGAAGAGAAAAAGCAGGGCTGTATGAGGGAAAATTTAGCGCACAACCCCTATTTTGCGGATATGAGGGGCGCTCCTGCTTTCCCACTAATTTTGATGCCCAATATTGTTATGCGCTGGGGCATGTCGCGGCTTTGTTGATTGATCAAGGGGCAACGGGGTACATGAGCTCTATCCGCGGTCTTGTCCTCCCGGCGGAGGAATGGACCATTGGGGGAATCCCTCTCTTAGAGATGATGGATATCGAATTACGCAGCGGGAGGCAGGCTGCGGTCATCAAAAAAGCTTTTGTGAATTTAAACAGCGAACCTTACCTAAGTTTTGAAGAAATGGGCAAACGGTGGCAAATGGAAGATGATTATTGCTATCCAGGTCCCATCCAATTTTTCGGTCCTACTGAATTGACAGATAGCATCACTTTAACACTCAGTGCAGAAAAAAATGTTTATAGTGATCTGTGATGAAAAAACACCTTTTTGGAGCATATTTGCAATCAGAGGCATCATACAGAGCAGTATCGCCTTCTTTCCAAGCAAACTTATATGTCACATCCATTTTAAAGTTCTCCAATAATAAAAAACTTCTACCTTTGTTTGACAATTTCCCAGTATCTTTATTTCTTGGGCCACAAATTTGGCCGAGCAATTTTAGACTTGCCTAACCCTGCTCTATGTTATTGATATAACAGATAACGTAAGGCGAAATCTTTTTGGGCAATGAAGATTTCTGTTTTCTTGCGGGACTTCTACAACTTCTACGATTTCTGGGAGATAATCAATTAAACAAGCAAGTACAAGATCTTCACAAAACGGCAAAACCAGTGATAAAGAATTCACCAATAACCCATAGACTTTAGTGCCATCATAAAATCTAGGCCTGTCAAGATAGTAAAAACCATCCCCTTGTTTAATCTCATAATTGAATAAAAAAGATTCTATATCTTCGTCATGTTCATCATCATTTCTCAAATCCATGAGCTTTTTATACAATGGCTTGTAATGCAAAAAAATTTCAAAAATATTGGAATCCGAAGCTATATTTTTTTTCAGTGCCTCAACAGCATGTCCAAATCTATGTTCATGATTTTCAATTTTGAAACTAATTGAAATAATTTTTCCTAACTTTCTGAAGGCTGCTTTTGAATATTTTAAAAAATCGCGCGCACGATTCAAAGAAAGGACTGAATCAATAATTTTAGAATGATCTGAAAAACCGTTCATTTTTGCATTTTCTGCAAGTTTAGATTCAATATGATTAATCTCTTCAATAACCTGTAGAGCACTTTTTTCAGCTTCTATTAAAGCCTCTGAAATATCAAAGAGAGAGTCAATTATTTTTTGCTTATCGTCTTTCGACATTCGGATGATATGTATGATTTCAGGTAAGCCTACTGTGAGCCTGGCAATAATAGGATTTGAGGTTCCGACATCAGCAATTTTTGTAAAGTAGAACGGCATATTTTTTCTTTCTTTCATTCTAAATCATGGGCCCTTGACAAAAGGGTTATAAGAGAGAAATCAAAGGCTCACAAAATCTCCCAATGACCGATTTTTTTTGACCCTGATCGACGCAAAATTCCCATATCTTTCATTTTTTGAATGTTTCTCATGATTGTAGTTCTGTCCTTACCAAGCTTAGTCACAAGTAATTCATAGGAAGCCTTAGGGTCTTCACTAAGAATTCCCAAAATCTGTTGCTGTAGAGGAGGTAAAGATGCATTTATAGGTGCATTTTGCACCTTTAAGCCCTTTTTCTCTGTCAATTTTTGCACCTTTACTTCTTTCAACACAAGAAGTAAATAGGCATCCATCCCGATCATCAATAAATTGAATTTGAGGCCAATCTTGTAGCGCACGTCTTACTCCTGTTCCAAGCCCTCGGTATGGAAGTAGTCCTTTGGCAGCAAATGAGGCTAAAATGGGATTACGCTGAATGGAATTTCCTGCACGGATCTTTTCAATAGTGAGATGATCAGGTAAATTGCCTGGATTAATGATTTCCACTCGATCCTCGAAAATAAACAGCCTTACAGGAGCGCTGACAAAGTAATCGCGATGAATCAGGGCATTGACTAAAAGCTCTTCAAATACAATCTGAGGAATTTCGGGTTCACCTGTTGTATTAACACCCTTATGCTTCTGAATTTTACGCAAATTTCGCATGATAAACGATAAAGCACCTTGAAAAATAGCTGAGAGCGACCCCTCAAAATCTTCACTGTCTAAATAACTGTCGGCTATGTCTGTACCAGCAAATGTAACAGCTTTAACGATAAACTCTGGCTTATAGAGCTGGGGTTTATCCCCGAACAAAAGAAGGCCGGCAAGATTTAGCTGGTTATTGATAGATAAGTTCATATTTTCAAGAAGCCTAAGCCTTTCTGCATTTGAATCAGGCAATACTTCGTGATAGACATTTTTAAGAAAATCCAGAAGATGCTTTGAATTTATAGCCTCAACCCCCGCTCGTGTTGGAACTTCGTCGGCATGTATGAGATCTACTTCCTGAAAAAGACGTCTCAGTTCCTCTTTAGAGTGAATTCTTCTTTTGTCTGCTCCGCTTTTCAACCAAATGACGCCTTGATTGTCAAAATAAGGTTTATCAATCCCTTCGGGAACCGCTAACACGATCACTACTCGATCAGTACCCACAGAAATATTTTCCGTATGAATAGTGATCGGACTTTTTACATGCTGACTTGCACTATTGCTGATAAGTTGATTAATCCTATCTACATCAGTGCTAGAAAGACCAATCAAATCTCCTTTATTCGATACACCAATGAAAATGTAACCACCACGAGAATTTGAAAATGCCACCATCTCTGCAGCTAAAGAATCGCCATTGCGAATATCTTCTTTGAATTGGTGACGACTATCTTCGCCTCGAGAGGTAACTTTCTTTAATTCGTTTAGATCCATTTATACAAGCCTGTAGTTTATGTAAGTCATTCCTTCCTTAGCTTTTTTCCATGATCTCCCATTATAAGGCATTAATGTACCCATGAGAATATCCCAAAATAAATAAAGCAAAGTCCACCACGTGGGGAAAGATGTTAATCCATTGATCGAAATTTTCCGAATAAACTCCTTGTATGTTACCCCCATTCCCAGATAAATCAATTACCCACATGAGAAGATAAGGATTGCTGCTAGAATTCCAAAAAACATCTTCCTCCTAAGGAGTAAACTCGAGATTTCCATTGGACAATTTTAAAAATCTGACTGTCGGGAGATAGTTTTGCAAGTCAACCTGACCTTACAGGCTCATTAGTTTATTTTGTTTATTTTGCCCATCCTGTTGAGGCTTATCACAATTCATGAGTTGGGTGTTAGTGTCGAAAAAATGCTCAATTTTTTTAACGACGCTTTCTGTAGATTCTTCTTTTTTGGGGCGGATCGTGTATTGGATGCCAACACAATCACTGGGCCCGGAATAATAGCGGCAAACTAAAACCTCTCGTGTATTTTTAAGAATGTAAGAAAGACCCAATTTCGCAAATAAATATTTAGGCTCTTTTGAAACTTTGTAAAACAACTCTTTCGGTTGCTGGGTATTCGCGATGATATTTTTTTTGAGAAAATCGACAATTTGATCTGCTTGGAGTCTTTTACCGATGATTTTATGGATGGATATTGTTTCGGACCAGTGATCGGCAGTTTCCCCTTTTGGAATGAATTCGATGAGGGAGACATTTTCCCAACTAGATTGAGGCTGAATGGCTTGATAACCTTCGGGAATGGTAACGGAAAGGTTGCATTGATTCGCAGTGGAACCCTGTTGTGTGGAAGAGGGGCCCCAGTTAATGGGCAATAAAAATGTAACTTTGTAATCCTTAGGTATATAAGGCAATGTTTCTGCCGAAAAAAGCCCTAAGGCAGCCAAGCAAAACGCCAATGAAATGGAAAGAAGTTTTTTTATTATCATAGATCCCCTCATTTGGTTGAAATTTAGTATAAAGGGGATCACTTTAAAATAAATAAAAAATGGACGAGATGGACGAGGGTGGGCTGTTTTAAACGATTATTTTTCTCCAAGTCCACTGTCTGCTCAGTCCACTTCACCACTCAAATCATAGCATCGGCTAAGGCTTCGGCGAGATGTTTGGCTTTTGTTCCCGTGGTATGCTCAATTTGACTTCTACACGATATTCCATTGGCAACAATAAGCGCCTCCTTTGGAGCTGAACGGACAGCCGGCGCCAATTTTAACTCGGCAATTTTTAATGAAAATTCATAATGTTCTTTTTCGTAGCCGAAGGATCCTGCCATGCCGCAGCATCCTGAATCTATTTCTGAAACTGTAAAATGGGGGATCGCCCTTAATACTTCGATCGTTGGCTTAGTTCCAACAAGGCTCTTTTGGTGGCAATGGCCATGCAGCTTCACCTCTTTTGCCTGGGGATTAAAGTTAAGATGAAATTGGCCTTGTTTGATATGCAGGTGTAAAAATTCATCCAATGTTGTCGCTGCTTGTATAATGGCTTCAAGATGTGCTGGATCTGTATTCACCCCTTTTAACAGGTTTTGAAAGTCGTCTTTGACTGTTAAGATGCAGCTAGGTTCTAGTCCAATGATTGGGAATCCTTGCTTGGCATATTCTGCAAAAGTTTGTACGACTTCACACATATGCTGTTGAGCCTCTTTTAACAACCCTTTTGAAATCAGAGGGCGCCCGCAGCATTTCCAGGGTGGAACGAGGACCTGATAACCTAAAGCTTCTAAAATTTTGACGGCGGCGATGCCGATTTCCGGTTCATTAAATTCGGTGTAGGTGTCATTAAACAAGACCACTGTTTTTTTTCCTTGGTGTTCCGAAACATGGTGCTTTTGAAACCACTCTGAAAAGCGGAGAGGGGCCAATTTGGGAAAAGATCGCTGGGGAGCAATCCCAATCCAGTTAAGCATGAGCTTTGTAAGAAAACGACTTCCTGCCCAGTTGAAAAGACGGGCAAAGGGGGAAGCCATTTTAAAAAGGGAGTCGATATGGGCAAACAAGCGTGTTCGAAAGGGATATCCATATTTTTCCTGATATTGATATAAAAATTCAGCTTTCATTTTAGCCATATCTACACTGGAGGGGCATTCTGTTTTGCATCCTTTGCATTCGATGCAGAGATCTAAGATATCTTTGAGAGGTTCGCCAGGCCAATCGGTAGAAGTCAATTGTCCATTGATCACGGAACGGAGGGCTTGTGCTCTGGCTCTAGTGGTATCATATTCATCACCGGAAACTTGAAAAGAGGGGCACATGACGCTTTCGGCTTTACGGCAGAGGCCATTTCCGTTGCACAAATCAACCGCTAGTTCAAAGCCCTTTTCTTTAGAAAAATCTTGAAAAGTTGATATGGAAGGCACATTTGCTAAAGGGCTCCTTCTAAGATTTTGCTCCAAGGGTGGGCCTTGGACGATTTTTCCAGGATTCATCAAGAAGCGGGGATCGAAGGCATTTTTAAGGTCTAAAAAAGCTTGATAGAGTTTGCTGCCAAACATCTTTTCATTAAGCCAAGAGCGGATGAGGCCATCCCCATGCTCCCCGCTGAGAGCACCTCCATGTTCGAGCAGCATAGCGGTGACATCGAGCATCATCTGATGCATGAGCTTCCGTTCATCTGGATTGCGGAGGTCGATATAGGGGCGGATATGCATGCATCCGGAACCGGCGTGGCCGTAGATTCCCGCTTCTTTTCCTTTCGATTTGAGGTAGGCAAGAAATTGCCCCATGAATTTCGCTAAATTGTGGGGAGCAATGGACAAATCCTCAATAAAGGCAATTGCCCTGCTGTAAGAGCGCTTGGACAATAGAATTCCTAAGCCGGCCTTGCGCACTTCCCAAACATGGGACATTTGTACAGGCTCTGTGATTATATTCCAGGCGTAACCTATCCCTTTGGCTTTCATCGCTTCCGCAAATTGATCTGTTTTTTCCTGGGCTTCCACACCCGTTTCACCCTCGAACTCAGCCACAAGCATTGCATGTGGGTCTCCATTTAACCAGTCCAGCTTCCCTTTCATTGAGGGGACCTTTCGACCTGTGGCTAAAATTTTATCATCGATCAACTCGAGTGCGATGGGGGAAAATTGAAGCATGTCTGAAACGGCTTCAAAGGCTTTTAGCAAATCTGTAAAATGGACAATGCAAAGGGTAAGGACTTTAGGCTTCTTGCATATGGAAACTTTAATTTTAGACAAAATCCCCAAGGAGCCTTCCGATCCCGCAATCAACTTGCAGAGATTGAAAGGGCCGGGCTTCATTAATTCATCCAGATTATATCCTGAAACGCGGCGCGGAAGGTGGGGAAAGCGGCTGGAAATTTCATCTGCATATTTGGTTCGGATAGCGGCAACGGTTCGATAAATGTGGCCCTCAATGCCTTGTTGCTGCAACTTTTCTTTTTCTTGCGAGGATGAAAGGGGGCCAAATTCAAGAACTTCCCCGGAAGCCAGAATCAGTTCTACAGATTGAACGTGATCCACCATTTTTCCAAAACGCAAGGAGCGGGCTCCGGCGGCATTATTGGCAACCATTCCCCCTAATGTGGCGCGGTTGCCGGTAGAAGTATCGGGTCCTAAGCGGTAATTATTTTGGGACAAAGCCCCATTTAGATGGTCTTGAATGACGCCAGGTTCGATGACGGCATATTCTTGCTCGAAATTGACCTCTAAAATGTTGCTGAGATATTTCGAAGTATCGACGATCCATCCAGTCCCTAAACATCCGCCGGTGATCCCCGTGGCTGCACCGCGGGGCGTCAAGGGAATGTTGTGCTTAAAGGCCATTTGCGCAACCTTGACAATGTCGCTTTTGGTGCGGGGAATGATGACGGCGGATGGCTTGACTTCATAAATAGAAGCATCCACACTATAAACGCAGCGGGAGACTTGATCTGTCCTGATTTCACATGTCGATTGATTGGCCAACTCAGACAGGATTGGATCCATGATCATCCTTTATTTTTGAAATGAATAAATAGATCCCAAGTTTAAAATCTTTGTTAATTCATGCAAGGCTTCACGTGACTCTGTGAGGAGGTGCGGATCGGCGAGGTCTTCAGGCAAAAGGTGGGAGCGGTAGTGTTTGCTGATCCAATCCTTCAACTTATTGTAGAGGCGGTCCGTCAATAAAACATCTTTGTGCACCGCTTCAAGTTCACGTTCTGTTAAAGTCACTCTGAGCCTAAGGCATGCGGGCCCACCTCCATTTCTCATGCTCTCCCTCAAGTTAAAATAGTGGATGTCTCTGATCGGATTTTCTGGGTTTGAAACAATTTCGTTTAAGACTTGTTGAACGGCAGGGGATTCCCTGCATTCTGAAGGGGCGATGAGAACCATAGTCCCATCGGGGTTGGAAAGAAGTTGAGAATTAAATAAATAGGAGGATACAGCCTCATCTAAAGAAACTCTTTTCTCCGGCACTTTAACAACAACCATTTCAGTATCGCAACAGGAGATCATTTTTTGGTTGAGCGCCGAAATGACTTCATCTGTTCCGAGAAAGGCAGCTTCATGATAGAGAAACACATGGCAATTTCCAACCGAAGCTACATCGTTGTGGAAGACCCCTGCGTCGATGGCTTTCGGGTTTTGTTGGGCAAACACGATCCTTTCGGGGTAAATTTGGTGCAGGCGTGCAATCGCTTCAGAGGCTTCAATCGTTTGACGCGCGGGAAAAATTTTGGGTAGGGCCGGCGTAGTTTTAAAACTATACCGGTCATAAACAAACAAATGGACACCGGGATTGCCATATGTTTTGCAAAAACGGCTGTGGTTGGCTGCCCCTTCATCGCTGAAATAGCTTCCTTGCGGAAGAGCAGGATGATGCCGGAAATAAAGGGGATTTCCAAAGATGATTTGCAAAATTTTGGAGGTAAATTCTGGTTCGATGGAGCGATGAAACATGGCCGACAAATTGGCGGGAGTGAAATGAACATGTTGATCTATATTATCGATGGATGGGGAGATTGTGGCTGCATTGGCTACCCACATGGCTGCAGAGGAAGAGCATGCCATCAAAAGAGAGGGGGCATTTTTTTGAACACTCTTTAAAATATCGACATCGCTTCCTGTAAATCCCAGAGACTTAAGCGTTTGAATATGAGGCCTTTCATGCGGTGGGAGGACTCCTTGTTTAAATCCGCGGTCTGCAAGGAATTTCATTTTCTCTAAACCTTGCAGAGCCGCCTCTTTAGGGTTTGATTTGACCCGTTGATTATTGATCGATGCAACGTTGCCATACGATAGACCGCTATAATTATGTGTAGGGCCAACTATTCCGTCAAAATTCATTTCAATAGCTGTGGGGTTCATGAATGATCCGCTCTCCTTTTAAAAGTTGCATCCCGGAGGAACTGCTTCTGGCATGCTTAACTGTTCATTTATGATCGAAGCGACGGGATAACTGCAATAATCAGCAGCATAAAAGGCGCTGGGTCGGTGGTTTCCACTATGTTTAATCCCTCCAAAAGGGGCCGCGCTGCTAGCGCCGGTTGTAGGGGAGTTCCAATTGATGATCCCTGCTTTGATTTTCCTATGAAATTCTTCAAACTCCTCTTTGCTATCACTCAAAAGCCCTGCAGAAAGGCCAAAGGAGGTTTGATTGGCTTCCCTAATTGCTTCTTGAAAGTCTGGAACCCGAATTACTTGCAGAAAAGGGCCGAAAAGCTCTTCATCCTTTCTGCCGGCAATGGCGGTGACATCCATTAAGCCGGGAGACAGGAGATTGGTTTCCGGTTTTAATAAGCGCATCTCTTCTAATGAGATCCCCCCGGCTTCTTGAAGTTCTTCTTGGGCTTTTAGCAGACGTTGCGCGGCGGCTGATGAGATGACCGGACCCATAAAGGGTTCAGGTTGCTGGATGTAGATCCCTACGTGCAAATGTTTGATCATATGCAGAAGCGTTTGAAGAAAAGTATTTCCTTCTGCTCCTTCCAACAATATTAAACGGCGGGCGCAGGTGCATCGTTGCCCGGCTGTGAGGTAAGCAGACTGGGTGGTTAGAAAAGCAGCGGCTTTGAGGTCCTTCACTTTTGTCACTACCAAAGGATTATTCCCCCCCATTTCGAGGGCTAAAATTTTTTGGGGGTGTACTGAAAATTGCTCTAAAAATGAACGTCCGGTAGCCCAGCTGCCTGTGAAAAATAAGCCATCAATGCCTGAATGAGCTGCCAAGGCAGCTCCGGTGTCGCGGCCTCCCTGTATTAAATTAAGAACTCCGGATGGGAGGTTTATTTCTTGCCAGCATGAGATGATTTTTTCTGCCGTGGCCGGCGTGAGTTCACTTGGCTTGAAAACCACCGTATTGCCGGCGATTAAGGCCGGAATCATATGCCCGTTGGGCAAATGGCCCGGAAAATTAAACGGTCCGAAAACGGCCACAACACCATGTGGATGATGACGGGTTAAAGATAGCCCTGCAGGGAGAGTGTGGCGGATCTCTGGACAACGTTGCTTATAAGCTTCGATAGAAATTGCGACTTTTCCCAACATCGACTGTACTTCTGTCTTGGACTCCCAAAGAGGCTTTCCGGTTTCTTGAGAGATGATTTCTGCAAGGGAATCAAAGCTTTTCTTCAACGCATTGCCAAAGGCTTCCACATACTGAATTCGGGCATCCAAAGAGAGCGCAGACCAAGCTTCAAATGCATCGTTTGCGGACTGAACAGCCAAATCCACGTCGGCATCCGTCGCAGCTGCCCCTTCCCAAACAATCTCCCCTGTAGCGGAATTTCTAGATGAAAAGGGGAGCCCTTTGCCATCTACCCAGCTTCCGTTGATAAATAATTGATCCATCTCATTCCTTGGTTGAATTCAATTCTGTATAACGCAAGGGATCTCCGATTTTTAATTTCAACACCTCTGCCGTGTCTTTGGGGATGATTACTTCGTCGGACCCATTCTGTTTTATTGTGCTATAGCAGGCGCGGAAATCAAGAACTTGATTACTCGCAAGGAAAGTCTTTCCTTCAAGGTGATCACAAACATCGACGACTTTTGCTTGCCGGCTTTCTTTGATGGAGCGGATCTCATTTTTATAAGCATGGATCATGGGACCTCCATCGAAGAGATCGATGCACTCTGAAAATTTAAATCCTTCATAAAGAAGCATATTTAATGCAGGCTTTGTTTTAATATGGACAGTACCGATGGTCTCCTGGATGTCTCGAGGCAATAAGTCAATGTAAATAGGATAGTCGGGGAGAATATGGGGAATGAAAGACTTCCCTTGTTCTAAGAGTTTCATTAATTCTAAAAAATTAAGGTCTAAAAAATGGCGGCCCACCCCTTCCCAAAAAGGGGCTAAATCGTTTTTATCAATGGAACCACGCATTTCAGCGATGATTTTATCTTCAAACCGCTCGGGAAAAGTGGCGATGAATAAAAATCGAGATAGGGAAAGGAGCCTGCCTAATCCTTCTTTCCTAAAGCTGGGATCGAGGTAAAGCATACATATTTCTGAAGGGCCGTTGGTGAAATTTATAGGTTTCAGAAAAGAGATTTTAGGGGGAATCGCAAGCCCTTCCACCTTTTTGTATATGCAGTCAATCTGGTAAAAATATAAAGGGGTACCAACACCAACTTTAGAAATGACACTGCAAATCCCCCCTATTGTTTTTGTTTCGGTTTCTTCCAGAGCAAAAAGATAAGTTTCATGTTCCGGTTTCGTGATTTTCTTTGAAAACGATTCCAGCGAATGTTCCACTTTCTTTTGCAGAATCGAACTATTTTTTGGCATGCTGGTAATTCCGGCAGAGGATTGAAAGGCAAAATTGATGACAGTGTCCAAGTCGTTTGAAGTGATTGGCCTGATGACATACTTACTCATGAAACTTCTGTGCTCAATTTGATGAGGACTTTTTCTACTATATCCAAAGCTTTATCAATATCTTCATTCGTCACCGCTCCGGCAGGAATAAGAAAACGGACCCGCGTTGGATTGCTGCCGGCAACAAAACTCATCACCCCTGCTTCAAAAAGCTCCTGGACAAATTTAACAACGAGTTCTTGCCGTCCCCCTAAAGGGGTAAATACTATCATGGCCCCGATTCCAAATGGACCTTCAATTAAATGGGGATGTTTCTTCCCTAAAGCAGTCAGCTTCATCTCGAAATATTGAAAAATTTTTTGTATTTTGCCCTTTGTTCCATAAAAGCCACCGTTAAGCAAAAGCCGTAAGATCGTTTGAGAGGCTCTAATGGAAGCTGTGCTTCCCGTAAAAGTTTGGCTTAGGAGCCCCGGCCGGGGGCAAAACTCATTGGTATACAACGTGGCACAGACTTGAGACAACTTGCCGATAGAGACGAGATCGACAAATTCGCGCAATCCAAAATAGTGAAAGGCAAATAGCTCAGGGAGCCTCCCAAAGGTCTGGATCTCATCCGCGAAAACGGCGACATGATTGTCTTTAAGAAGGGTCATCAATTGAACAAAAAAATCTTTGGTTCCTGGATAAAATCCCCCTTCACCCTGAACAAGCTCAAAGCACATAACAGCGTATTCTTTGGGATAACGGAACAACAATTTTTTTAAAGTCGACACCGCTTGCTTGGTGCTTTCTTCGGGTCTTGCGTAATCAAAGAAAGGGATGTAATCCACTTGCAAAGTTGGAGGCAGCCCTTCTCGGAATGAGGGTTTATCGGTAATCGATGCCAAGGCTGTTGTCCGCCCCACAAAACATCTCTCAAAGGCTAACACACGAAAAGCGGGGTGCTTTTTTTGGAAAGCAATTTTCAATGCATTTTCATTGGCCATGGCTCCGGAAGTGGACAGAAAACAATGGGCTAACCCTGACACTTCTGTCAACGTGGCGGACAGCTCGGCAGAATCGTCATTTTGCTGTAAGTGGCCTTGCATGACCGTATCGCTGAAAGCAGCATTGATGCAGGCTTCAATGATGGCCTCATGGCTATGGCCAAAGAAAAGGGGGCCGATGCCTGTGATAAAATCATACTTCACACTGCCATCTAGCAGTTCCACCAAGGCGCCTTTGCCCAAACCGCTGCCTAAAAATGGAAACCAGAGTTTACCTCCGCGATGCTGCGCAAATTGGGACAATTGGCCGGCAAATTTTTGCTTCAAAGAGGGGAGGGGAGGTTTAACCCCGGTGAGATGGTTTTGATGTTCTTTGACAGCTTCTAAGATCAAGGCTTTCGCTTGGATAATCCTGGGATCGGATGCCAGACTATCGGCATGTGTGGCTTCATGATTATTGGGATTTGGTCGATCCATCGGCGATCTCCTTGATGAGCTCTTCAAAATTTCCCTTGGCTAAGTTTAAAAGAAATAAGGTCGTAAGCCGGGTCCGCTCAACTAAACTGTCTAAATGAATGAATTCCTCTTCGGTGTGAATGTTTCCCCCCACAGCTCCCAACGTGTCTATGTTGGGAAGCCCATCTGCATAAAGGCGGCACCCATCGCACGATCCTCCGCTTGGCTTGCAGGCGAGGTTAAGATCAAGTTCTTCGGCGCAGGTACGAAAAGCGGAAAATAGAGTTTTAACCCTATGGTCAAAAGGCTTAGGGGGAGTATTCGCATCTTCGTAAATGGTCATCTGGATTCCATCCGCAGTCATTTCTTGGGCGAAGTTTTTTAAATTATCTGTAATCCTTTTCAAATCGGCTTGTTCAGGTGCTCGCACATTGACTCTTGCAATGGCTAAATCGGGCACGATATTCGAGGCTGCACCCCCTTCAATTTTTCCTACATTTACCGTAATGCCTTGCTTAGCATCCGTCAAGGTTTCTGTTTTTAATAACACCTTGGCCAGCGCCAAAATTGCATTGCGCCCCTGAAAAAAATCCCTCCCTGCATGGGCAGCACGCCCTCGAGAAATGAGGCTAAAATTGGCAGATCCTTTGCGGGAACTCACAAGGTTCCCATCTGGAAACGAAGGTTCAAATAATAATCCCAGCAAATTTCGTTTGGCGCTTTGAGTGAAAAGAGGGGAAGACCCAGGCGATCCAACCTCCTCATCCGGATTGATTAACACCTCCCAGCCTATCGAAGATCCAAAAGGGGATTGTTCTAAAGCAAGCAAGCAATATAAAAGAATGACGAGCCCCCCCTTCATGTCGGTAACTCCTGGACCCCTCATGGTTTTGCTGTCCACCATCGTTGTTGTTTGAAAAGGGGAGTATTGACTAAAAACAGTATCCATATGCCCCCCCAAAAAAATCCTCTTGGAGGCCTCGGGCCTTTTCCGCCATAAAAGAGCGTCTCCTTGAGGAATGGAGATTAGATCTCCCGCGGAATTGATTTTATGGCGTGCCGGTAATGAGATCCTGCTAAACGCACCGTCTAAAGGAGCAAAAGCCCCCCTCAATTGTTCAGCCATTTTGGAAAGGCCTTCCACATTGTCAGTCCCTGAATTTATATTAGCCCATGTCGTGAGCAATTGGACCATTTCACGATGCTGCTTTGAGATCCAGTCTAAAGTTGTTTGAAAGATGGCATTCATGCGTATATCCTATCGAAGCTAGGCACTGCTCATAATATAATAAATATTTGACTTTGTAAATAAAAGGATAATGAGATAATGTGACGAAAAAAAAGGCTAGTTCCTAAAAATTCGTTTCCTCATATCGCTTGAAAGCGAATTATAAAGGATGTAACAAGAAGGGAAGTGATGAACAACGCTGATAGGAAGCGTATCACGAAAAAATTGGCTAAAGAGCACTTATGTTATGTATTGATCACTTGCGAAGAACCCTCTGAAAACGGCAATCTACAAGTAGAAATGTCGTACGAAGGGGACGCTGCATTGGCCTCGTATCTTCTTCATGGAGCTCAAACGATCATTGATGGACATGAGCAAGAAAAAAAGAGCTTTGAAAGCAAAATATTGACGTTTTGTGAGTAGTTCTATGTTAATGCTTCTTTTCCAACTTGGCGAAGAGCATTTTGCTTTAGATTCCAAGTATGTTTTGGACATCTTTCCGAATGTGTTTCTTCAAAAAATTCATCATCGTGAAAATTATGTTGCAGGTCTCTTAAATTATGGCGGCATTCCTATTCCAGTGGTCGATTTATCACTTTTAATCGTAAAGCGGCCAAGCCGCAACTCTTTGCATACTCGGATCATGTTGTTGGAAGATATCGATTCGAATAACGGGTCTTTAAAGGTTGGAGCTATTGCCGAGCAAGTCACAGATATGCTCGAAATCGAAAAGGAAAAGTTTGTAAATACCGGAATGAAATTTGATCAGTTTTCTTTCCTCGGAGGGATCCATCCCGATCAGGAAAAATGCTTGCAGTTATTTCAGGTGGATGAATTCTTTAAATTTATCAGAAAAGATATCGTCGGTTAGATGAAGCGATGGAAGAATTATTGAAAAAAATCCAAAGTCTTTGCTCCAAAAAAATTGGAATAAATGTACCCCTGTTTACAGATCAAGCATGGATGAGAAAAGTGGAACAAAGAATGAAGGCATGCAGGGTCAAAAGCCTCCCTTCATACTATCAGATGCTTATCGGTATACCCGATGAATTTCAAGAACTGACTGAACTTTTAATTGTACCCGAAACCTGGTTTTTTCGAGACAATGAGGCAATCGATTATCTGATTGCCTACTACCAAAATGAATGGAGAAAGGCAAACCCTCAAAAACCGATGCGGATTCTTTCCAATCCTTGCTCCTCAGGGGAAGAAGCCTATTCCATTGTCATGGCTTTTTTTAACGCTGCAGTTGATCCTAAACATTTCATCATCGATGCCATTGATATAAGCAAAAAAGCTCTTGAAAAGGCAGAGGATGGAATTTATACTAAAAATGCTTTTCGGGGAAAATTAGCTGGGATTAAAGAGAAATACTTTACTGCCCGCAGCGACGATTATGAAATACTGCCAGAAATTCATAAGCAGGTGAAATTTTTTTACGGTAATATATGCAGTCCATCTATTTTTTCAGACAAAGATTTGTACGATGCCATTTTTTGCCGCAATCTATTGATTTATCTGCATCCTAAGGCTCAAAAGGCCGTTTTTGCTAACATCAGCAAGGTTCTAACACCAAAAGGGCTTTTGTTTGTAGCTCCTGCAGAAATCGACATTTGCAAAAGAAACCATTGTATTGTCACAGAGCCCACAAAAGCCTATGTGCTGAGAAAAGCTCAAAAACCGGCTAGCATGCCGCCGCCCTTAAAATCACCGTATCCTAAAACAAATCGGGAGACTGAAAAGGCCCCCCTGTCCCGAGATGGAGCTGTTCAATCCATTTCAAAAAAACGGGAGGCGATGGAATTTAGCTTAGATAAGGCGCAAAAGCTAGCCGATCATGGTCACTTTGCCGAATCAAAAATAGAGTGTCTCAATTGCTTGAAAAAATATGGAGCTAATGCGGAAGCTTATTACTTATTAGGTTTAATCGAACATGTGAATAAACATTTCGAAGCGGCACAAAAATTTTTGTTGAAAGCCATTTACCTGAAGCCTAACCATGAGGCGGCGCTAGTCTACCTAGCTTTGCTAGCCGAAAAGCAGGGAAATAAAGAACAAGCCGAAAATTATAAAAGGCGAGCTCAGAAAGCTCATCAAGCTACTTAGTTGATGCTGATTTAACATCTATATCTACAAAAAAAGAATTTTATGCTGTCCTTACAGAATGGCTTGGCGTTCGTCATAAAGGGCTTGCAGTCTTGTTAACCACTTACCTAAAGTACCATTATTGGCTATAGATACAAAGTCGCTAGTATCACAATAGCGAGCGTAAAATGAAGATAAATCCACTAAATCTTGCAAAGTTGCGTTCTCAATATCATTTTCAATATCTTCGATGTTATTTTCAATTATGCTTGTCCCCCATGGTTTTTCATACATAATGGCAAACACTTTATTTAAAGCAGTGCCTTTCTTATTCTTATCACTTTCTTGCCAATCCGTTTTTTTAGCTAATTCCGATTGTAATGCTAGTAAAGTTTTTATTGTTTTGGAATGACTATTAAAAAACTCATCATTGTCAGAAATCATAATAATGTTTTTAACATTATTATGATTTATTTTTGAAGCCCTTCCTCTTAAATGGCGGGCCCATAAAAAAGTCACGAGGGTAAAACCCAAGATGATAGGCAAAGCAATCACCAAAGCTTTATTTTCAAGGGGCTTGCTTCGAAATTTACTTAAATTTTCAACGTTTACTTTAACATGGTTGAAACTTGAATTAAAAAACCTAATAATGCTGTTCATATACATTCACCTTCTTTATTATTTTAAATAAACTATTATAATATAATTGAAAATAAAAAGCAATGATGATTATTGATGAATATTCAAATTTTAGCAATGAAAGTCCGGATAAAATTCTGACCGCTGTTGAAAAACAAATTTTCTCTTTCAACTTATATATTATATTGAATAGACCCGAGATCTCAACAGAGTTAAAAAAAGTACCAAAAGGGCTTTTGTTTGTAGCTCCTGCAGAAATCGACATTTGCAAAAGAAACCATTGTATTGTCACAGAGCCCACAAAAGCCTATGTGCTGAGAAAAGCTCAAAAACCGGCTAGCATGCCGCCGCCCTTAAAATCACCGTATCCTAAAACAAATCGGGAGACTGAAAAGGCCCCCCTGTCCCGAGATGGAGCTGTTCAATCCATTTCAAAAAAACGGGAGGCGATGGAATTTAGCTTAGATAAGGCGCAAAAGCTAGCCGATCATGGTCACTTTGCCGAATCAAAAATAGAGTGTCTCAATTGCTTGAAAAAATATGGGGCTAACGCGGAAGTTTATTACTTATTAGGTTTAATCGAACATGCAGATAAACATTTCGAAGCGGCACAAAAATTTTTGTTGAAAGCCATTTACCTGAAGCCTAACCATGAGGCGGCGCTAGTCTACCTAGCTTTGCTAGCCGAAAAGCAGGGAAATAAAGAACAAGCCGAAAATTATAAACGAAGAGCGCAAAAGGCGCATCATGCCGTACCGGCGAATAAATGACTACAAACCATATTTAGAAAGGTTTTCTAATCTTGTTAACCACTTGTAGAAAATACCATCGTTGGCCATCGTTATGAAGCAACCATTAATAGAACTTTCCGCAATAACACAATGTGAGCATAAAATCCTTAATTCATCTAAAGATGCTCCCTCGATGTTAAAATCATTCCAATTGACATTGTGAGCATCAGCATTTTTTCTCCATGAATCCTGTACCATAAAGGTCCAAAGTTTATATAAAGCGGAGTTTTTGTCCTTAAAATCAACTTCAGTCCAATCACTTTTGTTCTTGAAAAAAGGCTTTAATTTGAGAAACGCTTTAATTTCAGCTGAATATTTTATTAAAATGGGATTAACGATATAATTTTCTACATTTATTACACCGCTTCCCCGTCTTAAATTGTCCCCTCTCGAAACTCTTCTTCTTAAGCGAGACGTCAAAAAAATAATGTTTAGACACAAAAGACCAAAAAAAATAGGGACCACAACCCATAGAATCTTATTGTCCAGATGTCTCTTATCAATAGAATTATTGAATTTTTCAACGTTTGATTTTAAACCATTCAAAAATGAACTAGTTAATTGAATAACCTTATTCATAAATATTTTCTCCGTGTTGTAAATGAAAGAATCTATTATATTTATAAATAAAAAGCAAGATGGAATTATTAAGAATTGACCCCACAAATTCGATCCAAAAATAGGATGAAAAAATTAAGGTCAAGGTCAAAAAAACACCAAAAATTCATTGCGCTAGAAATTGAAAAAGGTGTATATGTAACAAGTGCTCTCATTCAATTTTTTAGGCTCTCTGTTTAATAAGCGCTGACAGGGAGCAAAAGAAACAAAAAGCGCTTTGTATGTTAGGTATAATGAGACATATCAAAAGTGAACGATTGAAAAAACTTGAAGGGGAACTCAACGACTTAGAGCAGTGGCTCAAGCTAGGTCTTGTTCCCAAAAAAGATATCGAAAAGCATAAAGAAGAGATTTTGGCTATTCGAAATAAAATTGAAGAAGAAAAAGAACGGCTCCAATTCCTTAAAGATAGCGGGGAAGCCGAAGAATATGCAGCGCCTAAACGGCAAACCGGAACCCGTGCAGGCTACACAGAAATGCCGACAATTCCAGACATCGACGTCGGGGAAACAGCAATCGGGCATAGCGAAGCAGGCTTTGATATGGAATCGGATGCCGTCGATGTGGAAAGCTCCGTCATTGAAGAAAGGGAAGAGGGGGAGGAAGAAGGCGCCGCCGAAGCTGAAGAAGAGGATGATGAATCCTATTTCAGCGACCGCAACCGTTGGCGCCGTGGCGGAATCGTCGACCCCGATGCTGACAACTGGTAAGCAAGAGAGGTTTTATAAAAATTTAACCAGAGAGCCAGTGAGATCACTGAGGATTTTTGAGAACATTGAGAGAAAACAACACAATTGGGTCAAGATGCCATTTGGTACCTAGATAGGTCTAGATAGCATTTTGCAAGTCATAAATTCTTCTTATTTTTTTATATTTTTTAATTGAATTATTGAATTTCACCCTATAATCTTCTCATTGTTCTCAAAAATCCTCAGTGACCTCACTGGCTCAGTGGTTAAGTTTTCAGTCACTAAATTTTGAGTTTATGTGTTTAGTTTATACATTCACATCCCATTCTGCACACGAAAGTGTGATTACTGCCATTTTTATGTTTTACCTGATAAAGAACATCTAAAATCGAAATTAATGTCGAGTCTTCTGCTTGAATGGGGCATGCGTTTGCCATTCATGCACAACAAAGAGATTGCGACAATTTATTTTGGAGGGGGGACCCCGGCATTGTTTGGACCTGAGCGGATCAAAGCTCTGTTAGAGCTGATCTGCCGCGATGTAAAAGTCGTGCCAAATGCAGAAATAACTCTTGAAGCCAATCCTGAAAACATTTCATTGGGGGAGATCAAGGCTTATCAACAAGCTGGAATCAATCGTGTCAGCATTGGAATTCAGTCTTTAGATGATTCTTTGTTGAAAACTTTGGGGAGGCAGCATCAAGCGAGGAAAGCCATCGAGGCTGTTCATCTTGTTTCGGAAGCAGGGGTAAAAAACATTTCTATCGATCTGATGTATGATCTACCCGATCAACAACAGCAACATTGGGAAAATACTTTGCAGCAAGTTAGCCTATTGCCTTTGACCCATCTGTCTCTCTATAACTTGACAATTGAGCCGCAGACTGTTTTCTTCAAAATGAAGGAGCATCTGACCCAAAGATTGCCTACCGATGAGATAAGCCTGCAGATGTATGAACGCGCTGTAGAATTCTTACAAGGCATAGGGCTGATTCAATATGAGATTTCCGCTTTTTGCCGCCCTCCCCATTCATCAAAACACAATACCGGTTATTGGACAGGGAGGCCTTTTTTAGGTTTAGGGCCATCCGCTTTTAGCTATTGGCAAGGATCCCGTTTTAGGAATATAGCCAACTTGAATAAGTATGATCAAATGCTCAAGGAGGGGGTTTTTCCCATAGATTTTAGCGAGATCTTAGATCCGGAAGCCCAAATCCGAGAATTGCTGACGATTCAACTTCGGCTCATCGATGGCGTAGACTTGAGTGAATTTGAAAATGTTCGAGGGAGAATTCCTCTCGAAACCTATAATGTCATCGACAAACTAATGCAAGAAGGTTTATTGGAAAAAATAGGAAGCAGGTTGAAGTTGACGAGGCGGGGGATTTTGTGCTACGATCACGTCGCCGGAGAATTAATATAAACCTGAGTTAGTAAAGAGATTTATGTCCTTTTTTACACAACTGTTTCCAACGGATTACAAGGTGGATCACTTAAGCTACGCCGTGGGCGATTCAGGGATCATTGCAATAGGTGCAGCGTGCATCGGCACTTTTGTAGGAAAAGCAATCATAGTATTGAGATTAGGTGTCGGTTTTAATCCGTATGGATTTGGTGCGGGTTTAGGCATGTTCTTCTTGGGATCTTCTTTGGCTAACAAGTTAAATCTAGGGACGGTTTCAAAGATCGTCCTTTTCATTGCAACTATCCACATCAGTAATGCTTTTTTTAATACTGGTATCGAAACTTTTCCACCAGACCTTGGATTCAAATTCTTCACTTCTACATTGGCAATAAGCATAACCCTCATTGCGTATGCCATTTTTTATTATTCCTCACCCCCTGCTTTTCCCCGTCCAGATCCAAAAGTGTGAGTCACATTTTAGAGTGGATCTCAAATGTTTTCATCGATATATTTAGAAAAATCTTTATTTAGTTTCTTCGTCTTTCCTTTTTCTGCTTGATCTAATCCTCGCTGAACTGACTGATAGGCTTTGGGGTTCTTGTAAAGCCAAAGTTCATGGGCGGGAATTTCTGCCATGGGCTCGAGGATGATTTTATTTCCTTCTATATAGGCTTTCAATGAAGTGATTTCATAATCAGGCAATAGTTTGGCCAAGCTGATCCGTTTCCTTGCATCTAATGTTAACCTCAATTCATTATCATGATGTTTTTGTGGATGTTTGCTTAATGCCATGTAAGCTCCTTTGTTTACTATTATCATTGTATAGCCAGACGATAAAATGTGTCAATGAAACAATGAACCATTGTAACAAAATAACAATGTAACGTTGGAAAATGTGCGTTAAAACAAAATAGGCCGCGAATGCGGCCTATGTGACATTGTATTTTTCAAAGACTATTGGACTTTAGAACCAATAGGCAACCCCTAGTTTAAAGCCATAGCCGCGTATGCCATGCTTCTCTTTCGATAAGCTGCAGTTATAAGCTCCACCGAGATTGACAGACCATTGTGGTGTTAAGTCATATTCCAACATGGCAGAATAGCTAGAACCTTTTGAATTCTCTTTGAATTTACCAAGCTCTTTGGAAAGCGTGGTATGTGTGCGGCTCCAAGAATATTGGTAGCAGCCCACAATTCTAAATCCAGGGCAGAAATTATATGTTGCTTCCACGCCAACATAGGGGGAAACAGTGCGGAATTTTTCCGCTACGCCAGGGACGACAACTTCTATAGGACCTTCGGCAGTCTCTTGTAAAGCGTGAATATCTTCTTTTGTCTTCAATTCACCCCAGTTGCACCCAGCGATAGGCGTAATGCAACCATATTCTTTACAAGGGATGCAAAAGCCGATTCCAGCACCCGCTGTCCATAAACGATCTAAATGCCGACCATGGGCATATAAAAATGTGGGTTTGACCACGAGGCCGCTCCAGACTCTGTAGTACATATCCCCTTTAATTGCAGGCATGTCCATTTTATGGATTGTTTTTCCCGATTTAAGAACGTCTATGTGGACATAGGCGGGGGCAAGGTCTACTTTCCCACAAATTCCTTTAAAAGCATCTTCATCGCAGTTGAAAAAGCAATCATCGCATCCAGCTGTCACCGAATTCGAATATAAACAAACAGCAGCCAATAGTATTGATAAAAATCTATTTCGCATAAGATCTCCTTTTTTGAGCGGATCACCAAAAAAGAACACTTGTAAGAGAGTTATCTCCACGTTCTTTTCTGTTATTTCCTTGTATCAATCCGCTTTTTATGCCCAGAAGAATAGTAAAAACCAAAATAAAAGGCTAGGTTTTTGTATTTGTTTAAAATAATATTTTAATTTGTTAGTTTAAGAGAAACCGTACAGATCGTTCGTGAGGCATTATGGATGAACAGCAGCGACGTTTAGCTGAGGAGCTCTTATTTTCCGATGGAAAAAAGCCAAGCTTTGCCAAAATGTTGTATTTTGGAATTCTCGACGCTGCACAAATTTTTCCGTATCCTCGGCTGACCCCACAAGAACAAGAGCGAACCGATCGCTTTCTAACCCATTTTAGACAGTTTGTCGACAGGGAAATTGATCCGGCGGCGATCGATAAAAAAGCTGCTATTCCCGATAGCTTAATCCAAGGGCTTGGCAAAGAGGGGGTGTTGGGATTGACCATTCCCAAAGAATTTGGCGGACTCGGAATGACCCAATATGCTTACTGCAAAGCTGTAGAAGCGATTGCAGGCCGCTGTGGGTCGACAGCTTTATTTGTCAATGCCCATCAGAGCATAGGACTTAAAGCCCTCCTCCTCTTTGGGACAGAAGCGCAGCGGCGCCGCTGGCTGTCCCCGTTAGCAAAAGGGGAGCAGATAGCAGCATTTGCCTTGACAGAACCCAATGCAGGGTCTGATGCTAGCGGCATCGAAACACGCGCGGTTTATGACAGCGGAAAAAACGTCTGGAGAATCAACGGAATCAAGCAGTGGATTACAAATGGATCCTTTGCTCAAGTTTTGACGGTCATGGCGCAAACCGAAGTAGATACTCCACAAGGTAGGCAGGATAAAATTACAGCCTTTTTGGTGACACCCGATATGCCGGGTTTTTCGGTCCGTGAACCCTCTTTGGATAAAGTGGGGATGAGAGGCACAAAGACGGCGATCCTAGAATTTAAAGATCTCGAAGTGCCTCCGGAAAACATTTTGGGGCCCATTGGCGGGGGGCTTAGAGTGTGCCTCACAGTTTTAGATTATGGGAGGACTACATTTGGAGCAGGGTGCACAGGTGCTGCCAAATATTGTTTAGAAACAGCCATTCAGTATGCCAATTCACGCTACCAGTTTAATCGCCCATTATCCTCGTTTGGCTTGGTTAAGAAAAAAATCGCTTCGATGGCTGCTTTGACTTATGCCATGGAGGCAACGACCTACATGACTGCAGGATTTGTCGATAACCATGTTGAAGATTTCATGCTTGAAGCAGCCATGTTGAAAGTGTTTTGCAGTGATTCCCTCTGGAGCATTCTATATGACACGATGCAAATATTCGGAGGGCGCTCCTTCTTTACAGATCACCCTTATGAACGGATGATGAGAGACGCCCGGCTAAACATGATAGGGGAAGGGTCGAACGAAGTAATGAGGGTGTTTATTGGCGCAGTGGGGATGAGGGATGTGGGCGTGCAAATGAAAAACGCCTTAGATGCTTTAAAAAGTCCGATTGAAAAATTCGACATTCTAAAAAATGCTCTACGTCAACGGTGGCATAGTTTAGGCTTGGCACAAATACCGGTGAAATCCTCAGAGCTAAAGCAAGAAAGCCGCAAATTAGCCCAGGCAATTCGTCGGTTTGGCCTTTCTGTGGCGCGCCTTTTGATGGAATATCGGGAAGAAATTGTCGAAAGGCAGCTCTTGCTTGATAGGATTGCTTCAAGCGCCATGGCCATCTACACAGCCATTTCGGTGTTAAGCAAAATCGACTCAGATCTTCAGCTTCATCAATCCGGCCGTGAAGCCTTATCGAAAGAGGTTGATATTGCCAAGCTATATTGTCAGATGGCTTTTGCGACTATCGATGAAAATTTAAGTGCGTTATTTCACAATGGGGATGAGGCTTTTGAAAAGGTTGCAAATCTCCTTACAAAAACGAAAGTCTAATGAAATTAAAAAAAGAGATCAAGACCCCTTCTGCAAGCCCTCTTAAATCCCTGACAGAAGCTTTTGCGGTTCAAGAAGCGGCTCTGAGAGAGGGGGGAGGGAAAGCCGGAAAAGAGCGTCAGCAAAGCTTAGGGAGGATGATTGTTCGGGAGCGTCTGTCTCATCTTCTCGATCCGGAAACCCCTTTTTTCGAACTGGGCTTATGGGCCGGTTTTGAGATGTATAAGGAATGGGGGGAGCTGCCCGCGGCAGGCTGCGTCACAGGAATTGGTTCCATTTGCGGCCGTTTTTGCATGGTGATTGCCAATGATGCCACAGTTAAAGCAGGAGCCATGTTTCCCCAGTCGGTAAAAAAAGTATTGCGCGCCCAAAAAATTGCTTTTGAATGCCGTTTGCCGGTGATTTATCTCGTGGATTCTTCGGGTGTCTTTCTTCCGCTGCAAGATGAAATCTTCCCCGATGAAGACGATTTCGGCCGGATTTTTCGCAATAATGCCATTTTTTCTGCTGCAGGGATTCCTCAGTTGGCTGCTATCATGGGAAATTGTATTGCCGGAGGAGGCTATCTCCCCGTATTATGCGACAAGCTGTTGATGACAGAAGGGAGCGGCCTCTATTTGGCAGGTCCCGCCTTAGTGAAGGCGGCTATTGGACAAGACGTCGACCCTGAAGCATTGGGCGGAGCAAAAATGCATGCTGAAATTAGCGGGACCGTCGATTTTCTTGAGTCCAATGATCTCTCGTGCCTCAAAAGATTGCGCTCCCTTGTCGACCTTTTACCTAAAGACCCCCCGATTGTTTATCCAAAAGTTCCTTCAGCGAGTCCAGCCGAAAATGTTTATTCTTTAGTTAGTCCTGATGGAAACCGCCCTTATGAAATGCGTGATTTATTGGGCTGTTTTGTAGATAAGGATTCTTTTCAGGAATTTAAAGCCAATTATGGTCAAACACTGGTCACTGGCTTCGCTAAAATTAATGGAATGCCCGTCGGCATTGTGGCGAATCAACGGAAGCAAACCACGACGGGAAGCGGGGAAATCGAAATCGGAGGAGTCATTTACTCTGACGCAGCTGACAAGGCGGCTCGATTTATCATGGATTGCAATCAGATTAAAGTTCCGTTGGTCTTTATTCAAGATGTGGTCGGCTTTATGGTAGGGAAGGAAGCTGAGCAATCAGGCATCATCCGCAGCGGTGCTAAGCTAGTCAATGTGGTCAGCAATTCCATTGTTCCCAAAATTACCGTCATTGTAGGCAACTCTTTTGGAGCAGGCAATTATGCGTTGTGCGGCAAAGCGTACGATCCAAATTTTATTGTCGCTTGGCCCAATGCTAAATATGCGGTGATGGGGGCAGATCAAGCAGCCGATACCCTTTTTCATGTCCAACAAAAGGCCGCTGAAAAAAAAGGGATGAAATGGGATGAAGAGGAGGCCCTGCAAGAAAGGGAAAAGGTCAAAAAAAGATATGAGCACCAAATGGATATCCGCTATGGGGCCGCCCGAGGATGGGTGGATGCTATCATTGCTCCGCATCAAACCCGTGAGCAGCTCTTCACCATGCTCAAGTTAACCTCCAGAGCTCCTCAGAGTCCAAAGACTTTTCACACAGGTGTGATTCAGGTATGAGCGGAGGGACAAGGATTCTAAAAGTTGGCAATGCCCAAGCTTTTTGGGGGGACGATCCTTATGCGCCATCCACATTGGTGAGTCAGCAGCCTGACCTCGATTACCTGACGCTAGATTATTTAGCAGAAGTCTCCCTTTCGATTATGGCCAGCCAGCGGGAGAAAAACCCCTCAGCGGGTTATGCACAAGATTTTATTGCGGTCATCCAGTCTTTAATCCCGTATTGGAAAAAAAATTACCCTTTCAAAGTGGTGACAAATGCCGGCGGGCTGAATCCTCGCGCCTGTGCCGAGGCTTGTCTTGCGGTTATTAAATCAGCCGGGTTAACACTTAAAATCGGTATAGTCAGCGGCGATGATGTCATAGGAATATTGCATGAAGGGGTCAATTTGGACAGCGGGGAGCCCCTACAGAATATCCAAGAAAAGCTCGTAACAGCTAATGCTTATCTAGGAGCAGCACCGATAGCAAAAGCATTGCGGCAGGGAGCCCATGTTGTCATCACAGGGCGTGTAGCTGATCCAAGTCTGACTGTTGGACCTTGCTTGGCTCACTTCAACTGGAAAGAGCAAGATTATGATAAAATTGCCGGCGCCACCATCGCCGGACATTTAATCGAATGTGGAACGCAAGTAACAGGGGGAATTTATACTCACTGGCTTGACATTCCCGAAGCTGTAGAGATCGGTTTTCCTGTTGCCGAGATCGCGGAAGATGGTTCTTTTGTGGTCACCAAACCTCCAAAAACTGGGGGTCAAGTGAATCAAAGGATCGTAAAAGAACAGCTTTTATATGAAATTGGGGATCCTGATCGTTATTTAAGTCCAGATGCAACGGTATCGCTGATGAACTTGCAATTGGAAGAAGATGGAAGGGATCGCGTTCGCGTGAATGGGGCCAAGGGGAAGGAGCCGCCAGCAAGTTACAAAGTAAGCGCCACCTATCGAGGTGGATTCAAAGCCGAGGGGATGATAGGAGTTTTTGGGCCGGAGGCTGCTAAAAAGGCACGACGTTGCGGTGAAATCGTTTTAGAAAGAGTTAAAAGGGCGGGATATGCGATTCAAAAAAGCTCAATAGAATGCTTAGGGTGTGGCGACATGGTCCCAGGGGTTTTGGGCGATCGGACGCAAGGTCATTTAGAATGTATCTTAAGGATTTGTGTGATCGATTCCAGGAAGGAAGCTGTCGACTGTTTTGTCAAAGAAATAGCCCCTTTAGTCACCAGCGGACCTCAAGGGATCTGCGGCTATGTGTCTGGCCGCCCCAAGGTGCGCCCTGTTTTTAATTATTGGCCTTGCCTTATTCCAATGGAAAAGGTCTTTCCCCAGGTTCAAATGATTTGTTGATTATTTTGCCTGTTTTGAAATAATTTTCTTTAAATTTTAATTATTTTATTTTACAGTATAAGTTTATTAACAATTATTTGCATTTATAAATAACTAATTTAGGAAAAAACCTTATGTCATTAATAGTTCGTTTCCCCTCTGAACAAAACATTATCGCTTCTCTTGAACAGCATCCTTTAACAAATAAAGATAAAGATACAAATCATTATTTGAGTGAGCATAAGATCATTCAAGCAATGGCACGGTATTTTGCGAATAAAGAGTTGGCACCTCGGGGTATTCAGATGGGAGTTTCGATTACAATGTCCGATTTGAATCAAAAATTAAAAGTACTCAATCCTAACTCAATTTATAATGAAGCCATGAATTTAGAATTTGATGTCGAGAAAAGTGAAACAGCAGCATTTGAAGCCTTCAAACAAGCAGCTAAACAAAGCTATCTTCCCGCCGTTTTAGAACTTACGCATAAAGAGTGGAAATCGAACGTTAATAGCTATGGTTATGCCGTTCAATTACGACCTTATATTGGTAAAGGAGATAAGGAATTAGATTTCCATTTTGGAAGAGCGTTAAAAAATGGATGCCAGATCGGGTCTCAAAATTATTACGAGGGGTTGTACTGGATGCAGAAATCTCGTCGCTTTACTGCAAAATATCCCGAAAAGGATCAATCTTTCGAGTCGTTCATAAGTCATTATATTCATAGAAATCGTGAAAGTATGCTATGTGACTATGATAGGTTTCGATATATTGGGGACTCTGTTGTGCTTGCTCCCTCTAAGATGGCATGGACAAGCTTTAAGCTTAAGTTGCAAAGGGCGGACATTGCTCCACTAGAATCGTTTATGTTTGAGTACAACAAGGAAAAAATAAAATCTATAATGAAGGAATTCAAGATAGGTACTATTGCAAGTAGTAAATTTGTTCCGATTGAAGGTTGTGGAGGTGATGGGAAACGTATAGACACTCTCTCTATTTATGAAAACCTCACGAAGAAGGGTGAAATATCAGTTCAGCGAAACCTATTGAAAGATACATTTGAAATAACCCAAACATTTAGCGATCCAAAGATCCAGCCGGTTATTGAATTTATTGAAAATGTCATGGAAAGATCAGGTTCAGCTGCTTCCGCATATGCCTGGCTACAACAGATTAATCCCTGATTTTTAGATAATTAGAACAACTGGTTTTCCAAACTGATTTGATTGTGCAATTATCTAAAAATGTTTGACGACCCTCTGCGTAAAATTCATTTATAGATTTATTCTGCAATTAAATTTTTACTTCACATTTTTGGATTCCAGCGTGAAAAAAATAATCTTTGCTTCCGCGGAATTAGTCTGTGAATTCATGCCCATTTTTCAATTTACTTTAATTAATAAAAATGTTAAAATTTAGTTTATTAATAATTTTAATTAAATCAGGTGATTATGTTCGATGCAGCTATTAAATCTGTAAAAAATTTTATTTTTAATTCTTTTGATTCTATCAATAAAAGTTCAGGAACTTGGCAAGGAAGAAATATACGCACGCTAGCCGATTCAGCAATCGCCAAACCATTGGCTCTATTAGTTTTAGCTGCAGCAGGGTTAGGGGTATGCTTATTCGTTTTAAAAAATCGAATTTATAAAAGATCTTCTAATTCAAACATTTCTCACAAGGTGAACACACAGGGTAAGGGAGAATCATCAGTTTATGTCCAAGGTTTTGATGCTGTAAAGAAACTGTTGAAAGAGCACCAAACCGACTATGTGAGGTATTTTGATGGTGCCACTGAAGCTGGCAAGAATGTAAAATCTACAGCGGGTGCACGAATTAACATAGAAAATATTCAGAATTTTTTAGAACGTGGCGGAGAAATACAAATAGTAAAGAAGGCAGACGCATGTGATTTAGGGCTAGATCCTAAAAAAGTAAGTACTCTGTCCAAACAGGGAATCACTGTCAGTGATTGTGCTCAATTTTCAAAAAGCGAGAAATTTATAACAGCATGTCAACATGGGCAAGTGCGTTCTCAGATAACTGCAGTTTTATTAGAAGATAATGAATGTAAAGTAATCGGAGTCATCCGAGCAAACTCTCCTATTAATCCTGATGCGAATGGATGGGTAGTTGATCCAGAAAGTTCAGATAATAATCAGGCATCAAATTCAGACAAAAAAGGGGAATTCGAAAAGGCTTTCGACAAAACCAGAAAAAAGACAATAGATGCCGAATGGGCTAAAAATGAACTCAAGGTTGCATGGGATGAAAAGGCCGAAAGGGATCTCAAAGTTGAAAAAGAAGACAGAGAAATAAGTCTTGCGATTAATGATACTGTGGGAGATGAAGTAGGGCAAGCAGTATTTAATACATATAGACAAGATTGTGCGGAATATTTTCAAGCTTTGAAACCTTGTCATTTCGTTTGCTTTGCATTCAGCCCGGGGATTGTATTGCATCATCTTTTGCAAAGAAATAAAGACGATCTAAAAGGATTTAAAATAACTATTCTTCCATATGAAGATACAGTTACAAGAAACCAGACAACACATTTGGGTTATTACAAAATTCTAAAAGGCATATGTGAATTCGCAGACTAAGAGGGTGTTTACAAAGTTCTAATGCTTCAAAGCAAGTCTATCTTTAAATGAATTTAACGCAGAGGCGGGGACATAGTTTTTACCCACAACTTTTTTTGACAAAAGAGTCTTTTTGTGTACTGCAGAAAGACTGAGAAACTTCCAAGCCTTCAATGAAAATTCTTAAGTATTCAAGCCCTCGCCAGATAACCTTTGCACCTGGTTGAGGGTCATTCTTTCTATTCAGATAACCGCCTAATCTCGCAATAAGAATTAACATTTCTCGCATTGTTGGAATGCGGTCTGTTCTGCATTTATGAATTGCGACATATGCAGCTTGCCATTCGATTTCTGAAAAAACTATATTGCATGGCTTGTCCGGGTACATTCTGCTAATTCTTGATAGGCTATTAATTCGCCAAGCAACTATCAAAAATAGGGAAAACATGGGGAATAAGCTATCTGAATTCCCTAACGAGCGCTCCTCGACTTTACAACCGGTTTTGAAAGTTCTAAAAAGAATTTCTATATCCCATCGTGCTAGGTAAACTTGTATTATTTTTTGGATATCTTCATTATTCTGAATGGGTAAAGTAGTTAATAAATATCATTTAATCGGTTCGGCATGTTCAGGAGGATTTTCCTCTTCCATAAATATAAGATTCAATGTTACTTGTCGTTTTGCTACCCCGGGACGATAGGCCGGACAAATACAAACACAAGATGCTCGAATGGTTTGTTTGACTGTTCTAATGACGCTATGTGTAGCGCGATCTTTCAACTCGAATTCGCAATGTCCCACTATAGGAGCGTTCTTCCCGAATTCGAATAATTTAACACTCTTGTTTTCTTCTGTAGGAATCACAACGCGATTATGATTGCACCGCACCACTATATGTGCTCCATTACTAGATTTTTGAGCTTTGATAGCCTCTTCCCAAAGTTCAATTAAATCTGCTTCTCTATCAGCCACATAAACTATTTGTGTATGAGGACATTGGCCGGCAATCTCGTTTGCAATCAAGTAACTTTCAATCCACTTGTAGCTTTCTTTTTCCTCAATAGGGCGGGGAGTCGGGGAGACGCAGAGATCAAGAACAGGATAAGCAGGATCGCAAGCGGCAGGATAGGCAGGATATTAAAAACTTTTTTTTTATATTCTTTAACATACGTGCAGATTAAGTCTCGTCTAGTTCATAATAAAAAATATTTTTAATATCCTGCCTATCCTGCCGCTTGCGATCCTGCTTATCCTGTTCTTGATCTCTGCGTCTCCCCGACTCCCCGCCTCTGCGTTAATCATTATTCCTCAATTACGCAGCAGATAATCTAATTATTCATCTTCATCATCATCGTAATCGTAATCAAAGTCGTCCTCTTCATCCTCATCATCTTCGTCAAAAGAGATTACGGGGGAAGGCTTTTGTGGTTTTTTTAAGGCTGCGACTTTTGCTACCGGGGAAGGGGGAGCATAATCTACCCAAATGGGGGAGCTCCATGCCATATGACCATCCTCTTGGATAGCCCTTAAATAGTAAAAAATGAAAGGAGGCTTTTTATCCTTAGCATCGACGGCTACCTTATCGAAAGGCACCATATCGTCATAAGTGAATTCTAATGAATATCCACTTCCTTCAAAGGTCTTGATAACTTTTCCGTTTCGAATGATCTCCACAGCTGACAAATTGGTTGTTCCTGCGACATACCCTGAAAGATGGCGGTTGATCATCAAGCCAGGTTTTTCCCCTGTGTTAACCTCTTTTCCCATCGACACTCCAGCTAAATAAAGTCCGACAATCAAACGTTCCCCTGTTGTCGCGTAACAAGATCGGTTATACAAAGCTTCTGCCAAAGCGCTTTTGCTGTGTTCAGGGGCGATGATAGCGGTTAGACCTGGGGGATATTGCTCTTGATTATTTTCATAAAAATCAGCGTAAATGCCTCTGTCATCCAAACCTCCTGCAACGAATCCAAAGCGGCAATTGCGGAGGAGGGCTTTTTGGATAGAGCCTTCAGCAGTTTCTTGGATCCCTTTCTTGCCTGTCCCTTGGATGGGAGCTGGGTTGCCCTCTTTTTTCAAGCATTCGGAAGATCCCCAAGCGTTATAAATTTCTACGACCCGTTCAAATTCAGGGTTGAAGTCCTTAAAGTTAAAATCATACCCTTTTCCCATGGTAAAGCAGGGGATGGAGATGATCTCTTTGGGGGAGAAACTTTTGTAAATTTTTTTAAGGGAACTATACTTTGGGTCTTTTTTCCTCATCAACGTTTTATTGTCTTTGACATAAATGATCTCTCTGATCCCTTCTTCGCCGGGGTTTCCGGCCCATTGAAATCCCAAAAATGCTGTAAAGCGGTCCGCTTCATCAAATTCAGTGATATTTTGTGCCACTAATTTCCAGATATCATTGGAAGTTTCTTCTTGGTTTTCAAAGGAGGAGCTTGCAAAAAAGGTGAGGGCTTTATCATCGCGGCAGTGGCGGAGGCAGCTTTCGATGTTTTCGGTGGAATCGATCCGCTCTGACTCTCCATGCAGCATGCCCCAAAACAGATTTTTGGTGTTATCGGGGAAACATTTGATCGGAGGGGAGCGGAATGTTTCTTTTGTTTTTGTATTGCGCAGTTGGATCGTATATATGCCGGGTTCGTTAAAATAAAGGTTGGGAAGGTTGATAAATCCCGTTTCGGGAATGAACAACTTCCAATTAAGGTTTTCACGCAAATGTTCATGGGAAAGTTCAATTAATGTGTCTTCTGGGGCGTGGCTTGTCAAGTTGCCATACTCATCTTCACACCGGACGACGACATCAAACCGTTTATTGCGTTCGACAAAAGAGGGAGTCAGGATCCGGATGGTTTTTAGGATATGGCCTCGGATATCCATGCTAAAGATTTCCGGTTCTTGAAAATGTCCTTTGCCGGTTGTGTCGATCAAAAGATTGAATGCCCTTCGGCGCTGTGAATTTGTTTGGGCTCGGTTTCCATTTTTAACCGCTGTGCTTGGTTTAGGGGATCCGATGATGACGGTAAAAGAGCCCCCTCCTTCTATTTTAGAGGGTAAAATAAACTCAAAAACAGGAGTAAAGCTATCGGAAGATTCGATCTCTTTGGCTTGGAGGATTTTTCCATTGTCCATCAAACCAAAAATGACGTTGGAATTTTTTTTAAGGTTTGCTGAGGGGGTTTCCCAGTCTATCATTCGACCTTTTGTTTGCATATCGAAACGGAGCTTTGTTCCTTTAGGCAAGTCGGAGGCTGTTGTATAAATGAATTTCCACGTATTGATTTCTCCTGCCAAAGCTTGGGCTGGTTCACAATAACAAATTGATCTTCGCATGCTTTTTCATCCTTTTTCAATGATTACCTTAAACCGCGTACTCAATTGCGCGTTTTTCGCGGATCACAATAACTTTAATTTTTCCGGGGTAAATCAGTTCTTGTTCGATTTTTCTTGTTAAGTCTCTTGCCAATGTAATCGTTCCGACATCATCGATGATATCGGGTTGCACAACAACGCGGATTTCCCGCCCTGCTTGCATGGCATAAGCTTTTTCAACGCCGGGAAATTCGAGGGCCATTTCCTCAAGCTTTTTCAGCCGCTTGGTGTATTCTTCCACAGGTTCGCTGCGTGCCCCCTGGCGTGATGCAGAGATGGCATCGGCAGCGCTGCAAAAACTCCCTTCAATCGTAATGGGGTCCATTTCGAAATGGTGGGAGCCAATGCCGTTGGCAACCTCTTTGGTTTCCCCGAAGCGTAGTGCTAGATCGTGGCCGATGACGGCGTGGGATCCTTCAACTTCATGGGAGACAGCTTTTCCGATGTCATGCAGCAAGCCAATTCTCTTGGCTAAGCGGATGTCCAAAGATAGCTCAGCGGCCATGATTCCCATGAGATAGCTGACCTCTAAGGAGTGATCTAAAACATTTTGCCCATAGCTGAACCGGAACTTTAGTTTGCCGAGCAAATGGATGAGTTCGGGATGCAGATTTATGGCTCCGGCGCGGAGTGCTGCATCTTCCCCGTGTTGTTTAATCAGTTTGACCATGTTGAGCTTGGCTTTGTCAACCACTTCGTCAATGCGTGTGGGGTGAATGCGTCCATCTTGGACTAATTCGGTCAGCGCCATTTTTGCGGTGTGCATCCGGATAGGGTCAAAGCCTGAGAGGACGATGGCGCCTGGGGTGTCATCGATAATGAATGTGATTCCTGTGGCTCTTTCCAAGGTGCGGATGTTCCGTCCTTCCCTGCCAATGATCCTCCCCTTGATTTCATCATTGGGGATGGCTACTGTGCTGACGGTTAATTCAGAAACGCAGGGAACGGCCAAACGGGCAATGGCAGAAGCGATGATCCGGCTGGCTTCCCGATCGGCTTCCTCTTCAGCTTCCTTGTAAGCTTTCCGTATGAGGTTAGCGGTGTCCATTTTGACGTCGGCGGCCACTTTTCTGGTTAAGATCTCTTTAGCTTCATTTGAACTAAGGCCTGAGACTTTTTCCAATTCGGCCAACAACTGAGTCTGCATTTCAGCTATGTGTTCTTTTTCTTTTTCAATTTGCCCTTTTCTTTCGTGATGAATGGCTTCCCGCTTTTCCACGTCTGTGAATTTTTTCTCGAGTAGATTTAAACGTGCTTCCAGCTTGTCTTCCCGCAGTTTGAGCCTCTCTTCCTCCCTTTGGATTTTCCATTTTTCATTTTGCCAATGGTGGTCAAATTCCCGTTGTTGCTCCAATTGATGTTGTTTAAAGGTAAATTCTTGAGCTTTTTTTAATGTTTCTGCATCTAGCTCCGCTTTATGAAGCAGGTCCATAGCCATCTGCTGAAAGCCCCCAAATTTGATCCGGTGGTAAATCCAAAATCCTACGGCTCCGGCGACAGCTCCAATAAAGGAAAAAAAGAGAATAAGGGCAATGAGATTTGTGTCCAAAATCATAATTTTTTTTTAAAATGAATGTCGCTAATTCATTCTATCAAAGCAGCACATTAAAAGCTGTTTTTTTTTAGATATAATAGAGATGCAATTCGGATTTATGTTTCCTGAGTATCGGAATGGCTGTTTGAATTTTTATTTTTTTGGATTCTTAAAGGGCGGATCCGCACTTGTTCGATCAGGCGGTCGTTGGAACGGAGAATTTCTATTTCAAATTCATCCCGATGGATCACAAAACCTCGGGAAGGGATCGAACCTGCGCAGTGGAAAATAAAGCCTCCAATGGTGTCAAAGTCCCCTTCTTCAGGGAAGGAAAGGCCTAATTGTTCTTCGGCATCTAAGATGCTCATCCGAGGATCGACGATCCAGCTGCCGTCTGATTGTGGGATATATAACATCTCTTCTTGATCATATTCGTCTGCAATTTCCCCGACAATTTCCTCTAAAATATCCTCGATAGTTACAATCCCTTCGGTGCCTCCATATTCATCCACGACGATGGCTAGGTGGACTTTCTTTTTCTTGAACTCTTGCAGAAGGTTGGAGAGCTTTTTTGTCTCAGGGGTATACATCACCCCTTTTAAGATTGTATCTATCGGCATATCGAGAATATTTTGATCATTTTCATTAGATTCATATTCTTGAAATTTGCTCAAAAGATCTTTGTACATAAGAACCCCGATGATGTTATCTACTGTGTTCCGATAGACGGGGGTTCGGCTATAGCCTTCATTTTCAAGTTGCTTGGCGGCTTCCTTGATGCTTGTATCTGCAGATAAGCTAAACATATCGACACGGGGGACCATCACTTCCCTCGCAACGAGTTCACGGAAGGTTAAGACGGACTCGATGAGCTTTTTATCATGCGTGCTCAAATCGGAGCCAAGTTGCGTTTGTTGTACGAGGTCGATAATTTCTTGCTTTGCTTGGGTTTGAGGTTCTTGGACATAATCAAAATAAATGATCCGAGACAATGATTGAGAGACTCGTAAAAAAACATAGGTAAGGGGGAAAGCCAAAAACATAAAAATGGATGAAAATGGGGCACAGAAACGGATCGCCGTCTCTGGCAGCCGCGTTCCAAAGATCCGCGGCAAGTATTCCCCCACGATAAATGAGGTTAGGACAAATCCTAAGAAACTTAAAATCAACCAGAACCAAGAAAAGTCGTAGAGGTTGGGTGGAGTTGCAAAATGGGCAGCTCCGTAATCAAAAAGGGGAGTATTCACAAGGAAAAAGATGGCGCAAGCGGCATAAAAAAAGCGGGTAATATTTTGGGCGCAAATAGTAGCAAAAAAAAGCCCTTCATATTCATGATCGGGAAAGAAAAAAAGATGGAATGGACGGTAAAAGAATAAATTGCCTAACTCTTTGAGTTGTTTTTTTGAATCCCGCTTATGGATTCTTCGAAAGGCGCTGCTGACTGCCGTTAAAAAGAAAGTCCCTACCAGGAAAAGCAGCATCCCAAAAAAAAGAATAATGAGAAGCAAAAGTCCTCCGTCGAGTTTTAAGAGAGTTTGTATAACCTTTTATGAACGGTTTCTAAATGTGTCATAAGCTTTTTTTCCACTTGTCTCATTTTTTTGCGGTCGTTCGGCATTATGTCATCATACCCTATTAAATGTAAAAGACCATGAATAACATAAAGTGATGTTTCTTGGTAGGGGTCCCGATGATGAAGGGTGGAATACTCGAGTGCAATAGCCGGGCAAACAAAGATCTCGCCTAATACTCGATAATCTTCGCGAGGTTCCTCTATTGTTGCTGGGGGGTCCATCGGGAAAGAAATACAATCTGTAGGGCTTGGATCTTGAAAGTATTGATCATGCAAAAGGCACATTTTGTCGATTCCAATGAAATGGATGGCCACTTCATCGCATTCAAGATTTTCGAAATCGAGTGCTGTTTTGACAAGAGCATTCACTTGTGAGATTTTTATGGGGAGATCAGATTGATCGTTAAATACTTGTATTTTCACAAACGGAAACTCTTCAGTGTGTCGCCAGAAGAGGCGACACGATAGCATTACATTACAGGAGTTTTGGGAAGTCCCGTGACTCTCGTTTTTTCAGATGCATTCCAACGCCCTAATTTTTTTAGGACATCGACCCGTTCAAACCGTTTTAATACATTTCGCTTTTTGGCGCCTTTATTGGCTTTTCCGAAGCTTGGATGTCTCGACATGATAACCAACCTTATGATTTTGAAATAATATGAATTATCTGATTTTTGGAATAAATGCGGATTGAGCAAGTTCCCCCTCGAGGGCATTGGGATGTTCTTTATACCCTTTAGGCAGATTGTTTTTTTTCGCTCCTGTTTTGAGAGAAGGAGGTCGCGGCCTTCGACGACTCATTGCGCGCTTTTCTGATTGTTTGCTGATCCGTACCATAATTAAAAAAACTCCTCATAAATGACTTATGCGTCGAAGTATATAACATCCAAGCATATTGAGCAATAAAAATTGGTCAAAAATTGGACAAAAGTGGACGGGGTAAAAAATAATTCAGAGTGCAGCGGCCTATCGAGTCTGTCAGTTTTTTGAAGTGCGGCAAGCCGCCGCACTCCAAATTTTAGTCTACTCTTTCCTTATCCTTGTTGCTGCTGGAAGAGCCCTCTTGTTGTTTTTCTGCTGAAATTTTCTCCTCTTCCATCTGGGCTCTTTTTTTTGCGATAAGCTTTTCCACCATTTCGACAGTAACAAAATATCCCAATTTTGCGACATTGTCCTTTTTATCTTCTATAATTTGGTCCAAGGCTACTAAAAGGTAATTTGTGAGGAATAGATAATATTTTAAGAGATCTTCAGAAAGAGGGTTATCTTTTGATGCTTTTGCTATTTGCATTGCAAGCTTGTCTTTTGTTAATTTAAGGTCTTCCCGTTGTTTGATCAAAGCTTGAAATGCAGCCGCTTTTTTATCGTTTTTCCTTTGTTGCTTCTTAAGCGAAGCAATCTCATTTTTCAAAGAATTAAAAATTTCATCGTTTGCCTCTCCTTGACGACTATAAGGAAGTGCTTTTGCCCCGGGCTGCATATCTGATTTTACTAAAAGATCTTTCAGTTTTGTTTGTTTATCCTCAAGTTGCTTTTCAACTTCAGGGATGCGGGGGCACCGGGCCAGGGTAAAGGCTTCGGTAAGTAGGGCTTTAGAAGTGAAGGGTTGAGATTGGTTTTTATAGAGTACTGGGTCGTTAAGTGTAGATAACATCTCTAAAGCTTGATAGTCTACCTCAATTTCAGGGGCTTCCCTTTTCCATTGTTCGTACAATGCCAGAAATGTTTGCTCTGAAGAAAGAGACGGCAGATCAATTATATTTAAACGGCGCATGAAAGCTTCATCGTTTTTAATGTACTTGCCAAAATCCTCCTGGGTGGTTGCAAAAGCAAAATAAGGAGCCACAACACATGCATCCATTAGGGTGCGCATAAGATGGGCTGCTTTCCCTTTTTTTACTTTAAATAAAATGTGGGCTTCGTCGATACAAAGAATAAACTTTTTTTCAAATCCACGCATCTGCCGTAAGAGAACTTCAAGATGTTCTGCATCCCCCTCTATTCCATTATTTAGGAGATTAGAAGCATTGACAACCAACAGATTGGCGCCTTTCAAGTAGGAAGGGCCTTGGTAATCATCCGATATGAGGTAGAGTGCTGCACCGTTGAAAGTTTCTGTTTTGCCCACCCCTGGTTTTGCGACAAAGAGCGGACTTTTTTTTACGCTGGCGTTGAAAGGTTGAAAAGTGCACAAGAAATCCTTGATCTCTTTTTCGCGTCCGGTAACAGGGGGGAGGAGGCCTAGTTTAGCTTCTTTTGTTTTATTGATGCAGGGGTGAACATACTCAGGGGGTGGTTTAAAAAATTTAGTATAGATGATCAACAGCGCCGCGACAGCACCTGTGATGCTCCCTGCAATAATGCTTGTTGTTGCAACACTCTTCGTATAAAAGGTCAGTGCTATCAGCCACCCGCTGATGATAGCTAAATTATCTCTAAAAGCCCGATACCGCATTTCGGCAATCACTTGCTTATCCATGAGGTCAGCATGGTCGTCAGCTAATTCTTTGAGTTGAAAGATATAGAGAAAGGTATCGACAAGCCAATCTAACGTGTGGACAACATAGTATTGAGCAATTTTTGCTAAGCTGTTCTTTTTTGCTGAGGTATTTGTCAAATGCTTAAGCTCTGCATAGGATGCGGTTGTTCTGGCCGAATTTACAGCTCCTCGGAATGATCCGTCAAATTCAGATCCCACAGCGGCTTCCACTTTTTGGAGTGTAAGAAGGGAGTTGAGATTCTTGATTAAAGAGGTAAATTGCTTTGGATCGGTCTCAACAAAAAGCTTTTTTAATGCAGAATTCATCTGAGCTTCGTCCAAATTGCCAAATATTTTAGCAATATAATAGCGGTAGTGAGGAAAGTCGTGCGATTTGAATGCGGCGGAGATGCTCATTATATCTGATTCATCAAACTTTTTGTTTAAATCATCCACCTTTAATTGTGACAATGATTTTAAAGACTTCTCTAACTCGGTGCTTGTAAAAATTAACCCTCGAGCTTGATGCCACAAAGCGTCCGGGCTTAAACGACCAAAGTCGGGTACAAAGCGGGCTAAGCTTTCGCTCCAAGAGCGATGGATAGAACAATAAGATGATGATAAAAAAGCAGGGCCATTAGCAATTGGCATGGTTAAGGTTGTTGCAGCCATAAAAACCACCTCGTGATTATTGAAGTTTTATAAAGTGCTATATTGCTTTGACGTTTTGAAGATTATGCAAACAGCCTATTTGAAGCAAGTCAAGGCTTTCAAATTTCTTGGATCGTTTGTAATGAGGCCGTCGACGCCAAAGGAGGCTAAAGCTTCGGCGGCGTGGTCATCTACTGTGTAGACCCACACTTCGGCATTTTCTTGGTGAAAGCTTTGAATGAGCTCAGGGTTTGCAAGCTTATGCCACAAGACAACGCGGGGGAGGTTCATTTCTTTGAAGGTGGATACCATGTTAAAGTCTTCGACAATTCCACATATAGGGCACTCAGGCCATCTTTTTTTTAATTCTTCTACAATATGATACGAGAAGCTGCCGATTACATAATGGGGGGATTTGTATTTAAAAACCAAATCTAAAACGGCAGAAACTAAAGGCTTTACAGAAGAGTGCCCCTTTTTAATTTCAATCATGAGTCCGGTCGAGCCTCTGTCAATAGCCAAAACTTGTTCCAGGGAGGGGATTTTTTCACCGGCAAAAGCTTCGCCAAACCAGGATCCTACATCCAGCTGTTGAACTTGCGCCCAAGTCAGATGGGTAATCCTCTCTTGAAGGGTGTTGTTGGTTGTTTTTCCGAGGATGGCATCGTGGATCACAACAGGAACATTATCTTTTGTCAAGTGTACGTCGATTTCGATGAGATCGACCCCGATTTCCAAAGCTTTATGTATAGAAGCTAGAGTGTTTTCGGGAGCTTCCTTTGAGGCTCCTCGATGGGCTATTAGTTTCATAATCCAAAGCATACCATATGTATGAAATTTGAGCTTGTAAATTTTAACAAACCTCCGCAGAATAAAAGGGTGATTGAAATTTTTTCTGGAGAAACAGTGTGAAAAAATTTGTTAAACATCTTATCGCCCTCATTATCAGGGCTGCTTTGTGGTTTCGTTATAAAGTGACAGTTAAAGGACTAGAAAAGCTTACCCCAGAATATTTGAATAAAAGTGGAGGGGTCCTTTTTTTGCCCAACCATACCGCTGTTTTTGTAGATCCAGCCTTGGTCTCGTTGGCTGTTTGGCCTAAATTTCCTATCCGGCCTATGATTGTTGAGTATCAATTCTATGCACCTTACGTTAACAGAATCATGCCATTTCTTGATGCTCTCCCCGTTCCTAGCTTCAATGCCAGCACAAACAGCCTTAAGCGGAATCGAAGTGATAAGGTGATTCAAACCGTCATCCAAGATTTACGAGGGGGTCAAAATTTTTTGATTTACCCTGCAGGAAAAACCAAGTCTACTGATTATGAGTCGATCGGCGGAGCTTCGGCCGTTCCCCGTATTATTTCGGAAGTCCCTGAAGCTAATATTGTTTTGGTTAGGGTGAAAGGACTTTGGGGAAGCAGCTTTTCTCGCGCTGTCACAGGAACTGTCCCCCCGCTGTTTCCGACGATTTGGTCCGGCATGAAGCATGCCTTCAAGAACCTTCTCTTTTTTTCTCCCCGGCGCCACGTCACAATCGAATTTGAGCCCGCTCCTGCAGATTTCCCCCAAAGGGGATCTCGGATCGAAATCAACCGCTATTTGGAAGAGTGGTTTAACAAACCCGACGGCTTATCCGAACAGAAAGGGGATTTGCCGGGAGATTCGTTAATTCAGGTCTCCTATAGCCTCTGGAAAAATGAGATCCCTAAGCTTGCTCAACGGGGAGCCTTTGAAGATGAAAAAATTGATCTAAAAACGATTCCGAACAATATCAAACAAAAAGTCATTGCTAAAATAGCGGAAATGACCCAATTCGACCCTGTTTCAGTTAAACCTGAAATGAATTTAGCTGTGGACCTCGGACTGGATTCGATCGATATTGCCGATTTAGGGGCCTATTTTCAGGATGAGTACGATCTCGGCATGATCCCTTTTCATGAGTTGACGACTGTTGGAAAATTGATGGCCTTAGCTGCAAAGCAAGTTGCATTTGCAGAGGAAAAAGAAACTGAGGAGAAGATCCTCACCAATTGGAAGAGCAATGATACTCCCAAGGCAAGGGTTTTTGTTTCAGAAGGAAGGACGGTAGCAGAAACCTTTTTAAATACATGTGATGCATTAAGCAAAATGGTTGCTTGCGCCGATCATCGCACTGGAGTTTTAACATATCAACAACTGAAGATGAGAGCCTTATTGGTCGCCGATTATATAAGGAAACTTCCTGGGAAACACATCGGCATCCTATTGCCGGCAAGTGTTGGTGCAGAACTCATGATCATCGCCACTCAGCTTGCGGGTAAAATTCCTTTGATGGTGAATTGGACCGTCGGCCCCCGCCATCTTGAGTCAGTCAAAAAACTCTCTAACGTTCAGACTGTTTTGACTTCTTGGGCATTTATCGACAATTTAGAAAATGTCGACTTAAATGGGATCGAAGACAATTTAGTCATGCTGGAGGAGGTCCGCTCGGAATTTACCCTAATGAAAAAAATCAAAGCGTATTGGATGGCAAGAAAAGATGCCCGTTCCTTGATGCGCGATCTTGAGCTCAGCACAAATGAAAATGATGAAGCGGCCTTGCTCTTCACAAGCGGCAGTGAAAGCCTTCCCAAAGGGGTTCCCCTTACACACAAAAATCTTTTGAGCAATCAGCGGGATGTCTTGCATGCAATAGATATTTCCAATAAAGATATCCTTCTGGCTATGCTTCCCCCTTTCCATTCCTTTGGATTTCTCGTCGACTTGCTTTGTTTAACTACAGGCATCAAAACATTTTATTATCCCGATCCCAAAGATGGAAAACAGCTGGCTAAAATCGTCGGAAAATATGGGGTTACTATCATGGGGGGAACCCCTACATTTATCAAATCGATCATGAAAGCGGCCAAGCCTGAGCAGCTAACGACAGCCCGTTTTTGTTTTACTGGAGCTGAAAAAGCTCCAGCTGAGCTCTTTCAACTGATGCGGCAATTTGGCAAAACAGAGGATTACCTTGTAGAAGGGTATGGGATCACCGAGTGCTCCCCGGTACTGACATGCAACCGGATCGGAGAACCCCATAAGGGAGTGGGAAAAGCTTTGCCCTCAGTAGAGCTGTGTGTGGTGCATCCGGAGACCTATGAATTATTGCCCTCTGGACAGCAAGGACTGATTTTAGCTCGCGGTCCCAATATTTTCTCCAAATATCTTAACCCTGGGCTGTCATCCCCCTTCATTGAAGTGGAAGGGAAGTCTTGGTATAAAACGGGCGATCTGGGTTCGTTAGATGAACAGGGATATTTAACAATTTCAGGCAGGCTCAAACGATTTATCAAGATTGGGGCTGAAATGGTCAGCCTGCAAGCTCTCGAAGAGGCTTTGATGCAGGAAGGGCTCAAGAAGGGGTGGAAGTTCGAAGAAGATGGGGTGTCTTTAGCTATCTGCGCCAAAGAATATCCCGGAGAGAAAACCAAAGTATTGCTTTTTACAATTTTTGATTTGCTGCTTGAAGATGCCAACAGAGCCTTGAAAGAGGCGGGGTTCAGCAACCTGGTGCGGATTTCGCAAGTGATCCGTTTGCCGGTTATCCCTATTATGGGCACGGGGAAAACCAATTATCGGCTCTTAGAGTCTGACTATCTTTCACCTGAAGCAGATAAAACAAAGGAACACAATCCTTCCCAATCAACACAAAACGAAAAAAATAATAATTCTAACCCCATGCAAAATGATGGAAATTATCATCCCAAACCTGCCTCTTAAATTATATAATACAGCGTCAAGGCAAAAAGAAGACTTAAAACCTATTGAAGACCGGCAGGTCCGCTTGTATACTTGCGGACCGACTGTGTATCATTTTGCCCACATTGGCAACTTCCGCACCTATATTTTTGAAGATTTGTTGAGGCGCACCCTCAAATTTTTTGGGTATAAAGTCAAACAAGCCATGAATTTGACCGATGTAGATGACAAAACAATCAAGGGAGCCTTGGCTAATAATGTCACGTTAGATGCTTACACGAAACCTTATAAGGATGCCTTTTTTGAAGATGTGCGCACCTTGAGAATTGAGCCTGTCGAGTTTTATCCAGCAGCGACCGACTATATCGCTGATATGATCTTGCTGATTGAAATATTGCTCAATAAGGGGATTGCCTACTATGGGGGAGATGGGAGTGTCTATTTTGCCATCAAGCAATTTCCCCATTATGGCTGCTTGTCCCATCTTCACCTGGATGATTTGCAAGCAGGGGCTTCAGAAAGGGTCTCTTCCGATGAGTATGACAAAGATCACATTGCCGACTTTGTCTTGTGGAAAAAGTATGATCCTTCTCGCGATGGTTCTATTTTTTGGGAAAGCCCTTTTGGAAAGGGGAGGCCAGGCTGGCATTTGGAATGCTCAGCCATGGCGATGAAATTGCTGGGGGAAACGATCGATATCCATGTAGGGGGAATTGACAACATGTTTCCCCACCACGAAAACGAGATCGCCCAATCTGAATCGTGTTCTGGAAAGCCTTTCGCCAACCTATGGATGCATTCGGAACATCTGGTCGTCGACAATAAAAAAATGTCCAAGAGCTTAGGGAACTTTTTCACGTTGCGCGATTTGTTAAATAAAGGTTATTCGGGGGTGCAAGTGCGCTATATGCTTTTGCAGACCCATTACAAAACGCAGCTCAATTTTACTTTTCAAGGCCTTGAAGCTGTCAAACACTCCTTGCAACGATTGAATGACTTTATTTTGCGGCTTCAAGAAATTCAAACCCCTGGAAATACCGGCGAGGGTGATGCTCTTGCTCAGAGGACTTTGACAGCATTTTCAGAGGCTCTGGCGGATGATCTGAATATTTCCGAGGCTTTGGCTGTTTTATTTGATATGTTACGAGAGGTCAACGGATTGTGCGATGCAGGCAAGATTAAAAAAGGGGACGCAGATAAAATTTTGCAATTGCTCCGAAAAATGGACACCGTTTTGGCTCTTTTCGACTTTGAGGCCGGCATTGATGAGATTCCGCAAGATCTTCAGGATGCTTTAGCTCAAAGGATTCAAGCGCGCAAGAATAAAAATTGGGCTCTGGCAGATTCATTGAGGGATTTAATCCATCAAAGGGGTTATGTCATTGAAGATACTCCCGCGGGCGCCCGCCTGAAAAAAGGTTAAACAAGGCAGAGGCACTATGGGAAGAACTAAGGATGAAAATTTTGTGTTGTGGCTTTATCGCACAGCCTCTGAATCGGGGGACCTCGAGAATAGCTTCGATCGTTATGAAATTGGCGCCAAAGCTGGCGTAAATCCAAAAGCTGTCGATGCGATTTGCAAGCTGCTGGTGCAAGCCAATTTCATTCGTAAAGCAGGCGAAAGTGAGATCCGCTTGACAAGTCATGGGGAGCAGCTCGCTCTCCGCCTTTTGGGTGAAAAGCTTTAAGAATTTTCCTGACATTTTTTTCAACCTAAGCTTATTTATCTCTGTGGTGAAAAAAATAGCCTCTTGTGGTATCCTGTTTTTATGATTTCCTCTTCAAACCTTGCCATGCGCTATGGCGCCAAAATTTTATTCAAGAATAGTCAGTTGCAATTAAACCCAGGCAATCACTATGGCGTTGTGGGAGCTAACGGCTCAGGCAAATCAACGCTCCTGAAAATTTTATCTGGGGAGCTCATTCCCGAAGCGGGCGATGTGGCGATTCCAACCCAATTCAAAATCGGAACACTGAAGCAAGATCACTTTCTTTATGAAAACGTTCCCATTCTCGACACCGTTTTGATGGGAAAGCAGCCGTTATGGAAAGCGCTTCAAGAGAAAGAGAAATTGTTGCAGCAGTCTGAATTTAGCGAAGAAGATTGCCATCTGTTAGATGACCTGGAAAAAAAGATTGTACACCATGATGGATATGCCGCAGAAAGCCAAGCTGCTCAACTGCTCGAGGGGTTAGGTCTATTGGCAATTATCCACCGTCAGCCCATGAGCACCCTTTCAGGAGGCTACAAGCTTCGCGTTCTGCTTGCTCAAGTGCTTTTCAGCCAACCCGATATCTTGCTTTTGGACGAACCGACGAACCATCTCGATCTGTTTTCTATCCGTTGGTTGGAGGGATATCTAAAAAAATTCCCGGGTACTATTGCTTTAACCTCTCATGACAGGGATTTCCTCAATGGTGTTTGCGATCATATTATTGATGTCGACCACGAGAAGCTAAAAGTCTATAAAGGATCGTACGACGAATTTTTCGAGGTCAAAAGCTTTGTTCATGAACAGTTAGAGGCAAGGCTTGTCAATCAAGAGAAAAAAAGGGAGCACTTGCAGCAGTTTATTGATCGTTTCCGAGCCAAAAGCAGCAAAGCTCGCCAAGCGCAATCAAAAATGAAGCTCGTGGAAAAACTGGAAGATGAGATGGCAGAACTGAATATCGCCCCGAGTTCGCGCCAATATCCTACAATAAAATTCGAGCAATATCGCCCATCAGGGGCTATCGCATTAAAAGTCCATGACATCTGTAAATCCTATGGCAGTAAACGGGTCTTGCATCAAGTTTCTTTTGAAGTTGAACGGGGAGATCATATTGCATTCCTAGGACCGAACGGGATCGGCAAATCAACACTGCTAGAAATTTTGACCGATTCCCAAAAAGCCGACACGGGAACAGTAGAATGGGGATATGCTGTCCAGCTTGCTTATTTTCCCCAAGACCACGCCAAACATGTGAGAGGCCATTTCACTGTGTTAACATGGCTGCAACAGTTTGACCATTCACTTCCCGAAGAGCGGTTTAGAAGCATTTTGGGGTTGGTCCTCTTTTCCGGCGACGATGTCCATAAGCCCGTCGAGGTTCTCAGCGGAGGGGAAACAGCCAGATTGCTATTGGCGCGGATGATGTTGGTCAAACATAATGTATTGATTTTTGACGAACCCACAAACCATCTCGATATGGAAGCTTCCGAAACATTATTGGAAGCCTTAAAAAATTATCCCGGGACTTTGCTTTGCGTAAGCCACAACCGCCATTTCGTTTCCCATTTCGCTAAACGGATCATCGAGTTGAGCCACGAAGGGTTGCACGACTTCCAGTGTTCTTTTGAGGAATATTTAGAAAAGCATGATTATGATTTATTATCAGCAGCGAAACAGCCAAAAGAAAGTGTAAAGTCAAAAAGCAAGGCCGATGGGGCGTCCATTTATGAACTACAGAAAGAGCAGCAAAAACTCAAAAATCAGCAGCTGAAAAAGATCAAAATGGCCGAAGATAAATGCCATCGATTGGAAAAGGAATTAAAAATAATAGACGAGATCTTGGGAAAAGAGGGATTTTATACCGAAGCATCTTCGACGGAAATAGAGAGGCTATTGGCAAAGAAAAATGAAATCGAACAAGCCCTCGAAATTTCTTTAAAAGAATGGGAACAAGCTTCGTCGCAATAGTTGTCATCATAGAAAAAACAGGATAAGCAAGATCGTAAACGGCAGGATAAGCAGGATAAAAAAACGATGTTTTTGAAAAGTCCTAACTTCTGCGCATTCTTATCATTTATTCAATATCTTCCTTATCCTGCCGTTTACGATCTTGCTTATCCTGTTTTTCTCCTCTGTGCCTAGTAATTAAGAGCCAGATAAAATTCTATTTTTTATAGATATAGGTGCCCATTCAGCGTTGATTAATCATCCATTTCTTCGAGTGTCACATCTTGATTAAATACACCTTTTGGTGGGGTCTGTTGAGAGGTCTCCTGATTTTCAGTCGCTGCATCGGACAATTTTTTAGATTCATCTGCTTCTTGAACGGGGAGGGTAGGTGTTGTCTCTTCCCCAGGGGGATTTTTTTGAGTTTTTTGTTTTTTTTCAAGTAGAATTTCATCATCATCATCATCGCTAAGTTCACCTTCATTAACACCAACGCTACCTTCGGGATTAACGAAGGGAAAGTCACCAATAAAGGCACTAACGTTCGGGCTCTGTATTCCAATCCCTTGGAACACATTTTGTTGGGTTTGGCCTAAATTTTCTTGGGGCATGCCCCGACGGCTTCCCAAGGGGCTTCCTACGGGGGTATTATCTGTGGGAGTATAAAATTCTTGCTCTCTCTTCGTGGGCAATAATGGTGGAGGAGTAGGACCGACAGGCATTTCTTCCCCGCGGCTTGTTCCTTGTATTGGTTCTTCCTGTCTGCTTGATCCTTCTCCTACTTGTCTTTGCCTAGGGTGTTGAGGATACAAATCTGAAGCTTTATAGAGAAGCCAAGCATTTTTTATTCTTTGTATACGTTCAACATAATATTCTTTTGATTGGCCAGGAAGATTAGCTATATCTTGACCAAATGAAGCCCCTTGCTGCTCATGGGTCTTCAGATGGGTAATCTTTTGATTTTTTGATAGAAGTTTATGCTTTAAAAACTCTTCCAGATGACGCTCTGGTTTTGGTTTTGCTTGGCTGGGATAAGTCGTGGTCACTTGAATCTCTTCCCCTTCTTCCTCCTCATTAGGTTCTTGAAATGCAATGAGTGCATCTTTGGATTTATGACGGGTCGGATTCGCAAAATCTCTAGTCACTTTTCCGGAGGTAGTATCATATGAAACCGATTTGACATCACTGGCTAAGTAACATTCAGCCAAGATGGCGACTTTATCAATATCTTTGGTCAACCTTTCAATGGCATCCTTATGAGATAATTTTTGACCAGTGGTTGAAGCCAATGCGACACGATATTTTCTTCCAGGATCATTTCCATCCATTTTCACTTCGACAACAAAAACATGAGGCAAACCTGTCACTGGATATACATTAATTTTACCCTGAGCGCTGGAAATAATAGGTTGGGCCGGAGGTTTTGCTACATTTGGTGTCTGGGGCATCCCGCCGCCAGGGGGAATACCACCCATAGAAGGACCCTGCATAAACCACCTCATTTCATTATAAATAAAAACACCGACATATTATTATTATAATTTAATAATAATTATTATATAAATAATAAATTACAGTTTGTTAATAATTTAAGTGGTTTTTTTTGCATAAATAACTGCTGAGCCACTGAGATCATTGAGGGGGAGTAGGGAGAATTATGCTCCTATTGTCACGCTTTGCGGCCTTCCTAGATTTGTCATGGTATTTAAAGCTATTGATTTAATCTTTAAAAAGCATTGCAGCAGTGTTTATCTTGACATGTTCCTAACGTAAGATTTAATTTAAAAAGTTGAGTGGCAACCTAGGCAGGATAACTTACAAAAAAACGAGAGGCATTTATGGGAAAAATGGGAGCATATCAACCACCAGAAAAGTACAAAAACTATTCACTTTCGACATCCAAGCCTTTGAGGAGTCACGCATTTTATAAGGAAAAAGTATGGACTTTACAAGAACAGATATATAAAAAGCTCAAAAAAGTCGCCGAATTTCTTGAAAGTTTATACCCGAAATTAACGGACGATTTGAGTAAGAATATAAAGGTTGTGATTGAGAAAAATCTTGAAACACTCATTCAAGATTTAGATCTAATGCAACATGGCTTGAAAAAAAATCCAGACTCATTCAACACAAATAAACTCAAAATAAATCAACACCGCATTACTGAAATGAGAAATGTTTGTGATACTTTGCAAACAGTTAGGTCATATGAGTACGAATTTAAGAATCTAGGCAAAATAAAACATGCACTTAATGAATTAGAGCATCTCATACAACCTACGAGCTTCGAAATAAATTCAGAGAAGGCGCGTGTTAAGAGTAAACAAAAAACAGTGCCTGCTGCCAAAAAGAAAATAGAAGTTAAATCTAAAAAGCAAAAAGCCATTTCGAAAAAAACCAAGCCTGCAAAGAAATTGCCTAAACAGATAAAAATTGAAAGCAAACAACTGAAAAAATCCACTACATCCGTAAATAAGCTTAAATCATCTAAACAAAAAGTAACCAAACCCAAACCAAAGTTGCCTGCAGAAAACATTTTGAAAGCTAAGCCTAAATCCAAAATTAAATCGTCCTCTAGAAAATAAGAAGGCATTATCTCATTGATCAAACAAGAAAGAAAAAGCCCCCTATTTTATATGGACATGCCGCATCGGATTTTGGTTAACGCAATCTGATATCGCCACGCAAAAGACAAGGAAGCGGATATATGGTCGTAAAAATGCAAATTATAGCAGATCTTGCTCAATTGGCTACCCAGATCATGCAAGAAAAAGGGCTACAACCTGAATTTTCCAAGGATGAACTTCAACAGCTTTCTCAAATTAACAATCCTGCTCCATCGTCTTCAAAATATGTTGATCTGCGTTCCTTGTCATGGTGTTCAATTGATAATGATGATTCACGTGATTTAGATCAGTTGACCTATGCCGAAAAGGGGGCGGATGGCAAGACGACATTATGGATTGCCATTGCAGATGTGGATGCATTAGTTGACAAAGATTCGCCGATAGACATTCACGCTCGAATAAATACGACATCGGTTTACACACCTGCAAAAATATTCGCAATGCTACCAGAAAAGCTTTCCACAAATTTAACTTCCTTGAATGAGAGTGAAGACCGTGTCTCTATGGTTGTAAAAATTCAAATAAATCAAACGGGAGATATCGAAAGTTCTTCTATTTTCCAAGCAATCGTGCACAACTATGCCAAACTAACATATGATGGCATCGGGGAATGGTTAGAGGGAAAGAATAGCCTTCCAGATAAGGTTAAACAAGTGCCTGGATTAGAGAATATACTTAAAACTCAGCACGAAGCAGCGCAAATTTTAAAGCAAAAGCGGCATGAGGCAGGATCCTTAACTTTAGAATCATCTAAAGCCGAAGCCAAAATTACAAGCAATAATCAAATCGTTATTCAACTTTCTCCCCACAACTTTGCGCATCAACTTATAGAAGAATTCATGATTGCCGCAAATAGGGCAACGGCGCAGCATTTTAGTGATGCAAAAATCGCCAGTCTACGCCGCGTTGTACGCATTCCCAAGTATTGGGATCGGATTGTAGAGATTGCAAAAAGTTTTGGAGAAGATCTTCCTCAACAACCAGACTCAAAAGCATTAGATGTTTTTTTAGTCAATAGACAAAAAAAGGATCCTGAAAGCTTTCCCGATCTTTCTTTGACAGTGATTAAGCTCCTTGGAAGAGGGGAATATGTTGTAGAAAATGATAAAGACAGTCCTGTAGGACATTTCGCTCTTGCTTTATCTGATTACACGCACTCTACGGCTCCGAACCGGCGCTTTCCTGATCTTATTTCACAACGTCAATATAAAGCCTTTTTGCTAGGTGAAAAAGCTCCTTATACATTAGATGAATTGTATAGTCTAGCCGCTCATTGTACCCAACAAGAGGATGCTGCAATGAAAGTGGAAAGGCAAGTAAATAAATCAGCTGCAGCAGCCCTTTTATCCTCTCAAATAGGGACAGTTTTTAAGGGAATTATTACTGGGGCGGGTGATAAAGGCACTTGGGTGCGTATCTTCCAACCAGCCGTCGAAGGTAAAATCATCCGGGGTTTCGAAGGGTTAAATATTGGAGATAAGGTTTCAGTTCAGCTGAAGTATGTTGATATTACAAAAGGCTTTATTGATTTTATCTTTCTTGATGAAAAGGCATAGTATTAAGAGAGAATTGCGAAAAACTCATTAGGAATGAACATCAGGATGCTTGTAATGCTTTTTGAGGTAATAATCGATGAGGTTATCTAAAAGGACACGAGGATTTGATTCGTACATGACTTTAGCGCCGGTTTTCTTTTTTATAAATTTGACAATATGCTTAATCTCTGACGCAATACCGCCAGTACCGAGTAGAACTCCAATGAGATTGCCTTCATCATACGCAATTGAAAATTCACCAAGTGTACCTGAATGACCGCCCATAATAATCACGATGTCTGAGCTGCGTATATTAACAACTTCTCTTCCCATAAGTCCGCTTCCGGTGAATATGAGAACATCATGATATGCAATGGGCGAGTGATATTTTTCAATATGTTCTCTTTCGCTTAGTGCGGGCGATATTCCCACAACTAATCCTCCATTTCTGCTTGCTCCTTTGGCCGCTTCAAGCGGAAATCCCGGACAGGCTCCTGTAACGGTAATGCAGTCTTTTTCTGCTATTGCGCACCCCAATTCATAGGCGATCTTTTTATGCGCCTTGGAAAGTTTGCCAGAAGCAGATCCCATGACCCCAATCTTCAATTTCATTTTGCCCATTTTTTATTCCCTTACTGATTCCGAAGCGAGCAGCCAAGAGATGATTGATGCGACGATTATGAATACTTTAAGAACAATTTGGAAGGCAGTTTTTTTAGAACCAATTCTTATGATGGACTCTATAAGTCGTAAGGGCTAGAGATCATCTTCTTCTTTTCGTTCTTTTACTTCTTCTGGGCTGATAGCCTCTTCTTCTTCATAGTATTGATCATCTTCATTGTCGCCCCTTTCTTCAGAAGGAGTCATAAATGTTTTGTCTAAATGATCACTAGGTCCTTTTTCCTCGTCCCGATCAAAATTAAGAGGCTTAGGATCATCACCATTGCTTTTCTTTTTTTTACGTCCCATATCACCCTGCATTAGATATAGTTGGCTTCATTCTACCACTAACATAAAGAATCGTTGTTAGGAAATCTGACATCGGTCCACCATAAACGCAGACGGATATCAGTCTTACATAACATCTACACAAGATTGGGATGCCGAACAAATTTCAAAGCCTTCCTAGCAACCACAAAATAAGGACAATAATTAAAATTGTCCCCAAAATTCCACTGGGACCATATCCCCAACCAGAACTATGCGGCCATGATGGGAAAGCGCCAATAAGCAATAAAATCAGGATAATAACTAATACTGTGCCGAGCATGGCCTCTCCTTAAAAGTTCTTTGTCAATAAATAAACTCTCATTCTTCCTCAAGCTAGAGTAGTCACATCATGATGTCAATAAAAATGTTTAATGTACGTATTTATAGAACGTAGTCATGGGAAATTGCTTTGATTGGCGAGTCTTTCTCTGTATTCAATTGCTAATAAATATTTTAAGTGACATGGTGGGCTTGAGAGTGTGTCTCGTCCGAATGGACTGACAAATCAGTCGCTTCATCGTTAAAATTCGCCTATGTGAAGAATAAAACCTAGCAAGGAGAAATTTATGGTAGCAACAAAAACACAAGCGCTCGACAAACAAAAAGCCTTACAAGTGCTAAATAATTTTTTAGATCAATTTAAAAATTCCTGCAAACAAAAACAGCCGCCAAATGCTGCTTATTTTGAACATATTCTTTCTCATGATTTTCAGAATTCCAGTAATGGGAAGCTGATCGGCAAAAACATTCAAGATTTTTTAAAACGCATTCAAGAAGTGCAAAAGAGATATTCACATGTCGAGTTCTCTCGCCTTCAAGATTGTTTGATTTCAGGCAATAAAGGCACTATTCAATATGATATGACCCTGACTTCACAAAGTGGAGAAAAACGACTGTTAAATATTATGGCAATTGCAACAATTGATGGAGATCTAATAACGCATTGGTCACAAGTATCCCACGATAAGGAAAGAGATCATTTAAATTCTTAAATAGTGAGAATTAGGATTCCTTGGGATCGAATTCGAAGAAAAAGCAAATATAGGCAATGCAGAAGTGTTTTCCGCTGCAGCCAGCCAGGCCGTTGTCCGTATCATTCATACGGATGAAGAATGAATGATAGCCAAGGCGCTTTGCTGTATTCTCGAACTGGACTAAGAGACGATGAAGACAAAAACTCTTTCTCCGGAACTACTTCAAAAGATAGATGCTTACTGGCGAGCTGCGAACTATTTGTCGGTCGGTCAGATTTATCTCTATGATAATCCTCTGCTTAAGCGGCAGCTGTTATTATCTGATGTTAAGCCACTGGTGGTCGGACATTGGGGCACAACGCCAGGCCAGAATTTCATCTATGTGCATTTGAACCGAGTCATCAAGAAGTATGATCTGAATATGTTCTACATCGCCGGTCCTGGCCACGGCGGTCCGGCTCTGGTAGGCTAATACGTATCTAGAAGGCACCTATAGCGAGATTTATCCGGACATCAGCCAAGACGAAGCTGGGCTTGAAAAAACTATTCAAGCAGTTCTCTTTTCCCGGTGGGATTTCTAGTCATGTTGGACCAACAACACCAGGATCAATTCACGAAGGAGGCGAGCTTGGTTATTCACTCAGCCATGCCTTCGGAGCTGTTTTCGACAATCCAGATCTGATTGTCGCCTGTGTCGTCGGCGATGGTGAAGCAGAAACGGGACCTTTGGCGACCGCATGGCAGTCCAACAAATTTCTCAATCCAATTACGGATGGAGCTGTGCTGCCGATCCTGCATCTCAATGGCTATAAGATTAGCAATCCGACAGTCTTGGCACGCATCGAGCATGAGGAATTGGAGCAATTCTTTCGAGGCTGCGGCTGGACGCCTTATTTTGTGGAAGGTGATGAGCCGGAAGAGATGCATCAACTCATGGCCGCAACCTTGGAAATGGCCATCGAGGACATTCGACGAATTCAAAAGAATGCGAGAGACAATAATGATGCCAGTCGACCACGCTGGCCGATGATCGTTCTCAAGTCTCCCAAAGGATGGACAGGACCGAAAGTAGTCGATGGCCTACAAATTGAAGGCACTTTTCGTGCTCATCAAGTGCCGCTTCTGGTGGATGCCGAACATCCCGATCATCTTAAGCAGCTTGAAAGCTGGCTGAAAAGCTACAAGCCGGAAGAACTGTTTGATGAAAATGGCCGTCTAATACCGGAATTGGCAGATCTGGCACCAAAAGGAAATCGACGGATGGGTGCCAATCCCCACACAAACGGCGGCAGTCTGCTCCGTGACTTGCAAATGCCGGACTTTTCGCCTCCACGCAGTGAATGTGCCTTCTCCCGGTGCTGTTGATGCGCATGACACGCTCGTTTTGGGTAATTTTCTACGTGACGTGGTTAAGCTAAATCAGGATCAGCGTAATTTCCGCATCTTTGGTCCCGATGAAACACTTTCGAATCTCTTGGGTGCTGTTTTTGAAGTTACCAATCGTCAGTGGGACGCCCGAGAAGAAAAGAATGATGAATTTCTCGCACCCGCCGGACGTGTACTAGGACTCCATGCTCAGTGAGCATCAGTGTGAGGGTTGGTTGGAAGGGTATCTATTGACTGGGCGACACGGTTTGTTCAACTGCTATGAAGCGTTCATTCACATCGTTGATTCGATGTTCAACCAGCACGCCAAATGGTTGAAGGTAACGGCACAACTCCCCTGGCGGAGGAAGATTGCCTCATTGAACTATCTTCTTGCCTCTCACGTCTGGCAGCAGGATCACAACGGCTTCACACACCAAGATCCCGGTTTTCTCGACCACGTTGTGAACAAAAAGGCTGATATCGTGCGCGTTTACCTGCCTCCAGATGCCAATTGTCTGCTCTCTGTCTTTGATCATTGCTTGCGCAGCCGGCATTATGTCAACGTAGTTGTGGCAGGCAAACATGCTCTCCCGCAATGGCTGACCATGGATGCTGCCGTTAGTGCATTGCACGGAAGGAATTGGGATTTGGCAATGGGCTAGCAACGACCAGGACAAAGAACCGGATGTGGTGATGGCCTGCTGCGGCGATACTCCTACGTTAGAGATTCTGGCTGCTGTCTCTATTCTGCGTCAGCATCTGCCCGATCTGAAAATCCGGGTGATCAATGTCGTCGATCTGATGAAGCTGCAGTCTAAAACTGAACATCCGCATGGTTTAAGTGACGCAGATTACGATTCGCTTTTTACAAAAGATAAGCATATTATTTTTGGCTTTCATGGCTACCCATGGTTGATCCACCGGCTGACCTATCGTCGGACAAACCAGAACCTCCACGTCCGAGGTTATAAGGAAGAAGGAACTGTCACAACAGCCTTCGACATTAGAGTGCAGAATGACTTGGATAGGTTTCACTTAGTGCAAGACGTGATTGATCGCGTGCCACAGTTGGGCACCAAAGGGGACTATCTGAAGCAGATAGTCCAGGACAAGCTCATCGAGCACAAACTTTACATTGATAAATATGGCCAAGACATGCCCGAAATCCGGAATTGGAAATGGGGTGGATCATGAGTGTGCAGTCTGATAAGGAACCCGCCTTTTGGCAGCAGAATTTGACAGCCTTGTTGGAATACTATAAGTCAACCCCAGCCGGTTTGACAAGCAGCGAGGCCGCTGAACGCCTAACACGTTATGGCCCCAATCTATTTCATCCACAGCGAAGAAATGCATTGCTGTTTCAGTTTCTGTCCAAGTTTAGCAATCCACTCGTCATCATTCTGCTCGTAGCCAGCGCTATATCAGCTCTCACCGGTGATGTGGCTAGCTTTATCATTATTTCGCTCATTGTCTTCATGAGTGTCACACTGGATTTTATTCAGGAATACAGGGCTGGTAAGGAGGCGGAGAAGTTACGTCAATCAGTGACAGTGCATGTGCAGGCGCTGCGAGATGGAAAATCTCAGGAGATTCCTCTTCCTTCGCTGGTTCCTGGAGATGTTGTGCTACTTGCTGCCGGTGACCTGGTCCCTGGTGATGGACGCATATTGGAAGCAAAGGATTTTTTTGTGAATCAGGCCCTTCTAACTGGGGAACCGTATCCGGTCGAGAAAAAACCTGGCGAATTACCTGATGAGGCCGAGATCCTATCAGCGAGCAATACTGTGCTACGAGGAACTTCGGTAGTTAGCGGAACGGCAAAAGTATTGGTTTGCAATACCGGTGCAAATACAGTGCTTGGTGATATTGCTGACAGTCTTATAGCCAAGGCTCCTCCCACTGCATTTGAACAAGGGACGCGTAGCTTTGGACTGCTTATCATGCGCTTTACAATCTTCCTCGTGCTGTTTGTTCTTCTAGTCAATGCATTCTTCCACAGACCATGGCTCGAATCCTTTATCTTTGCCGTAGCGCTAGCGGTCGGATTAACTCCAGAACTGCTTCCTATGATCGTTTCAGTGACTCTTGCCCGAGGAGCAAAGCGTATGGCGGCTAAACGAGTCATTGTTAAACAGCTCGCTTCCATACAAAACCTGGGAAGTATGGATGTGCTTTGTACGGATAAGACAGGCACGTTAACTGAAGCACGTATTCATTTGGAGCGCCATATTGACAGCCTCGGACGTGACAGCAAAAGGGTTTTAGAGTTGGCTTATCTGAACAGCTTTTTTGAAACGGGATTGAAAAGTCCCTTGGATGATGCGATCCTGGAACATAAAGAGATCGATATGACTGGCTGGCGAAAAATTGACGAGGTTCCTTTTGATTTTGAACGTCGCCGAGTTTCGGTGCTGGTTGATAATGGACAGAAAAGAATGCTTGTGGTCAAAGGGGCTCCTGAAGATATCTTGCGTCTTTGCACAAGTTATGAGGGGGATAGTGACACCGATCTGCATCCTTTAGATGATGCAGCGATGGCTACCGTGCGAGCACTATTTGACTCTCTAGGAAGAGAGGGATTCCGAGTGCTCGGAATTGCCTGGCGTCAGGAAGAAGCCGATTACCCCCATATCGTAGTAAGCGATGAGGCAAAACTTGTTTTTTCAGGATTCGCCGCTTTTCTTGATCCACCTAAAGAGAGTGCGAAAAAGGCTTTAGCAGACCTTGCTGCCAGTGGAGTCTCTGTCAAGATAGTAACTGGTGATAATGAACTTGTTACGGAACATATTTGCGGACAGTTGGGACTGCCGATCACCGGGATTCTGACGGGAGCGGATATCCTGAAAATGGATGATCAGGCCTTGGTGGGACAGGTGGAAAATGTTAACCTATTTTGTCGTGTTACTCCGGCCCAGAAAAATCGGATCATTCTAGCCTTAAAGAAGCGAGGTCATACTGTTGGATATCTTGGGGATGGGATTAATGATGCTCCATCACTTCACTCGGCAGATATCGGCATTTCTGTGGATAGCGCTGTTGATGTCGCTAAAGATGCAGCAGAAATGATCCTTTTAGAACATGACTTGGGTGTACTCCAAAGTGGGGTCATTGAGGGGCGGCGTACCTTCGGCAATATTATGAAGTACATCATGATGGGGACCAGTTCCAATTTCGGCAACATGTTCAGTATGGCAGGCGGATCTTTGTTTCTTCCCTTTCTTCCCATGCTTCCCACACAGATTTTGCTTAACAACATGCTTTATGATATATCCGAAATCCCTATCCCAATGGACAATGTCGATGAAGAATACCTGATGCGCCCCAGGCAATGGGACATTAACTTTGTTCGCAAGTTCATGCTGATCGTTGGCCCGATCAGTTCCATCTTTGATTTTCTGACCTTTTTTGTAATGATCAAAGTTTTTCAAGCCGGAGAGGCTCTTTTTCATACTGGCTGGTTCATCGAATCATTGGCAACGCAGGTACTTGTGATCTTCATCATCCGCACGCACAAGAATCCTCTAAAAAGCCGCCCCAATCCTTGGCTCACTGTCTGTTCTCTCCTAGTAGTGGCATTAGCTGTTTTGCTCCCTTTCACTCCATTAGGAAGGTTTCTCGGATTTGTCGCTCCTCCGCTGCTATTCTTTTTTATCCTGGCGAGCATGGTGATCGTGTACTTACTGATGGTGGAAGTGGTAAAACAATGGTTTTATAAGCATTACACCTCACGTTAAAACTCAACCAGGAAAATTTTGATGGTTTCTCCAGCACAGAAAAAAGAGGGAGTCGGTTTAGAAGGCTATATTGCTATTTTAGCAATCATTAGCATAACCGTGCATTTAGTCCTTCGATATTTAATTCCCGATTTCCAAACATATTCTCTTTATCCACTTTACATTACTCTTGCTGTAGGAGGAGGCATTCTTGTTTTCGATCTTGTACGGAAGTTAGTGACTTTCAAATTTGGTTCCGATTTGCTAGCAGGAATGTCCATCGTTACTGCCGTTTTGCTTGAAGAATATTTAGCAGGATCATTAGTTGTGTTAATGCTTTCAGGTGGAGAAACTCTAGAAAACTATGCCATAAGAACTGCTTCTAGAATGCTTGAAGTGCTTGCAAAACGAGCACCAACAACAGCTCATCGTAAGAAAAGTGATGTGATTGAAGACATCTCTGTAGAAAAAATTGTTATCGGGGATACGATTTTAATATTTCCTCATGAAATTTGCCCTGTGGATGGTGAAGTGATTGCAGGAAATGGTGTGATGGATGAATCGTATCTGACAGGCGAGCCTTTTCTCATTTCGAAAGCTCCTGGTTCAGAAGTCCTTTCCGGTTCCATCAATGGAGATGCCTCATTAACAATCAAAGCGACTAAATTAGCTCAAGATTCCCGTTATGCCAAAATCATGCAGGTCATGTCTGAGTCAGAACAAAAACGTCCTCGCATGCGGAGACTTGCTGACCAATTAGGAGCTTGGTATACCCCTATTGCCATTATCATTGCAATTTTAGCATGGGTGATCAGCGGCAATGCCGTCCGTTTTTTGGCAGTGCTTGTGATTGCGACACCTTGCCCTCTATTGATTGCAATACCAGTGGCAATCATTGGATCTATTTCTTTATGTGCCAGACGAGGAATTTTGATCAAAAATCCAATTGTTCTGGAGCAAATAGATCAATGCCAAACAATGATTTTTGATAAGACAGGAACGCTAACTTATGGCAAGCCAACTCTTACTGATCAGACTATCTATAACAAGAACAATCCGATGGAGATTCTAAAACTAGTAGCCAGCATAGAAAGGTATTCCAAACACCCGTTAGCAAGTGCAATACTTGAAAAAGCTGCAGAAGAAAATATCAAGTTGATTGATGCACAGCAAATAAGCGAACCCAAAGGAGCAGGACTTCAAGGCACTGTTGATGGACATGAAGTCATCATCACTAGCCGCAAACAGCTTGATAAATTTGGTTTAGGAAAAGATGTTGCTGTTTTGCCGCAAGGCGCTGGTCTTGAATGTGTTATTCTTATCGATCATCAATTAGCAGCTCATTACCGCTTTCGAGACTCTCCACGAGCTGATAGTGAGTCTTTCATACAACATTTACTTCCAAAACATGGATTCAAAAAAGTCATGATTGTCTCAGGAGATCGCGAAGAAGAGGTTAGATATCTGGCTAATTCTGTCGGAATCACAGAAGTTTATGCAGGCAAAAGCCCTGAGGAAAAAGTTGATATTGTTGTGAAAGAAACACAACAGGCAAAAACAGCTTATCTTGGAGATGGAATCAATGATGCACCTGCTTTGCTTGCTGCCACAGTTGGAATTGCATTTGGGCGCAATAGCGATATTACAGCAGAGGCTGCAGGGGCTGTTGTCATGGATAGCACCTTGGAAAAGGTAGATGAGTTTTTGCATATCAGCAAGCGAATGAGAACTATAGCCTTACAGAGTGCGCTTGGTGGAATGACTCTTTCGATTATTGGAATGATTATAGCTGCTTTTGGTTTTCTTCCTCCTGTTGCTGGAGCCATTAGTCAAGAGGTTATTGATGTCATAGCGATTATGAATTCTTTAAGAACTATCTGGAAGCCAGCCATAATGAGCGATATGGTGCTTGCTGAAAACAAAAAAGGTGAAAGATGAAAGCTCTTGTGTATCAAGGCCCTAATAAAATTAGCCTAGAAGATAAGCCTAAGCCTGCAATTGAAAATCCAACAGATTGCATAGTAAGAATAACAACCACGACGATTTGTGGGACCGATCTTCATATTCTGAAAGGGGATGTTACAACGGTTAAAAATGGTCGCACATTAGGACATGAGGGAGTAGGCGTTATTGATGCGGTTGGGAATGCGATTTCGAATTTTGGTGTTAAGGATAAAGTATTGATCTCATGCATTACTTCTTGTGGTAAATGTCACTTTTGCAAAAATAAAATGTATTCACATTGCGATGTGGGAGGATGGCTACTTGGAAATAAAATAGATGGTACACAAGCAGAATACGTGCGCATTCCATTTGCAGATACCAGTCTCCATCCCCTTCCACTGGGAGTAGATGAAGAGGCTGTAGTGATGTTTAGTGATGTTTTGCCAACCGGATTTGAGACAGGAGTTCTAAAGGGCCGGATTAAATTAGGGGATACGGTAGCCATTATTGGGGCAGGTCCAATAGGTTTAGCAACGCTTTTAACAGCTCAGTTTTATTCTCCTTCAGAAATTATTATGGTTGATTTAGACGACTATCGTCTAGAGGTCGCTAAACGTTTAGGAGCAAGTAAGATCATTAATGATCGCGATAAAAGAGCTGTCGAAAGTATTTTACAAATTACAAATCAAAAAGGTGTTGATGTAGCTGTTGAAGCCGTAGGCACTCCAGAAGCATTTGATACCTGCCAGACTATTATTGCTCCAGGCGGCCATATTGCTAATATAGGAGTGCATGGAAAAAGCGTAAGTCTGCATTTAGAAAAGCTTTGGGATAGGAATATTACCTTAACAACAGCTTTAGTTGACACTTTTACTATTCCCACTCTATTAAAAATTTTTGTAAAGGGTAAGTTGAATCCTTCTCATTTAATTACCCATCATTTTGATTTAAAAGAAATATTAAAAGCTTATGAAATATTTGGAGACTCTGCTGGGCAACACAGTTTAAAAGTCATTTTAAACAATAAGCCAAGATGAAAGAGGAGGTATCTTGTAAATGAAATTTAGAAGAAGATTAACAGCTGTATTTTAGATCTTTTATAGAAGTACTTGTGCATTCCATAAGCGACTGTACAACCCATTCTGCTTTATAAGTTCATCATGTGTTCCCACGGAATCTATTTGAAGCATATCTTCTACTGAATGGGAAGAGCCCCCTACTCTACCATTATGCTCTAGATACTTTCCTGCGTGAATATCGTTGATCACTGCAGTTTCATAGATTATTCCTAATAAGTTCTGCTGTTTGTTGCAGTTCTTCTAAAGGAGAAACAGCGCGACTACCAGGGCGGTATAAAAACACTCTCGGTTCATATTGAAGAATGCCCGCATCTCCCGGATACAAAAAGTCAAGTCTTTAACCCTGACTGCTTTCGAACTCCAAATACATAGATATTGCACAATAACACAAGGTGTGTTAACGTGCAAATATATGTTATCGAGGAAAAATGAACAAGTTGCACGAAAGTTTAAAAGCCTATCTCTATGAAACTCTCAATGTGACGATCGAAACTCATCCCTATGAGAATCAAAACAACCTACCATTTTTTCTGACTGACGCCTATATTTTTTTTGAGATATCCTTATTTAAGCAGCCGTGTTTATTGATGATCGCTCAAGAAAATAAAGATATTACTCCAGGCATGATTCGGAAACATTGTGGAGCAAGTCGAAAAAATTTGGGAAGGGTCCATTATTATTTATGTTCAATCAGTTTTATCCTCTTTTAACCGCAAACGCTTAATTGAGCAGCATATCCCTTTTATCATCCCTGGAAATCAAATGTACTTACCTCACTTTGGCATTGATCTGCGCGAGCATTTCCGAAAAATCCACACCAAAAAACAGAAATCCTTCAGCCCTGGAACTCAAACGGCAGTCATTTACGCGCTTTTGCGCAAGACAGATGAGAAACTAACTCCCTCCGAGCTTGCCGACAGACTGGGTTATACTCTCATGACAATGACCCGAGCCCTTGATGAGCTTCAAGCCGCAGGAATAGGCGAATTTTTTCGAGAAGGACGAGAGCGTTATTGGATTTTCTCAAACAAGCGCTCTCTCTGGGATCAGGCAAAGCCTTTTTTACGCAGTCCTATCAAAAAACGTGTTTGGATAAATAATCGTGAATTTAAAACATTGGCAGGATTGAGCGCCCTATCACATTTTTCACAGCTAGCCCCTCCTCTTCTTCCGGTTTTTGCCATTGGATACAACCAATGGGTAGAGCTGAAACAATCAGGTCTTGAGGGGTTAACCATATCGGAAGGAGCTTCCTCAGAATTAGAAATTTGGAATTACAATCCCGAACTTTTTGCAAAAGATGGGATAATCGACCCGTTTTCATTGTTTTTGTGCTTAGAAGCTAGTGGAGATGAAAGAATCGAATCTGCTTTAGAAGACATGCTGGAGAAAATTAAATGGTAATCGGCCTCAATCGTTTTAGACAACATTTCGCACCCTATGCAAATCAATATGTTTTAATTGGAGGCACAGCATGCGCAATCATAATGCAAGAATCAGGGTTGGATTTTCGCGCCACAAAAGACCTGGACATTGTTTTATACGTAGAAGCACTTAATTTGAACTTTGTCTCTGCATTCTGGGAGTTTATAGAAGAAGGAGGATATCAAAACCGTCAGCGCAGCACGGGAAAAGAAGTTTTTTATCGTTTTGCTTTGCCGAGCTCTAGCGATTACCCTTCAATGATCGAGCTTTTCTCACGAATTCCCGATAACGTAAAATTTTCAGGCAAAGGCCATTTAACACCCATACCGATCAATGAAACTGTCGCCAGCCTTTCAGCTATTTTGTTAGATGATGATTATTACAACTTCATTCATCTAGGCAAACAGCAAATAAATGATTTATCTGTCCTGGATGCTGTTCACTTAATTCCTTTAAAAGCACGCGCGTACATTGACCTCATGGGAAGAAAGCAAAGTGGGGAAAACATCGATGAAAAAGATATCCGAAAGCATAAAAACGATGTCATCCGCTTGTATCAACTTCTTTCAGCCAATAGCCGAAAAGAATTACCCCTTCCCATCAAAAATGACATGAGCTCCTTCCTAAACGACATAAAAACCGACAAATCCATCGACTGTAAAAATTTAGGCTTAAAAAACGTCGATGCACACAAGATCATAGAAATTCTTGGGGGAATTTATGGCATTTCTTTAGATGTTTTAGCAGCGGCCAACACCATATAGAATGCTAAAAAAGGGATCATGCAGATGGTATGTTTAATTAGAGATTTTTTGATATGGAAGTAATCCTTTGGCTGCAAATGAGGCTCAAATATTCCAAAGATCTCATTGGCTCAATGGTTACTTATGCAACAATGCCGTTAAGAAGGTTTCATCCAGGGAAAATACAAGACATCCCGAATCGAGTGGGCGTTTGTAAAAAGCATGATCAAACGATCAAGGCCTATGCCAATCCCTGCTGCGGGGGGCATACCTTGGCAAATGGCTTCGATAAAGTCTTCATCTAAAGGACTAGCTTCTTCGTCTCCGGTTTCCCGGCGTGAAGCTTGCTGTTCTAATAGTTTTCTTTGGATTTCAGGATCGTTCAATTCAGAGTAGGCATTGCACACTTCGCGGCAGAGGACGAAGCTTTCAAAACGTTCGACGATGCCGGCCTCTTTTTCCTTAGCATTCCGATGGAGTTTACATAGGGGGGTGGTATCAATGGGATGATCTGTAATGTGGTGAGGCTGGATTAAGTGGGGTTCGACTTTCACTTCGAATAAAGCCGCGATGAGAAGCCCCCGACTGAGCGTTTTTAATTTTGCAGGGTCGACATGCCCACTCTCGTTTAAAATTTGCCGGATCTCCTCATCTTTTAAACTATCGACATCCATTTGGGCGTATTTTTTGATGCTTTCTTTCATTGTCATCCGGATCCATGGAGCTTTCATATCGATTTCAATGGGTTCCCCAGTATCGGGATGCAAGGCCGGAACTTTGGTTGAGCCAAATAATTTTACGGCAAGCCTTTCCCATAGCTTCTCTGCAAAATCCATGAGGTCGTTGTAATCCCAAAAGGCTGCATAGGCTTCCAGCATGGTAAATTCGGGGTTATGAGTCCTGTCGATCCCTTCATTCCGAAAGACTTTTCCGATTTCAAAAACTTTATCCAATCCACCAACGAGAAGTTTCTTAAGGGAAATCTCCAAGGCAATCCGCATGAACATCTCTTGATCCAACGCATTTAGTTTGGTCAAAAAGGGGCGCGCTTCAGCTCCTCCGTAGATCCCTTGCAAAACCGGGGTTTCAACCTCCATGAACCCTGCTTCTTCAAAGTAGTTTCGAATTTCTTTTACAATTTGACTTCGCAGAAGAAACGTTTGCTTAACTTCGGGACTGCAAATAAGATCCAGCCAGCGCTTTCGGTACCGGAGCTCTTTGTCTGCGAGGCCGCTGTGTTTGTCGGGTAGGGGTAAAAGTGTTTTGCATAGAAGCGTGACTTTTTTAGCATAAAGGGTTAGTTCCCCTTTATTGGTATGGAAAAGATACCCTTCAACCCCCAAAATATCCCCAAGGTCTATTTTCTTTTCGATTAATTTCAGGGCGGTCATTTTCTCGCCGCTTGGATCCTGGACCGGCTCAAAGCCTTCCAAGGATGTCAAGTCGCGATTGAACATCACTTGGATTCTGCCGCTGCTATCTTGGATGTGCGCAAAGGCATTTTTCCCCATGGGGCGAAACAAGACAAGGCGTCCTGCAACGCAGGCAGAGGGGGTCGTGCCTGCTGCAGCCTCTTCACTATGGCCAATGGAAGCTTTGTCAAACTCTTGGTGCAATATTTCCGCTAAATGAGTGGGGGTGTATTTATGGGGGTAGGGCTCGATGCCTAACTCTCGAAGTTCTTTAAGTTTATTGGAACGGATATGGAAATCGTCGTGGGTGTGGTAATCAGGGCTTTTGAAATTCATAAGCGCATCTTATTTGGTTAGGGTATTTAAGATTTTTTAGAGGTGTCACCAGCTTGATTTTTGAAGTGAGGAGCTGCTGTTTTGTAGCTGCGGACATAGTCCAGGCGTGCATAACAATAGACTGTTGTTAAGATGATCGCAAGTCCGTACACCGCCCAATTGAGGACGAAATACTTCGTCTGTTTGTTCGCATTTACAAATGACCTAAGCCATTGGATCATAGCTTCACCTTATGACTCTTCCCAACAGATCATAATCTAAACCATCAGTGATTTCAACAAGATATGTTTGGCCAAAACCTTTTACTTTTTCAGCTCCTTCATTGATGATGATCATTCCATCGATATCGGGGCATTGACCGTAATAGCGTCCATACATGAGCAAAGGGGAATCGGGGTGATACCCTTCAACGACTACGGAAAACCGTTTCCCTTTGAGAGCTTTGTTCCTCTTTTTCACGATTTTTTGTTGGATTTGCATTAAACGGTGGTATCTTTTTTCTTTAATCTCGTCGGGAATTTGATCAGGCAAATCGTAGGCGTGGGATCCAGGCTCCCGTGAAAATTTGAAGATCCCAATATTGTCCAGAGGGTAATCTTGAATAAATTGGACTAGTTCTTCAAACTGTTCGTCTGTTTCCCCAGGGAAGCCTACAATCAAGCTAGTGCGGATGACGACACCGGGAAGTTCTTTTCTTAATTTTGTAATTGTCTGGATGATATCCTCACGCGAAGTGGCCCGCCGCATCGATTTCAGCATCTGGTTGTTGATATGCTGAATGGGCATGTCAAGGTATGGGCATAGCCGAGGTTCGTTTTTCATTAGTTCAATCAATTCATCGGTGATCTCGTCGGGATAAAGGTAGAGCAATCGTATCCAAAAATCCCCTTGCACAGAGAGCATTGATTTAAGCAAATCGAGAAGAGCCTCTAACCGTTTAGAGCCATGATCTTTTCCATAGTCTCCAAGGTCTTGTGCAATTAAGATGATTTCACGCACCCCTTGGTTGAGTAAAAGGTTGAATTCCTTGAGGATTTGTTCTTTAGGCTTACTTTTTAAGGGACCTTTGATATTGGGGATTATACAATAGGAACAGCGTTTGCGGCATCCTTCGGCAATTTTCAAATAAGCAAAGTGGCGGGGAGTGGATATTTGGCGTGGAATTTCTCCCGCTTCCAGATAGCTTCTCGCAGAGGAGATGAGCTCCCCCTTTTGGGTGGACTGGACTGCTTTTAAAATCCCTTCTACATCCCCGGAGCCCAAAAAATAATCGATGCCTGGAAAGCGGTTTTTGAGTTCGTCGCTGTGTGTTTGCACCATGCATCCTGTGACGATGAGTTTGGCGCTTGATTTGCGTAAAGTTAAAACTTCGTTTACGGCAACCATCGATTCGTTTCGGGAGGCCTCTAAGAAGCCGCATGTATTGATGACGAGATAATCGGCGTCTTCAAGTTGGGGCGCCACCTCATAGCCAGCTTTGAGTAGGATCCCCAGCATGACTTCGCTATCGACAAGATTGCGCGGACATCCGAGGCTAATAAAATGAATTTTATTCCCTTCGAAATCAAATTGGATGGATCCCTCTCTCTTTTTTGTTTTTTGAGGAAGTGAAGGGGCTGTTTTTTCCTTTTTTCCGAGGATAGGCAACATGCATTACTCCTGATTGGGTGCAACTCTAAAACAAGAAATTATAGAGTTTAAACTATTTAAAACCAAGATCAAATTGCAAGAGAATCCCCAATGAATTGAGGATTCTCGATAAGGATAGAAATTATTTTGTAATAATTTTCAAAGAATTTAGGAAAGCTTGATGATTTTCTTTGTCCGCATTAGAAGCTGAGTAATTTGTAGAAACCATATAAAGATTATGAGGAGTAATGATGTAAGTAATTTTAGAATAACATTGTTCATCTGCTTTTGCATACAAGGATGATATATTTAAAGTTAGATGTAGGTAATAATTGTTTGATTTCTTAGAAATCTTTTTACTTATAAGGATTTTTCCGGGCGGCGTCATTTTCCAAGCTTTAATGATATTCGTGAATTCTTTTTTTGCCTTTAAATTTGGTCTTTCAGGAGAACAAGCGCTAAACTCGTTTACGATGGCCCCATCCAATAATAGATCATCATTATCCCATTCTTTCGTGGTTGAAGCATAATAGATTGGATACTCTAATTTATCCCCTTCATCGTCAGTGGAAAGATGCTCTACAGAAGGAGTTCCTGGAAATTCAATAGAGACGTATTCTTTTTTGAAATCTTGTTGGAATAAGTCGGCTGAAACGTTCATACTTGCTAAAACGGTCGCAAAAAAGACAAACAAAAATGTAAGTTTTTTAATTAATATTTTCATAAAAACCTTTTTTGTTATTGGTTTATAATTAATGTAGAAAAGAAATCCTAAATTAATTTAGTTTTATATGTCAATATTAAAAAAATGTAGAAAGGGGATGAACATCGACTAAGAGGCGAACTTTGGCTGGGATTTTCATCATCCCTTTTGTTTGTGTGATCGCTTCGTTGATTTTGTAGATGCTTGGCCCGCGGACAAAGAATTGAAATCGGTACTTATTTTTAACTTTGGCGTGGCCTGAGGGAACGAGTGGATTTAAAAGAAATTGGGAAGGGAGCAATTGCTGCAACTCTTTTCGGAAGGCCTCAGCAATAGCAACTGTCTCCTTTTCATGTTCTCCAGAAAAAGAGATTTTGACCATTTGCGTACAAGGAGGATAGTGGAAAAGTTGGCGGCTAGAAAGTTCATCTTCATAAAAAGCTGGATAGTTCTGTTGAGCGGCTAGTTTCACCGTTGTGTTTTCAGGTATAGATGTTTGGACAATCACTTCCCCGGGAATACTCCCTCGGCCTGCTCTTCCGGCTACTTGAGTAATCAGCTGGAAAGTCGTCTCAGAAGAGCGAAAGTCGGGAATATTCAAGCCTGGATCACAATTAAGGACTCCTACCAACGTGACTTGAGGAAAATGAAGCCCCTTTGCAATCATCTGGGTTCCAAGAAGCACATCCCCTTTTCCCGTCGCGAAATCGCGCAGTAATTTCTGATGGCTCCCTTTGTGTTTGGTAGTGTCTGCGTCGATACGGATGATCCTTATCTCGGGTAGAACAGCGTAGAGGGATTTTTCCACTTGTTCCGTTCCAACTCCCCGGTATTTCATTGTTTCATTCTGATTGCAAGAGGGGCAGATCCGGGGAGGGGGGGTGAGGGAAAAACCGCATAGATGGCAAGTTAAAGCATTTTCACCTAAATGAAATGTCAAAGAAACGTCGCAGTGCGCACATTTAAGGGAATATTGGCACGAGCGGCAGAGGAGGAGGGTATGGTAGCCTCGCCGATTGAGAAACAGGATGGTTTGTTCTCCCACGACCGCCCTTTTTTTTATCCCTTCTAGCAAGACCTCGGAAAAGTTTGTGTATCCTTTGGCCTTATCAAATTCCCGTTTCATATCGACAATGGTAAATGTGGGCAAAGAGGCTGCTGCCTCTGCACGGAGGGGAAGGGGGCTCAACACATATTTGCCCTGCTTCGCATTGTAAAATGATTCCAAGCTTGGGGTGGCGCTTCCTAAAATCACGGCTGCATGGGCCATTTTCCCTCGCATGACAGCTACATCCCTGGCATTATAACAGGGAGCCTCATCGGTTTGCTTATAGGAAGATTCATGCTCCTCATCGATGATAATCAGCCCCACGTTTCTGATTGGGCTAAAAATTGCTGAGCGGGCTCCAATGACGATAGGAGCTTCACCTCGATGGATTTTTTGCCATTCATCAAATCTTTCCCCTTGGCTTAACCGATGGTGCAAAATGGCGATCTTTCCTTCAAAACGGCTTCTAAACCGCTCGATCGTTTGGGGGGTTAGGGATATTTCGGGAACAAGCATGAGTGTGCCTTTGCACAGCTGCAAAGCTTTGTCTATGGCTTGTAAGTAAATTTCTGTTTTACCGCTTCCTGTGATCCCAAAAAGAAGGTGTGTTTCAAAAAGAGCGCATTCGATGCTTTTTACAATTTTTTGCAGGGCTTCTGCTTGCGCCTGATTTAATAATTTAGGCTTAGTTTGAAAGTACTCTTCCCCTACTAAAGGGGAGCGGTCGATCCGGACAATATCGAGAATGAGGAAGCCTTTCTTAACTAAAGCGTCCACAGGACTCCGGGAAGTATCGGCCTGTTCCAGCAGTTGGGTGAGGAGAATCCCTTTCTTGACTTGCAGCATGACATCGAGGATAGCCGACTGGGCCGGATAGCGGGACCGGAGGCTTTCACATAATGTTTTGAGCTCTTCTTTAGTCTTGCCCCGCATGATAAATAGCTGTTCTTTGGCTTGCATATTACGGCGCACGCTGGCAGGCAGCATCATCTTGAGGACTTTCTGCAATGAAGAACAGTAATATTTGGACATCCATAGGGCAAGATTGAATAACTCCGGGGTAATCAATTGCTGTTCTGAAATTACCTTGGCGATAGGTTTTACATTAGGAAAAGGGGAGGATTTTTTAATTTCATAAACATACCCCGATTGAATGCTCCCCCGAACAGGAACCTCCACGCGGATTCCTTGAGCTATTTTTCCGGCATATTCGTGGGGGATTCCATAATCCAGAAGTTTGTCGATTGCCGCGTCAAGGATCACCGAGGCATATTGAGGATAGTTTTGCGTAGGGTAGTCCATAGCACTTGTTTTTTTTGTGGCTGTTCTAAATAGGATGAAATAGGGTCCAAAATGAAGATGGAAGGCTTTTTGAAGTTTGCTGAAAGGGCCTTGTTGTGTTGAAGAAATTCGATTTTTCTAAACAGAAGATCGAGTGTGGGTTGGACCGCTATTAGCAGGATTATGTCAGACGTAAGGGACTCGTTAATAAAAGTGTCAACCCCTTCTGTTTCCATGACGGCCACTTCTGCAGGCATCAAAGAAGCGGAAATGGCGGATCCCATGTTTCTCAGCAAGGTTAGATGTTCTGGAGGCTCATCGAGGGCCAAGATGAGTATTAGAGAAGTTTGACGAGGAGGCTTGATCTCTTGATCATAAGGAAGAATATCCACCAGAGGCAGCGCAGGGATTTTTTCGGTAATTAAAGCGCGAATGTCTTCCAGGTCAAGGGTGAGCGGGGGAGAGATCGGTTCTAGAGAAAACTTGGATTTTGGGAGCAAAGTTTTATCCTCCTTTTTTTGTTTTGGAGCCTCTTGAGAAAGAGGCAGCTTAGCCACGGGGAGTGTCGGTTTGGGCATTGGTGGCTCGGGAGGCATCTCGACAGGGGGCTTATGATTGGTTGGAGCTGCATCCCTCATCGGTTTAGGTTCAGGCGGCTTTTGGGAAACGGGCGGAGGTTGTGGAAGGGGAAGAGCCGGGGGGATCATCGATACTGATGCAGAAGCGGATTGGGGGTGTTTCTTTTTTTTGGCTAAGGCTTCTTCTCTAAAGAAAACATGGTTTTTGGGTTCGGTCAAAATCCAATTCGAAACCCCGTATTCTTGCAAAAGATGCAGTTTTAATAGAGCTGCGAGCTCGCTGATGTGTTCTTTAAGATTTGTCATAAAGCAGTGATGCAGTTTGAAATGTGGGGAATCAGATGGTCAAATCCCCGCAGGGTATAGCGGTTTTTGAGTAACTGTAGAGCTTCCGAAAGGCCCTCTGAATATAGATCTTCGATAAGTTTTTTGACAAATCCACTTCCGAATGCAATGTCAAATTGTTCGGCATGCCTAAGAATATAGAAGATTACATTCTCATTTTGATTGAATTCACGAATAGCTCTGATTGTTTCTTTCCCAAGTTTATGGATGGTGGTTTTTAAGCGGGTCAAATTTTTCGAAAGTTGAGTTGTTTCCGATTCACTATATTTTTCTTTTTCTTTTAATTGACGAAGATGGTCGGCGCATTGCATTCCTGTCAACCAAGCGCTGCTAGCTAGCCTTTGAAGCGTTGTTAATTGCTTGTTGCCCGAGGGGCCCATTTCGGCAAAATAGGCACAATATTTTTTGAGCTTCGCTAAAATCCCTTCACTGCTATTCCAGGCAAAAATACGCATATACTCTTGTTGGATTCCACATAATCGAATGATCGGATGGATTAACAGTTGTATATCGGACGGTGTTAGCTTCTTTTTACGCCACGACAGGAGAGCTGCTTCTTGATGGGCTTTGATCATTTCTGCAAGAATAAATTGAAAAAGCAAACTTCGATCGAGATGATAGGCTTGGATTAGATGTTGAGGCGACTTTGTCTGTTCTAACACTTGGGCCTCCGAAGTATACAAGTGCATTCAAAAACTAGCCCTAAACCGCTAGATAAATTGCTGATCGGAGTAAGCTTATCAAAAAAGCCAGATAAGATAAAACGAAAAAATTTAAAATTTTGCATCGAGCGCAATCCCCATGTCGAGATTGCGCCCCAGTTCATTTACCAGCCCGATTTTTTTGTAGGATTGGATTTAGTTGTCGATGTGGTGCTGTGCTTTTGCGGTTGGCTTTTTGATGTTGACGGATTTTTGTTTTGTTTTTTTGTGTCCATGGTTGACCTCCTCAAGAGTTTTATAAATTGGACTCTTCTGTATTGGCAGGAAAAAGGCGGAATGTCAATAAAAAATTTTATTTTATGAAAAACATGGACCCGAAGTGGGGGAAGGAAAAAACAGGATAAGCAAGATATTGAATAAAGAGTAAGAATATGTGGATATGATCAAGTTAAGACTTTTCAAAAACATCGTTTTTTCTTTTATCCTGCTTATCCAGACGTTTACGATCTTGCTTATCCTGTTTTTTCCTTCCCCACTCTATGGTTATTTATTTATGTCTTCGGGGCAGTGGTTACCCGAAAAATGTTAACTGCATCGAATTGGGGAGGGATTTGACTTTTGGAGGGGGCCGTTTGGGTTTTGAAGGTTCGAAGGCATTTTTTCTGTTGGCATTTTCTTCCAAATGGACGAGGATCTCTTTCGCCCTGGCAATGACTGGCGAAGGGAGCCCTGCCAGCCTGCCGACGTGGATCCCATAGCTTTTGTCGGTTCCTCCGCGGACAATTTTTCGTAAAAAAACGATCAGGTCTTCACTTTCATGGACGGCCACATTGAAATTGACAGCACCGGGAATTTTTTCTTCCAGCTTTGTTAATTCCCAATAATGCGTGGCAAACAAGGTTTTGGCTTGCTTGTCTTCAGTCATCAAAAGATATTCGGCTACCGCCCAGGCGATCGAAATGCCATCATAAGTGCTTGTGCCTCTTCCAATTTCATCCAGGATCACCAAAGAGCGGGTGGTGGCATGGTGGAGAATGTTCGCTGTTTCGGTCATCTCGACCATAAATGTCGACTGACCCCGCGTAAGATCATCGCTTGCCCCAATACGAGTAAAAATTTTATCGATAGTCCCAATCCGGCCGCTCTTTGCTGGAATAAAGGAACCTATTTGAGCCATGAGGGTAATCAGCGCCACCTGCCGAATATAGGTGGATTTTCCAGCCATATTGGGTCCTGTGATGAGCATCAGCCGGCAGTTTGCATCATTCAAATGGGTGTCGTTGGGGACAAATTTTTCAGACCTGTGAACTGTTTCGATGACAGGATGGCGCCCGCCTACGATCTCGAGAATGGCGCTGCCGTCAACTTGAGGGCGAATGTAATCATTGATCTTAGCGACCGAGGCTAATGCCTGCAAAACATCGATGCGGGCAATTGCTTGCGCGATTTTATAGATTTGTTCCGTGTATTTTGAAACCTCTTTTCGCAAAGAGGAAAACAGTTCTTGTTCAATACCGGTGATCCGTTCTTCGGCATTAAGGACTTTGTATTCATATGATTTAAGTTCCGGGGTGATGAACCTTTCTGCATTAACAAGAGTTTGCCTTCTTTCAAAAGAGTCGGGCATTCGGTCGGCTTGCCCTTTGCTCACTTCGAGGTAATACCCGAACATTTTGTTGTAGCCTACTTTCAGGGTCTTGATGCCGGTTTGTTCCCTGAGTTGGTTCTGATACCGTGCAAGCCAAGATTTGCTATCGTGGCTTATGGTGCGCATTTCATCCAACTCTTGATAAAATCCATCCCGAAAAACTCCCCCATCGCTAAGCTTGGCTGGAGGGGAATCGACAAGAGCTTTGGCAATCAATTGAATGAGCTCCGGCAAGGGTGTCAAAGCTTTTTCCTCTTCAATGAGGAAAGAGGCCTCGCTCGAAAGCCCTTGCAAGGTGGATTTGATCAACGGGATAGGCTCGAGAGAAAAACGTAAAGCTGCAATATCGCGGGGGGAAGCATATCCTGTGCTGATCTTTATGATCAGCCTTTCCAAATCGCGCACTCCATTCAAAAGAGCTTCGAGTTGCTCCAAAGCTGTGGGATGATTAAAAAAGCTTTCTACCGCATCTTGCCGCTTGGCGATCTCTTGAGGGGAAAGCAAAGGCTGCTTGATCCACTGACGCAGGAGGCGCGCTCCCATGGGAGTGTGAGTATGGTCCAAAATGCCTAATAAAGTATTTTTGCGGGAACCATCGATTAAAGATTCGGTTAATTCCAGATTGCGTTGGGTGATCCGATCCAAAGACATAAAATGTGAGGTGCTATAAGTGTGGACCTCTTTGATATGTTCAAGGGGCAAATTAAGAGTATCGCGCAGATAGTTCAATAAAGCGCCTGCGGCATTGATCCCTGCTACCATCCCTTTGAGGCCAAAGCCATCAAGAGAAAGGACTTTGAATTGATTCATTAGCGCATCGCAGGTCACTTGATGGTCGAATTGCCAATCATCCAGTTCGTTGAGTAAAAAATCATAAGATTTTTTTAGGTCGTCGAAAACAGGGGTGTGCTTTTCTTTAACTTTTTTGGGAATGATGAATTCGGCGGGGTGATAACGGTAAATTTCATTCAGAAGGTCTTGTTCGTCTTCGAATTCGACAACATTGAAGTCCGAAGTCGTTAAATCTAGAATCGCAAGGCCAAAGGTTGACCCGACGCGAGCGACCGAAGCAATGTAATTGTTGTCTTTGTCTGACAGCAAAGCGGAGTTAATCACCGTGCCTGGAGTGACCACGCGGACGACTTCCCGTTTGACTAAGCCTTTGGCTAGCTTGGGATCTTCGGTCTGCTCCGCAATGGCGACCCGGTACCCTTTTGCAATCAATTTATCAATGTAGCCTTCGCTAGTGTGATAAGGAACGCCGCTCATCGGAACATCGGCGCGGCGGGTTAAAGTGAGATCGAGTTCCCTAGAAATTAAGGCGGCGTCATCATAGAAAGCTTCATAAAAGTCTCCCATGCGGAAAAAAAGGACAGCATTTTGAGCGATATTTTTGCAAGCATGCCACTGGACCATCATCGGGGAAACTTTTTGTTCCTGGAACTCTTCCGCCATAAGTCAATTCCTGAAAATTATGTCGCGATCATAGCAACAGAACGGCAAATCTTGCAATAAAAACATGCCGGTGTTTGTTTCAAGTTTCTGAGTCACTCTCGGTATAGCGCAGAGCCGGGGAGCCGGGGAGGCGCAGAGGGATCCCGGAGAAAGTAGGAAATTTCTAAATTGCCCTTATAATATAATATTTTAATATTGAAAAAAAATATAAAAGTTTAGTATAATTTTTCATTATAATAAATAAAAATAAACATATGTTAGAATTTTTAAAATACTATTTTATACCTTCTTTAAATAATGGAGCTGCAGAGCTGCCAAATCTTTATCAAAAAGAAAGAAAAAAAAGTGCAGTTTATTATTGTTTTGATCTTATAAATAACGTTTATTGTAATTTATCATCTTATGTTTATAAGAAATTTGAACATAAAATAAGCATTAAAAAACCTGATGAAAGAGTGCAAAAGATTGTTGACACGTTAGTTCAAGAAAAAGAATTCGATACACTTGAATCATTAAACTTCATAAAACCAGACACTATTGAAGAAAAGAAAGTTCCCTCTGTTGCGAAAGAAAAGAAAGTTACTGTTACAAAAGAAAAGAAAAAAGAGTTAACCAAAAATCTAGTAGATAAAATTATTCCCATTCTTTTTTCTTCAAAAAAAATAAAATCAGCGGCGATAGAGGTTTTGCCTTGCGGTGGACTAAAGATTTTGTCCAAAAAGATAGGGCAGCTGCCTCGTCTGACTTCTATTTGCAGTGATCCATGCATTTTTGGAAAAAATGAAATCTTTATACCTAATCATCAAATCTATCTGTTATTAAATCCCGCTATTGTGAAAGAAATAATTCAAGAATTTCCGGATATGCAGCACTTTTTAGATGCCTGGACCAAACCTACTAAAGACAAAGATAAAGATCTTGATTCACTAATTTTTTCAGACGTTGATAGTGGAAAAACATTTCTTATGCAAAATGGAACAAAAACTGGAGAGTATGTTATCTGTAAAGGGTCTGAATCTTATGAATATATTGCCTTTATTCTTAAAGATGATAAAGCTGTGCAGCGAGTTGAATTTAAAAATCCATACGTAGTGCATGGAAGATGCTATATGCCTGAATATCTTATGCTTGCATCTCCTCTTTTACCACCGGGAGTATCTCTACCTGAAAATAAAACGAAATTGCATAATACCTTATTAAATTGGAAATCAAGGTCGTTTTTAAAAACCTTAAAACATTTTAGTAAGGATGCAGATAAGCAAAATCAAATCAGTCATTTTTTCAGTGAATTAAGCTGGAATGGGTGTCAAAAAGAAATGATATCATGGATAAGTTATTTCACTGAAAAAATTAATTTTTTCAATCCTTTGTACTTTTTAAAGGTATTTGCTCATCATTTTGGTTTGAAGGGGAGTTTTAAGGATATAGATTTAGAGGGCTTCGATAATAAACAAGCTCAATTTGAAATTCTAGACAATATTAAGACTTATCTGCCCAATTCTACTTTGATGGATAATGAAGAAAAAGAAGTTGTTTATAAGGCTTATCAAAGAATGCTTTTTTATAATAAATTTTCAGAAAATGAGCTCGGTAAAAAAGCAAAAGCAGAAGCAATGTTTAAAGATATTGAAAATGGTTTACCTGTGACTATTGCAACAGGTTGGCCTGGCCATTCTGTCAATGTCACTTTAACCAAAAGTTATCTTATTTACACAAATAAAGGAAGTCGAGAGAAAGGAAGAGCTGGATCGACGATTTATCGAATTGAAAAGCCGTTGACTCCAGAAATTATCGAAGAGATCTTAAAGGGGGGAACGGAGACCTTCTTCACCCAAGAGTTAGTCGAAAAACTCGAGCTGGATAACATAAGATTTCATGAACGGGTAGATCAAGCTGTAGGAAATTGTGTATTCGCTAGTAATAAATCTTTTATTAAAAATATATTGATGATTCTGTATTTTGAAAAAAATACTCCTTATTCCTTATTCAGATGAATACAATGCATATAATGAGAAGCTTGAGAAAATTCATAAGGAATTTTCATCTTTTATACGATTAATCCAAGTGAAGCAATGTCTAACATTGTTAAGAATAGTCAATTTCAGGTTTGAAGACATAAAACGTATATATACACTTCTAATCTTTGCTTTTGTAAAAATTGAACTTACTGAAAAGGTTAAAAATGAAATTCTCGAATTATTAAACGAACTTTTAATCGAACAAAAGAAGATCTATGATAAAAAATTAAATGATGAAAAAAATGGGAAATATAGTTATAATGGCAAATCTATGCGGCTAGATGAAATGAAGAAATCGATTGAATTTATGAAAATATTAGTGAAAATAATAAGCAAATCTAAACAAAATGTACTAGACCTAATTGGATCTATTTATGAATTAATTGGTCCAGAAGCATATGACGAGCTATACAAAATCTTCAAAAAAAAGAAGATAGTTCCAAATCCCTATTTTTGAGTGACGCTCGGTATAAATTAAGAGTATCGCGCAGATAGTTTAATAAACCCTGTCCAATTTTTGAGGGCAACCTCAGACCACCTCATAAAATCTTTTTATCTTTGCGCCTTTGCGGCCTTTGCGGCCTTTGCGCCTCTGCGTTTAAAAGTTTATCCTAAATTTCTAAATTGGAGAAAATAGGAAATATCTAAATTGCCCTTATAAATAAATTTTTGTTGGTTGAAATAAATTGGTAATTGTATTACGATAAATAATTTGAATAATTATATGTTATTATTAAAAAATTCGTCGTCTCTGTTTGGATGTTTCTTAAATAAATTCCCTTCGGGAGTTTCCTAATGTTTGGACGTTTCTTAAATAAATTCCCTTCGGGAATTTCCTAATGGTCGTTGTTCCCAGAGTTGCGTTGTTTCGGGCTTCGCCCTCACAACTTACTCTGGGCTACCATTCCAGTATTCCCTTTGGGATTCATTTGTTAGGCATCGCCAAGGCGATGCCTAACAAAGCGGCGGCAAGCCGCCGCACTCCAAAACGGTTCTTGGGTAGAGAGGCTAGCCTTTGTTATTATCACAGTTGTGCCTGCCCCCTCCAGAACCGTATTGGGTGGTATTACCTTGTGCATTAATGCAAGTGGTCTGTCCTGATGTGTAGTGGACGTGGCTTGAACCGCTAGAATGTCGGTTATAATAGTTGACGTCTCCCCCAGCATATGATTTCCAAAAATGGGTTGTGTTTGGTTGTTGGCCGCTGCCACCGACATGTCCTTTCAAATCCAGCGTTTTATAGACTTCGCTAGTGACTCTGTTTACAGCATAGGTGGTTGCAGACATCCGCCCATTCGCATCCACTTGCACGATGTGGCGAGCGCCCATCCCCCCTGATCCAGTGCCGCCAGATGAACCTCCGCCTCCACTCGATCCACCCCCTCTTCCCTGGACCAAATTTGGGTTCATGCTTACACCGCCATAGACTCTATAGCGGTCGTCTTTATGAAAGGCTGCTGGAACCCAGTATGTATTTCTAGTAATGGGAGTTACCCCAGCCGGGTTTGTGGCTATCCCCCCTTTTTCAATGGTTCTGCAGATCCTTAAGATTTCATTTCTATTGTAGGCCTCTATAGATCCTTTTAATAGATTGACCAAATAATCTTTTTGTCCATGATATAGCCAAGAACTAATGCCTGATTCAAGCGCACCATTATTGCTTGAGCCAATATGAAAGTCATTCGTTAGAATATTTTTAACTTGATTTAGGATATCTCGATCTAATCCAGCAGCTTGCTTAGAAAGACTTTGTTTACCCTCATTTAATTGCGCTTCCGTGAAATCATTACGAGTGAGATTTTGTTTCCTTATATTCTCATCTAACATTTTATTAATATGATAGTCCGTGTTTAGAGGGAAGTCGCCAATCTTAGAACGCCAACCATCCAAAACAGCATTAACCTTTTCTACAGGGAAATCGACTGTTTCGCTAAGTTCTTTGGAATTTTTATAAATACTTATGGCTATATTTGCCATGGCCTGCAGCTTGGCCAGTTCAGGTATTCGCGCTAATTCGGGGAAAGGTTTTCCCAAATTTTTGTACTCTTTAGTCATTAGATTGGCAAATTTGGCTTCTTTAGAATCATCTTCTTCATCTTTTTCTGAATCGATTAGGTTTCCTTCTTCGTCATATTGCATCAGATGTTTCTTTACGGATACTTCACATTCGCCGAATTCAACCGTAAGCTCATTGTTTTCTTTAGAGAAGGATTGCTGATACCAAAGTTTATCTACTTCAATCCAAAAGCGGTGGATTCTTCCTGCAGTATGTGGAACATTTCCCTCCTTGCGCAAGGATTCAAATTTTTCACGGAGGCCTGCGGGCATTCGTTTAAGTAAATTCGTGTCGTCACGTAATTCAAATGGCGCACGGGCGCTAATCTCTGTTCCCATGGACAACATTTTTAGAAGCAAGTCCGTGTGCAGCAACGTGGCCAGATAGTTGGTATTTGCTATTTGTTTGGGAGCAAAAAACAAATCTTGAAAAGGGTGGTAGTGCTTCTCATTGTCCGGGGGATCCAAAGAAAAGAAAGCGCTTGTAATGCCCCGGCCCATGATGTCTCTGACATCTTCCATGTCAAAGCGGCCTTGCATAGGATCTGTAGAATGACTGAACATGTATGAAATTTCTCCCGTTGAGAAGTTAAAGCGGATCCCATCGACTCTAAAGTAAGGTTGTTGATAGGGCAGATTTAATGGGATTGGCTTCTCAACATACCATCCTTCGGAATCTCTTGTTATTCCAGGCCAACTCATCAGACCTTCTACCGCTCCCATTGAATCCTTTTTTCTCTCTAATAGGGCTTGCATGGAGAGGGTCCTTTCCTCCTCAAATTTACTGTTCTCCTCTAATTTACTGTTCTCCTCATCTTCGCTTTCTTTATCACCCCTCCAACCAATCCATCTGCCTTCAAAAGAATAATATTGATAGTCGGCCTTTTTTGTTTGATCGGAAGAGGCAATCATTCGAGGCAAATGATCTTGCAGGAAAATACTATTAATTACGTCAAAATAGATCATGTCATAAATGTTAACGATCTTGTCCAAGGCCAGAGGAAATAATTTTGACAGCTTTTCAGCTTCATTACGAAGGCTTTCTAAAAGCTTTTCTTCCCCTGAAGAAATTTGTGACGATGTTTCAAATACTTTAGATAAAATGGCGATGCTAGATCGAATGACATGAAGTTGTGTTGTGGGGTTGAGGTGGCTTCTTCCTAAGGTATAGGCAGTCGCAACCAAATCTACAATGGCGCGCCGATAGGCGTAGATTTTTTTATAATCTTTTCTTGGGCTCAGCCCCTGCATTGTCTTCAAGAGCTCTAAAGCTGCTGACAAAGTACCATTGACAACACCCGCATGGGAGGGGATGGCTTGGCAAAAATCGATAAAGGACATTGCCGCTTCAAAAGAGGGTAATTTACCAATCGCTTTTTGGAATTTAATGACCGTTCTTATCTCGGGAGTTTGCTTAAGTCTAGAGCTGTATTCACTTTTTGCTGCAGGTTGGCCACAAATCAGATCTGAAGGGGAGAGATTCTCGGGATACTCTTTTATTATTTTTTCTAAAACTTGAGAATAGACTCCTAATTTTTCTTCCCTTGGGTCGCCGAGCATGGCATCGATGAGATCTTTCATCGCCCCTTGCAATCCTGGACCTGAGGGATCGGCCAAGTGGGAGACCGAACGGACAAGGAGGAACGTGGACTTAAGGGGGCCATCTTCCAAATTGTCGATTTGAAATTGCTTTAGAGTTTCTTTAACTGCTTGTAAAGTAAATTTATTAATGCAGTTAAACAAGTAAAGATTTTTTTCCAGCGAGGTTTGATAAATCGCTGAATGAAGGACGGTTTTAAAACCGTTGATGATGTAGGCATGAGACTGTTCGTACCACTTTTTATCTGCCTGGCTAGTACATTTGGGAGCGATATGCTCAAGGAGGCCTAACATTTCCTCGCCGGACAACTTCGTCTGGAGCAACATTTTAAGATAGGGGAGGCTATCCTGTTTTGAGGATTTCAAATGAGCAGTGATGAGCTTTTTGGCAGATTCATGGTTTTCATTTTTTGCCATTAGAGTTTGAATGATTTCTGCCAGGATATTTTCAAAAGCGGGGCAATGCTTCATGATCGCTAACTGGTAGAGAAGGCGGGTGGAGGAATCAACCAGTTGAGATTTGTCAAATATGGTTTTGTAAGCGTTTGCTTTTAAATAGCACCTTAGAGCCAAAGAATAGTACTTCTCTTTGAATAATTGGCTGCCTATTTCTTCCAAGTTTTCTGCTCCCAATGTGTAACAAGCAAAGGCAGCTTCCTCATGCTTTGAACGCCATTTTGTCGCGAGATCTGACCAAGGCAAGCCTCCTGAAATCATCCGGTGGCAGATGAGTCCTTTAGTAAAATCTTTTTGATCAATGAAGACGTCTCGATGAGAAATGAGATTTTCATCCATAAAATGGGATTTAAAAAAGGGAATGCAGAAAGCGCCGTCACACTTTTTGAGAAGTTCAACAAGGAAACCTAACCAAATTTCAAATTTTGGGTGGCTTAAAAAGGGCCAACGCAAATGGTCTTTATTGGGTTCGAATTGGATTTTTTTCCAATCACATGTAAATTGCTTATTCATCTGTTTAATGAATAATTCAGCTCCTGCGACATCTAAGGGATTGATTGTTTCGATCCATTTTTGTTGTGAAAATTTTCCTAATTTAAAACACTGGATGGCCAGTTTGTACTTTTTTAGGGCTATGGCTTGCTTGGCTGCATTTTCTATAACCAAGGCTCTATTCGAACCCATTTTTGAGGCCAGGATGATGCAATATGGGGCGATTGCTTCGTTCGAGTGTTCCAAAGCTTTGTTGATGTATTGATCAGTGGAAAATTGTGCCTTCCTGTAGAATACTAGGGCTAAAAAGGGGTCGCTGTTTGCATAAGAATTCCCTTCTTTCACCCACTCTTCGGCTGTTTTTCTTAACTGATTAAGGCAAGTCATTGCCGGTTCATATTTTTTCATGCTGGCAAATCTTAGAGCTAACTTCATCCAATCACCCCCTCCAAGCAGGTTGCATTGAATGGCTAGGTTAATTCGGTTATCCTCCAAAAATAGATCGACCCAATCTAGAAATTGTCGCTTGGTTGCAAAACTATAGAAGGACAATACATTTAAGTATGTCGGGGTAATAGATGCCCGGACCGATTTATAATTTTTGTTATCAAGGGGAGCAAGCCAGTCTGAAGCGGAGTTTTTTGTGAGCTTGGGCACACAGTCTGTGCATACGGCTGTAGGTTTCTCATAATCAGGCAGCTGTCTGAATTCTAGACAGCCGCTGCAATTGGCTGTGCCGCACGACGTACAGTTGGATTGTCTAAGAAAGAGGCCAAAGGACTTTTTGCAGCCGTTGCAACAAGTTGCATTTGTTACCAACTTTACATTATTCGGTTTCACAAAATGGACGGGAATATAACCCAACTCTTTTTTTAATTCGCTGGTTTCCGGCAATAAAGGGAGTTCGGTTCCATCGTCAAGCCGCCGCTGTTTTGTAAACAGACCAGGTGCAGCTTTTTTTAGAAATTGATTGATGATAACGCCTTTAACGAAATCGGGGACTTCAGCAAGGATAGGTTTACTATTCACGGGAGCGTCCAAAATAGTTTGAACCACTTTTTCACTATCGTTGGAAATTTTAGAAGGTTTTGCTGCTTTTGGTTTTGGGGCCTTTGCGGGTGTTGCGCCCTTTGCCGGAGTGGCGCCCCAAAGATCGGAATTCAAAATTTCTTTTTCGAGGACAACCATTTTAGGATTATAATTCCATTTCCTTGCTTCTTCCGGGATCGATTCGTTTAAAATTTGATCTACATTTGGAACTTCTGTTTTTAGTAATGCTTCGTAAGCTGTTTTTGGGGCATTGTGGGACGAGGGGATGAGACCCGATTTTTTCGGTGAGGTTTTTTGGAATTTTATCTGATCAGAATGGGGTGGGCCTTGGTTTTCCCAAAGATGAATTAATCCTCTGTAGATTTCAGACGGTCTTGGACCTCCAGGCAAATACCCTGATACATCCTCAGCGGAGGATTCCTCAACATCGATATCTTGTTTTTCATTGTAGTCTTTTCGTTTGGAAGGATCAGAAAGAGTAGCCCAAGCTGCATTAATTCGCTTCATGGCCTCATCCATTTGCTTTATCCTATCGGAAGATTGTCCGCTAGACTTGTCAGGATGGTGTCGCATCGCTGCCTTATAATAGGCATTTTTAATCTGTCCCTGTGAAGCATTGGCTGATACGCCTAAAAGGGAATAATAATCGGACTCTTTACCTGTGGAAAAATTTGTATGCATAAAAACCTTAAATTGTTGATCGACGTTCTAAGGGGCTAAAATATAAATATTGGATAAAAAAAATGCAAATTAAATTTGAAGCTGGCAGGGCCTTTCACATGAATGCAGAGGCGTTGAGTCTAAGAAACGAGAAACAAATAGGAACAGGATAAGCATGATCGTAAACGGCAAGATGCGAAGAATACATTAAAAAAAAATTCCCTTCGGGATTTTTTTTTTAATTTATCCCGCTTATCCTGCCGTTTACGATCATGCTTATCCTGTTTTTTTTCTGTGACTTTATGTCGATGATTTTTTTACTTAGCTCGGGATAATGCACTATCTAGGTCGTCGATAAGATCTTGGGTATCTTCGATTCCAACGGAAAACCTGACGAGGCCATCTGTCAATCCGATTTTGGCCCTTTCTGCTGGAGGAAGAGAAGCATGGGTCATGGTTACCGGATGGGCGACTAAACTTTCGACGCCTCCTAAACTTTCGGCTAAAGCAAACAGATTAAAAGATGAAATGAGTTTTTTCGTCTCCTCCAAAGACAAATTAAATTCAGCGGAAAGCATGCCGCCGAATCCATGCATCTGCTGTTTGGCTATAGCATGGCCCGGGTGGCTTTGGAGGCCTGGATAATAGACCTTTTTGACCTTAGGATGCTTTTCTAAGAATTCGGCTATGGCGATGGCATTGCGCTGATGCTGCTCCATCCGCACAGCCAGGGTTTTAACCCCTCGAGTGATCAGCCATGCGTCAAACGGGCTAGGATTAAGACCGATCGATTTTCTTGCAAAATCCATCTCCTTTTTTACTGCATGACTATTGCTGATGACAACACCGCCGATGACATCGGAGTGGCCTCCTAGATATTTTGTAGAGCTATGCCAGACGATATCAACACCGAGCTTCAATGGGTTTTGAAAATAGGGGGTGGCAAAAGTATTGTCTACAATCGTTGTGACACCATATTGTTTGGCTAATTTAGCAAAATAGGTGATGTCAAACACGTCCATCAAAGGGTTATTAGGTGTCTCGAAAAAAAGCCACTTCGGTTTTTGTTTGATGATCTCAGTGAGCTTTTCAATATCTTCGGTTGTTGCGGCTGGATGGGATTCAAATTCAATTCCGAACTTATTAAAGACCTGATTAAATAAACGGTACGTGCCCCCATAGACACCATCGATGGCGATCACTCGGTCCCCCATCGCTAGAGTGGAAATTAAGGCTGTCAAAGCTCCTAAGCCTGCGGAGAAAACAGTGGCGTGTTCCCCCTCTTCAAGTGAAGCGAGTTGCCTTTCTAAAATGGTAAAATTTGGGTTGTGGGCCCGTGTGTAGTCATACCCCTTGCTGACCCCTGGGGAGTCTTGAATGTACGTGGAAGTCATATAGATAGGAGGCATGATAGCGCCTGTGACGGAGTCGGGCTCGTGCCCGGCATGAATAGCTTTTGTGGCAAATTTCATAGTTTTATAAAAAATGGTGTTGTTTCATCCAATCATCATCGTACATTTTACTTAAATATTTGATCCCACCATCGGGGAGGATCGTGACAATGTTTGCTGGTTTTTTAAGGGTTTTCGCAAGCTCGATGCTTCCCCACACGTTAGCTCCGCTGGATCCTCCGGCCAAGATCCCCTCTTTTTTGGCTAACAAGCGCCCCATTATAAAAGCGTCTTTGTCTTTGATTTGAACCACCTCGTCAATGACAGAAAAGTCCATCGCGTGGGCGATATGATCTTCACCAATCCCTTCAATTTGATAATTGCAATTGGCATCGCTTGGAATCTTTCCTGTTTTAAAATAGTCGTAATAGATGGAACCGATGGGGTCAACCAAAATCACTTTGATATTGGGATTTTTTTCTTTTAAATATTTACCGACTCCAGAAATTGTTCCGCCGGTACTTCCGCTGGCGACAAAATAGTCGACTTTTCCTTGAGCTTGCTCCCAAATTTCGGGTCCGGTGGTTAGGTAGTGGGCTTCCGGATTTTTTATGTTATCATATTGATCGATCCGAAAGCTGTTGGGTATTTCTTTGGCCAACTTTTTGGCTATATTGACATAGTGTTCAGGGGAATTGGGAGGGGCTGAGGTGGGGGCTACGACGATTTCAGCTCCGAAAGCTTTTAAGGCGTTTTGTTTTTCTTGGCTGACTTTGTCTGGCATGGTGAGGATGGCTTTGTAGCCTCGGATGGCGGCTATCATAGCGACGGCAGCTCCTGTGTTGCCCGAGGTGTTTTCAATGATTGTTCCCCCCGGTTTCAAAACTCCTTCCTGCTCAGCTTGATCGACAATGAAGCGGACGATCCGATCTTTGACGCTGCCGCTAGGGTTCATAAATTCTACTTTGGCCAAGAGGCTAACGTCGGGGTTTGGGTTAATTCTTTGGAGCAAGACTAAAGGGGTATGTCCGATGGTATCTAAGATTGATTGATGACGATGCAAGGTTGAAAACATACCGTTCCTTTGGCCATATGACCAACCTCACACTAGCGGAGGAAAAAAATAAAATCAATACTTCCCCTGAGTTTGCCTTATTCTTTATCTTCGTCCTTCTCAGAATCTGCTTTATCTTCGCCCTTATCAGAAGTTGCTTTACTTTCAGAAGGTTGCTTTTTTAACGAAGCGATCGCTTTTAAAACATTAGATTCTGTGATTTCTGCGATGCCCGTCAATTTTTTCCCTTTTTTGGTTTTGATGTTCACAACGACCATGACGGGAGTTTTGGTGATGCTGAATTGTTTAGCGAGTTGCTTGAAGTATTTTTGACTGATGGCAATGTCGCTAAAGTTGAGCTGTTGATAGGTTGTCCCTACTTTTTTTGCAATTTTCTCTATTTCCTGATCTGTAGGAGCTTCCGTTGCAACTGACATTTTTGTGAGTTCTCCCCGCAGCTTAAAATAATCGGGCTTATTTTTGATCATAAATGAAACGTTATAAGGGGAATAATTCAATGTTTCAGTGTGTATCGCATGGTCCACAAAGGTTAACTTGGCTTGTTTCATCACTTCTGGGGCCATTTTTTCTATTTCTGGCTCTAGTTGGCGGCAAGCGGGGCAAGCCCAATCGGTAAATAGGTACACTTCAATCGGGCTTGTTTTGTCTCCGAAGAACAGACTTTCTTTGATCGTTGTTTCCTGGGCTGCAATTTGATCAAATTTTGAGATACCGATGGTGGCTATCAAAAAGCCTAAGACAAAAATAGAGATCCCGGTAATTCCTTTCCAAATGGTTTTCATAAGTTCTCCTCTTGGACCTTGTTTGATCAATGTGTTCATTTCAATTAAATAATGGATAGCATAACAAACCCCAGCAACAAAGATACAGGCAGCAATTGACAGGCAGAGAGGGCACCATACCCCGATTTGAAATTTTTGGACAAGAATAAATTTGATTTCTGCCCCGATCCCGCTCGCTATCATTAATCCTGCGACAAAAGACAAGGGGGGATATTTTTTCGAGAGAATGTGGATGAATAAAAGAGGAATAAAGAAGAATAAGCCGGTATATTCAAAGGGGAAGCCAAACAAAAGCCAGTTATGGCTTTCGGCACATTCTTCCACGCAAATTTGCAGATAGGAAACAAGGGATAAAATGGCGCCGCACAAAATAGCAAGCAAGGAAACTAAATACAGCCAATCGGCAAGGCGTCGGGGGATAATCTTTTCTATCGCCATTGCAAGCAAATCCTTTTTGAAATTCTAAATGAATGTGATTTCGATCTTGAAATGTCAACCGCTTTCTGTCAAGAAATAAGATGAGGGCTAAGTTAGTAAATGACCGTCAGCTAGTTCGTAGCGGCGGCTGCACAACGATGCAAGGCCTTGATCGTGGGTGACCAGGATTAAAGCTTTACCGGCTTTCTTTGCAAAATTGAGTAAAAGCTCATGAATAAGGACAGACGTCTGCTTATCTAGATTGCCGGAAGGTTCATCGGCAAACAAAATGTCTGGGTCATTGCATAGCGCACGAGCAATCGCCACCCGTTGTTTTTCCCCTCCGGAAAGAAGTTTTGTATCAAAATGAATCCTATCAGAGAGCCCTACAAGCTCTAAATTGCTGAGTGCTTTATCATAGAAGGGGCTTCCCTTAGAAACATTTTGGCGTGCAATTCGTGCCGGCATCAAAACATTATCTAACGCCGTGTAATCTTCCATTAAATGAAAAGATTGAAATACAAAGGCAATGTGTTTGTTCCTGATTTTACTTTTGTTAAAAAAGTTTACAGATTGACCGGCGATTTCCAATGAACCTTTGCAGGCAGGCTCCAGGGTCCCTAAAATATGTAATAAGGTGCTTTTCCCTTGCCCGGATCGCCCCATGATGGCAATCGTATCCCCTCGGTAAACTGTGAGGTCGACACCTTTGAGCAAAGTGATCTTACCAGGTGAATAAAAGGACTTTCGAATCCCTTTTGCCTCGAGGATAACGGAATCGACATCGGAAGAGGCGTCTTTCATTCAGACCTCAAAATTGACGATGGGCGTAGGAGACTTGCTTTCAGGGCTGGGACAAGGCCTGAAATCAGCGAAATAAGGCTTGTCGCTAGGATGACAAATCCAAGTGTTTCATAACTTAATTCTGTGGGAAGAGTTTCCCCAAAAAAGATCGGATTAAACATTTCATGCCCCTGGATTTTGCTGAGCAGGTGAATGAGCGGCTGTAGATTTTTGAGGGTAACCACAGCGGCGGAGATTCCCAAAAGGCTTCCTAAAATCCCCATAATTACGCCGCAGGTTCCGAAAATGGCTGCGATGCTAAATGAGGAGGCCCCCATGGATCTCAAAATACCTATTTCTGTTTTTTTATCATTCACAAGGATAATCAACATCGATACGATGTTAGAGCAAGCCACAATAATGATGATAGTTGCCAAAAGTGAAAATAAGTTTTTTTCGCTGTGCAGCTGTTGGATCAGGTCTTTTGTGAAATCGTATTCTCGATAGGTTTCGATCCGCCAATAGGGATCGATATTAGCTTCCCGAAAGGCTTGCTGCAAGAGTGCTTTAACTTCGTCTGCTTGTTCTAAGTTGTCGAAACGGACGTTGATCCCGTTGCTTAAAGAAGTATCTTCTTGATTGTGGGAGGAACGGAGAAGCCCCGTCACTTCCCGGTTCGCTAGGATATATTTTCCTCCGATAGGAATCACTCCCGGATCGTAAAATCCTGCCACGAATATCGGGATCCTTTGCTCCTGGACGGTGCTTGCGGTGGGTGTCATATAGGAGATAAATCCACGGTCGCCTGCCAAAACGCCTGTATCCCGAAAGGGGCGTGGGAGAAGGACCCCTTCGCCTAACGATGGATCGGAAGGGAGGCCTAAATAAAGAAAGCGGTCTTTTTCTTTGATTTGGTAGAGCCAAAAGGGGATCTTTTCAGGTTGTGAAGTTAATGTATCGATGACTTGAACTTTGTGGATCTTTAAAGGTCCATAGGAGGCTCTGCCCTTGAAAGGAACATTCTGAAGGGAAAAGGAAACATCGAAAAGGAGATCCCCGGTTTTGCTTGCGGTGTCTAACGAGGAGGGCACTAGGGAGGCTGGCAGGGCAAGATCGGGTTCGATAGAAATGGGAACATACGCGGGGAGCTCGACAATTTCATCCCGATGAGAAGCAAAGAAAGGTTTATGATCCCGAAATTCGATCGAAACAGGCTTAATTTCGATCCCTTGTTGGTTCAAGAGGGCTCGTAGGGAATTGAGTGATTTTGCATGATTGGGAATAGCGATTTTAAAGAGGTTGTCGTCTTTATACAGCCCCAACGCCTGGAACTGAGCTGTTTTCGGAAACAAGGAAAAAGGGAGGATCCAAGGTACGTTTGGAGTTTTAAGCTCTTGGATTTCTATGAAACTTAAAAATGTTTTTAACCGATTTTGAAAATTGTCCTTGGAAGCTTCTTGGATGCTATTAAGGTCATCTTCTTTGAAATTATCGGAATCAATGGACAACATTGAAAAAATGTTGTTCAGGTCTTGCATTGTCAGAGGGAGAGCGGCTTCAGCAAGTGTGCGATTGAACGGGTCCAATGAGCCCAAATATGTCGCTTGTTGAAGCTGAGATTGTTCAAACCCATTTTTTTGAAACCTCGAAGCCAAAATTGAAGGGGAGGAGGGGCGTAAGAGTTGCAAACGGAGGGTGCCCACTGTCATTTCAAAATCTGCTGCTTGTAAACCAGGAATATGTTGCTGCTGATTGACAATAGCAAAAGCTTCTTTTACAAGATCCTTCAGCTGCCCTTCACTATCCACAAAGGGGGGAGGCCAGGAAGAAGGGGGCTCTTCATCTCTAGATGGATCATAGGGATCTGCCGCCGAAGCTTGTAATTTTTCCCCTAAAGTTTTAAGGGAATAACCGGAATTTTCGCTAATGCTATCGATTTGATAATAGTAGGAGCGATAGTAGTGGTCGGTTGGAATAATCCTTACAGGGGCTGTAAGGGCTATAAGTTTATTGATCCAACTTTTTTCTAATCCGGTCGTTACCGAGAAGAAAACGACAATGAGCCACACAACGAGGGCGATAACCAAAATGGAAATGAGGCTAATGATGGAAACTGAAAGTTGGCGCCATCGGGGAGATAGATACTTTTTTGCGATGGATAGCTCATACATGGGAAAGCCGCCGCTTGATTAGCTCATTGCGAAACGAAATTTCTTAGAAATCGACTCTTAGAGCTAATTTTTATTTTGATTCTTTGTGTTTAACATGTTTGCGCACAATAGGATCGAACTTCATGAGTTCTAAACGGTGTGGAGTTGTAGTTTTATTTTTTGTCGTAAAGAAATGGTGACTGCTTTCTTCGCTTTTCATTTTAATTTGTTCACGTTTTGCCATTGTACAAAAACTCCTCAATATTTTGATTTAAGAAAAAGAGTATTCCAATGGGAGTTAAAATTCAAGGGAAATCAGCAAGAATGAACGAAGAGATTCCCCTTTTCAATTTTGAATCGAAAATATATAAAAAATTATATGAACGAAAAAGATAGTAAGTTGGTGAAATTGTAATATGTATTATCAAGTTTTTAACGATATTATTCCTCTTGCTTATATTAATAATAAATATTTTAAAAATAACCAAACCCCTCTTCAAACCGATAGCAGGATCTTAAAGATCTTGGATGAACTTTTACAGCAAACGGAAATCCATAGCAGAATAGGTTTTGGCTCGGCGACAATAGGGTTTCGGTCTGATTTGCTTAGGGGGTTGAGCGACCTATCAGAAAATGTAAAAGGGGAGGGGGAATTAATAGCAAAAGTTCAGGATAGAATTATAAGCGTATGGAAGACTCTGAAAAATCCTAACATCATCGACGGGCAGAGCCTTATAGGCAAGTCTACAAGCCGGACGGTGGCTAAACCCGCAATAGGGTTAAAAATGGCTTTTTTTGGTGATCATGATGATCCCGCTCAAGCATTCACGAACCGGATCAAACTCACAGTGGAGCAACAAATTCCTTTCATGATCAGAAGTTCAATGATTCGGGGAATGGATGCATATGCCAATTTTTTTTCTGTCCATGAGTCTACGTGGGATGTTTATCGTTTAACACGTCCAATCTATCAATCTCTTCTCCTTTTCTTACCTAAATCGCTTCATTGGGAATTATCAGAAATGGAAAAGTTAAAGCAACTCGATCTTGCTCATGATGGTACGATAGAAAAAGTTGTTTTTGAGAAGGCTCTTGTAGAGATGCCGCCCAATTCTGATATGGAAGCTTTTCGACATTTTTTTGTTGAAAATCCAAAAAAATCCCTTCTTCTATGGCTTTTAGGACACGGTGGGGCCAATTCAGTCGGCGGTTTGTATACGGACGCTTATCATACATTTCTTCATGCGCTTAAAAGTCTTAATTGCAAGGGCCTCACTATTTCTACTTGTGGGGGAGGGGGGCAAAGTCTGATGTTTTCAATCCCTTGGAAAGCTAAGGAGGGGAGCATACCCAAATTTGAAACCTTTTCTCAAAATCCCCCTTTTATGATCGTTGTACGTTCTATTGGAGATTTTTCCCGGAGAGAGGCCAAAGCGGAATTAAAAATGCACGACTATCTGGAAACAATGACTAAGTTTCTTGAAAGTCCTGGGGCAGAAACCTATCTTCGGTTTCGCAAGTTATTAGAAGCCAATGAGAAAGATAATGGAAAAACAATTAATGAAAGAGTCAAGGTTTGTTTTCCCCAACCTCAAGGCTATTTTAGACCTCTAGGGGAATCTGGAAGCGGGTATAACAGCTTTTCTATTACCTATTCTCTTGTTAAGCAGTGTGAATTGCGAAGACAAAAGCCTTTTTTTTCATCCCAAGGTCAAGAAATTACTGTAACAGCAAAAGATTGCTTGGATCTCCATCCGATAATTATAGATGTTCCTATTATTTGCCAAAAAAGCAATCCCATTTTACTCTCTATGATTCCTGGGAGTGGATTCCATTTTTTACACTCTTTAAAATTGGATGCAGAGGGTTTTTATTTTACCACTTTGACTTTTTTTGCCTACGTAAGCCGGATTTTCAAATCTTATCAGTCCATGCAGATGACGGAGGATGTCACCAAATCTTTTTTTATTGGAAAGGTTTACTGCTCAGGTTCCGACTGCATTTGGGAAGATGTCATCATAGTTATTTCAAGCAATAATCAAATGTGTTTTTTTCGACAGGAGCATGAATATTTTCGTTTAGATGTGGAAAGGCAAGCACCCTCCAAAATATCCCTATTTGAATATATTGATGGATTACGAACAGGTATAGGTCTTTCATTAGAACTTGAATCTATATACTTTGTTTCAGGAGGCCAAGAAGGTACTACTGACATAGAAAAGGCGATCAAAAAATTTACCAAGTACTATGCTAGTGCCTTTAAATCTAAAGAAAAAACTTGGGCTCAAGTGAAAGATCTAAGATCAGGCACGAAGCGAATTTCGGATGTTGTTGATCTAGATCATCCCGTATTTAAAGACATTCTTTATTTGTATCTTTATTTTTATAAACGAGAAATGTTTATTTTTGATAAATATATAAAGAAAGATGCATTGTTAATTAAAAAATTCTTAAAATATAGTGAAACAATACTTAAAGATGAAAGTTTGTTTATATATAATTATAATTTTGATATTTTATATGATTTAATTAGTTGCGTAGGCCTAAAATACTATTATGATAATAACATTCCCATAGCTGCCATTCTTAAAGAAATCAAAATCGATCCAATAAAAAAAAAGAGTTTAATAGACTTAGGCGTTTTGAAAGATCCCGACGGTTTTTGCACTCCTCTTGAAAAAGCCGTATATAAATTAGATTTCGAAGCCGCCGACAAGCTCGTGGATGCTGGAGCTTGTTTTAAACAGGGGGTATTTGATCCTGAAAAATTTTTATTTTCCGTATCGAGGAATGCTTCAAATAAAGATTTTAAGTTTGTAAAAGAAATTTTTGTTTTGGCCAAAAAGGCAGGAGTAAAATTGGATAAGATAAAATACGAGGAGCTTAACTCAATAACTAGGAAAAAGTTTGCTTGGGATTTACGAAATTGGATTTTAACAAACTAAAACCCAGGTTAACAAATTCTCTACATGTTAATGCGTGTTTGAGGTTCTAAGTTTATAGGATCCCCTTTTTCCTTTCGGAGATATGTGTGGTAGCCTAGACCGGCGATCATGGCGGCGTTGTCGAGAACTAGTCCTTGAGGAGGCCATAGGAGGCAATAGTCGCCTGCCTGTTTGGTAAAAAGGCGGCGCAAGGTTTGGCTGTTTGTGACACCGCCTCCAAACAAAATTGTTTTACAACCATGATGGCTCGCGGCAGACAAAGTTTTGTGAATGACATCATGAAAGGCTGTATGCTGAAAAGACGCTGCGACATCGCAAAGGTCTTGATCCATCAAATCTGTATGTTTATTCAAGGAACCGTTTTGCCCTTTGACTGTATAGAGGACTCCTGTTTTTAAACCGCTGAAGGAAAAATGGAAGGGGCGGTGCTTGACAGATCCTGATTTAAACGGATAACGCCTAGGATCTCCCCTTGTTGCTAAAAGTTCGATTTGTGGTCCCCCAGGATAGGGGAGGCCTAAAATCTTGGCAACTTTATCAAAGGCTTCTCCAATGGCATCGTCGACGGTTTGACCGATGGTTTCATATTCTCCGAGTGCATGGATTTTGATTAAGGAGGTGTGCCCTCCTGATAAAACAACCCCCAGGCAAGGGAACTGTGGGTAAGCTTCTGATGACATCAACGAAGCGTATAAGTGAGCTTCAATATGGTTAACGCCGACGAAGGGCTTATTTAAAGCCAGAGATAACGCCTTAGCTGCGTTGAGCCCGATTAAGAGGGCTCCCATAAGTCCTGGCCCTTGGGCAACGGCAATTAAATCGATCTCATCGAGAGAGCTGTTTGCTAGGGATAACGCCTCTTGAATGACAGGAATTAGGATGTCGACGTGCCTTCGACAAGCGAGTTCGGGGACAACCCCTCCAAATTCTTTATGTAAATCGATTTGGGTGGATACGACATTTGCCAAGATCTCATTCCCATTCCGAACAAGGGCGCAAGCCGTTTCATCACAAGTGCTTTCAATGCCTAAAACTAACATACGGATACATTAACTCGGTAAAATAACCACATTAATTCAGTCTTTTCGACAGGATAAGCATGATCGTAAACGGCAGGATGAGCAGGATAAAAGAAAAAAAATTATTTTTTTTAATCTTTTAAACTTAATTATATTCCCACATCCTGAACCTTTTTATTCAATATCCTGCTTATCCTGCCGTTTACGATCCTGCTTATCCTGTTTTTTCCTTCTCTGTGTCTCCTAAGTTTTTAATCTTAAGGATGTTGCCCACGCTATCGAATTGTGTCATCTAAATCTCCTCAATGCTCTCAAAAATCCTCAGTAATCTCACTTGCTCAGTGGTTTTTTCTTATGTCCCGCTGCATCAAAAATCGGAGCGCATCTTGCTTCATCCGGAGATGTATGCTGTAAAGTCCATTTGCTCGACTAGGCGTGAGGCTAGCACTAATCCCAAGTTCTTCTAGGTAGTCAGGGAGGCATTTTAATATCGCTTCAGGCTCCTCGCCGCTGTAAACCGGAATCAAAATAGCAGCCAAACCTGAAGAAATTAAAGCATCCGATTCGGCTTCAAAATAGACCCGCCCCTCCTCAACATAAGAGCGCAAATACATCATGCTTTGACACCCCTTAACAAGGTTTTCCGGGATTTTATACTGTTGCCCTAAGGGGGTCATGCCACGCCCAAGCTCAATGATCTTCTGGTACTTGGCTTCCTCTGTTAAACACGAAGCAAATACTTTTTTCATCGTTTCTTGCTTTTGCTTGCAAGAGGCAAACATCATCTCCACGGTTTCCACCTATATAAAACGGCTAACTATAAAGGGTTTATGATAAGTAAAATATTTTTAATAATCAACCCTTTAACTATAAAAATAATACGAGCTTAGCTTTTTTATGTGGAGTGTAAAATCATTTTTTGTCATTTTCAATATTAAAACTAACGTTGAAGGAGATCACGCATGTCAAATATATTTGAAATGCTAGGCGCTAGCTTTTTTCTCGTCATAGGGATGATGTGCCTGCTTTGGGTTATCTACTTCTTTAAACGGAATTCCGGAATCGTCGACATCGGGTGGGCCTTAGGATTTGTCTTATCTGCATGGGCTTTTTTCTTCTTAGGCGACGGTGCCTTTTTAAAAAAAGTGGCCATGTTGGCAATGGTCACCATCTGGGGCCTGCGCCTTGGATGGCACCTCTACAACCGGTTCATCGTTTGCGGCGAAGATCCCCGCTACCAAGAAATTCGGAAAAGCTGGGGAAGCGAAAATGCGGATTTTAAATTTTTTATGATGTTTATTTTCCAAGGGGTCCTTGTTGTTCTCCTCTCCCTCCCGTTTTTAATCATTGCCGGGGACGCGACTCCCGAATGGTGGGCGATCGAACTCTTGGGTATCCTTGTATGGGCTATCGGCGTAACCGGCGAAAGCTATGCCGACTACCAACTCACAACCTTTAAACAACAGCCTGAAAATAAAGGAAAAGTTTATAAAGAGGGATTATGGCGCTATTCCCGCCACCCCAATTATTTTTTTGAATTCATCGTTTGGATGGGATACTTCCTGTTTGCACTAGGTACTCCAGGAGGCTGGCTAACCATCCTTTCCCCCATTATCATGCTTTGCCTGCTTTTAAAGGTTTCAGGGATCCCTCTCACCGAAATCGAAGCCCTCAAGAGCAAAGGGGCCGAATATGAGGAATACCGGCGAACAACCAACCCCTTCATTCCCTGGTTCCCTAAAAAATAAACAAAAGGGAAAACTTTGGGCCATAGGAAGGCTTGGAAGGCATAGTACAAACAAAATTCAGCTTATACAGCGTCTTACAGGCCTTCCATGCCCCTCATGCTGTCCATTTTGCCCATTTTGCCACACTTTTCACATTTTTTTCTTTTTCCGTTGACATTTAAAATCATATGAATATGCTATATTCATTGTATTCGTGTCATTTTCTAAAAAATTAATAGCGAATAACATGCCAAAAGAAGATACAATTAAAGCTTGAAGGTGTTGTAGAAGAACTGCTCCCCAACATGAACTTTCGCGTCACTTTGCAAAATGGCGTTAAAGTCATCGCCCATCTTTGCGGAAAAATGCGGATGAAAAATATTCGCGTCTTGGTCGGAGATAACGTGACCGTGGAAATGTCTCCCTATGATTTGACCAAAGCGCGAATTATTTTCCGGCAAAGATAAAAGAAAATAAATCGTAAATAGTGTTGATTTTATTTTGTGAAACTTCTTACACTTACGGCTTTTAGAGTTGCATTGCGAGTATTTTTAGCAATTAGAGATACTTGCCCAGATAGCTCAGTGGTAGAGCACTTGCATGGTAAGCAAGCGGTCGTAGGTTCAATTCCTATTCTGGGCAGAATAAATGAAAAATAATAAACAAAATAGTTTACTGGAGCTTAACGGAGGAAATAAAATGGCAAAAGAAACATTTCAGCGGAAGAAGCCACACGTCAATATCGGTACCATTGGTCACGTTGACCATGGTAAAACAACGTTAACAGCTGCGATTACAAAAGTTCTCGCCGAAGCAGGTGGAGCAAAATTTCGAGATTATGCTTCAATCGACAACACACCAGAAGAAAAAGCGCGTGGTATTACTATCAACTCAACACACGTTGAATATGAAACAGACAACCGTCACTATGCACACGTCGACTGCCCAGGCCACGCCGACTATGTCAAAAACATGATTACAGGTGCTGCTCAGATGGACGGCGCTATTCTCGTCGTTGCTGCAACAGACGGTGCTATGCCTCAAACACGCGAACACATCCTGCTCGCTCGCCAGATGCAAGTTCCTGCGATCGTCGTCTTCCTCAACAAAGTCGATATGCTCGGCGAAGGCGACCAAGAACTTCTCGACCTCGTCGAAATGGAACTGCATGAACTTCTCGAATCAAAAGGCTACAAAAATGCCCCAATCATCCGCGGTTCTGCTCTAAAAGCTCTTGAAGGCGATCCAAAGTATGTGGAAAGCATTCAACAACTGATGAAAACTGTTGATGAAAAAATCCCAACACCAGAACGTGAAGTCGATAAGCCATTCCTCATGCCAATCGAAGACGTGTTCTCGATTTCTGGTCGTGGAACTGTAGCTACAGGCCGTGTTGAGCACGGTATTGTCAAAATCAACGATAAACTGCAACTCGTCGGTCTCGGCGAAACACGCGAAACTGTTGCAACCGGCCTCGAAATGTTTAACAAAACTCTGGATGAAGCACGCGCCGGTGAAAACGTCGGTATCCTTCTTCGCGGTCTTGAAAAAGATGATATCGAACGCGGAATGGTTCTTGCGCTCCAGGCACCTGCACACCTCACACGAAGTTCAAAGGTCCTGTTTACGTTCTTGACAAAAGAAGAAGGTGGACGTCATAAGCCATTCTTCACCGGATATCGTCCACAGTTCTACTTCCGAACAACAGACGTAACAGGAACAGTTGAACTTCCAGCAGGACGTAGAGATGGTGATGCCAGGCGATAACGTTGAAATTACTGTGAACTTGATCGCTCCTGTTGCCATGGAAAAAGGGATGCGCTTTGCTATCCGTGAAGGCGGCCGTACGATTGGTGCTGGAACTGTTTCCGAAATCATCAAGTAACTGAATAGGCACAAGCAAAGTGCATGGTCTTAAGATGCACTTTGCTTTAGCATAGCTATTAAGGGTGTGTAGCTCAGCTGGTAGAGCAGCGGTCTCCAAAGCCGCCGGTCGGGGGTTCGAATCCCTCCGCACTCGTATGAATGCTAAGATTAGTATAGAACCAGTAGAAGAGGTGTAAACGTGGTAATGGAAGTAAAACCAATGGAAGTAAAAAAAACACAGCAATTGCATCGCCAGTCAGCCGACAGCTAAAGAAGCAGCATGCAAGCGCTAAGACATGGAAGCTCAAGAATTTATCGGCGAAATCAAAGAGGAGATTCAAAAAGATCACCTGGACCAGCCCGGAAGAACTGAAAGTCTATACACAAATTGTTGTAGGAGCCACATTTTTTTTTGGAATGGGAATCTATTTTATAGATCTCGTCATTCAAGGTGTCTTGAATGGACTTAGCTATCGTCATCCGGTTGATCGCTGGCTGATGTACAAAAGGGTACGAGCACGATGCATAAATGGTATGTCGTCCAAGTTCTTTCAACACACGAAAAAAAAGTGAAGAAAGCTCTTGAAGAACAACGCGAACTGAAAGGGAATGACCGATCTTATCGAAACAGTTCTTCTGCCAACAGAAAATGTTCAGAAGTGAAAAAAGGGCAGCAAAAAGTCGTCGAAAAACGGCTCTGGCCTGGATATCTTCTTGTTAAAATGGATCCTGAATGATGATTCTTGGCAGTATGTCAAAAAAACCCCCGGTGTTATCGATTTTCTTGGCGGCGAAAAACCGACATCCTCTGACAGATAAAGAAGTGGAAGAAATCTTAAGAGATCTGGAAGATAAAAAACAAAAAGTCACACAAAAGCATAAATTTGAAGTTGGCGATCATGTCAAAATTACCGATGGTGTCTTTGTCAACTTTATCGGAACTGTGAGCGAAGTATTCCATGATAAAGGACGCTTGAGCGTGCTGGTCTCTATCTTCGGTCGCGATACACGTGTCGATGATCTTGAGTTTACTCAAGTGGAAGAAATTACTGAAGAAGCTGAAAGCTGACTATAAAAGTTAAAATATCGATAGATGGTAGAAAGCCTCAACTGCAATCTTTCTGTAAAGAGGAAAATATGTCAAAAAAAGTTGTTAAAATTATTAAACTGCAGATTCCTGCAGGAAAAGCTAATCCAGCGCCTCCAATCGGTCCAGCCTTGGGTGCTGCAGGTGTCAATATTATGGCATTTTGTAAAGAATTTAATGCCAAAACACAAGCAATGGCAGGAGATATCCTCCCTGTTGTCATCACTGTGTATCAAGATAAATCCTTTACCTTTATTGCAAAACAGCCCCCTGTTGCTGAAATGCTCAAAAAAGCAACTGGCATCGAAAAGGGATCTGCTGTTCCAAACCGCGATAAAGTCGGCAAAATCACTCGAAGACAAGCACGCAAGATTGCAGAAGAAAAAATGCAAGATATGAATGCCAGTGATCTGGAAGCTGCGACAAATATCGTCTTAGGAACTGCTCGTTCAATGGGCATTGAACTCGTAACAGAGTAAAGAGTAATAAACATATGGGTCGTCCAAGTAAAAGAATTCGGGAGATAGCTAAGATGGTAGATGCCACTAAAGGTATATACTATCCAAGAAGCTATCGATATTTTAAAGAAATGTCCACCGGTCAAATTTGACCAGTCGGTGGAAATTTCTTTAAAAATTGGCGTTGACCCTCGTAGATCAGATCAGCACGTTCGCGGAACTGTATCATTACCGAATGGTACAGGTAAAACGATTGAAAATTCTCGTCTTCGCAAAAGGCGATAAGGTGAAAGAAGCCTTAGCTGCTGGAGCCGATTATGCGGGAAACGATGAACTATTTGAAAAAGTCAATGGAGGTTGGACAGATTTTGATGCTGTCATCGCAACACCTGATATGATGCGCGAAGTGGGTAAATTAGGTAAAGTTTTGGGCCTCGCGGCCTGATGCCAACACCAAAAGCCGGAACTGTCACAACAGATATTGCTAAAGCAGTACAAGAACTTAAAGGCGGTAAAATTGAATTTAAACTCGATCGCCATGGCGTTATCAATAACGCTGTTGGCAAGATTTCATTTCGATGCTGAAAAGCTTGATTGAAAATATTCACGCTTTTCTGCACGCAGTTCTACGAGCAAAACCAGCAACCGCTAAAGGACACTATTTGCAAGTCCATGGTGCTCTCTTCGACAATGGGGCCTGGCCTCAAAATTGATCTTCGCGAACTTGATATAGCATAAGGAGTAGAGATCATGAGACAAGAAAAACAACTCCTTTTAGATGAAATCAAAGGCCAAATCGACAAGTATCGGATCCTTTGTCATCATGCGCTATCAAAGGCTTGACAGCCAATAAAGCGAATGAATTTCGCAGCGAAATCGCCAAATTAGGCGGCAATGTCGAAGTGGTGCGCAAACGCATCTTGATTAAAGCTGCCGAAGCTGCCGGCATTACTCTTGATCTTGAACGCTCTGCCTGGCCATATCGGACTTGTTTTTGCAGGAAAAGATCCAATCGAAACAACAAAAGCTGTTTTCAAGTTTAGCCAAGACAATGACAAAGCTGTTGCAAGTCATTGGCGGTCGCTTTGAAGGGCAACTTTATAATGGCAGACAGATGTTGAAATGCTGTCTAAGCTGCCAGGCAAAGACGAAATGCGAGCTCAATTGCTTGGCGCTCTTCGAAGCTCCAATGTCGCAAACATTGGCTGTTATGGAAGCGCTTCTGACCAGCGTCGTTTACTGTTTGGACAACAAGAGCCAAGCAAGAAAGCTCCGATAATTAAATTATTAACTAAAGTTAGAAAGTAGAGAGGTAGTACCGTGAGTAAAAAAACTGAAGAACTAGTCGAAGCGCTTAGCGAATTGACCGTTTTGGAAATGTCTGAGTTAAAAACAGCTTTGGAAGATAAGTGGGGCGTTAAAGCCGCTGCTGCTGCTGTTGCAGTTGCCGCTGCTCCTGCTGCAGGCGGCGCTGCTCCTGCTGCTGCTGCTGAATCAACTGATTTCCAAGTCACCTTGACAGAAGCTCCTGCTGATAAGAAAATTGGCATCATTAAAGTCGTTCGCGAAATCACAGGTCTTGGCTTGAAAGAAGCTAAAGACCTCGTTGAAGCCGCACCAAAAGTACTGAAAGAAACAGCACCAAAAGCTGAAGCTGAAGATATGAAGAAAAAGCTTGAAGCTGCTGGTGCTAAAGTGACCCTGAAAGGTCTGTAATGCTAATAAGCATTCAGACAAAACAATGCATGTTATAAGTCTGGGAATTGTACTTTAAGAAATGACTGCTGTGTTAACATGAATTTGTAACGCATTAGTTGTATATACTTAGGTAGCTTTTAGTTATCGATGACTTAAAGGTTATAAACGTTAAGGACATATGAGCTCGACTAAATAATAGAGGAATGCATTGACTTTCTCACCCTGTATTATGCACGCTGATCAAGAAATCGATACCAGTGATTTCGATTGTGCACTGAGTTTGTCGAACTTGAGATTAAGTCATTGTTCAAACAAACTATATCAGGGAGTCCTTCAGAATGTTGAAAAGGCCGCCACAACGTGTCAGTTTCTATAGAAAAGAAGATATTATTGATCTTCCAAATCTGATTGAAATTCAAATTAAGTCATACAATCAGTTTCTTGCAAGCTGATAAATTTCCCGAAGAAAGGGAAAATATTGGTCTTCAAGAAGTTTTCAATGAAATTTTTCCGATCAAATCGTATGATGAAAAGACTATTTTGGAATTTCTTTCTTATAATTTAGGTGTTCCCAAATATACTCCAGAAGAGTGTATTCGCCGCGGGATTACCTACAATGTCACTTTAAAAGTGAAGTTCCGTCTGACAGATGAGACTGGGATTAAGGAAGAAGAAGTCTACATGGGAACAATCCCCGTCATGACCGATAAAGGAACTTTTATTATCAACGGTGCAGAACGTGTCGTCGTTTCCCAGTTGCACCGTTCTCCCGGTATTTGCTTTGAGCAAGAACGCCATCCTCGCGGAAATGTCATCTATTCTTTCCGCATTATTCCTTATCGCGGAAGCTGGCTGGAAGGAGCTTTTGATACCAATGATCTTATCCATATCTACATCGACCGCAAAAAACGACGCCGCAAAATTTTAGCCACAACATTTATTCGTGCTCTTGGCTATTCTACCAATGCTGATATCATCGAAGAATTCTTTACAACCCGCAAAGTCAAGATCAAATCTGAAAAAGATTTTGCCAAACTGGTTGGAAAAATTCTGGCTCAAGATGTCGTTGATGAAGAAAGCGGCCTTGTCTTTGGTAAAGCGCTGAAAAGCTGACGACAGCAATGTTAAAGCGCATGGTCGATGCAGGCATCGATATCAATCCGTATTGCTGAAGATGCTGATGAGACCAGCCCGATCATCAAGATGCTGGCGAAAGATCCAACCGATTCTTATGAATCGGCTCTTGAAAGATTTTTATCGCAAGATTCGCCCAGGCGAACCTGCAACACTTATCCAATGCACGTTCTGCGATGATGCGTCTCTTCTTCGATCCAAAACGCTATAATTTGGGCCGTGTAGGTCGCTATAAGCTGAATTCCAAACTTGGCTTTGAGATCAATGATGAAGCTCTCAACATTGTGACTCTGACAAAAGAAGATGTCATCGGTGCCTTAAAGTATCTGATTCGCCTAAAGCAAGGCGCTGAAGATACTTCTATCGACGATATCGACCACCTGGGCAATCGACGCGTCCGTTCTGTCGGAGAATTGATCCAAAACCAGTGCCGCATCGGCTTGGCACGTATGGAGAAAATCATCCGCGAACGAATGAATCTTTTGATTTCTCTTCCGATACCTGACTCCTGGCAAAATTGTTTCTGCAAAAGGGCTTTCCGGTGTTCTCAAAGACTTCTTTGGCCGATCGCAGCTGTCTCAGTTTATGGATCAAACCAACCCTGTTGCTGAGCTGACCCACAAACGTCGTCTTTCCTCTCTTGGACCTGGTGGCTTGAACCGCGATCGCGCCGGCTTTGAAGTGCGCGACGTTCATACAAGCCATTACGGACGTATTTGTCCGATTGAAACACCTGAAGGACCGAACATCGGTTTGATCACATCGCTTTCAGCTTTTGCGAAGATCAACGAATTTGGATTTATCGAAACACCTTATCGCATTGTTCGCGATGGTGTTGTGACAGATGAAATCGAATACATGACTGCCGATCAGGAAGAACGCTGTGTCATTGCGCAGGCATCAGCTCCTCTCGATGAATATGACATGTTTAAAGAAACGATTTGCTGGGCTCGCTACCAGTGGCGAACCTTTGGAGATTGACACCAGCAAAGTGCACCCACATGGATGTTTCTCCAAAGCAGCTTGTCTCGATTGTCACGGGATTGATTCCATTCCTTGAGCATGATGACGCTAACCGCGCTTTGATGGGTTCCAACATGCAACGCCAAGGTGTTCCGCTTCTTAAAGCCAGAAGCTCCATTCGTCGGAACAGGTCTTGAAGCTCGAGCAGCTCGCGACTCCGGTGCTGTTGTCATTGCCCAGGAAGATGGTGTTGTCGAATATGTCGATGGCATTCAAAATCGTGATTTCTCCAAAAGACAATCGGCTGGAAAAAAGAACCTATCATCTGAAAAAATTCATGCGTTCCAATGCAGGAACTTGCATCAACCAGCAGCCTCTTTGCCGATATTGGCGACAAGATTAAAGCAGGCGATGTCATTGCTGATGGTCCTGCGACGGAAAAAGGGGAAATTGCTCTTGGAAAAAACGTCCTCGTGGCCTTCATGCCTTGGTATGGCTACAACTTTGAAGATGCGATCATCATCTCCGAAAAACTGCTACGGGAAGATGCCTTTACTTCGATCTATATCGAAGAGTTTGAATTGACAGCGCGCGATACAAAACTTGGTAAGGAAGAGATCACTCGCGATATTCCCAATGTCTCTGAAGAAGCCTTGATCAACCTCGGCGATGATGGGATTATCCGCATCGGTGCTGAAGTAAAGCCAGGCGATATTCTTGTCGGTAAGATCACTCCAAAATCGGAAACGGAATTGGCTCCTGAAGAGCGGCTTCTTGCGCGCCATCTTTGGTGAAAAAGCTGCCGATGTTAAAGATGCTTCCCTGACAGTTCCTCCAGGAACTGAAGGGAGTTGTCATGGATGTCAAAGTCTTTAGCCGTCGCGATCGTCTTTCCAAAACTGATGATGAACTTGTCGAAGAAGCATCACGCCTGAAAGATATCCAGCGGGAATACAAGGCAAAGCAAGCTGAACTGCGAACAGAAACGCACGAACGGATTGGCGCCCTTCTGCTGAATGAAATAGCTCCGGCAACAATTGTTCATCGCAAAACAGCTGAAGTGATTGTCGAAGAAGGAGCTCTGATCACTCAAGAATTGATCGAAGCTCTCGAAAAAGAGAATGTCGAAGATCTTCTTGATGCCAGAAAATGATATCTACGACACGCTTGAAGCAGATCTGCATGATTATGAAATAGCTATGCAAACTCTCGAAACGCAGTACAAGACTGAAGTTGAGTACATGCGCAAAGGGGATACCGATCTCGATCCAGGCATTATCCGCCAGGTCAAAGTGTATGTTGCTTCCAAGCGTAAACTGCAAGTCGGCGATAAGATGGCCGGTCGCCATGGAAACAAAGGGGTTGTTTCCAAAATTGTTCCAGAAGCCGATATGCCTTATCATGGAAGATGGCACAGCCGATTGAGATGATCCTGAATCCCTTGGGCGTGCCTTCTCGTATGAACATGGGACAGCTCTTTGAAACCCATCTTGGCTTTGCTGCAAAGCGAGCTGGCATTTATGTGCAAAGCCCTGTTTTTGAAGGTTTCCCTGAAGAGAAAATCTGGGAGATGATGAAGAGAGCAAGGTCTTCCAGAAGATGGCAAATTCTATCTGTACGATGGATGCACAGGCGAGCGTTTTGATAACCCAGTCGTTGTCGGCTACATCTACATGTTGAAACTGAGCCACCTTGTTGCCGATAAGATCCACGCCCGTGCTGTCGGTCCTTACTCCTTGTCACCCAGCAGCCTCTGGGCGGTAAGGCACAGATGGGTGGTCAGCGTTTCGGGGAGATGGAAGTGTGGGCTGCCGAAGCTTATGGCGCTGCGCACTTGCTGCAAGAACTTCTGACTGTGAAGTCGGATGACGTTGCTGGACGTACGCGCATTTATGAATCGATTGTAAAAGGGGAAAATCTGCTCAACTGCGGAACACCAGAATCCTTTAACGTTTTGATTAAAGAGATGCAAGGTCTTGGCCTTGATGTCCGCACAGAAACAGTAGTTGAATAAATAAGTTCAAAGATCAAAAAAAGCAGGGAATTTTTGAATGCCTTGCTTAAGATTACAACGCGAGGAAAAAGCATGTCAGACAGTACTCAAAGCGGCCCTCAGCATGACGGTCAATTTGATAAGTTGACTATTAAAATTGCTTCTGATGATGTCATTCGCAATCAATGGTCTCGCGGCGAAATCAAAAAGCCCGAAACGATCAACTACCGTACATTCAAACCGGAAAAAGGCGGACTTTTTTGCGAAAAGATTTTTGGTCCTACGCGCGATTGGGAATGCGCTTGCGGAAAATACAAGAAAATTAAGCACAAAGGGATTGTCTGCGACCGTTGCGGCGTTGAAGTGACCTTTCCAAAGTGCGCCGTGAACGCATGGCTCATATTGATTTGGCAGTTCCTGTCGTCCACATTTGGTTCTTCAAAACAATGCCTTCGCGTATCGGCAACGTCTTGGGCATGTCCGCAACTGATCTCGAGCGGGTCATTTATTACGAAGAGTATGTCGTCATCGATCCAGGCCATACCGAACTTAGAAAAGAAACAGCTTCTCAACGATCATCGAATATCGCGAAGCGCAAGAAAAATGGGGCCGCGATGCCTTTGTTGCCAAAATGGGCGGCGAAGCAATTCGCGATCTTCTTAGCTGCTGAAGATCTTCCAGACTCTGCTTGTCGACCTAAAAGAAAAACTGCGCAAGACAAAGTCGATGCAAGCGCGTATGAAGCTGGCCAAACGTCTGAAAATCGTCGAAAGCTTTGTCATCTTCGACAATAAGCCTGAATGGATGGTGCATGTAGTGCAGTCCCTGTCATTCCACCCGACTTGCGTCCTCTTGTTCCTCTCGATGGCGGCCGCTTTGCGACATCCGACCTTAACGATCTTCTATCGCCGCGTCATCAACCGAAACAACCGTCTGAAAGCAATTCTGAAGCTGAAAACTCCTGAAGTGATCATCCGCAACGAAAAACGGATGCTGCAAGAAGCTGTCGATGCTCTCTTTGATAATGGCCGCCATGGCCATCCTGTCATGGGTGCCGGCAATCGTCCTCTGAAATCTCTTTCTGAAATGCTTAAAAGGAAAGCAAGGACGTTTCCGTCAAAACCTTCTCGGTAAAGCGCGTTGACTATTCTGGCCGTTCTGTCATTATCGTCGGTCCTGAACTGAAGTTCAATCAGTGCGGTCTTGCCTAAGTTGATGGCTCTTGGAGCTCTTTGAGCCTTTCATCGTCAAACGTCTGAAAGATCTTGGCTATGTCTATACGATCCGTTCTGCCAAGAAGATGATCCAGCGGCATGCTCCTGAAGTGTGGGATGTCTTCGAAGAGATCATTAAAGGGCATCCTGTCCTGCTCAACCGTGCTCCTACGCTGCACCGCTTGGGTATTCAAGCTTTTGAACCAGTCTTGATCGAAGGTAAAGCGATCCGTATCCATCCTCTTGTCTGCGCTGCGTTCAACGCCGACTTTGACGGTGACCAGATGGCGGTTTACGTTCCTCTTTCTGTCGAAGCGCAGCTGGAAGCAAAACTGCTGATGATGGCTCCGGACAACATCTTCTTGCCATCTTCCGGAAAACCTGTCGCTGTTCCTTCGCAGGATATGACCTTGGGTCTTTACTACCTCATGTGCGATCCGCTCTATTTCCCAGAAGAACATGGGCAGAAGACACGCGTCTTCCGCGATACTGCAAGAGGTGCTGCTGGCCCTGCATGCCAGCGGCAGCTACAACTGGTATGAAGAAGACCAAAGGCAAAGCAAGGAAGACCGCAGCGACTTATTACAGCCGCGGCTTGCGCATCCACGAGCTGATTAAGGTGCGCACCGACAATGGAGCATCATTGAAACAACACCGGGACGCGTTCTCTTCAATACGATTGTTCCAAAAGAACTTGGTTTCCAAAACTATAGCTTGCCCAAGAAGAAGATGAGCGAGCTCGTCATGCAGTGCTACAAAAAAGTGGGCCTGGAAGCAACTGTTCGCTTCTTGGATAACCTGAAGATCCTTGGGCTTTTCCGAAGCGACAAAAGCTGCTCTTTCGATGGGTGTCTGCGATGTGCAAGATCCCAGCGAACAAGCAGAAAATCTTGGAAGAAGCTCATGAACGTGTCGCTGTGGTCAAAAAGCAGTACGAAGATGGGATTATCACCGATGGTGAGCGCTATTCCAAGACCATTAGTATCTGGACTGAAGTTTCCGATATCCTTTCTGAAGAGCTGTTCAAGCTGATCAGCGAGGTCAAAGATTCAGCGCATGAATCCCTCTATCTCGATGATGGACTCCGGTGCTCGCGGTAACAAATCTCAGATTAAACAGCTTGGTGCTTTGCGCGGTTTGATGGCGAAGCCATCAGGTGCGATTATTGAATCGCCAATTACCTCAAACTTCCGCGAAGGATTGACCGTTCTTGAATTCTCCATCTCCTCTCACGGTGCGCGTAAAGGTCTTGCCGATACAGCGTTGAAAACAGCCGACTCTGGTTACCTGACACGTCGTCTTGTCGACGTTGCCCAAGATGTGATCATCACCGAAGAGGATTGCGGAACCCTCAATGGAATTGAAGTTTCTGCATCAAACAAGGTCAGGAAGAGCTTCTTGCCTCTGAAAGACCGTATCTTTGGACGTACTGTTTGCGATGATATCTATCTGCCTGGCGACAGCACGAAGATGCTTGCAAAAGCAGGCGATACTCTTAACGATTCTGCAAGCTGAAGCGATCGATGACTCCGGTATTGAAAGCGTGAGAATCCGTTCTGTGCTTACTTGCGAAACACGTCGCGGTGTTTGCGCAAAGTGCTATGGCATCAACTTGGCCAATGGCACGCCGTGTCAGCATGGGTGAAGCTGTCGGTATTATTGCTGCTCAGTCGATCGGTGAACCTGGAACACAGTTGACGATGCGAACGTTCCACTTGGGTGGTATTGCTTCTGCTAGCGTCAGCCCTGAAATTGTTGCTGAACATGATGGGATTCTCGTCTATCACGATCTTGCGTACCGTTAAAAACGAAGATGGCCAATGGGTTGTCCTCAACAAAAATGGTCGCCTGAATATCGTTCGCGATGAAGGGCGCTCGCTTGAAGAGTACAAGAAGCTCTCTCAGCACAAAGTCGATCGAGCCGCTTCAAACCTTTACACGTCGAACTTGGAACAAAGATTCTTGTTGCCGATGGCTCCAAAGTTAAAGCCGGGCACGAAAATTGCCGAATGGGAACAGCACAATATTCCGATTATTTGCGATCGTCCAGGCTATGTCAAGTATGAAGACCTCGTTGAAGGGATCTCGACAGAACGCGATGTCAACAAGCAGACAGGCCAGACCGAGCTTATCGTGAAGCAGCATCGCGGCGAACTGCATCCTCAGATCGTCATCTATGCCGATAAAGACTGCAAAGAGCTGGTCGGTACCTATCCGATTCCTTCAGGAGCGATTATTTCTGTGGAAGAAGGGCAATATGCTACAGCAGGTAAGCTGCTGGCCCGTCTGCCACGCGGCGCATGATGAAGACGAAGGATATTACGGGCGGTCTTCCACGCGTTGCCGAGCTTTTCGAAGCTCGCAAGCCAAAAGATTCTGCTGAAATTGCCAAGATCGATGGTGTTGTCGACTTCCGCGGCGTTCAGAAGAACAAGCGTATCGTTGTTGTCCGCGATGAGACTACCGGCATGGAAGAGGAGCATCTCATTCCTCACACCAAGCACTTGATCGTCCAGCGTGGCGACCATGTGGTTAAAGGTCAGCAGCTGACCGATGGCGTTGTCATTCCGCACGAGATTCTCGAGATCTGCGGTGTGCGCGAACTGCAGAAGTACTTGGTGAACCAGGTGCAAGAGGTTTACCGTCTGCAGGGTGTGGACATCAACGACAAGCACATTGAGATTATCGTGCGTCAGATGCTGAAGAAAGTGCGCGTCATCGATCCAGGCGATACAAGCTTGCTCTTATGGCGAAGAGGTCGATAAGAAAGAATTTGAACTAGAGAACCTGAAAGTGACCAAAGAGGGCGGCAAAGCCGCACAAGCGACTCCTGTTCTTCTTGGGATCACCAAGGCTTCGCTTGAGCACCGAGTCCTTTATTTCGGCCGCCTCCTTCCAAGACACAACGCGTGTTCTGACCGAAGCTGCCTGTGCCGGCAAAACCGACTACCTGCTGGGCTTCAAAGAGAACGTCATCATGGGACACATCATCCCAGGCGGAACAGGCTTTGAACGCCACAAGCGCGTCAAGAAGTTTGTCGACCGCGAGCATGAAGAAGAGCTCGTCTTCGACTTTGAAGATGTAGTCATCTAAATTTTTCACACAGTTTTTTGGATTGCGGCGCTTGCCGCATACCCATCAAGCTAAGGTAAAACATTTGTACCAGGCTGAAAGCCTGCCATATAATAGCCTGGAGGCAATGCTCCAGGGTTGAAGTTTGGACGTTTCTTAAATAAATTCCCGAAGGGAATTGTAGACTGGTAGCCCAGAGTAAGTTGTGAGGGCAAAGCCCGAAACAACGCAACTCTGAAGCGGGGTGCAAGAAAATTTTATCTAATGAGAAATGAAATCGAAAATTATTAAATTCAAATATGATGAATCAACTGGTTTATCTTGACCCCGCTTCGGGGGTGCAATTATTTCCCTGCAATTTCCCAGAGTTGTGCTGTTTCGGGCTTTGCCCTCACAACTTACTCTGGGCTACCAGTCTACAATTCCCTTCGGGAATTTATTTAAGAAACGTTCAAACTTCAGGTCATCGCCAAGCCGCCGCGCTCCAAAAAAGGGCAGCCTCTTCAGTCTACAAATAGCAAAAATAAAATTATGGAATGTATAGTAGCAAATCCAAACAATTCACTCTATTGGCAAAGAAACAATTATAAATATTTGACACCCCCACCCGCTGAGGAAAATATCCTTGCCTATCAATTTCCTCTTGAATTGTATGTCCATTTATTTTCTTTTTTAGGCTCCAAGTCGATCCTAGGAGTAGTGAAAGTCTGTAAAGAGTGGAATTCGCTGGAAATTGAAGTTTTCCGCTTATTTGCTGACCAGGTTGGGTTAGAATACCCAGGAGAGAATGTCGAAAAATTTTATGCCATTTTAAAAAAACATCTTATTTTTGATAAAACTTCTAAAAAAATGTTGGTTAACTTTCTGTCAATTGCCAAGAGGGGAAAATCTGGGTCTCAAAAGCGGCGACGCCGAAAAGAAACAAAGGCAAAACAGTCAAAATTTAAAGAAATCATTAATCAGATGCCAGTGCCAGCCGTTATTAATACTAGAGCAGGTTTATTCTTTCAAGACCAGGAGCAGAAGGTAAAGTTCACGAATGACCCCGAGGAGATTTCAAATTTAATAGAAGACAAAAGATATGTATGGTTTAATGAAATTGAAACCTTTGAGAATGCCATTTTAAGATATCCTAAAACTCTGTTTACACTAAAAATATTAGAGAAAGAAACTGAAAAATTGCAAGATCTTAAAAGATTAAAGCGCACAATATTTATTTCTCCTTCTTTATATAGAGTCATGAACATTCAACAACATCTTGCTTTGCTCTTATGGGCCTGTCGAAATGAAGTAGTTGGGCTTCCTGAAATATTTAAGTATCTTTCTAGACAGGATATTGCTCAATTGGATTCTTATGATATTTCCATTGAGAAAATTTTATATTATTTAGGAAATCGGGTTGCCAAAAACAGTGACCTTAGGGCTCCGGAAGCAGAAAAAATACAGAAGATGATACTTAAGAAATTTTGGCAGACGCCTGTTAGCGAGGGTCTTACGCCAGATGAAACAAGTGCATTAACTTTATTTGATTCTTTATTCTTAAAAATTCCCATTAAGCTATCCTTTTATAGGATGCTCCAAACAGTTTCTAAACGCGTATCTCGCTACCCCAGCCTATCTAGCCTTTATTATCCATATTTTATCGCGCCATATATCCTTTATAATTTTCGAGGCCAAGAACGTCTATTGTTATCTTAATGTCAGACACAAGGATAGAAGCTTATGGGAACCCCTCAGGTAGTTCAAAATTGTTTAAATTTAACTCAACAGACAAGCATCCATGTTAAAATGTTGGAACCCCCACCCCTTGATAAAAATATCCTTGCCTATCAATTTCCTTTTGAATTGTATGAAAGAATTTTTTCGTTCTTAGACTCTAAGTCACTCCTAGGAGTAGTGAAAGTCTGTAAAGAATGGAATTCGCTGGAAATTGAAGTTTTCCGCTTATTTGCTGACCAGGTTGGGTTTGAATGCCCAAAAGAGAATGTCGAAAAATTTTATACCGTTTTAAAAAAACATCTTATTTTTGATAAAACTTCTAAAAAAATGTTGGTTAATTGTCTGCCAATATCACGGAAAAAAATAGGGACTCACAGAGAGCAAAAAAATACCGAAATGCAGGCGATATTTAAAAAAATTATTGAGCAGATGCCTGTAGAAACATTTATTCATGCTAGAGCAGGAATGTACTTTAAAAAAAATTGGGATCCGAACGATTGCGGTCGGGTAGAGATCACAAATGACCCTGAACTGATCGGCATTTTAACGCGAGGCAATGAAGGCAATGACTATATTTCCTGTTATGCAATTGATACTTTGGAAGATGTCAATTGGAGATATCCTAAAACCCTTTTAGCATTAAAAGAAATAGAGGTAGAAATCGAAAAATGGCGACAAGAGTTTAAAAAACATAACTGCAAATCCTTTGTTTCTTTTCCTTTATACAGAGTCATGAATCTTCAACAACATCTTGCTTTGTTGTTGTGGGTCTGGCGAAAAGGACGAACAGAATTCATGTTCTATGGAGATACTCTCATGCCTGAAATATTTAAGTATATTTCTAAGGATGAAATGACTCAATTAGCCTCTTATGATATTTCCATAGAGAAAATTTTATATCAATTGGGAGATCGGTTTGCCGAAAACCTTGATCGTTTGACTTCACAAGCAGAAAAGGCGTTGAAGGAGATCCTTGAGGAATTCCAGCATACGCCTGTTAGTGCGATGCTAACATCTGAAGAAACAAATGCATTAACTTTATTCAATACCCTATTTTTAAGGATTCCTATTAAAGAATCTTTTTATAGAATGCTCCAAAGAACTTCTCAACAAATATCTTATTTTGACCTATTTTCTAAGCAATGTAAACAAAAAATGACTTATAATTTTAGAATTTCAAAACGCCCTATATTCTCAATAAAGCCCTCATATTTTCTGCGCGACACAAAATAAAAGCATATGGGAACCCCTCAGGTAGATCAAAATCGTTTAAGTTTAACCCCACAAGAAGTTATCTTAGCTAAAAATTTGATGCCGCCACCCCTTGAGAAAAATATCCTTTCTTATAATTTTCCTCTTGAATTGTATGTCCATTTATTTTCTTTTTTAGACTGTAAGTCTCTCTTAGGCATAGTAAGAATCTGTCAAGAATGGAAGTCGCTGGAAATTGAAGTTTTTCGGATATTTGCTAACCAGGTTGGGTTAGAATACCCAAAAGAAAATATCGAAAGATTTTATGCCGTTTTAAAAAAATATATTATTTTTGACACAACTTCTAAAAAAATGTATATTAATTACCTGTCAAGACGTCTTCCTGAAACCAATTGTACCTATTTTACAACTTATAAAACTAAAAAAACATTTTACGAGATCCTTGACCAGATGTTAACACCCACCCTTATTGTTTCTAATGTAAGAGCGTACGTTAAAAAAAGCAGTGGGGAGGTAAAGGTCACTTCTTCAGATCAAGAAATATCCTCTTTAAAGCAAGATAAAAACTACGTATGCTTTCATGAAATTGAAAGCTGGGAAAATATCAATTCAAGATATCCTAAAACTCTAATTGCAATAAAGGAATTGCGGAAAAAAATTGCAAAATTGAAAGATCTTAAAAAATTAAACTATGCAGTGTTTATCTCTTTTTCTTTATTCCGAGTCATGAATCTGGAACAGCATCTCGCTTTGCTTCTATGGCACTGCCGGAAAACGCCCAAAGAACAAAGAGCGGAGATATTTAAGGATATTTCTGAAAAAGAATTTATTCAATTAGCATCTTATGACATTTTAATTGAAAAAGTTCTATATCAATTAGGAAATCGGATTGCCAAAAATAAGGATCGCATGACTATACGAACAGAGAAGGCTTTGAAGAGATATCAGGCTGAGTTTAGTAAATCCCCTGTCAGCAAATCACTCACGCCTGATGAAACGCGAGCCTTGTCTTTCTTCGATTTACTTTTTTTAAAAATTCCCCTTAAAGAATCATTTTATAGAATGCTCCTAAGAGCATCTGCACATGTCAATTTTCGAAAGTTATAAGTTCATTAATTTAGAGGATCAAATGACCCCTTTATATATTCTCTCCTTAATCAAGACACAAGGATAAAAGCTTATGGGATTCCCTCAAGTTGGTCAAAACTGTTTAGATGTGATAAACCAGGAAGTGATTATTGATAAAAAATTGATACCCCCACCACCTGGGCAAAATATTCTTGCCTATCGATTTCCTTCTGAATTGTATGTAAAAATTTTTTCCTTCTTAGGCTGTCTCGAGTCATTATTAGGGGTATTAAAGGTTTGCAAAGAGTGGAAAGCGCAAGAAAAACGAAATTTTTCGTCTATTTGCGGCTGTATTTGGGTTGTGCGTTAAAGACAAAGAGGAATTTTTCTCTTTTAAAAATGATTTTATTTTTCTCCACGATTCAAAGCAAATCCTAATAAATTTTCCTCTGCAAGAAAATTTTTTTACAGATTTAAAGTACACGCGAGGGGACAAAAAAACTCTAGATGTTAAAATTTTAAAAATTGAAAACTGGAAAAAAGAATATGAGAATATAGCCGAAAAGCATTTGGAGGAGCTAGTTAATCGAATTCCTTTTTTAGTATTTATTGAATCTCCTGTCACATCCTATATATTTATAAAAAAAAATGACGAGGGTAAATCGGAGTGTATTAAATTGAAAAGGAAAGAAGGGGTCAACAAAATAAGTGCGGACCAAACATATTTCACAATAAGTTTGTTTGCAGATTATTGCACAATGAAGCCCTTCCAAATTCGGCAAAAATATCCTAAAACGGCAGAGGCTTTGGCCAGTTTACAGAAACATATTCATGAAAAAGGGACCGGCTTTATTTCTCATTATTCATATAAAGTCATGAATAAACAACAGTTATTTGTACTCCTTATTTGGTATTGTAAGAAAATGAAGAAAGAGAATTTCCCTGAAATATTTCCTAAAAACTTATACGATGTTTTAGAACCCCACTTTCAGAAGTTTCATGAAGTTCCTGTAGAAAAACTTATATATGTTATTGGAAAAAGGCACATCAACGAAAGTGTGTCTGAAATTGATAAAAAAAGGAATGAGCTTCTTAAAAGTTTTCTTGAGGGATTTTCAATTCACAAACCTGAATTTTCACGAGTCACCTCGGAAGAGAGTGATTTAATAGAAGCTTTTGATAAGATTTGTGATCAAATTCGTATTAAAGAGATAGTATTTAGGTTTTTAATGAGATCAGCAGAAGGAGTGAGTGTGCGTGACAGGACGTTTAACCATAGTGAAGCACGTCCTTATGGAAGAATCACTAGAAGTTTGAGCGTGTAGGTATCATAGGGAATCCTTTTGCCGAAGATTGGGGATATCGGGGGTCTTGAAGGTATGGGGTGGTAAACAATTGTAAGCCAATATCTCTGAATCCTCATAACTCATACCGTTCTACAGCTCGTGGATATTCAGTTGGTGCTGAATTAAAAGAATTTTATGCCGTCCTTACAGGACTCTGTTTTTTTTGCATTTTACCCAGGCCTTCGCTTTGCTACGACCTGGACTATAACATTTCGGCCTTTCAGGCCGTTTTAAGCGTCGAAGACGCGGAATATCATAGCCCAGGTCGTAGCAAAGCGAAGGCCTGGGTAAAATGCAAAAAAAAACAGAGTCCTGTAAGGACGGCATAAAATTCTTTTTTGTAGATATAGATGTTAAATCAGCATCGACTATTTATCCATTTGTTATAGATGCTGATGGTAACATATTACTTAAAGCTATTATTCCTAGTAGAAAAGCAAAAGAAATATAACTAAAAGGGGGGACAGATATGAAAAAAGAAAAACGAAATGATTCAAACAAGCTCAATAATAAAGAGAAAGCGCTTTTATCTTCCTTTGAAAATGATGAGTGGAAATCGGTAAAAAATCTTAAAAAAGAGAAGTCTTCTACGCGTAAAACCGCTACAAAACTCTGCGCAAAAATGTCCGAATTAAATTCGTCTAACAAGAATGTTCCTTATCATTATCAATTAACAAAAATTAATTTTATCTTAATATTTTATTAACAAAGTTTATTTATAATAGAACTATATTTAAAATTATTATTATAGAGGATACAAATGAATACAGTTCCTATAACAACTAAGTTGCCGTCGGGTGTTACGGCATCAATTTCATACAATAACGAAGATAAGAAAAGTTATCTTAATATTGGTGGCAATAAAGTGCACGTTTATGAAGCTAGGGGTCTTCTCTCGTACTTGTTTACTTATATCGGATATGTTTTTCAAAAACATAGTCATCCTTCTGATTGGGTGGAAGCGTCTCTTAACTTACATGGTAAAAAATACGTAGTCCTTATAAATAAAGAGGATTTTGAGAAAAGTGAGGAAATCAAAACCGCATTTCGCTCTGCTCTTAATAACATGTATAAAACCTGTCAGTCAGATCGTAATAAAGCCATAGAGTTGCGAAATAAGTTAAATCTACCTTTAAGCATTGACGACTTGTTTAAAGATTATTCAACCAAAAAACTTGATAAAGAGCCCAAGAATGAAGATCTGAAAGATGACATAAAAATAACCTATGAAGCAAAAGATGATAAAAAAATCAAAGAAATTTCTATAAAAGTTTCACATCAACATCAAAATCCAGGCCAATACGATTATATAAAATTATCTCGAGAAAATGGGGATAAGTGGACATTTCGTAATGATAAAAATAGTTCGATACCTACAGATTTTCAAGAAGAAGAAATTATTACTAATTCTAAAGGTATAGTTATAGAAGATAAACTTAGAGAAAATTACGATCTCTTCCATCACTTGGAGGATCTAGTTATCCATAAAACTTTGGAAGATGGTAGCTCGTACATACCAGTAACGTGGAAATTGGGTAGACAAATCATCACTTATGACGATTTAGAAAAGTTTGAAAACTGGCAAAGTAGAGAGTATAAAAAAACGCCATCCTTTAAACAATTGAAACAACTCGATTCAGTAGCAAGAGTATCATTTACAAGAGCTGATGGTCGTAAAAAAGACATGTTGGTTATCAAAATCAAGGAAGAAAGTTCGAAAGAAGAATCTTGTATTATACTTGGTTATCTAGAGAAACAATGGTATCTAAACAATTTCAAAGGAAATGGAAAATCAGAAAAAATTACCGGTCTCAAAAAAGAAAGCCAAGAGCAAATTTGGCAATCCATAAAATCTTTAATGAATGGCGATAAGATCGTTGAGGGTGACAAAACTTGGAAATTAGCTTAAGAGGCAGGTCTCGCCAGATTAAGCATCCCTAGATGAGCATGAGCCTTCTGCAAAGGCTCATGCGTAGTTTTTCCGAACTCTAATTTATTCAAAAATAAAAGCAATCTTAATACTACCTTTATACGTTTTTGTTATTATAGCAATTTAATATTAATATTTTTATTTAAAAATAAACCTCAAAACTAAATATTTATGTTTATCCCCTCCTTAAGTTCTTCATCTCTTCCCCAGAATCCTTTAATTGTTAATCAGAAAAAATTTCTAACAAAAGAAACAGCCAATGAATCATTGGCGCAAGCTCTAGGTCAATGTAAAGATGCGCCCCTTCCTAACGAAGCATTTGCTGCGCTGCATGGCGGGGTAGAGTTTGAAGGGATTACTTCCCCTGGGAAAACCTTTCATTTTACCGAAACTGTAGCTTGGTGGAAGAACAAGTTATCGAGTTTATCCCGAAGCGAGGAGGGCGATTTATCGTTCTGGGTACAAGATCTCGAGCAAATGGAAGAGGGGCTTGAATTATTGAATAAAGGGGCATCTGCGGCCCCTGCATTAAAGCAGTATATTAAAGAGCAACTGGATGAAACTAATCGATGTGTCTTGCCTTTACCTTTCAAGCATACAAATACCGGTCTCATACATGTGTTAGTTTGCGTGTTTGAAAAAGATAATAAGGGGATAGCGCGGGTTCGCCTTCTTGACAAAGGTGTATGCGCGGAGAATCAAGTTCCTGCATTGATACTCGAGGGGGGGAAAGTAAAAAGGAGCTACACCGATTTGCCCGTTCGGTTGCGAGACAACTTTTTTTCCGAAGAGCGAGGCTATGCAGATCATCTTTTTGAATGCCTTTCGGATTTTGCCCGAGGGGCGGTTTCTCCTTCTACATCAACCTCAACCCCTTCGATTATTTACGGCCTTTTTCATGAAATTATAGGGGAAGTTCATGCTGAGGATGTCACTCAACCGGTAGAAAATCAGTCTGGGCGTCCCAAATTGTGGTTTTCACCCGAAATGGCGGTCACAGTAGGTCAATCGGAAAGATCGATCCATCAGCTTGCCCCTCTGATGTTGCGGGACCAGATTGTTCAAGGGATGACACCCCACTCTATGGATGAATACAAACGAGCGATCCTTCTCATTAAAATTCAGTCTTGGATGGATATGGCTGCCGAGCTTCAGAGCAATCCGGACAAGCAAATTGCAATAGAATTTTTAAGCCAGTGTCTGAAAAATTTTAATGCTTCAATAGAAAAGGGGTACCAGAAGAAGCATATTTCTGAAGATGAGCTCCTTATTTGCCAGGCCTTGAATGAAGAATTACAAAGTTTATTCTTGCGAAGGACAGCAAAAACCCCGGTGGTTGTCCCTTCGGTACCTTTGGAAAAGATAGATGATAAAGCAACTCACTTAAAAGCTGTACTTCCACCCCTTTCGAAGCCTCCGGCTCCGATCGAGACGACCCTCAAAACTTTGATTCCTTTTAAAGACCCCTCTAATAAATCTGAGAAAATTACAGAAGAACTCAAAGAGCTTTGCGAGACTGCAAATAAGAGTGATCCTGAATTTCGTTTTCAGATTGTGAATTCCTTTGTACTGAAGCTTTCTTTGGAAAAGGAATTTTGGGACCAAGTTCCTGATGATAAACTTTTAGATACCTTGAAATTCCTCAAGGAAGCCATTCAACTTACAGCAGACAGCTTCGGCAGCGTAGAGCGTCAGCAGCAGCTTCATCCGGAGTTATCCTTATTGGCTGCTTCGGGATATATTATTGCAGACCATTTGGTCCACAGATTAACTGGTGAAAATGGTCTTCCCAATCTTCACTTAGATAAACGTGCATTTTTGTTTCCTGAGCCTCCAGATTCATTCTATTTTCACAATAAAGAGAGTGATACCCACTGGAAGGCTATTTGCAATCGCTTGAGGGAAGTTCAACTATCAGATCGCCTGAGCTATTTTTTTCGTTGCAAGGGGGCTGATGCTGACAATATTTGCTATGAACCTCTTACTGTAAATGATAAGCATACTGAGGAAAAAAGGTTGACTCAATACTTGCAAAAATTGCGAGGAGGAAAGCAACCTTCAAATCTTGAGGATTTAGGCGATATTTACATAGAGAAAGAAGTAGATGACAACAATAAAACTAAAGGCATACCAAAAGTAAAAAAACGGGATGAGGGCCCTTATCCAGCTTCTTTTTATGATTATTATTATTTTCATATCTTGACTTCACGGTTATTTGAAAGATCTCCAAATCTATCTCCTCAAGTGCTTAAAGAGCTGATCGGATGTAACAAAACGTTGCGAGTTACTCTGCAGACACATAAACCTAAAAATTCTCATTCTACAAACAGGTCTTACATCGTCGATTACCAAAATATAGATGGCTATGCAGGGAACGGGGAAGGAACAACTCGCTTACATACCCAAAGATTGTCTGACTTAGGACGTCTTAAGGGAGCGATCAGTACAGGGGAAAAAGAAAATGAGCTTGCCGTTCGAAAAGAGGAAGAGCTCTATACTAATAGCAATATTTTCCTTAAGGACTTCAAAAAAATTGAACGCGACCCACAACTGCAGTTATCCATGCTAATGCAATGGTGTAGGAGGCATACCGAAATTTTGGAGCAAACTGAAGTTCAATCTTTTGTTGAATATATTCTCTTGAGAAAAGATTCTCCTGTAGAAACAGCCGCCCCGCTCGTTAAAAAAGAGTTATTTGGATTTATCCAAGAGCAAATAAATCACTCTTCCACCCATTTATCGACTTTAAATACCCGTCTATTTTGGATACGAATTTATTTGCATCTAAAGGAGAGGGAAAAAAATTCCAAGGATGAAATCGATTCTTGGTTGGATGAACAACTACCACAGCTTGAAGAGGCTTTTTATCAACTGCAAGATGCTCATGAAGACAAAGACATAGATATATTCAAGCTCGCTGCTGACAAGCTTGCAACCCATTTAACCTATTTTTCTACCCGCTATTCAGATTTTAATCCAAAGCGGGCAGAGCAATTCCTGGGATGGCATCTTTTGCGGTTTATTTTGAAAAGCGATAGTAGCGATGCCCCCTATTGGATGAGCGTCGACATCGACCAATTCTTTGTCGATCGTGGTCATTGCTTATTTCCCCATATGAAAAATATTAAAGCCCTTCCTAAACAGCTCGGATGTTTCAAATATTCCCCCTTTGCTGGTATTTCAGATGTCGAGGTCAAACAACCCCAATTAGGCCTATATAAATTGGAAGGCAATGGCCACCACATAGACTTTGATGTATTTAATAAAACGGTTTCGTTGGATGGCCAGAAAATTTCATTCGGCGATGCTATTTTGACGCCAAGTGAAAGGCGATTCATCAATCAATGGGATTTAACAAAAAAATGGATCCCTTGTGCAGAGCGTTTAATCAAAGAAGGGGTGCGAAAATCTGTCACTGTTACCGGTGTCGAAATAACTAAATCGGGAGCAAATATTTGTACATTGGACGAGACCTATCGATTAATTGGAAACAGCCTATATCGCGATTTCCCAAGAGAATTGCTTCGAACCCTGAATTTGAGTAAAGAAGAAAAAGAGATCTGGAATGTTCAAGAGAGGATCTCCAGCAATAAAACTCCCCCCTTAATTAAGGTTTCTCCAACGACGTTCCAATGTGCAGATGGATCTGCGAGGTTTACCCAATCCAAGGAAAAAGTTTTTGAGCTACAAGAACGCATTACCATTGAGGGGCATTCGGGGTGGTACAAGAAAATGAACAAACCGCCAAAACTTCCAGCAGGTTTATGCCTTGGAACCATTTGGGAACGTTCTTTCGATAGTCCAAGTGCTCTTCCCCAATATTTGATCCGCGTGAGTGGAAAACCTGTCGCTGAAATAGAATCCATCGACAAAGATAACATCCGCATACACAAGCTGGATGAAAAGGGGGTTAGAACCGGCGAATGTTTGGCCGATCTTCAAAATCTTCCCCAAATTTCCTTTCTTAAACAGATGGGGCAAGAAAGACTTCTCCTTTGGGCTAAAGAGGGGCAGGTTGTTCGTGCGGAAAATATTGAACACAAAGACCTGACGTTTTTATACGATGGAACGACTTGGACATGTTCCAAATTTCCTGGTTATCAAGTGGATGAAAATGGTCCTTTTGATGTAGGCCGTTTCAATCATGGTGTCATGCTGATTAAGGGAAATCAGAAACAGTTGTTGCTCCCTTGCAAGCAGGTGGTACCGTTAAATGGCCACTATCAACTTAAGAGCAAACCGATTGACGGCATCGAAAAAGAATCACTTCTTATTTACAAACAAGATCCTATCAGCCACGAATGGGTCGGAACAACCGATACTGCTCGGCTATATCTAGCCTATCTTTATATTGAAGCAGGCAATGAAGAGAACGCACGCAAGGCGATCGGCTCAATGGAATTAAATTCCCTTTTAACACCACAGCAATGGGAAATTTTTGCATTAATCGCTTCTAGTTCAAATCTTTCTCCGGAAGCCTCAGCTCTCAAAATGCGCCTGGCAACTCTTGTAAGGGAAAATAGCAAAAAGCCCCGCTTTAATTCCCGTCCGGTTGCAAATGGGGAAGTCCAATCTTCTTTCTGGAAATCAATAGCCAAAGAGATGTCCCGGTTTTTGAATTTGCAAGGAGCGGAGTTTAGCCGTGTTCCATCTCGGTTTTACATTACTGAGAAGCAAATCGGAAATATTTTGTCTGATATCGTATCATATAAACGGCAGGATGGAACGACCGATTTAGAAACACCCGCTCGAATCTTGCAAGAATCCACACATTATTTTTTCTATCCAGAAAAAGCCCCGAAGCCTACTGCAGATGCATGGAAATGGTCCGAGCATTGGCTCAATCCCCACCATTTTTGGAATACAATGTATGAATTCCTTAGGAACAAAGATGTAAATTATGCCAATGAAAAGAGGGGAACCGTTCCGACAAACTTATGGATTCCCGTTCAGAAGCATCTCAGAGATGATTTTCCCAGCTATTGCGATGTTTCTAAAATACCAACAAACTCCGATAAAGTTCCTGGTCACAGTTATGAAGCCTTAAAAGGCAATTTCTGGATTTTGATGAACCGAATGCATGAACTATCCATTCAGGGGAAACTGAACCAAGATGTGGTGAATGATATTGATGTTGATCTCTATCTATATTACTCCAAGCTCTATGAAGAAGCCATAAAAAATCCCAACACAAATGATAGTAGAAGTGATTGGGCCCAAGGAACGACGCTCATATCCATGCTTTGGCTAGTACGTGTCAGCGGTCCTCAGTTTTTCGATTTTCTTTCCGCTAAAAATATCACTCCAGAAAAGTGGAATTTGTCAATTTTTTCAGCCTATTTTGATTACGCAAAATGTCAGCTTAAACTTTTTGAAGGGAGAGAGAATCCTTTCGTATTAAATAAAAATGCTCCTCCCCCTCGTTTAATCCCCACTCAAATCACAAGCTGGAAAGATCTGATTGAACCCCATAAACAAACTCAACTGGTTTCAGAAGAAATCGATAAATTTAAGCCCGTTAGACTTCTGAAAAAACTTCTCAAAGAGTTTTTTCAGAAGGACACACTTCCGATTTATTCAGAAGACAAGCAGGAATTTGTTATAGATCCTAATCAAGCTGAAAGACTTTTCGGCCAAAATGCAAAAAAGGGTGCCGAAGAAATTAAAAAAAGTTTCGAAGAAAAAGAATCAGATGAAATCCTCCCCGTTTGCAAACAAACTTTTGAATCTTATCGCCTCAAAGAGGCTCAAAATGAAACAAAACTCGAACAAGAGCTTAAAAACCAAATCAAAACCCTAGATTTGCCCTCTTTAGAGGAAGAAATTGTCAGAGCTGCCAATTACCCATCCATCGCGGAACAAAAAGAATTGAAGCGCGAAGATCAATTGCAAGCGGCGTTGCGAGATCAGCAGATTGCCTCCAAAAAAATGCTTCCTCTTACCTTTTTAGATATCCTCTTGAAATTTGATCCTCAAGATCCAAAAGCGATCAAGAAAGAGAATTTCTGTCTAACCGATGAAAAAGTCCAAGAGCTGCATAACTTGTGCCTTCAATATTTCGTAATGCAGAACAACAAAACGATTCTCGAAGATGCTCTAGCCTGTTTGGATAAGAGCGAGGAGGGGCTCGAACGTTGTGCGGAAATTTTAGCAAAAAAGCAAACCTTCGACCTGGAAAAGAATTGGATACTCAGTCTCTATCAAGGGATGACAAAGCAAATTTTGCGCAGTGATCCCGCGCAGGCCAAATTAATTCAAGACATAGCTAAAGAGATATTTAATGAAAAAGATGCAAAACGGTCTCAGGAAAAACTTAAGCAATTTTTCTTCGAATGCCAAGCCGGCGGAGGCAAAACAAAGGTCATCGCCATCCTTTTAGCTATCTTAGCAAAACGTTACGGCAAAACACCCGTCTTTATCAGCTTGTCCCAGCTTTTTGATATCACAAAGCAAGATCTTACAGATTCGGCCGACCTTTTAGCCCGAAAACTGTTCTTGCCGATCAATATGAAGTTGAATCAAAATCCCACTCTGAAAGAACTCTACGATCTCCTGGAAGCTCTTGAAAAAATGCCAGATTCCGAAAAATATCTTGGGATAGTAACTACGGCTGAAACCTTTCAAGCGATCACACTCGAATATGAGCTTGCTTTAATTTATGGAGAAGCTGAAAGAGTGCAAGTCTTAGACAAAATTTTGTGCTTCTTTGAAGATAATGCTATCGACTTAGTCGATGAAGGGCACCGGAACGCAAACCCTCTTTTTGAATGGAAAATGGCTTTTGGAAAAGGGGAGCCGATCCCTGAATATGTCTCCGACCTTTACATCGAGTTCTTCCAATTTTTAATCGAAGACCCCTATTGGGAAAAGATTGTAGGACTTAAGGAAGGGAAGCAGACCCGTCTTTCCTCTGAACAGGTTAACGAGCTCAAGCAGGCACTGGCTACCCACTTTGCTAATAAGATTGTAAATAGCAAAGATCCTCAATTACTCCATTATTTAACCGATCTCAATGAGAAGCCCTCTGCTGAACTATTGGGTTTGAATGGAAGCAATAAAGAGGAAGATGTCCTTAAAGCTAAACAGCTCGCTGTCTTACGAGGATTCATTAACAAAATATTGCCCCATACCCTTGGGTTGGTCGAGGACATCGATCACGGTCCTTCAGTGGATCCAAGCAATGAAGTAGAAGCGCCTCGCAGTAGAAAGGAAAAAACATTGGCTAAATTTGAAAATCCGGAACTAAGCGTTGCTTTGACGATCAAAGGATTTTTACAACGGGGCTTCACTAATCCAGGTCAAATGCAGCGTCTAGTCAAGTTTTTACGTGAGGATATGGAAAGGGAAAAATTAAAGGTTCCCTCTGGTGAATTAACACCCACAGAAGAAAAATTTCTCTTGTGGCAAAAAGGTCAAAATATAAAAGTCGGTTTGACAGACCTGCCAGAAACAGCTTCAAAAACTACTTGGAATTCACTTTTAGAGAAACTGAAAAACAATCCCGACTCCATCTTCGAATATTTAAAAGCCAAGCCTTTGATGGAGATCATCCTCTATCCGCTCAAAATCACCTCTACAGCTTCCCGCTTTGCTTATGGCTTTTTTGGGAACATCTTTTTCTCGGCCACTTTGGGTCCTTTAGAAAAATACCCCTTTTTCGGCGATCCCAAATTTTATCGTCGCGACCTTTCCTTCCTTGCCAAGGTGATGCAAGTCGGATCTTATACCCCTAATGATAAATTTGTTTGGTATGATTCGGATGAACCCGATTCTTTCTTTAAAAATTTGCCCCAAGATCTATTGCAAGAAAAGCGTTTAGAAGGGATCATCAACTTCGGCGGAGCCGCACCGGGAAAGAGCAACCGCGACTGGGCCGTTCACGCTTGCTCCTACTTCGAAACACATAAAATTCCTTTTGACGGTGTGGTCTATGTACACCAGGAGGTCGTTAACGGCCGCGAAGGGGAAAAAATCCTCTATCTGTTAGAGCGAAATAGTTCCACCCCAATAGCTTTGACAGGAAGCCGATTAAAAGAAGAACTGAAGAATATCGGAAAGGAGAATCTCAAGTTTTTCAAGGTCTATGGTCCAGAAGATACTACAGGATTGGATCTTGCCCTTGAGCCAAACGCTTTAATGGCGGTCACACTGGGTGAAAACCCCTCGACGGATGAAGTAGCTCAAGCCCTTCTTCGGATGCGCCAATTTATCAAACCACGAAAAAATCAAAAAGATGGACAAGGGGCTATCTGGTGCCTTCCAAAAGAGCTCAAAGAAAAAACGTTGCGCACTGTTGGCAAAGGCAACGACCAAGAGATCGATGCTAAAGATTGCTTCCTTTGGGCCCTCGATAACTATTGCAAAAGGTTGGAAGCTGAAATTGTAGCTGCAGCATTCCAAGAGCTAGAAGGGCTGTGCATCGAGATTGCTCGGATGGATATGCGAAAGAAGTCTGGAGCAGCACAGATTAAGTTGTTTAAAGACAAATATAGAAGCGGTTTTGTCAAAAAAGGCTCCTACGATCCTTTTGAAAATCACGGGCATTCGAGTGAGTTACGTCCTACAAAAGAAGTTTTACAACAATTTATGGACAATTGTTCTAAGTCGTACAATGTTGATTTAAAAGATCCTGCGCATGCATGGGCAAGCGCAAGAAAAGAGCAGATCATCACCCGTACCAGTGATGCAGTGCCTAATTTGCAAGAAAAACGTCAAAGCGCTCTCGGGGGGCAAACATTTGAAAGACAACGCACTCATGAGCAACAACAACAACGCACAAAACACCATCAACAGGAGCAGAATCATGCTCAATTGAAAGTACAAAACATCTATAGCAATGTCCCTTCACGACCAGAGAAAAGATACGCCACTACAGAACTCGCGTTAATGCAAAACGATCTTTTGACAAAGACGGATTTTGTGCGGCCTGCCCGAGGCCATTTTGGAATTGAAGAGATTCCCGCGTCTTTATATTTAACTGTGGATGCTCTCCAGGCAACTAATGTGGAAGATGTATGGTCTATTCAAGGTTTAAAAGAAGCAGATCATCTTCTTATTGTTCAAGAGGGGAGTGAAGCTCCTGTGTATATTGCCCTTTCCCAAGATAACGCGAAGGATTATTTGGAGCAAATTGAGAATAGGAGCATCAAGAATGGCCGCAAATGCGCCCTCATAGGGAAAGATGGCACACTTGTAGTGAACGGAACAGGTCTCCTCCAAGGCTTTGACGAAGAATGGCTCCTAGGACTTAAACAAAATCCTCAATTTAAAGAGGTAAGCGCTTGGTTAGGTTTAATGTGTGGACAGGTAACACAGCGCAGCCTATTGAAAAATCTGCTAATTCAAGATAAAATCGAAGAGGCAATAGTTAAATTATTCAAGCTTGCCTATGAACAACAACTTAATCCGTCGTCGCGAGAACTCAAAAGTTTTAACGATTTACTTTTTGAAAAACATGGGAAAGCACCCCCAAAACAACTTATTCTTTCTGAACAGTCCCTTGATCAATATCTAAAAGGGGAAACGCGGGATAAATCTCTAAAAGAGATTATAAATAAAGAACTTGTAGTGAACCTTCCGAAAGACACCCAAAAGTCTCAACCGGAACGACCAGTCCATTTGAACAAACCACCCTCTGCTCCTAAAATAAGAACGCCTAAGATTAAAGAAACTATTAGAGAAATAGCGGCAGAGCCAAAACCTGAAGAAAATGCTGTACAAGTGGTCGCAGAGCCAAAAACTGAAGAAATAAATACCGCTAGCCAGCCAGCAATACCTGTTGTTGAAGAGCAGACTATAGGGGATTCCAAAAATTCTGCAGTGACCAGCACTTCAAATACCCATTCATCGACTGTTATTATTCAGCCACAGCTAGTCTCCCAAATGGTTGATATTAACACCACTGCTCAACCCATGACTCCTGTTGATGAACTGAAACAAGTTGTTACTGGTCAAATTCAACTCACGACTTATACAATAAATCTAGAAACACCCGGTGCAGGGGTTGGTTTGAATGATAATGAAGACCAAAATATTGAAGGTCTCTCCAGCAATGACATTCCAGTTGATCAGAAAAATGAAGTTGAATTAGACGAGGAGCATAAAGAAGTAAAAGAACAAGATGGAGATTCTAATAACTCGATTCCACCTGCAGGGGGCAAAAGTTCATTTACAGCTAAATTATGGACAGGATTTACAGCATCGACTGCCGCAGCCTGTGTGGTATTAGAGGGGCTTGCTTATTTTGGAGTTTTCAATTCCTCCCTTCTTTTAGTTCCAGGCTTGGGATTTGCAGCGGCTGGCTTTTTTGGTTTCCTTAGCCTTTTGGGCATCTATTTCCTCGCAAAAAAGCAGAAATAGCCTAATAGAGTATGGGGCTTCCATGCCCTCATACTTTCCATAACGAACTAAATATTTATATTTTTTATCTCAAAATATTTGAAAAACCTCCCACAGAGATCTTTCGCCGCTTCCGCGGCTCCCTATTTATTGTACAGTTTCCCCACGTTTCAGCCTGCGCTTCGCGCATGGTGCGGGGCTCCCCACTTACCTCCCTTTCGGGAGGTTTTATAAATGGACAAATATGGACATGAATGGACACCATTCCTCCCCACCCTTATGTCTATTCATCTCGTCCATGTAGTCGACTTTGTCCATCTCGTTCATGTAGTCGACTTTGTCCATCTCGTCCATGTAGTCGACTTTGTCCATCTCGTCCACTTCGTCCATCTCGTCCATTTTGTCCATTTCTAAAACCTCCCGAAAGGGAGGTAAGTGGGGAGCCCCGCGTGTAAGCCATGCGCGAAGCGCAGGCTGAAACGTGGGGAAACTGTACAATAAATAGGGAGCCGCGGAAGCGGCGAAAGATCTCTGTGGGAGGTTTTTCAAATATTTTGAGATAAAAAAATATAAATATTTAGCTCGTCTTTCCTAATTTTGCAATTGTCTCTGAAAGGACGGTATAAAATTCTTTTTTTGTAGATATAGATGTTAAATCAGCATCAACTACATAGATTATTTGAGAATAAATTGGGTGTTTTTATCCAAAGTATATGGTTTACCCACTTCGATTTTCACTTCTTTTCCATCTTTTAAAAGATATAATTCTTTGGTTTCGGCAGGAGGGGCATCTTTCGCTAAACCGGCACCCAAGTCGATTTTTGTTTTTTGATTATACTGTCTGATCAAATTTGCTATGAATTGATCATCCCCACTCAATTTTTTTAATCCATTTAACAATTCTGGCTTCGATACCCCTGTTTTAGGTTCTTCTATTTCAAAAGTATATGATTTGCCATCCTTAGCCTTTTCAATATTGACTTCTTTCATATAGCCCAATTTTTTAAAACCTTCCTGAATCGAATCTTCAGAATCCATAGCAAATTTATGTTTAACACCCCTCACCATCATCTCCAGCACAGGGGCCTTCGAAACAGCTTCAACCTTTGGTAAGGCGATGTCTTGGCTGTATTCTACAAGCTTTTTAAAAGCAGGATACATATTTCTTGTATCAGTCCCTAGCTTCGCGGCTTCATCTTGCAGTTGATTAGCTACATCATGTTCCCCATTTAATTGCAGCACATGCACGAGCAGATCAAGCTGACTACGCCACGGGCAGTTCCCTATCTCTTGTGAAGGACGGGCTGCTATCCGATGGTCCACAATTTCGGTGCACCCTTCAAAAGCGCCATAAAATTGATCCGTGAAAAACTGTTGCCACTCATTGAAAACGTCTTGACCTTCCTTCCCTTTCTCGGCGATTTTCTTTGCCTCCTCATCGCTTGGAAGGGTTTCAAATTTCATTAGGATTTCCCGGATCTTACGCAGGCCATCTTCATTAGCAGGAAGCCTAAACTCCCTCACACTTTGACGTTGTTCGGGATCTATCAGGTCCGATTGGGAGCCTATTCCCGCATTTCCCACACGCATCACATACTCTTGTCCTTCTTTTACAACTTGAAGTCCAACAGCATGTCCAGGCCACCCTGTCTGAATAATTTTTCCAAGGGGATCGTGGTCACCTAGTTTAGAAATATCCTGCATGAATTGATTGACAACATGCTTAGCGATTTTATCATGAAGCCATCGAGGCATAGAGGTTGAATGGAGTGTAATTAAACGGAGAGCGGCAAATTTTTGGTAGTCATTTTCAATTTGTTTATGAAGGGGTTGTAATAAATTTTGGGGATCTTGATTTTTTGTACTTTTAAGAACGCTTTGTATAACATTTTTTAAAACTGATAAGGATTCTGTATAAAATAACCCTTCTTCCTTGCAAGAGACAATAAATTTGCTGATTTCATCGACATCCCCTTTAGTTGCCAACTCTGCTAATTTTTTAGCTTGTGCTGGATTAAGCTTAAGTCCAAAAGCGGTCGATAAATCTTCAGCGGTCAAGCCTTTAGAGCTAGAGCTAAGAATTTGGAGATATTTTTTTACGAATTCCTCATTAAGGTTTAAGTTACCTACCATCCGCCTTTGCTTGGTGATCCCTAATTCAATATCTTTATCTTCGAGAAGGGGTTCTTTTGCTGTTTGGGTTTGCGGATTGTTTTGCGGATTGTAACGTAATTGCTTGTAGCCTGTAGTCAACAAAATCTTGAAGCCTATTTCCACAATTTTCACGATGATTTTGTCCAGACGTGATTCTTTTCCTGAAAGGGGGTCTTTTTTATCAATTTTTTTGCTTGTTAGAGAAGGGGAGGGGGGTGGGGTTTCTGTATCCTTCTTTTTTTGCTCCGTAAAAAGTTGGGTTAATTCGTCCTGTTTAGACTCTGTAGAACCTGCTTGATATAAAGAGCTGCTATTTGCATCCGCACTGGGAGTATACAAAGGATTATGTGAAACGCTAAAATTTTCGCTCATAAAAACCGTTAAAAATTAATAACTTACATTTTTATTATAACATAACTTATTTTTTAAATCGTCACGCTAAAAGAAGATAAGAAGCGAATGGCATGCCATTTTATTGATGAAGGCTAAATGAGCGGGGCTTTTTCTATTTTAGAATCGATATCCCTATGGAAATCTTCCTTGCATTTTATTTTCCCCTTCCCTAAGATATCATTTTCTTATTCCGGATTAGCTCAGCGGTAGAGCAGTGGACTGTTAATCCATTGGTCGTAGGTTCGAATCCTACATCCGGAGTTCTGGCACTTAGAAGTTCTCTAAGTGCCTTTCTTGTTCGAAAAGCTGTAAGTATGGGATTAACAAAAGGTCAGGTTCTACGTTTAGTTAACGACTATATCGGAGTTATTGATGGATACCTCGGTCAACCGTTAAAATTTACTTATCGCACCCATCGTGAGTTTTATCCAATTTATTGTGAGTTAAATTCGATTGATCCTGATTCTATGGAAGGAATAACCCGAGAAAGATTTATTACTATTTTGCTAAGTGCTAAGCCAACAGATCAAGCTAAAATTATAAGAGGAATTTTTAAAAAATTCCCTCCAGACTGCATTATTTCTCATCAGGATGCTATTTCATGTAATGGAGTTTCTACCGATTTAGGATTAGAATTCGCTAAAAGAATAGCGATTCAAGGCGAATATCTTAAAATAGCAGAAGAATTAGAGAGAAATTCTTTAAGCGCCATTTCAAATATCATAGATTCCGAAACCGCTTTAAAAGCACTTAGAGATGCGGAAATCCTTTTGAAAGAAAGAGGCGCTCAATCATCTATTGATCGGGTTCATACAATATTTCATGCTTTCTTAATCTCCATTTGCAAGAAAAATCAATTTGTTTTTAATGATGATAATTCTATTACAGGGTTATTTAAGATAATAAAAGAAAGGCACCCTGCTTTCAGTCAAGACTCACAGAATGAAATTGGGAAAATAATAAGGTCATTAGGGAACGTCATAGATGCTCTTAATCCAATTAGAAACCATCGAAGTTTGGCACACCCCAATGATAATCTTCTGCCAGAGGAAGACGCACAATTTGTAATTGATGTTGCAGTGGTTTGCATACAATACATCGGCAGAAAAGTTAAGTAAAATGAAGGGGGCTTTGTGCTCTCGCAAAACTATTCTTACAATCCACTGTGCTTTTGCACAGGGTATGCGGTAAATAGAGAAAGTGGAAAGTTGTGATCGAGTCGACCGAGGATTTTGATAGAATACCTTTCTCAAACGAGAATTAATTGCTCTGCTAAAAGCATGTTTTAGAGTATTCTAAGATAGAACCTAGATAAAAACTCAAAATCATCTCAGGAATCGAAATGTCAGACGAACAAGGACAAATCTTACTGTATCAAACTGAAGATGGCAGTCAACGGATTGAAGTCCATCTTCAAGATAAGACTGTTTGGCTTAGCCAAAAGCTAATGGCTGAGCTTTTTCAGACCACACCGCAAAATATCAATATGCACTTAAAAAATATTTTTTCCGAGGGAGAGATTTCCCAAGAATCAGTTATTAAGGAATCCTTAATAACTGCTTCCGATGGTAAGCAATATCGAACTTACGAAGATTTCCTTCGCTCGCTTTGCTAGATCTAATAAAGTTGCGCTTAAGCATCACGATGTATATGGTGAAATGGGATTGGTAATTTTTTATTCCGCCATCCAAATGGCATCAATAAACCATTTTTTGCTGTCGAAGAAATGTTTTATTGGTTTGAACGAGGCATTCGAGGCCATTTTATCAGTTTGCTCCACGGTGAATTTTTGAGATGTCTCCATATCAATAATCTCGTCTTTTAAAAAGTGAACAATTTCACCATTTATCTTTATATGTTGGTTGCTTAGGCTAACCAGGTAACTTTTACAGACGCCGGTGACGGGGTCATAGGTTGGAAAATGGTCAAATTGGGTAATATCAAAATTGCCATTAAGTTCGCGGTTTATACGCTCGAGCAGGTTTAAATTGAACTGTTTGGTGATGCCTTCTTTGTCGTTATAAGCGGCCAGCACTGTTTTGGGATTTTTTTTAAGATCGAAACCTATTAAAAGCAAATCGTTGGGAGATAAATGGTTGCGTAACTCCTCGCAGAAGCTCTCTGCCTCGGTTATCGGCATGTTGCCAATGTTTGAGCCAAGAAACAAGATCACTTTCCGTTTATTTGAAATGGACGTCGCTTTTTCGAGCATTTCTAAATATTCCCCGTTTAGGCCCATTATCTGCAAGCCTGGTAAAGTTACCGAGAAGGTGAGGTTAAGACACGATATTACATTTTCGGATATATCGATAGGTAAATAGGTAAAATCAACTTTATTATCAACTAAATATTTTAACAAATAAGTTGACTTAGCAGCATTGCCAGCGCCGAGATCGATGAGGTCGAAGTCATCGCCATCGCCAATAATGGCCTCACATATTTCGGTTGTTTTTTTTGAAAATATTTCCATTTCGCAATGTGTAGGATAATATTCTTTACAGTTCATTAAGTCTTCAAAAAGCTTATCGCCTATGGCATCATACAAATACTTTGGGTTCAGCTTTTTCGGGAAAGCTTGTAAACCTACAATCACATCCTTATAAAACTTGTCGCTTTTAGATTTATTGAGCCGACTAATCCCCGATTTTTAATTCCATGTTTTTTTCTCAGGAATTTATTTTTATTTGGCCAGTCTTATGCCGGTAAATTGCCACCTTAAATTTGTTTGAAAAAAATTGCGGTAAGTACTGCGGCTATGCCCCAACGGTGTAACTTCTGATGCACCGCGTAATACATTTTGGTTAACCATAAACTTACCATTGTATTCACCAATTGCTCCCGGCGCTTTTAAAAATCCCGGGTAAGGGAGATAACTACTTACTGTCCATTCCCATCTTTTACCCCAGTTAAACTGGTTCGACGCGACTTCCCACTCGAACTCAGTGGGCAAACGGAAGCCTTTCCACGAAGCATAGGCATAGGCTTCAAAATAGCTGATATGGCAAACCTGTTCCTTTAAATTTAAAGGTTCCAGTCCACAAAAGTGTAGTGGTGCCATTCGCCATCTATTAAATGCCAATACAGTGGCGCTTCAATTTTATTGGTTTTTACCCAATCCCAGCCTTCGGCATGCCAATGGCGAAAATCGTGGTAACCACCGCTGTTTATAAATTCAAGGTACTCGGCATTGGTAACCAGGCTTGGATTTATTTCAAAGGCATTCAAATAAACTTTGTGAGGGTTAAGCTCATTGTCAAAACAAAAACCTTTACCCTTAAAGCCTATCTCATAAACACCTTCGTTAAGCTTAATAAACGCGTTGATTTTTGGCTGCTCCACTTTTGGCGAGACGTAATCTTTCGAATAGGCATGGAATAGCGGGTTATGGCCCAGGATGTATTTAATATCTGTATATAAAAGTTCCTGGTGTTGTTCTTCGTGGTTTAAACCTAAAATAAGCAGTTCTTTAACATCTTCGCTGGGGTCTTTGCACAAAAAATTACTCATGGCGTTATCCACATATTCGCGGTACAGGTTAATTTCAATTACTGTGGGCCGGCTAAGGTTACCCCGGTCTGTACGGATTACCCGGTTACCTACCATTTCATAGTAACTGTTGAATACATAATTATATTCGGGGTTGAATTCCCGGTAGCTCATAAAATAAGGTTTCAGGATAAAGGTCTCAAAAAACCATGTGGTGTGGCCTAAATGCCATTTGGGCGGACTCACAAAATCAATAGGCTGCACAACATAATCCTCCGTTTGCAGCGGACTACAAATTTTTTCGGTGTGCTTGCGAACTTTTATATAACGGTCAAGCATAGTCGTGTTTACAATTGATTCCATGTTTATGTTTTATCCAAATAGTTTTTATGTTATCAGGGGGGAACTGCTGATGCGATGTTGAAGCCCATTAGTTTTAGCTATGTCATATTGTGTCATTTTTTCATATCATTTTTCAAATTTCTTTTTGACATGATCGTAAGTCATAGAACTGAGCAGCAGGAATTTATGTAAAATTATTAGTTTGCTCGAAATTTGATCTTTGATAAAACAAAACTATACTGCTGGCGGCAGCATAAGTTCATCGGAAGTTTTATGAGATGTGTCGCTGTATATAATGATCAACGTCAGCTACGCCAGCTAGTGCAGCAGCGATTCCCAATTTGCTGGAACCCTTCCTGCCGGTCCAGGTACTGGTTGATCAATCGGATGCGAATGGGGGGGAAGCAACTCCACACCCGCAATCATCTCCTGCGTCTCGTAATCGTAGAACCAATCTTCACCAGGCTCAAAGCTGGAAATGATCTGATGCCCTGTTGCTGCCGCATGCTTGGACGCATGCTGGCCCGGAGAACTGTCGCAGCAACCGATGTGCCCGCAATTCGCACACCGACGGAGATGGAACCACCAACCTTTCGGTGACGCCGAGCATTCGACGCACCCATCTCCGCTCGGCTTTGAAGCGGGGTTAATTCCACGCCTATCTTTTTCCATTTTTCACCTCCGAGTGTCAACCGTATTTCATTGTGGTGCTCTGTCCAACCTCGATGATATAACCGTCAGGATCTCGGATGTAGCAGCGTATCTCACCGTACTTGGGTATCGGTTCTGTGATGAACTCGGCTCCACGACTTTTCCATAATTTATGGCACGCCTGAATATCTGCAACGCGGATATTCAAAAAGCTGTTAATGTGATTTGGGTCGGGGACGCTGAGGATTACCGACGGCTTGTCCTCGGTAGGCCCGCCTCCGACGTTGAAAAGGATCCATGTATTGGCCATCTGAACATATCCGGGTGCTCCGTTGCTGTCTCCTCTGCTCAGAATGCGAGCGCCGAATACCTTTTCGTAGTATCGAACCGATCGGTCAATATTGGAGACGGTGAGAAAATATGCGACAGAAATACCCTCCTGCGGAGGCATCTCATAGCTCTTCTGTTCGATTTGTACGTTGCTGATTGACGATTCTAATCCTGATGCATTCGAGAGCTTCAAAAGCGCTTGAGCCGCAGAGGTTGATGATGCGGGGTTCTGGCCAGTGATGAGACGGCCGTCAGTGACGACCAAAGACTGCCAGTTCATCTTCTTCTCGAATATGGCGCCAAGGCGCATCATTTCATCCTCGACCAGGAACGGTACAACGTTGGTGAGTTTCATCTCTTCTTCCTCGCCGTTCGTAAAGCCGGTTACATATTTCCCTTTGACGAGAGGTTCGCCTTTGTATGTGACATGACGAAGGACACCAGGTGCGTGGCAGACAAATGCCACCGACTTTCCGGAGTTATAGAATGATTCGATCAGAGCTTTCGAAACCGGGCTCTCGGCCAGGTCCCACATAGGACCGTGTCCGCCAGGATAGAAGACCGCGTCGTAATCTTCTGCTTTTATATCCGCCAGCCGACGAGTGTTAGCGAGCGCCTTCTGTGCGCTCTCATCTTTTTTGAATCGCGTCATAGCGGAGGTTTGGTTTTCCGGAAGATCGCTTTTCGGATCGAGCGGCGGCTGCCCGCCTTTCGGTGAAGCAAGCGTCAGATCGACCCCGGCGTCTTTGAAAACAAAATAGGGGGCTGCAAATTCTTCCAACCAGAATCCTGTTTTTCGGCCGGTGCTGCCGAGTTGATCATGCGAGGTTAAGACCATCAAGATTTTCATATTTTTCCTACGGTTGAGCCAATATTTTATTTATGTTTGTTGCCGCTGGGGTGCGGTTTTCTGGCATCAGTAAACTCGAAATTGCCTTGTGAATCTTACAAACTGAAATTCAGAGTCTTCATCTTCCCATCGGAAATTGAAATCTTTTCTACTATGAATCAACTTGCACTTTCTCAGACACAATTGATAGGTTTAAATAATTTTATTGATAGCATAAGACCATAATCCAGTCAAGTGCTGGGGTAGACCCAATATTCGTGTTACCAGCCGTCAATCATGACTCTCACCAATTTATGCTTGGCTAAAGCAAGGGATGGAACAACTTCTTACCACCCCATCAAACGGCTTTTATCTTAATCCTTTTGGGACAAGCCAATGGTCCAGGAGGTCGAATCCTAATTGAACTAAGATAGCGAGCAGAGAAGCGGGAATGGCGCCCGATAGGAGAATTTTCGTGTTGTTTAGAGCCAAGCCCGTCACGATGAGCTCGCCAAGACCGCCAGCGCCAATGAGAGCGGCAATGGTGGCCATGCCGACGTTGAGAACGGCTGCTGTCTTAATGCCGGCTAAAATTGTTCGTGAGGCAAGAGGGACCTCAATTAAAAATAGGCGAGGGAGCAAGGGAAGGCCCAGGACAATGGCGGATTCTCTGAGTGGGTTTGAAATATTGCTTAAACCTGTATAAGTATTGCGCACAATAGGATATAGGGCGTAGAAAAATAGAGCAATCAGGGCAGGGGTTGTCCCGATTTTTTGTAGCAAAGGAATCAAAAAAACAAAGAGGGCTAAAGAGGGAATGGTCTGAATGATACCAACAAAATTTAAAATGACATGTCCTAAGGAAAAAGAAAAAGTGGCTAAAATTCCCAGAGGAATACCCACTAAAATAGCAGGAATGAGAGAGCCAAACACGAGAAATAAATGCTGCTTTGTCAATCGCCAAAGACCTAGGTCCCATAAATACTGCAAAAAAGAAGTTTTTTGAGCAGAAGCATCTGTTGAGTTTGACAAGAAATTATGCGCAATCTTCTCAAAATTTTCCCCTGCCAATTCTGCTTTCTCATTCATATTTAGCATCTCTTCATTGGTGATGGTCCCAGATAATTTTTTCAGAACTTTCCATATCTGCGGAAACTTTTGTGGGACATCCAGGCGATAGAGCAAGACAGCATCATAGACGGGGAAAAAATGGAGATCGTCTTCTAGAACTTGAAAATGGTATTCCTCGATTTTGGGATCAGTACTATAAATATCAGTCAAGTCAATCTGCTTACTCTTTAACGCTTCATAGCTTAAACTATGGTCAATGCCAATCACGTCCTGTTGAGGAAGATGGTAAGCTTTTTTGGATTTCCTCCCAACCATCCATCCTCTTTAAGAATTCTGGCGAAAATCCTATCTTCAAATGAGGGTATCTTTTGAGATCTGACATGCGATGAATATTTAGCTCGCTCGCCTGCTCCTCACGCATAGCAAAAGCATATGTATTGTTAAATCCTAGAAGAATATCAGCTCCAATTCCTAACGGCTGAAGTTTTCTATTTAAACTCTCTACATCCACTTTTTGGTCAATTGGCAAATGGAGAATTTCTTGAGCAATGGTTCCGGTATATTCGGGATAAAGATCAATGGCTCCATCTTCTAAGGCGGCGAAGGCAATACCAGTATTACCGAGACCGGATGCATAAATCACTTTAGCTTCCCCTGTTTGCTCAGCCGCTTGCTTGATGATTTCGCCCAAAATATAAGATTCTGTAAAGCGTTTGGAGCCTATGGTGAAGGTATCTTGCGCGTAAATAGACATGGGAAGGAAAATAAGGAGGATCAGCATGTCATCTCGATGGGATATTGTTGTGCTTGGATGAAGTCGCTGACATAAGACACGGCGGGAGACTGAATCAAATCTTGAAAAGAACCTTTTTGAATGATCTTCCCAAGACGCATCAAAATAATTTCGCTCCCTAGATAGGCTGCCTCGCGCATATCATGTGTCACTAAAATAACCGTTTCTCGGAGATAGGAAAAAATCTGTTTAAGTTGCTGTTGCAATTCAAAGCGTATAATGGGATCAAGAGCTGCCAGCGGTTCATCTAAAAGAATATAGTCAGGATTGAGCATGAGAGCTCGCATTAAGCTCACTCGCTGACGCTCTCCACCCGATAGCTGTAAAGGATAAGAATGCAAAATGTTTAAGGGAAGTTGAACAAGATCGCACAATACAGCGATTCGCTTATCAATAGTTTCGGAAGAATATCCTAGGAAGCGAGCAGACAGAGAAACATTATCCTTAACATGTAAATGAGGGAATAATCCTCCATCTTGAATGACATAGCCAATTTTTCTGCGCAAAAGATCAATATTTACATCATTGACTTCTTGATCGTCAAAAAAGATTTGACCTTCTGAGGGAGGAATTAATCCAACAATGAGCCGAAGTAGAGTCGATTTACCACAACCACTTGGACCAATCAAAACGGTTGTCTTTCCATCCTCAATGGTCAAAGTAGTCGGTTCTAATGCGTGATGATCATCGAAATATTTAGAAACTTTTTTAAGTAATATAGCCATAATTGTTTCTATAAAGTAAAGACATGAAAGTGTAAATTAGAAAAAAAGAGATACTATGAACCAGAAATTTGACGCCATTGTCATTGGAACTGGCCAGGCAGGCCCTTTCTTAGCGAAAAGTTTATGTCAAAAAGGATACAAAGTCGCCATTATTGAACAGGCTCACTTCGGCGGAACTTGTATAAATACTGGCTGTACACCTACTAAAGCGCTTGTTGCAAATGCTAAAATTGTCCATTCGGTGCGCAATGGCAAAGCTTTTGGAGTTGATATTGATCATTTTGAAATAGACTACAAGGCAATCAAAGCTCGGAAAGATGCCTTAGTCGAGGCCGGTACAGAATGGGTGAGAAATTCACTGCAATCAACAAAAGGATGCACAGTTTTAGAAGGGCATGCATCCTTTGAAGGCCCCAATCAAGTTAAAGTGGGAGACAACCTTCTAGAAGGAGACAAGATTTTTATCAATGTTGGAGCTCGCTCCTATATCCCGGCTATACCCGGACTTCAAAAAATTCCCTATCTCACCAATAGTTCTCTTTTGGACATGGACTCTATTCCTCCCCATCTTTTGATTTTAGGCGGGGGATATATTGGTCTTGAATTTGCGCAAATTTTTCGCCGCTTTGGCAGTCGAGTTACTGTCATCCAAAGAAATCCCTCCATTATGCCCAAAGAAGATCAAGACATCTCTAAAGCAATACAAAAAATTTTGGAAAAGGAAGGGATTGAGTTTTTCACAAATGCGACCAATTTTAAGATTCTTCCCGATAGCCAAGAGGGACATATTCTTGCTCAACTTGAACAAAATGAAAAAAAGCAAGAAGTTTCAGGCACGCATTTATTAATCGCTACAGGGAGAATTCCTAATACAGATAACCTAGAACTAGATAAAGCGAAAGTCATAGTGGATAAGAGGGGCTTTATTACCGTCGATGATCAGCTGCTCACATCTCAATCCCACATCTGGGCTCTCGGTGATTGTAATGGAAAAGGAGCATTCACCCATACATCTTATAATGACTTTGAAATCGTAAGGGATAATCTCCTAGAAAATGGATCGCGAAAGATCACCGATCGCATTCCCATTTATGCACTTTTTACTGATCCACCCATGGGAAGAGTAGGTCTAACAGAGCAGGAGGCAAGGCAACAGCATGAGGATGTTTTGGTAGCCAAACTCCCCATGACGGCTGTCGCACGAGCCCGAGAAAAAGGAGAAACCGAAGGATTCCTAAAAATTATAGTGGAAGAAAAAACGAAGCAGATCTTAGGAGCTTCCTTTTTGGGAACATCCTGCGACGAGGTTGTCCAGTTAATTGCTGTCATCATGGTCGCTAAAGCACCTTATTCTGTGATAGAACGGACCGTGCTTATTCATCCCACTGTCTCTGAGCTGATTCCAACACTTTTATCTAAGCTCGCTAAAGTGTAAGAGCCCTCCCTTCGAGGCGCCCACCTGGCGGAGGCAATGGGTTCAGCAGATCGTATGAACTCCTACTCCGGCTTCTCATAAAACGGGTAAAGCCTTCCCTTTTTGCGATCCAGTTCCTTAAGGGTGAGGAGTAATTGCTAATACTGTAATTTCTGCTTTGCTCGGATCATAAGCCCAAAATATCCTATACGCTCCTGGCGTTTTATTTTGAGCATATGATTCAAACACATCGCCGCCGTAAGGGGATTCCATGTCATCAAATTTATGCGTTTTTAAGGAGGGATGTCTTAAATTGGCATTCATGTAGGCCAAAGCTTTCCCGACGGCTTTAAATTGTGCTTTCTTATCTTTTGATTGTTGCAAATTCAGAAACTGGTCGCCAGCTTCTTCGGTAAATCTAATCTTGAACATGATTCTTATCTTCATCATCTAAGAATTGGGAGAGGTCGATATTTACGTCAACAATACGTCCGTTTTTTGCATCTTCAATCCCTCTCCTTAGTGAGGCTAAGGCTTTTGGATTCTTATAAATCCAATGTTCCCGTGCAGGAATTTCCACTAATGGATCTAAGACAATTTTGCCATCTTCCTGACGAGATACACGAAAAGAACTCAATTGTTCCCGTTCTTCCTTAGATAAAAAACTGCCTAAGCAAATACGATACTTGTCATCCATTTGGATTTTATTTGGTTGCTTTCTCATGATTTTTCTCCTGGCTTACATCCCATTATATTAATTGTGGGATTTCATTACAAGTGGGAGAATCAAAAATCAATGATTTAAAGCAAAAAGCTAATTCATTCTTAGAATACACTGTCCATCAACTGCTCTCCTTTATGAAGCGCAAAGTTCATATACTGAGCATCTGATTTTTTAGACCAATAGGCAAAATGAAGATTGTTAATGACTTCGCACCACAAAAAATCTCAATTACTAATCGTAAACTAGTTCGATTAAATTTAAATACTATCATGAAAGTTTCGAATTTCCCAAGCGTAAAAAGATTATTTGTAATTAACAACTCATAGCTGAAGATTTAATGCTTGCTTGAAAATTCTCGGTTCCTAGTGGCACTATTCCGCTGGAGAAATTGTCTTATGTTGGACTATAATTCTTGCATGTCCATTGTTTTACCTAAAGATAAAAATGGTTGCCCCCATCTTCAGTTAGCGCCTATGGAAGGGGTAGGCGACTACTGCTTCCGCAAAGCGATCGCTTCTATTGGAGGCTTTGACGAGGCTGTAAGGGATTTTCTGCGCGTTCCCAAAAATGCTCATGTCAAGAGTTTGGCCAAAGCTTATCAAGCCAATGAACTTACGCCAACTCCTTTAGTCTGCCAGCTCATGGGGTCTGAACCTGAGTTAATGGCTGATATGGCTCAAGAAATTGAAAAGAGAGGGGCTCCCAGGATAGATATTAATTGCGGATGCCCTTCAAATACGGTGACCGGACGGGGTGCCGGTTCCAGTCTTCTAAAAAATCCAAAGTTCATTTATGAAGTCGCGCATGCTGTGGTAAAGTCGGTATCCATTCCCGTTACTTTGAAAATGCGTTCCGGCTATGAGGATGTTTCGCTGTTCAAAGAAAACTTGCTGGCTGCACAAGAAAGCGGCGTGCAATACATCACTTTGCACCCCCGAACGAAAATGGATGGATACGGCCCTCCCGCCAGGTGGGATTTGATTGCGGAAGCGAAATCCATTCTCAAAATCCCGGTAGTTGGGAATGGAGACATATTAAATGTATCCGATGCTCTGGAAATACAAAAAATGACGGGGTGCGATGGCTTGATGATAGGCCGCGGAAGTATCATAAACCCTTTTATTTTCCTTGAAATCCGGGCGCATTTTTCCCAAACAGTCTTTATCCCTAAATGGGAAGATGTCTGCAACTATTTTGATGTTTATTTAAAATCCATGTTGCAAGAAACTCCCATGAAAATGCGTGTTAACAAGCTTAAGCAATTGCTTGGCTTTTTCTTTAAAAAAAATGCTCGTTTATTAGAAAAAAGACAGACCATTTTAACTTCTTCTCATAACTGTGTAGACGCATTTCTAAATTATGCTAAGTGGCTACTCAAAGAAAGGGGCCATTATGCTGCTGGTTAGCGGAGAGTCACTTTCAAAAGCTTTTGGAAGCAAGCAGCTATTCCAAGATCTTTTCATCAGCATCTTTGCCGGCGACAGAATCGGTTTGATCGGACAAAATGGGTGCGGAAAATCAACTTTGCTGAAAATCCTCGCTGGGAAGGAAAAAGCTGATCAAGGAAGCTTGTCGCTCCGGCGCGGCCTCAAAATAGGATATCTGCCTCAAGTTTGTGAGTTTCAAGATCGAAAGCCAATGGATATTTTGTTAGAAGCGCTAGAAAGCAATGGCCAGGGAAACGATTGCCAAAGTGAAGTTTTGTCAAAGACGTGGATGAGCAAGTTAGGTTTTACCGGATCCGAGCCTTCTGCAGCCCTTCTTTCTGGGGGATGGAAAAAAAGGCTGATGCTGGCCAAGGAGATGATTGTCTCTCCGGATATATTGCTCTTAGATGAGCCAACCAATCATCTGGATCTGGAAGGAATTCTTTGGCTCGAAAAATTTTTAATGCACGAGGCTCCCACCTATCTCGTTGTCAGCCACGATCGTTATTTTCTTCAGCAAGTGGTAAACCGGACGATAGAGCTATCTTACAGCTATCCGAAAGGGCTTTTTGCGATCAAAGGCACCTACTCGTATTTTCTCGAAAAAAAAGAGGAATTTTTGCAAGGACAGCTGCAGCAAGAGCGTTCTTTAGCTTCCAAGGCGAGGCGTGAATTAGAGTGGTTGAGATCTAATCCGAAAGCCAGAACGACTAAATCCCAGTCGCGAATCGACCAGGCCCATGAAATTTTGGGGGAGCTTTCAGATGTCCAAAAGCGCAATCAAAAGAGCACAGCCGGAATTGATTTCATCAGCAGCGAGCGCAATACCAGAAAACTTTTGGTCGCCAAAAATATCAGCAAGGAAATCGGCGGGAAAATTTTATTCAAGGGGTTGGATTTCACACTCTCGCCAGGTACTCGCATGGGGTTGATGGGCCCTAATGGCTCTGGAAAGACCACACTTCTTAAACTCCTTGCCAATGAAATCTCCCAGGATCTCGGCACAATTAAAAGAGCTGACAACCTTAAAGTGGTCTATTTTGATCAATACCGCAATCAATTGCCCTCTCACCTTACTCTGCGTGAGGCGCTCTCTCCAAATAGCGACTATATCACCTACCGTGGGCAGCCGATCCATGTCAATGGTTGGTGCAAACGTTTTCTCTTTTCCCCAGATATTCTACAGATGCCTATATCGAAATTATCGGGAGGAGAACGAGCGCGCATCACAATCGCCTACTTGATGCTTCAGCAGGCGGATCTGCTTCTCTTGGATGAGCCAACCAATGATCTCGATATTCCAACCCTTGAAACTTTGGAAGAGAGTTTAATGGAGTTTCAAGGTGCTGTGGTATTGATCACTCACGACCGGTGCATGTTAGATAGAATTTGCAATACTTTCCTTGGGCTGGAAGGGGTCTCACAAGCACAACTTTTTCGAAGTTATGCTCAATGGGAAGCGGCGGTTAATATTGCCGCGTCAGCAAGCTCAAAATCCAAAATTGATAAAACAAGCGGTAAGTCACAAGACATTTCCACAAAGCCTAAGCTGAGTTATGCGGAAAAAAAAGAGTACGAGCAACTCGAAGGAAAAATCCTTAAGTCGGAAGATAAAATCAAAGAACTTAACCACCTTTTGGAAGATCCGGAGCTTGCTCAAGATAGTGCATCCCTTTCAAAAGTCTGTACTGAAATCAGCTTGATTGAAACTCATATCGAACAGCTATATCTACGCTGGGAAGAGCTGGAAAAAAAGCAGTTTCACGAGTGATTTTTAGAGACTTTTGGGGTCAAGCCTGAGATTCTGAGATTGAAAGGATGGGCACAATCACTGGTTAAAATCCTCGGAAACAGGCACAGGTTGAAATCTGTGCAAACAAGCGCAGACTAAAGTCTACGCTACGTGGAAGAAATAAGGAGGTTTGTATTAAAATTTTTGAATGGTCTCCCAAACCCCATGCGGGGATAACCACAGACGGGAGACAACGAATAGATAAGAGCCATCTAAATGTCCTTGATGTTGTGGAAACGCGGCAAGGCAGGGTTAGATGCAGCAGGTCCTGCTGTGTCTTTATTTCATCGAATATAAACTACTCCATAGAAAGCATGTTTCACAGAATATCAAAGCAGGGTCTGTATAAAAAATACTAGAATACATTATCAGGAATCGATATGTCAGACGGACATTTCACGAGTCAGAGGCAAATCTTACTTTATCAAACCGAAGATGGTAGCCAACACATTGAAGTCCATCTTCAAGATGAGACAGTCTGGCGCAGTCAAAAGCTAATGGCCGAGCTTTTTTCAGACCTCATCGCAAAATATCAATATGCACTCTCGATTTCATAAGCAAGCGTTCTAGAGACAGTTTTGAATGTTATTTAAATCAAGCACATACACCTATTGCAGGACTTGTTTTGATTGCACCGAGACCTCAATTTTATGTGGTCGATAATCAATGAGAAAATGGTGCCCTGATGGTGCACTTGTTCACAAAAATCTACGAAAACCTGTAAGCAACAAAACATACACATCCAAGTCTTTGATTTTCTAGAGTCATGACCAATAGAGAATCACTGGTGTGCGAGGAGAAATAATTCGTCTACCAATTTTTTTCATAATTCATTCTTCTTCTCGTGTTAACTCTAAGATAGTCTTAAATTTAGCCCCATAGCAACACATAAGGAAACAAGGTATGCCATTTAGGATTACCAGCCCCTGAAAGGGTTTTATAAAGGCTTTCACGGCCAACATGGGCTTTTTTAGCCAAAGCACCAACACCGCCTTGCGCTTCAGCAACATTTCGAAGAGCGATCAAGAAAAGATGTTGTGACTCTTCATCACCTTTAAGGCTTTCTTCTAAAGCTGCATTTAGGTACGCGACGGCTTCATCGTGATCCGTTAAATGCTCAAGTAGAAATTCTTGATATTTTTTACTTCTTGCCATGACCTATCTCCCTTGATTGATAATCTTTCAAATACTCCTTTGCTTTAGCGATGTCCCTATCTTGGGAGCCTTTATCGCCACCGCAAAGAAGCAAGATGACTTTATTCCCAATCTTTCCGTAATAAATTCTAATCCCCGGACCATAATGAATCCTGAGCTCGCAAACTCCCTCTTGTAGAGTTTTGCAATCGCCAAAGTTTCCAAGTTTTAAGCGATCAAGCCTTGTCAAGAATTTTGGACCGGGTATGGATCTCTTTGATATCCTTAAACCAGATCTCAAAGGGTCGCTTGCCGGTGGCGGTTTCGTAGAGTTCAATTTCGATTTCGTCCATATAACCTTATTGTATCTTTTGGGATACATTATTTTCAAGTGAATTTTAAGCTATTAATTTTGAGAGGGTTGAAAATTCTTGAGAGAGGCTGAGCCAGTCAAAAGTTCGAAGTGTACCCAGTAACTGGAGATTCTTAGATTTAGGCAGTTGCGGCGAGAGTCCTAACTGCCATTTTCATTCAAGGTGCACTGATGGTGCATTCGCTCACAAAAAATGGCAACAACTCTCGTTGCCAAGCCAAGTCTCAATCTAAAGGACAAATAGGACAATAGGGACAAAACCCCAATTGTTAGATGCGATTCGAAAAGCTAGAAACTTCATTAAGTTTTTCTTTAAGCTACACCATTAGTGCACCAAAAGCAAAACCTAAAGAAAACCAGAGTTTTTAGAGACCTGCATAGGCGTGAGTATGAACGCGTCCCATAGGATTATCAATCCGTCGTTGTTAATCAAACAACTAAAAACGGAGACAAAATGTCATACATACAAGAGCGCAGAGAAAGTGAAAGAAATCTTCGACTGAACATCCTCTAAAATATCCCTCTAAACTGCCTGCAACAAAATAATTCATCTAAACTTTTAATCTTTTTGTTGCTATGATTTGCCATGAGTTGTGGCGTGTAGTTTGGAAGGCCATAAATCCCCGATTTAATCCAATGAGCAGCTTCTTATGGCTAAGAAAGTTTTTATGATTGCTGGACCGAATGGAGCAGGTAAAACAACAACTGCAATGTCCTTGATATTGAATACGACAATTGTTTACGAGTTTGTTAATGCAGATGAGATCGCTCGTGGGCTTGCTCCAATGCATCCTGAGAGTATGTCTTTGACAGCCAGTAAATTGATGATAAGCAGGATTAAAGAGCTGCTTGAAGCGAATAAGAGTTTGGCTTTTGAAACAACAGGTTCAGGCACAAATTATATCAAGCATCTTAAAGAGGCTCAAAGAAACGGGTATGAAGTCTGCCTTATGTTTCTATGGCTTCCAAGTCCTGACTTAGCTGTTGAACGGGTTGCACAGCTTGTTGCTCAGGCAGGGCATCACATTCCAGAAGATACGATAAGAAGACGTTATTATGCTGGATTAAAAAATCTCATCAAACACTATCTTCCTCTTTGTGATAGCGCACTTATTTTAGACAACTCAATAGCAGGGTTAAATAGAGTTATTGCTAGGAAACATATAACCAATGGCTTAAGAATTGAAGAACCAAATATTTGGAAAGAAATTGAAAAGGTAGCGCATGCCAAGCAAACATAAAACAGACATCCATGACATCTTGTTAGAGGCTCATCGAAAGGGTGTAGAACAGGCAATTGACCTTTCTGCACGAACAGGTGTACCGCTTGTTATAGAAGAAAATGGAAAAATAAAAAAAATCAAGCCGAAATACAAATATGTTCGAGTTCCAATTAACGCAAATATAACTAAGCGTCAATCACGCAAAACAACGTAAGGCATGAGGGGGTTTGCAAGGCGTAATTCGGGCTATTCCCCAATTTTTCCCCACTTCCCCACAACAAATGGCCAAAAACGGCAAATGTCGACAAAAACTAAATGCATGTAAACTTTTAATCGTGTTGTTGTTATGTTTTGTGACCTGTTGTAACTCTTCATTGCTCTTAAGGCTTTCTTCTAAAGGTGCGGTTCAAGAGCCAAATAATACGTGAGCCCTACCACGAAAGAGTGGTTATAGATGTGATTTAAGCTTCCTTTATGGAATTTATATTCTAAAGAAATATTAGTATTGCAAAAGATGAGGTACCCTAAACCCGCAATTACCTGCCAAGCAAATCCATTTTTGCTCTCTCTATAACCAAATCCTGAATTATTTGCATGGAGCTGCTGAACATCATAACCCACACCCCCTCCGATAAAGGGTTGAATCTGCCAAACATTGCAACCCCAGCTTCTTAGTGGTAAATCCCACAATAAATTAGCCATATAGGAAGAAGATTGAAAATGGCCATGGATTGGAAAAGTCCGTCCAAAAAAATGAATATTTTTTAAAGAATTTCTTCTATAGGCATATTCAGCTTCCAATCGCAATCCATAGCAGTAAGAATATCCTAACGAACCTGATACAATATATCCGCTTTTATATTTGGTCGTCACTCCACCGCTGGTTGAGCTTTGTATAAAATTGGCCCCGCCGCTAATTTCCGCATAAAGTTCATTTTCGTTGTCCCAAGAGCAGTTCTTATCAAACTCAGCGTACACGTGAGAGTAAATTAGCAGGGAGGCAACGAATAATGCCATAATTTTTTTCATACTGGGCCTTTGTTCGTGATTTCCTAAAAATTGGAATATATACAAATTTATATCACAATAATTTTTTTAATAACAAAAGTCCGTTAGTCTATATTCGGGAATTGATGAAATTTAGGAGGTTCTTGTGAATTACAAAAATCAAATCGCATTCGTGTTGGTATTTCTTGCTATCTTCTCTAAACTTTCATTATTTGCTACTGAAAAAGCAGACTATATTGTAGTTGGTGTTGGCACCGCCGGAGCGACTATCGCCAAGCTGCTTTCTGATGATAAAAGCATATCAGTTATTGCCCTTCATAACGGAAGGAACCTCACTAATGATCCGGATATTAAATACACACAGAATACGCTCTTCACTGTAGTTTCAGCTATGTTTGGGTCGTCGTTCTATCAAACAGGATTTTCTATACCGCAAGCTAATGCGGACAATAGAGAACTATTTTGGGCTTTGGCTGTCCCTGAAGGCGGGGCTTCCTCAATTAATGCGGGTGCTTGGGCCCGCGGTACGGATCAAGTATATTCTCAGTGGGAAGCCATCGCCGGTCCCGAATGGTCGACAGCTAGAATTTTGGGTATTTATAAGAGCCTGGAAAAATATAATGGTTCAACTCCAAATCCAGCAGCAAGAGGGTTTAACGGTCCTTTAGATATACGTCAAAACCCTTCGCCGACTCAAGTAATGGTCAACTTTGCGCAAGCAATATCCACAGCGACTGGAGTGCCGATTATTACCGATTACAATGACCCATTAACTCCAATAGGTGCATCGCCTCAAATGCAATATACACAAAATGGATCGAGGGGACAATTTAGAGTAAGCAGCGCTACGGCTTTTTTGAACAGCGGTATTGTAACTCCTGATGGAGAGGGTATAAACGGGAGAAAGTTGAGGATCAAATTTAAAAGCCCAGCTCTTAGAACCATATGGAAAGGGAATAAAGCTATTGGTGTTGAATATTTTAGCAATGGCAAAATTAAAAAAGTTTATGCAAATAAAGGCGTCATTGTTTGCGCAGGCCTATATAGCAGCGCTTTTCTTATGCACTCTGGAGTTGGTCCAGCAGAGGACTTAAAGCCTTTAGGGATTAAGATAAAGTATAACAATCCTAATGTTGGACGAAGTCTGGCCGATCAAGTGCTTACCGTCGTTGCTTTTTCTTCAAATCCGAAGGACACCCCCACAAGTGCTGAAACCAGATGTTCAGGGAGTTTTCCATTAAGCATTTTAGTTGGCCAAATAAACAAAATTCCGTTCGTTGACTCAAATGATAAAGAACTCTTATTAAATGCAATTTTTTGCAGTGACTTTGCGTTTCCTGCCAATAGCATTTTTGGACAGATAGCCAACTTACCTGCTCCTGGCGGCGATCCTGCTGTCAGAAAAGTGCGTTTAACGACAACCAACCCGATTCCTGGGGTGACATTTGCTCTATTTGATTTAGTTCAGCCTGAAAGCAGGGGTCGCATTACTTTGAGTAGCTTTAATCCATTTGAGCCTCCTGTCATAAATAACGGCATCTTCTCAAGTCCAGCTGACCTTGACCTTTATGTGCAAGCTTATCAAATTTATTTAAAAAATATTAGCGATGCGCTTCATGCTATAGATGCTAAGTATAAACTTATTTATCCTCCTCTCGAATTATTAGATGACGCCGAATTATTAACGGCTTTTATCAAAGAAGCTGCCATGTCGAATCAATGTTGGCAAAGTCATTGCCGCATGGCCCCATTAAATCAAGGAGGGGTTGTAGATAGCTTTGGAAGGGTGTATGGAGTTGAAAATCTTTTTGTAGCAGATGATTCCATCGTGCCTATCGGTATGGATGGAACACCAATGGCGACAGCCTATTTAATTGCAGCCAATATTGCCAGGCTGTTGCTACAACAATAGTGTTAAAAATTCTTGAGAGAAGCCAATCCAGTCAAAAGTTCGAAATATATCCAGTAACTGGTGTTCAGGCGCTTAGAAGTTCTCTAAGTGCCTGTCCGCTCATTTCAAACTTTCTCCAAAAATTTTTCTTTTGAGTTTCAAAAAATGCCAAAGACAGCAAATCATGACAAAAAATTAATTCAAGTAAACATTTAATCTTAAAGTCGTTATCAAGTTATTATGGTTTATTGCCCTTGTCCGTAAAATAAAGCTTGAAACAGCAAATGTCAGAATTTAAAAAAATAAATTGCAGTTTTCAGTTCATAATTGTTATTTGAATTTTACATACTCTTTAACAATTGGGGGAATAATGAAAGCTATCAAGTCGGCTTTACTCACTTTTCTTGCTGCAGCATCAATGACTCAGACAACCGAGGCATGCACCCGCACCCTTTTTGTCGGGTCTGACGGAGTGGTGATCACAGGCCGTTCGATGGACTGGATGGAAGATCTGCATTCCGATCTTTGGGCTTTTCCTCAGGATATGACACGTAACGGCGCCGCGGGGCCGCAATCTATTACCTGGACCTCCAAATATGGCAGCCTCATCGTCTCAGGCTATAATGCGGGATCAGCTGACGGGATGAATGAAAAAGGACTCGTTGCCAATATGCTATATCTTGCTGAATCGGATTACGGCAAGCCCAGCGGAAACAAGCCAGCTATGTCCATATCGCTTTGGGCACAGTATGTGTTGGATAATTTTGCGACTGTTTCCGAGGCCGTCGACGCTTTGCAACAAGAACCTTTCCAAATTATAGCGCCTATATTACCTAATGGATCACCAGCTCAGATGCATCTATCCATTTCCGATCCCGATGGAGATTCAGCGATCTTCGAATACATCAACGGCAACCTTGTCATCCATCACGGCAAACAATATATAGTACAGACAAATTCCCCAACTTACGATCAGCAGCTGGCCTTAAACACATATTGGCAAAGCATTGGCGGCTTGATCTTCCTTCCAGGAACTAACCGGTCTGCCGATCGGTTTGCGCGTGCTTCTTTTTTGATAGAGGCCATTCCTAAGGAATCTGCTCCAGCATATATCAAAGCTGTTCCAAATGGAACTTTTACCAATCAGGCCGTTGCCAGCGTGCTGAGCGTCATTCGCAGCGTCAGCGTGCCTTTAGGCATCACAACTCCAGGGCAGCCAAATATTGCTTCGACAATATGGAGGACTGTATCAAATCAAAAAGACAAAGTTTATTTCTATGATTCTTCTACAAGCCCAAACGTTTTTTGGGTTCCTCTTTCCGATCTAAACTTGAAAAAAGGGGCTCTGGTAAAAAAGCTCTCCTTAACCGGAGGAAAAATCTATTCAGGAAATGCGGCTGGCAACTTTGAAGAAGCGAAACCTTTTGCTTTTCTTCCAGCCAATCCAACCGAAGTGAAATAAAAGGTTTTATAATTAATGCTTTCCAGTTTGGGTCAACTATTCGCAACGCAAGGTTTTCCATGCAGTTGGCTATCCAGAATATTGGAAAAGTTACAGCTGAAATTATTCTATCTCGTAGTGAAGGATTAGATACATCGGGGGCATTCATTATTTTATCTAATTTAGTTCGTTCTTCTGTTGAAATTAAATTAAATGTTTGAGTTGAGGTCAACATAATCACCTTTTTTGTTTAAAATAATATATAATTAAAAATTTAATAAATAAACTTAAATAGTAAGTCAATACTAAAAACATTTTAAAAATCCGAGTTCATAAAAAATAATATCTTATTTTTAAGATGTGTAATTTGTTTACCCGAGTGTTGGGTTTTTCTTCTTGATCTTCAGGTGTTTTCATCTCAACTAATGAGTTTTTTTTTCGAAAATAGCACTTTAGTGTTATCAACAACATTTCCCTAATAAAAATATCCTATTTACGCAGGTCTTCATAATGAAATGGAAATTTTATCTAGATGCTGATATTAAGTGAATTTATACCCCAAGCAAGAAGTTGTGGGGGTATAGACCTTTAAACCTGATAAGCTCACGGTTGAGGTAAATATGACTTTTAACAAAGACAAGTTTTGGAAAAGAACTTTTGTTAAAAAGCATTTCTTGAGGCTTTCCCTTCTATTTTTTCTTGCTATTTCCTTCACCTCCTCTCCTTTTGTCTATTCTGCCACTGTAAGGAACTATCCTAATTTCGATGACCATCCCTCTATCTCAGATGACATGCGAAAGAAAATGCAGCCCTATCTTGTTCCCTTAAACAGCCACATAAAACCCATTTTAGATTCCATTTTTTCCAACGCTGAAATATTGAATAACGAAGAGACACTCGCTTCAGCAGGATTTATCACTTTGTTCTCTCACCTCAATTCTTATCTTATAATTGCCAAACACCCCAAATTACCAGGTTTCTTATTTAAGCTATTTTTACACAACGAGCAAAGGCAAAAAATGGGTATGGCTGGATACGAATGGCTCTTGCGTCGCTGCCAAGGGGCAGAAAATGTCCGAAACTTAATCAAAAGGAAGCGGCTAAAACATTTTTCTGTTCCTGATAAATGGCTTTATCCTCTTCCCCCTGAGCTTAATCAGGAGAATTCTTCAACACACACGCCGTTAATTTTGGTAGTGACAGATATGCACATAGCGAGTCAAAAACAAACGAAACAGGCGTGGCTTGGAGCGTCAAAAGAGGTTATTGATGAACTCTTCTGTATTCTAAATCATGGATATTCTTCTGCGGCACTTGTCAATAACATCCCTTACACAAAAGAGGGAAAATTTGCTTGTGTCGATACTGAGCATCCCAAAAGGAAGGTAGGGCTCCGTCATGTCAAACGTTACTTAACAAACGAAACGTACTTGTACTGGAATAATCTCATTTCAAAAAAAAGGTGAATTCGCTGGCGAAAAGGTCAACGATTGCATTTCAAACAACTTTAAAAGGCAGGAAGAAACTGAAACTAAGATTTATTATGGTGTCTGGAATGATGCTATTGTTGAATGGCTTTGTTCTAGCCTGCGCGTCTGAATTGAATTCCGGCGTGGGCGGCAAGTCTTTTGACGATTCAGGTTTGATCGACATTGGTGGAGGGCGCAAGATGTACCTGGAATGCCAAGGTGCAGGCTCTCCTACAGTGATTCTCGTTTCTGGTCGCTCAGACCGCTCCGACATTTGGCATTCGCTGACAGATACCGCAAAATCTGGGCCAGCTGTTTTTTCCGCCATCGCTAAGTTCACGAGGGTCTGTGCCTATGATCGACCAGGGACTGTCACAATAAACGGTAACAAAATAGAACCGAGTCGATCCACCTCAGCGCCTCAGCCGACCACACCAAAGAACGGGGTTACTGATCTTCATAACCTATTACTGGCGGCCAAAATCCCAGGCCCATTCCTGTTAGTTGGACATTCCTATGGCGGTTTGATTGTGAGGTTGTACGCCAGCACCTATCCCAGCGATGTTGTCGGTCTTGTCCTTATAGATTCTCCTACCGAGTTTATGTATGACATGTTGACTCCGGCACAACAGGCGATGTGGATCCGTCTTAATAGTAACTACTCATTTGAGTTGGATAAATACACAATCCAAGAACGGACAGACTTCGTGCATAGCTTTGAACAGCTTCGCGCCAGTCCCGCCTTGCGTGGCATACCGACGGTGATACTTACCTCAGACGAGCCTTACGATTTTAGTTCTCTGATTGCTAAAGGGGTATTACCAATGGATGCCCCGGTCGACTTCGGGCCCATCGTTTTTCAGGCCCATCTGAAAGGTCAAGAGCGATTGACACATCTCTTGCAAGCCAAACAAATAACAAATACCCACGCTGGGCATTATATACACACTGAGCAACCTCAGCTTGTGATTGACTCAATCAGAAAAATTGTCGAAAAAGTACGTACAGAACGTACAGCTGGTAAAATTGGAGTGAAGGTTATCAACCGTTACGGTGATGAAGTACTCAAGGTATTTGAAATATAAAAAATCGACCAGAATCCAATTATCCGGAAATTCCTCATAGTTAATTGAAAGGGCCATGAGTTAACGATGCCCGCAAAAACAAATTCTGATAAAATTTTGATTCAAAAAAAACTCATCTAGTGTAACATGCTTAATTTCTGAGAAAAAATAATGCTCCAAATCTCTCCTTAAGGACTATCTTAAATGGAAGAAAATCTCGTTAAGGAACAATTCAGTTATTCTCTCGTGGGTGCAATTGCATCCATTGCAAAATTCGCAACATACAAACCTTCTGTTGATGATGATAGCATAGATATTGGATTTTCTTTGAAAGGTGGTTGTGGTACAATTCGCTCTCCAAGGCTTGAAGCACAATTAAAATGTACCTCAAAAGATATTCGAAAGAAAGATAGTTTACGCTTTTCACTTATCAAAAAAAACTATGATGAATTAAGAATAGAAAATGTGCATATCCCAAGAATTTTAATAGTTGTGCTCGTACCAGAAAACCTGCAGGAGTGTATACAACATGCTGAAGAAGAAGCTTTTATTTTAAAACGATGCGGATATTGGATGTCATTGAGGGGATTTCCGGAGTCAAAGAATCAAAATTCTGTAACAATCAATATTCCTAGAATGAATGTATTCTCTGTTGACTCTCTTCGTGGCATCATGACAAAAGTTGGGGAAGGACAAATATTATGAAAGCCATCTTTTCAAAAAATGAACTTGGGAAAATTTATCCTGTTGATTTGATTTCATATCTCAAATCAAAGGGATGGACACAGAAACAATGTGCATATAATTCTTTATTGATATGGACTCAAAAAAAAGCAGAAAAAGAAGAATTTGAAGTGCTAGTTCCACTTGAGACCAACTTTGTTGACTATGCACTAAGAATTAGTGAAACATTGAGTGTTTTGGAAATATTCGAGAATCGCTCCGCAAGCTCCATTTACCAGAATTTAATTAATTCCTCAGCAGATGTTATCCGTATAAGAGCGCACTCGTCAAAAACGTTTAACGGTACTCTTCCACTAAATGATAGTGTTTTTCTTTTGGAAGCATCAAGAGACTTAATTACAGCGGCAGCGTGTTCCACCATCTTACCCAAAGCAAACTATCCTACCCGAAAACCGGATAAGGTTGTAGAATTTATGGATAAAGTTCAATTTGACCATACGGAAAAAGGAAGCTTTATAATTACAATTTCTACAAAAATTCCACCAATTTTAAAGATGCCTGAAACTAATAATGAAAATATCATCATTGAAGAACCTTTCGAAAGAAGAGTAATGATGAACCTGATACTAGCATTAGAAGCATGTAGGGAAGCATCAAAAAAAGCCTTCATTAGTAATGATATTAATTCATTCGAATTAGCTATCGAAAAGGGGGTTAGTGCAAATCTCTGTGAAGCCATTGTAGGCATAAGTAATAGTTGTGGAAATGAACATCTTGACATTTCCATGGAATGGTCTTTAGGTAGGCCGGCGCCTAAACCTATCCCAAATAAAGTCGAGTTTAATAAGGACTTTCTACCTTTTATTGGTGAAGCGGCACGTACATTTAAAGAAACCAAGCCCATTGAAGAATTCGAATTAAGAGGCGTAGTAATAAAATTGACAAGTAAAGATAGAAAAAAAAGTGGCGAAATTACAGTTTTTGGATTACTAGAAGGCCAACAAAGAAAAGTAAATATCAAGCTTGAAAAACCGATATATGATATTGCCATTAAGGCACATCAAGACGGAATCCCAATTAGTTGCATTGGTGAACTGAAGAAACAGGGTAGTATTTATTCTTTAATAAACCCAAAAAACTTCACTTTAACAGAAAATTTATAGAGATACCTACACAACTGCTATTTCTAGAAAATTATGATCAATATCATGGATATTATTATGGGATTGGATCTAATGACTCTTAGTCTTCACAGTAGGACTGCGAGGCATTAAGTAGGCCAACACGATTGCCATAAGGTAGAGTGCGGGGATATCGCCATAGAGGTGACTAAATTCCGCAGGATCAAAAAGGGCTTGTAAAAGCATAATCGTTGCATGAACCACACTAGACCATACAGTAAACCAAATCAAACTTGCATGAGCTAAAGGGTTTTTGGATGCAAGCAACAAAAACACTCCAAGGGTTGCATAAATTCCAATGATCATTTGTTCATACTTATATTGAGGAGGCTCCCACCTCCAACCTGAGGGCCAAACATTCATCAATGGATAGATCAAAAACATAACTATGCCAAAAAAAATTAAGGCATAACGGAGATAAAAAATCTTTTGCTTATCGTTCATAGGAATCTCCTAGTTTAAATTTTCTCAGAAAGGTCCAAGCTCCAGATTAATAATTTTTAATACCCTAAAATGCGGTCAATATTCCAGCAATAAGATAGGCAGAGGTCATAGGGCTTCCATCAATAGGGGAAGGGACTATTGAATCATCTGCGACGATCATAAAAACAGTTTTACTTACAAAATTCAATAACTATTACTTACCTCTTGCGCAAACAATTTGCACGAAGCAATAACTCATCGAGATAGGGATTAACAAGCGAATCATGGGGACCGGGAAAATCCCAATAACTGCCGGCCATAGCGTTTAGGTGATCGAGTCCATTTCCTCCTCCAGTTGTAAACGTGAATTCGCCGAAATAGATATCTTTTCCATTCACAAAGAAATCGATCCTTACATGATCTATTTTTTCTGCGAAACGCTCCCCAAAAGCAATTAGTTTGTCCATGCAATGAGGTTTCTCGATTGGTTCAGCAATGACTTGAAACTTTGGATGGGTTGTATCAAATAGATTCCAGTTCTCATTGTAATAAGAAACCATGGGATCTTTTGTATATCCCTCAATAAAAAACAGCGCAATCACTCGCACTTTTCCATTAAAAAAATATAACTCTATCTCCATTGTTATATCTTCTAACAATTCTTCGAAGAAAATCATGGGCTCGACGAGCCCATATTGCTTCTCTTTATCTGCTGAGTAAAGATCTGTGAGCCATTTTTTAGCGTATGAGCGCAAAAATTTATTTGTACATTGTCTAGGAACAAAATTAGCTTCTCTTTTTCTCGTTGCAATCACCATCCCGTTTTTGACTAATATTCCTCTATCCGAAGCATTATTTGCCTTCATGACAAAATTTTTGGGGAGGTTCTTGATGAAGATTTGAGAGGGATCATTTGTTGCAAAAAAAACCTTTGCTGTCAATATCTCATCTTGCACAATTTTTTTTACTTGTAACTTGTCCACAAGGAGGCCATAGGGAATCCGTGGATCTAAGTTGAGCCCTCTCCAGGAAATCTTTTGACCGAATGTCCAATCTTCCCAATTAGAGGGTTTATTGGGAGGAGATAAAGAAAAAACCTTTGCATCAACAAACAGAATAAAAATAATCAGCCATCGAAAGATCATAATGTACAAGACCTAGGATATCCGTAAAATCTTTCCACGTTCTTCATACTCGCCATAGTCCCTCAAGAATTAACCATATTAACTAGCAAATAAATTGTCACGTTCGGTATAGTAAATTGTCGTACGCATCAATCTAACGATTCCAAAAGTCAATTTATCCAATTATAAGCCATAAAAATCTTCTATTTTATTCCTTAAATTTATATAATTACATAATTCACTCATAATTAATAAGCTATTAACAATTATAGCTAACGATATAAATAATGTAAGTTGAAATAACTAAATTAAACTTGGGACAATAGGGACCTAAGCGACCTTAGGGACATTGGAGACAGGGACAAAAAATCTAAATTGTCCCCGTCTCTAATGTCCCTAAGGTCGCTTAGGTCCCTATTGTCCCAAGTTTAATTTAGTTATTTCAACTTACATTAAATATTATTTAAAAAATAAAAAGGAGAGGCTGGTGAATCCACTTGGCAATACATTTGTTAATAATTATGCAACGTATAAGATCAATTCTTTGGATGAGCTATGGAAAGAAGTCGAAGAAGAGCTTGCAAGAAAGCATATAAATTTTGATCAATCTTTGAAAAATGAGAGTACTCCATTAATTGTAGCGGTTTATTTTGCAGATAAAGATTTTTGTGAAAAGCTTATTAAAAAAGGGGCAAATGTTAATGAGAAAGGCCTAAGCGGCGGAACACCTTTATTAAAGGCTCTCCTAAATAATAAAATCGAAACAGCGAAGTTGTTAATTGAAAATCATGCAGATTTGAGTGAGATCCCTGGGGCGGGATACTCAATTTTACATAATGTCGCTGCAGCAGGCTTTAAAGATCTTTGCGAGTTATTGATAAATAGTGGAATGGATCCAGACATAATGACCAAACCGTTTGACTTGCCTGAAAATGTTAATATCCCTCCATCATTGCTAAAAGATTTCCAAGAAAAAGGTTATGGACAGACTCCTTTGCTACTGGCAGCAGCAAAGCAGCATTTTGATGTGGTGGAACTTTTGATAAAAAGAGGAGCCAATGTCAATACCAAGGATATAAATGATAATACCCCCCTCTTCTTTGCATTACAATTTCAAAATGAAAAAATGGCAAAGCTGCTGATCGATTCGGGAGTTGATATTAATGCATTAGTGAAAAGTGGAAATGCTGAAATGACATTACTCCATCGTTTTTGTGTGTTTACTGATAAAGCAGAAACTGTTCAATTCATTCTGGTATTAGAAGCTAAAACTGATTCCATAGAACCAAAATGGGGAATTACTCCTCTGCACGTTGCTGTGAATGCCAACAATATTGCGGCTGTCAAACATTTGTTAAGTAAAAGCGCCGATTGCAATATTAAAGATAAACAAGGGCGTTCTCCTCTTCTTTATGCTGTAGAAAATGGAAATGCCGAAATAGCAAAACTTTTAGTAGCTGCAGGGGCAGATCCAAACGAAATCGTCAAAAATGGCGCAATTGAAAGACCATTGCTTATCTATCTAATCACTGAATCATGCCAAGCAAACAATATAGAGCTATTATTAGAGTTAGGCGCCGATCCAAATCTATCTGATAAGAGTGGAAACACGGCATTACATTATGCAACTGCTAAGCAACAGAGTGAAATATTATCTATATTGCTCAAGCATCCCGGAATAGATCTCAATAAACCTAATCTAGAAGGAATAACACCTCTGCATAAGGCTGTTTTAAAAAACGATAACCATTTAAATATCATGACCCTTTTAAATGCCGAGGCTGATGTTAAAATTGTTGAAAAAAAGAAGTTTACACCTTTGACTTTAGTTTATTTTTACCGCAATCAAAGACAAGAGACTATTGATGCATTAAAGTTACATGATAAAGGCCTGACTGATCAGCTATTGGATCTTAGGCATCTTGGCCACCGTTTCTCCGTAAAAGGAGATTTTTTTGGAGGGTCTCGCAGGCATGTTGCCTTGTCCTCTCTGATCGATTCGCTGGAGCTTTTTATATCCACCAATCATGAAGATTCAAAAATATTTAAGCAGTCATTAGCAGAATTATCTGAACTACATCATCATATTGAAGATCAAAATTATTTTATTGACCGAGTTAGACAAGGAGAGCCCGCTTACGTACTGGCGGGTTTCCCCGAACATGCTGTTTTCGCTGCTTTTGGAAAAGACAACAAAGGGCAACACATTTTAATTACAGGGAATCAGGGGGAAGGTTCGGAGGAAGATCCTGGTTTAAAGATATATAAAATATCCAAATTTTCTCAAATTGAGAAAGCGATTCAGCAATTATTTAGTATGGACTTAACCGACTCTGAATTAGAAGATGGATTTAAGAAAGGAAAAACCCTGGAAGAGATTAACAAAGAAAAAACAGAGGAAAGTATACGATTTTTTAATGTAGGATTGCATCATCTTTTAGGGAGTCAATTTCTCTGTAAAATCCGCAAAAAATATCAAGAGTCAGGATGTTGCACTTGGATTGTTGCCAAAAATACTTTCAGGGCGTCGCAAATTTTTCAAAACCTTAAGAATGGAAAAGAGTTGAAAGATGCGATTATCGAAGGCCTTAAAGCTTATAAAAAATGGGGGATTTTTGATCGCTCTTTCATGATGATGTTTCTTGAGGAAATCGAAAAGCATGGCAACAGCTCGATCAAAGATTTAATTGACTTTGAAGACCTCTACAGAGGGATCTTACACAAAAGCTTAAAACCGAGCCAAGGGAATATGGCTCAAAATATTTTAGAGAAAAAGCCGGGACTCGCCTCTTTAAAAGCTTTAGTGAGATCGACACTTAATCAAATGGGCAATTTTAAAAAGCTGGAAGCAAAAGTAGCGAAGTCACAAAAACGTTACGAATTCGCTTTATCACTCGCTAAAAATATCCCTGATGAGTCAGAAAGGGAAGCCGCCTTCTTTGACATTGCTTATCATATGTTAAATGCCGGCTTTTTGCTAGATGTTGATTTGCTTCGTTCAGTCGTCAGGGAGATGAAAGATTCTATTAGTCAAATGTACGTTCTTGAAAATCTTGTTGTTTATCTTCTTAAAGAAAAAAATACGGCAAAGGTGATTGAATGCATCAATGAATTTCGTTTGGCACATCAACGGCCAAAACATAGTTTGTTTGAAAAGATAAAAATGCATTCTCAAAGTCTAGAGCAAATATTAAACATCACTCTTTCCATACCGATGTCAGTAGAAGAAGAGACTTTGTATTCATATAAAATTTTTGAACTGGCAACGAAAAGCAGCATTCCTCTAGCTGAATTAATTGACACTGTTCCTTATTTGGAAAACAGAGCAGCTCTTTACATAAAAGCAGCGGGTTTTGTTTCTTCAACAAGTCTCGAGCAAACAGCTTTTTTTGCTAGAAGATCCTTAGATTTGCTTAAGAATAGTTCCAATGAACTTTTAAGGTTTAATATTTTGAATTTAGGGATCATACCCTATCTTTTTTTGGCCAACAGCACAAATAAAGAATCTTTTGCTAATAAAGAATCTTTTGCTAATCAAATTTTAGGTTATATAAAAACGCAGAATAACAAATTAGCTGCAGTTTCGTCATTATTCGCAATGATTATTACTGCACACTTCAACAAATTGCCATTGGCAAAGGTGATAGAAAACGAAATAATAAATCATCTCGATCAGATTCCTGAAGGCTTAGAAAAATATCAGACAATTGGTAATTTAATTAATTTTATCCCATTTCGTTCGACAGAAGAAGCTGCAGAAGAAAGGGGGGCGTTTTCCAAAAAGGTTCATGGATCCATTGAAAATTTAACAAACCTTGAACAAAAAGCAATCTTGCTGAATCAATGGTCTCAGGTTAATAAATTTTAATATCCTAAAACGCGCCCCCTGCGGTCAAATAGACCGCGGGGGATGCATCTAAGACACCATTTGTTACCTGGTTGTCGTTAGATTTGTGACCGTGCTGGAAGCAGATCCTCCTCCTGATACGGTAGCTGATGGCGTTAATATAGAAGAAGCGGCGGCGCTCACATTGACGTTCAATGTTATTGTCGGATAGCTCGAACTGGGCTGCAGTACATTGCTTTGGGCGAATGTTTGGGTATTATTATTAAAAGCCCATCCTGAACCGCTAAATGAGCTATAGCTAAGACCATTTGGAAGAGTCACACCTACCGTTACAGGACCCGAGGTCGAACCATTCCCTTGATTAGAAACCACAATTTTGTAAGAGCCGATTCCCCCTTTCGTGAAAGGAGCGTTGTGCTTCATCAGAATATTCAAAAGGGAGGAGTCCGGAGGAGGGACCAAGGCATCCGTTAAGCTTGCAAACAAATTAGCCCCGTTAAAGGAACCCCATCCTGAAGCATTATCATAACCCAGCAGGGCATGATAATAAAGATTGTTACCCGTTGTCACATCATGAAAATTTGTCGAATAGGACGACCCTGTCCCAATGGCATAAAGTGTAGGATTGGCAAATCCTAATACCGGCTTTTGATTAGCCTCTAGTTCTTGGTTTACGCAAGCAGTAAAAGCTGCCCAAAGAGGCGCTGCACAACTGGTGCCGCCATAGATCTGCCATTGACCATCGTAAAAAATGGCATAGCCAGTGGTCGTATCGGCATTGAGCGCGACATCGGGAACGTTGCGATGGGTCTTTGAATATACGGAGGATACATTTGCTTGCCATGAAGGGATTGGCCAAATACTGCTGACACCACCTCCGCCAGCCCCGTAGCCGAGACCGTCATTCCATACAGATTCACTTTCATAAGAACATGTATCTGCATTCACGTTAAGTCTTGTCCCTCCTACACCCACAACATAAGGCTGAGAAGCCGGATCATCCACTACAAGAGACCGAGAGTAATTGTTGGCATAGTCATCATAAGCACCGCTATCGCCTGCCGCTGCATAAATTGTCTGCCCTTGCGTTGCCATCTGCAGGAAAATCGCATTCTCAGCTTGAAGGTATTGAGCATTCACCAAATCTTCGCCCAATCCCCAAGAAGTACTTACCTGTTTGGCAATATTGTCTGTGGCGATCCGATTATATGTATCCAGAACACCTTGATCGGAGTTAGGGCCTTCGTAAACGTAAATTTGACTTTCTGGGGCCAACGCAAGCGCAAGCTCGATGTCAAGGGTAACTTCCGCATCAATGCCGCTATGGCTGCCGCCGTCAACCATGATATTCTTCAACTTGGCGGATGGTAAACCAAAATAGTTCGTATATTCGTTGATATCGCTTGCCTGATATCCTGCCAACTCGAATAGAGCTATAATTTGGCCAGATCCGTTAGCTGACAAATTTCCGATGTTGTAAGCTTGCACGAGGTCATTAGGGGAGAAACCTCCTCCAGGGCCGGACGGAAATGCGTGTGGGGCAGATTTGGAAGCATGGGAAGCTTCTGCTGTATGTTTTCGACGGTGGTAAGTATGCCATACGGAGTGGTTATGCAGACCCACTATACCGGTAATCATGGAAGCAATGGAGGCAGGCACTTCAGGGTCATCATTCGGAGCATGAAATTTCCGGCCATTCGACAACATATACTCGTGAAGGCTGAGGTTAAAAGCCGCTTCAATGGTACTTGCAGAACCGCTAACGTTCACCAGCGTGCGATTGGAATGAGTGATATGAACCGTTAAGCCTAAACTTTTGGCATGTGCAATGACTTGATCATAATCTTCTTGAGTGGGAGCAAATCGTTCGACAAATTCTTCGGAGGTAAGATACTTGCCATAATGCTGCGTATCAGCGGGGTCATGGATTCGGTCTACAAGGTCTTGTAGTTCTTCCTGGTTGCGCAGAGGCAAAGTGAAGGTCAGGGGAACATGTGTGTTTGCATCCAGATTATTTAAGAAAACTGCGTTGCTCACAGCCTTGCTAGGAACATGGCCAGCGAGCCTCACGGAAGAAGATGTAGAAGTGTCAGCCGTCGCATAACCTATATGCAGGGTGAGCGTCAGCATGAGTAACGCAAGGCATTTAAAAGATTTAGAGAGATAATCGTTCATTTTAAGTTTCCTCTGTTGGGTTTTGATTAAAGACACGACGCAAATGTTGATGAAGAACTTAAAAAAAAATTATCTATTTTACAAACATTTTTCTTGGGGGAGGGTTTTTTTTTGGAGAACCTTTGAATAAAATGGCTGATTTGGAATAGCATCCATCTTTTAAATTAAATTTAAAAGATAAGTCCTAAACGAAGGGGTAAGCCTCATGTCATTAGCTTATAGCTATAAGCCGGTTCAGTTTTATTTAGCGACTTTTGTGTGCACTTGGATTCCGTGGTTCATTGCCGCCTATTTAAGCCATCAAAGGGGGAAAGAAAAGTTGCAACTGCTGTGTATGCTTACAGGTTTACTTGTTCCTTTCATCGCGGCTCTTGTGATGATCTACGCCTCAAGAAACCATCGGCTGATCCAAGACTTCTGGCATCGATTGTTTTTATACAGAATTGATCAAAGCTCTCTATTCATCATTTTTGTTGCTATCCCCGCAGCATTTTTCGGCGGAGTAGCTTTATCCCTGTTGTTTGGGAAATCGGTAGAGCAATTTGAGCTTGCTAAAGAACTCAATGTCATGAAGGGATGGCAAACCTTGAGTTTGCTGATTCCTGTTTTCTTTGCTCCTGCATTAGAGGAGCTGGGATGGAGAGGATATGGTGTGGATAGCCTTAGAAGCAATTTTAACCTATTTTATACATCGATGTTGTTTGCCTTCCTTTGGGGCTTGTGGCATCTTCCCATGTTTTTTGTTAAAGGTTACTATCATCACGAGCTATGGAATCTCAATATAATCTATGTAATTAATTTTTTTATTAGCATGATACCGGCGGCAATTTTGATTAATTGGATCTATTATCGAAATAACCGCAGCATCATGATTGCAATTTTGGTGCATGCATTGTTCAATGCACTTGCCGTGTTTTTTAAAGCAGAACAATTCACAAAATGTATCATCACTGTTCTTCTATGCGGTGTTTCAGCTGTTGTTGTTTTCTTTGATAAAGCTTTTTTCTTTGCTAAATAATTTTAAAAAAAATGCCTTGCCTTTTCTACCGATATCCCCCTGCGATCACGAGGGTTTCGCCCGTGATCCATCCTGCATCATCTGAGGCAAGAAAGGCAACGGCTGGTGCAATGTCTTTTGGGAGGCCGATTCTTCCGAGAGGCGTTTGCGCTTCGGTTTCCTTACGGAAATCGCTTTCCATAATTCCTGCGGACTTCGTTCCTTCGGTCAGCACCATCCCTGGGTTTATAGAATTCACCCGGATTTTGCGGGGACCCAGTTCAGTAGCTAGCGTTCTTGTTATGGCATCAACGGCAGCTTTTGTGGCACTATAAACAGCAGAGGTGGGGATATGGGAAGTGCTCGCTACAGAACTGATATTTACAATGCTTCCTCCGGAAGGGCTGAAATTGTTAACAGCGGATTGACATGCCAGCAGTAAGCCCAGCACATTTAAATCAAAAAGTTTATAAAAATGTTCGGCTGTGATTTTCTCTACCGGAGCAAATTCGTAGATCCCCGCATTATTAATGAGAATATCGAGTTTTCCGAATGCTTTCTTGGCTTCTGAAAAGAGACGGTCGATATCTTTTTGATTCGCCATGCTAGCCTGTATTGCTTTTGCTTTACCCCCCTTTTGTTCAATCGATTGCACAATGCGTTCCGCATTTTCTTTGCTTGTGGAGTAGTTTATAACAACAGTTGCTCCTTCTTCTGCAAGCTGTTCGGCAATCGAGGCGCCAATTCCTTTAGAAGCTCCTGTAACCAGCGCGACTTTTCCGGTTAATTTTTTTGCCATGGGTTCCTCCTTAATGCGGATTGTTTTTTTTCTGCTAACTTTTTATAAAATTGAGAAGATCTTGGTTAACTTGGTCTTTAAGTGTCGAACACATCCCGTGAGGGGCTCCTTCGTAAATCTTTAATTGAGCATCTTTAATCAATTTGGAAGAAAGGAGCGCTGCAGCTTCAATCGGTACAATTTGGTCGTCATTGCCATGGAGAATTAGTGTGGGCACATCAAATTTCTTAAGATCTTCTGTTTGATCAGTTTCAGAAAAAGCCTTAATGCAATCATAGATGGCATTGAAGCCCCCTAGCATCCCTTGAAACCAAAAGAAATCTCTTAATCCCTGTGAGACTTTTGCCTGGGGCCTGTTTGCGCCATAAAAAGGGGCGCTAAGATCCTTGAAAAACTGTGAGCGGTCTTTAAGAACAGATTCGCGGAGTTGATCAAAGACTTCAATAGGCAAGCCTTTGGGGTTGGCGGCTGTCTTTAACATGAGTGGGGGGACGGCACTAATTAATACTGCTTTAGCTACCCTCATAGTTCCATGTCGTCCAATGTAGCGTGCCACTTCGCCGCCGCCAGTAGAGTGACCGACATGGATTGCATTTTTTAAATTGAGCGCCTCCACGATTTTTGCTAGGTCGTCAGCATAGGTGTTCATATCATTTCCATTCCAAGGCTGGCTTGATCGCCCATGTCCGCGGCGGTCGTGGGCTATGCAACGATATCCTTTTGAGCCTAAGAATAACATCTGGTCTTCCCATGCGTCAGCCGTGAGCGGCCAGCCATGACTAAAGATAATGGGCTGTCCATTGCCCCATTCCTTGTAATAGAGCTGGATCTCTTGCCCGTTTTCTTGACCGACTGAAATATAGGCCATATGATTTCCTCCTGGTCTCTTTATCCCTTAAATGCAAAATAGTTAAAGTTGTGAAGAAATGTCAAATTATATTTATAAATTAAAAGTTTCTGATGTTTAAAAATATTTTTACATAATAAAGATATGGAGTATCTTGATGAATATGAATTCACACATAAGTTCATTGCTTTATAAAATATTTTCTGTGTTTCGAAGGGACAATGACGATAAGTCCAAGCAGGCTGCATTAGAAAACCTTTTGAATTTCTCTGAGATGATTACTCCTGAGGTTTTTCAGGTTCTAGAAACAAGTGAAAATGGGCTTTTGTACAGCGATGCGCGGGAACGCAGAAGGGAATATGGTTTAAACGAGGTGTCTTATGAGCTCCCGCCTACTTGGTATCATTTATTGTTTAGAAGCTACATCAATCCTTTTAATATTTTATTGACGCTTCTGGGGATCATTTATTATTTCCTAGGGGATAGCGATGGTACGATCATTATTGCCTCGATGGTTGGCTTGAGCGTCGGCATCCGATTTTATCCAGGAATTGCGCTCCAATTTGGCGGCCGAAAAGCTAAAAGCCATGGTCAGCACGAAAGCCACGGTCATTCGGCGGGGAGACGTTATTTCGCCTCCGGTAAAGTTTGAACTTCCCATCCAAGACCTTGTTCCAGGCGACATCATTTTTCTTTCAGCGGGCGATATGCTGCCGGCTGATGTTTATTTAATCTCTTCAAAGGAATTATTTATGAGTCACTCCACTTTGACGGGTGAAGCCATGCCGGTCGAAAAATACGAGCATCCCTATCTATCAGCAGACAAATGAAATAAGCCTTTTGGACAAGCCCCACATGTGTTTTATGGGTACGAATGTCCTCAACGGAACTGCAACAGCTGTTGTCGTGGCTACAGGTGATAACACCTATTTTGGTTCGATGTGCAAGACGATTGCAGGTCCACGTCCGATGACGAGCTTTGATATCGGGATCAACAAGATATCTTGGCTTTTGATTCGAGTCATGTTTGTCATGGTGCCGATCGTTTTTTTGATCAACACGGCGACAAAAGGGGATTGGTTTACTTCCTTGCTTTTTGCTCTTTCTGTGGCTGTGGGTTTAATCCCTGAAATGCTTCCCATGATTGTTACGGCCAACCTGGCTAAAGGGGCTCTCAAAATGTCTCGTAACAAGGTGATTGTAAAGCGCCTTAATGCGATACAAAATTTTGGGGCCATGAACATTCTTTGCACCGACAAGACAGGAACTTTGACGCAGGACCGGGTAATTTTAGAAAGATATTTAAGTCTAGAAGGGGAGCCTGATAATGAGGTCTTGAAGTATGGATTCCTCAATAGCTACTATCAAACAGGTTTAAAAAACCTTCTAGATATGGCCATATTAGATCATGCTGGACTCAAGCAAGAACTTCAACTGGACACCAAATTTCGCAAAGTGGATGAGATTCCTTTTGATTTCGATAGGCGCAGGATGTCTGTTGTCGTCGAAGAGGAACCTGCGAAACAACTTTTAATATGCAAAGGAGCTGTCGAGGAAATTATCAGTGTGTGTACACATGCCCTCCTACAGAAAGACGTTCTGCCGCTCACAGATCAAATTAAACAGCATTCTTTACATTTAAAAGATGAGCTTAGTGAAGATGGCTTGCGTGTTTTAGCTGTTGCCTATAAATGCAGTTCCGGCTGAGATTTGTAAAGAATATAAGATCAAGGATGAGAATTCATTGACTTTGATGGGATTTTTGGCTTTTTTGGATCCTCCCAAACTTTCAGCGGAAGAAGCCCTTAGAGAATTGCAAAACTTGAATGTACAGGTGAAGGTGTTGACGGGTGATAATGAAATTGTCACAAAAAAAATCTGTAAATGGGTTGGCTTGAAGGTGAACAAAGTCATCTTGGGTCAAGAAATTGAAGCGATGAACGACACAGAGCTCAGGGGAGTTGTGGATGAGACCACGATATTCGCAAAATTATCGCCTTTACAGAAGTCTAGGATCATTAGAATGTTAAAGGCCAATGGAAATATTGTAGGTTATTTGGGGGATGGGATCAACGATGCCCCAGCATTGCGCGAGGCCGATGTGGGGATATCGGTGGATACAGCCGTGGACATTGCCAAAGAATCTGTCGATATCATCATGCTTGAAAAGAGTTTGTTGTTTTTGAAGGATGGGGTCATTGAAGGGCGGCATACTTTTGGAAACATCATTAAATATATTAAAATGGCTGTGAGCTCTAATTTCGGCAATGGTCTTAGTGTTCTCGGGGCAAGTGCTTTGCTGCCGTTTTTGCCCATGATGCCCCTTCAGTTGCTCGTTCAAAATTTGCTCTACGACATTTCACAAGTCTCCATTCCCTTCGATTCTGTGGATCAGGATTTTCTTGAGAAGCCGCGACGTTGGGATCCGAGCGGGATAGCCCACTTTATGTTTTGTATTGGCCCTCTTAGTTCGATTTTCGATTATACGACTTTTGCAGTGATGTGGTTTGTCTTTGGTGCTAATTCTCCTGAAAAGCAGGCTTTATTTCAATCAGGGTGGTTTGTAGAAGGGCTTTTGTCTCAAACATTGATTGTCCATATGATTAGGACAAGAAAGATCCCTTTTATCCAAAGCATAGCTTCTTTTCCTTTGCTGTTGACCACCATTATTATCATGGCTATCGGGATCTACATACCCTATTCTTTTGTAGGAGCAACCATCGGCATGGTTCCTTTGCCGGGATCCTATTTTTATTGGCTAGTCGCCACGCTGATTAGCTATTGCGTTTTGGTCCAATGCGTGAAGCTCTGGTTTATCCGCCGCTACCAGTGGCTATGAGGAAAAGAGCAGGTTGTTCTTTATGGCCACGAGCGCGCATAATTGTGACAGTTATTGGAAAACGGAAATGTTTTTTTTGATTTTATTTAATCTATTTATGCTTTATAATTTGTTTTAATTTTATTTTAAACAGGTTATAAACATGATAAAAAAAATCATTATATTATGTTCGCTTTTCTTTACACAAATATTTTCTTTACAAGCAGTTGGTGTCAAAGACGAAAGTAAATCGATCATTACCGACATTGAATTTAAGGGGCATCCGTTTCGGATGGAAATTATTTTGCCCCCTGAAAATGATGTGGGATGCCTAGTCTATTTTTACGATGATAAAGATACGGTATTAGGAGGCCCATTTCCAGCTCCCTTTTTGCAAATCTCTTGGAATGGTGAAGATGCTGACTGGTATATAGCTTTGGTTGCTAAAACAGATGCGCTAAGCGGAAAGGACGTTGTCGAACTAGCAAAATGCTTACAACAGCTTTTGGCAATTTCACATATGGAGCTTATCGATGAGGCAGTGAGCCTTCAATGCCCTAAAAATGGAACATGGTGCATTGACGAGGCCTCGACCCCATTGAGGATTGCAGGCGTTTTCTCAAAAGGCGTCGGATTTTATGAATTTCTGGGAGCTAGGCTGACTGATCGTTTTCTTCCGAAAGATTATCGGAAAAGTGCTGATTTTCTTCATCATGGCCTAGCGGTAAAAGCTCTTATGGGTGATTTGATAATTCTAAAAGAGGATCATCCAAAGGCCCAAGAATTGTATCGTTGCTTATTAGAATCCTTTGATCATGCGGGATTGGAGTTCACTCATGAAGTGACTTTTTCTGACTTGGCTAACGGGCTTATTAAAAAGAAAGACACAAATCCAGAATCTCACCAAGGCTGGCATGCTTTTGTAAATCAGGTAGTTAATAACAAAGATGGATTTTTCTTTGAACTGATCGGGAAAATGGTTTCAAATCCAAGTCAATATGATGATCGGCTTCTCGAGGTGGTTTGCTTGACCCTCGTGCGAGATGGGGTTTTATACGACATAGATAATCCAAGTGAAAGCCAAGCCAAAATTGAAGAAGTATCTAATAATGCTGCAAGCGAAGGGGTTTCAAAAAAAATCAGCAAATCGACAAGTGGAATTCAAAGGAATCGTTTTTTCCGAATGACTGAAGTAGGTCGCCATAAAACTAAAGAATTTTGTCAGATATTTGAAGATTATCGGAAGAATAATATAAAAATTAGCAGAAACCATATCGAAGCTATCCTTAATAAAAAAATCGAGGATGTTAGAATAACTCCCGAATTTAGAAATTTAATAACATCCTTAATCGACGATTTAGAAAAACATCAAAATGAAAAACAGTATCCGCCGGGGCATGTTTATGCTGTCTGGATGTTAGCTAAACTTATGGTGAGAGATTCCTATGGCTTCACATTTGATTTCGCCCCTTTGAAAGATTGACCGCTCTGTTCTTCGGTATATAGAGCCACTATGTATTTTCATTAATGGCTTCTATAGTTCAAAAGCTGAAATTTCTAAATTGCCCTTAGTATAATTAATGCAAGTTGAAAATTACTGAGTGTAATCAAGTTTAAAAAACCTCTGTGATCTCTGTGGTTTATTAAAATTCAACCACAGAGATCACAGAGAGACAATAAATTTAATTATTTGAAACTTATGGCAATTAAGATTTTAATCGACAGCAAACACTTTTTTATGATATAATTTTGTTTTTAATTGTTAATAATAATAGGATATTATGAATATTATAAATAAATTAATAATAGTATTTTCTCAATTATTTGGTCCCATTTCGCCTGAACCTTTTATATTTGCTCCTGATACCGCCTATCAAAACCCGGAGAAGACAATTGTTACAGAGGTTGAATTCAAGGGGCATCCCATTCGCATGGAAATAATTCCCAATTTGGGCAAAGAGAAAAGTTATGTCAATTTTTACGATGATAAAGATTCTGTTTTGGGGGGTGAGCGACCCGCTCCGTTTCTGCATATATCTGTATATCACGATAAATCTTACGATAATGTTGAATGGTGGATAAGTGAGGTCGCTAAAACCGATGCTCTAGCTGGAAAAGACGTTGTCGAATTGGCAAAAAGCTTGCAGCAACTTTTAGCAATTTCAAATTTTAAACTGATCGATGCCGCTACGAGTCTTCAATGTCCGAAAGACAGAACATGGTGTTTTGACGAGGCTAAAATCCCACTGAGGATTGCTGGCGTTTTCACAAAAGGGGGCGGATTTTATGAATCTATGGGAGCTAAATCGGTTGATGATAGTTTTACAACTCGGAAAGATTATCGAAAAAGTGCAGATTTTCTTCATCATGGCCTAAAGGTAAAAGCTTTGCTGGATGATTTGATAAGCCTAAAAGAGGATCATCCAAAGGCTCAATATTTATACCAATGTTTGATAGATTCCTTTGCTCATGCCGGATTGGAGTACACTCCTGAATTGACTTTTTCTGACTTAGCAAACGCGATTTATAAAAAGAAAGATGCAAACCTGGAATCCCATCTGTTTTGGCATACGTTTGCAAATCAGGTGATTAATAACAAAGATGGATTTTTCTTTGAAATTATCAAAAGGATAATTTCAAATCCAAGTCTATATGATAAGCAGCTTATCGAAGCTGTAAGCGGGATTGCTTGGCTGGATATTGAAGTAAAAGAATATATTGAAGATCATCCAGATGATGATCAAAATATTATTCAAGATGTTCGCGATTCAACCAGTGGACTCGATAGAAATATCTTCTTGAAAACTTCCGAGGAAAGCAGGCGCAAGTTTGATGAATTTAGCAATTTGTTTGAAGCTTATAATTGGAAAGCTGAAAAACAAATATTCGAAAAGAATGTCGAGGCTGCGCTTAATAAAAAAATCGTAAGAGTTTTCCGCAATATTAATTTAATCTCATCATTGATCGACGATCTAGAAAAAAATCAGTATGAAAAGCAATATCCGCCAGGACATGTTTATGCTGTTTGGATGTTAGCCAAATATGTGGTGAACGAAGCTGATATGTTTGCATTTGATTTTACACCTTCGAAGGATTGACTTCTCTCTCTTCGGGTTACAAATTAATAACGAATAGTTTATATAGCTGTGATATCTAAGATTCAGAGGCAGCATGAAAAACTATTCGTTAATATTCCTTCCTTTGATCGCAATGATGGTCTGTTCTGCATTTCCCCTTAATGCAGTACCAGACAATTTTCCAAAAGAAATGATTAACATCATGAACCAATCAAAATATGAACACGCCATCTGGGGCGTTTATGTCAAAGACCTCCAGACAGGAAAAGTTCTCCTCGATTGGAACTCCAATAAATTGTTTTCCCCAGCCTCTACGACAAAATTATTTTCAGTCGCAGCCCTTTTGCAAGCTTATGGAGATGATTATAGATTTAAAACGCCTGTTTATGCGACGAATGCCATCAAGAATGGAAAATTATACGGGAATCTGGTTTTGATCGCCCAGGGTGACTTAACGATGGGGGGAAGGCAGTCAAGCCGTGGTGTAATTTCGTTTACCAAGCTGGATCATATTAACGCCAATGAAATTCCTGGAGTAACTTTAACGAAAGAAGATCCATTGCATGGGTTATATGAATTAGCTAAACAAGTATATCAAAACGGCCTTCGGCAGCTTGATGGGGATGTTATCATTGACGATAGTCTTTTTGAAACTACTGTGAAGAGGGGGATGATTTTGTCCCCGATCATGATCAATGAAAATCTCATCGACATTGTTGTAGACCCAAGTTCTATCGACGAAAAAGGGAAGCTGACATGGCGTCCCCAAGTACCTGGATATGAAATACAAAATGAGGTAAAAACTGTAGCTGCCGGCGGGAAATTAGATTTAGAAGTCACTTCAAATGACGAGGGGCATCAAATCGTCATTAAAGGGACTATCCCTGCTGATCAAAAAAATGTTGTAAGAACCTTTTCGGTTAAAGATCCTAAATCTTTTGCGCGGGCTGCATTTATCAAGGCTCTGGAAGATCAAGGCGTTAAAGTAAACATTTCAACTAATAGTCCATATCGTGCTAAGGATGGCGGTCTGCAAGTTGCGCGGTGGGTTTCTCCCCCCTTGTCTGAATACGCCAAGTTAATTTTAAAAGTAAGCCATAATCTAGGGGCTGACTTAGTGCCTTTGCTGCTAGCTTCTCAGCAAGGGAAGAAAACTTTTAATGAAGGGATGGTACTGCTGGGAGATTTTGTGACGCAAAAGGCGGGAATTTCCCCCGATGCCTTTGTCTTTATCGATGGGGCTGGCGGCAATGAAAACCGTCTGACGCCGCAAGCTGAAGTACAATTGTTAGAATATGTTCATAAGCAGCCCTCAAGCCGTTTCAAAAGGTATTTTGATGCGCTGCCGATTCTTGGGGTCGATGGATCCCTTGAGGATTTTGCCAAAGGAACTAAAGCGGTTAATAAAGTGCATGCAAAGCCAGGAACAGGTGTAGCTTATAATTTGGCGACGGAAAAGTTCTTTTTAATCACTCAAGCATTCGCAGGTTATATCGAAGGGAAAAATGGGCACCTTTTTGCCTATGAAATCGTTGTCAACAATGGCAAAATGCCTTCTATTCATGATGTCTTTGCCATTTTCGAAGACGAAGGGCAGCTTTCCAACATAATTTATAATCTCACCGATTGAGACTTAGGCTGTTATCAAATTTATTATTTTCAATCAGATTAACCAAAATTCCCAGAAAAAATGGGAATTCTGGCATTCTTGATCTTTATTTTTACCAAAATTCCCACAAAAAATAGGAATTCTGGTAAAATAGGGGAAAGGGAAGGTGTTTATGAAAGATCGATTAAAACTAATTAAAACAGCCTATATTGATGCCCAGACGCTGCTTAATCTTTTAGCTGATTATCGTAAGCCTAGAGAATCTATTTTACGAATGGTAAAAAAGGAAGAGTTGATCCGTCTAAAAAATGGATTTTATCTCATAGCAGATAAAATTAAATCGGATTCAAACACAATTATTCCCTACGAACAGGTAGCTAATTTACTCTATGGTCCCTCTTATGTTAGCCTCGAATGGGCTTTATCGTTTTATGGGATGATTCCAGAAAAGGTGTACACGATAACAAGTATGACTTTAGGCAGAAAAAAGATATTTGAGACCCCAATAGGGGAGTTTGTTTATTACCCTTCGCCGATCAGTAGTTATCCCATTGGCATTACACTATTGCAGTCCCCAGATTTTGTGGGAGGATTCTTGATGGCCACTCCTGAAAAGGCTTTAGCAGATTTAGTATTTAAAACGTGCAAGGATTTGGATAAGGCGCAAATTAAGCAAGAGTTAATGGAGTCAAAACGAATCGATCAAGAGGCATTCCGGCAATTTAACAAAGGGCTTTTAGTGGAAATCGGTCGATCTTACCGGGCAAAAAGCGTTAACTATTTAGTAGATTTAGTAGGTTCAATATGAATTTTGACTCAAGCATAAAAAAAATGTTAGAAAAATATGACGATCATGTTCCAATGGTTGATAAAGTTCGCGAAATTTTGCAGCAGACAGCACTCCTAGGATTAGCTAGACATCAATTTTTTGAGCATGCTGTCTTTTATGGCGGCACAGCACTTAGAATTCTTTATGGATTGGATCGATATAGTGAAGATCTCGACTTTTCGTTGATGCAACCAAACTCAGATTTTGATTTTAATCCTTTTATCAAAGGGATGCACCGGGAATTAAAAGCCATGGGATTTGAACTAGATCTTACCCTTCGCAAAAAAAATGACGACTCGGGAATTTGGTCTGCCTTTCTGAAAGGAAATACTCTCTCCCTGATTCTGGGCATCCATGAAACGAAACCGACCATTAAAGGAATTAATCCTGATCAGAAAATTCAAATCAAACTTGAAATTGATATAGATCCCCCTTTATCTCATTTACCCATTGAGAGCAAATTAGTGTTAAATCCACTTCCTTTTTACGTAGGCACTTATGCGATCGTTGATCTATTTGCAGGGAAAATGCACGCCGCTCTTTGTCGAAAATGGCAAAAACGAGTCAAGGGGCGAGATTGGTATGATTTGATATGGTACATTCAAAGTGGAATTCCTGTGAATTTATCCCATTTAAGGGAGAGAATGCGTCAAACAAAACATCTACAACTCGAAGAAAAGTTTGGGGAAAAAGAACTGCTAGATAGGTTGCACAAAAGAATAGGTGAAATCGATTGGGAATTAGCAAAATCGGATGTTTCCACTTTTATTGCTGACAAAGGGAAATTAGCTCTCTGGTCAAGTTCCTTCTTTCACGATGTGGTTGCTCATTTACGATGGGTGGATGACCAGAAAGTTCAAAAGAAATAGGAAAGGGCGTAAAACATTCCGGAGGCAAGGATGGCTGTGGCTGGGATCGTAAAAATCCAGGCCCAAACGATATTAGCAGCAACGCCCCATCTCACGCTGGAGATTTTGTTATTTAAAGATCCCACCCCAACAATAGCTCCTGTAATTGTATGGGTGGTTGAAACGGGAATCCCTGCATGCGAGGCGAAAAAGAGTGTCAGAGCGCCTGCTGCTTCTGCACAAAATCCCCCAATGGGCCTGAGCTTTGTGATTCTCATCCCCATGGTTTTGACAATGCTCCATCCCCCCAAAGCTGTTCCAATAGCCATAGCGGAATTACAAGAAATAATGATCCATGAAGTTTCCGGATTAAATAATGAAAGGGGAGTAGTGGCAGAAATAGTTCCGGCTCCAAGGAGGAGAGCCATAATGAGTCCCATCGTTTTTTGAGCATCGTTGGCGCCATGCCCAATCGAATACAAAGCCGCGGACAGAAGCTGCCCTTTTCGAAATAAGTTATTCACTTTGGCCGGCCGCCACCTTCTAAACAGCCAATAAAGCAGCAGCAAAAAAGAGAAACCGAGAACAAAGCCCATGATAGGGGCAGCTATAATAAATACGAAGGTGTTGACCAACATTTCCCACCGGATCGCATCCCAACCTCCATTAGCAATGCCAGATCCTACAAAACCTCCGATGAGGGCATGAGAAGAACTTGTAGGAAGGCCGAACCACCAGGTTAAGAGATCCCAGATAATGGCGCTCAAGAGTCCTATGAGGACCACATAAACATAGGTAAAATCGGAAACTTCTATTTTGACGATTTTAGAAATCGTTTCAGCTACTCGAGGAAGAAAAAATACCATCGCGATAAAATTAAAGCCAGCAGCCCAAAGAACCGCAAATTTTGGCTTTAGCACCCCTGTCGATACAATGGTAGCGATGGAATTGGCTGCATCGTGAAAGCCGTTTACGAGGTCGAAAATGAGCGCTATAACGATTGCGGCAATCAAAATAGAGATCGAAAAGGTGATCATGAATTTAAACGTACTCCAATATTATCCCTTCGACTATATTGACCACTTTGTGGCAATGATCGATCGCATCTTCTAGGATTTCATAAATTTCTTTTAGTTTGATGAGGAACCTTGTATCGTGCTCTTCATCAAAAAGTTTGCCGATGGCATTTCTCACGACGATATCCCCCTCTGATTCCAGGTTGCGCACGAGGCGGCAATTCACTTTGATGATCTCCACATTATTCAAATTGCGGATCCCTTGAACCGCGAGGGCCATTTTATCGACAGCTCGAAATAAAATTTGCGACATTTTTTTCAATTCTTCTGTTGTTTTTTCGATTTTATAAATCACAAGGCAGTCCGCGGCATTATCTACACAATCGATGATGTCATCCATGCCTGAAATCAGGCGAAGGATATCTTCACGATCGATAGGAGTGATGAAGGTCTTATGCAAGGCTTCCACACATTCGTGCACAATATTATCTGCATGATGCTCCCACTCCCGGAACTTTTGTGCATCTCTGAAATTGATAAGGTTGTTGCTGGACACCAGCTCTTGAAATTCTTGAGTGGCTTGAATAATGATGGCAGCGTGCTGGTCGAAGAGGTTAAAAAAATTATTGTCTTTTGGAAGAAATTTACCAAACATAATTATAACAATCTCAACGGATCTATTTCTAACTTTATATATTGTTGCTTTAAAACCACATAAAAAAAACTTACCGGTTCGCTGGTTTTTTTTAGATTTTTTTGCAGCGGGGTTGACTTTTATTCTAATATGAATTATTATTCACTTTTAAATGAATAAATATTCAAAGGAAATTTATGAATCAGAAAAGATCCACAGACAGGCACGAAGCTATCAAAGAGCTAGTCAAAAAACGGGCCATTTCAGATCAAAAGCAGCTCGTAGAGCTGCTTAAAAAGCAGTATCAGATTGAAGCCAATCAGGCGGTCGTTTCGCGCGACTTGCGGAAGCTTGGCATCGTCAAGAAAGTGGTCAAAGGTGTCTTAGCCTATGAACTGCCTGATATCGATGTGGCAACGGAAATTCTAAGGCTGGCGCTGGTGGACATTATTTACAATGAATCGATGATCGTCATTAAGACACATCCTGCATTAGCCGATTTTGTTGGGGATTGTGTCGATCAGCATGACGACTTGGATGTTTTAGGCTGTTTGTCCGGCGAAAACGTGGTGTTTGTGGCTCCAAAGTCGGTTAAAAATATTCGTAAAACCTACGAAAAAATTTGTGAGAAATTTCAATTTAAAAAAGAAGGTTTTTAAAAATGTATAAAAATATATTACTCCTAATTTTATGTTTCAGTTTTTCTTTGCTGCAAGGAAAAGAGAGCCCTAATTCCCTCCTTGTTGGTACAAATGCGGAATTCCCCCCATTTTGCTACATCGAGAATAAGGAAATTGTGGGCTTTGACATCGATGTCGCCAAAGAGGTGGCTCGCAGGCTTGGCAAACAAATTAAATTCAAAGACATGCCATTTGACGCTTTGATTCCAGACGTTGTCTTGGGACATGTGGATTTTGTAGCCGCGGGATTGAGTTATACCGAAGAGCGAGCCAAACGGGTTTCATTTACAAAATCTTACTTGTCTGAAGATCCATTGGCGCTATTGACCTCCTCTCAGCATTCCTTAGGTATGGATAATCTCAAAGGGAAGACAGTCGTGGTTGTGGAAGGATTCACAGCTGACTTTCTGATGACCTCCAAGGAGGGGATCAATCTAATACGCCTCGGCAATCAGACGGACGGCTTTATGGCTATTAAAAGCGGACGAGCCGATGCCTTTGTGACAGCTAAAAGCACCGTAGACGCATTTTTTGAACTGCAAGACCCCTCCTTATTTGCTGTGAAGGATATTGAAGGCACAGGGGAAACATGCGCTTTGGTTGTTCCCAAGAGCAAGCCCAAAATGTTGCGTGATATTCAGCAAGCTTTGGATTCCATGGAAGCAGATGGAACGATTAACCAATTGAAAACCAAATGGAAGTTGCGATGATTGACCTAAATCTCATTTGGGATTCTTTGCCCAGTCTTTTGCACGGCACAAGGATCAGTTTGCAGATCACGCTTGTTGCGGCCTTTATTGGCTTTGTTTTTGGCTCGTTTTTTGGCTTGGCTGAAACAGCCAAGTCATCCCTGATCCGTTTCGCCATAGGGGCCTATGTGACGTTATTTCGCGGGACGCCGATGCTGGTGCAAATATTGTTTGTGTATTATGTCCTTCCTCAATTTGGGCTCATGATAGCCCCTTTTTGGGCGGCCAGCTTAGCGATTGGTTTGAACAGTTGCGCCTACATCAGCCAGATTATCCGTACAGGGATAAATGCAGTCCCGAGGGGGCAAATTGAAGCTGCCTATATGCTTGGTTTTACCGCATTAAAAACGAAGCGTTATATTATTTTTCCACAGGCGTTTCGGGTGGCGTTGCCGGCCCTGGGCAATGAGTTGATCACTCTTGTGAAGGATTCGAGTCTGGCTTCTATCATAGGAGTCATGGAACTCTCTAAGGAGGCTTCGATTATCCGAAGCAGGACTTACGACGCATTTTCGATCCTCTTGGCAGTATCGGTGATTTATTTGATCCTGACAGCCACGGTATCTTTTTGCGTCAAAAAATATGAAGCGAGATTAGGAAGAAAACATGCTTAGAATCGGTCATTTATCAAAGACAATTCGTAATAAAAAAATTTTAACTGATTTGAATTTCGAAATTGATCATGGACAAGTTGCCATTTTTTTAGGGGAGTCGGGCGTCGGGAAATCAACGTTGTTGCGCGTGCTCAATAATTTGGACAGTTATGATACCGGCACATTTTGCTTGGATGGTGAAAACTTAGACTTAGCACAAGCGAACCATCGACATCTCATAGGGATGGTGTTTCAGCACTTTAATTTGTTTGAGCATTTAAGCGTTGAAGATAATATTATTCTCACATTGACGGTGAGTAAAAAGATGGACAAAAAGAGGGCCAAGGATATTGCGGACCATCTTCTTCACCGTTATGGACTTCAGGACCATTCTAAAGCAAGTATCTCCCATTTGTCTGGAGGGCAAAAGCAGCGTTTGGCTATTGCAAGAACGCTGGCTCTAGATCCAAAAATTGTGTGCTTAGATGAACCTACATCTGCCTTAGACCCTCGGCTAACAAGCCAAGTAGCCAAATTTATTGCAGAACTTGCGACGGAAAATCGAATTGTCATCTTAACAACCCACGACATGAGCTTAGTCGAGCAGTTGGAAGGCTATTTATTTTTAATGGAAGGGGGCTCGATTGTAGAAAGGGCCTCAAAAAATGAATGTCATGGCAATTCTACACTCTATCCCAAACTGCAGGCATATTTGGAGTGTAACACTATTTAATCGCCGGTTGTTTCATTAAGTATTTAAGTAATATAAATCCTTGACAAATAGATATAAATTTAGTATAATTTTTTTTTATAATAAAACTATATACTTCTTTATGAATAATTTTATATCGTCTGTAACAAAAAACCAAAATTCAAATTTTTTATCTTTTTTAAATAAAACTATTGGGATGCTCAAAAATCGTCTTGTTCGCCTTATTTCCTCTTCTAACCAGTCGAGTAGCATTAGACGAATAGCAGGCGCAGCTTTAATCATTTTCCCCCTCTTGATCGGAGGAACTTTGATCGCTTTAAAATATCGAAACATTCGACAACGTAATGATATAAGCAAAAAAAAAGATGATGCGTTCTCACCGAATCCTAAAAACAAGGCTGGCGTAGAAACGGACAATATAAATAAGAATCTAAATGATACGGGAAATGTTATACAAACAGTGAACCAAGAAGACAAACAGGGAAATTTAACTATAAATGAAAGCGAAGATACTTCTGTGGTTGGAACCGAAGGTACTTCATCTGACAATGTCAGTAATGGAAATAATAAAGAAGAAGTAGAGCAATTTTTCGAACAAAAAGGGACCGAGTTTCATAAATTATATGGAAACAACTTATATGAAAACCAAAACGAAAGTTTTAACGAGCAGATCGAAAATTTTGTCTCAATGGGAGGGGTCTTTCAAATTATTATTGATGGATCAAAAACACATCCAAAAAGTGTTTCTGATGAGCTTGGTTTGAATAATGATTCTCCTTCAATGACTTTTACCAAAGAGGGGATTAGGCGAGATTCGAATTCCCTGTTTTCAAAGAAAGATACTTTTATTGCTTGTTGCACACAGGGACAAAATCGCTCACAGATAGCTGCAATCCTATTAGAAGAGCAAGGATATACTGTGGAAGAAGGCGTAATAGGTGTAAATGGTCCTATAGATCCGGGCTGTACATTTTGGACGATTGAACATTTTTCTGACGAGTCACAAACGAACTTCAAAAAGGCTTTTAATAACAGAAAAAGAAAACCGTTGATAGAAATGAATTGGTATCCGGCGGAAGCCAAAGAAAAGTATGATAACAAAAAATCTTCATGCTATTTTTCTGGTTCAAATCCAGAAATATTTGCTGAACAGAGAAAGAAATGGGTCGAGTATTTTGATGATTTAAAACCTCACCATTTTGTATGTTTTACCGGCTTTCAAATCGTAATGGAGCGCCTTTTAGCAAGAAAAGAAAATGATTTGACAGGCTTCAAAGTTACCTTCATGGATCATCTAGACACTATTTCTGCTCATCCCGGTATTCTTAAGAATCATTATCCTGCTCTTCTTAAGGATTATCCGGATGAATACTCTAAAGATAATACCTATTCTGTTAAGAGATTCACGTCCTTTAAAGAAAGACTTAGCAAACAATTAGCTGGCAACAAAGCTAAGGACAAAACTGAAGCGGATAATATAAATCAGACTCAAAAGGTAAATGTGGTTGTTGATGAACAAAAAAAAGTGATCCTAGAAGTCGAACAGCAAAAATCAATTGTAAATGGAAGCGAAGGTGCTTCTATAAATAGAGGCGAAGGTACTTCATCTGGCAATGTCAGTAATGGAAATAACAGTGAAGTAGAGCAATTTTTCAAAGACGAAAAGAAAGGGGAAGCGTTTTATAAATTATATGGAACGAAAAGCACACCTCTTTCAAACGAACATATTCAAGACTTTGTCTCACGAGGGGGAGTCTTTCAAATTATTATTGATGAATCAAAAACATATCCAGAAAACGTTTCTCCTGAACTTGGTTTGAATAAAGATTCTCCTTCAATGACTTTCGCCAAAGAGGGGATTAGTCGAGATTCGAAATCCCTGTTTTCAAAGAAAGATACTTTTATTACTTGTTGCACACAGGGACAAAATCGCTCACAGATAGCTGCAATCCTATTAGAAGATCAAAAATGTAAAGTGGAAGGCGTAATATGTGCAAAATGTCCTATAGATCCGAACTGTACAGATTGGACAATTGATTATCCTACTCCCGAGTCACGAGACAACTTCAAAGGGGCTTTTAATGACAGAGCAAGAAAACCTTTGGTAGGAATGGAGTGGTTTCCGGAGGAAGACAGAGAAGAGTATAATAAACAAGAACCTCTATGGTATCTTTGTGATGAAGAACGAGGAACACAAATAATTGAAAAACAGAAAGAACAATGGGCCAATTATTTTAATGAGATAAAACCGCGTCATTTTGTATGTTTTAATGGATTTGAAAACGTAATGCTGCGCCTTTTAAAAGAAAAAAAGGATTTGACGGGCTTTAAAATTACCTTCATGGATTACTCAGACACTATTTCTCTCAATGTGCCTGCATATCCAGTTGAATTCTCTAAATGGAATACTTACTCTGTTAAGCGATACACGTCCTTTAAAGAAAGACTCAGCAAACAATTAGTCGTTACATAATTTTCTTGCTGGCTAAACCGGCAACCATTCTTAAAAATTCAAGCCCCGTTACGATGTCGGCTCCCCAAATTTTTTCGAAAGTGATCTATTTAAATTGAAGAAAAACAAGTTCGAACAGTATATTGCGACTTAATTTTTTCAAAAGGTGAGCCCATGTCTATGTATGTTAGATTGACTCCAACTGCATCGCTAGTACTGGATAATAAAGCATTTATATGTCCAAATAACAATGGAAATCCTTATCTTTCTGTTCTTCATACACAGGCAAAGGTGGGGGTGTATATAAAAGAGGGGGGATTTTCAGCGCTTTGCTACTCCTTCTCAAAAGCTTTTCCATCAGGTTGGAAAGAAGTTACCATCGAAATAAAAGGGGAATCACACACATTATTGATCGATATAGATGATCTTAAGCTTACAAAAAATTTTATTATTCTAAATATGTTTCAAAAAGCGTTAATAGATTTATATAAAAATTCCCCTGAAAAGTCTAAAGAGCTTAGGAATAATTTAAACATCCCCTTTATCACTTTCGAAGAGGCTATAAGTTACGAAACCCTCGCTACAATTAATGTTAAAGTTAGGCCAGGCAAGGTATCTTTTGATGATTTAGAGAATCCTGTTTCAAAGGGGTTGATCCCTTGCTCCAAAAAAAATAAAAAAAATCGGAGCTATGTGTTGATAAAAGTTGTAAAACAAGATCAACCAACGGTGAAGAGTGTTATTCGATTTGTGCAGAGGAGAGATAGGATGTGGGAACAGATCGAGAAACCAAAGGAACCATTTCCCCCTATTTTTTTTAACTCTTCCTTTTACAGATAAGGAAGGTATTGTTTTTGGTTCTTGTGAAAAAAAAATCCTTGCGATTGCGGAGATGCTCAAGGGAAAGGCTTATATCCGTGGGCAAAATGAGTGGAAATTAGCTCCACGAAGTACACCAAAGGAAGATAAGTGGGCCAAAGTGGAATTTAGTGAAGTGAAGGGGGAAAAGTTGAAGGTGGATTAACATATCTTCTATAAAAAATTTAACGCAGAGACGGAGAGCCGGGGAGACGCAGAGGTAATCGAGAAATCCCTCTGCGTCTCCCCGGCTCTCCGTCTCTGCATTAAATTTTTTATAGATAGATATGTTAATCAGCGTCGACTAAGTCGGGTTTAGGTCGGGCAATTTTTCGTTTTTGTTTTTTATGGGGGATTTTTTCTTTATTGGGCGCGGCTCCTGTTCAATTGGAACTATATTTTTTAGCTCCTTACTAAGCCGCAAAAGCTTTTTCTTCAAACTGACTCCCCAAACTATAGCAGCTGCAAGCAAAATAGCTAATCCCGCAATTAGGGCATAGAGAATATGCGAAAAATCTTTTGCCTCTCCCTGTGGTTTTGAATGGGTCTGAGCTATTTCCTGCTGCTGCTCACCGGAACTTTGCTGCTTATTTGCGGCTGCAGGCAAAACTTGCAAAGTCCGCGCTGGGACTGTAGCATAGACCTTTTCTTTCTTATCGACATTCCACCAAGCTATGGAAATCTCCGGCAAAGTGAGCGTTCCAGGTTGTTGAGGGATAATCGTATATTGTTCTTTCCGATAGCTTTTAATCTTGTCCCCATGCACGTCATCTCCCATTTCTGGCTTATCCACGTAGATTTTGAAAAGGTCGCTTTTCTGCAAGTCGCTTAAGCTTGGAAGCTGGTTCGATTTAATTCCATCGGCGGCAATTGTCAAACTGCGCGTAAAAGGATCCCCCACTTTTAATTGCTGGGGTTCATTCCAAACCTCTTCCATCTTCACCGATTTTGCTGGCAGCCAGGGAGTCATGTTGGGGGGTGGAGGTTGTATATCCAAAACGACTTCTTCTGTGGCCAAAGCAAAAGGTTGCAGATGGTCGAACCCTTGCATGATAGAAAAAGGATCAAAGTCATCGTCGAAAAATCCACGGCGGCTTTTTCTTTTAATTGGAATAGCCCCTTGGATAAATACGGAGGGAATTTTTAAAGAGCCTGCTTTGAGGGGGGTAATGAGATAGCTAAACTCGACCACTTCGACGGGGATTCCGTCGACAATTTTTTCATATATTTTTGGTTCCCCATTGGGTTCGATCATCCCATCTTCGAGGTTGATTTTCTGCATTTTGATATTCACTAACTCTTGTTTTGAGATTAGCCTGACAGTGTAAATTAAGGGTTCGTTTTTGTAGGGCTTAGCGTTACTTACATCGGTGGTGAGATGCACTCCTTGAGCGTTGCCGCTATTTGAAGAGGAGGAAGAGCCTCCTTTGGCGACCTGAATTTTGATCGGTTGGCTAGACAAGGGTCCATTCGAAGTGTCGATAGAGAGCGAAGGGATGCTGATTTCTCCCTCATGCTGAGGGAGGAGGCTATATTTCCATGTCGTGCTCAAAGTGACCTTACCATTCGTAATGACTGTATTGGAGGATTGGTGTTGAGAGCCAACGAGAAACGAATTTCTTAATGAATCGATCGATGGGACCCCTTTAGCAGTGCCGTTTTTTAGCGTTAAAGTTAGAGTCAAGCTTTCGCCAAGATTGACCTGATTGTGGCTGATGGCGGCTGTAAATTCACCTGAAAACAGAAAAAGGGGAAACATTAGAAGCAAGAAGATGTACTTAATTACCATGGATCAATTCCTTCCTTTGTACCGTTTTTCTTAGATTCAATATAAAATTTATTTTTTAGAAAAGGTTTTGGATCATCCGAGATCTGATTTAACCAGAGGTCTGCATCTTGGTCTTCTTGAGATCTCTGATCTTTTGCCTCGCCTTGCACTTGTTTGGATTCTTCTGCTTGGTTGATCTGTTCCTGTTCTTCTGGTTGAGAATGATCTTGATTGTTTTCTTTTTGCTGATCCCCTTTTTCTTGATGGGAGTCTTTCTTTTCTTGTGTTTGAGAATTATCTTCAGGAGCACCTGAATGTTCGTCAGATCCATCCTTTTGCTGTTGATCGGTGTCTTTATTTTGATCTTTCTCATCAGAATTGTCTGAGTTTGAATGATCTTGTTGCTGCTGCTCCAACATTTTTTTCACGAGTTCAAGATTCTCTTTGGCTTTTATGTGATCAGGCCATCTTTTAAGTACCTCTTCGTAAGCAGTTATAGCTTCTTTCAATTTTTGCTGTTGCACAAGAGCATTTCCTAAGTTATAGGCTGCATTGCAAGATACATCTTCACGAGAGGATTGACGAAACATTTTTTCAGCCTCGGCAAAAGCGCCTGCTCGATAGCAAGCCACCCCTTTTCTATAGGGGTCTTGAAAGGAATTAATGGCGGTTTCATAGTCTCCGTCATCCATAGCCTGTTTTCCGAGCTCCTCGCTATTTTTGAAATAGTGTTGGATCGGATTTGCACGAAGTTCAAAAGCTGGACTGAAGAGAAAAGGGAGTAAGATCATCGCAAAGATATGACCCCGTCTAAACCACCAGAGCAGGATAGGCAATATGGGAAGAATCAAAAAGTAAAATCCCTCGTCCCAAAATTGTTTTTTTTTGCCTACAGTTTCATGGGCTTCGGCTCTTTTTTCAAGCTCCTGTAAAATTAGGTCTTCAGCTTGGTCGGAATAAAGGGCTTCAAGATAGAGTCCATGGCCCATCTGAGTGAGTTCTAGGAGTCTTTCTTTTTCAAGCTTTGAAAGGATGGGGGTGTTGTTTCTTTTGATGATATTGCCTTGACGGTCTCGCAGGGGAGTCCCTTCGGGGGTGCCGACGCCCATGGCATGGATGACAATATCATTTTCAGCCATTTTTTTGGCTTTTATGAAAGCAGCGGCATCTTCAAAACCCCCATCGCTTATCACTAAAATAGACTTGTTGTTGCTCGGTTCAACTTTCAATAGGGTATCCGCCATATCGAGAGCCGGAGACAACCGGCTTCCTTGCACATAAGCCAAATCGGTCTCCAGAGAGGGAAGGAGATGGCGAACCGTCTCTTTATCATCTGTTAGGGGAGTGATCATGTGGGGATCTGCAGCAAAGGCGATGAGGCCGATTTTAACCCCTTTCGAATGAGCGATTAGATCTTCGATTTTTTGCTTCGCTCGAACTAGGCGGGAAGGTTTGGTGTCTGTTCCGTTCATCGACTCGGACAGATCGAGGAGGATGACAAGACTTTGATCCCGTGAAAAAGTTTCAATTTCTCGAAAATTCCATCTTGGCCCTGTCAGAGCTAAGATGAGGCAAAACCAGGCTAATGACCACAAAAGCAGAGGGATCCAGCGGGAACTTTTTTTATTTGTACGGTCTATCCATAAGTAGGGGAGGAGGTGTTTATCTATAAATTTTTCGAGCTGTTGGATAGGGGAGTAGACAGGACGAAAAATAAAAAAGAGGATCCATCCTAAGGGGATGACAATGGCTCCCCATAGCCATAAAGGGTGTGCAAAATGGAGTTGGCTAAGATTCACTGGCAACCTCGCGCTTTTTGAGATTTTTTGAGGATAGAAGCTGATGAGCGGAGAGTAAGAGTAAAAATAAGATCGCCAAGCCTAAAGGGTAGAAATAGTAGGGTTCTCGAATCAAGAATACGGTTTCATTCGCTTCGGTTTTCTCCAATTCATTTATTTTGCCATAAATCGATTCCAGTGCTTTTCGATCTGTAGCCCGGAAATATTGCCCTCCTGTTTTGGCGGCGATCTCTTTCAACAGACCTTCATCTATGGATACCTCTGCCATGCCATATCCGCCAAATTTCATCGGGAAAGGAACAAGACCATTTTTTCCAACGCCTATGGTGTAAATGCGGATATTGTATTGCTTGGCCAGTTTTGAGGCTTCTAGTGGAGGGAGGCTACTGGAATTGTCTTCACCATCTGTCAACAAGACAAGGATGCGAGATCCTTCAGGTCGTTCCCGGAGGGTGCGGACACTTAAGCCGATCGCATCCCCGATGGCCGTACCATTGCCTGCCATCCCCGAAACCGTGTCATTAAGCATCCGGCTGACAGATGTTGTATCAAGGGTAAGAGGGACATGGAGATAGGCATGTTCACCAAAGGTGACGAGCCCTAATCGATCCCCTTGTCGGCTGAGTGCGAATTTGCCAACGACTTCTTTGGTGACATCTAGACGGCTGATTGCTTTTATTTGTGTTGAAAAATCCATGGCTTGCATTGAGGCTGAAATATCGACGGCAAGCATGATATCGTACCCTTTGTTTTTCACTTGCCTGAATTGGTCCACCTTTTCAGGCTGCATGAGCGCCAAAGTCAGAAAAAGCCATGTCAAAGCAAGGAGAAGAAAAAATATACGGTTTGAGTGGTTTTCACGATGGAAAGGAGGAAAAGCTTGTTTTAACCTGTCGAGGGCAGGAAAATAGAGTTGGGGCGACGTTTTATCTGCCTCTTTGTTGAATCTTGGAAGAATCTTGATCAGAATCGGAAGGGGAAGAAGGAGAGCAAACCACGGCCAATAAAAATGAAACATTTATCTCACCCAGGTTTTTGTGGCTTGTATGAGTTCTTTAATCTGGGCAAGCGAGGGAGGATTGGGCGTTGGCGCATAAGGTAATTCGGTTAGAAGATCTCCCTTGTTTTCCCAATCAAAGTGTTTAGGATCATGCTTGGAGAGCCATTTTAGCCAGGCGTCGCCGACTAAGCCTGCACACTCTTTTCTGGAAAAACGTTGGAGGGCGATGCGGCGCAAATATTCGGATAGGATGGTGAGGGTTTCCAGAGCGGTTGCCTCGGACAAATTTTTTTCTAGGACTGTCAATTTCAGTAAAGCGTCATTTTTCCAGCTACGCTTAAAGGCAACGCGGTAAGCGATAAAAAATCCAACTGAACATCCAATCAAAATTCCCGCCCCAATAATGACCCACCATCCAATAGCTAGAGGCCACCAACTAATGGAATCTAATCCTTCGATATCATGCAGTTGCTCCAAAAGAGGGTTCATCGTTTTTTCCTTTTGGTTATCTTTTTTAACTGAAAGCTAAGATCTCGATAGAGATCCGATTCGGTAGATAATTCTATCAAAGGAATTTTTAATTTGGCTGCGGCCTCATACAAGTGTTGCCGATTGCTTCTCCATTGAGCCTCATAGGCTTCTCTCCCATTGTCGCTGGCTGTGTTGACATAGAATTTTTCCTGTTTGCTTGCACAAAAGGCAATTGTTCCAATGGGAAAAATAGATTTGTCGGCGGGATCATTGATGGAAATAAAGACGACATCGCACCGTTTGATAAGTTGCCTTAGGCCAGCCTGATTTTGGAAGTTTTGTTGGATGTTCATAAAATCGCTTATGATATAAATGAGCGATCCGGTCTGCGCCGCTTGGTTGATCTGTGTCAAAATGTCGCTAAATAAGATGGAATGCTGCTCAGCAAAAGGCTCGGTGAGCCTCTTTAGCAGGGTACAAAAGGATTTTGGGGTCCTTTTGGGGGCGAAATATTGCATTCCATTAGGGACATCGCCAAAAAGGCATCCGCTGATCCGGTCATGGTGGGCGAGCCCTCGCCATCCTAGAATGGCTGCAACGCGTGCAGCTTGCACCGATTTGAAAGTGTTTCGCGTGCCGAAACGCATCGTGCTGTTCATATCGATGCAAAGCAACACATGTCGCTCTCGTTCTTGTTTAAAAAGTTTTAAGTGAGGCGATCCCGTCCTCGCAGTGACCCTCCAATCAATATTTCGGATATCGTCCCCCGGAACATATTCCCTGACAGCATCAAATTCGAGCCCTTGACCTCGAAAAGGGGAGTGGTGATCGCCTTGAACAATCGATGTTCCTGTCCGGTAAGAGGGGAGTGCAGGCTCTGATTTCCGATTTTTAAATGCAATTAAATCATTTAATTCAGGGTAGAGCATAAGCACCTTTAAGGGATAGCGACGACTTCCAGTATTTTTTTTACGATATCATGGCGTGAAACTCCTTCGGCGTCGGATTCAAAGGAGGGGATAATACGGTGCCTTAAGATGGGGGGCGCCACGCTATGGATGTGTGTCGGAGTCACATATTCCTCTCCTCTAAGCCAGGCGAGCGCCTTTGCGCACCGGATCATCGCGATAGTAGCGCGAGGGGAAGCCCCATGTTCGATCCACTGGGCAAGTTCTTGATCGTATTTTTCGGGAGTTCGCGTGGCCGTGGTTATCGAGACCACATATTTTTTCAGGTTATCGGAAATATACATTTGGGAGACCGCTTTCCGGGCATTTAAAACTTCCTCTCTTGTCGTGATAGGGGGAATGGAGGGATGGGTGTTGCGCTGCCTTTTTTCATCTAATTCAGCGATTAAGAGTTCTTCTTGCTGGTTTGGATAGCCCACTTCAAGATGCATCATAAACCTATCGAGTTGAGCTTCTGGAAGGTTATAAGTTCCCTCTTGTTCTATAGGGTTTTGTGTAGCGATCACCATGTACAATTCAGGGAGGGGGTAGCTCTTATGACCCACCGTGATTTGTTTCTCCTCCATCGCTTCGAGGAGGGCTGATTGCACTTTGGCGGGTGCTCGATTGATCTCATCTGCAAGTAAGATGTTGTTGAAGAGGGGTCCATTCCGGAAAATAAAATCACTTTTTTCATGGATATAGATTTCTGTTCCGATGAGATCGGAGGGCAGGAGATCGGGGGTAAACTGAATCCGATGAAAGTCTCCATCGATCCCATCGGCGATCGCCTTGGCAGAACGGGTCTTAGCAAGGCCTGGCATCCCTTCAATGAGGATATGCCCATCGGCCAGAAGGCAAACAAGCATGTGTTCAATCAACTGCTGCTGGCCGATGATTTTACTTTGGATCGATTTTAGTAGATTCGATAATTGATGCTGCTGTGTTTTGATATTTTCTTTAGGTTTTGTTTGTGTTTGAGCTACATCCATACGTTACCTCTTAAACATAAAATCTCACGAGGCATTTTACAAATGATCACTTAAAGATGCAAGTAGGGAGTTGCAGTATTAGACTTCTTTCGAAATTCCATTTGATTATTAAAATGGCTCTTTTTAGCATCTTTTTCGTAAAATTTTTCGACCATATGCACCCATATGCTCTCAAAATTTTTCAAAAAATCTGCTCAAAAATAGCTCATTTTTCTAATCAAAGCGAATTTCGAAAGAAGTCTATTATTTTTTTCGATAAAATTCACCTTGACTTGCGGTTAAAAAAATTTATGTTATAATAAAAAATTTATTTTATAAATTCAGGAAGGGTTCCGCATGCCAAAACGACCTGTGTTCTTCATGCTTATATTCACAGGTTTAATCTTATTCTTTTTCTTAATCATGCAACCTTTGCAGATTTTGAAATTCCGAAGTTTTATCGCCATCTTGTTCCCTAAAGGAATTATTGCCCTGGAACAGCGCAATCTTCTTCTTATCATTCAAGCTTTAATGCTCATCATTATTATCCCCGTCTATGTCCTTACGTTTGTTTTTTCCTGGAAATACAGCGCGGGCAATCCAAAGGGGAAATATGATCCTGATTTAGTAGATAATGTAGTTGCAGAATACTTTTGGTGGGGGATCCCCTGCATTTTAACATTAATTATCGGGGTTTTAACCTGGATCAAAACCTATCAATTGGATCCTTATAAACCTCTCGAATCCAATAAAAAGGAAATGACCATCCAAGTTGTAGCCCTGCAGTGGAAATGGCTATTTATTTACCCCGAAGAAAAAATAGCCAGTTTGAATTTTTTACAGTTTCCTAAACAAACTCCGATCCATTTTGAAATTACTGCGGATGCTCCAATGAATTCGTTTTGGATTCCTCATCTAGGGGGGCAAATTTATGCCATGCCAAAAATGAAGACCGAGCTCCATCTGATTGCGGATGAGGCAGGGGACTTTAGGGGCTCATCCGCCAATTTAAGTGGAGAAGGTTTTGCCGGTATGCATTTTATCACACGAGCCTCTTCGGAAGAGGATTATCATAAATGGGTAGAAAAGGCAAAAAAAGCGAAGGTGCTTAAGTGGGAAGATTACGAGAAAATGGCTGAGCCAAGCAGTGATAATCCCGAGGAGCTTTATCGGCTGAAAGATGAAAAACTCTTCGATCAGATTCTGATGAAATATATGAACCACCCCTACCTTCTAAGAGTAAAGGATAAACGATGTTTGGAAGATTAACGTTAGATGCCTTTCATCACGAATGGAGTCAAAACATTGCTGTCCTCAACATGTTCTTCGGAGGGATCGCCCTCATCGCGCTTATTACCTATCTTAAACGTTGGAAGTGGCTATGGAATGAATGGATCACCTCTGTGGATCCCAAAAGAATCGGCATTATGTACATCGTTGTTACCCTTATCATGTTCTTCAAAGGATTTGCCGATGCGGTGATGATGCGTCTCCAACAAGCTCTTTCCGTCGGGGATTCTCATGGCTTTATTTCATCCGGCCACTTTCAAGAAATCTTTTCCGCCCATGGAACAACCATGATTTTTTTCGTCGGCATGGGAGTCGTCTTCGGTTTGATGAATCTGATTATCCCTTTGCAAATTGGGGCTAGAGATGTCGCCTATCCCTTTTTAAATGCACTGGGTTTTTGGCTGTTTACCGCAGCGGGGTTTTTAACTTTGATATCACTGGCTATTGGAAAATTTTCCACTGCAGGATGGCTCGCTTATCCTCCTCTTTCAGGGATTGAATATAGCCCCAATGAAGGGGTCGATTATTGGATCTGGGTCGTCCAGATTGCGGGGGTGGGAAGTACCATCTCAGGAATCAATTTTTTGGTTACGATTCTGAAAATGCGCTGTCCCGGCATGACCTTGATGAAGATGCCCATCTTTGTTTGGAGCAGCCTGTGCGCGATGATTCTTGTGATTTTTGCTTTCCCGATTCTGACAGCTACCCTCTACATGCTCACTTTAGATCGCTATCTGGGCATGCATTTTTTCACCGCGGAGGCGGGGGGAATCCGATGATGTATGTCAATCTGATCTGGGCTTGGGGACATCCTGAGGTTTATATTTTGATTTTGCCGATTTTTGGGATTTTTTCAGAAGTCGTTCCCACATTCTCCGAAAAACGATTATTCGGATACGTCTCCATGGTTTGGGCACTTGTGATGATCACCGTTTTGTCCTTTCTTGTATGGCTTCACCATTTTTTTACCATGGGCGCAAGTCCAGGAGTGAATGCCTTTTTCGGCATCACGACCATGTTGATTGCAATTCCTACGGGAGTCAAAATATTTAACTGGCTATTTACAAAATTCCGGGGACGGGTCCACTTCACTTCGCCGATGTTGTGGTTTTTTGCTTTTGTCCTCAATTTTAGCGTGGGCGGGATGACAGGGGTTTTGCTTTCTTCACCTCCAGTCGACTATCAAGTGCACAATAGCTTGTTTTTGATCGCCCATTTCCATGGAATGGTCATTGGGGGAATGCTCTTTGGCTTTTTTGCCGGTTTTACCTATTGGTTTCCGAAATTCACAGGATTTTTCTTGGATGAAAAATTGAACCGATATGCCTTTTGGTGTTGGTTTGGGGGATTCTTGCTTGCATTTATGCCTTTATACATGCTTGGCTTTATGGGAGCTACAAGACGTTTAGATCATTATGAGGCATCTACCGGATGGCATCCTCTATTTGTAACTGTGGGAATTGGCGCATTTCTTATTTTTATTGGAGCCAGCATTCAGTTTTTTGGTTTATTCTGGAGCATTTTCAAGAGAAAGGAGAATTGGGACCACACAGGAGGAGATCCTTGGAATGGCAGAACATTGGAATGGTCTATTCCTTCACCTCCTCCCATCTATAATTTTGCCGTTATTCCTACGGTGGATCAGCTAGATCCTTTATGGGCTATAAAAGAGGGGAGGCGCCGCCTCCTGAAGAAAATTACGAAGATATCCATCTTCCAAAAAATACTCCTATGGGCTTTTTTATTGGCATCTTCACCTTGTTTTTTGGCTTTGCCATGACTTGGTATATCATCTGGCTGGCAATCAGCAGTTTTGCCGCAATTGTCCTTTGCTTGATCATTCGCCTTTCCGGCAAGGATGAACATGAGATTATCACCGCTGAGGAAGTGAAAAGAATAGAAGCGGAACATATAAAGAGGTCGAAGGGCTATGAGTAAGTCATTGACAATTCATCATCATGAAACCCTTGAGAAGCATCCCGACACGCATGCTCCAGATCCACACCAAGATACATTTTCGAAAACTGTCTTAGGCTTTTGGATGTATCTGATGACAGACTGCATCTTGTTTGCCACTTTATTTATTACCTATGCTGTGTTGCGTCATGAAACTTTTGGAGGGCCCTCATCGCAGGAGCTTTTTAGCCTTTCGACCTCTTTTATCGAAACAATGATCTTGTTGTTCAGCAGCGTCACTTGCGGTTTGGGGATGTTGTCAGCGGTGCGAAATAAAAAGATTCAAGTGATTGCATGGTTGCTTGTTTCCTTTTTATTGGGGGCTTCCTTTATAGCCATGGAGGTGACAGAGTTTACCCATTTGGTTCAAGAAGGAAATAGTTGGACAAGAAGCGCTTTTTTATCTTCCTTCTTTGCACTTGTAGGTACGCATGGACTTCACGTCTCGGTAGGATTGTTATGGATGATTGTCATGATGGTGCAGGTATTTTTACTTGGGGTGACAGTCATTACCTTTCGCAGGCTTGTCGTTTTTAGTTTGTTTTGGCATTTCTTAGATTTGGTATGGATTTTCATCTTTACTTTTGTCTACTTGATGGGAGTCATCTAAAATGCATTCAGAACTTAGTTTAAATGAGATCAAAAAAGAATGGCATGGGACGTTACAAAGCTTATGTCATTGGCTTTATAGCTTCTATTGTATTGACAATTTGTTCTTTTTCTCTCGTCATCTTACGACCCTTCTCGGAACAAATCTTAATTTATACCGTTGTCGGTCTGGCTCTTGTACAGGCTGTCGTTCAACTCCTATTTTTTCTCCACGTAGGACAGGAAGCCAAACCCCGTTGGGAAACTCTTGTATTCTTTTTTATGGCGTTCATTTTATTGATTATTGCTATTGGGACTCTATGGATTATGTATGATTTAAACAATCGCACAATGTCAAATATGGCAAAGGAAATGATTCATGATTAATTACTATTTGTTGACTAAGCCAGGAATTATTTTAGGGAATCTCATTACGGTGGCTGCAGGATTTTTGCTAGCTTCCAAAGGAGAGATTAATCTTCCGTTATTCTTTGAAACTCTACTAGGAATCGGGTGTATAATAGCATCTGCATGTGTATTCAACAATTATATCGACCGAAAAACCGATGAAAAAATGGAAAGGACAAAAAATCGAGCTCTGGTGACGGGATTAATTTCTGGAAAGAATGCAATTATTTTTGCCATTTTTCTTGGGATCGTGGGCAACCTTATTTTGTTTTTATTTACGAATGTCTTGACTGTAGCTGTAGCTACCATGGGCTTTTTTGTCTATGTGGTGCTTTATAGTTTTTGGAAATGCCACACCATTTATGGAACAGCTATTGGAAGCATTGCTGGGGCAGTTCCGCCAGTAGTTGGATATTGTGCTGTGAGCCATCGCTTCGACATTGGAGCTTTGATTTTATTTATGATGATGGTGTTGTGGCAAATGCCCCATTTTTTTGCGATTGCCATGTATCACTTTGAGGATTATGTAAATGCCGACATTCCTGTATTACCTGTCAAAAAGGGCAAGCTAAGAACAAAAATTCACATGACCCTTTATATTATTGGTTTTATCTTGGCAGCGGTGATGTTGACAATTTTTAAATATACCGGGTCTATCTATATGTTTCTGGCTATTGGCTTTGGCCTGGCTTGGCTAGCGCTGTGCTTAAGAGGTTTTGCGAGCGAAAATGACAAGCTTTGGGGGCAGAAGATGTTCCGCCTCTCACTTTTAACCATCACCGCCATCTGCTTCGCCATCCCTTTCGATATATATCATTCCGTATAACCCAATTAAATATAAAAATTATTATAATTTATTTTACTTGGTAATAAAGAATGATTTAACTAAAATAAAATAAATAATCATCTTTATCTTTATTGGAATGTCTTAATGTTAGGGAAATTTCTTGATCCAAAAAATGATCTGGCCTTTAAAAAAATCTTTGGAACTGAGAAGAACAAAGATATTCTCATCCATTTCCTCAATGATGTTATTGAATTTGATGAAGGTGCTCATATCCAAGATGTCGTTTTCTTAAAAACTGTTCAGGATCCTGAAATAAGGGCCCAAAAAACGAGTATAGTGGATATCTTGTGCAAAGATGAAAAGGGAAATCGCTATATCGTCGAAATGCAGGTGGCCCGTGAAAAAGGGTTTGAAAAGAGAGCCCAATATTATGCTTCTAAAGCGTACGCTTCCCAGATGAACGATGGGGGAAAGTTCCATACGCTTAAGTCTGTGATCTTTGTCGCGATTACTGATTTCATCATGTTTCCAAGGAAGAAAGACTTTAAATCAGATCATGTCATCCTTGATAAGAAAAGCTATGAAAATGATCTAAAAGATTTTTCTTTCACATTCCTAGAACTTCCGAAATTTAACAAAGGGATCGATGAACTTTCTAGTACAACAGAGATGTGGTTTTATTTTTTTAAACATGCTGGGGAAACATCTGGAGAAGATTTGCAAAAGTTGGCTGAGCACGAACAAATCATAGCCAAAGCCTATGATGTGCTCGATAGGTATTCTTGGAATGAAGAAGAGCTTCTTACTTATGATCAATTAGAGAAATACGAACTGACCTACCAAGCTTCCTTAGAATATAAATTTGATGAAGGGAAGATGGTAGGCCTCGAGAAGGGAGAAAAAATCGGGATTGAAAAAGGGGAAAAAATGGCTTTGTTAAAAGTTGCAAAAAATTTGCTCAAGCAAGGGCTAAAAGTCCAAGAAATCCAAATCGTAACAGGATTATCTAAAAAAGATATTCTTTCCTGAGAATGATTTTACTAAAATATAAAGCAATTGTTTCTTTGACGAATGTATGGATGAACACTTTCTGGAACTTCCTTCCATTGCTGATGGAGCGGATAAAAGTTCGGCTATTAAAAATCGGATCAGAAAAAATTACCGGCATATCCGCAAATGGGCTAAGCGCTCCTTGACGGACTGTTTCCGCGTATATGATCGGGATATCAAAGAATATCCTTTAGCTATCGATTTTTATGCAGGGCGTTTTTGCGTCCAATTTTTTTCTTATGATCGAAATTGTGATGAGCCTTCATCAGAGTTGGCGGAGGAGATCAATCAAACGTTATGTTCTATCTTTGACACTTCACCAGAGCTTATTTATTGGCGGACACGGGTCAAGCGCAAAAAAACGCAGCAATATGAAAAAAGGGATGATCGGCATCAGTTCTTCACTGTTTTGGAGTATGGGGTGAAGTTTAGCGTCAACCTAAATGACTATCTCGACACCGGGCTGTTTTTAGATCATCGAGAGACACGCAGAATGGTCGCCTCCCTTGCAAAAGGGAAGCGGCTCCTCAACCTTTTTGCTTATACATGCGCCTTTAGCGTTCATGCAGCTATTGCTGGTGCGGCTTTTACTAAAAGCGTGGACATTTCGAATACTTACACAGATTGGGGACGCCGTAATTTTGTTCTAAACGGCCTTTCGCTTAAAAACCACGAAGTTATAAGAGCTGATTGCCTTAAATTTATTGAGGATGAAAGACCCGCGTCGGCCAAGTTTGATATAATTGTCATAGATCCGCCGACGATCTCCCGATCAAAAAAAATGGATCAAATGTTTGACATTCAAAAGGACCATCCGTTCCTTATCTCAAAAGCCCTTAAGCTTCTTTCCCCGGAGGGGGTCATTTTTTTCAGTACCAATTCAAGAAAATTCAAATTTGATGATTCCTTATCTCACGTTTGCTCTATCCGGGAAATTTCAGACAAAACACTCCCCCTTGATTTTCACAACAAGAAAATTCATCGTTGTTGGAAAATTAGCCCTCTTCCTGTATAAACCGTCATACGCATTCAATAAATAGGGGAGTAAGGAGACCATGATGGGTGTAAAAAAAGCTTCGATCATCGCCTCCATTTCCCTGGTCATCATTGTTATATTGGCTTATTCGATAAAATTGTCGATCGAACCACAGAAAAAGGTATTTATAGATTTTTTGAGTGCAGCTGAAACGCCTAAAGAATTTGTTTTATTTACATTACCAAAAACAGGGACACACCTTTTAAGGCCTCTCCTCGAGTATCTAACGGACCTAGATTCCGTATCATACTGGGCCGATGACGTGAGGTGTTCAAAAGCTTATTTATACAATAAAAAAACTTTAGATCTACTTTTAAAACTTCCAGATGCCGTCCAGCCTTATTGGCTGCACCAGCCAGTGCAAAAAGATTGCTTTGTTTCTATTTTAGATGACTTGCAAAGTACCAGCGACTTTTTGGTCACACACGCCCCTTACTCGAAAGAGATGGAAAATATCATCAAGCAGCGGCAAGCTGTCGTTTTCTTTGTCATCAGAGATCCGAGGGATTGGATCATCTCCATCATCCGGCATCCCTCTGTATCAGGTGTAGATCTTTTTGGAGATCCAATTGGCGACCGTTACTTCACTTCATTAGATTTGGATCAAAAAATTGACCACATACTTAATGGAACAGCAGTTTACTATTCTGCGCTCGAGATCCTCAATAAGTTTATGCCTTGGATTAATTCTCCGGTATGTTGTTTTCTCCGCTTTGAAGTTCTTTTAGGTCCGCGAGGAAGCAATTACACTGAGGAGGAACAACTTAAGGAGTTAAGAAAAATAGCGGACGCCTTGAAGATTGATGTGTCTGATGAGATTCTATTGGATGCTTTTGATGAATCTTTTGGCAAAGGGAAAACATTTGCTAAAGGGAAGGCAAGTTCTTGGAAGGATTATTTTAAAGAAGAACACAAAGCTTTATTTAAGGAGAAGCTAGGAAAGGTTTTAATCGAACTAAGCTATGAGAAAGATTACAATTGGTAAAAATACATTTACACATAACTGCTTCTAAGAATATATGTCGATTTAAGTGCTGAATTTAATCTAAGGAAAAGCCATGTTCACCCAAGTCAAATCATTGAAAATGAGTTTAGTCCTCCTTTTCGCTCCAATGATTGTTTTTGCTTATGATACTTCAAACCAAGGCAGGCTGCAAGGTCAACAGCAACAGCAGAACAATGCGGCAAGCCATGATGATGTGGCCAGCGGCCATATGGGAGGAGGGCATGGCGGCGGTGGCGGCGGAGGCGGAGGCGGCTGGGGTGGAGGAGGCTCGGGCGGCGGCCACTCCCATGGCAATTGGGGAGGAGGTGGTTACGGTAATTGGGACTCCGGAGGATACGGGTATCCTAATGATTACCCCCCTTCAAATTATTATCAACACTCGCCAACCCCCACTTATACGCCAATGCCAACTCCGGCTCCCCCGTCCCCTCCTACAATCACGCCAATACCTACTTTTACCCTGACGAATATGACACCGGTTGTTCATGTCGGAGATCCTATTCATATTAGGGTAAGCAATCCAACTTGCACCCCCACGGCCATCTATTGGAATTATGGCGGAGATACTTGGACAACCGGGGGCTCAGATTTTACTCAAACAGCCAAAACAGCCGGAACAATGACAATTACGTCTGTAATTTTGTGCAGCAATGGAATGTATTCTCAACCTCAGACAACACAAGTGACAATTTTGCCGCCTGGCGGGGGAACTCCTCAGGGTCCCGGGCGGATTCCTGTCCCTGTCCCTGTGCCTGCTCCTCCACCACCACCCGCTCCTGCTCTAACGCCGACCCCAACACCTACGCCAACCCCGACCCCCACTCCTACTCCTACACCATCGCCTACTCCAACCCCAACTCCCACACCGACTCCAACGCCTACTCCAACCCCATTAGTCATTTACCAAAGAATTATAGATATACTGTTAGGATTGGGAATTAATGTTAATGGCGTGACAATTAACATCGACGGGGGAACAATCAATTGGGGACCAGATTCAAATTGGGGAAGCTATTATGGAAGTTCGTCCGGTTCATATGTAATTGAGCCGCCGATTTTAAAACAGCACATCAAAATTCAGGCTAAGCCGGATACAATTACAGGATGTTATCAAACCGATTATGGCCTGATGCGTCTATACATAAAAGACAAAACAGTCACAGGCACATTCAAGTACTATGGTCGCAATAATTTGATCGGTACGCTTAAGGATAACATTTTAGTAGGTATTTGGGTGAAACCAGCAAAGGGGAAAAAACCCCTGAAGTCTGGCCCGTTTCAGTTTGTTTTCACTGAAAAGTGGGCTTCCTTCAAAGGAGTTTGGGGAAATAAAGGGCAAGTTCCATTGTCAAAAATCTGGAATGGAACTCGCATTGAATGCCCCACTAAAAATACAAAAAGACCCGCAAAGCCTGTCAAACCCACCCCAGGTGGACCAGGCACCCTATAAACTGATGAATTGATTTAATAGTCCTCGTAAAGTTATTACGAGGATTATTTTCAATGGTAGAATGGCTAAAAACGTTTACGATGCGATTGTCATCGGATCAGGACCTAACGGTCTATCAGCAGCCATTAAGTTGGCGCAGGCCGGCCTTTCCGTGGCTATCTATGAGGCTAAATCGACCCTTGGCGGCGGAATGCGTTCTGCAGAATTGACGCTGCCAGGATTTGTCCATGACGTTTGCTCAGCTGTACACCCTCTAGGGCTTGGTTCCCCATTTTTTCGTGAACTCCCTTTGGGTCAATATGGTCTTGAATGGATCCATCCCTCAGCTCCTTTAGCCCACCCCTTTGACGACGGAACCGCTGCTTTGCTTGAACGCTCTCTCGATGCAACATGTAGGAATTTAGGTGAGGATGGGGATGCATATAAAGATCTGATGGAGCCTCTCGTTTCCAATTGGCATCTTCTTGGAAAAGAGATCTTAGCGCCTCTCCATTGGCCGAAACATCCTTACCTCATGGGATGCTTTGGCTTGCTTGGTCTCCGATCAGCTAAAAGTTTATCTGACAGCTTATTTAAAAGTGATTGTGCGAGAAGTTTCTTTGCCGGCCTTGCGGCCCATGCTATTCTGCCGCTTGACAAACCTTTAACAGCTGCATTTGGCCTTGTGCTTGGGATACTGGGCCATGCAGTAGGTTGGCCCTTCCCTAGAGGGGGATCCCAAAAAATCGCGGATGCCTTAGCTGCTATTTTTCTCTCGTTAGGAGGTCAAATTTATACTGACGTCAACGTCGAGAACCTAGGCGAGCTTCCCCCTTCTCAAGCTGTTTTGTGTGATATAACTCCCAAGCAATTATTACAGATTGCAGGGGATCGTTTGCCTTTAGGCTATCGCCGTCAGTTGGAGGGATATAGGTATGGTCCCGGGGCATTCAAAATAGATTGGGCTCTTAACCATCCAATCCCTTGGAAAGCTAAGGAATGTGCTAGGGCAGGCACTGTTCATGTAGGAGGTACGGCTGAAGAAATTGCGGCTTCAGAGAGTGCAGTATGGAAGGGAAACTGTTCTAATAAACCCTACATTATCCTCGCTCAGCCAAGTTTATTTGACTCGACACGCGCTCCAGAGGAGATGCACACAGCTTGGGCTTACTGCCATGTTCCCAACGGATCAACCATGAATATGAAAGAAATAATTGAAACCCAGATAGAAAGATTTGCTCCGGGTTTTAAAGATTGCATCCTTGCGCGAAGCACAAAATCACCCATGGAGTTAGAATCTTATAATGCCAATTATGTTGGGGGAGATATCAATGGGGGAGTTCAAGATATTCGTCAACTTTTTACCCGACCTGTAGCAAGAGCTGTGCCCTATTCGACTCCTGTTAAAGGTTTGTATATCTGCTCTTCTTCGACCCCTCCAGGAGGAGGAGTTCATGGGATGTGCGGCTATCATGCAGCCAGAGCTGTCCTGAGAGATGTTTTTAAAAATTAAGCCATAAACTGCTTATATCTAATAGTTTACATTTTTGTGGGGACATTTTACAAATAAATCCTTTTAGGATAGCATGGAGCCAAGGAGGGACAAATAACTATTTAGTCTTCAGAATGTGTATATCATGGTTCTTGAGCCTGTATATTCACATAAGCAGGAATAAAAATCCTGCATCAACATTTTCTTTGAAGATTGCGCAAAATTTCTTTTTTTGTTTTGTCTTTGTTAGACGAAGCAAAACTGAAGTATTAAAGAAAATGGAGGTATTATGAATACTAGGTTATTATTGATAACTTCTCTTTGTTTAATTCTCGTTGCCTGGGCATCTCCAAATTTAAATGGTTTAACTGCCACATTTGAAAAACAAGGTATGCAGCGAGAAGTTCAAAATGCAGATCTATTTATCACAAGCCAAGTCAATCAGGCATTATCTAATGATGGGCATTTTGGCACCGAGATGAAAAATGTGACAATCTCAACAAAAGATGGCGTGGTTACAATGAAAGGAACTGTGTCCGACAAACAAATGAAGGATAGCATAGTTCAAAAAGTAAAGACAGTGCCAGGCGTCAATGATGTCAAAGACGAACTCGAAGTGCAAAAATAATGACAACTGAAATTAGAGGGTAAAAGTTGATTTGCAAATGATGATAGACCCACTGGGATCAATACTTTGGTATATTTTCCCAGTGGGTTTTATTTTTTAACAAAAATCTTTAAATCCTTTTCTGTTGCCTTTTAAATATATTTTTTAATAAAAAAGTATTTTAACAAGGAGAAGGATTTATGGAATTATCGATATTTTTAGCTAAGTGGCTTGGCATTTACATGTTGGCAATGGCGTTAATTGCCTTAGTGCGCAAAGAACAATTTCATAGAGTCATGAGAAGCATATCTGCTTCAGAAGGAATCTTGGCTTTGGCAGGATCAATTAATTTGCTTGGGGGTATTGCACTGCTTATTGGCCACCCTGTATGGGAGTTGAGTTGGAGAGTTTTGATTACCTTACTTGGGGTTCTGGCAGTTATTCAAGGAATATTACGGTTGGGCTTTACTGAAGAAATTCAAAAAAGATTTACTCCAGATAAAATGGAGCGAAGTTATTGGATTATCATCGCTGTTTTGATCGTTTTAGGATTAATCTTGACCTACGCTGGCTTTAGTCAATAAAAAAATATGCCTAAGGTTATTATTATTGGTGGGGGCTTTGGGGGCATTAATGCTGCCAAAGCTCTTAAAAAAGCTGATGTCGAATTATTAGTTATCGATAAAGCCAATCATCATCTTTTCCAACCACTGCTATATCAAGTCGCTACAGCAGCTCTCTCCATGAGCGACATAGCGTCGCCTATTCGAGAAATTTTAAAAAATCAATCCAATACAGCTGTTCTGATGGCTTATGTCGATAAAATTGACCTAGTTTCTCAACAGATATCGACTTCAAATGGAAAATCTTATCCTTATGATTATTTAATTATAGCCACAGGAAGCCAGCTTTCTTACTTTGGCCACAACAACTGGGAAGCCTATGCTCCTGGAGTTAAGACACTGGGCGATGCCGTTCGAATTCGGGAGCACATCTTATGCGCTTTTGAAAAGGCTGAGGTTTGTGAAGACCCTGTAAAAATAGATCATTATTTAAATTTCGCTGTTGTGGGAGCTGGCCCCACAGGTGTTGAGATGGCGGGTTCCATTGCCGAGTTTGCTCATTTAACGCTCTATAAAAATTTCCGACTAATCAATCCGGAAAAATCACATATCTATTTAATCGAAGGGGCTAATCAAGTCTTGCCAAGCTATCCTGCAAAATTAGGGGCACGAGCAAAAAAAGACCTCGAAAAGTTGGGTGTTGAAGTTATGTTGAACACTCTGGTGACCGATGTCAACTCGGACGGAATCCATATTAAAGATCAATTTATTCCTGCTCAAAATATCATTTGGGCGGCTGGCAACCAGACTTCCCCTTTGCTTAAAACTTTAAATGTTTCTTTAGATCGGCAAGGGCGTGTAAACGTGGAGCCTGATCTATCAGTGCCTGGCCACCCGAATGTTTTTGTTATTGGAGATGCTGCATGCAGCCTGAATAAAAAGGGGGAGCCGCTCCCAGGACTAGCCCCAGCAGCTATCCAGCAAGGGCTTTATGTGGCAAAGTTAATTAAAAAAAATGTTCCTCCTGCTGATCGCCCTCCATTCGTTTATTTTGATAAAGGGATGCTGGCGACAATAGGGCGAGGTAAAGCTGTAGGGGTGGTTAAAAACTTCTGTTTTTCAGGCTTTTTTGCTTGGATGATCTGGTGCTGCATTCATATTTTTTATCTCATTAGCTTTCGAAATCGTGTGTTGGTGATGTTTCATTGGCTTAGCCTTTACATTACAAATCGGAGGCAAGCACGCATTATTGTGCGCTCTGCGCAGAAAAAATGATCCTTAAAATGCTTTGAAAAACAAGTTAACCATCTTTTTTAGTTGATGCTAAACGAATTTTATACCGTCCTTACAGGACTCTGTTTTTTTGAATTTTACCCAGGCCTTCGCTTCGCTACGATCTGGGCTGTGACATTCCGCGCCTTCGGCGCTGAAAATGGCCTGAAAGGCCGAAATATTATAGCCCAGGTCGTAGCGAAGCGAAGGCCTGGGTAAAATTCAAAAAAACAGAGTCCTGTAAGGACGGCATAAAATGCTTTTTTCATAGAGGACAGTTTCAGGAAAAATTTGCAATCTTTTGAGGCCAAAAGTCATATTCTTTGCAAATCTATTTAGATCAAAATGCATGCATACATCATTTTCAAGGGGAAATTACGACGAATTCAGCACCTACTTTTTAACATTCTCTTTTGAAATTTCGTCGTAGATGCTTGCTATTATTTTATTCAAATCATTGTCTAATTTAGGACGAAGTTCGTCGAGAAAACTTTCTAATATTCCTATTTTTATAAGACCCTGAAATAGGCATTTAATTTGATAGTAACGGGGAGCGCTAAAATTAAGTTGCATAGCTTGATGCGTCCGTGTTTTTATCGCTTCCTTTATCCAGATCTCAAGGAGTTGTGACCAATTTGGACACAAAACAATAAATAGGGAAAAACAATTGGGGCAACTAAAACAATCTGAGATTTCTTTTTGCACTCCTGCTTTCATTAAATTAACCATCTGTTCGTTTTCAAAAATCTTCGTCAGAAATTTTTGCTCATGGCCCATTTTTTCCAAAGCATCCAATAAGCGTTCTAAAGGATACATTGAGACATAGTTGTTTGGATTAAAAATGGCTTCGATTTTTTGGGAAACAATAGGATAAAGGGCTTCTCCATTAAAAAAGTTTAATAAGACAAGACCTTCAACCGTCGCAGAAACAATTTTCCCCAGCTGCGTTGAAGTACAATACCCATTCTAAGTAATATTTTCGTTGATTATTTTTGTATGATGGGCAAAAAATACATTTTTGGAAGTCATCCGATACTGCTAGAGTTTGTTCACCAAAAGCAATAACCTCTTTTTTCAAAGATTCTGCCCTCTCTGAAATAGATTGAGGGCAAATTTTGAAGAAATTCTCTACTGTTTTTTCATCCATGTGTATAAAAAAATAGAAAAAGAGGTCATCGCTTATCCCTGAGGGTAGAATTTCAAAAAGTGAATTTAAAAAAACCTGCTTTTCAATCAAAGCCCAATTATTCTGGGTTATTCCGAGAGCCCATTTCAAGAAGAAAGGTTCATAAGCATTAGTACTTCGATTTTTAAGGATCGACATGCAGACTTCACGCAAAATTGTGTTGGAACAATATTTAAGGATGTGAAGAATGAGCCCCTTTTCACTACTAATGAGATAAACGACAACCTCTCTTTTCTTTTTATCTAGGGAGATGAAATATTCTGTAAATAAGCTTAATTTATCTTGTTCTTCGAGTTCGGGGTCGATGGCAATGGTTAACAGATAGATTAACTTTTCAATGCTGCTCGATTCATTTTTTTCTCTAGAGTCAGTAGATATTTTTTTTATCTCTTCGTATAATTGATATTTAGATTGATTTAATTCATCTTCGTATGGCTTGAAAAGTCCTTTAAGATGAGCTTTTTTTATTGTTTCAATGATCTGATCTAAATTATTTACATGGGGGGCTTTTGAAAAACCTTGAGCTGAAACTCCTTGTACTGTCATAACAAACTCGTTTTAAATTAATTTAAATAAGAATAATCTAAGCTAAAATAAGTAGCTACCAAAAATTTGTAGTTTTTCCCTGTTGTCCAACCAATTTAAACAACAAATGGTAACGTTATGAAAACATTAGCAGCAATTTTAACGGGAATAGTGGCCCTCTTACATCTGTTTTTTTTAGTTTTGGAGATGTTTTTATGGCAGACCGACATCGGGCTCAAAACTTTCGAATTAACTCCCGAAATGGCTGCTCAAACAGCCGTTTTAGCTAAAAACCAAGGGCTTTACAATGGTTTTTTAGCCGCCGGGCTTATCTGGACATTTTTTATATCCGATGTTAGATTTCAAAAATCTGCACGAACATTTTTTCTCGCTTGCATTATCATTGCAGGTGTCTATGGGGCTGCGACTGCAAAATTTTCCATTATTTTTATCCAAGCGCTTCCGGCTTTGCTTGCCTTGATTGCTGTCCGATGCTTTGACAAAAAGGGGTAATGGACGAGATCTCCTATTTGCTTATTTTCACCATGACCCAATTCTGGACAGTCCCTTCAGGGAAAATGAGCTGAATATTCACTACATCTTGCGTTAGATTATACAGTCCGGTTGTCATTATTTGGTCGGTATTTTCCTCGGCTATTTTCCAATAAACTTGTTGGGTTTGTGGGTCAACGTATCCTCCCATAGGATAAGTATTATCGCTTGAAGAATTGTAATAGGTTCCTGAAATTTCACCCGAGCGGTCGAGAGCTAATTGCATAAATATATTTGAATAGGCTGCTTGGGTTGTATCAGAACCAAGCACAAAGACTCCAAGAGGAAGCCAGTTGCTCCCTTGTTCGACACTTTCTGGAGGAGGGGGAGGCGCCCCTTGCGATAGGTCTGGTTGAAGATAACTATCGAGATCGACATTTGTTTGCATGGGGTAGCCGTAACCATACTCATCATAATAATATGGATAGACACTATCATCCCAACTAAGCCAGTCGTGAATCTGACCCCACCTCGCTCCACGCCACCAGTTAACATTATTATTCCAATAGGAGGGTTGAAAGGAATGATCTTGGAAGAAATTGCCGGAAAACAACTTTTGGTTATTTGGATGGCTCATTCTCATCCTTGAGTTCACATCTTGAGAGATATTTCTGTTCGCACTCTTTTGATTAAGAAAAAAAGATTGACGTTCTTGAGAGCTTTTACCCCCGAGTTGCGAGCTAAGAGAAGGTTGTTGTGCTGGCCGACTTTGAGTAAATTGGTGGACTTGCTGCCTGATTGCTTCAGGGCTTTGTTGTTTTGGTACAATTTCTTGTCGTCCTTTCGGTTGGTTTGGTTGGATATTTGGCGGGGTATAGGATCGGCTCATCGAAGGGGATCGTGGGACAAAATTCACTTGTTGTTGTTGTTGACGGGCCTCCCTCATTTGTGACTGTTGTTGTCGAAGGGAGGGTTCCGGTGCTCTGGGACGTTCTTCAATTCTTTGCTGCGCAGGCAAATTTTGAATTTGCCTCCCAGGTCCTGCGTCACCCGGGCCCCCCGCGTCTCTTAACCTTCCTGCTCCACCTGGTCCTCCCCGGTCTCCTGGCCCTCCTGGACCTCCTAGGCCTCCAGGACCTCCGGCTCCTCGACCGCCTCCCCTATCCCCATAAGCAACGGATTCCATGGAGAGAATTGAACATGTAAACAGCAATATGATAAGGTTGAATTTCATCGATCCCCTGATCTTCTATTTTTTTCTAATGACTTTAAACGGGCCAATATTGGGCAAGAGTTTTCCATTGATTTCCCGGTTTTCTGAAGCAAAAGTAAAAGTATTTTCATCGATTTTTTTCAACACATGGATGGAGGTAGCTTTACCTCCATGGGGCATCGTAAAGGTCAACGAGGCGAACCAGGTGTTTCCTTCTCTGAACCACACACTTTGGCCAAATCCTCCGTCAGAATCAAAAGTCCATGAATGGATCTTCGATTCAATCGGATCCCAACCGATAATTTGCATTCCACTGAGTTGTTCGTAACCGAGGATGCTCGACACGAAATGTTCTGTTAAGAAATTTTTATTTTTATCCCATTCAAAGGTGTAGGTGACATCGATGTTTTCATCATCATCCACCCAATTTCCGGCTAACCAATCCAACTCTTTAAGCTGTGTAAAATGGGAAATAGAGGCGAGCAATTCGTTCACATAAAAGTTTTTGATAACCCATTGTTCATCTTCTATGATGAATTGAGCAACAAAAGCCATCTTTTTGGTCGATTTATCGGAATAAGTAATATCGGCGATCCCTTTAGCGATGGCTTCCTTTGTGGAAGGGAAGTAGATAGTGGATAGGGTGACTTTTAAAGATTGAGCATTTGGAACACTTTCGAACTGATTTTTAAAGTACTTGGTAATCTCTTCTCTGCCAATGGTTGATTCTTCAGTAGAAATATTGATAAAGTAGGCGTCTTTGGACCAGTGGGAAGAGATGTTTTCAGGGCTATGCCGATTGAAAGCATCTACATACGCGTCGACCTTTTTTTTGATCTCTTCTTGCGTAGGGGAATATTTCGACTTGTCTTTTATTTCACAAGCTTGAAAAAGCACTGCTGCTACGATTAAAATATAGATCAAGTGGATTCGATATTTCATCTTTCTCCTTATTTGTTTTTCTGACACTCTTTTTCCAATTGAGCTATTTGTTGGCGCAGTTCTTTATTTGTGGAAGACATTTGATCTAGTTGGGTTTGTAAAAGGTTATAATCTTGCTGAAGCTTAGAAAGGGAATTCGTTTTTTCATCGATGGTTAATTTCAAGCTTGTTTCTTTGTCTTTGCCTTCTTTCAGAATTTGCTGGCGGTCTTTTTCTAAGGCTTCCAGTTGCTTGGTTTTGTCTTTTAGTTGCTGGTCAGAAACAGATTTGTTTAAATTTAAATCGTAATTTTGTTTATTCTGTTTGCCAATCTCTTCGTTCAGCTCTCCGATTCTCTTATTTTTGTTTTGAATTTGCTCGCTCAACATAACATTTTCATTGGAACTCTTTTGTAGCTGTTCAATTTTTTGCTGCAAAGCTCCTAGAGTCGATTGCGCCATTTGTAAGTCACTATTTAACTTATTCATTTTCGCTTGGCTTTCTTGCTCGGTTTTTTTGAGACGGTCACGGAATACTTGTAATTCAGCAACCTTTTGGGCTTGCTGCTTTGTAAGTTCATCAATTTGATCCTCATCTTGTTTTACCTTAACTTGAAGATCTTGATTTTGTTGATCAAGGGTAGACAGTTCTTGTTCCAGCTCTTTGAGCCGCTGCATGAGAATGTCCGACAGGTTGCGATAGAATAACAAATTTTTAACTTGATTCTGAAGCTCAGCATTACTTTTCTGAAGAGAATAAATGATGTTTGGATTGATTCTGGGAGGATATCTTGGGGGAATCTGCGCCGTTTGATTTTCGATGGGAACAGCAGCAGATTCAGATTCGCTCGAGCTAACGAAGCTTATTTGACCTGCCAGCAAGAACAAAGCAAAAATTAGGATATATTTCATAGTAGTTTTGAAAATAGGATCGATTCAAATATCCGCTGTTAAAAATTTATATTTGTGTCAGCAATAAAGTTGCTGTTATCTGCCAGAGGCAAATAGGGTTTCTGACATTGCTCTGTTCCAAAAGAATAAACGATGCCAAAACATACATTTGATGCATAATTTCTCGATTCTTTTCCACCTTTTGCAGATCTTGGAGCCATATAAGAGGCATGTCCGGTGACGCTCAAACAACTAGTCAAAGGAGCATAAAAGCTGGCGCCTAAGATAAACCTTCCGTCTCTTCCCGGCGAATGCATCAACCCTTTTCTATAGGGAAAACCAACCCAAATTGATGTTTGAGCACAACAATCAAAATTATGCTGCCAAAATAGATTAAGTTGGCTGATCGCCCGGAATTTCACTGGAATTCCATGGTAACGATGACGGGATGTGTGAGCATAGTTAGTTCCCCATATCCCAATTTCATCACATCCGTTGATTAAGTAACCCGTTTTGTAGCGCACTTGCGATAAGTCGGCATGCAAAGCAAAAACGCTAAAATTTTTATTGATCATCCAATCATAGACCACGCCAAAATTAAAACCGCAACAATAGGGAGTTGTGAGAGAAAACCCACCTGTCAAAAAAGTCTGCTGTTGGCTTTCTTTAAGGTTGCCGCTGACAGGGGATTGGCGGCCATTCCAATCATAAACTCCATAACTCGCTCCTAGCTGCATTTCGAGGCAATAGTCAAAAAAATTCTGGAAGTCTATTCCACTATTAACAGCCACATAAGCGCCTGTATTATCTTGAAAACTTCCATCAGGCAGACTTCGGAATGTATCTACAGCCAAAGTGAAATCTGCAGAGAAGTCGGGCATCCACCAAGAGCCGCAATCTTCACAAGATGAAAATTCGTCTTGGTAAAAATCGGCCTGCAAGAAAGTGGAAGCACAGGCGAAAACTAATATGGATAAAATGTTTTTCATCATAAAAACTCGTAATGCTTTTTTTGGTGTTTTGGATTCAAAAGTTCACCCCACTTTGAGACAAAAAGTGAGTAAAATAGCACGTTAAAAAAAAGTTTTTAATATAGCAAATGTTTTTTTACCTATGTAACGCTTGACAGTTTTTTTTTATCTGTTAAATTCCTTTTTTAAATTAATATATTCAGGAAAATCCCTATGAACATCCCTTCCATACTGCTTTTGAGGCTAATGACAATTATTTTCTTGAACACATCTTTTCTTTGTTATGCAGATGAAGAACTCGTCAGTCAGTTAGAAAGTCCGGCTATCCAAAACGTCCGCCAATTAACTTTCCCATCAATGGGTTTCGAAAAAGCGGGAGAAGCCTATTTTTCACCCGATAGTGAAGCTATCATCTTCCAGGCAGTCCCTAAAGGGGAAGAAAAGTATCAGATATATTCAATGAGTTTAAATACTATGACTCCTGTCCTTGTCAGTACTGGAAGGGGGGCTTGTACTTGCTCTTATTTTAGGCCTGACGGAAAAAAAATTATTTTTGCTTCTAGCCACGAAAGCCCTGAGTTATCCCCCGCTCCAAAAGCGACAGATGGGAAATATAAGTGGGAGCTTACCCCTTACATGAATATTTATGAAGCTAACTTAGATGGCACCGATCTTGCGGCCTTGACATCAGGTCCGGCCTATCATGCCGAATGTGCTTTTTCTTCCGATGGATCCCGTATCGTTTATGCTAGCAATGAAGATGGAAGTATGAATATTTACACCATGAAATCGGATGGCACAGATGTTGTACAAATTACCCATACAAACGATTCCTACAATGGGGGACCCTTTTTTTCACCCGATGATAAGAAAATCATCTTCCGTGCCGATCGGGCTAAAGCAGATTACCTCCAAATCTATGTCATTGGTGTAGATGGTCGCGAAGAGAGGCAGCTCACAGATAATGATGCTGTTAATTGGGCGCCCTATTGGCATCCAAACGGCAAAGTGGTCGCTTTTACTACATCTTTACATGGACATTACCGGTATGAAATTTACCTTCTCAACATTGAAACAGGAGCCTCTTATAGATTGACCCATTTTCCCTCCTTTGATGGGTTGCCTGTATTTAATCGGGAGGGGAATAAGATCCTTTGGACCTCTAAAAGAGGCAAAGACAGAACATGTCAAATATTTATCGCAGACTTTAACTTACCCGAAGAACTTGAGCGATAAATAATTTTAAGAACAGAAATACACAGTAGGTGAAGTATGAACTTTTATTACATTAGAATGGCTATATTGTTATTCGCTTGCGCTTATGCTTGCAACGGATTCAGTGATAACCAAACAGCGACAGTAAGTCCGATTTTATCTTCAAGTAATTTGCCTTTTGAAATCGTGATTAAGGAAGCAGACTTTATGCTGCCTAATGGCATCCATTCCGGCGCCTTTGCTACACATAGGCAATATTGGCTCTTTATAACCGGTCGAACAAATGGGATGCATAGTTTCAATAACAATGACAACAACTTTCCTCCCCAAAAACAAAATAAAATAGTCTATGTTGTGGATTCAGAAACACATACCGTCTATACGAGATCTTTGGACGATCCAACTTCAGGATTAAGCCAGCATCAGGTTGATTTGCTTTCCGTGACTGCCCCTCAATATTACCAGACGGAAGATACCTTATATATTTCTGGAGGCTACGGGGTAAATTCGGCCACCGGGGACTTTAGTACGAAGGATGCCTTATCCGTTATCGACATACCTGGACTTATCAAATGGGTGATCAACCCCGACAGCCACAAAACTGCGGCCGATTCGATCCGTCAGGTCCACCACCCCATACTTAAAGTTACCGGTGGGTACATGGATCAAGCTAACGACCACTCGTATACGTTGCTGATTTTTGGACAAGATTTTCTTGGGTTTTATTTGGATTCTTCCAATGGGGCTTACACCCAGCAAGTCCGCCGTTTCCGGATCGTCGATGATGGAAAAGAGTTGTTTATTCTGCCTAAAGAGTCTGAAGAGCCAAATCCCAATTATCGGAGACGAGATTTAAATGTGGTGCCGGTGATGAAGAAAAAACACAACAGGTATGAAGAAGCGTACGTCGCTTTATCGGGGGTTTTTACATTGACAACTGGAGCTTGGACAGTGCCTGTGACTATCACTGCTGAAGGGGAGGCCTCCATGGCAGATCCTTCGCTTCCCTCGACATTCAAACAAGGGATGAACAATTATGCTTCTGCAAGGCTTGGCCTTTTCTCCAAGAAAACAAATGATATGTATGTTGTCTTGTTTGGAGGGATTAGCTTTGGCTTTTTCAGAAATGGGGTTTTTAAAACAAGTTCTAACCTTCCTTTTATCAATCAGGTGACAACAATTAAAATTGATGAGGATGACAATTTTACCCAATATCTGATGAAAAATAAATTTCCGGTGATCTTGTCAACGAAGTCAAACCCTGGAAGACGGCTTCGCTTTGGCGCCGGCGCTTATTTCGTTCCTAATAATGACGTGCCCATGTATCCGAATGGTGTTTTTCGATTGGATAAATTGGAAGATTCACCGATTTTATTAGGGCATATTGTGGGTGGGATTCAAAGCAGTGTAGCTAACACGAAAAAGAAGACCGATTCGGCAGCTTCCCCCTATATCTTTCAAGTCTTTTTAGAGCCGCAGTAAAGCATGTGAGGTATGGGAAAGATTGACTTGTGTTTCCCATACCTATTCCTTCCAAAGACCAGCTATATTGACATGAAATTATTCCTTAAAATATGATTGAATTTTTTCAACGTAAATCTACTATATTCATTGATTTAAGTCCTTTATGAGAGGGGGAATCTAATGATTCGGGGGTGAAAAGTTAAGAAAATGTAAACAAAATTGTTTAAAAATTTATTGTGTCTTAATTATTGTTTGTTAAAATAAAACCATATAAATAAATTAAGTTTTAATTAATTATAACATTAAGAGATAAAGGTTTATGGCAGGAAACCCCCAAATGCACGCTTATCCTCCGCAAGGGCAGCAGCCTCCTCCACCGCCAAAGCCTCCCCGCAAAAATCCATATCACGACGGGATCTCCCAGAGCGCTCAACAATATGACTTATATGAAATGATTCGCCGCCCTAATGCCCATCATACGATGCGGCCGCCGGATGCACCCGCCTACATAGACCCAAAGGAAAAAGCTCGAGCTTTGAAAATAAAATTAGAGCAAGAGGTAGAAGAGAAGTTTGAGCATCAATATTTACGCCGAGAAACCAAGGGGCTTACTTTAGGAAAAGCGATCAAAGCTATCTTCTTGTTGCTCGTATTGCCCTTCTATTTAATTCTTTTTCAAATACCTAAATGGATCTTTTGTGTCGTTATCCCGAATCTTTATAAACGGCTTGAAACAGTTGTATTATCAATATTGCAAAAGATAAAGGGGAAAATTCTAAAAAAAATCGAGCGAATAAAAGATAAAATCAGCTCAATAAAGAAAAATTTGATCAATTTGGGAAGGGAAAAAAAGACAAAAGAGGAAAAAGCGATCAAACAACAGCCGGAACATCTCGATTTTTTTTCATTTATTTTTCAAGGGATTTGGTTTTTGTACAGCGTGACTCTAATGCCAATCTTTAAAACCATCGTGTGGCTTTTTCATGCATATAAAAAAATTGTTGCTGCATTAAAAGCGATGCCAACCAAAGTCGAGTCTACAGTTCAGTCTATCCAACACCGGATGCAGCAAATGGCTGTAGAATACAAAGCTAAAAGTCTTCAGATTGGGCATCAGGCTCTCGATTATGTAAAAAACGGATTTAAAGAAAAAATTGAGCGCCCTGTGGCTCTCTGGTGTAAACCTAAATTTAAGGCTGTCCAAAAGAAAGTTTCGACTTATATCAAGAGCAAAAGTGACAAAATAGTAGCTCGGGCAGAAAATATTAAAAATCTCGTCTTGCACCCATGGCAGACCTTTAAGAAGTTTTGTTTTTCGATTAAGGAGCGAATCAATCAAAAGATCACCCATATTAAAACCACCATCGAGTCTTGGATTCAATCTAAAAAGGAATTCCTCCTCCACAAACTTCAGAATTTTAAGAAAGCAATCGATGAGAAAATTTTTGGTTATGTTGAAAAGAAGAAAAATAGATTAATAGAGGTTTTTTTACGCGTATACAATCCCTTGCAGGTCAAGTTCCAAAAGATCTCAAATACCATTGCAAAAATCAAAGAAACATGCAGGAAACAAAAAGAGGGGATTATTTCAAAAATCAAAACATCTAAGCCCTATCTTACAATACTTCAATTAGCTGCTACGTTAAAAAAATGGCATCAAGAACTTTCCAAAAGAGGGGAGTTATGGGCATCGAAAGCAAGAGCTTTCAGTGAGCGCATGCTCAATAGAGGAAAACTGCCTTTTAATGTTGTCCAACAAATTGCATTGCGCTGTCAAAAGAAGCTCGAAGCCAAAATGCAAAAAATATCCGAACCCATTCAGAAAACCTACAGCACTATTAAGCAGCGTATGTTCCAATGGAGATTGCGTTATCAGCTGTTGTGTGCTTGGAACGTGGTGCTTATGCGCTACGGGATGCGCCTTGTTCGCGAAACAGCTGAAAGCATCCGTTTATTTCGTTAAGAAGCTGCTTATAAATAGCATCTGTCTCTTCCAAACAAATTACAATTGCAAAAAAAGTTATTTAAGTTTTAAGTCATAGGGAAAGATAAATTTTTCCTGAATGGTTGGGATGTCGAAGCGGCATATCTATTTGTTAAAGTTTTTTGTGGCTTGTTCCTTACACATCTTTTCCCAGCTGCATAGTCAAGACGATTCGTGTTCTAGCAGCAAAGATCAAGAGGCTCAGACGAAAAAAAATGACGAACCCAAGGAAAAAAAGGAAGTAGAACCTCCCAAGATAGGCAATTTCTCTTTGCCCACCTCTCAACAACCGGCAGCCCTATTCGGTTTTGGAGGGAATATCATCGATAAAAATGAAATCCAAATTTATGTTTTTGCAGATGACTTTTATGGTAAGAAAAAAAATACCGTTGATATTATTCCAAGCATTTTGTTCGGGATTACAGATGATTGGTCCATTTTCTTTAATTTTCCATTCACACCACGATTGAGAAGTGAAAGCCAACATTCTAAAGGCTTGGAAGATTTTTTTGTCCAATTGGAATATGCTTTCTATAACAAAAAAACAGAGACTTATGTTGACCAAGCGACAGTTTTGGGCAATGTCACTTTTCCTACAGGATCTGAAAAGAAAGATCCTCCTACAGGTTTTGGGTCCCCAAGCTTCTTCTTAGGGGCTACCTATTATCGTACTTGGGTGGATTGGTTTGTTTTCACTTCGTATGGCGGCGTGTTGACAACCTCAAACCACGGCACAAAATTCGGAGATCAATTTCTTTACCAGTTTGGCGTTGGACGTAACTTTCCCAGCCCAGAAGGGTGGATTTTTGCGTGGATGGTCGAATTAGATGGGCAATACAACAAAAAAAATAGAATTCATGGGTCTATCGATCCAAATTCAGGTGGAAATGCGGTTTTTGTAACCCCTTCTTTATGGTTTTCAAGTAAAGAGATCCTTGTTCAATTCGGTGTTAGCTTCCCTGTGAACCAAAATCTCTTCGGCAAACAAACCAAGTTTGATTACGCTTTAAATTTAAATGTCGGTTGGTCTTTTTATTAACCTGATATGGCTACAATTTCTCTTTGTTTTTCTTTGCATTAGGTACCATAGTAAAATTCGCAAAATCCCTGAAAGATAAAACTTTGGCAAAATTTCCTCTAACCGTATTACAAGATCTTTGGGGATCTTCAGTTACCCCTAAATTCGAAGATGGCTGGAGAGGTTCAATTTCGGTTATTTCCACTTCAAGAGGGACATTTGTAGTAAAAACAGACACCCGCCTTTTAGGTATTGGTTTATGTTCTTGTATATATTGATTAATTTTTTGTTGAAAAGCTTGAGCTGTCATCCGTTTCCTCGGATCGTAGCATAGCAATTCGCTTATGAGCACTATCCAAAAATCATCTTTTCCCTTCTTTTTTCTTGGAATTATTGTCGGATTTTTGATCTCTGTAATAGCTAAATTAATGCTTTGCAGATAGGGTTTTCCCTTACTCTCTATAATGGCAAGATCCGTTTCAAATTTTCCGATCAATCTTTCATATTCCCCTTTATTGTATTCGGTCATACTCTCTATAAGCTTTTTAATGTAACCTGTGCTCAATGCATTTGTAATTTCAGTAAGTTCGACTTCGTATTCCTGTTTTGAGGTTTCATTACACTCTAGACGTTGTAAAACCTGGCAGAATTTCGGCAATTTCTTAAAGTACATCATATACAAAATGCACCCCACTCCCCACATATCGGAAGCACGTTTGTCTTCTTCTGAACCAAAATCCTCCAGGTTCACACCGAAACGATCAAGGTGGCGGCCATCAATTGAACGGAGAAACCACTCAGGCGCCTTAAATGCAAACTTTCCAGGAGTTTTTTCAGGATCATTTTGTGTGCTAAGAAAATAACTTACATCTAAGTTTGAAAGATGTGTTTCTGCAATTTTTTTCGACTTGTATTTTATAAGGAGGTTATTTGGGTTAATATTTTCAAAGATACAGTTGTGATCATGCAATGCAGTCAATGTTACAGCTAAAGCTTCGCTAACCTTCAGCATGTTTTGAATGTTACATTCACTGTTTTTTTGGGTGTGAACTTTCTTAATAAACCTTGTTAAATTTCCATCATATAACGGAATATATACGACACTCTTTGTACGGCCCTTTGGTTCTTTTCTTGAAGCCCAAGCATGAATTTTTAAGACATTGGGATAGCTTTTGAACAGATCCAATTGAGCAATTTTTTCTAGTAACATAATGTTGGCAGCGTTAGTTCTAGTTGTGATTGATAATTTAGCTACCTCGTTAACTTGAAATTTATCGCTTTTGAATATAATTTGAGTGGCTTTATAAACTTTTGTGAAATTCCCTTCAGCGATAAGGTTATTTGATTGGATATAAATTTGAACCTCTCCATCTCCTTGTGCGTGAAATGTCACTGTAAAAGGAACTTCCATTGATTGATTAAACTGCCTACTTATTTTCGTTCCCTCTTGAATTTCTATAGAACTATTTGGACGCATGGCCTGGGTGACATAACACACTTCTCTTAAGAAACTTTCTGTAAAAATAGAATTCTTTAATTGGTTAATCAACCTCTGGGCGTCCTCTTTAACTTTGTCGATATGAACTCCCTTTTCTTGGCGCCAGGTTGCATCAGACAGTGATAGTTTCGTCAAAATATGAAATTTTTCGTTCGCTACTTGATTCATAATTTCTCCTTGTAAGGATACCTATTTTATTTAATTTTAATTTAGGATAGAGCTACCGGATTTAGATCTCAATCAGGTATATAATTCTGAGGAGAAAAGTTGCCAAAATCGGCCATAAAAATAACAATTCCCTAACTTCCATTGCCCGATTTTTGCGAGCTCTCAGTGTTTGATTTTTTTTTGCCAAAAAATTCGGTAACTTGAGGCATACTTGCTGAAAGGGCTTCAATAGGTGGCGGGGGGTTAACTGGAACAAATCTGGCAGAATTCAAACCAGAAGCTGTAACACCCATCCCAGCCGATTTCTTTGACTTTGAGTCGGTTTTTTGTTTTGTGATCGCAAGCTTGACCATAGTAGATCCTCTTTTCGCTTTCAGCTCATCTTCAGCTTTAAATTGCTGTATCTTTAAGTGCAAAACATCAGCACTTATTCGCTTATTTGGGTCTGAACATAGCAAATGGCTTATAAGGCTTTCCCAAAAACCTACTTTGCCTTGCGATTGCGGCACTTTTGTCGAATTTTTGATCTCTTTCATAGCTTGAATGACCAAAGAATCAATAGTATTTTCATTTTTTTTGATCTCAGCTATTAGATTTTCATTCATATTTTCTAATCCTTCATTCCTAAGTGTTAATCTTCTATTCATCTCCAGCAATTCATTCACATCTTCGACACTAGGTATTTTATTGATGGCCGCGCGGTCATTTACGCAGCGATGATCTCCGTCAATCTTTATTGATTTTTCTAACCTAATTATATCAAGTTCTGTATAATCGAGTGACTTTTCTATACCCTCCACCTGTGATTCGTCAAAATCTATTAATTTTTCTATATCCATTAATATTTCTTCTTTAAAATTCATTGCATCTTTGTCTGATTCGCTTGATTCTTCTGATTCACTTGCTTCTTCTCTTTTTTCCACATCTTTTCTTTTATGTTTTTCAATCATATTCATGGAATTTTTTATTTCTTTGGTTAAATCCATTGTCTTTGAAGATGTTGGATTAAAGGTTTTTAAATAGGGATCTATGACCGAAAGTTTTGTAAAAAAATAGTCACTTCTCCGGCCAAATTCGTTACTTTCATCTAGAGGAAGCACTTCGCTCAATGAAACATCTATTGTATCCGTAAATTCCTGGTATCGCCTTTTTAATTTAGACTGAAGTAAGATTTCAGATTCCAGCTTTTGTAAAAGGGTGCATAATTTTGGCATCGCATTATAATGCATTGCATAGATGATGCATCCCAATCCCCACATGTCGGAGTGTTTTCCAATCAAATGATTGGAATCTGTGACATTCCACATTTCAAAAAGTGTTTTCTTATCTTCAGGATTGCCATATTCAAGTAGAAACATTTCTGGAGAAAAAGAGGCAAATTTTCGACAAAGTTGCTGGAGTAAAGAGTGTTTGTTAGAGCCGAGAAGCATATGGCAAATCAAATTCGCAATAGGCTCCTTTTTGAATTGTTTAGCATGGCATATAACCCTCTTATTGGGAACAACATCGTGCAGCAGCAAGTTGTTTTCATGTAATTCTTTCAAAGTTTTTCCTAACTCTAGAATCGCTTGCGACATTTGCGACTGTTTTTTTTTCGTGTCGTTAAATTTTCTTTTTTTTATCCTTGGACTTAAAACATCCTTTAGCTTTCCAAAATAGTAAGGAGTATAAAGGACCGTTTTGGTGCCCCCCTTTTTCCGAACCCCTGTAGCCCAGGCCAATAGGGGCAAAACATTTGGATCCTCTTTTAACTTATCCATTCTACCGATTCTTGCTTTTGATATCTGGCTTCCCGCTTTGGTGGATGTGTTAATTGACCATTTATTTACGACTCCAAATTGAAAATTTTCTTGACTATGATTTTTAAGAATTAGAGCGGCTTTATATGTTTTTGTAAAAGGTTCTAATTCAATTACTGAACTAAGCTTGATGAAAGCCTGAACATCACCCCTCTCATTACAATGAAAAGTCACTGTAAATGGAACTTTAATGGTTTTATTCCTGCATTCCCAATGTTTCACTATTTGATTTTTTCTGTATTCTATATTTTTTTGGGGAAGAATAGTACGGATAGTGAGAGAAATTTTTTCTAAAAAGGTTTTGTCTAGCGTAAATCCAAAATGCTGTGCCAAACAATTAAATATGAATTCTGCATCTTTCTCAATGCAATCTAACTTTACTGGAAGGTTTCGGTTAAAGCAACGTTCTTTTTTTTGTGTGATAGGATTAATTACAACATGAACATCGAATGGACTTGATGAAATCGTGTTATTCATGAGCTCTCCTTATAATAGATTTTTTTTATAGCCATGATTGAAACATTTATTTTATAAAAAGCTGATGATGCAAAAAAAATCTAAAAATTCAACAGCAAATTTTTTTACACGTTATTATTTCTCATAACTTCTTGTCTAGAAATAGTTTTATTGCTAGGGTTATCACGAACTCTTTTAATAATTTTGAGGGAATATGAAAGACAATAGTAAATTGCTCACAAATCAAACGAAGGGCTCGTGGAAAATTTGGATAGCGGCATTAAGACTTAAATCTATTTCGGCTTCCTTTGCTCCCGTCATCGTAGGAGCTTCCCTCTCTTTGACAACGCAATCTTCAATCGATTGGTTAATTCCTTTAATCGCTGTTGTTTCTTCTTTTTTAATTCAAATGGGTACCAATCTTATCAACGATGCTTTCGATCACAAAAGGGGGGCTGATGACAAACATAGGCTCGGACCCATTCGACTCGTTCAAAGCAGTTATTTATCTGCAAAACAAGTTTATTATGCTGGAATTTGCAGTTTTTTACTTGCGCTCTTTTTTGGAATACCCCTTATCCTAAAAGGGGGGATCCCCTTGCTGTTCGTTTTACTCCTATCATGCGCTTGCGGCTATTTTTATACAGCTGGTCCTAAATCTTTGGCTTATACAGGATTAGGAGACATTTTTGTTTTGATATTCTTTGGAATCGTTTTAACATCAGCTGTTTATTTTTTAGAAACAAGCCAAATAACGATGGATCCCATTGTAGCAGGGATCCAAATGGGTTTATTGGCGGTTAATTTGATCGCAGTGAATAATCTTCGAGATTGTGAAGGGGATGCGCGTGCAAATAAGAGAACTTTGGCTGTTCGTTTTGGAAAAACGTTTGCTCGTTGTGAAATTACATTTTGTGTCGTTGCACCGTTTGCGCTTGGTTTATTATATTGGGTAAGCCGAGGGTTCTTGATAGCTGCTTTTCTTCCCCTTGCTGCTTTGCCAATCGCGGTTACGCTTATTCAAGGAATATGGATTCATCCTCCAGGATTTATCTATAATAAGTTTTTCGGCATAGCTGGAATGCTTCAGCTTCTTTTTGCTATTTTGCTTTCTTTGGGATTCTGTACTTCAAGATTTCTCTTTTAGCTATATACCCAAACAAGTCGTTTGGGTATACGTTCGGTATATTCCATAACGGGTCCATTTCCTGCCCATTTTTTTTCTATTAAAGTCAATTATTTGATATAGTTTTTAATTATCATCATAAACATTTCATTAACATATAATTTTTTTGTAGTTGAAAGAAAACTACAAAACACTGAAAATAATTTTCTTGTTATTAAAATAAAAATGAAATTTTTTAATAACTCTTATAAAAAGAACAACAAAAAAGGAACTCAAATGAAAATTTTTTTACTTGGAGTGGCTTTATTAAGTGTTTTCTCTTCTTGCTCTGTCATTATGGCTGCAAGAAAAGAGGGCGTAGGGATCACTAAGATCCAATCCTGCCACACACGCGGTCAACTGATTGCCTGTGGTGCAACAATTGTAAGCAGTGATAGACAACCTTCAGGTGAACTTGTCGAAGTGTATCAAATTTTGAAAGAAAGAGGTTCAGCCGCGAGGGCTCTCATGCACGGAGCTTTAGACGTAAGCACATGCGGAATATGGGAAGTAATTGGGACTCCAATTGAAGCTTGTTCTAATAAAAAAGAATATTATGCGATTAAAGTTTATTATGATGAACAAGAAGTGATTAAAAAAATGGAATTAATGTAAAAATCGAAAAAACCACTGTTAACATCAGTAACTTGAGAGAAGTTACTTAGGAGGCAATGAGAAGGAAAAACAGGATATACAAGATCGTAAACGGCAGGATAAGCAGGATAAAAGAAAAAACGATGTTTTTGAACAGTTTTAACTCAATCATATCCGAATATTCTTTCAATATCTTGCTTACCCTGCCGTTTACGATCTTGCATATCCTGTTTCTTCTCTGTGCCTAGTTACTTAGAAGCCACAAAGATTAGTGCGGCTCACTGGTTTCTTTCGCAGACCTTTGTAGTTTTTTAATACGGCATACGATATATTTGGTTTTGGTCCTAGGAGTAAATCACTTATGTCGCTGCTGTTTTTAACAATTGCAATTGCTTTTATCATCGTTGTGCTTGCGTTAGTGTTTATGGCGATTGGGTGGCTTTTGACAGGGAGATCTAAACTTCATCCGGGAGCCTGCGGCCGCAATCCACATCAAAAGCGAAATGAAAAAGAGGGGTGCGGAACGGGAATCAGCTGCAGTTTGTGTGAAAAAGAGGACCACGATCCAAAAAACGGCAATCAGAAAGGAGGAGATTGATGCCTTCCTATGATAAACAATGCCCTGAGAGTATACAGGAGATGTTTGGGAGTATTGCTGAGAATTACGATCAAGCCAATACGATACTTTCCATGCGTTTAAATAAAAGGTGGAATAGTCAACTTCTGGACCATGTGACTGCTGTGTGTGAACCGGAAGTTCTTTTAGATCTTTGTTGCGGCACCGGGGATATTGCCTTTAATTATTTAAAAAATTCTTCTTTGTCTAGGCAGGCTATTCTCTTGGATTTTTGCCAAGAGATGTTGGAATGCGCCAAGAAAAAGGCCTCCACAATGAATTTCGACCATCATGCAATCACCTACATTCAAGCCGATGCCCAAAAGATTCCGTTGGAAAATTCTTCAATCTCTTGCGCGACAATGGCTTATGGAATTCGAAATATAAAACATCCACACGAGTGCCTTAGTGAAATATACCGTGTCCTTTCAGATAAGGGGACTTTTGGACTTTTAGAATTGACCAGGCCTCCCAACCCTTTTTTCCGACTAGGGCATTACGTCTATTTGAAAACGATGATCCCTTTTTTAGGGAGGTGGATCACATCTAATAGAAAGGCCTATGAGTATTTATGTCAGAGCATTAATACTTTTTATGCTCCAGATGTATTGGAGGATATGTTAAAAAAGGCGGGATTTCAAAACATTATTAAAAAACCGGTAACTTTTGGGGTCGCTACGATTTTTGTGGCGCGCAAATAAATTTAGGTTCCCATTGACACAAACAGCGATGAGCGTTAACCTAGAGCTCTTTGCAATCATTTTCAAAATTAAGCCCAGGTGGTGGAATTGGTAGACACGCAAGACTTAGGATCTTGTGCCATTTGGTGTGTAGGTTCGAGTCCTATCCTGGGCACATCCGCGGACACTTTCCCGAAAGGGAAGTGTCCTTTATTATTTTAAAGGGTTCTCGTAGTGTTATAGACAGCTTTTTGTCTTTCAACTCCAAGTTCTGAAATACAAAATTCAGAAGATGCCGTTTTTCTTCTAATTCTTAAGAATGACAGTTATCAAGCTATTGTTCGTACAAAGATTAATCAATATCGGAAAAAAGAAGAACCGAAAGCTGAATTACTAAATGCTCAAAATCAGCTTGCAGAATCCTTAGTGTAATGGAAAGTATGATTAATGCGTCTAGTTCCGAAAGAAAGAAGACAAAAAGAAGGGCTTGGATAACGACAATTGCCTATCTCATATTGTTTCCTTTTCTACTCATGTTGGCCTCTGCAAGCGTGATGGTTTTCCATCGCCCTAACACATCTATAGCTTTTGGTTTGGGGCTTATATTTATGTATTTTTTGATGCCATTATCAATACCGTGTGCTTTGTATCTTATGTGGTCTCGGTATTTGCAAGGAGACTATAAGCAAAGTCGACGTTATTATTGGATACCTCTATATGTTATTGGAGCTGTATTGATTAGTTTTGCTTTAATGGATGCTATTGAAGGTTTTTTCTAAAGAATTTTATGACAAAAAGCATACCCAAAGAATTGCTACCTTGGATCGAAGCCAAAAAGAAACACCGACTCTCTCAAAAATCGGAGCATCTCTTCACCTGTTTTCTGCTTCTCCTAATATTGATGAAGTTGGTTATAGTAATCATCCACATTTTCATTTTCAATGAATGAGATCATATTTTCATATGTTTCTTGGAACATGCGGATTGTATTGGGAATATCGGAATTGCTTGGTTTGTCATTATAGAAATAGGTTCCTGCAAAATACCATTTCCCTTCCTCCTCGATAACACTATTAATTGCAGCAAAACTTCCTGAATATTCAACTTGTCAATTTGCTCCAAAGTATGCGTCTTATGCCGTTGATAAGAATCAGCTTCTCACCAGCAAAATTAAGACATCTTTCGCCGGTATGAAAAAATTATTTTCGAAAAATTTTATGAAGTATCGTAATTTAATGTAAGAAACTGTCATTTTATGACAATATGTTGCAAAAAAATTGAATATTTCATATTCTTATGTAAGAAGCCGTCAAAAAAACCCAGCTAACAGCAGGTCTTTATGAATAGCAGTTTTCTTGAAATTTTATTGAATTGGCCAAAGCCTTATGTCTCTGGAATTGATTTGCATCATATTTTGGATAAGTCGCCAGCCTCTCGCCAAGCTATCATTAAAAGAGCTATCCACAAAGGGTATCTTATCCCCATTCGCAGAGACTTGTATTTAATTAAAAATGCCAAGAAAACTCTCCTGAATTCCTTTGAAATTGCCCCGATTATCTATGGCCCTTCTTATGTAAGCTTTGAATCTGCATTAAGCTATCATGGATGGATTCCAGAAGCTGTAAGGACAACAACCTGTGCGTCAGTTAAAAGAGCTAAAGAATTCGAAACGCCCATTGGAATCTTTTCATATGAACATATTCCAATTAAGGCGTTTTCTTTTGGAGTTGAACAACATCAACAAAATTCCTTAACTCTATTTATTGCATCTCCTGTGAAAGCTCTTGCTGATATTGTCTATGCAAGAAAACGAACTTGGAACTCAATTAGTGATCTTTCTGAGGATTTTCGTATTGAAATCGAAAACTTTCAAAATTCCGACAAAAAAGTACTTATTGAACTTATCGAGAATTATCCAAGTCCAAGAGTCAAAAAGATACTCAATGTTTTGCTAAAAGGATTGCGTCTATGACTATCACAATTATTCAAGAACGGCTTAAAAACTACAACTCGCTCTCAAAACAGGAAGAGCTGAGTGCTCTAAAAGAAATTTATCAAGAAATTGCATTGGCAGGTTTAGCAAGAAGCGATTTTTTTAAACTTGCTGCATTTCAAGGAGGAACCGCTTTAAGAATTGTGCACCAATTAAAACGATTTTCAGAAGATCTAGATTTTGTGCTTTTAAGACCCTCAGATTCATTTCAATGGCAATCGTATCTCAAGGCCATTGAAATCGAATTTAACTCCTTTGGTGTAAATCTGGAAATTAAAGAGCGTGCCGCAGCTCAAGGAGCTATAAAGACAGCATTTTTAAAAGAAGACTCCTTTGCTCAAATTCTTGAATTGACTTATGACAGATTGCCTTCAGATGAACAAAAAATTACAATTAAATTGGAGATTGATACACAACCTCCTGGAGGTTCTAACTTTGAAAATGCCTTTTTAACCTATCCTTACCCATTCTCTATTCTCTTACAAGATTTTCCAAGTTTATTTGCAAGCAAATGTCATGCGTTGCTTTGTAGAAAATATGAAAAAGGACGTGATTGGTTTGATTTTCTTTGGTATTTGTCGAGAAAAACACCAGTTAATTACCTTTTACTCAAAAATGCACTCTATCAAGCAGGACCCTATAAAGAACAAAAGATACCTTACAGTAAAAAATGGCTTTGCGAAGCATTTGAAAAAAAAGTCTCTGCCTTAGATTGGAAGTCAGCTAGGCGGGATGTTGAAAATTTTCTTCGACCTGAAGAAAGAAAATTTGTTGAAAATTGGAGCAGAGAATTATTTCAAAAACAAATCGAAAAAATAGAATTAGTTTTATTTAAAGCAGTGATTTTTAGAATTGCTAACGGCGCAGCCCCATTGATTGATAACAGACTTTTTTCATCAGCAATTACCGATATCAATGGAGACGATATTGAAAAAATAATTGATTCTGGCACCTATTGGTTCCAGTCACTTGAAGAAATTGAACTCTTAGACGATCAAAATGAATATTCATGCATTTTCATAAGATTTGATGATCCTGGACATCCAAAAGATATGCACTATCACAGGCAAAAAAATCAGGAATTAAAAATAAAGGCTATTCCAGGTAAGACATACGAAATACCAGGATGGTTTATTAAAAATTGGAATTTTCGATCGCAAATTTACACTAACAATATCTCGCGCGCGCTTTATTGGTTTCAACCCGTCATATTAACCCCAAAAGAAATACAAAAGCAGATTGCTTCATATGCACAAGAAACTGGAATAGAAAGACACTCAAGATTGTAAGGCATGGATTTTTTCGGCAAACACCTTGAATGTCAAAAAGCTGATTGGCAACATCATAAAAAAATCTGTAAATTAAAAACAAGTGTTGAAGATTCTAAAGAAAGTCAAATAATATTGAAAACAAAATCTTTAAAAAAAACTCTTTCAGATTCTTCTACGATAGAAAGACCTATGCCAATTCCAGGCTTAAGGCTTATAGAAAATTTCATCTCAGATGATTTGCATAAACGCTTTATCGTACAAATGAATAAAGGTTCTCCTGAAATTAATAATGGTCATTGCGATGGATATGAATTTGAGGATAGTCAAGCTTTTGATAAAGTATTTTATGAGCTAACAAAAGATGTTTTTTCAAAATTAAAATCATTAAATTCTTTCTCAACTGAGAAAAAACCTTTAAAGTTAGCTTGCACGTTAGTCGGATATAAGAAGGATGGATTTATAACACAGCATGTTGATTCTCCTTACTTGAGTGGTGGTACTGTTATAGTAATTAGTTTTAATTCACCGGTAGTGGTTAACTTCTACTCTCAGAAAAAAACAGAAAAACAACAACACAAAATTTTTATTCCTCCAAAATCTATGTATTCCATTTCTGGAGAAGCTAGATATGAGTGGAGTCATGCCATTCTTAGCGATGAAGATACATATAATTCTGAAAAATTTGATAGAGGAACTAGATATGCAGTTTTATTTACACCGCCAGGGCCTCTCTACTCAGGATCGGAGTTGTTAGATTACTAATCGTTCTCTAATTTCTCGCATTAAGGGAACAATTTGAACTTTTGACCGATCGAACTCTTTGAAAGTTCTAAAGCGACCTGAGATCGGCAGGTTCTCTCGGACACTTTCCCAAAAGGGAAGTGTCCTTTATCATTTTAAAAAGTTATCTTTTTTTGAAATCGGCGAAAGATATAGTTAAGCTAGGACATTTTTTAAGAATTTCCTTATCTTCTGTTACAACTACTGTGCTAAAATTAATAGCTAATGTTATAAAATGGGCGTCATAAACGGAGATTTTGCATTGCATTGAGATCTCTAATGCTTTTTTAGTGTCTACGATGATTTCGTGATTTTTTAATTCATCCACAATACATTCAAAATGATGAATGATCTCTTCAGGAGTTCGATGTTCTTTTCTAGCCATTTTCGATAAGACATTTGCGTATTCTGTTCTCCAAAGTGGAGGGAAAATCCAGTTTGGGTCTTTGGCTAAAATTTCTTGGGCGCTGGATGTTAAGGTTGATTCATTAAAAAGATGGAATATTAAGCAAGTATCAGCAACAATCACTTCCGCCCCTCTTTGATTGCTTTTTCAATAAATTCATTGGAAACTTTTTTCTTCCACTTAAAGGGAATTGGTTTTCTCACAGGGCTTTGCAAAGATAAGCCGTTAGTAAGAGCCACTATTGCTTCTTGAGTTTTACTACGATGATGTTCTTTTGCGGCTTTTTCTAACTGCAAATATATTTCAATAGGCACATTTCTTATTAAAAGGTCCCGCGTTTGTTTCTGCTTCATAAAAAACTCCTTTGCATTATGATATCATTTTGATATCTTTAATAACAAGAAAATTGCTTCTAGATAGGGTCTTGTTCAATTTTTCCATTGAACCTGATTAGATCGCCACCGTTATCAAATTTTTTTATTTTTTCACTTTCTTCTTTTTGCCCCTTACGTTATACATCAATTTTATTTTTTAAGTTTTCTCAAAACAAACACAGGAAGCTGCCCTATGTTGAACAACATTTTTCGTCTATCACTCCTTAGTATTTTGTGCTGCCAGGGCCTCTTTGCCGATAACATGGAACCAGACAAGCGGCCTGGAAATCAGCCACCTCAGCCACAATTCCAAGTTCAAACGCAACCTCCTCCATCATTTCAACAAAGTAATGTGAAATTAAATGCTTGGGGCTGCACCCCCGATTGTAAGTGCGGTTGCAACGAAGGGAAACCTTGTACGTGTAATAACAGACGTCCTGAGGCCTATTCAGATTATTCTTACGATGGCTATTCAAACAGCTACGATGCTTATGATAATAATGACGATGGGTATGGTGATTATTCGGAGAATGTTTGGCATTCCCCTGAAGGTGGATATCGGGGATGCCGCTATGTCGTCCCGGATAGCTATTATTCCGAACATCTTCACTGCAATTGCGCCCCTCCTCCCTACTTTCATGTCCCCCCTTTTGATCGGATTGTCGCGGAAGAGTGTGGCTTATGCGGTTTATGGCTGCCGGAAGAAGCTGTTATTTTCCGACCGCTCATTGCGGATCCTCGCCAAATTACATATTCTGTCGGATGGCGATTCGATGACCAGGTTCTTGTGAGAAATGTGATCGATGTCAGCTTTGGGGATTATCTCCCCATTTATCGATGGTTTAAGGTTTGGCCTTGGTGCGGCGACCTCCAAATCGACTTAGAGGGCGCTCTTTGGGCCACCTTTGACCCGCTGCACAATTCTTCCCCTTTGATCAATGCCGACTATTATGGAGGCCTTTCTGTAAGTTACGGTTTTGACTTGTGGGAGTTTCGTTTTCGCGCCTACCATATTTCTTGCCATATTGGGGACGAGTTTCTTCTTAACCATCCAGGCTTTGACCGGCGGAATGCAAGCTCTGAATTTGTCGATTTCTATATATCCTGGGACTGGACGCCTGAGATCCGCCTCTATTCAGGCATTGGGTACACAGTGCGTGAAGATGAAGAATTTCACACGGGAAGATTATTTGGAGCTATTGGCACAGAAGTGAGGATGAATTGTCTTGGATTCACAGACTGGTGCAATCAACTCTATGGAGAGCCTTTCTTGGGGATGCATTTTAGATACAATAAAAACTTTAAACACCATATCGATGCGACCTATGTTTTGGGCTATGAATGGGGGAAGCTGTGCGGACTTTGCCGCAAGCTGCGCATATTCCTTGAATATCACGATGGGTATTCGCTTGAAGGGCAGTTTCAAAAACTTGCGACCAATTATTTCAGCATTCGAGCCTCCTACGGTTTTTGATTTATGTTGAAGGGATAAGGGCACAGGGATTATTCTCTGTGCTTATTTCTAATCATGGCAATGTAGTTTAATGATGACACCGCCGCAAAAAGAACTTCAGGAAAAAGATTTTATCAATAACGGATGGCCAAAAGGGTCGTCTCCGTTATGGATTTGGCTCTGCGTTATTGCTGCCTTAGCAGCTTTGTTTTGGGGTGGTGGGGCCTGGGTCTCTTCACTGTGGTCAAAGAAGATCGCTGCAAGCCCTTTTCTTCAGGTTACAAATCGGCAATTTTCTGTTTTTCTATGGCAATTTCCAGAACATATGAGGGTAAATGCTTCGAGTAAGAGCGGTTATTTGCCCGGTTTTCAATACCAAGACAAAATCAGTGCATTTCCTTCTGAAGCTGACCAATATGCCGTGGCGCCTCCGGAAATTATTTTTCTCTATCATACTTGGAAACGTCAAATTGGGGATCAATATATAGCGGGGGAGATCCCCAAAGGAGAATTTCTTCAATTCCTTGAATATGATGAGGAATGGCTTCCTAAATACTGGCCTCAGGCTCCAAAAAGATATATTGAACTCATTGAAGAGCTTCCTAAGAATGGGGAGCTGGGTGACTTGAATATATTGCCGGAATCCACTTTGCCGAGAGAAGTCAAGCAAGCCTTTCAAGGTTGGAAGAATTATTTTAAAGAAGGGGTCGCCATTAATCAATATAGACCTACTTACCAAGATGTGCAGCTATTTGTAAAAAAATATCCCAACTATACACGCAATTTTTGGCGCAATATTGTGGAGAAAACAACCCCTCAATATCTCTCTCTCCTCAGCACAGGTGATTTTCAAATAGGTGATGAAGTGCCCTTAGAAGAATTGGCCCCTTTTCTTAGAGTAGCCTTATATAACTTTATGAAAGGGCGGTCCAAAAATCATGCAGGGACGGAAACAAAACCATCTTCATAAACAGGACCATTTTTGCCAATCGGCAAAGCGCCTTTGAAAAATTCAGAATACACCTTTAATCCTTGTTCAGCGCTTTGGACGCAAAAAAAGCAATTGCTGATCCATTCAGAGCCTTGGATTGTGCCTGTTTCCAAATTGCACCGGAAACGGGTGGAAATTTTTTTATGCCAATAGTCGACTTCTCCAAAAAGGAGAATAGGATAAGCTGGACCCGCCCCAACCTTTCTACGAACCTCCTCAAGGCTAAATTCAAAATCAGTGCCGATTCCCCCCGTTAAAAAGATAGGAAAGTCTAAATTGAATTCCGCTTGCCGTTCGACAAGTTTATCCAATCGGTAGGTCATTTTGGCTTGGACATACGGGTTTTGCTTTTGCTCGTTCACGACCGATGTGTCTTTCTGTCTGAAATCAATGATATTTGCGCAAGATAAAATATTGAGCTCTTTGGCGACACGATTGCCGACCTCCATAGCGCCTGGCCCTCCCCCGGTAACTAAAGCCAGGGGGGTATCACCATGCAACAGGGGATGGTTCATCGAACTTCGCATCGAGAGAACCCCTTGCATTAAGGTGCGAAGCTCCTTTTCAAAGCGCCCTTCAAAAAGGTTGGAACCATAGATTCCGAAGACTGTAGACTTCATGTAGGTATCCACCTGCTTTAAGGGAACAAACATCCCTGCGTCCCTGTCGGGCTTTTGACAATATTGCATCACGGTTCCACTGATCTGATCCACCCAAAAGACAGGGATTGCAAATTTCTCCAAATCGTGCAGCAAAGCACGATCCTCGGAAGAAAAAAAGCTTTGATGCGATTGGGAAGGATATTGGAAATAAATCCCTTTCATTCCCCTTTGAACTTGATCGCTTAAAAGCATCCGTTTCATAAGAGGGGAGGGGAAATAGCGTGTCAAGAGGATCCCTTGGCTCGAGATATAGCCATCATCAATATTTTTTAGAAAAGGGTAAGAGGGTTGATGCTCAATAAACCGCTCCACCATAAGAGCTTGCCGGGTTCCATGTGCCATCCCCGGGAATTCATGAAAGCGGGTTTCACGTATGACCCAATCTTCTGGTTTTAAATCGAGCAGTTGGGTTCCCTTAACTATAAACACCGCCGTACCATTCTCTTCAGGTTTGGGCGCTGTAGCAAAAGCATTGAAAAGTACACTGTTGTCTTCGAGGCAAGTTTGCAGTTGATCGCGGTCGGAAAAAAAGACGTGTTCCCGATAGGGCTCTAATGTGTAAAACTCTAAGGGAATATCGGTTAATTCTCTTTTGCTCTTCCCATACAACTCATAGATGTCACCCGATGCAGAGGTGTCAGGCTGCAGGATGCAGGCCGTAGTATGATGGTAGCCTTGTGAAAGGAGGTTGTTAACAACATGTCCAAAGACGGTTCTGATATGCAATGGCAATGTACGGACAAGGAGAAGCTCATCTTCATCAATATTTCGAGGGAGATTTGGTTTCCATTCTTGGTGCAGGCGGAGAAGATCCCTCACACGTGAATTGCTGACAAGGGCCTTAGCAAGCGTGGGAAGGAAGCCATGGATCGATTTGTCATAGACAACCCGTCCACTTTGCAATGTGAGGTAAGCGATCGTTCGGCCTTCAACTTTGTCGAGGATCAAATCGTTGCTTCCATGAAGCCCTCCAAGGGAAAGCAAAGGCTTTCCCCAACGGTCAGACCTGCCAAACATGCGGGATAAGTATTCCGGATCCCGAACGCGCCGCCGTTCATCGGCTGCAAATAATCGGCCAATGTAGGCGCCTACGGTAAGATAGTTTAAAAGTTCAATGGCTAAGGGAGAGATAGCCCTTAGATCGACTTTGACTTGTGCACATCTATTTTTTTGATCCAATTCATAGTTGAGGCCTATTCCATCCAGGCCTATTTGGGCAATAGTACTTTTAATGTTAAAAAATACATCTTCAAGAGGGATTTGAAAACCTACAAATTTGGAGGGGATATTTTCAATGAAAATTGTAGCTTCGGCCGTTTTTTCAGACGTTTTGATCAGGTTGGTGATGGTTCCGTCAGGAGTCACGAGATCATAATTTTTTAAATCTAAAAAAGTTTCCATTACCTATCCAGTAGTGTGTCGTATGTTCATTTTACATCAGGCTTTTATTTTTATGGATGCAAACTTTCATCGAGCAAGTGTACGTTAAATGTACGCTAGTATTCATAACTCCTTGACCTTATAAAGGATATTTCTGTGGATCTTTTGTTTATTAGTTGGGGATAAAATTATTTTTTTATAAGATGATGTTTAACAATGAGAAATAAAGAAAGTTCCAAGAGTTGTTTTTTATTTAAGTTTAAGTAATTGAATACAAACCATTTAAAAAAACGTCCACCCGAAGGATATAAATAAAAAAATATAAACTAAATTTTAAAATAAAGAAATTAAACAGCGCTTTGTTTTGTTCATAACTGGTCAATACAGAAGCAAATAATAGGGGGTGACATTCCAAATTTTGCAAAATTGATGTTTAATCCTTTTGCGAAAATTTTTCATCTGCCATAATCGTTCATTTCCTACTTTTTTACGCCTATCTGGTATAAGGCAGCTTATGGAAGCTATAAAAAAAATATCTCGCAGTGCCGGCACTCATCATGGCACTTTCCATGCCGACGAAGTAACCGCGTGTGGATTGTTGTTGCTTTTCAATCTTGTGGACCGGGATAAAATCATCCGCACAAGGGATCCCGCGATTCTGAGCACATGTGAATATGTTTGTGATGTGGGTGGGATATTCGATCCCTCCAAAAAACTCTTTGATCATCACCAACATGAATATGAAGACAATTTGAGCAGCGCAGGCATGGTGTTGTTATTTCTTAAACAAACAGACATCCTCACTCAGCATGCTTATGATTTTTTCAATAATTCTCTTATCATAGGCGTTGATGCCCATGACAATGGACGCGATCCCCAAATTCCCGGTTTATGCACGTACTCTCATGTGATTTCCAACTTTACCCCTATCCAGCATGACGCCGATGCAAAAACACAGGATGCCGCTTTTTTCGAAGCTTTGGATTTTGTTACCAATCATTTACGGCGCCTTTGGCAACGGTATCAATATATCCAATCATGCCGTCAAATTGTTGCAAATGCGATGGCAAAAGACACTTTTTGTTTAATGTTCACTCAAGCCATCCCCTGGATGGATATTTTCTTTGAATTGGATGGGGTTCACCATCCTGCAAAATTTGTCATCATGCCATCCGGCAACCATTGGAAGTTGCGCGGCATCCCTCCCACCATCTCGGACAAAATGAAAGTACGCTTTCCGTTGCCGCAAGAGTGGGCCGGTTTGTTGGATGAGGAACTCAAAAAAGTTTCGGGAATTCCTGGCGCTATATTTTGCCACAAAGGGCGTTTTATTTCTGTTTGGGAAACCCGAGAGGATGCAATTAAAGCCCTAGAGTATACAATGAAACTAGTCAAGGAGAGGCAATGACCATTTTTTCAAAAATTATCAAGCGAGAATTGCCTGCTGAGGTTGTTTATGAAGATGACCAAGTCATTGCGATTAAAGATATAAATCCAAAAGCTCCTGTTCATCTCCTCATCATTAGCAAAAAGGAGATTCCCGATTTGCAATCTGTCTCGGCTGGCGATCTCCCTCTCGTCACTAAAATGATCACGGTAGCTCAAAAATTAGCGAGCCAGTTCAACATACAAAATGGATACCGTCTGTTGACGAATAATGGAGCCAAAGGGGGGCAAAAAATTTTTCACTTGCACTTCCATCTCCTTGGCGGTTGGAAGCAAGATTTGGATGACTTATGATCATTAACCTTTCCCGTTTTTCCACAGCCCTTCTCATTGTTGATGTACAGGAAAAGTTATTTCCGTTGGTCGAACGGTATGTAGAGGTTAGAGGGGAAATGGAAAAAGTCATTCGGGGATTCCAAATTTTACAAATTCCAATTTACGTTTCAGAGCAATATCCCCGCGGACTTGGGGAAACAATTCCTGATATTAAAAATCTACTGGGACCTGCTCAATTTTACCTTTCAAAAACAACCTTTTCCTGCATGGGCGACAAAACAATTGAGGATATTTTGCTCTCTACAGGAATTTCTCAGTGGGTTTTAATAGGAATAGAAGCCCATGTGTGCATCCTGCAAACGGCAAAAGGATTGCTTGAAGCCGGCAAAGAGGTGGTGGTGCTTAACGATGCAATCTCTTCCAGATCGATCTACGATTACTCCACTGCCATCGCGGAAATGCGCGATATGGGGATCCGTATCACCAGCTCTGAGACTGCCCTTTTTGAATTAATGCATGATGCTAAGGCTCCCGAATTTAAAGCCATTAGCGAATTAATCAAATCATGAATTTGCAAACCTTTTTCCCTTTTTTCTTTCCCCTGTTTTTAACTCTAATGTTTATAAATTTGCCTATCTTTGGTGATGAGACCGAAGAAAATTGCGCGCGGGTGTATGCGCATTTGCAGTTGAAAGACTATCAAGCGGCCTGCGAAGAAGCCCGCGAAGCTTATACCCGGTTTCCCCATTCAAGAAATGTCTTGGAAGCCTATATCAAGGCGTTGGCAGTCTGTGGAAATGAATATGAGTTGCGGATAGTTTGGAACCGATATATTTCATCCCATCCCCAAGCTTATGAAAATCGGGATCTCCTAGAAGCAATGGCATGGGGGATTATTGAATCAGGTTCCGTCTCGACTTCCCCCTTAATACGCGTTTTAGCCCTTTTGGGGGCCTACTTCGGGGAAGATGCGAAAGGAATTAACATTTTATGCCGCGATATGCGCGATCCAAATTCTTTAATCCGTGCCGCAGCGCTCAAGCTAGCTGGAAGTCTTCGAGATGCTAAAATTCAAGATGAAGTCAAGCGAATGCTCCAACAGGAAAAAAATTGGAATGTAAGAATCGCCGCCATCAAAACAGCCGGCGAGATGAAAATCAAGGAAACAAAAGCGTTGCTGATGGCTATGGTGACTCAAGAAACAACCGGAACAGAAGAAAAGGTGGCGGCCATCCAAGCTTTAGTTTCCTTGGCTGACAATGTTGAACGGGATGAAATTAGGCATCTTGCAAGCGGCGGAAGAGCTAGCCTCCGCATGCTAGCCTGCGAACTCGTCGACTTTTTAACTCTAAACGATGATGTTGATCTCCTTTTCCATTTAGTCGATGATCACAATGCAGAAGTTCGAGCGCGTGTGTTGTATACTTTAGGCCACCTTCGAGTTTCGTCGATTCATGGGCATCCTGTTGCTTCAACGTTTAAAAAAGCGCTTCGAGATAGGGATTCCAAAGTGGCGATCATTGCAGCTTGGGCCTTGACCCTTCAAGATTCTCAAGAAGGAAAAAATGCTTTCAAACCATGGCTTCAGCATGAGTCTAATGAAATAAAGCTCTTCGCGGCTGCGGCCTTGAGCAGTACCGGCGCATATGGTGTGCCTCTGATGCAAGAGGTTTTTCATAAGAGCAACGACCTTTATGTAAGAATCAATTTAGCTCTCGGCTTGATTGGGCAACGTATGGACGTCGTGGAGGCATGTGAAGTCTTGAGCAAAGGGCTTCAAAACTCTAATGAAAGGTGGATGTGGGATGAGGATGAAATATTTAAAATCTTAGCTCCAAGCAAAATCAAATATGATGAATTAATTCCCAATTATCCCGAAACCATCAATCAATTAGTTCGCTTGGATATACTCAACATTTTAGCTGTCATGCGCTATCCAGGCGCACAAAATAGCATTAGGACCTTTTTGAAGGAAAAGAATTGGGGTATCACCGGTGTTGCCGCTGCGTTGCTTTTGACTGAAGGGGACGAGAATGCTTTAGACTTAGTTGAACCCCTTTTAAATGACTTAGATCTCAAAATACGTGTCCAAGCGGCTCTCATCTTGGCGATTTGGGGAGGAGGAGAGAAAGCGGTAGGGGTCTTGCAAGACGCCTATAGCCAAGTCGATCGGGAAACTAAAGAAAAAATATTGGAGGGGCTGGGAAGAATAGGCCTCCCTTCAACGATCCCTTTCCTTACAGACAAGTTACAAGAGCCCTATCAATCTTTACGGATTATTGCTTCAGCTTCGTTATTACAATGCTTATATCATTAGACACACACTCATAAAAGGATAGTAATTATGAATCGACAAACCGGATTATCTCTATTTATCTTCGCTCTAATATTAGTTTTTTGGGAATATTATAGCCGTTTAAACACGCAGCTATTCTTTGTGCTTCCAGCCCCTTCACGCATCCTGCTATGCATGTGGGAATGTTCCGACCGTTTGCTGTTACATTCAAAAGAGACATTTAAGGAAATGGCCGGTGGTGGTATATTAGCTTTGGCCGTGGCCTTCCCATTAGCATGGGGAATGTATCTTTGGAATGCGCTGAGATCTCTATTGCAACCCCTCTTTATCATTATCCAATGCATCCCCATGTTTGCCCTTGCACCCATCATGGTGTTTTGGTTTGGCTGGTCCTATTTTGCCATCGCCATTCCAACAGCCCTTATGATCTTCTTTCCATTAACCATGAACATCTATCAAGGATTGCGTTCCACGCCTCGCAATCTATTAGATTATTTCTATGTCAATCATGCCACTTCATGGCAGATTTTTAGCAAACTCCAATTGCCTTGGTCTTTCCCCCATATCACAGCAGGTCTGCGCATTGCTTCTGCCATTGCAGGGATTGGAGCTGTAGCAGGTGAGTGGGCAGGAGCTCAAAAAGGGCTAGGGGTTCTCATGCTAGAAAGCCGTCGCTCGACAGATTTGGAATTGACTTTTGCCGCTTTAGCTTGCCTATTTTTAATTAGCACAGCCTTTTATTCTATCTCCATCGGCCTCGAAAAACTTTTCCGGCGGAGATCGAAAATACATTTTTTTAAGTTATCATTTGGGATGGGCGCCAAGATGGTGCCGCTCCTTCTCTTATTGGGATGTCAGACCAGCTCAAAGCTTCCCGAAACCAAACCTGTTCACCTTATCTTGGATTGGCTTCCCAACCCCAATCACATCCCATTATATGCAGGCATCGAACGAGGCATCTTTAAAAAATATGGGATCGATTTACAAATCGCTAAAATCAACGATCCGGGTGATACGGTCTCCTTCTTAACTTCAAAAAAAGTGGATTTAGCTTTGTATTACATGCCCGAAACTTGTTTGGCTATTTCACAAGGGGCCCCTATTCAGCCCATTGGATTTCTCATTAAAGAACCTTTAAATGCCTTCATTTACAGGAAAGAGGAGGGGATTGCAACCCCGAGAGACCTGGCAAAAAAGCGTTTAGGTTATTCTGTAGGAGGCTTTGGGTTAAATTTCTTAAATCATATCTTATCTCTTAATCACATTGAACCCAGCGAAAAATTCAATGTAAGTTTCGACTTGGTCAGCACTCTGGGATGCAAACGGGTCGATGCTATTTATGGAGCCTATTGGAATATCGAAACCGAACATCTGCGCAGTTTAGGTATAGAAACAGACCATTTCACATTAGCGCAAATGGGCCATCCGACCTACTACGAGCTTATCGTAGTAGCGCATGGGGGCACCGAGTTTACGAGCCAACCTTTTATTGAAAATTTTAAGCTGGCTTTGCAAGAAAGTATTAACTTTTCCCGTGAAAATCCAGATATTGCCTTCGGCTTATATGTCAAAGCTAACCCAGATAAGCGTGCCAGAACATTCGCTTGGGAAAAAGAAGCTTGGAAGAAAACTGTGCCTCTTTTAGCTTTAAATCAAGAGAATGATCCGTCAGTTTGGGATCGTTTTTATCAATGGATTAAATCGAGCAGTGAGCATGGGAAACAGCATTAACAAGTCAAAGCGGCAGCTAATTTCTTGGGCTTTTTACGATTGGGCCAACGGGGCTTACGCTTGCATAATAGGAACCTTTGTTTATGCAGCCTATTTTGTCAATAGTGTAGCCCCGAATAAAACCGAAGGGATGTCACTATGGGGGATGGCCATAGGGATCTCAGGTCTTTGCATCGCCTTCGGCAGCCCCGTCCTTGGCGCCATTGCGGATCAAGGGGGAAATCGAAAACGGTGGCTTGCCTTATTTACTTCCATTTGCATCACCTCCATCGCTTCGATGTATTTTGTGCAGCCAAAGCCCCAATATGTAGCTCTGGGCTTGATTTTGATCGGTTTTGCCGCTACAGCTTCCGATTATTCTTACGTTTTTTATAATGCCATGCTTCCCGAGTTAGCTTCGAGAGAGAAGATCGGCAGATGGTCTGGATGGGGATGGAGCTTAGGGTACTTCGGCGGCGTGTTAAGTCTTTTGCTTTGTTTGCTGTTCATCCGCAACAAGCAAACTCTATGGGGGAGCTTGGATGATTCTTCGGAACAAGCCATACGAATTTGTTTCGTTTTTGTGTCTTTATGGTATTTGACATTTGCTTTACCCCTCTTTTTATTTACTCCTCGAGATAAAGCTAAGCTGCCCATGACCCCCCTTCAACTTATTTCAAAATCTTTCGGCCAGCTGAAACAATCGTTTATCGAAGTGCACTCCCACTTCGACATCTATCGCTTCCTCATTGCACGTATGATTTATACAGACGCCTTAGTCACCCTCTTTGCTTTTGGTGGTGTCTATGCGGCTGCGGCCTTTTCTCTAAATATCCAAGAGGTGATCCTTTTCGGGATCCTTTTAAATATCTCAGGAGGGATAGGAGCTTGCTCATTTGCCTTTTTGGATGATAAGTTTGGCGGCAAAACAATCATTATAACCTCCCTATGCTGCTTGCTTTTTACAGGATCGATGACGTTGATGGCACAAACCAAAACCCAGTTTTGGTACTGGGGAATAACCATAGGCTTGTTTGTAGGTCCGGCGCAAGCTTCCAGCCGCTCCTATTTAGCTCGTATGACTCCCAAAGAATTGATCCACCAAATGTTCGGCTTTTTTGCTTTGTCCTCCAAAGCCACAGCTTTTCTAGGCCCTTTTTCCGTTAGCGGGATCGCGTATCTTACTGGAAGCTTAAAGGCGGGAATGAGTTGCATTTTAATCCTTCTTCTTGCGGGTCTTTTGCTCATGCTCAACGTCAAAAATGACAAGCCGTAGCATCATTTCCCCTCACTCTCTGGTAACAGTCTCCAACTATGGTGCTTTATCTTCCTTTTTTCAACAGGATAAGCATGATCGTAAACGGCAGGATAAGCAGGATAAAAGAAAAAAGTTATTTTTTTAAATCGTTTAAACTTAATTATATTCCCGCATCCTGAACCTTCTTATTCAATATCCTGCTTATCCTGCCGTTTACGATCATGCTTATCCTGTTTCTTCTCTATGCCTCTCCTAAGTAGGGATGTCAGAAAAGTCCAATAGAATTGTATTTAATGCTTGACATAACCCCATAAGTTTTTTATCTTCATATCTCCATGTGAAATAAAGGAAAACATTTATGAAGTTCGTGATCTCTACTCAAGAATTCAACTATCTTATTTCGAAATGTTTAAATGTAGTTTCGCAAAAGATGACAATCCCGATCCTCTCGAATATTCTGATAGAGGCAGTCAATGACGAGCTCATTTTAACAGCCACAGACTTAACCGTAGGGATCCGCTGCTATACAGAAGCCAAAATTTTAGCAGAAGGGGCCACAACAGTGCCTGCAAAACGCTTGGCTCAACTTGTTCGGGAGTTGACAGCAGGAAATTTGGAGATATCGACCAATGCCAATGAAGTCACCGAAATTGTCGCCGATTCTTCCCGATTCAAGCTCAATGGAATGAACAAAAATGAATTCCCCGCGTTGCCATCCGTTGCTGGAGCAACCAGCTTCAAGATCAAACAAGCAGACTTGAAAGAGATGCTCTTTCGCACCGCTTTCGCCGTTTCGCGCGAAGACAACCGGTACGTCTTGACAGGTGTCTTAATGCACATTGCCAATGCCGATGCAATTTTTGTAGGAACAGATGGCAAACGGTTAGCCCGCGCTCATATCAAAGTGGAAATTGACCCAACATTCACAGGCAGCTTTATCATTCCCCTAAAAGCCGTAGAAGAGATCTTGAAGAACTTAACCGAAGAAGGGGAAGCGACTGTTTATCTTATGAACGATAAAATTGCCGTGGAAGCTTCTAATACGATAATCGTTACGAAATTGCTTTCAGGCGACTATCCCGATGTGAATCGAGTCATTCCCGAAAGTACCGAAGCCGTGGTTTCTTTACATCGGGAAGAGCTAATGACTTTGCTTAAACAAGTCTCCCTCTTCGCAGCAGATACGAACCACTCCGTCCGCTTCACTTTCGATGCCGGTGAATTGCGTTTAGCAGCTAATGCAATGGAAGTCGGGGAAGGAAGGGTTTGCATGCCGGCTAACTACCACGGTCCGCAGCTCGAAATTGCTTTCAACCCCAATTTCTTTTTAGACATTTTGCGCCATAGTAAAGGGCAAACGGTCAACATGGGGATTACCGATGCCTACAATCCAGGAATCATCACAGACAACAATGAAGCCTCTGCCTCTAATGAAGCCTCTGCCTCTACTGTTACTCCAAGCTCCCTTTTCGTGCTGATGCCGATGCGTCTTAACGAAGAATGACATGTTCCTGAAATCTTTGCTTTTGAGAAATTTTCGTCTATACGATGAAGCTTATTTTGAATTTGATTCCGGTATTAACATTTTGTGCGGTCCAAACGCCGCTGGCAAAACCACACTTTTAGAAGCAATCCATTTTCTTGTTTCCGGGCGCTCTTTTCGAAATTGGCAGCTTCTCGACTTGATTAAACAAGGGGAATCTGCTTTTTTTCTCGAAGCCGCCTTTGTTAAAAACGGGATCGAACAATCGATCAAGATTTACTACGGCGGCGCAAGAAAAAAGATTTTCTACAATAGCACCGAATGCCCTTCACTAACAGCTTTGCTTGGCACCCTTCAAGGAGTTGCTTTGGTACCCACAGACGTGGAAATAATCAAAGGGGCTCCAGCAGCGCGCCGCTACTATCTAGACATGCAAATTGCTCAAGTCGACCCTCTCTATGTGCACCACTTGACCCGCTACCATAAAGCGATGACCCAAAGAAACCATTTACTTAAAATCCAATCCCTCTCTTCTATCGAATGCTGGGAGCAAGAAATGGCCAAGTCAGCCTCTTATATCACAAAGCAACGTGCCACAGCTGTAGAAGAACTAAAAGAGGACTGCAAAAACTACTATAGCTTCCTTGGCAAGGAGAGCGAACCTTTAGTATTATCTTATAAAACCTCCTGCCCTGCGCACGATGAATTAGAGATGCGGCGGCAGCATTATTTGCAGCAATATGGCAAGCATCGGTTGCGTGAGGTTCAACTCAAAACAACCCTCACGGGGCCGCATAAAGATGACTTAATCATCGACATATCCTCCAAAGAGGCTCGCTTCTTTGCCAGCGAAGGGCAGCAGCGCAGCGGCGTCACTGCCATGCGCATGGCTGAATGGACGCGGCTTAAGGCTTTAGGCGGCGAATCCCCTTTAATGCTCATCGATGACTTTGGAATGAGTTTGGATGATTCCAGGCGTTCCCGCTTAATCGAACATATTCAAACTTTGGGGCAAGTTTTTGTAACATCGACTCACGCTCTCCCTATTTCCGGGAAGATGTTGAATTTGCCACATTTTCAATAACGCGTTTCTTTATATTCAAAAAATCGTTCTTTTTACCGGAATCAAAATTTCAATCAGAACTTGTTGGAATGATGGGAGTTTTTATAAGAAGTGAAAGGGCTAAAATTAGCCTGTCAGTTGCGAGATCTTTTTCGAACAGTGAAGCAGCTCCTTCCAATCTTTCAAAGTTGATCTCAACAAAGGATTTGAATTGTCTCCCTAGTCTTCGAACAGCATAAGTTTTTCCAACTTGCCTAGCTCCACGCAGAATAAGTGGTTTGCGAAAAGGGTCTATTTTCCATTTATCTAAATGAAAATCGATAATTCTCTTAAACATGGCTGATTTCCAAAGCAAAATTGCTTAAAATTTGGTTCTATTCCAAACCAAAAATAGATGCTTTTTGGTTAAATTCCAAGGTAAAACATCACTTTTTTGGAAATTTAATTTTTCTCTTCTGAAAATTAATACAACCTATATGTCCAGATGGAAAGGAACCTTTTCTTTTAAATTTACTTCATTGATTTAATATCAGGGTAGCAGCAAGATTCATGCGTAAATACACTCTAATAAATTTATCTACCCGACATCTATTTGTTGACAAAAAAAACATAAATAAATCAATCTCTTTTAAATAAATTTTTTTATTATCTTTATAAAAACTTAATACTTTTTTAGTATGATTATTTTTTAATCAAATATTACGTTTGAATTGTTAACAAACTAATAAAAATTGATTACATAGATCAATTATGTTAGATTAAAAATTGACAAAAAGCATAAAAATATTATAGTTATTTATTTAAAAATAAAATAATGGAGTTAAAACATACATGCGCTTGGAAAATTTTAATTTGGAAGGGGCTAAATACCTTTTTTCATGTACAATTCGTCATCCTAAACTCGCTTTATTAGGAGTATTGGCAACAATTACTGCTATTGTATTGCATAAATTGTATCGAGGAGATTTTCCTTCTAAAGATCTTCCAAAAGAAAAGCTAGACCTTCCAAAAGAAAAGCGCTTTAAGCAAGTTGATCCCCGTTATGCTAAAGCAATAAATCAAATTGCTTTGGATATTTTCGAAAATTTATCCAAGTCCAAAAATTCTTGCCTCTTTATGCCCAATCTAATTGCAAACCTAATGATGCTATATCAAGGAATGCCGGAAGAAGTTAAAGGCCCTATTAAAAAGGAGTTACATCTGGACGAAATGGAAGAGGGTGAAATCCGCGATGGCTTTGCTGATTGGACACAGCAGCTTCAATCACGTGCAGAAGATAAAGGTCTCTTTTCAAGGTTTCAAAAAAAGCCTTCTTATCAGTTTGTTGCTTCACGGGCAATTGCTGTTCATCAAGATTGCAAGTTACCTGATGGTATGAAAGAGGCCAATTTGATGGATGTAATATCTTTTGAAGGTGCTCAAGATGCTGAAAAAAAATCAAATGCTTGGATCGAAAACAAAACGGATGGAGATATCAAAGGCCTTGTCAAAGACTTGGATAGTAAGACTGCTGTATTGCTCATCAGCGCGGCTATATTTGCTGGTAAGTGGGTCTATCCTTTTACGAAGAGCAAGACGCAAAAAGAAAGCTTCACTAACGCCGATGACACCAAAGTTCTTGTAGATAAAATGTTTATGGCCTCAGATAATTTGAGATTTGGATATGCCAATAGTCTCAGAGTCATGGAATTGCCATTTCATGGAGAGATCACGATGCTCATTTTTTTGCCAGAGGGTGTTAAGAAGGAAAAGTATATAAATACTTTGAATAGAGCGATGACAACAACAAACATATTAAAATTTGTGCAAAACTACGAAAATAAGTTGAAAGCAAAAGCATCGATGGAAATCGCTATGCCTCGTTTAAACGTTGATGAAGAAGTCGATTTAATGGAAGAGCTCAAAGACTGGCCTGTGATGCAAATGATTAAAGAAGCGGATTTAAATGGCTCACTACTTGAACGGGAGGGCGGTGATCCTTTAAAAGCTCAAAAAATGATCAACGCTACAAAAATGAAATTAGATGAAGAAGGTGTTGTTATCAAAGCAGCGACTTATACACCTTGTTATTATGAATCCTGTCCTCCTCAACCCTTTGATGTCAATCGTTCTTTTGGATATGTCTTTTGGGACAAAGAAAGCAAAACAATTCTTGGCATAGGCAAAGTCACCCATTTAGATGGAGACCCTGTCCCCGAAAAAAAGAAAACCAGGTATTAATTGTGGCAGGGATAGTCGCTTACAGTTCTCATTTTCTTTCTACCCCGTTTCTTTTGAAGGATCCAAAACCCGATTATTCTGTTGAATATTTTTATAAAAAAATAGGGGTGTTTGATCAGCAAACGACAAACGAAACGAAAATTTTTTTTAATGGGCAAGATAAAGAGTCCTATTTCCATGATGAGAAAAATCATCGATGGGGATTAATAAAGCCCAAACAAGAAAAAAAAAGAAAGGCTCTTGTTGAATTCGATTGTGAAGGCCATGTCGTTAAAGAAGATATTTCAACTCCTTTTTCAGTTTATAAAAATTATGATCTCCTTAAAAAAGCCACAATTGTTGCTTTGGAAGCAATGGGAAAAAACATGAAATGGGAAGGAGAGTCCCATTTGATGGCGATGTCTTTCATGCAACATCAGCTTGTCCAAGAAAAGACATCTCCTGGAATTGAATACCATCATGATGATAGTCATTATACGATGGTCGTTATGTTAGATGATCCTCAGCATCAGCAGCAGGGCTGGAATGGGGGTGAACTATTATTTAGGCCTGGAAAATCACACATTTTGGTACATCGTCTTACCCCCGAATTTGGGCATGGCATTTTATTTTCAAATCAAGGCACACAACATGCTGTCACTCCTTTTACAGCCAAAGATCATTCTCAAGATTACATCGAGAGAACCATTCTTACATTTCATGATTATGGTTTGGCTGAAAAAACTTCCGAAAAGATAAAATTAAAATCAAAATGGCATTATCTTCCTGTTTGTGCAAGCAATATGGCTTCGGGTCTAATTTCTGCAGTGTCTAAAGTTTTTGGACATATTTTTCATCGATAATTTCACAAAATTAATAATACGCAATGTAAATCAAATCCGCGTTAATTGTTCGCATTGCCGTGTTCCATCTTTGACAAGTTGCCCTGATTGACACCTACCTTTTTCGCAAGCCCTGCTTGTGACCAGCCTTCACGGAATCTAAAACCACGGAGTGTCGCACCAGCTTCGGAAAATTTTTCAATTAAATCACTTATTATTTTAAATCTACTTTATTGATTTAATCAGGGTAGCAGCAAGTTTCATGCGTAAATACACTCTAAGAAATTTATCTGTCTGACATCTACTTGTAGACGAATAAAATCATTAGACTCAACTAACCATCATCGGCATTTCATTTTTAGAATTTTTCTATCTTTTTAATATTTAACCTTGTAAATTCTTTAGAGTGTATTTACGGGGAAATCCTGCTGATACCCTTCTCTGTCGTCTTCCTAAACATTGTTTATCATTTTGGGCTTTGTCCCAGGAAAAGTTTAAAAGCATTTGCGGGCTGAAGGCCTTGAAAGGAAGTTAAAAAATGGAATCATCAATATTCACAGCAAGAGATCAAATACCGATCACTTCGATCGCTTCAACAACAGTTAGTAACTCCGATTCACCCTCTTCTCGGAACGATATCGATAAGATTAGAAGACTATCTTTTTTACCTCTAACGAACTTTTTTAGTTTGCAAGCGAACTTTAAATTCAAAGAAAAGCACAACTTTTATACATTACCCGAACTGATTCTCACTTCTATTATCAAGCATGCTAAATTCCACCCCGTGGAAAAGTGGTCTTTAAAGTATATGATGGCAATTTCCCGTCTTATTAATTCTTGCTTTAAAAAAGAAAGATTATCTTTCAATGTGAAAGAATTGTTCGAAGATTTAGTAAAAAAAACTCACATAAAGTGGGGAAAAGAAGATTTGACTCGACAGAATAATAACGGAGACTTTCTAGTTATGCTTCTAGAAAAAGATCCCGAAATTGATTTTAATAGCCAAAATTTTGCGAAGATTCAAAGTAAACTGCTTGATTTGCAAATAAGCCAGTTTAGTCTTTCGATAAAAGAATTGAAACAGTGTTCTGATTTTTATAAAGCTACTATAGATAATTTAAAATTTCAGGTTATTCAAGATTCTAGAAATGCATTCCGCAATTACAAGAATACAAAACCCACAGATTTGAAATCTGTAAAAACTAATTTTAGCGGAGGTCGCAATTATGATGATTTGTATACAAAAACTGTAGGCTTAGCTAAGATTTTTGAGCGAGCCGTAGAGGAAATTGTTAGGACAAACCCTCTCGGGGAGTTAGAAAAAATTGGGGAAAATTCAAAAAAAACACTACTAGCTAAGTTTTCAGATAGTTTAAACAACTATCAAGCGAAGCTGAAAACTCAATGCAGTCTTATAGAGGAAAAATTTGATTTTTTGGTACCTTTAAGGGGTCTTCGTCGATTAATGTCATCTGTAGGCAAGTTTATAAATGAAAATTCTAACGAGTCCAATGAGCCTGCTCCAAAACTCCCTGACTTAGATCGTCCTTCCACCAGCGAAAATAAAATGGAAAACCTAAGGAAAAATCAAAAAACATATACCCCAACACCGATAGCTGCATTTACTGACATTCAGGTTACTAGAGAAAAAACAGCATGTTTTGCCGAAACCTCGTACAGTAATTTCGAACAGCCTGACAAAAAGATTAAACAAATGTTGGAACTCTGGTCGTTGCATGCAAAACTTCTTCGATATTTAAGTTCTAACTTCAAAGAAAGTGCGTCTAGAATTGAAGTACAAGTGGAAAAACCTGAAGATTATATGTCATTGATCGATGAAGAGGAAAGAGAGAAAGCTGTAAAACGAAGAAAGAAAGCAATCAAGGGTAAAGAGGACTCTTCAAAGCAAGAAATTGCAAAACCCACGATTCAAGAAAGCTTCCCCGCAGAGAATGAACCGGAAAAAAATGGATTGAATGTGCATCAACCTATTCTTACGAGCCCCTCAAATGATATTTTCTCTAAATTTGAATTCGGGGATAAAACCAATTTATACATTCCTAGCGAGGTTGCTGTGCGGCTTAATCAAGCCATCCAACAATCTTCCCAGTTAACCGATGAACAAATGAAGACGTTATCTCGTTTCAAAAAAAAATGTTACAAAATTGCAATTGAAGAAGCAAAAGACCATCTATTCCTAGCCGCATGCGGCTTTGAGGTCTTTATGGAAGCAATCTCTGAAGGACATTTTGAAGCTTTAGGGACGATCGTATCAGCTTTGATGCTTGATTGGCATGGCATTGAAGAACAAACCCGGAGATCCTCTCACATTCTCATTTTCAAAAAAATATTTAAAACCCACCATCTGGAAAGCTTGAGTAAGGCTATCAATGAAAATGAAAATCAACAGCGGGTAGAGAGTCTCAGTGAACATCTGAATTCCTTGGATAATGCTCAAATATGGGCCCGTTATCCAGAATCTCAACGTATTAGATCACCCGACCCTATGCCAAAAGGGTTAGAAATGCTTTATTTTGCTCAAAAGTTTTCGAATGCTTTTCTTAAAGGTAATAAAAATCTGTCTCAAGAAATTGAGGGAGTGGAAAAATTGATTGATTTCGTTTGCAACAAACACTTTTTTTGTTGGTTAAACATAGCCCGATTGCTTTGTCCAAAACAATTGACACCTTCAAGTATTGAAGCCTACAACACTCTGATCAATGGTTATCGTTGCGACCTTAAAACATACGCTAAGGAAAGATTAGAGGGGATAAATTCTGCGGCAGCGAATCGGAGAAGCAATGCGAATCTTCTCCAAGATTCCCTTGTAAAAAGGCTTAGAACTTTAATGAAAGCCAACAAAAAAAATAAAAATATTAAGGTCTTTGACAACCCTTATGCACTGCTTGGAGATGTAAAACGGCATGTACAGAACGTTTCAATAGCTTCTATTTTAAAACAATCAAATAAAACCCAGGTTCAGCACCATGAAGCGTGGCATCATAGGAATAGGCTCAATATGCAATGGGCTTTAGAGCAAACATACCGTTATATGGCGCTTGGCCAGGGGATTAAAGGGATCAAAGCCCATAACTTTCCAACATTTCAAAAGCTATTAAGGTCGATAGGAGTCCCTTTGAATAGCGCGGAAGAAGTGGATGCAAATGTGTTTAATCTGGGACAGATGATATACTATCCGCGGTTCTCGACAAAAATAGATGATCAAAATTCACCTCTGATCGAAACCTTTCTCCAAATATTAAAAAATTGTCAGATGCAAGCCCACGATGGTTCTAAAGGCCTATGGGAGAAAGTTAAATCTCGTAAAAACCCAAAGGAGATAAGGCCCGATGCAGACTTGGATAAAGCCTTCACCAATGCTCGAAACATCATCGGACGCTATATTGCCGCAACCTAAAGCCCCGGATCTGAAGTTTCGAGGCCTACTTGATGAGGGCTTGCAAAAGGGAGGAAGCCTCTCTTTTGATTGCTTTCAAAGGATTTTTTGAGCGGCGTCCCTTTTCTTGACTATTTTGATCCTGGGTTTGTTCTTCGGGGTTTGTAACGTTGGCATCACCCTCTGTTTCCCATGGCAATGGATTTGTTGTTGGCGGTGGAATTGGTTCCGTGTCATAGGCACCTGTAGCTAACCCCAAAACAGTTCCGAGGACCATCCCTTGAGGGCCGCCGGCAATTTGAGCTGTGAGGGCTGCCAATTTAGCTGCAACTTTGCTCTTATCAATACTTGCATGACCTATTCTGCCTCGAAGGGGAAAAACCATCATATAATGGCGGCTGGGCATGGCTACTCCTAAGGCCTGTTGAAGAGATTTTCCTGTCAATCCAATCGACATTTTAATTTTATCTCCCGGCAAATCCACATGTCCCCATGTGGCAATCGGATACCGATGCAAAGTCAACATGTCGAAACGCTCCACGTGTACGACCCCATTTTGAATACTCAGATAAATAGGGGTGAATTGAACATTAATCGGGTTGTTTTGCGAAACCCTCAAGGCAGATAAAATATTGGCAACCTGCCCTTGATTACTGAAGTATACGTTGCCGAGATTGATAACCATTTTTCCTATTTGAATATGAGCCAGATCCATAGCGTTAATCGGCATTGCGAATCCTTCAGGTTCAATAGTTAACGATAATCTGTCATCTGCCGCGACTAAACCGTCCAAAAGGGGAACGATCTCCTGAAGAACGCTCTCCCCAAGCTCCGGCGAAGCTGTCACCTCAGCATAAAACGGCTGATTCAAAGTCACATACCCTTGATTCATTTGGGCATCCAGCTGAAATGTTCCCTTAGCTCCATTTAAAACGACTTGAAAAGGGCCTGAGAGATGCTTTTGTTCCACAGTCGCATCAATATTGATGAGCGGACCCAATAAAGCTTCCAACTTGGCGTGAGTCAACTGCTCCAAACAAACGACTTCGCATAATAGGTCTGCTGGCAGATGGGAAGCGTTGACATGAAAAGCCAAATCAGCTTCCTCATACCAAATCCCTTGTGTTGGGATTTTTAGCCTATCGATATTTATTTGAATACGAGCCTCATCATTAAGGGGGATATTATTGTTTTCCGACAGGAAACGGGCAAATTCAGGTGTGACTTTTAATTCGAACTGTGCAGGTGAAATTAAAGAGAGATCTTTTGAGGTTAAAGCTAAAGTTGCGGCCCCTTGCACATTTGGGCTATTGATTTGCAATTTAATGCTGGATCCAAGTTCTTGTTTTTCCTGCAGCAAATCGATGTTAACCCTAGGCCCAATGGCTAAAGGGATAGCTCGGATAAGACGGGAACTTTTGCGGCTGATGAATGGATCAAGCAAACTTGTCGGAAGGTTTTCAGCTTTGACGGATAAGCGTTGGATTTTTTCCGGTTCAAACCCTGTTAAAAGGGTATCGACAGTAAAAAAACCTTTTTCCGATCCCTCTTGCGTCTTTCCTGATAATTGGATCGAAAGGGGGGCATTGATCCCTTCGATTTGAATGTTCCCATCGACATCAAAGAGTTGGATCGTGTCTGGAGCAGAAGAGGGGATAGAAAAAGGGGTTTGCCCTAGAGCTTTTTGCAAATTGGTTTCCCCATTTGGATCCCGCACAATTTTTGCATTGAGACCTTTGATTTGAAGGCTGAAAATGTTTCCGGTGATGTTTAGCAGCTTAAATAATGATACAGAGGTTGAAACGTTGTCGATGGAAACCACCTCTTGCTGATTTGGATCCTTTAGGGAAACCCCCTTGATTTGCTGAGAACCTAGCCAACTGAAGCTTATTTTCTGGATCGTCAATTGTCCTGGAATGGCAGAATTGATGGAAGAAAGGTAGTAGTCCCTTGCCCAGGATGACGAAAGGATAATAGGAATTGCAAGAATAAAGGTCCAAACAAGAATAAATAATGCAATACCGATAAAAAGAAATGGTTTGAACCACCGCCATTTGTTTTTCTTTTGATCTAATGACACTTGCTACTCCTCAGGTTAATAACATCATAAGTCTAATAGAATTACAGTTATTATTCCACAGGAGATAATTTTATTAATTTTAGAAACTTTAAGCAAAAGTCATCTTCGCAAATGAAGATGACTTTTGCTTGGTTTTTGGAAAGTTATTGATTGAAGACATTATCAGGCGAATTTCGGGCCACTTTTGCATCCTCAATGTCAAGGACCCCGCCGGTTGCATTAAAGATCCCGCCGCCTTGTATAGAGGCAATATTATTCGTTACTTTTGTATCCTTGAAAAAATTCGCTGTTCCAGTATTATATACTCCGCCTCCATCAGTTGCACTCAGGTTTGCATGCACTTTTGAATGATATAGGCTAATCGTCACAAGACCGTTAAAAATTCCACCTGCTTCACCTGCTTGATTTCTTAGGAATTTTACATGCGACAAAATGACGTTATTCGTCGCATTGAACAATCCACCGCCAGCTCCCCTTGTTGAGTTCGCTATTAACTTGGACTTTGTAATTGTGAGGCTACCTAAGGCTGAAAAAATTCCTCCCCCAGATGTTTGTGCTGAATTATTCTCTAGCTCGGTATCTACAATCGAGGTACTTCCTTCACCGTTATAGATCCCTCCTCCAGAAGCGCCCGCCTGATTTCCTGAAATTTTGGTATCATTTTCTGTTGTCAAATCGCCCCCATCATTAAAGATTCCACCCCCATTTTGGGCAGCGATGTTATTAATGACATGGACATGTTTAAGGGTCAAATCCCCTTCGTTAAAAATACCACCGCCATTTGTGGCTAAACCATTTTGGATGATTAAATGCTCAATGAATACACCTGAAGAGATGGAAAGAACAGACCCAGTGGCACCTCCATCAAGAGTAGCATCATTCTTTCCTCGCAAGGTTAAATCCTTATTAATCGTGAAATTACCGACAAAAGTCCCATGAATTTTAAGTGTGTCACCTGCGCTTGCAGCATTAATGGCTGTTTGTAAGTTGTTGTACACAACCCCAGTATTTTCATTTTTGACAAAATGCTTAGCAATCTGAGCCGCTTCATTATCATCATCTTCAGTGACTCCTTCCACTTGCCTCAGTTCAATTCCTGATTCAGACTGAGTCTCTGATGCTACTTCAGCGTATCCTGCCGAGAAAACTAACGGCAGCAAAAGCCCCATTAAAGCTCCACATAGCTTCCATGGTGCAAATAGAAAACGATCTGTTTTAAATTCTTTGAATATAGCCATAGATAAATTACCCTCCTTTGCAGACAATATTAATGTTTTTGTTAACCTTTCCTATAAAATCGTATATTGTGAAAATTTTTTTAAAATTTCTATAGTTTTCTCAACTGCAGGTCTACTATTGCTTGCAAGTTTACCCCTTGCCAAGTATGCTTTTTCTGACCTTCAGCTCTTAATTTCTTTGGAGATCTTAAAGTGAACGAAATCAACAATCTAAAATTTGGAACGGTACTATCAGCGATGTTTCTCGTGGGTGGAACATGCATCGGTGGAGGAATGTTAGCTCTCCCGATTGCAACGGGGATAAGCGGATTTTTGCCCTCTATCTCAATCATGCTGCTTTGCTGGCTAGCTATGACTGCCACAGCTTTGCTACTACTTGAAGTCAGCCTTTGGATGGAAGAAGGGGTGCATGTCATTACAATGACATCTCGCCTTTTGGGTGCCCCGGGTAAGGCTGTTGCTTGGTGCTTATATTTATTTATATGTTACGCTTCCCTGGTAGCTTATACCGCAGGGGGAGGGGTGCAACTCTCCCATGCTTTTCAACACTATCTCGATATAACCCTTTCAAATAACGTAGCTTGCACCATATTTATTGCTGTATTCGGGCTGGTCATCTACTTGGGAAATAAAGTTGTTGGTCGGGTTAATTCCGTCCTTTTCATCGCCATGATTGTTTCCTACTTCAGTTTAGTTGGGATGGGGATTGATGAGGTCAAACCTGAATTGCTCAAAAATCAAAATTGGCCAACCTCCCTTTTGGCCCTTCCTTTGTTGTTGACTTCGTTTAGTTTCCAAACCATGGTGCCAAGTTTAACCCCTTATCTCAAAAAGCACGCAAAAGCTCTTCGAATTGCCATCGTTGGGGGAACTTTCATCGCTTTGGTTGTCTATGCGGCCTGGGAAGCTCTGATCTTGGGAATAGTTCCCATTGAAGGCGCAAATGGTCTTGCGGACGCATTTTCCCGTGGGGAACCAGCCACTCAGTTTTTAAAAAACCATGTCGAAGGGCGTTGGATTGCACAAGTTGCTGAATATTTTGCCTTTTTTGCTTTAATTACCTCCTTTTTAGGAATGGCCTTAGGTCTTTTCGATTTTCTTGCCGATGGACTCAGAATTAAAAAAATGGGATTTGGAAACATCTTATTAGGGGTGTTAGTGGCTGTGCCGACCCTCATTTTCGCTACCCAATTCGAAAGAATTTTTTTGCTTGCCTTAGATTCTTCAGGGGGATATGGAGACTCCATTCTCAACGGGATTATTCCGGTTTTAATGGTATGGGTAGGACGTTATCGTTTAGGCTACATGCAAAATATTCAGTTGCCTGGAGGAAAATGGATATTATCACTTTTGTTTGTCTTTTTTATTTTTTCTCTCGGATTAGAAATTTTTGCTCATACGGGATTTGTGTCTTCGTTGTATGATTCATACGAGTTGTTAGATACTGCAATGCCAGAACTGAAAGAATAGGAGATTGCCATGGGACTAAAGATTGCTCTTCAAGCATTTATAAAGGCGTTAAAAAATCCAAAAAAAGCTCAAGAATTTATTGAAGATATACCCATCAAACAGATAAATGCACAAGACTCTTCCCATCTCAGGCTTTTATCTATTTTACAGCATTCAGGAAGGCTTGTGGACTTTCTCAAAGAAGATATTTCAAAATTTTCAGATGCGCAAGTGGGTGCTGCTGTTCGCAAAATCCATCAGGATTGCGGCAAATCTTTGGAAGATCTAGTAACGCTCCGTCCCATTATGGAAGAAAACGAAGGTTCAAAAATAAAAGTGCCTCAAGGGTATGATTCCAACAACATCAAAGTCGTCGGAAATGTTAAGGGAGAACCCCCTTATATTGGCGTCTTAGTCCATAAAGGTTGGAAAGCCCATAAAAAATCGATTCCAAAAATTACCGGGGAGCACCAATCTGAGGTGATTTGTCCTGCTGAAATAGAGGTGCGGTAAACTTATGAAAAATGAAAAATACATCGTCGGAATTGACCTCGGAACGACAAATTGTACGATGGCCTACGCCCCCATCGAAAATCCAAATCAAGCCATTTGTCAATTTTCCATTCCTCAAATTACTCTTGCTGGGGTGCAAGAGGATCACTTCTCTCTGCCCTCTTTTGTCTATTTTCCTCTATCTCAAGAATTATCGGCAAAAGCTGCAGCCATCGACTGGGATAGTAAGCGGTGTCATTGCATAGGTATCTTTGCACGTGAACGGGGAAGTGAACTTTCATCGCGATTGATCTCCTCTGCTAAATCATGGCTATGCCACACGGGTATCAATCGACGGGAAAAGGCATTTCCTCTCGGAGATCACGATGATAATATCCAAAAAATGAGCCCTTTAGATGCTTGCGCCGAATTTCTTCAACATTTAAAGGAAGCTTGGGAAAATAAAATGCCCGGCAGTTCTTTTACTGAGCAACAAATATTCATTACCGTTCCCGCTTCTTTCGATCCCAGCGCTAGGCAGTTGGTGCAAGAGGCAGCGGCCTTAGCAGGCTATCCCGAAGTTGTCCTCCTGGAAGAACCTCAAGCTGCTTTTTATTCATGGCTCTACGATCATTCGGAAGCATGGCGAAATTTATTAAAAATAGGGGACACGATCCTGGTCATCGATATAGGGGGAGGCACAACAGACTTCAGCCTTATTTCTGTGGAAAGTGAGGGAGGCGACCTCTCCCTTAAGCGGATAGCTGTCGGCTCTCACTTGCTATTGGGAGGAGATAATGTCGATCATGCTTTGGCCTATTTTGCCAAAAATAAGTTTGAAGAGGAGGGGCATCTCCTAGACGAGTGGCAATTTCAGTCTTTGATCCATGCATGCAGAAACGCTAAAGAGGCCTTAATGGGGGAAAATCCCCCCGCCCAAACGGCGATCACTTTGATGGGGAGGGGAAGCAAGTTAATTGGCAATTCCATCAATACTACGATCACTTTTAATGAAGTCACGAAGATCATTGTGGATGGATTCATTCCGGTAGTCAAGCCTGAAGAAAAATCGAAACAAGAAAAACGAGTTGGATTGCAACAATTGGGATTGCCTTATGTGCAAGATGCCCGAATTTCATGCCAGCTTGCCAAATTTCTTTCCATGACGGGGGAATCTGAGGGGGATAGCCTATCAAATTTTATTGTCCCTTCGGCAGTGTTGTTTAACGGCGGAACGATGAAATCCGCTGTGATGCGCAACAGATTAGTTGAAATCTTGAATAAGTGGGCGAAACAGCTCGGTAAACCTTCTGTTAAAGTTTTAGAGAACCAATCGTATGATTATGCCGTCAGCCGTGGAGCTGTCTATTACGGGCTAGCGCGCACAGGCAAAGCGATCCGCATTAAAAGCGGAACAAGCAGAAGTTATTTTGTCGGAGTGCAAGAAGCTGTTCCTGCCGTGCCAGGAATTGCCCCTCCGATCAAGGCTGTTTGCATTGTCCCTTATGGGATGGAAGAGGGTACGGAACAGGTCCTGAATCATCAGGAATTTGCTCTATCCTTGGGAGATCTTGCGACGTTTCGATTTTTTAGCCATGCCGTTCCAGCGTTTTCTAATGGAGAAACCCCCTGTGTGGGGACTGTAATCAAAAATTGGAAATCGGAATTGACGGAATTGCTCCCCATAGAAACTGTATTGGAGAGAGGGGAGGAGGAAGCTAAAATGGTCCAGGTACAGTTAAAGTCCAAGATTACAGAGCTCGGGATGCTTGAACTGTGGTGTGAAGCACAAAATGGGCGCAAATGGAAGCTCGAATTCGACATCAGGGGTGTTGATGCCAAACAACGCTAACGATTGTAAGAGGAAAAAACAGGATAAGCATGATCGTAAACGGCAGGATAAGCAGGATAAAAGAAAAAAATTATTTTTTTTAAAATCGTTTAAACTTAATTATATTCCACATTCTAAACCTTTTTATTCAATATCATGCTTATCCTGCCGTTTACGATCATGCTTATCCTGTTTCCTCCTCAAATCTCTGTGGCTACAATTAGTCATGACTTTGCCGGTCAGGTAAGCTTTTTGGCGCGTTCGCAGAAGCGTTGAAGGGCAGGTGAGAAGTCCATTTTTTCTACATCAATTTCTATTAAATAAAACTGCCCCCGCTTAGTAAATGATTCTTTGATGGCTTGATCCATTTCTTTTTCATTCGTAACCTTGATCCCGATGCCTCCTCCAAAAACTTTTGTCAGCAAGGGGTAATCCCAATTTTGTATGTCATTGAAAGAGCCATCAATAAGGGGCCTTTCCGTTGCGTAACCATGATTGTTGAGGAGGATGATGACAGGATCTAAATGATATCTCACAGCGGTCGATAATTCCATTCCGGTCATTTGAAAAGCGCCATCCCCCACGATTCCGATGACGCGTCTTTTAGGCAGAGCTAATTGTGCCCCGAGCGCTCCGGGAACTCCAAAGCCTAGTGTCGCAAAGTAAGCGCACGCCAAAAAAGAGTTTTGCTCTAAAATGAGGTCCACAGCTCCAAAAAGGCAGTCTCCTATATCCGTCACAACAACATGTTCAGGCTTCAGATGGGATTGGATGCATTCAAATAGGCGTTTGGTTGTTGCCTTTTGGCCTTGAACCAGATGAAAAACCGGGGGATGATATTTGGCAGCTTTTATATAATCCAAAGGGTATTTGGCTTTTAAAGATATGGAAGAAAGCCCTTGGATGAAATCTTCAAAATTGACCTGATAGTGGTGATGGTCAATTCGAACAGACTCAGAATTCGCCAGAATTTGATGGGGCTGTTTCAGGTGCGCGGAAAAAATTCCGGTGTCCACATCGCTCATCATCATCCCTAGGCTTAACAAACAATCGGAGTTCTCCACACATTGGCTTACCTCCGGGCGGCTCATGACCCCTGCATAAACTCCAATGAATAGGGGATGCCTTTCACTGATAGCGGCTTTTCCCAGTAATGTTGTAAGGATAGGGATATCATATTTTTCGGCAAACTTAAGAAGGGGCTCGACCAGGCTGTAGCGTTGGATTTCGTGGCCTATCCAAATCATGGGCCGGCGAGATCGATTTAATATCGCAGATATTTCTTCCAAAGCCTCTTTAAGAGATTCAGGATCGGTTTTTTTTGCTGGAACTGAGGGATGGGTCTTCTCCACGATGGGGAGGTCGATCGAAGAGCGGGGAATCTCGATATAAACCGGCTTCTGGTGGCGCAAACAGGCAGCAAGAACACGGTCGATGTCCTCTTGAGCTGTTTCGGGATTGTCCAATACAGTTTGATCCACAGTGATCTGCTTAAAAATTTCCAATTGGGTGGTATCCAAATGCCCGATAGGAGATTTGTTGAAAAGGTGATGCAATTTAGATGAGACCTTCACTTCTTCCAGGCTTGGAGCTCCCGAGATGACAACCAGAGGAGAGCTTTCCACAAAGGATTGAGAAATTGCATTCGTGATATTGATGCCTACACCGTATGTAATGCAAACGGCCCCCAATCCACGCATGCGTGAGTACGCATCCGCCATATAGCCGGCCGTATTTTCCCGGGTTGTATTGATGTATTCAATAGGATGCTGTTCGATCAGCTTATCAAAGCGTAAGATGTAGTCGCCCGGCACGCCAAAAATATGGTGCACACCGAGATGAAAGAGGCGATCTAATAAATAAGAGCCGATGGTAGCCGTCTTATTTTTAATTGGATTCGGGTGGACTTGTTGAGGAGAGGCGAGTTCCATGTTCCTTCTAACCCAATATGGTGCTTTATCTTCCCCTATTTAACAGGATAAGCATGATCGTAAACGTCAGGATGAGCAGGATAAAAGAAATTTTTTTTTTAAAACTGAACCTTTTTATTCAATATCCTTCTTATCCTGCCGTTTACGATCATGCTTATCCTGTTTTTTCTTTCTCCGTGTCTTAGTGATTACCAATTGTCGTTTTTCTATGCATTTGCAATCGTTCGATCGCGGGAATTTTCACGCAGTTACAAATTCCAATTCTTGAGTCACGTTCGGTATACCTTTTTCTATACCAATTATTTTTTATCGTCGTCAATGATTTCTACTTCAGCCTCTTCGATGTTATCCCCTTTATTGTCTTGCTGCTGTTGTTGTTCTTGTTGATGTGTTCCTCCACCAAAACCTTCCCCTGTCCCAGCACCGGGACCAGCATCAGCATGTGCATGAGCACCTGCGCCCGCGGCTCCTTGCTGTGCTTTGGCCATCGCTTCGCCGATGTGCTGCATGTGGCTTTCCAGCTCAGCTTTGGCTGATCTGATTTTTGCATCATCTTTCCCTTCCAACGCTTTTTTGACAGCATCGATTTTGCTTGAACGTCATCAACGACATCTTTCGGTAGTTTATCTTTATAGTCATTGAGCGCTTTCTGCGCGCGGAAGACAAGGGAATCGGCTTCATTGTGCATTTCGACTTCTTCTTTCTTTTCTTGTCCTCTTCGGCATGCAACTCAGCGTCTTTAACCATCCGTTTGATATCATCTTCCTTGAGGCCTGATTGAGCTTCGATGCGGATCTTCTGCTCTTTGCCGGAAGCTATATCTTTGGCTGACACATGCAAAATACCGTCTGCATCGATATCAAAGGCAACTTCAATTTGCGGTATGCCACGCGGAGCCGGAGGGATATCTGTCAGGTCGAACCGTCCGATCTCTTTGTTGTCCTCCGCCATTTTGCGTTCCCCTTGGAGGACGCGGATGGTCACTGCAGGCTGATTGTCAGCCGCAGTCGAGAAGACTTGTTTTTTCTGCGTCGGAATCGTCGTGTTGCGCTCGACTAAGGGGGTCATCACACCGCCCATGGTTTCGATGCCCAGAGTTAGCGGGATGACGTCGAGCAGCAGAACATCTTTGACAGTCCCAGATAAGACACCCCCTTGGATGGCAGCTCCGACAGCGACGACTTCATCGGGGTTGACCCCTTTATGTCCTTCTTTGCCAAAGATCTGTTTGACCATTTCTTGGACAGCAGGCATACGGGTCATTCCGCCGACTAGGATCACTTCGCCGATATCATCTTTAGTAACTCCGGCATCTTTCAGTGCTTTTAGGCAAGGCTCGCGAGTTCGTTCGATCAGATTGTGGGTGAGGCTTTCCAGTTTAGCGCGGGTCAGGGTGAGGGCCAAGTGCTTGGGACCGGTCGCATCCATGGTGATGAACGGCTGGTTGATTTCGGTCTGCGTTGTCCCTGAGAGTTCGATCTTGGCTTTTTCGGCCGCATCGCGCAGACGTTGCAGGGCCATTTTATCTTTGCTAAGGTCGATCCCCTGCTCTCTCTGAAAAGTCTCCAAGATCCATTTCAGGATCTCGTTGTCGAAGTCGTCTCCGCCGAGATGGGTGTCGCCGTTGGTTGCAAGCACTTCAAAGACGCCATCGCCGATTTCCAGGATGGAGATATCGAAGGTACCGCCGCCCAGGTCAAAGACGGCGATTTTTTTGTCGGTTTTTTCTTTGTCCAAGCCGTAGGCTAGAGCCGCGGCGGTCGGCTCAGGGATGATCCGTTTGACATCAAGGCCTGCGATTCGGCCGGCATCTTTTGTCGATTGCCGTTGCGAGTCGTTGAAGTAGGCAGGGACGGTGATGACCGCTTCTGTGACTTTTTCACCGAGGTAGGCTTCTGCTGTTTCTTTCATCTTAATCAAAATTTGAGCAGCCACCTCTTCTGGCGTGACAATTTTGCCTTGGACTTCGAAAACAGCATTTCCATTGCTATCCGCAATGACTTTAAAGGGAACGTGTTTGATTTCAGAAAGCACTTCTGAATACTTGCGTCCGATAAACCGTTTGGAAGAGAAAATGGTGTTTTCAGGATTGGTGACAGCCTGGCGTTTCGCAGGAATGCCGACTAGCCGTTCATTCCCTTTGTAGGCTACAACTGAAGGGGTTGTGCGGGACCCTTCGGCATTGGCGATCACTTTGGGTTGTCCCCCTTCCATGACTGCGACGCAGGAGTTTGTTGTGCCCAAGTCGATGCCAATAATTTTTCCTTTCTTTTGATTTTGAGACATAGCTTATAACTCCTTAATTTTTACTATTGGATTGTTTTTCCATGTTTTTATCTTTGTCTTCATTTGAACCTTCTTCTTTTTTTGAAGGAATAGCTTTTGCCACTTTCACCTTGGCTGGCCGGATAGTCCTGTTGTTCATTTTATACCCTCGCAACGTCTCAGCTACAATAGTTCCGGGAGAGTATTCATTGGTCGAGACCATCTCGATGGCTTCATGCTTTAGGGGGTCAAAGTGAGCTCCTTCCGACTCAAACGGCATAGCTCCGTTATTGGATAAGACCTCCTTAAATTGATTGAGAATCATCTGGAAACCTATAGCCCAATGCTTTACGTCATCTGAAGCCTGCTGAGTAAATTGGAGGGCATTTTCTAGATGATCGATAGGATTTAAGAAATCGACCAGGATATTCTGAAGCGCATATTGAATTAACTCTTGCCGTTCTTTTTGCATCCTTTTGCGTGCATTTTCAGCTTCCGCTAAGGCACGCTGATATTTGTCTTTGCACTCGGCAATGTCTTTCTTTAGCTGATCCAATTCGATATCGGTAATCGTAATAGAAATAGGCTGCCGCTGAGGAGTTTGAGGGGATACGGGCACTTCCGGTACAGGTTGTTCTCTCGCATCTATTTCAGGTTCATCGTTAGGTTTATTAGGACTATCGGCTTCTGCCATTTTAAGTTCTCCTTCTTATTTATAAGCGTTTATCTTCCAGCAACATTAAACGGGATTGCCCAAGTAGGCGGTGTTCCTCTTTTTGAAGGTAAGGCGAACCTGTTTGCGGTTGCCGGAAGCTGATCTTGTGTTTAAAAATATTACGTGTTAATGCAAAGCTAATGTTTTCTGAAAACGAGCGTAACACTCCAAAAAGTTCCCGATACGGCATTCGCATCGTTCCCAATAATCCAACGGCGCCGGCAGGTTGTTGGTTAATATAGTAGGGGATCGCAATGACAGTGCAAGCGGGTGTTTCTTTTGTGAATGTTGTCAAATCATCTTCAATCCAAAACTTCAAGTGATTGTTTGCCAGGCAATCTTTCAATAAAAGGCGCATGCTATGGGCGTTTTCAAATAAAGCCAAACTTCCTGCAAGCATGATCGGATTTTGAAACTCAGGATAACTCAATAATTTTGAAAAGCCGGTGCGATGGATCTCTTCATCGGTGAAATTCGAGTACCCTACAATGTAGCGTACCATTAGCTCATTGTAATATTTTTGGGCTAATTTTTCCTCTTCAATATCCAAATTCTCAGGCTTATCATTTCCCGTAAGCCGCCAATGGAAGTAAGACTCTAACCGCTTTGCTGCAAAAGCGGTCAATTTTTTTTCAGTCGACATGATTTCAGTTTGGATAACCCCAAAATCTGTGATGATGATACAGAGGCAGCGGACCGGATCAACGGGCACCAGCTTTAATCCAATGACAAAGTCGTGGTCAAATCGAGGAGCCGATAGGAAAACAGCCGAATTGGACATATGGCTCAACGTTTCAGCAGCATTTTGTAAGAAAGCGGCAATTTCCCTTGTTTCTGTATTTCGCAGGTTGTCGAGAAGCGTTTTATCATGAGGAAATGGGAATGAGTCAGTAGTAATGTATTCTTGGGCATAAACGCGATAAGCTTTAGCAGTCGGGATCCGTCCTCCAGAAGAATGTTGCTGGGAAAGATACCCTTCGTCTTCGAGATGCGCGAAATAATTGCGGATCGTTGCTGAACTCAAATCTCCAAAACCAGCTTCCTTTAAGGTATTTGATCCCACAGGTCTTCCGGTTTTGAGGTAATATTCAACCAATCCCAAAAGGATGTTCCGTTCCCTTTCTTGTTTAGAAGTTTTCTTTGGTATCATAGGTATTTTTAGAAAGCTCTTTTATTTTCATTATAGAGAAAAAAAGAGATTTCGCACAAGAAAATTCAGCACTTGATGAGGTTGAGTGCTAACTTCTTTAATTTATCTGGGCGCTTTTCAAAATTAACGCCCTCTATTTTGATAACTTGCTGCTTTCGGGAAGATAATCCCCAGGCGTAAGTTCTATCATAATAATAGAGGATATTTCGAAATGCCTCTTTAAGTTGGCCCGCTTGGATAAGCTTAATGATTTCCCCAGTTTGCTGCCCCCCTAACCGTCGAGATAACCGTTCGGTTGCTATAATTAAATCTCTTAGAGGAATATGGCCATATTCTAACAATAAACGGTTGAGTCTTTCTTCCAAAGGGGAGTCAATAAAAACAACCTTGGCAGAGCGGATAAACTGATAGATCGGATCGGGAATTTTGCACCTGCCTATCATCCGGCTTTCATCCTCTATCCACAGAGGTAGCAAAGGGTCCGCTGCCGCCCATAACACGGCTAATTCGTTTTCAAATTGTTCCACAGTTGGTTGGGGAGGTTGACCCAGCATCCCGTAAGTGCTCCCCCGATGGTGTGCAAGTGATTCCAAATCAATCACTTGCTCCCCTTTTTCTTGAAGTTCATGCAATAAGGCCGTTTTCCCGCTTCCCGTAGCACCCCCTAGGACGATCAAAGAACGAGGCTGCTTTAACACATTCAATGCCCAACGACGGAAAGTTTTATACCCGCCGCGCAGGGTTACTGATTTAATCCCTGCTGTATTCAAAAGCCAAGCCATCGCCTCGCTGCGCATCCCTCCTCGCCAGCAATAGATTTTTGCACAGCTAGTCTCCATCCTCTGCTTAGCCGTGACCACAAAATCGGCAAATTTAGGTCCTGCAAAACGGAGCCCTTGCTCGATGGCTGCTTCTTTTCCTGAGTGCTTATAAAGAGTTCCGACAATCGAACGTTCTTGATCATCGAAAAGAGGGAGGTTTAAAACTCCGGGTATCCTCCCTTGGGCAAATTCACCCGGACTTCGAACATCGAATGTTGTACCAGTCAAATCCAAAAAGTCTGAAAGCTCAAGAGATGCAGCGGCCATAATTAGAGTTTTTTAAGCGGAGGGTAAAAGGACCGTTTTGCCATCCAGATATTTTTGAAGGACAGTGGGAACATTGACAGACCCGTCACTATTTTGGTTGTTTTCGATTAAGCTAACCATGAGCCGGGAAGTTGCCAACCCTGAACCGTTAAGGGTGTGAACATATTCTGGTTTTTCCTCTTTTTTAGGCCTGTAGCGAATGTTGGCGCGCCGGGCTTGGTAGTCGGTGCAATTGGAAACAGAAGAAACTTCATAATACCGATTTTGCCCCGGCAGCCAGACCTCGATGTCGACAGTCCTTGCCGATGCAAAAGACATGTCGCCTGTGACGAGTAAGACATTCCTATAATGCATATTGAGCCCTTGGAGTATCTCTTCAGCACTATTTAACATCTGCTCGAATATTTTCGGACTATCCTCAGGCAATGCGAAACAGAACATCTCAACTTTATTAAATTGATGAATCCTGATGAGCCCCCGTTCCTGGGCGCCTGCAGCCCCAGCTTCCCGCCGGAAACAGGGAGTGTAAGCGGTGTATTTTATAGGAAGCTGTTCGATCGGAAGAATTTCATTGGCATGGAGTCCGTTAAGGGGAACCTCAGCTGTCGGAATGAGATAAAGATGAAAGTCCTCATCGTGTATTCTAAATTGTTGGTTATCAAATTTCGGCAGTTGACCCGAATCGAACATTATTTCACGGCGGCAAAGGAGCGGGGGCATGATTTGCTCAAAGCCATTTTTTACCTGGATCTCCATCATGTAATTTAAGAGGGCCCATTCTAAACGGGCGCCCCATCCCCGATAAATCGGAAATCCTGCCCCCGCAAGCTTGGCGCCCCGTTTGAAGTCAAAAAGATTGAGCTTTTCATTCAACTCGACATGATTTTTAAAAGGAAAATCGAATGTGGGTTTTTGCCCAAATTCTTTAATTACAACGTTATCTTTAGGATCCTGAGAATCTTTGATATCATCCATTGGAATGTTGGGAATTTTGGCTAGTTCATTAATGAACATCTCCTCAAACGTTGTGATCTGGTGATCAAGGGAATGAATTTCATCGGCCCAGGCAGCGACTTTTTCCATGATCTGGCTGGCGTCTTTGCCTTGCCGTTTAAGTTCCCCAATTTGTTGAGAATGCTCGTTTCTAGCGGCTTTAAGTTGTTCCACTTTAGTCTTAAATTCCCGTATTTGTTGATCCAGGTCAACAATAGGTTGTAAAGTGATCTGAGGATCTTTTTTTTTAAGCTTTGCTTCGATACCGGCATAATCTTTCCGGATCAATTTGATGTCGATCATGGGAATATTCCTTCACTTCATAAAAGTTAACGTTAATCGTAAGGAAAATATACGCAAATGGGAAAAAAAATGTAAGAAAATCTGAAAATGCATAGTATTAATAACCACTGAACTCACTGGCTCAGTGGTTATTAATACTATTATTTGCAATTAGTCAGGAATATTTCTGTAATAATAATTTTTACCACGGTCAGAGCTTCCTCGATAGTAATAATCGTTTCCGGGTTCATTGCTATTGTAATCTCCGCTGGGATAGTACACTCTGTAATAATTTTGCCCCCGATCGGAATCTCCTCTGTAATAATAATCGTTTCCGGGTTCATTGCTATTGTAGTCTCTTACAGGATAATATTGACTATCATAATTTTGGCCCCGATCTGTATCACCCCAATAATAGTAATCGTTCCCTGGTTCGTTACTGTTGTAATCTCGGTATTCTGCTAATGCATACTCGCTAGAAACAAAGCATAAGCCAATCACCATGAAGCCTATTAAATCTTTTTTAATCATCCTTTCACTCCTTCATGTAGGTTATTTGTAAATATCTTTTCTATCCCCTATTTCCAAAAACGATAAGCTTGGTGTCTTGAACGCCTCTCAATCTATAAGTTTGCACAAATGATTTTTTGAGTAAATGAGCAAACATAGTTTTTATTCAAAAAAAGTATAAAAACAAAATATGTATATACTTATTATTTGGAAATATTATATCTCGCAATATAGGGCTAACATTCAAATTTAATAGTGAGGAAAAGCTATGAACAAATATGGACCAAAAGCTCAAAAATCTGTGGAACAGGCAATGCATAAAATGCAAAAGGGGACTCTAAAATCGGGAAAGAGCCATCAAAAAGTTACGAATAGAAAGCAAGCTATTGCCATAGGCTTATCAGAAGCTAGAAAAAAGGGTGCCAAAGTCCCTAAAAAGGGTGTCTAGACTAGATATTTCGGCCTTTATTCCAGCCTTTTCAATTTGTCTAAGACAACTTTAAGGTTTACCCCTTTTTTCAACACCGGCTTAAATATGTCTCCGATCTCTTTTAAGCGGTCAGGCATGGTGTTAATATTAAAATTATTGGGATCCAACTTCTTATTGACTTCTTGCCAATGTAAAGGGGTCGACACAAGTGCATGGGGACGGGGGCGCACACAATACGGAGCAACCACTGTTTGTCCAGAACGATTTTGCAAACAGTCGAGGTAGACCTTTTTTTGTCTTTTGCCAGGATCTCTTTCCATCGAAGTGATCCGCGGGAGTTGCTTGTGAATGCAAAGAGCGATCAACTCAGCAAATTGCCTCGACTGATCAAAGTCGTATTTCCCTTGAAGGGGAATATAAATGTGCAATCCATTGCCTCCGGAAGTTTTACAGTAATGAGCGGCCTTGATTTCATCCAAAATGTGGTGTGCCGTCAAAGCAGTCTCAATCACATCGTCGAATGGAACCCCATGGGGATCTAAATCGATCACACAATAATCGGGGTATGCAAGGTTTTTATACCGGGAAATAAAAGGATGCAGGTCGATGCTTCCCAGGTTTACCGCATAGAGCAAGCTTCGTACATCAGGTATAAAAAGGTAATGATCCACTTTTCCCTCATGCTGAATGGGATAGGTCTTTATCCAGTCCGGGTGGGTGTGGTTGAGATCCTTTTGATAAAAATCCTTCCCTTCGATCCCATTGGGAAAGCGGTGCAGCATGATGGGGCGATCTTTCAAATAGGGGAGAATCATGGAAGCAACACTTTCATAATAATGGAGCAAATCTCCTTTTGTGTATTTTTCCTTAGGCCAATATAACTTGTCCAAATTTGTCAAAGATAGTTTAGAAATTTTTTTAAAGCCGGTTTTCTTATCCTCAATAGGGGCTGAATGAAGCGCCTCTTTGGTGACCGATTGCGGGTGTTTGTCAATTCTAAGGCCATAAAAAATGGGATGCCGCATGATATTCTCCTGGGTCCATTCGGTAAAAGAAACTTCACAAACAAGCTTAGGCTTAACCCATGTTACAGGCGCGTTGGGTTTTGGAGTCTTCTCAAAAGGGGAAGCCTTCTGAATAAGGGGTTTCAATTTGTCATGGACGGCTTGTAATAGCTTCACATCGAAGCCTCCTCCCACATGACCAGCATACACCAATTGTTTTTTTTCATTATAAACCCCCACAAGCAGCGCCCCAAAATTTTTACGGGATCCTCTCGGTGCAGTGAACCCGCCGATGACCACTTCTTGCCTCAAAATTGTTTTAATTTTCACCCATTCGCGGCTTCGCTTGGATTGGTAGGAACTTGCGAGCTTTTTCCCAATAATTCCTTCTAGATGAGCTTTTAAAGCCTCTTTAAAAAAAGGTTTTCCTTCGGTGATGACATGGTCGCTAAAGCGGATCAAAGGTAGAGCCAAGTCTTTGAGGTACTGTTTTAAAATTTTTTTTCGCTCAATCAGAGGGAGCTGCCTTAAATCGTAGCCATCTTTATAAAGAAGATCAAAAACATAGTAAAATAAAGCTCCCTTGCCCTCTTTTTGATAATTTTGCATCAATTGAAATTGCGATTTCCCTTTGGGATCCAAGACGACAAGTTCCCCGTCAAAAATAGCCTGGCCTTTGATTTGTTCCAGATCTTGCACAACTAAAGGAAATTTTTTATTCCAAGACTGCTTTGTGCGCGATTTCAATTGAACTGCTTCATGATTAATAAAAGCCAATGCCCTGTATCCATCCCACTTAATTTCAAAAAGCCAATCTTCACTATTGAAGGGTTCATCGACCGAAGTGGCTAACATCGGTGGTATAAATTCAGCCATTTTTCGCTTTATGGCCCCAACGGGTTTAGATAGGGGATTGCCGGCCATTTTTGTTTTTCCTGGTTTCGCATAGGGATCCTCTTTTTTAATTAAAAGCCACGATTTATCTTTGGGATCCTTCTTCAATTTTTGAAAAACAAACTCCCCTTCAAGTTTTTCCCCCCTTAGAATAACGGCAAAATGCCCCTTTTTTAAGCCTTCAGTGAGGTATTTTTCGATCCCTTTTCTTGTACTAGCTTCAGGTGTAGTGTAGGTGCCCCGATCCCAAATTTCGACGGTGCCGGCTCCGTAACTTCCTTTGGGAATAGTTCCCTCAAAATATTGATAATCAAGGGGATGATCCTCAACATGGACGGCTAATCGCTTATCGTGAGGATCCAAAGAAGGTCCTTTGGGAATAGCCCAGCTTAGCAGTATCCCTTGATATTCCAATCGAAAATCGTAATGTAAATGACGAGCAGCGTGCCTTTGGACGCAAAAATTCAAACCATCATGAAGATGGGGTTTTCCCTTGGAAGGCTCAGGGGATTTTTTTAATTTTCGTTTTGTTTGATATTCTTTAAGACTCATGAGCAGGTTTTTAAGACCATTAGGCAGTTTTACGGTTCTTTTTTCTGGGCTTTTTGTTTTTTTCTAGGCTTGCTTTCAACAGTGACATAATGTCTTGGACTTTTGTCATGCGAGGCTCTTGCGCTTTCGGATGGATGGGGCGCCCTTTCGCCTTCTGTTTAATGATGGCCTTAAGTTCTTCTGTGTAAGTATCGTGATAGGCTTGCGGCTTGAATGGTACGGTAAGCCCCTCAATCAGCTGCATGGCGATGTCGATCTCTTTTCCACTCAGTTTCTCCACAGGGGGAATATGGAGATCTTTCGCAATTGTCAATTCATTTTGATAACGCAATTCATTAAGAATGATGAGGTTATCATGCGTCTTTACAACAGCTATATGCTCCCGGTTTCTCAAGACGTATTTGGCCAATCCCACTTTTTTTGATTTTTTTAACGCTTCCCGCAATAAAGCATAAGCCTTTTCAGCATTTTTATCCGGCTCGAGGAAATAGGGCTTTACGTAATAGATCGTATCGATCTCTTTCTCGTCGATAAAATGGACGATTTCAATTGTTTTAGTTTTTTTGAGATTGGCTTTTTCAAAATCTTCATCTTTCAAGACGACATAATTTCCCTTATCGAGCTCGTATCCTTTGACAATTTCCTCCCAGGGAACTTCCTTGTCCTCTAATTTACAAATTCTTGCATATCGAATTTCTGAAAGATCCTTTTTATGCAGCATGACAAAAGAAAGTTCCTTCTCGTGACTTGCCGTATACATATGGACCGGGATATTGACTAAGCCGAAACTTAAAGCTCCTCTCCATATGGCGCGCATAAGTTACCCTTAGAAAATTAATAGACGACTTATTAAACCTATTACCACCAATCCTATGAATAGGTCAAATAATTATACCGAATTTTGGATTTTCAAATTTTCCTCCGCTTCTTTATACTCAAGCATTCGTTCAAGGAGAGTAGTTGTGTATCTCAAATCAATAGAAATTATCGGATTTAAGTCTTTTGCCGACAGGGTTAAAATCGATTTCACCTCGGGCATTACAGGAATTGTAGGACCAAACGGATGCGGAAAATCGAACATTGCCGACGCTTTTAGATGGGTTTTGGGAGAACAATCAGCCAAATCGATGCGCGGCGGAAAGATGCTCGATGTTATTTTTGCCGGAACAGCCACCCGCAAGCCTTTAAATTTTGCCGAAGTCAGTATTACGCTAGCGGAAGTAGGAGGTCAACTGCCTACAGAATTCGACGAGATCACTGTGACTAGACGGATGCACCGCAGCGGCGAATCGGAATATTTCATCAACCGTCACAGTGTGCGTCTCAAAGATGTCCAAAGTTTGTTCCTCGATTCAGGAATCGGCAAAGATGCTTATTCTATATTTGAACAAGGAAAAATCGAACAAGTCATCCATTTTACTCCTCTAGAGCGGCGATACATCTTCGAAGAAGCTGCCGGGATTCTCCGCTTTTTGCAACGAAAAAAAGAAGCTTTACGGAAGCTTGAGCTTGCCGAATTAAATATAATCCGAGTTAAAGACATCCACCATGAAGTGGAAAAGCAAATCGTCGTCTTGGAAGAGCAAGCTGAAAAAGCGCGTGTCTACAAAGAGAAAAAAAACCAACTTGAAAAGTTAGAAAAAGGGGTGCTTATTGCCAAGAGCTGCCATTGGATAGAAAGAGGGAAGCATTCCGAACAAAAGGAGCATGCTCTTAAAGAAAAAGTTCAGGAGATCAACACCCAACTAGAACTCATCCAAAAGGATTTGCAAGCCGCAAAAGAATCTTCCAACCAAGGGGAAGATGTATTTAAAAAGGAAGGAGAACGTTTATTTAAAATACGGAGCGAAAAAGAAATTAAAATTCGCGAAAAGCAAACAGTGGAAGAGAGATTAAAAGAGACGGTCACAAAAGAGAAGCGGTGGCAGCACGAGCTCGAGGGGATGCAAGAGAAACGAAAAAAAAGGAAATTGGAGCAACAGCAATATCTCAAGCAGCAAGCAGACATCGAAAAAGAGATTGCGGCTCAAGAAGGGGCCGTAAAAGAACGTAGGGAAAAAGTGCACGCCTTGGAAGTGGACCTTAGCAAGCAGCGAGAACGTCAGCAAGATGTTCAAAGGGAATTGCTGAAAGTTTTACAGGAGGAAAGTCGCCTAGAAAGTGAGCTGAAACAGCAAGAGATACGCCTAGAAGGCAACCAACAAAGAAAAACACAGATTTTCGCGGGTCATAAAAACTTATCACTCCGCCTTGAGGAGTTAGAAAAACAAAAGTCAGAAAAAGATCAAACCATTAAAAACTTATCCACAACGATCTCTGAAAATAAGCTGGAGCTGAACAAAAGGGAAAATGAGGGGCGGGAATTAACTGAAAAATTGATGCAGCTACAAAACCAACTCGATGAGTTGAGAAGGGAAGAAACGGAAATTAAAACCCGTCATCAAGTTTTACAAAAATTCAGAGAAGAAATGGAAGGGTTTTCCTCAAGCAGTAAACGGCTTCTCCAAGAATCGAACAATCCCGCAAGTCCGTTATTTCAAAAACTAAACCCTCTATATGAATTTATCGTTCCTGAAAAGGGGGGCGAAGCCACTGTGGCGGCTTTGCTAAAACCCTATGCTCACACCTTGGTCGTGAAAACTCCCGAGGATTTTGAGGCGGTTGTAAGTTTCGCCAAGAAGTACAAATTAAAAGATTTTTCCCTCTTTTGCTTACAACATGTTGAAGTGGAAAAATCCTCTAAGGAGAGTTCCTCCAGCTTATCCAAGCATGTCTCTTTCAATGAAATTTCTTCCCATTTTTTGAAGCATGCCAGGATGGCTGATAACTTAGGACAAGCTTTGCAGGTTGTTAATCAAGCCCATGGATGTGAAGCCTGGTTGGAAGAGGGGATTTTTGTCGATCATCGGCATGTTGTCTTTTTTGCAGCCCAAAACGAAAATAATGTTTTCGTAAGGGAAGCGGAGATCAAATCTTTAGAGTCTCGTCGAAAAGAATGTGAAAAAAGAAAAACTGCCCAAGAAGAATTATATAAAACTCTCCATCAACGGAAACAGCAAGTGCAAAACGAATGGGGCGAATGGGAAAAAACGATCCGGAAGGAAGAAATGAAGTTGGTCGAGCACAACTATGCCCTGCAAACCTTCCAAAAAGACTTAGAAAAGATCAAAAAAGAGCAAAAACAGTTCGAAAATGAGCAGAAAGAAATTTTAGAACTGCTGAATAAGTTGACACATTCCCGCCAAGATTGGCAAGAAAGGCACGCAAAAGCCAAATTAGATGTCGCTGAAGTGCAAAAAAAGTCTTCTCAATTATACCAAGAGATAGAAAATGGGGGGCTTGCACTCAAACAAGAACAACTCCATCTGCAGGATAAAGAAAGCGTCTACCACCATTCTTCCCAAGAGCTTCGGAAAATCCTCCATGCTCTCCATGTCATTGAAATTCAAGATTTAGAAAGCTTTCAGCAAGAAGCACGGCTGGAAGAGGAGATCAAGACCTGCCGAGACTTGCAAAGCCATATCAAGGTCAAAGGGAATGAAAATGACTTTCAACTGCAATCTGTCGAAAACATGCTTCAGGAAACTGTTGTCAATTACACAAATTTAGAAAAGGAAAACCTCCAACGGAAAAAAGGGATAGAAAAAATTGAAGGCAAAGAACAAGAAAAACGGCAGGCATTAAAAGAATTAGAAAAACAATTATATCAAGTCGAAATCCACTTTACCCAAGCGAAAACGACACTTCAATCCTTAGAAACGGAGTTGCATGAGCGTTATCAATTATCTATGGAACAAGCGCTCCGTAGCGAAATGCTAGAAATTTCGATCGATGATGCCGAGCGGAACGTGAAAAAGTTAAGGCAAGAGTTAGAAGCAGCCGGCGATGTGAATATGACTTCGATCGGAGAATACGAAAAACATAAAAGCCGCTATGAATTTCTGAATCAACAAATGGATGACGTGCATGTTTCTAAACAGGAACTCGTCAAAATTATTGCCCAACTGGATTCAGAAAGCAGAAAAGTGTTTCATGAAGTATTCGCAAAGATCCAAGAAAATTTTAAGAAGAATTTTAAAATTTTATTCGATGGGGGAGAGGCCGATTTGCAATTTACCGAATCTTCCGATGTCCTAGAAGCTGGCATCGAGATCATCGCAAAACCACCGGGGAAACAGATGCGTTCCATTCACCTTATGTCGGGTGGGGAGAAGTGCTTGACAGCTATGGCCTTGCTTTTTGCTATTTTCGAGGTGAAATCCGTCCCTTATTGTATTTTAGACGAGATCGATGCCCCTTTAGACGACACCAATGTGGGTCGATTTATGAATGTTCTCAAACAGTTTATCGATCGCTGCCAATTTATCGTTATTACCCACAACAAAAGAACCATGTCTATTGCTGATGTGCTATTTGGCGTTTCCATGGAGGAACGTGGGGTCTCCAAAATTTTATCCATGCAATTTTCCAACAAACCCGTCCTCGCCACGATGAGCTAGGCTGATTTGCAAAAATCACCACAGAGGCACTGAAATCACTGAGATAGATTGAGATCAATGAGATTGTATGAAAAACAGGATAGACAGGATCGTAAACGGCAGGATTAGCAAGATAAAAAAAACTATTTTTGAAATTTACAAGGCTAAAAACATATATCACTTGTGGTCAGCTTTAAAAAAGGTTTTAGATTAATTATGTCCACCTTCACCTTTATCTTCTAACTTTTTATTTTCTATTATCTTGTTTATCCTGCCGTTTACGATCCTGTCTATCCTGTTTTTCATACAATCTCATTGATCTCAATCTATCTCAGTGATCTCAGTGCCTCTGTGGTGATTTTTGCAACACTAAGTCTTCAGCTTGCCAGTCCAGCCCAGCTTGGTGCGAAGGGTCGAAAAGTAGTCATGATAAGGCATGCTCACAAGCTTAAAGGTGCGCTCGGAACGCTTGATCCGAAAAACATCGCCGCTACTAATCTTGTAGCTTGGAAAACCATCATTGGCCACCTCAACAGGATCGTGATCGCTCGTATATTGAATTTGGATCTCCTGCTTCGGCATAAGAACAATCGGCCTATTGGATATGGTATGGGGGCAGATAGGGGTGATGACATAGGCTTCTAATTCCGGGGTCAAAATAGGCCCCCCGGCAGCCATCGAATAGGCCGTAGACCCACTCGGAGTAGAGATAATCACTCCATCGGCGGAAAACGTATTTAAATAGTTTCCATCGACATACATAGCCAACTCGATAAGGCAAAGATTTTGCGCCCGATGGATCACAATTTCATTCACCGCAAAGCAAGTTTCCCCATGCGCTGTTTCTCCGTTCATGACAACCCGCTCCGACACCCGATAATTGCCATTTAATAAATCTTGCAAGCTCGTATGGATATCATTAATGGGAATATCGGCCATAAACCCAAGACCCCCTAAATTAATTCCCAGAAGAGGTACTTGCAATTCAGGGTGGCGGTGCACAAGTCTGAGGATTGTCCCATCGCCGCCCAAAGAAATCATGAAGTCGACTGTAGCAGGATCAATCGTCGATAAAGGGACAGCGTCGAGAACTTTCGCTTCGGCATCATCGGCAACGACAGTGACTCCATGTTGAGTTAAAAATTCTCTGATGCCTATCGCAATGGTTTTCGCTTGGCTTTTTAATGTGTTGGGGAAGAGAGCAATAATCATCTGTATTTATAAGGTATGGGGTTGTTTTCTTGCCGAGAGTTCGGCTAAAGGATTGCCGGAAAATCTCAGCTGCTGGCAGATTTTATGTGCAATTTTTTCCGGAGTAAGCCCCAACTCGTTCATGATGGCCGAATGGGATCCTTGTTCGATGAATGCTTCGGGCACACCAAAATTGCTCACTTGGATGTTGTTGTAACCTTGCGACATCAAGAAATGGTTGAGAATACAGCCAAAGCCAGCTGCTAAAGAATGCTCTTCTATCGTCACTATGTGTTGATGGGAAACTAAAAGCTTGCATATCAACTCGGTATCCAAAGGTTTGACAAAGATCGGATCCACCACAGTGGCCCGGATCCCTTTTTCAGCTAAGAGATCCCTTACTTGGATGGCGGTATAAACCATATGGCCCAAGCCAAGGATCAAAATCCCTTCCCCCTCAGCTAAAATTTCCCCTTTTCCCAATTCCCGATATTGAAGGGGAAGCTGAGGCTCTTCAGTAGCCATATTAGGGTAGCGGATCGCCGTGGGCCTTCCCCATGAAAATGAAGATTCTAAGAGCTCCTTAAGGACATGCCCATTCCGGGGCTGTGTGATAATCATGTTAGGCATTGCATTGAGAAAAGCAATGTCATAGATCCCATTGTGGGTGGAGCCATCAGGACCTGCAATCCCTGCGCGGTCGATCGCAAAGACGACGGGAAGTTCTTGCAAGCAAACATCGTGAAACACATTATCAAAGGCCCGTTGGAGAAACGTGGAATAGATCGAAGCCACCACCTTCATTTTTTTTCCGTAAGCAATCCCTCCACACAACGTCACACAATGCCCTTCGGCAATCCCTACATCGAGGCACCGCTCGGGAAATTTTTTCATGAAGTCATCTAGGCAGGAGCCGCACGACATTGCTGGAGTCACACAGACCAGGCTGGGATCATTTTCTGCCATTTTTAAAATATAGGAACCAAAGACTTTTGGAAATGTCGGCTTTGTCACAGGAGTGGGCAAAAACTTGCCTGTATCCCGATTAAAGGGTTTGGCTCCATGATAGGAAATGGGATTTTGAATGGCTTCGTCCATCCCTTGCCCCTTGTTGGTATGCACATGTACCACAACAGGCCAATGGGAATTTTTCAAACTCTCCAAAACTTCGATCAGTTTTTTGACATCATGTCCATCCACAGGCCCGATATAGGAAAGGCCAAATTGTTCAAAAAAAGCTGCAGGGCTAAAAAGGTTCTTAATCGATTCTGTGATTTTGTGCCCTTGCTTCGATAACATGCCGCCTAAACTGGGAATTTTGGAAACGAGGGTATCGATTTCTTGATATAGCTTATGCATTGTAGGATTGCTCACCATGCGGCTTAAAATATCTTTGATGGCTCCCACATTTTTAGAAATAGACATCGCATTGTCGTTGAGGATCACAATAAACCGCTTAAGATCTCTAGACATATTGTTGAGTGCTTCGAGCGACATGCCGCAAGTCAAAGTAGCATCTCCAATAATCGGAACGACATATTCATTTCTTTTTGCAAGGTCCCGATTTTTCACCACACCCAATGCTAGGGATAAAGCTGTGCCTGCATGGCCTGCATAAAAATGGTCATGGGGGGACTCTTTAGGATGTCCAAACCCGCACAATCCCTTATATTGCCTCATCTGGTGGAAGAGGTCATTTCTTCCAGTGAGGATTTTATGGGTATAAGTTTGATGGCTCACATCCCAGATGAATTTGTCTTCGGGGGAATCAAATACTCGGTGCAAGGCGAGGGTTAGCTCAACAGATCCCAGATTGGAAGCCAAATGCCCTCCATTAACTGACATCACTTCGATAATCCGCTGTCGGATTTCACTAGCAAGTTGCGTCAACTGCACGGCCGAAAGCCGTTTCAATTGCTGTGGATTTTGAATTTTGCTTAAAAGGGGATACGCCATTGTGATGCCTCATACATCTTTTAGGTTGAAGCCGAAAAGTCTTGCATTGTCGGCTTTTGATCATTCCCTAAAACAAACTCGCCAGAGTTGCGATTTTTTATGAGCATTTCAACAGTTCGTTCTGCGTCATTAAGTTTCTTTGCGCAATGAATGATCAGTTTGTCGGCTTCCTCGTAGAGCTTCAGGGCATCGTCAAGGCCGATAGTTCCGGTATTCATTTTTTCAAGAATCTCTTCCAAACGATGAAAACTTGTTTCAAAGTTGATGTCTTTTTGGGAATCTTTGGATGGGGTAGATTGCGTCACTTTGGTACAATATCGTTAATGGTTGATAATATTTCGCCATCCGATAAAAGCAATCGGATCGCTTGTTGTTTTTCAACATCGTATATCGATGTTATAACTGAGTGATCTTTTTCTGCAAACACAATAGCATACCCCTTAGACAAAAGAGTTTTGGGGTCGATAGCTTGAAGCGCTTTCGATACTTTAGTTAGCCGCTCGTTCGCTAAAGCGAGGATCTTACCCATCAAGGTGTCCAATTGTTTTCTTCTTTGTAAAGGCTGAAGCATTTTTTTGCGGTTATTGAGTTGCAACTGCCAGATGTTCAAGAGTCCGCTTTCGATTTTTTGAAGGCTTATTTTATATTGACTTGTCTTCCCTAAGAATGTAGTGCGGATGGCCTTGCCATAAGAGCTCAGTTTTTGCCGAAAATAGGCAATCTGGGTAGAAGGCTTTAATGCATAAAGCTGCTTATTTTTCCCTTCTAAAAGAATTTTATAATGTTTAAATTTTTGCCTTATAGCATCGTCGAGCTGGCTTCGAAAATTGTCTAGTTTTTGCATCCAAGGCCCCAAGATTCCATATGGAGAGGCAAAAAGAGGATGGCGGCAAAGCCCTTTGAGCTGTTGCCGATGGTGGCGGATCAAATGCTTTAACGTTTGGATCATCCGCTGTTGGATTTGCCCCAAATGGTAGATATAATGGGCTTTTTCAGCGATGACGATCTCTGCCGCCGCTGAGGGGGTTGGAGCCCGTACATCAGCCACATAATCGGCAATGCAATGATCTGTTTCATGTCCCACAGCGGAAATGATGGGGATCTTGCTATGATAAACCGCCTCAGCAACAATTTCCTCGTTAAAAGCCCAGAGGTCTTCAATGCTGCCCCCTCCACGTCCAACAATAAGGACGTCAACGAGGTCATATTCATTGAATTGTTGAATCGCCCGGGCAATCTCTTGCGCAGCTCCTTCCCCTTGAACTTTCACAGGGTTTAAGATCAAGTGGAATCCCGAGAAACGGCGGGTTAGAATATGAAGAATATCTTGAATTGCCGCTCCCGTTGGGCTCGTCACCACCCCTATACGGCGGGGCATCTTTGGCAATGGGCGCTTCCGTTCTTTTTTAAAATACCCTTTTTTCAATAATTTTACTTTCAATTCCTCCAACTTGAGAAGCAATTCCCCCAAGCCTACCGGCTTTAGCTCCTTGACGATGATCTGGTATCTGCCCCCCGCAGGATAGACGTTTAAATCTCCTCGGACAAGCACTTGATCTCCTTCTTTTGGAACAGCTTTAAGTTGAATTGCATCCATGCGGTACATCACGGCAGAAATTTGCGCAGAGGGATCTTTAAGGGTAAAATACAGGTGGCCAGAGGAGTGCAGCTTGCTATTGCTGACTTCCCCCTGAACAATCACGGATGGGAAGGTGGTCTCTAAACAATGTTTAATTGCCGTCGTCAATTGAGAGACGGTCAATGCTGGCATTTTGCTCGTTTCAAGTGTCATTTTTTAACTGCATTAGAAGTTTGTGAACACCCTCTTAGAAAAGAGTTGAATTTCATCTTATTTTTTCCTATGATAGCGGAAAGTAAAATTTATGCGAAATAGATCTAAACAACCCTTTATCATCGGCAATTGGAAAATGTACAAAACAATCGAGGAATCGATTGAGTACCTACAAAAATTTTTGCCGAAAATTCAAAATGCATCGGCTCAGATTTTTTTAGCGGTTCCCTTTACCGCTCTGAGCGCCGTGGCTGAATTATGCCATAAAACCCCCATCCAAGTAGGGGCCCAAAACATGCACGATGCAGAAAAAGGGGCCTTCACAGGAGAAATTGCAGGCTACATGCTGAGGGAAGCCGGCGCCTCTTTCGTCATCTTGGGCCACTCCGAGCGTCGCCGATACTTTGGCGAAACGAACCAGTTCATCAATAAAAAGGTAAAACGAGCTTTTACAGATAAATTGTGCCCCGTCCTCTGCATAGGCGAAACGGCAGAAGAGCGGGATAACGGGGACACAGAAAAAGTCCTTTCGATCCAATTAGAAAAATGCCTAGAAGGGATCTCACCCGAACAAATTGCACAAATGATGATCGCGTATGAACCTGTCTGGGCCATCGGAACAGGCCGGGTGGCATCTCCGCAAACGGCCCAAGCCGCCCACAGCTTTTGCCGGCAATTCATTGTCGAAAAATTTGGAAAAGCAACGGCTGAAAAAGTTGTCCTTCTTTATGGGGGTTCCGCCAACGGAGAAAATGGGGCAGGGCTCCTAGAGTTGCAAGATGTCGATGGACTGCTCGTAGGCTCAGCCTCCTTAGAGGTTAATCAGTTTACTAAAATCGTTCATTTAAATGTATCTAAATACAAAACTAAGTCGGTAGCATTATGATGACATTCTTATATTTCACGGCTATAGCTTTATTCATGTTCCTTTGCGTTGTTTTGTGCTTTGTCGTTTTGATCCAAGAAAGCAAGAGCACTGGCTTAGGAGCTTCTTTCGGAGGGGATTCGGGCGATTCCTTATTTGGGACCTCCACCGCCGATGTATTAAAAAAGTTTACAGCATGGTTAGCCATCATGTTTCTGGTAGGGTGTGTGCTTCTGTCCCTTTGGACCACAAGCTTAGGCCGCAGTTCCAACGCGAATGTAGCCCCCTTCACCATGGACCGCGTTGAATAAAAATAGCCCGAATTTTCACCACAGAGACAACTGAGATAGATTGAGATCAATGAGATTGTATGAAAAACAGGATAGGCAGGATCGTAAACGGTAAAAAGTTAGAAGATAAAGGTAAAGGTGGACATAATTAATCTAAAACTTTTTTTAAAGCTGACCACAAGTGATATATGTTTTTAGCCTTATAAATTTCAAAAATAGTTGTTTTTTTTATCTTGCTAATCATGCAATGCCGTTTACGATTCTGACCATCCTGTTTTTCATGCAATCTCATTGATCTCAATCTATCTCAGTGATCTCAGTGTCTCTGTGGTGAGAAATAGTGGAAAATTCTATGTGTTAAGCTTTCTTATAAAATTTCTTTTTGATCTCTCGAAGGCGGGGTTCGATCTCTTGACGATCTTTCCTATTCATCCTATCAATATATAAAACACCATTGATATGGTCATTTTCATGAAGGACCGCGCTGGCTTCCAATCCAGAAAACTCTTTTGTTAAACGATGCCCTTCCATGTCGGTATATTCCACACGAACTTTTATCGGGCGGATCACCTTTCCATGGAGCTTAGGAATCGACAGGCACCCTTCATAATGTTCCCAAGCTTCATCGCTTACCCACAAAATTTTAGGGTTTAAAAAAACATGCAAAGTCCCTGGTATCCATGTGTCATTTGGGCCTTCAATAGAAACACAGATCATAAAAAGGGCGATAGAGCGGTGAACTTGCGGGGCTGCCAGTCCTATTCCATCTTCTGCTTTCATCGTTTCGACCATGTCTGCAACTAGTTGCCTTATGTCATCATTGATTTCGCTGATCCGTTCCGCTTTTTTTCTTAGGATTGGATCTCCATAATAGGCGAGTGAAAGTTTCATATAGATAGTATTAAATAATTGAATATAATAGGCTTTCTAAAGTTATTATAATTGAAGCATGAAATTATTGAGTAGAAAAATTGTAAGCCCAAAGTTGAGGGCTTACTCTATTTCACTCCCTATTATTTTTTGTGCAGGGTTTTTGCTTTGCGAACAAGGTTTACTGGAACACTTTGAAGCTTAGGCGGCTTTAGATAGGCCTGAAAATCTTTCAAATGTTGGAGGAGCAAAGCGACCGCACAAATGTTAAGATTTGACCAGGGGTAGCGCACTAAAATGTCTGTAGGGAAATAATTAAGAGGATCTATTTTTTTTCTAAAGGATGCACTGTTTTAATATCTTTTTAAAATTTTGAATTATTTCAAAAATTATATAGAAAGGCTGGATTATTTCAAAGAAAATTTAGCTCGATGGTTCGAATCTTTAGAGTTATATTAAATACAATGTTCAAAGAATAATAGAACATAAGTTGTTTTTGGATATCCGTTACTGAATAGCTTTGTCTTGAAAACTTAGAAGTTTAGGAATAGTTGGAGTAATATCATATGTATAACCTGTAGAACCAACAAAAAATACATTACTTCGATTTACAACAAAAATTATTGAGAGAATAGAATTTCTGATTCCTTTGGGATCTATAATCTGATGCTGATAGGATCTTAAATCAAGAATTTCCTCCTTAATTAAATCTGCTTCTTGCAATAACTCGAATTCATTGAGGTCATCCAAACCCCATAATTTTATGCTTCCATCCATTGCAGCACTAACAAGAGCAAATCCCTGTAACTCCAGATGTGTTATAGGAGCGCCCGCATCAATAACTTGAATACAATCCATTCGTACTTCTTTGGGAACCTCCCATACTTTTTTGGCATCCTCCCATATTCTTTTGGTATAGTTATACTTCCATTGATAAAACCATATTTTAATGGTTTTATCTAATGAGGCTGTGGCAATGATTTCGCCAGTTTTTTTTGAAAATATATTTGACAATCCGAAGGTTTTTGTAATCGCTTTAATCGCAGTAATTTTTGCTTCGTGGGCATCAGATACTTTAGATATTTTTTTAAAATCTGTTTTGCATTCCTTAGAATAACGCCCAGGGCAATAGTTAATATCCCAAATAATGATTTTACCGGTAACTGAACCAGAAAAAATGGCGTAATTGTAATAACCTTCCTCAGTAGCTTCTATGGCTGAAATCCCATCAAAACAACTTTGAGATGATTCTCCTTCAGAAGGTTCTTCTTTTAAAATTTGGCAATCTTTTAAGATTGGGCAATCTGTACCCCTTGGAACCTGCCAAATGCGCACTGTACCATCCAATGATCCGCTGAATAGCAAAGCTAATGAGCCCTTAAATTGCATAGGGTCAACTGTCAACAATTTTAAGCAAGTTATCGGCTCTGTATGACCTATGAAGGTTTGTTCACGGTTAAGCGTCGCAGTTGAAAAAATTTTAATTGTAGCATCCTCAGAAGCTGTAATCAATGAAGGAGGTAAAATGGAATGTATAGTGTCGAGAAGCTTCATACAAGTAATAACTTTTTGATGGCCGGTTTCATATTTCGTCCTGGACTTATCGTCAAAAGGATTGTTGAAACTACTTTTCGAAAAGAAGATCGACCGATTGATTGTAAAATAAAATCCCGTTTCATAATCAACATAAGGAGTACAATACGGAATCGTTCTTGGTACAATATTTCTAATTTGAGTAATATTTTTTTTGAATAATTCTTTCCAAGATATTTGTTCAGCGTTTTGAGACACATTACAAAAATTTTTGAGAGTCAAATTCTTCCATAAGCTACCATCATTACACAACCCATTCCAAAGTTTGGATACCGAGGAGATTATAGCCAATTGCTCAGGCGAAAAATTACTTAAGATTTGCAGTGAAATTTCATTCGAGAAATAACGGAGCGGGTCTATTGTCACATGATTCATATTTTAATCCTTTTAAAACGAGGGTTTGTTGAACCTGTAGCATATTTGAATTGGAAACATCGAAGCTCAGACAGGCCGAGTCCAAAAAAAATTCTTACCTTTTCCTTTCCAAGGCTCGCTAGTTCTAATTCCAGGCACGACATTTCTAATTTCAGTAATGCTATTTTTAAAGAACTCTTTCCAAGTTGTTTTTTCACCGATCGGTAAAGGGATCTCACGGAAATAATTGAGAGCTAAGGTTTTCCAAAGGCTGTTCGTTTGAGAAATTTTATACCAAAGTGGACTCACTAAGGAAACAATTGCCAGTTGTCTTTGTGAAAAATTACTAAATATTTGAACAGAAATTTCTTGGGGCAAACCCATAAACGGGTCCATTTTTGATGCTAGGGGATCCATGGTTTTGATGCCTTTTTCTAAAGTGAAAGTGGTTTTCTACATATTGAAAGGAGATCATAGTGTGAAAAAGGATTACTGTGAATTGAATTTTAGTTTGAAGCTTCGAAACCCAAGCAGTTTCCTGATATTCGGTATGGCACCATTCATATTTAATAACCTGAACTTCGGGTTTTTATGCCCTTGGGGCTAGCGTAAAAGCTCTCGCGAATGTATAAATCATAAATGAGTCCATATTTTTTAATACGGAAATTTATTCACAAAAAATATTTTTATATATATGTTTTTTTCATACAAACTATAGGAGGGAAATATGTTTGGTCTGGGGAATATAACTAGCTGGTGGACAGGGTCCAGTACGACAGTACAAACTGGTACGACAGAGCAAAATAGGGATACTATTTCGCCAAGTCCAAGCGACAAAGATATATTAATCAAAGAGAAATTGAACGTTATTGAAGATATCTTCAAAAATCCAAATACATTTAAAAATCGCACACTTGCAGAGCTTAAAGAGATTAAAGAATTTCTCACCTTAAATGAATGTCAAAATATATCTGAAAGCATAAAAAAAATAGACAGATTGATTCAATACAAACAATGGATTCATCTTTTAACGGGCACTCCTGAACAAAGATCGGAAATTTTAAAAACATTCCCTCATCCCAATATTTTTTCTCATCCCAAAATAAGCTTCAAGAAAAAGGAAACCGAATTCTCTAGCATTGACCTCACAATAGAGCAAACGATAGCAGCCATTGAAAAAGATGGATCTAAATTTTCAAAAATCATCCTTGGTCAAGCCAGCGATGAGTTATTGGAAAAGATTGCGGAAGTTTGCATAAATTTAACTAATTTAAACATAGTGCGCTCTCCAATAATTAAAGGAGACTTTCATCTTTTTACGAAGAAAGGATTGGCCGAAATCGGCAAAATAAAAAAACTGACTACGTTGAATCTTTCTTGTATCTTGTTTTTTGATCCGGAATATCTTGAAGAACTATTAAACCAACCGAACTTGGTGAAAAATATTAAACACCTTATTTTGGATCCCGCCCCGTCTTCTCCTTATTTTGACTCAAGCTACTCGGCTTTGAAAAAATATGAAAATCTTGAGAAACTTGAGATCGACTGCTCTGTTGAAACAATTATTTCAATACTCCAAGAGGGAACTTTTGTACCCAAACTCAAGAAACTGCATATCAAAACTGATTGCATCACAGATGACCTGCTAGAAGCATTGAAGTCAGACAAATTGAAAGATATTTTGACAGATATAAAGTTATCCCGGAGTTGGGAGATTGAGTCTACAGGTTATTGGAAGGCAAAATCAGAAACTTTTCAAAAATTCTTACAAAATCAGAAAAATTTGCTATCTTTCGAACTCTGTAACCTAATTCCAGTGGATGATGGGATCATGCAGCAAATTATTGCCATACCTTCTTTAAAAGCTTGCATAATAGGTAATTGCGAATCTGTCGATAATTCAGGATTCGATAAACTCTATGATATGAAAAAATTAGAAAAATTCTCTTTGAGTATGATAAATGCTTCATCTGAACCAAATAATTTTTTCGGAGAGGTTGTATTATCTCAATTATGCTTAATCCCGCTACAACATCTTTATTTAGATTTTAAACATAGCGGGCAGATGAGTGCGAATGCCCTCGGAATTTTATGTCGGGGAAAGGAAATCTCCAAATCACTAAAGTCATTGACTTTATCTGGCATGACACACGCTAAGGTTGAAGGGGAAGAGTTTTCCGTCATAGGAAATTTTGAAAATTTGGAGGAATTGTGCTTACAAAATTGCCCATGGGTCACTGATGACACGATAGAGAATTTAAAAACTAGACCCGCGACAAAAAGCTTACAAGTTTTAAATCTTGATACCGTTGGCATCACTAATAATTCCCTTCGCATTATTTTTTCTGACGAGTTTCCGAACATTTCAACGTTAGGCCTATCCAGTTGTCCAGCAGCCATGAATAAAGAAACGCCTTTGCTATTGATAAAGAGCAGTCTAAAAGAAAGACTTAAGGGGTTGGCTCTAAATGGGCTGAAAGTCAACTTAGAGGAGATGAAAGAACTTGTTAAATCTCCTAAGTTGGTTGTCTTCCCCATAAGCAATAATTTTTCTATCTCTTTTAACACCTACTTTAAAGATTTTAAGGTTCCTGAAACTGTAAATTTTTTATATTTCGGATCTGGAGAAATAGACGTGTTTAAAGAACTACGTGAAATTCAACACTTGCTCAATCCCACACAACAAGGGGAATTAGAAGGTTCTAGCAATCTAATCAAGCAACAAGAAAAGGCCTCATAAAAGGATACATTAGACCTCGTTCAAGCAGCTTCCGGGTATATGGACTTACGGATCCAAAAAAATGTCCTCTATGAAAGAAGAATTTTATGCCGTCCTTACAGGACTCTGTTTTTTTTGCATTTTACCCAGGCCTTCGCTTCGCTACGACCTGGGCTATGATATTCCGCGCCTTCGGCGCTGAAAACGGCCTGAAAGGCCGAAATGTTATAGCCCAGGTCGTAGCGAAGCGAAGGCCTGGGTAAAATGCAAAAAAAACAGAGTCCTGTAAGGATGGCACAAAATTCTTTTTTTGTAGATGTAGATGTTAAATCAGAGCCAAAATCAACTAAGTAGCTTTGTATTGAAAACTTTGAAGTTCAGGAATAGTTGGAGTAAAATCAAATCTATAACCTGTAGAACCAACAAAAAATACATTACTTCGATTTACAACAAAAATTATTGATTCAATAGAATTTCTCATTCTCATATCCACATGTTGATAGGATCTAAAATAAAGAATTTCCTCCTTAATTAAATCTGTTTTTTTCAATAACTCGAATTCTTTGCGGTAATCCAAACACCATAATTTTATGCTTCCATCCATTGCAGCACTAACAAGAGCGCACCCCTGTAAATCTAGGTGTGTTATAGGAACTCCCGCATCAATAACTTGAATACAATCCATGCTAGCTTTTTTGGAATACCCCCATATATTATTAATGGGAAACGTATCCATCCATTGATAAAACCATATTTTAATGGTTTTATCTAATGAAGCTGTGGCAATGGTTTTGCCAGTTGATAATATTGAAGTTTGTTTAATCGCTGTAATTTTTGCTTGGTGGGCATCGGATACTTTAAATATTTTTTTAAAATCTATTTTGCGTTCTATAGACGCTGAGCGATAGTAAATATCCCAAATAAGGATTTTCCCGGTAACTGAACCAGAAAAAACAGCGTAATTATTATACCCTTCCTCTGTAACTTCTAGGGCTGAAATTCCATCAATACAACTTTGAGATGATTCTCCTACAGAAGGTTCTTCTTTTAAAATTTGGCAATCTGCAGCCTTTGTAACCTTCTTTGTAACCTCCCAAATGCGCACTGTGCCGTCCAATGATCCACTGAATAGCAAAGCTAATGAGCCCTTAAATTGCATAGGGTCAACTGCCAACAATTTCAAGCAAGTTATCGGTTTTGTATGACCTATGAGGGTTTGTTGACAGTCAAGCTTCTCAGTAGAAAAAATTTTAATTGTAGCATCTTCAGAAGCTGTAATTAATGAGAAAGGGGAACTCTTGGAATTAGATTCAAGAAGCTGCATACAGGTAATAACTTTTTGATGACCGGTTTCATATTTGGTCCTTGACTTATCATCAAAAGGATTGTAAGTATCACTTTTCGAAAGGAAGATCGACCGATTGATCGAGAAATAAAATACCGCTTGATGATAAGCAAAAGGAGGTAAAGACGAGATCGTTCTCGGTACAATATTTCTAATTTGAGTAATATTTTTTTTTAATAATTCTTTCCAAGCTATTTTTTCCGCGTCTTGAGAAACACTATAAAAATAATTGAGAGCCAAATCTTTCCAAAGTGTGTTATCTTGAGAAATAGTATTCCAAAGCGCAGACACTGAAGAGATTAAAGCCAATTGCTTGGGTGAAAAATAACGTAATATTTGCAATGAAATTTCATTAGAAAAATAGAGGAGCGGGTCTTTGGTCACAGGATCCATGTCTTTAATTCCTTTTTTAAGATTGGGCGGATTTCGTGAACCACTTTATAGAAAAAGGAGATTATGAAGTAGCGAATTTGAGGCGAATTTTCCGAAACGCAGACAGATTTGGAATAGCAGCACCTGAGCTTAGATATGATGTACGCCCATAAAAAATTACATTATTTCGACAAACCCCAAAAATTATCGTGTCAGAATCATTCATTTGGAAAGAGTATTGGTTGAAGGAACTTAAATCAAGAATTTCTTTCCCTATTAAATTTGTTGTTTGCAATAACTTGCAACGTTTCTGATCATCCCAATGCCACAATAACCCGATTAAATTTAATATGATTATAGAAAAGATTTGATGTTAATGGATTGTCGTTTTTTCTCATACGAAAAATGGACAGAGATGTCGAGAAAAATATTACATCTGTTCCGTTGCCTGGGGCAATATTCCTTATTTGCATAACATTTTTTTTTAAAAAGCTCTTTCCAACTCTCATTTTCAGCACTTTGTAAAAATGTGTCATTACGAAAATAATTGAGAGCTAAATTCTTCCAAAGGACATCGTTGTGGGAAAAAAAAATATTCCAGCTTTTACATACTAAAGAAATAAGTGCAAGTCGTTCTGGTGAGATATCACCCAAAATTTGGGGCCAAATTTCATCAGGAAAATACTTTACCGGATCAGCTTTTATTACAGGATCCATAACTTTAATCCCTATTTGTAAGTTAAAATGGTTCTGTGAACCACTTTATAGAAAAGGGAGATTACGAAGTGGCAAATTTCAGTTGCGCAATTTGAATCTTGAAAGGTTCATTAAATTCAGCATTCCAGGGGGAATAGAAAATAAAATTGCCTTCGGATACCCCTAAAATTTTTGATGGATGGATTTTGTTCAGCTGTAAATCCATTATCCCGGATTTAATCGACTTGTAAGTACGTTTTAATCGATATTTGCCCTCACGTAAATACAAGTGGTTGACTCTTCCACTGCTATCAGCACTTATAAGATTATGTCCAGAGTGATACTTTAGGCTTCTAATCGGAGACTCATGAGCATCAATAACTTGAACGGGATCCAAATTGTGCGCTCCATCCGAAGTCAAAGATGGCTTCCATATCTTAATTGTTTTATCGATTGAGGCCGTGGCAATTACATCATCATAGGTTAGACCAAAATTAGAGGCAATTGCTGTAATTTTTGCACTATGCGCATTGGGAATTTTTGTAAGTTTTGGTTTATCTTCATTCCCATCCTGTCCATCCTGAAGAACCACGTACCAAATATTAATTTGGCCAGTTTCGGTGCCAGAATAAATGATGTATTGCGAGAACGGAAATTTTTTTTCAACAACTTCTAATGCAGTAATACCGTCTTCATTTCGTTCATCTTTTAAAATTTGCATAGCAGGTGCAATTCTCCAAATACGGATTGTTGCATCTAGCGAACTACTAATGGTTGCGTTTTGGGAATGGAAATATTTCAAACCTGTAATGGGTTTCGTATGCCCGATTAAGATGGTATCTGATTCTATAAAATCTGTTTTCTCATAGATACCTTTATTCATTTGAACTTTTTTAAAAATTTTTATCATTCCATCAACATGTCCTGTAATAAATATAGGAAATAAAGAAATAGGTTTAAATTAAAGCATGCAAGAAATACAATTTATTAAAACAAAAATTGTTTGTTTATTACGATTAATTAAATTTCAACTCTCATACTATAATCAATATTTTTTGTAAATTTTATTTTGATGTATTTAAAGGAATGTATTCAATATCTTAATCGGGATGCTTTGCCGCTAGATTTTGCCATAAGCGCACATCTGTCGCCGCTGCCGCGGCTCCCTATTTTTTGAACAGTTTCCCCACGTTTCAGCCTGCGCTTCGCGCATGGCTTCCACGCGGGGCTCCCCACTTACCTCCCTTCCGGGAGGTATTAAAGAGCTCTTTTTTCAAAGGGAGCTCTTTTTCCAATAGGTATGAGTATTTTTGCAATTCTACAATTAATGGCAAAACCTCCCGGAAGGGAGGTATTAAAGAGCTCTTTTTTCAAAGGGAGCTCTTTTTCCAATAGGTATGAGTATTTTTGCAATTCTACAATTAATGGCAAAACCTCCCGGAAGGGAGGTATTAAAGAGCTCTTTTTTCAAAGGGAGCTCTTTTTCCAATAGGTATGAGTATTTTTGCAATTCTACAATTAATGGCAAAACCTCCCGTAAGGGAGGCATTAAAAAGCTCTTTTTTCAAAGGGAGCTCTTTTTCCAATAGGTATGAGTATTTTTGCAATTCTACGATAAATGGCAAAACCTCCCGGAAGGGAGGCATTAAAAAGCTCTTTTTTCAAAGGGAGCTCTTTTTCCAATAGGTATGAGTATTTTTGCAATTCTACGATAAATGGCAAAACCTCCCGGAAGGGAGGTAAGTGGGGAGCCCCGCGTGGAAGCCATGCGCGAAGCGCAGGCTGAAACGTGGGGAAACTGTTCAAAAAATAGGGAGCCGCGGCAGCGGCGACAGATGTGCGCTTATGGCAAAATCTAGCAGCAAATCATTCGATCGAGATTTTGAAGAGACGCTCTAAGGTCAGCATTGCGACTAAGTCAATTGGCGAACTTGGATAAATTTAAGCTTGTCAGGATTTTTCTCGTCGTTTGCCCATAAGGACAATTCATAGTTTTGGGTTAAACAATATACACGCATTCCACTTTTTTGGATTGTTTTGTTAATGCCTTTTTCAGTCACGGGGTGGAAACTGTTATCAAATTTTAGGTGAATAATTCTATTATTTTTTAGATCTTCTGAGGCACCTTCTTGAAAATCTAAAACTTCATTAATCTTATGGGTATCCAATAAGTTATACTGATTATTGTCGAGGCACCACACGTTGGCAGGGTCTTGATTTTGTAATCCCCATAGTTTAATCGTGCCCGCAAAATCTGCACTTATCAGGCGGTTTGTTAATGAACACAGCAAAAGGTTTGTGATACCGGCATCATGTGCATTCTTAATAACTTGAAGACATTGAAGATTTTCACCTTTATCGGATGTGGATGGATGCCATATTTTTATTGTTCTATCGACTGAAGCACTCGCAATGATTTCACTTAAGGAAAATGTGGACAAAGATGTGATCTCTCCTTCGTGGGCTTGAGTAATTTTATTGAATTTAGGGCTTGCTTCATCGATTTGATCAAGACCCCAAATATAGATTTCTCCTAGGACATTACCGGAATAGATCCGAATGGATCCCATAGAGGATGTGACCTCTAAGCTTGTAATTCTTCTGCGGAAGCTTCCGAAAAAGTCTTCAGCTTGAGAGCCTTTAAGTGTCTGTACAAAGGTTGTTTCTTTGATCGAAAAATTCCAGAGTTGAATCACATCATTTGAAACGCTGCATAGAAACGAATTGTTAGGATGGGATATATTTACAACCTTAAGTAACGAGACTTTCCCCAACCCTTCAAGCGTTTGAATATGCTCAAGTTGTTCAGAAGAATTAACACCAACTACGTCATCAGAAAAAACAAGATGTTTGAAAATCTTAATTGTTTTATCTGATGAGCCGGTGAAGATATAATTATTTGAAAGTTCAATACAAGTAATTTTATTTTTGTGTCCAGTTTCAAAAGTCTTTTTTGAGCAAAGCTCGCTAAGCGTATTCCAGCTTAGAGGGTATAAAATAGACAGTTTCCAAGTGGATATGGTTCTATTAAATCCAAAATAGAAAGTTCCCGACCCTTGTGAAATCCCTCCCTGGCCTGAATTTTTGTAAAGTTGAATATTTTTTTGAAATAGGGATCGCCACTGCTCATGATCTTTTTTTTTTGAAATTTCAGAAAGAGAATAATAATCTACCAAATGTTTCCAAAGGTTTTCATCTTCAGAAAACTGTTTCCATAATTTGCACACAAGAGAGGTTATAAGAAGAAGTTCTGTAGGCGTAAAACAAGTAAAAATTTCAAACGAAATTTCACTAGGAAGAGCAGTCATCGGATCCTGAGGATTTACTGATGTTCCTCCATTCATAAATATGTCCTTGGTATTATTAAAACATTAATATTTAATTTCTTTCTATAATTTTTGGTTATTCTTTTCAATTTGAAAAGAGAGGTGGTTTTTTCTAAAACGTGTATAATTCTCTATATACCGAAGCTTAACTTATCAGGGAACGACATGGGAGATTTACAGAGCGCCTCAGATACCTGTGCATTATGTTGCTTTCCTTTGCCGCAAAAGCCTATTTACGATAAAAATTTGCCCTTTTGCTGTCCAGGCTGTCAAACGGTGTTTGCCATTTTGTCTGCAAAGCAGCAATTGGAAGCCTTCCAGGATCATCCTTTATTTCAGCAAGCCTGTCGATCGGGTCTTATTTCAAACCCCCATCTCCTGGAAACAATACGGGAAAAACAGGCTGCACAAGAAGAGATTGAAGTAGAAAAAATTTACCTTGAAATCCAAGAGATGTGGTGCCCTTCATGCGCAGAGGTGATCCGTTTAATCCTTTTGCAAGAAAAAGGGGTGCGTAAATGCTTTGTCGACTATGCTACAGACCTTGCCTCGATCGAATATTCTCCCCGTTTTATTGCCAAGTCGTCCATAGAAAATCTCATCAGTTCTTTGGGTTACAAACCAATGCCTTTAGAGAATCGGCAAAATAAAGCTGTAAGTTTTGATCTATACCTCCGTTTTATCATCGCTGCTTTTTTTAGTTTAAACATCATGATGTTTGCTTATCCCCTTTATGCGACCTACTTCAACTATGATGATCAGGGGGTAGGCCGCCTGTTTGCGTGGATCTCTGCCGCTGCGGCATTGCCCGTGATTGGATATAGCGCCTGGCCTATTTTTAAAAGAGGCTGGACAAGCTTGTCCGCAGGGATCCCAGGAATGGAACTTCTCGTGATGCTTAGCGTGAGTTCAGCTTTTGCGGTTTCACTCTACGAACTTTTGAAAGGCGGGGATCGGGTCTACTTCGATTCGATGACAGTGATCATCGCATTTGTCCTTTTAGGCAAGATCATTGAAACTAAAGCTAAATTTTCTGCTAAGGAATCTCTTTTCAGATTGACTCGCTCCTTGCCTAAGCGAGGCAGAAAAAGGTTGGAAAATGGAGAGACCCAATTTGTGCCTCTGAAAGAGATCAAGCCTGGCGACATCCTTCTTGCATACACTGGGGAAAAAATTGTTTTAGATGGAACTATCATCGAAGGGGAGGGGATGTGCGATGAATCGCTCATGACAGGGGAGTCCTTCCCGGTATTAAAAGAGGTCGGAGGGACTGTTTTAGGAGGGGCTATCGTTCAGCATGGTTGGATGGCTTATCAGGTGGCGACAACTCATGAAGTCTCTGCTTTGCAAAAAATTGTGGCTATGGTGGAGCAAGATTTGGGGTCAAAATCTCAATATGTCCGTGCTGCAGATAAGCTCGTCCGTTGGTTTGTGCCGACTGTCGTTGGAATTGCGATGGCTGCAGCTTTGGGAGTATTTCTTTTGGGAATCAGTGAAGAGGGGAGGACCGTCAAGGAGACCGCTTTTCTCCGGATGATTACTGTGCTGCTCATTTCGTGCCCGTGCGCCATAGGCATAGCAGCCCCTTTAGCAGAGGCTTATCTTATGCAGCAATTGGCGTGTCTTGGAGCTATTGTGCGCAATCGGGGATGCCTAACCCATCTTGGAAATGAAACTATTTTGATCTTCGACAAAACAGGGACGATAACCGAAGGGCGTTTTCAACTTCAAAACGGCATAGAGGCTTTGTCGTCCTATCATTTAGGTGCATTAAAAGCTTTGGCTTCCCATTCCAATCATCCGATTGCCTTTGCCATTGCACAAGGGCTCCCTGGGGATACTATTGTTTGCTCATTTGATTCGATCGAAGAATTTCCGGGAAAAGGGATGCGAGGAGTCTATCAAGAAAGGGCGTATACTTTAGGATCTGGAGAATTTTTAAGTCAAAACGGCATAGGCCTGATCGAATGCAACGCTTCAGGAATTACTTCGGTGGTTTATTTTGCAGAAGATAAACAGTGCTTGGCAAGCTTAACTTTAGGGGATCGGATCAAAGATAGTGCTAGACAGGTTGTACAGCAATGTGCTCCGGCAAAAACATGGCTTTTGTCCGGAGATTCGAAAGAAGTTGTTGAGTGGGTTGCCAAAGCGTGTGGTTTTTCCAATTACAAAGCCGGATGTGTTCCTTTAATCAAGCGGGAATATGTGGAGGATTTGCGAAACAAAGGGGAAATTGTTTGCATGATAGGGGACGGAGTGAATGATGCTCCGGCTTTGACACAGGCGCATGTTGGGATCGCCATGGGATCCGCAACAGATATCTCAATTCAAGTTTCAGATATCTTGTTGACCGGAAATCGGCTAGATGTCATTCCTCAAATTCGCTCATTGGCTCAAAAGGGAAGAAAGGTGATTCGGCAAAATCTTTTTTGGGCTTTTTTTTATAACGTTATCGGCATCGGTTTAGCAGCCTGCGGCTTGCTTTCACCTATCTTTGCCGCTTTCGCGATGGTGGCAAGCAGCTTGATCGTGCTCTTCAATGCACAGAGATTAACAAAAAGATCAAGATAGGCAGGATCGCCTTCGGCGGCAGGATAAGCAAAGATAAATAAATAATAATAAAATATTTTATTTATCTTTGCTTATCCTGCCGCCGAAGGCGATCCTGCCTATCTTGATCTTTTTTTTGTTAATCTCTCTGTTATCGAAATTCCACAGTACATAGAGAAAGATCTTCAGTATCTAATTTTCACTTATGAGCTTGGGGGTGAAACTCACACCTTTTGCTTTTATTGCGGTGAAAAAATGAAAAAGTGGTATCGCTAAAAAAAAGATTAAAAGACAGTCTCTACTACTTCCAAAGTGTGGCTAGAGATTGTCTTCTCATTTCCTTTCTTTCTTTCTTTTCAAATATACCTTGCCAAATTTTAATTTAACAATGTATGACCTTTGAGAAAAGAGTAAGGCAGGAGTTTATATATGACAGGTCTTGTTAGCTGGATTTGGAGATCAGGAACTCAAAACAGTGCTCCAGCATCACTAACTGATGTTCAACCTAAAAAAGTAAAGCAATATACAGGAAAAAATCTTCTCCAAATTGTTCAGAACCTTGAGAAACCGGATTTTTTACAGAGGCAGAGCAGGAAATCGCTGGAAAGAATTATCACATTATTAAAAGAAAGCTCTTCTAGCGTCAATGTAGCTCGTGCTTCCAAAAAAGCCAATGCCCTTTTACAAGAAAAATTGCAGATAAAGGAAACTAGAGAAGCTGAGAAAGCCGACAAATCAAAAGAAGCTGAGGGAGCTGGCAAATCTGAAGAAGCCAAGGAAGTTGACAAATCACAAAAAATTGTAAAACAGCCTAGATATATTGTAAGTGAGGATGGAACCAAATTTAATGGCTTAAGGGCTTCCCTCAAGGATATTAAGAATTATCTTGACCTGCACGGAGACAAAGTGCAAGAAATTGTGCTTGGGAATGCGGATGACCCATTGATGGCGTTAATCAAAGAAAAATGTCTCCAATTGAACAGCTTTCGTCTTCTTGATTATGCTTTTCCTACGAGGTGGACAGAACAGGGGCTTAGTCAATTAGCTAAAATGCCAAAATTAAGTTCACTTTCGATTGCTGCATTTTCTTTAATTGGAATCGAAACCAAAGCAATAATAGATCTTTTGGCTTCCGCTAATCTTACGAAAAATATAACTGATTTGTATATCCCCGTTGTCGACTGCGACGTGAATCCTTATGCGCCAATCAATAAATATACAGACTTGAAAAAGTTAAGTTTAGTGGGCTTTGAGAAGGATCTACTGGAAGTACTGTAGAGATCCTGCTTTTGCCAAAACTATCGAGGAAATTGAGTTTAAGTCGTTTAAAATATCTGATGAAGTGATTGCTTTATTGGCAGCTTTCCCTAAATTAAAATCGGTTATTTTTCGACCTGAAACCTATGAACCCACCGTGCCATGTTGGACAGTAACCCCTGAAGCATTAAAAAAATTCTTGCAAACGGTCGGGATAAAGCTGCAAACGTTGGTTCTCGGAGGCGAAGTACCTATAGATTCCAATGCGATGCAAGAAATTCTTTCGCTAACAAATTTAGAGACGTTGAAGATCGAAAATTGCAAGCTCATCGATGGAAATTCTTTAGAAAATGGATATGCTCTTTTAGATAAAATGACAAATTTAAAGTCACTCACTCTTCTAAGGACATCGTTAGGACAAAATAACTTAGTTAAGTTATGTTCTCTGAAACTTGAAAATCTAGTTTTAGATTTTGACCCTAATAAAGGGGGTTCTACTCAAGGGTTAACTAGGCAAAGCCTTCCGTTGTTGTGCCATGGAAATAAGCTTGCCGAATCTTTGACATCTTTTAGCTTGAGTGGATTAAAGAACTGCAAATTTCAAGATGCGAATTTTCAATGTATTGGGAATCTTAAAAATTTGAGAGAGTTACACATAAAAGAATGTGACTTTTTAAATGACAATTCTTTCAAGGACATTCTAAAACTTGGAAAAGAAACAGGAATGGCAGACAAACTCGAGATATTGGAATTACATAAGGTGGGTATTTCAACCCGTTCCCTTGAGATACTTTCGGGCTTTAGTAACTTGAGATTGCTTGGATTAGTTAATTGTCCTTCTTTAATTCCAAGTGATGGAGACATCATCGCTGATAATTCAACTCTAGCAACAAATCTGGACGGTTTGGCGATCGGAGCTTTAGCCGTGAGCGTAGAAAGTCTCAATAAAATCGCAAATTTTGAAAAACTTAAAGTTTTCTCTCTCGGAAACGACTACGCGCTTAACCTCGACCGCCCTACCATTCCTCCACGTCTGAATTTTATGAAAAGCAAAGGTACAGAGTTAGAGCTTTTTGAAGAAGCATATGAATACCTAAAATTGGTTGCGGAGTATACCTAAAAGAAATAGCATTAGATAAACTTTCTTGCACCTCGCTTCGGGGGTGCGGCTTTATTGTTCGATATTCTCAGAGTTGCGTTGCTTCTGGCTTCGCCCTTACTCTGAGCTACCAGTCCTAATATTCCCTTTGGGAATTTACTAAAGTATGGACGTTACAAATTTTATTAGGTTTAAAATGCCTCTGCATGCCGTAACATATTAAAATTTAGCCCTAAAAACCATTCCTAAGGTTATTCGCATTATGCAAATAATCATTTTACCCATGTTTTTTGTTTCTTTCGTCTTGTTCGCGCCACCAAGATACAACATGCTGCACTATAGCAGGGGCAATGTTCACTAAAATACCAGTTATCACAGTGTAATGTCGCGCGGATCTTGACTCGAGAAAATATCGAATTCGCCCATCCTCTGCTAAAAAGGCTGTGAGCTTACAAGCAGTTTTACCTCCATAACAATAAGTTAAAAAAATTGGAACAGCAATTCCAGCAATTACACCGACAGCTTCAAAAAAACGTGCTTGCTTGTAATGAATATCGTAAGCACCTTTTCCCTCGTTACGTTTAATATACTCTCTCGCTGGAGTATGAACGGCAATATGATAAATTCCTGAAGCAGTACCTTGAAATACACCAATTGGAACACCTACACCTGTAAGCCATCCCCCGATGCCGCCAAGAACTGCAGGAGCTACTACCGTTCCACATTTGCTAAAAAGATATTCACCGGCAGCCCCAATGCCATTCAGGCTCTGATTGATTCTCGCGTTCAGAGAATTTGGTTCTGCACCACTCATAATGTCACCTTCAACTTAAAAATATAAAAAAAGACCTTTTGCTTTATACGGTTAAATTCATAAATTAAACAAGAGATTTCCACAATGAATGCAAAAGAATATATTTTACTTGCTGGAATTGGGTTCGGGATTTCTTTCTTTGCCTAAAGGGGATCGCCTGAAGCGTATCCCTGTTAAACTCAAGACGATTTATTTTTTTAAAGCGTCTTTAATCAATGCAATAACTGCCGTTAAAACACCCCCGCTAGCCCCGCTAACGCCTATATTTGCTAAAAGTGAAGTAAGATCCAACTCACTACCTGTTGTTGCTCCTGTTGCTCCAGTAGCGCCTGCTGCAGTCAATATACCTAAAGCTTTTAAAATAAAGCCTCCGGCTCCGCCACCTATAAGGCCTGTGATTGTATTGACAATAGGACCCAAATTTTTATCCGATACGGCTGCGCCCCCTATATTTCCACCAACCGCTCCACTCACTAATGAAATAATCAAATTTAAAATCTCCATTTTTAGCTCCTTGGTTACATTAAATTCAGGTATAGCTATAATCAAAGAAAATGTCAAAAAAAGATTTTAAATCAGTGATGTTACTTTATCTAAACCGCTGAACTTGCAACCATTAAAGCTATGCTGATGAGTTTTTCCTATCCTTAAAAATAAAAGCCCTTCTCCACTGAGGTGAAGAAGGGCGCCTATTAATTAGGTGTTGAGTAAATTAATCTTGTTCGGAAAGTCGGGCACCATATTTGATAGCATCCTTTTCGTTCATGAACTCTCCGTGCTTGGTTTTGCCATACCAACGATCGCCTTCCTTGTGATAGACCTTGGTTTCCGTGTTGACCCAAACCATGCCCTTATGCGGGGGAACTTTGGCAGTTTCATCCTCTGTGCTAGTGTTTGCACTCTTTGAAACAGCTTTTGTTTCTTGATTTTGTTTTGTGGAGGTCTTAACTTTCTTTACTTTACCGAATTTAATCGAATGCTTAATCTTGTCGACGGTCTTTTGAGGAATGCCAGCCTTAAGGAGGTCGTCTTCGGTCTTGTAGGGACGACCGTCAATAATTTTCTTGGCATATGTTTCGCCTATTCCGGGGAGTTCTTCCAGCTCCTGTTCGGTGGCGTTATTCACGTCGACCTTGGCAGCCTTCGTATCCTCCGTGGCTTTCTCAACGGAAAAGGCAGACGCTGGCGCCAATCCGGCCAACAACCCGAAAGCACCCAAAAACACAAAAAAAATCGTGAGAAACTTACTCATAGCTTTTCCTCTCCTAAAGTGTTGCTTGGCACGATGCCAAGTGAAAGAGACGATGACAATAGGACAAAAAATTATTCAACTATTTAATGTGTATAACTAACATCTTTTTCAATACTATGCAAGATGAAAGTTTGATTAGAATTATCGAATAAGATTCGCGTGACGTTTAATCGCGACGTTGCTAAGAGACGGTCCCATTACCACTTGCAAGACACTCTCTAACAACAAAATGAAAATGATGCATCTCGAATGGGGCTACAGTGTTTGCATTTGTCGTATCCCATCATAAGGGGGCCTAGAAATTCTAGGCCCCCTGTACATCTGCTAATTCACAATGAGAAGGTCTTAGACTTAATAGTCCATTCCCCCAGCCGGCATAGCAGCCGCAGGTTTTTCCTCTGGAATTTCTGCCACGATCGCTTCTGTCGTCAGCAACATCCCGGCAATAGAAGCCGCATTTTCCAAGGCTGTCCGGACCACTTTCGTCGGATCCAAAATTCCGGCTTTGATCATGTCAACGAACTGTTCGATCAAAGCGTTGAATCCATGCATTTCGGGGAGTTTTTCCACTTGTTGCAAAATGATAGCCCCTTCTTGGCCGGCATTTTCAGCAATTTGACGCAAGGGGGAGCTAAGCGCTTGACAATGATTTTTGCGCCCGTTTTTTCATCTCCTTCTAAAGTGTCAGCCATTGCATAGCTGCAGGAATACACCGAATAAAGGCGACTCCGCCGCCGGGTAGAATCCCTTCTTCGACAGCGGCTGCTGTGGCATGCTGCGCATCGTCGACGCGGTCTTTTTTTTCTTTCATTTCAACTTCTGTTGCAGCACCGACACGGATCTGGCTACGCCGCCGAAAGTTTCGCTAAGCGCTCTTGCAGTTTTTCTTTGTCGTAATCAGATTCTGTCTCTTCAATTTGACGTTTGATTTGTGCAATGCGCTCTTTAATTTTCGCTTTATCACCTGCGCCTTCAACGAGAGTGGTTTCATCTTTGTCGATGATCACTTTTTTGACGCGGCCTAACATCGCAAGCGTGGTATTTTCGAGCTTGAGTCCAAGTTCTTCGCAATCACTTGACCACCGGTTAAGATGGCAATGTCTTCCAGCATCGCTTTGCGTCGGTCACCAAATCCAGGAGCTTTGACAGCGCAAATTTTAAGTCCGGCACGGAGGCGGTTGACAACGAGCGTCGCCAAGGCTTCACCTTCGACATCTTCTGCGATGATGAGCAGAGGTTGTCCGGTTTCTGCAACGGCTTGAAGAATGGGGATAAGATCTTTGATGGCGGAAATTTTTTTCTCATGGAGCAAGACGTAGGCATCTTCGAGAATGCTCTTGCGATTCGGGTCTGTCATGAAGTAGGCAGAAAGATAGCCTCGGTCAAAATTCATCCCTTTGACGACATCGAGTGTGGTTTCGAAGCCTTTGGCTTCTTCAACAGTGATGGTGCCATCTTTGCCGCACACGTTCCATCGCTTGTGCAATGATTTCGCCGATCTCTTTGTCATTATTGGCAGAAATGGTGGCCACTTGTGCGATTTCTTGCTTGTCTTTGATTTTTTTGCTCCGTTTTTCAAGCTGCTTGATGACAGCTTTTACAGCTTTTTCCATTCCACGTTTAAGATCGAGAGGATTAGCTCCGGCAGCAACGTTGCGAAGCCCTTCGCTGTAAATCGCTTCAGCAAAGACTGTAGCTGTTGTCGTGCCATCGCCGGCTTTGTCGGCGGTTTTGCTGGCCACTTCTTTGACCATTTGAGCGCCCATATTTTCGAACTTGTCTTCAAGTTCAATTTCTTTGGCAACAGTGACACCGTCTTTTGTGATGTGGGGAGTGCCATAAGATTTGTCAATGATGACATTGCGCCCTTTAGGTCCTAGGGTGACCTTGACAGCATCGGCCAGGGTGCGGACGCCTTTGAGAATTTTTTGGCGGGCTTCTTCTTTAAATTTAATGTTTTTTGCAGCCATGTGACTTTTCTCCTGTTATCAGTTTATAATTATTTTTCGAGATGGCAATGATGTCATCGGCCGGAAAATGAGTATTCTTCATCATTCAGTGTCACTTCTTGTCCGGAATATTTTTCCATTAAAGATGATATCGCCAACTTTGACAGGCATGGGATAAGGTTTCCATTTTATCTTTTTTGCCTGTTCCCATAGCAACGACTTCAGCTTGTTCTTGTTTTTTCTTTGCTGTATCAGGAAGTATAATACCCCCTTTGAGCTTCTCTTCTTGTTCAAGCCGGCGGACGAGAACCCGATTGCCAAGAGGTCGAAGTTGTTGTGCGGGTTTGTCGCTTTGTTTTGGTTTGTTCATTTGCTGTGTTTGAGCCATATGTGCACTCCTCTTAATAAATTAGATTTTAATGTTACCACTACAAACAAGATAGATAAGGCGGCATTTATTTGCAAGAGGAATTTAGCACTTTTTTTATGTGAGTGCTAAATTTCCATTTTTATTCAAACCACCCTTTAAGAACTCATCAGCTTATCTAATTGATCTACAAGTCGCCAAATTTAGTGATGGCAGCTTGTACAGGCTCAGGAGAGCGCATATCGACTCCTGCCATTTTCAACAAATCAATGGGATATTGACTCGATCCTGCTTTTAAAAACAATAGATAGGCTTGCCTAGCACGATCATCACCCCGAATGACTTTATCCGCTAGAGCAAGGGCAGCGCTGATCCCTGTTGCGTATTGAAATACATAAAAGTTGTAGTAAAAATGGGGGATGCGGGCCCATTCGATGTCGATTTCTGGATCAATGAGACGTTGTCGCCAAAATAATGGCTGTTCAGCTTATGGTAATTTTCTTTTAAGAGTTTAGGTGTTAGAGGGATATTTTTTTCAGCCAGAGTGTGAAGGGTAAGCTCAAATTCAGCAAACATGGTTTGTCTGAACAAAGTCGTCCGGATATCTTCGATTTTTTGGTTGATGAGAAAGATCTTTTCTTCTTTGTTTTTTGCCCGTTCCAACATTAAGTTGATGAGAAGCTCTTCATTAAATGTCGAGGCGACTTCTGCCAAAAAGATAGGATAATCAGCATAGTGGTAGGGCTGATTTTTATGGCTTAGCCAACTATGCATGCTGTGCCCGGCTTCATGGGCCAAAGTGAAGACATCCCGCAATATGTTTTTGTAGTTCATCAGAATGTAGGGCATGCTATCATAGCATCCGCTTGAATAGGCTCCGGAGCGTTTATTCTTGTTTTCGTACCGGTCAACCCACCGTTCATCTTTTAATCCCTTTTCGCAAGATGTTTTGGTATTCCGGTCCGAGCGGGGCTACCGATTCGATGACGAGATCTTCAGCTTCTTTATAGGGCATCTTAATGTCGACATGCTGGGTCAGGGGAACATACAGATCATAAAGATGCAAGGTATCGACATTAAGGATTCGTTTCCGCAGCTTAAAGTAGTGGTGCAAGCTGCTTAATTTGCTATGTACCGCTTTGATCAGGGCGTGATAGACTTCGGTGTCGATATTTTTGGGAAAAAGGGCAGCTTCAAGGCAGGAGGAATAATGGCGCGCTTTGGCATTAAAAAGATGCATTTGAATTTGCCCGTTGAGAAGCTCGCATAAGGTGTTTTCAAATTCAAAGTATTTGTGATGGTATTGCTTGAAGGCATTTTCCCGTAAGATGCGATCTTTGTCTCTGATATAAAGTGCAAATGAGCCGTGGGTGAGCTCCCGTTCTGCCCCTTTCCCATCCAAAACTTTGCCGAATTTAAAGTCAGCATCATTGATGGCGCTAAAAGCTTTGCTCGATGTTTGCAGGGCTTTACCGGAAAGGGCTAATAGCTCTTCACTTTCTGGCGAAAGCATGTGCTTTCTGATCCGCACGATTTTTTCGATATAAAAACGGTAATCAGCCAAAAAAGGGGAGGCAAGATAGGCTTGAATTGTTGCTTCAGGCAATGCTAAAAGTTCAGGTTCGAACCAAGCGGTTTCTTGATGGAAGTCATGAAGGAGAGAGGTGGCTTGGCTGTAGGCGGTTTTATGGAGATCGTCGGTGATCTCTTCATCGTGGCGCAGATGAGCATAGGTAAAAAGAAGGGATAACTGGCGGGATAATTGGAGGACCTGTTCCAAAGCTTCTTTTAAAATTTCGGGTTTTTCTCCGAGATGTCCTTTATACGATTGAAATTCTGGCCAGCGCGGGGGAGAGGGGTGCTGCATGACTTTTTGGAGGGCTGCTTGCCAAGAATCAAAGGACGGAAAGAGGGCTGAAACATTCCACGTGTCTTCAGCGGTAACTTGACTGCGTTCAATGAGCATATAGTCTCCCTAGGAAAAGATTAAAATCCTAGATGATATTATCCCTCCAGTTTTATGGCCATAAAATTTCGAGTATTTAATTTCTAAATAAACTCCATTACAATTTTCTTATTGACAATAGTATCATGTTATGATATCATGAGTTCATCATGAGAAAGAAACACGCTGACACTCTTAACGCTATTTTCCATATACCTGTTCTCTCAAATGTAAAATGGAGTGATATCGAATCACTCTTTATTAGTTTAGGAGCTAGTGTCACAGAAGGACGAGGATCTCGAGTGAAAATTTATCTCAATGACCGTGTTTCTGTGTTTCATAGACCGCACCCTCAGAAAGAAACGGATAAGGGTGCGTTAGTTTCAGTTCGTCGTTTTTTAGAGGAGGCAGGAGTAAAGCCATGAAGTACAAAGGATATCACGGACAAGTCAATTATGACGAAGAAGCTAAGCTCTTCCATGGAGAAGTCGTTGGATTAAGAGATGTCATCACATTTCAAGGAACTTCTGTGGATGAATTAGAGCAAGCTTTTAAAGACTCTGTTGATGAGTATCTGGACTTTTGCAAAGAACTAGGAAGAGCTCCTGAAAAGCCATTTTCGGGCAAACTTATCTTGCGTTTACCTCCGGAAATCCATGAACGAGCAGCTTATCAGGCAAAATGCAATGGCTTAAGCCTTAACACATGGATTAAGCAAGGGATTCTACAATTGCTCAGCATTTCTTCTGCAGATAAACATAAATCACGTTCCAGGAAACACACATAAAAGTTATGCAATCATCTTATGATTGAAATCTTCTCCCTCTAAGCCTTATTTTTTTTCGATATAATTTAAGTTTTACAAAATCTAGAAGTTATTCTAGCATTTAATGCATTTCACAAGGATTAAGCAATGCAAAGTATGAGCACGCAAACAGTGACAAGCATACTCCCCACACAACCTTCTGAACCAACATTCCGATTAGTTTTAGGAAAAAGATCTGAAATTCCTGAAGGTCCAACTGAAAAGCGGCCTGACATTCAGCCTGACACTCAACCTGACATTCAGCCTGTGATTGTGCGTTTAAGAATTATTTATCTTCAGCACATAAATTGTAACGATGATCTTTCATTACAGATACAGATAGTTGCCGAAAGGTTCATCCGTACGGATTGTTCCAAAATAGGCCAAGCAAGCGATGTGATCAAAATCGCTCAAGATTGCAGAAATCAGTTTGCTAGGGTTTTATGTAACGATTTTGATCGAGCCCCTCTGCAAGAGCCAGTGGTTGTCCGTGGGTGGAAATTTGAAGCGTGGCAGTTAAATGACTATATTAGTTTAGATAAATTTTTTGGCCAGCGTCAGGTTGCGCTTTCTCCATTTGACCAGATGCCATTTCCCGAAGAATTGCCTAAACATGAATTTGCAAATGCTATCATTGAGCTATTAAAAACCATTCCCGAGTGCTTACAAGAGTCTAATGCCCCCCCTTTGCCGGTAGAACAACAAGCGGTGGGAGTTGCCAGAGTCAATCAATTTTTGATTCCTTTTGCGTCACAAGGAGCTGGTGATGGCAAGTCGAATCGTCAAGATGTTGAAAATTTCCCACCGGAAAAAAACTTATTTGTCGCCTGGCAAAGATATGAAATGTGGAAGAAACTAGCTAAGGCTTCAATGCAGGAAAAAAAATGCCAGTCGGTCATTACACAATTAGAAATCGAAATTGCTGCTCGTAAGATGGCAAATGAGAATTATTTGCAGCAAATCATCAGTGAAGAAGCTCAGCGCTTGCTAGCCTATTTTGCAGCACGGCAGCAAGAAACGGAAGCTCATCTACATGAAGCCGAACAAGCCCGCGCCGAAATCGCAAGATTAAAAGAACAGTTAGATGAAGCAACAAGCAATCTTAAGAAACTGCGTACGGATCTTACGACTCAAGAAAAGCTCTCTAAAGATTTGCAACAGCAAATTTACGTCGAACAAGCCAAATATGTCAAATTAGCACAAGAATTTCAAGAAGTCCGCAATAGGTGTAAGAGAAGACCCTGGTGGAAATTCTGGTAATATTTTAAGGAGATTATTATGAGTCTACAACCAACTGGAGCACAACCTGCTCAACCTAATGAAGTGCAAGCCCAAACGCTTTATGCCCTTGCAAATATACACCAAACCGCACAAGCAGCGGATGTCCGAGTACAACAAGCTACCGATGAAGCCTTTAGATCCCTACAAGAAGCTCTAGATCAAAGTGACGCCAACAATCGGAATATTGCAGAACGTTTATGTATTGCGATGGAACGCATTGAATCTATAGCAAAAAAAGTTGAGGAGTTAGAAACTCTCACGCGAACAGGGCAAATCGCATTGAAAGAATACATCAATTTTTTAGAGATGCGTTTGAAAGCTAATGAGGAAACTGTGCGTCTGAAAGCTAATGAAGAAACTGTTGAAATATTAAAAACTAATCTGGAAAATGCAAAAGTTAATTTTGGAAAACACCTCCATCATTTACATTTTGAAGGATATAACCCCAACAAGACTCACGGTCCCAGTTTTGCCGGAAAGGGCCTTTCGCTTTTTTAATTATTTTCACGCTAAAACCAAAATTAGGAGATCAAATGGCACTACAACAGACTCAGCTAAATGAAGTACAAGCCCAAATAAGCAAGCTTGTTTAAAAAATTACGGAAGATATATGACTAGCCAAATAAAACTTGAGCTGCCAACCCAAAAGGATTCATGTGTCCATGTTCCCTTTTCAGAATTCTTCCATGCAGTTCCACAAGCGCGTGCGATCTATGATAAATACCAATCTGAATATAATGATGAGTATTCAAGATGGCTTGGGAGATGGGTTAAACGAGCAGAAAGGCATATGGAACAAAAATCTCATGCATCCGCTACAATTAAACAAGAAATTACAGATAAATTAATCCAAAAACTCATCACCCAAATATTGGTCAGCCCCTACGATCGCTCTCCCTTTGTGACAAATACAGAAAAAAAAACTGTCTTATTTAAAGGACTTATCTTTCCATCCTGGTTGCTTAAAGACATTCTTACATTGCTAGGCGACCCAAATGAAATGCGTCGAGCAAAACCTCATGAATTAATGAATGAGATGTTAGAATGGACGAAAACATTCCAGCAGCGTTTGCAATCTTTTCCATCGGAAAGCAAAGAGCTTGTTCCTCGAGATTTCGCTGGAGCATTAGTTATTGCAAACCAAACGCCAGTCACTTCCCATTTGGATAGTACTCTTATGGTCAGCATTAACTTCTCGCAGCAGCCGGAATTGATCATCATCAAGCTATTAAACTACCGCGACCTCATTAAATATGCCTTTAGAGAAATGGAGCTTCGCAAAAAAAAGAAAGGCAGCAAAAATCGGTTCAAGCAAAACGTCAAATTTGGGGAAGAGCAAAGAGCCTTAGCCGAACAAGAGAAAGTGCAGAATGCCAAAGAACGTATCGTACATGAGGAGACTGTTAAAAGACAGTTCGAAGGCATCTCGCGAATTCAGGAATCCACGCAAAATATCATGAAAGAACATTTTCAAAGCTTGATCGATCAAATGAATCAGGCAGAAGAAAGAATGAAAAAACTTCAACAAGAGTGCAAAGATAAAGAAGCGCAAGTCCAATCACTCATTACAGCACAAAAGAATTTAGGCCATTAGGATCAAAAATGAGTTTACAACGATTTGAATTAAATCCATCTCAAGCTGATGCTTTTTCGCATACCCAAACTGTCCAGCTGCCAATTACTACACCCGTCCGGCTTGTTCTTTCGTTAAATGGAACGACAGCAGCCGTCCCTGCAGGGCTATCTCCCCTAGGGAATATCCCTAGGAGGGCTAGCGATCTCGTCGGGCAGATCATTGGTAATGATCTTTTTACACCAGACCAGAAAACTTTTGCTAGCGGCTGGGAAGGGCATTTCATCCAGCTTTTGAACCATTCAAACCAACTGCTGCCTGCCAAAGCAGTCTGCTTTTTGGGAATGAAAGTGATCACCCCCGCGCTTGTTAGTTATGCAGATAACCTATTAGCCAACGAACAGCTGATCCCATTCGTGCGGGCCCAAAGAGAATTGTTGACGTTGTTGCTTCCTGAGAATTCCGATGTAGAGGGGTTTATTATCCAATGTGAAGAGGTTTATAATCTCATGCTGGAAACGACAGTAAAGCTCAACGATATTATTGCGATGAATCAGGAAACCGAGCGACTGCTTCTTCAGGCTGCCATAAGCACGAGAGAACGAATCTTAAGCAATGCCAATCAAAACCGTGAAACGCTTCGAGAACTTGCCCAACAGTGGCGACAAAAGATTCACGTCATTTACGCAAAACTTAGTCAGCTAACTACAAAATCTGACGAGTTAAATCAGAAATTTCAAAAGCATTCCCATGAACTGGAAGCAACTGGAACACAGTTAGCAGCTGAACAGCAAGTTTTCCAGGGCATGGTTAAAGACCTAAAAAATCTTTTAAGCAGAGTATAATATGTCGCTTCCAGGTGTAGCAACTCCTCAAGATCCAATGAATGAGATGTATGATTTTTTTGCTTTTGGGGAAGCTTTGGATAATGGGCTTTCTGTTGATGCATTAGTTAAACAGCAAGAAGCGCAAGGTCGAGCTCATCTTGCTACTCGCGTACATGAATTGATCACTCAATTGAATGAATTGATCGATGTCGATGAACGAGAAAGGGAACAGCTCGTCACTGAAGCCAGGGGATTGACTTCAAGGGCATCTCAAGATTATTGCGATCAGTTAAGCCAAAGGGTTAACGAATTAAGGCAAACTGTAACTAAGCAACAAAAAGAGTTTGATAGAGCTGAAAAGGAAATCTGCGGGCAAAAAGAGCAAAATGCTACGTTCGTCGCTTCTGTCGTCTATTTGAAGAACTCTCTAAAGAGAAATAAAGATAGCCAAGCTTTCTTTCAAGGTCAGTTGTATGCAGCCGGAGCCGGGCTTTGTCAAACAATCGCAAATCCCAATCACAGCCAGAGGAGGGGCAATGATGGCCGCAAATATTAAAGAGGCAGCTCCTTACCAGGCAGCGGAAGCGTTTACCCAGGATCACCAGGAAGCAATCATCAGAGTTCAACGCAATGCCATAGCAGCAGATTTAAGGCAAATCCAAACCGATCTTCGGCTAGATCTTTTGCAAGCGCGAAGGGTAAGTGGGGAACAGTTAGACGCAAAAACAGTGTTGATCCTGGAATGGCATCAACGTTTTTCCAGGGTTTTGACAGATAGTGAACACCCGCAACAAGTATTTGATGAATTCAAGCCCCTGTTGCAGCAAATTTTAGTCGATTCCATTTTCAAGTCGGCTCTCGATGACAATTGTCTTTTGGGTAACGATGGGGAAACTTATACGGAGATGGGTTTGCAAATTTTTCGGAGCCTAGCGCCGACCCAATTTCAAAGCCGCTTTCAAAGCCGCTCTCCTTTGCATCCGAAAATCAAAAGCCCTTTGGAAACTTCACCGCATGTGTGCGCACGGTATATGGTTGCTTGGCTTGCAAGTCATAATATTCCACACAGAAATGCGCAAAATGATTTGATAGAAGAAGCCTTCCGACAATTGAATCGCGTAGCCAATCGGCTTCCTGCTCCCGCTATAAATCAAGATGAGGTGATGCGCCAAATTATGGCCCACCAAGCTCAAAGACAGGTGCAGCGCGAGCGGGAAAGAAACGAGCGCATCCAAGCTCGGCGCATTCAATTGGAAGAAGAACGCAGGGCTGAGTTAGTGCCTGCGGTACGGCGAGGCTTTGCTCCGGTCGAGCAAAGGGTGGAAGAAGTCGCCCAACGGCAATTGGCACAAGCCAGAGAACTCAATCAAGATGTCAATCGGGAAATTAATGTCCTACAGCCGGCCATCGACCGCCTGGAAGTGGAGATTGTTGAACTAGATCAACGCGAAAGAGCCCTTGAAGAACAAAATAACCGTGTTCAGGCTGGCATAGCAAACTTGCGCAACACCCACCAGCAATTGGCCATAGAAACAACCCAATTGAAAAAGCAAATCAAGGAGAATGAGAAAGCTGGTCTCCAAACACTTGGCACTGCTCTTCTGATTATAGGGTTATGCGCCTTAGGAACATTGGTTGTGGCGGCGGCGGCTGGAAGCGTTTCAGGAGCCGGAGCAAGTGTCGTAATGACACCCATCCCCAAAGGATGTATGGTTGGAGCTACATTCACATTTTAAAAGGTTACAATCTCTATGTCTACGCCGCCACTTAGCCTATCACCTTTTCAGTTCACCAACCCTATAAATCAGGCAAGTACACAAATTCCAATCCTTTCAGATCCCATTTCTCAATTATCCGACGAATTTGGCTTACAGGATATAAACGATGTTCAAACAAGACTTTTTGAAAAAACAAATGGTTTGCGCAATGAACACGATAGGCAAATGGTGCATAACCATGTCAGAGCATTTGCTCGTCAACTATTGCTTAAACTTCAAAATCTGAGAGATTTGCATGCCACAGCTCATCAATTGCAGCAGACAGGGCTTGAGACATTAAGAGAACTTGAGTCCTCTTCAATTAAGATGATTCAAGATTTCGAACGCTTTCAAGCAGGCAGCAGAGAATTGGAACATAGGTACTCTGAATTTGATGCAAAACTAGCGGTTCCTGCAAACTCGTTAACTTGGGCTGCATTTTCCGACACATCTGTCCAAAGTTCTTCTGCTTCTCCATTAATGGGAGCAATTGGACAATATTCGGTTAGGCCTTCAGCCGATCAACCATCTGTCATCGCCTCTGTAGTTCAAAAGGTTAATAGGTTGGCCAACGTTAAATCTAGCGAGACTCAGGAAGCAAATAGAAAGAATGAACGATCTACCACTCTTGCCAAATCGAGTCACGCATCGCCCGCCCATGTCGACATGGAAACTAAAAAAACTCAGATAGCCCAATGCGTTCGCATGGAAGACTCTGAAGCACCCGGAAGCACTGCTTTATGTATTGCGTATCACTTGAAGGGGCTATCCGAAACTCAACAACGAGCCTTGTTAGATTTTGTGCCAAAAGCTTATGTAGGTCAAGGTGCAAATTCTGCGGCTGCACCTTTTGCGGCTGTTTCGATGGCTGCGAAAGCTGTCACTAAAGCTATTTTTCAAGTTGCGGTGACTCAGAGCTGTTCCGAACAACACCCGGGAGATTTACATGGCTTTAATCAATGCCGTCGAGAACAAAATGATATTTTTGCTGGACGAAATCCTAAGTTCAATCAAACTATAGCTGCTGAGACTCCAAAAATTGTGAAGAAAGCAGTCGCTTTCATAGCGAGTGTCGATAGCAAGCTTGTAGCTCTTGATCTACATATGTATGAGCAATATCGTACTATTCCAGGAATAATTCATGAGGGATGTTATGGTGCTGTAGATACAGCTTTAATGATACCTGGGTTACGACTGGCGAAAGGTGCAGCCTCAAGCGCCGCCAGTGTCTTTAAAACATCACTTAGATTGTCTCCAGAAATCGCTCCACAGCCATCCATTGCCAGATGGTTGGTCGAAACAGGAAAATTGCAAAAAAATCAATTTCTACCCTCAACAAGAGAACAATTACTTATTGTTCCTCGCATGAAATATCCCTTGGTCTCAGTAAGTGACCCCATGGGCTTATGCTTCTATCGGATGAATAAGCATCTTGAGGAACTTGCTTTAACCTCAAATTCACAGAAACACTCTTTTGGTATGTTTTTAGAAGAACATGCTGAGACCTTAGCCCAATATATCCCTAAATTAGATATGAAAACTTTTCTTAGAACAGCTGTCAAAAAAGAAACTGTTCTCCACAAAAATAACTATGATACGATATCGCGAATTAATACAAGAACCTCTCAATATATCGTTCTTCAAAGTGATCCACAAAAAATCGTAGGTTCTTACTTTGGATTAAATTATGTTCGACAATTAAAATTAAAAAATGCTGATTTTCCTACTCCTATCGCTATTGGTGTGGATAATGGCGAGTATTGGTTAATGATGTTAGATATGGGAGAAAGCCTTTTGTCACTAATGAAAAGAAATTCGAACAATATCCAAACATATTTTAATCAAGCAGGCTTAGCTTATGGCGAATTACATTCAAAATATGCTATTAAAGTGAACCCTGGACATCCATTACACAATAAATTCCTTTTTTTTGCAGAGACAAATGAGGGTCCATTAGCTAAGTATCCTATCTCTGTTGGCTTAACTCAAGGTGATGCTCATTTAGGAAATATTACCTGGAATAAGAAAAGTGGGAAAATGGCCTTTATTGATCTCGAATTTTTCATAAACAATCTTTCTATCGATAAAAGACCATGCGAATTTCCAATTTTGGAATATTCCCGTATTTTGGGAGATATTGCCACAACAGGAAAAGAGCTTGGAATGCCACAGAGTGAAATTGTTTCTTTGACAGAGGCTTTCAAAAGAGGTTACAAAGCAACTAATCCTGGAGCGCATCCTCTTGTTGAAAAAATTGTTATGAAATTGGAATATAATAAAGAATTCTAGCTTTCCATCTCGCGTTAAGTTAACTAGTGGTTAATTTTGCGGCGAGGTAACGGAGGACGAGGCGGGGGGAATGTAAGAAATATTTGAAGAGCTTCCAATAGGTCACTTCGTGAATTGGCCTTCGAATTGGATGGGGGGCTGCTAATAAGCAATCCTCCAGCCAGGCTTGGTGGACGACGAAAAATTCTTTAGGCAATCGATTGAGGGGGAAAAATTGGAGTGCTCTAGTTTCACATCCGATCCTTAAAAACCCATCTTTTTGCCGGCATTCGAATAGATGGGTGGGCTTCGTTAACTTATTCAAAGGTGTGTATTCACCCACCTTGCGCACAATCTGGATCCGAAGCCCTGTCTCTTCCCATACTTCCCGAATAACACCCTCTTCAGCTGTTTCATTGGCTTCAATGCCTCCTCCTGGGAGCACCCACACAGGAACATCGCGACGCAAAATCAAAAGGATAGCAGATTTATCTTCGTTAAACACAATGCCTATAGCTGCTTGATCCATGAGGTTCCCATTTCATTCTATAGAAGTACATCTATCTGCCAATGCAGAGATTATTTTGCAGCGATATCTTGCCCAATATTTGTTTGAGGCTTAACACGCAATTTGTTTGAAAGCACCCCGCATGAAATGACAAATTTCATCGCTTCATCTGCTTTCATATCGAGATAAACAATTTCTGACCTTTTAAAGAGGAGCATGAAACCCATCGTGGGGTTCGGGGTTCCAGGCAAAAAAAGGGATACTTTTTCCATTTGATCAGGATCGCTCGCGGTTGGCATTTCTTGCTTGGTAATCAATCCAAGGCTAAACGCTTTAGAATGGGGAAAAGGGACCAAAACAACATGGGAAAAAGAAGTTCCTTCCGATCCAAAAAGGGTATGGACAATATCTTGCGAGGCTTTATAAATTTTATTGACGAATGGAATCCGATGAATTAAGTAATCGCCAAAACGGAAAAAGTAATTTATAAAAAAGACTCGCGCAAGAAATCCTGCCAAGATTGCAACACAAAACAAGACAACTAAAATAATCAAGCGGCTCACGAAAAGGAGTGCTTTTTTTGATGTGAGTAGAAAATGCGTATGCTCTGAAAGTTCGATCTTAATAAGTAAAGACTCAACAATTCCTATGAAGGGGGCAGTCAACAAGTTAATAAGAAAAAAAACCACCCAAAAGGTGAGTGCTATGGGAAGAAGAATAGCTAATCCGGTGAGGAAATTTTTTTTTGTCATAAGGGACTCATCTGTTGCTCAGGGTCTTTTTTAGTGTCGCTGGGGTTAATATTTTCATGCGCTTTTTCTTTAGTAATTGATTTAAACGGGGAAACAATCACTCCGCAAGAGATCACATATTTGAACGCATCTTCAACCGACATATCCATGTAGATGATGTCATTTTCATCAAAAATCATGAGAAATCCAGATGTGGGATTGGGAGTGGTCGGCACAAAGACTGCGACCATATTTTTAGTTTCCGAGTCGGGCAAACCGGGAAGGTTTTCCTGCGTAACTAGCCCTAAACTCCAAGTATCAGGCTTTGGAAAGGGGACCATCACCACTTGCTTAAAAGATTTGGATTTGGAAGCAAACATTGTGGAAATGACGTCTTGGCAAGTTTTGTAGATGGTGCTTACAAAAGGGATGCTGTGCAAGATGTGGTCCCAAAGCTTTAGGAGATAATAGATAAAGAACCAGCGGCCGACAGCGCCAAGAAATACTGTAAATAAAAAGAGGAGAGCTAAAATAATCAGCTTGCTGGCAGCCACTTGCACTTGAGAGGGAGTTAAAAATAAAAAGCCTGTTTCTAATAGGCCAAAATATTCAAAGATCCCTTGGACAGCCCCTACAAATGGATCTGTTAAAAAGTTAAAGATAAAAGCTACGATCGCAAATGTAAGCGCTAAGGGAAGGAGAATGACTAGACCGGTAAGAAAGTACTTTTTTGCCATTGTCCCTCCTATTGAGAATTATTGCCTTTTTTGGAGTGCGGCGGTTTGCCGCACTCCAAAAAAGGCATACTCCAAAAATTGACGAATTTCGCGCCTTAGCCTCCTATGACTCTCATAAAGGCATCGTGGGCAGCTTGCTGGGCCCTATTCATTTGCTCAAACGCTTCTTGCCCCTTGCGGGTTTCGTTTTGCGCTACTTCTGTTCCACGACTTTTTTTGTCGTTCAAAAATGCGACTTTGCCCTCTCCAATAGTTCTTTCACCCGTGAGCCTTTGAGTGTTTAGCTGGCCCCAAGTTCCAAATAGAGAGCCTAATGCATTAAATCCTTGCTGAACACCATAAATTGCATTAACATAATCTTTATAACGGTACATTGCAGCCGCAGAGCCCAACCCGGCTATAATATTAATACCTCCGCCACTCATTTGTAGCCACCAAACGAAATTAGATCGATAGGTGGCAGCGTTAAGCTTGGTTTGTTGCAAAGTTTCCGGAATGGCATCCCAGAGGGTCTTCCTACCTGACGTTCTACCAAGAGCTGCATTTAAAATAGCAATTGCATACACTTCGATCATCAACTTTGCAACATTGCCATGCGTTTTTAATTCTTTGCTAAACCGCTTTTCAAGCTCTTGTTCAATGTATGTTTTGGCTTCCTTGAGCTCTTCAAGAGTATATTTTGGTTTAGCCTTTTGAGTACTCGCTGGTTCATAAGGTTCAAAATTAATAGGATTTCCATCCTTACAAACTGTCATTCCACCCATTTTAAATCTCCTAAATAAAATTAAAAAAATTAAATTAATCGGATCCTCTGGACCCCATACTGTTTATACTTTGAGTAGCACTCCTCTGATTTTTCAAAACTTGCTGGATCCACTCATTGATTTTTTGTGTTTTGTTAAAGCCTTCGAACATTTGGTCCATTTGCATTTTTATAATTACGTTAAGCTCTGTATACTTACCTTTTAAGATAACCGATTCCTTTTTGTGTACTCCTTGCTGATGTTCAAGGTGCCCTTTCATGATTTCTGTAAAACCGCTTGCTCCAGCCAGAGTTGCTTGAGTGATGCATGAGACAGCACGGCTGGAAGCAAAAAGAGAAGTAAAAGCGGCAGCTAGCCCCCCTGTAAAATAAAATGAGGCGAAATAGGCTGTTACGGAGGCTGTCACTATAGCAAAAGAAGCCCATGAGGTGATCGTGTTTGCAGTCCTCCACCATTGATGGTCTTTATTGATTTCAATCCATAGTTTATCAGTTTCAACTAACTTTTTGCGCGTGCTATTTGAGCTGTTATTCAACACATCCAGATCAAATTTGAGGGCAAAAATACCATTATCCCTCATCTGTTTTTGCTTTTTAAGGTAATTGAGCAAAAGAACGAAAGTTTGGATTTGACGATCCCTGTCTTGAAGCTCCTCTTCGCCATCATGGTTTGTTTTTTCTATTTGATGATTCAGTTTTCGCAGCTCTACAAGCAATTTTTGCAAATCTTCCCTATTCACTTGAAACGGTTCATCGATGGCCGGAGCGCCGCCTATTCCCTTTGATTTTGTTGTACTTGCTGGCTGGGTAACATTTGATTGAGCGGCCTGACCCTCGGTTGTTTTATCCGATGCAAGGGGAGTCCACAAAAAATTCCAGATTTTATTCATCATCCGGTTGACAGTATTCGAATTATCTGTTGATTCCACTTTGGCAGAAGCTTGGGGTTCTGCGAGAGGAATCTGGGGTTGAGCTGAAGAGATGGTGTCGGGGGGCAATGTGATCGCCTTTTTTTCCTCTTGATGGACTTCGAAAGAATAGAATGGATCCCCTGTATACCACCATGTGGTCCCTTTGGAGCTAGAGCTATCAATCCCTTCTATAGACTCATGTTTTTTTGTTCCGGACATAAATAATCTTATTTCTTGTTACTTGTTTTTTTTGGTTTCCAGGCTGTTTTCATTAAACTCACATGGGTCAATAAGTTTTTATCGGGGGTCTTTTGCTGTTTAATCGCTTGTTCTGCACATGCCAACGCGTCGAGCCCTTCCTTTCGATAATCCAAGGCAAAAAAGCAGTCGGCAGCATAAATATGCACACGTGGATCCAAAGCATTTAACGAGGCTGCCAACTGGTAAGCTTGAAGCGCCTCTGAATATTTTCTAAGCATTTGCAGGGAAGCCCCGAGTCCCATCCAATGCTTGCTATTACGTATATCATGCATCGTTAAAAAACGGAAGAGTCCTGCCGCATCCCCATATTTCCCTTGCCGGTAGTGCATGTAAGCAATGTGATATAACGTTTCAACAGACCCGCTCGACAAAGTTTCAGTCTCTAGCATAGTGCCTCCCGCCTTATGTCCTTTAATCCTATCTCTCTGACATTTTGCGGTTTTTATTCATTTTGTCTTCATGCAACGGCTTTAAGACGTTGCGGGCTGATTGGTACGCTTCATACCGTTGATTTGTAAAGCTTGTCACTAGCTGGAATTGCATTTCATTTTGAATATTTAAATCTTCAATGGTCATTCGAATATTGTCGACCAGACGTTCCCGCTCATCATCGTTATATTTTTCTGTTTTTAATTTGTTTTCGTCTATTTCAACCCCTAGGGCTTTCGCTTTGCTCAGCATTTCGTGCAATTCAGTGAGGTTTCTTCCATCGAATTCCCCATTAGGAGCTGTGGACATGTTGATGGCTTTGATGATTTTGTGAAGAAAGGCGACTTTTTGTTGACGTTCTTTAAGTTCTTGCAATTCTTTACGGCTATCGCTTTCAAGCTTATTCATTCGATCAGTCACGATCAGCTTGGCGAGAGCTTCTAAGGAGAGGTGCTTAGGGTCTATTCCATTTGTTTGTGTGAGTTCTGATAAGTTGTCTGAAGTAACATTATTAACATTATTTCGAGACATAAAACCTCCTAATCCCTAACGCCATTAGTATTGAATGCAATTTATTACACAAAATAACAAATTGTGTTAAAAGTTAATTTTATCATTCCGTTAAATTTATGCCAAGCAATTTGTAATATTTCTAAACTATATAATTTTAATAATAATTACTAATCAATCCATTCCCACTAAATCATCTACGACTCTAGGATCAGCTAATGTACTGATGTCCCCCAAACTTTCCAGTTCTTTGCTTGCTATCTTGCGTAAAATGCGCCGCATAATTTTTCCTGACCGGGTCTTCGGGAGCGCGCGAACGATCTGGATTTTGTCGGGGATGGCAATAGAGCCGATCTCTTGCTTGACATGTTGAGCTAACTCTAATCGAAGCTGGGGGCTATCTTCTGCAGTATCGATGAGGATGACATAGGCATAAAGTCCCTGCCCTTTAATGTCGTGGGGCACAGGCACAACGGCCGCTTCGGCTACGGCTTCATGGCTAACGAGAGCGCTTTCAATTTCTGCCGTTCCGATCCGATGTCCCGAAACATTGACGACATCATCCAATCTTCCCAGAAGCCAATAATCCCCGTCGCTGTCTAATCGGCACCCGTCACCGGTAAAATAGAGATCTTTGAAAGCTTTAAAGTAAGTATCGATAAAACGTTGATGGTCGCCCCAGGTTGTGCGCATGATCCCCGGCCAAGGGCGGCGGATGCATAAACTGCCCCCTTCATTGACCTCGCATTCTGTTCCGTTGTCGCGCAAGACAATCGGGTCGACCCCAAAAAAAGGTTGGCAGGCGCTGCCTGGTTTAGTGGAATGACAGCCGGGGAGGGGAGTGATCATAATCCCTCCGGTTTCTGTCTGCCACCAGGTGTCTACAACCGGGCAATTTCCTTTTCCGATGACATCAAAGTACCACATCCAAGCTTCGGGATTAATAGGTTCTCCTACTGTTCCTAAAATCTTCAAGGAGGAAAGATGATATTTTTGAGGATATTCAACCCCATGTTGGATGAGCGTCCTTATTGCCGTAGGAGCAGTATAGAAGGCTGTCACCCGATACTTATCGATGATGTGCCAAAAACGGCCAGGATTGGGCCAGGTGGGAACCCCTTCAAAAAGAACCGTTGTCGCTCCATTGGCTAAGGGTCCGTAAACAACATAACTGTGTCCTGTGACCCAACCTACATCTGCTGTGCACCAATAAATATCATCTTCATGAATGTCAAACACATGTTTGTGCGTTAAGGCTGACTGTAGTAAATAACCTGCTTGCGTGTGCACGACCCCTTTAGGATTACCTGTGGAACCTGAAGTATATAGGATAAATAAGGGATCTTCGGCATTTAAAGGAGCGGCAGGGCAGAGGGTATCCATACGAGAAATCTCATCATGATACCAGACATCACGTCCATATGTCATTGGAGAAGGGGATTCATCCCGCTTAACGACAATGACTTTTTCAATGGAAGGGCAAGAGACTAAAGCTTCATCCGCAATTTCTTTGAGTGAAATCTTTTTCCCCCCTCTAAAAGAAGCCGTAGCTGTCACGAGCAGTTTGCATTGAGAGTCATTGATCCGGTGGCTTAAGGCTTCTGAGTTGAATCCTCCGAAGACCACCGAATGAATGGCGCCAATTCTTGCACAGGCTAGCATGGCAATAACGGCTTCGGGAATCATGGGCAGATAAATGCAGACACGGTCCCCTTTCTCTATTCCGCGAGATTTTAAAACATTGGCAAAAGCGCAGACCTTTTCGAATAAAGCCTGATAGGACAATACGGTTATATCTGCATCGAAATCTCCTTGCCAGATGATGGCAGGTTTAATTCTTCTACGGCTAGCGAGATGTCTGTCGAGGCAATTGGAGCTTACATTGATAATGCCATCTTCAAACCAGGTGTGTCTGATGATGTTGGCATCGATGTTCCATTCGTATCTGCAACCAGCTGTGGGTTTGCGGAACCAATTGAGAATAGAAGATTGTTCTAGCCAAAATGATTCCGAGTCTTCGAGCGAACGACGGTACATTTCTTTATATTGGTTTAAAGAGTTAATATGAGCCGTTGAAGCCAACTTGTGAGGTGGGGAAAACTTGCGCCGCTCCTCGAGCAAGTGATCCATGGAAAGGGTGCTTGGTCGACGGGTATGCATGTTCATGGGTCCTCCGGGAATAGTGCTGATGTACACGTTATGCTTTTTAAAAAAAAATCATTTCTTTGTACAAATATAAAATACTATTTTCACCTTTGCAAGCTTATTGACGGTTATTGAATTTTTTATTGCTAATTTTAATAAATATCTATATATGCATATTAACATGGAACTTAGGTTTCTGGTTTCTTTGGTTGAGATCAATAGAAGAGGTAAATCATTAATTTATGAGTAGCTCTTGCCCACAATGTCAATCTCGTGCATTTAAACGGAACGGTTATACTCGGCATGGAAAACAAAATCACCGATGTTTAGATTGTGGAAGACAATTTTCTTTAGAGCCTTATTACGGCGAAAAGCAAGATGGGGCACTAAAAACCCTTCCAGATCCTTTGAAAAATTGTGCCGACGCCATGAAATGTTAATTCTATGATTTTTAAACGACATGTCGTTCCTACACTGCTATCAGTGCAGAAGATTTGGGATGCATCGCCTCATAACGCTTTAACAGATCTGATCCTATTTCACAATCAATGGTTTTGTGCTTTCAGAGAAGCGGATCAGCATGCCTCGGGTCAAAATGGCACTTTACGGATTATTAGCAGCAGCGACGGTTTAGCGTGGACAACAGCAGCCGTTTTTGATGAACCCGGCGTTGATCTACGTGATCCAAAGCTGTCGGTTACACCTCATGGCAAGTTAATGCTTTTGGCTGGAGGAACAATATTGGACTCCCATGGAGCCTATCAGTCCCTTCAGTCCCGCGTCGCTTTTTCTGAAAATGGAAAAAAATGGCCCCCCCTAGAATTGGTGTTAGAACCTCATGAGTGGTTATGGAGGGTCACATGGCATCAGGGTAAAGCGTATGGGGCTGCTTATAGCCGATCAGATCCTAAAGACAAAAAAAAAGAGTGGAATGTCAAATTATTTGAATCTTTGGATGGGATCCATTATGACCTCATTACTCAGTGGGACATCCCAGGCTATCCCAATGAAACAACTTTGCGTTTCCAGCATGATGGGAACATGATTGCTTTAGTGCGCAGGGAGAAGAAGTTCGACAATCATAATTGGCTAGGGGTAAGCCCTCCTCCCCATTATAATGATTGGACTTGGCAATCTTTGGATTGCCATATTGGAGGTCCCAATTTTATTATTTTGCCTGATGGCAGGTTTTGGGTAGCGGGGCGATTAATCTATACCTTTCCATACACAGAAGTCGAAAAAACTTTCTTGGGTATTTTAGAGCATGACGAGGTGAAATCGAGGATGATTTTACCAAGCGGGGGTGATTGCAGCTATCCTGGAATTGTTTTTCATGAAGGGATTTTATGGGTAAGCTATTACTCTTCCCATGAATCAAAGACGGCTATTTATTTAGCGCGAATTGCTATTTAGAGGGGATAGAGACCCTCATAACTTGAGTTTATAATTATGGAAGTACCATTACTGCAAGATATTGCAATTATTTTTGCACTTTCCATTGGAATTTTGCTGCTTTGCCATAAAATCCATCTCCCCAATATCGTGGCATTTATTATCACTGGAATCCTCTGCGGACCCCACGCTTTAAGATTGATTTCAGATGAAAGCAGTGTTCAAACTTTGGCTGACATTGGAATCGTTTTATTGTTATTTATCGTCGGACTTGAATTTTCTTTTAAAAAATTGCTTGAGTACAAACGTTTTTTTCTCATCGGAGGTTTCCTGCAAGTTGGACTCACTGTTATAGGGGGCTTTATCATTGGTTTATGTGCCGGAAGCCCCCCCAAAGAGTCCCTTTTTTTAGGATTTTTAATCTCTTTAAGCAGCACCGCGATCGTCCTCCGTTTATTAGCCGAAAAAATGGAGTCAGACTCTCCCCACGGAAAAGTGATTGTAGGCATGATGATATTTCAAGATATCGTCGCCATCCCGATGATGTTAATGATTCCAATCCTTGCAGGCACTAATCATGAATGGAAAATTGAGTCGCTTTTAATAATTGGAGAAGGGATCCTTATTTTGGCTGCTGTCATATTTAGCGCTGTCAAGCTTGTACCGAGCCTCTTGTATTATGTTGCCAAAACACGGAACAAAGAACTCTTTCTCCTTACTGTTTTTACCATTTGTACTTCTGTTGCTTGGATCACTTCGAGCATCGGCCTATCCCTTTCCCTGGGTGCTTTTTTAGCAGGATTAATTATCTCAGATTCAGAATACCGGTCAGAAGCCATCGGCGACATTCTTCCATTCCAGGATATATTTACAAGCTTCTTTTTTGTTTCTGTCGGAATGCTTCTAGACGTCGGATTTTTTCTATCGGAACCTATCAAAATCCTTTTAATCGTCCTTGGCATCCAAGTGATGAAAGCATCGTTTGCAGGTGCTGCAACATTTGTTCTCGGAATGCCTTTAAGGACCGTGGTTTTAACAGCTGTGGCGATGAGTCAAATAGGGGAGTTCTCTTTCGTTCTAGCTAAAGCAGGCGCGGTCTATGAATTAGGATCGGATTATCACTACCAACTTTTTCTTTCGGTCGCCTTATTGACTATGGCCCTTACCCCCACCTTAATGCAAAATTCATCCAAATTGGCTTCTTTGCTTTTGCGTTTACCCCTCCCTGTTCAATTAAAATCGGGATTAAAGCCCCTCCGGCCTGAGGAGCAACATACTTTCAAAGATCATACTATTATCATTGGGTATGGAATCAGCGGCCGCCATTTAGCCCATGCAGCCCGTGAAGCCAAGATCCCCTATCTAATCTTAGAGATGAATGCGGAGACCGTGAAAAAAGAAAAACTCAGGGGAGAACCTATTCATTTTGGAGATGCTATGCATGAATCTGTTCTGCATCATGCCCGCATTGCAGAAGCTAAAGCCATAGCGGTGGTTATTAACGATCCGGTTGCTGTAGGGCACATCGTCGAAGTTGCGAGAAAACTCAATCCTCATATATACATCATCGTACGAATACGGTATTTAAATGAAATGAAAGAGATGTATGATAGGGGAGCGGATGATGTGATTCCCGATGAATTTGGTTCATCGCTGGAAGTCTTTACACGGGTATTGAAAAAATACGAAATACCCAACGAGCATGTGCAAGAAATTATATCAGATATCCGTGTTGAGGGGTATCAAATGTACAGGCTTCTAAATGACGAGCTTACCCTTTTGAAAGATAAACATACCGATCTTCCTGAAGTTTTGTTGAAAACTTTTCACGTTCAAAGGGGAGCTCCGGTTATAGGAAAAACTTTAGGCGAAGTTAAAATGAGAAACTCTTTTGGCGTGACTGCAGTCTTATTAATTAGGGGATCTGATACGATCTTATCGCCTACAGCCGAAACTAATTTTTTACACCACGATATCGTCGTGGTCATGGGATCCCATGAAAATTTAGTCAAAGCTTCATCCTTATTCCAAAAAAGTATGCACCATCACAATGCAGGAGCTTTCGCTTGAAAGAATTTTTACTGACACTTCTTCGCAACAAAGAAACGTCTTCACCAGAGTTTCGCGCCGTCACAGAAAGGCTGGCGTTGCTTTTAGCCATGGCGGCTGCGGAATATCTGCCCACTGAAAAAATCGAAGTAGAAACCCCTCTAGCAGTAACAGAAGGTGTGCGCATCAAGCATCCGATCGTACTCATTCCGATCTTGCGGGCGGGGCTTGCCTTGCTATATCCCTTCATGCGCTTTTTTCCTGAATGCAAAGTGGGCTTCATCGGAATGCGCCGCGATGAGGTCACTGCTGAACCACATACATATTACCAAAATATTCCCCCGATAAAAGCCTATGAAAAAGTGATGATCCTTGAACCCATGATAGCCACGGGGGGAAGCAGTACAACGGCGATTACCATATTGAAACAACACGGGGTAGTCGAAGATCAAATTATAGTTTTAAGTATTTTAGGAGCTCCCGAAGGGATTACACGCATCAACAAACAATTTTCTCGCGTTGTTTTGCATGTTTTACAAACCGATGCAGAACTCAACCACAAGAAATTTATCATTCCTGGGCTTGGCGATTTTGGGGATCGCTATTTTGGGACGGTTTCTGGTCTGGAAAGGGGATAACCATGTCCCGATTCCCTGAACCTGTTAACCTACCGGAAAATGTGTTCCGCCAAAGAGCTGAGAGGGAGCGAGATATTGTCCATTCAGCATTTAAGGGAATTGCCATTAGGTTGACGATTATCCTATTTGAATGTGTGGGTGTATACCTATATTCAAGTTCGGCATTGCTTCTAGATGTTGTTGCTAGCTTTATCGACGTCTTTTCTTCGATAAGCTTAATTGTTTGCATTAAGTTTGCAGCTAAACCTCCCGATGCAAACCATCCCTTTGGCCATGGAAGATTTGAACCTCTTTTAGGTTTAATATTAGGATTAATGTTGGTGGCGATCGGAGGGGGATTGCTCCTTCAACAATGGACTCAGCTTACATCTGAACATATTAAAGGGGTCATAGATCAAAAAGCTTGGATTTTTCCTGCAGTCGCTCTCGTTCTTCTAGAAATAAGCTATCGCATTGTCATCCGTACTGCCAAAAAAGAAAATAGCCCAGCTTTAGAAGCCGATGCCATCCACTATCGAATTGATGGGCTTACAAGCCTTTTTGCCTTGATAGCCCTGATTTTAGCGGCTTATTATCCTGCTTGGAGTTTATATTTCGATCATGCTGGTGCTCTGAGCATTGCCATCCTGATGATTGGCTTCGGCATTTATTCTGGGAGCCATAATTTCAATCAACTTGTCGATCGTGTGCCAGACCAGCAATTTTTCGATCGCGTTCGAGAAGCAGCCTTAGGAGTGGCTGGAGTATGCGATACTGAAAAAATACGCATCCAATTGTATGGCCCTGATGCCCACGTAGATATCGACATTGAAGTCGAGCCCCAATTATCTGTGGAGCTTGCTCATCAAATAAGTCAACAAGTAAGAGCCGAAATACAAAAAGCATGGCCAGCAGTCAGGGATGTCACAGTACATATTGAACCTTATTATCCGAATGACCACTAGGAGATTGAATTATGTTAGGCTGGGTAGGAAAACTTATTGACCGTTTATTCGCCCTTGTAGGGGCTTTTCTATTCTTACAGGCTCCTCTTTTCATCAACTCCTATACGCAGCAATTGGCAGGCCATGTGGCGGAATTGCAAATTCAAGTAGATAGTATGAAAAAAGTAGGGGCACAATCCCAAAAGACTTTAGAACAATATATCGGCAAGTTTTTAACCAGCAGCGACCAAGATTTTAATCTCCAAGGCAAACTCATGCAAGAGATGATGTCAAGATGGGAACAGTTCAATGAAGCCCTTGCAAGCTTGCAACAATCGACCCTTTGGGAACGTCCATTTGCCTTTGTTAAACATTTTAACTGGAATATTGCAAAAGCAACATTGAAATCCTATGAAATAGGCATCCCCTTGACACTGGAGGCGAGCGCTTATGCTTGTATAGGATTAGTCGCGGGCATATTATGCTTTTGGGTTATTAAAAAAACGGTTAAGCTTGTTTTCCTTCCATGCAAGAAAATCTTTCCATGGAAATTTCTAAGCAAATCCAAGTCAAATTTATTTCTGGTCTAAATGCAGAATTCTAGCTGTTTTATCGACTGTATCGAGATTTTCTATCTCTTTTTCGGTTCCGGCTCCGAGTTCTTTGAATTTTCTTGCGGTCACAAGAATTCGTCCTTCAATTGAGCCTACAGCTTTATTATAAGCGTCAATCGCGCTGTCTAAACCCCTCCGCACATTATCAAAATGCTCCGTAAAAATCCGAATCCTTTCGTAAAGGGTCTTTCCAAGCTCGCTAATATTCTGAGCATTTTTTTCAATTAATTCCTGCCTCCATCCATACGCGACAGAACGCAACAGGGCAATTAACGTTGTCGGGGTTGCTAAGATAACCTTTTGTTCAACGCCGCATTCAATAAGGGAGGGATCTTGCTCCAAAGCAGCACTGAAAAAGGTTTCTCCAGGCAGAAACAAGACCACAAATTCAGGGGCTGATTTAAGTTCATCCCAGTATCCCTTAGTGGAAAGTTGGTTGATGTGTTGACGCACCTGCCGTGCATGATCCTTAAGCCGGGCAAGTCGAATAGTCTCATCTTGTGCTTCCAAAGAGTCCAGATACCCTTGCAGCGGAGCTTTCGAATCAACCACAATATGTTTTCCATTGGGCAGCTTAATAATCATGTCGGGGCGGAGCCGCTTTTCATCATCGTTAATCGATTCTTGTTGAACAAAATCACAATATTCGATCATCCCTGCCATTTCTACAACGCGCTTTAATTGAATTTCACCCCATCTTCCTCTTACGTTAGGCATGCGCAAAGCTTTCACTAAATTGTTGGTTTCAAACTGCAGCTGGATTTGCGAAGCAGCCATCGTCTTGACTTGCTCAGAAAGGGACCCATAGGCTTGCAAGCGGGCTTTTTCAATTTCTTGCATTTTGTGGTCGACCCGCTCCATCCCTTCTTTGATGGGTTTTAGCAGCTCATCGATCGCCTTGTGCTTGAGTTGCAATTCCCCTTTTGCATTCTCTTGATACTGTTCGAATTTAGCTGTAGCTAAATGGAGAAAAGCTTGGGCATTGCGTTGCAAGATGTCGTGCGATAGGTTTTTGAAAGTGTCCGACAGCCTTGATTCTGCTTGGGAAAGAGTTTTTAGCTTCTCTTCAGCAGATAATCGTTCTTGATTGATCCGAGTGAGGGCTTCAGCCAGCCGACACTTTAGATTTGTGTTGTCTTCTTGAAGCTTACTCTTGGTCCACAAGCTCCAAATGAGAAGCACAAATAGAATTAAAGCAAAAATACCTAAACTCGTAAAAGCCGGTGTCAACAAACTAAAATCCATTCCCAGTCTCCATTGATGTTGTTCCCATTTTACCAAAACGTGCTCACGCTATTTTAGGAAAAGGGGAATAAATGAGCTACAAAGATGTGTTTGCAAGTGAGCTCATTATGCAAATTTTGTTCGTTTGAATTAGGATTTCGCTATCAGCATATAAAATAACACTTGGTTCGGAATGTTGTATTAGATGCAGGAATGGCCAGTAGTTCGCTTGATTGTGCGCTTGTTCAACCAGAAATCGCAAAGTTCACTAGAGTATGCGGCTATGATCGTGCAGGCAAGAAAACTCGAGAACAATTTCCTTTTCTCCCATGGCGTGAAATGATCGGTTTGCGTAATCGCTTAATCCAGGCTTATTTCGATGTAAATAATCAGGCAATTTGGTTGTTGTAAAAGAATCGTTGCCAACCCTCATCTCACAGTTAGAAGAAATTCAAAATTGGCCCTCCCATTAAAGGCATTAAAAATAAATTCCCGAAGGGAATTCCAGATTGGTAGCCCAGAGTAAGCTGTGAGGGCAAAGCCCGAAACAGCGCAACTCTGGGAGTTTAAAAATTAAGAATTGTACCCCCGAAGCGGGGTACAAGAAATTCCATCGAATAAAAAAAATAAATTCGAATCTTGGGATAAGTAAGGGAACTCTGTACAGCTATCTGCTCCACGAAAGAGTTGCAGTTGGTATTTTTCGAAAACAGATTAGCAATACTGGAATGCATGGCAAGATCTAAAATCTCGAAAATGCTTTGCAGGTTAACAAAAAAAACAATATTGATTATATTAAATTACTGGATTATTTCTATGAAGCAAATCAAAACTTTAAATATATTGTTTTTTTTAATTTTACTTTTTCCTGCTATGGAATTGCCAAGTGATTCTGAAGTGGGGAAAACGTGCATAAAGTTTCAACATCTCAAGCAAACTAACGTCGAAAATGGTCTACGTCCTAAAATTTTGATAGTGAACGACCCTAATCGCAAGCAGAACGTCAGCGCATACTGGAAAGAACAAATGAGGGACGCGTTGAAGCAGAAACAAAAGGAGTGAAATTTGGGCGTAAACCCTCCATTGATCGACAAAAAGTGCAAAGGTTATTTAAGGAAGGGGTTGGTGCCACAAACATCGCTAGGCAAATGAATATAGGCGTGTTCAACAGTTTACAAAGTACTGGGAGACCTCAAAACCTTCTCTTCCGCCTGCGGCTGAAAACACGTTTAGAAATTATTTTGAAAAATCGATTGGTAGAAAAGTGACCATTGAAGAGAAAAATGAATGGGGAGGCAAGCTGATAGGCCGTTTGCATTCTAAATTCAGGGATCATCAGCTAACAGAGTTAGAACTAGCTGAACAGCTATTTAGATTATATCAATATCTTGAAGAACCGGATTGGCTAAGTTTTGTCCATGATCTTGAATATTCACTTTCCGATCCTTACTCGCGTGAAGAATTTAAGCTATTAGACGAGGCAGAATTAAGTAGAATTGTTGATTTGTGGAAAAAATTTCCGCAGTATTTAGATTTTAAAAGAGAGTTTGAAAATTTCCAAAAAACCATTTCACGCGATGTAATTTTTTGGCAAGGCTTTAAGGTGTCTTATTATCCTTATATTTGGTCAAAGGAGTATGAGCCCAGTCGCAGCGAACAAGTCTTTGCGCACGGTATAAAAACAGCAACGCAATTTTGCTTAGTCAGCATAGAGGTTGATCTTTCTCAATCCCTTCACGTATTACCTTTTAAGCGTTTAGAAAAAGCCAAAAATAAGCGATCTGGCTATCAATTTGTCGGACAAGGACAAAGCGTTTTATGCCATCGTCCGGCAAAGTGGTGTTCTTATATTTATACTCAATGTAATTTGAGAATTAAAGCCACGCATTACTTTGTCGTTAGCCCTCTTTATGCCTATACTATTACCTTTGAAGCTGACGAAGAAACTTATAAAGACCAACAATTTTATTTTGATATTTTTTTATCAAAATTCGATTTGAAGTGAAGTTTTGATTGTCGGATAGAGTTGAGTAGGCCAAGAGAATTTCATTGACCCCCTAAATCGAGCTTCTGGATTGGAAGATATTCCTTAACGTACGTTTTCGTTCCATTGGACTTCAAACCCCTCTTATAAGAAGAAAAGAAAGAATATGTAAAGTATCTTGAAAATCGTGTTCTTGATGCAATACATGAGAGAATTTTTCATAAAAATGTTACAACCTTTCTAGGAACTTTTATAAAAGGCTAAATTATTCTTAAGCGCTGGGTCAAAATCATTGGTTAAGGTGATGGGCAAATCTGCGGTGTCTAACATTCAATGAGAGGGGCTTTCCTTTTCTCCGTTCTTTCTTGGCTTGAGCAAGGCTTGCCATATTGACTTCATGGAATAATTTGCCGAAATCAGCGTTTTTTGCCTTCAAACGATCCATGACATACATGCGGATGTAAACATCCATAGCCGGAGCAGGCAATTGGCCATTTTCCGTTACTACAATATTTATGGGGATAAGTTTTGGTGCCGTTTACGCCGGACATCGGGCTTTTGTAGCTTATGCACCTGGAGTACTTCGGCTGTTAATTGCTAAAATCCCTCTCAAATTACTTTAAATTGTTACGCGAATTCTATCAAAATTCTGCATTTTTTCCTTTTGGAAAGATTGAAAAAATGAGGAGTTGCTGTTGTTACAGCTTATTCTCCAAATTGAAATTTTTTGCAGGAAAATGCTTTTTTGGCTATCTTTATTGATATAAGCATCCCGCATCGTTCGTCCATATGGCCACCACGGATTCCGTATCTGTGGTTTTTAATTTAAATGATTGCTTAACAAAATACGTAAGGTTTTAAAGATGATTACTCCAGGGGGTATACCTGTTAAGAAAATTACCGATTTTTGTAAAAAGCACCCAATTATTGCAAAAATGTCACTTTTTGGGTCAGCATTATCTGGCACTCTACGTAAGGATAGTGATATTGATTTATTAGTTGAATTCGAACCGGGCAAAACACCATCTTTGTTCGCCCTCATTGATCTAGAAGACGAGCTTACAATGATTGTTGGTCGAAAAATAGACTTGCGAACTCCGCAGGAATTGAGTCGTTATTTTCGAGATGAAGTTTTAAAAGCGCTAGATCCCTCTATGTTAAGTCGTGACTATGTTCGTTTGCAACACATGCTGGACTCCTCACAAGCAGCCGTTTCCCATCTATCAGGAAAATATCGAGAAGATCTTGATCGTAATCGGTTGTTATTAAATGGAGTTGTACGTGAATTAGAAATTCTAGGTGAAGCTGCCTCTCAAGTGACTAAGGAAACTCGAGAACGATTTCCTTTTCTCCCATGGCGTGAAATGATTGGTTTGCGTAATCGCTTAATCCACGCTTATTTCGATGTAAATAATCAGGCAATTTGGTTAGTTGTAAAAGAATCGTTGCCAACCCTTATTTCACAGTTAGAAGAAATTCTTCAAAATTGGCCCTCCCATTAAAGGCATTAAAAGCAAAATATTCTTCTTAACTTCCAAAATAAAATAATGATTCTGGGATTTTTTAGCGATTTTAAAAAGTGAGCATCAAATGTGCATTAGCTTTGGTTAAGGTGATGGGCAAATCTACGGTGTCTAACATTCAATGAGAGGGGCTTTCCTTTTCTCCGTTCTTTCTTGGCTTGAGCAAGGCTTGCCATATTGACTTCATGGAATAATTTGCCGAAATCAGCATTTTTTGCCTTCAAACGATCCATGACATACATGCGGATGTAAACATCCATAGCCGGAGCAGGCAATTGGCCATTTTCCCATTTGATTACGGCTGCGTGTGACACTCCGAAGGCTTCGCCAAAGGCCGTTGTCGTCATTTCGAAATATTTTCGAATGAAGCGCAACTCGCCCGCTTGAAGCGGCGTGGGTTGGTGAATCAGCATTTTCAATACTTCTAGCTGGAGTATGTTTAGGTTGATGTCTATAACCCACTCTCCCAGGATTTTTCTCATGGGCACATCGACAAGCTGAATGGGAAATCCCAAATCTTTGTATATAAATGTTTCGATTTTTTTTTCGGTCATAGTATTACCCTCTTACAACATGCATCATAGTAATAATCATCATACCATCGTCATCAAAGGCAACGATGATGCGAATATCAATTTCGTCTAACGTCTTCCCTCTAATAGCATATTTCCATGTTTGAAATACTTCATCGAAAGAAGTCTTTTGTTTTTCATGATATCCATTTTTCAAAACGTACAAAACATCCGGCAATTCGATTTTTCTTTCTAATTCTCTGTCGATCGCATGTTTGCTTTGCCGATAAAAACCTTGGTCAATGCAATCACGAATCTTGGGGAAAAGTTCATCAAGTTGAGCAGGTCGTTTCGGTTTGTTTTTCATTGTGATTCGTAGATTTTGCGTTCTAATTTTGATTGTAACAAAGTTACATTTTGACTGCAACTACACAATCAATCGGCTAAGTTATCAGTTCTTAGAGGGTGTTTACAAAGTCTCAATAACATGAGCAGCCCTCCTCAACATTATTCTAGTCATTGTGAATTTAGCTCTAGCCCTGCTAGATATGGCCTATAAAGATGAATACGATCATGCTTTTATATTGTCCCGCGATTCAGACCTTGCACCAGCCATACATAAAGTGAAGCAAAATTTTCCACGAAAAATGGTCTCGATTTTTGCACCTTTCAACTATTTTCATAGCGCAGAGTTAATAAAAGATGCTGATGACAATAAGACTATAAAGTTAAAGCATATTTCTTCCTGCCTTTTCCCTGCTCATATCTGGGAACCTCGTGGTCGAACGGCCTTTAGAATACACACATCCAACGCAATAATCTTGGCGCTTTACACAACTGTTCAGAAATATAAAAGCGAAAAAAGTTTGTTAAAATAAAAAAGCCACTGATGTAGTGGCTTGGAAGGTTCTCGTTGACTTAGCGGCAGCCGGATTTGAACCGACGACAGACGGATTATGATTCCGCTGCTCTACCAACTGAGCTATGCCGCCAATCGAAGAAAAAATAGCGGGGGAAGGATTCGAACCTCCGACCTTTGGGTTATGAGCCCAACGAGCTAACCCCTGCTCCACCCCGCGTCAACTAAATTTCGTAACGCAGATCTTATCAAAATGAGACATTTACTACAATGCTAAAAGGAAAAAAAACGTTTTTTTCTTTTTAAGCATCCATCAAATCTTACAAACAATCTTCTCAATATGCTGTAGAGTCCTTTGTGTGGCTCCGTGCATTTCCGCCACAAGTTTACGCCCTGCAACGCCGATGACTTTTCTTTCATTGGGATCATTCAAAAACTTCTCCAGACTCGCCTGCAGTTTTCCTTCATTCACTTGGAATCCTGCCTGATACTCCTCCATCAATTCCACCAGCTCCGGCTGAGAATGCATATAGGGTCCATAGAGCACTGGAACACCATACCAGCAAGGTTCTAAAATATTATGACCGCCCACTTTGTGGGTGTAACTGCCCCCGACTACAGCCACATTGGCAAGTTGGTAGCATTTTCGTAAAAGCCCCATGGCATCAATTAAAATGACAGGAACATCCTTGCTGCACCCATTAATCCTCGTAAACCGTTGAAAGAGGACGTTTGTTTTTTGAAGCCACTCGGCAACTTCATTGAACCGTTCAGGGTGGCGGGGAACCAAGACCAATTTTAAATTTGAGAATTGCGTGGATAGCTTATTTAATATCGAGATAATCATTTTTTCTTCCGGATCATGCGAGGAGCCGAATACGATGACGAGGTCAGTTTCTTTGATCCCCAATTGCTGCTTCCAACCGGTGAGTTGCTCTAGAGTTAATTGGGGGTATTCATCGTCAAATTTCATATTGCCGGTAACGATCAATTTGTTTTCAGGAACTCCCAATTGGGCAAAACGTTCTTTATAATGTCGATTTTGCACACAGAAGAGGTCGATAAGGGAAAAAAGTGCTTTGCTAAACAAAGGGGCTTTACAAAAACGGCATTTCGATTTTTCTGAAATTTTTCCATTGACGAGGGCTACGCGAGCCCCTTCATTTTTTGCAGCCTTTAAAAAATTGTACCAAAAATCGGATTCCGAAAGGATGACCCAGTCGGGGGCTGCCTTTCTTACGATAGGGCGGATTAGCCACCCAAAATCAAAGGGGAGATAGACATGATAATCGGCATTAGGGATCACCCGTTTGGCTTCTGCGTGCCCCGTTTCAGTGATGTTTGAGATGAGAATGATTGGATTTTCTTTCCCTTGCTTGAGTTGTTTGACTAAAGAGGCAATCGCTTTTGTTTCTCCTACTGAGACCGCATGGATCCAAATCAGCTTGCGCCCCCCTTTGTTTATCGCAGGGAACCCTTTTCCAAGCCTACTGGAAAAGCTAGACCAATATTTACCATGGACCAAAAGCATGTAAAGCATTTTTGGGAGGCTTGTTAAAGCAATGAGGATCAGAGCAACTTCATATAGGAGAGACAAAAACATAATAACCTCTACAAATCCACAAAATTACGCTTTAGATTGTATCGAGAATTTTGCAAAACGTTCAATAATTTTTCTCATCCTGGATAAATAAACCAGTTCACCATGAGGGGAACATAAATCATAGCAAACAGGGTGCTTAATATTACGGCTGCCGCAGCCTTTTCCGGTTGCGACTTTAAGATCGAGGCCATAATCACGGTATTGACAGCTAGCGGCACGATCGACATTAAAATCAGTGCATTGTGGGCAAGCAATCCATAAAATCCGAAATAATTCTTATCGAGGTAAATCAAAAATAGGACAAGTGCCGGCCAAACAAGAAATTTAGCCAAAAATGTCATGCCGATGAATTTGCCGTCGAGCTTAAAATGGGTTAAGCTCGAAATCCCCAAGCCAATGATCATCATTCCTAAAACTGTGTAAGTCCCTTTAATATGTGTCATGAAATCGATAAAGACCTCTGGAAGCGGAACTTGAGAATAGTTGAGGAAAAGCCCTCCAAAAAAAGCATAGATGGAGGGGAGCTTAATAAGCTTCACTAAACATTCCCAAGCAGGGTGGGTTCCTCGGGCCAAAATATAAAAACCAAGGGTGTTCTCATAAAGCGTGATCCCCATGAGCGAAAGGATATAAACCCCTTCTCCTTCATTGCTAAAGAGGATTAAAGCGAGTGGAATGCCAAAATACCCGGTGTTTCCAGAACCTGCTGAAAAGGCCACAAGATTTCGTGAAGCGTCGCTCCACATATTTTTAGAAAGCCTAAAAAAAAGAAGGCACAAACATGCGCTGATCAGAAATGATAACACTGGCAGTGTTAAAATGCCTGGAGTTAGCTTAACATTTAACACCCCATTAAAAACGATGAGGGGATTGATAATGTAAAACATGATCCGGGCAACCGTATCACGGCTAGCATCCAGTGCTTTTCCGGCAATATACCCCAACCCGATATTCATGTAGAGGGGAAGCATCTTATATAGTATGGGCCAATGACTTTCCATATGTTGCTAACGTTTGTTGACCATCCAGGCGGAAAATTTATCTAGGAATGTCCAAAAGCTTTGCATATGCTCTAAAGGAAATCCATATTTTTTTTCCGCATCGGCAAGAGTTTTTTTAAAGCAATCGAGCCAAACTTGTCTTGCCTGATCATCAATAGCAAATGGCAAATGGCGCTGTCTCATCATCGGGGGGCCGTATTGTTGATGATAAAGGGGAGGCCCTCCCAGGATAAATACGAAAAACGCAGCTGACTTTTTTGAAGCTTCTTCCCAGTTTTCAGGGAATAGGTGGCGTATGGAGGAGAGGTTCAGCTCGTAGTAAAAGTCGGACACCATTTTATAGATGTTATCGGTTCCCATTTTAACAAATATTTCCGGATTTGGCTTAATGTCACGAGGCGGACCATCGGGAGGAACATAAACTTGCTTTATTGGTTTCATAAATTAAATCCAAAACTATAAAGATAAAAAAATTATAAGATAATAATATAATATTGTCTATTAAATTTATGCGGTTATTTTATAAGTGAATTTTTTAAGCGGCTTCTTTGACGGGTTCTGCCTCATCAGCGGGAGGCGGGGAGCTGCCGCTAATCCATGCATTCCAATTTTCCCTTAAGGGGGAAATAAAATGTTTATTCCAATCCATCGGTTTCGCAAATTCAACCGTAGCTACATCGATACCGAATCGGAAAACATCGTTAAATAAGCCTTCTTCTTCAGTTTTTAAAGAATTAACTGCATTGAGGAAGCGGTCTGTAGCTTGCTTGAAATTGCCTTTTTGTGCCTCCGTATCTTGTTTAGCTTCTTGAGGCTGATATAAAATTATATTTCCCTCGTGGATCATCTGTTCGAGGATATGTAAAAAGGCGACATCGGCATAACCTTCGAAAGACTCTAATTTTTCCCAAGAATTGGTGTCATTTAAAACGGTGGCGATCATGGGAGTTTTCTCCTCTACAATTTTTTGGATTTGCGAAACACTCTTTCCTTCAATTAACGTGTCCAGCTGTGCGAATTGATTCCCAACCTGCTTTTGTACTACCGACATCGCGACATTGCTTAAAAAGCGTCTAAATTTTGAGGAGATAAGTTTAAAAAGATTTTTGCTTATTTTTGCTTTTTGCTCGTTGTCTATCTTCCCTTTTAACAACTGTTTGGTGTTTTTCCGGATGCTTTTAACTGTCTTGTTTCGAAATTCTTCAACAGAATTGACTGAAGGATCAAGTTCCCGGACAAAGGTTCTTATTTTTGCATCCTGAATTTTTTCTTTGTTTTCTTTCGATAGATCCGGTTTCATGGAGTCTTCAAATGTGTGATTAACTTTATTGGCTTTCTCTATACAGTCAGCTATTCCGTTCATTCCGGCTCCAATCAATTGTTGAAAGTTTCCATCTGAAGTTAGGATGTTCATTTTGTGTTTAACCGGTTCAAGAATATTTTCATTAAAATTAATCACTTTTAAGGCGGTATCTATCGAGCTTTTTTTTATATCTTTCCCTTCTGCTTTAACTTCTTCTTCTTCCGGTTTTTCAAGAAGTAGTTTTTCTACAAGAGCATCTAAATTTCTGTACTCGGGAAGAAGACTTTCAGGGGAAATATCCGTGGCCAAAGGTTTAAGATAGTTTTGGCCTAACTGGTCCGGATCTAAGTGCTTTTGCACTTGATCAATTGTTTCTACAACTTCTCCGGCAATGCTGATGGCTTTATTCGTTACCCATTCCCAAGCTGAAGTGATTATATTTCCTTGAGCAGGGGGGGCTTGCGCCGCTTTTTTAGGATAGACATCCCCATAAACTTTGGCTAAAGTGTTCGCAATATTAGTTATATCTTGTATTGCAACGCCTTCATCTTTTAAAGCAGAGACAACCCACAAGTTTTTTTCGTTTAAATATTCGGAAAATTGTTGCTGCGCTAATTGTTGCTGGTCCAAAGGTATATTTTTTAACTCATTGAAAACCTTTTTGGAAATCTCGTTAATTTCCCCCGCGAAATGTTCAAAATCGTGAAAATCCTCCTTCCGTCCTTCAGCAATGGCTTTATAATATCTATCTAAAAGTTTAAAGCGTGGTTGCATTGAATCAGATTTTGCGAAATCAGGACGGCTTATCGGCGAGGATGAGGATGATGAACGCAAACGCATATCATTATTCATTATAAACCTCCGAATATTTCCATATTTTATTATATCATTTTTATGTATATAAATGGGGATGTAATTTTTATTCGGCCGAGTTTAATTTCTAGAGGAAAAATATGCTGAGAGAGGAAACAATAACTTATCAGTGCGAGGGAAAAGACTTTAGGGGATTCCTAGTTCAAGATCCTGATGTTCAAGGGTTAAGGCCAGCCGTCCTAGTGGCGCCGGCTTGGCGTGGATTGGACCTCTTCGCTAAGCAAAAAGCCAAGGAATTAGCCGAACTGGGATATATCGGTTTTGCAGCCGACCTATATGGGCAGGGGATCCATGTGGACACTAACGAAAAAGCTCAAGAGTTGATGGCGCCGCTTTTTTTGGATAGACAGACGTTGCGCGATCGTATTGTGGCGGCCTATCAGACTGTAGCTAACCTCAAAGGCGTCGATAAAACGAGGATGGGAGCTATCGGCTTCTGCTTTGGGGGGATGACGGTCATCGAATTGCTGAGAAGCGGTGTCTTATTGAAAGGAGTCGTCAGTTTTCATGGACTTTTGGGAGATCATTTGCGTGAGATGACAGCGCGGCGGGCTCCAAGTGCATCTAAACTGAATGGCGCTATTTTGATTTTGCACGGTCATGACGATCCTTTAGTGAGCCAAGAAGATATTACTCAGCTGCAAGAAGAGTTAACAGCGGCTCATGTGGATTGGCAAATGAACATCTACGGCCATACGAAGCATGCATTTACCAATCCTGAAGCCCATGAGAAAGAGCTTGGATTGCTCTACAATCCAATCACTTGCCGAAGAGCGCTTGCGAGTATGCACCGATTTTTCGAAGAGGTTTTTATAACTTAAAATATGGTATCAGCATGAAAATTATTTCTTATGTCGTCATTGCATACGCTTTATTACTGTTGTGTGGGGGGGTGATTGCCTTTGCCAAAGCACACAGCACCGTCTCTCTATTTATGGGGAGCATTTCAGCTTTATTGCTTATTGCTTGCGCTGTCGCTATGCTCAAAGGGATTTCCGTAGGCTTAACTGCAGCCTTGGCAGTGATCATTTTTTTAACAGCCCTATTCGGATATAGGTTTGCATGCACTTTTCAGCTTTGGCCTCCTGGAATATTAGCTTTACTCAGCCTTATCCTGGTGCTGCTTTTGCTCGTCGTGCAAAAATGGGACCGATAAACGGGGGGATGATTCGTAAAAACTCTGTGGAAAGCAAATGGAGACGTGATGAGAGTCTTCATTTTCTGTCCACTTTTGTCCCAGAGCATCTCCATCTTTTTTTAACTCCATTAATGGTCGCTTCTTAACGTTTCAATTAACCATTTGACAACCTTTTATTCTACTCTTATAATATTTATTTTCAGATACTTATTGCTATATTTAATTGATTATTGCTAACATCTCTATTTCTTAGTATGAATTGATCCGTTTAAGGATAAAGGTAAAATTTCAAATATAGCTGAGTGTAACAGTAAGTTCTATGTTTAATACAGCGTCTTCCAAAGATCGGAATCAAATTTGGGGGCTTTTGACAAATCAGTGGGCCATCGGCTGCATGTCAGCTTTGACTTGCCAGCAAATCATTGAGGCATCCTCTGCAGTCTGGCTTGTGAATGCCATGGAATGCATCACCTCCGGAAAAAGTTTTGTGCTGTACCTGGTCCTCTATTTCCTTTCTATCGCTTTGTATTATATTCCGAACGGGATCGCCTTCGTTTTAAAAACAACATGGAAGCAGCAAGCGCAACGTTCTTTTATTCATGCCTTCGTAAATTCTAACCGAGGTAATGTCGGGGAATGGAACAATAGGGGATTAAAAGAGCAAAAGCTTTCTATCCTTACTTCTGAAGGGCCTGCAGCGATCAATGCTTTGATTGATTATGTCTGGGATCTTTGTACAAATCTTATGTGTGTCTTTTTTTACATTTTAGCCCTTTCCATTGTTGTTGAGCCTTTGTTTGCCGTGTCCTATTTCATAAGCTTGACATGTGTGGTATTGGTGATGAAGCTGAATCGCCGAATTCAACGGCAATTGACCCAAAAAGCTTTGACAGCGCGCGTCGATTTGTGCCAATCCCTTTTAGCCGCTTGGGACAACGTCCTTCTGGGCAATGAGTATAACTTTAAATTATGGGAAGAGAAAACCGAAACACGTTTAGATCGCTGTCTGCAAAGGAATGTTGACTTGGAAAGATTTGATCAATTTACCGCCATATTTGTCTCGCTGATCACTTCTGTCCCCACGTTATTGGTCGTTGCCTATTTCATGATTTATAACGTCAACGATCCTGTCCGTCTCTCTGCTTTTGTCGTTATTCTTCCTTTATTATTTAACATCTTATCTTACACTTACCAAACATTGGCGCTGCTATTTAAATGGAGAATGCATCGCAGCAAGCTGACAGCTATCTACAAGACCATTCAAGCAACAAAAGATGCACATGAAAGGATGTCTCGAAAAATCAAATGGCCAAAAATTAGTATCATCCCTAATCAGAATCTAGGCACGACCGAGGCCCCCAATGATCATATTTCCTTAGCTAGCACTCCAGTCATTCAATCGTATGAAGATCTTCTCAAACAAGCCGCACTATCCGGGCGCCTGACAATACGTGGAGAAAATGGATGCGGCAAGTCCACAGCCCTCCTCATGATAAAAAAGGCCTTGGGGGAAAAAGCTTTCTTCCTCCCTACACATAATCAACTCAGCTTTTTGGCAGAAACCAACAAATATTCAACAGGGGAATCCCTAAAAAATCGCCTCCTAGAAATATTGGAGCTCGTCGAGGCTGATGTTCTGCTTTTAGATGAATGGGATGCCAATTTAGATAGCGAAAATAAAGAAAATTTGTCCCTGCTTATAGACGAACTAGCTTACCGAAAATGCGTCATCGAAGTTTGCCATCGTTGACCCTTTTATTTTGATCAAAAATGTTTGCACACATCATTTTCAATGAGAAATTTCTACTAATTCAGCACCGGCTTTTTGTCTTGTACTACACAGCGAAAACCTAAATGGTTAAGGCTTGTATCAGGGCATGTCTTCATTCTGGCTGTTATCCGATACCCTTTACAGTAGCTATGATGACATAAAAAAGATCCCCCTCGGTGAACCCGTTTTGTCGCATAAGGCTCTTCAGGATCGTAACTCATTTTAGGTCCTTGCGGATCCACCGAAATGGTGTCTTTAATTTCAGCGTAATAATTAGCGTTGTAAAAATCGGAACACCACTGCCACACATTGCCCGCCATATCATAGAGTCCATAAGGGGTAGCAGCATAGCTTTTAACAGAAGTCGTTCCAGAATAGCCTTTTGGCTTCGTACTCTTATAAGGAAAATGGCCTTGCCATATGTTGGCTTGTGGTTTTTCTTCCGAAAACTCCTCATTACCCCAAACAAAGGTAATGCCAGTTTGCCCCCCATAAGCCGCAAACTCCCATTCTGCTTCGGTTGGAAGCCTCTTATCCGCCCATTGAGCATATGCATTGGCATCAAACCAGGAAACTTGGACAACGGGATGATCTTCTTTCCCGTCAATAGTGCTTTGGGGACCTTCAGGATGCTTCCAATCAGCTCCAGCCTTCCATTCCCACCAATAACGGTTGCTAGATAGGGGAACCGGGCCGGAGGTTGGCTTAAAAACTAAAGAAGCGGCTACAAGGAGCCCTGGTGCGGGTGGAGGAGTCCCTGGCGGGACTTGCGCCATGATTTCTTCCAGTGTCGGAGCTTTTTCAGCCGTCGTCACATAGCCGGTTGCATCTACAAACTCTTTGAACTGTTTGTTCGTGACCGGGGTTGCATCCATCCAAAATCCACTGACTTTGACCCGATGGGAAGGTCTTTCATCTGGCTTGGCATCCTTGTTGTCTGCTCCCATGGTGAATTCGCCTCCAGGGATCCATACCATTCCCTTGTGCTGATCGACGGTCTCGCTGGTAAAACGTTGAGGCAAGCGGCCGCAACACCCTTCAGCCTGAAGATCAGCTCCAGCAGCTAAGCACAACAAAACGATAGGGGAGAGGATGCTATTGCACAACTTTTTCATGATGATTCCACCATTTTAAAAGATGTCTTCCATAGCATAATTTGTCTTGTCTTGCAATTATTTATTTGATAGCTGTACTTTGTGCAATCTATGGATTTAGAATCAAATTCAAAAGGATAAAATTATGGAACCTGCTAGAAATTTTAATACATATTATACAGAACTTTCTTATACGTTGGCTTCCATGCCAAAAAAGAGTATAAGCTCGTCAAGTTCATTTGGGAAATACCAAGAGCTTCATATTAAAATTAATACAAATCTCAATGAATTAAATAGAATAAAGGAAAAAAATCCTCAAAAGCTTAGTTTTTATTTTGATGGCAATATCAAGCAAGACGACAGGTTTGCACTTATTCGAGGCATAGGTGGTATTTTTAAAAATAAAGTTTATCAATATTCAGATTGTGATGAAGATATTACAAATCTAATCGCTTTCACAAGCTTTGTTGATACATTTTACCAGGCATATAGTCTTGAGCAAGGAGAAGTCAATAAAACGCTGACAAACTTGGAACAAGCACGGGATCATTTAAATAATTTAAAAAAAGCGTATTTACCCGGTTCAAAGCAAATTGAAGTTATAGAAAATGCCAGGGAACATTTACGAAGATGCACATTGAAGTTATAGAAAAAGCCAAGGAACATTTACAAAGCTGCATTTTGAGGATTCGAACTGAAATCTCTAAGAAAAATGCATTGCCGTTTGCGTCAAATCAAACTCATAAAAAAGGGGAAAAATGGAGCCAGCAGCTAGCTTTGAGTTATATTATACACCACTTTCATATGCAATCCTTGCATTAAGCCAAGAAGATGTAACAAGTAAATACCAACACATTCATACGTTAAATAAAAAAAATTTTGATACATTAGCCTCCACAGGAGATGGAGAACCACTCAAACTTAGCTTTTCCAACGAAGGGGCCATATGCCGCGATAAACGGCATTGGATTGCTCGGAGCGTGGGGGGAGTCGTTAAAGATTACTTTTGTCAATTTTCTACTTATGATGAGCGAATTGCAAATTTGAGCGTATTCGCTGATTTTACAGCTACTTTTTATTCGAAGTACAAACATCAAAACGAGAGCGAGTCAAGCTCGATGATCCAAAAGGTGAATGCAGCCATTAAGGGTTTATTAGAGTTAAAAGAAGCCCATTATCAAGGGACTGAACAAGCTAATACTATAGACACAGCCACGGAAAGGCTCGCAAGGTGCGTTGAATGTATTCAACTTAAAACGATCTTGAATCAATCCCTTTATAGTCACATCCCTCCGAGTTACCAAATCAATATCGGGGATAAAATCAAATAGCTTGGCAACCATGTATGCTTTTGATAGATTGAATTTCTTGTAAAAGCTAAGAACAGTCAGACATGCGTGCCATTTTTTTAGATATTGAAACAACAGGTTTGGATGCAACCCGCCATCGAGCTATTGATATTGCTTTAAAAGTCGTTGATGTGTCGTCAGGCTATTATGTCACATCTTTTCAAAGTATTATCAAGCCCACCTTAGAGGCTTGGGAACGGCGAGATCTCATCAGCATGGAGATCAATGGTTACACATGGGAACAAGTTTCATCGGGAAAAGATTCACATACGGTTGGAAAGGAGATTATTCTTCTTTTTTCAGACCTAAACATCGAAAGGGGAAACGCCGTTTACATTTGCCAAAATCCTGCGTTTGACCGTGGCTTTTTCAATCAGCTTGTAGAAGTTTATACCCAAGAAGGCTTAAATTGGCCCTACCATTGGCTCGACTTGGCTTCGATGTTTTGGGCAGTTCTTGTCGAAAGATCAAAAAAAGAGGGGCTCCCATTTCCCGAACACATCACTGTTTCCAAAAACGACATTGCAAAACATTTTAACTTACCACCAGAAATGATTCCACACCGATCGATGAAAGGGGTTGAACATTTAATTTTATGTTACGAAGCCCTTTTTGGAGTTAAATTCAAAGGATAATATGAAAAAATCATACACTTTTGATGATGTAGCTCTCGTGCCTCAATTCAATAACATCCCTTCCCGTACAGAGCCCAATTTAGATACATGGCTGACAAAAGGACGAAAAATACAAATCCCTCTTCTTGCTGCGAATATGGATACTGTCATCGGTGAAGAGCTTGCCGCTATTTTATTACGAAACGGCTCTATTCCGATTTTTCACCGCTTCACCGACTTTTCTCTACAAGTTGAGTGGATTAAAAAATTTAAAGACCGGACATTCATCTCATGCGGCATTCACACCCATAAGATCGATGAGGTGCGGAAATTGCTTGACCAAGGCGCTTTAGGGGTGTGCATTGATGTTGCACATGGTCATTCCGATCGGATGTTTCATATGATAGAAGAAATAAAGAAAACCCATCCTGATAAAGATATCATTGCGGGGAATGTGTGCACACCGATGGCTTATCACGATCTCGTCAATGCCGGAGCAGATGCTGTCAAGGTTGGAGTAGGCCCTGGAGCTGCTTGTACGACCAGAATAATCACAGGATTTGGTGTTTCCCAATTTTCCGCCATTTATGAATGCGCTCAAATCGCAGAAAAATTACGCATTCCCCTTATTGCCGATGGGGGAATCAGAGACAGCAGAGATCTCGTTTTAGCCTTGGCTGCAGGAGCCAGCACCGTGATGCTAGGCAAATTATTCGCATTAACCAAAGAGAGTGCCGCTCCAAAGCGCCAAAGGCCTGATGGGGTGACCGAAGGAAAATACCGGGGGCAGGCTAGTTCAGATTTCCAGACCGACTATTATGGGGCCTTAAAGGAAAAAACAGTAGCCGAAGGGATCGATTTTTGGGCACAGATTTCAGGTTTAGCCGAAGACCTAATCCAGAAATTGCTCGGAGGACTTCGCAGCGGCATGACTTACGGGGGAGCTAGAAGTATCAAAGAGTTGCAGCGCAAAGCCGAATTTGTGGAAGTGACGAATTCTTATCTTCAGGAAAGCCTACCCAGGTCTACATAGCGGTAAATTAGAAGCAGGCTGGGAGAATTGGGACGATTTACCCATCGATGGTGGCAGCAAGTCCAGGCATGCCTATCCAATTTTTCGGCATAGGATAAGATAGCTTCTTCTTCCCGTTTTCCCTCCGCATGTCCTGGATAACATGTAATGCTGATACATCCTCCAGGCACAATCAACGATTCGGCTTGATGCAAGCTTGCCAAAGTTGTTTCTACTCTAGTGGTGATCCTTTTATCTCCGCCGGGAAGATACCCCAAATTGTAAACAATTAATTTCACAGTTTCTGCTTTAACTTCCACAGGAAATTGGGAATGGCATTGTTCAAGAAACTCAATTTTGTTATATTCTTCCGGTGAAAGTTTTGTTTGAAGGGCGGCTTTTGTTTTTGCAAGAGCTTCCATTTGGACATCGATGCTATAGATTTTTCGAGGATGCAACCGGGTTAAAAAATAGGTGTCATTGCCATTCCCGCACGTCGCATCAATCAAACAATCTTGTGAAGAGACTAAATCCCGCCAAGATGCCTGAGCAAGCCTGATGTGCGGCTTTTGAAAAATATTTAAAATCATGTTTCCGATTGAAAGCTTGCTGACAAGTAAAAAGGTTGCCGGTAACCCAAATAGGAAAGGAAAAGCTCGCCAAGATCTGTTTGGATCCTCTCTAGAACAATTTTTTGCTCAGTGAGGGGAACGTAGGGGAGATCAGCGGTCAAGTAGATTTTATTTTTTTTGAGAAAAAGCTTGCTTGCAATTTTCGACTGCGGAAAAACTTGCTTCCAGTAGTTATCAAGATAATCTTGAATGACCGTTTCTTCGATAGAAACCTTGCAGGCACTAGCTCGGAGATGATAATAATTGCGACGGGCATTTAAAAGGATATTGACCACAATGAGCGCACCGATGACGAGAAAGCAAAAACCAAAAAGGAAAATCACGACCGAATTTTCTAAAATGATTTGAATAAGGCTTGTACGGATACCCGTGGACCAAGGAAGCATCGCGCTGATGATGCCGAGAAGAATAAAAAAAATACCTATGAAAAGATTAATCAGAGAATAAAATATGTTATTCATATGTTAAAATTCATCAGAATATTTCTCTTCGATCTCCGAATCTTCAGTCATCAGCTGCTCTTTTGCTTCCATCTTTTCCGAAAATCGTTTGATCTGTTCGGGAGAAACAACATTTTTAAAGACAACATGAACACATGAGACATGAAGTCCCGTTAATTTGGTCACACTGTCAGTAATATTTTGTTGGATCTCTTCGGCTTTCTGAGGGATTGAAAAGCCGTAGCAAATGTTGACTTCAACTTTAATGCTGACCGAATGATTTTTGCTGTCTTGCTCCGCATAAATCCCCTTGATCCCCGAATCCAATGTATTGCGGCCAAGAAGGCTGTCAAACAAGTTTCCTTCCACCAGAGAAACACCCTCTATTTGGGCGAAGCATTGCAAAACAATCCCTTGAAATACCCTGTTTTCGATATCTCTGATAAATAGGGTTTCGGGAAGTTCAAATTCTTTCGTATCCACTTTTTTTGCATCGACTTTACTCTTAGAATTAGTCATAGGTGAAAATCCTTATAACGTTGACATCCTAAATAGGCATATATTACCATTTTGACAAGATGGTCAATGGGATGTGCAAACTCTCTTTATTTGTCCATTCCTCTGAATCTTAAGATAGGTCCAGAGTTTAAAGCAAACTCAAACTACTTCTCTGAAGCGATGGCAGATATTATGCAAATTTTTTTGAGTATCATCCTATGGCTACTAATTAGCACAGCAACAGCTTATTTTGCAAACCAACGTGGACGGGATCCCCTAGTGTGGTTCATGGTGGGGATGCTCTTGGGATTCCTTGGGCTCTTGCTTCTATTCCTTCTACCCCCGGTCAATGAAGAAGTAAAACCTCCCGAAGAAGCCGAATACCAGATTCTAGATCAACCCAAAGAAACTTCTTTGACAACGCTTCATCATGACTATTTGATTAAAGATTGGTATTATTACGATGCAGACAAGAACCGGCAAGGTCCTATCCGCTTTGAAATTCTAAAAAATTTATGGAAAGAGGGAACCATTGGCCAAGACACATTTGTTTGGAGCGAAGGGATGGATAAATGGAAAAAAATTGAAGAGGTACAAAATCTACACACACAGCTCCAACTCTCTTGAACAACTATTTTTTTCTTCTATACGCGTGGTATAAGAATCTACTTGTATATATACAACTTTTTTGATAGCTTGCTCTGGTAATTGAGTAGGTCTCCACAATCTTGATTGGAGGATTCTGAAGACCCTCTCTATCATCATAATATTTTTAAGGAGATTATATGAAAAAAATGGCACTAGCATTTTTAGGCGCAGCTTCTCTTTTGTTATGCTCACAAACTTTTGCAGTTTCTGAGCCCTTCTATGATTATGAATTTAACCAAGACCGGATGCTCGTTCGCAATTCCAAGGTGATGATCGTTTCCTCTTTTGACAATACAGATCACATCACCTGCTATGATATTTATGGCAACCGGTTATGGGATACTGAGTTTCAATCCAAAATCATTTCTTGGCGACAAATTGAAGATATTATCTTAGTCTTTTCAAAAGCGCGCAACTCAAATTCGACCTACCTTATCTGCATCGATTCAAGCCATGGCGGCCTCATTTGGAAAAGACCTCCACAATAACCATTTTTCTCTCTAAATCATTCAACCCTTTATTTTTTTGGAATAAAGGGTTGAACCATTGCAATTCCCGTTTTTTTCTTGCGGCATTTCAAATCATAATTTATATATGTACACAAGGATTCAAGATTTGCCGCTTTGCTTTCCAGAAATGCAAATATTGTATGCACTTGTGTATAAAACCACTTAATTTAAGTTATTAAGGTCTAGCATATGAACAAGATTTTTTTATGGATTTTGGTTGTTCTAATTGCTTTAGGGGGGATTTATTGGCTATTAAGATCCAAAGACATTCATAACAATCTCAATAAACAAGCGAACTCCTTTTCCTCAAACTGGCATGAATATGTTGAACCTCACGGAAACTTTAAAGCTCTCCTGCCAACTATACCGCATGTTGCGAAAGAACAGATCATAGATCCTAAAATAAATGACTTAGTCACCTATCAAATCTATGTCTCCCCCGATGAAGATGGATCTTTGTTTACTATTAGCATGATCGAATTGCCTCAAAAAACCGGCAAAAAATATGATGACAAATTCTTAGAAGATTATTTAAAGGAAATGTTTATCAAAAACCCAAATAATTCTCTTGAAAATTTTCAGATGAAAAATACACCTGTTGGAAAAGCCTTGGAATTTAGCGTGAAAAATCAACAGGCCATTGTCACCGGAAATGCATTTTTAAAAGATAATGTGATTTATGTATTGAGCATCACAACAAAACCAAATAACACCCTGAAAGAAAAATTCGACATTTTTGTAAATTCATTTAAACTAAAGCCCGCTTCACCCGAATCCAACAAACAATCAAAGTGAAAACAATGATGAAGTTCACAATCCCTATCAAAAAGTATCCTTTCAAGGCCATCTTAGCATTCGCCATAGGATCTAACCTTGTCTCAATGCAACCGCTTCCATCCCAAACAACCGTCAACACCTATTATCAACCTACGACAACCGAAAATTCTTTTCCGACTTTTAATGCCGCTTCACCCACTTTTAGCTCATTTAACACTTCTTTAACAGGAGGGCAAACTTCCGTTCCCGCTTCAGGCACTTTATTGCAGCAGATTTATCCACAACCCGCGGCTACCACCCCCTTGACAACCACGACCACAGCGGGGACAACTACCTATAATGCCACTCCCACTCCCGCACCATTCAATATTCCCCAAATATCTCTTGAAAGTGTGGGTCCACCTGAGGTTATTACTCCGGGCCTTGCCACAATAAATAAAGGGAAATGGGTCACGGCCGATTTTTTCTACAATCTTCCGCTCAATATCGGTGTGAAAGTTGAAGTTATCAGACCCCAAAATAAATACGTTCCCATCAGCGGGGATCTCATCGAAAGACAAATCAAAGATCTCTTTCAACAAAACAATATTACTCCTGAACCCCAGGAGTATGATTGCGAACCACCCTCGCCCATCTATCATGTGCTGATTATGGCCTATCCCTGCGAAAATCGAATGGTCGGCTTTCTCACTATTCAACTTCTTGAACTCGGCCGTCCAAAAAGGATAGACGAGGACTTAAACGGAATTTGGCAAGTCGTTACTTGGCAAAGGCAGGAACTCATAGCAAGCAACTACGATGAATTTACCCAGCAAATAACAGGCTCAATTAAGTCAATCACACAAAGATTTATTGATACCTACAATTTATATCATCCGATCGATCAAGAGCCTTGCTTTAATGTCGGCCGTCCCTGGCTCACGCCCCCACGTTAACTAGACCAATCGTGACTCAAAATTAGAATTCTCCAATTCCCAGTTTTTGAGTCACGATTGGTATATTAGCCTCCTTTTTCTAGGGAATTTGAAAAGAAAATGAATTTTTGAACAAAAAGGTGGACGTAAAATCTCTTTTATACGACAATAAGGTTGTGCATGTTAATTTTAAGATGTCGTGATGTCCGACAAAAGTTGAACATTCTAACATCAGGTTGTAGTTACAAGTGTGTTTTTTGAGTAGAGTCAAAATTGCGATCAAGTCCAGATTCCATCCTCGTTTTTTGCTTCAATTTGCAATCAAAACCCAGGTTTTTTCTTGCGACACAAAAAGTCATTTTGAGCTATTTGGGCTAAAAAAGACTTTTTTGATCCAACGTTACCTAGGCAACTACTCCTATAGTTAAATGCATAAGTAAAAATAAGTCCAAAATGGAGAAAATATGAAGAAACTGTTCGTAGGTAACTTGTCGTGGAAAGCAACAGAAGAAGACTTGAAACGACTTTTTGAAAAAGCGGGTGTGGTTGTATCAGTCAGAATTATTGTTGACCAATACACAGGAAAATCTAAAGGATTCGGATTCATTGAAATGGAAAGCAATGAAGATGCCCAAAAAGCGATCCAAGAATTAAATGAAAAACCCTTTATGGATCGAAATATTCGAGTCAGTTTAGCCCTCGAAAGACAAGAACGTAGCGGCGGTGGCGGTGGCGGCAGCAGCGGCGGAAATCGTGGAGGATATCGTGGTGGTGATGGAGGCGGAGGAAGCCGCGGATATCGGCCACGCTCAGCAGAAAGAGCTTATTAAGATTTTTGTTGAATTCCGAAAACCTCTCCTACCTATCAGTAAGAGAGGTTTTTTATTTTTTTGAATCCGTGAGATCTTTGATTAAAACAATATCACCGCTGAGCCAGTCAGATCACTGAGGATATTTGAGATCAATGAGAAACGTGGGGTAACTGTACAATAAATAGGGAGCCGCAGAAGCGGCGAAAGATCTCTGTGGAAGGTTTTTGGGAGGTTTTTCAAATATATCGTCAAGCCCTCTCATTGATCTCAAAACTCTTCAGTGATCTCACTGGCTCAGTGGTGATTGTTTTAATCAGTGGTGATATTGTTTTAAGTAGTTGTCAGCCGGTAACGGTGGGCAGCGATATACTCTTCAAGCAACTTTTTAGAATAGATCCCGGCTTTTTTCAAATCCCTCACGGTATTCAAACCCAACTTATTAAGATTTTCACTCACCTGAGATAACAAGATAGCACGCATATCTTGTTGATCCGGTTGCAGTTTATGCTCGGCAATTCGATCGATCACTTCAGGGTCAACAATAGTCGGCAAAAGGCCTACATCCCAGTAATCTCGCAAATACCAGAGAGAAAATTTTGTTAGGGCCTCTAAGGCCGGCTCATCATCTTCTGCTGCACTGATATCCATTGGATCGGAAGGGTTGCCAAAAACCGTTTGCAGATGTTTTTCAAGTTTTGCATATAAGCCTGTGGCTTGCGCCTCGCCGCTTTTGGGCAATCCGACAACCTTATCTAGTAACTTTTGACAGCCCTCTTTGACTTCACTTAATTTGCTGACTAAATCGCCCCGATTTCCATTCCAAGCCACCGAGAGTGTCTTATTGATTAATTCTAATATTGTTTCATAATTTTCACGCAGCTGGCTTAAATTATCGTAAATCGCGATCTCATCGATACGGCTAAGTTCTAGGGTCGGGAGCTGCTCAATTTCACTTTCAAATTGGGTCAAAAGCGCAGCTTCCTGCGGGATCTGATGAGCTAGTTGATGCGTTATAAGAGTCAAATGATGTTGAACCGGCTCAGTGATGGCTTCTTGCTTAAGAAAATTCAATTGCTTTGGCGTGGCTGAACTTAAAAAGTGAAAAAAAACAGGATGGGGAAGTCCGACTAAGATAGGGGATAATTTCCAGCTATCTGTTGGGCTTGTTTCAAAGGCAATATCAAAGATTTCTTGCAACTGTTGAAAGTTTAAAACTCTCCCCAAAGCTTCCAATTTAGGATATTCCGTAAGCTCTTTAAAAAGCTTTTGCAATTTAAAACTCCAAGATGGATCTTTCAGTGGGTTCATCGCCGCAGCTGCAACCTCTATTTGTTCTTGTGACATCTTGGGAATGATGGGTCCGATTTCTTCAGCGGAATATTGAAGGACTAGTTGCGCGATCTCTTCCGCTGTTAAGACACTTATATCTACATCACGCATATCTGTTCCTCAATTCAACTATATCCTACGTCCGGAGACGGCAAGGCCCGTTCTTTTAAGTTCATCTAGATGTATTATAAAATTTATTTTGTTTTATTAAAAATTGTTTTATCAAAACAATGAACTCTTGATGGCGAAATAGATGAAAAGCAATCCTACCACATTCTTCCATCTTATCCAAGGCTACCACGTGAAGATAACTCAATGTGGTGATCTGAATAGCCGGGTTATTGAGCTTCCCCATAGCCAGTTTTTATGTACCCCTTTTCGGTCTGATGAACCAAGCGTCCGTCAATTCTATGCTCTCATTCGTACTCTGCTCGAGAAGAAGGATAAAATGGTTTGCTGCCTGTTTTGTTCTCCCGAGGGGGAGTGGGAATTAATTTCGGCACAGCCTATTTGGGTCAATTGGATTAAGCATCAATATGCAATTTCCAATCAAATTGCGCAAATTACAATCCCCACAAAACATTTCAATGAAAAAAATGAATCAAGAGTGGTTTCGCTGTATGGATCGGTTGAACGGTTAGTTTATCTGCAAAACGTCGATGCTTGTAGAATCTATTGCAATTGGATAGCTCAGGTCGTTGAAAAGGTATTAAACAAAATTAAACTAGAAGAACTGGACTCTTACACTTTAGAGGCCCATTTAAAAAATTTTATAATCGAAGATGAGGCCATGCAATTGCGCCATAAAGAATTGAATGAAGAAGAAACAGTTCTTAAACTTGGAGCCTTGCAAAACTTTTATTCGTTTCCCCTTGCTCCGCAAGATGCAACATTTGCATTGGAAAAGCAGCTTGTCAGAGGGCGAGCTGAAATAGAACAACGTTTGAAAGTACAATTAGAGACCTTAGCACAAATCGTGGACATCATCCCCATTATCGAGTCTGCCCATCCCAATCTGACCTCCTTAAAAAGGCTGGTTCTCTTAGCCAGGCCCCTTTTGAACCGACTGTTTGAAGCCCAAATCCCACCTTCGATCACTTGGGGGCAACAATTGATGCTATTGCAATTGCTCCATGAAGAAATGGATATTGCAACCATCCTTAGCTGCGATACAGGACTACAAAGAACCCAGATGGCTTTCTCCGTGATGGCTGCTATTTCTCTTTTTAAAGAAAAATACGGAATTCAAAAAACAGTCGAACTCGTTCTCAATTGGAACGAAACACAAAACCAAGAGAGGGGAGAGGAATTAAAAAGGGGGATCTTCGATTGTTTAATAAATTTATGTCCAACTCCTGAAAGGGAGATCAATATTCAGGATTATAAAGAAATTAATGACGATTTTCTTTCCCTTTTACCCTAATAACCTGAGTTTTGGGTTTTTTTGCCCTTTCGGCTAGCGTGAAAGCTCTTGCGAATGCATAAATCATAAGTGGGTCCATATTTTCTAATATTGACCCACTTATGATTTTGCATTCGCGAGGCTTTGACGCAGCCCGAAGTGAAAAAAAACCAAAACTCAGGTTAATATGGCAACATTCAAAATCCATCTGGAGGCCTGACTAAGATCCAACTCATGAAACACGATCCGATCACAAATCAAGTGATCGGATTAACAGACGAAGGTGTTAAGCTAATAGTAAAACATTTAGAATTCTGAAGTAATTTTTGCAAATTTCCTATGTTGCAGATTTTGTGACTGTATATTATCTACATATAATTTTTTAAAAAACTTTTTTACATATTCGGCACTAGGTCTCTTAGAGGGATCTGGCTGCAGCATTTTCCAAATGACTTCTGCAATTTGTCCATTCAACGAATCCGATTGACGAGGGTTTTGCTGCTTATGCAGCCGGATAACTTCTGCTATCCAGTTCTTTACAAGATCTGCGTTGTTTGCTTGCAAAAGGGGAACTTCCTCATAAGTTTGGTCCGATTTTTGGATAAGTTCTCTAATCTTGTTGTCATGGAAGATTGCTTCACCGGAACGCCCTGCCGGATTTGAAAAAAAGGTTGGGTATCTTTTTTCAAATGCATCCATTGATTCTTGAATTGCAGTTCGCAATTGCGTAATTTCAGTAGATATTACCATTAGCCTGGCTCGATTCTTCGAATATTCTTCTATAATTTGTACTATCATGGCTTCTTCGCTATAGAATAATCTGTAGAGGACAAGCCCCATTGCCCAAATGTCAACCCCAGCCCCAATTTGAATATTTTTGAAAACACTTTCATACCATTCCTTTAATCCTTCGATTCCTAATCCGGTCGAATGGAGGGCAATGAATTCAGGTGTAAGGCAACCATAAGTTCCTTGCAAACTTTGAACCCCCTTCGGATCTGTTAAAAAGCATGCAAATTCTAAATCGGTCAATTCTAATTCATTAACTTCTAGTTCGTCATCTTTTAATTCATTGCTTTTGAATTGGTTAACTTCATCCCTGGGACCCCACTTTACTAATATGTTTTCTATTTTGATATCCTTGTGAACAATCTTTTTCTTGTGAAGAAAGTCAATTGCTTTGCCAAGTTGATAACCAATAAAAATTGCATTTTTTATTCTTATGTCACTTACTAAATAGGAAGGAATTTTTAGTGTGTTTTCCAAATAAGTGACAATGTCTCCCTGGTATAATTTTGTAAAAAAAACTTCATATATACGCCCTGTTGTATCAAATGCATGGCCCCATTCGTCGATTTGCGTCAATTGACGGCAGCCTTTAACTTCATTCATTAACGCGATTTTGTTTTCACTAGCTAATCTAGAACCCTGATTAATCAATGCAGTGATATGATAGGCTGTCATTTCTGTATCAAACCCTGAAAGATTTTTTGAAGTAAAGCGAAAGAAAAGGCGAACAGCTTTCAGGACACTGCTCGTCGAACCCGCGCCTATTTTTTCTTTTAGGCTGACATAAAGTTTTACCCGTGTTTCATCTTGATTTTTTTGGGATACTAAAAAGACCTCTTGACCGTATAACGACGGAGGAAAGTATAGCCGATTCATCGGAAAAATAGTGTAAGCTAAACTACATATTTTTTTTAAGAACTCATGCGAAATCGATGGACACTTGGGATTTAATGCTAGAAAAAGCTGAGTGACAGTTCTTTCAAAACTGATTACATCTCTGCAAAGGCAGCTTAAAGCCTGTCCTGGATAAGAAGTGGCAAAAATGTGGCTTTGTTCGCTTGAGTTAATCTGATAAATGTTAGTTTGTTGTTGTAAAGAAAATGTTGAACTATTAACTGACATAAAAATATTCCAGCTTTATATTAAAATTTGATAAAAAAATATTATTTTAACGTAAGTTGCAAATAATTAAATTTATTTTCTCTCTGTGATCTCTGTGGTTTATCAAAATTCAACCACAGAGATCACAGAAAACAGAGAGGTTTTTTAAACTTGATTACACTCAATAATTTTCAACTTACATTATCTTAATTAGGAAAACACATAAAAATTTCACGTGCCGGGTGTAAATTGAAATTCTGTTTCTTTTATCATATGCTTCCCATGCTTTTGCCTTCGGACTAGATACCGGCCTTGATCTAAAGAATCTTTTTGAGAATCTATTTTTTTCTTTGAATGGCTGAGATTTGGAGAATTGTCATTTCGTTGTTGATTTGATTTGGTTTTCTTCAGTTTTTTTCTCAAGGCCGTCCGTTTCACACGAGGAGTAATCATTTCCTCAGTTGTTTGATCCTCAATAATAATTTCCTCATGATTGTTTTTTTCCTGTAGGCCTTGATCACTGAAAGCAACATTTCTCCTGTGAGATTTCTCCTTTCTTGCTTCTAAGCCCGGCTCGTTAAAAGAGACTCGGCTCTTGCCGCTATTATCATTATTCTGTGCAGATCTTTCCTCCTTGTTATTTTTGATTATCCCTTCGTCTTTTCGAAAAGAGATCTTTTTCAGCAGTCGAGTTTCTTTTTTATATTTTTGCAATCCATTCTCTTTATTCTGTGCAGAGCTTTCCTCCATGTTATTATTGATTGTCCCTTCGTCTTTTTGAAAAGAGATCTTTTTCGGCAGTCGAGTTTCTTTTTTATGTTTTTGCAGTCCATTCTCTTTATTCTGTGCAGAGTTTTCCTCCCTGTTATTATTGATTGTCCCTTCATCTTGTCGAAAAGAGATCTTTTTCTGCAGTCGAGTTTCTTTTTTATAATTTTGCAGTTCCTTCTTTATGGCTTTGACGCATTCAACTACTTGTTTAGCATCAATACGTTGCTCTGGATCAGGTCTTAACGTCTTCCAAATGAGCTCTTTTATTTGAATATCAATCGGAATAGGATTATCATTCGGAATAGGATTATTTTTGCGGGCCCGGGGAGAGTTAGTCTGATCAGGCTGATTCTCGATTTGCTTTTCCCATACCAAACGTGGGTTTGGCTGATTATCAAGTAACTCTATCCGCTTCTTCCACTTTTCTAATAACTTATTTATCTTGTTTGTAAGTTTTGTCTTAGGTTTGTTAATTTGTTTAATTTCTTTTCGAACCCTGTAAACTTCGGCCATTTCTGGGGTGGTCTCATCTTCAGGGGTGGTCTCATTGATCTTCTTTGATAATTTAAAAGTTAATCTAAATAATTTTTTTTTTAAACTATTTTTCTTGTTATTACATTCGTTTAACTTTCCAATTTTATTCTCTAATTTATGCAGAGTGTTTACAACCTGTGGGTGCTCACCAAAAAATGTTGAATGTAAAATACAGCCTAATCCCCAAATATCGATTCCGGGTCCAATTTTTGCTTTTGTATAACGTTCAAAGTACCAAGTTTTTAAGTTCTTACATGACGTTTCATTACCTGTGTTGTAACTATCTGCATGCCAACAAAGCGTTTCAGGTGAAAGATAACCTAATGTACCGACAAGATTGTAACGATTATACAGATCATTCGTCATGCATGCTGCATCAAAATCAGTAACTTCTATTTCAGTAAAAGCACCGTTTGTTTTATCATATTTGACTATAATATTTTCCTTTTTTAAGTCACGATGCATAACATTATTTCTGTCTAGTTCACATAAAACAGTACCGATTGAAGATGCTAATTTAACAGTATTTTCCATTTGTATTTTTGGGAATGTATTTTTAAATATACGTTTGAAGGTGGGAAATACGTATCTATCAAATTTTTCCACATCCGTCATGTACATTTTAGTAAAAAGAGCCTCTATTATTCCCTTTTTTCGATCTTGATATCTTCCCCAATTGTCTATTTTTGTAATTCCTTGGCAGTTTTTTTCTTCAAGACTAGTCAATAACCTTACTTTTCTACAGCTCTTCATTAATTCTTCGCTGTCTGGAAGGGGTGTTTTATGAAAAGCAGCTGTTTTAATCCTGAACTTTTTCCCATTATCTCTATCAATTGAAAACACAATCTTTTCCGCTTTCCATACTTCACTAAAAGATCCAGAACCAATTCGGCATACAGGAACATATATTATTACTCTCTTTTGTGCAGTTTTTGTTGCGTCAGAAAACATAAAGATTTTAGATTTTTTAATTCTATTATTTTTTTTTGTCAATATGGATAAATAAATATTTTGATTTGCTCGAATATTAAGTATCAATTTGCTTATCTTTTTAATTTTTGGCTCATTCAAAATTGGATGATCAGAAGAGGTACTTTCCATAAACTTTTTTTTAAGATCATCAAATTCTTCTACGGGGAAACGGTTACGTTTTGTGAAACATTCATCATAGTTATTACCTCTAGTACAATTAATAATAACGTTTCCGTATCGACTCAATTTTGGATTTTTATTTTTAGAGATAGGTTGACTCGCACTTAAAAAAGAAATATTGGTTCTAACTGAAACTTGAGTTACTACTGACATAAAAATTCTCTCTTTTCAAATAAAACGTATTATAAACATTACTTTTTTTAATTTAACGTTAATTGCTGCAACTAAACCAGTCTTGAAATAAAAAGCAATGATTAGAATTCTTTCCTTTGAAGACGAGCTATCCTTTCATCCAGAGGGGGATGGGATGCAAACAGCTTCATAATCCCTCCAGGATTAGAAATCTTCATCGTTTGAAATGCAGGCTGATGGGAGCTTTGATCCTGAACTTCAACTGCTCGTTTTAAAGCTTGCAAGGCTGCAATCATTTTCGGGGTACCGGTAAGCTGTGCACCGCCGGCATCGGCTCTAAATTCCCTATGGCGGCAGAACGCTGCAATTACCATCGCTCCCAAGATCATAAATACAATTTGAAAAACAAAGACCATCAACTGAAAAATTAAAGGGGATACCCCTCCTTCACGCTCGTCCCGACCTCGGGCAAAAACTTGGCTCAGAGCAAACGCTAAGATTCTCGCTAAGAACATGACGAAAGCATTAACAACGCCTTGTAATAATGTCATTGTCACCATATCTCCATTGGCAATATGGGAAACTTCATGCCCCAAAACCGCTTCAATTTCATCCCTATTCATCCGTTGAAGCAAACCGGAGGAAACAGCCACAAGAGCGCGCCGCTTTGTAGGGCCGGTTGCAAATGCGTTTAATTCGGGAGAGTTGTAGATCCCCACTTCAGGCATTTCTGGTAATCCCACTTTCTGAGATAAGCTATAAACGATTTTTAATAGATCTTGTTCATCTGGATTCGTTGTACGGGGATCGATCACTTGGACACCCATTGTCCATTTGGCCATGATCCTTGAAAGGGCCAAAGAGATAAGGGCTCCTCCCATCCCCCAGATGAAGCAAAAAATGGCAAGCGATTTGTAATCGAGACCATTTTGTTGCAAATAGGGTTGAATATTAAAAATCCAGAGAATAAAGGAAATAACGGTTATGACCAGAATATTCGTTAAAAGGAAAAGAAAAATTCGTTTTGCTAGTCCCATGCCACTTCTCCTATTTTAAAATTCCAGATTACATCGTCAGTATATTTGCGAATGAGATATCATGCAAGATTAAGAAATTTTTATCGTGAGCAATACTATACCTTCGGTACAAATCCCGTGTAAAATTAATCTTCAAATGTTATTAATTTGTGTCTTATGCGCAGACAAATTTAGCTCATCATTGATTCTACTTGCGGGGCGCTTTTTTCATGCTTGGATCAAATAATAAGAGACACTCTTCCAAAGATTCATCTTCTAGCTATCATTTTCAAGATCTCTTTAAAACGGCCTATAGTCATGGTCTGGAAGCGATTTATAAACTTGAAAGTGTGGATATCAAATCTGTAAGGCCTTTTCAATGTTCAATTCCCGACCCCAAACCAATTCCCGTTGTTTCAAAATCCGACTCGATCCAGGAAATGCAATGTGTCTTTGATTTTGGGCCCGAATTTAGAAATTGGATTTCCCCCTTTGTATTAAGGGAGCCTGTCCAAGTTCTAGCGCTTTCCAAAGCTGCAGAGAAAAATCTGTTGCAGCATCATTTGCCGCTATTGGGTGATTTGATTCAACACAATATTTTCGAGTTTCTGCAACGCAAAGGGATGGGCCAAGGGCATATCGATGAAATTAAATGCGGGTTAGAATTCTACCTAAAAGATAAAGAGCTGCGGCGCACCCGTAAAATCGATTTTGCAGCATGGGTGCGAAGCTTGCTGGCGCAAATTCCTCGGCAGCGGTCCCTTTTCGTTTGCCTTGATCATTTTCAATTATCCCATCTTTTGGAAATGACACCTCTCGAGAGCATGGAGATCAAAAGGCTTACACTAGAACAACGGAAGGAATTATATCAAGATGGATCAAAATTGCTTCAAACACATCTCAAGCCAGCCTTAGAAAAAGACCTCTGCCTTATAGCCAAAACGCTCCTTATCCCCTGGATCTTTACCCGTCACGGAATCGCCTCTAAAGAGGAAATCGAAGAAAGGCTTGAACGTATAAGCGAAGATCCAAGCTTAACTCACAATGTCCTTCATTTTTTTAGCGACCTTTTTTTCAATGGTTCCTTTCCCTTTACCCAGCTTCTCCACAAAATTGAGCCTGAATTGTATTGTGGCTCCACAAGGGTAGCGGAGGAGTGTCGCTCTATGATCTCCATAGCTGCGACTTATTTTTACAAACCTGGAATTTGTTACCCCGTTCAAGAGCTCGTTTCGTTGATTCTTCGTGATTTCGCACGTTCGTGGATAGGTTTTGATATTGGATTTGTGGAAAAAATTCTGAGAACTTCTTCACTATTTAACGTGCGAAAAGGGGAGAGGGGAGTATTAGAAATCCGGATGAATCAGAAATGAAAATTAACTATTGTTGTTATTGGAAATTTCATGAAATTGCTTGATCACAAGCCAATAAGTAATCCCAACAGCAAAGATGACAGCCGCCATCCCATAGATATATTGGGGGTTTACAGACGTATAATCCAAGACGATTACTTTTCGAGCAACGGCTGTGAGAGCAGTGGCTAAAACTAGGGGAACATGAATAGCATCTTTTTTTAAATAAAAGACAATATTAAGGAAAATTTCAATCGCAATAAGCACAGCCAAAAAACCTCCAAACACTATAAACAGACTTTCAATGTGAAAGGGTTTAGGGAATGTTGACGTTAACTGATAGTATAAACCAATTCCCACATCAACTAATAACCATATGATGACGAGAACCATGAATACTGCAAGAATTTTGACGCAGTAAATAATAATCCGATTCAAAAAACGGACAAGAGGATCCTTGCTTTCTCTGACTAAACTTTCTTCTGAACCCAATTCCATATATCATTCCTAAACTTAACAGCTACCCCATCCACACTGGGCAAATGTCGTGATAATATTCGTTACTGTAATCAAGAAAATGATTCCACAAACTGCCTTTGACCAATAATTGAGCAGGGGAGGGGACTCTTCATCTTGCTTGGGATCGTAAAGAAACATTAAAAAGCTGATCGCCAAAACGCAACAAACAAAAACAATGAAGGACCAAGTGTACAAGCTCAATCCTAAAACAGGTAAGCCAAACTCCGTAAACCCCGGGCAAACATGCAATGATATTTGCCTTAATGCCACAAAGCCCCCCATGAATGAACTAATTAGACCTAGAGCATAGTGGGTTATCTTGACTCCAAATTTAATATTCATGGTCAAACTTGCCGTCACGCTGATCATTCCCAAACGCTGAAGCATGCAAAGGGGGCAAGGCTCCTCTTTCCAAAAAAATTGAACACCAAAAGCCCCTAGTAAAACCCCAGACAAAATCAGGATGACCAATGCATTTAAATCCCGTTGTATTTCTTTCATGGATTTTCTCACCAGTTAATCCTTAGCATATCTGTAGCATGATGCCAAAGCATAAAAAAACATAAGACGAGGCCAGCGGCTATCAAACCTATCGTCAGCTTCCTATATCCCAGCCAAAGACTAATAAAAACTAGTGTATAAGCCAAAAATAAACCAGCCATCATAATCCAAAACCTACTTTTTCCTTCTTATCTCTATGGCTAGTCTGCTTGTCAATATATTTTTTTATAATGCTTTTTGGCTGAGCCTTATTTTTTCCTGCTTCATAAAATCGGATCTCTCTGGAAACCAATGGTTTATAGGTATATTTCATAATTAATAATAATTTGGTTATGCTATTAAATTTTAATTTTATTTTTGTCTTTATATAATTACTATACAATCTTTAACTGTAATTTAATTTATTGTATAATAGTTTTAACTAATAATATTAATAATCAAGGAGGAATCATGTCTTCTTCAACAAATTTGAGTATTGCAAATCCTGTTAGAAATAACACAGAAATTCTTGGACTTATTCATAAAATTAATTCGGCTCCAATTAAAGACTTACCTCAAGTCGATAAAATAATTAATGAATTAGCTAAAAAAATTATAGAAGTTACATCTGTGGAAAATGTCAATCAGCTGCGTGCTATAAATAAGGCGGATCTCATTCAGCCCGGACAACGCTTAGATAACCTTATCGCAGAGTTTCGCCTGGCAGCTGCACAAGAAGTCAAAGATGCAAAATTGCGCATGGATTTAAAAAAAGCTCTCCAACTGATAAGGAATCCTAATGACATCGTTTGCGAGCAATCTCAAGGTAAATTTGAAGGGGGAGAGAATGCTTGTGTCTGCATTAGCATGGAGGCAATAAAACATTTTCTATCAGGCCATTCAATTGAAAGTGAAAACGAAATCTATAATTTAATAGACAATGGAATAAAGAGTTATAAAACTTTACAAAATAAACAACCTGGTCTTTTTTCCGGCGGAATAATCCCTTTTGGAGAAGCCTTTAGAGCTTTTATAGAAAATAAGGAAACCGAACCCTTTAATGTTGAACTTCCTGATGCCTTAATAACAATCCCCAATGAAGTTAGAGATCTTTTGCCTCCTGAAGAAATTCCCATTGAAGGGGAACCAAAAACCGATTTCCCCCGATATTGCCAAGAATTGAGCAACCTTTCAAAAAAACCTGGTCAAAGGTTATGTGCGGCTTTAACTTGCAAGGGGGAAACAATGGTCATCGCATTTCCACCTTCGGGCAAGATTCACCTTTTTGATTCCCACGGAAGGCGTTATATGGGAGCTGACAAGGGGGCTTCAATCTTAAGCTTTGACTCTGCCAAAGAGCTCTCCAATTACCTGGAAAATTTGTTTGCCAAATCAAATGCGACCAGGTTTAATTTAACAATCCTTTCAAAGAATGTGCCCGAAAAAATGGAAGAAGAGGAGAAAATTCATACAACAACAACGACCTCAGCGAAGAGAACGATCGAACAAGAGATGGGTGATATGGGAATCATCATATTTGATGAAAACCATAATATCAATGAAACTATGAAGAATTTACAAGTTCATTTTCATAATATAACAAAAGATGAAATGGAACATATTCAAAGGCTATTGGAAAAATATAAAAACTCTCCAAGAAACTTGAACAATCCATCTTATGAAAGCCAACAACACGGCAAAATGGGAATTGATTTAGGCAGCGTGGTTATCAACGTTAGAAACTTTATGAAGGCGGGTATACCTTGGGATCGTTCTATAAAAATTATGGTCGAACATTTTAAGTTAGATCAAGAGTCAGCAGCCGAATTGATCCAAGCTTTTGCTTTAACGGACAAGGAAGATCTGCCTGAAGGAATTTTCCATTTAGCCCAACATTATCAAAAACTGCTTCAAGAAAATGATAAAGTTATGGAACGGATCACTGAAGAATATAGAAACCTCACCGAGCAGCAAAAAGAATGGATAAGATTGATTTTGTCACGTAAGCCAAAGTAATAGTAATCTGGCTATCGTTCTTAACTTCTATTAGCTAGCAGCAACCAGCGGAGGATGATGTAGGTGGCCCAGATAAGGCCTGCTGTAATTATTGCCGCTGCTAAACTGCCTCCAAATTCACTTGTATTCCGAAAAAAAATAATGAAACTGATGATGAGTGTAACAAGTGCAATAATGATACTCAACCGATCGATAAATTTTCCCTCTTGCATCTTACCCCTAAAATTTTAGGCAAAGCCGTTTTTGCAAAAAAAACATCTCTACGCCACTTTAAATTTTGCATGCTGTTAAAGTCAATATCTTGAAAAATCTCGCATGGCGACTGCGATTACGTTTAGTATTTAACGTAAGTTGCAAATAATTAAATTTATTGTCTCTCTGTGATCTCTGTGAGCTCTGTGATTGAATTTTAATAAACCACAGAGCTCACAGAGGTTTTTTAAACTTGATTACACTCAGTAATCTTCAACTCACATTATTTATATATTTTTAATAATAATTATATTGATTTTTTATAAGAAATAGTTTATATTCTTTTCTTTATGCATGGAGGCAAAATGAAAAATAAACTATTTCTTTTTTTTATTACCTTTGTTTATTTTCCAGTGATGATTTTCACAGCTGAAACAGGGGAATTAGATACAACTACCCGTTCTATCTATAAAGCTAATGCCTTTGCCCACAAAGGGCAATATCACGAAGCCCTTTCAGAGTTAAATCATGCCATTGCAAAGAATGAAAAATCGGCAAGAGCCCATAAAGTCAGAGGACATGTCTATATCGCTATGGGCGAGCTCCAGCAAGCGCTCAACGATCTCAACCGCGTTGTTGAATTAGCGCCGAATAGCGCGACCCCTTATGTCGACCGCTCGATTGTTTATTATAAATTAGGAAACCGCACACAAGCGATCAAAGACATTAATCGAGCGCTACAGTTATCTCCAAATAGTTCATTCGCCCAGGGCGTTAAAGAGAAAATTACGACTGAGTAATAACATGAGTTCAGGTTAATAGGGGAGTGTCTCTCCAATCCAAAAAAATATTGCTTTAATTCTAGAAAAAAATGACGATACACAAAATATCTTCAATTGGGGGTTAAAGTGAAAATCGTTGACATTGGATTAAAGATTTATCGTGGAATCGTCTTTCTTGGAAATGCCTTGCAGTCCCCATTTTTATTGCTTGTGCGCATTATTTGGGGTTATCAGTTTTTTAAATCAGGGCTTGGAAAACTATCTAACCTTAGTACTGTCGTGGAATTTTTTGAGTCTTTAAATATCCCATTTCCCACCTTGAATGCCGCTCTTGTAGGATCCATTGAATGTCTTGGGGGTCTTTGCTTGCTATTTGGCGTTTTGTCCAGATTTGCTTCGATCCCACTTTTTTGCGTGATGGCAACAGCTTTAGCGACAGCCGATTATGAGGCCTTAAGCGACGCCTATAACAATTTCGCCCATTTGTTAGAACGTCCACCCATGACGTTCTTGATGGCCGTGCTCATCATCTTTGTTTTCGGCCCCGGCAAGTACTCTGTCGACTACATGGTCGAATCAAACCTCAATCCAAACCCCAAAAACAAAAATTAGCTGCTGCGATAAGTGCGGGATAAGTTCAGTTTACCTATTTTAACATAACATCGATTATCAGACGTTGTTTTATAAAGAACCGAGCAACTGATCGTTTGAATGATCAAGTTTGCAAGGTTAAAAACTAAAATGAATTACAAAGCAGCTTTTTTATATTGAATTGATAAAGCTAGCAAAATGAATGCTAATAGAAGATCGGTTGCAAGGAACCAGCCGAAATCCCCTTTTGAAATCCCGTATTGGGCGATGCGAATGAGGTGTGCGATGCCGGTAAAAAATAAAAAGAGGCCATAGCCAATCCCTGTAGTCGCTCGCCATCCTCTGTCCATCCAAGGTGACAAGATCCCTAATACTCCAAATGTCAGGTTGGCTAATCCTAATTCCATTAGAAAAGGGGTGTTCGGCCACCCCAGAAATTCTGAAACAAGATCCGGATATAAAATTTGCCAAAACGCGCAGCTAAATCCTTGAATTCCCACAGCGATGAAAAGATAATAAAGGAGTATAATTTCTAGCTGTTTGCCCTTATCGGTCATCCTATGGCTCTGATAATATCCCAGCACAAATGGTAGCAGAATAAACAGCAAAGCCAGGCAAAAGTCTATCCAGTTCATAATACTACCCCTATTTATCAAGCTTATCTTATCAGGATAAGCAGGATCGCAAAGCGGCAGGATAGGCAGGATCTTAAAAGATTATATGATGAACTTGGTTCAGGTTTTCTTGAAATGCCTTCATCATCCTGCTTATCATGCCGCTTGCGATCCTGCTTATCCTGTGGATCTATTCCGTTTTGTTTCTATTTTTCTTTTATTTTCTGTACGTGCTGATGCTGGTCTGAAATTAGATGTTGGGCCATTCTGTAAGACTTCGCTTTTTTCAGCAAGATCAGGCCTTTTAGGTCTTTCGGTTGCGACTTCATTAAATTCAACAGGTACAAACTCGGAAGGGTTCCCATCCTCAAGGTGCTCGTTGGAATTTATTTCATCGTCAGATTCCCATTGCTCGGATTCTTCTTCTTCATCTGGCTTCGGAAAGCTGTAGATCTTTTCAGCGAGATAAACTGAATCTAACGCTTCTAAAACTTGTTGCAAAACAACGGGAGGCCTGAGATCGTCTGCAGTACATAACTCCAGGGCTTTCAAGACTTTTTCTGCATTCGGTCGGTTTTCTGGTTTTTTTTGAATAAGGCAACGTATAATGAGATCAAAAGGATTATGAACGTTAAGATGAAGATTTGACAGCCATTCATCATAATTTTGGCTATATTCTAGTTTTGAAAATTCTGTTCCGTATTTTATCGCATAGGCCGTCATCCCCAGAGCAAACGTGTCCAAAGAGGTGTTTTGACTAATTCTAGAGTCATCTTCCTCATCTTGCTCATCATCACTCTCATTTTGTGGCAATATTTCTGGAGCCATATATCCAGGAGTGCCGACAATATAATCTATCCTGCCGGCATGAGTAATAAAATCGAAGTCCCCCAATCGGGCTTCAAAAGTTCCATTATCTGTTATGTTTAATAAAACATTATCGGGCTTTAAATCTCGGTGTACGAATTTTTTTTTGTGAATATAAATCAAAGCGGTTGTTAACTGTTTTATGATTTCTAATTTGTTTTCGGGAGAGATGAAATTTATATCGTCCAACTGAGTGAAAAGATCTTCTCCATCACAATACTCTTGAACGGATTGGAAGAGTTCATTTTCTTTTTTAATGTAAATAAGAAGTTTGACGATGAAAGGGACGTTTGCATCTGATAACTCTTTATGGATTTTATACGCCCTTTCTAAACGATTTCTTGGAGAAGCATACAGTTTGCACTCTTTTCCATTGATGACCTCAATAATTTTTACTTCTTTTCTATGAATAACGAATTCCCCGTTTTCCATGGCGACAATGGATATTAAATTAAAAGTTCCACGAGGTAATTTTTTAACATTAATAAAAGAATATTTTATATTCCTATTAACAAATACATAACCCGTCAGGTTATTTTGCGTAATATGGTCAAAAAAATTAAACTTATTAAAATTCTTTAATTTTTTTCCTTGCTGAATTTCCTTTTTAAAGAGGTTCCAAATTCGAAGTTTACTACTTTCAGCAATCATTGAAGCCGAATAGGGGCCTATATTTTTGGTGTGCTTAAACTTTTGTGGACGGTCCCTATTTATTCCTGAAAGCAGTTCAATTTTATGCAAACCCCACTCTAAAGTAGAAATGCAGGGTTGGACAAGCTTCCAGAACATATTAGATATTTTTTGGATAATTGGAGAAAATTTGGTTCCTCCTAATGAAGACCAATAATTACATTGGGGAGGACCTGGATGGATTGCTTCCATATAAACCTTTATTAAAGTCGAATTGTATTAAAAATGGATAGCACGTCCCAGTGCATTGAGCGCTGCTTCCTTAATGGCTTCCGTCAAGGTTGGATGAGCATGGGAAGCATAGGCCAAGTCGGTGACAGTCCCCTTTTTTTCCATAGCCAAGACCCCCTCGCCAATCATTTCAGAAGCATGGGTTCCAAGGATGTGCAAACCTATCAGCCGATCGGTTCCGCTTTCACCAATAACCTTAACAAATCCTTCTGTCTCCCCTAAAGCCCGCGCACGAGAATTCGCTTTAAAAAAGCAAATCCCTATTTTTGTTTTTAAACCCGCTCCTTTGGCTTCTTCTTCTGTCATCCCTAATGCTGCCACTTCTGGGTGGGTGTAGATCACATTAGGAATGGTTAAATAATTAACATGGGGACTTTGTCCTGCGATGATTTCAGCGGCAGCTACCCCTTCTTCTGAGGCGCGATGTGCCAATAACATCCCTTCAATAGCATCTCCGATGGCATATATGTGTGGAATCGAAGTCCTAAAATTGCTGTCGATTTCGATGAAGCCTTTGCTGTTGGTCTTGATTCCGAGTTCTTGGAGACCGAGTCCTTTGGTATAAGGGCGCCTTCCTATGGCTACTAAAACAACATCCCCGGTAAAGTCGCTTATTTTTTGATCCACTTCCACCGTTAAAGCAACTCCGGAATTGGATGTCTTGGCTTGTGTTACCTTGGCCCCCAGATGAAATTCTAGCCCCTGCTTTTTTAAAATTTGTAAAAGCATTTTGCTGACGGCCCCATCCATGGCCGGACAAATATTATTCAGCATCTCTATAATTGTTATTTGAGTTCCTAGCCTGCTATAAACAGAGGCAAGTTCGACGCCAATGACCCCTGCACCTACAACCAACATTTTCTTAGGAATCGTGGGAAAAGCCAAAGCTCCTGTTGAGGACAAGACTTTTTTTTCATCAAAGGGCAAAAAAGGTAAAGGGATAGGCTCCGATCCGGTAGCTAGAATAATGTTTTCCGCTTCGATGACCTCTTTGCCACTCCCCTTCTGTATTTCAATTGAGTGGGGAGAAACCAAATTGGCCACCCCTTCGATTTTATCGATCTCATTTTTTTTAAATAGCCCCTCAATTCCTTTGACGTGGCTTTGTACAATACTATTTTTCCGCTCTTGCATCTGTTGAAAATTGACCTTGGTTTCATTGATTTCCAGGCCATGTTCTTTTGCACTTTTTTGAATCCATTCATAGTATTCCGTGGAGGTCAATAGTGCTTTAGAAGGGATGCAGCCGACATTTAGACAGGTTCCGCCTAAAGTTTTTTCTTTTTCGATACAAACTGTTTTCATGCCCAACTGAGCGCACCGTATCGCGGCTACATAACCTCCTGGTCCAGATCCAATTACGGCAACTTTATATTGTTTTTTTTCCATCGAAGTTCCTATAAATCCAAAAGTTCGAGAGCGGGATCTTCTAAGTGATTTTTAATATACACCAAAAACGAAACAGCTTCTTTTCCATCTACGATCCGATGATCATAACTTAAGGCTAAATACATCATGGGTCTTATAACAACCTGGTCATCGAGTGCAATCGGTCTTTTTTGAATTTTGTGCATTCCTAAGATAGCCGATTGTGGTGGGTTTAAAATCGGTGTCGATAGTAGCGACCCGTAAACACCCCCATTCGTGATGGTAAACCCGCCCCCTTGAAGGTCATCTACACCTATAGTTCCTGCGCGGGCTCTGGCGGCAAAATTTTCAATCCCTTTTTCAATTTGGGGATAAGTCAATGTTTCACAATTCCGCAAAACTGGAACAAACACTCCTCGTTCTGTACCCACGGCCACACCAATATGGCAGTATTCTCGATGAACAATTTCATCTCCTTCGAGATAGGAATTAAAATCGGGGAATTCAGACAAAGCCGAAGCCGCAGCTTTGACAAAAAAGGACATCAGCCCCAATTTGACGCCATGTTTTTTTAGAAATTCTTCACGGTGCTTTTCGCGGAGGGACATCACTTGAGTCATATCAACTTCATTAAACGTCGTCAACATGGCAGTGGTTCGTAACACTTCGACCAATCGATCTGCAATCACCCGTCTTATTTTTGGCATCTTCCTGCGGGTTTCTTGGAGAGGTTGAGCTGCTTCAGCCCCAGGAGCTATTTCTTTAGTTTGCATTTCCGCTTTAGGCTGAAATTCGACAGTAGACGTTTTACTCATGATCTCTTCTAAAAAAGCATCCCTTGTCAATCGAGCCTGGCCGGCAAGAGGCTGCTTTGACTTTTCAGCTTCCGGAAACTTTTTTGCTCCCCCTTTGCTTCCAGCGGGAGGCAGCACAGGTGCACCCGCTTTAGGCCCTGGTTCTTCTGTTGAAGGCTTTGAAGCTTCCGGTGCGGGTTTCGCTTCCGCTGATGTTGACTTTACCCCCTCTGAATCGACATATCCGATCACTTGTCCAATCTTGACATGATCCCCTGAATTAACTGTAAGGGTTAAAGACCCATCTTGAGGGGCATAAAGAACCTGATTTACTTTATCTGTTTCCAGCTCCAATATCTCTTCATCCACCTTGACTGCAGAACCCGAGGGTTTGATAATGTTCCCTATGGTAGCTTCACTGATGGATTCGCCCATTCCCGGAACTTTTATATCAGCTTTCATAGCTTCCTCACAATTTTCTAACTTTTGATCCCGGTTTCGGGATGGGGCATACGGAGCTCATACTGTTTGAACAACTCTTTCATAATGGCCGCCAACTCCCTTTTATGCAGTAAATATGATCCCACGGCTGTAGAAGCGCTGCGAGCTCTTCCGACAAACCGGATCTCTTTTTGCTTCGGGATGATTTTTCGAAATTCAGATTGCATGAATTCCCAAGCCCCCATATTGACTGGTTCTTCTTGAGCCCAAATGATCTCCTGGTGTTCTCCATAACGATTGAATATCTCTTTTAATTTTTCTGTGTGAAGAGGATAGAGTTGTTCAACTCGTACGACAGCCAAGTCTTTGGCTTGCAATTTTCTTTTTTCCGCAAGGATATCGTAATAAATCCTGCCGCTGCAAAAGATTAAACGTTTGACATTTTTTGGACGGGATGGATCGTCTATGATTTCCTGAAACTGACCTGTGGAAAGCTCTTCAATTGTACTGACACAATCAGGATGGCGTAAGAGCCCTTTTGGAGTAAAAATGATAAGCGGTTTTTTTGACGGGTTTTTCGTTTGCTTTCGAAGGAGGTGGAATATTTGGGCTGGCGTCGTTGGATTGGCAATTCGGATATTGTTATGCCCAGCAAGCTGCAAAAACCGTTCGATCCGCCCCGAGGAATGCTCAGGCCCTTGCCCTTCATATCCGTGGGGCAAATACAAGACAAGACCCGATTTCAGCCCCCATTTCTGTTCTGCCGGAGCGATGAATTGATCGATGACAACTTGTCCGCCGTTGGAAAAATCACCGAATTGGGCTTCCCAGATGACGAGTGCGGATGAATAGGACTCGCTGTAGCCATATTCAAAGCCTAACACTGCATTTTCCGACAAAGAAGAATTATAAATATCAAAACGCCCTTGCTGAGGTGACAAATGTTTGAGAGGATAGTATGCTTTTTCCTGAACTTGATCCATCCACATTGCATGCCGGTGGCTGAATGTTCCTCTGCAGCTATCTTGGCCAGATATACGGACATGGATGCCTTCCAAAAGCAAGGAGGCGTAAGCAAGCAATTCAGCCATCCCCCAATCTAAAGGTTTGCTATCCCCTCCCCCTTTTACCATCTCTAGCCGTTCTTTATTTAAATTAACAAGCTTTGGGTGGATATTAAATCCTTCCGGAACAAAACAAAGTCTTGAAGCAGCTGTTTGCAGGAGATCCAAAGGAACTCGGGTATCGATTTCTTGAAACTGAGAACGATCATCAGTCTCTTCTGAAAGGAATTCAATCCCCTCTTTTTTCTCAGGGATTTTCACACTTTTTAAAGCTTGATTCAGGGCTTTTTTGAATTCAGCTTCTACCGATTCGGCTAAATATTTTTCTACCACTCCTCTTTGAATCAAGTTGTCCCGATAAAGATCCCTTATCGGTTTTTTTTTGCGGATTAATTGATACTCAATGGGTTGAGTAAAAGCGGGTTCATCGGCTTCGTTATGCCCATATTTTCTATAACAATTAAGGTCGATAAAAACATCGCAATGGAATTTTTGCCGCAATTCCACGGCTAGATGGGTAGCATAGACGCATCCATCGGGGTCTTCGGCATTGACGTGGAAGACGGGAGCTCCAAAAGCTTTAGCGATGTCTGAACAATAGAGGGTCGAGCGGGTATCTTTGGGGGAAGTTGTAAAGCCGATTTGATTGTTTATGATAATGTGGATGGTTCCTCCTGTGGAGTACCCCTCGAGCTTATATAGTTGCATCGTTTCATAAACGACCCCCTGTCCTGCAAGAGATGCATCGCCATGAATGAGGATCGGCACAACTTTTTCTTGTTTTATTTCATCTCCTGTTTGCACCTGTTTAGCGCGTGTCATCCCTTCAACAACCGGATCTACAGACTCCAAATGACTGGGATTAGGGGAAAGATCGATACGGACTTTTTTTCCATTTTGTGTCGACACTTCAGCAAAGAACCCTTTGTGGTACTTGACATCTCCGCTCCCTTCGTAGGAATCGGGAATGTAAGACTCATCAAATTCCGAGAAGATTTCTGTGTATGATTTATTTAAAATGTTGGCTAGGACGTTTAATCTGCCCCGATGGGCCATCCCTACCACATACTCCTCCATCCCCAGTTGAGATCCAGCTTCCAGGATGGCAGAAAGCATAGGAATCAAGGTTTCCGCCCCTTCCAAAGAAAAACGTTTCTGCCCGACATATTTTGTATGTAAAAAAGATTCAAGCAATTCCGATTTATTCAATTGCTGGAGGATCATCTGTTTTTGATCGATCGTCAAATTAGCTTTGAAAAGGGTGGGCTCAATCTTTTGTTGGAGCCATTGTTCCAGCTGCGGGTTTTCGACCTCCATGTATTCGACACCGATATTATCACAATAAATTGTTTGAAGCGTGTTGACAATGGTCAGTAAAGGGGCTTCCTTTTCAGCGAGCAGTCCGAATGTTGCAAAAGGCTTCGACAAATCTTTAGATGTGAATCCATAAGTCTCTAGTTTCAATTGCCAAGGCTCTCCAATAGGATGTGTGGTGATAGGGTTAATTTTCGCTTTAAGATGACCGAATTCCCTATATCCTTGTATAAGATTGTAAACGCGTATATCTGCTGTTTCCGGTGAAGCTTTTGTTCGATAGAGAACCGACACCTCTTTTTCCACGGGGGGCTGTAAGGTGATTTGCATGTCATAAGCTTGCATTGCTGAAGAGGGTGCGGCTTGGGAAGTTTGAAGGGTATCGAAAAATTGGCGCCAAGAGGAATCTAAGCTCCCTGGATCGCGGCAATATTGATCGTATTGCTCCTCGATAAAGGAGAGGTTTGAAAAACCTAACAATGTCATCGCTTCTTTCCTGATTCATGCCTATGTTATCAGAATATATATGAATTATTTGTATACAAGACAAGAATAAGCTTGTAGTTGCTGCTGGTTGACTGAATAAGTAACCACAGAGCCGGTGAGATCTCTGAGGAGTTTTGAGATCAATGAGAAAAGATTACGATATAATTCAGTAACTTAGGAAAACACATTCCATTAAATAGTCATAAAAAACCATTAGAAGGATTTTTCGATGCTGCATTGATTATACATTATAAAAAAAATTACTGGGTCAGAGTTTTAAACGTTCTCTCATTGATCTCAAAACTCCTCAGTGATCTTACTGGCTCTGTGGTTATTCATTCAGTCAGCAACTCACCGGCTCGTGGTTTTTAATTTTTAAATTATCCAAAAGTAAAGTAGCCTTTTCAACATAGCCTGATAAACCCTTAGCTTTAAATAGACTAAGCATTGCATGAAGGCACTTTTCTTTTTCTAAGTTATTTAAAGGAGCGATTGAATACAATTCAATTGCTTCTTCATCGCATCCTTCTACAATAAGCTCCTGTATCATGGAAGAGCAGTTATAATAATACTCAATAGGAAATAGTACTTCACAATACTCATGCGAATATTGTGCAATAACAGGGTCGTCTTTAAACATTTTGTATAAATCGAACAAGAGTTTAATTGAAGGTCTGTAGCAATCGGAAAAACATGCTATTCTAATGGTAATTTTTAATCTCATTGCTATATTTTTATCTTTATATAATAAATCAGCTAATTTAAGAATATTCGTCTTATCGTTTAAGCTTATGCACTTTTTTAAAATATACGAAGTACAAACAGAAAATCCTTGAAGCATCTTTATCGAAGAGTGTTTTCGAATAACATCTAATGCTTCCTCAATATTTTTGTTACATGAATTGATGATTTGTTTAAAAAAAGGCAAATCGGAAAATGCAATGGTTCCAAGAGGATTATTACCAACCACCTCTTCTTTGAACTTTTGCAATGGAATTTCAAGTAAATGTGTTTTCAAAAAAAACGTTAATACGTGAGTCTATAAAAGCTCTCTTATCTCGGTATCCAAGCTCATTAAGAGCTCCAAGATAGTTTTTTGAATGGTTTAAAAAAGCTTCATAAGAGCTCATTTGTAACTGAGAACAAGCAAATTCTATATCAATCAAATTTTCATAGTCAGAATTACATTCAACTAATGAGTTATCTTTAATCAATTTTACTGACTCTTGAAGGTTTCTCCTAATTGTGGACATCCTAATAAAAAAGCTTCTACCATCCACCTGTGTGTCAAGGTATTCGTCAATTTTTGTTTCCCACTTTATCTTATGAAATCTAGTTCTAACTGATAGATAACACATAAATATTTTTGCCCAAGGCACCCACAATATTTTTCTATTTTGCTTATCGTTGATATGGACGCACCATTCTTTGCAAGTAAGGGAAGCTATGGCGAGACGGCTGGGAGGCAAAAATTGAAAAATATGCAAGATTATTTCCGAGGGAATGTTTTGAAATGCCTCCTTCTTAGTATAAGAACTTATGTCTAAATTAGAATGAAAACTTACGAGATCGGGGTTTACTTTTGTAGTTGTCAATTGAATACTCCAAATAAAAATTACACGTAGAATATACCGAGAAATTATTAATGTAGCAACATTTGATTATTTTGATTGAATTTTCGAAATGAGTGAATAAATAACCAAGAGCCAGTGAGATCACTGAGGTGTTTTGAGAACAATGAGGAGTTTGACAAAAGAATTGGGTAACATAGGTAATACTTTGATTTACCTGTAAAGGTAATACTCTTAAATTATTGAATAAAACCAAAGAAAAATTGATAACTTCGGAAGTAGTCGGTGCTGAACTCCTAGTAATTTCCTTTGAAAATGATGTAAGCATGCATTTTTGATTTAAATAAATTTGCAAAGAATATGGCTTTTAGCCTCAAAAGCTTGCAAATTTTTTCCTGAAACTGTCTTCTATGAAAGAAGAATTTTATGTCGTCCTTACAGGACTCTGCTCTTTTTTGCATTTTACCCAGGCCTTCGCTTCGCTACGACCTGGGCTATGATATTCCGCGCCTTCGGCGCTGAAAACGGCCTGAAAGGCCGAAATATTATAGCCCAGGTAGTAGCGAAGCGAAGGCCTGGGCTACGATATTCCGCGCCTTCGGCGCTGAAAACGGCCTGAAAGGCCGAAATATTATAGCCCAGGTCGTAGCGAAGCGAAGGCCTGGGTAAAATGCAAAAAAGAACAGAGTCCTGTAAGGACGACATAAAATTCTTTTTCAGTCAGCAACTCGCCGGCTCAGTGGTTTTTAATTTTTTTAATTTTGTTTTGTGCTATACATACCTGTCAATGTATATTTTTAATTGACATGCAATCTTTTATCTATCTATTTCCCATTTTTAGTTTAATTTTTTTTTCCTGCTCAGAACATCAGGATGACCAATCTGCTGCTATTGCTTGGCAAGAAATTACAGGCCGGGATTCCGGATCACCAACAAAACGGACACCCATCTATCGGGTAAAAGTCCCCCTATCTTGGTCTCGGCAAAACCCCTCCCCTCTTGAATCCCTTGAAGACACAACGAAAGCGCTTTGCAAATTTAAAATCACTGATACCGATCAGAATATTACAATTGCCATTCATAATTTTCCTTCAGAAAATCTCAACGCAAGGATTCCACCCTCTGCACAGATTGCACGATGGAAACAGCAGTTTGAATCGCTTGAGCCTTGCTCCGCTGTGTTGAATCCCCAAGCTTACGGAGGATTCTCAGGGATCTTCTTTGAAGGGACAGGGATGTTAGATGGAAAGCGTACCACTATTTTTGGATGGGCTATGCAGCTCGCGCCTGAACATTATCAAAACCTTTTAAGCCAAACCCAAAATGAAGATCTTCATGCAAAACAACAACAAGCCGATTATACCATTAAAGCTGTGGGACCTGAAAAGCTCATGTCGAAGCATAAGCAGACGATCTTCGCTTTTGCCAACAGCTTTGAACTGATCGAAGAACTGCCATGATATTTTATGCACATTATAAGTAAGCTATTCTATTTTTTTGGGAGCATCTATTTCGCCCTCTTTCTACTAGGTACGGTGGCGCTTTTCGTCATCGCAGGAACATTCTTGGAGTCTATCACTGATTCCCACCTTTTTGCAGAATATTTTACCTACCAAAATCCCATCTTCAAAGCGCTGCTTTGGGGGTTTTTTATCAATATCCTCTTTTCTTCTTTTCGTCGATGGCCCTTCAAGCGTAAGCACATCCCGTTTTTAATTACACATTTGGGACTTTTGATGATTTTTGCCGGAGTATTGATTAAAAACTATCGAGGAACGCAAGGGACGATGATGATTGTGGAAGGATCAGGAAGTCATGAAATACTCGTCGCTAACACCTATTCTTTAAATGTAACCCAAAAAGAGGGGCAGCAAGAAAATTACCCACTGAAGAGATCATTTTTTGGAAAATTTCAAACAACTTTCATTGACACGCCTGAATTGAAATTAGATCTTAAAGAGTATCTACCTCATGGCAAAGAATCATTTGAAACTTGGATCAAAGGAAATAAGACCTATATTAGCGGATTAAAGCCTTTCGAAGTATCTTCCATCCCACCTTCAGGCTTTTTAGATCCAATTCCGATTGCCTCCAAAGTAAAGCTTACCCCCGATCGAGTTTGGAATTTGATTTCCATTCGGTGCAATGAAAATGTCGATCAGATTGCAAAGCAAACCTATGCTGAAAATGCGATTCTTAAAATTTCCCATTCCTTAACAGGGCAGCTACTTTATCAAGGGGCGCTGAAAGATGCTTTGCAGAATCATGTCCAATGGGGGGGGTGCAGAGCTGGCTTGAACTTAATTTTCGACTCCATGGCAAATGATTACAAGCTCGAGGCCAATCTATCCGCTGGAAAAAAACCCTCGGCAACAGTGTTAACGGTTCCTCTTTCGGGTCCATCTGCTTTATTAAACAAAACAATTTCCAATTTTGCAGGTGCTCCTCCCCTGCTGATCGATCTGAAGTGCACACCCTCCCTTTTATTTATTCAAGATTCCCGAGAAAACACTTTTCTGTTTGCTTTCGATCCATGCGGCCGGATCCATAGTGAACAGTTTACCAAACAAATGCCGGCAACTTATTTGTCTTACGACCATGGGCATGGCGGCTATGGGGTCAAAGCCCATATCCCATTTTTTTTTGAGACAGCAAACCGGGCATTTATCGAAAAGGCTCAATTAAAAGAAATGGGTGCAATGATTCAAAAAGGGGTGGATGCTTCGACCCCCTTATCCCCTCCTCTGCAGATTTTCAAAGCAGCTTGCCAACAATCCAAAGTCGATTTTGTTGCTGCTTGTTTAGAATATTTAGACCTTTGGAATAAAAGCCATGCCTACTTTTACCCTGAAGAAGCTGCAACTGTTCTTTCGGCAGATCTTAACAAAGCCCTGGCGCATCTCGATTTTGCAGACAACCTCCAAGCTTGCGTATGGGCAAAAACCCTTGTGAAAGATTTGCTTGAAGAAATGGAATCCGGCGAAGATTTGATTTTAGTTTTAAAAGAAAAAAAATGGCCCTTTGTCGACGCTTTAGAATCTCTTCGTGAAACCTCAGGTCCATGCAGCCCTGAGGAAGCAGCCCGCATCATGAATGGGCTCATCATGCAAATACTGCAGATAGGAAAGGATCTCCCTCCAGTTCCAAAGGGGGAATCTAACGGTGCATTGTTATCAGTCCTCTTGCGGGCATATGACATCCACCTCTCTGCCGTTGCTCCGGCTCCTCCTGCTGCCCACGGTTTTACTTTAGAATGTCCTCTCACCCCCAAATATCAAAGAGGATCTCCCCATGTAAAACTGGAAGACAATTCCCCCAAAATTGTGGTGGAGGCTGCTTCCCAAGCAAGGAACATAAAATCATCAACGGCTGCCCTTCTTTACGATCGCAATGCCACGGGATTAAAATGGCCTATCTTAAGAGGGACCTATTTGATCAGGTTTCAGCCTGAAGTAAAAAAAATCCCTTACCATGTGAGGCTGCGGCAAGCCCGGACTCTCTACTACCCAGGTTCTACGCAACCTTATAGCTTCGAAAGCGATTTGATTATTACAGACAAAAAAACCGGACAGCAGGTAGAAAAAACCATCAGCATGAACCAGGTCCATGAAACTTGGGATGGCTACCGCTTGTACTTGTCAAATATTGCTCCGCGCAATAATGGTGAAGTTAAAAAAGTGCAAATCGTCGTCAATCATGATCCTGCAAAGTTTTGGTTGACCTATCCAGGGGCCCTTTTATTATGTGCCGGAATTATTTTGCTTTTCTGGCTTCGTCCATATTCTGAAAAAAAGTATAAATGAGAAATCTGGGAACAGGGATATTAATATTCAACGCAAAGGCGCAAAGACGCAAAGGTGCAATGAGGAGAAGGAAATTAGTTATCGTACTTTGTTTTTACGTTTCCCTTTGCACCTTTGCGTCTTTGCGTTGAATATCGAGCAATTTATATGACAAGTTTCACAAAGATCTTTTTTGTTTTAATACTGGGTATTTTTTGCCCGTCGAAAGGGATTGCCTTTGACTCTTTGGACTGGGCTGAAGTTCCTACGTTATATAAAGGGCGGTTTAGACCTTTAGATACATGCGCCAGGCTTTGGCTTTATGACTTTTATCATGAGCAACACATCAAAAAAGATGACCTCCCATTATTCCATGCCAATAACAAATCAGCGCTCAACTTTATGTGGAATATCCATTGCCAAGGATACGGGCTTTGGATTGATGCTCCCCTATTTTGGATATCTTCTGCCAAGCTGAAAACAGACTTAGGCCTTCCCTTAAAGCAAAGCCGGTTCCCCTTTAATCAATTAGATGAAAAACGGCTTGCCAACTCTCTCTTAACAAATAATTCTGAGGCCTCCCATCTAAAAGAATTGCTTGTCCAGTTTATTCACTTTAAAGGGGCCTATGACATGAGTGCCGATCCCTACGTCCTTTATTACAAAAAATTAAGTGAAGCGGGCTATAATCCAAAAAAAATAAGCCTTGCCCTAGAAGAAAACTTTCCCCTTCCCAATCGCCTTAGTCAAGCCGGCTCGACATTCATTGTCCTGCCGGGTCGATTTGAATCTGGAATTTGGTATTCTCTGCAAGCTTTGCTTTTGCAAGTGTTTAATCCCGTAACGAATCGGTTAGAACCCATTCACAATTTCACGGTTTACTCAGATGAAATGTTTAATGAGCTTAAGTCACTCTACTTCAAATCTTTAACAAAAAAAGAAGCCGCGCAAGGATCGGAGCAACTCGCTAAAAAGTTGAAAGAAGGGTATTCGTTCCTTGCTAGCAAACCCTATAAACAGGCTTATGGGAATAAATTTTTAACTTACCCCTCCCCTCTTCAACTCAAAATCGAAAGATATTATTACGAATATTCATGGATCTCTTTTTGCCTCTTTTTTTACACTTTGGCATCCTTCTGTTTCTTCTTGTATTTAACCTTAAAAAGGGGATCTCTCAACTCTTTAGGTTTTGTTTGCTTCCTCCTAGGATTTGGCCTACACACGCTCATTCTAGCTACCCGCAGCTTTATCCTTCAGCGCCCTCCAGTTTCAAATATGTTTGAAACTGTCATCTATGTCCCCTGGGTTGCTGCGCTAGTGGCTCTTCTACTTAGCTACTTTATGAAAAACATCTTTGTTTTGCTTGGAGCTTCCTTAGTTTCTGTCGCTTTGCTTATCCTTCTTAAAGCCGCTAACTTAAGTAGCAGTTTAGAAAATGTACAAGCTGTCCTTGACTCCCAATATTGGTTGATTGTCCACGTCTTGATGGTCGTCGGAAGCTATGGAGCCTTTTTATTAAGTGGAATCTTGGGCCATTTTTATCTTATAGGATATCGCTTGAAGGGATTTGAAACCCCCTCCTTGCATTTTATTGCAAAATTTATCCTTCAGTCAATGTATCTAGGAGTGGCTCTCCTGATCGGGGGCACAATTCTAGGAGGCGTTTGGGCTGCGGAAAGCTGGGGGCGATTCTGGGATTGGGATCCTAAAGAGTCGTGGGCTTTTATTTCCTCCTGCATTTATTTACTGTGGATTCATGCGTATACATTTAACCGTATAGGAAATTTTGGCCTTGCCATTGGTTCAGTTATAGGCTTGATAGCCATTACCTTTACATGGTATGGTGTGAATTATATCTTGGGAACCGGGCTGCATAGCTACGGCTTTGGGGATGGTGGTGAACATTTTTATTATTCATACATCATTCTGGAAGGAATTTTCCTTTCTTACGCATCCCTTTTTCCAAACCATAGTAGGGGAAAACAAAATGAAAAGTAAAACATTTTTTTTCTTTTTTGCGATTTGGTTCATAAGCCACTTCGGAATTGTTCTCGGGTCGGAAGATTCCTTTTCCAAAAAATTAAAAGATCCCAAATACGAATATGAATGTCCCCCCAATGTCGAAAAAAAAGTGTGGGATCTCGTAAAACCCCATTTGCTCCCTTCTAATCACCACATAAAACGAGTCTTAGATAAGATCTTTTCAGATTCTCGCGTGATAGCGGATAAAGAATCCGTGGAGTGCGCTGGATTTTTAAAGCCGCGTCAAAGGCAATTCAGCCACGCGATTGTATCAAAGCATCCAAAGTTGAAAGACTATCTTGTCAAAATGTATTTAGATAGTTCACCTATTTGTGAGTGGCGGCAGTGGCTAGCACGTATCAGAGGTGCAAAATGCGCACAGCGGTCCATCGAACAACATCAAGTACAACATTTGTTTAAAGTTCCGCAAAAATGGATTTATCCCCTTCCAGCCCGTTCAGCATTGCCGCCTGGAACTCCATGCAAAAACTTTATTCTCGTCGTTGAAAATATGCACGTCTACCACAGGCAAAAAAATCAGGATCGTTGGAAAAGCTCTCTCATGACAAAAGAGAGGCTCGATGCGCTCTATCTTATTATTTCTGAAAATGGTTTGAGTGATTCGGTTTATGCATTCAACGTTCCCTTTTGCCGAGACGGCAAGCAAGCTTTTATAGATACCGAATATCATCATCGGCCCATGACCTTCGAAAGAACTCTCCAGTTTTTGTCCCGTCCTATGGCGAAGTATTGGGAGCAGATCATCAATAAAGCCAATTCTCAATAAAAGAGTTAAAAGCTTTCTTTTCCAATAAGAAGGTCTTTTTTAATACAAAGCATTAGTATTCAAAAGGATATGAATTTTAAAGAAGTTATTAAAAATTTTAATTTAACAAAATCTTAATTTTTTGTATCACGGTAGAAAGATCAGATTCATTTTGCATAGGCTGTACAAAATTAATTTTACTTGTAGGAGGTGTATCATGAGCGGTCCATTAGATAAAATTGGCGGTAAAAGTAATGTAGATGTGATTAAGCAAAATAATAACAATACTAATCGCAAAAATAACAAGAGAGAAAAAGCACTTTCAAATTCAGCTCAAGAAATATTGGCTGAGCCACTAACAGCTCCGCAAAGCCCTACAATGAATAAAGGAAAGGTTGTTCAGGTAGATGTAACTGATATGACCATCAAGTTAGATGAGTTAAATGCTGAAAGAAATGATTTACAAAGAACAATCGAGTTGCAAAGAAAGCGAAAGCAGGAAATAAAAAAAACGGTAGAAGAACATGAGGAAAAGATCAAGCATCTCGAAGATGAAATTAAAGAAGCTTACGAGACCAGGCTCCAATGGTCTGATAAAGCTGAAATTTATCGCGTGGAAGCTGAAAACAACGCTCAAATGGCTCAACAACATTCACTCGAAAAAGAAGCTGCAGCAAGAGAAGCTGAGGAACTCAAGTTTGAACGGCAAAACCTCCAAAAAACTGTCGAAGATCAAGCCGGACTCATTGCAGCTTATGAAAGTTTAGATAGGGAACAAAAGAACGAAAACGAAGGCCTTAAAGCTGAAAAGGATAAGATTGATCAGGCTCTTCAAGACTTTCTAAGGGAATTAGAAGAATCGAGAAATGAAAAAGAAAAACTAATCCAAGATGCAGCATCTGATCAAGCTCAAGCTGCAAGTACCATTGCTGAGTTAACTAATAAGATTTCTGTCCTTACTCTTCAGACACAAAATACAAATGAAGAAGTCAGGCAATTCGAGGTCATGAATGCAGAAACAGTAGAAGTTACAAACTTATTACATGATCAGTTTTTTCAGCATGAAGCAGAGTTGAAAACAAATGCAGAATTAGTTAGTGCAGCTTTGGAGAATGAATCTGATTTGAGTCAAGTAATTGAAACTGTGAGAGAAAATCTTAAAGGCAAGAAAAACCTTATCGAACAACAAATATCGATTAATGAAGAGAACAACACAAGACTGATGGATATTCTTAAAAAAAGAAATATATTAAGCGCCACAGGGACCCTAAATCAATTATATATAACTAAGTGCGAAAATTTGCAAAATTGGTTAGCAGAATGCAGCAATGAACCAAAAAAGATTCGCGAAATGCGAGTTAAAGTCTCGCAATTATTAGATGATTGCCATTTAGCCAAATCAGAACTAGAAGCACTTTCAGTCGATCAGTACACAAACATCAAGAGCAGATTTGAGGAATTAACAGCTAGATATCTTGTTCTCAACGAGGAAAAAACAGAATTTTTAGACCATGGAATTATCCGACATATCAGTAAATTAAGTGCTCAAGCTGACGTGACAATCACACCTCCCTCAGATGAAGCTCTAAGCTACAGGTTTGATACTCGTAATGAAGATTCAAAAAAAGCCATTTTAGAAGACCTAAATGCTATAAGTCTTGAAGAAAAAGAGCGATATATTTTGTTGAGAGCTAAAATATCTGAGGATTGGAATTCTGTTGGAACCAATTTAGGAAATGTGGAAATCCTTCTTAATAAAATCAAACTAATGTCTGATCTTGCATATCCTCTAAAGAATATACAAAATCGTTTAGACGGTCTTTATTCAGACTCTCAGAAAAAACTTGATAGCCTTGTTAGCAACACAAAGGTGCTTAAGTTTAAAGTTGAACTGTATGAAAAGGCCCTTGCTACACTCGGTGGAAAGCTTAAAGAGATCGAAGAATTGACTAAAGAATATGGAACAAAATACAAAATAGAATATGAAAAAATTATAAATTTAATTGGAAACTTCAACGATCTAATTGCAGTATTGGAAGGAAAAATAAAAGAAACAAAGTCAGTAAATTTGCTCAATGATTATCTAACAACGTTTACCATAAATAAGCACACAGCTGAAGAGTCAGTAAAAGCAGACATTTTAAATTCGCTAAAAAGCCAAAAGGTTCAATTGGAGGAAGTGAAAATAGCAAGTGAAGAGACATGGAAATTGATACTGCGTAAATTGCCTGAGACTGCAAGGCAAATTGATAAAATCGTAGATGCTAAGGATAACAAAGCATCTCCTGGCATGCCTTATTACAGACTTCTAACTAAAACGCCCTATGCTATTTATCATGAAAATGAACAGCGTTGCGCAGAGATCCTTAAAACAATTGTTGGAAAATCAGACGCAAAGAGCGAACTATCAAAAAGTTCCTCTTCTGTTAATTTGAGTGAACTTGCATCAACCGGAATATGAACCTAATCGTTTAGCAACAACTAGTTGAATCTATCACCCCGAGAGCTACGGCCCAGTAGCCCTCGGGTTTTTTTTATTAAAAAAAATTACCACAGAGAAAAATGAGATCGTTGAGAATTTTTGTATTATTTATGCAGCTACATCTTTTCGGCGAGCTGCTGGGCAGCTAATTTGGCTTCTTTCAATTTTTGTTTTCTCTTTTCCTCGCCCTTGTCCATGGGCTGCGCGTTAATGAATGTGATGTCTGTAATACCCACAAATCCAAAGATGGCGCGCAAGTAGGGCTCTTGAAAGTCAAGACTCAAAGATTCTTTCGAGGTATATTCCCCTCCTCTACTTGTAATGACGAGCATCTTTTTGTTTTTTGCCAAACCTTCCACCCCTTTGTCAGTATAGCGAAAGAGGTGCCTTGGCTGAACAATAACATCGATATATTGCTTCAACATATAAGGAATGCTGAAATTCCACATCGGGGTGCTGACGACATAGATATTTGCTGATAGAAATCGTTCAATATAACGGATGATCTCTTTCCATTCATGCTTGGCTTCCTCAGAAAGATCTTTTCCTGATGCCAGCATGTATTTCCCGTCTAATTGCTTCAAGCTCATATTGGGAATAGTTTCTTTGGCTAGATTCAGCTCATCAACGACACAATCGGGATGATTTTCCTTAAAGGCTTTTAAAAACACTTCACTGACCTGTAATGTCCTCGATTGTTCCTCCCGTGGGGATGCAATAATATGCAAGAGCTTTTCCATAAGTGCACTCCTTGCTTAATTCTTCCGCTTAATTTAACTTTAAATTAAAATTTTAATTTTTAAAAGGTAGATCTGCCAATTAAACAAAGGGGCATCTAACCCAATGATTTTTCTTAACCTCTTGCATTTCAATATGTTGAAATTCACAAGAGGGTTTAGCTTTGAAGCATCGAGGATAAAAGACGCACCCCTTGGAAGAAAGCCGATGGCTCTCAGGTTCCCCTTTTAAAATAATTAATTTTCTCTGTTTTTGCAGATGGGGATTGGCTATCGGTATGGCCGATAAAAGTGCTTGTGTATAAGGATGGAACGGGGTGGCAAAAAGATCCTTTACCGGAGCCATTTCAACAATTTTTCCCAAATACATGACAACAACCCTATCTGCAATTTTTTGCACAGCTTCCAGATCATGGGTAATAAACAAATAGGTCATTGACAATTGTTGTTTTAATTGCTGCAGAAGGGCCAAAATATGGTTTTGTGTCGAAAGATCGAGAGCGGAAACAGGCTCATCACAGACAATAAAACGGGGCTTCACAGATAGAGCACGGGCAATCCCCACCCTTTGACGCTGCCCGCCGCTTAGCTCATGGGGATAGCGCGATAAAAGGTCTCTATCGAGCCTCACTTGCTCAGATAATTCTTTAATTCTTTCTTTTCGAGCACACCCAAAGGCTAAATCATGAATTATCAAACCTTCTCCAATAATATCTTCCACAAGCATGCGCGGATTTAACGAAGCGTAAGGGTCTTGAAAAATCATCTGAATTTCTCGGCACAAGAGTTTTCCCCAATCAGCAATATTTTTTCCCCCATATGAGATGGAACCGGCCGTTAAAGGAATTAAATTGAGCAACGCTTTTCCCAGTGTCGATTTACCACAGCCGCTCTCCCCTACAACTGCTAAAGTTTCGCTGGGAAAAATACGCAAATTGATCCTACTGAGGGCCTCGACATTGTCATATCTCTTAATGAGATCCGTTGCTTCAATCAGAGGCTTCATAGTGCCTCCGCAAGGAGAGTAGATATTGAGTATAGGGGTGTTTTGGCTCATCGAAAATCTGGCAGACACTCCCGTGCTCGACAATTTCCCCTTTTTGCATGACAAGAATCCTATCGCAAAAGCTTGCAGCAAGGCCTAAATCATGCGTAATGAATAAAATGGCCATGTTGTTTTCTTTCTGCAGCTTTTTGAGGAGGTCTATGATTTGCGCTTGAACCGTTACATCTAAAGCTGTTGTTGGCTCATCAGCAATGAGCAGTTGGGGGTGGCAAGCAATAGCCATGGCGATGGCGATCCTCTGCCGCATGCCGCCGCTAAGCTGGAAAGGATATTGCTTGAATCTATCTCCTGGCATAGAGATCCCAACTTGACCGATCAAATCAAGAGCTCGTTGAACAGCTATCTTAGATTTTACATGTTCATGCGCTGAGATCACTTCGGCTATTTGTTTTCCCACCTGCATTGTCGGATTTAGTGCAGTTAGAGGGTCTTGGAAAATCATCCCGATTTTCTTTCCCCGTATTGCACGCATTTCTCTCGTTGTTTTTTTTAACAGATTTTCCCCTTCAAAATAGATTTCCCCCGACTCGATATGGCCAACTGGAAGAGTGAGAGCTTGCGCGGCCACACTTTTGCCGCTGCCCGATTCACCAATAAGCCCTACTGTCTCCGATCGCTCGAGGATGAAGTTGATACCTTTGACCGCATAAAAAGTTCCATGCGGGCGTTGAAATGAGATCTTAAGGTGCTTGACATCAAGAATCGTCATACCATCTCTTTTATATCAAAAGCATCCCTCAGCCCCTCTCCCACTAAGTTGAAAGCGAGGATGGTTATAGAAATGAAGATAGCTGGAAAAAATAGACGCCAAGGATAGTAGCTCATAGCGGGAAGCCCCTCATTCACCAAGGTTCCCCAACTGGCCATCGGAACTTGAACCCCTAATCCCAAAAAACTTAAAAATGATTCCGTAAAGATAGCTGAAGGGATAGTCATTGTTAAAGTGACAATAATCACCCCAAAGGCATTGGGAAAGATATGACGAAATAAAACGCGGCCACGGCTAGCGCCAAGGGCCGCAGCCGCCATAACATAGTCTTCGGTTTTGATTTGCATCACTTGACCCCGCACGATCCGGGCCATCGTAATCCATCCTATGATGGTCATCGCTACGAGAATAGATGTCAACCCAGGCCCCAAAAGGACCAAAATGAGGATGACAACAAGAAGATAGGGAAGGGCGCAAAGAACGTCGACGATCCGCATCATGATCTGATCGACAACTCCCCCTGCAAGTGCCGAAAAGCCTCCCCAAAATGCTCCTAACAACATATCAATGAGCGCTGCTGCGATTCCGATAAACAGGGAAATGCGAGCGCCATAACAAACTCGGGTAAAAAGATCCCGTCCAAGCTCATCCGATCCAAACCAAAATTCTTGGCCGGGACTTTGATTTTTACTTTCAAGCTGCATTTCATCATACGCATAACCGGAAACGAGGGGCCCTAAAACTGCAAAAAGAGCAATTATACCGAGCAAACATAATCCAGCTAAAGCCGGCTTACAGTGAAGAAATTTATCCAAAGCATGTTTCCACATGGGCTAACCTTATTCCTTTATCGGCAGCGTTGCACGCGGATCTAAAATTACAAACAATGTATCTGCAAGGAATGTCACCGATAATAATAGAACGCTATAAAAGACTGTAATTCCCATAATGACAGTGTAATCCCGATTTAATACGCTGTTGACAAACCATTGTCCAAGTCCGGGAATGGCAAAGATCTTTTCCACGACAAAGCTGCCAACCATCACGTTTACGATCAAGGGTCCTAAATAGCCCAAAATGGGCAAAAAGGCATTTTTCAAGGCATGGACGGTAATGATGCGGGTTTCAGATAATCCTTTGGCTCGTGCTGTCCGAATATAGTCTTGACGTAAGACTTCTAGGAGGTTTGCACGGATCAAGCGCGCGATGAAAGCACATGGAAGGGCCGCCAAAGCCAAGCAAGGGAGAAGGGATTGTTCCCAAGATCCCCAGCGCGCAAGAGGCAGCCATTGCAATTTGAGTCCAAAGATATATTGGAGGGAAGATCCTAAAACAAAATTAGGGATCGAAATGCTGAGGGCGATGATCCCTAAAATCAAATGGTCTTTCCAAGTTCCATGAGCTAAGGCGGCCCAAGTCCCTAAAAGCACTCCAAAAGGGACAGCTATAGCCAAAGCTTGAAGACCCAAAACAGCCGAAACAGGAAAACTTTCATTGATGATTTGGTTGACGCTGCGCTCTTTATAACGGAACGAGGGACCTAAATTCCACTGCGAGATCCCCTTTAAGTAGCGGCCAAACTGAATAGTCCAAGGATCCTCCAATCCATAGTGCTTTCTCAAAGCTTGGTGGATTGATGGGGGTAAAGCTTGTTCTTCATTAAAAGGATCCCCAGGCAAAGTTTTCATAAGCACAAAAGTTAAGGTAATAATGACCAGAAGGGAAAGCAGCATGGAAAAGATCCGAAAAAAAAGGAAATGAATAGAAGCTTTATACTGAAGTATACCCATACTTTCATCAATCGCCAAAAAAGGCGTGCTTAAAGTCGACGAAGCCAAGATCTGAAAAATAGGCCCCTAATAGTGAATCCGCTTTGACATAGTTGAAGGCTCCATAAAAGAGGGGCGCCACAGGCATTTCTGCCATCAAAATCCCTTGAGCTTCCCCTAAAAGCGCCAGCCGTTTTGTGTTATCTTGCTCGGCATCGGATCGATTCAAGAGCTGAATATATTCGCGATTTTCCCAACCTGTATTATTAGTCGAAGTGTTTTTATATTTAAAAACTTCCAAAAAGTTAATCGGATCCCGTATGTCCGCATACCATCCTCCAAGGGCTATTTGGTAGTTTTTTTGGGCAAGCCTGTCCAGAAAAACCTGCATTTCACAATTGTCCAATTGAATTTCTATTCCAAGCCCTTTTTTCCATTGTTGCTGGACAGCCTGGACGACTTTATTATTTCTATCATTGCCAACATAGCACAAAGAGATAGGAGGGAGCTCATCTTTGGACATCTTCATCTCTTCTAAAGCTTCTTGAAAAGCATACCAGGCCTTAGGAACATCATGGTCATCAAAATAATCTGAGCTTTTCAATCCAAAACTAGGAGGTACAATCCCTTCGGCAGGGGTCTGATTGCCTTGCGTTACATGTTCAACAATATCTTTCCGATTAATCGCCAATGCGAATGCACGCCTCATTTTCTCGGCCTTAAAAGGAGCTGACTCAACATTAAAACGAAACCAATGGGTTCCGGCAGCCGGGGCTATATGCAGGTGATGTTGATGTTTTAAGGTGGGGATTGCATCTTGAGGGATGGTGCCCATCGGAGATCCAACCCAATCCAGCTCTCCTAAACTAAACATCCGCAAGGCTGTATGCTCATCAAGAATATAAAGGAGGATCCCATCAAGACGAACTTCTCTGGAGTCCCAGTACCGAGGATTTTTGGCAAAAGAGAGTTCATTATGCCTTTTCCATTTTTTCAACATGAAAGGTCCATTTGTAATAGGGCGTTCGTCCGTTGAGTCAGGATGGACAGGATAGTAAAAATGGGTGGCTACAAGTTCTAGAAAATAGGCGGTAGGCGCTTCAAGTTCAACGATAAGGGTGTGGTCATCCGGAGCATGTAATTTGACCTCATCCAAAGGAATTTTTCCCTCTTTAGCGGCTTTTGCGCCCTTGATAACATACAATTGATAGGCGTTAGGGGCTGGGAAAGAGGGATCTAAAATGGTTTTCCAAGTGTTAACAAAATGCCCCGCAGTCAAAGGGGTGCCGTCAGACCATGAGGAAGGGCGCAACTTGAAAGTATAAGTCTTGCCATCATCAGAAATCTGAACATCTTCCGCAATGCCGTTTTGCGGTTTGCCATGGAAATTTAGGCGCATAAGCCCATCATAGAGCCAATGGAGAATACTTACAGGGAGGAGCTCACGAACCTTTCGGGGATCCAGCGATGTGGGATCGTCGATAGCGCTGATTTTGACAACTTCTCCCCCTTCAACAGCAAATTCTGAATCGATGGGAGCCTGCCGCTTTTTGCATGCAGATCCCATCAAGGCAATTGCAAGGGCAACGAAAATAGTGAAACAGCGAAACATGAACACCCCTAATAGAAGCTAGCTGACAAAATAAGAAATGGAACAGGAATATGCAAGAAAAAACAAATGAGGACATTCAAACCACAGAGCCAGTGAGATCACTGAGGATATTTGAGAACAAGGAGAGTACAATCTCTAACTATGATGCTTTATCTTCCTTTTTTTCAACAGGATAAGCATGATCGTAAACGGCAGGATGAGCAGGATAAAAGAAAAAAAATATTTATTAAATCGTTTAAACCTAATTATATTCCCACATCCTGAATCTTTTTATTCAATATCCTGCTTATTCTGCCGTTTACGATCATGCTTATCCTGTTTCTTCTCTGTGCTGGTCTGTGGTAATTATTTTTTTATAACCTGCTAGGCATTGCAGGCTTCGACGCGGGCACGCTTGTCAATCGCAAGAATGTGTTCCAAAGAATTAATAGTTTCCAAAGGATGGGCCTGCATCAAGGCTTCCAGTTTTTCTCCAATATCCAACCAAGAGATTTGTTTTTGCAAAAAACGATCCACTAGAACTTCATTGGCAGCATTCATGTAACAAGGAAGACTCCCCCCTGCTCGAATCGCATCGAATGCAAGCCTAAGGCAACGAAATTTTTCTAGATCAGGAGGTAAAAATTCTAAAGCTGTATATTTAGTAAAATCGAAGGGGCGCAGCATTCCCGGAAAACGATCAGGATAAGACAAAGCATATTGGATCGGGATGATCATCGTTGGATTACTCATCTGAGCTAGAATCGAAAAATCGACAAATTCCACCAAGCTGTGAATTATGCTTTGCGGATGAATAACAACTTCAATTTTATGATAAGGAAGATCAAATAGCCAATGGGCTTCAATAATTTCTAATCCTTTATTCATCAAGGTGGAACAATCGATCGTAATTTTGGGTCCCATTTTCCAATTAGGATGAGCCAAAGCTTGATCTACCGATACCGATTTTAATTGTTCATAAGACCAATCCCGCAATGCCCCCCCCGAAGCAGTAAGGACAATACGATGAACCCTCTGGGTGTTTTCTCCATTTAAGCATTGGAATAAGGCGCTATGCTCACTATCAATGGGAATTAAAGGCACCCCTTTTTTCCGAGCTAGAGCAGTGACAAGCACACCCCCCGAAACCAAGGCTTCTTTGTTCGCGAGCCCAACGGCTTTGCCTGCTTTAATAGCCTCTACAGTAGGAACTAACCCGGCAGTGCCGGACATGGCCGAGACGACAAAATTCACATTGGGATGGGTCGCTGCTGCAACAACACCCTCCATACCAGCTAAGATTTGCATCCTTGGATGCCGCTTTTGGAGTTCCTGGGCCTTATCTTTATCAAAAACAGCAACAACGGAGGGATGGAATTCCTGAATTTGCTTTTCTAATCCATCAATATTTTTATGGACAGCTAATGTTTCGACTTTAATTCTTTCAATTCCCAAATGGCGTGCAACCGCTAGAGTGCTCTCCCCTATCGATCCTGTGCTTCCAAGCAATGCAATTTTTTTCATAAGCACAGTATATAAAACCAAACTCTTAAAGGCAATGGAACTTATTGGCCGCCATAGATGTAATTGACATTCCCATTGCTGTCATAATACCAATAGAAATCGGAAGGATTGGGATAATTTGTCCTGCGAGGCGCCGGGCTTGGTGAATAGTAATAAGATCTATCTTGGTAGTAATATTGGGTGCTCTTCGTTCGCAATGCCGGGCCGCTATCATAATAACGGTCGTAGGCATTTGGACTTCGATCACGATCTCGGGCTGCAACGGTATCATCATCGGGATTTACGGGAGGATAAATCAACTCATCAAAGCTCGTCGCTAACATAAATAGCATGGCGGCTAAAGGAAAAACATAAAGTATTTTTTTCATAAAGCCCCCTTTTTTCCCTTTGGGAGTTAACCCCATGCTAAACATTTACCGTTTGATTGTCAATTTTCAGTGTTCTTCGGTATATACTGATTTTATTTTTTTCTTTTCTATTTTCGGTCATTCCCTTATAATGGCGCTCATCTTTACGAAGAATTATTCTTTTCGTAAAAATTTTGAAACTGACAACCATTTATTATTGAGGGAGAAGGCACACATGCCGACCATTAATCAACTTGTACGACAACCGCGTAGTCCAAAGAAGAAACGCAGCAAGTCGCCTGCCTTGCAAAAATGTCCCGCAACGCCGAGGCGTTTGCTTGCAAGTGAAGACAAAAACGCCTAAAAAGCCAAACTCTGCTTTGCGTAAAGTGGCTTGGGTACGTTTGTCAACAGGTCAAGAAGTCATTGCCTACATCGGCGGCGAAGGACACAACCTGCAAGAACACAGCATCGTGCTCGTGCGCGGCGGCCGTGTAAAGGACTTGCCCGGCGTGCGCTATCACATTGTGCGCGGAACGTTAGACTGTGCGGCTGTAAAAGACCGCAAACAAGGAAGATCGAAATATGGGGCTAAACGTCCCAAGTAACACTAGGATGTATCTTAATGAGTATCCTGGTTCGTCGATTCGCGCTTCTAAGCATCTGCAAACGCCAATCACGCACAGGTTGAATACGTTCAAGCCAGGTGAAATGATTAAGGTCTTCATGTATGATGTAAAACGATAACAATTAAAGACTGATGCACAATTAAGAATGAGGAAAACATGTCAAGAAGACGTCGTGCAGTAAAACGGGAAATCGCACCAGATCCCGTATACGGAAGCACTGTATTCGCCAAATTTATCAATAAAGTGATGGAACGCGGCAAAAAATCGATCGCTCGCCGCATCGTCTACAATGCCCTCGAGAAATTTGCCAAAAAAGTCAAAGCAGAAAATCCGACTTAGATGCTTTTGAACAAGCCTTAGAAAATGCAAAGCCCTCTCTCGAAGTGAAATCCCGCCGTATCGGCGGCGCTACCTACCAAGTGCCTATCGAAATTCCCCCCAACCGCCGCACCTCAATGGCCATGCGCTGGATCATCGCACACTCCCGCGCAAAAGCAGGCCGTTCTATGGAAGAGGGCTTGCGGCTGAACTGGCCGATTGCTTCAACAACCAAGGCACCACGATCAAGAAGAAAGACGATACACACCGAATGGCAGAAGCAAATAAAGCCTTTGCTCACTACAAGTGGTAAAGGAGATTAGACGATGGCAAGACCAGAACAACGAAAAGCTTAAAAACGTCCGTAATATCGGCATCATGGCCCACATCGATGCCGGCAAAACGACGACCACCGAACGTATCCTCTACTATTCCGGCCGCCTCCACCGCATGGGTGAAGTGCATGAAGGCGCTGCCACCATGGACTGGATGGAACAAGAGCAAGAGCGCGGCATCACGATCACCTCTGCTGCAACCACTGTCTTCTGGAAAGGATGCAAAATCAACATCATCGACACCCCTGGCCACGTCGACTTCACGATCGAAGTGGAACGTTCTCTGCGCGTTCTCGACGGCGCTGTCGCTGTCTTCTGATGCTGTATCCGGCGTAGAACCCCAGTCGGAAACCGTATGGCGCCAAGCAGACAAGTATGGCGTTCCTCGTATTGCCTTCGTCAACAAGATGGACCGCATCGGCGCCGACTATCTTCGATGCTGTTCAACTCGATGAACGAAAAACTCCATGCCAATGCGATTCCTGTCCACTGCCCTATCGGCGCAGAATCGGAATTCAAAGGCATGGTCGATCTCGTCACCATGAAGCGCCTGTATTCTTCCACGACGAAACTCTGGGTGCAGACTGGGAAGAAACTGATATTCCTGCCGATCTGCTCAGAACAATGCAAAGAGATGCGTGCAACACTGCTCGAAGAGCTCGCGACCATCGATGAGATCGAATGAAGCTTTCATGACGAAAGTCCTGGAAAATCCAGACTCCTTGACTGCAGAAGAAATCCATGCTGCCATCCGCAAAGGGGTGTTGCACCAATAAAATCAATCCTGTGCTCTGCGGCTCTGCCTTTAAAAACAAAGGGGTCCAGCAGCTTCTCGATGCAGTTGTCAACTGGATGCCATCTCCTCTCGATCGCGGAAGCATCAAAGCGCACGATCTGCACACCGATGAAGATATCATCCTTGAGCCTGCATGACGATGCTCCATTTGCTGCGCTTGCCTTCAAAATCATGACCGACCCTTATGTCGGCCGCTTGACCTTCATCCGTATCTACAGCGGAACGCTGACAAAAGGGATGAACCTCATCAACAGCACAAAAGATAGCAAAGAGAGAATTTCCCGCCTGCTTGAAATGCATGCCAACAAGCGTAAAGACCGCGATGAATTCTTTACAGGCGATATCGCCGCTTGCATCGGCTTGAAAAAAGCGACCACAGGCGATACGCTCTGCTCTCCAGACAAGCCGCTTCTTCTGGAAAAGATGGAATTCCCAGAGCCTGTTATCTCGATGGCGATCGAGCCAAAATCAAAAGCCGACCGCGAAAAACTCGCGCATGGCGCTCTCAGCGCTCTTTCTGAAGAAGATCCCACTTTCCGCGTCTCAACAAACGAAGAGACCGGACAGACGATCATCGCCGGGATGGGCGAGCTCCACCTCGAGATTCTTCACGACCGTATGAAGCGCGAATTCAGCGTCGAAGCCAACGTCGGTAAACCTCAAGTTGCCTACAAAGAAACGATCACCATTCCAGGCAAGATCGCAAACCAAATTCGTCAAGCAGTCGGGCGGCCGCGGTCAGTACGCTCACGTCGAGACTCGAAATCGAACCGAATGAAAAAGGCAAAGGCAACGAGGTCGTCAGCAAGATTGTCGGCGGCGTTATTCCAAAAGAATACATCCCGCCGACCATCAAAGGGATTGAAGAAGGGCTTGCCACAGGCGTTCTGGCAGGCTATCAGCCTAGTCGACGTCAAAGTCGCCATCGTCTATCGGTTCTTACCACGATGTCGACTCTAACGAAATGGCCTTTAAGATTTGCGGATCGATGGCGGTCAAAGATGCTGCGCGCAAGAGCCAAGCCGATCATTCTCGAACCGATCATGAAAGTCGACGTCACAACCCCGGAAGCTCATATGGGCGATGTCATCGGCGACTTCAACCGCCGCCGCGGTCAGATTATCGGCCAAGAAAATCATAAAGGGGTCGGTGATCGTCCACGCTGAAGTTCCTTTAAGCGAAATGTTTGGTTATTCGACCCAGCTGCGTTCCCTGACATCAGGCCGTGCGACTTACGTGATGGAGCCAAGCCACTTTGAGCGCTGTTCCGTCAAGAATTCAAGAAGAAATCATTAAGAAAGGTTAAGTATGGCAAAACAAGAAAAACCTGCCGTGAAGCACGAAAAGCAGGCGAAACAAGAAAAACAGACACCGAAGCAGTCTGCCAAGACAAAAGATCCGCATCCGGCTCAAAGGCTACGATCAGCGTATTCTCGATCGTTCAACAGCCGATATTGTGGAAACAGCAAAGCGCACCGGAGCCGGCGTCGCAGGGCCGATCCCCTTGCCAACCCGCCGCGAAATTTATACGGTGCTGCGTTCGCCGAACATCGACCGCAAATCGCGCGAACAGTTTGAGATTCGCACACATAAGCGGCTTGTCGATATTCTGAATCCAACAGGAAAAACAATCGATGCTTTAAAGACGCTGACACTTCCAGCCGGGGTTGATATCAAGATTAAAGCCTAATAGCAATTGCTCACGAAGTTAAAGCCTTTTTAGAAGACTAAAAAGGCTTTAACAGATTAAAAATAACCACAGAGCCGGTGAGAGCCCTGAGGATATTTGAGAACAATAAGAAGGTTACAGGATAAGCATGATCGTAAACGGCAGGATGAGCAGGATAGAAGGTTCAGATTGCGGAAATATAATTAAGTTTTAAACGATTTAAAAAATTATTTTTTCTTTTCTCCTGATCATCCTGCCGTTTACGATCATGCTTATCCTGTAACCTTCTTATTGTTCTCAAATATCCTCAGTGATCTCATCGCCTTTGTGGTTATTTTTTAGACCGATAGGCATTGCTGGCCTTGCCAAATTTTCAGTGTTCTTCTATATGTTTAGGAATTGATTATTTTCACCGTGATCATAAACTTTAAATTAACCTTATTTAGATGAGTCAATATTTATATGTTGTCTATAAACAGAGATATTAATAACCCTACATTTATTCAACATCATGGCTTAAAGCGCAAAAGGGAAACAAATGAAAATGAAAATGAAACAGAGTGTGTTGGAAAACGGTTAAAAAAAATATACAAGATCAATCCCGCAGACGTTTTAGAATTAATTATCCCTTATGTCTGTTCTCAAACATTGCTTAACATCGAGTGTGTTTCAAAGTATTTTTTTAAAATGTCTGAAGAAGTCTGGGGCGTCCGGATGCAAAGGTGTCACAACATTCAATGGCCTGACTGCCAAAAAGAGCAAAGGCCAAACAAATGGAATTTTTGGCTTACGAGATTTTTTTTCCACTATGTAATTGATTGCGGATATCACGAGGAAGAGAAAAATATTCAAATAGCGTCAATCATTTCTAAAAAATATTACAATTTTATTAAAGATCGATTTGTTTTTCTCAAAACTTACCTTAACCAAGACATTCGTCGATTAGGCAGTCAAACTGTAAAAGAATTGCCATCCGAAAAGGAAATAAGAGCTGAGCATTTGAAGCTAGCTTTGGAAGGTAGCCTTAACGGCAGTTTAATTTTGCAATTTGCTTTTGAAATGAGGAAACCAGATTTTAATGGGGAAAAGTTATCTTTAGATTATCTTGAACTAGCCTCAAAACAAGGTGCGCGTAAGATTTGTAAATTAGCAATTGAGTTGTTATTCTCTCAAGGATATACTGCATCTGATTTTCTTCACTATCCCTCTTTGGCAAAAATCTTGAAGTTAGCCAAAAATGGAGATTTTGATGTGTTAGGGTTTCTTCATGATCAAGATTTCAAATACATTCTTTTACAACATGATTCAACAAGCCCCTACGCGCTCCTTGTAATTGCTTCAGTAAAACAAAAAAAGATTCATATCAGGAGCGCCCGTAGCAGAAAGATAGTAGAAAATACTGCGGAAACTCCTGAACAATTATGCCAAAAAGCCATTATTGAATTTGGCGATAAAATGACAACAAAAGGAGCTATAGCAATTGGGCAGCGACAATATGAATTAGGGAATCTTAGCTCTGCCTTATCTTATTATAATAAAGCTTTCGCAATCTATGAGTTAGATGGTCTTTCTGTGCTACCCAAGCTACATGTTCTCAAAGCAATTGATATCGCATACGAGTCGCATCGTTATCGTGACGTGATTTCTTTATCTAGAGAACTATTAAATAAAACTAATTACAGATTTAACAGTATTCATCTCCATGCAATTTCAAAATCATATAGTTTTTTAAACAAAATTTCGGAAGTTGAATCTTTTTTGCACGCGCTTATAAAATGCTATCCTAATGAAGGCAACAGAAAACAGGTTCGTCCTATTCTCGTATCATTGGCCTGTGTAAAATCCAAGTTAAGAAAATGGAATGAGGCTGAAAATCTATATAATGATTTAATTAATGATAATGATCATCTCCAAGATCCCTTGGCGATCACGTGCAGAGGCGAAAATATCAAAGTCAGCGATTTCTTAATGTTTTTGAGAAACAAAAAAGGTGTAACCCAAATGAAACTAAAAAAGTGGACGCCAGCCAGTTCTACCTTTTATCAACTACACTATAATAATCAACTCTATCCCAAAAATTACGTTTTTTATGCCTATGCGCATGCCAAATTGAATAATATTGATAAAATTAAAGAATATTATGAAATCTATAAGAAAGAAGCAGAGATTGAAGCCGCGAGCGATGCAAAGAATTATTTATCACCTGATCGAATTGAAGCCAGCAAATTTATAGAAGAGATGCTGAAATCCAATACGAGTGATCAAATGCAACTCGACTAATTCAAGAGCTCAGAGGCCATCCAAATTAGTCTACAGGCTGGGGTTGTTCTTATTCGGTACTGACCTTCATCCATATAAGGCCGTCGATGATTGTGCGAAACTGATCTGCGGAAGCATATTCCGCATGCATCATGTAATCCCCGTTGTCTTGCAATTCATAGACCTCAAATCCTTCTAAGCCGTTGCGTCCATGGAATTCCCAAGCTATTGTCTTGGGTTCTATTAAACCCTTGCCGATCACCGTCCCCAAAAGCTCATTTTCAAGTTCGATTTCAAAAGAAGCAGGGGTTATATGGGAAAACATAAAGCGGTTGTGCATATTGTGGCTGACCCCGATCATTTCCACTTCTTGAGTGCAAGCAATTCCCAAAGGGGTTGCATCATTGATATTCCACCGGGTATAAAACCTTAGAAATTCGGGGGATGCGGTGAAAGTTATTCTTCCTTCCCCAATCCACCTACCGGGGTGAAAAATAAATTGATGTTGAATCATTAGAACATGAACCTCCGGCTGTAAATGCTTTGTAAAATTCCCAAAGCCATCATTGTAGATATAATCGAAGATCCCCCATAGCTGACGAGTACTAATGGAACCCCGGTAATAGGAAGCAACCCAGTCATCATCCCAATATTGACTAGGATGTGCACTGCCAAATAAACTGTGAGGCCTGCAGCCAACAGCCTTCCAAAAGAGTCGCTAGCCACAGCAGTTACCTGGAAACTAAAATAAAGCATGGCGTAAAAAAGCACCAGCAGCAAAAGCAATCCAAAAAATCCAAATTCTTCTCCAAAAGCTGGAAAAACGGAATCTGTGTAAGGTGCAGGCAGCCAACCTCCCCCTGTATAGTCACTATTGCTCCAACCTTTGCCGGTCAATCCCCCAATGGCAATGGCCGTAGTTGCCGCCTTTTGGTGATGGGTATTGGGATTTAATCTCTCGTACTGATAATCTTTTAGAACCTTTGTAGCATAAGGGCGGATAGTCTCATGGTTGAGAATGCCGAGGAAGATTAAAGCGACAAGGGTTAAACCAATCCCTGCCACCCATGTTATAAAGCGAACGACTGAAGGATGGGCATCCCCAAAATAGAGCATCACGAGGGCAATGGGAAGCAGAATGGAAGCCGTTCCTAAATCAGGCTGTTTCAAAATCAGAAAAAAAGGAACTAGCACAATGAGTCCCCCGAAGAAAACCGTGCCCCATTCTCGAGAATGGGCTTTTTGTTGCTCCAAATACCAACTTAAGGCAAACACAACAATGAGTTTAGCATACTCGGAAGGTTGAAAGCTCATCCCCAATAATGGAATTTTATACCAACGGTGAACATTTTGAATAGGGGTTGTAAGGAATAAACCAAGCAGCAAAAAAATGAACCCAGCGTAAAGTATCCATGTCCATTCCCTGATTTTATTATAGTCAAAACCTGCGAAGAAAATGAAGACTCCCCATCCCAATAGGCACCCATGCATTTGGCGCTGAACTTGGGGAGTAAAAAATGTCTCGTTGGAAGGGTCTTGTGCAATGCCGCTTGAAAAAGCCGAGATGACTAGCAAACCTGCCATCATTAAAGCTAAAATAATTGGCACAACCCGGAAGTCAATTCGGGATAAATATTTGTAATTCCACATAAAAGCCATGAGAAGAGGATCAAATTATAAAACAAGGTCATCCTAACACAAAGAGGTTTACAAAATGAAGGAAGATAAAGCACCATAGTTAGAAAATGCAAAAGGAGACTGTTACCACAGAGAGGAGCGAAGAAGAAACAGGATAAGTATGATCGTAAACGGCAGGATAAGCAGGATATTGAATAAAAAGGTTCAGGATGTGGGAATATAGTTAATAATTTTTTTCTTTTATCCTGCTCATCCTGCCGTTTACGATCATACTTATCCTGTTTCTTCTCTGAGCCTCCCTGTATCTCTGCGGTAAAATCAAATGCGCGTAATACGAAAACATTTTGCAACGATCGATTCGACCAATACATGGGCCAAGCAAAACGGCGCTTGTTTAGATCCAGAATGCATCACGCTCATAACTGCCGACGAACAAACAGCCGGACGCGGTCGCTTCAAAAGGGTGTGGTCCTCTCCTAAAGGGCTAAATATTTATGCAACATTTTGCCTCTTTGTCGATAATGACCGTCAAGATATTGGGAATCTTCCCCAAATCATGGCCCTCTCAGCCGCCGAAATATTAGAAAAGAAAAATTTTTTGCCTCAAATTAAGTGGCCTAATGATCTCTTGATCTCAGGAAAAAAAACTGCCGGTATCTTGTGCGAAACCACACCTTTGGAATTCCAACGTTGTGTTATTTTAGGGATAGGATTAAATGTTAATATGCCATCCGATCTCTTACAGAAAATTGATAGGCCGGCGACATCCCTTTTTGTTGAAAGTGGGAAGGAGCAAAGCAGGGAAGACATTTTAGACCTTCTGGAAAAAAGATTTGTCTCCAATTTTGCGATTTTTCTTAAAATGGGCTTTTCCCCGTTTTTTGAAAAATATAAGTTTTACCTTGTTCATCAAAAAGGGGAATGGATCCGTTTTCATGACAACAGAATGGTTTGGGAAGGTTCTTTTGAAGAGATTACTGATGATGGCGCCCTTGTATTAACCTTGATGTCCGGCGAACAAAAGACATTTTATGCCGGCGAAATTATAATTTGACCCATGTTTATTCATACTGTTGAAAAATTTCTTCAATACCTCAATGTGGTCAAAAATGCTTCCCCCCATACAGTCCGAAATTATGCCCTGGACTTGAATTCGTTTAAAAATTTTCTGGAATCAGAAACTCAAGCTCCTCTTAAAATAGATCAAATTGACAGAAAGACAATCCGAAACTATTTAGCCCACCTTAGCGAACAAAACGTAAGCAAGCGAACCATTGTCCGCCGTCTTTCTTCGCTTCGCACGTTTTTCAAATTTGCGCATACTCAAAAAATGATCCATAAAAATCCTACGGAGGACCTTGATACCCCTAAAATTGAAAAAAAATTGCCGTTTTCATTGGATTACAATCAAGTTTTGAAGCTCTTTGAACAGCCAGACGTTTCGGCTTATCTTGGATTCCGCGACCGCACGATCATGGAAGTTTTCTATAGCTCAGGGTTGCGCGTCAGCGAGCTTGTTGCTTTGAATAGAGAGGACTTCGATGCTATTAATCTCTTGATCAAATTAAAGGGAAAAGGAAAAAAAGAGAGGCTCGTTCCCATCACGAAAAATGCTGCTCAATGGATTTTAAATTACATTAATCACAATGAACGCCATTGCCAAACCGACGGGCATCTTCCTGAAGCGGATCCTCAAGCCATTTTTTTAAATAAATCGGGCACCCGGCTGACCTCTCGCTCTGTTGACCGTAATTTTGATAAATATCTGATGTTAAGTGGTTTAGCTGGAAAGGTCACCCCTCATACAATTCGCCATACAATCGCCACTCACTGGCTTGAAAACGGAATGGATCTCAAAACCATTCAGGTGCTTTTGGGGCATAGTTCTTTAGCGACGACAACGATCTATACGCAAGTGTCTACTTCCCTTAAGAAAAAAGTGTATGACGAGAGCCACCCTCGAGCCTGATTATGCAGCAGCTGGATTTGCCAGAATGAAGTCTACGATAGTTCCGCCAGGATCCTGGTGAAATTTTTTCTGGAGCTGAGGGTTGCCCTTTTGATAAAAATCAAAGTAGATTTCAAACTGTTCTTTTGCTGGATTCCCACGCTCGACAAGCCCCTCTGCCATTGTCTGTGTGATTTTTGAATCTTCGTAGACCATTTTATAAAGGGCGTCTTTTGCTTGGCTGAAGGGATCTTCTCCATAAAAGATTTGGGCGGCTTCTTCATCGCCGAGTTGCTCTTGAACCTTAAGCAAGTAAGGAGCTTCGTCAGTTAGAATTTCTTTTAACTTCCCTTCTTCTTTAATCAAGGCGTCGATCTGTTTTTGAGGAATCCTTGTTTTTAAGTTGACCCCCCATCTATCAGCTTCTTTGCGCCTGCTTCCTAGCCTGTCTTTAGCTTGCATCGCCGCAAAATGAATATCTTGTTTTGTAATAAGTTCATCTACTTGCTCTTTGATTTTCGGGATGGCATATAAAGCGTCGATCCTTTGTTCAGCTAGGGTGACCATTTCCATTGATTTTAGTATTTGCTTAATCGCATTTTCCAGTTGTGGTTTTAAGATCTTTAATTTCTGCTCTCTTTTAAATAGACTATCTTGCAATCTTTCTATTTCAGGTGTTGAAAAAAGCCCTCCCACAGCATAACCACCCTCTTTCTTCAGTTCCTCCAACTTAAGTTTTTTAGATTTAACCTGAGCTTGAAGCTTTTCAATTTTTGGAGTTAATGTTTCTTGTTGCCTCTTGAATTTTTCAATATCTTTTCTTGACTGATCGAGTTCCCCTACCATGCCATTCATAATTTGATTGATTTTTCGGTTCACAAAATACATATAAATTTTTTGGGGCAGTTTAGAGATCATGGTGTTGAGTTCTATCTTATTGGCTTTATAAAACAAGATGCTGCTTATCCCGACTCCGGACAAAACCAATCCCGCACCCACTGGTCCTAGAGTGGCAACAGCCATCATTTTGATTCCTAAAATTGCGGCCAAAGAAGAGGCGCCCCCTTGAGTAGTGGAAATCACGGAAATGATATCTTTCATTAAAAGTCCTATTTGCTCTTGCTTAGCGCCATTCTTTAAGTAGTACAGCTTTAAATTTAACGCTTCGATTAAAGGTGAATCGCTGGTAAATCCCTTTTCTTTTAAAATTTTGATATCACCTTCAATTTTTTCAATGCTGGCGTCAATATTTTTTATATTTAACAGGGTGTTTTGAATGCTATTAATGACAGAAGCACCGTTGATAATAGTGCTCGCTACCCCCACAGCAGGGGCCATGCTGGCCGCTGAGGCCGCCGTTTGCCCTAAGCTGCTCAAAACGGTGGAAGAGGTTAAATTTGAGGCTGTAATTCCATTCAAACCTGCTTTTAAGGAAATCAGCATGCGACGGGTATCTAGCTTCTCCACCATTTGATCTATTTTCTTTTCTTCAGCTTGTATTTTTTCTTGGTCTTCCTGCCGATTTGATATTTTTAAATTAAGGAGTGCATCCTTACGCAATTTTAGAGTTTCTTCTTCCCTATTTATTTGCTCAATCTCATGGCAAATCGAAAGCATAGTTACAGCGGATCCCGCTTCTCCCAAAGACTGCAAAAGGCCGGTTTGCACTTGTGGAGGCAACTGCGATAAGCTGCTGCCGATATTTCCTTGCGCCATTCTGATCCCCGTTCCGGTATAATCAATCGCGATTTTTTCCAGCTTTCTTCTCACTGAAGGCGCCCCCGTTGTCGTTCCGGGCTTTGCCGCTGGGGCCTTTTTTATAATTTCTGCTACTTGACTTGAAAACTCTGGATCTATAGCTAGATTGGCTTCATCCACTTCCTGAGATAATTCTAGTAGTTCCTGAATCTCCTTTTGAGGGATCTCTTCTTCCAGAGGTATAATCTTTTGTTTCGGTTCTTTGGCAGAAGCCCCTTTCCGGGAAAGTTCGGCACTTGCTTCAATACCGATCGATTCGTGAATCTTAGGATGACGAAGGACTCCCCCGCCCCGCGCAGCCACAGCTTCCATCTCACTTTTTGGCGGGCGAAGGTGTTCCTTGAGTTTCTTCTCCTCTTTCATTCTCCCCAGTTCAGGGTGTTCACCCCCCTTTTCATGTTTCTCTTTTTTGGTTTTTTTGAGCTTCTCTTCTTCAGGTAATTTAATTATTTTTGAATAATCTGCGGGGGGCCCGTAATTTCTATCAGAAATACTAGCCATAATACCTTAAACCTTGTTTTATAAATTAAAACAACAATTTATAAACAATATATAAAATAAGCCTTACTATTAATTATATTACTATATGATTATAAAACAAAATTTTTAATAATATTTTTTTTCTAGAGGCTTGTTTTTGAAATAGAAAAAATTCTTGAAAATGGTAAAAATGAAATTAGTGCTACAATAAAAAAAGTGGACATGAAGAAAGGAAAGGAGGTCTGCAATGCGCTTTATTTTTAATTTTGTCCTTTTTGGATTGATTTTTTATGCTTTATGGTTTTTCTTTCCAGATGCCTTTGCCAAACTCGTTCACTGGGCACAGGCTGTGTTTGACTTCATCAAAGATACCGTGGCCTCAATTATTGACAAAATCAATCAAACTAAATCTCCCAAACCGCCTGCAGAACCTGCTGCAATATTTGTCATGATAGCTCGGTATTTAGATCTTTAAAGGCTTAACGGTTAATTAGATACATTAATGAAGAACAAATTTCTGGGTGTCTTGTTGTTGTTTTTTGCTTCTTCTATCGAGGGTGTGGAAATTGAGAAGCTTAAAAAAGTCTTATACGAGCAACCCCACCCCTTTTGCTATGACCTCCACATCACCTTGCACCGGGGTAATACGTCAGATGAAAACGTATTAATTTGCTGTCACGGCTACGGCAGCAATTATTCTCTTGCGGATACCCTAAAAGAATCCCACGTTGTTCCCTCTCATATAATAGGCTTTAACTTTCCCGATCACGATATCCTTACAAAAGGGTTTAACGCTTCCAAAATTACTTTTGGAAGCATTCAAGAGATTTTACCTCTCATCTATCTTTTAAAGAGGGTCGCCGTCGATGCAAACGCAGAGCAAATTTCCCTCTATGGCTTTTCTTCAGGCGGCGGCGCACTGGTTAATACGATTGCCGTTCTAAATTCAGATCAATACGATAAAGAGTTGCAGCGATTCGGCATAGATAAAGGAGGGAAAGAAAAAATCTTAATAGCTATTCAAAAGGGTGTCGTTTTGCTTGACGCCCCCCTTAAATCCATGGATGAAATCATTGAACAGCACGCCTATGATAGAGATTATGCAATTGTAGCTCAAAGGTATAGGTTTTATCAATCCCGCCCCATAGATTCTCTAGCCAAATGGAAAGGTTTAACCCTTTCCGTCGTGCTCTTTTTTCAAACCCCGGATCAAAGCCTAACCAATCGGGATGACCCCCTGTTTATACGCCGTTTGCGTGAATACAATCCTCAAGGAAAGACGATTGTAATAACACGGGATGAAGGGGGGCACTGCGGGTTTCACCATTCCCTCTGGCGCGCCTGGCGCGATTTGGCCTCCAGTAAATAATTTTTTAATAAATAGGGACTATAAAATAAACAAAATTATATAATAAAGTTATCCTTTTATTTTAATTTTGTTTATTTATGGAAACCATTTATTTATGGAAACTAACAGCAATATTTCAAATAAAATAAGTGAACCGGTTTCTCTTAGAAAGATCACCATTCCTGGGCAAAACGAGATTGTCTCCCAGCAAGAATTTCGGTTAAGAGACGGTCGACGGTTAGAGCTGAAAGTGGCGTTTCCCAAAGGAACCTCCGCTCCTGAAATAAATTCAAAAATGCAAGAAATGGCAAATAGAATTGACTCCTTACCCAAAAATTTTGAGAGCAATATTAAAAAGGAAAATTTTTCCGATTTAGTGGAATCTCACATTTGGCAGCCCGGCCATGAATCTGAAAAAGTCAACGCCATTTTATCTGAAGTTTTGTCTGATATTTACGGACATTCTATAACTATTTCCCTGGAGAGGATCAAGGCAGAGACCGTGATCGAACCCGATAAAATGCAACATCTATTTCGGGTAGAATCTCCTAAACTCTTTAGATCGTTCATTAATGCGTTGGTGCAGCGGTATCCTGATAAGAAAGAGGAATTAACTGAATTAAAAGATGAGAGAATCGACAGCTTTAATGAGATTTTTTCTGCCCACCCTGAAACACTCCTAAGTGCCGAAGATGCTAAAAAGGCCTGGTCGACTAAAGAAGAGAAGCAGCGGCAAAAAGAAGCTACAAACCTACTTTCCGAGGGGATGTATGAAGCCTTAGCTAGGGTGCCTGAGGATCCCCAAGTGACCAAAGCAGAACTCCACAAACAGATCTTTCAAGAACTTGCGGGACAAAGGAAAGAGGAAATCTCCAAGGAAGGAAAAATTGACTTCGGCTATAAGTTCGATGTAAATACTGATGCAGCTCAAAAAATAACTGTGGATATTAAGACTGTTCAATTTGGTGACAGTTATCTCTCAAGCATAGAAAAAAGAGATGAAAATTCGAAGGGCGCCGTCAATTCCCATGTGGAAAATGTAGCTTTTGCCTCTGCTGATGGATCGAAGATTGAAGCAAGTCGTTTACGAACGGGCGCTTTCGATTTCTTTGATATCTCCGCAGCAAAATTGCTACCTAATGAAATGTTAGCGAAAGAGGTAGGCCAGGGGGAATTGGATGAAATGACAACAAGGCTAGACAACGCCCAATCTCGGAAAGAGTTTATCGCAAACATTCGGAAGGGAGGAACTGCAAAAGAGCTTTTCGCCTTAAGCGAAGTTTTAAAATCGGATAAGGCTTCCAAAGGGGAATCCGAGAAGTGCCTTGAAGAAGCATTTGTCAAATATAGTAATGAAAAAATCGAAGAAGTGAATCTATCCCGCATTAAAGAAGTCCTCCAAAATCCTCAATCGAAAGATATAGGGATGACTTTGCCAGATTCTGTGAAAGAAGCCTATAACAGATCCGGTAATCCCATTCTTAAAGGGGATAAGCAGGGTTGGGGCATGATTAGCTTGCAAACTCCTGTCAATATTGTTGGAGGTAAAGGGAAGATCAACGAGTTTATATTAAAACAGGCAAAAAATGAAAAATTTCCCCCCTTTGTTAGATCGGCTTTCCAACTGTTAGCCAATCAAGATATAAGTGAACTCGACTCGATTTCAAGGGAAATGAACGCTTTTAAAAAGGCGGGAAAAGAACTTCCTGAAACAGAATGCCTTTATTTCAATATACCCACTAACTTTTTTGGTCAAAAAAGAACCATAGTTAACATTGGTCCCCATCACATCAATTTTCGTTTGAATACAATGTTTAATGTGGGAATCGTTGACCAACATCGCTCTAAAGTGATTAAAGATACAACTCATGAGAGTTTCAAGCAAATTTATGAAACCGGAATGCAAGCTAGCAAAGCACTAGAGAGTGAACTCTTAAGTATAAAAGAGGAAATCGTGTTAAAACCTCAAAAACGAGTGGAATTAGAAAAAGAATTAAATGAAATACAAAGATATAAAAATTCTATTGATAGCCTTCTAGAGCAAACTTTTGATGTGTCCGAAGTAGAAAAAGTTCTACAGCAAGCTTCTGGTGTGTCCGAAACAATAAAAGTAAAGATCGTTAAATTAAAAGCAGAGCCTAACGACTCGGCTCGATATGAAAGTGTAGGGCGCTTAACGGTGCTCATGGAAATGCTGAATATGAAAACGACAGGCCATTGCCGCAGCGGAAATAACCGAACAGCTGCTTGGCTTGCTAAAAGCAACCAAATCCTTGGAAATATTGCCGCATCAAAAAATGGCAAATGCCCCCCACCTTCCGAGACAGCCTCTTTTTATAAAGAAGGGAAAAAAGAACATTGGTCTTTGCCTATTTTCTCTGGAACATTCAAGTCCAGCCTAGATTTGCAAAAAGCAAACAAAGGGATCGAAGGTTCTAAGGAAAAAATTACCGAGTATAAAAACCCTACATTTAGGCGGGCGGTTGTCGCCGGAGCTTTTGACCTGGCACAAAAGTTTGATCCCACCGCCTATAATAAGGCCGCAAGAAAGCTCAACAAGCCCTCCTCCCAACAAACCGAATAAGCAGATCAGGCCGAATGGCCTGATAAAAACCAGAAAAATCCCTTTGGAAATTTCTTCTAGGGGATTATTCCATAAATTCGCTTGCAAATATTTATCAAGAGAATTAATCTACTGCATTTTCAAATAGACTACAAGGGTGAAAGATGGATCCGGATTTCAGCAACGCTACCGCTAAAGAACAGATCGAAACTGGGATGATGATCATTAATGGATTGAGCCTTCCCTTTCGGGCAATCGATAAAGGAATGAATGCAGCCTGTAACAGCACAGAAACTACTCAAAAAGTATGCCGCGCCATCGGCACTGGATTCAAGGGGACAGCAAACTTTGTCGGCAGCTATATTCCATCAAGCGTTAAAAGCAATACCTCAAATCTAATTAACCGACTTAACGTCGAGGTTCCACGAGCATTTGAACGTCAGTATGGGATCCCGCAAAGCGATACTCGGTATGCTCTTTCCAACGCAGGAATAGTGGCAGGCGGGGTTGCCCTTGCAGGGGTTGGAAAAGCTGTCGGAAGCATGGCCAAAGCCGGACTCGCCTCCATAAAAGCAAATAATGCAGTCATAAGAGCAAGCTCCGCTGCCACCTCTACCCATCCTATCGTCACCAACGTTCCAAGATATAATTCAAGCTTATCCTATATAACTACTTCTTCTGCAAATCAAACAGTCGTAAATGCAAACCATGCATTTTTAAGCAATACCATCAATAAAATAAAAACCCCCTTAGGAGATCAAGGGGGATTCCTAAACGTTTCCTATATGAAACGGACTGATGGTTCAATAACGGCTTTCGTGCATTTATTGAAGTCAACTAGTAATGCTAGCGTTGGTCAAGCCACAAAAACATCTGGGACAGCCTTCCAAGCTATTTCGACTATTCAGAGTTATGCACGAAAAGAGGGTGCTTCAAGTCTTTATATTCAATGGAATCCGGCAAATAAAATGCTTTTTTCATTAGCCGGAAGAAGCAAAAATTTGACTTATATCGGCAATGGAATGTTTCCTGGGCTAGGCTCGTGGCCCGTCTTCAAGTTAAATTCGTATAAAAAAGAGCTGGGCATAGGTCTATCTCTTTATGGCCTAAGTGCTTATAACAATGGAGCCTTTGCCGAAAGCGTCCAGCTCAACCACTTAACCGACAGTTTCAATGGAGCCAACCCTGATCATCCTATAGCGGAACACGGGGCCTCAGGGGGGGACGTCGGAGGGGTAGAGCAAAAAATCTCCCCTATCGGATTATTTTCTCAATACAATCAACTCAAAGAAAAATGGCATGTTTTTCATATTAACGCACCTGATGGTAAGCTCCCGGTCAAAAGAGAACACACCCTTCAATTGGCTCGAGAAAGCGCCATCGGAATTTATTCTAACGGCTCTATCTCTATCGTCAGCGAACATTTTAATCCTTGTCATGAAATTTACCTAGTGATTCCTCCCGAATTTGAACATACATTGACCGGGAAAGTGATGAGCCTTTTAGATTATTACATGAAAAGCTTTTATAGCGGCGGCGGCTTTCATCCATCGATTTTGGAACAATGGCAGCATTCTCGAACCCGCGATGTCAATGCCTTGAAACCCCTCATGATTGATTGGCACGAATATTGTGCAGAGCATCTACCCAATGAACATTACTATTCTTTATGGGAAATGCTAGACATCTTAGAACAATATGAGAAAGTTCAGGAAAGTAATAAAGAAGGAACCTCTGATCCTTCAGATCCTAAAGAGACTCCAAAACCATTAGAGTCTACTCTTTTATCAGATTATTCCGGTTTCAGCTCTTCAGTTCGAATTATTTTTAAACAAAATCGATTTGTTAAAACCAATCGGCTCATTTCTTTAAATGAGGGGGATTTTGATGTCCTTTATACCATCTCGCCAGATGCAGCTTATGCAGAAGAACTAAGGAAGTACCATCTTTTGTTTGGACATGATCCGGCAGGATATAAACGGCTCGTGCAAGCCAATGAGTGGATGTGCGATCAAATCCGCACGATGATGCCCCGCTTGCCGATATTTCGGGAATTAGAATTATTCGAAATGGCAAAACAGATCAACTTCTTTGCCTATTATTTTACGGAATTAAAATTGGCCCATAAAGCTCCACTGTTCAAAAAAGTACCTATAGACCAAACCGCTGCAGCACTTCCCGTATTCCCTCCCCATCCCATTCGTAAAATAAGTCGAAGCTTACTAAAAATAAATTTTGAAAAAGTCTTTGAAAAGATATCTGCCGAAGACAAAGAAAAAATCATCCAATTCCTCCGCAAGGCTAAAAAAGAGGAAGAGCCCTCTGAAGAAATTCTGAAATTAATTACCCCCAGCATGAAAAAGCATCTTGAGGAAACGTCGACCTATTTCTCCCAAAAGTCTCCAGTTGAAAAACACAAGAACCTTATTCAAGATCTCCTCAAGCATTTGGTTGCCCTCATTCATGACTCTCATGAAAATGCTCGGAATGAATGTCAGGAAATTAAAAATTTAGAGAGTCAATCAAAACCTCCTGAAACAGAACCTAAGCAAGACCCCAACATTGCTCTAGATCCTCAGCTTGAAAGAATGCAAAATATCCAATTTTTAACCAACAAGATATCCTTCTACGAAACAAAGCTAAAGGAACTTGAAGAGGATAGAAAAAAGGGTCTAAGTCTTGTTGGAAAAGTACCACAAGATAAACTAGACGAGGCTTTAAAAGTAAATCAATCGAGTATAGACGTCTTCACCAAAATCATATCAGCTTTTAAAAAATTAAACGATATCGTCGAAGACCCGATCGCCTATTCGATCAAAAACTCCGAACTTCCCCTATCTCTTTCTCAACCCACGATCCAACTTTTTACCGAACAAACCGTTGATGAACAAGACCAAACGAAACGTGTAGTTGGGGGGTGCGGGCTAAATCTGGAGCCAAAATCGATCCAAATCGATCCAATGGGTCAAGACTTGTTGAACCAAAATTATCCCGAACTTTTAAGCGTGGAAGATGAAGAATTTATCCCCCTTGAAGATAAAAGGACAGGAAAAACGGATAGTTATGCATTCAAGCTCCATTTCACAGACTTTCATGCGTCTGAAGATCGTGAATATGACTGGATGCAATTTTCTATGACGCAGGATGACCCTAAGACAGAACAACAGAAAACCGAGGTTTTTTCGGCTCTCCAACAAGATAACCTCGACACCTTTAAAAAGGTGATTAAACGGAAAGGGGCTCAGCAATTTACAGATTGCCATGGAGTTAGCCTCATTCACTATGCAGCCGCTTCGAACTCCCCTGCTTATCTTCAAGAGATGGTTCAGCAAGGTGCCGATGTTACTGTGGCAGACCGCTTTGGGCGAACTCCTCTTCATGTTGCTGCAGAACTAGGCCTCGTGAAAAACATCCAAATTTTGCTTCAAAAAGCCCCTCAACTGTTGAATGCTCAAGCTAAAAGTCAAGTAACCCCGCTTCACGCTGCGGTCCAAAATGGACAAATTGAAGCTGTAAAAACTCTGCTTGCTGCCGGAGCAGATCCCAATGTTGTCACTACCTATGGGATGACAGCGCTTTACTCTGCGGTCCATCATGGCCATGAAGCTATTGCATTGGAACTCCTTAAATTTCAAAATACGAATCCCAATCTATACACGGAAGATGGAACGAGTCCCCTTTATGTGGCTGTAGAATTGGAGATGCCTGAAGTGATCAAGCAGCTGATGATCCGAGGGGCCAATTTGAACCATTGTAGAAAAGACGGCTATGCACCGATCCACGTCGCTGCAAAAAAAGGGTCGGAAGCTGTGTGCCGTTTGCTGCTTGAGCAGCCAGGCATTCAAGTCAACTTGCCGTTAAAATCAGGAAATACCGCGCTCCATTTAGCAGCCGAAAGTAACAGCCCGAATATCGTGCACCTCCTGCTAAAATTTGGCGCTGATTTAACCATCTATGGATGGGAACAGAAAACAGCGTTATTAGCTGCTATTCGGAATGGAAAAACAGATGCCGCTAGGATCATCATGGCCTATGCAAAGGAAAAAAATTGTGTCATTAATCGCGATAATAATCCCTATCGGATCATCGATTGCCCCGACATCCGAGGGATCACCCCTTTGAATGTAGCTGTTGAATCCCACTTTCATTCTATTTTGGAAGCTCTCCTCAACGAAGGGGTTACCATACCTAATCCTTTTGAATTTTTACTGCAGCTTTGCCGTGTTAAAATCGACCCACAATTCATCCATCGATTCATTAAAAGAAACAATTTCTCACGCGAACAGATCTCCGCCGCTTATTATGCCGCGTGCAAGCATGGGCATAACCAGATGGTCAGCCTCTTTTGGCTGTTTTATGGAGGGGATGATTTCCTCGATGAAAAAAAGCAGTCTTTGATCGACTATGCAGCCCAATACGACCATGTCAATATCATTCAGAAATTTTTGGCTATGTTACCTGAGGAGGTGCTGCAGATTTCAATAGTGGGAAAAACGGTTGCATACATCGCCGCAGAGAATGGGAGCAGCAGAGCGCTAGAACTTATTCTAAAGGCGATGAGTGAAAAAGGAATGCGGTTCGAAGATCACCATGAAGGAAGACATCTTCTTTATGGAGCCGTCCATGCCGGAAAACAATCTTGCGTTGAGTTAATTATTCGTGCGCTTAACAACCCTAATGTTCCTATCGATGCAGATGGCCGATCTGCCACACACATTGCTGCTATGAATGGGGATGTAGAGATGTTGGAACTTTTGCGCAAACAGGGCGTGAGCTTTGATCTTCGAGATAAATTGGGAAAAACGCCCTTCCATTATGCTTTTGAAAATAATTGGGAGGATGCCATCGACTATTTAATGGATAAGAAATATGAGATCCCCTTGCCTCCGGATCTCCTTCATTTCGTGGCTGGAAAAGGAACATCAAAGCAGATTCAGTTGCTCCTTAAACGAGGATATGATCCCAATTTTACACCTTCTACAAAAGATCATCCCCTTTTCCATGCACTTCGTGAAAATAACCTCGAAGGCTTTATTACGTTATGTAAGTCTGGAGCTAATTTAGAGGCCCGTGCTGAAGAAAAGACCCCGCTTTTGATGGCATCTAGCAATGGAAAGCTCCATTTTCTGAAATACATATGGGAATCCACAAGGAAATCCCACACCACCGCATCAGGCTATAATGCACTTCATTTAGCCACCCATTTTGGGCATGATGATTGTGTCACTTATCTGATCAACGCCGGTTTTGACGCAACTTTAGGAAATGGTTCAGGAAAAACCTCATTGGATATTGCTAAGAGAAACAGACACGACCACCTTGTTTTTCTCTTCCAAAATGGATACAAAAAATACAAGGAGCTTAAAGAGGATATCGTTCAAGCGGCTATTCTCGATGATGATCGCCGATTTTTTAAATTAGTTAAGGGGTTTCCATCGAATAGTTTGATCAGTTTTAACATCGAAGGGAAAGAGGAATCTATAACTCTCCCTTATTTAATTTATCTTCTAGGTCCAAAGACTTCAAACAAGATTTTAACCAAACTTCGTGAGCAGAAAGGGATTAAGTTTAATACTAAAATTCACAACGGGCAAACGATTTTTCATTTGATGGCTAAACGGAAAGAAAAGCTCGATTTTTCTCAAATCGATCCTCTGCTCCAAGATCAGGTTGGAGCGTCAGTGTTACATCTATGTGCAGCCAACACCCCTCCAGATCATTTTAAAGAGAGTTTAAAACAGTGCAACGACGTGGATATTGAAGATAACTGCGGAGCCACCCCTCTTTTCTATGCCATCGTAGTTAATAAACAAGAAAATGTAGAGTCCCTTTTGGAAAAGGGAGCTAAACCGAATCATTTAACAAAGCTCAAGCAATCCCCTCTTCTTTACGCCACCGAGAAACACCTTCCACTTGTGATTCAAACTTTGCTGAAATATGGAGCCGACATTAATCAGAGGTGCTTGGGCAAAGGAACGACCCCCCTTTTATTTGCTCTAAGAAAAGGCATTTTAGACAAAGGGAAATTAGAAAATGAGTACTTTGAAATCGTTAAACTCTTAATTGCCAACGGCGCCGACGTCAATTTAGGAAATGAATTTGGCGTTCGACCCATCCATCTTGTTGCACAACAAGGCAATATTGCTTTGTTCCAATTGCTTGAAGCTGCAGGATCATCATTACATTACAAAGATATCGATGGTTTATCGATCGCTCATTATGCAGCCCAATCAAAAAATCCCGCCATTATAGATTATTTAAGAGAACGGGGAATTCCATTACATAAACCCTCAAAAATAAAAAAAGTTTCTCTTCGGAAATCCCATCCGCAAACGAACGGAATCACTTCCCTGCATCGAGCTGCAGAGGAAGGGAGGTTAGCAATGGTTAAAAAATTAGTAGAAACAGGAGCTGACGTCGAGGCTGTAACGGAGTCTGACTGTAGTGCCTACTATTACGCAGTGAAAAGCAAAAATCGGGCTTTAATCGATTATTTTTCTGATTTTCGAATTGCCTCAAAAGACGAAGAAAAAGCAAACGCCATCATTGCTGCCATCGCAAAAGATGATCCTACAATTTTGAAGTCGCTTTATGGCGACGAACTTCCCTCGGATCTTACTTTGAATTACCAAGGTCAAACGGGGTTGCAAGCGGCATCAACGCTCGGAGCCATGAAGTCAACACGTTACTTTTTGGATAAAAAAGCGGACCCCGGAAAAGCGAACCTCCAAGGAGAAACTCCTCTAGATTTGTCTGTAGAACAGCATCATTTAAACCATACCGATTATTTGGTTCATGAATGCGATAAGAGTGCTCTTTGCCATAAATTAAAAGAGGGCAAAACACTTCTACACAAGGCTTGTGAGAGTGGCGATGCCGAGATGGCGGCTCTTCTGATCGGAAAAGGGCTTAACATCGACGAGATCGATGATCATGGTTGGACGCCTTTACATTATGCCGCAAAAAACGGAGATTACCCTCTTGTGCATCTCCTTTTAGCTGCCGGAGCAGATTGTGATAAGAAAACCCCAGAAGCCCTTACAATTCAACATTTTCTCCAGCCGAAAGCGACGGAGCTAAAAAATCTCATCGATCTTTATCGGCAAGCCGGTATTGAAGGGAAGAAAAACAGAGAATCCCGGTTGCATCTGGCGATCCGGTTAAATGACTTCCAACACTTCCCTTTATTACTCAAATTGGACGATGTCAATACTCCAAATAAGTATGGAAAGACTCCTCTGCACCTGGCTGTGATCAAAAAGAAAAAAAACTTTATCATGGAACTCATCGAAGCGGGAGCTTTGCTAGAATTACAAGATAATAAAGGACGCACACCTTTATTTTGGGCGGCTACTCTTGGAAAAGATCTCGATATCGTGCAATACCTTTTGAAACTGGGAGCAGATGTCAGACTTGAAAATCGGGAGGGAGAATCCCTTCTGCTGGCTATTAGCAAGAGGTCAGATAAAGAGTTAGCCACTCGACTGTTCAATTTGATCTTCCAGTATTTATTACTATGGCAAGAATCAAAAAAATCGACAGATAAGTTCACTTCGGCGATTAAAAACAATGATGAAAAAGCCTTTTTCCGAAAAATCAACCATGGGGCTTACCGCCAAATTCGAGATAAGGACCCCTCTCTTTTATTTCTTGCTGTTGAATCGGATGCTGATAAGATTTTAGCCCCTCTTATTCATTGGTTCCGTTTTGATCCGACACAAAAAGACCCCCAGGGCAGCTCTTTAGAAAAGATCGCCTATTCTTCTAACAAAAAGAAGGTCTTTCATGTCCTCTACGGACAGGCATTAAAGAGGAAAAAATCGGGAAGTAAAATTGAAACTGTAATTGCCAACGACGACCTCCCCTCATTGCTTAACTTTTCCGATTCTGTCTGGAATTTACAACATATTTCACCTGAGAATGGAAATTCCTATCTTCACGAAGCAGCAAAGATAGGGAGCGTCAATGTGGCTAAATTTCTGGTCTGGTTTGGGCTCGATTATAAAGCTGTGAACAAACGGGGCAATACCCCTTTGCACATTTCAGCATCTCTTCAACGGGAAATGATGACCGAGTATTCGCTTAGCCATGACATCGATCCCTTGTCTATCAATGCGGAAGGGTGGACTCCCCTCTCCCTTTCCCTGCAAAAGCAAATTAATCCTCGCATCGTCGAGTTATTTAAAACTAAGAATGTGCAAATCAACCCAAAGATAAACTCTGTGAGTCAATTGGAGCTCGCAATTCAGAAAAATAAAGTGGAGATTTTCAAAAATTTCTTAAGGTTGGGCGTAGAGACTTTGCCATTTACAATGAAAAAAGAGGATAAAAGTGAATTGATGCAAATCATCAAAGCAAGAAGCATTCCCCTGCTGAAAGCTTACTGTGAAATCGCTGTAGAGAAAAAAAATGAACGGATGCTGCAAGAGTTGCGCAGGTTATATCTGTATGGGGTCAAAAATCAACCGAGTTATCTTGAAGCTTTGTATGAGTTTTCTGAAATTTCGGGCGACAAACAAATGACCAATGCAGTTTCTGAAGCTATCAAGGCAGGTCAATTAAAAAGTCTGATTTTTTTAATCAATAAAGGACAACCTTTGACTTGGCCAAACCAAACTTTTGGAGAAAATCCCCTTTATTTAGCCTTAAAGAAGGAAAACAGGGAGATGGTTAAGGCTATTTATGAGCAGCTTGTTAAAATGGCTTCAGAGGCTGTGGCTGTAGAGCCATTCGATGGTCCTACCGAATTAACAAAAGCGATCGAAAAAGGGACTTTAGAGCCTTTTATCTCCGTGTTTGTGCATGGATTTTCATTAGATAAACTAGAAGACAAAGGAAATTGCTATATTGAGCTAGCAAGAACATGCAAAAGAGCCGAAATGGTTAAGTATCTTAACCTCTTGCAGTAATAAAGAAAGGCATGTTTGGAGTGGGGCGGCTTGCTGCATTCGCATGAAGCTAAGGTAAACCATTTGTACCAGGCTTTCAGCCTGCATATGCCTCTACCTTATTTCCTGGGGCGTTGCCCCAGGCTATAATATGGCAGGCCTTCAGCCTGCAAATGATTATGCATGATATTACCTGGGGCATTGCCCCAGGCTATTGTAAACCAGGCTTTCAGCCTGGTAGAAATGGTTTACCTTAGCTTTATGCGTATGCGGAATGCCGCCGCACTCACAAGGGAGGGCCCCAAAACCATTAAACCTAAACGAGAGAACTTTTACTATGAATGTTACAGAACAGAGCCGAACTTCCACAACTACTGTCCCTGATGTACAGAAGTTTTTACAAACAACGACCTCTCCTTTTAATGACTCTGAAATTTCTGCGCTGGCCGATGCAATAAAATGTAACTTATCTTCAACTTATGAAGAAAAACGGCTTGCCCGATTAGACAAAGAGGTCTTAAGCCGCCTGCAGTATCCTCGACTTCTCATCGCATGCATCAGCCCACACCTCGACAAATCTACATACCTTTTTGAACAGGACGAACCCACTGTTGATGCCTTTATCAAGTTAGCTACCACCTATAAAAGAAATTACTATCCACCAGAGACTTTTTTGAGCCTCTTCAACGACTTTATGCAAGTCGTTCACCGCTATAAAGGCCACCCTTCAACAAAAGTATTCCGCAATATCCTGCCTTACGATCAGGGAGGGAAAGAATGGCTCGCCAATGCACTGGCAAACAATCTGAATCTTTCAAAATCTGAAGCCATCATTTTGCAGTTAAATAATATGCCATCCTTATTTAAACCATCAAAAGCTACTCAAATAAAATACACAATTACTTATCAGGAAGAGTTTGCACTTGGCTCGCCCGCCTCTCTCCAAATTTTGTCACCGGACAATATTCTTGCAAAAATCCGCTATGCCTTTGGAAACACAACCTTCAGAGCTACAAATGAGACAGCGAAAGCTCAAAAGGATCTTGAAAAACCAGGTTTTCAAGAAACTTTCACTCCGTCGGATCAAGCGCATCTATTGCAAATATTAGTTCATCTTTCCTCCCAACCCAATCAACAACTGCCTAAGCGCACTGAATTGAAATTTTTAGAATGGTGTAAGCTGGTTAAAGAAAACCTGGGCGATGAAATTTTTCTTCTCGTAACCAATGAACAAAGTTACAAAAGTGGATCCGTCACAGAAGCGATCTTAGTGATGCAACAATTGATCGATATCTCAGATGATATTCCAGGGGTTGTTCCTTTACTCAAAAAATTTTATGTAAATCAACTCTCTTTAGCAGAACTGAACCAAAAGCTTGCCGAAGCCAAGAAGGAGATTGAAAGAAAAAAGTATGTCGAAAAGGATTTAAATGAAGTTTTGGAAGCTTTTTCCGGTAGGAATGAAAATTCCTATGTCGACATCCCTTTAAACAAAGAGGAACTCGATAAGATAACGGAGGAATATCGAAGAATTGTTGAAATCCAGGCAGAAGTCAAAAAATGCACTTTAAATGTTCTTGTCGACCAGATCGAACAAATAAAAATCCGATGCAAAACTCAACCCATTACAGAACAAGATAAATTGACCATTTTTGCGATTGGCCGCGAGGTCATTCGGCTTAAATATGGGATTTTACCTTATAATACTCAAATATTAGCCATTTTAGGGCTTCTTCAATATCCCCCTCATCTCAGAGGGAGAATTGCCCGTATCCTTACCAGTGAAGGAAAATCAACCATCATGCGTTTGTTGAATTTTTATTGGGCTTGCCAAAATCAACGTGTGGGATCCCTTTCCTCCTCCCGTTATCTTTCATACCGCGATTACGAAGAATCGCTCGAATTTTTTAACACTTTTAACATAAAGACCTCCCACCTTTGCATCGATGATCCAACAGCAGAAAATTTTGAAGGGCAAATCGTTTTTTCCACTGGCACTGATGTTGAATTTGCGATCATGAGAAACTGGCTGGGTATCCATGATTATAATGCTGATTTCGACATATTCAACTGGGATGAGGTGGATTTAATGTTCATCGATTGCCTTCAAAATCCGGCTCGCATTGCTATTCCAGGAAGAAAAAAACTCAATTGGGTTTACCGCCCTCTTCTCGACTTCGTCAAAAAGCATAAAACTGCCATCGACTCTTTTATTTTTACAAAGGAGCCAATAGAAAGCGAAAAGGAAAAAATTATCAAAAAGCTGCGAAATGAATTAGAAAATTATCAGGGCGGGAAATTCAAAAATGTGATCAGTTTCTTTCCCGAAATACAATTTGAAACATGGATTGACTCCGCTTATATGGCCTTATATATCTTAAAAAAAGATGTAGATTTTATTATTAAACCTTTGGAGAAGATAAAGGGAAAAGTTAGGGATCAGGTTGTCGTTATGGACAAGGAGCATACAGGGAGCAAGCAAGAAAAAAGCCGCTATCAAAATGGCGTGCATGAGTGCTTAGAAGCTATGTATCTGCTAACAAACGACTCTCAAAATGAAAATAAAACCGATTTGACTATTGAAGAAGAAAGCTTGATGCCTTGCTCGATGTGCCACGCCATATTAGCCTCCCGCTCCAGGCTTACGTTTGGCGTTACTGGATCGGTTGGTCCATCAATTGAAAGAAAAGAACTTAAACACATATATCAAATTGATTCGATAGATGTTCCTCCCCATAAGGATCGAAATATTCAAGTTCTCGATCCGATTGTCGTCTACACAAAAGAAGACTATTATAAAGTCCTTCGAAAAGAGGTGCGTGAAATGCAAACAGCGGGGCGCCCAACGCTTATTGTGTCTGAGACAATCCGGAGTTCAGAAGAGATTGCCCAAGAAATAAAGAAAGAAAACATATACGTCCAACGGCTTAACGAAAAACAAGCCGAGCACGAAGATCTTGTAATCGCAAAAGCAGGAAGAAATAAAATGGTCACGAGCGCAACTCGCAAAGGGGGAAGAGGGGCTCATATTTCTGTCAAACACCCTCAGGGACTGCATGTGATTGTCACTGCTGATCAAGAAAATGTAAAAAACACTCTTAATGAAAGGAGTTTGATTCAGGTTATTGGAAGAACAGGCAGGCAAGGGCACCCTGGAACCGCTCGGATCATCCTTTTTTTAAAAAATCCTTATGCATCTCTGCCGGTAGGGATACGCCCTTCTTTGCCCTCTTCGCAAGATGTCCTCAAAACCCTCAAACATTGCGTGGAAAAGCAAGTTGTCAAATTATCAGAACAAAGAAAAGAAAAATTTGCGATTGAATCGATCAATCACAAGTTTTTGCTTGAATTTGTCAATTCCATTCAAGCCTGGCAAAAAGCAATTGATGAAGGTTTTCTCGATCAAGTCAATCAATTTTTGAAAGCTCAAATTAATGAGAAAACAGATATGGACTTTTCAGACCCCTCTTATCGTTCGTTGCAAGGCAACGACCTTCAAGTCCACAAAATTTTTCGCTACCACGCTCAAAATATCCGGCCCAAAGATTTCTCATGGGTCCCCTTTTTGACGAGTTTGAAATATGTCTTGTTTAACACGATCCAGCAAGACTGGGCCGAATTCTTTTATGAGCGCTTGGATGGTTTGTACAAAAGCGCCAAGAAAGCCCAATGCTCTTCTGCCATGGAGGAGTTTGAAAACCTCTACCATGGGCAAATAAAGGCGCTTTATTTAGCAAATAAGCATTGCTGGGAGAATTTTCTGCTTGAACCAGAGAAAGATTTTTATCGCTACTTAGCTCTCATTACAGGAATATACCGTTCGGTATAAAAAAATTGTGCAATTAGTAAATTCCTAATTGCACAATTGCTACGTCAAAGAAGTCGTTATGCTTAGCAATGTACTTTTTTTCTACGCATTGTAACGGCACCAACTAATAAAAGGGTGGAACCCAGCAAAAGATAAGTTGCAGGTTCAGGAGTCGGTACAATGTTTCCCGACAAACTAGCTATCAAAACGTCACCGCCGCTTGCTTGAATGCCGATGTATTTGTATGAATTTGGAATGGACGGGAAATTGAACGCAGTTGGATAATCTGCTGATCCGCTGAATAACAGGGTAGATAAGGTGCCTAGTGTGTTAGAACCATAAATTTTCCAACCTTCCCCACTTTGCACACTTCCAAAAGCCATAGCAAGAGAAGTGGGATTGTTGGCCCAAAGGTTGGATAAATCAAGTTGAACGAAATTCACTTTGTTAATTTCGTTATCGGAACCCCCAGCAATTCCTAACCCAATTTCATCCCCACCGTCATTTTTTCCGTAAAGTTTAGCAGTGCCGCCAACACCATTGAATCCATAAGCAGTTATCGTAACACCGCTAGCAGTATAGGATTGCGATGTACCTAATGTCCCTAAAGGAGAAGTGAAGTTGTATAAAATCGGGCTTGCTAAGGCTTTTACCGGCAAAGCCAACGCAATGAATCCAAAGGCAAGGCTTAAGCAAAATAATAAATTACACATTTTACTTTTAAAAGACATATAGCCTCCTTTTTCACATTTATTAAATTATTTTAGCTTTTTGAAATTAATAGTATATCTTCATTAATACTAACATATTATTATTTTTTTTATTAGTTTTTTATTAGCATGTTTTTAATAGAAATTTTAATTATATCTTGCAATTTTGATGCCAATATCAAAAATTGAATTGCATATTATAAATTGCATATTATATGCGATGTTACATAGGTATTTAATTATTAATAAGATATGAATGAAACATTCAAGATTTTACACTGAAAATCATGAAAATTTGGCAAATTGGCTGCGCCAAAATTTCAGATTCTTATTTTGGCGAATGACCGCGGCGGGTAGGCTGCATGTAAACCCCAGCCAATTCTGCTTGGTCTATGATGTGTCCTTCCATCGCTTTTTTGATTTCTTCGAAATCAACCCCCGGCTCGAGTTTTAACAGAGTATCCAAGGCATAAAGCATAAAATAGTAATGATGTGTAAAGCCAACAGGGGGGCAGGGTCCATCATATCCAAAATTATCGAAACTATTGACTCCTTGCTCGGAACCATCGGAAAAACGATCATTTCTAGATACACCTTCTTGGAGAGTATGCACCCCTTCAGGGATATTAAAGTAAATCCAGTGGATAAAGTCTCCGCTGGGAACATCGTGATCCACGCAGATTAAAGCAAAGCTGCGGGTCCCCTCAGGAGGAGAGCTCCAATTTAACTGAGGCGATTGATTAGCCCCCGCAGGTCCGCAAGCAAATTTGTCGGGGATAGGCTGATTATTCGAGAAAGAGGGGCTTGTTAAAGAAAAACTATTATTTGCATGATTGTTTGTTTGATTTGTCGAATTTTCGGCCGCTAATGTTTTTGCAAATAGGGCGAGCATTAAAAACAATAGGGTTTTCATGTTTAACCTCTCATTCTAATTTATAATTGTTTTTGCCAGGAAAAAATTACCCAGCAATAAAAAAGTGAGCATGATGAATCACCTGTCTCTTAGGCATGTATGGGCAATAATGCTTGAGTTCAATTAGTTATAAACCTAACATACAATTAATCTTAAGGAGAATCCTTTATGGAATACCGTCAACTTGGGCAATCCCCTTTAAAAATCAGCCGTCTTGCATTTGGAGCCTGGGCTATTGGGGGGTGGATGTGGGGAAGTTCCGATGAAAAACAAGCCATTGAGGCCATTAATGCTAGTTTAGAGCATGGGGTAACCACAATTGACACCGCCGCTGCCTATGGTATGGGGCTAAGTGAAAAAATTATTTCAAAAGCTATCAAAGGTAAGCGGGATCAAGTGGTCATTGCGACCAAATGCGGCTTGCGCTGGGACACTTCGGAAGGATCTGATCCCTGGCAGGCCAAAGATATGGAAGGGAAACCCATTACCATCGTGACGAATTCCAAGCCTGAGAGTATTTTTTATGAATGTGAACAAAGCTTGAAGCGGCTCCAAGTAGATGTTATTGATCTTTATCAGATCCATTGGCCCGATGCATCGACCCCCTTTGAAGAGTCCTGGAAAGCCATGGTCAAGTTGAAAGAACAAGGGAAAGTAAGAGCGTTGGGAGTGAGCAATTTTTCTTTAGATCAACTTAAAAAGGTGCATGCCATCCATCCCGTTGACAGCATTCAACCGCCTTATAGCTTGTTACGAAGAGGAATTGAAGATGATATTGTCCCTTTTTGCAAAAAGAATAAGATCACCATTTTGGCTTATTCGCCTTTGGAGCGTGGATTATTGACAGGGAAAGTTACTTTAGACCGTAAATTCTCTGAGGGGGATCATCGCAATCAACACCCCCTTTTCACTCAGGATAATCGAAAACTTATCCTTGACGCCTTAGAAACCATTCGTCCGATTGCTAAACGGCATCAAGCCACACTTTCTCAAATTATTATACAAGCCACATTGCGCTTAGATAGAGTGGATGCGACTATCGTGGGAGCTAGAAATGCACAGCAAGCCATTGAAAATGCATCTGCTACCAACATCCCTTTATCTTCAGATGAAGTTAAATTGATTGTGGAAACGCTTCATGCGCATTCCCCATTGAAGAATGTTTCAGCGTAAAAAAAAATATAAAAACCCTCCTTCCACCCTCTGTCTTCTTCTCTTCCCCCTTTCTTTCTCCCATTCAACGAGTTGGATTATTCTTTATATAAAAATCCCAAGTAGAGAGAAATTACCGCAATTACGAGATGCAATACGGAATCAGCAGTATTATTTGCAATAAAGCCTAGAACGGGATCTGCCCCATGCCAAAATCCTAAAAGAGCGACGAGAAGATAGACAACACCAAATACTTGAAAAAACAATTTGGGTGTCCACGTAACGCAGCAATTATAAGCGGCACCTATGGCTAGCAAACCTGTTACTAGATGCACAACGTTATGGGCAACATTGACGTGAAAATATCCTAAGAGATTGCCACCTGGAGAAAATGCAGGGATGAAACCAAGGACGCCTATGACTAACAATACAAACCCAAATAAATAAGCAATCTTTTTTAACATATTCCCCTTTTGAGGAGAGACATTTTTAACCCTCCCCCCATCTAACATTATACGAATTCTCCCCCTTATAAGTCCATTTGTCTACTATCCTCTCGGGAAATTTGCCTCTCTTTAAGCATCATCGTCGGAGAGTAAGGCCCCATTACCCGGCGAGTCCACCACTGGCCAGTCTTTTTTTTTGTTGCAAAATCACTAAATTCATAGTCATAAACTAAGGCGCGCACATATTTGGGGGGAGCATCGGGGAAGGGATTGTAACGGAGCAAGCTTAGAACCGGTTTCGATCCTTGAAGGAGCCGAGTCAAAAAATGTTGGAACCAATTGACTTGTTCGAATGGCTCGAAAGGCAAAAACCAGGCTTGCCAATCAATTCTAGGCTGATAGGGAGACACCCGGCGGGGGCGCCTTTGGGTCTCTGAAGGTTTCCAATAAAACAAATATTCTTTCCATTGCTGCCCATCCATACTTCCTTCGACGATAATTTCGTATCGCTTGACGGTCATGATGGCAAAAATGCCATACCTGTTGACTAAGTGAAAGGGAGCCTGGTAATGCAGAAGCTTAGCAAAAGTTCGATTTGGCATATAATGATGAACTAATTGAACGATTTGCAAGAAAAGGATCACCCCCCCGGCACAATACAAGAATATTTCCACCCCCAAGGGTGCTGTTGCAGTTGCAGGCGGTGAATGAATAGGAAAAACGGCAGAGATATAATGGTTGTTGACGAGAAGGCATGAAAAAACAACAGCCAAATGATTTAAAAAAGAAAAATTACCTGTAGCCCAAATAAAAAATTGTAATGAAAAAAGTAAAAAGAAGGTGACAAATCTTATCTCTTCATTAAAAAAAATCCCAAAAGGAACCACTAATTCAACAACAAACATGAAAAAGCAAGAAGCTTTTTGAAACCAAAGGGGCAACTTATACACATACCATGCCACAGTATTGGGAATAGGCTGAGTCAAATAATGGTAAGCCACAGCCGTTAAATTGCGCCAAGAGCGATCACCGCTTTGCAATTTGACAATTCCTGCTTGGAAATAAAATCTGAACAACAAAAAATTAATGCTCACCCAAACCAAAGGATTCGGCACTTGCGTTAAGCTAATCAAGAAAACTTGTATTGTAATTTCAAGCAAATAGCCCTCCCAGCCAAAACCGAGGAAATCTTGTCCGGCAGAAGCTAGGGATAAATATAATATATAAAGGAAAAAGAGCATAAGCGAAGGGTAGAAGCCTAACATAAGAACGATAGATAAGAATGTCCCTAAAACCACAAGCCCTATTAAGGACGTATAGCTGCTATTTATCCAGAACAACGAGGGGCAAACAAAAAATTTTCGCCTAGGATAATACACGCGAAGATAGGCTAGAAAATCGGCAATGGGCAAAATTCCTTGTACGCTGAAAAGTCCCCTCATTTGGAATATAAAAGCACCAAAAGCAAAAAAATAAATGATTCCAAGCAGACGGGGAAGTATAGAAGCGATAAGAGTATAATTTTCCGGGTAAAACATCTTGTAATTAACGATAAGAAAAAAAACTCTTATATCAAGAAAAAAATTTACGCAGCTGCCACTGCCTTGGGCTATTGTTTGAAGAGACAGAGGAGTTCATCCTGCTCTCCCCCAGTAGTTTGTATTTTTCCATCCTCATGAATAAACACATCGTATTCTAACCGAATACCGAACTTGCCTGGCAAATAAATTCCCGGCTCAATCGAAAAGCAAGTCCTTGGCAAAAGAAGCCTGTCATCGTGAGTCTCATAATTATCGATATTAGCGCCATTGCCATGATCTTTTGTATCGATGTTATGACCTGTCCGATGAATAAAATAATCTCCATAGCCTGCTGTCTGGATGACATTCCTTGCAGCTTGATCAACCTCCCATCCCATGACAGGCTGCTTTTTTAAAAACCGTTCTTCCACCAATTTTGTAGCTGCTTTTTGAGCTTGCCTGACGATGTGAAAAATTGAATTCTGCAAGGGTGGGGGTTCAGACGATGCCATTGCCACACGCGTGATATCCGCATAAACAGCCTGAGACACCTTTTTTTTGCACCATAAGTCTATTAAAATGAGATCCCCTTTTTGAATCGGGAGCGCAGTATCAGGATTAGGGCTATAATGGGGATTGGCTGAATTGGCGTTAACAGCACAAATAGGAAGGTCATCTGAATGGCATTGTTCATTCCCGAATTGCTCTGCCATGAATTGCTGCACATCAAATTCCGTCAAAAGCTTCCCCTCTTTCAGAAAATGGGCAATTCTCCCCCACACTTTATCTACAATCCGGCACAAAGCATCGGCCGCTTCCCTATGGAGCTTCCATTTTTCCCCATTCCAGATCCCTGTAAAATGTTGCAAAAGAGGAGCTGAGCTCACCACTTGAACAGCAAATTGGCGTATTAAGTCCACAATGCCGGCATCGACTTTAGATAAATTGGGAAGGGCATTCCGGGGGGAATATTCCATGGCTACAACACGGGAGCTAATCAAAATGTCTTGGATCCTTTCTTCCCATTCTTTCCATGTTTGAAATGTAATTTTTTCCCCTGGAAGGTGATTAAGGACGCCCTCTTCAATCGCATGTACAATTTTTATAGGCTTTCCCTTTTGGGGGATCCAATAAAGGAAGCGCCTCGTAATGAGAGCTTCTGGAGAAATTTCTAGAAAATCACAAGCCAAATCATTGCTTCGCCTGTAATTATATAGCAACCATCCATCCCAATTTAATTCTGTTAATTTTTGTTGAACTTGCTTAAGTTTCAAATCAAATTGCATGGCCTCTCTCGAATAAAAAAGTTGTTTTATAAACAAGAAAAGGATTAATGCACAATGGATTTCAAAAAATAGGAGTGTGGAAAATGGGACGATATTTTCCTTTGTTCTAATTTACAAATCAGCTAGGGTGGAATTTAGGGATCGTATAACTTTCAGACGAGGCATATAAGCGTCAGCTCTGCGGTCAACCTGAACACCACTCCTCTCTTCTCTCTTCTGAGAGTTCAAAAGTAATTCTATGCGATCTGTAAGACTTTGAACTCCATTATAGAGAGGTAAGTTTATGAGTAATTATACCGGATCGGATATCAGAGGGGATATTCAGGAAAAAACGGTATATGATCCTGAAGCCAATCAAGAAAAAACTCGCAACTTTCAACGGGGAATCGTTCAATCTCCTACACAACCCCACATCATCACACTTCAACCGCCCCTTGCCTCTCTTTCTAAAATAGCTGATTCTTCTTTGGATGCCATCGCCGCTATCCCTTCTCCAGGGACGGTTTTTATTTATAAAGCGAAGAAAAAAAAGAAGAAGTTTCCGGGAGTATCTGAAAAATTCATTACAGATTTTAATTCATTCCGGGGACAAGAATCGTTTATAAAAAAAGCCAAAAAAATGATGGCTGAAAATCGGGTATTGGGAGGTTTAGCGCCTCCGCCTTCTAACCAGCAGTCATTTATCGATATACCTTCAGCAAGACAAAATTTCTTCTTGCTAGCCACATTGAGCAATTACGATTTAAAAATGGAGGCGATGGACAATCTCCTATTGCTCTTGGAAAGGGATGAGCTGAAAAGAGAAACGGCTTTTGATTTAGTTTCCCTAGCGATTAACATCATGAAGCAAATGGATGGTGAACTTATCCAAACCCAACCGATCGATGTTCAAGTGAAAATTTGCCGAATTTATGGAACGATTGGTGAACTTATCATCAGACATTATGGAAAAGGGCATTTGGGTGGAGTCACTAAAGAGCTAAAAACACAACTCTTACAAACTGCCCGCACGTTGCAAGATCTTAATAAACAAGAAGATCCCCTCTTACATTTCAATGTAGAATTTGCTCTTGAAGGGGTTTTAAGGCTTAAAGATAATCGAAAGCAACTTTTTGAATTATTTGAAAGAATATTTAATGGTTTTCTCGTCGCTACCGCCCTCTATGCTCAAGATTCGTACACCCTTTCTAATCACCTTGAAGACACCTTCAGCGGCCTCGACTTAAGAGTAAAAAATGCTTGGTATGATGCAGCGTTGTTATTCAATGAATTGGCCAAAGAAGCCAACAATGATCCTGTGAAGTTTGTCATCCTGCAAGCATTTGTCGGGGCAATATATAAAAGCTTAGATTGGAAATTTCTATATAATGTCATCCAAAAATATTCAGAGATGGCGATCAGGAGTCCAAATCGGCAAGTAAGAAAACTTGCCATGGAAGGGGTGGTAAAAAATCCTGAAAAATTCCCCGGCCTCCGTCAATTTGTAGATATGAACAAATTTTGGTCAAAACTAAATATCAGGCCTTTAGTCCACTTTGAAAAGCCTGCCTTTAAAAGCAGAAATGCGACAATTCGGGAAGCTTGTATCAAAAGCCTCATTGAAATTTACAACAAAGCTCCGGAAAGAAAATCTCGGGAGCGTGCAAAAAAATTGCTTTTAGAGCGTAAAGTCGAGGAAAAAAAGAAACGTATTAAGATGTTGCTAGATAATTTTTCGGCAACGGGCCAAAGTAAACGGCCCCGTTCACAAGAATTGGCTTTAAAAACTCTTCCCCCTTCCAAAACAACTCCTGTAAAGAGTGATGAAATCAATTCAACACCTGAATACGTCGAGGACGCTCAACTTGTGTCTGATGATCTTCCCGATCAAAATGTGCAAAAGGTCGCTGAAAGAATCTTGTATTCAATGAGAAGTTCTCAAGAAGATTCTTATGGCCTTTCCAGCCCAAATTCATCCCCTCTTGCGATGAGCAACAAAGCAGCTTCTCATGTTCCTTCCGCTGATTCAAAGATGTTGATACAAGAAACGTCTAATAGGTTAGAAACACTTGTCGGCATCTCAAAACGTTTAAGCCTTTGCCTAGGCGTTGAATCAGAAACCCTCCTCCCCAAATTAACCAACAACGAGTCCATTACCTGCGTGGACAAAAAGGGGCTGCGTTTTACCTGTGAAGGGCTTTCACTCTTGGGTGAAATAATTTTAGAAAATGAAACAGTTTCAACGCTTAACTTGAAAAATTGCATTATTGAACCTTTCGCCCTGCCGGAACTCTTCCAAGCGTTGCAAAATTCCAAAATTAAAACTTTAAATTTGGAAACACTTCGACTGACTTTAAGCGATTGCAGGGCAATAGCAGAACTTATAAAGCAAAAGAAAGATATACAATTAATTCTTTCATCTTCAAAAATTTACTGTACTGTAGGCAACTTTTTATATGGCAGCGGCAATTTGAAACTTGCGAACAGTTTATTTGCCCAAGCAATCGATTTAATCCCCCCTGGGAAAATAGCCAAAAAATATGGCGATTTGTACTATAAATATGGGCAATCACTCCTCAGAGGCTTTGCCAAATATGACAATGCTAAATCCCAGTTTCTTCTCGCCGCTGAAAACGACCCTTCCCACTGGAAAGCAGCTTTTGCCTTGGCAAAACTCTACTATGAACATGACGAACAGTTCGAAGCCAAAAATTGGGCTAAAAAAGCGGCAGCTCTTAGATCAGATAATGTTCTCGTATCAACTTTCCTTCAAAAAATTGAAGAAGAAGCTCTTGAGAAAAACGGGATGAGGCCTTAGCCTTATAGAAGTATACCGAAGGCCTGGAATTGCAATCATCAGCCAATATGAATAAATCGTTAAGCAAACCTGTTTTGAAAATCGACAATATCTCTTTTTCCTATGAGAATCGCGTGGCTTTAAACCAAATTAATCTTCAGCTTTATGAAGGTGAAGCTGTGGCTTTTGTAGGAGCCTCAGGTTCAGGAAAGAGCACTTTATTCAAGCTAATTGCAGGAATTTTAACCCCCTTGCAAGGAACAATTTCCTTCCCCTTGCAATCATCTAATCATAACCCCGCTGCCTACATGATGCAGGATGACTTGCTCCTCCCTTGGAGAACAGTTCTCGATAATGTTAGCTTGCCGCTAGAATTAGGCAAAAAGCCTCTTGCAAAGCGATCCGCTCACGAGATTGCTCGAGCTTCGCTTGCAGAGGTGGGGCTCTTGGACTATGCTCATTGTTACCCTGATGAATTATCTGGAGGAATGAGGCAGCGTGTGTCCTTGGCAAAAGCCCTTATTCAAAAACGGCCGATCCTTCTTTTAGATGAACCTTTCGGGTCCCTTGATGTAGCCTTAAGGGATCATCTCTATGCTTTATTGCGGGAAATTAGGGAAAAATTCCAAACCACACAGCTTCTTGTTACACATGATTTCCGGGATGCTGTGAGCCTTGCAGATAGGATTTTGCTGTTGGCAAATCGCACAATACAAGAGGAATGGATTGTCTCCCCTGCTATCCGCAGTGATGTTTCAGCTACTTTGGCTTTACAAAACGAAATCAAGTTGAAATTAAAATCTTCCTTGACATTTTAGAGCTTATCTTCCCATCTCTCTATTGAGTTTTAGTCTTTACTATTATATAGTTTATTCTTTTGCGAGGCCAAATGAACACAAAATCAAACGAGCTGGTTTCAAACAGACGAGCTTCCTTTAACTACGAAATACTCGAAACTTTCGAAGCGGGTATCCATCTGCAAGGCACTGAGGTTAAATCGTTAAGAAATTTTGGCGGAAATTTGTCCGATAGCTATGTCAAAATTATTCATGGGGAGATGTGGCTTGTCGGCGCCAGCATTGCCCCCTACAGTTTTGGCAACATCCATAACCATGAGGAAAAACGGGACCGGAAACTGTTAATGCACAAGCGTGAAATTGGAAGACTCAAGGAAGCCTCCCAAGAAAAAGGATTGGCCATTATTCCCCTTTCGCTTTACTTAAAAAACGGCCGTATCAAGGTTAAGCTAGCTATTGCAAAAGGGAAAAAAAACCTGGACAAAAGAGCCGCCATCAAAGAACGGGAGGATAAAAGGCAAATAGGAAAAGCGTTAAAAAATTACAGATGATTGTTGCGAGCATTTAGCCCTTATTGTAAGGTAAAAAACATAACGTTAAAACCATTCAGTAGAGACGATTCATGTCAAAAAAAACAAAAATTTATCTTTTCACCGCATTGGGAGCTGCTATTGCTTGCATTCCCGCCTTAGGAATAGCATCTACAGATCAACTTGTGCCCTCGCCTCAACCTGAGGGATACCTTGACTTAATCAAAGTCTTCAAAAGCTGCCCTATCATCTATACCCTCTTGATCTTGATGTCCCTCGCCTCAATGACCATATGGACGTATAGCATGATCACATTGCGCTTATCAAACATGATGCCAAACGATTTCATTGCCCAATTGCGAAAGTTGTTTCTAGAAAAACAATACGACACAGCATTGTCAGCTTGTGAACAACAAAATTCTTTTGCTGCTTCCCTATTATCCACAGCCCTTTTATCTCGCAAGCATGGTCCGCAAGTGATGATGGAATCGATCAAATCGGAAGGGCGCCGCGCGGCTAACTCCCTATGGCAACGCCTTTCATTGCTTAACGAAATTTCCGTTATTGCCCCCATGCTAGGGCTATTAGGAACCGTGGTCGGATTATTTTTCGCTTTCTATGATTCAAGCCGAAGCTTGGATAGCATCACCTCAGTTTTTGATGGATTGGGCATTGCAATCGGAACGACGGTCGTTGGCCTCGTTGTCTCCATTTTATCCATGATCTTTTATACGACCCTAAAGTTTAGAATGATCGGTTTGATAACAACGATAGAAAATGAATCTCTAGACATGGTTAGACTGATTGAGATAGAAAACCCATCCTACAATTCTTTAAACCGTGAGTAGGAAATATGAGCTTTCTTCCTGAAGAAGAGTTGGGGCAAAAAGCCACTTTGAATTTAGCTCCTATGATAGATTTTCTCTTTTTATTGCTGATGTTTTTTGCGACTCTCGCAGTCACACGGATCACAACAAAAGAAACAGAAATTGAACTAGCGGAGGTCAAACCTGAAACACATTCTTCCGCGACCCCCTCGAATCTCGATTTTAAAACGATCCATATTAGCCTTGAAGCCAACGGAAAGTTAAAATGGATCACAGAATTTCAAGACTATCCTATTGATTCTCCTGAACTCATCGCTAATGAATTAAAGCGGCAATATGAGGATGGCTTCCTGCCTGAAGACAAGCAAAAAACTCAGATATTCCTTAAAATTGATAAAAATGCCAAATGGGACCCTATTTTAAAAACCTTATTTGCCATTAGGGAACAAGGATTTGAGGTTAGGCCCGTCTATGAGCCTGGAAGCTAGACCGAATGCATTTCTAACTAGCTTTTCAACAGGATAAGCATGATCGTAAACGGCAGGATGAGCAGGATAAAAGAAAAAAAATATTTTTTTTAATCGTTGAAACTTCATTATATTTCCACATCCTGAACCTTTCATTCAATATCCTGCTTATCCTGCCGTTTACGATCATGCTTATCCTGTTTCTTCTCTATGCCTTTCCTAATTTGCCATTAGGGAACAAGGATTTGAGGTTAGGCCCGTCTATGAGCCTGGAAGCTAGACCGAATGCATTTCTAACTAGCTTTTCAACAGGATAAGCATGATCGTAAACGGCAGGATGAGCAGGATAAAAGAAAAAAAATATTTTTTTTAATCGTTGAAACTTCATTATATTTCCACATCCTGAACCTTTCATTCAATATCCTGCTTATCCTGCCGTTTACGATCATGCTTATCCTGTTTCTTCTCTATGCCTTTCCTAAGCAACTTCTCTTAAGTTACTGATTTTGAATGTTCTAAGGATTCGAATAAATGATGCTATAATTATCCATGGAGACATAATCACTTAGAATTTTTTGAATGTTCGCTTGCGTAAAAGTTGTGTTAGAATTGAAATTTTTTAAGTTGAAATTGGGATTCATCCCCCACAAATAGCTATTTGTTAAGCTCGCCATCCAGAAAGAATTTTCTTTCAGCCAGAATTCATCCTCACGCTTTCGATCAATGATCACCTTTTCCAATTCCGAAGCTGTCGGCCCATCTTTGCGCAACAACTTCAATTCTTGCAAAATCATTTCTTTCAAACTCTGTACCATGGCAGGCTTGCAACGATATTGGACCACGAGCCATGCAAGATTTTGCAGAGGAAACATCGGCAATTCATAAGAAACACTAATCCCCATTGAAGAATTCATTTTTTTTCTAAAAGAGTCTCTCAATCGGGTTTCTAATACTTGAGCAGCAATTTGAAAAGCTTGCAGCTGCTCAGTAGTTAAAGAGGAGTTTAGAGGAAAAGTGATCCGTGCCAAACTATCTGTCCTCCCTGAAATATAGACTTTTTTATTCATAATGCCAGCGGGAAATTTAGGGTAAATTGATAAATTAAAGGGAATGGAATCTTTCCTTTTAAAAATAATGCCTAATGTGTCCGCAACAGCTTTTTGAACATTCTTGATATTAAAATCGCCGACGATCACACATACAAACTGCGAAGGATCTCCAAAAGAATAATCGAAAAACTGATGGGCTTCATTAAAATCGGCCTTATCCAAAGCTTCCTTGGTCAATGGCATCAAATAAGGATAATCTTGAGTATTAGTCCTCGTAAAGGCGTCCTCGTAAGTGGTATCCCTATCTAAGTTCTTTTTTGAAAGAGCTTCTTTGTTCTGTTTAAGAACAATGTTAAATGCTTCCAAGCTGAAGTGCTGCTGCATAAAAAACATTTTTACGATCTTTAAGAGAATAGGCAAACCATCTGTATCTGTCGTCCCTTCTATAGAACGGCTAAACGGCTGAATTCTGGCATTGAATTCTATGGAATGTTCATAAAGAAGGACTGATAATTGGTCTGAAGTCATATTCTCTAATCCAGATTCCCATGCTATTTGCGTGGCCAACTCCCCGGATGCACGCTTTTCCACCGGCAATGACGCAAATCCCCCCACAGCCATAATATGAATCAGCACTTCATTTGTTTCAAAATCTGTCGGCTTTAAAATAACTTTCATCCCATTTTTAAGGATGAATTCAGTGACATTAAGATCTGGAAGATATTTTTTTGACTCGATCTCTACGGGTAAGTTCTCCTCATAAGGCACATCGGCAGCAGCAGACAACCGAGGGACCACTAAAGCACATAAAGAAAAGAGGATAAAAAGAAATTGCATCATTAATATTACCAATTTATAAAATTTATCAAAAATAGATAAACAAAACAAGCTTGTAAATAACTAGCTAAAACAATTTATGCTAGTTATTTGTAAATTACATTAGATAAAATTCTATGTTGCATTATAATTAAACAACAATTATAACAAAAGTGATTTTTCTCCCCCAATCTTCACGATACACGGTTTTATTTTTATGAAAAAGGATCTCTACAATCAACTTTGGTGGATGCTTCCAATCCTAGGGATGGCCCTGTTAACCCCTTTTGTATCAACATGGGATAATGAGCTTGAAGCTTATTACTATGCTCAAGGATTTTCGACAAATGCACTTTATAGATTTATGTACAACTATAGTGTTTATCCTGCTCAAATCGTCGCTGTTTTATCCTGTATTGCACTCATTTTGTCTTATTGGAAACCCAAATACTACAAATGGCGCAAAGCATCCCTTGTTCTTGTCTTAACCATGGTGTTCGGAGCCGGCTTTTTAGTGCATACAGTCTTAAAGGATCATTGGGGACGCCCCCGCCCTAAGCAAGTCATCGAATATGGGGGGCGCCAAACTTTCCGCCCATACTATCAGCCCAATTTTTTTAAACAGCCCGAACCCTCCCGTTCGTTTCCATGCGGCCACTGTACTATGGGATTCTATTTTTTTGCTGTAAGCTTTGTTTTATGGCGCTATAAGTACGATTTATGGGGTTGGATCCTATTTGGATTAGCCTTAATTTGGGGGGCCCTTCTTGGTTTAACCCGAATGGCCCAGGGGGGTCATTTTTTATCCGATGTTTTAATGACAGGGATTATTTTGTGGGTTGTTGCCGGATTCTTTGATAAGCTCATTTATAGCCAAGATAGTGAAGGACAGACATGAAAGGATTAACTAAACGGCAAGAAGAAATAGCCCATTACATCCGGGAGTTTATTAAAATGCACCGCTATTCCCCTAGCTACCGTGAAATTATGCACCACTTTGGCTTCTCTTCTCTGGGGACCGTTTACAGCTTTATCAACGTTTTAAAGAGAAAAAATGTTGTCACTTTGGAAAAAAAATGCAGCCGCTCGTTAACGCTTATGGCGGAACAACCCAAAGAAGAACTTAAACTTGTTGTCGAAGTCCCCTTCATCGGCCATCTATCAGAAGGAGCTCCCATTGAAACTTTTCCTCAAAGCCGCACCATCGCAGTCCCTGAATCTTTGGTGCACGCCCCCGAAAAAACATACGCTCTACGCGTTATGGGCGACTCTTTGATGGATGAAATGATCGCTGAGGGGGATTTGCTTCTCGTCGAAGCAAGGCAACAGGCCCACGCGGGTGAGACAGTTGTTGCAGTTATAAATCAGCATGAAACGATCGTAAGGCGTTATTATCCCGAAGGTCCTTATGCAAGATTGCCGAGCCGCCATCCGCAGCATCATCCTCTGATCATCAAACATGAGGAATTGACCATCCAAGGGGTTCTCGTAGCCCTTTTACGCACTTATGGCTGATTTACTCCCCTTCGAGCTCATCAGGATCAGGTTCAAAATCTTCTAAAGTTTTTGACTTTTGACCGCTCACTAAACGGATAATGGACAGAATCAAAGCGACTAATAAATAAGCCCAAGCCACTGCAAAAAAAACAACGGCAAAATGGTGCAAAAATCCATAAACAATTAATACTGCTGATAAGACAGTCAAGAAGACCATTTGGAAAGATTTGACGCGGATGTGTAAATTTTTGAGGCTAGGAAATTTCCAGCGACTAATCATGAAATAACCAAGCAAAATCATCCCGGCAAAAAGAACCCAAGCATGTAGATTCTCGGATAGATTAAAAATACTTTTAAATTCTTTAGAGACTAAAAAAAGGTTGAGGGAGACAGCTGCTGCTGCTGCTGCCGGAATAGGCATTCCGGTAAAGTTTTTTTTGGCATCTACAAGAGTCTGATCTTTCTTGGCTTCATTAGCCATAACGTTGAAGCGGGCAAGCCGCAAAACTCCACATACCGAATAAACCATGGCGGCCGTAGTCAGCCAAAAGGAGAGTCCTGTCCCTGAAGGGAGAGATAAGCTTTTCAGAATAATGACCGAGGGCCCCACTCCGAAAGTTATTGCATCGGCTAAGGAATCAAAAATTCCCCCAAATTCACTTTCCGCTTTCATCGCTCGAGCTATTGTTCCATCCAAAAGGTCGGCAAAAGCAGCTAGTAAGAGAATTCCGGCAGTAGCTGACAGAACATCAATGGATACTTCAGATGACGACATGGTGCAGATTTTAAAGATGACAAAGAGACCGCAAGAGAGAGCAAAAGCTGTAATAACATTAGGTAAAAGTTGAACTTTTTTCATAATTAACAATTAAAATTATGTTCTTCGGTATATCTTAACATGAATACAATATTTTATTCTATATCGAAGATATATAAGAAAAAAACAGGATAAGCAAGATCGCAAACGGCAGGATAAAAGAAAAAACGATATTTTTGAACAGTTTATTCAATATCTTGCTTATCCTGCCGTTTACGATCTCGCTTATCCTGTTTTTCTCTCTGTCTATTACTTAGGAGCTACTTGAAGTACTTAGGAGCTACTTGAAGCAGCGATTTTTTTGCATAAACCCTTTGCTTGGCAAAAAACGTTAATTCCTCTAGCATAAGAGTTTGAAAATCTATAATATCTTTTTCGTAATTTTCATTAACTAAGGCCCAAACATCAATGCCAGCAAAACTGCCCCATCTACAATCTGCAGGACAAATTTACCAAGAGTTTCAGCTAGTTAGGTCCACTGAAATCCCTGAACTGCAATGCCATCTTTACGAGCTTATCCATCTCCCCACCCATGCACAAGTCATGCATATTGCAAACGATGACCCAGAAAATCTTTTTTGCCTCTCCTTCCAAACCCTTCCTTACAAGTCGGATGGGGCCGCCCATATTCTCGAACACACGGTGCTTTGTGGATCGAAAAAATTTCCGGTTAAAGAACCGTTTTTTGCTATGACACGACGCAGTCTCAACACCTTCATGAATGCTTTAACGGGATCTGATTTCACTTGTTATCCAGCTTCTACTCAAATTAATAAAGATTTTTATAACTTGCTGGAAGTCTACCTCGATGCTGTCTTTCATCCTATTCTTGACCGCTTTAGTTTTCTGCAAGAGGGTCATCGCCTTGAATTTGCCATTCCCGATGATCCCTCCTCCCCCTTAGAACATAAAGGGGTGGTATTCAACGAGATGAAAGGGGCGCTATCTTCACCCGCTTCACGGCTTTCCGAGGAGATGCATGCAGCTCTTTTCCCAAACATTACATATGGGATTAATTCCGGAGGAAATCCCCGTATTATTCCTGAACTCACTTATGAGGAGCTTCGCAATTTCCATAAGGAATTTTATCACCCAAGCCGGTGCCTTTTCTTTTTTTGCGGAAACATGTCTCTCGAAAAACACCTAGATTTTATATCAAAACATGCTTTAGAAGGGGTTGAAAAAATCCCCACCCTGGCTTCTATTCCTTTGCAGACACGATTTACAAAGCCTCGATACATTGAAGCTTCCTATCCTATTTCTCCCGATGAGGACCCGCATGAAAAGACTTTCATCTCTTTTGGATGGCTGACTTCCCACGTGACAGAACAAGAAGAGCTTCTCGCTTTGAGTTTGCTAGAAATGATTCTCATGGATACAGACGCTTCTCTTCTGAAAATGCCGCTATTGAAATCAGGGTTTTGCAAACTCGCAACCTCACACATCGATACTGATATCAGCGAAAATCCTCTGATGATCACCTTGCGCGGATGCAACCCAGAAAATGCAGATGAATGTGAAAAAATTATTCGGTCCACCCTTGAGAAAATCGCCACTCAAGGGATCCCCTTAAACCTCGTCGAAAATGCACTCCACCAGCTTGAATTCCACCGAAGTGAAATCACCGGCGACCACTCCCCTTTTGGGCTATCCCTGTTCTTTCGCTCCGCTTTGCTTAAACAGCACCATGTTGATCCCGAAAGAGGACTTAAGATCCACTCCCTCTTTGAAGGGATCCACCAACGAATTTTGCAAGACCCTTTTTATTTGAGCAGTTTGATAAAAAAGCATCTTTTGGAAAATCCTCACTTCGTCAGGATCGTAATGACTCCAGACAAAGAATTGAACACTAAAGAGCTCAATGAAGAGCAGCAACGGCTCAACGATATTAAAAATCAGCTCACTCCTCAAGAAGTGGAAAACCTCGTAAACCAAGCAGAGGCTTTAGCCCGTTTTCAAAAAAAACAGGAAGAAGAGGATATCGACGTCTTACCGAAAGTGTCATTAGAGGATGTGCCCAAAACTTCCCGTTCTTTTGGTTTAATCGAAGAAAGGCACGGCAGTTTAAATGTGTTTCACCATTCCTGTTTTACGAATAAAATCGTCTATGCCGATCTGGTTTTCAACTTGCCTGAATTGACTTTTGAAGATTTACCCTATGTAAGGCTATTCTGTTACTTGCTGACCCAAATGGGTTCAGGCGGCAGATCTTATGCCGAGAACTTGGAGTATATTCAAGCCCATACCGGCGGCGTTGGAACTTCCCTTTTGCTTAATCTTCAGGTGCAAGATTACACTCTCTTTCATCCTTATTTGACCATCCGCGGCAAAGCCCTTCACCGCAAGGCGCATAAATTATTTCCCTTATTTTTTGACCTGGCCACTTCCGTCGATTTTACAGATCATCATCGTCTAACTGAAGTCTTGAAGAAGCATTACACAGCACTCGAATCCAATATCAATCAAAATGCCATGCAATATGCCATCAACCTTGGAGCCAGCGGTTTGGATATCCCTTCCGGTATTGCCAATCAGTGGCATGGGTTGAATTATTTTTGGAGTATCAAACAACTCGTCCATCACCTTCCTAAAGAGATAGAAACTCTCATTTACAAACTCAAATTTTTTCAAGAAAAATTGTTATGCCTTGACAACCCCGACCTCATCATTACCTGCGAAGCAGGGATGTATGACGAACTCAAAGGAAATGGGTTTTATGGTTTATCTAATCTGGAGACCCACCCCTACAAAGAATGGAAAAGCCAATTTCCTATTGTTCCAGTGGAATCGCAAGGGCGAATTATCGCCTCTCCGGTGGCCTTTATCGGCAAAGTCTTTAAAACTGTGTCTTATACACACCCCCAAGCGCCTGCCTTAGCGACCGCGGCTTGCTTGTTCGATAATCTAGTTCTCCATAAACAATTACGAGAAGTGGGAGGAGCTTATGGAGGGGGATCGGTCAGCAATGCTTCTTCAGGTAACTTTTATTTTTACGCCTACCGGGATCCCCACATTGTTTCCAGCTTGCAATCCTTTGAAGATGCCATTGACACGATCGCTCAGGGTCTTTTTGAAGAATCGGACCTAGAAGAAGCAAAATTGGAAATTATCCAATCCTTGGATAATCCCATCGCTCCAGGAAGCCGAGGAGTTCATGCCTATGGGTGGCTGCGAGAAGGTAAAACTCTAGCCGTCCGGCAATCTTTCAGAAATCAACTGCTCAGCCTAACACGTCAAGATGTCATTGATGCTGTAAACCAACTTATCCTTTCACGAGCACTTGAAGGGACAACAGTTGTTTTTGCAGGAAAAGAGCTCCTAGAAAAAGAAAATGCAAAATCACAACATCCTCTTCCTCTTTTCAAAATCTAAATATGCAAATGCAAAAAGAAACGTGCCCTAGCCTGTGCTATTCGGGCAAGAGCACGTATATTCCGATACGGGCAGGTTAATAAGGAACGTAAAGAGGATCCCCTGTGGTGTTTGGATTAGGTGTAGGCTCTTGAGGCGCTACGTAAACATTCCCGCTGTTATTCTCCCCTTGATTAGCTCCCCGGTTATAGGCTCCTCGATAAGATCCGGAGTGTCCTTGCCAATCTTCATTTTGACGTCCTTCTTCTCCTCGATTTTCCCCTCCTCGATTTTCCCCTCCTCGATTTTCCCCTCCGCGATATCCCCCTCCGCCACGATCTTCGCGCGCGATCGGACCATCAGCCTGGATGTACGAAACAATAGGCACTAAGGCGATGACAAACATCCCTTTTTTAAAAAATGATAGAAATTCCATATCCACCTCTTTATTTTTGTCAAAATTCCAATCTCTTTCTATATCTCACATTTTGCTATTAATTTAAATTTTTAATAGCATCGTTTACAGAATTTTGATTTGAATTTTTCTAAAATTTTGTGGATTAGAAACTTAACTACGCAGTAGCTAAGTCTTCTTTGACAGAAATTCGAGGCAAGTATCCAATTTGCCATTTGGCAAAATCGGATATGCGCTGCCGCACCCCAATCTTCTGATTAGAGGAAGCAGAAAATGGACTTCCCTCTGGACGGTCAATTAAGCCCATCTCGTTTTCAAATTGATAGGAGGTGATACTATTATGAGCAAATCCTCCAACAGTCATCACTGTGACTACCCCCCCAACGGCCAAAGCCAACGGAAACAATACACCCGAAGCATAGAGCCCTACAGCTACAATATTGACAAAATCAGTTAGAATAGCTAATTGACTATTGTGTATTGTGGAATCAATCCTTCCTTTCAGAGTATCAACAATCCGTTTCTTTTCGGCGTCATCGCTTTTCTCGAGCATTCTCAATTGTAACTTTAGGAGTTCCCCCTCAACTTGAAATTGCTTATTTAGTTGATCATTGGAAGAGAGCGAAATAAACTTGGAAATATTGTCAAATTGTTGATTTATTGATTCCCCCGTATTTGCTGCATTAAATGCATTCTGAAATTGGTAGGAATAATATAATTTTCTTGCATTCAAAAAGATCGTTACCAAAGACAAAACCCCTGCAGCTATAAGAAACGCTTGGCCTGCAATTAACGCAATCCTAGCGATTTGGCTGGTATGTCCTTGCAATACAGCAACTAGCTGCAAAATGCGGAAAACCTTAGTGATTTGATAGAGATTATTCAGCTGGCGCCGGTAAACGTCCATTATTTTGAGGAACTGCAGGGCAAGTTTTGCCCCCCTTTTTTGAGGTAATTTTGTTAATCGACACCATAGGGTTGGCAGTAATGTCACGGTGTCAAAGGCTACATAAGCGCCATTAGCTACAGTTTTTGGATCTATAGAGCCAACAAGATTGCCCAGATCGCGCAAATCGCTTCTCATCGATTGTATTACAGCGACATTAGGTTGAATAACTATCTGCTCAAAGAGGTTGGGTGACTCTTTAATAAGTGTTTTCGTATACAGGAATTGATCCTGATAACCATTTATCTGAGTGTGGATTAAATTTGTTAGTCTGTCCATTAAATTACTTTTTGTTTTTATATTATTAGTATAAAAGATTATTTTAAACTTATGATAATTATTCTATTAAGATTTGTTAAATTGCTTAAATTTGTTAATTCATTCATTAAATTACTTTTGTTTTATACTATAAAGTATAATAAATTATTTTAAATTTATGATAATAATTATATTAAGATTTATTAAATATAGAAGGAAAACAAGACGATTTTAGAGACTATCCCGAAGCGGGTTTCTTTTCAGCTTCAAATAATCCCGAAGGATGAAAAAGCGGAGATTTTGTTTTATTATATAAAGATTCTCCCCTTAACAAAGAAACATATTCTTCGTCTTTATCTTTATGGGCAATAGTGGTGCCCCGCCAAGATCCAAAAACAAAAAAGAATATTCTTAGCATTAAATTACGGATAGTTGAAGGAAAGATTTTGAAAGTATTAAATATATACCCTTCTCCACCACAAAGATTTAAATCCCAAACATGGAGGCGCAGGTTGGGGATCGCGTCACCTAAATGATGGGTCAACTTCTTACAAGAATTTGCAGTGCAATTTGCAATGGCATAATGAAAGCCCAACTTTCCGTTATCCCCTTTTATGGCATCTTTCTTTATGGATTCCAATATATTATGCCATTTATCCGGTGTTACTGACTTACATTCAAAAGCAGCGTGCTCCCGGTTGCTTGCGAATATATTTTCATCTAAAAAGTACATGGCTGAGCTGTGATATGCAGGGAGAAACAGGAGGGACTTCCACCAACCAATTGGAAAAGGATAAGCGAATTGCCCAATTGTCCTAAAGTCCACCTTGCCATTTTTCCTTAAGGTTAAAAACCCATAGAAGCTATGCGTTCCTTGAATTTGCCTTTCCCCTTTTTTTGTGGCCATATAAAGCAAAGCTGGTTTTGTCCCAGGAGCTGAAAAATCGTAAGTTTTTGTTTTAGTTTCTTCACTTTCTTTTGCCTCGGCTTCTTCACTTTCGTTTGCCTCAATTTCTTCACTTTCTTCCGGCAAATCTAAATCGACACCAAAACGTTGTTTAGCCTCTTCTTTCGTCATTGTTTCTTGTTTAGGCATTTTAAGCAGCCAATCTGGCTGCGAAAGATCAATGCTGTCGTATACCTCTTCATCTTCGTTGTAAGGTCCGCGCATGACTGGGTTATAGTTCCAAAAGCCCCCTTTGTCGCAAGCTTCAACGTTTCCAAACCCTGTATTAATTTTCTTTTTAATTTCATCGAAAATTTGGGAAATAGTAAGTGTCAGCTTACCCTTACCGGAATGCCCTTTGAGAACATAGGTTTTCCCATCGATAACCTTGACACTTTTCCCTTCCAACATCATTTTTACTACTTGCTTTTTGGAATCCACGGAAAATAACTCTCCACCAAAACGGGAAGAGCGGGAACCCAAATCCCGTAAAGCATTTTGATAAAGCTGGGGGAATTTGATAAAAACTTCGGCATCATTTGCACTAAATTTTTGTACAAGGGTGTCGTTGGGCAGTATCCATTGAAAAAAATCCTCTTGGAGATCTTTAGACTCTAATAATAATTTTGCAAAGAAATAATAAGTGGAAGCTTTCCATAATTGATTGTTTTCTTCTTGCGTTAGCTCTTTACTTGTATAATAATGCTTGCCCTGTTTCCATTGCTTGGCAAGCTTAGATAACTTCCCGAATATGATAGTAGTTTGAGACGAATTATCTTCTTTTATATTCCTAAGACGATACTCTTGCGCAAGAGTAGCTCTTTTCAAGGATTGTCTAAGGTTATGCGCCCATTGAGAAGTGCAGGCTGCCATGGATTGACAATGTCTGCGTGCATCTTCTAAACACTGTCGAGAATAACTACTGCTCCCAATCGGGATTTTTTCCAAAAGGTATAGATTTTCTAAGAAAACTTGTGCGGTTTTACAGCTTTTGGTATCCCTATATGTACGGTAGATGTTTACCGAGGAATTAATTACGGTACCACCAATTGAAAGCAGAGCGTTTGAACCAACTCCAATAGAGTTGAATACTGTCATCATAATCATGTAACCATTTAAAGATTACAGGTTATAATATTATCGGTCCAAAATTGTCAATTGTTTAATCTGAGCAGACAGGATTGTTCCTGAGAGGATTCTGCACCTTCGCCGGTGAGCCGTGCTGCCAAGGACTTTAATGTTTTAAGGTTGCCAAGATTTCGTTTGACGCACGCAGGACTAGCTGGATTGAGAGGCGTTTCCCTGCCTGATCTGATATCAATTTGAAATTCAATAGGCGTTCTTGCTCTCTTATCGTCCCTAGTAGGAATCCTTTTAGATTCAGAAGCAGCACTATGATTCTTCGACTCAACAACTAATACTCCCCTTTCTATTTGCTTATGAAGAAAAGCAGGAAGATAGACAAAGCCTGTTTCCCAAAACTCATGTCTAGATAACGATTTAATCACAATTTGACCATCTTCAATGATTATAGTCTCTTTCCAAGCTCCAATTAACAAATGCAAGCGAGTCAATAAGAAGACTTGATATTTCTCAGGAAGCTTTTTGATAAATCTAAAAAGAACAGCGACGAATCCAACAGGTTCAGTATTCAATAAAGGCATTTGGAACAAATTCGGCATGCGATGGTTGCCGATCGCTTTAGCAATAGTTAAATGTGTCCACTTAGCACAATTTTCAGACTGAATTTGGAAGACAAAATTGAGTTCACGGGATTTGATCATATCGCTCTTAATCGAGTCCATAAGCTTCATCCCTTCCTCTTGAGTCATGGCAAAGGAATGTTGCATATGTTGACGTTGCGTATAAAAGACGTTTTCATCAGGGAAAGCCACAGTTGCATGCACAGTGTGGCAAAAGGTCATAAAACATTCAAAGAACGTTGAAGGAAACACAAAGGCAAACTTACCAAAATCATAAATTCCATAAGATCCATCTTCCCGAGGAATAGCCACTTCGATGAAGGCATGGGTTTGGTCAAAATCCAAGGTAGGTGTTCCTCTTGTAGCTGAAGCAGCGACGTTCCAATTTTTTCCGTTGAGGTGCCATCCATAGCGCTTCCGAGCTTGTTGAAGACTCAATCCTTCAAACTTAGGAAGCTGGTCCCACCATTTCTTTTGACCTAAATCAATTTGATGGAAACGTTTTTCCATTGTGTCCCACCAACCCAAATGATGCTCGTTCCAGTTGATAATCCCATCAGCCATGAATTCTAAATTCCCAACACGGTATTTTTTATTTTTAAATATTTCTAAAATCTCACTGACTTTAAGTTTATAGTGCCCCCGGAATTCAACGACACGATCGTCGTCCAACAAGCTCACCGGCTTTCCTTCCATTTTAAGAACGAGATCTTTGAATTCAGTTGTAACTATTTTCAAATCCTCTCCACCCATCCTTCCAATGCGCCCATTTAAGCTGCAGTCAACCATTTTCTCTTGCATTGCAGGAAATTCAATGAACGGAGCAGGTGTAATTTTGTCTCGGATCACCCAGAGCATAAAAGAATTTTTAATGTTCTCGTTGGAGAGGATTAATTTAACAGCTTCAGCATATCGTGCGGCTTGTTGTAGTCTCTCATGATCTTCTTGGGAGAGCTTTGCATTTTCCCCCATTAAAGGGTGTTGCTGTTTCCAAAGTAAGGCTTCTCGGGTCAATATTTTTAACGTATCTTGCTGAGGATCAGTTTGTTCCAAGCCTCCATTGCACTTCCCTAAGCGATATTGAAGCCCTAATATGCGTCTGTTTAATGCACCTTTCTCCTCTTGGATAAGCAAGGAGGAAAATTTTTCCAGGTCTTCTCGTAAAGAAGAGGCAGCTGATAACACTTCGGAGAAATCAACATCTTGGGCTTGTCCATTGAATTTGATTGGAATCTTTTCAAAAGAATCCAACAAAGAACAAAAAGCGCGAGAGACTCCAATAAGGCGCGAAGCTTCCAAACCAAACCAATGACGAAATGATTGCATCAGTTTGCCTTCAACGTGCCATTTCCCCTTGAGACCGCACACGACGGCTTTTTTGCCTTCAATTGCTTTGATAAACAATTTAGTGTTTTGATCTACTTTGAACATATCCTCAACTCCCTGTTTACTAATCATGTTTCCTTCTAACTTCATTATAAGAGCTTTTCCATTCTTCGGTGCATTTTTTGACTAGTAAAATCTTCTTTTCCTTTACATTATTTAAGGAGCAATTTAAATGCCAATTTTCGAGTCCGCTTGAGAATTAAGTTCTTAAGATGATATAGTAACACCTAAAAATTCTAAGGATCGTACACCCCATGGAAGAATTACCTAAGTCATATGAATCTCAAGCTATTGAAGCTAAATGGTATAAGTTTTGGGAACAGCAAGGTTACTTTAAAGCCGACCCCGCTTCGCCAAAAAAACCCTATTGCATTGTCATCCCCCCTCCTAACGTCACCGGGGTCCTCCATATCGGGCATGCCCTAGTCAACACCCTGCAAGATATTCTCATCCGCTGGCATCGGATGCGGGGATTTGAGACATTATGGGTGCCAGGCACAGATCATGCTGGAATCTCTACGCAAACAGTTGTTGAGCGCCACCTCATTCAAACCCAGGGAAAAAGGCGAAAAGACTTTTCCCGTGAAGACTTTTTAGAGCACGTTTGGCGGTGGAAAGAGGAAAATGAAAACAAAATTTTAAACCAACTCAGACGGCTGGGATGTTCCTGCGATTGGTCTAGGCGACGCTTTACAATGGACGCGGGGAACAATCGCGCTGTCCGCACCATGTTTAAAAAACTTTTCGATGCAAAGTTAATTTATCGGGGCGATTATCTCGTCAATTGGGATCCCGTCACCCAAACGGCCATCGCCGATGACGAAGTGGAGTATGAAGACAAAGAATCCTTCCTCTGGTTCTTTAAATATCCATTCAAAGATGGGTCTGGATTTGCCCATGTCGCTACAACACGTCCTGAAACAATGCTAGGCGATACCGCCATCGCCGTGACCCCGAAAGATCCGCGCTATCAAAATCTCATTGGCAAAATGGTCATTCAACCCATGTCAGAACGGGAAATTCCCATTATCGGCGATCCCTTTGTCGATCCAGAATTCGGCACAGGGATGGTCAAAGTCACTCCGGCCCATGATCCCAATGACTACCAAATGGGCCTCAACCATAACCTGCCATTCATCAACATCATGACACCCGACGGCAAAATTAATGAGAATGGGGGGCGCTTTAAAGGCCTAACTATGGAAGAAGCGCGCCATCAAATCATTGCCGGAATGAAAAAGTTGGGTTTCCTCGAGAAAACTGATCCCCACCTCAACCGGGTAGGGGTCTCCTACCGTTCAAAAGCCATCATCGAGCCTTACATGTCAAAACAATGGTTTGTCAAAATGGCTCCTTTTGCCCCTAAGTTGCGCGCTGCTGTAGTGGAAGAACGGACGAAGCTGATTCCGAAAAATTGGGAAACCACCTACTTTCACTGGATCGACAACCTTCGTGATTGGTGCATCAGCCGGCAGCTCTGGTGGGGACATCGCATTCCTATCTGGTACAAGATTGAAAACCCTGAACAGATGATCTGTTATGATGGAGAAGGCAATCCTCCTGAAGTCGATCAAAATCCAAACCAGTGGCGGCAGGATGAGGATGTCCTCGACACTTGGTTCTCATCAGCCCTCTGGCCATTTGCAACACTAGGCTGGCCCGAAACGACAGCCGATCTGAAACGTTTTTACCCCAACTCTGTGCTGGTCACCGGCCACGATATCCTCTTTTTCTGGGTGGCCCGCATGATTCTTATGGGAGAATACGCGATGGGCCAAGTGCCTTTTCCCGAAACATTCCTGCACGGACTGATTTACGGAAAATCCTACTGGCGCACAACCCCGGAAGGAGGGATCACCTACGTCCCGGAAAATGAACGCTGCAATATGAGCTTGGAAAGCCTGTTCCAAAAGAGGTACAGTCCCGATGGGAAAAAATGTCGAAGTCCAAAGGCAATATCATCGACCCCATCGAAATCATCGATCAGTATGGCACCGACGCGATGCGGATGGCTCTATGCGCCAGCAGCCCGCAATCACGTGAAATCGACCTTGATCTCCGCCGATTTGAGGAGTTTAAAAACTTTGCTAATAAAGTTTGGAATGGCGCCCGTTTCGTGTTCATGAATTTGGAAGGAGACGAAAAAGCTGGTACTTCCCCACTGACTGCAGAAGAGTTTTCGCAGGGTCTTGACGAATCCATTTTAAGCTTGGAAGACCATTGGATCCTCTCAAGCCTCAATCGAACAGTTAAAGAGGTGAATTCCCATTTGGCAAATTATCTTTTTGATCAGGCAGCGCTTGAAGCGTACGACTTCTTCTGGAAAGAATTTTGCTCTTATTACGTTGAAATTGCGAAGCCCTCCCTTTTTGGAAAAACAGGGAGTCCTGAAGAGCGAAAAAATAAACAAAAATTGCTAGCCATCATCCTCTGTCAAGCGATGCGCCTTATCCATCCTATGGCTCCCTTTATTTCAGAAGAGCTTTTTCAACAGCTCAAAAAGCGGCTGCAAGGGGTTCAGATAAGAGACGAGGCCGATCCATACACCGCAGAAGCTATTCAAGCCCTTTTAACTGAATCTTGCATCGTGGCTCCTTATCCAGAAGTCATTAGAGAACAAGATCTAAACCCCGACATCGAACGTACCTTTAACCTTGTGGGACAAATCGTTTATACGATCCGCAATATCCGCGGCGAAGTCAAGCTGCAACCCTCTGTCGCGACAGATATCCACATCGTCGGATCTGAAGAAGATCAAAATTTTAAAATTGTGAAAAACCACCTGAATATCATTGCAGCTCTTGTGCGGGTTAGTAGTATTGAAACCCATACTAAAGAGCCGAAAATAGATTTTGCTGGAACAGGGGTGTTGAATTCTCTAAAAATTATGGTCCCCTTGCCAAAAGAGATGCTAAAACAAGAAAAATCGCGGTTGACAAAAGAAAAAGACAAGTTAAACGCCTCTCGAACCCGCATCCGCGACCAGCTGGCCAACCAAGAGTTCGTCAAAAATGCCCCCGAACACCTTATAGAAAAGCAGCGGCAAGCTCTGCAACAAACAGAAAACGAACTTTCACAAATTGTCGCCAAGCTGGATAAAATGCACGACGTTTAACAAGGAATACTCAGAATATGTAGAATAAAACAAGATATGCAGGATCGCAAGCGGCAGGATAAGCAAGATATTAAATAAAAATTTTTTTTACATCTTGCTTATCCTGCCGCTTGCGATCCTGCATATCCTGTTTTTATTGTGCATACTCTGTTTTAAAATCCTTTTTGTTTTTATTTCCCTCATTTTCTTGATGCTTTATCCGAACCGTACATCAACCCTGCCCTAGCAATATTCTCCCTCGCATTTGGATAGAGAGCTTCGATATCCTCGATGAGCTTCCCTACTTGCTTTCGCATGGAATTTTGCCCTACAGGACATTGGCAAGATATTCTTGAAAATCCATTCTGCTGCGCAAAAGCACGGATATCCTGCTCCGACACATAGATCAAAGGTCTGATTATAGTAATTCCATAATCATGCATTTTGAGTTTGGGCAAATTGCCCGCAAATTCAGCTTTGTGAAGCAAATTCATCAAAATAGTTTCAGCATTATCGTCGCTGTGATGCCCAAAAGCAACAGTCGTAGCCCCTAATCTTTTAGCAGCATCAAAGATCAAGGCCCTCCTTTCCCTTGAACAGCGGTAACACTCAAGCGTTTCCAATTTCTGGGTTGATTCACAGACCACGAGATTGACATTTAAGGCTTCACAAATCTCCTTTAGATAAGCCAAATTAACCCCTGCCCCGCAGGAAAACTCCCCATTGACATGGATCGCATGAATTTCAAAAGGGAAAAATCCCCTTCCAGATATAGCCTTCAACATAAAAAGAAGGGTCAAACTATCTTTGCCGCCGCTCAAAGCGATCGCTAACTTGGAGACATCATCAAGCATCTGGAAATCAAACAACGCTTTTCTTATAATGCTTTCAAGCCTCTTGCCAAGGCCTGTCCATGGCGGTTTTATAATAGGAACGGACATAATGGATAGATTTTATTGTTAAAAATTATTCGAAAATGATATATTTGTTTTTCAATAATTTTTAATATTATTATTCTTTTATGAATTAATGCAATTAAAATGATTTAAATAAATATAGGTATCTAAATGAATAAAATTGGGAGAAATGATCCTTGCCCCTGCGGGTCTGGAAAGAAATATAAACAATGCTGCTTGCTCAAATCGAAACCCTCAACCGGCAAAAAGAAATTCAACGCAAAATTGATTAGCACCCCAAAGCCAATAAATCTTATGGAAAGAACTTATGGCAATGCCATAGAAGGGGTCCAACCCAAAGTCGAGCCAGAGACCCCCTCTGCAGATGAAGCGTCGGAACAAAAAGAATAATTAAATCTCTTGGAGAATTTTATGATAAGTCTTGTTAGAAGTTGTAAATGCTTTGCTGCCGAATATGAATCAAGTTGGCAGTTTAGTGTTGGTAATAAAATAAGCATTGCCGTAAGCCACGCCATCAATGGAGGGCTCATCGCAGGGGCTGTAGCTCACACAATGGTATGGGGACGTGAAGCCTATCTTCTGTGGAAGCAAGGATACGTTCCTTCTAGCATTGAGGAAAGCCGAGCTAAAATCAGAGGTATAACCAAAGATTCATTTTCTTCCTTACTCTATGTTTTCGTGTATGGAGCTGCTATGGTGGCGTTTGCCCATTATATTGAAAGCATACTCAACCATGTAGCTGTCTTCAAAAACCATCCAATGGTACGCAATCTCCTTGCCTATGGAATTTCTACAGGAATCATTTATACGATATCCCGTTGTGCCGCAAAAGCAGGTCTATTTGGAGCCCCCCTAACCGTGAGCAGTGCATTAATCATTTCTGCTGCCGCTGGTTTGCTAGGCAATATAGGACGAATCGTTTGATCTGACTAAAATCAATTCCGAAAAATTGTTGTTGGTAAATTGCCGATTTGGTATAAATTGCGTCATTGTTATGCTGACATAGCTCAATTGGTAGAGCACCCGACTTGTAATCGGACGGTTGTGGGTTCAATTCCTACTGTCAGCAATCTTTCGGGGGTGTCGCCTAGCGGCAATGGCAAGAGACTGTAAATCTCTCGACTTCGGTCTTCGTTGGTTCGAGTCCAACCACCCCCATTTGGGGGACTCTGTCCCCCAAAGCCCCCTGCCACAAGGGCCGAAAGTCCCTCTGTACTCCCTATTTATCACTTTATTCTCAGGCATTCGCATGATGAACTTACTAATAGATGAATCAATAAACTTCCACTTCTCTTCAAATTCCTATGCAACCGAAAAGTGCAGTTGTTGCTGGAGCAATCGTTGGACTCGAAATAAAGCGTTCTGCGTGGCGCAAACTTGCAACAGGGTAGGAATTCAACTGTCCCACATTCTCCAGGTTAACCTTGCTTTTTACAAAGATAGCTTCTTATAGCGAATAACTTACTCGCTCTAGTTCAAGTTCTGAAGAAATTCATTTTGAGAGAGTTTAATCTTACTAAAGGATTCACCATTCAGCTAACAAAACTTGCAGTTTTGCTTTAATGGGCGGGAGTTCGTGTTTCACAACTGCCCAGGTAAGAGAAAGATCCACATCAAAATACTCGTGAATTAAAACGTCTCTCATTCCAGTCATCTGCTTCCAAGGAATTTCAGGGTGTTTTGTCTTAAGTGATGTCGGAATATTCTTTGCGGCTTCACCGATAATCTCAAGACGACGAATGATTGCATCTTGCATCGCAGTATTTTTATTGAATTTACCGGTCGTCAAATTTTCTGTATATTTTTCAATCAACTCGATTGATTCAATGATGTGTCCAATAAACACCTTGGGATCTTTCTTCACAAAATTAAAACCTGTTCTGCAAGAATTTGTTCACGTATTCTCCAATAGATCGAGTTATAAGTGACGATGTCAACTTTTCGTCCTAAAGTATCCTCTAACTCAAACTTAAGATTGACCAAGTCAAAAAGGCTTTTATTTTTTGCCTTGTACTCGATAAGGATATCCACATCGCTGCTCGCTTTAGCTTCTCCACGTGCAAAGGATCCGAAAATTGCAGCCCGCTTGACGGCATGCCGCTTTAAAATCGGTAATGATCGTTTCTTAATGCCTGAAACCGTGCTTACTTTTTCCATTTTTTCACCATACTGGCACCAGCATAACATTTACGCAAATTTTAAGCACTAGACTGCAAAAAACTGGTGTAAAATGACGCAAAGCAGCACCATCAAAAGCTTAATAATCAAATACCCCTTTTCAAAAGGCCTAAAGGTCCTTGGATTGTTTAGATAAAAGGACATCATTTCTAACAGGTAGGTTAAAAAATATGTCATTAGTTATTCGCCAAGTTTCCACTGTACAAGAATATTTTAATAAGCATGAAAATCAAATTTGTCAAGAAGGTCTCAAGGAACAATTTAGCAAAGTTTCTGATGCCCTAGAGTCTATTTCTAAATCTCTACTTCGGGAAAATCGGGATCTGTTTCATGAAGCTGAAGCCACTTATAAAGCACATAGAGTCATTCGACTGATTAAGTCTTTTGATATTCCTTCAGAAGCTACAACAGCACTACATGTTTTTAATACTTCTCTTAACAAGCTTATGAAATATTTTGGATTTAAAGGTTTAGATCTTGATGTCATTAACAATATACCCAATGACGATTCTCTTGAAATTCTAGCTCAAAAGTATGTTGACGTAGCCTCTAGATCTTTAGCCCAGATCATATCATTTCGAATTTACTTTGTGCTCAATATTGCTATCGACAGCTAGATGTAAATCATATCGAAGAAAGGGCTAAATTAGAAAAATGGCTTACGGCTCTTAAAAATGCATTGAAAGTTAGTGAAGTTTTTGAGGCTTTCTTAATTTATAATGTTCAATTTTCGATCCAACACTCACAATTTTTTGAGGTAATTGAAGATTTTAGCAAAGGTGGCAACGAAAAATCAACTTCAGTAAGGGTATAAAGCTAATGTGATGAAATGGATAAATCAATTAAAGAAATCGCAAGAAGGTGGCATTGAAAAGCGAAATTGAAATGTCTAGCAAAAATTGAACGACTGAAGCAAGAAGGGCATCAATTGCGTAGACCTGAAGCTGATTGCTCAGAGACAAGATTTATGAACTGAGGGCTAGTTTGCAAGGGATTCACTATTGTATCCTTTATTTTTTTCAAGGTGACTTGGCTGCGGTATTGTCTCATGGTATCATAAAAGAAGGTTGTGTTCCCACGATAGAGATCACACGAGCGATAGAACGTCGGAAGAATTTCGAGAAGAACCCAAAAGCACATACTTTTGAGGAGGAGGTTGAAAATGGCTAAAACCAAAAATAAAACAAGAGATGATGCAGTTGAAATCTTGCATCGCCGTCTTGTCGCTGGAAATCCGGAAAGAATGGCCGAACTTGAGAAAATTCGTGCTGATGATGCTGTAGCAAGGAAAAACTGAAACAACAGAGCTTTGATTCGACGAAAAAATAACTTGGACTGAGTTTACATAGAGTTAACCTTTCTCCATTTTGCAAGTGGACCTCGTCCCAGGCATTCAAGGCGTTTTTCTTCTCTTTCATGTCGGAGGATTTTGCGGATCATATCAATGCCGACGGTAGGGCAAGCCTCTTGAATTTCTTGTATAGAGAACTCACCATAAAATTGTTGGATGCAAGTGAGTACGGCAGCAGATTTTACTCCTTTAGAATTGTCGATATTCCCCAATCTTTGTTCGAACTGTTTATAAGCTTCCAAAAGTGTGAAGCAAAAGTATTCCCACCAGGGAATTAGACTATGTGCGCTTTCATGCCAACCTACAGAAGAACGTTTAAGGCTTTCGTAATAACCATCCTTTGTTTCTTCAATGATTTTTTCCAAGCTAATATATCGTCCGACTTCGTAGCCTGCTTTGTACAAAAGCAAGAGAGAAATAAGACGAGAAAGTCTTCCATTTCCGTCGCTGAACGGATGAATGCAAAGAAAATCGAGAATGTAACTAGCTACTAACAGCAATCGTTCTATATCATGAGCTTCCCATTTTTCATTGAACTCATTATGCAATTGATTCATTGCATCGGGAGTTAGAAATGCTGCCAAGGGTTTAAATCGAATAATTCTGGACCCATCTTCATATTCTTCTTCGATAAGGTTGTCTGTGGTTTTCCATTGACCCGCCGGTTTTGAAGTATAACGATAGATCTCTTGATGGAGTTGCAATACTAAGTTTTCTCTAAAGGGCATTTGTTTGTGATTCTGATGAATAATCCCTAGAGCATGCTTATATCCAAATATTTCTTCCTCTGATCGATTTCTAGGAGTTGTTTTTTCACGGACTAATTCAACAATTCTTTTGTGCGGAGCTGTTATGCCTTCGATTCTGTTCGAGCTTTCAATACTTTGAATAGATGCTGCCTCTTGTAGATTGTTCAAAATTTGTGGCGATTGGTGTCTATATAGGTCTTGCTTCCCTTTATACTCCTTAATAGTGCTGATCATTTTAAGCAAGTGATGGGTTGGGAGTTGTCGCTCGATAAAATTTAGTTTAAACGATTTCATATATAGGTACTGAATTTAGTTTGTAATACCTATATAATAGGTATTTTACCTATATGCGTCAAGATTTCTCGGTATAGGTAATAAAACTCTTGCAAATACCTATATATTGGGTACCCTATTCAACATCTTTAGGTACCCTATTCAACATCTATGGAATTTAGGAATTTACGCAAATTTTACGCACTCGACTGCAAAAAACTGGCGAATTGGAAACTCAAAAACGACAGTTGGGATCTGCAATAATGAAGCAAATGCAAAATAAAACCCTTCAAATTCCAGGCTTTTTAGTCAGGCGCTGCAGCCGACTGTCTATAAAAATGACGCTTGAAGAAGCTCGTTCAATTAATGCCATCTGCGTAGAGGAGTCTATTGATAAAGAAAAAATCAAAGCTCTTTATAATTGCGGCAATAAGATTAATGGCGTTACCGAAATTCACTATATCCAAATTCAAGAGCTTCCCCTCGCTTCCTATAAAAAGGATTGAATATTTTTAGGTGTGGGAAGGAAAACGGATGCTGCTATGACTTTAATCTCAGTTCGTTGCATTTACAAGCTTGGCTAGGGTATGCAATGTAGGATTTTTACTTTTGAAGGCATGGTAATATGTCGTTCTCGGAATGTCATGCTCTCTGGCGAGCTTGCTTTTATTTTTAGCACCGAGATGAGACTCCAAAATCTCAATCACACCGTCGGGATCGTTATCTTTCAAGCATTCCCAAATAGCCTTCGCTATAAGCTGTTCATCCAATAAATCCTTCATTGGATCATACTCTCGCGGCTTTTTCTTTAATTTAATCATCTTCGACCCACTCTTTGTATATTTTCTCTGCTTTATTGATGTCCTTCGCCTGACCATTTTTATTTCCTCCTATTAGCAACAACAATGGAAATGGAATGTACCTTCTATTTGTTTGATTTTTTTCAGAATTAGCAGCGATTTTTACTGCTGACTGAAGAAAGAGGCGCCTGCAGTGTTGTGTGGATATAATTGATGGTCTTGTTCGGATTGCATTGTATCGACTCACTTATGAATTTCGTGCTTTTGCTACCATAGATACGCTATTGCGAGTTTGAGCAGGAGAATGGAAAACAGCTACACGGGCTTTCCGATTACGGGGCTTAGATTTAACAATAATATCGACATCTTGGCCAATTCCATTGAGAAAATGAATTAAACGCTCGATTGAATATCCTCTAAAGCGCCCATTTAAAAGCTCAGATAATTTAGGCTGAGAAATACCAAATATTTCAGCGGCTTGTGTCTGTGTTAATTTTTTTTTCTTAATGATTTTGCTTATTTCCATCACAAGATTGGATTTTGTTTCCATCTCCTCATGATTTTTAAATCCGAGGTCAGCATAGACCCTTCCAGAGCCTATTTCCACTCTGTTATCGGCGAGCTCCTCTTCATATGTTGTTTTGCTTTTCATATTTTCCCCCATTCGAGCAACCATGCTTTATATTTTTGTTCAGCCAGCTTAAATCGGCTTTTAATCAAATCAACGTCTTGTTTTGGCGTTGCAATGCCTTCTTTTGATTTCTTTTGAAATACATGCAGCACAGCAATGGCTTCCTTAAATTTTTTGGAGCTTGTTGAATTTTGATTTAAAATATTAAAATAAACTTCAAGCTATGAACGAAATTAACGAAATAAAATGGGTGGTTTATATCATCCAAGCAAAGTCAGGCAAACTCTATACGGGTATTACTAACGATATGGAGCGCAGGCTAGCGGCTCATGCCTGTAAAAAAGGGGCTCGTTTTTTTCATTTTTCAAGTCCTGAAAAAGTTCTGTTTCAAGAGCTGCATCCCAACCGATCTGAAGCTGCAAAGCGGGAAATAGCAATAAAAAGAATGAGCCGTAAAGAAAAACTTTTCCTTACTGGAGGATCAATGCATAAAATTATTCTTCCTGCATCCGACGATGATCTGTTTAAGGAATGTGAAATATCTACTTATCGCGCTTCCGGAGCGGGAGGACAGCATGTGAATGTCACTGACAGCGCTGTACGCCTCACCCATATCCCTACGGGGATTGTCGTCACAAGCCAACAGGAACGGAGCCAATATCTTAATAAAAGAATCTGCCTCGAAAAGCTGCGGAAAAGTGTTGAAAAACTCAACTACAGAAAACCGAGGCGCATTCCCACAAAAATCCCCCGTTCAGTAAAAGAAAAAAATAGTGAAAAGAAATCCAAGATTTCCAACATTAAAAGATTGCGGCGGCCTCCTTCACATGAACATGAATAATCAGGTATACCTATTTGACCTTAGAGTTATGTGAGAAGCGATTATTGCTTGAGGCTCTGCCTGTAGGCTTGGAGCTTCCCCTTCCACCATTTCCGCCTCTGCGTGAGGATGCAGATCGTCGATTCCTCCCTCCTCTTCCATTTACGATTGGCTCAGCCTTAATGGAGGGATCGGGTTCAAAGCCAGGCATCACTATTTTTGCAATCTTGCATTTTAAAAGGCGCTCGATATCAATGAGGAGTTTAGCTTCATCAATACAGACTAATGAAACGGCTTTTCCCTCTTTACCGGCACGACCTGTCCGTCCGATCCTATGGACGTAATCCTCTGGAACATTTGGAAGATCAAAATTGACAACGTAGGGGAGGTGATTAATGTCTAAGCCGCGCGCTGCGATATCAGTTGCTACCAATACACGGATTTGACCCTGTTTGAAATCTGCCAATGCCTTTGTCCGCATCCCTTGGCTCTTGTTTCCATGGATCGCGGCAACTTCAATTCCATCCATTTCCAGCTGCTTAGTGAGTCGGTTGGCTCCATGCTTTGTGCGGGTAAAAACTAGCACTTGTCTCCAATTTTCTGTGGTGATCAAATGGGAGAGCAGCTCCCGCTTTCGTTTGCTGTCCACGGGGTAAATGGTTTGTGTTATCTCCACGGCAATCGTGTTGGGCTGTGCTACCTGAATTTTCTTGGGAGAACGCAAGAAGCCTTCGGCGAGTTTCGCGATTTCATCGGAGAAGGTCGCAGAAAACATCAAATTCTGCCGGTTTTTCGGCATCATTGTGAGAATTTTTCGAATGTCATGAATAAAGCCCATATCCAGCATGCGGTCGGCTTCGTCGAGGACGAAGATCTCAACATTAGAGAGATCTACAGCTTTTTGGCTGGCGAGATCAAAAAGGCGCCCAGGTGTTGCTACCAAGACATCCACGCCATTGCTTAGATTGCGAATTTGAGGGTTGATATTCACACCGCCAAAGACGACTGTCGATTTCAGTGACAAATACTTGCTGTACGTTTTTACGCTTTCTTCAACTTGAGCGGCTAATTCGCGTGTAGGAGTTAAGATCAATGCACGTACGCCATATCGACGTCTTGAATTGTTTTTCTTTATCAGGTTTTGTAGGAGCGGCAGGGTGAAGCCTGCAGTTTTGCCTGTGCCCGTTTGCGAGCCTGCAAGTAAATCGCCGCCTTTGAGAATGAGGGGGATTGCTTGTTGTTGTATTGGAGTGGCATCGTTGTAGCCTTTGTCTGCGACAGCGCGGAGCAGTTCGGTCAAAAGGCCAAAATCTTTAAATGACATAATAAATATTCCTGTATGATTGGTCCACCCAAACTAAAAAATGGAATAGTCTAGACCAGTAAATTAATGTATAATGCTTTGGGTTAATCTAAAGGAATTAACATAAGAAATTGATGTGGACTATATCACACCAATGAGCTCAAAAGCTTTGCTTTCTGTTAGAAAGTACTTAAATTCTAGCAGAAAAGTTTATCTTTGTAAAGGATGATCGTGGTCCTAATCAAATACCACAGCTCATCTGTCGATTCTTTCGCACCGCTTCCTAAAATCTGTACATTTCTATACAGGGCTTAGTTCCTGGTTCATCCAAGCTGGTTGTAATGATGTTTTGAGCACTATTACAGAGCCGTCTTGTCCGCAGGCTTTAATTCCGGCAAAGCTTGCCGTACTAATGAGTTTTTCAAGGCACTTAGCTGCATTCAAATCGCGATCGATTTCTAATTGGCATTCCATGCAGTTATACACCCTTTCTGACAAAGGGAGATCTTCTTTATAATTTCCACATGAAGAACATTTTTTTGATGAGGCATACCATCTGTCTGCAACAAAAACTTTATTGCCTCTTAGCACAGATTTGTATTGAAGCTGCCTTCTAAACTCATACCAGCCTCCATCTAGAATATGCCTTGATAATCTTTTATTTTTTACCATTTTTGATATTTCTAGATCCTCGATACTAATGTTCCCATAATTGTTAGTCAGCATCGTTGTCAATTTATGCAATGCATCATTTCTATTGCATGCAATCTTGTAATACAGTCTGGCCACTCGCTTCTTTGCTTTTTGCCAATTTAGCGAGCCTTTTTGTTTTTTCGTTAAGCGCCTTTGGTAGCGTTTTAATCGATATAATTGCTGTTTCAATGGTTGATTATTTGGAATGACTTTTCCATCTGAAAGTGTGGCCAAATTTTTAATACCTAAATCTACTCCCACGCTTGCTTGGCTTTTGCATGGCGAAGGCCGTTGATCTGTCTCTACACTAACACTGATAAACCAATAATCTGCTACTCTTGAAATTGTTGCACCATTGATTTTGCCTACAAATCGCAAAGATTCCCTCAACCGAACCCAACCTAGGTTTGGAATCTTCACCCGTTTTCCTATAATTTTAAGTTGATCTCCTCCTATGTAAAAGCTGTCGTGAATTCCCTTTTTTTTATATCTCGGATAGTTTGTCTTTTTCTCAAAAAACGATTGAAAAGCTCTTTGAAGGTAAATAAAAGGCTGTTGACAGGCATATTTGGTAACTTCGTATACCCAAGGATATTCTTTGTCTTTTAATCGATTAAATTCTTTCTTAAGCTCTAAGGCATTTGGTTTGCCACCAGCTTTATATATTTCTTCCCATTTTGCCAGGGCCCAATTCCATGCAAAGCGGGCTATTCCACAGGCTTTGCGAAAATATTTTTCTTGCTTGCAGGTAAAATCTAAGCGTACTTTATGTGTGAGCGTTGCCATTAACTAAAACCCTAGCTGCTTCAACAAGCTTTTTATTTTTGTGGCTTCTCGCCCCATATAATCTTGCAGAAAATACTGTAATAATCTCCAATACATCTTTGGCAAGTTCTTCTTCAAAAGAAACATCATCACCTTGATTGATGATGACTACTTCAACTTGGCGTGCTTGACAGAGTGCAAATATAAGCTCTGCCCCAAATCGAAGCAAGCGGTCTTTATGAGTTAAAACCAATCTTCGGATTTTTTTGTCTAAAATCAAATCTAAAAGCTTTTTCAAGCCCTTTTTATAATAATTCATTCCGGATCCAAGATCTTGAATGATTTCATGATCCCACCCATGTGAGGTACAGAAGGAAGAAAGCAATTTGGCTTGTCTTACTAAATCTTCTTTTTGGTCGTGGCTTGAAACTCTCGCATAGCCAATTGTTAGATCGCTTTTAGGGAATTTTAATCCTAATAGCTTGTCTAAATTATAATATCGTGTTTTACCGGAACTTCGGCGGTCGGGCTTAAGTGATCCTTGCAATTCCCATCGCCTCAAAGTTTGAACAGAAACACCTAATATTTCTGCTGCTTTGCCAATCTTAACAAATCTACTCATATGAGTAGATATTATCAGATTTGTATAGATTTTATCAAGCTGTTATTAACCCCAATTTCCAATTTTTCGGGGTGAAGACTATTTCAATTAAAAGTCTGAAATCGTCCAACCACCCCCCATTTAGGGGACTCGGTCTGCGAAATAATGTGTATAATTACCTGTTTGCGCCCATTCCCACTTGGCACCTTTGCCTTTTCCCAAAATAATAAAAAATGAGCCCCATGTTCGTTTTGGATCTAAATAATCCTCATGACTCACATTGTATCCTACATAGGCGGGGGTATTTTTAGAAAAGCGAGTATCCTTGGCGTAACTATCAACTTCCCAAGTACTATGGTCGCTTAAAATTAGATTTTGTTTATAATCCCCATAGATATGAGGTAAAGGCCAATTTTTAGTACGAACAGTTGGATTGGGGACGCCGGAAAAATCGACTACCAAAGGGGTGTCAATCAGCATAACATACAAGCCCTGATTTTTTTGATGGTTAAATAAGATAAATTTATGTGCTTTAAAAAATACCCAAGAATCTCTTAATTCAAATTCAACATGAACCTTATCTCCAATATTCCAACTAGTTAACTGTTCACAATCATTAGAATGAACTTTCCATGATGATCCATCATCAAGAATCACAGCGTAATCCCCTTTAAAATCCCCATTCAAATCCCCTTCATAGGTATAATGGCCTCGATATTCATGAATAAATGGGGTAAAATCTAAACTACTATGGATCTGGCCCGAAAATACATGTTGCGAACAGCATATGATAAGAAAATAAATTAAATAAAAATGTCTCATAAAAAACCTTTTTCTATCTGATTACCTTCAGTTGTTTATTCTTGCTAATGCCCATGTCATGATTGATGCTAGAGAACAAAGTGGATGATTGTATAGATGAATAAATAAGAAGAATTTTAAGATTGGGGTGTTCATCGGAAAAGTCTAAGTTATCCATGTCGCCATAAAGGCGTATGGTATTATTTTCTTGGACTCTGTAGTCAGCATATAGGCGTGCGCCTATGGCCGCTTGGAGTAATATACAAAATGCAAAAAAAACTGATATAATTTTCATAATGGTCTTATTGTAAAATTAATTATTTTCATTTAATCGTTAATTATAAATATTTATTTAATTAATTCCAAACATAAAATACGCTAGATGGCTAAAATTGATGCTTAACTTTGATTGACTATTGGTGGATTTTTAAGGAAAAAAGCAACCCAAATTCTTACGCTTCACTTCGTACACTAGGGACAACGGGGACTTAAGAGACCTTAGGGACATTGGTGACAGGGACTAATAACCTAAAAGTCCCTGTCACCAATGTCCCTAAGGTCTCTTAAGTCCCTATTGTCCCTAGGACTGTCTTAGAACTTATCTCGAGTTCGTTTGAAAGTCAGCCTTGATCCCCATTTTTCACCTCTTCGATTTCGCTGAGTCTCCAAGATTTGTCGAAGAAGGACTCCAGTGGATTATACAACCGCAAGATCAGGAACCATCCTTTGTTGGGTACCGTTTCAATCCAATTGCCCTCCTTGGCTTGGGATGGTTTAGTGGTTCCGAAATAAATGGTTGTTGATCCGTCGGCATTGGCGACAGCAGCCGGTGAAGGATAACTTTGACTGCCGGCTCTTGGAAATCGCTGATCTGTTTGCAGCATTGAACGCGTCTGGTTGTCATAAAGGGTCAATGACCAAAATTTAGCAGCAGGAATTTTTGGAGGGAGGGTCACTTTGTACGTCTTGGAACCATCAAAGGGCTGTCCTGTCGAATCGAGGATGCCAAAAAGATATTGCGATCCGATATCCGGGAGACGCATGACCATTGCAGGGGTAACCCCGGTGGCAGCGTAAAAAAATGCGATACGAGCATCCAGTGTACGTGCGCCGGTATCAGGGTAAAACTCGACTCCTTTCTTGGTGATCTGTGGTGGTGGCCGTTTGAAGTCGTATCCTCCGACAAATAATGGATTCAGCCAATAGGATGAAGCGTCATAGTATCCAAAACCTTCGGCCGTACGCGGACTGAACGCTATTGTACGGGCTGTTCCGTTGGCAAAGGCTATGGCATCAGTAAGGATTTTGCGCATGCGCTCATCAGGGGTGAATGGTTTGCCTTTGACAATGCCTATGGAGGCAAATTGTCCGGCGATTTCCGCTTCCAGAGCGTCTGCCGGCTGTTCCTGAACCAAGGCATTCAACATCTCGTAATATGAGAAATCATTGGGAGGTATCGTGTTTAATACAAGGCCTGACCCTTCGGTAAAATCGGGTGTTTTGGGTTTGCTGAGGGTTGCCAACAGTCCATTTCCCTTTAGAAAGTTGGCGATGCTCGTTCCATAGCTGCCGGGAACATAGGGGTAGATTTTCAGATATTTTTTGATCGCTTCAACAGCTGGCGCAGGATCATTATTGACAAGGAAAGATCTTCCGAGCAATGCCACCGACGTGGTGGTTGGGTAGCCGACGAAATAGCCTGCTTCCGGCAACTGTCCTTTGTAGTTGGGCGGTACTAATAGATACCTGCCCCCTTCGCCACGGTCAGGGCCCGGCATGCCAAAGTCAATGACCCAGCGGAACCATAAGTCATCGAAGATGCCGAGGGAGCCGGGAGGGGTCTCGACAACCATTGGACCATCAGAAAGGTTGATGTTGCTAATGAAATAAACGGTGTCTGCGTTAGCTGTAAGAAATAGCGAGTGTGCGTCCATCAGACCAGAAAAAATCAAGACACTATTATCCTTGATTCCTGCATCACGCATCCCTTGGCGTGCTGCATAAATGGATACGCCACGGAGTGTGTTGAGATATGTCTCTACACCGCGTTGAAAGTCCAACTGATCGTATATTTTTTGGACAGTCTCGCTATTTGGAATACCATCCTTGAATTCCAGGGTACCGACCCGTGTTTGCACTTTACTTGGCGTCGTGATTTGCCGTGGAACCGGATCCCAGTGAGTTTGGTTCTGAAGCATTGCCTCTGCTTCAGCAGTCAAGATGGAACTCATGCATATCATACAGCCAAGATTTAAAAATGCAGACTTCATAGCTTGTTTCCCATTAATTTAATTCTATTCAGAATTTATGACTAATGTTTAGATTTAGTCGAATCTATCGGAGCCGGCACAGGTATAAGTAAAGCGTGGGCTATCATTTGCCAATTATTATTATTATTTTGCCAGACACTGAGACGATTAGCTTTAGAAGTAATGGGCCTACCTTCAATTGTTTCCGAAACTGTGACATTATAAGTTACGACCATGACACCAGGACCTTCGGTGACTTTAACATCGTTTATGATGTAGTCGCTGATATTTAATGCTTTGGTATGATTCAAATATTGTTCTTTATTAAGAATCTCATCGAATAGGGCCGTTTGAAAATAGGAAGCAATCTTTTTATCTAAATCATTCCATTTATGATTTCTAACTAACTTCCAGACTTGTTCTTCAAGAAGTTCACCTTGGGATACCTCTGCCGATAGAGATATGCGAGTGAGCAGCATTAAAATAATAAAAACATATTTTAGCATTGGAGTGCCTCTTTTAAGATGGGTGATAAACAGAGTAATATAATACTTATTTTATTTTATCAAGAGAACAACTCGTACAACCCGTGATATTTTACGGACCCTGTGTTGGGGAAGGAGGGCAACCATGGAGCTCAACTTTTGTGGTAGGAAGTCGTGCGTTCAATATGTCCAATGCCTTTCTTAGGCTACGCGCAGCTCCATCTGTTGAATTAAAAACAACTATTTTCAAGAGTTTTAATTGTTGCAATGAGGCGAGGAGATCTAAGTGCTTGCGCGAAAGTGTAAAATCAAAAATATCAATATTAATATGTAATTCTCGTAATTGCGGTATAGCGGCAATAGTCTCTAAGAAATCTTTGGGGGGAAACTGCCAAGAATAGTGTATTATATTTAATGAAGGGAAATTAAGTAAAAATTGCCATGATTTTGTTGGGCGAAAATGCATATACTCGAATTGAAATGTCGTTAACGATGGAACATAGGCTTGACTTAAGAGGTTGTCTATTCCATTGGGAACATCTTTATGAGAAATCCCGTTACTGAACATAGTCGAAGGGGAGTTGTATCTGATTACCTTCAGTTGTTTATTCTTGCTAATTCCCATGTCATGATTGATGCTAGAGAACAAAGTGGATGATTGTATAGATGAATAAATAAGAAGAATTTCAAGATTAGGGTGTTCATCGGAAAAGTCTAAGTTATCCATGTTGCCATAAAGGCGTATGGTATTGTTTTCATGGACTCTGTAGTCAGCATATAGGCGTGCGCCTATGGCCGCTTGGAGTAATACACAAAATGCAAAAAAAACTGATATAATTTTCATAAAGACCTTATTATAAAATTAATTATTTTCATTTAATCGCTAATAATAAATAAATAATTAATTAACTTCAATCCATTATCGCTTTGGTTGTTAAATTTGAGATTGACTCTTTTTAAAATAAAAGTAGTCTATTCTAAATCTGAATTAATCAGGCAACTTCCTCCATCAGTCTTGTCCATAGAACAATTTGAAAACGAGTATCGAATAACACAAATTGAAGCTGTCTTGTCAGCACAGTCAGGCTACGTTCTATGTCAAGGAGAGGAAGTTCTTCTCAACAGCGCTCTCCAAGACGAAATTGAAAACGAAGAGGCTTCGGACTTTTAAATTTGTTTTTCCGCTTCCTGTAGGGACAACAAGGACTTAAGCGACCTTAGGGACATTCGAGACAGCGACAAATAATCTAAATTATCCCTATCTCCAGGGGATGCGGCTGTTGATTTTTTCCATGACGAGATAGAGGCTCGGGGTGATGAAAAGGGTGATCAATTGAGAAAGGAGGAGTCCCCCGATAATAACAAGACCGAGAGGGCGGCGGAATTCTGCACTAGCGCCTATACCTAAGGCAATGGGTAACGCTCCGAAAATGGCCGCTACCGTCGTCATCATAATGGGTCTAAACCTCACTAACGCCGCGTCATAAATCGCATCACGCGATGACATATTTTTTGTGCGGATATTATCCAAAGCGAAGTCGACCATCATAATGCCATTTTTTTTCACGATCCCAATCAAAAGAATGATCCCCAAATAAGAATACATCGACAAAGGCAGATCAAAAATCCACAAAGTCAACAATCCGCCCAACGTTGCTGGCGGCAGAGTCGTAAGCACTGTTAAGGGGTGGATAAAGCTTTCATACAACATCCCTAGAATGATGTAGATGGCAAAAATCGCTAGAAAAAGCAGAAAGACTGCATTCTTGATCGATTCTTGATAGGATTGGATCGCCCCAATGGGTTGTATTTGGATGATGGGATCGACCACTTGCGCTTGTAGTTCTTTCAATCGGTCAAGTGCTTGTTCCAAAGTCACGCCAGTGGGGAGGTTAAAATCGATGGTAGCCGATGGAAACTGATCTATATGGTTGATACTGGAAGCTCCAATCCCCTCTTCCCATTCAGCCACAGCGCCCATTGGGACTAATTGATCGGAAATAGATGAGCGCATCCATAAAGAGTTAAAAGTGTCGGTGCCTTTCTGGTATTGATTATACAATTCTAAGATCACATTATATTGGTCAATTGCTGTATCGATACGGGTGATGTAGTTATAGGAATAACTAAAATTGAAAGCATTTTCTATATCGGCAGCGGTGATCCCTAGCGAAGAAGCCTTGTCACGCAAGATTGAGACATTGATTTGAGGTGAATTGATTTCGAGATCGCTATTAACACCTAGAAATGTGGGATCTTTTTGCATGGCATCGATCAACCGTTGTGCCGAGGGGTAGACCTTGTCTGCAAAAATACTTTGCATAGCCACTTGGTAATCGCCGCGACTTTCTTGTCCAGTCGCCAAATCGATAAGAGGTATATTTCTAATGAAACACTGGATACCTGGAATTTTAGCTAGGTTAATCGAAAGATCGTTGATGACATCGTTAATCGGGGCACGCTGATCATAGGGTTTGAGAGCGACAAGATTTTGCCCTTTCCGATATTCAGAGTAGGAACTGATGGCGATGACTTTGTCAACAGCAGGATGAGATTTTATCACTTCAGCCACCTGTTTTTCGTAGTTCTCCATATGGTAAGAGGAACCTCCTTCCATTTCTTGCGTGTAAACAATGAAAAAGCCCGCATCTTGATCGGGTACAAAGTCGGTGGGTATAATATAAAACAGCCAAATGGTTAAAACCAAGCAGATCAACCCGATCAATGCAGCTAAATAATAGCCATCTATCACTTTATTGAGCATCCTGCCATAGGCTTCGCGCATTCTTGTATTGATATTATGCGAGAACTTAAATAGCTTCCCTTCTCGATTATTTTGAGGTAGAAAGCGGCTGCACAACATCGGAGTTAAACTTAATGAAATAGCCCCTGAAATTAGAGTAACGGCAGATAATGTGATAGCAAACTCACTCAAAATTCTCCCGATTAATCCTGCCATAAGTAGCATCGGCAAAAACACCGCGATAAGGGAAAGGGTCATGGAAACGATGGTGAAACTGATCTGGCGCGAGCCTTCCAAAGAAGCCTGAAAACGGTCTTCTCCCGATTCTTGCCTGCGCACAATATTTTCTACTACAACAATGGCATCATCGATGATGAAGCCAACCGCCAAAATCAGGGCTAATAAAGACAAATTGTCCAAAGTATAATGGTAAGCATCCATGACGATGAAAGTGGCGATAATTGACATCGGCATAATAATGGAAGGGATGATCGTATCGGCTAATTTTCCTAAATATAAGGTGATGACGATCACTACCAGGATAAGCGCGATGAGAAGGGTGAATTTCACATCGTTGATTGAATCGCGAATGGAAATCGATTGGTCATAAAAAACAGAGAGTTCAACTGCTTTGGGAAGTTCCCCTTTTAGAGCATCTAAAAGCTCATAAATTGAATCTGAAATTGCCACAGTATTAGCTGTAGGCTCTTTTTGAATAGCCAGCAAAATTGTGGATTCCGATTTATCTTTATCGACATATTCCACATGAATTTTATCATTTTGGAAACCCTCTACTGTTTTTCCGAGGTCAGAAATGCGGAGAGGTGTGCCATTGCGGTAGGCTACGATAAGGGGATCCCAAACATCTGCAGTGACAAGCTGTCCATCGACAGAGATATTAGGCGCTTCTACAGCCCCATCTAATTGTCCTGTAGGAAGATTTACGTTACCCAGTGCAATCTGTACGGCTAACTCAGATAAAGAGATATCATTTGCCACTAAACGACCTGGATCCACTTTGATGCGGATAGCCAATGCAGAGCCAAAGACCGTGACCTGAGAGACTCCCGACAACATGGAAATACGTTGGCCAATAAAGTTATTCGCATAAGTATAAAGATCATTGAGGCGCATGGTTTTGGAAGAAAGTCCAATGTAGACAACAGGCAGTTCGGCGGGGTTCACTTTTCGATAAGTCGGTGCATAGGGAAGATTGGGTGGCAATTGAGGTGTCGCCGTAATAATCGCTGATTGCACATCTTGTGCCGCTTCCGTCATGTTTTTGTTAATGTTGAACTGAATGACGATGCTACTGTTTCCCAAGGTATTATTTGAAGTCACTAATGTAGCCCCAGGAATAGCCATGAATTGCTTTTCCAGGGGCAATGCGATAGCATGCGCCATTACATCAGGGGTCATCCCCGGATAAGAAACACTCACATTGATGGTGGGATAAGTGATACTCGGCAAATTACTGATAGGAAGCCGCAAATACGCTAGAATGCCTGCAAAGAGGATGGCAACCATCAATAGAGTCGTCATTATCGGACGTCTGACAAACGGTTCAGACAAATTCATCTTTTTCCCTATCACTTTAAAAAATAAAATTTAAATTACTCGTAATTATTTTTTATTGCTCCCGAATTTTTCACTTAACTTTTCAAATTCCAAATAAAGCACGGGGGTGATGAACAGCGTGATCAATTGAGAAATGAGCAATCCACCAATGATAACTAGACCCAAAGGTCTGCGCGCTTCGGCGTTAGCTCCGTATCCCAAAGCGATGGGTAGAACGCCAAATATGGCAGCCATGGTTGTCATCATGATAGGTCTGAACCGCACCAAGCTTGCATCGATGATAGCCTCGCGAGCAGCCATTCCCCGTAACCGTATATTTTCCAAGGCAAAATCGACAATCATGATCCCGTTCTTTTTGACAATTCCGATAAGCAAGATGATCCCAAGGAAAGAGTACATGGAAAGGGGCATGCCAAAGAGGAGAAGAACGAGTAATCCGCCAAATGTGGCAGGGGGCAGAGTGGCAAGAATCGTGATAGGATGGATAAAGCTTTCGTAGAGGATACCCAAAATGATGTAAATGCAAAAAATAGTTAATAACAACAGATAGCCAGAAGATTTTATTGATTCATAAAAGGTTTGGGCGGCGCCTATCGGTTTTGCTGAAACTCCTGGTGCCACAACTTCCTGGGTATAAGTATTTAATTTATCCAAAGCGGTTTCTAAGGGAATATCGGGGGCTAAATTGAATGAAATGGTGACAGAAGGGAACTGATTGATATGATTGACGCTAGTGGCGCCCAACCCTTCAGTCCATTGCATTGTTGCAGTTAAAGGCACCAATTCCTCGTTTAAGGGTGAGCGTAACCATATTTGATTTAAAGTAGCCGGCTCACGCTGATATTCGGGATAGAGCTCTAAAATCACATTATATTGGTCAATAGGCGTTTGAATAAGCGATATTAAGTTTCCGGAATAACTCAAGTTAAAGACATTTTCGACATCAAATGCTGTGAGCCCATATTGGGAAGCTTGATCGCGTAGAATGTTAACATTAATTTGCGGTGTTTGAATTTCTAAATCACTGTTAACACCCTGAAACATCGGGTCATTGCGCATTTTATCCAACAACTTATTAGCAGAGTCATAAATAGTTTCTGCATGGATCCCTTGAAGAGCGAATTGATAGGCTGAACGTGCTTCTTGTCCGATGGACAGGTCTATCAAAGGGATGTTTTTAATAAAACACTGAACCCCCTCCACTTGCTTTAGCTTTTGGTATAAATTTTGGATAACTGTATTGATTGGGGGTCTTTGATCTTGCGGTTTAAGGTGAACGTAATTCAACCCCTTTCTCCATTCGTTGATAGAGCTTAAAGCCACAAAGTCATCTACAGCGGGATCATCTTTGATGATCTGAAGGATTCTATTTTCATAATTGAGCATGCGAGCAGAAGCACCGCCCTCCATTTCTTGTGTATAAATGGCAAAAAATCCGATATCTTCATTGGGGACAAAATCGGTTGGGATGTAATAGAACAAGTAGATCGTAGCAATTAAAGTAAGGAATCCAATACTCAACACCGCCACCTGATGATCGAACACTTTCACCAATAATCTATGATAGAGATTACTCATCGATGAGTTAAATTTATTGGCAAATTTCTCCATGATCGCTTTTTCGTTTGCTTTATCACTTCTTGGAGGAATGAAGCGACTGCTCAGCATAGGAGTAAGTGTCAATGCAATCAGTCCTGAAATAATGGTGATTGCTGCTAAGGTGATGGCAAATTCGCTAAAAATTTTTCCAATTAACCCCCCCATGAAAAGCATGGGAATAAAGACCGCCAGCAAAGACATGGTCATTGAGACAATGGTGAATCCAATTTCACGTGAACCTTCCAAAGAAGCATTTAAAGGTGTTTCTCCCCTTTCAACACGTCTAATAATATTTTCCAATACAACCACAGCGTCATCGATGATAAAGCCCACAGCCAGTGTCAATGCCAACACCGAAAGGTTATCCAACGTGAAATTAAGCGCATACATGACCACAAAAGTGCCAATCACTGACATCGGCAAGACTAAAGAGGGTATGATGGTATCGGCAATTTTGCCTAAAAAGAGGTAAATCACTAACACAACCAAAAATAGGGCGATGACCAGGGTGGTAATGGCATCACTGATAGCTGTCCGAACGGGTATGGAGTGATCAAAAACAATATGGGTATCAATAGCAGCTGGAAGTTCAGTTTTCAACTGATCCATCAATTTATAAATCCCTTCAGCAATAGCTACTGTGTTAGCTCCAGGCTCCTTTTGAATGGCTAAAACAACTGTCGGTTGAGCGCCGTTGGCATCGACATATTGTCCAAGAATCTTGTTGTTTTGAAAATTTTCTATGGCTTGACCAAGGTCCTGAATGCGTACAGGTGTTCCATTCCGATAAGCCACAATCAACTTATCATAATCACCGGCTTTTATTACTTCTCCATCCACAGAAATAATAGGCGCCTCGATGTTACCATCTAACTGTCCTGTAGGAAGAAATACATTCTCCAGTTTTACAGCGGTGGCAATTTCAGCAAGGGTGATGTCATGAGTGACGAGTTTGGCTGGATCCACTTGAATGCGGACGGCCAAAATGGACCCAAACGTGGTCACCTGTGAAACACCCTCCAACATCGAAATGCGCTGGCCAATCAACGTATTTGCATATGTGTATAAATCATAACGAGGCATTGTCGGCGAAGTGACACCCAGGATGATCACAGGCTGCTGCGCTGGATTCACTTTGCGGTAAACAGGACCGTAAGGAATATTGGGAGGTAGATAAGGGATGGCAGCCGTCACAGCTTCTTGAACATCTTGTGCCGCGGTCAGCATATCCTTATCAATATCGAACTGGAGGACTATGCTTGTGCTTCCTAAGGTATTATTCGAACTGACAATACGCAATCCAGGGATTGCCATGAATTGCTTTTCCAAGGGAAGCGCTACCGAATTGGCCATTGTTTCAGGAAGTGCTCCAGGAAAAGTAGATTTCACATTAATAGTGGGAAAATTGACATTAGGCATGCTGCTGATAGGCAGCAGATAATAACAGACCAGTCCTGCAAATAGGATGGCAGCCATAGCCAAAGTTGTCATAACAGGACGTTTGATGAATGGGGCTGATGGATTCATGGCTGTTGATTCGCTGCTACCGCATTCACCTTTATCCCTGGAGCCACATTGATCTGGCCATCGACAATGACCGTATCACCCGCATGCACATTGTCGGATTGGAGGGCGATGTACTGCTCTGTGCGAGTGAGAACCCCCACATTAATCGCTTTAGCTATTCCCTCTTTATCGACTGTGTAAATATAGGGACCATCTTTGCCTATCAAAACTGAGCTCGGGGGGACTATTAAAGCATCGGGAGCCATCTTGTAGAGAACTTTGACTTTGATAAATTCTCCAGGCCATAAAAAGCGATCTTCGTTCGGCAGGCGCCCTTTCAACAGGATTGTGCCCGTATTTTGATCGATCTGGTTGTCAATAAAATAGGTCGTCCCTTTGATGATATGATTCGGATTTTCTGGCAACGCAGCTTCGTACTTCCATTGACCTTCATTGCCCTGCACTTGCCTAATCATTTCAAATTGTTGCTGCGGCAAAGAGAACTCTATATCGATAGGAGAAAAGGGGCGTATGACTGTGATCTGGTTTGGGTCGTCAATCACTAAAATATTACCCACGTCCACATTGAAAAAACTAATTTTGCCTGAGACCGGAGCGACAATTTTACACCAGTTTAAATTAATCTCTGCGGCTCTGACAGCGGCTTTATCTAACTCCACTTGTTCACGAGCAGCAACTTCATTGGTGACAAACTGATCATAATTGAGGATCGAAATGTAGTCATCTTCCACGACTTTTTTATAACGCAGAACCGTTTCCTCTGCATAGCTCAGCAGCGCTTGGTCATGCTTCAATTGGGCGATCGCTTCATCCAGAACTGCTTGATAGGGGCTTGGATCAATTTCATAAATCACATTTCCCTCAAGGACAATATCTCCTTGTTGAATATAGGTCTTGATCAGCTTGCCATTCACTTGTGGACGTATATTTACAGTAACGGGTGGGATCACCTGTCCAATGGCATCAATAAAGATCGGAACCTCTTCCTGTTTCACTTCAGTCGTTGTCACTTGCGGTGGTGGTGGTTTCGGAGTGCTTTTTTTCTTAAAGCATCCGGTTAACAGGCTGGATAAAGCCACTATCAAGAGAAAAAAATATAGATGTTTTTTACTTACTATCCGCATCATGGGTATCTCTTATTGGAATTTGGGACATTTCTTTAGGGGGAGCTTCTTTCCACACGCCACTAGTGTCCTCAAGAACACCTACTGCAAAGGCTAAATTAGCCAAGGATAGAGCCCATTGCGTGCGTATGACTACAAGTTGTGCTCGCGCATTGCTCAAAGCTGTTAACGTATTTAGCACATCCAAAATGGAAGCCGTACCCGTCTTATACTGGACAACAAACCCCTTGAAAGCTCGAAGGCTATATTCAACCGCGGCTTCAGCAGAAGGCAAAGCAGCCGCGGCAGAAACGTAGGAATAATAAGCTGTTAAGACTTGAGTCGACACAGCAGCGACTTGCACATCTAAATTAGCAATGGCTTCTTCGATCTGAGCCCGCAATTGGCGCTGTTGATTCATAAAATAAAACCCTTGAAAAAGGGGAAAACTCAGCTCAATCGAAGCAACCTCCGTATAGGCAGAAGGCTTTCTTGGTGAGATAAAGCGAACCTGATTCCAATCAGCATTTGCCGTCAAAATAGGCATTCCGTTGGAATAAGAAATGGCCAGTTGCGCTTCCTGTTGTTTAATCACCGCCACAGCGACGCCTAAATCGGGGCGCTTCTGTTTGGCTAAATCGAGCAAACTGGAAAGATTCCCCGAGATCTGAACAACAGGCAATTTTTGCGGCAAATTTTCGACGGCAATTTGAGTATCGGGAGGTAAACCAATAGAGATTAAGATTTCACCGAAAGAGGTTTTTTCTGCTCCTTGGGCTTGCAACCAGTTTGTGCGAGTAGTCTCTAAAGTAGACTGAGCCAACAAAACATCGGTTAAGGTAGCAAGGCCCGCCTCACGCATCACTTTAGCGGAATTCAAGACGACCTCAGCATCTTTGAGATCTTGTTCATATCCTATGACCAACCCTTTATTTCCGAGATAACTCGTATAAGCTGTCAATACGGAAAGCATGACCTGTTGCATCGTGAAATCATGCTGCCAATTAGCAGAATAAAGAGCTTGAAGTGCAAATTCGGCCGCTGCGTCGCGCCCGCCAAAATCTAATAGTAGGTAGGTCAGAGTTAATTCATTTTGTTGGTTGACTGAATGAGCATTTACTGTTGTAGCTGTTGTCGATGTAGTGACAATACTAGGCCCAGTACTCGCAAAAGTGGAGCCCTTATTTGTTTGAGCATCCAAACTACCGGAAAATTCAAGGGTTGGATAATACGGACTTAAAGAGACATGATAGGCATAAGCAGCTGCTCTAGCCGCATTCCATGTTAATCGCGTCGAGGGATTATTATACAAGGCTATGTCAAGCAAGCGCGACAGAGGCATCGTTCCCGATAAATCATCGGCTTTAAAGGGGATATCCGTCGTCTCTTTGACAACAAGCGGCTCTTTATCCCAAACAGAACCAGGAGAGGTGGGTACGTCTTCGTACAAGACAGGGTCGTAAAAAGGCTCACAACCCCATAAAAATAGCAACATGCTGACTAATATCGGTATATAGGATCTTTTCAGCCCAAATATCATTTTGCAAAGTACCGCTTTTTAATAACTGCACGGCTCTTGATCACCGAAAGGCAAATAGTACTCAAATAGAAATAGATTAACATCTTTAGGAAAATTAAATGCATAAACACGGCGTGCATACTCGATTCGCAAGATTCCCCAGCAACCCATAGAATAGCCATAACGCAAACCCACATCTACCGACCGGTGTTTGATGTTTCCATAGCCAGCAAAGTGTTCCGGATTAAGGTCATCTCTCCCTAATCCCCACAAGGTATTGACAAAACCACGAAGGGTATTATTATTCCCATCCTTGTACTCAACACCCAGATCCCCCCTTAGCCAGAGAGAACCCTTATCAGCGCCACCCAGACCTAATACGTTCCACCATCTGAAGACATAATCATTCGCGCAGGGACGACCATAGCTTTTACCATAAGAAAGAAAAGCTTCCCCTTCGATGTGGCCATGATGAAAGGAACTGATATCGTGCAAAGCACGGGTCATCGGTTCGTCAAGCATAATGCCGATCACAAAGTTGTAAGGATCCCCTTCGAATTCACTTAACCATTGATAGCGGCCCGTAATGCGGAAATTGTCGATGAGATATTTTTGGTGTCGCGTACGGGCGCCAGTCACTTCAAATTGACCGCAGTATCTTTTAAAAGGGTATTCGGCACTTAAAGTTCCAAACACATCTTTTGCATGATGTTTAAAATGATGATGGTGGTGAGGAGACGAAATTTTATCATAATTTTGATAGAGAACGGTCAGTTGCAACCCAACTTCGTAGTCGTTCCCAAACCAAGGTTCCCGATTTGCTGCCTGGGAGATGAAAGGGATTAATAAAAACAAAGATAGCAGCGGGAATCGTACCATTTGCATTCATCCAAAAAATTTTTAATAAATTATGTTTTATACCCATATCCAAAAAAATAATCTATAAATATCGGAAGTGCCTCATTCGAAGTTCTTCTTTGAGATTAAAAAATAATTTATATGTAAGGCAGCTTGCTGTTGAATATATGGATAAAAATATGTATATTTGTTAATATAAATATATGGCTAAAACAAAATTTGAATGGGATCCGAAAAAAGACGAGCTAAATTTTTCTAAGCACGGTGTTTCGTTTTTTGTTGCACAAAAAGCATTTTTTGATCCAAATCGTGTAATTGCAGAAGATATCGAACATTCTCTAACTGAAAAGCGTTATTATTGTTTTGGAAAGATTGATGGAGAAGTAATGACGGTCCGTTTTGTTTATAAAGATCAAATAATTCGCTTTTTTGGCGCAGGTTATTGGAGAAAAGGGAGGAGAATTTATGAAAAAGCGCAAAGTTAAATATACAGATGAACCCATAGGGAAGATTCAAATAGTAGATGATTTTTTACCTAAGCCTAAAGATCTTGTATTAAAGGAAGAAACATCAAAAATCACTTTGTCTTTGACAAAATCAAGTATCGAATTTTTTAAAAAAGAGGCTAAAAAAAACAATACGCACTATCAAACAATGATAAGGGCTTTAATAGATAAATACACCTCTCATTATATCCAAAAATCACGTTAGATGTTTGTACGTAAAGAGGCGGATGCATATTTTTCATCAGCTTTAGAATCATAAACAATTTTGATCTCAGGTTTCTTAGTGGCTATTTCAAGAACTAAATTATCCACATCAATTTCTTTTATATCTCTACTTTCCTTTTTTGCTAACGGATTTGTGCTTTTATCATATGTCTCACATGTGCCTGTACGCACATCAAGCTTGAGACTTCCCGATTCTGCAAAAATTCTGCCGAACAACTAAAACTCTCTTTTCAATTCAAAATCTTTTGCAAAAAAATTAGAGCTTTAAAATTTGTTCGGATGGCCGATTCGGGAGGGATGCACAGAAAACCGTCACTTTCTACGCCAGTCTTCGATAATGAGTCCTCTGACGCGATTAAATTCTTTGAAATTGGATGTAACCATAATCAGATCATTTGCCATGGCTGTACCAGCAATCAAAATGTCAAAAGGCCCAATTGGCAAACCGGCTTTTTTTAATTGTGATCTAATGGAGGCCGCTGAAAGAGCACAGGCATTTGAAAACGGAACCAGGACAATATTCTTAATGAGTTGCTCCCATTGGGGTCGTATTTTTTTTTCCTGTTCTTTATTTAAAATTAGACCGAATTCTATTTCCATTGCTGTGATTGTTGAAACATAAATTTGGGTTGGGGACAGCTGTTGAAAATGTTGTATGACTGAAGGAATTTTTTTAAAGAAATCAGATACAACACAGGTGTCGATTAAATAATTCATTCTAATGGATTCTCGGAAATATTTTTCATATCTTTTCGATATTTTTTAAAGTCTGGAACATTTTTTATAGGTTCAAAATCAAAAAAATTTTTTGGCCATGCTGATGCATGATGCTTATTCAGCCATTCTTCCAAAGCTTCTGAAATGATTGAATTACGGCTGCGATGCGTTCTATTAGCAATTTTTGTAACCCTCTCGCCAATCTTTTTGTTTAAATAGATGTTAAAATTCATGTTTCTTCTCCCTTTACCAATAACATAACATGTCATGTTATATATGTCAAAAAATTTTGCCTAGTCGAAATCCGATTATTGGAAAATTAGGTAGTTTCCTTTTTTTGCTGGATCAAATGGGATAAATTTTTAGGAGCGATAAAGATAAAAGCTTTTCCTTTCTTGACCATTTCTAACAGGCCTTTTTGATGCAAATCTTGTAAATCATGCCTAGCTGTTTCATAAGCAATGCGATGGGAGTTCTTATGAGCTTCTATCGAATAATTTACGCCTGGATGCCGGAGCGCATGCGCTAGTAGTCCTTCTTGTCTATAATTAAAATTCCAATCGTTTTTCATTAAGGATTCTATTTTGCTTAATTCATCAACTTTTTGATTTACGTAGTTATAAAGTGCATCAAGAGACTTTCGAATAACTTCAATTTGGTGAATAATAAAATAAGTAAGATCATTCTGATCAGTTTCAGTATAAAGAAATGCTTGACCATACTTTACAGGAGCTTTTAGAATTATTTCTGAAATTGAAATAAATTCAAAAAGCCAATATCCATGCCGCAGTATAAACCAGTAAAACAACGCACGAGCCGTCCTGCCATTTCCATCAACAAACGGATGATCATAAGCCAGCCAAAAATGAAGAATTATAGCACGGATAACAGGATGAATAAATTGCACTGGGACCTTTCCATTCGCGAAATCACACATGACAGACATTCTTTGGTCTAATTCATTTGCATGGGGAGGCTCATGTAAAATATCTCCGGTTGAAGCATCTTCAACGATGACCCATTCATCTTCTTTCCGCAGTCTTCCTGCAGCATCACTCTTATCAAGAGTTTGATCGGTAATCATTCGATGGATTTCAAAAATCAATTCTTTGGACAGAGGCTGTTCTTTCCATAGCCTTATTTGTTGCATGGTATGGAAATTATTGAGGATCATTTGTTCGCTTTTATCTCTGGGAGGGCGCCCTGACCTTAGCATTTCTTTAGCCGCGTGACGCGTTGTTGCAGCCCCTTCTATTTGGCTAGAAGTAATCGCTTCTTCAATAAGAGAGTGAATGATATATTGATCCCGAGTATGGGGATTAACGATGGCCTCAGGCACTTCAATGGAACCACCCGCTCCCAAATCAATATAGTGCAGTTGTTCCAGTACACTATCGATTAGATTATAAAAAAATAGCTCTTTTCTATTCTTATCCCATAAAGGAACGCTTTTCATTCCAATCAAACGTTGCATTTTTATTCCCGCCCACCACTCTTCAGCAGTCAGATCCATGGGCGGGGATAAATGGCGCAAAATATCCCAGTGCCTGTACTTTCCCTCCCCTTCTGTTTCTATTCCGATCTGTCGTATAAGTTCGAATTTTTCCGGAGAAGAAAAGGCCAATAATTGATTTTCTTTGATGTCTGGGGGTCTTCGGGGCATTTTCATTATTTTCTACCAATTTTTAAATTAATGGTACCAAATATCTGTTCCATCGTCAATTACTAATTTAGTAGAAACTAGTAGAAAATCAGTAGATTGAAATTTTTTACTAATTTAGTAGAAATTAGTAGCAAACTAGTAGGAATTTTTGCCTATTAGTAAATCATTAGGATTTTGATTTAAGCACTTGCGACAACCTTGAAATTGAGGAACTTAACTGAAGAAAGAGATTTTGCACTCCTGGAGGCTTCCCGATTTACAAAGACTAACCTACACAAGCTCGAAGTTTTAGGGAAAAGTTGTTGAGTCGCCAAAGAGAAGCTCTTGCAGGATAGGTTGAACGACAACAGGGGGAACTGGGGCTGGGAAAGGGAGCAACCATACCAAGTCATATCGATTGGGATAGGGGATAATTCCAGCAGGCGGCAGATAGCCGAAGGCTTCGATAAGATCTGCAATCAAAGTGTGATGCCAGCAAATCAAGACATTTTTTCCATCGTAGCGGGGATTGTTTAGAACCAAATTCGCCATTTTTTTTTCTTGCAGAGGAGCAAAGGGTGAATGTACCGGAAGCTTGAGCTTTTCGGCTGTGGTAACGACTGTTTGGATACATCGGATCGTTTGATCATCTGAATGTTGCGCCGGGCGCGAAGCAAATATAACATCCGGAGGCCCAAACTGAAGAAGGGGCGGGTTCGTGCTGCTTGGGTCAAGTTCTGTCAAATAAGCGGCTAATGCTCCTGCCCGGCTTTGCCCTTTTGGCAATAGCTGACCATTGGCAGGATTTTTTTCCCCATGGCGGATGATGATCACTTGAGCAGGCAGCGCTTCGACAATCGTTACGTTAAGAAAAGCTAACAGGAAGGTGAAAAGCACAAGAACTGTTTTTTTCATCAAAAGCTCCGTTATTAAAATCCAATGCCGAGGCTAGCTGAAATACCTTGGATGTCAAGATTCCTATTGTGTGGAACTAAATGGAAGGCATCCTGCTTGAGCTCTAGTTGGTGATAGAAGAAATGATATTCGTAGCCTAATCGTAAACAGAGATCATATATATCGCAGAGGCAGCAATTCCATTCAAGCCCTATAGAAAAGTCAGCAACATAGCGGAATCGCGTAAAATTTTTCTTGTGATGGGAACGGACATTTTCAAGGAATGTCTCTTTTTGTTGCACATTAAACTTCCCCAATAATCCTGAAATAGCTGCGTCGCCATAAATGCTAAAGCCTTGGCCCAAGTACCATTCAGGAGCAACTCCAACGCGAGGGCCTACCCCCCAAAAATTGTTCGTCAAATGGATAAGGTCGGTGCCATTCAGCTGAACACCTCCATCGATAATCCCGATTAAAAAAATGCCCCCGGAATACTTAACGTGAGCGCTTTGACGAATATAGGCCCCTCTTAATCCTACGTAGGGCTGAATTTGAAGGCATTCCATACAATAAAAATTGCAGCCGAAATTGAGGTCATAGAGGTCTAAGGAGAGTTTTCCTTGAAGGCGTGCATCTGATGCATAATCCCCTGCTATGATATCGTCTGAAAGGGACCAGATAGGAAACATCCCTAACTGATCGTTTACATTGGTTAGATCGTTGTTGTCGGTGTGCTGTTTTTGATTGAGTGAAGCGTGGTAATGGGTCCAGTAAAAAGCGGTGTCCCAGCAATCATCACAAGAATGATAACCTACCCCGAGGCGGACACCGGGATCCCAATCAAAGTGAGGGGTCAATACCTTTGTTTGAGTATAGTCGTCGGTGGTAAATACCGGCGATGTTTTATTCGTTAAAACAAAGCTTTTTTCGTGGGCCTTCCAATAAAGAAAATCAGCCCTAGCCCAATAGTTCTCCTCGCCAGAGAGCTTCCCGAAGCACACCAGGCAGAAGAGGAGGGAAATAAAAGCAATAGAAGGTCTCATGAATAGAATATTCCGCTTGTAGTTTTCAATTGGCTATACACCGAATGTGACTCAAAAATTGGAATTTGGAGCGGCGTGAAAATCCCAGTTTTTGATTCACGTTCGATATAACAGATTGCAAAAGCTAGCACAATAAAAAAAATAGGTATTAACTGCTGTGATAAGTGAGAACTTTCCACTTGCCATCAGTGCTTAATACCATTGTGATCAACTCTTTGGCGTCGGGTCTATTTTGAAATGAGGTTTTGTAAAATAGCACCATATAGTCGCCGGCGGGTAATCCTTTTGGATTTTTAGCCGGACGTTGTTCAACTAATGTGCGTGAGACTAAAGCGCCAAGAGGCCTGCGCAATTTATCTTCTGCTTTGATCCACTCATCCCGTTTAATGGTAAAGCGAAAAATATTGGAGCCTGCATCCCAACTTTCCCCATATTGCCCTGCATCCATAAATTTTAGCCATTCATCAGCAGCTATTCTGCTTAAACGCATGTTTTCCTGTTCTATAGCTGCTTCATCCTTGACGGCGGGGGCCGCCCCCGTATTTACTTGGCCATAAATAGAGGCGGACAAAATAATAGCAAGGAGTGCTATTCCTCTTTTTATTCCTGTTAATGCTTTCATAAATTCTCCTGGTTAATTTATAGCTCATTAAAAGTAGCCGTTATTCTGGATTAACATACCTTCCGATGAACAAAACAGAATTCGTTGTTTTTTCTATAATCATAAACAGAAAGGGGTGGTCCGCTTTGAAAACAATGGGAGTTTCTTCTTGCACGGCTTTGAGTCCGATAGTAACGGCGGTTGCAGCGACAGCTTCTGTCCCCTTTTCATCAATAGAAAGGTAAGCTTTGTGGATAACATCATTGATGGCTAATTCTGTATTTCCGGTAATTCCTGAAAAATCAGCGCTGCTGCTAAACGGAAGGGTCAGGCCCATCTGTTGAAGTATTTGATTCAAATTAAATTCCTGTGAGAGTTTGAAGCGGGGAAGTGAGACAATGACCTGCTTTCTTTCGAGATTTTTCATCAATCCCTCTAATGAGCTCGAAAGGATGGTGCTTTCAATCTGCGGTAACTCAAAATTTTCGTTTGGGAGAAATACAAGTAAAGAAAGTTGCGCTGCCCCCTCTTTATCGATGCGATAAGGCATTTCAAGAAGGGTATAGCGATTTCCTTGTAAGAGGGAAAAAAAGGAAGTGCGAGTCATCATAGGGATAGAAACCGAGGCATTGGGGGAAATAAAAAATGTAGCTGACTCGGTCAAACTGGGATCGAATGGGAATAGCCATACCGCCTTCATAAAAATCGAACTTACCACGACGAGTCTTGTTGACGTGTCTACATCATTGGATTTCAAGAGATCCATGATTCGACCTTCCGTCCTTTCTTGTACCCACCCGTTGATATTCAAGCGTGCCGAATCGGGGTTTCTCATAAAGTCTGCTTGCTTTAGGGATGCTTTGAAGTACTCAGAAGCTATTTGGTAAAAGGCAGGCAAGATTTTAAGGTCTCGCTGTATCCATATAGAGTTTGCTAGATAGAGGCGGGACTCATTGGGTCCGATAAATTGGGAAGTTGTTAAGAATGAGTTGAGGCCTGAAAAAGCATTGTATAGATTCGTATCTTGCGCCAAGTAATGCATCACCGTTTGTATTTGGGAACGGGTGGCCCCAGCAGATCCTGCATAGGGCAATACCATGGCTGCAGAGATTGAGTAGGGGGAAAAGAACAGATTCCCTTTGGTCTTCCCCAGACGGTTATATAATTCGAAAGCGAAGGTGTTATTGCCCTGTGCTTGCGCATGGATGTTTTCTTGTAAAATCCGCTTTTCTAAAGCAGAATCTTTAACTTTTTGTTCCTCTTCCTCTTGAGCATTTACAAAATTTGCAGCAAGCATGAGGCAGGCAAAATAAAAAAAATTGAATTTCATTTGACAAACTCTCCCCAAGTAATTAATCCAACACTGATAGCGTTAAATGTCATATGCAACCCTATTGGGGCCCAAAGGGTTCCTTGCCGTTCATACAAGAAGCCTAAAAAGCAAGCTAATATAAATAGGGATGCAACTAATTCGATATTATCCCATCCTTGACTTGATGCAAAGTGAAACAAAGCAAACAAAAGAGAAGATAAAGTTATTCCTTTAAGCATCCCCAGCTGCTCGACAAACCACCGTTGCAAAAATCCCCGAAAAAGGATCTCTTCCGCAGGGGGAATAATGAAGACAATGACCAAGGCGGTGGTGATGAATAATGAGGGATCGTTGACGGTCATTTTAAGCTGTTTGACGGCAATTTGATCGATATGGATGGGGGGAATTACAAAATAAAGAAATATTGCAATCAATTGCCCGGCAATTAAAACATAGGGATAGGAGAGGATCCAGGTGAGGCTGCCAAGAAAAAAACTTCGGATCCCTCTTCTGATTTTTTTTTCTTTATCGGGTTCTGCCCATAAGATCAATTGGCGTTTAGAGGAGAACAATAAATATAAAATGATTCCTGAACAGGTAGCAAAAATTCCAACGATATTGAACCACCCTTGAGTTATGGGATCGAGGTGGATTTTTGCCAGGTGGACGAAGTGCCCCTCTTTTATGGAAATGTAGAGAAAAAAACAGAGCGGCATGAGGATCAATTCGATACTTAAAAAAACAAAAAAAATCCCTAAGACGTCTCTCAATGATAAAAAGGGGGTAGCAAACCATCTCTTTTTTAAGGAATAAAATCCGAGCCGATAGGCCAGTCCTGAAAAAAGGAGGGCTAAAATGAAGCCAGAACCTAAAATCTGTAAATGTTCTACTAAAATATCACTCATACGATTAATCCTAACCGAATATGGTATTGAAACCACAGAGAGGCATAGAGAAGAAACAGGATAAGCATGATCGTAAACGGCAGGATGAGCAGGATAAAAGAAAAAAATTATTTTTTTTAAATCATTTAGACTTAATTATATTCCCACATCCTGAACCTTTTTATTCAATATCCTGTATAACCTGCCGTTTACGATCATGTTTATCCTGTTTCTTCTCTATACCTCTCGTGATTTCAACACCACGTTCTGTATAATTAAGAATAGACAAAGTTGAAGATTATAGATATAAGTTTTTTAGAGCTCCCTTGCTCTGCAAGGGCTATTCCTATATTTACACACTTTGGTTTTTTCCATGGAAGGAATTGCAGGAATTGTTTATCCCGATGTATTTCAAGTCAACCATTTAGCAAGTCCGATGCTAGACACGATGAAGCATCGGGGAAATTCGAAACGGGAAATGTATCTCTTTAAAAATATGCAGGTTGGAATCGTCGGCGGAAATTTTGCCTTTAACGACGATCGTTCCATTTGCGTTGGACTCAATGGGAGCCTCTATGATACAGAGCTTCTTTATTCTGACCTAAAAAAACATGGGTTTGTTGTTTCCCATACGGCCTCTCACGCTGAATGGATAGTCCATGCTTATAAATTGTGGGGTACCGGCCTCCTTAGCCGCCTGAATGGGGATTTTGCCTTTTTTATATTAGACGAACAAAAAGAGAGGCTGATTCTTGCGCGAGACAGGGTAGGAACAAAGCCGTTGTATTGGTATCAAGATTCCCATTATTTCATTTTTGCTAGCGAATTAAAAGCTCTGCTGGCCACTGGCTGCGTGCCGCAAACCCCTTCTGCTGATGCTTTATCCAGCTATCTTTTTTTCGGCTATTTTCCACAAGATATGACCCCCATTAAAGATGTGAACAAACTTCTTCCCGGGTATTATTTGCAATTCAATAGAGACCTCAGCATTGTGATCCGTTCTTATTGGTCATATAGTTCCTATTTTGAAAAGGGAACTTCCTCCAGTAAATATACGCCTGTAAAACATCTTGATGAGTTAATTGTCAACTCTGTAAAGACCCGTCTAACCCCACACAAACCTATGGGTTGTTTTATTTCCGGCGGGTTGGGTTCGGCTTGCATTGCCCACTATGTGAATGAACTCAAAGAAAATCGCCCTCTCTACGGGTATACCGCAGGCTATGAAGGGCAAAATGAAGCGGATGTTTTAGCGGCTAAAGCTGTCGCCAAAACTCTAGGCATTCCCCACTCGATTGAAATGATCACCCCTGACAACTTTCTGGATAACCTCGTCGAAATCGCTTGGTATCTGGACGAACCTCTGGCAGATCCTAATGTCATTTCTTTGTGGCGAATGGCTGAAAAAGCCACCGAAAAAACAAATAAAGTTTTTTCCGGAATGGGAAGCGATGAATTGTTTGCAGGGCACAGCCGCTATTCACTCGAGGAGATCAAATTCAGCTGGTCTTCGCAAATGCAAAAAAAATTGATCCAAGCATTTGGGAAGGTGGCAATTCCTCCATTAAACTACATTCATCCCGCGTGGGCCTATCTGTTGCTGAAGAAGTCTCGGACAAATGCTTGGCAATTTGATTATTTGCGGCAAAATGCAATATTTAACGAAAAAAATTTACAACGAGCCTCCCCTAAACTTGGAAAGCTTTTTGATCCGGAAGTTTTTTTGCATAAATTCCACAACTTATCGCGGATCCAATCCACCGTTTCCTCGTTTCTTTATTTCGATGTTAAAACTCGTTTGGCCGATTGCTTCATTCTACAACTGGAGAGGTTGACAGCTGCGCAGAAATTGGATTGGTCCCCTCCGTTCTTAGACCGGCACATTTTAGAATATCTGGCCGGATTGCCTGAGCCTGATCAACTTAGCGAAAAAGATACAGCACTCTATCTCAAAGCTTTGTTGCAAGATGTTTTTCCGCCTAGCATCGTCGATCGTCCCAAGCGCACAAGAAGGGATTTTTTGAAAACATGGGTGCATCACCCCAAACTGGCGTCGCTTCTTACTATGTTAACAAAAGGGACGTTAGTGGAAACAGGTTTGATTTCCGAATCTTGGCTTTTAGTTCAATTAGAAACGCCCCAAACCCGGGAAGCTCACTTTAAAGAATTGTGGGCCTTGCTTATGTTGGAAATTTGGTTCAAGCTTTACATTAACCGCCCGATCCAGGCTCCTCCCGTTTCTCTGGAGGTAAAGGAATTATTATTAGAAACTTAGGAATCCGTTATGGAAAAAAGCCGTTTAAATGTAGTCCAAGTAAATCAAATGGCGCAACAAAGTGAAAAGAAATCTTCTTATGCCGGCGGAAAAAAAAGGAGGCTTGAAGTTCAAGCCTATTTTGACCGTTTGTGGCTGGTAGATTCCCATCAGTTTGATCCTCTGCGAAACTGCATGGAAAGGGAGAGGCTGGATCGAACAATGGAATTGATCACCCGCGAAGGGGATTTGAAAGGAAAAAAAATCGTCGATTTAGGGTGTGGTGCGGGAGTGCTCAGCAAAAGGTTAAGAGATGCAGGAGCTTTTGTTGATGCGGTCGATATCTCTGAAAATGCATTAAAAAAATTAAACGTGGGTGACATAAGCCAAATTCACCCCATTCAAGATTATGTTCCGGTGACAACACTGAAAGATGATGCCTACGATTTTGTGGTTTGCACAGAACTGATTGGCTATCTGCAGCCGGATGAATACCGCTTATTTTTTTCTGAATTAGCCAGGTTGGTTAAGCCGAATGGATATGTTGTTTGCTCCACATCCATAGATATCAACTCTGAAGATGCTCTGCAAAAGTTTGCTGACTTCGCCGAAACGGACATTGAAATTTCACAATGGGTCTTGAGCTACCACCGCTGCTATATCCGCTTAAAAGACTTATTTGAGATCCCATCCAAGTACAGCAGAGCCCATCGCGATCCAGAATTTCAAATGAAAGAAATGAAAAATCGTTCAGCTTTTGGAAAATGGTGGTTTAAGATCAACAGTGCGATCCCCCTTGTTTTTGTCTGGCGCGGCCTGAGCTTTGTTTTCAGCCCCCTCGTTTCGATGCTCAAAAACAACCGATCGTTTTTGCTTTTCTTAGAAAGAATTTGCCATTCGATTTGGCACGAAAGCGGGGTGAGTCAAGCCATTTTTATCGGAAAGCGGCGCAAGATATTTCAGCCCCTTCCTAAAGATCAAATTCCTCGGGAAACCAAACATAAGAAGCAGGTCTGGGAATAAAAAAGCCGAAGATTGTCCCAAGGCATAAGGTGGGATTCTTAAGGCTGCTACATTCCTGTCCTGACCTAGTTCGAATTACCCTATTCCATGGGGTCCCCGGCCGATAAAAATTATATTGTATAGAAGATTTAAACTAAAGAAATAAATGGTTTTAAAGCCAGATGCATTTAGTCGATGCTGAATTAGTAATTTCCCGTAAAAATGATGGTATGAATACATTTTTGATAGGGCTTTTAGCATCAAAAGCCTGCAAATTTTTACCCGAAATTGTCCTCTATGAAAAAAAGGATTTTATGCCGTCCTTTCAGGACTCTGTTTTTTTTTTGCATTTTACCCAGGTCGAAGCGAAGCGAAGGCCTGGGTAAAATGCAAAAAAAAACAGAGTCCTGAAAGGACGGCATAAAATCCTTATTTGTTGATATAGATGTTAAACCAGCATCGACTATTTAGAACTTAATTTTACGGCAAAACCTTTTCATCGATTTATCCCCAATGCTTTTTTCATCGGAAAACTTGGATTGCACACACCCATTGATGGTTTTTGAATTTTTTTTGTATATAAATATTTTTTCATCGTGAGACCTGATTCATTAATGAATCGTAAAAGTCTTCCCGTTTCCCGGGCCACGTGGCTGTATCCCGTTCGACCTCTTCAAATTCAGGAACAGAATCAAAAAAGTTATCCTGGATATAAAAACGGCATCTCACGCAGGGTTCATAACTTATTTCACTTTTATCGTTCCAGTAGTCATCGTCATCCCCATTATAATCTTCTTCATTATCATCATCATCAAGTCCTTCCATTTTGACCGGATTGATTTCCCCTTTGCTATCTTGCTTTTCCAAAGGATCGCAATCACCTAACAAACAGCGGCGGTCATTCTTTTTTTTAAGAGATTGACGTTTTTCAATGCTTCTCCGTTCATCCAATTTTCGTGCAGCTTGATTCGGGAGAACATCTTCATCATTTTGGATGGCTGGGAATCGTTCGCTATTGAGAGTTTCGGGAGATTCTTTTTCAGATTCCTGTTCTGGTTGCTGATCCTCTTGATTTGTGTCAAGGGATTGGGCAAAAGTGACTGAGATAGTTAATGAACTTGTCAGTATCGCGAAAGCAAGTAATAATCTCATAATCCTCCATTTCTTCAACGCATTTGAACTTGATCTCTTTTTGCATGTCAAACATTAATTTTTCAATCTTTTTGACTTCCTAAGGGCAGCTTGCTAATATCTTGAGCTTATGGATCAAATTTGCGGCTACATTGAAAGAGTTACCTATCAAAATCCTGAAAACGGGTACACGGTTGCTCAATTGCAAGAAGGATCTCGAGCCGAATTGGTTTGCATTGTAGGCATTATGCCTGCCCTCCAACCCGGAGAAACCATCCGCTGCCAGGGGGCTTGGAAAAGGCATCTCATCCACGGCAAACAGTTTTCCGTTGCAGAATATAAACAAGAGGTCCCTGCAGATGTTGTGGGGATTGAAAAATATCTTGGATCGGGGCTCATCAAAGGGATTGGGCCTTCCTATGCCAAAAAAATTGTCACACATTTTGGTAGAGAGACTTTGGATATCATTGATAGGTTTCCTGACCGCCTTGAAGAAATCCCAGGGATCGGCCCGAAGCGTGCTGCATTGATAAAATCTTGCTGGCAAGATCAAAAGTCGATCCGCGATGTGATGGTTTTTCTTCAAAGCTACAATGTCACGCCAGGCTTTGCGCAAAAAATCTACAAAGTTTATGGAAAAAAGAGCATCGAAATTGTTAAAGAAAATCCTTATGCGCTAGCCCGGGATATCAGAGGCATCGGCTTCAAAACCGCCGACCATCTCGCCTCCAACTTGGGAATTTTAAAAGAAGCCCCGCAAAGGATCGATGCAGGCGTTGAATATGTCCTCGGTAACCTTGCTGAGGATGGGCATGTTTGTGTTCCGGTCGATGAATTTCTACGTATTGCTCAAGAGATTCTAGAAGTTCCACAAGACCTGATTAATTCTCGCCTTGCCGCTCTAAATGAAGAGTCGAGAATTGTCGTTGCCAATCAAGTTTATGAAGGGGAGCTTCAGTCTTTTATTTGGTTGAAATCCCTGCACACAGCAGAGTCGGGAATCGTGCGGGAACTTTTACGTCTCAAAAAAAGCCCCTGCTTTCTTCGTCAAGTCGAGGCTGATAAGGCTCTGCTATGGGTCCAAGAAAACCTCAACATCCGTCTAGCAGAAAAACAGGCTCAAGCCGTCCATACTGCTGTTTCAGAAAAGATGCAAGTCATCACGGGTGGACCCGGAACTGGAAAAAGCACCATTACCAAAGCCATTTTGGCGATTACAAAAAAGCTGACCTCACGCATCCTCTTATGCGCCCCTACAGGACGTGCTGCCAAGCGGATGGGGGAAATCACCCAGCATAAAGCTGTTACCATTCATAGTTTGCTTGAATATGATTTTAAAGCCGGGGCATTTAAACGGAATCGATCTAATCCTCTAGAATGTGACTTATTAATCGTTGATGAAGCGAGCATGATCGATACCGTCCTCATGCACAGCTTATTAAAAGCGATTCCCAATGAAGCCCGGGTGATTTTTGTCGGTGATATTTATCAACTGCCAAGTGTGGGCCCGGGAAATGTTTTAAAAGACGTGATTGCTTCTAAATTTATTCCCGTTACACTTTTGAATGAGATCTTCAGACAAGCAGCCGGCTCGCGGATTATTACCAATGCCCACAAGATAAATAGCGGCTTGATGCCCGATTGCCAGAATTCCTCCGATAGTGATTTCTTTTTCCTTGAAGTTGAAAATCCAGAGGATATTCTTAAAAACATCATTGGATTGGTCTCTCAGCGCCTCCCTCAAAAATATGGTTTTAACCCTTTTCACCAAATTCAAGTTTTGGCTCCGATGAAAAGAGGGATTATCGGAACAGAGAATTTGAATGTTAAATTACAAGAGATCTTGAATCCCAAAAGTGACTTTTTGATGCGTGGAGGGAACCGTTTTTTAATAGGCGATAAGATTATGCAGACACGCAACGACTACAAAAAAGGGGTGTTTAATGGAGACATCGGAATGATCAAAAATATTGATTCCATTGAGCAGGAGGTAGTAGTGCAAATCGAGGAAAAGGATGTGATTTATGAATTCCATGAACTGGATGACCTTGTTTTGGCCTATGCGGTCTCTATACACAAATACCAAGGAAGTGAATGCCCTTGCATCGTAATGCCTATTCATACGGCACATTTTAAACTTTTGCATAGGAATCTCGTTTATACTGGAGTCACCCGTGGCAAACAATTAGTCGTCATCGTTGGAACAAAAAAAGCTTTAGGCATCGCTGTGAGAAATGACGAAGTCAAGCGCCGCTATACCGGCTTATTCGCAAACCTTATTGACAGCCAAACCGTCCCTTTAAGAGCACTGCAATGAAAAAAAAACCGAGACTATCAAAGCAAACCCAAAAGTCCCTTCGCACTTTTCGGAAAGTTTTCTTGACGCTTGCTTTTCTTCTCATCACCCTATCTTCCTATTGGGCTTCGGAGCATTTCGTTCGAGTTGAGCTTCCCTCTTCTGATCATCCCCCGGCATTGTATGCCAACCAAGCCCATCAAGACCTGCGGCAAACTTTTGTTCAAGGGATTAAACAAGCTAAAGAGTCAGTCAATCTCGTTATCTACACCTTGACAGACCATGCCATCATCCAAGCTTTGCGGGATAAAGCAGATGAAGGGATCCAAGTCAAAGTCCTTGTCGACGGAAAAGCCACCCCATTCATAGACCGGAAACTGGGACCAAAAGTCGAAGTTGTAAAACGGTATGCAGATGGGATCATGCACATGAAAATTTTAATGATCGATCACGCGTTGACTTTCGTCGGCTCTGCCAATATGACAGGTGAATCTCTGCAAATGCATGGCAATTTAGTGACAGCCTTAAATAGTCCTGCATTTGCAGCATATGTGAAAAAAAAGATTGATACCTTGCCTGAAGAAGGGCCCGCTCCTCCCTTTTCAGAATCCAAGTTCGTGTTTGCCAATCAACCTCTTGAAATGTGGTTCCTTCCTGATAAGCGGGACGCCTCCACACGTATCAAACAATTGATAGGCTCGGCCAACAAGACAATTCGTATCGCCATGTTTACATGGACACGTATGGATTTCGCCGAAGCTATAGTGGCAAAAGCCAAGGAGGGGGTCAAAGTGGAAGTTGCTATGGATCATTATTCAGGAAAAGGGACTAGCGCCAAAGTTGTCGATTATTTAAAAAAGAGTGGGATTCCAGTCCGCCTTAGCACTGGAACAGCCCTGCTGCATTATAAATTTCTTTATATTGATGATCAGGTGCTTGTCAACGGGTCGGCTAATTGGACAAAAGCTGCTTTCACCCAAAACGACGACTGTTTCTTTGTTCTAACTAATTTGACAGAGGAACAAAAAAAGCACATGAATTTTTTGTGGACCCAGATCATTGCAGAAACTAACCTTGCTGCTCTTTGACTCTGTGTACGTGTGGTGAAAATTGCGCAGTATGATTTGCTAATTAACGTAAATGATGCCCTGGATTTTAGGGTTACCTAGTTCAGACCCAGCAACAATCACCCGCAAACGGGGAAAAACTTCTAAATCGGCCCACTCATGAGAATGACCACAAAGCACCAAGACCTGGTGCTCAGGATGGGCTTTGATGACTCTTTCTAAGGCATCCCCAACAGCTTGACAGACAAAGTGGGGAGCCCAGTTGTCATTGCACTCTTTCCCATTGTAGAAGCAGGCTTGCCTATAGGGCGGGACGTGTGTTAAAACTATTACTTTTTGATAACTTTTGAAGGCAGTTGTTAAGGTTTTTTCCAAATAATCTGCAGCTTCACTTCCTAACTTATTGAGCACCCGCTCCCTTTCAGTGGGATGCATGTTTTTTAATTCATCAATCAGAAAATAATCATTTAATAAAACATCAGATTGCAAAAAATGACCTGCTCTTGCATCTGCCCAGCCATCATGTCCAATTAACGCTGTGGAGGGTGTTAATTGGATGACTCCCTTCTCTGTCAAATAACAAATATTAGTTTCATGTTCAGATAGCTTTTTAGTCATTTTCCGAATCGTATAAATGGACCCATAGTAATAATCATGATTGCCCAACACAAAATAAAAGGGTTTCTTAACCGTATTTGAAATAGATTTCAGAAAAAGCAACGAATTGACCCCATTGCTAATGTCGCCTCCTATCAAAACTGCATCGGGGTTCTCACGAATGACTGTATTGCAAAAATCGATGTGTCGATCCACCTCAGCAGTATCAAAATGGAGGTCCGTCGTCCATATCAACTTTACCTTTTTTTCTTCATTGGGCGAGCCAAAAAAAATCTCTTTCATTTTTAAACCAAAACTCAGGATGTAAGGATCATGTCGGCGAGTTCATTTGGATCGGCAGGTTGTATATCGGAAGTTAAACGGAAGTCTCGAGACAAATAGCCGATGGGGAAATTAGTTTCAAAGCAGAGGTTGATGATGCTCCCCCAAGAATGGCTCTCATCCAATTTAGTGAAAATAAGAGCTTCAGGATTCATTTTCCTATATGCCCTAATAACTTCAAGTCCATCTTCGGTCTTGGTATTGGCGCTGATAACAACAAATGTTTTTAGGTCTTCAACTAAATCAAAAGTATTTGAAATTTGATTTAAAGCTGTGCTTTGGTTGGCGGCAAATCCTAGGCTGGGAGTGTCGATTAAAATTAAGTCAAATTCTTGATACTTATGAATAGCTTGTTGCAATTCTGGACTATCGGACGCAACACCTAAGGGGATCCCCTGCTGATCGCAAAATGCCCTAAGTTGTTCCCCATTTCCCGGTTTATTCGTATTACAGACAACGATCGCTACCTTCCTCCGCAGGGTATGTTGATATTGCAAGGCGAGCTTCATCACTGTTGTTGTTTTCCCACTGCCCGAAAGCCCTATAAAAGATGCAAGAGTGGGTGTTCCTTTCGCAATGCATATGGGACCGTAAGGGGTGATCAAAGCTGCAAGTTCTTTTTTTAACAAATCGTTTAAGAATCCTTCTTTTTGGGTCAATTCAGCAAAATTGATTTTCTCGATTAGCTTTTTTCGTAAACTGTTTAGAATCGCTTTCGATACCGAGGGAGCTAGCCCTTTTTTTGTCAGTTGAAAAAGAATTTTATGTTCAAGATCCCTTGCGCGCGCTTCACCACTTTTTTGAATCCCTTCGATTATGTTGGCAGTAGGCGCAGACTTTGCATCGGCCCACTGCTCTTTGAATTCCGGTGTGTCATATTGATTCTGTAAATTTTTCGTCAAACGTTTCAAGTTATCGATCAATGAAGGGATCGACGTTGCAACCATCGGCCTTTCAAGATTGTTTTTTTCCTGAGAACGGACGCTTTTCTCCTCGAGCCTTCGCCCAAATCGTGGATCTTGATAAGTTGTTTGGGAGTTTGATAAACTTTTGCCGTCTTTGCTCAGATTTTCGTCAGCTGGAACGATAGCTTTGGATCCACTTTTAGATTCCACAGCAGTTTCAGGAACCAGAAAATCATCGACTGCAGCCACCACTTCCACTTTATTTGAAAAGAATAAAGATTTTAGCCCTGTGAACTTAATTTGCCGTGAAGTTAAAATCACAGCATTTGGGCCTAATTCTTTTTTCACTAAATTTTCAATTTCATCAAAATTGCTTGCTAAATATCGTTTAACGATCACGTTCCACCTTTAGGAAGTCTAGATTGTAAGGACGTCCGCATTCACAATTCCAACCGTATTGACAGGAATATCGGAAGCAATTTCATACACAGACAAAACAGGCAATCTCGGCAAACTTCTTTCTATAAGCCTCTTAAAATAAGGCCTTAATGTTGGAGCTGTCAAAAAAATGGGCTGTTTTCCCTTTTGCATAGCAGATTGCAGCAGACCTTTCGTCTGATCAATTATTTTATTTACAGTGATGGGATTAGCAACAATGGTTTTGCCTAGCTCATTTTTTTGAATACTTTCTAAAAGGAGCTGCTCCACTTTAGGATCCATCATAATAACGTGAATCGATTCATCTTTGCCTACGTATTGCTTTGAGATCGACCTTGCTAGTCCCTGACGAACATATTCCGTCAGCACGTCGGGATCTGTAGACCCTGAACTTTGATCGGCAAGGATTTCAAGGATGGAAACAATGTCGCGGATAGAGACTCTCTCCCGCAACAAATTTTGCAATACCCGCAAAATGTGTCCAAAGCTCAGTTTTCCAGGAATAAGTTCTGAAATAACAGCAGGAGCGCGAATTTTTGCATTGTCAATAAGCTTGGCTACTTCCTGACGGTTCAATAATTCATTCGCGTGTAATCGAATTACTTCCATCAAATGTGTCGCAAATACTGTCAAGGGATCCGCAACAATATAGCCATTGTTCAAGGCTGACTCTTTTTGTGAATTTTTAATCCATAAGGCGGACAAACCAAACGCCGGATCTTTCGTAGCGATCCCGTTAATCAATTGTCTGACAGTTCCAGGATTCATCGCTAGGCAGCTATCAAGGTAAAGATCTCCACGGGCCACTTCGTCCCCTTTAATTTTGACGAGATAGGAATGGGGGTTTAAATTTAAATTATCGTGAATTCGAATAGATGGTACAACGACACCTAGTTCCGAAGCGATTTGCTGTCGGATCACCCCGATCCTTTTCAATAAATTCCCCCCCCTTTCGCTTTTGACAAGAGGCGTCAAGGCGTGTCCAAGTTCGATCTCCATAGGATCTATAAACAAAATTTTATCCATCTCTTCCATCTTTTTTCCTTGAGTATCAGCTTTGTTATTTTCTTGCAAAGCAGAAGCTTCTGCTTCATGGCGAAGGGAGTAGGCGTAAAGGAATAAGGTAGCTGCAATAGGAAAAATGACCAAAAAGGGCATTCCAGGTACAAGTCCTAAAAGGATTAATGTTGCGGCCGTGATGTTTAAGACCTTGGGATTATTAAAAAGTTGCTTCCGAAAAGACTCTGCCAGATTTTCTTTTGTTGAGGAACGTGTGACAATGATTCCGGCAGCGACAGAAACCAGCAATGCGGGAATTTGGGTGACAAGGCCATCCCCGACTGTTAAGGTGATGTATACATTCACGACTTGGTCCCAGCTCATCCCTTTCATGATCATACCGACAATGAATCCACCAAAAGTGTTGACGAGGATAATGACAATACCTGCAATGGCATCTCCGCGGACAAATTTGGATGCTCCATCCATGGCTCCATAAAAATCAGCTTCTGTCATAATTTTGTCGCGTCTAGCTTTGGCTTCATCCTCATCGATCAACCCAGCATTGACGTCGGCGTCGATAGCTAATTGTTTTCCGGGTAAAGAATCAAGAGTGAACCGCGCAGCAACTTCAGCGACACGGCCGGATCCTTTGGTAATGACGATAAAGTTAATTCCCGTCAAAAGCATAAAGATGACAAAACCTACAAAAGCATTTCCCCCTGTGACAACATCTCCAAAGGTTTTAATGATATAACCTGCATGGGCTTCGGTTAAAATCATGCGGGTCGTTGCAATATTTAATCCAAGTCGAAACAATGTCAAAAATAACAGAAAAGAAGGGAACGAATTAAAGGAGAGGGCATCTTCACTATACAATGTCACCAGAAGGGCCAAGACAGAAATGAGGATGCTGGTCGTGATTAAGGAATCGAGGGCGAAATCATTCAGCGGAATAATTAAAAGGAGTAAAATGAAAATGACCGCACAAGCGAGAATAAGATCGCTATACCGCTTTGCCAAACCGATTTTTTGCGCTATAGTTGCCAGCATTGTTTCACAAAAGTGATTTGAAAATGTTTAATCTCGAATATTAGAATTATAGTAAAAAATTTAAATTCTCAATATAAATTTGCTGCTAGAGGAGGTAAAGAATTGTGTTATAAATAATTTTCCCTTTTTTCTTGAATGTGATATGGAAAAAGTAAAAACCTGAACTTTGGTTCAGGTTAAAAGGGTGAAAAGTTTTATATTTATGCAAAATTTCGTTAAAAAATTTGAACTGGTTGTGGATGCGCTGGAAAAGTTTGGTCCGGTCCCCTTTTTTGGCCTTTTTGAAAGAGTGGATTCTACTGAAAAATGGGATGTCATTATCGGAGCTCCATGGTTAGATCCAGATGCCAGTCCATCGTTCAAATTGATTAATCTGGTGATCCAAAGATTTGTAAAAACGGGGAGCCCAGAGACATTAACCCGTGTTGTGATCCTAAGAGAAGATAATCCTTTAGAAAAGTTGCTTCAAAATACATGGACAGGGAAAGGGTTGTTCCAACTTAAAGATACGAAAATTTTGGCAGAAATCTTCCCTTTCAAAATTAAATCGGCCTATCTCCTTAGATGCACAAAAAAGGATTAAAGAGCTTCAAACCTTTATTCTGAAGGTTTGAGCCCCATTAGGATATTTGCAACGGCGTGGTAGTGGTCTGGAGAGATATAATTTCCGTTGTCAATCGCCAAAAATATCGATTGCGCAAGTGCTGAATTTTTAACAACGGGGATCCCATACTTCCGTGCGGCTTCAAGAATAGCCGCCCCTCGGCGGCGGCTTCCTTTGCAAATGCAGATTGGAGCCCGCATGATTTTGGGATCATAAGCAATCGCAACCGCAAATTTCATCTCGTCGGCAATAACAACATCAGCTTGAGGCATATCTGCAATGCGGCTGACCTCAGCATAATTTCTCATCATTGTTCGAATTTTTATTTTGAGGTTTTGATCCCCCTCTAGTTGCTTCAACTCATCTTTGACTTCTCTGCGGGTCATTTTCATCTCACGCATAAAGCGCCATTTTTGAAAAAAATAATCGAGGATTCCAACACCTAGATAAGCAATGGAACATGCTATCCCTTGTATCAACCCTTTTTGGTAAATGAGGGCGGAAATTTCTTTTGGGGTGGCCTTTCCGTAACTAAATACAACAAGACCATCGATTGCAATGACAAACCAAGATATGATCACCACTGCTTGTAAACGAGTCAATCCAAATACCATCCGCATCATGGCAGGCAGTCCAAAATTTTTTTCATAGTTTGAAGGGTCAAAGAAATTTAATTTTTTTAACTTAGGCTTAAGTGGATAGAGAGTGAATAGCAGCCCGGTTTGCACGACATTGAATAAAATTGCCATGAAGACGGTACCGAAAAGGAGCGGCAATAAGATTTTTATTAGTTCGTATAACCCGTGATTGATATACCATGAGATCAAACTTATTTCCGCGAACTGCAGATCCATATTGATTAAGATCTGGACAAACATAAGTTTAAGATTGTCCATCATATAAGGGCCGAAAAAGAAAAAAATTGCCACCCCTCCTAAAAGCATTAAAGCCATGATCAATTCGTTTGACTTGGCAACAAACCCTTTTTTGCGCGCATCAGCTAACTTTTTAGGGGTTGGCTCTTCGGTTTTGCTGTGAAAATCTTCTGCCATAATCACCTTGTGCTTGCCAGATTTTACCTCATAACATTAAACTTATGCATAAGTGAACCCAAAAATTATTGCTTAAATTTATTTTAGGACAAAATTTAAATGGTAACGCCAACTACAAAAGAACCTGAAAAAAAAATATGGTTGTTAACAGATAATGCTATTGTTGTTGCCGTTTGGAACGGCAGTAAAATTTCCCTCTATGAAAATGCAGCCCCAATTACTGTATTTGTTGTTGTTGGGGTTGCTGCCAAAGTTTTTTTCTTTTCTTGGATGACTTTTCCCTTCTTCACTTTGGCAGCTTCTGTCTTTGCTGCTCGTTTTATCATAGAAATAGGAAAAAAAATCGGAGAAGAACTTCTCAATGAAATTCTGCAACCCGTCGAAAAAATAGATTTAACGTATCCCTATCTGTACAAAATTGGGGTGGTTTTTTCCGTCTCTATGGGATTCTTGTTTCCCCTTTGTAGTTTTGTTTTATCCGTGTTCACAGGCAGCTATATCGCCATCCGAACTAATGCAAGAGGAATGATTAGCGATAATCTAAGCTCGAATAAAGATAATAGAGAAAATTTGAAAAACTTGTAATCAAGTACTTTTTCATTAATATGGGATCTATCTTTCCGATCGCCTTGACTTTCTTTTTGGTGACAAATCCCATCGGAAATTCACCTACAATCCTAGCTCTGCTGAAAGATTTCGATTTCCCTGCACAGAAGCGGATTATGCTTAGGGAAGGGTTTATTGCTTTGCTGATTGCCCTTTTTTTCCAGTATTTAGGAGAACACTTCCTCTCCCTTCTAAGCATCAAAAATTTTGCCGTGACTTTATGTGGAGCTATTCTTTTGTTTATCGTGGCGCTTCATATGATTTTTTCTCTTTCAGAACCGCCTGAAACTGCTTCTTTAAAGCAAGAACCTTTCATCGTTCCCATTGCCACACCGTTGTTGTCAGGCCCAGGGCTGTTGACGATTATTATGCTAAAATCCCACCTCGAACAAAGTAACCTTCATATTACTTTGTCGATCCTCCTCGCCTGGGTAGGCGTCATTGGTATCATGGCAGTCGCACCCTACTTGCAAAAGTTGTTCGGCAAACGGGGCATGCTGGCTTTGGAACAATTAATGGGATTAGTTCTTATCATGATCGCTATTGAAATGTTTGTAGCAGGGGCAAATTTATTTTTAGATCAATTGAACACCCCTTTTAACGGAGGAAGTTAAAAGAATGAGTGAACCTACACTGCTTAATGTCATTCTTACTCTCTTTTTAATTATGGATCCCGTTGGGCATACGTCTGCCTTTTTATCCCTCACGAAAGGGATTAAAGCTAAAAGAGTTAAAACGATTGTTCTCCGAGAAATGGGGATCGCTTTAGTTTTAATGCTCATTTTTAATTATTTAGGGGAATATATTTTTACCTTCTTAGAGTTGAATCAAGAAGCGGTCCATTTTGCAGCAGGCATTGTTTTATTTTTAACGGCCATCAAGGTTCTATTTCCGGGACCTTCCAATCAGATCCACTTGCCTGAGGGGGAACCGTTCCTCGTTCCCATTGCGATCCCCTGGATCGCGGGTCCCTCCTTGTTGGCCACAATTATGCTTTATGCTCACATGGAAACATGCCAGCCGCTGATGCTGACAGCAATCCTTATTGCTTGGATAGCCGCTTCTACCTTTCTCATCTTAGCCCCGTGGACGCATCGCTTGTTAGGAAAAAATGGATTGTCAGCCTGTGAAAGGCTATTTGCTATGGTCCTCGTCATGATCGCCATCCAAAGATTCATGGAAGGCCTTATCCTCTTTATTCAAGCAAGACCTTAAAGCTTCCGATGCAAAACATTAAAATGACCTTAGCCTATGATGGCAGAGCCTACTTGGGTTGGCAAAAAACTAAAGAAGGTGCAAGCATCGAAGAGACCCTGCAAAAGGTGTTGGAAACAATCCTGCAGGAACAGATAGCCCTTCAGGCAGCCAGTCGAACCGATTCCGGCGTCCATGCTAATGGGCAAGTGGTCAATTTTATGATTTCCAAGCAAAGCTTAGATTTCAGGAGGCTGGCCATTAGTCTAAACAACCTCCTGCCCCCCGATATTGCGATCATAAAAATAGAGCTTGCACATCCCCATTTCCACCCCACCCTCGATTGCACCTCGAAAGAATACCATTATTGGGTTTGCTTTAGCTCCTATCAACTCCCCTTTCATCGTCAGTATTCCTGGCATATTCATCACTCTTTGGATTTTGACCAGATGAACCATGCAGCTGCCCGATTAATTGGCGAACACGACTTTTCTGCTTTTAGCAATGCCAAAAAGAATGAATGTTATGCCAGCACTGTCCGCACAATAAATGAAATCAAAATAGGGGAACATCCGGAACAAAGAGCCCAATTTATCATCAGGGGTCCCCAATTTCTCTACAAAATGGCCCGAAATATCGTTGGCACATTGATAGAGGTAGGGAAAGGCAAAATCCCCGCAGAAAAAATTATTTCCATTTTAAAAGGGGGCGATAGAACATCTGCTGGAGTAACGGCTCCGGCACATGGATTAACTTTACACCAAGTTTTTTTTGATCAGCAATCTTAGAGGGTGCACTAAATAACCTCAAAAAAGCGGGCTAAAAACCAAGCTGAAGCCAGAATCATCACAAAAACGCCTAGCCATAAAGCATTTGGCAGCCATTTAATCCCAGCACCTGGATTTCCACGGATCTCCAAAGTCCCGATCCCGTAAGAAAATTCTTGTGTTCCGGGACGGGAAAAAATATCTGGATGTTCTTTAACGATTTTTTCTCCGTCAATCCCTAAAAAAGAAGCATATTGAGTCACGAAGCCTTGGGCATAAATAGGGGAAATCAGTTTCTTCATTTCCCCGTCTTCGATGGCCTGAAGATAGGCAATGCGGATAGATGTTCCGTTTTCTACCTCTTTCAAAGAGAGATTTAATTCCTTGCGACGGATTTTAAAAATATCCCCCACACCTTTTGCATCGATTTTGCCCATAAGAGCTCCTGTAATACCGCGATCTATTTGTTGATGAGATTATAGCTCAATTCTTTTCAAGCTGCAAGCCTTAAGGTTTTATGAAGAGTAGGGCAACTTAGATGTTGCGATTTACTTTTCCCCTTTTTATGATCTTAATCCTATGAGCAATAAACCTTCATCTTTTGTTACAACAGTGGATGTATCCGTGGGAAGCAAGCTTCGTTCCGATTTGGAACAGCAAGGATTTGAAATTTCCAATCCTCCACATACTCTGTTTTCAGCTAAATCCAAAGGAGTATCATGCACCCTCTATCAATCGGGAAAGCTTGTGGTGCAAGGAAAAAATATGGATTCTTTCATTGAATTTTACCTTGAACCTGAAATCCTTCAGGCTTTTACGTATGGTTATGAAATGGAGATGACCGATCAAACGCCCCACATAGGCATCGATGAGTCGGGAAAAGGGGATTTTTTTGGTCCGCTGTGCATTGCGGGAGTTTATGCCGAGGGGAATCAGTTTGCCAAATTGAAGGAGATTGGCGTTAAAGATTCTAAGGCAATGACTGATGCAACGATTTTTAAAGTTGCAGATAAAATCAAAGGTATCTGCGCTTATCACATTGTCAAGATCAATCCGGAAAAATACAACGAACTCTATGCGCAATTTAAAAATCTGAATCGCTTACTTGCTTGGGGACACGCCACCACTATCGAACATCTTGTCAAAAAAACTCAATGCCTTACGGTCATCATTGACCAATTTGCCAATGAGCATGTTGTCCTAACAGCTCTAAAACGAAAAAATTTAGAGGTTGCCCTCACACAACGACATCGCGCAGAAGAAGATTTAGTTGTTGCCGCAGCTTCCATCCTCGCCAGAGAAACATTCCTTCATGGACTCAACCAACTCAGTGATAAATATGGCATCAAATTGCCCAAAGGGGCCTCCTCTGCCGTAATAAAAGCTGGAAAAGAGATAGTCCGCAAACATGGCCAAGGAGTTCTGAATCTAACGGCAAAGCTCCATTTTAAAACCCTTGACGCAATTATTGAGAAATCAGAAAATTTGCACGATTGATCTAAAACTTGTGCAAAGGAGAGGTAAGGGGTGTGAATAATCGGTTATTACTTAACTTAACTTTAGTTGTCGTAGGATGCATGGCGATCATTTTGATCATGAACCTATCCCGAATTTTCGTCGAACCTTTAAGAGAAAAATATCTGCGATACAATGATGTGCGAGGGAGCGCAATAGAACACAAATCTCTTTTGTACACATTCAATTTCGAACAGCAAAATGAACTAATTAAGAATCTTAATCACGCTTTGCCTATAACGAAAAATAGCTTAAACCCCTCCTCCCCTGCTTCACTAGACTTTTCAAAACTTATCATTTACCGCTTTAAAGCTCCCGATTTAATCCTCACCCCCATCGCATATGACGAGCATGAGAATCTCATTTTTTCTCTGCCCGAATGGAATCCTGACGATTACCTCCAAGAGATCAGCCAAGGGGCCATGAAAGAATTAATCTCCACAACCTACGACAAATAAATGTTAAAACAACTGAGCATCAAAAACATTATTTTGATCGAAGAAGCAGTGATAGAATTCCACCCCGGTATGAATGTTTTGTCAGGTGAAACAGGCGCTGGCAAATCAGCCATCATAGGAGCCCTAAGTCTTATTGCCGGAGAGCGGAGCCAAATCGATATGATCCGTAAAGGGTACGATAAAGGGGTCGTCGAGGCTATTTTTGAGCTTGATCATCAAAGCGGCCTTACGGAGCTTCTGCAGAAAGCAGGAATCGAACAAGATGAAACTTGCGAACTCATCATCCGGCGTGAAATCTCCATTGCTGGTAAAAATCGGATCTATATAAACCATCAATTGGCCCAATTAACCCTTCTGAAGCAGGCCGGTGAATTCCTATTTGAACTTGTAGGGCAGCATGCGAATCAACAGTTGTTTTCTATCGAAAACCATCGAAAAATCGTCGATGCCTTTGGCGACCTCACAGACGACGTAAATAATTTTTCCAAACAGTATAAAACCCTTGCCGCCCTAAAAGAGGAGCTTGAATTACTTCTTAATGGGGAAGGGCAGCGCCTCAGGGAAATTGAAAGATCCCGAATGGAGTTGGAACAATTTCAAGAAATCAATTTCCAAGAAGGAGAAGAGGAACAACTATTTTCCGAATACAAAATATTAGCCCACGCGGATGAATTAAACCAAAGAGTTAGCGAAATAAAATCAGCGTTGAATGGGGAAAAAGCGGGAGCCCTCCCCCTCCTCCAAAAAGTCAGGTTCAGCTGGGAAAATCTGATCAAGATCGACCCTGCCTTGACAGAAATGTCCACTTCTTTTCAGAATGCTCTAATTGAACTGCAAGAAATCTCTTATAGTCTAGACAGATATCAAGACCATATCGACTCCGATCCGGCAAGAATGTCGGAAATAGACCAACGCTTAGGTTCTATAAACAAGTTCAAAAGAAAATATGGGACAACTCTCACAGAAATCACAACCTATTTTAAGAATGTCGAACAAAAGTTGATTCAATTAGAAAGCGCGGACGAACGGATCGAACAACTTCGGGCATCTGTTGCAGAATTAGAAGAAAAAAATAAAGCTCTAGCAAATCAACTGACAACTCGCCGCAAAAAAATAGCCAAGTCTCTGGAGAAGGCCGTCACCAACCATTTGCATGACCTCAATATGCCCAAGGCAGAATTTTTTATTGAGATCTCCCCTCAAGCATGTTCCAGCACAGGAGAAGACAAAGTCGAATTTCACCTTCTTCCGAATGTAGGAGAAAAGCACATTCCCCTCAAAAGCTGTGCCAGTGGAGGGGAATTGTCCCGCATCTTACTCGCCTTGAAGGTCTTGCTATCCAGCAAAGCGCTTATCCCGACTCTGGTGTTTGATGAAATTGATGCCAATATTGGAGGCGCCACCGCCCATGTGATCGGGGAAAAATTAAAAGAAATCGGCCAGGAGCATCAGGTTTTATGCGTTACCCATTTTCCACAAGTCGCAAAGCACGCCGATCATCATCTTCAAATTTCCAAAATGGAAACGCAAGGACGTACCTTGACAACCATTACAACCTTAAATGAAGAAACCAGAGATTTGGAATTAGCCCGTATGCAGGGGATTGTATAAAACTTGCCTCTACCTATGCACTTGCCCGACTTTTCACCACAGAGACACTGAGATCACTGGCTCTGTAGTGAAAATTTGAAAAATTTATATCCCTATTGACGACAATCTCCGGTTCCGCTAAAACTTTGTGAAGTATTAAACATTATTTTTTAACGCATGGAGAGGATACTGTGAAAAAACGGATTGCAATAATGGCAGCAGGCTTACTATTGTCCTGCACTGCGCTGAAAGCTGATTACGATTTGGATGATGCTAGCTCGCTTAACATCGAAAATGCGACGTCACAACAACAAAATCAATTTACTTTAAAAGGATCCGGAGACTACATATGCAAAGCTAAATTTAAGGAAGATACCCCAGGTCATATTATTTTCGCCCATGCTGAAGGTGAGTTTGACGCAGTCGTTTGGTATAATGAGCAATGCCAAGAGGGTGTCAAAGTTTCGTTAGCCTATGAATACTCCAGACTCGATTGGGATGACAATTTTTTCTTTGAGCGAAAAAATTATAATACAGCAGCGATCTCAGCAACATATTTCACACACCGCCTCACCCATTGGCGCTGGATCGCTTCTGCCGATATTAATCTAGACGCAGATAAGTGGGATTTCAATGACTACACAACCTATGATATGTTGCTATGGGGCCGTTATCAATATTGTTGCAATTGGGGTTTCCACTTTGGGATTTATGCAGAAACAGGCATGAAGCTCGATCTCGTCTTGCCCGTCCTCGGATTCGATTGGCAAATCTGCGATGGACTCCTCCTTTCAGCAGTATTTCCCGTTAACATGTCTCTTTTGTACACAATTGATGAGAACTGGTCAGTAGCGATAGCAGGGAGGGTTTTTAGCGACCGGCACCGTGCCGGGAAAGAGGGATTATATGAAAAAGCCCTCTGGCGTTATTCTAATGGAGGAATCGAGGGTGATATCAATTATAATATCTGTGATTGGTTAACAGCTAATGTTCACGCAGGTTATGCTTTTGGAGGCAAATTAAGAATTTCAAGCCGCCACAACCATCACGTCCATCATGAACGGTTCAAAGGCGCACCCTATGCCGGCGGAGCCATAGCCTTTAACTTCTAATCACAAAAAAATGGAAGCCAAGCTTTAAAGAGCTTAGGCTTCCACTATTCAATTTGCTGTTCAATAGCTAACGATTGGATCTATTACGACGTGAACACGTGACCCCTTAAATTTATTCAAAATAGAGGTGAGTGTACCCTTCTCATTTGCTGGCATTACTACACCACGGTGAAGAGTTATGTTAAAATCATTTGCTTTAGCTAGATCCAATTCGATTTTACCCCATTTAGCCCACCCAGCAACTTCCGGTATTGTAATTAAGGTAAGCATCACTTTGCCATGATTTAGTGTGGCAGGTAATACCAGAGTCACCGGCTTTGTTTCCAAGAACCTTACAGTTGTTTGATTATTTTCGATCCCTTTGAATTCTTCTTTATCTGCGCCTGGCACTAGAGCTATACTAACATCGGAAAATGCATCATCATTGATAAAATTCAGTTGAACTTCAATTTTAGGCTGCTCTGCTCCAGTAGAATGAGCAGCCTCCTGTCTAGCCTCTTGACTATGCACAACAGTAAAGCACAGCACAGCAAAAGCAATTACAAAAAAAGACAAACATAATTTTAGCATACAGCGCCTCCTTGTTACTTAATGCTAACAAAAAAAATAATTGTGAATTATTAGAGTCCTCTTACAAAAATTATAACTAAAAAAATTAATTACCTGCAAATAACCTCTTTAAAATTTAGAGTAAAAAAACGTAAGCTATTGATTCTGAATAAGGTATCTTTTAAGAGCCTCTTGAAGGAGAGGTGTTTCAAACTGGTAGCCCGATTGAGTGAGTTTGGCAGGGGCAACCCGTGCGCTGGCTAATACAACCTCATCGGCCATTTCACCAAACGCCAGCTTAGCCAAAAAAGCGGGCATAGAAACAAAGGTGGGACGATGCAATATTGCGCCCAAAACTTTGGTAAACTCTAAATTAGTCACCGGATTGGGCGACACCACGTTAAGAGGCCCGTGTAATTCTGAATGCTCCAAAATATAAGAAACAATTTTTTCCACCTCGTACAATGCCACCCAGCTCATATACTGTTTTCCTGAACCTATTTCTCCCCCCAAACCAAGCTTAAAAGGCAAAAGCATCTGTTTTAAGGCTCCTCCTTTGGATGAAAGAACCGCTCCAAACCGCAAGCAAACCACCCTGATCCCCATTTGTTCTGCTCGTAAGGCTTCTTTTTCCCATTCACAACATACGTTAGCAAGGAAATTGTCTCCAGCCGGGCTTTCTTCCGTCAGCCACTCGTCTCCCCTATCTCCATAATAACCTATGGCCGACGCATTCAAAAAAACTTTGGGGGGACGGCTCATCTTACCCATCGCTTCAACAAGCAGACGAGTAATTTGTATTCGGCTTTGAAGGATCTTTTGTTTAACCTTCATGTTCCACCGATGAGCAAAAATATTTTCTCCACTTAAATTAATCACAGCATCGGCTCCGGTTAACACCGCAGGATCAAGCTGCCCTTGAAAGGGATCCCAAAAGGCGCACTCTTCCCCTGCAAAGGGGAGCCTTCGCACAAGTTTTTTTACATTCCAAAGACGATCTTTGAAATTGGCCTCTAAGGCTTGTCCAATGAGCCCTGATCCGCCGGACAAAACGATTTGCATGCTACTCCATCAAAATTAAATATGATGCTTTGCGAAATATCAAATAAAGGGTTAAGATATAACCATTGTTAGTGCTACGTTAACATTAAAACAAATAATTATTTTAAAACAGGGAAACAATGCCTTCTCTCGATAAAAAAACCATTGCAAACTTGACGCAACTTAGCCGGATCGAATGCTCAGCGGAAGAGCAGGAAAAATTATTAAAAGATTTCCAAAGCATTTTGGCTTATATCGAACTCCTCCAAGAAGTGGATACCTCCCAAACTCATCCATGTGATCACCTCTTGGAAGGAATTGTCAATGTCATGCGCGAGGATAATATTGGAACCATCCTCCCTCGGGATGTTTTTTTATCCAATGTTCCTCAACATTCAGGAGGCTATGTAAAAATTCCCCCAGTCTTAAAACAAGCATAATTTACAACTTCACAGGATTCAAATGCATAAACTAACAGCTCTGGAGCTTCGAAATAAATTCCATCGAGGGGAAGTCTCAGCAGTTACCATCGCGAAGTATTTTCTTGATCGAATCGACAAGCTGGATCCCCAAATTGGCGCCTTTTTGCATGTTTTACATAACCGCGCCTTGCAAAAAGCAGAAGCGCTGGATGAGAAAAAAAAACGGGGTGAATCCCTCGGCAAATTAGCCGGCATCCCCGTGGCCATTAAAGACAATATCCACATCAAGGGGGAAATCTCCACTTGCGGATCAAAATTTCTTACCAATTTCAGAGCCCCTTTCGAAGCGACCGTCGTTCACTGGCTTGAAAAGGAAGATGCCCTTATTTTCGGTAAAACAAACATGGATGAGTTTGCCATGGGATCCTCTACGGAAAATTCAGCTTTCAAAAAAACACGCAATCCGTGGAATTTAAAATGTACACCTGGAGGCTCTTCAGGAGGATCCGCTGCTGCGGTTGCGGCCCGTCTTTGCCTTTTGGCTTTAGGCAGTGATACAGGAGGGTCGATCCGCCACCCCGCAGCATTTTGCGGCATTTCTGGCTTTAAACCCACTTATGGAAGAGTTTCCCGTTTTGGCTTAGTGGCTTATGGCTCTTCCCTGGATCAAATTGGACCCTTTGCCACCAACACAGCCGATGCGGCTCTTGCGATGGAGGTCATCGGACGCCATTGTGAGAAAGATTCCACGAGTTTGAACGAGCCCGCTGAAGATTATTTAATCCATCTACAACAGCCTATGAAAGACTTAAAAATCGGGGTGCCTTGGCAGTTTTTAGAGCAGCTAGCTCCTCAATCGAAACAGATTTTTAATGAAGCTTTAGAAGTTTATAAAAAGCAAGGAGCGGAAATCCTCGATGTCGACTTAAGCATTTTGAAATATTCCATTGCTGTCTATTACATCCTTGCTACCGCCGAAGCTTCGACCAATTTAGCTCGTTTTGATGGGATCCGTTACGGAGTTCGTTCACCGCGCGCAAAAACTTTGGATGAGGTCTATGACATGTCTAAGGAGGAGGGATTTGGCCCGGAAGTAAAACGGAGGATCCTTTTAGGCACTTATGTGCTTTCCGCAGGATATCAAGATGCCTACTATAAAAAGGCCCAAAAAGTCCGCACACTAATCATCCAAGCCTTTAAAAACTCTTTTCAAAAATGCCATCTTGTCGCGATGCCGGTGGCTCCTTTTCCAGCATTTGAAATAGGCGCCATCCAAGATCCTCTGCAAATGTATCTCATGGATATTTATACCATCGCCGCCAACTTAGCAGGATTGCCAGCAATAAGCATCCCTTGCGGCTTTTTTTCTGATGGCAAACCGATGGGATTGCAACTGATTGGCCCCCAGAAGCACGACAGGCACGTTATCCATGCGGCGCATGCTTTCGAACAGGCAACGCACTATCACCAAGCCCTCCCGGAACTCGCGAAATAGGAGAAACGTATGACACAACATCCAGCCTGGGAAACCATTATTGGTTTAGAAATTCATGCGGAGCTCAACACCAAATCGAAACTATTTAGTGCAGCCCCCAACCATTTTGGCGATGAACCAAATACAAATATTACAGAAGTATGCACAGGGAAGCCTGGCGCCCTCCCCGTGCTCAATAAGGAAGCGGTAAAAAAGGCTGTGCAACTCGGTTGCGCCTTGAATGCAAAAATTGCCAAATTCAGCAAGTTTGACAGGAAGTCATATTTTTATCCTGACAGCCCCCGCAATTTTCAGATCACCCAGTATGATCAACCGATTGTTATTGGAGGATCTGTCATTGCCGAGGTTGATGGGATCGAAAAAACATTTCACATCAACCGGATCCATCTAGAAGATGATGCGGGAATGTTGAAACACTATCCCCAATTTGCCGCTGTCGACTATAACCGTGCAGGAGTTCCCCTCGTTGAGATTGTATCAGAGCCCTGCATCCACAGTCCAAGGGAAGCTGTCTCGTATGCAATGGCTGTCAAAGCCATCCTTCAGTATATCGATGCAAGCGACTGCAACATGGAAGAAGGATCACTGCGAGTCGATGCCAATATCTCCGTCCGGTTGGCCGGAGAAAAAGGACTTCGCAATAAGATTGAAATCAAGAACATGAATTCTTTCAGCAACATGGAGATGGCGCTAGAAGCGGAAATCAAACGACAAATCCGAGAATATACGAGACATTCGGACAAACCTCCCCATGAAGTCGTTTCCCAAGCTACCTACCGCTGGGATCCAGAAAAGAAAGAAACCGTGCTTATGAGACGGAAAGAATATGCGGATGATTACCGCTATTTTCCAGAACCTGATCTCGTTCCCATTGTTCTTACAGATGCTTACATTGAAGAAATTAAGGCTCACCTCCCTGAATTGCCTTTAGAGCGGGAACGCCGTTATATCAAAGAATTAGGACTCCCCTCCGACAGCGCCTTTTTCATAGTCAGCGACAAATCCCTCGCCGATTATTTTGAAAAGGGGTTAGAGCAATGTTCAAATGCCCGTAGCTTGTGTAATTGGATTATTGTCGAATTTGCAGGGCGCTATAAGGATACAGGAGAGAGTCTGGTAACTTCAGGGATTTCTCCTGAAAATGTAGGCAAATTAGTTAATCTCATCGATAGTGGAAAAATCACGGGCAAAATTGCCAAAGCCGTAGCCGATGAAATGGTGGCAAGTCCTAGTAAAGATTGTGAGCAGATTGTCGCTGAAAATCCCGATTTTCAGCCTGTGCATGACAAAGAGGAAATCGAGAAGCTAGTCGACCAAGTTTTAAGTGCTAACCCCCAGTCGATCATCGACTATAAAGCGGGGCGTGACAAGGCTTTTGCTTTCCTTGTAGGACAAGTGATGAAAATGTCACGAGGAAAAGCTTCTCCACAATTAGTGAATGATTTATTAAAGGAAAAAATAAAAAACAATTAAAATAAATAATAAATAACGTAAGTTGCAAATAATTAAATTTATTGTCTCTCTGTGAACTCTGTGGTTGAATTTTAATAAACCACAGAGATAACAGAGAACACAGAGGTTTTTTAAACTTGATTACACTCAGTAATTTTCAACTTATATTAAATAGGGTGTAAATAAATAATATATACCACGACATGGCGATTTTATGAACGGTACCCCTCCTGGCTCCCCTACTTTGGGTGAATTTATTTCCACATCTTTTAATGTCTTTTCCGCAAGTGTAAATTTATTGCAAGCAGCTAAAAAAACGGCTTTGGAAGCTAAAGCTTTTATCAAAATCCAATACGATTACGTTAAAGCCAATGATGAAAAACTGCATCGGATCTGGCTGGCCGCAGTTTCCCTTCTTTTGCTCTATCTAGGTGGCTTTTGGGGGGTTATAAGTTTCTCGGTATCCACAGCGGGAGCCGTTTTTTTAAAAGACCATATCCGTATTACCATTCCGAAAATTCAATTAATGTGGCAAGAGTCCAAGCTTTCACGCGCGGCGGTTTTTACTGGCTGTTTTCTGTTTGCTTTTCGCTATCCATGGGTTACAGCTTGCACCCTCTTTGGAATCTATGTTGCTGATATGATTGTTCAACCTCAAAGAAGCTTGCAAGAAAGGGATCATGCTCATCCTGATTCCACTTGACGAAGCAAAGATTCCCGAGCCATTTGAGCTTGCTGTTTCAATTCGGCATATTCGTCTTTATCTTGTGCGTATTCCAGAGCTAAATCCAGTGCATGAAGCGCATTTTCCCTTTCATGAATAGCATATAAACATTTTGCAAGATAAAAATAAGAAACGGGATTATCTAATTCGCAAATGGCTGCCATTTCATAGGCATCGATGGCTATTTCAAAGTTTTTGCACAATTGAGTTGCCATACCTAAGCCCAACCAAAAATCATGGTTGAAAGGATTCAAAGTCGTAAGAAATAAAAAAGCATTGGCCGCATCCGCAAAGCGTTTATCCTCAAAGAGATGATAAGCAGCCCTATAAAATCTAGCCATGGTCTCATTGGAAAAACCTAGAATTTCTTGTGCAGTTTTGCCTTCAGATAGATCTTTCTTTAAAGCTTTTTTTCGCCTTAATTTATTTTGGAATTCTTTAAACCCTTTAAATTCATCGAGCTTATTTTTCATATTTTACCTTTTAATAAGGTATATACTTTTATTTTATAATAATTTCTAATTAATGTAATTAACAAGCAACTAACTGAGGCTTCAAATCTGGCTGATAAGATCAAATGATGATAGCTTTTCGGAGTGCGACTGCTTGCAACCACAGGGATTGCAAGCAATCGTTTTTTAGCATGAGGTTATTACTTTTACATCGTTTTCTCAAGGTTAGCATAGGACGGTGGTGTTGTAACCGGTGGATTAGAAAGATCCACAACCGGATTAAATACAGTTGGGTTAGTAGGAGAAGAATAATTGTTTGTAAAGTTAAGACCATTACCCACGGCCATGTTCCGAACAAACACATTTCGTCCGGTTGGCAAATAACAAGCTCCCCCTGAGAAGAGAAAACCTGCACTATAGGCACCAATAAAACCGTTTCTTCCGGTTCCATTTGCAATAGCTTGACAATCTTCAACTACAGTATCGGTGCCAAAGAGAATTGCAATACCTGCATTCACACAATTTTCGGCAATGCAATTTACTAATTTTAACCTTGAAGCGAATGTAATAAATCCGATTCCCTGTTGAAAGATGGGTGGTGTGGGTTGTTGAATGATATTCCTTCCTGTGCAATCTTGTAAGATAACATCCGTTGCAAGGAACACAACAAAAGCGAATGCTTGTTGTGTATCAAAATGGAGCACGGGTGTCGGACCATTATTGTCTGAGCCATCACAACGTCTGAAATCGCAATAGGTTCCATAAGCAAAATCAAATCCATTATCTGTCCAATATTTGGTGATGCAATCCCAAACGGTGACGCGGTTGGTTCCTTCAAAATTGAAAGGAATTTGAGAGCCAAATCCAACACAATTTTTAACCACAATATTGTTTGAGAAGATAGCGGAAACCACAGCGGAAGTTTCAGCCCAATCTGCGGCTGTCTCGATCACACTTGATGCCATCACACAGCCTTCAATTTCCGCATCGTTAACATTGACTAGGTACACTCCAAATTGTCCCACAGATGTATATGCCGCACAATTTTTCACGCGGATGTTATTAGACGAATTTTCTTGAAATGTTGAGAAGGCAGCGAATCCACCACGGTGAGTGCCTTCAACTCCTCCCACCTTGTCCAATGGATATTGGTTTCCACATTCAAAACCTACACAATTATTCACCAATACATCTTGAATAGGTTGAGGGGCTCCGATACCAATAAAGACTTGATTAAAAATCACGTTTTTTATGATGACCCCTTGAGTACCAGATTGTAGCCCAATCCCAACACCTGAAAACGGATTATTGGTTCCAAATGGATTTTGATATTGAGTAGTCAAAATAGCTTGTGCTTGTGTCACAGCTTCATCCATATTTTGCGGAGGATTTGCAGGGCAGTGTATTGTATTACCACCCAGGCAAAAATCATAATTGCCACCTGCTGGACAAAATGGCGTTGTGCAGGGATTTTGACAGCAAGTTATACCTGAAATGGCGGGTTGACATAATAACCCGCTAAAAGCCAATCCCCCGGTAGGTACCGTGGGTTGTATGTGAGAAGGAGCACCGCTGTTTTTAATGGTCATATCAGCAATGACAACATTGGTCGCATTTTGAAGTAAAATACCCGTTCCTGCTTGGCCTCCCAAATCAAGACGATAACCTTGTCCATCGATAATGACTCCTGAAGCTGCAACAGTGATGGCTGCACCAGATCCAGTATAATTTAAATCTTTACAGAATTTATAATTGCCCGGGCTCGAGATGACGTAAGGAACCTTATTAATACAAGTTGCATTTGGTGCATCCATCGTTGGATCTGGATCAATTTCAGCAACTCTTTCAGCAACTCTCGCCCTTTTTTTGACTTCTTTCTTGACAGAATGCAGACTATCTTTCAAACCCAAAATCTTCTTTTCTGCAATAGCCTGGCGCATATACGAAGAAAATTTTTCATCTCCATGCACCTTCATGAAGCATAAAAGAAAAAAAGAGACCACCAGTAACTTTTTTAACATGATCGACCCTCCAATGTTTGGATGTTTAATGAAATATGCCAATAAAAAAAAGTGTATAAAGGAAAAAAATAATTTACGAAAATATTTTTATCGCAGAAGGGTTTTTATACCTGTATAGTTGCAGCCGCCTTGAATTTTATAATTTTTAGTTATACCCAAACAACTTGTCTCAGTTTCTAGGGTTTCCTGCGGCGCTCCGTGTGACATTCATGTTGCAGCATGAGGGGAAATTTAATATATTGTAATAAAAAAATATGTAGGATTCATATGCATGTGAATTCAAGCACAAACACGCAACCAATTACTTATAATCCGGTTCCTCGCACAAAAGTTGAAATCTTGCAGTATCTGGTCTCCCGAATCGCCCTTGCTGCTCTTAACATATATGCAATTTGGCTCGCTTCAGGTCCTTGGAGCATCGGTTTTTTTGTAGGTTTTTTGTTTCATGAAGAAATAAAAAACCGTGTAACTGACTTATTTTCAATTCTTAACTGGAAAATTATGATCCCAACTGCAGGTTTTCTCTATTGGCTTTCCCTCCCTTATATAGTTACCATGCAGATAGCTTTGGCTGGTGCTGACATGGGAAGCAGACTAGCACTGACAGCCAAAAACCATAAAGGGAGCTTGATGAATTTAATCTGGTTTAAAGGATAGGTTATTTAAAGCCGGGGATGGAAGCTGTTAAACGCTTCGTGCAGATGGGTGCGGCTAACATGTGTATATCGATCGGTACTGCCGATATTCGAATGTCCTAGCATCTCTTGAATCACTCGTAAATCTGCGCCATTATCTAACAAATGGGTCGCAAATGAATGGCGCAACGTATGAGGGGAAATATTTTTTTTTATCCCCGCGGCTTTGGCATAACTTTTGATCAGTTTCCAAACCGCAATGCGCGAGAGGGGTTTTCCCTTTTTTGTCACAAATAAAGCTTGTTCGCTGCAATCCAAATTCCGATCTCGAAAGTTCACAAGATAATGATCCACAGCGGCAATCGCTTTTTGCCCTATAGGAACTAACCGTTCCTTGTTTCCTTTGCCCATAATCCTGACAAAGGAGTCGTTAACCGAATTTATCTCCAATTGACATAGTTCTGAAACACGCAACCCACTGGCATATAAAACCTCGAGTATTGCTTGATCGCGGGCGCCTAATTCGGTCTTTGGATCAGGTTGTGAAATAAGCGATTTAACTTCTTCGTATGTAAGTACTTCAGGGATCATTTGCCAGAGCTTAGGAGTTTCCAAATAGAGGGCGATGTTGGTGTCGACAACACCCTCCCTTTTTAAAAACCGAAATAATACTTTGAGGGCGATCAAATGACGGGTCATACTTGCAGTGGCATACTGTTGCGTCTTTAATTGAGCAAGAAAGTCTACAATATGGGTTTCAGCCGCCTGAGCAAAACTTATCACACCATGGAATTGAAGAAATTTGCAGAAAGACTCGATATCCCGCCGATAAGCTTCGATGGAATTCAAAGCCAATCCTTTTTCTGAAGCGATGTAGCTGATAAAGTCTCGTAATTCAGTTTCTAGCATGGGTTCTGTTTTATATATTTTTCAAAATATGGCAATAAAAAAGGCTTGCGCGCCCCTTTAAAATGGAGAATTTTTTTATCCGGATAGTAATCCTCCATTTGGTCGTCTTCTGTAGAAAAGTTATAAAGCGAACACGGAAGGAGCAAAATGTGAGTTTGGCCAATTGTCAAAGTATCACTCTTCCGCTTAAAAAAAGCATCAATACCTATAGCCCGCAACAAAGCCCGCTGGTTGCCATACCAAGCATAATAGCGGGGTTTTTCCAAAGAGATCTTGAGAACCTTTTCCATAAAGGCTAAACCTCTATCAAAGCCATTTTCATGGATGATAATCACCCCCCCGTTTATTGGGGTTATATGGGCCCGGTAGGTCAAGGCCACATCAAAAGGTTGGTTAAAAAGAGGATTGAGATCCCCTTGCACTAACATGTCATAATCGAGGAAAATAACTGAACCGGGATTCTCCCTTTGTTTTAGAAAAGCAACTTGGGCCTTTGTCCTGCTTAAACCAATAAAATTAGTATCGAGATCGTATCGAAATAGGTCGCTTTCAGGCGAAATTGGAAATTCTGTCTTGAGATCTGTCAAGATGGCTGTCCGGCAATGAGGATGAAATCGTCGTATAGACGCAAAAAGAACCTCGATCAATTGCTGTGCTGGGAAATCGACAAAGCAGGGTTCGACTTTTAAAATATTGCTCTTCGCCTCAGCCGTTAACTCTGCATGAAAAACAGCAAAAGTTAACGGCTTTATTTGCATAGCTGAACCTCTCTTGCCTATTTCACGACAAGATTTAACAGTTTATTTGGAACAAAAACGACTTTTTCCAAAGTCACACCATCTAAATATTTAGCAATGGCAGGGTTCTTTTTGGCGGCATCTAAAACAATCTCTTGGGTTTGATCTTTGGGCAGCTCAAACCGTCCCCTCAATTTTCCATTGACCTGCACCACATAGGTGATGATTGCATCTTCAAGGTACTTAGGATCGATTTCTGGATAGGGATGATAGCTGAGAGATTCTTTACAGCCCAACAATGACCAAACTTCTTCGGCTAAGTGGGGTGCAAAAGGCATTAAAGCTTGCGTGACCATTTTGACAATACTCCGCGGATAAGCAGGCAGCTTCGTGAATTCATTCATGAACTCCATCATTTTTGCTATGGCCGTGTTGAATTGCAGAGCCTCGATATCTTTTGCGACTCCATGCACAACGCGATGTCCTAATTTGCACGCTTCCAAAGTTTCTTCCTCCGCTATTTTATTAGAAACCCCCATTTCATAAAAACGGGCCAAAAAACGGCGGCAGCCATTGACAGCGTCTGTGTTCCAAATTTTTTCTTTTTCAAGAGGCCCCATAAACATTTCGTAGAGGCGGAGGGAATCAGCGCCAAATTCTTCAATAATGTCATCTGGGACAATTCCGTTTAGTTTTGATTTAGACATTTTATCGATCTGAGATCGGAGGGCCTCTCCCGTCTTGCTGTGAATAAATTTCCCCTCTTTCTCCTGCACATCCTCAGGTGAAACGTAGGCACCCAACTTATTTTGAAACGATCGGGCTAGAATCATCCCCTGGTTGCGCAAAGTTTGGAACGGTTCCAAGGTGGATACTAATCCACAATCATATAATACCTTATGCCAAAAGCGGGAATATAATAGGTGCAAGACCGCATGTTCTGCCCCGCCGACATACATATCGACAGGCATCCAATATTTTTCTGCTTCGCGGCTGAAGGCCTGTTTATCATTTGCAGGATCGCAAAAGCGCAAATAATACCAACAGGAGCCAGCCCATTGAGGCATCGTATTTGTTTCCCTTAATGCTTTTTTTCCCGATTTTACATCCACAATTTCTACCCAAGATTTTTCTTGAGCCAAGGGACTTAATCCATCAGCGGTCGGAGTATATTTTGTGACCTGAGGAGGACATAAGGGCAACTCATCCAAATCTAAGACACGCTTTGTGCCATCCTCAAAATGGAGGATCGGAAATGGCTCTCCCCAATATCTTTGGCGAGAAAAAAGCCAATCGCGCAGTTTATATTGAACACTCCCCTTTCCATACCCTTTCTTTTCCAGCCACCGCGTAATAGCCGGCTTTGCTTTTGCTGCATCTAGCCCATTGATAGAAAAATCTCCGCTCGACCCGTTGACACATGTTCCTTCTCCTGTCCAACACATTTGCCCAGCTAACACTTTTTTTCTCACTTCTTGAGGATCCATCCCATCCGCCAACTCGGGATGAGCCTCGACATTGGGATCATACACAGGAATCACAGGCAAGTTGTATTTCTGAGCAAAGGCAAAATCACGTTCGTCATGAGAGGGAACAGCCATAATCGCACCGGTTCCATATCCCATCAGGACATAATCTGAAATCCAGATAGGGATTTCACGGTTATTGACAGGGTTGATCGCATAAGCGCCGGTAAAAACCCCTGTCTTATCTTTGTTTAGATCGGTCCGGTCCAGATCATTTTTAGTCGCAGTTAATTGCTGGTATTGGGTCACAGCCTCCCTTTGTGATGGAGTTGTCATTTTATTGACTAGGGGATGCTCTGGAGCTAGAACCATGAAAGTCACCCCAAATAAGGTATCCGGGCATGTAGTAAACACAGTGAATTTTTCTTCTGCTCCTTTGACGGGAAATTCTACTTGCGCCCCTTCGCTTCTTCCAATCCAATTGATTTGCAGTTTTTTGAGGCTCTCGGGCCAATCCAAGAGGTCTAAATCCTCGAGAAGCCGATCGGCATAGGCAGTAATTTTCAATACCCATTGACGCAAAGGACGACGTTCAACAGGATGCCCCCCCTCTTTTGACATCCCATTTTCCACTTCTTCATTGGCCAAAACAGTTCCAAGGGCAGGACAAAAGTTGACATACATTTCGGCTTCATAAGCCAACCCTTTTTCATAGAGCTTTGTAAAAATCCACTGTGTCCATTTGTAGTAACGAGGATCGCTTGTGGCAAACTCCCGATCCCAGTCATAGCTAAATCCCAAGGCGTGTAACTGCTTGCGAAAGTTGTCGATATTGTGTTGAGTCGTGATGGCAGGATGTGTGCCGGTACGAATAGCATATTGTTCTGCCGGAAGGCCAAAGCTATCCCACCCCATGGGATGCAATACATTAAATCCCCGCTGCCTTTTATAACGGGCTAGAATATCTGTCGCTGTATACCCTTCCACATGGCCCACGTGAAGGCCTGATCCGGAAGGATAAGGAAACATGTCGAGAACATAATACTTGGGCTTCGACGATTCTACCTCAGCTTTGAAGGTTTTATTTTTCAGCCAGTATTCTTGCCATTTAGCTTCTATTCTTTTGTGATCATACTTCATGGGAGTCATTTCATTCCTCGCAGTAAAAATTATATATAATTGAATTTAAAATCATTTGGGAATAATTATATCAAATGGGTTCGATAGATTCTATGGGATTTAATCAAGATTCTGTGCTAAACTATCACCATGGTAAAAAAAACAAAACATTCAAAAAAAAACTCCCCTCCCCCTGAATCACCTAAAGAGGAAAAATTATTTCAAAATCTTCTTCGCAGTACACAACAGTACATGTCTGGAAAAGGATATAAACCTCTAAATGCACAACAACTCATGGCGCGCCTCAATTTACCGGAACAACATGCGCCCCTGTTTCATTCTATTTTGAATTCCTTGCAAGAACAAGGTCTTGTGGAAGTGGTTCGAGGAGCTTACATTTGGAAACAATCCCAAGCAAACATTGCAACTGGGGTCTTGAGCGTGCACGCCCGCGGATTCGGCTTTTTGCGGCCCGATGATCCGATTCAATTCCCTGACGATATTTTTATCCCTAAGCATCTGACCCTTAACGCTATAGATGGTGATCTCGTCGAAGTCCTAGTGAACACCGAAATTGTATCGGAAAAAGGGCCAGAAGGCCGCGTGGTCACAATTTTATCCCGGGGAAGAACTCATGTTGCAGGGATTATCACGGAAGCCACCCCTTATGGGGAAATTTCAGCCTATGCTCCCCTTCTTGGCATGCAGCAGCGTGTCCTTGTGAAACCCTCCCCTGAATACAAATTAAAAGAGGGGGATCGTGTCGTAATGGAAGTGATGGATTGGGGATCCAAAGGATCTGAAACCCTCTGTCGCATGTCACATTATATCGGCCATATTTCCGATCCCTCTTGTGATGTGGCAGCCGCTATTGAAGAATTCGAACTGCATTCCGAATTTTCACAACATACGCTCAGCGAAGCGCGCCGATTTGGTTCCAAAGTCACTTCAAAGGAGATCTCCGAACGTGAAGATCTGCGTCAATTAGAGTGCTTCACCATCGATCCTGACACAGCCAAAGACTTTGATGATGCCATCAGCTTAACACTAGACTCCAAGGGGATCTACCACCTCGGGGTCCATATCGCTGATGTCTCCCATTATGTGAAACCGGGAAGCGCGCTCGACAAAGAAGCAGGAATGCGGTGCAATTCCACCTATTTTCCTGGTGCTTGCATTCCCATGCTTCCATCTGAACTATCTAATCATCTATGCAGTCTAAAACCTAATGTCAACCGTCTAACGGCTTCTGTTTTAATGCAATTTGATGGCGAAGGAAACATGATCGACTATCGGATTACCCGTTCGGTGATCAAAAGTGCTAAACGATTTACCTACCGGGAAGCCAAAAGTGTTCTCGATGGCAAAAAGAAAAGCCGGCATCAAGAGGTTCTCAGCTTGATGGTGCAGTTATGCCTTTTGCTTAAAAAGAAGCGGTATGAAAGGGGAAGCATTGAGTTTGCTATTCCCGAATTGGTTGTCATCGTTGATGAAGCAGGAGTTCCCCGCCGATTTGATTATGTCGAATACGATATCACCCATCAACTCGTCGAAGAATTTATGTTGAAAGCCAACGAAACCGTAGCTACCCATCTAAACCGCATGGGTAAAGAGTTGACTTATAGGGTTCACGAAGAGCCTGCTGAAGAAAATCTAAAAGATTTCTCCATGTTAGCCCGTGCGTTTGGATTTGATCTCCCCGAAAAACCATCCTCTTTTGATCTTCAAAAAATGTTTGACGAAGCATTAAAAACTCCTTATGGACAATACCTTGCCTCAGGCTATATCCGTCGGATGCGTCTAGCCATTTATTCGCCTGAAAATATTGGTCATTATGGATTAGGTCTTACCCATTATTGCCATTTTACAAGTCCAATTCGACGTTATATCGACCTCGTCATCCATCGGATTCTTTTTGGGGATGAAATGTCATCAGAAAGTTTAGAAGCAATTGCTTTGGAATGTTCTGAACAAGAGAGGATGAGCGCTAAAGCTGAACAAACTGTATTGCTGCTAAAAAAATTACGCCTTCTCAAAAACATCCATGAGTTAGAGCCTCGTAAACAATTTGAAGCCATTATAACTAAAGTGAAGCCATTTGGGATCTATTTCGAGGTATTAGTAGCGATGTTAGAAGGCTTTCTCCATATCTCAGATTTAAGGAATGATTATTTCTTGTTCCAAGAAGATAAAGGAAGGCTCTATGGAACTCATAAGGGGTATACCTACGCAAATGGGGACAAAATTACTGTAATGCTAAAGGAAGTAGACCTCATCAGGCAAGAGTCCTCCTGGTTTTTAGTCATGGAATCCACCCCCCCTAGCAGAAAAGGGAAAGCACCCTCTTCTAAAGAGAAGGTCAAAAACCAAAGGAAAATAAAGTTCAGCTCCAAGAAAAAACACCGCAAAACTCCAAAAAAATAAAATGGAAACCTTCGATACCTCCATTTTGTTGTTTTAAATTTGACAGCTAAAATCTACAATGCCGTTTATGAAGGCTATCAAGGATTATAGGATTGTCAATAACCTCGATGTAGATTCCGAGCAAGGGGCAGCCCTCGCAGCTTGGGGGCAAGCTGAAATCTCGTTAGCTGAAAGCGAAATGCCTGGCTTGATGAGTGTACGTCAGGAATTTCTGTCTCAAAAGCCTCTGCAAGGCGCTCGGATCGCCGGCTGCCTCCATATGACTGCTCAAACTGGGGTCTTGATAGAAACTTTAATCGACTTAGGCGCAAAAGTCCGATGGTCTTCCTGTAATATTTTTTCCACCCAAGATCAAGCTGCTGCAGCCATAGCCGCAAAAGGAATACCAGTCTTCGCGTGGAAAGGGATGTCTTTAGAAGACTATGAATGGTGCATTAAGCAGACTCTGCATTTCGACGAAGGCCCCCTTAATATGATCATCGATGACGGCGGAGATCTAACCAACTATGTTCATGACCGCCAACCTGAACTTTTAAAGGGGATTCGAGGAATTTCAGAAGAAACAACAACGGGCGTTCGGAATCTCTACAAAAGGCTGCACCAAAAAACTCTCGGTGTTCCGGCTATCAACGTCAACGATTCAGTGACCAAATCTAAGTTTGATAATTTGTATGGATGCCGGGAATCCTTTATCGATGGGCTCAAGCGGGCTACCGACATAATGATTGCGGGAAAAACCATTGTCATTGCAGGGTTTGGAGATGTCGGCAAAGGATGTGCGCAAGCCGCCGCCGCCTATGGAGCACATGTTCTCATCTGTGAAATCGATCCTATATGTGCCTATCAAGCAGCGATGGAAGGGTTTCAGGTTATGACAATGGAGGAAGCCGCTCCACTTGGCGACATTTTTGTAACGGCAACCGGCTGCATCCAAGTGATCCGCTCAGAACATATGGAAAAAATGAAGGATCAAGCCATACTGTGTAACATCGGCCATTTTGACACTGAGATCGACATGGCATGGCTGTACAAGAATCCGCAAATTCGAATAGAGCAGCTTAAACCGCAAGTCGATCGGTTTATCTGGAAAGATAAAAACAAGAGTTTAATCATCTTGGCCCAAGGGCGCTTGGTTAATTTGGGATGTGGCAAAGGACACCCCTCTTTTGTGATGTCCAACTCCTTTACGAATCAAATCCTTGCTCAAATCGAACTTTGGACCCATCCTGAAAATTATCCCATCAACGTTTATCGCCTCCCAAAGATATTAGATGAAAAAGTCGCAAGGCTTCATTTGGATAAGCTCGGCGTCCATCTCACCCTCCTGACAAAGGAACAAGCCGCCTATTTGGATGTTCCCATCGAAGGCCCTTACAAACCCGATACTTATTTGTATTAGTTGGAAGACTCAAAAAAAAAACCTGGCTGGAAGACCCAAAAAAAACCACTGAGCCAGTGAGATCACTGAGGAAGTGTGAGATCAGTGAGGAAGTTGTAGAGAAAGAAAAAACAGGATAAGCATGATCGTAAACGGCAGGATAAGCATGATATTGAATAAAAAGGTTCAGGATGCGGGAATATAATTAAGTTTAAACTATTTTAAAAAAAATATTTTTTTTGTTTTATCCTGCTTATCCTGACGTTTACGATCATGCTTATCCTGTTTTTTCCTTCTCTACAACTTCCTTACCGATCTCACACTTCCTCACTGATCTCACTGGCTCAGTGGTTTTTTTATGATTTTATGAGTCTTCAGTAGTTTTTTATTGGAATTTTTTTTTCCATTTGCTATGCTTCAACCTGTTCATAAGACGGAGCATAGCGCAGCTTGGCTAGCGCGGCTGCTTTGGGAGCAGTAGGTCGGGGGTTCAAATCCCTCTGCTCCGAATCTTACTGCAAGCTCCTATCTTTCGTTTAGAAAGTTAGGAGCTTTTTGTTTAGATAAGAGGAGTGTTTGTGTCCATTCAAATTTGCTTAGGGTGGCTTCATTGGAACCCTTCACGTGAACTATTTTCAATCCCCTATTTTGATCACCCCGTTGCCATCTACGGGGTCTTGTTTGCTACAGGATTCATTTTAGCCTATTTCATCTTGTGGTGGATGTTCACACAAAAACTTTCTCAGTCGAATACTCTTTACGAACATGACATAGCGAGTTGGCCTGCTTTGGTCAGGACGGTGGCTCAAGCAAACGAACACCCGGACCATCCTTTATATCCCCTCTATCAGAGGCTAGACCGCAAACTTAAGCAAGAGATCGGAACGCTTCAACCAGGCCAAGAGCTCCACGCTAACCAGAAAAAAGCTCTTCTGCAAGCCCTTAATGCAGCTCTTCATGATCCCCATTTACACCTTTCAAAAAAGAAATTGGAATCGTTAGATCCTAAAGCCTTCGCTCTCTCCAAAAACACCGCTTTAATGCTCACCGATAAGTTGACATGGTTTATCGTCTTAGGCACCCTCATCGGTGCGAGATTGGGGCACGTCTTCTTTTATGAATGGCCTGTTTATCAAAACGATTTAGGCCGGATTTTTAAAGTTTGGGAAGGAGGGCTTGCCAGCCACGGAGGAGTCTTGGGAATTTTAATCGCCATCTACCTTTACTCCCGCTGGGTCTTAAAAAAATTCCCCGAATTTTCTTTGATCTCCCTTTTAGATTGCATAGTTGTCCCCTCAGGACTTGTCGCTTGCTTCATCCGAATAGGCAATTTTTTCAATCAAGAAATTATGGGCCCCCCCACCACGATGCCTTGGGGAATTATTTTCGAAGATCCTTGGGATGGAGGGCCCATCGTGCCACGCCACCCCACCCAACTTTATGAAGCCATCGTCTATCTATCGATCTTTTGCCTCCTCCTTTTCCTATGGCAAAGAAAAAAGGGGGTGTTGCGCCCCGGCTATTTAAGCGGCTTGCTTTTTGTTCTCCTTTTCACCAGCCGGTTTTTCATCGAATTTATCAAGCTCCCCCAAAGCATGATGATTGATGAATCCATCATCCAAATGGGACAATACCTCAGCCTTCCGTTTATTTTATTGGGATGCCTTCTCCTTTACTATGGCTCTTCGATCGACAGGCAGATCCGCTTTAGAGCCAAGACAACTCAATCATAATAATTTTTATTGAGGTCATGTTGTGCATAAATGAATTCAATTAATTATTGACTTTTTTACACAATTCCTTCATGATTCTTTTAAGAAAAAGCAAATCTATCATTTAAACAAATATTTGTTTGCAATTATAGTTTTTTTATAGGAGTTTATTTTCATGGCCAAATTAATTTTTGACCACAATGAGGAAGAAATTGAATTAGATGATGGGAACCCTATCGCAGAAGCTTGTGAAGAAGCAGGTGTTCCCTTTGCCTGCACTGAAGGGGTCTGCGGGACATGTGTGATTGAGATCAAAGAGGGGAAAGATAATTTGACTTCACCGACTCAAGAGGAACTCGATTTTCTCGGGGACGGCACATGCGGCGAACGCCTTGCCTGCCAATGCAAAATCAAGCAAGGTACAGTAAAAATTTCGTTTTAATCTAAAAAGGTATATCTATGTCAAGTACAGAAGAGCAAAAATCCTCAAAACAAACCATCCATCGTCACATGACGATCGATCAAATTCTTGGAATGTTCCCCTACAAAGCTCAAAAACTTTCACAAGAAATTACCAAAGCCGGCTTGCATTGCATAGGGTGCCACGCGGCTACATGGGAAACACTTGAAGCAGGAATGTTAGGCCATGGGATGGATGAAGAGGCTATCAATCGACTTGTAGACCGTTTAAACCGTTTATTGAGCGAGCCCGATCCAGAGCCTGATACCATCACCTTAACAAAAAAAGCAGCCGAGAAGTTTATGACAATTCTGAAAGAGGAAGGAAAACAGGGATGGGGATTGCGTTTTGGCGACCGTTTGGGAGGCTGCAGCGGGTTTGAATATATTTTGGACTACTCTGAAAAAGCCGAACCCGATGACAAAATTTATGAGTCTTACGGAGTGCAAATCCACGTCCAGAAAGATTCGGCAAAACGCCTTGAAGGATCTGAAATCGATTTCATGGAGAGCTTGCAAGAATCGGGTTTTGTGGTCTCGAATCGAAAAGCCAAATCATCATGCGGATGTGGTTCCTCCCATAATTACGAATAATTCTTTAGACAGTACTTTGTGGACTCAGTGAATAAAAACCACGGAACTAATACGGTCAGTGTGTAAAAAAAACCACTGAGCCGGTGAGATCACAGAGGAAGTGCGAGATCAGTGAGGAAGTTGTAGAGAAGAAAAAAACAGGATAAGCATGATCGTAAACGGCAGGATGAGCAGGATATTGATAAAAAGGTTCAGGATATAATTAAGTATAAACGATTTAATTTTTTTTGTTTTATCGTGCTTATCCTGCCATTTACGATCATGCTTATCCTGTTTTTTCCTTCTCTACAACTTCCTCACTGATCTCACACTTTCTCTATTTCTGCAATAATTTGAAAGCCCTCATCTTTACACAATCTTTATTAAATTTTATTTAAAAATTAACATTTCAATTGTTGAAAACATTGAAAAAAAATGTTAAAATAATCTCCAAATAAATAATTTAATATTGATAATATTCATGTTTGTTAACCCCCCAACACCTTATTCTCCTTCCGATCCTTCTCCCGATTCCCCCCCTGATACGATGACTGAAAGCATCGGCATGCCGGTTTTTGGATCGCACAAGTTTTCTTTCGACCCTTCTATTAAAAATGAAAAGGCCAAACAACTTTGGCAACTCATTCAAAATCACCGTAAATCAGATTCGCTCTTTTACACAGAAAGAGGGGTTATTGCTTACGCAATCGATAAGTTCTCCCGCTTTTTAAAATGGATCTTAAGAACTTCCCATATCGATGCCCTCGTGGAAAAACGGATCCAATTTGGCATGAATCTCTTTAGGAATTATGAATTTAATCTCTTCGGGCCAGGTTCTGAAAATTCGGCAGTCCCTGCTGGACATGATCTCCCTTTTTCAGTTGCACTTGAAGCTTATTGCCACTGCCTTGAAAAATATCCCATCAAAGATTTTGGCTCGATTCAACCTTTGAAAGAGTGCCTTGAGTATGCTAAGAAAATTGAAAAGGCCAAAACTTTATCCGCTTCTTCCCGTGAAAGCTTATTAAAAGATTTGGCTCAGCAACTTAAAGACAAAATAGCTCAACTTTCAAAAGATGAGACTCTATACATTCCCGGAGGCTTAATCGAATATGAGGGATTGAATGGTCTCTCAGAAAACATACAAGCCCTCACCTTTCGAAACAAAAAACTCAGAACAACCCATTTTTTCTTCGAGATCCGAAAACATCCTGATGAGGGCAAATTAATTTTTAGAATTTTCAATTATTCTAATCAGATCAACAAATTGGCCGGAAACAACGGAGCTCTGTTTCAAATTTTTGAAAATTTAGAAAACATCAGCGATCTCTTAGACCAAGCAAAGAAGGTTTTTCCTTTCATTGATGAGCTTGTGGAGCAGGCAAAAAAAACTCTTTCTAATGACTCCCAACTTTTAGAATATCATCTTGATGAAAATGAATTGAGCTCTAATCTTTTTACCTTGTTACAGGTGCAAGCGACCCCTCACATCTCCCACAATATGGGATGGTGGAGTTCGTTTCAGTATCATCGCGCTTTAGCTTCCCGTGTGATTAATTGGTTACATAAGGTTCAACCCTCTCCCCCCCAGCTCCAGCCAGCGCAAGAAAACACTTCTGTACAAGAACCTGAAGAGGGGTCATCATCATCGCACGAGCCTCAACAGGCCGCTTCTTTACAGTCTCAAGAAGGAACCTCTTCGGGCAAAATCGTGGGAAAAAGAGTGGAAGTTCAAGACATCGTAGGCCCGTTGGTGGAAGATCTGTCTATCACACAACTATCTACTTTTTTCGATCGGATTCGTCCCTATCAGTCTGCCAGTTCCACTCCTCCTGCCGCCTCCCCTTCTTCCAATGCCAAATGCAACAGCAAAACCGATCCTGTGAAATTATTAGAAATTTTCACGAAAGCAGTGCATCAAGAGGATCTTACAGAGATAAAAATGCAAAAACTGATGTCTAAAACAGCTTTGTTTCTAGAATTATACGCTGAAGCTGAGACTAAGTTGGCATCTGATAGCAAAATGAGGAAGTGGATCAAAGATAATGCGATTAATTTACTTAAGGCGTATCTCCGCTATTTTGGATCTGATGCTGAAAAGAGTTCGGAGGACTTTAAACAGATTATCGGGTATTTCGAATCTATTGTTCACAAAATCGAAGAGGCTTCCCATCACGGTTTTATACTACCTGCAGAGCCGAACCATCAAAAACCCTTATCTACCGATTTTGACAACTTGTTAGTTTTTGAAGGGATCCCTACACCTTTGGATGAATTTCAAACCCTAAGAAAGCCAACCTTATCCCTCCAAAAGCCATTGTGCGGGGGTAGATTTTCATTAAATACTTTTAAATCATGGATAGAAACTTGCAATTCCCTATCGTCGCAAAAAAAGTTACACGATTTATACCTCATATTAGAAGATGTTTTCCATGCTCTTGAAAATGCTGATGCTCAAAAATTTTGGGACGACATTGCTTTGGAAGATCTAGAAGCTTGGAGTTCCGGGCTTGAAAAACTTTGTTTCTTTTCAGTGCAAGTTCACTTTGGCACATCTAAACCAGGCCCCTTGCCCAGATCTATTCTCAATCTAATTAAACTGCTTTGGCGCACTCAGTATTTAGCGCAACGGAACAATAAAGAAACCTGTTTTGGGAATTTTTCTTTGGATACGGATCAATTTAGAGACATTTTCCTCGATTCTTACTTGGATTTAGAAGCGGAGGGGCCTGAAATCAAAGAGGTTCTCAGCTATATTGAAGGCAGGGAGAACAAAACTACTGTCAACTTAACCGATTCTTCCTCCTTTAAAAATCAAGAAGAGAACGATAAGGCCTTCTTTGCTCTCTATCGAAAAGCACATCATATCCCTGAAGACTGTAAATACACTCCGCCAGAAGAAGATTTCGGCTCTCAATCGGGTCAGTTAGCTCCACAGACTATCCATTTGCGACGGATGAAAATAATGACGACAGCCTTGATGGCGAAACATCGCTGTTTGGGAAATCATAAAATTTTTAATCGGGCAAAACAGTTCATCCAGTCGGCTATTTCTTTTTTAAGGCGACAGATTACTACCGATTTCGATACTGATTTAGATCGCGATTTAGCCCAAAGAGCCTTCGATCAAGTAGATTCTTTTCTAAAAAGGGGGGAACTAGCATGCACTTTTACAAAAAATACCTTTGCTCTTCATCGAAAACCTACTGTTAAAATCGAGGAATTAGGAGTAGACTTTTTTGATTACGTCGATACCGCCTACGTTGTGCGAGGCGCCACGCCCATTTCTCAATATAAAAAAACCGCTCAAGAAGTTCCTGCAAGTGTTGAAAAGCAAGTAGTCGAAGCTGTTGTCAGTAATGATTGTGATATACAAGATACATTCGTTGATGAAGAAGGAAAGGTGTTTTCCCAAACCGAACAGAATGGGAAAAAGCGGCGTTATAGCCCTCCCGGAGAACATCATACAGAAGGCACAATCGGGAACGACCACTTGGCTGAAATGGATTTGCCCCAAGATCATTATGCGGAACTCAGATTGACGAAAACTTCTCCTTTGGGAACGAGGATCCCAAATACGCTTCAATTTCTCTACTGCCATCCCCAATACTTTAATTATTCAAAGCAAGGATTAGCCCTTCAACGAATTATTAGCTTAAATCTTTTTCGCAATAATAATTTGCAAGAATTTTTACTGGCAGCACCTAACTATGCAACAACTTTGGTTAAATTGCTACGGCTAGTTGGGAGGGTCATGCAATCGGCAAACAATCTGCAAGGCGTGCTTTTTTTAATGAAAGTTATACGGAATGTTTCCCAGATTGTAGATACAATTCCCTCCATTGACAACGACGTCTTCGCTCAAATTGAGAAAGATCACTTTTGCATCCTTACCGATTGGCAACAGAATTGCGATGAAAAAAAAGAGCTAAAGCCCCATCGAAAATCGATTTATCAAACGTATTTGTTAACTCATGCCGAGCGCTTTCAAAGAAAATTTAAAGATCCCGCGTACGATCCCTCTAGCCACCAATCATTGCGTGCGGATACAGATACTTTATTAAATGTTTTGCACAGCCATTATTGTGCTCAAAGAATTCCTAAACCGATGCATGAAAGGAATCGCGCCCATGAAGACAAAATTTCCTATATGATGCACCGCCTCTTTCCCGCTTGTGCTAAATTGTTGGCCGATCCGATCCTCCGAGATCCCTTTCTCAATAACTTAATCCCTTCAGAAAAAGGGCATTGGACCTCATGTGGAAATAACGACCTCTGTTTTATTAATGAAAACGATGTCTCTGTCGACCTCGTCAATGGGCTTTTATATAAGGAGGGCGTTGCCGAAAGTTATCTTCCCGATACGATTACACACGAATTATCTGCTGTGGTCCATTTTCATTTAGAGGAGATTCACGAAATCCCTTGCAAACAACGGCCAGTCTTAAGAGATGGAAAAAAAGGGCAAATGTATGAGTTCGTTTACAGAAAACAGACTTACCGCATTGTTCTAATGCCTGGGCAAGAACATCACATTTATAAATATATCGATCAACCGGGCAATCCTGCAAACTGGTATGAACTAAAAAGGACAATTTCCCTACCTGAAAAAGATCCTCTTTCATTCCTTGAAAATATGGTTGATTCCCGTTCAAAAGCGTTAAAAGAACTAGCTCAACAGGAAGAAACTAAAACCTTGCCAGATGAAATCCTTGCCAACAATTTTTGGATCTCCCCCGATGGAAACCACTTTATCATCGAAAATGCTCAAGGGAACTATCTTTATCGTGGTGAATTTATCCCTTCAGATATCAGTAATTCAAGCCAACAAACAAAATTCAATATTCAACACGCGACGAGAATTACAAGTTGTGCAGAGGAGTCTCAAACGTTGCTCAACCCTTGGCATCGGCCCGAATTCCTACGTTTTTTAGCCTTGGCAAATCCATCGCAAATCATGGTGTTAGGCCAAAAATATAAAGCTGAACAGATCAAATATTTGAATCAAGACTTAGAATATGCTTGGAACAATGCTGAAAGTCGTTGGGATTGCAAAACGCTTCCAGGTTATTGGCTCTCTTTAGCCTCATTTGACGATATTATGAATCGTAACAAAGCTGAAAATGAGCACCTCCATTTGTTTGACAATAGCTTTACAGATTATCAAATATTGGAACACAAGAGCAAACCTCCCCGCCTCTTGCTGATGGGAACTCAACTTAACCGCTCGACTTCATCGAACCGAGATGAATACATCACGAAGTACAATCGAAAAAAAATTGCGGCCAACCATAGCGAAACAGCTTCCATTCAATATCAATATGAAATCGACCCCCTTTCCGGTCTTAAAGCCTCTTCTCAAGAGGAATATTTATACTTAGTTTACACCTTCCTAGTTCAATCCAGATTTGATGTGGCTTTATTCTATCTGGACAAAGCCCAAAATATTAAGCCAGGCAAATCGTCTGAATGTGACAGAATCCTCCAATTAATTGAGAATTGGGTAGAGCGTTCTAAGTCTCCTTCCGCACGTGCAGTTTTTTTACAAATACAAATTCTAGTTTTAAGCCAAGTCAAAAGATTTGGTGCCCATCAGTATGAACAAATGCATAAAATTCTCGAAAATCTGGACAAATATGCTGATCTCGTTAGCACATGTCAAATAGACCCTCGTCTCCAACTCTCCAGTAAACAACAGGCTCAACTTGATTTGTATAAAGCAAAAATAACATCTGAAAACAATCGAGAGCAATATCAATCTCTTGCCAATAGCCTGGGGGAGGTTGATTTAGAAAAAATCACGAACGCATTGGCTGTTATTAACAGTGCAAGCAAAAAAAACAAAGCGAAAATAGACAAAGAAACAATCAAACTTAAGAAAGAGATCGAGGATCTAAAAAAAGAGATATCCTCGGCCTCAGATGCAATTCAACGACAACCTTCTAAGAATTTACCAAAACCTGATCATTTATTTCCTGATTTTGAAAAATATTTGACTTGTGGAACTCAGTTGCATTTGGTTAGAGGGGAAACGACAACAACGGAAAATGTGCAATTCAATAAAAACAATATGGACTTTTTAGAAGCCATTGATAAACTGAAACAGCAGAAGACCGTCGATCCATTTGAAAAAGAATTGTTAGAAGAACTTGTCAACGATATTAATATCGCCGCCTCCAACCAAAATGAAGATAAAAATGTCTTAAATGATTCTGTAAACCTAGACGAAATAAAAGAATCGCTCACCGATTATGCAAACGCGCTTGAAGAGGCAGCAATAATAGCAAGACAGAACATTCTCACTAAACTAAGTTTTGGAATTCCTCCTGATTCTAAACTTGAAAGTGTACTAAAAAAGTTACAAGAATATCCGGCGACTCAAGAACGAAACTTTAGGCGCATTTTAATGAGCTGCGCCAATGGGGACTGGAAGGATCTCGAAAAGGAAAAAATCGTTTTAAACCAAGATATCGAAGAAATTAAAACAATTGCAAGCGATTATTTAGTTCGCAAAACAAAGCTCAATCAATATAAAAAAGCGATCGCACACATCGATGATTTCGAAAAAACTAAATTGCATATACACCTTGCAAGATTAGGGGAAATTTTAGCCATTAAACGTCACTATGACCCCTACAAAGATCCTAACCGCTTTTCCCTTCTGTTACTTGAAGATCACCAGCAAGTCATTATCAAGAAAGATCAACTCGATCACTACATCATCAATCAACACTGGCCGAACCTCTTTTCCCATGAGCCGCTGGCAAGTGGAAAAACTTCGATTTTGCGCCATTTAGATGCCGACATCCATGCAGATGGCTCTCATATAGCCGGAATTACAACAGATGATGCTTTGATTGGACAACATCATCCGTTATTAGAAAGCACAACACTTGAGGCGTACAATAAACTAGCCGACCGGTTTGAATTTAGCAGAGAAAGCGATAGCTCGGCCTTAGCTTTACGCATTTTGTATCGCAATTTATTAAAAATCATTCCCGAACGGGGACGTCTAGATTTCACAAAGCGGGATTTCTTAAGTCTCCACCATCTCAGTTTTCAAAAACTTCGGGAGCTCGAACTTAAGTTGCGCCCGGAAGATGAAATCCATGAGGAACTGGATATCCTTGCCGACATCTACGAACTAATTAAAGAAAAGTTGCGCGTAGGAACAGATGAGATGGACCAAGTAACAAACCCCACCATTGAACACAATTGGGGCATTGGAACAACCCCTTTAAAGCTTGACGAAAAAAAATGTGAAATCGCCCTCCTTCTCATGGAATGGACATTAGAAAACGAAACTTATAAGGATTTATTCACCAAAGGAAATCAATTTAAGCTGGCCTCCGACCCAAAAAAATATCTAGAGTATTTGGCGAACCGCGCCTGCGGTCATTTTAAATTGGACACAAGACTAACAGATACGGTCATCGATTATTTTACTTCCCACTTTGATCAGAAACAAAACATGAAATATGTAATCGATTTTTATGAGGATCATATTAAAACTCACCAAGAAAAAGAAAAACTTGTTTACCTTTACAAATTCCTGCAATCGGTCGTCCCCCATTCACTTTCTAAAAGAAACGGAGCTCGTTTTATGCGCTCCACAAAAGATCATATGACCGTCAAGCCCACCTTGAAAAATGCCTCTTACAATGAGCTTTCGGAACATTGTTCCGAGGAAGAACTAGCCTGGTATACCTGTGTGAATTATATGCATTCCGAAAAACAAAAGCAGGGTCAGGGAGGTGTGACCACAGACCAAATTGCACACCTTGTCCTCAACGCAAAAAATCAAGCTTCGATAGAGTTGATGAACTCTATTAACATAGATGAAAACCCTATTGATTTTAGAGATACAAAAGAGGCCAAAGCTTTTTACAAGGATTTCAAGTTGCACCTTGACAAGGTCATGGAAGATGATTATGCCAAAATTGCAGATGAAATTAACCAATCCCCCCAAAAGCTCTCTGCATTTATTGAGAGTCGTGTTTTCCCCCTCATTGAACTCAGAGCCGAAAAATTCACCGGTAACACGCAGCATTTCGTCAATATGTTCAACCAATTTTATGGGTCATCCGGAACGTCCAACAGCTATCGAGCTCTCCCTGACAAAGTAGTTAAAATTAAAGGTGACAACAAAGATCCAGAAGATTTCTCCCCAGCAAAAAAGAGGGGTGTCGATGGAGCAGTCCTATTAGCATTATTGAAAGATTTCAAAGATGAAGATCTGTTGTGTTACGATGATAACAAAGAAATTTTACCTCAAATTAGCGAGCGCTTGACACCAGGATCGATGTTCATCGACCTAGCCCCTGTATTTCCTGGGTTAAATGCAAAAGAGATCGCCCATGACCTTGCAGCCCATTTGCCAAAGGCTAAGTTCCGCTACCTCAATGAATTAGACCAAGCCGTCATTTTAGATTCAAATACCGGTGAAGAAAGACCGGCCCATCAAAACGACGACCTTGAAACAGTGATGACAATCCTCTCAAAAGACCAAGAACGGGGAACCCACCTTGAGATGGCTCCCGAAGCTATTGGATTTCCTACCGTCAACAGCAACACGACTTTGACAGAGTTTCAACAGGCCATCATGCGCATGCGCAGGCTAGGACGAGGGCAAAAGGTAAAAATTTTGATTGCAGAGGATACATTTAAATGCTTAGAAGAGCCAAAGGTAGCACAACTGATCCTTTTATTAGTTAAAAACGAAATCAAAAGCCTTAAGCAGCACCACACCAAGGCTGAAAGGGAGAAAATCTTGGCACTGGCTCAGTGCAATATCTCTGATGTTTTGTGCACATTGAAAGATCGGCAGTTGCGCTTGCCGATTTGGATTGAATCTAAAGGTTATTTTGCCCACAAAACTCAAGAGCGAATTGAAACAGACGAAGATCTGGATTATATGGGTAAACCTCGACCCGAGATCTCAGGTTATGACGACCTCATGGAACTCATCTCATTGGAAAAAGGGAAAATCAAGAAATTTGAGAAAAAGATTTCCAATCTTAAAAACAAAAATTTAAAAAAGCTTCATCATAATCTAGCTGAAGCCAAAGCAAAACTCAAAGAAAAAGCTAACAACGAGGTCACAGCAGCCAAATATCTTCTTTCTTCCGTAGACAGTCGTCATCACAATCTGGGGATGCAAAGCCAAATGCAACATGAGCATGAAGCTGTGAAAGAACAAGACCAAGAACAAGAACAATTTCAAGAACAGTTTGAAACTCTTGTAAGAAATGCTGAAAGATACCTAGGAAAGCCCTGGGAGGATCTCGGAATTAAAAGCATTGATGATATAATTAAAATGACAAAAGGAAAAAACTCAAATGCATTGAGCCAATTAAACGATCAAGTTTCCGAGAGTGAACTAAATGATCAAATTAAAGACTCTTCTAAAAGAATTTCATATTCTTTTTATGATGACAATATTTTTGTAACAAAAAATATCTGCCCTTTGGAAAGAATGTATCTTTATAGAACCGTCATTGTTGTAGATAAAACGAAAAATGGAAAAGACGCCGTCACTTGTGTGGCCGGTAGTTTAAAAGACTTCGATAATGTCTTTAATGGAATCAATCCTAAAAATGACCGGTACGATTATTACATTTTTAATTTGTGGTACGATCAACTGGAAAGGCATCAAACAAAATGGAAAAAGTATGAAAAAACTACTGAGAAAGCCATAGTCCGCGCCATTGTCCAAATGAAACACCTTGCAGGTGCAATCGTTCTGACCGAATTCAATAACAAAGATGCTCCCCCAATTTTCCGCCAAAAATCAGTCCTCATCAAATGGCTTCACGAATTAAAAGTCATACGTCAGCTTAACCTCAAAAACTTAGAAGACCTCCAAAAAAAGTACTTAACCACTATGCGCCCCACCAATTTTGCTTCCTATCAAACAAGCTCTATGCGGGAAGCCTATCGGCTAGCTTCTAAGGTCTAAGAACCTTTTCTTAGATGAAATAAACTACCACAGAGCCCACAGAGAACACAGAGAGGGTGTTATACACTCTCTGTGTTCTCTGTGGGCTCTGTGGTAGTTTTTACGGCTGAAGTTTGTCGAGACTAAAGTTTTTTAGGCAAAGCAAATTTCGAGAGATTGTCTATTTAAAAGATGTTGAACAGCTTCTTAAAAGAGGGGTGCTCACAAACTTCTAAAAGCTTTCATCAATATCTGCTATTTTGTTAGAATACTGTTTTTCAACCTGAGATTGAAATGGAAACATCTGAAAACGCTTCTGACCTTAAACCACAGTTATGGTTTTTGATAGGCCCTTTAAGCCTCCTCCTCACAGGCTTACTGCAATTAATGAAGCCCGCTGCCAACCATTTATACCTCCCTTACTTCGCAATATTCGGCCTGTTTTTTTGCTGGCAATGGAAATTAAAAGGTTTAACGCTTGTCTTAGCAACATTATCCCTTCTGATTATTTACCAATTTAATCATATTCCCGAAACAGAGCGACTGTGGGAGCTCGGAATGGCCGTTGCAACGGCATTAGGACTTTTCATCACAGCGCTTTCTTGTGAAGAAGCCTATGAGCCTTTTCATGCTATCTTCCAGCAATCAAATGATCTCCAGCAAGAAAATGAAAACCTCCAAAATAAAATTCAAACCCTTGAGATTGAATCGAATCACTCTATGGCCCTCTTGCGATCCAATTTAGCTGGCATGGAGGAGCAATCTCAACAATCGAAAAAAGAATTCCAACACAAAATCATTTTTTTGGAACATGACGCCGAAAAGCTGAAAAATGAAAACCGATCTTTAAAATCTTCTTTAACTGAACTTGATCTCTCTTACCGAAATTTATGCTTGACAGATGCGGCAAAAGAGGAAGAGATCGAAACACTAAAAAAACAATTATCCGATACCCAAAAGCTATGGGAAGAATCACAAAAAGTGGTAAAAGAAAAAGAGAATACCTGTGATTCAAATGAGATAAAGCGTTATAAAGGATTGTATTTACAATTAAAGGAACAATTTGAAGAAAAGTCGGCGCAACTTGATAAAATACGCTACGAGCTATTCCACGCCCATGAAGAACTTGAGCATCAACGCCGTTCGAAAGAAGAACAAGATGCCTATAATCGAAGTTCTTTTGAAAAGGAATTGGAAGATTATATTGCCATGGTTGAGAAGCAATATCAAAATCAAACCCTCCTTTACCAACAAGAAATTCAACAACAGGAAGACCTTATCACTTTATTGTTAACAAATGAAAAACCACAAACTTAAAACAAGAGGAGTTTAATATGCTATGCAAGGCAATCATGGTGCTATTCATTGCAATGTGCGCTTGGCTCACGCAAGGCTTTTCTGAAATAGAGGAGAAAAAAAAAGTGTCTACTGAAAAACAACAAAAAAACCCTGTCGTTATCTTAAAAACAAACAAAGGGTTTATTAAAATTGAACTATACCCCGATAAGGCGCCCCTTGCAGTGGCAAACTTCTTGAAATATGTAAACGATGGTCAATATAACAACACCATCTTCCACCGTATTATCAATGGTTTTATGATCCAAGGGGGTGGCTTTACTGTAGATTTTAAACAAAAGCCAACCAGAGCTCCCATCAAAATCGAAGCCAACAATGGATTGCTCAACGAAAGGGGATCCGTCGCCATGGCCCGTACAAGCGATCCAAATAGTGCATCTTCCCAATTTTTTATTAATTTAACTGACAACGACTTTTTAAATTTTAAAACTGAAACCTCTTCAGGATGGGGCTATACAGTTTTTGGAAAAGTCATTGATGGTATGGATGTAGTTGACCAAATCAAAGATGTCAAAACAGGCAACTTTGGAGGTCATTCCGACGTTCCCATTGAACCTGTTGTGATCGAAAGCGCTGTCGAAGTCAAAGACTAGTTGTTTTACCACCGAGCCACTGAGATCACAGAGGGTTTTTGAGAACAATGAGAGAACGAAAGGATACAATTAGGTTTATTGATCCATTCGGGATACTAGATAGACAATGCGAATTAGTAGCTGGAGTTTGCAATAAAAATGAATTCCCGAAGGGAATTGCAGACTGGTAGCCCAGAGTAAGCTGTGAGGGCGAAGCCCGAAACGGCGCAACTCTGGGAATTTAAGAATTAGAATTGTACCCCCGAAGCGGGGTACGAGAAATTCCATCGAATGGAAGATGTTATGGATTTTGTTAGAATTTGTATAGCACCGCTACTGCTTTTCAATCCTGCCGCAGGCTATGCGAGCTCCAGCATTGCCGGTCGGTTGCGTAGTAAAGTCATCAGCGTCAGCATGCACAATGACCGACCTTCCAACAATTGCATTGGGTCCATTGAGCTCAAGCATCCGATCTACACGCTCATAATGCGCATGTCCGCTGCTATCGGCAACCACATTTCCTAAATCACCAACATGCCTATGGGGATCATCGGGACCGGCATGTTTGCCCTTTGTGGGATTATAATGCCCCCCTGCAGATGAACCATCAGGCGCACTGCAATCACCAAATTCATGGATGTGGAAGCCGTGTTTGCCCGGCTTTAACCCATCAATATCTGCCACTACTTTAATGCCGCTATTTGTTAGGGTAAACGTCACAATTCCGTGGGCCTGATTCCCTTTTGTCGGATTAAGTACTGCCTTGGCTTGTTTGACTATCTGGAGGGCAGCGGTTTCTTCAGCAGCTAAAGGGACCACCCCTATCGCCAAAAAAAATCCACATAAAGCAATTCGAGAGATTCCTTGAAAAAAAGGACAAGTCATAGTTTACTCCTCTAAGAAGCGATTTTTAAAATTACCCTTTAAGTTAGCTTCTATGGGCTTTTTATTCTTCTGTAGAGCTGCCTTGCCCTCGATCTTCCCCTTTTGCCGGTTCCGATTTTTCAGTTTCGTACGAACTATCAGACTTTTGTTCATTCATACTGCATCCGGAAAGCAACACGTTCATACTTAGTAAGACCAAAGCGAATTTTTTCATAGGACTCCCCCACTTTTTAGAAAAATCAAATAACCTTTTGTATTGGCTATTAATTACTTCATAGAAAATTCAATTATTTTTTTACAACAGTTTTTCAAATTCAGTTTCCGATAAAAAGGGGATGCCTAAAGAGCGAGCTTTTTCCAATTTAGATCCAGGATCTTCTCCAACAATCACATAGTCTGTTTTTTTGCTTACAGTGTCGATGACCTTCCCCCCTCTTTCTTTAATTAAAGTAGCTGCAGCTGAACGGGTATATTTTTGTAAGGAACCCGTTAAAACGAATGTTTTATTGTTAAAGGGGTGTTTGATGAACGCCTTAACCTCAAGGGAACGGGGCTTAACACCTAGTTTAAATAATTTTTTAATCTCGTCGATATTTTCGTGCTCGGAAAAATAGTCATGGATCGAATTGGCGACTTTTTCCCCTATTCCTTCGATGTTGAGGAGTTCCTCTTTGGTCATTTTCATAAGAGCCTCAATCGTCCCGGCTTTTTTTGCTAAATCTTCAGCCGTTCCCGCTCCGATATGTTTGATGCCAAGGGCCATGATAAACTTTTCTAACGGAACATCTCTCGACCGATCTATGCTTGTCAGCAGGTTATGGATAGATTTATCTTTGTAGCCTTCAAGCTGGCTGAGTTGTTCTTCGGTAAGGGTATATATATCGGAAGGATGTTTGACGAACCCCATTTTGACAAGTTGCTCAACCACCTTTACCCCCATGTTATCGATATCCATCCCCGCCTTGCCTGCAAAATAGAAGATCCTCCTTATGAGCTGCGTAACGCAACTTTCTTTATTAGGGCATCGCACAGCGACCTCTCCTTCGACCCTCACGACAGGGGTCCCGCAGATGGGGCAATGCTTCGGCATTTTCCAGGGGTGTGTATGGGGAGGCCTTTTTTCAGGAACAACTCTAACAACTTTGGGGATCACATCTCCCCCCTTTTCAATATAGACCCAATCCCCCACCCTAATATCTTTTCGATGGACTTCCTCCTCATTATGAAGGGTCGCGCGGGAAATCTTGCTTCCGGCCAAGAAGACAGGATCTAATTCAGCAACAGGAGTAAGCACACCAGTTCTACCCACTTGGACAGTGATCTCTTTGATTGAAGTTAAAGCTTGTTCCGGATTAAATTTATAAGCCACCGCCCAACGGGGATTCTTGCCTGTCGCCCCTAATCGGGTTTGTTCGGCTAAATTGTCGAGTTTGATGACAATCCCATCGATGTCGAAAGGGAATGCAGGCCTTTTCTCTCTGATCTCTTCAGCAAATTCCCAGATTTCCCGGTTACCTTTACATAAGGCCAAATGTTTGAGGATCGGCAACCCTAACCGCCGCAAAAAAGCATGGCTTTCATATTGACTCGTGATCGAGAAAGAAGAATCCTCGGCAATGCCATAGAAGACGATATCCAGCTTTCGCTTAGCAACCTCCCGGGGATCTAATAACTTTAGAGAACCTGCAGCTGCATTTCGTGGGTTAGCCCACAGGGGTTCATCGGCTTCCGCGCGCAGAACATTAGCTACTTGAAAGACAGCATGGGGCATGAACACTTCCCCCCTAACTTCCAAAAAATCGGGAGCATCTTTTCCCGATAATTTTAATGGAAGGGCTTCGATCGTTTTCATATTCGATGTAATGTCATCCCCTTTTTTCCCATCCCCCCGCGTCACCCCCTGCTTAAATATCCCTTTTTCATAAGTGGCAGATATGGCAATCCCATCCATTTTTAACTCACAGCAAAATTGCAAATCCTTTTTTTCTGTCAGCCGATGCATCCGGTCGATAAAGTTGTCTATCTCTTCTTGGCTATAAGTATTTGCCAAGGAGAGCATAGGGATTTTGTGAGCAATGGTTTTAAAGCCGGATGTCAACGTTTCCCCTATCCGCTGAGTGGGGGAGATCGGGGAGATCCAATCGGGATGCAATTTTTCTATCTGTTCGAGCTTTTTGAAAAGATGATCGTATTCTGTATCGCTTATTTTGGGGTTATGATCCACATAGTAAAGTTTGTCGTGATACCGGATTTCTTCGCAAAGCGCCTCATATTCAGCATGTGTGGGGGGGTGTTCTTTCATCTTTATACCTGAAAAATCATGGTTGATAGCGGAGCTAATTGAATTTTAATGGCATAGGCGCGCCCTTCCCAATCCCTTACGATTTCTGGATGAGTATTGATTTTACCCGAACCTCCATATCTTTCTTCATCGCTGTTAAAGATCTCCTTAATGGAGGACACACCGGGAAGATAAATAAGATATTCGCCATGATATTGGGGTGTGAAGTTATGCACGCATAGTACACGATCCCAAGAGCCTTTGCGGAGGTAGCTGATGACGCTATTCTGCCGATCAGAAAAATCAACCCATTCAAAGCCAGTATAATCGAAGTCACGCTCCCACAGACAGCCATGGTTTAAATAGAGATGGTTGATCTCTTTGACCATCCTTTTGACTCCATCATGCATTGGGAATGACAAGAGATACCATTCGATTTCTGCTTTACAATACCATTCATTCCACTGGGCAATTTCTCCTCCCATGAACAGCAATTTTTTTCCTGGCTGGCAGATCATGTAGCTCAACAAGAGACGAAGATTGGCAAATTTTTGCCATATATCGCCAGGCATTTTGCTAATTAAACTCTGTTTGCCATGCACCACTTCATCATGGGAAAGGACCAAGGCAAATCGTTCAGAAAAAGCATAGAGCAAACCAAAGGTCAGGTCGTTGTGGTGATAGTGGCGAAAGAACATATCTTTCGAAAAATAGCGGAGCGTATCATTCATCCAGCCCATATTCCATTTCAGATCGAAACCAAGCCCTTGATACCTACAGGATGCGTCACACCCGTGAACGAGGTCGATTCCTCAGCGATCATCAAAATTCCAGGAAATCGTTGATGGACAATGGAATTGAGGTGCTTGAAAAATTCGATGGCCTCGAGATTTTCTTTGCCTCCATATTTATTGGGAATCCACTCTCCCTTTTCTCTTCCATAGTCAAGATAGAGCATGGAAGCCACAGCATCGACGCGCAACCCGTCGACATGCATCCCCCGAACCAATAAAGGGCGTTGGCAATGAGAAAGTTAGAAACTTCATGACGGCCAAAATTAAAAATATAGGTGTTCCAGTGGGGATGGTAGCCCTTGCCTAGGATCGGCATGTTCATAGAAGGCTGTGCCATCAAAACGGCCCAATGAAAAATCATCTGTGGGAAAATGTCCCGGAACCCAATCGAGGATGACTCCAATATGATTTTGGTGCAGATGATTGACAAACCATTGAAAATCTTCCGGCGTGCCAAATCGGCTTGTGACGGAATAAAATCCGGACACTTGATACCCCCACGATTCATCTAAAGGATGCTCTTGAATAGGCATGAGCTCGACATGCGTATATCCCATCTCTTTACAATAAGCGGCCAATTCGACAGCGATTTCACGGTAATTTTTGAAATAGTAGCCGTTTTTACTCCAAGAGCCCAAATGGACCTCATAAATATTGATCGGATGGGGCTTGTCTTTTTCGTTGCCCCGCTTTTCAAGCCAATCCTGATCCTCCCAAGCAAATCTGTTGACATCAAAAACGATAGAAGCTGTAGCGGGTCTCATTTCGCTAAAATACGCGTAGGGATCCGCTTTCAATATAATCTGATTGATCTGCGTCTTAATTTCAAACTTGTATTTTTCCCCTTCAATTAAACCTGGAACAAATAACTCCCAGATGCCGCAATTTCCCATGTTGCGCATCGGATTGACCCGTCCATCGAAATGATTGAAGTCCCCGATTAAAGAAACTCTCTTAGCGGCAGGAGCCCAAACGGCAAACCGGACCCCTTCAATTCCCTGATGGGAGATCAAATGGGCCCCAAGAATCTTGAAAATTTCGTAGTGGACCCCTTTGCTGAAAAGGTATTGGTCAACCTCTCCTATCGTAGGAATAAAAGCGTAGGGGTCATGAGCAAGCAACCCATTGAGGTGGTAAACGCGATAGTCTTTTGGAGTGGTATTTCTTGGAACAATGTAGGCAAATAAGCCTGCTACATCCAACCTTTCTGCGGTGACGATTTTTCCAAAGACTTCCAGATGGATCGTCTGCGCCCCGGGACGCCAAAGACGGATAATTTTTTTCTGGTCGATATGATCATGCAAGCCTAATATCGCATGAGGATCATAATGATCCCCCTGCTGAATGAGCATGAGGTGTTTCGCAAATTGTGGATCAAGGTCAAGCATGTAAAAAACCGCTTATTGATTATTATATCATTACACAAAAAGCCTATTTTATAACCCAACAAGAAAAAATCACCAAGAGGTATTTTAGAGGTCGATGAATAGAAGAAAGGAATAAAAAATAGATCTCTTACGCTATTAAAATTTTTGAGTCACGTTCGGTATACAATAAATGAGATCTAATGATTAACGCAGAGCCGGGGAGCCGGGGAGACGCAGAGGGATATTTTCTCGATTACCTCTTCGCCCCACCGACTCTCCGCCTCAGCGTTTCATGGCTTTTTAATGTTCAAAGTTATCAAGATAGAATGGGCTAACTGCATCTAAGACAAATATTGAACCAGTTTTAATACGACTGCCTTTATCCCGGCTGCTTCTACGCAAGCGATAACTTTTGATAGAATGGTGAAATTGAAAATTCAGCTCGGCAGGCCCATTTCCTTGCAAAATCAATCGTCGAATTCTTTTTTTGCTCCACTCAAGATCGATCGTCCCATATTTGAATTTTAAACCCAGATAACGGCCGCAATGAAATTCAGGCGGAAGCTTAGGCAAAATAAAAAGGTCATTTTGCTTCTCTTGAAAAAATAACCGCCGGATCAACAAAGCTCCTTCTGTCAATAGAGGAAGAGCAGACCCACCAAAATTATCAGGAATTGCAGACAACCCAAACCCTTGATGTTGCGTATCTTGCAATCTAGGAACTCCCATTCCTTCAAGGCCTGCTAAGAATATTTTTTTGAATGGAGCCAAAACTTTTTCTCGAGAAAAACTTTCCATCGCTTGCCGGCACTCATTTAACAAAGCTAGCGTCCCTTTTGCTTCGGAAAATGGAACCTCAGGAGTGATTTGCCCTAACCTCAACCATAAGGGAAAGATTTCTTCCATGGCGCATCTTTTGCGGATCATCTCCCAATCTTGAGCTTTATGATTTCCTAAAGAAAGCCTTTCGCTAATAGGCTCTAAAGGGGCCTCTTTGGAATCAGAGAAAACGAGGGGCCCTTTCGTCAAAGATGTTAAGTTAGACGGAAAAAGTCCATCCGTTAAGTCCTTTTCAACTTGAATAGCTACCCTGTTCTGCTCTTTTTGGTAAAAACAGTGATACCGATAAAAACCTCGGATCGAATGCCCCCACACAAAAATAATCCCTTTTTCTAAATCTTGCACAACAGTGAAATCTTTGACAGGCCCTTCAACATTGAGGGGAAATTCTGCTAAAACCGCTGTTTCAGACTGCGCAAGATCTTTTAATCGCAGCAATGCCGGATACAAGCGCAAGCAAAACGTTGAGCCCGGCACAAGACACAAGGTTCCAGGAATATGGGAAAAGGGGCGCAGACGCTCTGCTATCGCAATCCGCATGATGCTCTCCCACTGTTCGAGAGAGGATAACCGATCAACCCCTCAGGCGTATTTTCTAATAATTCCACTTCTACTAACTCATTCTGAGCCATTTGAGATCCCGGTATTTTAACCAACAAAAAATTGTCTGTATGGCCAAGGGCTCCATGTGATCCATTTTCTTGCCCCCCTTGCTCTGTCAGGACCACCATTCGGCGGGAAAGGAACTTTTGCCTAAGCTTAAAAGCGATCTGCTCCGACACTCGCAAAACCTCTTGCTTCCGCTGTTTCATCACTTCGGGGGTCACTTTGTTGGGATATGTCGCGGCCTTTGTTCGGGGGCGCTCACTGTATGGGAACATATGGACCTTTGCAAATTGCACTTCCTGCATGACTGCAAGGGTTTCTTCGAAATCGGCCTCGGTCTCTCCCGGAAATCCGACAATGACATCGGTTGTAAAAGTGAAATCGGGCTCAGCCTGACGCAGACGGTCGATGGTTTCCATAAAAATCTGCCGAGTATATTTTCTGTTCATCCGTTTGAGGATGACATTGGATCCCGATTGGAGCACAATATGCATCGAAGGGCATGTCTTGGAACCATTGATAATGGCGTCCATGAGGTCGTCATTGACTTCATCGGGATCGATGGAGGAAACGCGCAACCGCTCAAGTCCGGGAACTTTATCGACAGCACGGACTAAATCCGCTAGAGTATCTGGCTTTTCCCCTTCAGCGGGATTTCCATCAAAATCACCCACATTGATGCCGGTGATCACAACCTCTTTGTAGCCGTTGCTGATGAGCCCCTCAACTTCCCGTACCACTTCAGGAATGGTGCGCGACCTGGAGCGGCCGCGGACATAAGGAATGATGCAATAAGTGCAAAAAGAGTTGCACCCATCTTGGACTTTTACAAAAGCCCTTGTGTGGGCATCAAAGTGCTTGATGGAAAATTCAGGGACATCTTCTTCAGGAAAAAGGGAGGCAACGAGCGATTCTTTCTCTTTGTTGGGAACGACGAGGGACACCCCTTCGATCATTTTTACAGCCTCGGGCTGCCGCTCGGCAAAACATCCGGTGACGACGAGCTTGGTGCCTGGGTTTTCCCGGGCAAGTTTTCTGATTTCATGGCGGCTATGGCTATCGGCTGACTCTGTCACTGTGCAGGTATTGACAACGCAGATATCGGCAGACTCCCCTTCTTGGGCTTGCGTATAACCAAGACCCAAAAGTTGATCTTGATAGGCCTGCGATTCATATTGATTAGTTCGGCAGCCCAGTGTGGCTATTTTGAATTTTTTTTTGACGTCTTCCTTCATGGGGAGCAGTTTACCACATCAAAATGTCCAAAGCAAGTAGAGAATAGGGGTTAAAGAGGCTAGTTTTTTGGAGTGCAACGGCTTGCCGCCGCCAGAAGTTTGGACGTTTCTCAATCAACATAAATTCCCGAAGGGAATTTAAATTTGGACTTTAAGCTGTTTCTACAGCGGAAGCCGAGGACCTTGCTTCAGGGGCTGGATAGTGCCTCACGAGCGCATCAAGCCCGTTATAGACGAAGTTAGCGTTGATCGGAGTATTGATTTCATCTCTAACCCTCTGAGCATTCTGTCCTACACTGCTCTCTACCTTGCCAAAAATCCATCCGATTAACGGCCTTAGCAACCAGCCAAATAGAGTTCCTATGATGCTATGCTCTAACCAAGCCAAAACTTTGGTTTTAGCTTTTACTGGGATTTCTTTGGCTTCGGTCGTAACCTTTGCGTTGTTCACTTGGTCATTCGTTGCTGTGTTGTTCTTGTCATCCAGGATTTCAGCTTGCGTTACTGGGGCTTTTTTATCTAGATCTGGTTCTAAGGCTGCAGCTCCCTTAAAAATTCCAAAAGCCACAATCTTAGAAAGGGGCCAATCTTTCAACGCATCCTTTATAACAGGTTCCAAGTTTTTCGCAGGCAATGATCCCACTTTAGGTAAATGGGTCAACTTAGGAAGTAAATTTGTAGCCATCGTCGGCGGCAATACCCCACATAACACATTGATCAGCCGTGTCAGTCTTTGCTGATTTTGTAATTGCTTTTGTAATGCAGCATCCGTCAATGGTTGCGCAGGCCCCGCAGGGGGTACAGTGGGATTGTTAGCAGCTGCTGACAAACTAGTGTTGATATTTTCCAATATCCCTGCAACCAGAATTTTATCGATCATTTCCGGAGTACCCAACATTCCAAGAACTGAAGATAATGCATCGGGTATTGCTGTTTCTGTAATGAGCTTCCAAACCTCTTTTTCTAATTCATAAGGCACTTTTAAGTCTTGAGGACCATTTTTTCCGGCAACTTTCAATAACCACATTCCCAAATCTTTGTAAAAGGCTTTTTTGGCCTCTTCATTGTACATTGCGAAATGTAAAGCTGCAGCATCTCTGAAACCATTTTTCATTATGCCAGCCTCCACTTGATTCATCAATTGGTGGGGTGGATTAAGATCTCTTACTTTTTCAAGATGTCGAGCGAGCAATTCAACTAATTCAAGAGTCAAATCGAACATTTTTTCAGGATTTTGCTCTTCCATCGTTTTAAGATTGCCTGTAAGATTATCTAAAATCTCTAATAGTTGCCCATAGATCTCTTTTTGCAGGATCGGGAACAGAAATTCTCCTGATTTTGGAACAACTTTTCCAATTTCACCCATATGGTTGTTGCCAGGTATGCGTTCTAAATGATGACCCTGGAAATCGAGTCCTTGCTCAATTAGATCGGCAATTTCTACGCTGTTAACAACCAAAAAGTTGTCTAATTTTTTCACGGCAAAGGCTGCCAAATCCTTCACGGCTTTCGACAGGGTCTTATCCGGCTTTTGTGGGTCTAGGTTCGGGAATCGAAGGTTTAAACTTCCCTTATGCTTTATTCTAGAGCGATAGGCCTTGCTCGTCTCAATGTATGACTCCAAGATAAGCCCAGTCACCTCATCGTCAAGAAGAGCTTTTAAAGGTGCTGGGAAAGCTTCAGGGTCATATCCCATCCCTTTTAATACCGCTGTTACCAAAGGCTTAAATTGTCCTTTTAATTGTTGATATTCTTCTATTATGACTTTTTTACCCTCTATTTTTTTCCGTTTTTCAGATAGTTGTATTTGATCCTGTGTCAATTCTTTAATCGTTTCTTCTACTTGTTTTTTCTCATTTTCTTTAGTTAGCTTCTCATCTCCCTCAGGAAGACGTTCTAATTCTTGAGTTAGACGGCCTAAATCTTGAGTTAATTTTGATATGTGTGCGCTATTAGCTTGTGAAAATGCATCGTTTTCATTCAGTTTATCAATATAACGTTGAAGTGAAATCTTGCTTTCAATAACTTTCATCTCTTCGATAAGTTTTTCATCTTCAGTAGCTTTCACTTTTAACTGATTTTCTACTCGTACCTTCTGTTCACCTTCAGAGAGACTCTCTTTTGTTTTATAGAGGTTCAACATCTCTTTTCGATTTCTGTTTATTTCCGCTTTTTTATCATTTAATTGTTTAATATATTTGCCGTTGTTGTCTAAATACTTAGTTATTTTATTCAACATCGCTTTATTTTTATTGTCGATCGTTTGCTCGGAAATAATTTTGCGGATTTGCAATAAAGCGTTAGCTAAAGCATCTCCCTTTTCAGGTCCTGCTGCAGCTAGATGTAATAATCCATTTTTAATGATGATGCTGATCAAGCCTTTTGCTCCACCCAAAAACTGGTCGCAATTTCCGGCTTTCAGGGCTTCAAATAATTGGTTTAAATTGTCTGCTAAAAAAGCTTCTTCGAGACCGGTCAGCGTTCCCCCTACAGCCTTTTGATTAATTAGCATAGCCAAAACTGGGGCTTTCCCTTGGACAGCTTCCAACCCTTTCGGCAACCCCATTTCTATAGCTTGGTCGACGATTCGTGAAATATCTTTATCTGAAAGCTTCGCGATTACTCGGTTTTCTTCACTTGTGAACTTAAGGGGAACTAGGGGCATCACATAATCACATACAACGTTAAAAATTACATTGGGCAGAATAGAACTTTGCAAATCATCTTTCAGGCTGGCTTTCAAGTTTTCAGGCAAGGTGATCTGATCAAAATCTACTTGGGCGAGCAGCGCTCTCATAGTAGGTTCAAAAATCTTCAGCAACTCAACCTTTTTGACTTCTTTTGCCCGCTTTTCTTCTTCTGTGGTCTCAGCCATAGCCTTCCATTCGGCAATTTGTTCAAGCAATCGAGGTTCAGTTACATTTGCGCCCACGATTTGAAGAAGATGTTGAATTCCATCTTCTAAAAGTTTAGCTTTTTGGCCTGCAGGTCTTCCTGGTTTGTTAACAGCTAAGTTGGCAAGAAGATGAAGGATATTGTATTGAATTAAAGGGAGAACCTGTTTTTCCAATAATTCGTCAAAAACAGGGGAATCGCAAAGTTCTTGAATGGGCTGCTCGATCAAATTTTGACCAGCGGGAGCTTCTTGTAAAAGAAGTATTTTCTGCAACTTTTCTATTGCAGATTGACCGATGTCATTTTTGAGTTCTTTGATTTTTTTCTTAACAAATGGACATTGCTCCATTAAAATTTTGTCGATCATAACGGCTGATTCGTTAAAATCAGCAATTTGATCTTTTAATTTGCACTCGTGAGTTCGAGGCTCATATATGTCTTTGTAATACTGAATAAAGAGTTCGTTCAAGGATTTTTTAATGTACTCTGCTAGCTCCGCAGCACCTATAGGAATAATTTTTTCGAGGCCTTCAGTATCAATCCCTGCTTTCTTCACAAATGGATCTGCAAAGTTGGCAAATATTTTTTTAAGTGGTTCAAAAGCTTGATCTAATTCTTTTTGCTTATCAGCCTCATTTCCTTCAACACCGTACTTGTTGTTGATTGCATCAACCTTACCTTGGTATTCCTTGTAAGCTTTGTCCAGATCATTGAAAGATTGGATCAAATCCTTGAGGAGATTTTCAAGAATTCCAGTTAAGATATGGCGTTGATCGCCCTCTGTTCTCCCTTGAGCCAGGTTTGCAAAAACATGCAATAAGATCGGTTCGCAATAACCGCCTAATGTATCAAGAACTTTCTCTAATTGCACACCTCTCTTAATTCCTAAAGTTTGGGCTAGCTCAGTAATTATTTTTTTTAGACCTCGAGCATCTTGGCTTTTTTGAGATTTAAGTTCATTTAAGACCACTTCTTTAAATTGTTTGGTCAAAACAGCAATTAAACCGACAAGATCGTTTGCCCCGGGAAGATTTTGGATCTGCTTTAAATTTTCTTCTCTTGTAGCGGAAGACTTTCTCATTTTTGTCACAAGATCAAGCAGAAAAGGGGCTAAATTTTTCTTTATTTGCGAAAGAGCAAACCCAGGAAGGTTGAATCCAGGAATAGGATTAGGCAAAGTGAGGTCTTCGTCACCATTCGGAAGAGCCTTAGCTAATATTGCTTCTATAATTTCATTAAGGATCTTCTGTTTTTCTTGGTTTAATAGTGCAATATCTTGCTTTACTGCATCTGTACTGACTCCTCTTGAGCCTTCCCATTGTTTCATGATTGCTTCGTCTTTAGCGATTTCTGCATCAATAGAGTTTAAATTAACAGTAATTACATCGATGTTGCTATTTGTAAGAGATGCGACATAATTGACGACGTCAGCGAGGATATTAGGAGAGGAAGAGCCTACCCCTCGAGATGAACCTTCTCCGTTTCTAAAAGCTTCCTCTTTTGATGCTTTTGCGGCTTGAGCTAAATTGGCAAAAATTGTCAATAAATTCGCTTCCACCCACTTGCTTATCTCGCCTTGATGCTTCTTTAACAAAAAGGTGATGCCAGCATGACTACCGGGTACCCACTTAGAATAAGCCAAATCTGGCACTTTGGTGATAATCGCATCCATGAGTTGAGGAGTGATAGTATTATGAATTGTATCGACAATTTCATGGGCTCCTAGCTCGTTCAATTCCTTTATTTTTGATTCAATAACCTTATCCGGATTACAACCGGCAAAAAATGTATACCGAGCAATATTATTAGTCAACCTGTCTAAAGTCCCTTGAGGTTGTTCCTTTACTTCAACTACTTTAGCATCATGATCTATAGCATCAAAAAAAGGTTCATTTTCATCATCTGATATCTCTACGAAATCTTCATCATCTGATATCTCTACGAAATCTTCATCATCTGATGGTATCTCGAAAAAAGACTTTCCTACAGAATCTACAGAATTTACAATAGAATCATTTGACAAAGCTGAATTGCTATTATCTTTGTTGTTACCCGTTGTATCTATCCCAGTAGGAGTAAAGCTTCGAACATTATTTACGTTCATGACAGACCTTTTTTTATTATATAGTATAATATTAAACCAAAATTATTAATCTATTATTAAGATTGTGTCAAAAATTAAAAAGAATTATAGCCAATTTTTGAAATAATTAATTGAATTTTTGATTATTTACATAACCTATTGAAAATTAAAGCCTTGCTGACGCAAAGAAATATACCCTTCCTGGGAGACAATTAGATGATCGACAACTGAGATCCCCACGATCTTACCCGTTTCGATTAACGTCTTTGTAATTTCATAATCTTCCTTCGAGGGGGTGGGGTCTCCACTCGGGTGATTATGGGCTAAAATCATACTCGAGGCCTTATGGCGAATCGCGGGATAAAAAACCTCCCTCGGATGAACTAATGTATTGGATAACGACCCAATAGAGACGATTTGATGGGTAATTAAGACGCTTTTTACGTCCAGCAAAATGACTAGAAAGAGCTCCCTTTTTTCTTTGATCAGTTCCTCTTTTATTAAATGATAAGCATGGATAGGATTATCTATTTTGTAGCGAGGGGCGGCCACTTGGTGGGAAGCTCGGGCTCCCAAGCTAAAGCTAGCCTTCAGTTGAATCGCCTTGGCCATTCCTATCCCTTTAATTTGAAGCAATTCATCGATTGTGGCTTCAGCGAGTTGCCGCAAAGTCCCGAACCTGGCAAGCACCGCCTGCGCCAGCTGCATGACTGGCACCTCCTTGGTGCCGTTCCCTAAAATAATGGCAATGAGCTCGGCCGAGGAGAGAGCTTCCGATCCCCGCCTAACTAACCTTTCCCTGGGACGTTCCTCTTCGGGCATATGCAATATCGAGTATTTCTGTTCCATTTTCGGTTATTTCTTTTCATAATGCGCATATTTATTGATGAGGGCGATAGGCAAGATGACTCGAAGAAGCACATCATTTTCTTCATATTCTTGAGATAAAACCTGACCCTGTCTGATGATGTCGGTAACAATTGCATAGTCACTTTGGGGAATGCATAAAGTGACCACGTTCCGTTGGTTAGCTAATTCTTGGATCATTTTTTCTTCGAGTTCGTCAAATCCTATTCTATTTAGAGCGGAAATAGCCACCGTTTTTCGGTATTTAATCCTCATTTTATCCACGATCGACTTGTCAGGACATTGATCGATCTTATTTAGGACCGTGATGATCGGTTTATCGGCAGCATTTAATTCTTTTAGCACTTCGAATGTGGTTTCTGCTTGCTCTTCTGCCATCGGATGGCTGATATCCACCAAATGGATAAGAATATCGGCGTAAAGCGCTTCTTCCAATGTGCTTTTAAAAGCGGCGACGAGTAAATGGGGTAACTTTCGAATAAAACCTACAGTGTCAATAAGCAATACAGGCTGGTTGTTAGACAAGGTAAATTTCCTGACTGTTGTGTCTAAAGTGGCAAAGAGTTTGTCTTCCACAAACACTTTGGCATCTGTCAAGGCGTTCAACAATGTCGATTTCCCTGCGTTCGTATAACCGATAATGGCAAAGACGGGGATCCCTTTCTTTTCGCGAGCACTTCTTTGGGTTCCTCGGATGGTGCGGACCTCCTCGATCTCTTTTCGCAGCTGGTCGATTTTCCGCTTTAAAATTCGACGATCGATTTCGATTTGCTTTTCCCCTTCCCCTTTTAGATATGCTCCTCCCGACCCGCCACTTGTCGTCCCGGCTTGTCTGCCCAGATGCTCCCACATCCTCTTTAAACGGGGGGCTTGATATTTAACTTGAGCTAGTTCTATTTGCAGGCGGGCTTCTTTGGTTTGAGCGCGTTGCGCAAAGACACCCAGGATTACTTCTGTTCGATCAATGACCGGAACGTTAAAATTCTTTTCCAAATTCCGTTGTTGGGCAGGGGAAATTTCATCATCGAAGACCACGAGATCAGCCTTTTTCTCGGCTGCCTTTTCCACTAGCTCCTGCAATTTACCTTCTGTCACGAAAGTTGCGGCTTCATATTTGCGCACAGGGCAGGCGATCTTTTCGACCACCTCTAATCCGAAGGTATCACATAAAAGGGCCAACTCTTGCAGGTGTTCTTCGCATGTACTTTTTTGCACTCCCCCCTTGTAAACGGAAACAAGGAGGGCTTTTTTTACTGTTTTTTCAGCATGGGAGTTTTTTTTTAAGCTGGTGAAATCCTTTTGCATGTCTCGCTTTCCTATGACCAGTCAAATGGCAATTCCAGGCCATCATATGCCAGACGGACTTTCTCAGGCAAGTAGGCATTTCCTTTTTCGTGATCGACTTCATGTGCTAAGTGGGTTAACCATGTCTGCTTGGCTCCCACTTTGGTTGCAAAGTCAACGGCTTCATCCAAGCTAAAATGGAGATGTGACGGTGTCATCCGGAGAGCACTTAACACCAATGTATCAACCCCTTGCAGATCTTCAAAAATCGTATTGGGATAATCTCGAATATCGGTGACAAAGGCCAGCGAACCAAATCGGAACCCTGTCACCTTCATATCCGATTGTTTGTAAGAAAAATATTGGATTGGAAACTGTAAAAATTCCACTTGCCCGCGTTCGGCTGGTAAAATTTGCAAGTCAAATTTGGAAATTAACTTGTCCCCATGCGGCATAAAGATATACTTAAAACGTTGTTTGAGTTCTTCCGCTGTTTCATTGGAAAGCAAGCAAGGGATCGCTTGCTTGGACCTGATCCGGTAAACTCTGAGCTCATCAATGCCCGCTGTATGATCATTGTGTCCATGGGTAAAGATCACCCCATCCAAAGAGACAATGCCATACCGGAGGGCTTGAAACCGGTAATCGGGTGAACAATCGATCAGGATTTTCTTTTCCTGATGGGTCAATAAAGCGGAAGGGCGCAACCTTTGGTTGTAGGGATTTGTGGAAGTGCAGACATGGCAAGTGCATCCAATCATGGGAATCCCCATGGATCCCCCGGTGCCAAGAAAAAGTAATGACGCTGCTTTTCTCATTAGAAAACTATTTGACGAATAATTTCATAGCTTCATCGTAAATGCCAGGATGATAAAAATAGGCCCAACTTTGACCTGAGGGGTTTCCTTCCTCTCGCAATTGAACCCGATAATAATTCCCTTCATAAGCAAAATGAACCTCCAAGAATACTTTTGAGGTACTCTGTGCCTCAGCGCGGGTATCCGGCTGAACCCGGATCGTCAAGATGGCAAGTTGCGCTGGGTTAAACTGAGAAAGCACTTTTTCAGTGAGGTCGGAAAGGCTTTTTTCCCCATCTACCATCCCATAAAATTCAGTGTAATTCGCAACCGGAACTTCCGCATGATTCCTTTGTTTTTTAGGGATGTCATAATAGGTAAAATCGATTTTTTCGAAAACAAAATGAGACATCGCTCCCGTCTTGGGGTTGAAGTCGTTATAAGATAAAGCTGATAAAACGAGTGGGGAGAGGAGCACATCTTGAGACTGGTAGCGGCCTGCAGGGTTATAGTAATAGAGAAGCGATGCCGTCAATACAAAAGCCGCTACAACTCCACCAAGGATCACATAAAGCAAGCGGCGAATTTCTTTTGCTGTCGAGGGTTTTGCTTTTTCTATCACGGAATATCTCCCTATTATCTTTTGACATGATGCTTATCGACCGCTTCACGGAAGATCCCATAAACGATGCAATCGCCATTTGGGCTATACCAATCAGGCTGAAGCTGGCCTTCAAGTAATTCTTCAGCTTTTAGAGTATCTTCTAATGTCTTCCTTTTCCGGAAGGCTAAAAAATTCGCTATTGAAATTTTTTTATTTATTTCAAAATCCGAAAGGTCTCCAAGTTGACCTATCCTTTGTACATTACCACCTTGATACCAGTAAAGGGGAATTTTTGAAAAAGAATCGTATTCACTCAAGGGTGTGATCGCCTTCCCTGCAGCGGCTTGACACTTATCTTTAAGTAAATCTCTTCGGAACCGATCCTTAATTTGCCTGTCATATAAAGAACCGACAATTAAAATAGTCCGATTAACGCAAAAAGGATCTTTGTCTGGATGCACGGCCAATTCTTCATATTTAATCTGACAATAATTTCCATTTAAGATACCTTCTCGGGCCTCTGTATAGTAAAGATTTTTAATGGTACCAGCCCAAAAGAAGGCATTATCATAATAGGGACCTTTTACAATTTGAAAAACGGGATCATTGTTTGGAGATCGTGTGATTTTGTTCAATTTATCATGCAGGTAACCTTTTCCCCAATATTTCGAAAACCTCATACATTGGCTGATATACTTTTCCTCCTCTTGCTCTTGGACCTTTTTTTTGGAAGGAAGCCTTATGACAGTGGAGATGTGGGAAGAGGCTGTATACTTATCCGCCTCATGCAAGTGCATCCTTTTTGCTACAAAAAAAGCGTTGGCCACTTCCCCTATTTTACTAGAGTAATGTTTACGGGAAAAATAATATATCGTCGAAGCTGCTGCCAAACCAATAAAAATACTAGGCCAATACGATCTAGAAAGTGTGCCATCTTGATCGTGATGTGATCTATTCATCTTGAATCTCCTAAGTTTGGGTTACCTCATTTTGGAAATTGCTTTGGTTCTGTGAAATGTTGCCACCCCTCTCCGTTCAAAGCATATAGAAATTGAACTAACGCACGCTTTTCCTCAACAGTAAGCTCTAAAGGCACCATTAAAGGATGAAGATTCTTATTGGGGATCCCCCCTTTGTCGTAAAAATCGATCACCTCTTCAAGCGTTTTTAGGCTGCCATCATGCATAAAATAGGGTGACTTGCTCACTTCCCGTAAAACCGGAGTTTTAAATGCCCCCCAATCGCTTTCCTCTTTTGTAATATTGTAGCGACCAAGGTCAGGGTGTGCTGCCTTCATCCCAACGCCGAGATTATGAAACTCGTCGTTACTGAAGCTGGAACCATGATGGCAATTCATGCAACCGACATCTAAAAATACATGATATCCTTTGAGTTGTTCTGGGGTCATCGCTTTTTTGTCTCCGGCAACATACCGATCGTAAGGAGAGTTTCCCGATAAAACAGTTCTTTCAAAGGTTGCAATCGCTTTGGCGATGAGATCAACCGTGATTTCTTCCGTTCCAAACACAGATTTGAAGAGTTGCCGATATTCTTTTATATTTTTGATCCGTTCCTGACAATTGACGTGAGCATCATGAACATTATCAATAAGAGACATTTCTTTGGTATTTCCGATGGGTCCTTTGCTTTGTTCTTCTAAAGAGGAAGCGCGTCCATCCCAAAATAAAACTTTAGCATAAGCCGCATTGATGACTGTAGGCGCATGACGAGTCCCTTTTCGGTGATGGATCCCAACAGAAATAGGCAAAGGATCGGTAAATGCTAGACGGACCGCATGGCAGGTTGCGCAAGAGACTGTTCCATCTGTAGAAAGCCGTTTATCAAAATATAATAGGCGTCCTAGCTCAGCCTTCTTTTTGCTATAAGGATTATCTTTCGGCCAAGGGACAGGCGGCAGCCGGAGAGGTTCTTTAAACACTTCGGGCTCTTGATTATTATTTAAAAATATATCGAAGGGGTTTTCGGCAACGAAAGCGGATGAGGCGAATACGATAGCCGCTCCGATCAAAACAAGTTTCAACTTCATCGTTTGTCTCTATCTTTATTGATGGGACAAGTGCTTTTTCCAATGAGGGAATAGTAGACGCACCAACTTGCAACGGCTTCGAATAAAGTAAACGCGCCTGCAATGAGAAAGAGGATACTCCATCCATTGTAAAGCCACCAAGCTATTATAAAAAAAAGGATAGCAAAACCAAGACGGATCAAGCGGTCAACAGTTCCAATATTTTTCTGCAACATTTTATACTCCTTGTTTTACTGTCAATCAAATGATTTTGATGATATACAATACTCCTCAAATGATCAATCACGATTTGTATATTAATAATTTTAAAGATCAAGGAACAGGATATGCAAGATCGCAAGCGGCATGATAGGCAAGATAATAAAGGATTATATACAGAATTAACTGAAACTATTTTAGGGATTTGTTTTGATACAATGAATGAACTTGGTTCAGGTTTTCTTGAAACGGTTTATAAAAATGCACTGTTCGTTGCCATAAAAGAAAAAGGTCTTAAAATCGAAGCTGAAAAAAGATTCGAAGTCTTTTTTAAAGGAAAAAAAATCGGCTTATATATTGCAGACCTTGTCGTCGAAAATGCTGTAATCATCGAATTAAAATGTTGTGAATCATTGCTTGGCGAACATCAAGCTCAATTAATTAATTATCTTAAAGCATCCGGTGTTTTTGTTGGCTTGCTGGTCAATTTTGGAAAAAGAAAAATAGAATACAAACGCCTTCATCATCCTGATTATCCTGCCGCTTGCGATCCTACATATCCTGTTCACTGATGTTTAAAAATTATCGGGCTTATCCAAGGAACAGGATATGCAGGATCGCAAGCGGCAGGATAGGCAAGATAATAAAGGATTATATACAGAACTAACTGAAACTATTTTGGGATTTGTTTTGATGAACTTGGTTTAGGTTTGCTTGAAATGCCTTCACCATCCTGCTTATCCTGCCGCTTGCGATCCTACATATTCTGTTCACTGATGTTTAAAAATTATCGGGCTTATCCAAGGAACAGGATATGCAGGATCGCAAGCGGCAGGATAGGCAGGATAAAAAACGATCATATACAGAACTAACTGAAACTATTTTGGGATTTGTTTTGATGAACTTGGTTTAGGTTTGCTTGAAATGCCTTCACCATCCTGCTTATCCTGCCGCTTGCGATCCTACATATCCTGTTCACTGATGTTTAAAAATTATCGGGCTTATCCAAGGAACAGGATATGCAGGATCGCAAGCGGCAGGATAGGCAAGATAATAAAGGATTATATACAGAACTAACTGAAACTATTTTGGGATTTGTTTTGATGAACTTGGTTCAGATTTGCTTGAAATGCCTTCACCATCCTGCTTATCCTGCCGCTTGCGATCCTGCATATCCTGTTCCTTGATATTTAAAAATTTATCGGGCTTATCTTTGCATGGCGAATTGAAGCAGCTCGTCTTTACCGGCGACATGAATCCTATTTTTAGCTCTGTACATGGCTAGCAAGGCACGATGCTGGTCCAGGGTATCGGTAGGAAAATCCAATCGTTGATAAGCTCGTTGGTAGGCTGCTCTAGCCCTAGTCACATCGATCTCATCTTTGGCCTCTATGGCATCGCCAAGAACAACGGCTTTATTTTGGCTCATTTCCATGATCCCGCCGGATATAGCGAAGATCTTCTCCTCTCTCTGGGCATTTGTGATAGTCAATCTTCCCGGTTGAAGGGCTGTGATAATCGAGGCGTGGTTTTTTAAAACTTCGAAATACCCCAACGAACCCGGCACACTTAAGGTGGCAGCATCTCCCTCATACACCTTTTTATCTATTGTCAGGACAATAAGATTGAACACTATTTTAAACTCTCGCATTCTTTAACACTTCTTCAATATCTCCTACCATATAAAAAGCCTGTTCGGGAATATTATCCAGCTCCCCATCGACGATCATTTGAAACCCTTTAATGGTATCTTGCAATTTGACATAGCGTCCCTCCTTGCCCGTGAAAGTTTCCGCTACAAAGAAAGGCTGCGAAAAGAATTTCTGGATTTTGCGCGCGCGCGCGACAGCCACCCTATCCTCTGGGGAGAGCTCGTCAATGCCGAGGACCGCAATGATATCTTGCAGATCTTTATACCTTTGCAAGATCTTTTGCACCGAACAAGCCAGGTTGTAATGTTTTTCTCCGACATACCAAGTATCAAGCATTCGGGAAGAAGAAGCTAAAGGATCTACCGCAGGGTAGATACCCAGTTCGACGATCTGCCTAGACAATGCCAGCGAAGCGTCGAGATGGGAGAACAAACTCGCTGGAGCCGGATCGGTGTAATCGTCTGCAGGCACATAGACCGCTTGAACCGAGGTGATCGACCCAGTTTTTGTGGACGAGATTCTTTCTTCCAAAATTCCGATCTCTGTAGACAATGTGGGCTGGTACCCGACCGCTGAAGGCATTCTACCTAGCAAAGCGGAAACTTCCGATCCAGCCTGTATGAAACGGAAAATGTTGTCGATGAATAAGAGCACATCCTGATGTTCCGAATCCCGAAAATGTTCGGCCATCGTCAATCCTGTGAGCCCAACCCGAAACCGTGCGCCCGGAGGCTCGTTCATTTGCCCAAAAACCAAACAGGTTTTTGCAAGGACCCCTGATTCTTTCATCTCCAAAAGCAGATCATTCCCTTCCCGGGTTCGTTCACCTACTCCGCAAAAAACAGAATAGCCCCCATGTTGTGTTGCAATATTTCGAATCAATTCCATGACAATGACCGATTTACCTACTCCGGCGCCTCCGAAAAGCCCTATTTTCCCCCCTTTGGAAAAAGGAGCTAGCAGATCAATCACTTTGATGCCAGTCTCAAAGAGGGATATTTTAACCTCTTGTTGCTCAAAGCCAGGAGGGGAACGGTGGATCGGCAATCTTTTTGTGTCTTGGGGAATAGGGCTTAGCTCATCTATTGGCTCCCCTAACAAATTAAAGACACGGCCCAAAGTGTTTGTTCCTACCGGCACTTGAATGCAAGCGCCTGTATCTGTCGCGGTCATTCCTCGCACCAGCCCATCTGTTGATGAAAGGGCGATACACCGAACGACATTATTTCCTAGATGCAGCGCCACTTCAGCGACAACTTTGATCCCTTTTTCTTTATCGATAATTTCGATGGCATTAAAAATATTTGGAAGGGAATCCTCCTCAAAGGCGACATCAATAGTCGGACCAATGACTTGCTTAACAAACCCATTTTTATTCATCTCTATCCCCTTTCTATTTCATGGCTTCAGCGCCTATGGCAATTTCCACCATCTCTTTCGTAATCCCTGCTTGACGCACTTTATTGCGAGTCAAAATTAAAGTATCGATCATTTTCTCTGCATTTTTCGTGGCAGCGCTCATGGCGCACACACGCGCCGCTAATTCACATGCAAAAGACTGATTCAGCATATTTTGGATCTCCGCCAGACAATATCTTGGAAGAAGTTCGGCCAGAACTTCTTCCTCATTTGGCTCGATGATAAAATCCCCTTTTACTACCGTCTTTTTTGATTTTTCAATCGGAAGCCAAGGAAGATTCAGGACTTTTCGAGAAAAAATCGTCTCATATTGGGTATATACTAAGCGGATGTGGCTATATTTGCCGGTATTAAAATCTTGGATGATTTCCCTGACCAAGATTTCATTGATCTCGGCAGAAGCTTTACCTTGCCAATCAGGAAATGATTTAGCGATGGTCCACTTCTTTTTCTTATAATATTCCACGGCTTTCCTGCCGAATAAGATCAACTCAACACGATCTTGGGGAAAATCTTTGAGAAATTTATCGAGCGTACTAAAAAGAGTGACATTATAGCTTCCACAAAGACCTCGGTCGGCCCCTGCAACAATAATCGCTGTCGTCGCCGGCTTTCTCTGAAGAAAGAAAGGATGCTGGTTATCTCTTTCAAAAGCAAGAAGGTCTGAAAGAATTTTTCTCATTTCGGTCAAAAAGGATAGGGAAAGTTCAGCCTTTGTTAAAGCGCGCTGCAATTTAGCTGCAGCCACCATCTCCATCGATTTTGTGATCTGCTTGATATTTTCTACCGACTTGATCCGCCTGCGAATTTCTTTAAGGGATGGCATACCGTCATTCCTTTTGATTTCTAGCTAAATAGTCGTCTTTGTAAGTTTTTGCAGCCTGTTCGATGGCGGCTGCAATCTTCGGATCCAAATCTTTTGTTTCCCCAATCGATTTAAAGATGTCGGGATTTTCCTTTTCCAGCCAAGCCATAAATTCCTTGATAAATCCCTCCACATGACTTGCTTCGAGGTCATCGAGAAACCCTTTTGTCCCCACGAAAATTTCAACCACTTGCTGCTGCAATGTTAACAGCTCATGTTTCCCCTGCTTCAACAATTCGACCATCCGCTCCCCTCTTGTCAGAAGGGCTTTTGTGGACTCATCCAACTCAGAGCTGAATTGGACAAAAGCAGCCAATTCCCTGTACTGGGCTAGGTCTAAACGCAGGCTTTGAGCTACTTTTTTCATCGCTTTTGTTTGAGCTTTTCCACCTACACGCGAGGCTGAAAGGTTAACGCTGATGGCAGGGCGTTTTTCCGCAAAAAAGAGGTCGGTATCTAGAAAAATTTGTCCATCCGTAATAGAGATAACATTCGTAGGGATATAGGTAGCCACATCCCCAGCTTGCGTTTCGATGACAGGGATGGAGGTTAAAGAACCTCCTCCGCTCTCCATATTTAATTTTGCAGCTCTTTCCAATAAACGGGAATGGAGATAGAAGATATCGCCAGGATAAGCCTCCCGGCCTGGGGGTCTCCGCAGAAGCAAGGCTAACTGGCGATAAGCTTGCGCTTGTTTGGTTAAATCGTCATAAAAGCAAGCCGCATGTTTTCCCCCATACATAAAGTATTCCCCCATAGCTGTGGCAGCATAAGGGGCCAAATATTGCATGGCAGCCGGATCAGAAGCGGATGCAACAACCACCGTAGTGTATTCCATCGCGCCGAAATGCTCTAAAGTGGATACAACCTGTGCAATTGTGGAGGCTTTTTGCCCTATTGCTGTATAAACACAATAGACGTCTTTCCCCTTCTGATTGATGATGGTATCTAAAATCAGAGTTGTTTTTCCGGTTTGCCTATCTCCGATAATCAATTCCCTTTGCCCCCGTCCGATCGGTACTAAGGCATCGATAGCCTTGATCCCTGTCTGCAAGGGTTCTGAAACAGGCATCCGATGGACAACGTTCGGGGCTGTCCATTCAATCGGACGGGTTTCGGAAGCTTGAATGGGCCCTTTTCCATCAATAGGGATTCCCAAGGAATTGACGATCCGCCCTAACAATCCCTCCCCAACAGGCACCGAGACAATTTTACCTGTGCGTTTGACAATGGAGTGTTCTTTAATATTTTGATCGCTTCCAAAGAGGATTACGCCCACGGTATCGGTTTCAAGATTCAAGATCATCCCTAGGGAGCCGTCTTCAAACTCGACCAACTCCGACATCATCCCTTCATCCAATCCCCAAACTTCAGCAATGCCATCCCCTACCTTAACGACCCTTCCGACAGATTCAAGCTTCACTTGATCTTTGAAACCTGCAATCTCTTTTTCGAGCACCCACGAGATTTCTTCAAGATTGAATGGCATAATCATTTCCTTTCAATTTAGTAGACCTAAGATAGATTTTAAGCCTCTCTAGTCGGTTTTTAACACTATGATCTAAGATTTTATTGTCAGAAAATTCAAGAACCATTCCTCCCAAAATCCTTGGATCGATCTGTTCAATCAATTGGAACTTTTTCTCAAAAGTTTTTTCAAGTTGCTCTTGGAGGCGGCGCCTATTTTCCTCATCCATCTTTTCAGTGGATACCACTTTGACAGTATGGAACCCTTTTTGTTCCTCATCTTTTTGAGAAAGCTGCTTCACAATCTGCGGGAGCAAGTTGAGCCGATTCCTTTTGTTAAGAAACTCTATAAAGATCAAAACTTCATTTTCCACACCGGTATTAAAGAGCTTGTTCAAGATATTTTGTTTTGTTTCAGATTTTAGCAAAGGGGATGAAAAAATTTTCCGAAACAAAGGGATTGCCTCAAAGAGATTAGCAATGGCTTTGAGTTGTTCAAGCTCATTTTCTCTATTTTTGTTTTTGGCTAAAAAAGGAAAAAAAGCCTCTACATATTTAGGAACGAGGGATTGTGTTTTCATTTCTTTGCACCTCTTCGATGCACTGAGCAATCAATTGTTTATTTTGTTCTTTACTTAACTCTTTTTTTAATACAACCTCGGTTGCTGTCAAGGTCAACTCGACGATATCATCTTTTAGGTAATCAAGAGCCCTCTTTTCTTCCAACTCAGCGGTTTTGCTTGCCTGATTGATGATAGACCGCGCACGCTTGTTGGCTTCCTCTTCTATCTTTCTTGCTTCATGTCGCGCCTTGAAAATTTCCACTTGTGCTTGTTCTTTAGCCGCGGCGTCGATTTTTTTGAGCTTCTCTTCATAGCTCGAACGGAGGCTAGCCACCTCCTTTTTTTCTTTCTCAATCGAATCTAATTCAAAACGGATCCTTTCACGCCGCTCTTCCAGCAATTTTAAGAGAGGTTTCCATGCATACCGCTTTAAAATCCACAACACGATCAAAAAAGCGATAACTTGGGAAAAAATCTGTCCTAACTCGATGTTCATCCTGTTTTCCCAAGAACGATGAAAAAGACAATCAAGGCATAAATAGTCAGAGCTTCAATTAAAGCAGCACCGATAATCATGTTTGTTAAAATTTTTCCCGAAGCTTCAGGCTGACGTCCAATGGCTTCCATAGCACCCATGACGGCAAGTCCTAGACCTATTCCCGATCCTAGAGCTGCAAGGCCGACAGCAATAGGTGCCGATAGAGCAAATGCGGGTCCGGCATCCATAATTTTTTTCTCCTTTTTATATTTTTTCAATGAGCTTGTTTTTTCTCATGATGAGGCATCGATAACATGATGTAAACGGCAGCCAACAAGGTAAATACCGAAGCTTGCATCAAGCTTGTCAACATCCCTAAAAATAGAAAAGGGATCTGAAACGGAAACCCTGCAGGAAAAGGTAAATTCAACAAAGCAAAAGTCGTAACGCCCAATAGAGTAAAATAACCGATCAACGCTTCTTCCCCCATGATGTTTCCAAAGAGGCGCAGCGACAGGGTCACCGGCCTTGAAAACTGCGTTAGCAACTCTAGTGGAAACATGAGCGGCACCATCATCCACCCCATCGTATCCTTGGGCGAACCTGCCATGTGATAAAGAAACCCTCCAAAACCCATATTTCTAATATTCAAATATTGCACCAAAGCAAACACAACGGCCGCCAAGGCAATCGTCACATTCAAACTGACCGATGGAGACTTCATCAAAGGGATAAGCCCAAATAGATTCATGCATAAAATGTAAACAAAAATGGTGCCCAAAAATGGAACGTAGATCTTCCCTTCCCTCCCTAAGATGCCGCTCACCACTTTAGATAGCGACTCAACCAACAATTCAAGAAAATTTTGCAATCCATCCGGAATGATCTCCCTTTTTCGGATCCCAATCCGGAATACCACGACGATAAAAATGGCAATAAGGATCGAAAAAATGATGTCCTCCCAATCGTGCAGAACCCATGCCCAATCCGAATTTTCAAAAAAATCATAAATGATGGAAATAATGTTGGGAGGCTCTTGTAAAACAGAAGAAGCGGCAAGAGGTGGAAGTACCAGCGATTCACCCATACTGCCTCTTGAAGAAATTGAGCCCTAGAAAAAGCATGGGCAGGAAAGCCAAATTCAATCCCACTAGAAAAAGCCAAGGGGAAAAATAATGGAGAATGGCAAAGCCAACTAAGTAGAGAACGGGAAATTTGAAAATCAAATAGGAGGTAATGATCTTATAGTTGCGCTTTGGAACAAGCCAATGTTGAATCAAGTTTTGCAATAAAAACAAGTTCAAACAGCTCCACAATGTTCCTAAAAAAATGGCTGAGCCATCAAATGGCTCAAAAAAAAGGGCGATTCCCGTGCAAAAAAGGGAGGCGATGAGCGCAATCTTAATGGAGTCATAAACAAATTTACTCTTTATCACCGAAACCCCTGATAATTCGATAGCTTTCCCGTGCTGCAGCAATAATCCCCAATACAAGGAGGGTGATCATCAAATAGGGGGCCACTCCAAAGTACCCATCAAGCCATCGGCCAATGTACCACCCTAAGATCGGTGGAACGGCCATGGTAAATGGAAGCGTAGCAAACGCCCCAATCTGACGAATTCTATTCCTTTCATCGTTATTCATCGTGATCAAGTTATGCAAATTAAAATTATAATTAAACAATTTTTATGAGTTTTTTCCTCAGCCCGCTTACGAAATGCTTTCGAAGGGAGATTTCAATAGTCGAAACAGAAAATTTCTAAATTGCCCTTACACTTAGTTCTTTTCTAGTTGATTTTTTATTTAAAGATAATTATAATTTTAGCCTTAATGCTTTAATAATTGAGGTGTTGTGGATTTTCCAATAAACGATTCGGCGTCCTACTCAACAGAATGGCATGCCGAATATATTCAGTCGCAAGATCATTTCAATGTAGAAGAAAGATACTCCTATGTAGTAGTAGATGGGACCTCTTCTTCGAACTCTGAGCCAACTGGAATACAGAATCCTTCCCTTTCCATCGGAGAAATGGCCAAGGATGATTTGGCTTCAAAAACAGTTCAGGAGTTGGACAGCAATTGGGAATTACAAAAATATTTTGGTCATATTAAAGTCATCAGCTTAAACCCTCTCTCAGAACGCTTTCAAAATTGCCAAAACGAACTTGCTAAAGTAGGGTTAAATCCTTGGGACTACGAAGTCTTTCCAGGAGTCGATGGTTCTACTTTGCCGACCTCTCTCCTTCTTAGAGTGCATGATTTTCGTCTCCTTTCACTTCCGGATAAACAAGGGCGTGCAGGGTGCATCATGGCACATTATAACGCCATCAAAGAGAGTGCCGAAAAATATGAACAGGCCCAAGAGAATCTAAAGAGGTTATTACAAGAAAATGGGTCTGCTGAGGAGGTCGAGCAAGCACAAACAGAGCTGAAAAAGTATGAAACAGGCTTGTTTATGGAGGATAATAATGCCTTCGGACGGCTTAAGGGACAAATCCCTGATTTGACCGAAGAAGGAGTGAGATTTCGTAAAATCTTGAGTGAACTGCCAGATGATTGGGATATGTTTTATTTTATGACTTTGCCTATGCGGGTTCCTTCAGTTAGCAGCCTCTTCTCCAAGCCACAAGACCCTGTGATGCCATTTTCGACTCATCTCAGACAATTGAATTATGGTGTGGTCTTGAAATGCTATGCTGTTCATGCCAAAGCATATCGTTGGATATTAGAACATTTTGAAAAATACCTCTCTTCTCTTTATCGTCCTGTTCCGCCAGCCGATCACATTGTGGCAGAGCTTCACAGCACGATGAAGTGTTTTGCTCCAGCTCAAGCCTTGTCTTACCGTTACTCTTCCAAGAGTGCAGTGATAACAGATAATGACCCCACTAACCATTGGCAATGCGATATTGAAAATTCTCCACACTAGGGGAAGCTTGCAATAAAAATAAATTCCGTAAGGAATCTTGAGTTTGGGCATTTCGTAAAAAAATTATTTACATTTTTACATCGCTGCCGCCACTACCACATAGGCATCAAACTACTGAAAACCATTTTTTATCAGGCCATGGAGTCTGTCAGCTTCTTGGAGTGCGGCGGCTTGACGCCGCTTTGGTAGGGCATCGCCTTGGCGATGCCCTGAAGTTTTAGGCTTTTCTTGCATAAATTTCCTTAGCAATTAACTGCCAAAATTCTGCTTTCCTGAACATTGAAACCAAGGTTCATGTTCATCACCCTGTTTTGCATCATTATTTTTTATTATGAGATTTCCTTCCGAGCTTGTGTGCAGAGAAATCTTGATGTTGTCACAAGGTTTAATTTCAATTTTGCAATTAGTTAAACTTTCATGCAACTGATCCATGTGCTGGATTGTCAATTTCGGGCAGTTATTTAAAATGAGTTGACTCAGTTGAGTTAAGCTGCAAAGTTGCTTCACGAGCTCATCGGTCATGTTTATTTGCTTTAGCCGAAGATATTTAATATCGTGTCCAAGGGCAAGTACTTGTTGTAAATTATCTCCAAATGGATTGCCCCATAAGGACACTTTACCTTCATTATCATTGAGTACCGTAATATCTGGACAGCTCATAAGTTTGATCTCCTCGTTAGACTTTAAGAGCCGACGACTTTACTCTAAGATGAAAATTAGATCAAGGGTTTTTCCCTCATGATAAAAGCATCAACTTACCGCGCAGCTAAACGAAAATTGGCGATGAGATCGTTAAAAACATCGTCAGGACTTTTTTCCCCATCGATATTTTTTAACACCTTTTTCTTGCTGTAATACTGAGTCAAAGGCTCCGTGTGCTCATGGTAAGCTTTGAGCCGCTCTCGAACAACCTGCTCGCTGTCATCACTTCGCTGTACCAATGGGCTTTTGCATTTGTCACATTTTCCTGGAACTTGAGGAGGAGAAAAATAACGGTTATAAACATTCCCGCATACTGTGCAACTCAAACGCCCTTCAATCCGTTTGACAATTGTTTCGTCGGCGACGTCAAGATTTAAAACAACAATTTTATCTTGCGGCGACAGATGTTTGTCGAGAGATTCTGCCTGAGGAATTGTGCGTGGAAACCCATCTAAAAGATATCCATTAACACAATCGGATTTTGATACCCGGTCAAATAGCATCTCTAAAACAAGCTGGTCTGGGACTAGCTGGCCCACATCCATATAAGAGCGTGCCTTTTTGCCTAACTCTGTGCTATTGGCAATATTTTCACGAAAAATGTCGCCTGTTGAAATGTGGGGGAGTCCCAATTCTTGGGAGAGTCGTTTAGCTTGTGTTCCTTTTCCCGAACCAGGCGGGCCAAGCAAAATAATGACATTCTTCCCCTTAGGCGGCGCCGCGTTCGCAGCAGCAAAGAAAATCATTCCCAATGACGACACAAAAAGACATAATCCAGTGATAAGCAATTTCATAAAATTTCCATTTGAAGTCAAAAGCATTAAATATAATGGATCCAACATCAATTTTGCAATAAATTTCGAGACATTTTGTGGAATATTTGACTCGAACTACTGAAAAAGAAAGACCCGCAAGAGCAACTCTAAGGGGTAGGCGGTTCGGTGACCAAACTAGAGGTTGCTTTAGGTATCGGCACAGGAGTAACATTTAATAGTGTGACATTTAATAAGTCGTAGTTTGAACCATTCTTTAAAGCCAGAATGATATCACCAGGTTTCCAGGTTTTTATAAACTCAGCCCCAGCCGTTTTGCCAAAAATGAGCGAAAGATATCCTTCGTAATCAAGCGCTTTAAATATCGCCCCATTATTAAGTGTTACAAATGCTTTTTCTCTATCAATATCATGAATCCATGTAGCTTCACTTGGGTCATCCATCAATTTAGTCAATTGAACATTAATTGTATTATCCTTATTGAGATTTTTAAGCTGGATCCATACCGTCCCTAGAACAATACCGTAAAGGGTTCCTTCAATCTTGTCATTGGGAGACCATTTTGATGCTCGAGAACGATCGGTCCAAGGAACATACCATTCTCCCCCATCTAGGAGGACAGAACTGCCCCCTTCTGAAAGCTGGATCTTATAAATCGCTTGATTGTTCGATGGAAATCCGCCACTTAGACCATTCGAACCTTCTCCACGAAGATAAGAGCCGCCCAAAGATAAAAAACAAAAAGATAACAAAGCTAAATAAAATGTTTTCATAAAACCATCCACAAATATTTATTTATAACTATTATTAAACAGAACATACCATTCTTATAATAATACATTAATTATCTTGTTGTCAAAAAAAATTAGATGCTAGGAGACGTATTTAACTGATTATCAGATCTTTGAATCTTTTTCCCAAATCCAATGATACTTAGCAGTTTTTTTCTTTAAGTTAACTTTAATAATCATCTTTGCAGCTGCTTTGATTGAGTCTTCACCATCCTTAATAGAAAAAGGTTTTTCCAATGTCAAAGTACTTTTCGGGGGCTCAGAGGCCAATTTGCAAACCGGCTGATCTTCGCTAAAATGGATTTTGTATCCCAAAGCCTCATGATTATAACGATCGGTCACCATTTGCATGGGCTTCTCAAAAAGAAGTTTTTCATCCATTGCTAAAATTTGCAGCGCCTGGGCAAATTCTTTTGAAACTTCAAACCCGTCAATAAAAATAGTTTTTTGCGTTAAAGCATTCCCATTTTTTTCAACGGTAGTTGCAAAACCTTTGATTCCAATCCATCTGGACAAAGAAGAGAGGTTTTTGATGTCTAAGGCTAAAAATTCAAGATAGTCCTCTGCCGTTTTTGCTGTTGATGGGTTTGGGAATAGATCTTGAACTACGTGTCCCCCAATCTTCACTTTGACCACTTCATTCCCATCAAACTTAGATGTAGCATTGACTATTTTATTTTTTTGCATCCAATCCATATGTTGCATGGCTGCTTCTATGATAGGGAGTCGGGATTCTAGAAGCTCCCGTTTCAGATTGCCTAGGGCAGGCCCTAAAACAGTTGTGATCAGTTGATTTTGAATTTCAGGATCGCCTAAAGATCCGATGGGCATCTGTTCACTTCTTTTGATTCGAGAAATCCTCTCGATTAGCTCGCAGCCGAACACTGCCATTGTTCTATCAACCCCTTCCTTACAGTTATGACTGACAAGTGTTGCATTATTTATAAATTCAAGCGCCTCAGAAGCTTTAGAACAAAAAAAGGCATAAAAGGCTAATAGTTTTTCATGATCCGTAAAAGGATAGGGAATTTTACCTGGAAAAGTAAAATATTCTTTCTCTACTTTTTGGCAAATTTTCTCCACAAAATCCTTTTTATCTTTAACACCTGGAAAAATAAAGGGACTATCCTTTTTAAGTGAGAGTATGATGAGCAAATTGATCAAGCCCTTGATGCTTTTTGAAACCGCAGTGCGATTAATTAGATTCTCAAGCCACTCCCCATCTAAAGGCAGCAAGGCAATTTTTAAAACGTTTTGATATTGATCTGAAAGAGCTAATTTCATCATCAACTGAATCCAAAGCGCCTCGCGGGTATCCGTTGTTGGCATAATTTTTCGCGCAAAGAGCCCCCCTTTTCCTATGGAATTGGAGGAGGATTCATACAGAGTGGGATTCAAGTGCAAGATCGAAAGCAACACTTTCCCTTTACTTTTTAAATGGTCTAACATGGCTAGAAATTCGGGGTGGATCCTTACACTTTGTCCTTTATAGTCAGGATCTTGAATCTCCCATACAGATGATGATCCTAGCCCTCCACCGGAAGGCTTTATAGGCACTCCGCATCGAAAGTAGTTGTGTTGAAATATCTTTCCACCATTTTCATATTGAATTGTAGCTAAATGGGAAGGGACGTTTGTCAGATCCCAGGGTGAATATCCGTTACAGACCGTTTGTGTTTTTGCATAAGCTTGGTCGATTGTGCGGGATTTTTCAGAAGCAGGGGCTGCTTGAACACCACTCCAAAGCAATTTAAATCTTCGTAAAAGCTGAAGTTCTTTGTTAGGCTCGTCTATTAAAGATTTGAGCTCAGCTTTATCTTTCTCGTCCCCCATTTTTTCAAATCCTTTTGAAGACATGTAGAAAACAAGATCTTGAAAAAAAGGGATCATTTTTATCGATGTCACCTTTGCAAAAGTCAAACGTTGAAGCGTCTTGCTTACTGCGGCAAACGATTGTTGCAAAGTGTCTTCTTTGGAGTCTTCCATGTCATTCGGGAACGAAAATTTGGTTTTGGCGTCTTCTAAGGCAAGCAAAGAAGAATCCAAGAGCTTTCGAAACTCATTATAACAATCTTTCTGTTTACAACTTTCGGAATCTTTAAATAAACTTTCGAGAGCCTTTTCTAGATTAGTAGCAAAATCTTTTAACTTGGCATCGGCGCGTATCGTTTCTAAATGAGCAAGAGTCTCCTCCTTTTGCTCCAGCGTTAGAATTTCTCTTAATTGCTTAACGACAGTCGCATAACGCATTTGCTTCCAAGATTTGTTTCCATCAAAGATGACTTCGCTCATTCCATATACAGCATTTGTTCTCAGCCATGCAGTTGCATCCCACACATTCTGAATGACCGATCCTAACTTTGCTGTGGACAATGGTGATGTCTGCCGGGGGCTTGCCTGGCTTTCTTCCTTATGAATTGTGGGACTGGGTTCAACAAATTCAAAAGAAGCAAACATCATCGAAGAGTTTATGCTTGGGTTTGTTGGATCAACTCCTGTCATTGCTGCCATCCTTTTATTTTGTTTTGTTGACAATCTATTTGTAGCTTGCTTTAAACGCAAGCGACAAATGGACGAAAAACCGAGATACCAATTTTGGAATTCGTCGGCTTGCCGCATAGGCATCAAGCTAATGAAAACCTTTTGTTCCCAGGCTTTCAGCCTGGGAACAAAAGGTTTTCATTAGCTTGATGCCTATGCGGCAAGCCGACGAATTCCAAAAAAAAACCCTGATACTTTTATGAGTATCAGGGTGAAAAATAAGCTTGGCGACGACCTACTCTCCCACACTCTTGTGTGCAGTACCATCGGCGATGAAGGGCTTAACTTCTGAGTTCGGAATGGGATCAGGTGTTTCCCCTTCTCTATTGCCACCAAGCAAAATCCTAGCTGCCTTTCGGCTTCACTTATACAAATCGACGCTTAAAGACTCTCTTCACTCTCATCATACAACTTGTGAACTTAAAAAATCTTGCGACCACTCTTATCGATGAAAGGAATTGGTCTTCCTCTTCCATCTATTCTTAAAAAAAAGGTGGTCAAGCCAATGGACCTATTAGTATTGGTCAGCTCAACGCATCACTGCGCTTACACTCCCAACCTATCAACCATGTAGTCTTCATGGGGTCTCATTGGGATACCTTATCTTGAGGGAGGCTTGGCGTTTATATGCTTTCAACGCTTATCCTTTCCGAACTTAGCTACCCGGCTATGCCCTTGGCAGAACAACCGGTTCACCATTGGTTCGTCCACTTCGGTCCTCTCGTACTAGAAGCAGCTCCTCTCAAGTATCCTGCGCCCACAAAAGATAGGGACCAAACTGTCTCACGACGTTTTGAACCCAACTCGCGTACCGCTTTAATTGGCGAACAGCCAAACCCTTGGGACCTTCTCCAGCCCCAGGATGCGATGAGTCGACATCGAGGTGCCAAACCGCCACGTCGATATGAACTCTTGGTGGCGATAAGCCTGTTATCCCCGGAGTACCTTTTATCCGTTGAGCGACGGCGATTCCACTTTCCACCGCCGGATCACTAAGCCCGACTTTCGTCTCTGCTCGACTTGTTGGTCTCGCAGTCAACTTGCCTTATACCTTTACGCTCTTCTCGTGATTGCCAACCACGATGAGGTAAGCTTTGGACTCCTCCGTTACTCTTTAGGAGGATACCGCCCCAGCAAAACTGCCCGTCTGACATTGTCCGCTGCCCGGCTTCACGGGCTAGCGTTAGATTCCCGACTTTTCAAGACCGGTATTTCAACGTTGACTCCATCCCCCCTGACGAAGGGACTTCATAGTCTCCCGGTTATCCTACACATGAAAAGTCAAGAGCCAATATCAGAGTACAGTAAAGGTTCACGGGGTCTTTCCGTCTTATTGCGGGTAAACGGCATCTTCACCGCTACTACAAGTTCACCGAGTCTCTTGTCGAGACAGCGCCCAGATCGTTATACCATTCGTGCAGGTCGGAACTTACCCGACAAGGAATTTCGCTACCTTAGGACCGTTATAGTTACGGCCGCCATTCACCAGGGCTTAAATTCAAAGCTTCGCCTTGCGGCTAACTCCTCCTTTTGACCTTTTGGCATTGGGCAGGCATCACTCCATATACTTCGACTTAGACGTCTTCGCATAGAGCTGTGTTTTTGTTAAACAGTCGCCTGGGCCATTTCGCTGCGGCTCCCGACAGCTTCTACCGTAAAGGCAGTCACCACCAGGAGCTCCTCTTCTCCCGAAGTTACGAGGATAATTTGCAGAGTTCCTTAACAAGAGTTCTCTCGCGCGCCTAAGAATATTCTTCCCACCCACCTGTGTCGGTTTTGGTACGGTCGCCATCAACGGTTAGAGCTTATTTCTTGAAAGTCTTGCGCTACGCTATCGGTTCCTCCGAGGATTCCCCTTGGTCCCCGCCTGGCTTTCCGCTGACGGATTTGCCTGTCAGCCCACCTCACGGGTCCACGGACTCTTCCAATCGTCCGCGCGCTTAACGTACTTTGTCAGCCCTTCACCATAGTTTTAGGCGGCGCAGGAATATTTAACCTGCTTCCCATCACCTACGCTTTTCAGCCTCAGCTTAGGGACCGGCTAACCCAGGGAAGACGAGCTTTACCCTGGAAACCTTAGGTTTTCGGCGAGGGGGATTTTCACTCCCTTTATCGTTTACTCATGCCATGCATTATCACTAGTATGCGCTCCAGCACTCCTTACGGTATGCCTTCGACGCACATACTACGCTCTCCTACCGCGCATCTATTGCTAGATGCACCCGCGATTTCGGCTTTATGCTTTAGTCCCGTCTATTATCGGCGCAGAGTTTCTCGATTGGTGAGCTGTTACGCACTCTTTAAATGATGGCTGCCTCTAAGCCAACATCCCAACTGTTTTTGAAACTTCACTTCCTTACTCACTTAGCATAAAATTAGGGGCCTTAATCGGCGATCTGGGCTGTTCCCCTTTTGACAATGAAGCTTATCCCCCACTGTCTATCTCCCGAACTGCTTTGCAGTATTCAGAGTTTGGTTCCCTTTGGTAGGCCGGTAGGCCCCCTCTGAGATCCAGTGCTTTACCCCTGCAAGGTTGTCGTTCGAGGCTAACCCGAAAGTTATTTCGGAGAGAACAAGATATCTCCAAGTTTGATTGGCCTTTCACCCCTATCCACAACTCATCCAAAACTTTTTCAACAGTTACTAGTTCGGTCCTCCACACGGTGTTACCCGTGCTTCAGCCTGGTCATGGATAGATCACTTGGTTTCGTGTCTACGCCAGATGACTATATCGCGCTTTTAACACTCGCTTTCGCTTCGGCTTCAGAACGTTGTCCTTTAACCTCGCCATCTAACGTAACTCGCTGGCTCATCATGCAAAAGGCACGCCGTCAGCCATTCCCTTAAAAAGGGCATAGGCCTCCGACCGTTTGTAAGCTGCTGGTTTCAGGTTCTATTTCACTCCCCTAACAGGGGTTCTTTTCGCCTTTCCCTCGCGGTACTGGTTCACTATCGGTCATCAACGAGTATTTAGCCTTAGAGGGTGGTCCCCCCAGATTCAAACCGGGTTTCACGTGTCCGGCTCTACTCAGGTGCCAACCTGGTCAGGTCCTCTTTTCGCCTACGGGGCTTTCACCCTGTATCGCCCCACTTTCCAGAAGGGTTCGGCTAAAATTTCCTGATCTTTTGGCTGGTCCTACAACCCCAAAGTCAATGACTTTGGTTTGGGCTCTTCCCTTTTCGCTCGCCGCTACTCAGGGAATCTCTTTTGATTTCTTTTCCTCTGCCTACTTAGATGTTTCAGTTCGGCAGGTCTCGCTTCCTGGACCTATGGATTCAGTCTAGGATGATGGAAGGTTAATTCCACCGGGTTGCCCCATTCGGATTCCTCCGGGTCAATGCTTCTTTCCAGCTCACCGAAGCTTTTCGCAGGTATACGCGTCCTTCTTCGCCTTTTGATGCCAAGGCATCCACCAGCAGCCCTTACTAGCTTGACCAAAATTATCTGATACAAGCTGTATTTGGCTTGTTTTTCAAGCCTTTTTATGAGCTACGATGTGCACAAGCTTTGCTTGTGCGCCTTTATTTTACAAACATAATTTACTATGTCTTTATGTGAAGATTATCCTCAAGCGTCGATTTTTATCAGTGAATTTTTGAAATTTACTTAATAAATTTCTCCGCTTGGATTTTACTTGATTCTTGATTTCCTGGACTGTCAAGAGAACGTTTTGCTGACTGCTGTAAATTTTTGCTATGAAAATGCGGTTACCAAGACTTGAACTTGGGACCTCGACATTATCAGTGTCGCGCTCTAACCAACTGAGCTATAACCGCAAGTGCAAACGTTGGAGGCTAGGAGACTCGAACTCCTGACCCTCTGAATGCAAATCAGATGCTCTACCAACTGAGCTAAACCCCCAGATACAAATGAGGTAACCTAGGTCCGCAGCTGCTTTTATTTGATGATAATCAAAAGCATCTGTTTTGACAATGCGAGGAAGACGATGTGAAGCCATAGAGCTTGCTCAACCTAAGTTAGGTATGCTTCCGCATACTCACTTTGTCCTTTAAAGGAGGTGATCCAGCCCCACCTTCCGGTAGGGCTACCTTGTTACGACTTCATCCCAGTCATCAGCCTCACCTTAGACGCTTCCCCCCTTGCGGTTAGGCCAGCGGCTTCGGGTAAAACCAACTCCCATGATGTGACGGGCGGTGTGTACAAGACCCGGGAACGTATTCACGGCGATGTTGCTGACTCGCCATTACTAGCAATTCCGTCTTCATGTAGTCGAGTTGCAGACTACAATCTGAACTGGGGCCGGCTTTGGGGATTTGCTTCACCTCGCGGTTTCGCTGCCTTCTGTACCGACCATTGTAGCACGTGTGTAGCCCCAGACATAAGGGCCATGCGGACTTGACGTCATCCTCACCTTCCTCCCGGTTAACCCGGGCAGTCTCATTAGAGTTCCCACCTTCACGTGTTGGCAACTAATGATAAGGGTTGCGCTCGTTGCGGGACTTAACCCAACACCTCACGGCACGAGCTGACGACAGCCATGCAGCACCTGTGCACCAGCCCCGAAGGGAAATACCATCTCTGGTATCGTCTAGTGCATGTCAAGCCTGGGTAAGGTTCTTCGCGTTGCATCGAATTAAACCACATGCTCCACTGCTTGTGCGGGTCCCCGTCAATTCTTTTGAGTTTCAGCCTTGCGACTGTACTCCCCAGGCGGTATACTTATCGCGTTAGCTACGGCACAACCAGGGTTGATTCCAGCTACACCAAGTATACATCGTTTACGGCAAGGACTACCAGGGTATCTAATCCTGTTTGATCCCCTTGCTTTCGCGCCTCAGCGTCAGGTATAAGCTAGAAAATCGCCTTCGCCACCGGTGTTCTTCCACATATCTACGCATTTCACCGCTACTTGTGGAATTCCATTTTCTCCGCCTACCCTCTAGACCTCTAGTTTCAAATGCTGTTCCGGGGTTGAGCCCCGGGATTTCACATCTGACTTAAATACCCGCCTACGCGCCCTTTACGCCCAATAAATCCGATTAATGCTTGCACCCTACGTATTACCGCAGCTGCTGGCACGTAGTTAGCCGGTGCTTCTTTACCTGGTACCCTCAAGTTTGCGGGATATTAGCCCGCATCTCTTGTTCCCAAGCGAAAGTGCTTTACAACCCGAAGGCCTTCATCACACACACGGCGTCGCTTCGTCAGGCTTTCGCCCATTGCGAAAGATTCTCGACTGCAGCCTCCCGTAGGAGTCTGGGCAGTTCTCAGTCCCAGTGTTGGCGGTCAATCTCTCAATCCGCCTAGACGTCTTAGCCTTGGTGGGCCGTTACCCTACCAACTAGCTGATATCCCATGGGCCTCTCTTTAACCGCGAGGTCTTACGATCCCCCACTTTAATGAAAATAAGATGCCCTTTTTCACCACATCCGGTATTAGCGATCGTTTCCAATCGTTATTCCCATGTTAAAGGCAAGTTACCCATGTATTACTAACCCTTCCGCCACTAAGTGTATTGCTACACTTCGTTCGACTTGCATGCCTCATCCACGCCGTCAGCATTCAATCTGAACCAAGATCAAATTCTCAATAAAATAAAATCTTTGAAAATTTGGTTGCTTCGGAACTGAATGTTCCTAAATATAATCGCGATCTATTCTTTCCTATCTTCAGCTTTCGCTGATGACGGTTTCATTTCACGCACAAGCTCTATGTTTTTGTATTTCTACATTTGCTTGCACATCATCTTTCTCTCACTGTCAAAACAGCAATCTAGCGGCATTCAATGATGCCATTATTCTTACCAACATTCCACTTTAATTTGGAGCGTTATTCGTAAGACATCCAACAACATACAGAATCTCTCTCTTTTTTCGCAACTTTTTTTCTTACGACTCTGTCTTTTTTTTTCAATCTATTGAAAAATAGGCATTTATAACCTGAGTTTTGGGTTTTTAATGGACAAAAAGGGTAGACTTTAGTGAGTAGGTTAAGGTAATTTTACACTTAGTTGAAATATCAATGAGGTTTTCATTATGTCTTCTTCTTGTCTTAGGATCCATCCCTATTTTGTTTGCTGTTGCCTTGCTGCCTTTTTTATCCCGTTCTTGTGCTTGGCTCAGGAGTTTCTGGAAGACCCTTTAACGCAAGCCAGGTTCCCTTTGGTTATCGCATTTAATGACAAGGAGATCGATGATATTCTTCAAGCCACCGGAGTGGCAAGCCGAACTAAATTTTTTGTTAAAGTTTATAGCATTGCCCATTATTGGCAGCACCCTTTGAAGGGATCGGAGCAAGAAATTGTCGAGGCTATTTTTCAAGATGGAAAAGCTAAGCAATTTATCATCAGGTGGCTGCGGGATATTCCTTTGGAGAAGGTCAGGGAAACGTTTTATGATACCTTTCAGAACATCTTGCCGGAAAACGATCGGCATCATCTGCAGAAAGATATTGACCGTTTTCTCACCTTTTATGATGAGGACGTTCAAAAAAATGAGCAGCATGGAATTCGGTGGCTGCCGGGAGGACACATCCAATTGTGGGTGGATGGGAAGAAAAAAGGGGAACTTACCAGTGTTAATTTTGCGAAGGCATTATGGAACATTTGGCTAGGTCCTAAGAGTGTCGTTAACCGCCAGCAATTATTATCGCTTATCATCACAAATCAATAAGACAAGGCCTTTTATGCCCTCCTCGAATACAACCTGGATTGCTGCTGATCCGATCAGCTTGCGGCATTTAACCGGTTGGGGTCATCCTGAAAGTCCATCCCGTTATGCTTCGATCTGTTTTGCCTTGGAATCTGCAGGTTTGAAAACTCCCCAAAATACATTAATACCTAGAGCTGCTTCCCTGGAAGAATTGTCTCTTTGCCACACGCCCGAATATATCTCTGTGGTAGAGGACGATTTCAGAAAACTGAATGCTCTTGGAATAACGGACGGGAGCTACACCTTAAGTACGGGAGATGTGCAAATATCCCCAGGTTCTTGGGAAGCCGCTCTTAAAGCAGTCGGGGCGGTCTTAGAGAGTGCTGACGCGATTTTTAGCGGCAAGGTAAAACATGTCTTCAATGTCGTGCGTCCTCCGGGGCATCACGCTTGCCGCAGCCAAGGGATGGGATTTTGTATCTTTAATAATATTGCTATAGGGGCCCGGTATGCGCAGCAGAAGTATTCGATCCAAAGGGTTCTCATCGTTGACTGGGATGTCCATCATGGTAATGGCACTCAAGATATTTTCGATGACGACCCTTCTGTTTTTTACTTTAGCACCCAACAAAAAGGGATTTATCCAGGTACAGGCAAGGTGGAAGATAAGGGGATTGGGAAAGCCTATGGAACCAAGTTGAATATCCCCATAGATGTCAGTGCCCGTTCCCGCCTGGATGTTTTAGAAGCTTTTGGAGCCCCTTTGCAAGAAGCGATGAAAACCTTTAAGCCTGAGCTTGTGATGATTTCAGCAGGCTTTGACGCTCATAGGGATGATCCCCTTGGCGGTTTAAACTTAACCGAAAACGACTTTGCCGATTTGACGCGGCTAATGGTGCAAATAGCCAACCAATATGGGGAAGGTAGAATTATTTCGGTCCTTGAAGGGGGATATGACCTAGAAGCGATAGCCGCATCGGCTGTAGCACATGTAAAGGGATTGAATCAAACATGACAAATTTAAGTTTTCCTGTCCTCAGGTAATTCTAGATCGGAATCTACTTGTAAAGTCTTATTGCGACGTAATTCCTCTTCTGTGGGTAGTTCCTGCTTCTCATCTGGTAAAACTTCATAAGATTCTTTAATGCGTAACTTCTCTTCAAACTCGCGATGGAATTCCTCTCCAGGTAGTTCCTGATCTTCATCGGAAATTGCACTAAGAGTTTCAAAATTCTTAGTCAAGCCATCAACCCTCTTTTTAAGATTAGAACACTGGAGTAAATAAGCATCCACTCCGCGTAATTTTTCTTGCGATTCAGTCAATGGTTTAATCTCTTCCTCTATTGCTTTTAGTTCCTTATTTATATCCTTTAATTCGTCTATAAAATCACCCTTTAAATCAATCAATTTTGATGCGTCACTCTGATTACAGTCCTCTTCAATTGAATTGATTAATTTTTCTAACTCTTTTAAATTAAACCCTTGCTCACATCTATTCATCTGTATCTGTTTGATTGCACTCTCTATTTCTTTATTTCCCGATTTGTACATTTTGCCTAAACGCTCAAGTTCCTTCATTGTAACGTCTGCGCTTTTTCTTTTTTTCCATATCTCAACCCATTTCGTAGATCTTTCAAAGCGGCTTGTGTAGGCAGCGAAATTTAAATTACTCGATTCATATTTACTTAGTATCGCATCAATTTTTTTATGAAGAGATTTTGTTTGGCCAATTTTCAAACGCTTTTCATAAAATTCCAAACTTTTTTCATAAAATTCCCCTTTTTTGTCTTCAGCATAAGTTTTTATTTGAGTTAATTTTTGTGAAATAGGAAGGTTATTATTGAATATATTCAATATTCCAGGATCATTTAAATCTTGTTTTTTTAGAAAGTGGTCCATTAAGCGTTGTTTTGCTACTTCTTCAGCATATTGGGGCGAAATAACATGCAAAACCCAGAGTCCTAGGTTAAATTTTTCCTCTAAAGAACCATTTTCATTAATTTCTTTGTGATATAAATCCGTCCCGGCGGAAATATTATCAGCTGCAGATGAAAGATAGGCATAAGGGAATAAATCTGTTTGAAAATTAACCATAACTATCTCTCTTTTTAGTCATTAAAGCTATTTTTTATTTATTATAACATTAATTTTATTTTTTAACAAAGTCGTCCTTACAAGGCTAATAAATTAGTGAAAAGGTATCGACTTATTAACCTTAAAATAAGTGGCATTCTTTCTTTTGTTGGAGCGAATGGGTTTCCTCTTCCGCAATGGCTTGTTCCATTTGTAATTTCGTCTCGAAATACCTTAGATGAAACTGATAGGTGTGATCATGGGTTTCATAAACTGTATTGTCTGATGCCGCTTTCGGGAAGTACAAGTTGAATATATTTTTTATCCGATTGTCTGCAGGGCAAACATTGATTTTATCAAGAATAACTTCCAAAAAAAAATTTGAATTGTTTTCAAATTTTCCTGCTTGAAAGATAAGGCTTACATTAACTCCGTCGATATCGCAGTTTATCTTATTTTCCGAACCACCTTGAGTCCACGCTTTGTAATAATTCTCAATCACATGAATTTTATCGTTTACCGAAGACATAGTTATCCCTCCTCTAAAGGGTCTTAAGGCTAAATCTAATTTATTTTGTGATTATCGTCTATCATGGCGGATTTTGCCTGAAATGGACTAAATGGACTATAGTCCATCTAGTCCATATTTCAACTAGTGCCCGGCATGGGCTGCAAGGATAGCCAATAGCAAAAGAGCCACAATGTTGGCAATTTTGATCATCGGATTAATAGCAGGCCCGGCGGTATCTTTATAGGGATCGCCTACAGTATCTCCTGTAACAGCAGCTTTATGGGCTTCTGATCCTTTGCCCCCGTGATGCCCCTCTTCGATAAGTTTCTTAGCATTATCCCAAGCACCTCCTCCGGATGTCATCGAAAGAGCAACGAATAATCCTGTGACCACGGTACCAAGAAGCATCGACCCCAAAGCAATGAAGGCTTCGGTTTGACCCACCAAGACGCTAATAAGGAAATAGACGATGATAGGCGCCAATACCGGTAAAAGGGAAGGAACGATCATCTGTTTTATGGCTGCTTTTGTCAAAATATCGACAGCGCGTCCATAATCAGGTTTTGCTGTACCCTCCATAATCCCTTTGATCTCTTTAAATTGACGTCTTACTTCAACCACGACCGCACCAGCCGCACGGCCTACAGCCATCATGCTTAAGGCGCCAAAAAGATAAGGGAGAAGTCCCCCGATAAATAGGCCAACAACCACATAGGGATTTTGAAGTAAAAATTGGGCTTGTTGTGCGGGGAAATAATGACTTAAATCTTCTAAAAATGCGGAAAATAGCACCAGTGCTGCGAAACCTGCAGATCCGATGGCGTATCCTTTAGTGACTGCTTTTGTTGTATTTCCCACAGCATCTAGCGCGTCGGTCGTTTTCCTCACTTGAGAGGGAAGATTGGACATTTCGGCGATTCCTCCGGCATTGTCGGTGACAGGGCCGTAAGCATCCAGAGCGACAACCATACCCGCCAGCGCAAGCATTGTCGTCGCTGCAATGGCCAATCCGAAGATGTTAGCGTTCACATAGGAGACTAAAATGCCTATGCAAATTACAATTACAGGCAAAGCTGTGGCTTCCATGGAAACGGCAAGACCTTGAATGATGTTTGTTCCGTGCCCTGTTGTTGAAGCAATGGCAATGCTTCTAACGGGGCGATATTTAGCCAATGTGTAGTATTCGGTGATCCACATCAATAGGCCTGTGACCACAAGACCTGTCAAGCCGCAGATATACAGATGCCATCCATTGAAGGTTTGCCCATTGACAGTGAAAGTTGCATCAAAGCCGATTAGATACTTTGTCAAGAATCCGATGGCAATTGCGGAAAGGATCGCGGTGACAAAAAAGCCTTTATAAAGGGCGCCCATGATGTTATTATTTTTTCCGAGACGGACAAAAAAGGTTCCTATCACTGATGTGATAATGCAAACACCTCCAATGGCTAAAGGATAAAGCATCATCAGATCGAGCACAGCCCCAGTAAAGAAGACCCCTGCTAAGAGCATGGTTCCCACAATCGTCACCACATAAGTTTCGAATAAGTCTGCGGCCATCCCCGCGCAATCCCCTACATTATCCCCTACATTATCGGCAATCACTGCAGGATTTCGTGGATCATCTTCCGGAATCCCCGCTTCTACTTTTCCAACCAAGTCGGCGCCGACGTCAGCCCCTTTGGTAAAAATCCCTCCACCTAATCGTGCAAATATGGAGATAAGGGAAGCTCCAAAGCCCAAGCCGACTAAAGCTTCCATGGTGGTGCGGATAGGCAAGTCACTGCTTTTCAAAAACATATAATAAGCAGTAATGCCGATTAAGGCGAGGCCAACAACGAGCATCCCTGTGATGGCTCCGGATTTAAATGCCACATCTAGAGCTTTTTGAAGTCCGCTACGTGCGGCTTCTGCTGTCCTTACGTTGGCGCGCACAGAAATATTCATCCCAACATAACCCGTAACGCCGGAAAGGATAGCCCCAATTAAATAGCCGCCTCCGACATAGGGACCCAACAGCCACGTGAGCAAAGCGAAAATGATCACCCCCACTATGGCAATGATCGTATACTGCCGGTTTAGATAGGCGCGAGCCCCCTCTTGAATGGCCGCTGCGATTTTTTGCATCTGTTCGTTCCCCATGCTGAGTGATAGGATGGAACGGATGGTAAATAGCCCGTATAACAATGCAAAAAGTCCGCATACAAGCACAAGTCCTAATGCATATGACATATGAAGTTTAACCTCTTTTGTTTTCAAAATTTAAAAAATCAAAGATTCATGCTAAAGCAGAGCTTTCAAAAGTTCAACAAAAATTAAAAGCATGAGAGGCTAGAGGTCTAATAAAGAATTTATTTGATGGATTGTGTTTGAGTGTTTTATAGTTGCTAATGAAAGGGAAAAAAACATAAGGAGGCTTTTTTATGAGATTTCCAGGAAGCATTGGCATGATCCTTTTAGCCATTTACTTAATTTTAGTCGGTATAGCGTCACTTGTCGCGCTAGGCATACCCGCTGTTGTTTATGGCGTGTTAGCTTTGGCAGCCGGAATATTAATCCTGATCGGAAGATAAAAATCAAATCATGACGAAGTCTGAAAAGACACAAGATAACGAAAAGACACGAATAGAAAGTGATAGCATGGGGACTATTGCAGTGCCCATGCATTCTTATTATGGGGCCCAAACAGCTCGATCCCTTATCTATTTCAATATTGGCCATGATAAGATGCCTTTATCGATGATCCATGCTTTTGGAATCTTAAAAAAAGCATCTGCGTTGGTCAATAGCGAGTTGGGAAAACTTCCTGAAAAGCTTGGGAAGCTCATCGTTCAAGCTTCCGAAGAGATCATCCAGGGAAAATGGGATGATCAGTTCCCCCTCAGCATTTGGCAAACGGGAAGCGGAACCCAAACAAACATGAACGTCAACGAAGTGATCGCGAATAGAGCTAACGAATTGGCCGGCAGCAAGTTAGGGAGTAAATCCCCTGTGCACCCGAATGACCATGTCAACACGTCGCAATCCTCGAACGATGTTTTTCCTACAGCCATGCACATTGCCGCTGCGATAGAATTAAATCGGCGCCTCTTGCCAATGTTGAAAAAACTGAGCGATGCGATCAAACAAAAAGCCGAAGAATTTTCTTCTATCGTCAAAATAGGGCGAACGCACTTAATGGATGCGGTGCCACTGACTTTGGGTCAAGAATTTTCCGGTTATGCAGCCCAGTTGGACCAAGACATTGAGCGGATCCATATGACACTCCCCCATCTGTATGAGCTGGCCATAGGGGGCACAGCCGTCGGGACCGGCTTAAATGCCCACCCGGAATTTGCCAAGCGGGCAGCAAAAAAAATTGCAGAACTTACCGGATTGCCTTTTGTTTCTGCTCCTAATAAGTTTGCGGCTTTAGCTTCGCACGATCCCCTTGTTTTTGCAAGTAGCGCCCTAAAAACTTTAGCATGCTCCTTGATGAAAATTGCCAATGATTTGCGCTGGATGGGGTCAGGTCCAAGAGCGGGGCTTAATGAGCTCTTTCTGCCCGAAAACGAGCCAGGATCTTCAATCATGCCTGGTAAAGTGAACCCCACCCAATGTGAAGCCATGACGATGGTGTGCGTTCAGGTGATAGGCAATGACACGACGATCACCATTGCAGGATCCCAGGGAAATTTTGAGTTAAACGTCTTTAAAACGGTGATTATTTACAATTTTTTGCAGTCTGTGACGATTTTGAGCGATGCGTGCCGCACCTTTACAGACTATTTGATTGTTGGCTTAAAGCCGAATGAAAGGAAAATTAAGCAGCATCTTAAAGAGTCTTTGATGCTAGTGACCGCCTTAAGCCCCAAAATTGGCTATGATAAAGCGGCAGAGATTGCACACAAGGCTTTTCATGAAAATTTGACTCTAAAAGAAGCTTGTCTCGCGTTGGGATATCTCTCAGAAGAAGCATTCGACGAAGCTATTCAGCCCCACCGCATGATTTCCCCTGAGCAAAGTTAGAGATTTATTTCATAAGGTCGACGGATATTTTGCTCAATAAAATCGCCAATATTTCTTTGTCTTATAATTTCTTCTCTTATTCCTCCATCCTCAATGATCATTTTCGTTCGTACTATTCCAGATCCCCAATTTCGCACAAATGAATTTGCATCAGGATAACGCCAATCTGTATAGCACAGAGTCAGATTGGGAACAGCAGTAGCAGTTCCTTGAGTCAATTCATCGAATAAAAGCGCTTCCTGTTTTTCAGAAAAAATTTCTGGTATAGTTTGTATCCTTTCTTCACTTGTAATAATTTTTATGTCCACGCCTTCTGTTTTTACTCTTTCTGCAAGTTCTTCAAAACGTTCCATTGCACGATTTGTCATAAACGGAACGACGATAAAGATTTCTCCGCTCTCTTTTTTTGCCATTTTTGAAGCAACTCTTTGAATATTGTCATACATCTGATTTCCTGAATAACAACAATCATCAAAGAGGACTACACGAGATTGCTCGAAATCTTCTTCTTTCGCAGTAGGAACTATAACGTTTGTTGTCCCTTGAGAACTTCCTAGCGAAAAGCAAGAATCTGGTGTGAATGCAAGATCTTTTAAGGCTAAAGAAGCAACCCATTGATTGCTTTTGCCATAGGCAATACCTAATTCGTAAGTTTGGTTTTCCGAAGGATACTCCCCGGTCAATTCAGAATTCCCTAAGAGATGATGGTTTAGTTCCGAAACGCACTCTTTGAGAGCCTTATCGAATTTATCCATTGATATATACTGAGTTTTCTCTATTGCTTTTTGAGCAACTTTTTTTAAATCCTCTGGTTGTGCTTCAACATATTTTGCAGCATTCCCATTGATTTCATAGCTTTTCACTGGTCTTTTTGGGCAAACATGTAATGGAAGTCCTTTCTTTTCCACTTTTTTTTGAATGGTTTCTAATACTTTTGTTGAATAACCTTCAAACTCCAATTTTTCTTCTGCAGGGATTTGAAATTGAACTTTGTTTCTTCCTGCATTTAAGTTAACTTCCCCGGTTGATGTACTGCTCGATGTGCTGCTCGATCCCTCAGGTTTCTGTGATTCATTAGATACCTGTAATGTTTTTTGAGCTAAAGTATTCACAACTTCAACTTTTTCATCACGAGGTGTCCTTAAATAACTAACGACATTATTTAGTTTCGAAAGTGGAATAGTTACGAAGCAATTAAAAACAAGTCGAGTAAATTCAGCCAAAGGCGAAATAAACTTGTTTAAATAGCTCGTATTACTATTGTTTTGAATCCCAGTTTCATTAGACACACTTGGGTTATTATAAACCATAAAACCTTAAATAAATTATTATTAAACTAACTCAATTATAAGTAATTGTTTTTAAGACTATATAAAGATATTATTAGATACGTGTAAATTGTTAAACTTAATAAATTATTTTATATTATAACTTATCGGGAAACTGATGATATTTCTGCTACTTTGGAAATTTCTTTAAGCGACAGTCTAAATCGCGCAACAAATCATGCTCGACAAGCTCAGTTTAGATACTGGTCAAACATTTTTTTGGCTAAATGATTGATTATATAAGGTCATAAAAACATTGAAAGCTATAAATTCAATTTTAGTAGCTCTAGCGCGCAACATAGTTCCAACAAAGAAACCTTTCCATCCATGTTGCTTATAAACTCGCTTTATCATCTGGAAAGAAAAGAGGAAAATCGATTTTAGTTTAGCTTTTTCCTCAAGAACGCAAGCCTAATAATGAAACGATGAAAGCTATTCAAGAGCTTAGAGAAGGTCGCGGAATAAAGTGTGAATCCATTGATGATTTATGGGAGAAGATGGGGATGAATGCTAATGCTTAAACCTGAGCCATCGCGTCGTTTCAAAAAAGATTTAAAGAAATATCAGCGTTAACTACACTCCTCAGAACTAGTAAGGCATTCAGCTTTTAAGATAGATTCTGCAGCAATAATACCAAAATTCATGTTTAATGTTAGTGCATAACATTCATAAAATTCTAAAATTGAGGAACCTTCATCATTTGTAACGAGGCAAAATGTTTAGCTTTGTGTCTAGTATAGCTTAGAAGGATTAAGAAAAAATTAACACGGAAATACTTGACTTCCGTCTTCTTCCGTGTTAATTTCCTAGTCAGAAGATTAAGAGGACAGCCTCAATGATTGAAGAATACCTATCACAAAACGAATCCAAGACCAAAGCTCCGTTCCATCAGACGCCATACGCTTCACTTGTTGCAAGTGGGATCCACAATAGGCATATCTCACCATCGAATGATCTGGTAGCTCAAGCACGCTTAAACGCCCTAAGGGATCATACTTACACCCTATCTCCAATCCATTTCCGAGCCTTTCTTTGATCAGATGATCTAAATCATCATATTCCCGATAAGTGGTGGTGTCTTCTTTGGCATCAAAAACTTTTCCAGATTGCCATTCAAGTCATAATCATAGGCATAGTAAAGGGAATCATCGGAAGCTGAAAGCTCTTGCAATCGATTCAAAGCATCATATCGATAACGCAACTCTTTCCCATCGGGTTTAATTTTTACCGCAAGCAATCCATGGAGGTCGTGTGGTATTTGCGATCCTCCTTTTGAATATTTTGGGATGGACTCCATAGTAGGAGCACATAGAAGTGTGGTTTTCCTGCTTAAAAGGAATTTGAGCGCCAAAAGAGTCGTTTAAGATGAGATAAGATTTGGAGCCTTTTACAGGGTGAAAAGCGGTGATATCGTGGTTGAATTTCCAGGCTTGAAAAGGGGAAGAGGCCCTCTCGTCAGCGCTAGAATAGAATCTTGTGAGCTCTAAAGGGTCGGCTCCAGGGATCGTTAAATCGGTTTGGATATCGATGTAATCCCCTGTGGCAACATTGACACAGTGATAGACAAAAGTTTCCGGATCGCCCGCTAAAATATCGAGGTTATTAGATTCCTCAACCCATGTCGATCCATCAAGCTCCTCGGAATTTTCGATGGCATAACAGGAAAAAGAAAATAAAAGCAGCAAAACAAAATATACCGTTCGCATGGTCGTCCCCGTCTCCTATGAAATTACTCTGTTGGCGATGTCATTGGCGTTGTTGCATAAATAACCAGTGAGGCACAGAGAAGAAACAGGATAAGCATGATCGTAACCGGCAGGATAAGCAAGATATTGAATAAATAGTAATAATATGCGGGAGATTAAGTTAAGACTGTTCAAAAAACTCGTTTTTTCTTTTATCCCGCTTATCCTGCCGGTTACGATCCTGCTTATCCTGTTTTTTTTCTGTGTTAAACTTTGCAACAAAGTCGATGTCGTTTATTAATTCAGGCGGGAGCATAGCTGAAGGCCGATTTTTTTTAAAGTAAAATTTTCAATTAATTTCAGATTGAGGGAAACACGAGGCTTTTACAAGGGGCAGATGGTACCAGCTGGTCGTATTGTGAAGGGAAGCAAGCTGGCTTTTCACTTTCCATGTTGGATTGACCCCCATAGCTCCGAAAAAGAGGGTATTCTTGCCGAAATGGGAGTTCACCTGATCGATGGTATCCATGAGAATTTTTCGCTTTGGGTCTGTTCCTAAGAAAAGATCGGGGATCACAGTTTTCTCATGTTGCAGATCTAAAAGGATCACCCCACATTTTTTATAATATTCCTTCTCTCGAAAGATCCTTTTCAACCCTTTTTTTGCCGCTGTTATGATTTGCATCGTGTCTTGGGTTGGCTGCTGAAACGCGACCGTCGTGCTGTATTGCCGGCGCGTGGGAAATTGAGGTTCGATAATCGCTTCTAGATAAACGCATACAGCATTAGCGCAACTGTTTTGTTTTCTCAGTTTGATGCAAGCTGTATTAGCAAATGTTGCCAGGGCTTCCGCCAATTCTGAAGCTTCTTTAACTGTTCTGCCGAACGAGCGAGAGCAGGCGATGCTCTTTTTAGGAGCTACTTCCTGAAGATCTAAACAACTTACTCCCCGAAGCTCCCATAACATCCGCTCTCCTACCACTCCCATCCTGCTTCGAATAACAGAGGGATCTGTGGTGTAAAAGTCCTTAGCCGTATAGATCCCCATTCCATTCAGACGCTCGCTTAGCCTATGCCCTATTCCCCAAACCCCTTTTATCGGATATGTCTTTAAAACTTCCTCTTGGATACCTCTAGCGCTCAAATCAAAAACGCCTACATCCCTATTTTCTTTGGCGCAATCGTTGGCAATTTTAGCTAATGTTTTTGTTTGACTAAAACCAAAAGAAACGGGAATTCCAACCCACCTTTTGATGATTTTTTTTAGGTCGGCACACAATTTAAAAAGTTCGGAAGCTCCCACGTCAGAGGGATATTTTAGAAAAGCTTCGTCGATGGAATAAATTTGGAGTTCCGGAGCGCGGCTGGATAAGATATCCATCACCCGTTGGGAAATATCCCCATAAAGCTGATAGTTGGAAGAAAAAACGTGTACCCTTTTGCTTCTGCACAGGTCCCTTATTTTGAAAAAAGGCGCCCCCATTTTAATGTCGATTTTCTTTGCTTCCTGCGAACGTGCGACTACACATCCGTCGTTGTTTGAAAGAACGATCACAGGTTTTCCTTCCAGGCTTGGGTTTAGAAGCCTTTCACAGGAGACGTAAAAATTGTTGCAATCCGCCAAAACAAAATAGCTCATGTTCATCCGCTTCCTAAAATCTGTACATTTCTATACAGGGCTTAGTTCCTGGTTCATCCAAGCTGGTTGTAATGATGTTTTGAGCATTACTACAGAGCCGTCTTGTCCGCAGGCTTTAATTCCGGCAAAGCTTGCCGTACTAATGAGTTTTTCAAGGCACTTAGCTGCATTCAAATCGCGATCGATTTCTAATTGGCATTCCATGCAGTTATACACCCTTTCTGACAAAGGGAGATCTTCTTTATAATTTCCACATGAAGAACATTTTTTTGATGAGGCATACCATCTGTCTGCAACAAAAACTTTACTGCCTCTTAGCACAGATTTGTATTGAAGCTGCCTTCTAAACTCATACCAGCCTCCATCTAGAATATGCCTTGATAATCTTTTATTTTTTACCATTTTTGATATTTCTAGATCCTCGATACTAATGTTCCCATAATTGTTAGTCAGCATCGTTGTCAATTTATGCAATGCATCATTTCTATTGCATGCAATCTTGTAATGCAATCTGGCCACTCGCTTCTTTGCTTTTTGCCAATTTAGCGAGCCTTTTTGTTTTTTTGTTAAGCGCCTTTGGTAGCGTTTTAATCGATATAATTGCTGTTTCAATGGTTGATTATTTGGAATGACTTTTCCATCTGAAAGTGTGGCCAAATTTTTAATACCTAAATCTACTCCCACGCTTGCTTGGCTTTTGCATGGCGAAGGCCGTTGATCTGTCTCTACACTAACACTGATAAACCAATAATCTGCTACTCTTGAAATTGTTGCACCATTGATTTTGCAGAAAATACTGTAATAATCTCCAATACATCTTTGGCAAGTTCTTCTTCAAAAGAAACATCATCACCTTGATTGATGATGACTACTTCAACTTGGCGTGCTTGACAGAGTGCAAATATAAGCTCTGCCCCAAATCGAAGCAAGCGATCTTTATGAGTTAAAACCAATCTTCGGATTTTTTTGTCTAAAATCAAATCTAAAAGCTTTTTCAAGCCCTTTTTATAATAATTCATTCCGGATCCAAGATCTTGAATGATTTCATGATCCCATCCATGTGAGGTACAGAAGGAAGAAAGCAATTTGGCTTGTCTTACTAAATCTTCTTTTTGGTCGTGGCTTGAAACTCTCGCATAGCCAATTGTTAGATCGCTTTTAGGGAATTTTAATCCTAATAGCTTGTCTAAATTATAATATCGTGTTTTACCAGAACTTCGGCGGTCGGGCTTAAGTGATCCTTGCAATTCCCACCGCCTCAAAGTTTGAACAGAAACACCTAATATTTCTGCTGCTTTGCCAATCTTAACAAATCTACTCATATGAGTAGATATTATCAGATTTGTATAGATTTTATCAAGCTGTTATTAACCCTTTTAAAAAGAGTGAATGACAGCTGTTACGACTCCCCAAAAGCGGAGATCCAGGTCTTCTGTAATGTCAATGGGAGGGTAGGCCTCGTTTTCTGCCACGAGTTGAACTTTGTTGTCTTTGCAATGCAGCCGTTTCACGGTGAGCTCTCCATTCACGCTTGCAATTACAATTTTTCCATGTGTTGGTTCTAGGCTGCGGTCGACGACTAAAATATCGTTGTGATGGATGCCGGCCTTGATCATCGAGGAGCCGGAAACTTTGAGGAAAAAAGTCGCGGAGGGGTGTTTGATGAGCAATTCGTTCAGGTCGAGTTTGTCTTCAACGTGATCTTCTGCAGGCGAAGGAAACCCGGCTGATATCGTATGTTGGTAAAAGGGTAAGCGGTAAAATCCATTTTTTATGAGGCTTAAAACTGTTGGCACCTCATGGGATGGAATCCGCAGAGCTGTCGTTTGTGTTCCAAATTTTCCTGAATTTTTGGGCCTGCCTGCTCCTAATCTTTTTCCTCCTGGCGCCATATGCCTTTCTCCTAATGTAGCTGATTAATGGTGATTATTGTACGAAAATCAAAAAAGGGCAAGCCCTAATCATTTATTTAGAGATGGACAGAAGTGGACCGAGTGGACTAACTGGACAAAATGGACAGGGCTGTTTACTGGTCCACTTAGTCCACCTCGTCCATTTTGTCCAGTTAGTCCACTCAGTCCAGTTGTTAAAACAGTTTGAGGAAGAGGGTTTCGAGGCTGAGGGAAAGAGCTGTTGCGCGATCGACAGCAAGCTGGGCATCTGAGATGGCTTGCTGGATTTTGGCCAGGGGCTGCACTTCTCCCCGCTGCAGGGCCTGCTGTAGGACCTCTTCGTAATCCCTATGGATCAAAAAGGCCAGATTTCCATTGACAGACAACAATTGAAGATCCCTGAACCATCCCAAAATATCAGCAAAAAGGGATTGCGACAACTGCATCTGCTGGAGCGCTACAACCCCCTCAATTTCTTTTTCCAGATCATTCTTTTGGACAGCAGATAAATTCTCCCATTGTCCTGAGAACAAATCGGCTTTTGAAGCCTCTTCAATCTGCTTTTTTGAAATTTCGATCTTTTCACCAAGCTTCTCTGTGAATTCACGGATATCTTTGTAGGAATTTTGTTTCCCTTTGGAAAGGAAATTCAAAAGGGAGCGGCGAGTTTCATCCCCTCCCCGTTCAATCAAATGGACCGCTTTCCCCATCGATCCCTTTGCCATTCCGGCGATGCGCCGCGCTTCCGCAGCCTCCACCTTCCACCGGGATTCGAGCAATAGAGCCACCTGCTCATCAGACAAACATTGGAAATAAAGCGCTCGGCATCTCGATAAAATTGTGGGGAGCAACGATGCGGGCATGCTGGAAATAAGAATAATAATGGTATCTATAGCCGGCTCTTCAAATGTTTTGAGAAGGGCATTTGCACTGTAGGGAAGCATCCTTTCGGCGTCGTGGATGATGAACACCTTCCAAGGTCCTTGAAAAGGGGCCATGTACACTTTCTCGCTGAAATTCCGCATGGCTTCGATGCTATGCAACCCTAATTTGCCTTCAGGCCTATAAATATGCATGTCTGGGTGGGCCGCCGACCCAAGCAGCTCGCTGGTTAAGGCTTCGGCAAATAATCCTTTTCCAATGCCGCTAGGACCTGCAAACAGGAAAGAATTGGCGATCGCTTTCTTAGCGATAATGCTTTTTAGATACCCTTTGATTTGCTCATTTCCAATGATTTGTTCAAACATATTTTATAACAACTATGCCGCTAAGGATGGACTTTCCTTTTGCCAATCTTTTCCAGAATAGGGTTCATGGATTGCTCAAAGACATCTTGAGGCGACTGAGAGGCATCGACAACCACAATGCGTGAAGCGTCTTTTGCCGCCAATGCGAGGAACCCCTGCCTGACTTTTTCATGGAAAAAGCTTTTTTCATTTTCCATCCGATCTATTGTCCTGCCTTGCTTGGCCGCGCGCTCCATCCCAATTTGAGGATCTACATCTAGAAACAATGTCATATCGGGCATTGTCCCCTGGCAAACATCTTCACACCAGCGGCGGACGCGGGATTCCCCTATTTCTCTGGCAATGCCTTGGTAGGCAATAGTCGAGTCATTAAAGCGATCGCAGAGGACAATTTTTCCTGCGGCCAAAGCGGGCGCGATGACCTCTTCAATATGCTGAGAACGGGCCGCTAAAAATAAGAGCAGCTCGGATAAGGGATTGATATGGACAGCAGCTTCGTGTTGAAGAAGAAGGTGGCGGATTTTTTCCCCCAAGGGGGTACTGCCAGGCTCCCGCGTTGTAACGACCTGGTAGCCCTGCTTAGTTAATTCCTTTTGCAAAAGGGAAATAAGGGAAGTTTTGCCGGCTCCTTCCCCTCCTTCAAATGTAATGAATAGCGGACAATGCTTTGCTGCAGTCATGATGGATCAACAGGATCGGTTGTTTCAGCCACGGGTTGTTTCTCTTCGAAGGCCTCAGAAGGAATCTCCGACGGGGATCCGTTTTCTCCCGCATCTACGCCCTCTTCTACGCCCTCTGCTGCTCCCCCTTCCAATTTTTGGATAGCGACCAGGTAGTCGTTCTCTTTAAGATTGACCAGCTTGACCCCTTGGGTGTTGCGTCCCATGACGCGCAGATCGCGCATGCTGATGCGCACGGTTTGTCCTGCGGCTGACATCATGACCATGCCATCGTCATCCGGACACACAAGGCTCCAACGACATTGCCGTTGCGTTCGCTGGTGATGATCGAGCGCACACCCGACGCCGCCGCGATTTGTCTGGCGGAAATCTTCGACCTGGGAGCGTTTGCCAAAGCCATTTTCGCAGACGACCAGGATGGATTCATCTCCATTGACCACTTCGCAGCCGACGACATAGTCGTTTTCAGTCGCGCAGGGTGACGCCCGGACACCGCGCGCCATGCGTCCCATGGAGCGCACTTTGCTTTCATCAAAGCGCACAGCCATGCCCATGTAGGTAAAGAGCATCACCTGCTGCCCTGGGCTTGACGAGGCGTGCAGCCATCACTTCATCGCCTTCATCGAGGTCGAGGGCCCAGATCCCTTTGCGGCGCGGGTTGCTGAATTCGCTGAGCTGCAGTCTTTTTGACAACCCCTTTGCGCGTCGCCATGAGGATGCAGGCTCTCCTCTTCAAAGTTGGAGACGCGCAAGACGGTGGCAATTTTTTCTTCGGGGCGCAGATCTTCCAGCAGGTTGATGAGCGGTTTTCCTTTGGATTTGCGGCCTGCTTTCTGGAATCTGCCACACTTTGAGCCAGTAGCAGCGGCCCAAAGTTGGTGAAGATCAGCAGATAATCATGTGTTGAAGCGACATAGAGCCCTTTGATGGCATCATCTTCGCTCTTAAGCTGAATGCCCGCGACTCCCTGACCGCCTCGACGCTGTTCGCGGAAAGTGTCGATCGGCATGCGCTTGATGTAGTCATCTTCGGAGATCGTGATGATCACCTGTTCATTGGCGATCAGATCTTCCATATTCATTTCGCCTTCTGCGGCGATGATCTGCGTTTTGCGCTCCGATTTGTGATTCTTCTGGATTTCGGCAAGTTCTTCTTTGATGATCTCCTTGCACCATCGCTTCACTGGCCAAGACGGCGCTGTAAGTAGTCGATTTTTTTCAGCAGTTCTTGATATTCTTCGTTGATTTTATCCGCTCAAGGCCTGTCAGTTGATAGAGGCGCAGATCGAGGACAGCGTTGGCCTGCTTTTCGCTGAAGTGGAAACTGCTGCATCAGCTCGATGCTGGCTTCATCGCGGTTGTCGCTTGCGCGGATCAGGCTGCACCACTTCATCGAGATGGTCGATCGCTTTCAGATACCCTTCCAGGATATGGGCGCGCGCTTCTGCTTTGGCCAGCTCAAAGCGGGTGCGGCGGCGGATCACTTCGATGCGGTGTTCGATCCAAGCGGCATGATCATCTGCTTGATGTTCATGATGCGCGGCAGCCCTTTATCCAGGGCCAGCATGTTGCAGCCAAAGGTCACTTGCAGGTCGCTGAATTTGTAGAGCTGGTTGATGATGACTTCGGGGATTTCATCTGCGCTTCAGCTCGATGACGATGCGCAGGCCATCTTTGTCCGATTCATCGCGCAGATCGGAAATGCCGGTGATCGTCTTGTTGTTGATCAGATCGGCAATCTGCTCGATCAGACGCGATTTGTTGACGTTGTAGGGAATTTCATCGACGACCAGCCGCTGTCTTTCCGCCGGTTTCGCATCTCTTCGACGCGAATCACGCCGCGCAGGATCAACTTTGCCGCGGCCTGTATGATAGGCCTCTTTGATGCCGCGATAGCCGCAGATGATGCCCGCCTGTGGGAAAATCAGGCCCCGGCATCACCTTCATGATCTCGTCGACCGATGGCTGCGGGATTATCCAGCAGCAAGATGTGTCGCTTTGATCAGTTCGTTCAGGTTGTGAGGAGGAATGTTCGTCGCCATACCGACGGCAATACCTGAAGAGCCATTGCAGAGCAGATTGGGAAATTTTGCAGGAAATACGGTCGGCTCTTTCTTTGTTTCGTCGTAGTTGGGGACCATCTCGACAGTATCTTTGTCGAGATCTTCCATGAGCTGCACCGAAGCATGTGTCAGGCGCGCTTCGGTATAACGCATCGCGCCTGGAGGATCGCCGTCGATCGAGCCGAAGTTTCCCTGTCCATCGACGAGCGTGTAGCGCATCACCCAATCTTGCGCCATGCGCACAAGTGTCGGATAGATGACCTGTTCGCCGTGCGGGTGGTAGTCACCGGAGGTGTCGCCGGAAATTTTGGCGCATTTTCGGTGCTTGCCTGCCGGGCTTAAGTTCAGCTGCCGCATCGCAAAGAGAATGCGTCGTTGCGAGGGCTTTAATCCATCGCGCACATCGGGAAGCGCGCGCGAGATGATGACAGACATCGAATAGCGCAGGTAGCTATCCTTCATCTCATCTTCGACATTGCGCGGAACGATCATTTCATTTTGCGTATACGACATATGCGACTCCTTAAATATCTAGATTTTTGACTGAAAGGGCATGCTGTTCAATAAAGGCTCGGCGCGGCGGAACATCTTCGCCCATCAACATCGTAAACATGTAGTCGGCAGCGATCACATCGGGAATGGTCACCTTGATCAAGGTGCGCTTGGCAGGATCCATCGTCGTTTCCCACAGCTGGTCGGCGTTCATTTCGCCCAAACCTTTGTAGCGCTGGATTTCGATCCCTTTGCGTCCATTGACGCGGAGAAAATCGATCACTTCGCGCAACGTGTGGAACCGGTGCTTGCTTGTCATCATCTTCAATGACTGTCAACGAAGGTATGCCATCGGCAATCAGATAGTTGCTCAAGATCAAAGCCAAACTATTTAAGCTGATCTGTCATAAGTCGTTGCAAGTGCTCTTCTTCATAGAGTTCAATAAAATGGAGGCGCGCCGGATGGAACAGCTGCATCTCAGGCGTCACCTCTTCCGCAGGAATCGAAGCCAGCGTTTCTGCATGGCGCTGATCGCTGCGCCTCTTCATCGCTTTTGCGCAGCGCCTCAAACTCATCTTCGGAATAGGCAAATCGCGTTCCTTCGAGCAAATTGATCTGAAAGCGGGGAAGCATGCCCTGAGCATTTCTGGCATGCCATGAATTCGCGGAAAGGAATCCCTTTTCGCTCGATGCGCGCGATAAAGGTTTCCACTTCGAGGATGGTCTCGATGAAGCTTTTCGATCTGCTCTTGAGGCAAATCTTGTTTGTCCTTGCAGCTTGATTTGGACATCGCTGATGCCCAAGCTCAAGCAAGATAGTCATCCATCTCCTTTTCGGAGTGGATGTAGCGGCTCGTCTTCTTGCGCGTGACGCGATAGAGAGGAGGCTGTGCGATGTAGATAAAATTATTTTCGACCAGCGCCGGCATATGGCGATAGAAGAATGTCAGCAGCAGCGTGCGGATGTGGGAGCCATCGACGTCGGCGTCGGTCATGATGATGATTTTGTGGTAGCGCAGCTTTTCCAGATTGAAATCCATCAGTGCCGATGCCGCAGCCAAGCGCCGAGATCATCGTGCCCACTTCTTGGTTTTGCAGAACCTTTTCCAGACGCGCTTTTTCGACGTTCAAAATTTTACCGCGGATCGGCAGAATCGCTTGAAAGCGGCGGTCGCGCCCCAATTTGGCAGAGCCACCGGCAGAGTCTCCTTCAACGATATAGATTTCGCAAAGTTCCGGATTTCTTTCTTGGCAGTCGGTCAGCTTTCCTGGCAAGCGGGCGCTATCGAGCGCCGATTTGCGCAGAGTCAGTTCGCGCGCTTTGCGGGCCGCTTCGCGCGCTTGTGCTGCTAAGATCGCTTTTTCGGCAATCGATTTTGGCAATCTGGGGATTTTCATCCAGAAAGATGGTCAGCTCTTCGCCCGACGATTTGCTGGACGACAGAGCCGACATCGCTATTGCCCAAGCGCTGTTTGGTCTGCCCTTCAAATTGCGGATTGGCCACTTTGACGGAGATGACAGCGGTAAGCCCTTCGCGCATATCTTCGCCGGTGATCGAGATCTTGTCGCTTTTGAGCAGGTTGTGATTTTTGATGTAGTTGTTGAGCACGCGCGTCAGGGCTGTTGAAAAGCCGGTCAGGTGGGTTCCGCCATGGCGTGTGGCAATGTTGTTGACATAGGAGTAGATCGTTTCAGTATAGGTATCATTCCACTGCATGGCCACTTCAAATTCGATCGGACCATCATCGCCCTGTCGCGAGCTTCCTTGAAAATAGATCGGAGTGGGAAAAAGGGGCTCTTTGTTTTCATTTAGATAGGAGACAAAAGAAACAAGCCCGCCCTGGTAGCAGAAGTTGACATCATCTTTTTCATCATTGCGTTCATCATGGAAGTAGATGTTGATTCCTTTATTTAAGAAGGCCAGTTCGCGCAAGCGCTTTGCCAGAATGTCATAGTCAAATTCGGTCACCTTCATGATCGTATCATCAGGCCAGAAAGTGATTTTTGTTCCGCGCTTTGTTGGGTTCTGCCAACGACTGTTAAGGGCTTGAATGACGTTTCCTTGGGAAAACTCCATTTCATAGATTTTGCCATTCTTGTAGACTTGGACGATCATCTTTTTGGACAGGGCGCAGACGCAGGAGACGCCGACGCCATGCAGGCCGCCGGAGACCTTATAGGTGTCTTTATCAAACTTGCCGCCGGCGTGCAAGACTGTCATGACGACTTCCAGAGCAGAGACATCGCGTCCGTGCTTGATCGATTCTTTTTCATGTTTTTCGACAGGAATGCCGCGGCCATTGTCTTCGACTGTGACGGAGTTGTCTTTGTGCAGAGTGACATAGATGGCGGTGCAATAGCCTGCCATCGCTTCGTCGATGCAGTTGTCGACGACTTCATAGACGAGTTGATGCAAGCCGTTTGAACCTGTATCGCCGATATACATGCCAGGACGTTCGCGAACCGCTTGCAAGCCTTCTAGAACGGTGATGGAGCTGGCCGTATATTCTTTTTGGGGTGTTTCGTTAGCCATGGGGTTATCCTTTGCGAAAGTAAACATTTTTGATTTTCAGGGTTGGAAATTTAGCTCTTAGAGCAGACAAAATTCTTGGTTTATCGTACTGGCTCAAGAGGCTGTGGAGAGTGGAGTTTTTCACTTTGATTGTGAGGATCTCCTCTTGAAATGAGACAGCGGTTGTCATGTTGGCCAATTTAGGGCCGACAACTTGGGGCCAAGCGGCCAAAACGAGGTCTGGGCGGTCTTTGTACATTTCGCTAATTTTTTCTAAAACGACAGGCAATAGGTCCGACATTTGGTGTGTTGTGACTTTTGTTCCATCGTAATTTTTTGGGGTTCGTTGAATTGCTTTGGGCACGAAAAAAACCATCTTTTTTTGGTTGAATTATAGCAAATTGGCAGCGATTGTACAAGGAAAAATTAACACAAAAAAGATACTCTAATTAGTCATAGAACCGGTAGTCGACGGCGAGGGCGATGCTCCATGAGTTCCATTTGGCTCTTTTCATGCTCGCGTGCTTGTGGTCGTGGGCAACGGGCATTGTGCCAAAGCCTTGCCTAGGATTCATTAAAGTATTTTGAGATGAAACATGCCGATTTTTTCCTTTTGTCATCTGGAAGTTTCGGTAGTATCCCACAACACCGAGGTACCAATGGCAGGCAATGCGGTAGTTGAATCCGAAATAACCTACCACTCCATGGCCATGCCCTTTTTGTTTGAAGCTATTGGAAAACAAGTTGGAGTAATTCCAATTTCCGCTTGCACGAAATTGGTCTAAGTGGTATTCGACCGAGCCGAAAATAAGTAAGCAAGGCACTTCGAGGGAGGCAAGGAAATCGGTTCCGAACCAAAATCCGTACCATCGGGGGGTATATTTGGCATTTAGACCAGGAATACTCCCTAACAACCGCGGGGTATCTACTCTATCGATGATTTGGTCGCCGCCGCTAAAAATAAAATGTTGCTCATTATAGGACCAGCCGATGATTGGGGATACGATGCACCGTTGTCCATTGGAGGTGAATTGGTAACCGACGCCGCCGGTGAAATCCATGACATGGCCATTATTGACTTTGCCGGTGATCCTGGAAGTTTCTTCTTCAGGTTCATTTATATTGGTAAAAGAAGAAGTTCGCCCTTTTCCTTTGTAAATTTGCCCCCAATCCGCATTGGCTCTGACGTAATAGTTATTGCAAGTTCCGTAAGAAACCTGAGAGGAGATTTCATAGATTTGCATGTTTTCGAAAAACATTTCAAACAAGGGAAGTTTAGGGACTCTTTGGACGCCTTCACCGTCAACTAATACTTCGGGATGTTTGAAAGACCATTTAAAATTATCGCGGCGGTACCCCACGGCTAATTCAGCATCGAAGATCGGCTGTATGAATTCCGCCTTGAGATAGCTTGTTCCGATAAGTCCAATTGCAAGAATCATCAAAAAGGCACGCATATTTCCTCCCTAAGAGCTTGTTGGTCTTCTTGGACTCAAGCCATCGGTCATATCATAATTGCACAACAATATTCAAGATTTTTTAAAAATTTATCTAATAATCTGGACCTTGCCTGCGTCCGACGGCAAATCGGGCGTGGGCAAGGGGATGGAGCAGGTTAAGCGGCGGTGTTTAAAAATTATACCCGAGGGTGGCGAGGATGCTGAACGAATGCCATTTGACACTCTTGATTTTTCCTTTCATGTGGGTGACAAAAATCTCGTTGTTGCTTTTTTCGAATACCGGTGTGCTGTCATTGCCATTGTTAACTTTGGCGTAATTGCAGCGGAATTGCCCTCCCAAGTACCACTTGTTGCAAAAATTGTAATCGAGGCTAGCCGAGCCAAACAATCCGTGTCCCCATCCCCTGTGGTGGAAGTCTCCTGCAAAATCGGATCGCAAATTCCAATGGCCAGTAGCTGAATATCTCATACCATGATATTCAAACGTGGTGGTGACAGTGAGTTGGTCATTGATGTGATAATAAAGGTCGAATCCAACCCAGGGTCCATACCAACGAGCTTTGTAGTTGCTGTTTAAGTCACTAAAAAGTGCCCCTTGACTTTCGGGAAAGAGAAGGTTAATTCTCGAAACGCCATCGAACATCTTGAGGAATTGTTCGTGGTATGAAAACCCCGCTATGGGAGCTACTTTCAGCGCACAAAAATTCGTATGCAAGAAGTAGCCGACCCCTCCTGAGATGTCCCAGACATCCCCCTTTCCTGCGTTGGCTGTTGAACTTAAAACCTCTACAATTTTTCCGGATTGTTTTTCTTGCATGAAATCTGAATCATGGCTTTTGCCGTGGTAAATCCAGCCGTAATCAGCAAAAAATTTCATATACACATTATTACAAGTAATTTTCTTGCATTCGGCGGTGATTTCGAAAATTTGCAAATCTTCCCAGGTCAAGCGGGAAAGCACTGGTGGGGTATCGTTTGGACCCGCAAGCTCCCAACTAAAGTAGTCTTGCCTATATCCTGCGCCCAGATCGCACTTAAGATTTTTAGCTTCGGCTGTTGAATGGAATCCGCATATAGCTACTATCGATAATGATATTGCAGCAAAAATTGAGCAAAAAGTGTTACGCATAAACTATTCTCTTTTGTTGGTTGGTGTCGTAAACTTCGTGAACAATGCCAGATGAGATTAAAAAAAGAAAGAAAAAAATCAAGAATCAAGGACCAGGGATACATTAGGATTAGGATATGCAAAAAAAAAATAAAACAGGATAAGTAGGATCGCAAGCGGCAGGATAGGCAGGATATTAAAAATATTTTTTAATATGAACTAGACGAAGCTTTTACGCAGCCTAAAGGGCAAAACAACTCAAAATTCAGATTATTATATTCTTAACAAAATGTTTTTAATATCCTGCCTATCCTGCCGCTTGCGATCCTACTTATCCTGTTTTTTTTTGCGCGAGTAGTAGGCTTCCAAGCGTTCGAGAAGCTCTTGAGAAGACAATCTTTCTTTTGGGATTGGCCTGAGCAAACGCCATATTATATAATCATAAGTGTCTTCCCGCAGCGGGGCTTTAATTTGTTGAAGGTCGAATAAGGCTTGTTTTATGGCTGCCAGAACTTCTTTTTCTTCGTTTTGCAATTTCTTTATAGCTGAACTTGCCTCTGCTGAACTTGCCTCTTTTGAGTTTTGATTGTTTCTGAGTTTTTGTTTAGTAAGGAATATTCGAGAATATTCAGACAACTTCTCAACGATGATGGGGTTTTTTTCATAATAGAGACAAAACAACATGAGCCCCACTCCCCACATGTCTGAACGTTCATCGATCTCTTCTTCAAAATTTTTATTTGAAAGAACAGTTCCATTTTCTAATAAAGCCTGTGAAGTTCTAGAGATTAATTCTGGAGGAAGAAAAGGGAGAGATCCCCTTGGAATCTTTAGTGATTCTTTATCGGTTTTTAAACAAGATAGATCAAAATCAGTATAAACTATATCACGAATTTTCCAGTTGCCATTCACTACTTCGAAAGAAAGCAATACATTTTCAGGTTTTACGTCCCGATGAACATATTTTTTATGGAGCTCAACCAAAGCTTTAGCACTTCCTAGGCTAAATTTTTTTAAATTTTTCCTTTTAAATCCAAAACTGCAATTGCCCCTATTTATAAATTCGAGAAAATCTCCGCCATAAAGATCGGTAAAGAGGTTGATTTTCATCATCGTGTTTGTTGTACTTGGTTTACTTATATATCCCGCCCAAGAAATAAGGTTAATGATATGGGGGGTTCCGTTAAGGTCTTCCATCATTTTAATCCGAAAACAACATAAACTATCTTTTTTTTTGTCACTTATTTTACAAGACAATTTTCCTCTTAATGCAAGCTCATATTGGGGTTTGGCTGAACTATCCTGCATATTCCTAATATTTTTGAAGGCAATGTGACCTACGTGGTAAAATTTTGAGGTCCTTCCTATTGACTTTACGTTGGAAACTTTAACAAAGAGGTGGATATCATTACCCACGGAATGGATGTTCGTGGTCATCGTTGGCAGTTTTTCCCCGAGGAGAGTCACGTGGCATTGTTTAGGGTCTTTTTGTCTTTTGATTCGTAACGATTGATCTTTTGGCAAGGTAAGCGCGGCATCCACGATTACATCCAGATAGGGAAGTTTCAAATTGTCATCGTATTTTTGGAATGTTTTCAGGATGTCATTGGCAATTTGCTTTACATGGTCAGGATTGGCCTTTGTTTTGTTGTCTGCACAATCTTCAAAATATCTTTGAGTTAAGTAATATTGGGGAGAGGGATAGTTTGCATAGAACGAGGTATCCCTAAACGGCTCTGTACTCATATTCACCTAGAATGTTTAAGAGTTTATACCGAACGTATATCTGGAAATCGTGATCAGATTGCTTTGCTTCGCTCCGATTTAGGGAATCATTTTTTACTCTGCAGCGCTGTCACAATAGGTTTAGGGAGTTGAAACACGACATCTTCGTTCGTGTATACCACATCTTCGACTTCTGTGACACCAAATTGTATTAACTTTTGAATGCACTTTTGGACAATTGTTTCCGGAGTAGAAGCTCCGGCTGTAAGTCCAATCGTTTGCACCCCTTTGAGCCAAAAGGGATCAATTTCACTTTCATTGTTAATGAGGTAAGAGACGATATTTCTTTTGGAAGCGACCTCTCTTAAACGGTTCGAATTTGAGCTTTGTGGATCTCCGACGACAAGAACAAGATCTGTTTGATCTGTAATTTCCCTTAAAGCCATTTGACGGTTGGTCGTTGCATAGCAAATGGAGGAGCTAGGCAGGGTTTCTATCCTTGGATATTTGATGATTAAAGCCTCGGTAATTTCCTTGACATCATCCAAGCTGAGTGTTGTCTGCGTGATATAAAAGAGCTTATCGTGATCCAGAAATTTTAATTTAGCTACGTCCTCAACCGATTCGACGATGGTTGTGACTTCGGGGGCTTCGCCGGCGGTCCCGATGATTTCGACATGGTTTCTATGCCCCACCAAAACGATCTTATAGCCGAGGGCTGCATACCGTTTGACTGCTGAATGCACGCGGGTGACTAGACCGCAGGTCGCGTCTATTTCAATGAGTTGACGGGATTTTGCCTGTTCCCGTACCGCAGGGGAAACCCCGTGAGCGGAGTAAATGAGCCGCGCCCCGATAGGTACATCATCGAGGTCCTCGATGAAGATGGCTCCTTTGGAGCGGAGATTATCAACGACATATCGATTATGGACGATTTCGTGTTTGACGTAGATTGGCGCCCCCCAAAGGGCAAGCGCTTTCTCCACGGTTTCGATGGCCCGTTCTACCCCTGCACAAAAGCCTCGTGGCTTTGAAAGCAATAATTTCATACCAGGCTTAGATATCTCTTGTTCCATGATGCCTCCAGAACATTAGAGAAGCCATGCTAATCAGATTTTATTTCTTTGTCAAGGGTTGGCAATTGGCTAAAACCAAACCAATAAATTTTTCTGATGATAATCTAGCTTTTGGAAGAGGATTTAGAAGAGCTTTGATTAAGGATCCAAAAAAGTCCTTTTTCCAATCTTCTGATTTGAGCTCGTCGGCCTGTTGGCGGTATTTTTTTATCTTGTTTCCAATTTGCTGTAAAATATCATCTTTTGATTCTTCTATAGAAGTTTGAGCTATTCTGTCAGGTTCGTCTTCCTCCATCTTTTCTTGATCCGGTACATCTATTCCTTGATTATGAACCCCTGCAAAATCTTGTAATGATGTTACGATGGATGGTAATTTACCATATTTAAGAAGATGCAATATAACTCCAATCCCCCACATATCGCGGGCTCGTAAGTCATCAGTTGCAAAGTCTTTCTCAGTAATTGAAAAAGGAAACCTGGTTGCACCTTTTTCTTTTTCTTCGAACAGCCTGGGCAGCAAATCTGGAAGCTTTTTAAGAAGAACTTCAGGAGCCGCATACACAAAAGTTCCATAATTTCGAGAAGTTGCTGTTATTTTTTCAGCAGTATCAAATTCAGCAATCGCTAATGATGTAAGTAGTGGCATTCCCCCAACAATTGCCCAGTTGGCTAAAATATTTTCAGGCTTCAAATCTTGATGAGCATAATTTTTATGAAAAACTTGTAAAGCGTTTGCCATCCAATAGCAGAAGCAGTGCAGGTTTTTTTTAGAAAACAGATCTTGTTTAAGAGATAGGTGTTTCGATTCCTTTTTCTTAACCTCATTAAATTGTAAAAGATCTCCCTTATAGGGAGGGACAAAAATATTCATTTTTAACACAGAGTTAAGTTTGCCTGGTTTGCTTACATAAAAGGCCCATGCGTCCGCCATCTTTTGAAAATGGGGTTCTTCCTTTAATTTATCCATAATGTTAAGGCCATTAAGTGCTTCCTTTTCTTCTTCCAAGCTAAACAATTTTTTGGATATTTTCCCTTTAATTGAGAATTCGATATCTGTATTTAAATCCATATAGAATTTTTCTCTAATATCAGGAATATTACGAATTGCAATATGGGCTACATAATAAGATTTGCTCTTTTGTTGACTTTTTGTCTGACTATTTTGAGAATTAGGTGGAATCTTTATATAGACGTTTACATCTTTTTCATTGTACCCATCTCTTTTAACGTTAACGGCATGGATGGTCGTTGTGGGAGGCATTCTCATTCTATTTACACTATTTACCTCAAAATTACTTTTAAAGAGGGGATCCAATTTTCTAGACTTATCGACTTTCAGTCTAATCGACCTGCCCGGAGGTAATGTTGACGCAATGGAATAAATCTCATGAAGATGCTGGGGATTCAAAATACTACGGTAGTTCTAAACTCAAAATACCACGGTAGCTCTGCACTTTGCAAGATTGTGCGCACAATACCTTCAATATCAAGATAACGATGGGAGTTGTCATTTTTTACTGTATATTCTAAATTTTGATTAACTAATTCATATATAGTATTAGAATAATCTTTAATAATTGGGCTTTGCATTTTATCACCTATGTAAAAATAAAAATTAATAGCGCATCATATTAATAAAAACATTACAAGTCAATAAATATTTATTTTTTAAAATTTAATAGATATTTTTGCTTTATGTGAAGTAGACGATGCAGCCCAAATGGCAGAAAAACCCAACGTTCACGCCGTGTGCAACTTTAAATGGTTATCAATCCAGCAATTGATAACCATTTAAAGTTGCACACGGCGTAAAGTTCAGGTTAATAGGATTTTATTTATTTCTCAAGGGTTGGCAATGGTTTAAAACCAATTCAATAAATCTTTCTGAAGATAGTCTAGCTTTTGGAAGAGGATTTAGAAGAGCTTTAATTAAGGATGCAAAAAAGTCCTTTCCCCAATCTTCTGATTTGAGCTCCTCAGCCTGTTGGCTGTATTTTTTTATCTTGTTTCCAATTTGCTGTAAAATACCATCTATTGACTCTTCTAAAAAAGCTTGGCCTATTCTATCGGGTTTGTTTTCCTCAATCTCTCCTTGATCCGATACATCTATTCCTAAATTATAAACCTCTGCTAATTCTTGTAATGATGTTACGATGGATGGTAATTTACCATATTTAAGCAGATGCAGTACAGCTCCAATCCCCCACATATCACGGGCGCGTAAGTCATCAGTTACAAAGTCTTTCTCAGTAATTGAAGAAGGGAACCTGGTTGCCCCTTCTTCTTCTTCGAACAACCTAGGTAGCAAATCCGGAAGCACTTTAAGAAGAAATTCAGGAGCAGCATACATAAGAGTTCCAGAATTTCGAGGAGCTGCTTCTATTTCATGAGCAGTATCAAAATCAGCGATCGCTAATGATGTAAGTAGTGGGTTTCCATCAACAATTTTCCAGTTGGCTAAAATATTTTCAGGTTTCAAATCCTTATGAGCATAATTTATATGAAAAACTTGCAAAGCCTTTGCCATGCAATAGCAGAAGCTGTGCAGGTTTTTTTTAAAATATAGATGTTCTGGTTTCTTTTTCTTAACCGCACTAAATTGTAAAAGATCTCCCATATAGGGAGTGACAAAAGTATTCATTTTTAACGCAGATTTAGGTTTGTCTGGTTTGCTTACATAAAAGGCCCATGTGTCCATCTTTTGAAAATAGGGTTCTCCCTTTAGTGTATCCATAATGTTAAGGCCATTAAGTGCTTCCTTTTCTTCTTCCAAGCTAAACAACCTTTTGGATATTTTCCCTTTAATAGAGAACTCGATATCTGTATTTAAATCTGTATATAATTCATCTCTAGTATCAGTAATATTACGAATCGCAATATGGGCTACATAATAAAATTTTGTCTTCTGTTGAATTTCTGTCTGACTATTTTGAGAATCAGGTGGAATCTTTATATAGACGTTTACATCTTTTTCATTGTACCCATCTCTTTCAACGCCAATGGCATGGATGGTCGTTGTGGTAGGCATTCTATTTATATCATTTACCTCAAAATTACTTTTAAAGAGTGGATCCGAGTTTTTAGATTTATCGACTTTCAGTCTAATCGACCTGTCCGGAGGTAAATCTGATGCCATGGAATAAATCTCACGAAGATGCTGAGGATTCAAAATATTGCGGTGATTCCCTGCATTTTGCAAGATTGTGCGCACAATACATTCAATATCAAGATAACGACTGGGGTTGTCTTTTTTTACTGTATATTCTAAATTTTGATTAACTAATTGATATATAGAATCAGTATATTTGTTAATAATTGGACTTTCCATTTTTTACCTATTTAAAATAAATTTAATTTCTACATCATATTAATAAAAACATTACCTGTCAATAAATATTTATTTTTTTAATCGAATAGATAATATGGGTTGAAAATTACTGAGTATAATCAAGTTTAAAAAACCTCTGTGTTCTCTGTGAGCTCTGTGGTTTATTAAGAATCAACCACAGAGCTCACAGAGATCACAGAGAGACAATAAATTTAATTATTTGCAACTTACATTAGATAAAATTATTTTTGTTCTATGTGAAATCTCTTATTTGACTAGCTTGAGCCTTGGGTGTTTTTTAAGTGGATCAAAAGACCTTCGCAGCTATCTTCGATGATATCTAGGACAAAATCGAAAGCGGCATCTCCCCCATAGTAAGGATCGGGGATCTCTTGGTTTTGGTAGCGGGAACTGAAAGCAGTGATCAAATGCACCTTAGCTTTATGTTCGGGTGTGGAAGCATGCCTTTGCAAGTGGTGGAGAATTTCATTATCGGCAGCGAGAATATAATCAAATTTATCAAAAAAAGAGGGTTGAAAAAGTTGGGCGCGAGAGGTGAGGATAAAGCCTCTTGTTTCAGCAGCCTTGCGCATCCTTTCATCAGGCAATTGTCCAATATGCCAATCGCCCAAACCGCAGCTTTCGATGTTTAGATCTGAAATAGCGAGATCCTCGGCTGCCATCCGTTGCAAAATCCCTTGGGCTGCTGGAGAGCGGCAAATATTTCCGAGGCAAACGAACAAAACAGTTTTTGGCATAGGATCCCTTACTGTACATCCGCAGCGCAGCGAAACCCGTAGGTTCCATTGACAGTGCCGGGGTTATTGCGATGCCGCTTGCTGCAGCGAAGATCCTCTTTTAAGCTTTTCCAACATCCTCCCCGCAAGACACGATAGACCCCTTGCAATGGACCTTTGGGATTTTCCGGTTCTTGAACTGCAGCTTCATAGGAGTTGTACCCATACCAGTCATAGCACCATTCATAGACATTCCCTGCAATATCATAGAGCCCATATCCGTTTGGAGCGTAACTCATGACAGCTATGGTATCAGCGCTAAAAAAATTTGCCTCTGTTTTTTCGATGTCTTCCCCTGTCGGGTATAAAGCTCCTTCGAGCCCCCCTCTGGCAGCTATTTCCCATTCTGCTTCAGTGGGCAGCCTTTTTCCGATCCATTTGGCATAAGCAACAGCCCCATACCAGGTTACACCTACGACGGGATGTTTTGCGTATCCCGATTCAATGCTTAATTTTCCCCCGCTCCGTTTGATACGGGAATCGCGCATCCGGATGATGTCGTGATGGTTGCTATCTTTTTCCCCTCCCATGGCTTCGAGAAAACGGACAAACTGTTCGTTTGTGATGGGATGGATATCGATGGCAAAACTGGATAGGTGGACATGATGCCGAGGCATCTCATCCCGGTTGCCCTCGTTGCTGCCGCGGAAAAAGGTCCCCCCTTCTATGACGACCATGTCAGTCAGCAAAGGTTGACTATTTTTGATCTCTTTTTTTTCTGGCTTATATTGTTTGACAGTTGTGTCAATTTGAAAGATGGCAGCAGGATCGGGATCTGTTTCAGGCCTTTCCAATTGAGCCATATGGATCACCGGCCTCAAAGAAGAAGGAGTCGAAGCTCCTGCTGAAGTAGCAAGTTGAGTAGGGCAGCTTTGACGGGGTTGCGTAACGGCATCCAAGACGGCAGTTAGGAGACCTGGCCTTTTTTCCGGATCGTTTTGCAAACAACATTTAACGAGGCGGTCCCAATCGTAATTTAATTCTTCACATCGTTCTGAAGGCATTTCAAAGTAACCCTCTGGGAATTCCCCTGTGAGGAGATAGTAGACTAGCACGCCGAAACCGTAGACATCGGCCTTGATGTCAACCCGGTGGAGCGCTTCGATTTTTTTTTGTTCGGGAGCGAGAAAAGCAAAGTTTTGGAGAAAGGAAGCATGCAAAGGGGCAAGTTTTTGAGCATCGACGGGGGGGGGGGAAGGATACCGTTCGGATCCTGTTTTGGGGGTTGCTATCACTGAACTTAACCCCATGGTTTCGGCGACCATTTTGTAAGTTCGCGTAAGGATGGCCCCTGTCCCTATAACGCGTGAAAGGCCATAATCTGATAGGATCAACTCGTCCCCCTCTTTCCCTTCCTTCACTAAAATGTTATTGAGTTTAATGCCTCTATGGGCAATCCCTTTGCCTCCGTTTTTTTTGCCGTGTGCGTAATCTAAGGCATCTGCCAATTGCCGCAAGAGTCTTAAGATCTCATTTTCATCTAGACGCTTGTCCTTTGAAAGAACATACTGGGCTAAGTTAGTCGTTTCCCCCAATTTGTCGACAATGCAATCGGAAACCAAAAAATATTGACCTTGAGCAAAAGAGACCTGATGCATTTTAACGATATTGTTATGGTTCAGCGCGGATAAGCTTGAGACCTCTTCTTCGAAACGTTGGATAAATGATCGGTCGGAAGATAACTCCTCCGGCAAAACCTTCAGGGCATATGGCTTTTTCATAAAGCGGTGCTCCGCCAAGAAGACAGCACCTAAAGGCCCCTGTCCGATCTGCTTAACGATGATATAATCTCCTAAAACCCGTGACTCATTCATGTGCACCTTGAATTTTATCTATATATTCTTGAGCTGCTTCAACGACTTTGCTGTAAGCATACCACATTCTGGCCTTATCGACGAGTTTTTGCGCTAAATCCAATCGATGCACCAAGCTGGCTTGGTGAACAAAAAACGCGATATCGGCGCGTGGAACGAAGGCATTCCCTTCCACCAATTGTTTTAAGGCAGCGGTCACAACTTGCTGCCGCTCGTTTTCAGAAGCAAATACCATTATAAACTTATAAAGTCCAGGATCTTCTTGATTGATCTTGATCGCCTTTTCGACATTCTGCAAAATGGCTTTTCTCTGAGCTTCTTTTTCATTGAGATCTCCGGTCCTTTCGTAGATTTTTATATGAATCACAGCTTTAATTTTATAGGCTAAATAATGATCAGGCAAAGCTTTGTAGGAGGAATAAAAAGTTTCGAAAAAGGGGGAAAATTGGCCCAGGTTCGCATAAGCGGCCGCCATGATAAAGTTCAAAAGATAATATTCAGGATGCTGCCGGGAAATTTCTCCGTATTGGGCAAGAATTTTTTTTCCATTTTCTTGAGGGGCTGCCGGGCCGTTATGTTCCAAATAAATTTTTAACGCTTCACGATAGAGACTTTCGTCTTGACTTGATAGTGGATCCTTAGCTTTGGAAATTAAATCCGAAGGGGAATCCAAAGCTTTGAGAAAAGCAAAAAAGGCTTGCTCCAGATTTTGATCCATTAAATAAGCCTGCGCTAATTTAACGTACAGATCCCCCTTCTGCTTAGGTTGGCTGGATTCCAATTCGGCCATATAAAGAGAAATCTTTTTTTTAGGATCTTGCTCCTGGAGACTTTCCCCCTGAATATTTCTTTCAAAACAAACAAGAATGAGAAAAACAATAACACCCTTATAATTCCGCCCGTTCACTTATATTTTCCTTTTCACTTTTCATGAGAATATGCTACTCTGAATCCTATTCATTAATCAATTGAAACTTAGAGACAAGCTTTTATAAATTATGGACAAACGAACCCTCTTCTTCATGTTAGCTGTGGCTGTTGCCTTTTTTTTCGTGAATTTCTTTTTTCAATATCAGAATCAAGAATCAATGCGTCAATGGAATCTTCAACAGCTAGCAAAAAAATCGCAAAAAATCATCCAACTTGAATCGGAAATTAATGATCGGACAGCCAAAGCGAGCTCACTGCCTTTAATGGAGCTCTTTGCAGACGAAAAAGGGGCTGAGTTTCTCACAGTAGCTGCGCTTGATGGGCAAACGCTCTTGACGGCCTCTTGGAATAACACCCCTCCTCAAAAAGTATTTGCAAGAAAGCTTGGAACAAAAGAGGGTCTCGCAGAGTACTTTCTCACATTTGCTCCGGAAACCGTTCATGGTCCTTTGTTATATCGACAAGGGGTCCCCGGAAAGCTCTTAATTGGAAATCTGCCTGACTTTGGAAAATTTGATCTGCAAATTGTCTTTTTGCATTCCGAAAAACAAACCGAGCACTACACCATTGTGTATGGGGATTACACCGATGGCCACTTCTTAATCCCATTAGAAAAGCTGCATCAATTAAAATCGGATGTGAAAGAAGAAATATTGCCTCCCCTTGAAGAACTCCAGGGACAAGGGATTGTGCTACTTAAAACTGCTGACGGCTACCTCCCCGTAGGGATTTATAATCCCGAAAAACACACGCTCGAATATCTGGAAGAAATGGAGCCCCTTTCCACCTTGATCGCTAAGCCGGAAATTAAACAAGCCATCACCTCGAAACAATTGGTTGAAGAAAAATTTTACGTCCTTGAAAACGATTATCAGCAGCTTGCGTTTTCCAACTATGGGGGCGCTTTAGTCGAAATCAACCTCCCCTTTCAATCAAAACATAATAGAAATAGCGTTGTAAAAGAGATCGAATTTGATCGGCAAATGGTCGCGAGCCACCCTTATAACGCAAGATTTCCGGCGCACCCTTTTTATACTACAGGAAGCAATCCGGAAGGGCCTTTTACAGACCATATTGAAGGGCAATTGGGAGGATATTATCCATTGCTGCGGCGCGACTTGATAGAAAGGAGCAACCGTAAGTCCATTAAGATCGCACCAAGGTTTTATGCCCTTAACATTATATCAGAATATCCTGAAGTGGCCGAATTGGTCTATGAAGTTAAGCAATTGACAAAAAACTCGATCGTTTTCGAAGCCGTCCAACACCATCGGCGGATCACCAAAACCTTTTCGATTGCTCAAGAAGACTTGGGAGCCCCCTATTGTATCAATATGTCCCTCAAAATCGAAGGGGACAGCCGAGGGCTATGGTTGACTTCCGGGGTGCCTGAAATTGAATTGATATCTGGAGCGCCCTCCCCCTCGCTGAAATACAGGATTACCCGTAATCATAAAGCCGATGTAGAGAGCATTGACCTGCCAAAAGACGCCCTAACGAACACTTCCATCTACCCTGACTGGATATGCAATTCCAATGGTTTTTTTGGAATGATCATGAATCCCACAACGGAAATAGATGCCGGATTTAGAGCTCAGTATGTTTCGGGGGCGGATGTTCCATCCCGTTTAGTTGAAATTGACCAGGATTATCAAAAGTACAAGCCTCAAGATTTGCCCGGCTACATGCTCATGCTTCCTTTGCAAAGCAAAGGGGGAACCATGAACTTTACTTTCTTTTCGGGACCCTTTGCCGATTCAATTCTTAAAGCCGTAGACAACCATTATTCAGATCCTACAACGGGCTATAATCCCGATTTTATTGCCTGTCAAACATTTCATGGGTGGTTTTCTTTTATATCGGAACCATTTGCTGACTTTTTGTTTATCCTCATGAAATTCTTCTATTCTTTGACCTCTTCCTGGGCCCTGTCGATTATCCTTCTTACAGTAGCATTAAGAGTGATGCTTTTTCCCTTAAATGCCTGGTCGATGAAGTCGATGCTGAAGATGCAGCAAATCGCCCCCGAAGTCACGGCTCTTCAAGAAAAATATAAAAAAGACCCCAAGAAAGCGCAGATCGAGATCATGAATCTCTATAGGCAGCGGGGGGTCAACCCGATGTCAGGCTGTCTCCCGTTATTAATCCAGATGCCTTTCTTGATTGGGATGTTCGATTTATTAAAGTCGACATTTGAGTTAAGAGGTGCTAGTTTTATTCCTGGGTGGATTGATGATTTAGCGGCTCCGGATGTGTTATTTAGCTGGTCGACGCCGATATTTTTTATTGGCAACCAATTTCATCTTCTTCCGATCTTACTGGGAGTGGTTATGTTTTTCCAACAGCGGATGATGTCGACAATGCCGAAAGATCCAAATTTATTGACAGAACAGCAAAGGCAGCAAAAGGCGATGGGGACGATGATGACCCTTGTATTTACAGTCATGTTTTATAATTTTCCATCCGGATTAAATATTTATTGGTTATCATCCATGTTATTAGGGATATTGCAGCAATGGTGGACACAACGGCAAATCAAAGCTGCCCCTAAAAAAGGATGACAGAGGGGTAACAAATAGGTCAGCTCATATGAAGGCATGGGAGCAATTTCTTGTACAGCAAGAAGCGGAAGTGGGTGTTGAAACTGTACATAAATGGCTACGATCGTTAAAAGTTTTGCGCTATGACGCTTGCAACCTTTATCTTGAAGCCAAAGACACTTTTCAAGCGCTTTGGTTTGAAGAACATGTCCGGTCTAAAATTCAAAATAAGTTTTTGAATAATAACAAAAAAAAAATTAGAGTTCATCTTTCTATCCCAAAGCAGGATTTAGGAAAGGAAGCCAAAATAAAAGGAAAAAAGATGGCTTCCCCTCCACAGGGGCAGCACCCTCTGTTTGCTTTGACTTTCGATTTGCTCGATCCCCATTGCACTTTAGAAAATTTTGTCCTGAATGACAATAACATCTTGGTCCACAAGCTGTTATGTAAAATATCAAATAACACCAACGAATTAGCAGCTTTCAATCCTGTTTATATCCACGGAAATGGTGGCACCGGCAAAACCCATCTTTTAATGGCCTTGGCTCAAGCCTTGGCAGCCAAGGGGTTAAAAGTTATCTATGCCCGCGCCGAAACCTTTACTGAGCACGTGGTCACAGCGATCCGCGCGGGAGAAATGAGCATTTTTCGACAAGCTTATCGGAACAGCGACGTTTTGATATTGGATGATGTCCACCTCTTTTCAAGAAAACATGCCACGCAGGAAGAGCTGTTTCATACTTTTAATACGCTGCATGTAGGGGGAAAGCAGATCATCCTCAGCTCCAATTGTGCGCCGGCCGAGCTCCAAATGATCGAGCCTCGCCTTGTAAGCCGATTTGAGTGGGGAATTGTCCTCCCTTTAGAGCCTTTGCAAAAACCGGATATCGCACGGGTTCTTGAAAGTAAAATGGCCGCCTTTAATTATCCTTTGCACGGAAAAGTTGCAGACTTTTTATTGGATACGTTTACCAGCGGCACAAAAGCTGTTAACAAGGCTCTGCAAGGGCTTATTTTGCGTTCGCACCTCAATGAAAAAGGATCTCAAAGTTCTTCTACCCAACTCACCATCCCTCAAGTAAAACATTTGCTGTCTGACCTTATCCAAGAGGAGATGCAAGCGGCTATAACGCCGATGAAAATTATTCAATTCATAGCTGAATACTTTGGAATTAAATCGGAAGACATTCTGGGTAAAGCGCAAACAAGGGAATGTGTGCTGACACGGCAGCTTGCCATGTATTTGTGCCGCCATCACCTAGAACTGCCTTACCTGAAAATAGGGGAAATTTTTAGCAAAGATCATTCTACAGTAATGTCTAGCGTTAAAGTTATCCAGAAGGCGCTGGATGAAAACGATCAAAATATTGTCGCTTCCCACGCAGCCTTGCTCAAAAAGCTGCAGTCTTAAATCGTGAACAAGATAAGCAAGATCGCCTTTGGCGGCAGGATGGGCAGGATTAAGTAAAATTTGGAGTGCGGCGGCAAGCCGCATACGCATCAAGCTAAGGTAAACCATTTCTTACCAGGCTGAAAGCCTGCCATATAATAGCCTGGGGCATCGCCCCAGGTATTGTCATAAAACCATTTGCAGACTGAAAGCCTGGTAAGAAATGGTTTACCTTAGCTTGATGCCTATGCGGTAGCGGCGAGATCCTCGTGGGAGGTTTTTAAAATATTTTGAGGTAAAAAATATAAATATTTACAAAAGTGCCAAACTCGAACAGGCCTTCGGCCTAAGAAAGGAATAAACTCAAGATTTCTATCGGATATTTTTTTAACGAAAATAGCAAAGGTTTGTCGAGAAATGCCCAAACTTTCGTGGACTTCCCACCGCACTCCAATTGAACATCTGAATTGTTGAAAACCTTTTTCAATCGAAAGCTCAAACTTATTCTATTTTGAAAGAGCATCAATCTTATTCTTAGTATACTTTAATTCTTCTAATTCTGTTTCTTTTTCGTTAATAGTGCCCTCAATTTTAGTTATATGGTCATCAAGATTCTTGCTTAAGGATTGTACTGCTTTTCCAAAACTACGATAAGTTAATGGACCTCTTTCATAGAGAACCTTTAATTCGTTTTTATAATAGTTATACCCTCTATTCAAAGTTATTCCAGAAAGAAAGAATTCCTTCTCTTCTTCAAGCTTTTTAATTATGTTTTCATAATAAGGTTTTTTATAGATTTTATCATCTTCGGTAAACTTATCAATTTTATTATTTAATTCTTTTATTTTATTATCAAAATGATATTTAGCAGTAAAAATATTGTTATCCAAGTTAGAATTATAAAATTCTTGCATATCATAATAAAATGATTTAATTTCTTCTAAATTAGCTTTTCTTTTTTTATCAATCAGTATACTATTATCCACCTCTGAAATTTTTTTGTCGATTTTGCCTATTTCTTGTTTCTGTTTCGTAATATGGTTTTCCAAGTGAGTTAAATTGTTTTGTATTTTTCTGGAACTAATGCGCATATTAAAAAAGTTTTGTATTGTTTTAAATACACTTAAGACTACGTTTGTTGCTCTAGGAGAAGGTTGGGCTTTAAGTTTATTTTCGAGTGCGTTTATCGCGTCCGGAGCAGGCATTTTTTTAATATTTAAATTCACATCTTTATCGCTGAGGTAAGAAATCACAAATAGTAAAGTTTTGCGTTCATTCTTATCTAAATGTTTGACTTTATCGGGTTGTTTTTTAACATCGTTATAAATATTAACACATGAATTTAAATCAATCTTCATACTAGTCTCCTTGCTGCTAAAATAAATTAGAGAATGCAATAGGCGTGCCAGAATTTTTCAGGATCGTTTATAAAAAATAACACACGCAGCCTTGCTCAAAAAGCTGCAGTCTTAAATCGTGAACAAGATAAGCAAGATCGCCTTTGGCGGCAGGATGGGCAGGATTAAGTAAAATTTGGAGTGCGGGCGGCTTGACGAATACGCATCAAGATGTCGTTTTTTTGGAGTGCGGCGGCTTGACGCCGCACTCCAAATTTTTACTTAATCCTGCCCATCCTGCCGCCAAAGGCGATCCTGCTTATCCTGTTCCAATTGGAGAGTTCCGCCGGCAGCCTTGACACGTTCCTTAATGTTCTCCGGAGGGAAATTGATAATTTTAATGGTCTTTAGGGTGCTGTCGGGATTTTCAAGCTCTTCTTCAATAGCTTTAAATAAAGCTTTTTGAACACTCGATTTCCATGCCGGATCATCTAAATATTTCCCAGCAAATGCTCCTGTAGAAAGCATGGGCACAAGCACAGATGTTTTTCCCTGCTCATTACATTTAGAAAAGATATTTTTGTATGTTTGGTAAACATGCAAGGCGTTTTCGTCTAAGTCTTCTTTTGAGGATCTTAAATTCGGACCTAAAGCTTGAAACAATAGGGGGGGGTCAGTCCATTTGTTATCCTTGGCGTTTAGTTTAAAAGAGGCCACTTCAGATACATCTAATTGTTTTTTATTATTGGCTTTAAAATATTTATTTACTTCTCCCTCCCAACTTTCTTTCGTATAAATTTTGGAAAGAGCCTCGTTAGTACCACCTAAACCATAGGCCATTTCGGCATTAGCGGCATTCACTACGACATCTACCGAAGAGAGGTGTTTTTTATCTGCGATATTCCCGCTCACAAACTGCAACTCTATTGGATTAGATCTTTGGAAAGAGGCCTTTATTGCAATATCCGGGTCCATGTGCATCTTTATTGCTATGATTTTTCCATTAAGCAGTGATTTATCAGCTTCTGTAAGTTGTAGGTCACCACCTTTTTCATTAATAAATTTTTGAATATTTGCAGCCACATAATCACTTTTACAATCCGCGTAAGCATTAGGATCTCGTAAGATATTGCCCTTAAGCCACTTAACAATTCTTCCTAGGAAGCTCACTTCATGAAAGGTTTCTTCTTTGGGATTATAAGCCAGCATCCCTTTCCCCACTTTGTGGTTTTTAATGGTATCTACATTTACTTGATCTTTTATAGTAATTTCCATAATCACCTCTTACAATATTAAGTTAATTATATAAAAATAGTTATTTTTTATACATCATTATATTTTTATTATAAGATATATTAATATTTTTAAATTAACTTTTTAAATTGTTGAAAGGATGATGGAAAATGCCGTGCCCTGGGGAAGGCGGTTGTTTATTTGGATTTTTCCCCCGTGAATGTCAATGATGGACTTGACAATCGTTAAGCCTAGCCCTAAGCCGACAGAGTGGGAATCTGGGATCCGATAGAATTTGTCAAAAATTTGGGAAAAATGTTCCGGTGAAATGCCGCTCCCTTCATCGGCGATGGTGATGGTTAGCTCATTCTTATCTAGGCGCGCTTCGACACAAATCGTCGAATTATGGGGTGAGTTTTCGATCGCGTTTAGAAGAAGGTTTCTCACGGCTAATTTAATTAATTTTGAATCGCAATTCGCCATTAAACTTTGTTCTAAATTCCGGGTGATGATTTTTCTGACTTCGGTAAAAGGAATGATCTCTTCGATCCCCCCTTTGATCAATTCGGCAACATTTTCCCGTTTCTTCGAAACTTTGAGAAAGCCTGCTCCGATTTCAGAAATAGTCGTGATGTTGTCTAGGATATATTTGAAATGAATGACGACTTTATTTAAATCGCGAGCCACACTATCGATGCTGGGGTGTCCTAGATAAAGAAGGTCTTGAAGCTTTTCTAAAGCGGAACGCAGTTTTTCTAGGGGGATATAGAAGCTAGTCAAAACTGACTGCAAAATTGCCGCATGCAGCTTTTCTACTTCGGTGACATAATGGTGAGCTTGTTCTTTTGCACTAGAAGCATATTGCATGAGGCTTGAACTAATGAGACGGCCGATATTTTGCAGAACATTGATCTCCTCTTGTGACAAAGGGTTTTTTCTTTGAGGATAAAAGATTAAAATTCCAATGGTCAAGTGGGAAGATTGAATGGGGAAATAGACACCCAAGGAAGAAGGAAGGGTATCTGTAAAACGGCCTGCAATTTTACCATTTTGAAATACCCACTGGGCTGTTGCTTTTTCTTTTTCATCGGTGAAAATTTTGAGGGATGAAGTTAAATCTAACTGTCCCGCTGAATTGGGCATTAATATATCAAATTTCCCACCGAAATTTTTTTCCAGGATCGGAATCACATTAAAATGGAGGGATTCGAAATTTGTGCTATTGACGATGGCTTTTTGGATTTCTAATAGCTTTTGTGCTTTTTCTTCCCGCATATTAAGAAGATGATCTTTTTCACGAAATCTCGATGTTAAAGTGCCGCAGGTGGCCGCCGTGATAAAATAAAAAATCAGCAAGATAGCATCATCGGAATTGAGGGGGTTTTGGTAAAAATTTGATGGGGTAAATACGATTCCCCAGCTTAAAGCACTCAGAAGGGCTGCTAAGAAAATGGGGCCGCGCCCGACAAAAAAACTCAGCCCCAAAATTCCAAGGAGGAACACAAAACCGACAGGACGATGTCCAATGAGCGGGGTCAGAAGATAAGAGGCTAATGTCATTAAGAAGCAATAAAAGATTACAAAAATATATTCCTTTAATAATCTTTTTGATGTGTGCACGAATTGATAAGCTCGAGACCCCCCTTCGATTTTGTCTTGCCTCAAAACAAAGATATCGATGTTTTTGTTTCCTTCTTCCAACTTTTCTAGAAGGGGTTTTTTAAACGGAATATCCCATGTTTTTTTGGGGGATCGCCCAATCACAATTTCAGTGATGTTTTTTTGGCGGGCTACCCTTTGGATTCCATGGGCAATGTCGGTGTCGTAAGTTGTGATGATTTCAGCCCCCAAATCTCTGGCAAGGTTAAAATGTGCAGTCAGCCTTTTTTGATCTTCCTCAGCAAGGGTTTTTCCTTGATCTACATAAAGGGCAATCCAAGGCGCATCTAATTCAAAAGCTTTTTTTCTTGTTTCTTGAAGGAGTTGTGCTGAATAAGGGCTTGGGCTGATGGCCACGAGAAGTTTTTCCCTTGTCGGCCATCCTTTACGTTGGGAAAGGACGGAATGGAGGTCGTGGTCGATTTTTTCGGAAGCCAATCTGAGAGCGACTTTTCTAAGCAGAATCAAGTTTTCTTCTTGGAAAAAATGCTCGACAGCAATCTTTGATTGGTCCCCTAAATAGACCTTTCCCTCTTTCAGCCTTTGAAGTAGTTTTTCTGGTGGAACATCGATCAGTTCTATGGTGTCTGCCCGTTCCAATATGGAATCGGGTATGGTTTCCCGAATTTGTACTGAGGTAATATTTTCGACAAGGGTTTTCCGGCTTTCGACATGTTGCACATTCAAAGTGGTATAGACATCGATCCCGGCATCTAAAATTTCTAGAACGTCTTGCCACCGTTTTAAATGTTTGGATCCCGGGACATTTGTGTGGGCCAATTCATCGATGAGGACGATTTCCGGCTTCTGTTGCAAAATACTTTCTAAGTCTAGCTCCTGGAAGGCGACATCGCGATAGGTCACCCATTTTTCCGGAATTACAGGCACCCCCTTTGCCAGTTCTGCCGTTTCTTTTCTTCCGTGAGTGTTAACGACCCCAATAGCAACATTGAGCCCTTGCTTCAGCTTTTGGTGTGCTTCTTCAAGCATGGAATATGTTTTTCCAACACCGGCGCACATTCCGAAAAATATCTTGAGCTTTCCCGTTAGTTGGCGGCTTTCTTCTTTCTGAACAGCTTCCAGTAGTTCGTCTGGAGTGGGTTGATTATCTTCATTCATGGGCTCTTCTCACAATTCATTCAAAATTAATTTCTAGAATTGAAACATCATCAACAAATGGTCCTGGACCATTCAGTTCTTTAACAAATTGGAGAATTTCTTCGAGGTTATCTTTTTTTGTTAAAGAGAGTGTGAATAAAAAGTCTGTAAATTCTTTAAGCGGCAAGGTGGTTCCATCAGGGCGGGCTATTTCATATACTCCATCGCTAAAGACAAACAATTTAGAATATTGTTTAAGGGTGCATTTTTGACTGTGAAATTTTGCTCCTTCCATGCCCCCAACCACCAAATCTTTGGTCGTTAATTCATGAGCTGTAAATTTAGACTGATTTTTGCCTGTCATAAAAATTGCAGGGGGATGCCCTCCGCTGGCATAGACAATTTCTTTTTTAGCCACATCATAGACGCCATACCACATCGTAAAAAACATATTGTTATGCTGTTCCATTGGGAAAGTCACATTCAATGCTCCGAGCACAGAAGAGGGATCTAAGAAATCAACATTTGGAAGGGATTGGGCGCGTAGAACGTTCATGACAGAAATGGACAATACAGCAGCACCAACCCCGTGGCCGCATACATCTAACAAATAAATGCAAAAATGGTTGGGATCGACCCAATGATAGCCGAATGCATCACCACCTAGTTGTGTGGAAGGGATAAAGCGCCAATAAGCCGAGACTCCCCTCACCGCCTTATCAGAAGGGATAGGAGCTGGCAAAAGGCTTGTCACGTAGGCCGCGGCTTCCATCAATTCTTTGTTTAAAATCTGTTGGCTTTCGTTCAATTTTTCGTAAGCTTCGTTTCTTTGCAAAAGGCGGATGTAGCTGGAAGAGTGATACCGGATTCTCGCTATAAGCTCGATTTTGTCAGGGAGTTTGACCATGTAATCGTTCGCGCCTAAAGCAAAAGCTTCAGCTTTAATCTTTGGTTCCTCTTTTGTTGATAAAACAATCAGGGGAATGTCTTTGGTGCCTGCATTAGCTCGGTAGTATTTGACTAAGAGAAGCCCATCGATATCGGGCATAACTAGATCTTGAAGAATGACGGTAGGTTGGACTTCAGCAGCTTTTTGAAGTGCTTTGGAAGGATCATTGCAATAGTAAAAGTCAATGTCGGATTGATTGGCCAGCATTTTTTGCACGGCTTCGGCAATGATGGCTTGATCATCCACTAGCAACACCTTGACTTTAAAATCTTGCATCTGAGGAAATGTCATATTTCTCTCCTATCTTTGATAAAAAAGAAATCGAGTATAGATTTGCTGATATCCTCTAATGGCAGCACTTCACTGGCGGCATTCAATTCTATAGCAGCTTTTGGCATTCCATACACAACGCATGTGCTTTCATGTTCTACAATGGTATGCCAGCCGGCATCTTTTAATTTTTTTAAACCTGCCGCTCCATCACTTCCCATCCCTGTAAGGAGAACGGCCACAGACTTTTTTGGCCAAAACTGAGCGACGCTAGAAAAAAAGACATCCACCGATGGGCGATAGGGGTTTTCTAAAGGCTGTTCATTGTAATATAATGTCTGCTTTTCATTTAGTTCTAAGTGGTCATTCCTTCCCGCAACATAAATGATCCCGGGAGACAATGCCATCCCATGAGTGACCACCTGGATAGGATGGGATGTCCTGGCATGAAGCCATCGGGCAAATCCTGGCACAAACTCGGCATCCACATGCTGAATGATGACTGTCGAGAAGGGCATTTTTTTCGGAAATTTTTCTATGATTTTCGCCAGAGCCTTAGGCCCCCCTGTTGATGAGCCTATGACAAGCAGAGGGGGAATATCAACTCTTTCTTTTTCAGAATAGTATCCATCAGATTTCTGTTCTTCTTTGGTTAAATGCCGGCTTTTGCCAAAAAGAAGGCCTATCCGATCAATTTTTTTTAAAAGCTCTTCCCCTCCTAAATCCTCTCTGCTTATATCCAATGCGGGCGTTTTGATGACATCGAGAGCGCCATACCCCATCGCTTCAAATACCTGAGAAGAATTTTTAGCTACACTGGCGGTGACAATGAGAATGGCGCAAGGATAATCTTTCATAATGCGACGGGTTGCCTCAGCCCCTCCCATTTGGGGCATGATGAGATCCATGAGGATCAGATCGGGAGTTTCTATCGCACATTTTTCAACCGCCTCGCTTCCATCGTATGCCACCCATACCACGCGATGATTTGAAGAGGATTCGATCATCCTTTTTAAGGCTTCTACTGCTAGTTTAATATCATTGACAATGCCGATTTTCATTTAAGCTTCTCCAATCAGATCTCTTACTACATCGATCAAGGTCTCATCGTGAAAGCTGCTTTTTGTTAAGTAATAGTTGGCCCCGGCTTCCAATCCTGCCATTCTATCCTCTTCCCTTTCTTTGTATGAAACGATGAGGATAGGAATCTCTTTAAAGCGCTCATCTTTTCGAATCATCTTAATGAGCTCAATCCCGTTCATCCTTGGCATGTCAATATCCGTGACAACGAGATCGAATTTGTCGTTGCGCAATACATTCCAGCCGTCGACACCATTGATGGCGCTTTGGACATCATATCCGTGATTTTGCAAAAGCCTGCATTCCACTTCTCTTACAGTGATGGAATCGTCGATGACCAAAACATTTTTTTTCTTTTTAGTGGTAATTTTTTCATCGGCATAAGATATCTTATGCAATCGCCCTCCGGAAAGGATCGTATCGATCGATCGGATGACATCTTCTACATCGATCAGCAAAACAGGGGAACCATCCTCCATTAAAGCGCCTGCACTAATGTCTCTTACTTTACCCAACCGGGGATCTAGCTCCTGCAAAACTAATTCCCTTTCAGCCAAAAATCTGTCCACAACCATTCCGAAAGTTGACATGTGGTCATTAAAAACAATGACGGCGGCAGCGGGTTTTGTGGCTTTTTCTTCTTCTATACCTAAAACTTGCGCGGCTGAAACAAGACCGATATTCTGCCCTTCAATTTTGAAGTATTGCCGATCTTCAATGATATCTATATCCTCTCTAGGAATGATCAAAGTGCGTTCAATACGCGCCAGAGGGAAGGCGTAAGGTTCTCCCGAAATTTCAACAATTAATGCCCGGATAATAGATAACGTTAAAGGCAAAAGAAGGTAAAACGTCATTCCATGATCGGGTTGAAATGTCGCTCTAATCGTTCCGGAAACTTCTTGAATCATGTTTTGAACTACGCTCAGGCCAACTCCTCTACCTGAAATTTCTGTAACTTCATGAGCTGTGCTAAAGCCGGGAAGGAAAAGAAAGTCTAATAGCTCAGCTTCAGACAATTGCTCTAGCACATTGAGAGGGGCCAAATGGGAAGACAAAATTTTTTCTTTCAACGAATTGATATCTAAGCCTCTTCCATCGTCTGCCACAGTTATAGCCAGGACTCCCCCTTTATGCATAGCTTCTAGCTTAATCACCCCTTCAGCGGGTTTCCCTTTCTCGAGCCTTTCTTCTTCAGGCTCAATCCCGTGGTCCACAGCGTTACGCAATAAATGGCTGAGAGGAGCTTCCAACTTCTCTAATATTTCCCGATCGACAGGAGTGGATTTCCCTATGATTTCTAAGCGGACTTTTTTATTAAGCTGACGAGCTAAGTCTCGAACCATACGTGGAAACCCTCCAATGCCATCGGCAAAGGGGCGCATGCGGCTTTCGACGACTTCGTTGTACAGCCGATCTGAAAGATTTGAATAACGGAAGATGAACATATCCAAATCGGTCAGCCTATCGGTCAATTCGTCGTTGATCTCGTTGATCTGATGGTGGGCAGCGGTGACATAGTGGTTGACCCTATCATCGACCATTCTTTCTTCAATTATTTTTCGGATCAAATCGAAGTTGCGATCAAATTCATTGATTTTTTTTTTTATTTTAAGCAAAGAATTGCTATACGGTTCAAGCCATCGAGATTCCACTAAGGACTCCCCTGCTAATCCCATGAGCCTGTTCAAGTTTTGAGCTGTGACACGCAGAACCCTATCTTCCACTTTTTTCTCTTTTTTGGAAAGGGAGGGGTCTTTTTTTATATTGGGTTGTTCCTCCCCCTTGGGGCTAGGAAACTCTTTTTTCTGGAGCTCAGAGAAGTTGAGTTGAAGGATAAGGTTTTGGACTTCATCGTGCTGCTGTTCGATAAAATCAACCATATTTTCAAGAGGCTGTTTGGTGCAGTTTGACAAGAAATCGACAGCTTTGAGGATGATATCTACATGATTGGCATCGAGATCGATCTGTTTTTCCTTGGCGGCAACAAAAATGTCTTCGATAGCATGCGCCAACTGAACGATGCTATCGACTTTAATGACTCTGGCAGCCCCTTTAATTGAATGGGCCGCGCGCATAAGCGTTTCAAACATCTCTGCATTAAGTCCGGTATGTTCGAAGTCAACTAGCCCATGATTCAAAATATCCACTTCGCTTTCTAATTCTGTTCTAAATAGCTCCATCATCGAGGTGTCAATGGGAAAGTGATGCTCTTTTTGAGTCTTTGGTTTTTCCTGAGAAGCGGATTTGTTTTTGCTTGGGATAAAGAAGGACGCTATTTTTTTACTTAATTCTGTGTATTCTAACGCAGATTTTTTAACAGCATCTTGGATAGAAACTGACGGTTGTTTGGCTAAATCTTGGAGATTGTTGACGGTAAGTAGAAGGACAGGAATTTGGTTTTCTGCAAAAGGGATCGTTTTAAGGCGCAATCCCTCAAAATATTGCTCTAAAGTTTTAGACAAAGCGGCGATGGGTACTAGACCTGTAATTTTTGCCCCCCCTGCAATTTCTCGGGAAGACGCTTCCATTTTACTTAACAATGCGGTTTCAGGAAGTTGAGCCCGTAATGTTTCCAGTCCCTTGGATAAAATGGCTAGATGCGTCGAGAGTTCATTTTGAAATATTTCAATCAAAGATAAATCTTCATTGCGTTGGACGGAGGCTGCCATCAAAGCCTCCTTTTAAGATTTGCAAATAAAAGTTCCTCGTCGATATACCCGACATTCCTATCATTCCAAATAAGAATTCCTTTAAAAAAATTGGCGGCTGACTTGGCCACGGTTGAAGGTACATTTTGAAGCAGCTGTTTATCGTAATGGTAAACCCCATAGATTTCATCCACAGGAAAAACCCAGGTATCTTTCTCTTTTTTTATCGCCATCATCCGCCGGTAAAAACGGTGGGTATGCACATCTTCAAAAGGGGCAGGTAAAGCTTCAATTTCAAGCAAATTATTTAATGAAAATGAAAGCCTTAGCTGTCCCCGGAGATTAACAACCCCTGTCACCACTTTTCCACTGAAATGGGGAAGTTTGTGGATTCTTCTCTCTGGGGCGACTTCATCAAACACGAGAGTGGAAAGAGCTAGCCATTCCCGGTATAAACGAAAGATGACAATGGAATCTTTTTCTTCTATAACCTCAGAATCTTGCGGAATTTGTAAAAGGGCTGTCCATTCGGCCAGATATTCAGGGTCAGGGGGGCGGTTAAGAAGTTCATTGGCTGAATTAGCTTCTTGTTTACCTTGCATTTGTCCAACAAATCCTCTTCGAAAGAGTGATCCATATACAAATGCATTATCTGTTTCCCTAGATTAAAGGCAAATCCTAAAACGTGCCCCTGCCTGATTAGCTTAAATGAATTTTTGAGAGCTGAAAAGAGAGCTAAGATAAGTGTTGTCTAAGACCGCTTTGCGCCGCTTGGCTTCCACAGTTCCGTTGACTTTCACATCAAAATTTAATAAATCCCAACTGCATTTGCGGAGTTGGTCAAAATTTTCCAACGAGTGGTCGGCCTTGCCCCGTGTGAAATCAAGATCGATCAACCACAACGCTCGGGCTTCCAATGTACTATGGCAACGGAGCGTCAAGGAAATTCCCAAGGGGTCTTTTTTCATGCTTGAAAGGTAAAGCCTCTTATCAATTACAGTACGATTATCTACTACCGTTTCCATCACCATTTGCACAACTGTCTTCAACCCTGCCCAAACATCTTTATTTTGAACCCACGAAACATCCTCAGCCACCGTAATTTCTCGCAGCGTAGCGATGCTTGGGCTTTGATTGACGTCCCGGTAAGTTTCATGGGGAATTTGATCTCCCCGCTCATGCAAATCTGAGGAAAAGAGCTCTGCTGCCCTTTCGTAATCCACGCCATGCTTGCCTTTAAGCGCCACCAAATAATCAGCCCCTTCCTCCTTGATTTTTCGGGAAATCTTAGAGCTGTCTTTATCTGAATCGATGGTTAAGATCGCATCAGACAAATCAAACACCTCAAGTGCTTGAAGCAAAGGAGGTTGATACCGTTTGTCTTGGAAATCATTTTTAAGCTCTGCCAGGACAATCCCCCGGTCCGATTCCCATACACCCACATTTCGCAAAGCTGAAAGGGTATCGGAAGCTTTCTTTCCGATTGCATGTTGGATCAATAGATCAAAATAGTGGGGATTAAATCGTCGTAACAAAATGGTCAGAAGCCTATAAGATGGGAGGCCGTTCTTCAATCCTAGCCAGGCAGTAAAAAATTGCTCCCGTGCGGTCAGGTAAGCGATCATATCAGACGCTGTCCGTGCGTTGCAAATAACCGCGCATAACATCATTAAAACAACATCTCCTAGCCGATACCCGTCATCTTCCTTCAAATTGGCTGTTTTATTAGTTCCCGAGTCTTTCAATATCCCTTCACGCGAGAGAGGCATATCGGGCAAAATAGGGATCCTTACCACATGCTTATCATCTTGCCTTTGTGTAATCTGACTATTTTGATTGTCGTTGCGGTCTGCGTTGACTATGGCATCACGTCTCGGTTGCACATGCTTGTGCTGCACCTGTTGGATTTTATCCAAGGGCAGGTGCCCTTTGGAGGCTTTCAAAGGGTCTTGAGGCTGAGTCAAAGGATTCATTGGAGGGGTTGCCCCTGCCATTTGTTGCCTTGGAACAGCTTGTGCAGAATTGGAGGAAAGGTGGGAAACAGGCTGAGAGGGATCTTTTGAATTTTGTAACGGCTTGTCTGAAGAGGGAAGATTGACGACGAAGTTTTCCGGTTTCGGAATGATTCTTGTCGCAGTAAAAGGCAAGGCTCCGCCGTTGGGAAACTCGGATGGTTTAATACCCGATTCCTTCCCCTCTGCTTTGGATAAATGAGGGTTTCGCTCCCCTTTCGCCGGAGCATTTTTATGTTGGAACAATCCCTTCAATGATTTTTCAACCGGATCAATCTCTTGTGAACCATGGGGCTGTTGAACCGTCTTGGCTTCCCCACGTGCGGCAGCTTGGGACCGGGAAGCTGGAGCTTTTTGAGCATTATCTTCGCTTGGGGACTTTTCCCCTTTGAAAAGAGGCGTTTCCTGTTTAAGCTGAGGAAATCGTAAGGAAATCGTTTGAATCAAAAAGTTAAATTTTTCAGGAACGCATCGATTCACAATTTCTTTAGCAAGCTGATCGACCGCTCTTTTACCCCCTTCTTCCCCATTTTGATCGATTGCTCCCTCCTTCCCTTCCAGTCCCTCTTTTAATCCCACAGAAGAAGAGGAATTGTCACCATTATCCCCTTTGTGTGAAACATGGGCATGGGAATGTGTTTGACCATGGGGAGTGGAATTTGATCCTTGGGAAGTTGAGGGGGGTGCAGCAGGGGTCCCATTTCGGTGATTATGCGGGGGAGCGATTGGAGTTGAATTTGATCTGTTATCATTAGCTAAAATGACTCTAACTTGGCTCGGCCTGACCTGTTCTTGAAAGCGCGTAGGATTAAAAATTTGCTGTATGGGTGTGAGTGCCCGATTTCCAATGTCGGTGACAAAATTGACTACGACCACGACTACGCGAGGAGTTACATGCACTTCGACTTCTCTAACGGGAGGGGGCCTCCCAACGCTATTAAACATGTAAACCCTTTTTTGAATATTTTCACTTTTATTATACACTGTAACAGATTAAATTTCAATCTAATTCATCAATTAAAAAATTAAAAAAATCCCCGTTTAAAAATGGGTTATTTTTCTGTTTGATAAGAATATTGGTTGCCTCTATTCTACGTTCCAAATTGCAATAGCCTGCTCACCAAAGAGCAGTAGGAGAAAATAAATGAAATCTAATCCCCACGGCGAACATGAAAGCCGCATTCACATTCAAGGTGTCGAACTTGCCCTTGGTTTTCCGGACGAATTCAATTTTCAGTGGATTGGACAGCGTGACGTGATGGATCAGCTTCTAGCCGCTTGGCTTGTCATAGACAAGAATGACATCCCTTTAAGCCCCCGGTTAATCGGCAAGCCCGGAGTCGGTAAAACAACCCTAGCGTATGCGGCCGCAAAGCAATTGGGAAAAGATGTATACATCTATCAATGCACCATGGACACCCGCCCTGAAGATTTGCTGATTACGCCGGTCGTAGACAAAAGCGGCGGAATACGCTACGTGGCCTCCTCTCTAGTGACCGCCATGATCCGTGGCGGGGTCTGCATCCTCGATGAAGCCAACCGGATGAGTGAGAAATCGTGGGCTTCCTTAGCCCCTCTTTTGGATACACGCAGGTATATCGAATCGATTGTCGCAGGATTAAAAGTCCAAGCCCATCCCGAGTTTAAGATCTGCGTGACCATGAATGACGACGCCTCCACATTTGAAATTCCTGAGTATATCCATAGCCGCTTGCAGCCGCAAATCTATCTTGATTTTCCAGAGGCGGAGGAAGAAAAAAGGATTTTGAGGGAAAACCTCCCTTTTGTAGATGAATACATCATGGATTACGTCGTGAATTTTTTGCAGAAAGCCCACGCCTCGAATGAAAACTACACCGTCCGTGATGGGATCAACATCGCCCGATATGCCGCCAAAAGAATTAAAAGCTTCTCGGGAAGTAAAGTGAATATGGACAACCTTTTGCGACAAGCTGTTGTGATGACTCTAGGGGATGAAGCCCTAAGCCATCTTGTATAAGTGCAAATTATGGATCAACAAAACAACGTTTTTTGGCTCGAAAAAGGTTCCATCTGCGCCATTCCCATCATCCACTATAACATGGAAATTGCCGCTCAAGTCCGGATCGCTTTCGATCAAATCCAACCCGATTGTGTCGCTGTCGAACTTGCTGAAACCATGCAGCTTCAATTATTGCATGCGGCCTCACGCCTTCCTGATATCAGCCTAGCGATCACTTATAATGCAAAGCAAGAGCCTCTGTATTACCTTTGCGAACCTTGCGATGCCGCTTTTGAAGGGCTCCGTTGTGCTTTGGAAAAACAGATCCCAGGCTATTGCATCGATTTGGATGTGGACTATTATCCCGATGTCAGAGAAGTTGTGCCAGACCCCTATTCGATCCACCGGATTGGCCTTCAGCACTACTATGAGATCTATCAAAAGACAGTCCAAACCAAGCAATACCCTGTTACACAAACCGATGCCAATCGGGAAATTCACATGGCCCGCCGCCTGAAGGAGCTTTCCCTTTCTTATGACCGGATCCTTTTCATCGGGGGGATGTTTCACATACAAAACGTCCTAAACCTTGTCGATCGAACAGAATTTCCACTGATCCCGCATGCGCAAAGGGAGGTCGTAGAACTTTGCACATTGACAGAAGATTCTTGCCGAGAAGTGATGGCAGAATGCGGCTGGACATCCTCCCAATATGAGGAATTGCGCCAAAAGTATGAAGAAGATAAAAACCGAACAAACCAGGACACTCTCCTCCCTGCGACATTTCCCCCCGATCGGCAAAAACTTATCTATCAACTTTTTAAAACCGCCGGCGAAAAATATGTCGCCAATACAGGCAACAAATTTCCAGGGTATCACCTCAGGAATATGATGAAATTCGGGCGGAATTATGCCCTGATGACTGGCCAGCTCATGCCTGATTTATTCCAAATATTAAGCACCGCCAAAGGGTGCGTCGATCATAATTATGCCTATGAAGTATGGGAGCTCGCAACTTCGTATCCTTTCCGGCGGAATGTGGATGCTTTATTAGAATTAGACCTCTCTATCGAAGATGTTTGGGGGCATAGCAAAATCATCAGGTTCCATCTAAAACAAAAAAGCCGCAAAAACCACACTTTCTTTGAAAGGCGGCGGCGGGACAAATCAAAAATTCGGTTTTTCCCTCCGGGCCCATTTTCTATTTGTTCCTATCCACCGGAAGATATCTCTGTTGAACGTTTTGGCGATTTCTTGAAAAAAAAAGGAACGCAAATTCTCACCGAAGATGCGGCGCGGACCATCCCCTTTTCCACGAGCCTAGAAGATGGGATCGATACACGTGAAACAGTCCGCCACTGGCATGATAAAAAGCTCTACGTCAAAGTCTGGGGGAAGCCTCCCGGCGGTATTGGCTCCATTGTTGTGATCTTTGATGAGGATATGCCAATCGAAGGGAAACCCTATCAGGAAAAATATACCTGGCATACAACCTGGTTGGGAGAACATACTCAGGAGTCCGATATGTCCTTTTATGCGACGCCGGCAACAGCAAATGTGGTTGGGCCAGGAATTAGCCGGTGCGAATATGGGGGGTTCATGATGTCCTACCCTCCCAGACGCCTTCTTGATGTTTGGTCAGATCCCGATTATGCCGAATGCCGCACCAAAGCCGAAGTGTTGCTTATGGCTGCCATCGATTACGCCGTCAAACCCATTGTCGTCTTCGTGGGTGCTAAGCCTCCTAGAAGCATGTTGAAAAGCTTCGCTAAGCGGTTTGGCAAAAAAGTGGTCTTCCTCCCCATTGGGCAGCTCTCCCCCATCACTTTAAATAAAATCCGCACTTTCCACGTTTTAGATGGATACGATAAACGGGAAATCGCCGGCGGCTACATTTTCTAAGCTATTATTGCATAATTATCACAAATTCAATGAGATCAGTAAGCATACAAAACCCGGACAAATTACAATAGAAATTAATTACGCAATTACGTAAAATTAAAAGAAAAGGACTCAGTATGCACAAGCATAAAAACATCACCTTTTCAATCCCTTCTGATTTATTGCTATCGCTTCATTCTCATATTGGCCATAGAGGCTTAAGTCAATTCATTTCCGAAGCTATACGCAAAGCCCTTGGAGAAGAGATAGATGAAAAGCAAACCTCACTAGATGCAGCATATGAAGCTGCGAATACAGATGCTACACGCTTACAAACCCTTAGAGATTGGGATTTATTAGATGACACAAGTGATTTAACAGGAGAAGAAAATTGGGAATGGTTAAAACATGAATAACTATCCCAAGCGTGGTGATGTTTATTGGATAGCCCTTGATCCCACTCAGGGAACAGAGACTAAGAAAACAAGACCTTGTTTGATATTATCTAATAACTCACAAAACAAAAAAGGATTGCGTGTGCTCGCAGCACCCATTACGAGCAAAATGTATAACATCTATCCATTTGAAACCAAAGTCGTTTTGAAAGGAAAAGAGTGTAAAGCCTTGTTAGATCAAATTAGAGCCTTGGATAAACGCAGAATAGGTGAAAAAATCTGCTCTCTCGACCCAGAAACAATGCTTTCGGTAGAAGAAGCCTTGAGAATAGCTCTTGATCTGAAAAAAAATTAATATTCCTCTCTGTGCCTATCTTATCTATTTGTGGGTTAGGGTTTTAATATATCCTCAAAATTCAATGTTGTTGGGTTTTTAAATTAATAGTTATAATTAAGAATACTATCAGCTGGCAAGGATGCATATGATTAATATTTTCATTTTTATATTTATTTTGTTTTCATTTTCAAACCTTCAATCTGCTGAATCTCCCCTTTACTGCTCAACTGAATTAAATTCTCTGGAACCTTTCGTGAATTCGGCAGATGCGATGGCCAAAGACAAGGAGGAATGGAATCCCTATATTGAAAAGTTTGCCCCTGTGCTTTATCTGAGCAAAAAAGAAGCCTATTTCCCTATTTCCATAGAAAATTATGTTTTAAACCCGGAAACCTCAATGGTTGATTTCAAGACGGGTACCGTCATCATTCCCCCTGGAGAAATCACAATGGATCGCATTTATAAAGAAGGGAAAGAGACCAACAATACCAATGAAAACTATTTCAAAGCCCCTGAGTGTGTCAAATTTGGCAATAACCCCGTACTGCATCAGGATAGCGAAGGGAATTTGACAACTCCAGTCTATGCCATTGTAGTTTCTGGTAAAGTGGATGGGGTTGACAAAATATTTATTCATTACATCTTTTTTTATGGATACAATGGAGCTTACCGTATCGCCCCAATAGGCTTTCATATTAAAGATGTTGGCGCTCATGAAGCCGATATCGAACATGTTACCGTTCAAGTGGACGAAACCACGAAAACAATCGATAGGGTTTATTTTTCTGCCCATTCTGATGAAGGCGGGTGGCATAGTGATAATGCCTTTGAAGGAACACATCCTGTTATCTATGTTGCCCGCGGCAGCCATGCTAATTACCCCAAGAAGGGGATCTATGTTAGAATTTTTGGATTTGCCAATGATGTGACGCAACATGGCATGCGATGGACCCCTCAAATTGTTAGGCTTTATTTGCAAAACGATGAAAGATTTAATCCCCATACGATGGGTTGGATGTACCACCGCGGCACTTATGGCAAAGATGCAGTCAGTTCCCTCAGCACACGGGATTGGATTTTAAATCCTATAGAGGAAACAGACGGCACTAAAAATAATCATTATTGCCAAGGAGGAAAAGGGTTAAAAAGCCAGCTATGCCTTGCTAAAAAACGGCTGGAAGCCTTTCCCCCCAAATAACCATCATGGCGTGTGGACTCCGAGGTCTTGTGGGTTAATGATTTGAAAGCCTTGGTCGCTATTAAATTTCCCTCCGCTGAAATAATTGATGATTTCGTTTACTTGCATGAAATAAAACAGGGAAGCACTGACTAAGCCGCCGGCTTGAACACCTAAGTCGTAGGTTGCTAGAGCCACCAGATTATCATGTTTTGTTGCTGAGTCAAAAACGATAGCTGACATGAAGCCAATGCCCAAGTTATCGCTCAAATTCCCCGAAACCCCAAGAGCCCACCCACGGAGGGCTGAAGCGTCAGGAAGGTCGCCCCAGATGATCCCTACAGCCCCATGCAACCCAATGCCTGCCCCCATACCCGCCCCAAGGTTGCTTTGTCCTATTCCTCCAATGGCCCACGAAGCTTCATATTGGGTATGAGATTCTTGAGTTGTTTTATTGTAACACTCCACTTCAAGGGGAACAACGATGAGAGTCACCAATGCACTCGCTCCGAGCCCCAAAACAACCTCACCAGAGCCATTGATCCCTATACCAATGACAAACCCCGTGGGGACTAAATCGGATAGTTGAATTTTGTGATCCGAGGCAAAGCTGTCTGTTCGAGTTTGGATTTGCAAAGAAGTCCAGTGGTATTTTGGCTGATCTCCCAAAAGAAGGTCTTCGGCAGCTTTGTCCCAGTTTATCTTGGCATTGATTTCTTCAAGATCATGGATGAATTTTTCCCTAAAATAGAGGATGAGCCCCCGCTGAGTTTCCTCTGTGATCTCATCCCAACCCCGTTTGATATACACATATTGATCATTCTCAGTTATTTCGGAAGCAATACTCTCTCTAAAATTCACAAGCAATGCAGCTAGAACAATCAATATTAGAACACGCATAAAACCCCCTCTTGATCAAGAAATTGTGTTAAGATAAGCCACATCTTTAATTGATTTGAAAAAGAAAAACAATAGATGTTTGTCAGAAGGGTTATCTATGATGAAGAAGCTCTCGGATCCCTGAGATGAGATCCACCAACTCCTGGACTCGATCTTCGAGCTCGGGAGGCAAACGGAGGTCTTCGACAAGCTGACGGGTTTGAACCTCAAGCTCGATTTCCCGCTCAATCAATAACCTTATCGATTCACTATCTTCGGGATCGATTTTTTTTGCTTTATCCAGTAGAGCAGGAACCTCCTCTTCAAGATAGGCCATGCGGGCAAAAACTTCTTTCGCATGCTCATGTTCTTCAGCGGTTTCTTTGTGGGGAGCTATGGCATCAACCCGATTATCGATGATTTGCAAAGCCGCATGGTAATGCTTGGCACGCTTTTCATCCATTTGCAACTTCCATCCCTGCAAGTGCTCTAAGAGCAAATCTGAAGGTTTCTGATTTTTCAATTGAACCAAGCCTTCTATATGCGGGTGTAATTCGGCCTCCATTTGCTCTGCAACCTGGATCAACTTTTCGGAAGAACATTTTAAATTATTTAATTCATGGGTCATATATTCGTGCAGTGTCTTGAGGTCCCGGTCAATCGTCACATCGAATACTTGCAACGTATTGATAATGACTGCTTTAATAACTCTTTTTCTATCTACAGGACGTGCAGATAATGCCGCCCATAACTTGGCTTTGTCTGCCCATTCACCAAAGCTTTTCAAGGCTGTCGTTTTTTCTTCCAACGTATTGGCCGTTTTGGCCATGAGTTTTTTTTCAATATATTCGTATTCTCGCAACAACGGATTTACCACAGCTTCAAATGAGGTCCACAAATGACTATCATCCCTCCCTTCGAGCTCTTTTCTTAGATTCTCTTTTAAATTTTTTAATTGCTCGACGAGGCTATGGGCGTCTTGCCGCAATTGTGCATGAATACGCCCTGTCAGGCTCACATCGCTAACCGGCGGTTCTTGTTTTTTTGAAAATAAGACACGGATCCGATCGAAAAATCCCTTTTTTTGAATGTCCAACCCAGGAAGTTGTCCAGACATTTTAAACGGAACATCTTTCTTGAGGCTATGTTCATCTGGCATATCATTATTCGTGTTTAACATTAAAAATAGTTATTTAGTTTTAGCATTAAAAAACAAAAATCTCTAAAGTTATTTTAACAAGAATTTCAAAAATAATAAAACAAAATCATATTCTTTTTATTTAAAAATTTTACTTGACTTAAAAATCATACAGTTTTTACATTTTTCTTATTTAACATTACACTATTTTTTCAAAGGATATAAAAATGAAAAGACCTTTAATTTTAATTACCAATGATGATGGCATTTATGCGCCGGGAATCCATTATTTATGGGATGCCTTAAAAAATGAAAATGTGGATTTGGCTATTGTAGCGCCGTCGATGGAGCAATCTTCGGTGGGAATGTCGACGACACTGAGATCACCGCTCCATATTCATCAAGTGAATTGGACAGAAGGCGGCCGCACAGAAGCTTGGAGTGTGAGCGGAACTCCGGCCGATTGTATTAAGATGGCTTTGAAGGTCATTTTAAAGGCAAAGCCTGATTTAGTTTTGTCGGGAATCAACCGGGGAACGAATGCCGGAAGAAGCATCCTTTATAGTGGAACTGTAGCCGGCGCCATCGAGGCGGCTTTACAAGATATCACCTCCGCAGCTTTTTCCTGTTTCGACTATGAAACTCCCGATTTTAAAACCGCTAAAAATTATGTGCCTCAATTCGTGGATTATATTTTAAAGCACTCTTTGCCTAAAGGGACGTTGCTGAATGTCAATTTTCCTTCCCATCAACAAACGATGAAAGGGATTAGGATGGCGAAGCAAGGGAAGGGGCATTGGGCTGAAGATCCCGATCGACGCCTTCACCCTTCTGAGGGGAATCATTATTATTGGTTAGGGTCAAAATTTCTTAAGTTCAAAGAAGAAGAGGAAGGGGATGTTTTCCTCTTGGAACAAGGGTACATTACGGCTGTTCCTGTCCATGTGGGTGAGTTGACAGATCATCGGCACTATCAAGAAAGGAAAGAGCATTTTGAAGAGTACTTCCAAAATTCTCAATGAAAGTCGCAGATTTGAAGAGAGTTCGCGGGAGACGGGACTTGAACCCGCAACTTCCGACGTGACAGGCCGGTGCTCTAACCAATTGAACTACTCCCGCAAGGAAGATAGCTTGGGCGCAACAGGACTCGAACCTATGACCACCTGTGTGTAAGACAGGAGCTCTACCAACTGAGCTATACGCCCTTGCAAAACGTCATTCACTTTACAGCAGGCCAAAATTTCCTACAAGCAAAAAGAGAAAGAAAATGGGAAAAAGATCAGCATGAGCAGTCTCGCCTGCGGCGGAAAATATTTTAACTTGCTTACCTTGCTTCTGAAGGCAATTCTGCTCATCCTGATCTTTTTCAAGCTTCCATTTTTTTTAATATTTGGATAAGCTGGTGATTTATCAACTCGTTATAAAAGTCATGATGCAACCCTCCCCTCCTTCAACAAAATCTTGGTTAAACCAAATATTTCTATACATTTTCATGGCTCTTGGGGCTTTTACAGCTGCTTTTGCTCTTGAGGTTTTCTTTATACCAAACCGCCTCATCGACGGCGGCACTGTGGGCTTGGCTATGATCTGCAGCAAACTCACAGATCAAAGCTACCTTCCTTTGTTTTTAATCCTCATCAACCTTCCATTTGTCTTATTGGCCTACAAGTTCATCGGTAAAACCTTTGTCATTCATATGGTTTTTGCCGTTGTCATTTTTGCCATCTCTCTCTGGTTGATCGCTCAGCAGCCTTGGCAATTTAAAGGGGAAAGCCTTGAAGTGGTTGTCATTGGAGGAGCCATCTTAGGCGTTGGCTTAGGGTTGATTATCCGTTATGGGGGGTGTACAGATGGAACTGAGATTTTGGGGATCATTTTCAATAAGAAGCTAGGGTTTACCGTTGGGCAAGTGGTCTTGGTCTGCAACATTTTCGTCTTTGGAGCAGCAGGCTTTGTCTTTCAAGATTGGCATCCCCCCTTGTTATCTCTCATCACCTACCTCGTCGTGGTTAAAATCATGGATTCAGTGATCGTTGGCCTTGACGAAACGAAATCTGTTCTCATTATATCTTCCAAGTCGAAAGAGATTGCGGAAGCGATTATGCATGAACTTGGCCTTGGGCTGACTATCATGTATGGGCGAGGGGGATTTTCAGGGGATGCCCGTGAGATCTTATACGTCATCGCCGAGCGTCTCCAGTTGGCAGATTTGAAAGAACTCATCTATCGGGAAGATCCCTATGCATTTATTGCGATAGAAAACCTGCATGAAGTCGCTACAGGGATGCAGTCCCACCAAAACGGCCGGAAGCGGACGTCTCTTCAACAAATTGTGAAACGGATTTTTAAATTAGGAACTTAATCCAAGCGATGGACCCGATCCCCTTTGAAGTGATCCAAGAAAAAGCGGTGAGCTTAGGATGGGAGGATGTCGGGGTCACCTCTGCCTCCATTTCGGAAGAGGACATAGCTGCTTACAAGAGATGGCTTGCCGATGGGCACCATGCAGAGCTCTCTTACATGGAGAATGCCATCCGCTGCCATCCTCAACAATTACTGCCCGGGGCCAAGCATGCCATCCTCTTTGTCAGCTACTACAAGCAAGAGCCGGTCCCTAGTGCAACGCCAGGGCTTATCTCGGCCTATGCACGGGGGAAGGACTACCATCACGTGCATCGCAAAAGGCTAAAAAAATTTATCAAATGGCTGGAAGACTATTCAGGTCATAGCGGCATTGCAAAAGGGTTTAGCGACTCTTCCCCGATCTTAGAAAAAGCCCTCGCCGTTCAAGCGGGCTTGGGGTGGTTTGGGAAGAATACCCTCTTGATCCATCGCAAATTTGGAACTTTTATTTTTCTTTCGGGTGTGTTAACCACTTTGGATGTGGGAGGAAGTGTGCTAGAGATCCGCTTGCCGAGGTGCGGGTCCTGCACCCGATGTTTAGATGCGTGTCCGACACAAGCGTTGATTTCCCCCTATCGCTTAGACGCTGCCAAATGCCTTTCTTATCACCTTATCGAATCAAAAAAAGAGATCCCTCCGGAAATTACCGAAAAAAATCCGGGATATGTCTTCGGTTGCGACATCTGCCAGGATGTTTGCCCCCATAATGTCCGCAAAAAACCTTCGACGACTCCTGACTTTTCCCCCGAAGCGGGAATAGGCCCCTTTCTAAATGACGAGCTCATCGATCGGCTGAAAGCTGCGCCGGAAAAGCTTTATGGCACCCCTTTACAGCGTCGAGGGGTGGATGGTCTGGAAAAAAATCTAAAAAACTTGAAACTGCTCCGCAAGTGAAAAACCACTAAGCCGGTGGTTTTTTTTCAGTTAAAACTCAGATTGCTATTTTTCATAAAAATTTGTATGCATACAAAAAGGGATCTCATAAAAATCCAAAACCGGGGTTTAAGGAGTCGATCATGTTGAAAATCTTTGCTATTCTTTTCGGAATCATTATGATTGTCGTCGGCATTTTAGGATTTCTTCCCGATTTTACACATGACGGCAAACTGTTGGACCTATTTGAAGTTAATACATGGCATAATGTCATTCATTTAGCTTCAGGCTTTATCGCCCTTTTATGTGGTCTTTCTAAAACCATATATTGTAAGATTTTTTTTATTCTGTTTGGCCTCATCTATGGGTTTGTCGCCGTTTGGGGTTTTGTACAAGGACCTGGAATGTTATTTAACATGATTGCCATCAACACCGCCGATAATTGGCTTCACACCGGGATTGCAATCCTCTCGCTCTATTTAGGGCTCTTTTTTAAAAGCCGATAGAAAACCACATATTTAAATTCCGTCATTGATGGATGAGGCATGACAGACTGGAAATACGAAGACGAGACAAAAATGCTGACTACGGATTCGTGGCGCGTTTTTCGGATCATCTCCGAGTTTGTCGAAGGATTTGAAACATTAACCAAGCTAGGCCCCTCTGTTTCCATATTCGGTTCAGCACGTCTGCAACCCACGAGCCCTTACTATAACTTAGCCATTGATGTGGCCCAACATATTTCTCAAAGAGGCTTTGCTATTATTACAGGAGGAGGCCCCGGAATCATGGAAGCCGCCAACCGGGGGGCTCAATCTGTGAATGGGCGTTCGTGCGGTCTTGCAATCGATTTGCCTTTTGAACTTGAACCCAACACATTTATAGACTCGAAATACCGCCTACAGTTTCGTTATTTTTTTGTCCGCAAGGTGATGTTCATCCGTTATGCCCAAGGATATGTCTTTTTGCCAGGGGGATTTGGGACTATGGACGAACTGTTTGAAGCTCTTACCTTGATCCAAACCAAAAAAATCCGCCCTTTCCCTATTTATCTAATGGGAAAGGAGTATTGGAAAGGACTGATGGATTGGATCAAAACCACCGTGTTAAAGGAAGATTGCATCCTCCCGGTGGACTTAAATCTCATTCTCATGACCGATGATCCCGAAGAGGTCGCCAATGGGATCGAAAGACATTATCAGCGGGAGAGGGCAGAACGAAACTTTTAATTCATCCCTTTGCCTTAACGGCTTTTGCCCTTTTACGCCATTTTTGAGCATCTTCTAACAAACCCAATTTATCGCAACACAATGCGCTGTTGTTGCAAATGGTCACATTTTCTTCATCTAACTTCCAAGCGTGCTCAAAAAATAAGAGAGCTTCCTGATACTTCCCCATTTCAAAAAATAACACCCCTAAATTCAAAACAAAGCCGGCTTCCGCTTTTTCGACAGGATAAAAATTTTCCCAAACACACTGAAGGGCATCAGCAAGTCTTTCCTTGATGGTCTCATTGGCTTGCGGAATTTGCTCCCGAATATGGGTGAAGAATAAATGGCAATTGATCGGATCCCAATTGCCAAATTTAAGCAACAATATAATGGCTTCCAGGCTTGGCTTAATCCACTCTTTTTCCGAGTATTCCATGAGAAGAAAATAGTCATTGGGCTCAAAGACATCGATGTAATTTTTAAAAGCGTAAGCTGTTTCTTCAAAATTTTCTATTGCCCCCCCTAAAGCAGAAGCTGTAACGATAAATTGCGGCTGTGGATGGGTTGTCAATAAAGAAATCCCCCCTTGACTTTTAATATAGCGAGCAATGGCATGATAATTCACGGGAATAGAAAAGCTCCCATGCCGTGAAATATAGGGTTCATGCATGCCCTGAAGTTGTTTTTCTGTGCAGCGTCCTTGATCCCCTGCCAAAATGAGCAAACGCCCTTTTGAGAGCTTTGTGAAATAACGGATGGCATAAAAGGCGCCCGAAGGAAATAAAAATGGGATATCCTCAAAAAGCTGCGCATAAGAATTCACAAGGGCATTAAGTTCGATGAAATCAGGGTAATAATTTTCTATATTCTGGACCGAAACATAATCGAAGCTTGTTTTTAGATAGTTAATGATGGCAGGATCGCCGGCTGATAACCCTTTTGTATTTTCATTTTCCTCAATGGAAAGGGTGACCCTCCCTTCTAAGATCTTCCCCCCCTTGGCTTTAAACAGATCTTGGGGAATCGTATCAAAAAAATAATTTCCTATAACGATGAGCGGGTTTTTTACTGTGTTTTCCGTTAAGGTTGCTCCCGAAAGGATCAGTTCCAGAGGTTTCTCTTGCTCTTCGTGATGATAAAAAGCAAAATCTAAAAGGCCCAGCCGGGTCAATGTTTGAAGATAGGGATGGGCCTTCCAAAATGCAATGTTGGAGGGGGCGATATCGGTCATGACATAACGGATTTTTAAATCATCCCGCCGCAGCATCCCCAACAACTCAATCAAATTTTTTAGAAATAGATACCCAAAACGGCCTGTGCCTGCGCCAAGATCGAGAATGTAAACAGGTTCAGAAAGGTCGATCTTCGTTGGAGATCCCTCCGTTAAACAATCTCGAAGGTAACCTATCACGACTTGCGCATATTGACGTGCGATAAAAGGGTTGCTGGTAGGATAAAAAGGAACCCCTTTGTCGCTCCAAGCTTTAGGCCCAAACTGGCAATAAGCAGCTGTTTGAAGGGACCATAAGACCGATTTCGAAAGGCGTTGATTTTTTTCTATAATAATGTCTGGGGGCTGCATAGTTATCAAGATACCAGTTTATGACCAAATTTTGATGATAATTCCGAGGACAATCAAGGTACAAATAGTTCCAGCACTCGCGATAGCCAAGGCCATGCGGCGGCATAAGGTGGAAAGGGGGAAATTTTGGATCTGATTTGATAGCATCTGTTTTAAATCTAATTCCTTTGCCATTCGTTCCATCACCTTTTCTTTAAGCTCAGGCATCATCTTCATGAGCTCATTTTTAGCCTGCCCTTTAAGTTTCGTAATGAGATTACCCGAAAGAAATAATTCAGCCATCGGGATCTGCTGCTTAAAAATCAGAACTAAATCGTTTAGGTGGCGGTCCAAAATCTCGTCAATGTCATGTTGAAAATTAGTTTGAGCCATTTTTTGATGCAATGTTTTTTCTATTTCAACGAGTTTTTCTTGGATCATTTTCTCTAAAAGTTTAGGGCGCAAAAAATATCTTAACACCCCGCAGGCCATCAGATAGATCATTCCGCCGTTTAATAAAACCAAAGCAAAATAAGAGAGATGCATTGAGGTCCTCAAATAGGAAATTACCGTAGTGTAGTCAATTTTTGCATTATAATATAAGGCCTATTTTTCTATTGCCTTTTGCTATTGATTTATTATTTATAATTATGTTATAGTAATTTTTTAAAAAAGAGGCTTACATGTTTTTTAATCAAAATAAAGATTATGCTTTGGAGCAGCAATCCATCAAGAATGAACGCGCTTTGGAGGAATTGCTCATTCGAATTACCGTCCTCGACAAGGAAGTCAAGGCTTTGATGGAAGAATTAAAAGTCACCCCTGAACAAATTGCTTCATTTATAAGCAATAAAGAGAATTTTACCACAGAAAATTGGGAAGAATTGCAAAAACAACAACGGATATTGGACCAAAAGCTCACCATGGAAAAGGAGAATATCCGCAATCCAAAACGTGTCAAAAAAACACAAGAAGACCGCAACGTGCAACGTCATTGGCTTTTCGTGAAATAAAGGACAACGGCAAAACCAGATCCATTTGCCAAAATTGTCATTTCCCGATACACTACCTTTATATTATTTCAAACACTGTCAATTATGGCTCATTATCAAGTTTTCGCCCGTAAGTACCGTCCTCAAACATTTGCTGAAGTTATCGGGCAAGAAGCGGTCATAACCACCCTTAAAAATGCCATTAAAAACCAGCGGCTAGCTCACGCTTATTTGTTCTGCGGATCCCGCGGCACCGGCAAGACAACCTTGGCCCGCGTTTTTGCTAAAGCCCTTAACTGCCAAAATCCGACAGCTGGCAGCGAACCTTGTTGTGCTTGCAGTTCTTGCAAAGAAATTGCTTCAGGAAACTCCCTCGATGTCCTCGAAATCGACGGGGCTTCCCACCGTGGAATCGATGACATTCGACAAATCAACGAAACAGTAGGTTATGCAACCTCCTCCGGAGGATACAAAATCTACATCATCGACGAAGTGCACATGCTCACTAAAGAGGCCTTCAATGCCCTGCTAAAAACCCTTGAAGAGCCTCCTCCTAAGGTGGTGTTCTTTTTTGCCACGACAGAGCCCCACAAAGTCCTACCCACCATCCTAAGCCGCTGCCAGCGCTTTAACCTCAACCGCATCCCTCTGGATAAAATCATAGCTAAACTGCAAAACATTTGCCGCGAACTCCATGTTTCCATCGAAGAGGAAGCCTTGCATCTTATCGCAAGACGCTCTGAGGGGGGGTTGCGGGATGCCGAATCTTTATTGGATCAGATCGTCTCCTTCCATGAAAATGGGATCACCCTCGCTTCTGTTTCTTCCATTTTAGGAATGATGCCTAAAGATGTGCTTTTTTCTCTTGATCAGGCTGGGAAAGAGGGAAATTTGAAAGCCGCCTTCGATATTGCCCATCAAGTATTTTCTCAAGGAAAAGATATCCTCCATTTTGTTGAAACGCTTACGGAACACTTTCGCACCATCCTGTTGATGAAATTGGGGGGCAAAGCAACAAAACTTCTGAATTTGTTGGAGGCAGAACGGGAGAAATACGAGCATTCCGCCAAAATTTATACGCAAGAGCAATGCCTCACTATCCTCGACTTTCTTGTTGAAGCTCAACAGCAAATCCGTTTTATGGCGTCCGGAACCGTAGCTCTTGAAGCCCTTTTGCTGCGAATTCTACGCATCCACCAGCGGGTGCCTGTCGATTATTTGATTCGCCGGCTGGCAGAGATTGAGCAGTCGATGATGACACCCGCTGCCTCAGCCCATCCAGTAGTAGAACCTCCCCCGCAAGCGCGTCCCAAAATGCAAGCAAGTCAGGCTTCTTCTATCAGCGAAGATCCGATGCCCACTGCTGCAGATCTTGATTTTAGAGCCGCTGCTGCGCCCGTCGAAAAGGGATTACCCTCCCCCGCGCCTAAGCCATCTTCTCCCCCCAAGGAGGGAATTAAGTTATCACCCCAAGAGCAATGCCGTTACGATACACTGCTGCAATTTGCCGCTGTGGAATTAGAAGGCACAATCCAAAAAAAGCCTATAAGGTAAGAAAAAAGGAAAGAGTATGGGAACAGGATTTTCAAAGAAAAAGAAGCAAGCTCGGATGTTTCAAGAACAGATGAGCAAAATGCAATCTCAAATGCAGGATATCGAAACTGAAGGAGTTTCAGGAAATGGGCTTGTCACTCTTGTGCTCAATGGGGATGGGGACATTAAAAGTCTTAAAATAAAGCCTGAATGTGTAGACCCCGAAGATATCGAAGGGTTGGAAGCATTGATTAAGGCCGCCCATGCCGATGCGCAGAAAAAGTTGAAAGATAAACAAATGCAAGGGATGCCGAAGATGCCGCCAGGCATGCCGCAGCTTGGAAGCTTTGGCTTGTGAATGGACAAAAGCGCTGGAATGGACAATAGACATTGACGATAAAAATGGGCTAGCAATAGAAGCCTAATGTCTTTTGATCATTTTAAATGGTGTGGAAAAATATTCAGAGTTACAATAAATGAGGCCCAAAGATTAACGCAGAGACGGAGAGTCGGGGAGACGCAGAGATAATCGAGAAATCCCTCTGCGTCTCCCCGACTCTCCGTCTCTGCGTTAAAGAAAGACTTATTCCGCAATTAAATTTTTATTTCATAATTATAGATTCCAGCAATGAGGTAGAAACGTAAATCAAATCGTTTTCTCCAATTTCTGTACCTGTCATTTATAATTTTAAATTTCTTAAGACTTCCAATCCTATTTTTATTCACGGTTCTTTCTATAAAAATGCCCAAAAATTATTGGAGGAAATAGGAAATTTCTAAATTACCCTTATATTTCATTTTTTATATTGAATAAAATTAAAAAATTTGATATAATTGATTAGATAATAATTAAATTAGGTTTTAGTTTTATGAATCCTATTGGCATTAATCCAATTTCTTTTATTCGTCATAAATTAAATAAACAAAACAAAAGTCCAAAGTTGATGGATAAAATGACTGCAAGGGTTGCAACCATAGCCTTTGAAACGTTTCTTTATTTCATTTATAAAATTGAAGCTATTTCAACATTAATAAAAAGCATTCCAAATAAAACTAATCGATCGAATTCTTCTCAATCTGAGGTCTTTTCTAGTGTTCTGATCGGTAAAGAAGAGCCTTCCACTAATCCAGGCTCTGATCAATTTTCACCCGCACTTAATGAAAATGAACTAGAAAATATAATAAAAAATTTGCCACCTTCAATTGAATATAAAAACATAACTTCTTTAGATTATAATAAGTTTTATAATTTACAATCTCGCGTTCAAATCAGCGACGAATCGTCAGCATGGGTTTCCTTTAACAGGAAAAATTGTAGCAGAACACCCAGTATAAACAAATTTCATATATCGATTGCAAGAGAGGAAAAACATCTCACAGCAGCTTTTAATATCATTTATCCAATCCTTGAAAAACATCAAATTATCAGTTTTAAGATTTTACCTTTGGAAAAAATTACGGTGGATGGAAATACATTGGGCAAGGAGTTTGTAATTTACATTCAACCCCAAGATAAAAAAGAAAATGACTCCACTTTTTGGAGTGACATAGTTCTGAAAGAGATCGTCGATTCGTTGTCACGCGCAAATGTTAAACCCGGACCTCATTCTACAGGTGATATCGCTATAAAGGGAGGCCACGGGTTTGTTTATTCTCGCTCACCTTACAACGTTTTTGGTGTATATGTTAACGCAGATCTTTTAAAACAATGCGAATTTAGCCATGAGGAAGCCGCTTGTCTTTCCCCTTCAGAATTTTTAGATATAACCATAAAGTCCTCAGAAGATACCGTTAAGAATGAGGAAAATTCAACAAGTTTACCGAAAGTAATCAAGCTAGCAGATTTAGAAAAATTAGAAAAAGAAGCTCCTACGTCTGATGAAAAAAAAATTTATAAAGGTCTCATCAACAATCTTGGGAAAAATTACGAAGTGTACAACACTCGAATTCCCTTTTTAATATGCCTAATAACTGGAACCAATCTAGAAAAATATTGTTCTGACAAGAGAATCAACATATTAAAAAAATTTTTTAATTTTCCAAATCGCAATCCAGATTCTGACAGGATTTGGAACTTTGGACAGGAAGCCATTTTAAATGAGGAATTTTTCAAACCATATTTAGAAAAAGCCGCGAAAAGAATTGCATTGCTTAGAAATTCACGAGGAATTCAAAAAACCGAGAAATTAGGAAATATTTTGCCAGCAATCTATCATCATTTGGTCGTTCCTTTGTCTGAACACGGAGAGTCTAATTTAAAGCTCACAGAAGAAGAAGAATCTCGATTGATCGACGAAATTGTCCTCTGCGCTTTAAGATAAGGAAGAAGCCTATCCAGAAATATTTGATTTTGACGATGAATCCCCCAAAACAAACTAAAATCGAACAAGTTTAGCTTGAAAATTTTCGACTTTTTTGCACTCAAATTAAGAAAAGCCGTGACTTTTTTGCATTAGCGTGCAAAAAAGTGGGTATTCTGGACAAAACAACGATAGAATGATAGCCTCCATTCGATCTAAGAAAAATTCGAATTAAATTTGAGAAGGATAAAAATGCAACCTGGATCAGCTATACAACAAAAAAGTGCGAAACACTGACGAAGAAAGTGGATTGCCTTTAACAGAAGTCACTACTCTTAAAAACGGTTGGAATGGAAGAAATATCGAAAGGGTGAATACTAATAATTCTTCATGGAGAAACTCAAAGGAATGCCGCAAAATTAAAGCAGGAGTCATTACGTTCCTTATCATTGTTGTTGCTTATATAGTATTTTTTCAAATTGGCAATTTAATCGCTGAAGGAAAACTTGCAAACTTTCGAGATCAGTCCGTAACTCAATATATGCTTTTACCTGTTTTTGGAGGTATTATTAGCGTGATTGCCTTCTCAATTTTGGCAACTCCCATTATCATTTCCTGCAGTCTTTATTCGACTGCGAAATATTTATTGAAATAAGAGAACTTGGATGCTTGGTCAAGCCAATGTGTCCAAGTATCATTCTCTTTTAGCTTCTCAGCAAGATTTAAGCTTTCCGCAATTCGACGCCTTTGAGATCTCATAAAAGAAGGGCTTATCTTGCAAAGCGGGATAAAAAAAGCGGCGCGATACAGAATCAAGCTTGAAAAATCATAATTTTTTCTTCCCAGTTTCTATTTTTCCTTATATACTGTCGCACATGTACTTAGTGGAAGATCTTTACAAAAAGCATAGCGATAGCTTAGGGCTGGAACTTGTTGCCGGTAAAACCGGAATGAAGCGACGCATACATGTTCCAGAAGCCCACCGCCCTGGTTTGAGCTTATCGGGATATCTTAAAAGCCATGCAGGAAAGCGGATGCTTATTTTCGGAAGAGTTGAGATCGAGTATTTGCGCGACCTAGACCCAAAGACACGCATAGAGCGCTTAGACGCTATTTTAACAACGCCGATCCCTGCCGTCATCGTTTCGAGGCGGTACCGCCCCCCCAAAGAACTGGTTCAACTTTGTGAAAAATATCAGATCCCCCTTTTCAGAGCTAGCATGAGCACCATGAACCTTTTGAGTAAAATGACTTTGTTATTGGTAGAAGAGTTTGCCCCAACCATGAGCTGCCATGGAACCCTTGTGGAAGTTTTTGGGGTAGGGGTCTTAATTCAAGGGGATTCCGCTGTAGGGAAAAGCGAAGCCGCGCTGGGTCTCATTGAACGGGGCCACCGTTTAATCTCGGATGATATCGTCAAAGTCAAAAAGAGGGAAAGCAACTACATCGAAGGTTATGGTGCAGAGCTCACCCGGCACCACATGGAAATTCGCGGCATCGGGATCATCAACGTCGCCAACCTTTATGGAGCTGTTTGCATACGCGATAACAAAAGCATTGACCTGGTCGTCAAATTGGAGACATGGGATGACCAGAAATTTTACGACCGGGTCGGCTTTGATGAAAAGTGTTGCGATATCTTAGGGGTTAAGCTCCCCTATCATATCCTCCCGGTTAAACCTGGAAGGGATGTCGTCCTACTTTTAGAAACAATCGCATTAAACCATCGGTTAAAAGGGATGGGTTATAACTCCGCCAAAGAATTTAAATCCAAACTGCTTGAAATGATCTCTTCTAAACAGACGAAAAGGAGACGGAAAGTTGAAATTCACACGCAAAGTTAGAGTTAAAAATCCCATGGGCCTTCATACCCGTCCTGCAACTTGGATTGTTAAAATTTTGCAAAATGTCAAATGCGACGTCCAGTTTACACACAAAAATATGACAGTCAATGCAAAAAGCATTTTAAGCATTCTCATGTTAGCCGTAAAAAAAAACTCAAATATCACCATAACAACATGCGGTGATGATGCTGAAAAAACGTTAGAATCGCTGGTTGAAGCTTTCGACAAAGAATTTGGGGAGTAATCCATGAGATTGAAAGAACAAGAGAGATCTATCCACGGGCTGCCTATTTGCCGTGGAATTGCGATTGGTTATCCTTTTTTCTTCATTTTCGTCGAAAATGGGATCCCCGAATTTTCTATAGCTCCAGATGACATAGAGGCAGAAATCAAGAGATATAACAATGCGATAGAAAAGAGCAGGGAAGATGTTCAACGGCTGAAAAAACAATTGGACCTCGAGAATATTTCAGAAGGGGCAGCCATCCTTGATGCCCATTTTCAGATCATGAAAGATCCTTTGCTCAATTTCGAAGTGGAAAAAAACATCCGGAGCTCCCGAAAAAATGCGGAATTTGTTTTCCAGAACATCATCAAAAGATGCCAAAAAAAGTTTAGTTCTTTGATCGATCCTTTCTTTCGGGAAAGATTTAAAGATATCCAAGATATCTCAAGGCGTGTTCTGGGATACTTGAGGGAAAGTGTTCATTTTACTTTAGCGGACATCCCACCCGAATCGATCATTTTTGCTAAAGAATTTACCCCCTCGGACATTGCAGAAGCAAAAAAAGTCTCCGCGAGCGCTTTAGTCGCTGAGGTGGGTGGAGCCACGTCTCACGCAGCTATTGTGGCTAAAGCTAAAGGGATCCCCTACATTGCCAATGTGAAATTCTCCGAAACGGATTTCCTGGATAAAAATTCCCTCGTCATTGTGGATGGGCGAACTGGAGATATTATCATCAATCCAAAGCCATCCACCTTGACCCATTACAAGAAACTCAGAGACAGGATGAATTTGCATATGCATAAATTGGGTGCCGAAGGGAACCGGGAGGCCGAAACTTTCGATGGTTATAAGATTCGCCTTTCCGCCAATATCGACATGATCAACGAAACAGAAATGCTTCACAAATATGGAGGGAGTGGAGTTGGCCTCTTCCGTTCTGAGAGCCTCTTCCGTTCTGAGCATATCTTTATGACAAATCAGAACTTCCCTACAGAGGAAGAGCAGTTTCATATCTATCAAGGGATTGTCAAAAAAATGGATGGACTCCCCCTTGTCATTCGCACTTTTGATATAGGCGAAGATAAATGCCTGCGCAAATCTCTTCCAGAAAGCAATCCCTATTTAGGCTGCCGAGCCATCCGGTTCTTGCTCCGGGAAAGAGATATTTTCAAAACCCAACTCAGGGCAATTTTGCGTGCGAGCGTTTATGGGGATGTCAGCGTGATGTTTCCCATGATATCAACCCTTTCGGAACTTATTGAAGCTAAAGGTGTTTTAAGAGAAGTGGCGGAAGAACTTGAATCTCAAGGGATCGAAGGGGTCAATAACTGCCGGGTTGGTTGTATGATCGAAGTCCCTTCAGCGGCTGTTATTTCAGATTTATTGGCGAAAGAGAGCGACTTTCTTTCGATAGGCACAAACGATCTTGTGCAGTATGCTTTAGCCGTTGATCGGGATAACCAAGGAATGAGCGGCCTTTATAATCCTGCCCATCCAAGTGTGATCCGCCTCATCAAGCTGATTGTAAGCGAAGCCAATCATCATGGGATCCCGGTCACCGTTTGCGGGGAAGTTGCTGCGGATCCCCGTTTTACCCCGCTGCTGTTAGGATTAGGGGTTCATGAGCTTTCGGTAGCTTCCAGGTATATTCCGCTGATCAAAAATGCGGTGCGCAATACGAGCATCGTGGCAGCCAATCAACTCGCAGAAGAAGTTTTATCTCTGACGACAAGTCATGAAATTGAGGAAGTTCTCAATCAAGTCTATAAAGAATCCGTCCCTGAATGTTGCTTTTATAATTGTTAAATTAGGTGATTTTTTCGAGGTAAAACATGAGCCAATCCAGAAAGGTGGGGAAAGCCATATTTTCAGGTCCCTGTTCAGCTCCCTCGGAGTAAATAATGGATCGCGTGACGCCAGAGTAGTAAACATTCCCCATTTCCCCTTCGGGATACCATTCGCCCCAAAAGCACTGAAAAAAGGGCATTCCAAAAGATTCATAGAAGGCAATCAAACTTTTAGGATCTGCTTCACGGCCTGAAGTGGATAATAACCGCTCTTGCTGGTTAAGCATCTTTTGAAAAGCTTCGTTCATTTCCACCATTCTATCTGTTCCTGCAATGCCGGAAATATCGGTCGTCTTCCAAAAACCATTATGCACTTGTAAAAAAGCTTTATAGTCGGAAGGCAGGATATAATCGGGAAAATGTTTCTGCAAAGCCTCAATCTCTTCTTCAGTCGCCGGGGTTCCACCCCTGTAAAACCCTGAATCCTCTTTAAGGCAATAAACAATACTGGCTTCAAAAGCATCATCATACTTTTGTTGAGTCAAAAAAACCCCAACATCATCCAGCGATTCGAAAAAGCGAACTAAAAACTCGCTAAACCCGCAGTGGTAAGGGAGCTTATTAAGCCAAAAGTCACGAATGAACTCGATCCGGTCTTTGGAAGGGAGATGGGCTAATTCATACCATCCTTTGAAAAGGCCTGGCACCATTTGATGGACTGTTTCCCAGTCGACATCGGGCGCCTCATGCAGGGGGATAACGCGGTAAAAGTTGCGCGGGGTTTCACCAGAAGATTGCCGAAAGAATTCGTTTACATGGCGATCCATGTTGGCCTCCTACCTTCTTAGTTATCATAAATTTAAATTATTTTGAAGCAGTCTTTTTCCTTGTCAAACCTAGTGTGATGGGGGACCATTTTCGTCTTTACAAAAAATTCATGTTTTCTTAATAATATTTAAAAATTTGTTGATTGTTTCATACACCTATGATAAGGTGTATTTGATATAGGGATTTAATTTTTATCGGTGATGCACGGGACAGAAAACTTAGGAGTTTAACTAGAGATGGACTTACCAAATGTGTATGTAGCACGGCTTGAATTTAAAGATTATCAAAAAGGGCTCAATTCCCAACATTTTCATGTCGATGTTGCATTGGTTGACCGGTCTACAGATCGTATTGTCGTCTATCAGTTAAAGTCTGAATTAAGCTCTCTTTTTGCGGCTTTTAGGAATCATTTCGATCTGAATGACTCCGCATTTCAGGAAGTTGGGGAATTGCTAGACATCGATGAAAACAAAAAAATCATCCGTTTGAAAGATAAAAACATCCTTTCTTACAAGCATCTGATCGTTTTTACAAGCAATGATTTTTCAAGAGCCCTTTCTAAAGCTTTAGCCACTTTAAAAGATGCCCTGATTTTAGATTCTTTGAACATCCAAAAGATCTTTTCTGCCCCACAGCCGGAAGAGATTTCACAAAAGAATTTCATGCTCTGCCGGAAAACGACATCCCATACGTTCTCGCAATTTGGACAATCGAATGGTTCCCCCATTAAAAATGTCATTCCAACGGAAATGATATCTCAGAAGCCTCAAGCGTTTACCATTCACCTTTCCGTATCAAACAAAGCCCTCTACCACGTAAAACTGTAATAATTCATTCACGACAGCTGTGTATAATTTCATTGATGCATTTTGGCGCCGGCACCCTGCATTATTGCTAGGATCTGCTGTTCTGCTTGGCTGCGGGAGTTCATTAGGATGGCATCACAATTGGTTTTTCTTTGTTCCGTTCTTAATCCTTTGGGGTCCTCTTCTTTTCGCTTCCTTTTTGTCTTATCCCCTCGCCGGACGGATTATCCTGGCTTTTTTCATCGCTTGCGCCGCATCTGCCTATTCATCAACGCGTTATGAATTTCCTTCTATCAATTCTGAAGGGATCAAAGGAACCGCACTGCTGAAACTATCTTCATTATCTAGCAACCAGTTCCATTTTGGCCGGTACTGGATTTATAAAGGGATCATTCCCCGGTTTGATCCAGATGAAACAAATGAACCATGTTTACACAATATTGCTTGCAGTGTTTCTATACCCAATAAACCAGAAGTTGTGCGCCCCTCGGCCGACCAAGCTTATCAAATTCATGGAACGCTAAAACAAACTTCCAACGGCTATTCTTTAGTTCCGGATAAGGATAAACCCTGGATAGCTTATTCTGATCTCTGGAGCCCAGCTGAATGGGGCTACAAAGCTCGGCAAGCGGTTTCTTCTTATATTCATCAAAAGATAAAAAATAAACAGAGCGGCGATTTTCTTTCAGGGATTGCTACTGGAAACTTCGAAGACCGGTTGACATGCCACGCTTTCTCCCGTTTCGGCCTTCAACACATCATGGCGATTTCAGGCTTCCATTTTGCCCTCCTAGCTTCTTTTCTTGGTTTCTTTTTCTCCTGCGTCATGCCAAGAAAAATCGTCCCTTGGATCCTCATCGTCTTGTTGACTTGCTATTGTGTTTTTTTAGGAGCCACTCCCTCCATCTTACGAGCGTGGCTCACCGCAATGGTTGTTTTGATCGGAACTTTGTTCGATAAAAAATCGTCCGGGTTAAATTCTCTCGGTGCGGCTTTGATTTTTACAGCCTTGTATGATCCTCTGTTTTTGCAAGGGATCGGCTTCCAATTTAGCTTTATAACAACGGCTTCCATTTTGGTCTTTTTTTCCCCTTTTGACAAAATGCTCTGCGCTATTTTTCCAAAAAGGCGTTTAAGCCAAGCAATTGAAATGAATGCACGGAACCAACATGGTTATCTGCTGCTCACTTTTTGCCGGCAAGCGGTCGCTCTTGCATTTGCTGTTAACCTGACAGCGCTCCCGATGACGCTGTATTATTTCCATAAATTTCCCCTCTTAAGCCTCATTTACAACCTCTTTTTTCCGTTTATGGTCAGCCTCGCCATCCTGCTTCTTCTTTTAGGACTGCTTTTTTCCTTTATCCCCCCACTAAGTGAAGCGATCCATGGGCTCAACAACATTTACACTCAGTTTATGTTAAATTTTACACAGAATATGCCAGGCACTTTGGACATCTCTTGGCACAGCAAGGGGATCTCTGCGGGAATGCTTACCCTTTATCTTTGTTTGATCTTTTGTTTTGGAGTTTGGTGGCACTATCATTTGAATAATGGGGATGGGGAAACCAGAACCTGGGAATATTTGTGATTAACATTGACGAAAAAGGGTTGTTTAGCGATGATGCTTTCATCGCTGGCGGTCGTAGCTCAGTTGGTTAGAGCGTTGGATTGTGGATCCAAATGTCGCGGGTTCGAGCCCCGTCGATCGCCCATTTGTTTTTGCTTCCTAACCTGAATTTTACGCTTTGCAACTTTTGTCAGGTTACTATGAACAAAAAACGATCAGCCAAAGAAAAACGGAAGCCAAAACCCGATTTGACCCATATCCATGGCTTGGTTTTACTTTCGATTGCTCTTGCAATCCTAGTCAGCCTATTGAGCTTTGCTTATGGACAATCAAATAATTGGCTTGGCCTCTTAGGCTCTAAAATCGGTTGGATTTTTCACGCTTTATTTGGATTGAGTAGCTATATCCTCTGCGTATTTCTAGGATGGGCTGGGTGGCGCATGCTTTTCAATAAGCCCATCCACCACCCCTTTTTTAAAGCTCTCTATATGATCCTGTTTGTCCTTTCAGCTTGTTTCTTGCTGAATGTGATCGACAACCAATACCCCTCCATAGGGTCCTCGCTAAGACAACTATTTTACCCCTTTCAGACACAACGTAAACTACGCTATCACCTTGGGGGAGCCCCCTGGTACTACATAGGGTACGACTTGCCTTCTTTTAATTTGCACCGAATTTTAAATACTCTCGGCGTGACACTTCTTTTTGCCAGTTCTCTGATCGCAAGCTTCATGTATCTAGCCAAAATAAACCCAAAAACCATTCTCAACGCATTAGTTTTATGGTGGGATGAATTTAAAGCTGATTTGCTGCCTGAGGAAGGGGATGAAAAAGAGGAGGCAGCCTCTTCTTTGCTCAATACCGAAAAAGAGGATTTACGCCTTGTAAAATTGCGCATTCCCAATGCACCAGGATCTTCAAATTCCCCTCCACAACATATTCCGCCAGATTTACTTGCCATCAACCCCGAAACAGATCTTAAAGTGCGCCCCTCCATTTCCCGCAAAGAGTTAAACGAAAGGAACAGCTCTTCCACTTCCATCCCTTTCGCTGGAGATATTCAAGGGCAAGCCAAAAACCCTCTGCCCCCTCCTAAAGAGGAAAAATCTCCCCCACAAAAAAAGAGGGAGGCAGCCCTGACAGCTCAACAGATCCATAATGGAGACTTTACAGAATATCAATTGCCCTCCCCTTCCCTTCTTACAAATGCCAAAAAAGTGGATCAAAATCTGTTGAAAAAAGACCTGAAGCGTCAAGCAGAGGTGCTTGAGGAAACCCTGTTGAGTTTTGGGATCGAAGCTAAAGTCGGGCAAATTAATTGCGGCCCCACGATCACTTCATTTGAAGTGCACCCTGCCATCGGAGTTAAAGTACAAAAGATCAAAACGCTGGACAACGACATCGCGCTTAACATGGAAGCGAAGTCTTTGCGGATCATTGCTCCCATCCCAGGAAAAGCCGCCGTTGGGATCGAAGTCCCCAATCCTCAACCGCAAGAGGTCTCTTTCAAAGAGATGCTCCAAGCCTATCTACAAGGCGACCGGAAGCTTCATATTCCGGTGCTGCTTGGAAAAGCTGTCAACGGGGACAATGTGATGAGCGATCTGACAAAAATGCCCCACTGCATTATTGCAGGGGCTACAGGATCGGGAAAGTCTGTCTGCATCAACACCATCGTCATGACGATCTTAATGACGGCTAAGCCTGATGAGATCAAACTCATTATGGTGGATCCTAAAAAAGTGGAATTGACCCCTTATACCCAGCTGCCCCACATGCTGGCCCCTGTCATCACAGAACCTCAAGGTGCTTATGCGGCGATGACTTGGCTTGTCAGGGAAATGGAAAACCGTTACGAAATCCTGAAACTGACCGGAACACGCAACATCGATACCTTTAACAACCGCCCAGCGAACAAAGAAGCTGAAGCCAATTTAGGAAGGGAAATCCCCACAAAAATGCCTTATATTGTGGGGATCATAGACGAACTTGCCGACCTCATGATGGTCTCCAGCCATGACATAGAAACGCCCATCGCCCGGATTGCCCAAATGGCGCGTGCGGTTGGGATCCATCTCATTTTAGCAACCCAGCGCCCCTCTCGTGAAGTGATCACAGGGCTCATTAAAGCCAACTTTCCCACTCGCCTTTCCTTCAAAGTGGCCAGCCGTGTCAACAGTCAGATTGTCTTGGATGAAGTAGGAGCCGAAACACTCCTAGGCAATGGAGATATGTTGTTCCTTCCTCCGGGATCCTCCCATCTGATCCGTGCACAAGGAGCTTTCATCAGAGATGAAGATATTTATGCCGTCATCAAGAAAATCTGCGAACAAGCCCCCCCCAATTATGTCATCGCGTCTTTTGATCGGATGACCGGTAGTATTGAAGAAGCCGCTTTGGCTACCGAAAATACCTCCACCGATAGCCTCTATAGCGACGCTTTGGATATCGTTTTAGGGACCGGAAATGCGTCAACCACCTTTTTGCAGAGAAAGCTAAAAATCGGTTATGCACGTGCTGCAAGCCTTATTGACCAGTTAGAAATGAATGGGATCGTCGGCCCCGCTGATGGAAGCAAACCCCGTAAGATTTTAGTATCCCGATCGGGTAAAAATAGATCGGACGAGGATGATGATTCAGATAATGAGGAAGATTCAGAATGAGCTTTTTTAAAAAAATGTCCGAACACAAAATGAAGCCTTTGCGCACGATTGCCTTTGTCCTTATTGCCCTCGCTTGCCTTTCTTCTCTTTTAGCCTACTTTTTCCTCCCCTACGAGCAAGCGGAACCCTTCTACATGATGGCGCTTGTTTTTACCTTTATGGCCGTTTATTGTTTGGCTCGACACTTCTTTTAGCAGAAGTGATGACAAGACATGCACCAAGAACGATTCAATAATTTTCTTGACCATTAATTCGAACATGAAAAGACTGAAATTTTACAGATTTATCAAGGAGATGCACTATGAAAGCCGTAGTCATTGAAAGTTTCGGAGATGTCGAAAAGCTTCATCTTGAAGACATTCCCACACCTCAACCGACAGATAATGAAGTCCAAATACAAATTCGGTATACCTCTGTAAATCCTGTGGACTGGAAAATTCGGGAAGGATATTTAAAAAATCGCCTCCCCCATGAATTCCCCTTAATTCCCGGCTGGGATGCTTCGGGTGTCGTAGCTCTTGTCGGTAAAAATGTCAAAAACTTCAAAAAAGGGGATGAAGTGTTTGCTTATTGCCGCAAACCGGTCGTTAAATGGGGAACGTATGCAGAGTATATATGCTTTGATGCAAATAATGTTGCATTAAAGCCCAAGAATATCACATTTGCCCAAGCGGCTGCTATCCCTTTAGTCGGTTTAACAGCATGGCAAGCTCTTTTTGATTATGCAAAACTGAAACGTAATGAATCGATTCTCATTCACGCAGGCGCAGGAGGAGTTGGAAACTTTGCCATCGAATTGGCTAAAAATGCCGGCGCCAAAGTTTACACTACAGCTAGAAAAGAAAATCATGCTTACGTCAAACAACTTGGCGCTGATATAGCCATCGACTATCAGACTCAAAATTTTGCAGCGGAAATAAAAAAATTGGTCCCTCAAGGTCTCGATGTTGTTTTTGATATGTTAGGAGGGGAAATATTACAACAAAGCATCGAGTTATTAAAACCCCAAGGGAGACTTATCAGTATTTATGAACAAATGGATCCCAACCTCGCCAAGAAAAAGAATATCCAATTCAGTTATGTGTTTGTCGCTCCCAATGGAGGCGAGTTAAAACAAATTGCCGACTTAATTTCAGCTGGGAAAGTTCCCATTCCCCACATTGAAGAGATGAAGCTGGAAGAGGCTGCTCAAGCTCAAGAAAAAATACGGCAAGGGCACACGCGGGGCAAAATTGTTTTAAAGATCTCCTGACTACGAAATGCTGAATAGAATTTTATGTCGTCCTTACAGGACTCTGTTTTGTTTTGCATTTTACCCAGGCCTCCGCTTCGCTACGACCTGGGCTATAGCATTTCGGCCTTTCAGGCCGTTTTCAGCGCCGAAGGCGCGAAATATCATAGCCCAGGTCGTAGCAAAGCGGAGGCCTGGGTAAAATGCAAAACAAAACAGAGTCCTGTAAGGACGACATAAAATTCTATTTTTTATAGAAGCATTAAATCAGCCTCACATAATCCAAGGAAGCAAAGCGTAAAGTAGCTCCCCAATATTCTCCCCATATCTTGCTATCTCACTGATCTAAATGGCTCAGTGGTGGCACAACGAAGTCAGTCATGATGGGAGAGGCCGCCCATGCTCGATTTATTTAAGCGCGGCTGGAGGTTCCCAAAAGTCGTTTCTCCGATGATCTCCTTGAGCCTCATGACGAGGTGGTCAGCTAGCTCAGGATGCCGCTTCGCAAGCCATTTGCGGAATTTCCATGTTTTGTTAAACAACTCCTGATTATACAAGGCCGGATTTTTAACATTGGGATTCTTTACAAACTGCCCCACATCGATATGGACCGGATTTTCATTCCAAACCCCGGTATTTTGCATTAAGGCATGGTCATTGTCGGCATACCCTCGATGATATTCCGAAACTATGAGGAACAAAAGCTTGTCCAATAGATCTTGGGCATCTTTAGTTCTTCCTTCCACTATCATCTCATCTATCGTCGGGCAAAGCATCTTTGCTTTTTTTTGGACCATAAATTCGAAGTCATCACTATTTAAGCGGTGTTCGATCCCCATTTTGTCATAAATAGATAACATTTTTTTTAGATGGTTGGACTTATTAAGATGCACGAAAATGACCCCTGTCTCAGGTTGCAAATCTTCGTAGGCTATTTTCCAACTCGTAAAGACCCTGTCGAGCTTCCTCTGTTTTTTTTCTATTTTTTTTAGTCTGTATTTTTCTACCTGGGGTATAAAAGAAAAAAAGGAGAGCCAGGCTTTGGGGCGAAACCTTTGGTATTTGAAAAATTTTAATACATAATTTCCATCTTCGCTCTTAAATACATAGGATTGACACCCTTTCCCTAAATAATAAAACTTTTGGGAAAGGATGGCATCCATTTCCCTTTTCTGATCCTCATGAGGATGGATCTCCCATTTTGGTTCGTAAGGGAGATCATGGGTAATATTTCCAATTGTGAATCCCCCTGTCACTCGATAATAGAGCCGCCCAATTCCAAATGACATTAGGACGATTAACAGGGTCCAAAGGATCCATTTTTGATATTTTTTCAAAGATAAAAACCGCATCGAATTTCCATCCATTCAGTAAGAGTGTGTTCAAAACTTCTAGGCCAAATAATATTAGAAAAAATAGGATTTAGCATCAAGGATCAATTTAAATATACCGAATGGTATAATCTCTATTGATAAAAAATAATTTAATACTCAAAATTCAAATAAATACCCGTTCGAAAAACAGTTACCAGGCACCTCATGGATTCTTCAAATCGGCAATCTTTCATCATGAAATTTTTAAGTCCCTTAACTTACCCGCAAAAATTTCTATTTATCTGCTTACTGTTCAGCTTTTCCATCCTCGTGAGTAGTTATTACATGATCCAAGCTCAGAACGAGACGATCAATTTTGTGAAGATGGAAATCAAAGGGATTCAATATGTAAAGCCGTTACGGAAGTTAATGGAGGATCTTCCTGCCTATTTTTTACTTACCCGCCGCTATATTCGGGGTGAGACAGCTTTGAAACCAGAGATTATTAATTTGCAATCGCAAATTAATTCCGAGTTCAAGGCAGCTCTGAGTTTTTTTCAAGAAAATGAAAACGTATTTTTTCCCTCAAATGAAGACTTTAAAACGGATGCTCTCAATATCAAACCCCAAGAAGTGATGCGGACCTGGAGGAGCTTAGTCAAAAGTTCTTTGGATCCCGCTGAAAAAGAGCAAGCTAAAGAAATTTACCGGAGCTTAATCAATAGCATTCAAGGCCTGACCTCTTACATTGGAGATGTGTTTAATTTAAATGTGGATCCGCGGATCAGCATTAATTATTTGTTTTTTAATGTTGTGTTCAATCTCCCTGAAATTGCAGAAATTGTTCCTAGAATTGCCAATAGGGTCGACAGTGTGCTTTCCAATAAAAAGCTATCCTTGCAGGATCGCGATGAAATTGTTTCTCTGTTAGGGGTCTTAAATGATCAATTGAGTTTAGCAAAAAGCAACACCGAGAAAATCCTTTTTTTTGAAAGAAAATCCCCCGTGTTTTCTAATATAGCCAAGCTAAATGAACCTTTTAATACCTTCTACAGCAAGGTCTCTGAATTTATTCAATTTGTAGATAAAAACGTCTTGCAACCTGCAGAAATCACGGCTTCTCAAGAACAGCTGATCGGTCTAACAAAAGCGACAAGTCTATCTTGCTTTATGTACTGGGATGCTACGATTGATCAAATCGAATATCTTCTGGACTCCCAGCTTCAAAAAAACGAATTGTCTCGTAAGATAAGCGTCTTAATTACAATCCTTGGAGCTTTAGGTGGATTTTTCCTAGGCTTCGTGATCATGCGGAATATTAGCCATCCTCTGACCCAATTGATCACAGCAGCTAAATCATTAGCTGCCGGAGAACTTTCAACACGTGTTCCGGTCACTTTTAGGGATGAGGTGGGGCAAGTAGGGCTGGCATTTAATCAAATGGCTGAATCTTTCCAAGGGCTTATCGGGCAATTACAATGGACAGGGATTCAACTGACAACATCGACGACGGAAATTGCTGCCACAGCCAAACAGCAAGAAACGACCGTGGTTGAACAGGAAGCCACCACAAAAGAAATCGCTGCGACAGCACGGGAAATTTCAACCACGGCAAAAAATTTTGCAAAAACTATGAACGACATTAGCAGAACAGCGGAACAAGCCTCTGCTCTGGCTACATCTGGAAAGTCGGGCTTGGCAAAAATGGAAGCCATTATGCGGCAAATGGTGGAAGCCGCAGGAAATATTGCTTCAAAATTAGCCATTTTAAACGAAAAAGCCAGCAGCATTACCAGCATCGTTACAACGATAGCCAAAGTGGCCGATCAGACAAACTTGCTTTCCCTAAATGCCGCTATCGAGGCTGAGAAAGCGGGTGAATATGGACGCAGCTTTGCCGTGATTGCCCGTGAAATACGGCGGCTGGCAGATCAGACGGCCAATGCCACGTTAGACATCGAAAAAATGGTCAATGAAATGGTCTCAGCAGTGTCCGCAGGGGTCATGGGGGTAGACAAATTCTCTGAAGAGATCCATACGGGCGTGAAACATGTCTCCGAAGTTGGCGAGCAGTTAACGAAAATTATTGAACAAGTTCAAGAACAAACGGCAACCTTTGAAACCGTCAACCAAGGGATGCAAGCTCAGTCCCTTGGTGCGGAGCAAATTTTCGATTCGATCAATCAACTCAGTGAAGCAGCTCAACAAACAACTGAGTCGATCCGCCAATTTCATAATGCCATCGAGCAGCTAAATAATGCAGCCCAAGAAATGCAAAATGCTGTCTCAAAAATCAAAAGATGATCTTATTTAACTGAAATAATTACTCTGCCTGATACATACCAAAGAATATTTAATATAGCGACAAAATCGAACATTTGATATATAAAATAGAATTATGGCTAATTAAATTAAATTTTAATTAATGTATTTTATTTTTTATTGCCAAAACTAAATTATTAATTTGGAGTGTATTATGAGTGTAGAGCAATCACCTTTTTCTATTCGACCTCTGAATGAAGTAAAATTTGGAGTGGTAGAAAATGGCTGGACCACTTATGCCGTTACATTGTCTGAAAGCCATAAAGGCCAAGACTATCCAGTTTTAACTGACGAAAATTGGGAACAATGGAAAGAATTACGTAAAACTGGCGCAATTGATCAAAAAATCTATTATGCTGTTGTTTTCGATCTAAAATATAACAAAAATTTCAAAATAAAAAATGGACCTGAATCTTGGTCTGATGTGACTAAGTGCGATGCAATCCAATTTCATGATGATGGTACAGTAACTCGCCATGTCAAAGTCCGAGCAGAACATGCGCCCTGGGGAATAAACCTCCGCATTAATAAAATCAATGGGCAAGGTCATTCCTTAAGAAACGTGATCAAAGATATTCTTCCCCCCTATGCAAAAGATCCCCAACAAAATTTTTTAAATCGGATGTATAGAATTGAGATGAAACTAGAATTAAGGAACAGAGAGAATGGTGTAGAGACAACATCAGGCTTCGCTCCATTGATAGCCAAAACAAATGCGGATAAGGCTAATGCAAAAAAACAAAGCAAAAATGCCCCTTCATCCAACGATGTCGAAAAAAATAAAGGTACAAAGCGTAAAAAAGGATCTCAAAAAAAAGCCGCCCCTCCCCCAACTGGAAACAAAAGAAGAAAAATCAACGAAAAATAAACGTTAAATTGGAGTGTATTATGAATAGTGAAGTAGACTATTCCGGTTTTACTATCACGTCTGAAGGTTGACTATATGGACAAACGCCGGCTATTGGGTCGATTTTCTAGTCCGATTGCCTAACTGCCTTAAAGGCAAAAAATATCCCTTTCTAACAGACCAAAATTGGGAACAATGGAAAGAATTACGTAAAACTGGCGAGATTGATCAAAAGATCTATTATGCCGTTGTGTTTGATCCGAAATATAATAAACTAGCCTTTAAGAATACTCAGAAATTGTTATAACAAGAAGCAATCCAAAAAATGTTGTAAACATGTAAAGCAGAATTTTATTAAATGAATTTTATATTTTTCTAGACAAAATTAAATTATTAAAATGGAGTATATGATATGGAAGCAAGCTCTTCCCCTTTTACTATTCAGAATAAATGTGGGCGATATGGTGAGAAAAACTGCTTGATCAATTATAAGGTCGTTCTACCTAAAAAAGATCATGGCAAAAATTATCCAGTTTTAACTGACTCTAACTGGGAAAAATGGACAGAATCACGCAAAACAGGCTCTACAGATCAAAAGATCTATTATGCTGTTGTTTTAATTTCAAAATTTAACGAAAACTACAAGGAAGGTGGCGAATCTTGGGTGAAGATGCCTTACCGATCCGATGCTATCAAATTTAATGATGATGGCACTGTTACATCCTATATGAAGATTTCGGCACAAAACTATGGGGGCGAAATAGACCTCAATTTATGTAGAAAAACGAATAATGGTTATTCATTAAAGCAATTGTTTCGTGAAATTCTCCCCGGCTATATCGACATTAAACACAATAGTTTTAATGTGGAATATAAGCTCGACGTAACACTAGAACTGAGAGAATTGAAGGATGGTAATCAAAAAACATTGGCAACAACAACCGGTGATGCACGATTGATATCCAAAACAAACGCGAATAATAAAAAGGTGGGAACAACAATAGGCCAGGCACCATTAAAAAGCAAAACAAATTCCAGTGAAAATAAACGGAAGCGAACTAATTCGTCAGCCACGGATCTCTCTTCATCTAAGGATAAGGATGTCGAGAGGGCGGAAAAAAAAGATAAAAATAGAGAATCCCAAGTCCGAAAAGAAAGCAATAAAAGAAGAAAAACTAGTGGAAGTTAAAACTGTGAGATGAAAGGGAACCTCACTTTAGCCAGCAATTCCCGCTGAAGTCATTATAGCTTTCATAAGTGCTCTTAAACAAGTAAACGCAGAGACGGGGAGACGCAGGGACGCAGAGATTTTACGTAAATTATGAGTTTAATGATCTAAATTCATTAAGAATAAGTAAAACAAGAGGTTCTCAAGATCACTAATTAAAAAAATTCTCTGCGTCTCACTGTCTCACCGTCTCTGCGTTTACCTTTTTAAATGGGTTTGAGGGCATTTTCTTTTCCAGCGGGAATTGCTGCACTTTAGCTGAATGCTCTGTTTCCAATGTTCTCACAAAGTCCTCAGTGATCTCACCGCTCCCAAGTAACTCTGTGGTTTTTATTATGCCTTAAATGAGAAAAGGCAACGCTTGCCGCAAGACGGAGCGGCTTTCTGGGAAGGTGATCCGCTTTTCTGCGTCTGGGAGCCGAAACCAGTGGCACTCGAGGACTTCACCTTGCTGTATCTTTATTTCGCCAGTTACTTCCGCTAAAAAATAGGTCACCGTTTTTTCTATTTTTTGATGTTGCCAAAAAAACTGGTAGGCTTCTTGAAAGGTTTTATCCGTTAGTTTTTTTACTAACGTCAGGCCGGTTTCTTCTTGCAATTCGCGGGAAGCTGTTTGTTCTGCCGTTTCTCCTGCTTCGGAGTGCCCTTTAGGAAATGACCAATAATTCCCCTCATGGTCGTTGATGAGGAGCACGCGCCACTCCCCTTTTTCCAGCCTTACAGGGATCACCCCAAAAGAAGTTTCTTTTCGCATATCGTTGTTCGGTTATTCTTTATACTTACTCAGCACGATCGTTGCGTTGTGCCCCCCAAATCCAAAAGAATTCGAAATGGCCACTTGGATGTCACAGGATTCTTTTTGTGTTGGAACATGAAACGCCAAGCCTGATTCCGGGTGATCAAGATTAAGGGTAGGGTGCACAACCCCATCCAAGATGGCTTTGATCGTTGCTACTGCTTCAATTCCTCCGGCTGCGCCTAAAGAATGCCCGGTCATCGATTTGGTTGCGTTCATGATAATATTTTCGGGATGGTCGAAGACTTGCTTTAGAGCTTCCACTTCAGCCATGTCACCCGATTGGGTCGATGTCGCATGTGCATTGATGTAGTTGACGGCAGATGGTTTGATCCCTGCATCATGGAGAGCATGCCGCAAGCATGTTACAACGCCTGAGCCATCGGAACGGGGCTCGGTCATGTGATAAGCATCGCAAGAAAGCCCCCCTCCCAAATATTCAGCCAAGATGGGAGCTCCCCGTTTTTGAGCATGCTCTAAAGATTCCAAAATAAGTACGCCGGCCCCTTCCCCCATGACAAACCCATCACGTTCTTTATCCCAAGGGCGGGAAGCCTTTTCAGGGGCATCATTCCGTTGTGACAAAGCCTTGCAAGCGCAAAATCCTGCCAATCCCATTGGAATGATTGGGGCTTCCGCTCCTCCGCAAACCATGAGATCAGCCTCTCCATTTCTGATATGATTTGCGGCTGAGATGATGGAGTAATTGGAAGTTGCGCAAGCTGTGGAAATCGAGTAGTTTGGCCCCATGAATCCAAGGTCAATGGCGAGAAGGCCTCCGGCCATATTTGTTAGGATATAGGGAACAAAAAACGGTGTGACTCGGCGGGGCCCTTTTTCTAATAGGGTTTGCACCCCATCAGCAAAGACAGTCATCCCTCCCATCCCTGAACCTATTAACACGCCGCATTTTTCTTTGCTTAGTTGATCAAAGGCATCCAACTTCAATTTGGCAGATTCGAGGGCTTTTTTGCCTGCAACCATGGCATAGGAAATAAATTTATCTACCCGCCGCGCTTGTTTTTTATCGATATAATCACCCGGATCAAATCCGCGGATGACACCAGCAATTTTAGTGGGATATTCATCGCAAGGAAATTCTGTAATTGTTGTAATACCGCTACGCCCGGCTAATAGGCTTTGATAGAATTCGTCCACATCAGACCCAAAACAAGAGACGACTCCCATTCCGGTGACTACAATCCTTTTTTTTGACATGCGCTCCTCTTTGGTTGGCTGGTATACACCATTAAATTAGGAGGTCGATTTTGGCTGTTTGGCCTTAATTTTTACATCGACAATCTTACTTTTTTTCCATAGGTCTTCCAAGGCGTATTTGTCTCTCATTTCCGGAATAAGCAAATGGATGATGATGTCGCCATAATCCAAAACAATCCAGTCATCCCCCTCCCCTTCGACATGAAAAGGATGGAGCCCTAATGGTTTTAAAGATTCTTTGATTTCGTGGGATAATGCTTTAATGTGGCGATCGACATTTCCCTCGGCAATGACAAAATAGTCTGCTAAAGTGCTTATTCCTCTGACATCTAAAGCCAATATATTAAACCCTTTTTTGTCGTAAATTGCCTGGGCAATCACGTCTAACGTCTTAACGGCCATAGTTTGCATTCTTAACCTAATTCAAAATTTCTCAGTGTTTAAGTATAAATGATGTTCTTTAATGTAGTCCAGTACTTCTTTAGGAATCAAATGACCCGCATAGGCATTTTTAGCCAAACGGTTCCGCACTTCTGTCGAGCTGATTTCCATGATCCGCATATTCAATAATCCTTGAGAAGCAATCTCTTTTAGGCGTGGGTCACCCTCCCATGGGGTAGGTGTGGAAAAATCTCGGGAGCCAATGATTATGGGAGCAAGCCGAACGATCTCCTCAGGCTGGCGCCAATCAAAAAATTGGGTAAAAGCGTCCCCTCCAACCATCAAAAAATACTGACGGGGATCCGCCTGATGGTTTTCCTGCTCGATAAGATACCGGAGGGTTTCAACCGTGTATGAGACGGTTTGCTTTTTTATTTCATAATCGAGGACTTTGAATTGAGGAATAGGGGCAATGGCCAGTCTGATCATATTTAATCGATGAAAAGCATCGACCGATGCTTCTCCCGATTTAAAGGGGTTTTGCCACGCAGGGCAAAACCATATTTCGTCTAAGGGTTTTTTTTCCAAAACTTCGATCGCGAAGTTGATATGCCCCAAGTGTATGGGATTAAAGGTTCCCCCTAGAATTCCGATTTTTTTTCCCATCTTTAGACCATGAAAAGCAATTCTCTATATTTTGGAAGAACCCATAGAGTGTCATCGACCTCCGTTTCCAGTTTGTCGACCTCTTTTCGAAGCGCTTGGCATGCCGGAATGACCCTATCAGCAAAATCTCTGACAGTTGAAGCCTTGCTCCTCTCCCTCTCTAAGAACTCAGCTTGATCAATGGCTCGCTCAATTGTTTGATTGAAATCATCTAAAAGACGGATTTGCCTTTTACAGCTTCTTTTACCGAGAATTTCTTGAGTTTGACGGATGCTTTCAGACCATTCTTTTTGATATTTGACAGCAATGGGCAAGATTTGTGTGCGGAACATATCGAGCATCAGTTTAGCTTCAATGTTTATGGTGTGGCAATAGTGCTCTGTGAGGATTTCATAACGGCTTTGCAATTCATTTTTCGTTAAAATTCCTTCAAAAACTTTAGACGTAGACCCTTGCTTAAGGGCTTCAAAAGCATAAGGAGATTTATGAAGATTGGGCAAGCCTCGCCGCTTGGCTTCTTTTTCCCACTCTTTACTGTAATTATCCCCATTAAACCTGATCGGTTTTGAAATTTTTAAGTATTTTTGGATGACCGGGATTGCAACCTCTAGCAAGACCTCTCTTGAAGGATTGGGGTTATGATTGAGACTTTTTTCTATTTCGTCGAGCATCAAATGCAAGCTTTCTGCACAAATGGCGTTCAATACTGTAATGGGCAAGGCTGGGCTTGCGGAAGAGCCCACGGCACGAAACTCAAATTTGTTGCCTGTAAAAGCAAATGGGGATGTGCGGTTTCGATCTGTGTTGTCTTTGGTCATGTCGGGCAACACAGGAAGACCCAGATCGTATTTCCCTTTTTTACTTTCACGCGCATGGTTCCCTTTTTTCTCAATGCTTTCTAAAACGGCATCTAATTCCTCCCCTAAGTAAACCGAAATGATCGCTGGAGGAGCTTCATGCCCCCCTAAACGGCAATCGTTGGCTGCTGAACCGATTGACGCCCGCAATAACGCAGAGTGTTGATACACAGCGTGCAAAATGGCTGTGATCAAAATGAGAAAATGTAAATTATTTTCGGGGGTATCGGAAGGATCCAAAAGATTGATGCCACTATCCGTAGACAACGACCAATTGCAATGCTTTCCCGATCCATTTAAACCATTAAACGGTTTTTCGTGAAGCAAACAGGCTAGTTTGTGCTTAGCTGCAATTTGCCGCATGAGTTCCATCAACAAAACATTATGGTCTATGGCCGTGGAGGCCTTTTCGTATACAGGCGCCACTTCATGCTGAGCCGGAGCTACTTCGTTATGGCGCGTCTTGACGGGGATCCCCAATCTCAACGCCGCTGTTTCAAAATCGAGCATAAAGCTCAGAATTCGATCTTTGACAGCACCAAAATAATGATCCTGCAATTCTTGCCCTTTTGGAGAAGGAGCTCCGATAACGGTTTTTCCTAGAAGCAACAGATCAGGACGCAAATTCCTCAAAGCGCGGTCAATCACAAAATATTCTTGTTCACACCCCAATGTAGAATAAACATGGGTAGCGGGAATACCAGTTAATTGCAATAACCGCAAAGCGGCATGGTTGATCTTACGATCTGATCTAAGCAAAGGAATTTTATTGTCGAGGACATCCCCTGTCCACGAGAAAAAGATCGAAGGGATTGAAAGGGTGATCCCATCTCCCCCTTTCCAAATAAAGGCGGGGGATGAGGGATCCCATCCTGTGTATCCACGCGCTTCATACGTACTCCTCAGTCCTCCCGAGGGAAATGACGAAGCATCAGGCTCCCCTTGCACAAGTTGCTTCCCGCTAAACTTTTCAATGACTTGTCCGGGTGCACTCCATTCGATGAAGGAATCGTGTTTTTCTGCGCTTGATCCTGTCAGAGGCTGAAACCAATGGGTATAATGGGTGGCTCCCATGCTGATCGCCCATTCTTTCATAGCTTCTGCGATGGAATCAGCATATTCTGTTTTAATTTTTTCATGCCCTTCTTGAGCTCTGATGATGTTCTTGTAAATCTCTTTGGGGAGCATTTTTTGCATGGTGTCCCGGTTGAAAACATGAGAGCCGAAATTTTCAGAACTGATAATGTTGCAAGGTTCTGTATTGATGGAACTGTGTTTAGAAGCTTCGTGGACAGCTATATGACGGGGTGACATGAAAATACCTCCTAAGGTTAAATGATCTCCCATGCTTTTTGTTCACAGATGGCTCGAAGTTTATTGTCGGGATTAACGCCTACCGGATTTCCAACCCCTTCAAGGAAAGGCAAATCCAAATAGCTATCGGAATAGCTGGCAAATTCGCTTAGGGGAATATTAAGGCGGCGAGAAAGATCGACGACATAATTCAACTTAACGTCTCCTTGAACAACTTCCGAAAGTTTGCAGAAATGACCCGCATGATCGATCCCGTATTCTGTTGCTAACCAGTGATCGACATTTAATTTTTCAGCAAATATTTTTACGAGGAAATCGGGAGAACTGGATAACACTGCGGTAAAGTGCCCATTCCGTTTAGCTTCATACAGCCTTTGTATGGCGGGACCATAGAGCAGGGTATCAAACTTTTCATTCACAAAAATGGAAGCAAATTTAAAAAAATCGGAGGCTGTTTTGCCATAAAATAAACTTTTAAAGATGCGTCCATGCAAATCTTGCAGGGACAATTTGCCGATTTTATGCAAGGTGTAACAGCTGACATAGTAAAGCATGGAAGAAAGGGGGAATACTTTATTTTTGTAAAGGTAGGCGCCAAACAAATAACTGCTATTTTCTTTCAATAATGTTTGGTCTAAGTCAAAGAGACTGACCCCTCGATACATGATGCAGCCTTCTCCTGTTTTCCCTGAGATTGTCTTCAACTACGTTCTTCTATTTCTTCGATCATGGCTTCTAGTTTATGAATGCTTTGATCTATCTCTTCCAACCGCTTTTCTTCTAAATTAATTTGATCGTCATAATCAAAAGCTTGCATAATGCCAAGGCCTGAACTGCTTTTCGCTTTCTGAAGGAGCTTAACTTGCTTTTTAACTTCTTGCTGACGCTCTTTTTTTTCTTTAAGAAGGGCGCTCAGATGTTCTAACTTTTCCCGATCATCTTCTGAAAGGTCGAGCAAAGCTTGAGCTTTTTTGTCGGCAATGATATCACGCAAGGGTTTTAATAATCTTTCTAAATCTTGCTTTTCCCCTTTTGAAAGGGTTCCTTGATTGATTTTGTCCGTCAGGGCTGCTCGCATGGTAGCAAGGCTTTCGGCATCTTCAGTTTCTGCCTTATTGATCAACTGCTCACATTCCCGGCGCAGTTCTTCTAAATGCTCTTTTCGGTTTCTCTCACGATCTTGTTCATGCTGTATCCGATCCGTTTCCTCTTTCGCTTGTTTATCCAAAATCGGCTGACGCAACTTTGAGACCTCTTCCCTTAAAGCTTTGACTTCATCTCTCCCCAATTCAATTTTTCTCATAAAAACAACGACTTCATCGATCTTCTTAAGGGCCTCATTTGTGGAGTGGGGGGTTGCCTCGAATAAAGAAGTTAGTTCTTGGATTTTCTGTTGAACAAGCTCTTGGTTTTGTTTAAAGGAAACTTTCTTTTGCGCTTTTGCTTTTTTCCATTCTTTTTCGGCTTTTTTGATATGATCCCAACATTCGCTCAGACGATACCTTGCATGAGTAAACGATTGAGTATTCAGAGTCAAAAGTTTGGCAATTCCTTGCAAGGCTTTTATTTCTTCACGGAGGGAAAAGAGGGGTTCCATTTCATTCTTATTTGAAAAGTTCTCCTTAATGAAGGCGTCGATATCCTCACTGAAATGGTGGCTGAGTTCTTTAATCAAGTCCTTGCGGCGAGGAAAAACTTGATCTCCGGCAGCAGAAAGCCGCTGAAAAAATTTGTTTTTCACACGGATTCTCATTTCAGTGCGGATCAATTCTTTTCGAAGGGCATTAACTCTAGCTGCTTGCACATTGAGGTGGTTCAATTCCTTTTGAATGACACTGTAGAAATCGATATTTTTCTCGAGGCTCTGGCAAAAAATGGGAAATTCTAAAGGGGGTTGGGTTTCTAAAACGTGGCTGTTATTTTGTATTTCTTTTTCCAATGCTTGGATAGCAATCTCAATTTGTTCGGCAGCAAAAGCGCTCTGTTCTTCCAACACTTCTTTTAAACGGCGGGCCTCTTTGGACAGTTCTGTATATTTGGCCCATAAGTTGCTTCGCAAAGCGGGTGCAATGTTTTGCTTAAACAAACCCAAGCTCAAAGCTCTAGCATCCCAAAAATTTTTGAATTGGGGAGCCCCATCGGATGAAATCGAGGTCTCCATAAACAAAATGGCTTTTTCCAATTTAGCTTCGTGTGTTGGAAGTTGTTCAATTTCAGTTAGGAAGCAATCGTAATTTTGTTTTTGCTTCGACTCTTTATGCGGGTGCCCATCCTTTTGTCCATCCCCCATCGTAGGATCATGCTCTGCTGTGAGATCATGAAATTCTATAATCGTTTCATTAGATGAATCGCATTCGACCTTTTCAAAATGTTCTTCACCTGAATTGCTATTTTTGAATGATTCTTCTTTGACACCCATCGTCTCACACCGACTCATTTTACTTCTTTTGATTAGAATTTGTTTTCAATTATGAATTGAAAGGATAGAAAATTCGTTTTAAATTTTTAATCATAAAAAATCGGACGTTTTAGGTAAAGGTCAAAAACAGAAAAAATTAATCTAGTTATATCGAATGTATATTAAGAACATGGATTTTCCGTGGGTCGTCTTCCTTCATAGTCCTGTCGGATGATGTCAATCGCGACCTCTGGGTCATGCAAATCGAGGTCTAGCCAACGGAACATAGGTTCCCGTCGAAACCAGGTAAATTGTCTCTTAGCATAGTTTCTGGAGGCTTGTTTAAACGATGTGACAAATTTCTGATATTCCTCTTTTGACCTCGATGTCTCTAAGAAATCCAAAGCCTGTCTGTATCCGATCGCTTGCGAAGCCGAGGTATTTTCCCTAATTCCTTCTTTCACAAGCCTTTCTACCTCGTCCAGAAATCCTTCTGCAAGCATCTCATCGCAACGTTTTTCGATTCGGCTGTAGAGGGACTCTTTGGGTCGATAAAGAAACCAGCAGTGAAAATCATAATTCAGGGGCTGTTTTCTCCCCTTCCAAGACAGTTTGCTTACTTTTTTTCCTGTCAAAGCGATAATTTCGAGAGCTCTAATGATTTTTTGTTTGTCATTTTTGGTAATTGACGCCGCATAATGGGGATCCAGTTGCTTTAAACGTTCGAAGAGAACATCTGAACCCGATTTTTCAATTTCATCTTCTAAAGATTTCCGTATTTCAGGAACAGGCGGAGGGCCATCGGGAGGGCCGTACAACAGCGAGTGGATGTAGAATCCTGATCCCCCTGTAATTAAAGGGATCCCCTCTCGCTGATAGATCAGTTGGCAACAGTGGCGCGCCTCATAATAAAAATCGACAACATTAAAGCTTTCGGTGACATTTCTAATGTCAATAAGATAGTGGGGGATGTGTGCACGTTCTTCTTTGGAAGGCTTGGCCGTGCCGATATCCATTCCGAGGTAAACCTGCATGGAATCTGCAGAAACGATCTCCCCGCCAACGACCTGAGCTAATTCCATGGCAAAAGAGGATTTTCCACAGCCTGTGGGCCCGGCTAGTACAATCAACTTTTTTTTTGGTTTCTGCAGCGTATCTGTAAACTGCTTTTGGGCTTCTAATGCAAAGCCGGCAAAGATGCGCTCTATTTCTTGTTGTTCGATGATTGTATCGCTTGTCACATTAAAACCTGCGCAGGGCCTCTTCCTCTGTTCTAGCAATTTCTAAAACATGATCAAAGCCTGACATTTTTAAGACATCCATCACATTGGGTGTAATGCTGCAAACAACCAATTGTCCTGTTAATGTTTTTAATCTTTTTGTCGTGGAAAGCAGCATACGCATGCCTGCGCTGCTTAAGTAAGACACATTTGAAAAATCTAATAGAAGCTTAGTTTGTCCGTTATTGATGCATTCGAACACTTTTTTTTCAGCTAAGGGTGAAGAAAGAGCATCTAACCGACCTTTCAGCCGAAGAATTAGAACGTCTCCTTTTTTTTCCTCTTTAAGTTCCACTGCTCCTTCCATTATTCCCATAAATATCCTCAATTCTCTGTTTAACGGCCATATCTGTTTATGTAGAGGAGGAAATCGCCACGTCCTGAAGCTTCTCCTGACTATATTTTTTTTCCAAAAACTGCACACGTTCGGCAGCTACGCGCAATTTGCACCGTTTTTCTCCATCCTTTCCGTGCCAGACATCTAGTTGTAATCTTCCCTCGACTAAGACGGGAGAAGAACAATCGAGGGAGTGCGCACAACTTTCCGCTTGCTTCCCCCAGACAACAACGTCGACAAAACACACTTCTTGCTGCCTTTCCCCTCCGAGTGTGACATATTCCCGATTAAGAGCCACAAGCAAGTCTGTCACAGAAATCCCATTGGGAGTTTTGCGCAATTCCGGCTTACGTGTCAAGCGTCCTGCAATTAGCACCTTATTAAGGGCAACCATAGAATCCTTTTTGTGGAATACATATCATTACCTCAAAATAACATATTTTTTTTAAAAAACAAGTAAAAGCAAAAACATTTTTTAATATTTTTGCATTTTTTACATCATGCGCTCCATTTTTTAAATACAAAAGAATTCAAAAATCTGGGTTATTCAACTAGCTCAAGATGAACCCGTTGCCCCAATCGGGCACAAACAGCCATCATAATTGTACGTAAAGCTTTGATCGTCTGACCTTGCCGTCCTACGACTTTTCCTATATCTTCCTGCGCTACCCGAAGTTTGACAATCATCCCTTTGTCATCTTGAGTGCAATCCACTGACACTTTATCAGGATTATCGACGAGATTTTTTACCAGATATTCAATAAATTCCTTCATATTTAATCCATCCGTTAAATTACTAATAAACCTGAGTCAACTCAGATTGATAAATCGAGAAAGTCATAACATGCTAAAGGGTTTACTCTCAATAAAAATTGCTCTTTTTGTTTTTTTTTCTGTATAAAAGAAAATCAAAACTGGAGGCTATCTATAATGAACGAATTTATTGAAATCCATTGGACAAGCGGCAACCTTGATGAAGCTAGAAAAATTTCCCGTTATCTCGTGCAAGAGCGTTATGCGGCCTGCGCTCAAATCGTCCCTTGGATTGAATCGATCTTTATGTGGAACAATCAATTAGAGACCGCTCAAGAAAGTAAAATCGTGATGAAAACAAGGTTGGAACATTACGAAAAAATCAAAGAAATCATCCTGCAAAACTCCTCCTATGAAGTTCCAGAAATTACATACATAAAAATCGCAGGGGGAAACAAGGAATACTTAGATTGGATTGTTGAGAGTACACCTACTTTGTCCCACCACCAATAGGAAGTTCCCATAGGTAAGCAAGATGGGAAGCGCGCAAATCAATCACAATAGAGGGTTCGACGATAGTTTCTTGAGCCTTTGCCGTGTTAGTTGATTTTCTTCGATCGAGAACCCCTTTCTTTAAGGCGAGATAATTGGCTAGTTCTTGCGGATAATTTTCTGCCGTCACGCGGAGGACTTGGGGATAAAGATGGATCGTGCCATTTTCGCTCTTTTGCTCTTCGAGAATAATTATCGCTTGCCTCGACCCATAGCTTGAAGCATAAGCCTTTGAAACATCGATCTTTCGGATTTGGACTCTCTCATTACAACAAAAGGCGTTAAGATATTTGAGCAGATGCCAAACTAAATCTATTTGGGAGCCTTGAAGCCGTTGCCCCCATTTGGGCTGTTCGGACGTTTCGATAAAAATTTCGGGTAAATGCTTTGGAGTAAAGAAAGGTTTGAAGGGGATGAGAACCCCTTCGGGGTCTATGGCTATATTAGAAAAACCTCCCAGGAAGGCGATGGGGGTGCGCAACTGATATACGACATAAACTGTGGCTGGCTTGATCTTTTCTACGGAACCCCCTTTTATCAAGGGATTTTTTAATAATTTAGCCTTCGCTTCTTCTGCATCAAAGCGATAGAGATTAGTCGGACGATCTGTGGATAATCCCATGAGTTCAGCTAAATAGACCGTCTTCAAACATTCAATGGCGGGGCATTTTTGCGCTATTGCTGTAATATTGTAGCTTTCATTCCCCTCATTTTGATCTTTCGTGTGATTGATATACAAAAGGAGAGTGGAAGCGGAGCCGGAAATCAAGATCACAAACAAACCAATTAATAGTAGTGCTGACCGGAGGGATAGACGGTGTGAATTTTTATTTTCCATAAAGTTTTAAGTACAAATTAATTTTTAAAATCTAATACAGGATAACGGGGTTTGGACTGTAATAGAGCATCTACCCTTTGAAATTCTTCTGGAGGAGTCGTCGCAAAGTCGTTGAGGGGATTTGAAATGTTATAAATGTAAAGGGTTTCTTCGAGAAACATTTTTTTCTTGCCAGACATTTCCAACATTGGAAAAAGGGTCGCTTTATCTTTCAAAATGTGAAAGTATTCCCCGTTTTCGTCCCGTAAGTCTTGATCTTTGATATTCCTCCACAATAGGTATTTAAATGTGGCGGGATGCCAAAAGACAAACCGGATGTCCCTATAGAGCCTTTCATCGATGATTTTGTCGGGAATGGGCTGCGCATATTTCATAGGCTGTTTGCCGGGAGGATACATTTCACATTGACCCCAAGTTAAATAGATGTCGTTTTCCTGGTAGGCTTGGCGCAGTCTTTTAAATACATTTTCATGGGCCAGCCAATCATCCCCATCAATGACAACAATAACGTCATCATCTTGGCAATCTAACATTTTTATAGCCTCTACAAGCCCCTGTAAAGCCCCTACGTTTTTTTGATGATAAATGGCCTTCCAATGGTTTCGCGAACAAAAGTCTTGGATGATCTCTTTTTGCTGTGTCAGTGTGGAGGCATCATCAATGACACACACATCATAATCTTTAAAAGTTTGCATTTCAATGGAATGAAGGGTTTTTGGTAAAAAATCGACACTATTGAACGACGGAACTACAACTTTGAACCTATGCATCATCTCTTCTAACCTCTAAATATCCCATAAGTAGATGATTAGATCTTGCGCTTTTTTTTCAACCTAATTTTTGGATTAAAAAAGTTCTGAATGAGAACCTAGCCTATGAAGATACAAAAGTTGATCGTTAGTTTTATAAATTAGTAATACATCAGGTTTAATGTGACATTCTCTATAATCAACATAGTTTCCTGAAAGAGGGTTAATAACAGCTTGATAAAATCTATACAAATCTGATAATATCTACTCATATGAGTAGATTTGTTAAGATTGGCAAAGCAGCAGAAATATTAGGTGTTTCTTTCAAACTTTGAGGCGATGGGAATTGCAAGGATCACTTAAGCCCGACCGCCGAAGTTCCGGTAAAACACGATATTATAATTTAGACAAGCTATTAGGATTAAAATTCCCTAAAAGCGATCTAACAATTGTCCAAACTTGAGATTCCTTAAAGAATCTCAAGTTTCGATCTTTCTGTAATTATTAATTATTTCTTTATAAAAAATTAATACATTTGTTTTAAAATTAATCATTATTTAAAGGTTTTATGTCATTAATTAACGGGTTAAAGTCATTATATTGTTCACGGTATGAACAAATTAGTATTACACCAGACAATGGGGTAGCGCAATTTGGATCTTATTTTTTTGTTCCAGGTCAAAAATTGCTGGGCAAAACCGTTGTACATATACATCAAGAAAATGATAAAATCACTTTCTCTTCTGAAAAAAGCGAACCTAAAATCACAAACCCTTTGGCAGTTCCTATCCTTCGTATCGTTTTATTAATTCCGACATTACTCGGAACAATTTGCATGGAGCTAGCCAAACTCACTGATAAAAATTTTGGCAAACAAATTTTAGAAGCTAGAAAGTTTTGCGCCTATGAAGCTTTAAGAGATGTAAATTTCAAAAATGCGGACGACCGTATTGAGGCATGTCAAAAGATTAAGTCTATTTTATCTGATGGGGATCAAATTGCTTTTTTTAATGAATTAATTAAAAATCTGGACGCCGGTAAAAATTGCGACATGGCTGAATTTGTCTTTTATGATGTATTGAGATCTAGTGATATTTGTGAAAGAAATGATTATGAAATAAAAAGTCTAATGGCTCGATATGTAGAAAATAATCTTGGATTTGAGGAGGCTTCAGAAACGGTTAAAGGACTGCCATTTTTCTTTGGTTTCTTGACGGAAGAATATCAACTTCAACTAACAAGACACTTATCCATTGATAAATTATTGTCATTCTATAAGGAGCGAGTGAAGCCGAGCAAAAAGGTTACTCAATGCATAAATGATTCTCTCAAAGAGAAAATGCTCCAAGATTATTCCCAAAATAAAATGTTAGACCCTAATTTTAGGTTTCTTGGAGAATTTCGCAGTCTCCGCAGGAATTTTCCCTTGGATTTAAGTTGGGTTTTTGAAGAAAAATACGATGGTTTTTTTAAGGATTTTCTAAAGAGCATAAAGCCAGCCGATTTGCTTTTTACGAAATTACTTGAATCTACACATTCTTGTTGTGCTTCAGAGATTGAATTTTGCCAAAATGAAAAAAATCTCCAAAAACTTTTTAAAAATTTACATAGAGAACAAATTTTGGATATTTACAAAAAAGATGGAACTTCTCAATATTTTCAGGTCAAACTTTTCATTTATCTTTTTCAAGACCCTCAAGCGATGGACAAGTTGTCTAATGAGGAATTTAGAGAACTCTGTCGAATCCGATCTGAAATGGCTCTTTTCGTTCGAAAGGATCATTGGCCTATTCTGCCTAGTAAAGAGACTAGACAGGTTCTTCGAAATGTTGATTCAAAGCGATTAAAAATCTATATCGAAGAATGGAAAAAAATGATTGATAAAGATCTTGGTAATGAAGTCATAAGACTAGAATATCACTTCAAAATAGGTGGATCTCTGGGTCCAAAATTTTATCAAACTCTGGTGAATAAAAAGGTTCCTGTATTTGATCAAGTTAACAAAGTTGTCTCTTCTCTTGATAGATATAAAGACCTATATCACTTAAAAAAGCTTACACCAGAAGAAGCAGAAGAATTGGAAGACCCGGCTCTTGCGTTTTGTTATTATTTGAGCGAGAATGCACGAGAAAATTATTTACAAACATTAATTTCATTTATGTTGCTAGACGATAAAGTTTCTACAAACATATATAACGAGATCCTGACAGAAAAGGAGCAGGCTTTCGTTGACTGGAATTTTGGTTTATCTACCCTAAAAACCTTGTGTTTACGTAAGCTTAACGAAAATCCAGAATTTATTGTAGACACCGATTTAGATGATTTGACTTATTTATTGAAAAAAGAACAATTGCCTAGTTCCTTAGACGAGTGTGACTAAAAACCTGAAGTTCGACGTTTTGAAGAAAAATTTCCGAAGGCGTACTCGAGTTTGGACATTTTGTAAAAAAATATTTATATTATCACATCTCTTTCGCCGCTACCACGCTTCTCCTACTCCATTTAACAGTCTCCCCACGTTTCACTCGCTTCGCTCGTTTCACGCGGGGCTCCCCACTTACCTTCCTTCCGGGAGGTTTTAGAAAGCTCTTTTTTCATAGGTAGGAGGTTTTTTGCAATTCTACGATAAGTGGCAAAACCTCCCGGAAGGGAGGTAAGTGGGGAGCCCCGCGTGAAACGAGCGAAGCGAGTGAAACGTGGGGAAACTGTACAATAAATAGGGAGCCGCGGTAGCGGCGAAAGATTCCCGTGAGAAAACCCAAAGTTCAGGTTAAAAAGGTGATGAGATCTTGCGCCCTTTTTTTCCAATCGAATTCTTGGGCTTTTTGCAGCCCTTTTTCCGAAAGATTATTGAACAGTGTGTCGTCAGCGAGGAGATGATTGACAGCATCAATGAATGCTCTGTCATATTTTTTTTCTCCTGGCATCCCCTTGATGAGGACCCCTGCATCCCCTACTGTTTCCGGCAATGAAGCTAAATCGGATGTCACGCATACACATCCCGCGGCCTGGGCTTCTAAGGTGAGGTTGCAGCATGTTTCTAAAAAATTCGTCGGATAGACCAATACAGCCGATTTCATTAATTCACGTGCCAAATCTTTTTGCAGGATGCTTTTGCGCACATGACACCCTTTTTGGCTTGCTAATTCAAGAAAGGTTTGCTCAAATGGGAGGTCTTCCTTAGTTTTTTCCCCCCATATAGGTGCATACCGATCAAAGCTACTATATATATATAATTCAGCCTCTGGATGCTTCTTTTTCACTTCTTGAAAAACTTTCGGCAAAAAATTCAATCCCCTCACAGGGGTGCTGCAATAGATCAACCTTTTGCGATCTCTCACTTCACTGCCCGCAAAATTCTCAAGGTTAGCTCCATTTGGCAATACCCCCGTTTTCTCCAACGGGAAACCTGATGCGTCACAAAGGGTGTTTGCCTGCCAATGGCTTTTGGCCAACAGTGCATCCAACTTTCTTATCACACGCAAATCCCCTAATCCTAGCGTCTTAGGATTCAACATCGATTCCCCGCTCCAATAAAAACATTTTTTATAGGGAATCGGGCAATTAAAAATAGTTTCCCATCCTGAGTTGATGATCAGCACATCAACGGTATTTAATTCTCTTACAGAGCTCCAAGGAATATACGTAGGCTTTGATGGAGAGGGGAAGTTTAAACTCGTCACAACAAAAACTTCATGACCCAAATATTGCAATGCATTGGCAAGATGGATAACGGAGGAAGGCCCTCCCCCAAAAGGGCGCTCATCTAACACATGTTCATGCAGAGGCTTGGGATTGATAGATGTAAACAGAAATCTCATGTTAACCCATGCGCATCCCGCAAATAATTTAAAAGCTCTTGGGCACGATGCTTCCAGTCAAATGATTTTGCCTGCCTTTTTCCGGTTAAAGACAATCGGTCAAAGAGGGCTGAATCGGATAAAATGGAGGTGCAGTATTCGACAAATAAGTGTCGGTATGTTTCTGAATCCGGCATATCCTGAATTAAAAATCCCGCCTCACCCACCGTTTCTTTAAGAGCTGCTAAATCGGTGGTGACAATGGGGCAGCCTGCTGCTTGCGCCTCCATGGCAGTAATGCAACTTGTTTCTAGAAAGTCGCTAGGATAGGCTAAAATGCCTGAACGCATATATTCCCGGGCGAGCTGTTTCTGCAAAACGCTGCCGTGGAGGTAGCAGTCAGGCAGCTTTCGCAAAATGTCAAAAATGATTTTATAGGGCCCTTCGTCCTGATGAAGGGGGGGCCAAGATTTACTATAAATGACATTGCTGCTAAATACATGCAACTCTAAATCGGGATGCCTAGCTTTGAGTTCCACATAAATCAATGGCAAATGGAGAAGACCCCGATTCGGTGTAGAAGAATAGATTAAACGTTTTTTTTGCCTTACCTCTTCCCCTTCGAAATAGGACAATTTAATTCCATTTCGAAGCACAAATGTTTTTTCAATTGGAAAACCAGAGGCCTTGCAAAGAGAGTGGGCGTGCCAGTCGCTGACGGGAAAGAAAGCGTCCATCCGTTGAACAACCCGTTTATCGCCTAACCCCAAAGTATGCCGATTATCCCATGAGTCTCCAGTCCAAAAAAACCGCTTTCTAGCATTAAAAGGGGAAAACAGCCCGCTCCATCCCCTTACAACAATCACAGCATCCAATGAACCCAACCGCTCTATTTGCGACGGGGTGATGTAGGCTGGTTTTTCTCTCTTTAAACTATCGATTTTTGAAAGCACAAAAACGTCATGACCCAAGTCGTAAAGTGCTTCAGAAAGTCGTATAATGCCTGTCTCAGTTCCACCCAAAGGCCTTTCATCGAGTGTGTCTGCGTTGAAATGGCAACAATCGACAGGATAAAAAACAATTTTCATGTCATTCGGTCCTAGCTTGCATTCGGGAGCGGTCAAAAGCTAAAGCAACCAGTTTATCGGCTAGTTCTTGAGCGATTAAGCCATTGGCCTCGCAAATCTTGGGAAAAAGACTGTTTCCAGTAAATCCGGGAATGGGATTAATTTCATTAAGCCAAAATTTATTTTCTTGATCTAAGAAAAAATCCACCCTTGCCATTCCCGTGCATCCCGCGGCTTTATAAGCTGTGGACGCTAAATTTTTTCCTTCTTCAAGTAATGCTTGAGGCAAATCGACATGGGGAAGAACAGGCATGGCATTTTCCCCATATTTACTTTCATAATCGTAAATTTTTCCGTTGGTACAGATTTCACCCGGAGGAAATGCGATGACCCACCGATTTCCTAAAACGGGAAATTCTATCTCCCTGATTTTTAAACCATTTTCTGCAATGACGTGAGTATCATAGCGGAAGGCATTGTCAATAGCATGGGGAAGGTCTTCCAACGTTTCCGCTTTTGACACCCCTACAGTAGAGCCAAGATGAACAGGCTTTACAAATATAGGAAAAATGAGCTGCGCCGTTATCTGTTGAAGGATAACTTCGGGATGACCGATCCAATCGGTATAACTAAAATCAATAAACGGTGAAGTCGTTACCCCGTTCAAGAGCATTAATTTCTTGGTTAATGCTTTGTCCATGCACACAGCCGCCGATCTGTGATCGCACCCCACGTAGGGTTTTCCAAGAATTTCAAAGAACCCTTGCAAAGTGCCATCTTCGCCGAACTTTCCATGCAGGACCGGGAAAAATAGGTCGCAACTTTTCAAAGCCTTGAAGACCTCTTCTGAAATTGAATCATTTACATTGGAGCCATTTTCATCTTGCTGCCCTGATTTTAACCTCTCCATTGCATCTGGGCCTGTTAACCATCGACCTTCTTTGGTAATGCCAAAATGCACAACCTCATAATATTCCGGCCGAAGAGAACTACACACATGACGGGCAGACATCAAAGAGACCTCATGTTCTACTGAGCGGCCGCCGTAAATCACCCCAATCTTATGTTTTTGAGGAGGATTCCGCTTTAAATAAGCGAGCAATTCAGGACCAAGAGTCGTAATGTCTCCCGCCCCTAGTCCAACAACAACATCTAGAGGTCTTAAAGTGTTTGCAATGGCCGAGAGCAAATTGTTTCGAGGAACATACTTGCAATGGATTTTAGATGCTTTTTTGATTTCTTGCAGCACCGCTTCGCTGGTGAGTCCTGGCAGGGAGGGTTCGCCAGCCCCATAGATGTCGGTGACAAATAGTTCATCCGCCTCATCAAAGATTTTTCCAAACGTTCCTAAACAATCTTTTGTTCTAGAATACCGGTGGGGCTGAAACGCAACGATTAAACGCCTTTCTTGTATCCCTTCCCTGATCGCTTTTAACGTCGCTTTGATTTCACAAGGGTGGTGCGCATAGTCGTCGATCAACCTGATGCCATGAATCTCCCCTTTTTGTTCACAGCGACGCAGAACCCCTTTAAAGTTGGCAAAGGCAGCACGTATATCTTCATGAGAAATCCCTAATGTCAATGCCATGCCGAAAACCGCACCGGCATTCAAAGCATTATGCTTGCCTGTCAAAGCCACTTCAACATTGGCGTGATGATGTTTTTTGAAATCGATATCAAAAAGGATCTTCCACCCTTCTTGCCGGAAATTAGAAATCTTAAGTGCACATTTTTCTCCAAAACCGTAACTGATCCCATCAGGCTTTATACGCTTCAGACGTTCATCATCGCCCCACCAAAAAAGCCTCTCAGGGGCAGCCACTTTGCTCATAAAAGTCTCGAACGACTCTTCCAAGACGGCTTCCGACTTAAAATGATCCATATGGTCTTTATCGATATTTGTGACGATGGCACCCCATGGATTATATTTCAGGAAGGTCCCATCACTTTCATCTGCCTCGGCAACAAAATATTCCCCGGTTCCATAACCTGCATTAACTTGAAATTGGGGAAGGACACCCCCCACAGCGAAAACAGGATCAAGCCCTGCCTTGACCATCACGGCTATCAATAGGCCTGTCGTGGTCGTTTTCCCGTGAGTTCCTGCAACGGCGATGGTTTTGTAGCCGCTCATCAGTTGCGCCAACAGATCTGAACGGTGCAACATGGGGCAGCTCAGGTTGACCGCTGCTTGAAATTCAGGATTAGTTTGTTTAATATCTGAGCTATAGACAACGGTCATGTCGGGAGAAATATTTTGACTTGAATGCCCAATAATAACTTTAGCGCCGGCTGTTTCTAATTCATGAATGATAAAGTTAGCTTTTACATCGCTTCCTGAAACTTCCACATTTTTTTTCAGCAAGATGCGAGCAAGTCCGCTCATTCCAATCCCCCCAATCCCGATGAAGTGGCATTTTTGTGACATAGACATTTATCTCCTTACCGATTCAAGAAATGATTTATTAATGAGCAAAAATCTGCCGTCCTAACCTTATTTTTATAATAGCGAATAGCCTCTTGCATTTTCTTTAATTTTAGGCCCTCTTCAACAAAAAAAGAAGCGATTATATCCTTCAAAATCAAGGGTGTCAGTTCTTTTTCTGCATACTTTTCCCCTCCGCCAACTTGGGAAACAAGAAATTCCCCATTCCTATCCTGATGACCATCAGCAGCATAGGGATAAGGGATCAAAATTCCAGGAACTTCAAACTCAAATTCCTCTGCCAGCGTCCCTGCTCCTGCTCTGGCTATGACTAGATCTGCCGCTTGCCATGCCATATCCATACGCCCTTCAAAGGGTTTTACGCAAGCGGGGATTCCACAATTTTGATAAGCGGCCTCGCACCTTTGCGCCTCTTCAGCTGTCCCCGTGATATGGATCGCTTGAAGGGAAGGGAAGGAAATTGGGGACATCCTTCCCTTTTTAAATGCTTCTACAACTAAAGAATTCAGAGCGCGAGCTCCTTGAGAGCCCCCAAAGATCAAGACCGTTTTGCCCTTCGGACTCAATCCAAAGTACTCGCAAGCTTCCTGCCGTGTCCTTGTCCCTTTATGAAAACCTTCCCTCAAAGGCATCCCCACTTCGATGACTTTCCCTTTGAGGAAAGAAGCGGCAGATGGAAATTGCACTCCCGTAAAAAGGGCATAGGGGGCCATCAATTTGTTTACTTTTCCTGGAATGCTATTTGACTCATGGAGGACGAAGGGGATCCCCATTAGTTTTGACGCAACTAATACAGGAAAAGTATGGTAACTTCCAAAACCGATCACAATGTCCGGTTTAAGCTCGCGAAGGATGCAACGGCTTTGCAATACCCCGTGGATAGTATGATAGCCATTTTTAAGAAACTTAAGGGGATTTCGTGAGCTTAACGTACCGCAAGGAGTATCGTAAAATTGGAAAGCGGACTTATCAAAATAGGGATTTGATCCCAAATGCCCCCCCGCAAAAGTGATGGAAGGATCTTGAAGAGACGCTTTGAGCTGGTTTGCGAGGGTTAAAGCTGGGTAAACATGCCCTCCGGTACCTCCGACAGTCAGTAAAATTTTCTTATTCATAACGCCTACAAACTGCCCTCTCCAACACCATCATCCGCAATGCTGCAAAGCAAGCCGATCCCGCAAATATTGGCCATCAGAGAACTCCCCCCTTGGCTGAATAACGGCAGGTTTAATCCTGTGCTTGGAAGCAAAGCTGAGACCACCCCCAAATTTAAAAAGGCCTGAAAACAAATCAAAAAAGTGATCGCTGCTGCCAGATAAAATCCGTTCAAATTTTGTGCGTGGAAAGCGATGGTGAATCCAAAAATTCCAAAACTTGCATATAAGCTGATGAGGAGGAGGATTCCCAAGAAGCCAAATTCTTCAGCATAAATCGCTGCAATATAATCATTTTGAGCTTCAGGAAGGTAGCTGAGCTTCTGCATGCTGTTGCCAGGGCCCTTGCCGAATAATTGTCCCGATCCAGCAGCAATCTTAGCTTGATAGGGTTGATGCCCTTTGCCTTTGAGATCTAATTCAGGATGCAAATAAACTTTTAAGCGCCCCGAGACATAGGGAAGATGAATGGCAAATGCCCCTCCAACTAAAGCAAGGATAGACAAAGGGAGCACCCAATATTTCATGGAAACACGCAGCAGAAAACATAAAGCAATCATAGTGAATCCAATGGCCCCTGCAGTGCCATTATTGGGTTCTATCATGATCAATAAGATGGGGATCGCCATGAGGCCGGCCAATTTAGCGAAATCTTTAACGCCCATTTTCTCAGGGAGGTACTCCCTTAGATAATAGATAAAAAAAGCAGGGAGAATATATTTAACAAATTCAGAAGGTTGAAACGACCCTCCTGCGATGTTAAGCCAGCGTTTAGAACCATTGACCTCTTTACCGATCCCGGGAATAAAAACCAAAAGAAGCAATAAAGTAAATAAAGCAAATAAAATGGGACTTGAATTGATAAAACGGAGGTATCCCCATTTTCTGACGAGAATCGCCATCCCAACTCCTGCTAGGGCATACCAGATCTGCCGTACCAGAGCATAGCGGGTGCTTCTGTCGAGATCGTGATCCATGATTTCGGCCGATGTTGTACTGAAAATCATGACCAGACCGAGGGAAAAAATGGACATTGCCGTTAATAATAGCAATGCCATTGTCCGCGAATTTGTCAACCTGCTGCTTGCGTGCTCCATGTAAGGTTTCCAGTAATAACAACAATGGCTAATAAATGCGAATTTGATCCCCGGTTTTGAGCCTTCGGGCTCCGTCTTCGTCCAAATTATTTAGCCGCAACAACTCATTCACACTCGTGTTATATTGTTTGGCAATTTTCCATAAGTTGTCGCCGCTTTTCATGGTATAATATTGGACACTCTGAGCAGCAGGAGCCTTCGAAGGGGCTGTGGGGTTGGAAACAGTCGTTGAGCTGGTAGAGGAAGCGGTTTTCTTTTTTGCGGAGTTGATAGGCACACGAATAGTCTGTCCGATTTTCAGCATGTCGCTCTTAAGGTTATTTGCTCTCATGATTGCACCTACAGTTGTGCCATTGGATCTTGCAATTTTCTCCAGCATATCCCCTTTCTTGACCACGATCTCAACATACTGCTGGTCAGGACGCTCCTCCTGTGGGAGGGGCTGGCTTTGCTCCGGAATGGGTTCTTCATCTTGGATGAAGGAATTCTCGTTTTGCAGCGGCGCAATTTCATCAAGAACCGAATCGACTTCATCCGCAGGCTCGGTTTTGGGCAAGTCTATTTCGATCCCATCGTTGTTTTCCTGAGGCAGCTTTTCTTCTGTGATAGAATAGGCAACTTCAGAGATCTCTGATTGCCGTTCTTCACCAACGTGAAAAGCCAACATAAATAAGATCGATAAAACCCCAATATTTGTTAAAACGGCCACAATAATAATGTCTTTCCTTGTCATCCTAATTTTCCTTTGGTTCTTGAAACGCTTTTACAATGCGCTTGAATTCATCCCCTCGATGAATATAGTCCCTAAACATATCGAAACTAGAGCATCCCGTTGATAAAAGGACATTCCATCCATTTTTTGCTTTTTTAGAGGCTTCCTGAACAGCTTCTTCTAAAGTACTAAAAATTTCTACCGGCGCCATGCTCGCAAGATCCTGCCGGATATATTCAGCGGCTTGGCCTATGGCGCATACCGCCTTGACTTTTCCACGGAATGCTTCTATCCAAGGTGTATAAGAAGCCCCTTTATGCACTCCACCGGCAATTAAGATAGTATCTCCAGGCATACTATCAACAGCTTTGATAACAGCATCTATATTTGTTCCCTTACTGTCATTATAATAAGAGACACCCTTGCAGCTGCAGACAAATTCTATACGATGAGGGGGCTTTTTAAAAGTCCTAAAAGCACTTATGAATTGACTACCGCTGATTCCCGCTTCCCTGCATAAAGCGTAGGCAGCCATCATATTTTCCACATCATGACTTACTTTCCCTCTATACTCGGGAGGCAATATGAATTCAATATTTTCATTCACAAAAACTCCATTCCTATCACAATAAAGGGCGCACCCTTTTTCGTAACCAAAAAGGCTCACATCAAATCCATCGAAAAACTCGCCAAAGTCTCGATAACATTGAGCTCCCACGTATAACTTCTTGCCAGGCTTTAGGCAATTTTTCATGTGAATTTTAGTTCGGGCATACTCTTCTAAGGAAGCATGCCTGTCAAGATGATTGGGAGTGATATTTAAAATCACCCCTGCATCGAGGGGTGCAGAAGTCAAAGTCTCTAACTGCCAAGAACTTAACTCTAAAACCAAGACCGTTTGCTTAGATGTCTCTTGATTTATGATTTCAGTGACAGGAACCCCGACGTTGCCAACGGCTTTAGCAGAAACTCCCTGATGATTCAAGATATGTTCAACCAATAATGTCGTTGTTGTTTTCCCATTTGATCCGGTAATCGCTAAACAGGGATGAGCTAAATCGCGGCAAGCAAGTTCGACCTCTCCAATAATCTTAATGTCTGCCTTTCTTAGTTGTTGGTATATAGGGTTTGTCGGAGGAACTCCTGGAGATGCAACACAGAAATCAATTGTTTGTACAGGAATGGGAATATCCTCACCCTGGATGTGCAAACCCTCCTTGCAAAGAGCTTGAATCTCTGCATGTTGGTTCAGCAGTTGCTGATTCTTGTCGATGCCCAAGACTGGAAATCCCCGATTCAATAAATACCGGCAAGCCGCTCTTCCGCTAATTCCCATTCCTAAGACAACTACTTGCTTGTTTTGTTTCATGATTATTCCAATCAACTACTGAAATTTAAAGGAAGCCATCCCGATGATCGCAAGAAGCAGTCCAATGATCCAAAAGCGGATAACCACCTTGGTTTCCGGCCAACCTTTGTATTCAAAATGGTGATGCAAGGGGGAGCACAAAAAAATCCGTTTCTTGTTACGCAATTTAAAACTCGCCACTTGTAAAATCACGGAGGCTGTTTCAGCCACAAAAACTCCCCCTATAATTCCTAGAAGCATTTCTCTTCGCAAGATGACGGCAGACACACCGATAATTCCTCCAAGGGCAAGCGATCCCGTATCCCCCATGAACACTTGAGCGGGATGACCATTGTACCATAAAAAGCCCAGGCACGCCCCCACAAAGGCGCAAAGATAAATGGCCACTTCTCCGCTTCCTTCGATGTACAGGATATTTAAGTAGCTGGCTAAATCCACATTATTTGAAATAAAGGCGATACAAGCCAAGCAAGCGGCAACCATGATTAAACACCCTGTTGCTAACCCGTCAAGTCCATCTGTTAAGTTAACAGCATTCGAAGAAGCAGTCACAATAAAGATGATCAACAAAGCGGCAAGGATGACAAAAGCCCCAGAGAAAATAACGACAGGGTCTTTAAAAAAGGGGAAGTATAAACGGGATGCGTATTCTTTTAATGATAACGCTTTTGATATTAAAGCCACCTGGGGCTGTTGTGGAGAAGAAAATTCGGCATCGACATTCACTTTGACGGGGATTTGCTCCTTAACAACGGGAGGGGCAAACCATTTTCCTTGCTGAAGATATCCTGCCGCAGATGAATTCAAGAGATAAAACGCTAAAAAACTGCCTAGCAAGACTTGACACAACAATTTTTTACGTCCCGATAATCCTTTTGTATTCTTATATTTAAGCTTTAGATAATCGTCGCGTCCCCCAACCCATCCAAGAAACAAGGTTGTCAAAAGGAGAATCAGCGTAAAGATATGTCTCAAATCCATCCACAAAAAAAGGGAAACCACCATCGAGAAAAGAATTAATATTCCACCCATGGTAGGAGTATCTTTTTTTTGACGATGCAATTCCCCTAATAAGGGGCACTCCTCCATCCGAATAGTTTGCCCAATCTTCAATTCGTAAAGTTTTTTAATGAAAAAGGGTCCTAAAAAAATTGTAATCAAGAGGGAAGTGATGGCTGCAAGCATCATCCTGGTTGAGTAATAAGAAAAAACCCACGGGAGCTTATACCCAAGGGAACGGAAATAATTCACGACTAAATAAATCATAATTCATCCAAGACTTTCCAGACTTCTTTGACCCTCGATCCTTTAAGCAACACTACATCGCCAGGTTGAATGATCCTCCTCAGGGCAGTCACCACACCCGACCTTTCAGAATGCCACTCAGCAGTCCGCCCGGCCTTTTCCCAAGCTTCCCAAACATACTTGCAATCTTTCCCAAAACAGAGCATCCGGTCCACATATTTTAAAGAAAACTCCCCGAGTTCCCGATGTGATTGTTCTGAAAGCCTTCCCAGCTCGGCCATCTCTCCTAAAACGGCGATCCGCTTTCCCCCTGGCCTAGGGGATGGAAGGCTCTCTAAAGCAGCTTTTACAGAGTTTAGAGCAGCATTATACGCATCATTGACAAAAAGCACACCCTCTTTTTCAATAAATTGAAGGCGCCTTTCAGGTAGTGTCAATGCCGGCAATGCCGCGCGGATCTCGTCCCATGAAATGCCCAAATGGCGCGCCAAGGTTGCTGCGGCTAAAAAGTTATGGAGATTGTGTTTTCCGGGGAGGGGCAGGAGGTCTAAAAAAATTGTTTCATCCATATCTTTAACAATCATGCCATCACGGGTCTGGTACAAGCAATAATCGGCCTGAGGATTGTCCACTGCAAAGGACACTTTACGGCACGACCCTATATGCTGTAGTTCTTCGAAATTTTTGATGTTACGATCTAAAATTCCTAGCCTCGTTTTAGGATGTGAAAATATTTCAGCTTTGGTTCTCCCGATTTCGTCGAGATCAGCAAAATTACAAGCATGCACGAAGGCTGTCGTTGTGATCAGCGCTATTTCAGGCGGAGCAATTTCCACAAGCTTTGCGAGGTTCCCTGGGTGGGTCATCCCCATTTCCAAGATTAAAATATCCTCCTCTCCATTTGTATGATTGAGGATGGCTAAAGGGATTCCTATTTGTGAATTACTGTTCCCAGGGGAAGCTGAAACCCGATATTTTGGCCGGAGCAAGTTTGTGATAAAATCTTTGGTCGTTGTTTTTCCTAATGAGCCTGTGATCGCCACAATTCTAGGATGGCGGGAGGTTAATAGGTTTTTGGCGGCCAGTTGCAAGGCTTCTAAAACATCGTCAACATGGATGAATTGCCTTCCATATATTTCAGTAAACCCTTTTTTCACGACGGCAGCCACAGCCCCTTTGCTAAAAGCTTCGGAAATAAACTGGTGGCCGTCCACTTTAGCCCCAGGAAGAGCAAAAAACAGATCTCCAGGCTTTGCCAACCTACTATCGACACACACTCCTGTGATAGGGATATCATCATCAAAAGCGAGATTCATCAAATTGGCAAGGTAACGCAATGAATAGCTAGCCATACCTTCAATCCTTGTTGCTTTAGAGGGTGTGCTCGGGAGTGTAAAAAGGGATTGACAAAATTTCAACAAGATTAATGAATCATTGCATTTTTTTTCAGGCAGCCAAAAATCGCAGTCGCTTTAATAGGCTTCTAATATTTTCAGTTGCTCAATCCCAATCTTTCGTTATAAAATATTTTATATACACAGAGATAGGATTAATCCATGAGAAGTTATTACGAACACTTAGAAACAGCGATGGCTGCTCTAAAAACAGCAGTCCCTCCACACCCTACACTTCGCTCGTCGGCAATTTTTCCAGTCTTTAATTTATTAAATATCCATTCCCGCATCTTATTCATGGGATATTGGATCTTGAAACGGAATATTCACGAAATCTTAGCTGTCGTCAACTTACGCTCCGAAAAAGGGACCCTGCTGAGCCGGCAAAGTTTTACGATTACAGAGCCTAAAACCTTTCGGGTTGAGCTTCAAGACCAATTATCCCTGGCAGGAATGCCGACCGATCAACCTTTCATCGGGAGCTTGGAAATAGAGTTTTATTCCACTGTCCATTTAGTATTCCCATTCCCTGCTGTCGTGATTAACTACTATGGACCCCATTTTAGCACTGTCGTCCATACGGCCCAACGGGTTTATAACGACTTTGAAGATAAAAAACGGAACTCCCAATCGTCCGTTCCCGAATCGGGTTTCAATATTTATGCAGATGATAACCATGAACCTTTCATCGGTTTGATCAATGGGCCTGAACCTGTCGAAGATAGCACTTTTTCCATGGAATTTTACAATTTGCACCGTCAGAGCTTAAAGCATGATATTCTTCTGGGGAAAATGGATGCCTATGAAACGCGGGTGATCTACCCCGCTCAAGAAGTCAATTTGAAAGAATTTTTGCAAGGGGAAGTGGGCGCCGCAAAAGCCCGTTTTCAGGTGAACTGGATTTTCCCACGCTTAGTCGTGGGCAATATTGACAATAGGGTTCCTGCGCTTTCAATCACCCATACCTACTACGATACGAGTGGTTCTGCCTCTACCAGCGACTATTGGCAGCCGTCAGAACCTAAGTGGTATGATGCGACCCTCATGGTGCCTCTGTTCGCGCGGAACCATCACTTCACCAATATTTATTTTTATCCTATCTACTCCCCTTCCTCCTTTGACATAGACATTGAAATCTATTCGGAAGAGGGAAAATGCCTAGGAAGTAAAAAGAGGGCTTTGTCCTTAGAATCGCCGTTTTCGGAACTTAAAAGGATCGAATTAAAGCATTTGCTAAATGAACTCAAGATTCCTTTGGAGAACCCCTTGGTAGCACGCTTGATTGCGATACCTTCAAGCCAAAGCCGTTTGCCTGCAAGAATAAAAATCGGGCTCGATGTTGGCAACGACCCCGCACAAATGCCTTGCAATATCTGCACAAACTTGCAACCGTTCAATCCCGCTTTGGAAAATAAACCTAAATCGTTCCGCTGGGGGCCTGTACTATGTGATCAACCTGAGGCCTCAATCTGGATTACAAATTCGGCTCCTCAGGTTAATTATACCCGTGAAGCTGAAGTTGAACTTACCTTTTTTAGGGAAGAGGATGCTTCCACTTGCAAGCGTATGTTCCTCTTGCATCCTCATGGATTTCGCACTATATATCCCAATGAAGATCCTGAATTGCGAGACTTTTTTAAGAATAAAATTGGATGGTTTACAGCAACAACAACAAATCCTTATACGAGTACCTATTATTTTGCCGAAAGCTCATCAGGAATAGTTGGAGGGGACCATGGGTTTTAAAATGAAGACAAAACTGGCCACTGTTAATGACATACCTGAAGGAAAAGCCATTATTGTAAGAGCTCCTGATGGAATGGAAATTGCCTTATTTAATCTCCAAGGGAAAATTTTCGCTTTAGAAAATGTCTGCCCCCACATGGGAGGCCCTCTCGGAGAAGGGGATATTGAAAATTGCATCGTCACCTGCCCTTGGCATGGGTGGCAATTCGACATTAAATCGGGATCCTGCGAAAACATGCCCGGCGATGACGCCCGAAAAGTCGACATTGAAATCATCAATGACGAAATTTTCCTCGTAAACTAAACTCAAAAAAAAACCACAGAGCCGGTGAGACCACTGAGAAAGGATGAGATCAATGAGAAGGGATTTCTTTTTGGAGTTCGGCGGCTTGACGCATTAGCATCAAGCTAAAGTCAACCATTTCTTACCAGGCTGAAAGCCTGGTTTACAATAGCCTGGGGCAACGCCCCAGGTATTGTCAAAAAAATCATTCGCAGGCTGAAAGCCTGCCATATAATAGCCTGGGGCAGCGCCCCAGGGAATTGGAAGTTTTAACTTCCTGAACATCATGGAATTGTGCATTAATATTGCAGGCCTTCAGCCTGCAAATGATTATGCATGATATTACCTGGGGCGTTGCCCCAGGCTATTATAAACCAGGCCTTTGGCCTGATCAAAAAGGTAATCTGCTTAGCTTGATGCATATGCGGCTTGCCGCCGCACTCCAAAAGAAATCTCCTCTCATTGATCTCACCCTTCCTCAGTGATCTCACTGGCTCTGTGGTTTTTTTGTGTGGTTCAAGCTTTCAGCAATCTTTTCGCGAAGGGTTCGATATTCCGGAAGATAATGAATAAATTGATACCCCTTTTCTTTTGTGTGCCAACCTGTTCTAACTTCCTCCCCATTGGCAATGCAAATAAAATAGGCCCGTATAAAATGATTATACCCAGTCAGCTGGTTCACCATCTTATCCGTCAATTTAACAGCTTTGCATTCTATCAACAATAGAGGATAAAGGGAATGGTGGGGATGGATCCCCGTTGAAAAACAAACAATATCCGCACGCCGGTCAGGGATATTTCCATTAATCATAGCCAGGTGGGGCATCTGCTTTAGCCCTTTTTCCACAGCGATGGAAGCCAGAGGAAATCCCCGTCCTTCAATGAGAAGCGAGAGCAGGTTTTGCCGCACTCCCTCTTCCGGAGTTGCAGCCACCCACTCCCGCCTTATCCGGCAATAAACCGTATCTTTAGAATCGGCCATGGTTTAACTTGACTTTCATCCTAACATTCGGGAGCCTGAATGCCAAAGTTCCCATCACTCCGCCTATAGATAATTTTAAGCTTCATGTCTTCGACATCCCGAAAAACCATGAAAATATCCCCTGACAATTCCATTTTCACAATGGCTTCGCTGGTTGTAAGGGTCTTTAATGGACGGGTTTCCGTTTTGACAATACTACGAGGGGTATACTTATCGATTAAGCGGCGGTTGTTTTCCGCTTCGATCTCCTCGTTGATATCGAGGAGGTCATCGGTAGGGGTGTAGACATTCACGTTCATGGCTACATCTGCGTGTCCTATAGAATGGTGGTCCCGAATTCGCTCTTTATGGCGGCGAATTTGCTCTTTAAGACGTTCGACAGCTTTGTCAATGGAGGCATACATGTCCGTACTGTGAGCTGTCGCTTTAATTTTTTGATTATCAACTTTGAGAATAATATCCACATGGTGATCAAGTTTTTGTATATCCATGATCACTGTGACATCAATAACTCTATTTGAGAAACGATCGATCTTTGAAATCTTATCTATCGCATGATTTTTCATTCCCTCCGTCACATGGACATTGCGCCCTGTAACGGAAATGTCATAAGCTTCTTGAAGAAATTCAGCGGCTTTAGATTTACGGCTCATAGATATTCCTCTTCGGTTGAATTGATTCAAAAATGATTTAGTTGATTTAGTATAAATGACCTCCTTGTAATTTCATTATACAAGGAATGATGGGAACCCGCAAGGCACAAGTTTATGCTCAAGTGGATCAAAGAGTACGCACTCTCATTCGCTTCAGCTCCAGGTTGCCCAATTGGCCGCACCCGGCCATAATTTCACGCCCTTTAGTCACCCTCAATAAGGTATAAAAACCGTGGCTGCGCAACCGCGCTGCGAAAGCATTCAACACTATTTCGCAGGGGGGCTGAAAGCGGTCGCAACTCTGGGGGTTGTAAGGAATTAAGTTAATCTTGACATCTAATCCTTTCAGGTAAGCTGCTAACCGATCTGCGTGATTTTCTGAGTCATTCACCCCTTTCAAAAGAACATAGGCGGCCAAAATCTGCTTTTGCGTCCTTGCGCAATAATGGAGCATCGCTGCATATAACTCGGCCATATTGTGCTGCCTATTAATAGGCATTAGCCGGTGTCTTATCTCGTCTGTGGGGGCGTTGACCGAAACCGCCAAATTGGGAGCATCCTTTCCCTCCTCAGCAAAGCGCTTGATCCCCTCCACAAGCCCGCTAGTGGAGATCGTGACATTTTTCCGCCCAAATCCCATCCCCTTTGCATCAATCAAAATCCGCGCAGCATTCATGACCGCTTCATAGTTGTCAAAAGGCTCCCCCATCCCCATAAACACCACGTTGCGAAATGAATATCCTTTTTTAAATTTGGCTATAAATACCTGAGCGATAATTTCTTCGGTTCTTAAATGGCGCAAGAGCCCCAGCCGGCCGGTTTCACAAAAGACACACCCTAAGCGGCATCCGATCTGAGAGGAGATGCATAAAGTTCCCCCTGAATGCATGGGAATCAAGACTGTTTCTATCTCGAACCCTTCTTCCGTTTTCAGCACCAGCTTCTTTGTGACTCCGTCAGAGCGCTCCTCCACAACTTGGGGGAGCCCCATTTCTGTGAGGGAAAGGATCGAGGATAAGAGTGCGGGATTATTTTTAAAGGCTGGATGATCCTCCTGGGGAGACCTCCCTTTGCGCATGATCTCTTCGTAAACAAGGGCAATGTGCTGCTTCCCTTTGCCTAAGCAAGAAAAAATGGCATCTGTGTACGATTGAAAAGTTTGAGAAAAAATGGACTTGCTATTCACATGTGTATAATAAAAACGCACCGAAGAGGGCTCGAACCTCCAACCACCCGGTTCGAAGCCGGGTACTCTATCCATTGAGCTATCGGTGCTTAGGTTTAGTTAACTATAACAAGATGGCGATAATAGCATGAGGCTGAATTTAGCACAATCGGCATTCATCTCAGTTGCGAAACTGAGAAGGAAAAACAGGATATGCAAGATCGTAAACGGCAGGATAAACAAGATGAAAAAAAAACGATATTTTTGAACAGTCTTAACTCAATCATATCCGCATATTCTTACTCTTTATTCAATATCTTGCTTATCCTGCCGTTTACGATCTTGCATATCCTGTTTTTTTTCAAGTACCTAGGGTTATCAGAAGTGAAGAAGAAAATAAGAATCAGAAGTGAAGAAGAAAATAAGAAAATGAACCGACTATCCCTCACTTCCCTCCGCTCTGTGGTTTATCCTGTGGCATTAATGATATTACCCGTTTTTCCTATTTGTGCTAAACTCATCTCATTATGGCGACAATCCACCGGACCGAAGGTCTCATCTTAAAAACACTCAAATTTCAAGAATATGACCAAATCATCTCCTCGTTTACTCCAGGGGACGGCATCTTGAAACTATTTGTGAAACAGGCTTTAAACCAAAAACGGAGAAAAGGGCCCATACTTACCCCCTTTTCCCGGGTTGAATTTATTTATCGCCCCACCAAAGGGGAATTTTGCGCTTGCCAGGAGATTTCTCTCCTGAACTCCCATTTCCATATCCGAAATACGCTTGAAACCTTAGAAGCCGCCGCCGACATGCTTCAGGCGACACTCGCAACTCAAATGCCAAATAAAGCAGCTCCGGCTGTTTATCAATTATTAGTTCGCTATCTAGAAAAATTGCCTTTCATACAGCCGCCGGAAATTTTGTCTTCAAGTTATCGGCTTAAAATTCTGCAGCATGAGGGGCTGCTCAATTTACAAACCCATTGTTGCATGTGTGACACTCCTCTAAATACCAAATATGTTTATAAGGGGGAAATTTTTTGTGAAAAGGATGCTCCTCCTTACTCCATAAGATTTTCGGAGGAAGAATTTTCCCTTCTTCACCGGCTGGCCTTCTGCAAAACATTCAAAGAGCTTGCGCAAACACCCTTTTTTCCGCAGTTTCATGTCCCAATCAAGAAGATGTTTAATATGTTGTTGAAGTAGAAGTTGTTTCCACAAAATAGGGAAAATATATGCGATATTTCCCTGTTTTTTTATCATAGATATGGACTTCGACATCATTTTTGAGCGGGACGCCTCTGCACCCAGGACAACTAGGAGAAGAATCCTTTGTCAATTCCACTTTCCATGTAAGATTTTCGTTCAGATCTCGCATAGGAGTGAAACGGCTGTCTTTAATCATAGATCCGCTTTTTGAATAGATGTGCTTTATGATGCACCCGATATGAAAAACATGTGATGCGCAAAAATAAGTATCTGGATTCACATCCACTTCTAAACAGATGCTGCACTCTTCAGATTTTTTAGATTCCGTTTCCTCACTATTAAGGGGAAATATAAGCCTGACATAGACAAGCTTGGCTTTTACCGTAGTCTTCACATTTTCAATAAAAACCTCTTTCTCAAAAGTTCTTGTGAATTGAAGCCATTTTCGTTGTGCAAGCTGGTATATGCTATAACCGAGAAGGGGAACGTTAATAGCAAATAAGAAACGGGAAGGGGAAGCTATAAGGATCCCTACATTGAGTGCAATCCGGGTGACATAGAGCAATTCTTCTAGAAATTGGGCAAGGGGTAGCCCCCCCCATTTAATTTCAGTATCATTAAAATCTTTAATGCTAGGATATTGTTCTTGCAAAATTTCCTTGGGGTCTTCTCTTTTTTCAAATCGCTTTTGGACAAGCGAAACAATAGCGCTGGCCGTTAAAACCCAGGCAGCAGCGGCGCCAAATGAAAGAGCAGCAAAAGAATAGACCTGCAGCAGGGACCAGGAACGGGAAAATTGAAAGAGGGAAAAACGGCCTCCCAATGCATCGAGAAGCTTTCCGTAAGACCAAAAAGCTGAAACCAAATTGAGACTCAGTAAGACAAATTTTTTCTTTTCAATCCTTTCAAAATATTTGAGATCCTGGTTTTGACGGTGCGTAATGTAGGCTTCCACCCCATTATAGGCGGTATAAATGGCAGGCAGCAAAGGTAGTTTGGCAAAGTTTGAAGCTGCTAAAGATACCCCGTACGGGATATAAGATATTGTTGATAGTAGACTAACAATTGCCATAACTTAATTTAAGGAATAAACCTATTTTTTGTAAGAAGGAATCATAAAACAATTTACTATACAAATCAATATAAAATCCGCTTCCCCCAACCTTTACCCCACTGGTTCCGTGGATTTTAAAAAAACAGAATTCCGCTTGTATTTAAGCAAACTAAAATGATATAGTGTTGCTTCTCTCGGAAAAAGAAGCGAAAGTGGCGGAATTGGTATACGCGCTACTTTGAGGTGGTAGTGAGGGTTTCCTCGTGGGGGTTCAAGTCCCCCCTTTCGCATTTCAAGCCAGATCGTGAACTTCTCTTTTTAACCCTTTCATGATATATATACCAAACATGTAAGCTTCTATAAACCAGGACATCCATGGATTGCTGCGCTTTTTGCAATGCATCTTCTTACAAAATTAAACCCTTTATGGAAACGATGCGCAATCGTTATCAAGTCACGCTTTATCGGGATGTCGCCCACGTAGAAGTCCTGTTTGACGGCAAGACTTGCGATCTTTTTTATTTTCCTTACGGAGCCATGGTCTGCTGGGGGATGCAACAAAGAAAAAGGGATTGCATTTCCTGAACTCTCATAAAAGAGTTCACACGAGCAGAGGTCGGAGGAAATCGAAACAGATGAATTCACCTACGTCCAGGGAGACCTATCAAAAGTCGTCGATGATGAGATCACTCTGCCTCAGCTCGATACTCTGACAAAGCTAGCGGTTTCCCACGGCATCGCCCAGTCAGTCAAGCTCGGCACCTTCGAAAGCGCTTTGCAAAAAACCTTTAATCTTACAAAGCAAATTCCGGAAGATCTGGCCAAGCAAGGGAAAATTTCCCTTTCGCGACGTGAAATTCGACGCAAAATGGGGGAATTGTTTATCGAGCGCAGCTCCATCAACTTGCATTTGGACGTGTTAGATACCCCCGAAATTTTTTTGGGAATATCCTGAATATGAACCCTTTTACAACATGATTGCCAATTATTTAGATATTAAGACCCGGGTCGAAGTCCTAAACCAACGGCTGGACGTGGTCCACGAACTGTTTGACATGCTTGGCAGTGAGTTGAACCATCAACACTCCAGCCGGCTCGAATGGACCATCATCTGCTGATTGTCATCGAAGTCACTCTCTCCCTTTTGCGAGACGTATTTCGGGTTATATGAAACTATGAAATTCCTTGCTATTGCCTTGATCCGGATTTACCAGCTCTGTATAAGCCCTCTTATCGGCAATGTCTGCCGCTTCACTCCCACTTGTTCCCACTACGCTATCGAAGCTTTCAATAAGCATGGTTTCCTTAAAGGATGCCGCTTAACCTTTCAGCGCATCTGCAAGTGCCACCCTTGGCATCCCGGCGGCGTTGATGATGTCCCTTGATTCTAGCTCTAAATTCTTTATCTTTTATTTTTATTAAATTAATTAAATCTTTACATGAAAAGATAATAATAGTTATTAATAAAATAAAAGTAGTGTTTTAAAAAATAATTACTTTACAATAATGTATAGTAAATTATATAATCATTTTTTTATAATAAGAATATATAAAACTACTAATTAACATTTAAGCTAGGCGCTGTTATGTCAAAAAATATAGACGTTAATTCTTTACCTTCCCAGTACCCTAATCAGGATATACATAGTAAAGTTCAAAATTGGATTAATGAGCAAAAAAATAAGAATGTAGTTTGGAGAGATTCGACAATTAAAAGTCAGGATCCCAGTTCGCCTAAATTCAATCCTGCTAAAACCCGCAAAATCAAAAACATCGATTATAATGTAGTTCATAAACTCGAAAGAGATCTTACTATTGCAGAACATGTAACAAATTTTGCTCTTGGCGTTTTTGCAGCTCTCCTGTCCCCTATTATTGGTCTAAAAACATGTAAAAAGTTATTCTCAGATAAAGTAATCGTTCGGTTTGTTGTCCCCGCCACCCCACCACCCCAACAGCCGATACAACAGCCGACACAACAACCTCAGCTACAACCACAAAAGATAGATAAAGGAAAAGCAAAAGAAGAAGAAGAAGAAGAAGAAAACGGTGATGGGGATGACCTTATGCGATCTTCTCCATCCAGTATGGCCGCTGGTGTAGGTGGTTGGGGTTCTAATGATGGTGCCGGCGGAACTTCAAGCATAGCACAGAATTTACCTCAGGGTCCTTCGCCTACTCAAGTTCCTCAAATACAACGACAATTTGGTTCGGAGGGTCCTTCAGGAGCTCAAATTCAACAAATGGATCAATTAGCAACAGGTGGAGGCACTACTCCCCCACAACAAAACCCAGCAATTCAACAGCAACAGGCACAGCCGCCTCAGACGAATAAACGTTATGAAAGAATGCAGGTTGAAAACAGATATAGAGAAAAGCTAGGAAACCAAGGGTATGATCGACAAGGTATAGATATAATTATCAATAGGGCGAGCAATCTTGCCAACTTTATCCTTAATGATCAGTCTGAAGCAACACGCACGAAAAAGGAAGCAATTGTCAAAGATTTGCAAACTGCCAATGCGTTTCCAAGTCATGAAAATGTAGAAGGAAAAATCCTTGGGTTGGCCATTAGAACAGAATTGCTTTTTAATCAGTGTGGATTGGGTCAAAATCTTCCCTCTCAAGTATCTTCAAAAATAAGCGGCAAACATAAGGGCACATTGATAGAGGCACCTTATACGCGTCTTATACATAATCAGGGAGCTGAGGTCCTTTCCGACGATCAGAATGGAAGGATGCACTTAATTAAAAGTAAAGCATTAGGGGGAGGAACATTTAACACAACTTGGGCAAGCTTTGATGTCGTTGCCTCAACACAAAAAGAATTTTCTGCATTTCGGTCTATGAAAGAGGAACACCTCCAGCGCCAAGACTTAGTAGCTCAATGGGAGGGTGAAGTAGACGCACATAAGAAATTACAAGATATGATTCCGGGAATGATCAAAATTCGCCAGATCGTCCGATTGGACAAACCAGTCTTTGATACAAGGCTTGGAAATAGAGTTCAGCCGGTGAAAAGAGCCTTAATATTAGAAAAAGCTGATGGCGATTTGAGAGCCTTGCGAGGAGGAAAACTGAAAGATGAAACCCAAATTTCTATGGCTGCTCAACTTGCGGACACTATTGCGCATCTGCATTCTTTTAATTTAACGCACGGCGATCTAAAAACAGAAAACGTGTTTTTTAAAGGAGACGAAACTAGATTAGGGGATTTTGGAACAATTAAGAACTTTGGACAAAGACAGCCATGGGAAGGTACGCAGGCTTTTCAACCCCCGGAAGCCTATTTTATCGGTCAAAGAATCCATCCTCAAGTTTATGATGCCGGAATAGACAACTGGGCCCTTGGAATGATCATTTATGATTTAAAGTATCAAGATAGCCTTGCCTATGATTTTCAGGCCATTGCCCATCAAACGCAGATTTTGGATTATGCTAGACAAGCTGATTATGATACAAGATTTTTTGAAGCTATAGCAGCCTCTGCTCATAGTGATCCACAAGTGCGTCAAAATGCCATAAATTTACTCATTCAATTCACAAGAAACCCACAAATTGGAAGCCTTTGTCAACAATGGAACAACGTCTTTTCTTATGATTCTAATCATCAACTCTTGAGTTTGACAAATCTAAATCACCCATTGTATACGAACGTGAAATATTGGGTTGCTCAGGCAAATAGGATTCCGAGGACAGATCCATATCGCAACGTTTATATTTACAATGGTTTAATTCAAAATTACATAACTGCTCAATATAACAATACTTACAATCAAAAGATTCAACGTCTCGCCTACTCGTCAGATCCGCGCGATCAGGCGATTGTTGGCTTGCTCAACCCTAACGTCTACGCTCGATGGAACGCAGCACAGGCTGCTCTCTTTCTCAAATCTCAAGTACAACCTCAAGTCAAAGCAGGTCCATTTGCTGGAATAACCAATGAGATGGCTGGTTGGCTCGATAAATACGCCCTTTTCCAATTTCCAAATGATTTTGCACCGGGTAGTAGAGATGCAATCCTAAGAGCCGTCTCGACAGCTCAATCAGACGGCAAATTTAAGATTATGATTGATGACCTTTATAAGCGGAAATTAATAACCTTCGGCGCGGTCAATGGCATTAAAAGAGCATTCGAAAAACGCGTTGCAAAAGCTGGCAAGCAACAGAAAGCTAATGGTGCACAAAACCTACCTCAAGTAAATACGTCCTTTGCAATACCTCCAATACCTCTAAACTTGCAGGTTTGTGTAAGGGAGATAAACGGACCTCTGCCTGATCCACAAAATAATAGATGGGATGCCCGAGATGCAACCAGAGCAGAAGTAGTTAAGATGTTGGGTGATAACAAAGTTTACGATTTCAAGCGGGATCAAAATAGCGATTCTGCCCGTGTATCACATACACCCGATAAGCCGACCAAGTTGTTCCAAGATGCCGTACAAACAGCTCTTAAGAATAAACAGTTTTCTAAAGAATTGGTAGATGACCTAAAAAAAGTTACTTTATACGAGGATAAATCGGTAGGAAAGGAACAAACAGCAAGTAAGAAAGAATTATTAGGGCGTTGTGACGTAGTTGCCGTCCCTTGCCAAATGAAATATGGTGCGGACTTCAAGAAAAATCAATCAAAAAATAAATTTTATATGCATTATGCTGCAGCTCCAAACATTGGAGAAAAAAATGCAACCGATTTTGTTGATTTCTCAATTGGCGGCAAAGGGACACCATTGAATGAAGCAAAGTACTTGACCTATGTAAATCGCATATTTGGCAATGAGTTAAAAGCTCAAAAAGCTTCTGGGGCAGCTGATGCTGTATGGTTTCCTCTGGGAATGGGAGCCTTTTTGCGAGAACTTCCACAGCACGACAATAGCTATAATTTTCAAAAGTTAGGAGATTTAAGAAAAAAGATTGCTGAAGAATTTGTTAAACAATTGGATGGAAATGCAAACTTAGATATGAACATCCACCTATGCTTAGTTGTAAGCGATGAGGAATCGAAGCAAAACTTTAACGCTTTTATGGAGGCTTTATCCAAAGCTCCAGCAACTGGAAATGTGGAGAAATTAAAGAATCAGGGCAAAATCAAAATTTATATAAACAAAGATGCCACAGAAAAAGCTCAAGAACTTGTTGATCAGAACGGAGAATACACGGCAAGTCTGGCCAATGGAGCTAATCGTGGATTATTGGGCAATCACTACTACTCCAACGGTGCCGCAAGGGCAATTGACGAGAACATCCATAGAAGGTCCCCTGCTTCAGCCGCTGTAGCCGCTGTGTTAAACGATGAAACTTCGCCGAAACAAAGAGGTGAGGATGAGTTAAAAAACCGCATTCAACAATTCGGCGGAAAAGTCGTTTAAAGCTTCTGCCATCCTATAAAATATGGAAGGGACGGGGTACCGCAAGCCCCGTCCCTTCCATATTTTCCATAATTTCCCTTTATTAAATTATACAAATAAATTCTATCTTATTTAATTATATCTATAAATTTTTAATTTACTTTTATTGTTAAATTAATTATAGTAAATTTTATTTTTGTTTAAATATTTCAATAAAATTAAAAATATATTATTGATTTAACTATATGAATACAAATACAAATTACCATAAAAATACATTCATTTATTCACCTTATGAATTATTAGATGAATACGTTGAAAAATTCATTTATTCCGCAAAAGAATTTGATTTTGCTTCTGAGGATTATCTCGCGTCTAATAAATCATTTATTTATTTGGGAAAAAAAAGAGATTCTCTAAAAACCAGCCTTCAAGACGTTATCAATAAATTGGATGTTGTTCAGAGACACGCAAAGACAACCTTTAAAACCACAAAAAGGCTCATGGCAGGCAAAACTCCCAATGAAATTGCAACCTTATACGGCGAGCTCGGTCAAATTCACAGCATATTCAATGACATCGTCAACAAAATGAAATACCTAAAAAGCTATGAGTCCAATAAAAACGGCGTGCAAAATCAAACTAAAATAATCGATGAAAAAATGTGGCTCGCTTCAAAAGCATTATTAAAAATGTCGGAAGCTCTTAAGTCTTCGGAGTCAAAACTCCAGAGCGAAGATGGAAATACCCAAACCAATCCCCCCATTCCCCGCTTTGACAAATGGATCGCCGAGCAAACCAAAACCGATTCAACCAAAGAAGAAATTTATCAAGATCTATACAGAATCATTCAAAATTACTTTTTAAAAAATAATACACTAAGTAAAGCCGACATCGTTTTCTTGCAACAGGTCATCAAGAGAACTTACGAATTTGGCAAACTGAATGCCCCGCTCAAAGTTGACAAAAGTCAAATGGAGGAATTCAGAGCTTTTCTACAAAATGTAATCGACGATATTAAGCTCACTATACACCGGAAAAAAGCTTTATTAAAAGAACTGAACGATGAAATAAAAAACCGTCAAAATCTAACAGAGCAAGAGATCCTCAAATATACAATCCTCTATCGTCAATTCATGATGAATCCGTTCGATATCCCTGTAAGCGTAGATACTGATTTTGTATGCGAACCCTTTCGCAACATGATCGAGCACCTCCCAAGAATAAACTACAGCCAGCAAACTTTAGAATACAAGACCGAAGGGCTAAAAAAAATTCGGGCTTATTACGAAAAAAATAAAGATCTATATCCAAAGCATAATATCTTAATTTCCGGGGCAGGTCCTAGTGGTTTAATCTTAGCGCTCGTTTGTGCCATGCGAGCTCAAGGATTTCAAATCATTGAAACACGCAGCTCAAGCGATCCTATGCGAAGTAATATTATAGCGCTGGGTAAAGAAGGCATTTCTAGCCGGTTAAAAACACTAGGTGCACTAGAACCGACTGGCCCCTATTCCCATGACGATATCAAAATTTTAGACTTTTTTGGGATTACTGATTTATTAGATCTTGAATATAAGGCTTTATATGATATTGGAACAGGTCTTAACGTTACAATTATGGACCTGCAAAAAGCGGCTCTAGAACAAATAAATGAAATCAGCAAGGATGAGGAAGATCGCATTAGTCGCCCTTTCATTTATTATAACACTGAAATAGGAGCGATCACTCGTCAAAACGAAAATGATCCCGTGTTAATTAAGCTTAAAACATCTCCGCGGGTTGGGGCCGGTAGCGGCTTTGAAGGGGCAATCGAACCTACTTTAGTTTATGTCACAGAAGGTTATCACTCTGCAACGAGAAAATTGCTCGGCATCAATGTCGTTAAACAAACCAAACCTACGAGATTTGCTTTCTCCCTTTTAGAAAAAGCCACCCCTTCTCCAGGCCACTCCAAAAAGTTGGATCAATCGATAACAAGTTTGAATATCTCACTGCGAGGAACAGCTGCAGCTATAAATTTCTTTGTCCATCATAAGATTGAAAAAGAAAATATAAGTTTTGCCCAAAGAAGAGGGGAACTGAATTTAAAAACCTTTGAATCGACCTACTTTTATACAACGTTGACACCCGAAGAACAAAAAGATAGAGCCAAGCTCGATAGGGATTTAAAAATCGTTGAAAACGAACGGAATGAATTAGAACTCTCCCTCCATAACTATTTAATTAACAACAAGGAACTAATCATAGAAAAAGACAAACTGGGAGATTTAATCGGGAAACTCTCTACAAAAGACAGGCGAAAAAAATGGCGCCAAGATAAAAATGAAGTGGAGCAGTTTTTTCAAAATGCCTTTGAGATTGTCCGAGGGTTGCCTGCCAAAGAAGAAAAAGCAAACGAACTTATCCGTCTTAAAGAACTTAATTCTAAAATAGGAGTTTTAAATCAAACCATCTCAGAACCTATAAAACAGATGACAGTTGTCGGTAAGTCTAAGTGGGATTTAATTGATAGCTGGGATCTAAAGGAACGCCCTAACTTCACTCCGATGAAACTCATCCAAACTCAAATGGCGTATGCTCAAATTCAAACTATCCCAAATAACTATCGACGTTTAGAACAAACGCTGTTTTGTATCACCGGCGACGCAGAGTGCACAACGGACCCCCTCTCGGGCGCCGGAATGCGCACATCGATTTTGAGGACAGTATCTGCGTCTGAGTTGGGCTCTACTCAATCGAATAAAAATGGCTTTATGGCATCTGCATTTCAATGGTCTAGCCAGTTAGCGTCTAAGCGGATGAGGGAAGAAGGGCTGCATATCCGTACCTATTATCAACCAGGCACAGAACGGTTAGAGAGATATACTGAAATCGCTAAAGAGATAAATGTGATCTCCGAAAAAGAAGAGCGGTTTTTGCTTAGAATGCAAACCAAAGCTAAAATGATGCAAAGCGACCCTCGATTGAATTTTACAAGACAGCAACAGGAATCTCTAAATGCACTGCAAAATACTTTAAGAGAAACTTATTTGAAAAGCATCTCATCTGATAGAGCCTTGATCAAATTCCTGCCATCCAAGGCAATCGAAATTTTTAGGAGCAATTTGGTATCACCGAATTCTCGTGATCCACGCAGCAAACAATGGATTGCTGGTTTAAAAAATGGGAATAAAAGCACTTACGATGGTCTTATTTCTAGGTTAAAACTCTATTACAATCCTCCTTCTTTAGAAAGAAAATCGGTCGTACGCTTAGCCAAAATTGTTGCCGCAGATCCTAAGCTAGAAGATGGAAAGAATTACAAAATATTTAAAAAGACTATCGAAGCAACGCTGTTTAAAATGCCAACAGAATTGTGTTTTAATGCTGAGGAATCTGAGATCTTTAAAAAAGCTTGGAAAACAGCGGTTTTGAAAGAAGAAAACACATTTTTTGATGAAGAACTGACAATCCTAGCAAGCGTCAATTCAAAAGTCGCCTCATACTTTTATTCATCCGATCCCCTAAAAAACCATGCTTCTGAAGCTTGGTTTATTCCCCTCTTCTTTGCCATGGAAAAGATGAAGAAACATCTCTAAAAATTATAGTTAACAAATTCCATCTAGTCGATGCTGATTTAACATCTATTATCTACAAAAATAGAATTTTATGCCGTCCTTTCAGGACTCCGTTTTTTTTGCATTTTACCCAGGCCTTCGCTTCGCTACGACCTGGGCTCTAACATTTCGGCCTTTCAGGCCGTTTTCAGCTACGAAGGCGCCATGTAAATGTTAATTTTTACAAAAGTGCCAAACTCAAGAGCGCCGAAGGCGCGGAATATCATAGCCCAGGTCGTAGCGAAGCGAAGGCCTGGGTAAAATGCAAAAAAAACGGAGTCCTGAAAGGACGGCATAAATCCTTTTTTTCATAGAGGACAGTTTCAGGAAAAAATTTGCAAGCTTTTGATGCTAAAAGCTCTATTCTTTAACAAATGTATTAGATAAAAATGTATGCATATATCATTTTCAAGAATAAATTGCAACTAATTCAGCACCAACTGCTCCGTCTAGTTTAATTAACGTAAGTTGCAAATAATAAAATTTATTGTCTCTCTGTGTTCTCTGTGATCTCTGTGGTTGAATTTTAATAAACCACAGAGATCACAGAGAACACAGAGGTTTTTTAAACTTGATTACACTCAGTAATTTTCAACTTACATTAATTATAACTTTAACATTATACAATTTACTTTTATTATTAAATTATTTAAACTTTTATAAATTGTTTAAATAAATTTATAAAACAGATAATTATGAATACAAACTATAGTTACAATAAAAATACGATCATTTATTCTCCTTATGAATTAGTAAATGAATACGTTGGAAAATTCATTAACTCTGCAAAAGAATTTGCTTTTGCTTCTGAGGATTATCTCGCTTCGGGCAAAAACTTTATTCCTTTGGAAAAAGAAAGAGATTCTTTAACAGTCACCCTTCAAGAAGTTATAAATAAATTAAATGAAGTTCAAAGTCATGCCAAGATAACCTTTAAAGCCACAAAAAGGCTCATGTCGGGCAAAACCCCTGACGAAATTGCAACCTTATATGATGAGCTCGGCCAAATACACAGCATCTTCAGTGACATCATCAACACAATGAAATCCATAAGAAGCTATGAAAAGTCGAATAAAAACGATAAACATCAAACTAAATTAATCGAGGAAAAACTTTTTCTCGGTTCAAAAGTGTTATTAAAAATGTCGGAGGCTCTTAAGACTTCGGAGTCAAAACTCAAGAAGGAAGATGGAAATATCCAAACCATTCCCCGCTTTGACAAATGGATCGAAAAGCAAGCCGTAGGAGATCCGGTTCAAAACCCAATTTATCAAGAACTATATAGGATCATTCAAAGCTACTTTTTAAGAAATAACCCAATAAATGCAACCGATCTTCCTTTATTGCATCGGATGCATTTAGGGACGTTTAGTGAAGGCGAACTAAAATCCCTCGATCCTCTATCTGAATTTGAAGCTATATTTTCAGTCGCCAAAACATTAAAGCGATATGTTTATTTAAGATTGATAAATCTCAGGCCCCAGCAGTTAAATCCGATTGGAAGTTCTTTGGATAAAGATTCTGCGTTTTTCTTGCTAAAAGTGAAATTGTTTTTAGAAAGCGATCTCTTTCCCCATATCGAATTAACAGAGGATTCTTTTTGGAACGATGACATTATCCCCCTAATAAAACCTTACTTGAATATGGACACTAATGAATTTGTTCATCTGATGAATCAACACCTGCGTGAAAATGCCCCTAATGAGAAAGAAATACCCACTGATTTTGACTTAATAACAGCGTTGAATTGCAGATTTATTATCCAGGAAGGAATAGAGTGGAAAGAATACGTATCTCAATTTCCAAAATCAAAAGAAGCTGCCCTTGCTGCTCTTGATTTTCTGGAAAAAACGGGGATGGATCCCTCTAAAGTCAATCAAATAAAAAATTTCTTTGATCATTTAAGTTTGGATCATCCTTCCCGAGATCTATTTTTGCCGGATTTTTGTTTATGGGAGCATAAATATTCCGCGCTTAATATTGACAAAAGTCAAATTTTAGAATTCAGATCTTTTATACGAAGTTTAATTGAAGATATTAGGCTCACTTTTCACCGGCAAAAAACGTTATTAGAAGAATTGAACGAAGAGGTAAAAAACTGTCAAGATCTCGGAGAGGAGGAGGTCCTCAAATACACGATTCACTACCGTCAGTTTATAATGAATCCATTTGATATCCCGGTAAAACTGGATATCAGTTTTGTCTGTGAGCCCCTTCTCAAAATTATCAATCAACCTCCAAGCATGAACTACAGCAAAAAAACTTTACAATACAAAATCGAAGGTCTCAAAAAGATTCGGGCTTATTACGAAAAAAATAAAAACCTATATCCGCAGCACAGCATCTTAATTTCCGGTGCGGGTCCCAGCGGGTTAACCTTAGCCCTCGTTTATGCAGTGCAAGCTCAACGATTTCAAATCCTTGAAACACGCAGCATGCACGATCCTATGCGAAATAACATTATAGTGCTTGGAAAAGAAAACTATTCTGGTCGTCTAAAAACACTGGGTGCATTAGAACCAACCGGCCCCTACCCTCATGACGATATCAAAATTTTAGACTTTTTTGGGGTCACAGACCGGTTAATAGATGGCAATAAAGCTTTATATGAAAAAAATGTGGGTCTTAACGTTAAAATTATGGATCTGCAAAAAGCCGCTCTGGAACAAATAAATGAAATCACGAGGAATGAAGGGGAGGAGGATCGCCTTCTCATTTATTATAATACCGAAATCGAATCAATCACCCCTCAAAACGAAAAAGAACCTGTTTTGATTAAGTTCAAGACATCCCCGCGAGTTGAACCTGGAAGGGGTTTTGAAGGGACGCTTGAACCTACGTTGGTGCATGTCACAGAAGGTTATCAGACAACAACGAGAAAATTGCTCGGCATCGATGTCATTAAACAAAGCAAACCTATGAGATTTGTTTACTCCCTTTTTGAAGAAGTCAAACCTTCAACCAATTACGAAGCATTGAACCAATCATTGACAAATTTGAATGGATTTTTGTGCGGAGCCGCATCCACCGCTAATGTACTGGCCCAATCATGGATGGATAAAATATTCAATAATGCCGGCGGAAATCAACATTTATTTGACTTCCTTGGAAGAGCGGAACTGAAATTATGGACTCCTGAATCTGCCTATTTTTATGCCACGTTGACACAAAAAGAACAAAAAGCAGTGGCAAAACTTGAAATGCATGTAAAAATAGCTGAAAACGAAAGGAATGAACTCGAACGCTCTCTCTATGACTGTTTATTTGAAAATCAGGAGTTGATCATAGACAAAGACAAACTTGATGATTTGCTCCATAAACTTTCCCTTAAAGACAGACGAAAAAAATGGCACCAAGATAAAAAAGAAGTGAAGCAGTTTTTTCAAAATGCCTTGGAAATTGTCCAAGAGTTGCCGGCCCAAAAAGAAAAGACCAACGAACTGATCCGTCTTAAGAGGCTCAATTCTACGATAAAAAATTTAAATCAAGAGATCGGAAAGCTCACAAAAGAGATGGCTATTTTCTATCAATCTAGATGGGATATGCTTATTAGCTTGCTGCAAAAACAGCCCTTTAAGTTCAAACCGATGCAACACATCCAAACGCAAATGACATATGCTCAAGTTCAAACCGTTTCAAATAACTATCGCTGCATGAGAGAGACGCTCTTTTGCATCACTGGCGACGCAGAATGCACAACAGACCCTGCCTCCGGTGCCGGAATGCGCACATCCCTTTTGAGGACAGTATCTGCATCTGTTTTAGGCTCTGCCTTGTCAAATAAAAATGGGTTTATGGCATCTGCATTTCAATGGTCTAGCCGGTTAGCGTCTAAGCGGATGAGGGAAGAAGGACTCTACATCCGTACCTATTATCAAACAGGTACAGAACGGTTGGAGAGGTATACTGAAATCGCTAAAGAGGTCAACGTGATCTCCGAAAAAGAAGAGCGGTTTTTACTTAGGATGCAAGCGAAGGCTAAAATGGCGCGAAGCGACCCTCGATTGAATTTTACGGAAAAAGAACTCAAATCTCTCAGTTCTTTGCAAGATACTTTAAGGGAAACCTATTCGAGGAGCATGCCTACTAACGCTGCCCTTGTCTCACTGAAGCCCTCCAATGCCATTACAATTGTTAGAGACAATTTGGCATCTCTTCCGATTGCAGAGCTGAAAGATGTGAAAAATCAAGCCTTTATTAACCTAAATTATCGGTTAGGCTTATATTTCCATCTTCCTTACTTGGAAAGAAAAATGGTGGTGCGCTTAGCCAAAATTGTGGCTGCAGACCCTAAGCTAGAAAATGAAAAGAATTACAGAATATTTAAAAAGAACATAGAAGCAATCCTTTTTAAAATACCGCCTGAATTGCGTTTTAATGCTGATGAATCTGAGACTTTTAAAAAAGCTTGGAAAACAGCAGTTTTGAAAGAAGAAAACAAATTTTCTGATGAAGAACTGACGCTACTAGCAAGCGTCAATTCAAAAGTCGCCTCACGCTTTCACTCGGTTTCGGATAATATGCTTAATACCCATCTTTCTGACGCTTGGTTTATTCCCCTCTTCTTTGCCATCGAACAGATGAAGCAACATCCCTAAGGACTGTTGTTGCAACAATATCCTAAAGTTTGGATATTTCTCAATCAACATAAATTCCCGAAGGGAATTTATGTTGATTGAGTCTCTTTTATCACGTTTTTTGATTGTATCGTCTAAATCTCTCAATGTTCTCAAAAATCCTCAGTGATCTCACTGACTCTGTGGTGAAGGAATATCCAAGAGTGTCCCGGGCTTCAAGACGTCGGTTTTTAAGGCGTTGGTTTTCCGAATTTTTTCTACATCGATATTAAATTTCCGTGATATTTTCCATAAAGAATCTTTCTCTTGCACAATGTATACCCGCTTTTTTGGTTGCATCAGTTTAAGATAAGGATTCAAACTTTTTTCTTTAGGAATATCATTTATACTTTTCACACTTTTCTGTATTTGATTTGGCACCAAAGCCGTTGGAGCATGTACAAAACGGGTTAAAGCGGCATGGTGCTCAAATTTTTCGGGTGGTGTTTCACCCGCATAAATATACAAGCTTCGGGCCGCCATTTTCCAAACTTTATCACTGCGCGGGCTAGTCAGCAATTCTTTAGCGAAACGCTCGGCATCGGCCGTTCTTTTCGTAAGCAGACGCAACATCGTCAAGACATGCTCATCATCTAACTTATGCCGGGCAAATTCCCTGTCTGTCTTCAGGATGATATAAGCGGCAAATTTGCTGTTTTGGTCCATGTAATCCAGGAGCAATTTTTGCCTTCGGGCAGGAGAAAGATCCTGAGATAAACGTTGTTGCTCAGCAAAAGAAAAAGCCAGCTGCCAGTCCCCTTCACAGATCATTTTCAATAAGATCTTCCGTTTTAAAGGGGATTGGGAGCGGGTAAAAAGGGTGTCAAAAGCAAGAAACTCAGGAGTCAGAAAGAATGCTTCAACCAAGGATGGGTCGAGTTGCCTCCCCTGTTCAAAAGACTCCCGAAGCAATTGATGCAATCCTTGAGCTGTAAAAGGCCACTTTTCCGTACGAATAAATTGCAGGATAGCATCAAAATGGGAGTCTGTAAAAGCAGGATAAACACGAAGGAGGGCGTCTTTTCCATTTTTATGCTTTCCAAAAATAACGGTTCTGGGTTGTTCCGGGATGTTTGTTTTTCCTAATGCCCTTAAAAGGTCGATGTGGTGGACATCGACTAAAACAGCCAAAGCCAAATCTCTTTGTGCATACCCATCTTCCACTACCTGTGTATCTCCAAGCTTAGTTAGAAGTTGTTCAAATGGCATTTTTCTTAATTCACGAATGACTTGAGCGTTGCTTTTTCCGATGGCGCTTACTATGGGAATTTCCTCTTGAACTGTAGGCTTTGATTCGAAATAAGCCGGCGGCTTGTCCCTCGCAATCAAATAAAAAAGCAAACAAATCAGAATGATATTGACGACACCGCTGATGAATAACGCTTGAGACAACCGTTGGATTTTTTGAAACCTTTCATTCATTGCCCAAGCGCTTCTCCAAGGCATTTAACTCCTCAATAATTCCTTGAGGCATTCGGTTTCCAAATATTTTAAAATAGGACCGTAATTCATCGACCTCTTTTTTCCATTCATTTAGATCGACGTGAAACAATTCTTGAATGCTCTTTTCGGGCAAGGATAATCCCGATAAATCGAGCGCCCCCTTTTCAGGAAGAAATCCGATAGGTGTTCGAATGGCATGCGGCTTTCCTTCCGTACGCTCAAAAATCCACTTCAGGACGCGGCTATTTTCTCCAAATCCAGGCCAGAGCCATTCCCCCGCTCCCCTTTGCGAAACCAGTTGACATAGTAAATACGAGGAAGTGTTTGGCATTCGATTTCTGCCCCATTTTCAGCCAATGGGCAAAATAGTCCCCCATATTATATCCACAAAAAGGAAGCATCGCAAAAGGATCATGGCGCAATTTTCCCATCTCTCCCGCAGCTGCTGCAGTCGTTTCAGAAGAAACGCTGGCCCCTAAAAAGGTCCCATGCTGCCAATTGAAAGATTCGTAAACAAGGGGAACCACCGAAGACCGCCTTCCTCCAAAAATAATGGCAGAGATGGGAACTCCTTTGGGATCTTCCCAAGCAGGATCAATGACAGGACATTGCGAAGCAGGCGCGGTAAAACGGGAATTGGGATGGGCTGCCTTTTCCGTGGAGCTTGGGGTCCAATCGTGTCCTAGCCAATCGATCACATGCGTTGGGAGGCTCTTCTGTCATCCCTTCCCACCAGACATCTCCATCATCTGTCAGGGCAACATTGGTAAATATGCAATTTTCTTCAATCGTCAGCATCGCATTGGGATTGGACTTCATGGAAGTGCCGGGAGCCACTCCAAAAAAGCCTGCTTCGGGATTAATCGCATAAAGCCGTCCATCCTGCCAAACTTCATCCAGGCAATATCATCGCCGACGGTTTCTACTTTCCATCCAGGAAGGGTGGGCGTCAACATCGCCAAATTTGTTTTTCCACAGGCACTTGGAAAAGCGGCTGCAAAATATTTTTTTTCCCCTTGCGGATTGGTAATCCCCAGAATCAGCATATGCTCGGCCAGCCACCCTTCATCTCGAGCCATTACAGAGGCAATGCGCAAGGCAAAACATTTTTTTCCAAGCAGCGCATTGCCTCCATAGCCGCTTCCATAAGACCAGATCGAACGTGTTTCAGGAAAATGGACAATATATTTATCTTTCGGATTGCAAGGCCAAGGAACATCTTTTTCACCTGGTTTCAAAGGCATTCCAACAGAATGCAAACCGGGCACGAAAGTAGTCTTTTCCTAATGATATCTAAGACACTTTTTCCCATCCGCGTCATGATATGCATGCTGAACACACACATAGGGAGAATCGGTGATTTCGACTCCAATATGGGCAATAGGCGATCCCAGAGGCCCCATGCTATAGGGAATCACATACATGGTTCTCCCTGCATGCAACCCTTGAAAAGGTCTCTTAAAGGGTCTTTCATCTCTTCAGGATCTCTCCAGTTATTGGTAGGGCCGGCATCTTCTTTATTTTCGGAACAGATAAAGGTGCGATCTTCCACGCGCGCGACATCATCAGGATGTAGACCTGGCACAGATAGCTATTGGGGCGCAGCTTATCATTTAAGCGTGATGAAGGTCCCGGATGCGACCATTTGCTGTGCCAAAGGCGTCATATTCTTCTTGGGAACCATCACAAATATGGACATCGTTCGGGTTGCACAGGTCCCTAACTTCCTCGATCCACTGATCTAAGCTTGCAGCATTCCCATGTAAGCATAGCTATGAGCTTGATTTTCGTTTTTTGAATTTATCCAAGTATTCTAACGCTTTTCCTGTTCCCAAACAGACAGCAAGCAGCGGATTTGGCGCCACAATGACAGGAAGACCTGTTTCTTTGATCAGCGCTTTATCCAACCCTTTGATCAAGCGCTCCGCCACCTGCCATGACCATCCCCCGCTCTACCAGGTCGGCAGCTAGTTCAGGAGGACATTTTTCCAAAGTCAGCTTCACACTTTCAATCATTTGCTGAATCGGTTCAGCCAAGCATTCGCGAATTTCGACAGAATTAATCCGCTTGGTGACAGGCAAGCCGGCCACCTGGTCGCGTCCGCGCACTTCCATTTCCAAGTTCATTGCCACCTAGCGGATAGGCAGAACCGATGGTCATTTTGATCTCTTCAGCCGTCCTCGGGCCGATCATCAGGTTGTAGGTACGGCGCATGTAGTTGATGATGCATTCATCAAATTCATCCCCTGCAATGCGCAAAGAGCGCGATTCAACAATGCCGCCCAAGGAGATGATCGCAATTTCTGTCGTACCGCCGCCGATGTCGATGATCATGTTGGCAGAAGGTTCATGGACAGGCAGATCCGACGCCGATGGCAGCCGCCATTGGCTCTTCGATCAAGATCACCTCTTGAGCGCCGGCATGCAGAGCAGAATCTTCGACAGCGCGTTTTTCAACGCCCGTGATACCTGAAGGGACAGCAATCAGAATTTTAGGACGGAATAGGCTTCTGGAAGGGGTCACGCGCTTGATTAAGGCCTTTAGCATCCCTTCGGCAATTTCAAAGTCGGCAATAACGCCATCTTTCATCGGACGCACGGCATGGATTTTTCGCGGAGTTTTCCCAAGCATTGCTTTGGCTTTATGTCCGACGGCCAGCACTTCGTTCGTGGTGGAATCGACAGCGACAACGGAAGGTTCAGCTAGAACAATCCCTTTGCCCCGCACAAATACCAGGGTATTGGCCGTTCCTAAGTCGATCCCTATATCATTGGAAAACACTCCCCGGAAATCGGTGAATCTGTCCAAAAGCGACTGCGATAGCAATTTATTGATTGACGGTCTTGAAATCTACTGTTGTTTTCGATTTACTCATCTATTAATCCTTTATGTTTGCAGTAGCTCCAGAACTTCTTCCCAGGTCAACTTGGCAATCGCTTCTTCATCGCAAGCTGACCACTTTCTTCACCAAGCCCTTTTTTCCGATTTTGAAGTTCGTACAATTTTCTCTTCAATTGTATTCAAGTGTAACCAGTTTATAGGAGGAGACCGAGTTTTTTTGCCCAATGCGATGAACACGGTCTGTCGCTTGATTTTCAACAGCCGGATTCCACCACATGTCATAATGGATGACCGTATCGGCCCCGATCAAGTTTAAGCCCGGTACCTCCGGCTTTTAACGAAACTAAGAAATACCGGAATCTGCTGCATCTTCATTGAATTTTTTGACAATGTCCAACCGATTTTTGCTTGAACCATCCAAATATTCAAAGCGGATTCCCAGCTTCTGCAAATCATTGCGCATGATATTCAACATGCGGGTGTATTGGCTAAAGATGACTGTTTTATGTTTGCCTTCAATCAATGTTTGCAAGCAGCTCCATCAGCATGTCATATTTTGCTGAATCGCCGCTTTCCGGCTTTTTCCTTGGCAAAAATGGCAGGATGGCAGCAAATCTGTTTTAGGCGTGTCAAGGTGGCCAAAACATGGATTTGCACCTTGTCAAATCCCTCCTTTTTGACAAGCTGAGACAACTCTTCTCGAGCCGATTCGGCATAAGAGTGATAAAGCTCCCGCTGCACATCCGATAAGATGGCAATGGTAGACGATTTCAGAAACAGGCGGCAGTTCCGACAACACATCTTTTTTCATCCGGCGCAAAATAAAAGGGGAAACTTTCCTCCGTAACGTTTCCATATTTTTGGCCATTGCCTTGCACTGGGATTGCGGATATATTTTTCCACAAACCGGTCGTAGGTGCTCAAAAGGCCAGGCATCAGGAAGTCAAAAAGGCTCCACAGCTCATCCAAAGAGTTTTCTATAGGAGTTCCGGTTAAGATCAGACGATGGGCTGCTTGGATCATTTTCACCGATTTGGCATTGCGTGTTCCGCGGTTTTTGATATGCTGCGCTTCATCCAAAATCGCATAACCAAAAGGAATGGTTTTATAAAATTCGATATCTTTTTGCAAAAGGCTATAAGAGGTAATGACCACATCAAATTTCTTTATCTCGTTCTGCAAGTTTTTTGCGCTGCGCAGGAGTGCCATCGACCGGCAAAACTTTCAATGTTAGGATTGAATTTATTAAATTCTTCTTTCCAGTTATAGACCAGCGAGGTGGGACAAACGATCAATAGAGAGTGGCTTGGGGATTATTGGCTTTATGTTGGGTGATGGCAATAATCGCCTGCAAGGTTTTCCCAATCCCATGTCATCGGCCAAAATACCGCTTAAGATGCATATGCGCAAGTCGTTCCAGCCAGCCAACCCCTTCGTTCTGATAGGAGCGCAAGTCGCTTGATCTCTTGGGAACTTGCCTGAGCCTCAAATGGCACGATGTCCCCAACATTTGCTGCTGGATTTGCTGCAAGCTTCTGCGAGTCATCGAAAATTCAATCGGCAGATCCTTTAAAATGCTCTGGATCGATGCTGGCCAAGACTCCACAAAGGCCTTTCTTCTTTATGATCGTCAAGCATATTTAATGCCAATTTCATCAAAGATTTGGACAACAGGGGCTAGTTTTTCCAGATCCAAAACCAGAATTTTATGGGATCTCGGTCCGTTCACTTTCGCCGCGTCTTTCTTTTTTGCGTGTTTTTTGCCGACCAATTCAATAAAGGCGCGCTTCGGAAGCCAAGCATTCCCACAAGCAGATCAACGGTCACCCCATTCAAGATGCCCATTGACTTTCAAATCCACTTCATAGACATCGATTCGGTCTGTTTCTTTCAAAGTCAGTTTAAAAGTGGTATCATCATAGACAAACTGGTCCAAGAGATTTTCTGGGCAATTGAATTTGACGCGATGTTGATTGCGCAGGAATCACCTCTGTCATAAATTCGACAATTTTCTTGTCGGTCTTCGCGACATAAACGCCTTGCGACAGGATCAAAAACAAAATCTTGAAATAGATCTTCGATGATTTTCTGCTCTTCGGTCAGATTCCGGGCCAAAATCCCTTGCGAGGTCACAAAAGGATAAATATGATCAACGTTAACTTGTGACGTGGCTGCCGGCACTTTGATCTTGTCATAGACAAAATGTAAAGGAGGCTTCCAGCTCCCCATTCAAATAACTGATATCGCATTCTGCCCCAATGCTGCCTACAAAGGGCAGTGTCACAAAACGTTCTATAATTTCTCTATTGGATACTTCGGCAAAACGCATAATTCGGGCAAGGGAATTTTCTACAAACGTTCCAAAAAGAGGTTCTGGAATTGTCACATTGCGGAAGAATCGGCAAATTCCTCAAATGTTTGCGTCGTATCTGCGACTGAAAGCGATAATAGATGTTTTCGTAGATCAATCCCGGCTTTGCGCACATTCAAACAAGATCGCTTCCTCCAGTGTAACCATCTGATCGCATGATCCAATATAATGTGGGTTAATCAAGATTTTCGGGGCAGGCGCTTCGAAATATTCGAGCTCAAATCGCAGCGCTGCCGGAGTCGTTGGCGAAGCGAACGGCTCTTCCAGATCGTCCGCATATAAAGGCAAGGAAGGGCTGGCAGTATTCCCTTCCGCATCATCGCCTAAGTGCCATTTGGGTGGGCTTTGACATGGCAATGTCATAGGCATTCTGCCAAGATCGACCCCAAAGATTCAGGATCAATTTGCGCAATGCGCAGCTTGCGCTCTCTTTTGAATCGGAACAACTGGCGAAAGTCCATGATCATTTTCAGGATGTGCGACGCTCTGCGCGATCAAAGGAATCTGAATCCGAAAAAATAACGTCTTGTTGCCTATGTAAAGAGGTTCTTGATAGCGTACGGACATCGAGAAATTCTTTGAAATTTGGGATATTCAACGGTTTGGATCGATAAGGCAAGCGTAAGGGCCAACTGCAGTTCAAAATGAGTTTTGATAATGGGGAATTGGGCTGATTTGCAGGGGAAAAAATGACGGCCAATTCAGCTTTATCCTCGGATAAGATCTTCTTCAGGCAGAAAAAAGGGGGATTGTCCGAGCACTTGGGAAGCACCTATATATTCTTGTAAGAAGCTCTTTTTGAAATTTTTTCCCCTTTCTGGCGACTTCTTTAATTCGGCTTCTTTAAAGGTCTTCCTCAGGTGCTTCTTTTTCTTTTTCATCGATCTGCTCGTTTTTTCAAAATCAGTTTCTTTGGAATAATGCAACGACAATGGAGTCAAAATGCTCTTCCAGATAAAATAAAACAGCAGCTAGATGCTGGCAATCATATTTATAAGGACAATCGCAATCGGAATCGAGGGTCGTGGATCCGCCGATCGATCTCAATTTCACATTGATAGGTATTATTAAAGCTCCGCCAATCACACGGCAATTCAACCGCACACTTTGCGGGTTGCAATCTTGATGATTTTTGCAGATACCACCATCTTTTTTTCATAATAGCAGCCGCCCTTCTTTTAGCATGGCAGGCGAAAAATCTTGTTTGAGTTTGCGAAAATTTATCATTAGGCATCTCTTACGAGATATTAATTATGTGAACCCTCATTCATCTTTAGGCTTGCTTATACGCATGCCATTTCAATGTTGAGCAGGAAGTTCACAGTCAAGCCGGCGAAGTATAACTTTGACCGCTCTCACGTTGTCATCATACTTTTAGCGATTTCATCATCCGGATGCAACATAAACCGTTATGATAATATTGACTTGCGAGAAATTCTATACTAACTATACTTTCGCTTTCAAGAATGATAGTTAGCGGGTGTAGCTCAGTTGGTAGAGCGTCACCTTCCCAAGGTGAATGTCGTGAGTTCGAACCTCATCACCCGCTTAAGATAAGAATACTACAAGTCTTATACAGTCTAGAATTTGCGGGTGTAGCTCAGTGGTAGAGCATCACGTTGCCAACGTGAGGGTCGTGAGTTCGAACCTCATCACCCGCTTTTAAAATAGAAAGTTTGCTTCATATGCTACATATATGCGGGTGTAGCTCAGTGGTAGAGCATCACGTTGCCAACGTGAGGGTCGTGAGTTCGAACCTCATCACCCGCTTTTAGGCATAATTAAAGTTAACATGAAGTGAGGTTCCCTTTGTCAAACGAATTAGAAGAAATCAACACCGATCATTTAATGATCAAACTCGAACGCAAACCCAACTGCATCATCCACCTTGAAATCCGGGTTAACTCTGCAGGCGTAAAAGCTGCCCACGCTAAAGCAATCAAAACAGTGAATAAAGAAGTCTCCCTGCCAGGCTTCCGCAAAGGGAAAGCTCCTGATGCCTTAATACTTCAACAATATAACAAGTATGTCAATCAAGAATGGCATGACATTTTGGTTAACGTGGCATTCCATGAATACCTTGAAAAAACACACCTATACCCTTTCTCAACCGGCACAACAAGCATTAAACGGGCTGAAGTTAAAAATGCGAACTTGGAAAATGGGGCCGACCTCATCATTCAATATGAAGCTAAACCCACTGTCCCAACGATCGACATCTCCCAAGTAAAGCTCGCAGTTGTGAAAAAAGATCCCATCACGCCAGAAGAGGTGGATGATGTCATCGAACAAATCCGTTTGTATCACGCTCAATGGACAGAAGTCACCGACCGTCCTATCCAGGAAGGGGATTATGTCAATCTGACCATCAACTCCACAGAAGACCCCCCCAGAAAAATCTGCACAGATATGCGTTTCCATGTCGCCGAGGGAAAAATGGGAGGATGGATGTACAAGTTGCTCATTGGACACCATAAAAATGACACCGTTAATGGAACCAGCGAATGGGATCAACCCTCAATGCCTCCTCCGCCCGATTTCCAAGCTACCCCTTGCAAAATTGAAATTTTATCCGTTTGGCATGCTGAATTGCCAAGCCTAGATAACGAATTAGCCAAAAAAGTAGGCTTACAAGCCATCGATGATCTACGCCCTCGAGTAGAGGCTGACCTCAATAGAAAAGCTCAAGATGAAACCCTTGCTGAAAAACGGGTTCAAATCGAAAACCAGCTCATCGAGCAATACCCCTTTGAAATTCCTGTCTCTCTATTCGAAAACCAAAGAAAAGAGATGCTCAACAAAAGCCTCCAACAGTTGAATGCCAAAGAGATCTCAAACGAAGACAAGAGTAAAAGGAAAAATGAGATCGAACATGCGATCAACCAAAATTTACAGAATGCCTATCGGTTGTTCTTTTTAACACGAGATTTTGCCGAGAACAATAATATTGATGTTTATGAGAATGAAATCACTCAAGAAATTATACGGCAAATTTCCCTGCCGGAAGATGAAAGAGTGATCGATTTTTCCCTTTCGGAGGCGGAAGTTCGCTCGAAACTCTATGTTAACATCCTCTCACGCAAAGTGCTAGACTTTTTAGCTTCTAAGGTGAGTGTAGATCCTGATGCACAGTAAATTTGCTTGACGCGACCCTATTATTAAACTATAAAGAAGATGTTTTTTAAACCTTAAGGATCTGCTATGACTGATAAACAACGACCAGCGTTATCCCTAACACCCTACATCATCGAAGACACCGGCCGTGGCGAACGGTCCATGGACATTTTTTCCCGCCTCTTAAAAGACCGTATCATTTTCATTGGACAAGATATCACCGACCACGTTGCCAACATCGTTGTCGCACAACTTTTATTCCTTCGAACCGAAGATCCTAAAAAAGACATCCACATTTATATCAATTCTCTGGGTGGATACATTGCTGCAGGTTTAGCCATTTATGACGTTCTCAAATGGGTCCCCTGTGAAATAAACACTTACTGCATCGGCCAAGCCTCCTCCATGGGAGCTCTTTTGCTAGCCGCAGGAACAAAAGGGAAGCGGTTTGCCCTCCCTAATAGCCGTATTATGATCCACCAACCTATTGGGGGAATGGGGGGAACCGCCGCCGATATGTTATTACAAGCAAATGAAATTTTAGAACTCAAACGCACTGTCAGTCTCATCCTCGCCGAATGCACAGGGCAAACCGTAGAAAAAATAATTCTCGATTCCGAGCGGGACTTTTACATGAGCGCCGAAGAAGCCAAAAACTACGGCTTGATTGATGAAATCGTCGTCCCTAAGAAAAAAACAACTTAAAATTCAACTTTTGATACTTGGAAACATCTATTCAAAGATTCGACAATAATCCCCTTTTTTAATATTATTGGTTATAAAATTAGCAGTAGTTTTTTATGAGCAAACAACATCCTAAAGATATTATTTCCTGCTCTTTCTGCGGACGCACTGAAGATGCCGTAGAAAAGCTTATTTCCGGACCCAATGTTTACATCTGTGATAAATGTGTATCGCTATGTTCAGGCATTCTAGAGAAAAAAAAGACCAGCACGGGTCCTCTTGAATTAAAAATTCTAAAGCCAAAAGAGATTAAGGCTCGATTAGATGAATACATCATTGGACAAGAATCTGCAAAGAGGACCATTTCGGTGGCGGTCTATAACCACTACAAACGAATTTTAAACCTCAACAAAAAGCAAGGGGAGGTCGAATTTAGCAAATCTAATGTCCTGCTTTTCGGTCCAACGGGATCTGGAAAAACATTGATCGCAAAAACTTTGGCTACCATTCTTGATGTTCCCTTCACTATCGCCGATGCAACGACATTGACCGAAGCTGGCTATGTGGGAGAAGATGTGGAAAATATCATCTTACGCCTTTTACAAGCTGCCGATTACGATGTTCCCAAAGCGGAATTAGGGATTGTCTACATCGATGAAATCGACAAGATCAACCGCACCACTTCCAACGTCTCGATTACACGCGATGTTTCCGGAGAAGGGGTTCAGCAGGCTCTTTTGAAAATTGTGGAAGGCACGATTGCCAACGTTCCCCCAAAGGGAGGGCGTAAGCACCCCAATCAAGAGTATATCAAAGTCAATACTGAAAATATCCTATTTATCGTAGGCGGCGCCTTTGTCAACCTCGATAAAATCATCGCCAAAACGCTTGGGAAAAAGCACCATCGGCTTCAACACCGGGGAAAAAGAGATCGTCGACCTTACCCAAAAAAGCGCCTTGTTAGCCAAAGCTGAACCTGAAGACCTAATCCAATTTGGCATGATCCCCGAATTTATCGGCCGCTTCAACAGCATCGCCAATTGCAATGAGCTGACATTAAATGATCTTAAAACCATTTTGACAGAACCTAAGAATGCGATCATCAAGCAGTATATAGCCATGTTTGAACTGGAAGGAGTGAAGCTGCAATTTACAGAAGATGCTTTCCATGCAATTGCCCAAAAAGCTATAGAGGCTGGAACAGGAGCGCGGGCTTTGCGGATGATCTTAGAAAGTTTGATGAGGGAATTGATGTTTGAAACCCCTTCAGATGATACGATCTCAGAGATTTTGATCGAAAAAGAAACAGTCCTGGAGAAAAAGCATCCCATCATTAAGCGATCCGAAGAAAAGTTAGCCACCGGCACCTGAAAAGGTTAAACTAGAAGTTCAATTAAAAGAAATTTCTGAAGACAACCTCGCGTTTGGGTATTCTGTGAAAAAATTATTTACACATCTATGTCGCCGCTACCGCACAGCATCAAGCTAAACCATTTTTTATCAGGCTGAAAGCCTGGTTTACAATAGCCTGGGGCAGCGCCCCAGGTAATATCATGCATAATCATTTGCAGGCTGAAAGCCTGCCATATAATAGCCTGGGGCAACGCCCCAGGTAATATCATCCAGGCTTTCAGCCTGGTAACAAATGTTTTGATGCCTATACGGCAGCGGCCTGAGTGTGGGAAGCCCCATGTGAAACGAGCGAAGGGAGTGGAACACGGAGTTCGGTTGACATTAACACCCATGCTACGGAAGCAAGGTAAGATTGCTCCTTGTCTAAGTCTAAAAATCCCGTTATTTTTTTCCGTCATTTGCTTTTGAAGGTGGCCAGGATGCTAGGGTGAAGCCTAAAATGTCTTGCTCATATTTGCTAACAAACTTTTTTATGAGAGGGTCTTGGCAGATAGGTTTATTTTCATGCTTACCGCTAATGACTTCTCCTATCTTTTCTTTACCCTTTTCTAGAATTGTCGGATTCTTTTTCCATTCGCTGACTTTTTCTTTTGTGTATGTTTTTTGAAGATATTGGGCAAAGGCGTTACGAAGCAATTCTGTATCTTTTTCCCATAAGTCATCAAAAAAGGCTTCAAGGTAGTCTAAACTCATGTCTCTGGTTGGTATGAGTTTAAAAACGTCAGTTGTTTGTAAGTGTTTCATGACATCATCGAGGACGATTTCCTTTGCAAATTGGGTAAAAAATAGTTGCCGCCCTTTTTTCAAGTCGAAATTCTTAGCAACTTTATAAGAACCACTAAAGTTTTCATCAAAAGCTTGAGTCAAAGGATCATAGCAAGCCTGAATCAAGGGCCCTAGCAAACTAAAATTTCTTGTATTCATATACTTTTCACGAAGAAGTTCAAAATATTTGATAGATTGCCCCTCAGCAGACAATTTTACGCTATGGTTCAGCAACACACGCGCAAAATAGGGGGTCAATGCTGGCTTAAATATATTCTTCTCACTAAATTTAGAAAAATAATTACGATCTCTTGGAACGCTTAAGTCATAGGCATGACTAAATAGTTTTACATAAACCCCTTGCGCCCCTATTTGAAGGTTTGAGCCTTGGATATAATAACAAAGGGATGATAACAAAGAATTTATCTGTTCATTTGTGGCTTTATTTACGTAATTTTCCAATAACTTAGATTTCAGTTCTTTATCGCAAAAAAATAAAACCTGAGCTAAACACTCGGGGTTAAGCGTGGTTTTTAGTGCGATTTGACGTAACAAGGCTGGGTAAACTTTTGTCAATTCGGTCAAAAAATCTTTTTTTCTTGAGAATGAGAAGTCTTTGGCATCATGAGCGAATGTTGATGCTTGAGCTACGATATACTCCTTCTGTGGACATGACAGTATTTCAAGTGCCCAATGAATGTGTTCAAAACTTTCTGTTTTCATCAAAATGGCAAATATCTGTTCCCCAGAAGCATGCGTCGTCCAAAATTGAAGTATCTCTTCTGATAACGAAGATCCATATTTGTAGGTATAATTCCAATTACTTTGATTGAATTCATGAGCCTCACGTTTCTTTTTGACTCTCCCTAGCGATATTGCATTGCTAACTTGTGTGTTCGAAGTATGTTTCTTCAAATTCAAACTGAAATCATTGGGCTTTAAATGAGCCAGCATTTCTCTAATCACTGGCTCCTCTTGTTCCTGATTAACAATCTCTTGAATTTGAATTTCCGTCATAAAAGCAATATTCCTGACTAGTGCCAGCCGCTTTTCGAGAGGAAGTTTGTTCCAAGTACCATTTTCATAAAGTGCACCAAACCGAATATGTTTAATCGCATAACGGTTTAGATAGCGAATTTGTAGATGGGTCAATTCATCAGCAGAAGGAACAGCAGCAAAGAGATAATATATCCCTTTTAAGAGAGCAGCGATGTGTTCGTAACAAATTTTGAGTGTATTTGGCCCAATGCGGGATGAACTCGTTTTAGCAGATTGTCCTGTATTCTGGGGGTTTTGACTTGAATCAACTTGGTTTGTGCCATTTAGGTTTTGATTAATTCTAGTGAGTTCGTTATTGGGTTCCATTTTACTTCCATTGTAAAAAAAAATTATAAAAGTTAAAATGTATCAAAAGTTTTATTAGATGTCCACGCTTTTTTACAAACTTTTATTCGTTAAAATATCGGAAATTTTGTTAATTAAATCACACTAATTTATAATTATTAATTAATTACCATCTCTTATTGTTAGTTTTTAAATATTTTGCTATAATAAAGAAAAGGTATTTTAGTGTTTGATGTTAATTGATGTGATCAAAATCTGTTTTATTTTAAAAAGGATTTTGTTATGGCTTCTCCAATTAATCTGCCGCCAAGCACTCCTAGTACGCCGACAGACCTTCCTGTAGAGACACCATCCACTCCGATATTCGGTCCCGACCTAAGCCAAGATACGATTAGTAGTGCCCATTCAGCTAAAACTCATGACCCTCCTGCTGACCCCCCTATTTCTTTAGCTGAGCCCAATATAACCATTTCCCAATATAGCAGCGCAGTTCTTCTCTCGATAAATAACTCAAATCAAACAACTGTAGCTGGTGCTGTTTCAGATTTGATGACCAATAAAACGATAGACGCGAGTGCCATCGACGTAGGACAATCTCTATTAGCCATTAGTAATGCATACCGAGACTATATAGATGAACTTAATAATCTCGCCAGTACAACAAATAGTATTATCGACGTCGAAAACGGAAACATTACTAATTACAATAACGAGGTAAGTTCTTCGCAACCCTCCCTGGGTTCTGACGCCGCACAGATAGGTCTCATGAATACAGCCATTGCTAACTATAATGCACAAAACATATCCGATGCCGATTTTAATACGGCTGCGACACAATATAATACCTATGTCAACGGGAGAAACACCGCTTTGCAGTCGGATCTTACAGTCTATAATGAGTCTGTAGGAGTCTTTCAAAATCAGGTCGACCAAAATAACGCGACCATTCAATCGCTTAATGAAATCGCTAAGTCGCTTGATCCTACGATCCCCCCTATTCCTCTGGAAACGGAATTGCCTACTTTCGCTCAACCTTTCCCTGTTCAACCCTTAGCCCCTCTTAATATTCCTGTTCCTTCAATTCCTACTCCGCAAACATTGCCCACTTTATCCCATGTGAGTATCCCACCTGCTCCAACTGATTTTTTAAATACATTCTTACAACCCGTTATACAATCCTTCTTGCGAGGAGCTGCTATAAACCAAAATATGAGAGATGTCGTCCATACAATCTCAGACTTTTTTCTTTTTGCTTTACCTAGGGGAGACCTTACCCAACCTCCCTCTTACTTTAAAAACCCGCCTGCATTTTTTCAAAACGCGGGTAGCACAACACAAGCAAGCGGCGGAGTCGGATTAACAACAGTATCCCCTGTTTTCGGGACTCCAGGAAGCAGCGGCGTGATTTCTAGAGGGATTGCAGCGTCAGATAATGCTACCTTCCAGGCCCGTTTTTCCGATCCATTACTAGGCAAGTTTGCCCTTGTAGGCCATCAAATTGCCCTAGGCGCTGCGCTCGAATCGGTTCTTCCTGCTATCCATCTCGTTGGACCTCAGGCGTTGTCGTCGGGAAAATCGGTGACTGCTTTCAATGTAGCTTTTGGAATTGCTTACGCTCAATCTATTATCAAGCAAATTAATGCAGGAAAAACTTATGAACTTGTTAATGGCCTAGTGGGGCAAGAACTGAATAACACAGACCAGGCGACCCAGGATCAAGCGACCCAACTTTTAACTAATCAGTTAAATCTATTTTTATTGCAAAATTCCCTTTTTATCTCTAGTGCATCTGGCGGAACTCCCGGCTTAGTGGGACAAGTTTTCGGCAACGTGAGCGGCATTCCACCAGGAGCTCTGCAACCAACCGCGGGAACACCTCAAGAAGTCCTCCAAGACAATTTAAAGCAAGTTTTCCTCAAATCCCAGCTTAGTTCGCTGCTTGTATCTAATCAGCAGTTTCTTGATCAATCCGAAGCTGAGCAACTGATCAACGAAGTTTATAACGCCGTTTTAGCAAAAATTAATGCTGATGACGTAAATCAATTTAATAAACAGCTTTTGATTGAGCTGCAAAATCGAGGCGTTGAACAGGTTAATGCTATTCAAGTAGCAGCTCTTAACGCTTCATTAGTTGAGAAAGAGCTTAATTCAAAAACAATCCTTAATAGCGACCTGCTATCGCGGCAAAAAATACACGATGAGTTAACAAAACAATTGAATGCCACGGCATCACTCGATGACACCCAAGCTAACGCTATTGCGAATACGGCGGTGCAAAAAGCTTTTAATGAATCCTACTTTAGCAACGCTACTGAGTTGCAGATCCTCCTGCAAAATCAGTTGGTTCAAGCGGGGGTTTCCCAAGATATTGCTAATAAATCTGCAGGAAATGCTGTAGCTAGGCTTAACGCCCTGCCCTCCGGCACTCCCCCTCTTTTATCCCCCATCCTCCAAAATGTGCTTCCTCCTGCTGATCTCAACTCAGCCTTGCATGGATATGTTCAGGGAACATTAGAAAATATCGTCGGTACGGCACAAGCAAGAACGGTGGCTGATTCGGCCCTGCAAACCTACCTTGGCCATACGCATTCATCTGTCCAAGGACTGCTCGAAGAAACATTAGCCAAATTGGAAAAGACAGGAGCTGACGTTGGAGACAATCATGTTGTGAATAGTTTTAGAAGTTTTATGCAGCCAAATATAGATTTGTTTGCTTTTTCCAGAGGAATTATGGACCCAGCCAATAACTTGTTTCAATCGATCTCGACGGGGGTCATGTATTCTGGAATGAATGTTCCTACCAATTGGAAAAAGGACCTTGATATTAAGGTTTAAAATTAAAGTAAGGGTAGAAATTAAAATTATTTTTATATACAATGTAAATTAAGAGGGGTTGATAAAAAACCCTCTAATTATTTTTTAAAGGTTCAGGCATAAGGCCTTACGTTTATATATGTAATAGAGATCCCGGATTGGGATGTGCCTTATAGCCTTAGGAGGTTAGTAAATATGAGTACTCCTGTAAATCCAAATGCCCCTATTCCGGTCACCCAAGCCGAGTTAAATGCTCACTCAGAACAAGCTTTAATCGAACTTATCTATGTTCAAACAGCAAATGATCTGCTTGGAACAGCCATGTCAAATCTCTCAAGTGCGCTAAACACGACGCAAAGCGTGCTTAATATTTTGCAGGCGTTGCAAGGTTTGCATAACGATATAAGCGTCCAAAGCAAAAGTGCATTTAATTTCAACTATCGTGTCGGTCCCTCCTCAGTTTCTTCTGAAAACGTAAGCGCTGGCATTACCGCAGGCCCGGTCATTCCTCCGGGGGCTTATGATGGTGGTATTGTACTGGGGGTCGTTGTGACAAGGTTTTCAGTGAAGTTTATCACAGGTCAAGGATTTCAACGTGTTACCACGCACTTTAGCGCCCACGTCACAGACTATCAGCACGCTTATATGAGCGCTGCGAGCGCCTATTTCGGTAAGGCGATTGATCCCTTCTTCGTATTCGCAAACTCGGCCGCTTCTGGATATAGCCAATTTCGTTCCTCTTTGATGATTCTTCGAAACCACCTGCGCACTGAAATTTCAACTTTAACGAAACAGACACCATCCGCCTCGCTTAATGACCCTGCAAACTTGTTAAATACGGTAAAAAAAGTCTTTAATGAGCTTCCCTCGACATTTACCTTTAGTGCTGTGGAAAAATGGGCTTTAGACAATTACAATTTGCATGGAGCATCTGGTGTATCGCAAGCTGGTTTGATCGAAAATGATTTAACATCTGCTATTACTGCGGCAGAAAGTTTGAACGACTCACAAAAAGAAAAAGTACGTAACTATTTGTTTATATTCCAAGAGTATTATCAATCTGCCAGCGCCGTACTTAGTGCTATCTCACAGATTATCAACCAAATAGCTCAAAAGATTTCGCAATAATCTGAGGATGCTTGCATATTAGGTCAATAAAATGCATTTTACGATCGTTCGTTCCTGGGGCTTTGGCATAGCCATTTGCCAAATTTTCTGTATTCTTAGGTATATTCACTATTTTAAATAAAATTATTTAAAAGTATTCCATTTATTTTTATAATATAAATAGAGGTTTTTGAGGCTTTAATAGAATAATGTTGCTCAAAAACCAAAAATTATAAAAATGAGGAGATTTTTATTATGTCAACACCTACACCACAAACCCCTCCTCCGGCTCCCTCTTACTATATTGATGAAACCGACCTCCAATCTGGCCACTATTATCAACCTTTGATATTGAACAAAATTTTCCTGTTGCTTGTGCTTATGATCAACGTGATCCAAAGAACAGCGGCAAATCAAGCGCAACGGTTAAATTTCTTGGCCGCGTGGCAAAAGGCCTATACAGACGAAATGAACCAGATCCACGCCTTCGTTGGTGGTAACGGAGATGCTGCGTCATCTCAATTGTTTGGCGGTCCTGCACCGGTTTTGAATTTCCCTGGCGGACCTAATGGAAACTGGGCAACGGCTGAGGGTTTGGATACTCCGGGTAACCAAGAAGTCACGAATATCCGTCAAGACATGAACACTGCAAACACTGGGTTTACGCAACAAATGCAAGGGAACAGGCAAGTCATTAGCGATAGTGCCCAAGCCTTACAAACTGATGTTAACCAATCCAATGACGCTGTTCAAAGCCAAACCGATATGGCTACTTCTATTTTACAAACGTTAAGCACGATTTTAACTTCGATTTATCAATCATCGGCCTAATTAGGGAAGCAAGCTGGCACAGAAATTGCAAAGATAAAGCCAATATGTGCCGGCATCGTTCGACATTTGGAAAGGAACTGCCGGTCCAAAGAAAAACCGTTTCTGCAAGGAGGATTTGAGCCATGAAAGGGGACCAACGACAGATTAAAAAGGCGACTGAGGATTTAGGGGCCAAAGTAGGAGATGAAAAATCAAAAGAGTTTAAAAGTGTAGCTGAAAAAGTTGTGCAAGGCGGCACAATGCCTAAAGATATGATGGGTTTAAGCGACGCTATGGTGGAAGGGATTTACGGCCAAGCATACCGCCTTTATAATACAGGGAAGTACAAAGATGCGAGTCAACTGTTCCGCTTGTTGATCATGTTGAATTCTTCAGAGCCGAAATACGCGATGGGATTGGCAGCTTGCTTTCACATGATAAAAGAGTACAGGAACGCAATTTCAACCTATACCATCTGTGGTGTGATTGATCCAGAAAACCCGATTCCACATTACCACGCTTCCGATTGCTACATTCATCTCAATGACCCTGCATCGGCTTTAATGGCTTTAGAAATGGCGGTTAAAAGAGCGGGTAATAAACCTGAATATCAGACGTTGAAAGATCGAGCTTTGCTTACCATTGAAAGCTTGAAAAAGGAAATTGCAAAACTAAAAAAGTAAGCGCTTAGAAAACGAGGAGAAGCCCATGGAAATCTTGCAAAGATTGATCAAGGAAACAGTCGAAAGCATGAAATTGCAGGTACCTGATAGTGAAAAGGAGACATATATCAAATTAATGATTCAAATTTTCGATCAGGGGGTGATGCCAAAAGAGGCCTTAGGTCTAAGCGATGAGATGGTCGAATATATGTACAGTTATGGGTATAGACTTTACAACAATGGGAATTATGAACACGCCAAAAATGTTTTTTCCGCACTTGCTATATTTGCCCCTACTGAATCACGCTTCTCATTAGCCTTAGCAGCGAGTTACCATCGATTAAAAGACTACCCTAATGCGATCCAAGTCTATGCCAGATATGGAAGGCAGGAAATGAATAACCCTTTGCCTTTTTACTATTTGTATGACTGCTATTATCAATTAGGCAATATTGGAGATGCGGAGATTTGCTTGATGGAAGTCATTAACCGCTGTGCGGAAAACCCATTGTACGCCAAAATCAAAGAGCGATGCACTTTGATGCTTGAAAATCTCCGGGATGAATTTAAACAATTAGAAGCTCAAGGCCTCATAGAAATCGATGAAACTGCAGCGACAGAAGCAGGATATGATATAAAAAACTTAAAAAAAATGTAAAAAGGAGTTTACTCTCATGACCCTCACAGGCTCTGGCGTAGGAGGTAACGTTGGAGGGCCTTTACAACCGACACAAAGGGACGTCGAAACGACTGCATGGTCTCTCATGAATAAGACAGCCTTAGGGATTATGCCCGACACCCTAGAAGTCCCTTTTTCCCAGTTAGGGGGAAATGTTTGGAAATATCAATCTGACGCCAACCGGCCTACTTTAAAATCGTTAGCTAATTTGCGCACATCAATGCCGGATGAATCTGTGCCTGATGAATCGTGGACAACCAAATTTCAAGAACTGGTTGGAAAGCTTCATCCGCAATTGAAGGAACGCCTTGCTGCCCAGATGCAAAAGCCTTTTGCAAGCCGTGATCCCAATTATTCTATTTTTGAAAATCTATTGACAATGACAGCTAAAGGATTGGCATGGCTGGAGCAAGCGCAGCAGCCGATGGATCCAAATTCTCCTGCATCGGACAGATTGCACCATGCTCGAGCTTTGCCGGGAAAAGCATTAAAAGGCACGATTAACCAAAGCCACACAATGCTCGCTGGCACCCAGGCTTTCCTAAAATATGTTGGGCCAAATCACCCTTTTCACGATCAAATGCACCTTTTTGCGCAGCAAGGGGAAGAGCTGCAGCAGCAACTCAATGCTTTGATGGAGCAATGGCAAGCCGGCGAACCACCCTCCCCGGATGAACTCACCCAACTAGCAAATAAAGCCATCAATCTCAGTAACGGATTCAATCGGCAATTCCTCGGAAATGATATGCAAATTTTGGGGTCCGCCTTTCAGGCTATGGCGGCTATGGCAAGCGCTTTATCGTTAACTCCTACTTTTCCAACCCTCTTTCTGGGGCTCAAGATGGCAACGACCGGATTATTTTCAAATGAGAGTTCCTTGGGATTTTTTGGCCCTTCCTTGGAAGCTTTAATCAAAGCATTATCTCAAGGCTTACTTCCAAGTTTAATGAAAAACGGCGGAACAGCCAAAAAGATGATGTTGATTATGACTTTATTGGGGGCTCTGACGGGAACATCCACGCTGGCAGGACTTATAAGCCGGTTTGGGATGGGGCATTTCCCTGCAGAATCGGAAGGGGATCAAAGAGAAGGGCGCGTCTTTACGTTCCAACTATTGTTAGATCTTTTGGCAAGCTCAGGGTGGTTGAATCAAATTTATAAAATCTGCGTCGAAGCTTCCGGGGGGAATGAAAATGCCCAAGAAATCATCGCTGATATCATGGAGTTTATTAGTTTGGTCACCATGGCCTTAACAGCTTCCCAAGGAAAGATGGAAGATGCAAGCGTGCGATTAGAAGATTTACAGCCCCATCTAGAAAAAAAGTTAAACAAAATCGAACGTTTGATTATTTCGATTCTTCAATCTGAACCTGCTGGGACTTCTCAACTGAGAGAGTTAGATGTGGCGATAAAACAAGCCAAGCTAGCAGTAAGTAAAGATAATTTTCTAGCCTTCTTAAGCGCTCTAAGAAGTATTCTCCCCTTGATCGACACCGCGTCAGATCAGCTTGAAAAGGATCTAGAAGAAATGAATGAATTAGCAAAATTGCTCAAGCAGTCTTGTGTACCTGAAACACGGGCAACTTCAATTACGGGAATGATTAGGACGGCTTAAGCACATAAAATGAGGAGCATATTATGAGTACAGATGCAAGTGTTCGCGGCCAAAGTGGAGGAGCGGGCCATGACTATTATGCCGGAGACGCAACCAAGAGTGAATCCACCAAAGAGGGCAAGGCCGAGGGGGGTAAAGGGGCCAAAGGAAAAGGGGCAAAAGATTCCATTGGTACCGTTGAAAAAGGGGACAAAGAACTTAACCTCGGAGGCGTCAGTAAAAAAGAACTTGGCAGCAAAGCCGCCATTTTGAACCCAAATGATCTCAAAGAACTTAAGCCTGATGATCCATTTTTGGTTGGAGATAAAAATACATCCGCTCCACCTGCTGGAGCACATGGCACGGGAAATCCGTTTTTCAGCCCAAACCCCATGGTTTCCTTCTTTATTTCGTTTCAAAGTATGATGCAAATCATGAAAGAGATCTCTATGGTGGCTGCTAAATTATCTTATATGGAAACGTTACAGATTAAAGAAACCGGTAAAGAGCAGGCAAACGCTGAATTAGAGGCCGGAAAAGCTCAATACAAAGCAGATATGACCCAAGCTTACCTTTCTATAGCAATGGGAGCTCTTGGCGCAGCCAATGCTGTTGTCATGGCAAGGACCTTCTTTAGGGCTCGCGGCGCCATTAATCAACAAGAAAAGAAATTGGAAACTGATACCAACCTTGCCGAAAAAAAAGCACTCGAAAATGAAAATGCAGTAAATAAAGTTGAAACTCGACTAGCAGGAAAACAAGCAGTTGTTCGAAAAAATCCTCTCCAGGAAGGAGAAGAAACTAAGCTTAATGAGATGGATATAAAAAAGGTCAAAAAACAACAGATCGAAGACTCAGAGAAGACAGCTGACGTGGAGGAAGTTGCCATCGAAAAGCAAAATCTAAAGAAGTCAAAATTTGAGACAAAACAAAAAGTGACGGAGCATGAGACAGAGCTAAAAGAGGAAGAAGTAAAAGAAGACACAGGAGAAAAAAATACCCTCTATTCATTTAATAGACAAAGTTCTCAAAGTCCGACAAAAAAAGCTAAATCTCAAGATGATTATACCAAAGAATGGACTGAAAAATATAACAGTCATAGTAACGAAAATGATGCAAATCAGGAATTAGACAAAAGCATTGCAAGTGATCAACAAAAATTGAAAAAACTTAAAAAAGACCAACCTAAATTGGATGCTAAAAAAGAAAAAGCCAATGCTGAATTGGACGCTTATAAGGCCGGTAAAGCCATGCATATAGGGCAAGCCATCCAAGGTGACGCCTGGTCGATGATGTGGAACGCTGTAGCAGGGCCCGGCGGCCCCTTGATGATGTTATTGCAAGCTGGACAAAGTATCGCCAAAGCGCAAGGAGAATTACAGACGGCTTATTGGAAATCGTATGAACAACTTTGTAGCATGTATCTTAGCATTGAGAACAAAGGGGCAGATTTAGCTCAACAAATCGGCCAAGATGCTGCTGGCCAAGCCAAAGACTTAATGGCTGCATTAAAAGCTGCTTCTGATAATGAAAACAACATCCGCTGGTCGGCTTAAGCCCACCTAACCCTAGTGCCCGTGCCCCTCCCCGACTTTTCGGGTAGAGGCACGGGCAAGTTTTTAAGATTGGCATTTATTTTGCATATTAAAATGCGAGGTAAGTCTTATGCTGGAAAAATACATGGACGTATTAGGCAAAGAATTGGAAGTAGATGAAAGCATGGCCACTCAAGTCCCCGGGGTCTATACCTTGCCCATCGCCGAAAATCTCTCGGTCACATTGACCGACGCCCCCCCTAATATCCGCTTATCCTGCATTCTTGGACCGGCAAAAAAGCAAAATGAAGAAGCCTTTTATACCCGCCTCATGCTAGGAAATTTATTTGGTCAAGGAACTAAAGGAGCTATCCTCGGTTTAAACAACGATGGCACTCTGTTGACGCTTACTCAATCAATGGACTATAATGTTAGTTACAAAGAATTTAAAGAAATTTTAGAAGATTTTATTAATAGTATTGAATATTGGCAGCTGGAATCAACAAATTATAAGTGAAAAATATTCATATATTGAATATAAAACAAAAATATAAAATGGTTTACATTGGCAATTATTATGACTAAAGGTGAAAATAAAATGGATGCTCAAGAAGATGTGGTTTTTGACGAAAATACCCCCGCAGGAAAAGACGCTCTTGCTGAAATTAATTTCGAAATTGTCGATACAGGCCGCTGGCTTCTTAAGGTCATCGGCGGCCCCAACAACGGGGCTGAGTTTTCCATGCAGTCCTCCAATAGTTACACCATTGGGACAGATCCAAATACCTGCGACATCGTCTTTCACGATACAAGCGTCTCCAGACAACACGCTAAAATCACAATTACCGACGAAGACATCCTCTGGATAGAAGATCTAAAAAGCCGCAACGGAACCCTTATAGACGGGGAACAACTAAAAAATAAAACGCAACTCAACCCGAATACCGTTATTAGCATCGGCACAACCTCTTTCGTCGTTTACGATCGGGAAGGAGAAATGCAAACGATCATTTCCCCCCTTCTCCCCTCTATCGTCAAAACCCTCCAAAGAAGAGGGTCCCAAAGACGACGCCCCTGGCACAGCCAAAAACTTAGAACAAGCCGCACTCAAGCTCCCAGAAGAAAAAGTGGAAAAATTATCCATTCATCACATCAGCGGTCTTGTCGTTATCACCATAATTATCGCCCTTGTCGCCATCGTAGGCATTGGGGTTTCAACTCTCTTCAAAAGCGAACCTGTCGTAACGACACAGCAAGTCGATTCTCAAAAAGTCCTAGCTGATGCCATGGCCCCCTTCCCCTCGATCAAATGGAGCTTTAATAAAACAACCGGACGCCTCTTTCTGGTCGGCCACCTCCTTACAGCCACAGATAAAAGTCAACTACTCTATACATTGCAAGGCTTAAAATTCATCAAAAGTCTTGACGATACCGGCGTCATCATTGATGAATTTGTATGGCAAGATATCAACCAATTGCTGGCCAATAACCCTAACTGGAAAGGGATCACAGTCCAAGCCAGTTCTCCAGGTCACTTTGTCCTCGTTGGAACCCTTCAGACGAGAAAACAAGCCGAAATACTCTCCCAGTACATGGCTGAAAATTTCCGCTATTTAGACCTTTTAGAAAAAAAAGTGGTCGTCGATGAAGATGTCCTCGCTCAGGTCTCCTCCTTTCTTCAAAATCTAGGGATCAAAAATTTAGCCGTCCAACTAGTCAACGGAGAGCTTACAATCACGGGTAATGTTCCCCTGAACAAATCGGCCGAATACGAAGCCATCGTACAAAAACTCAAAACGATCGCCGGGATCCGCCTCCTAAGAAATTATGTGGCCGAGCTGCCGCCGGAAGCTTCCGTAATCAATATTAGCGATAAATATACAGTGACCGGCTATTCAAATGCTGGCGGGATGAACCTGAATGTCATAATTAACGGAAGAATTTTGTCAAGAGGAGATGCTTTGGATGGGATGACAATTACAGATATCAAACCCAATAGAATCATGTTAGAAAAGGATGGGGTGAAATATCAGATCGATTATAGCAAATAACTTTGATAAAAAAGTTTAATATTTCTCTATTATTTGCCTCTTTTTCACCTAAGTTGCACAAATAAAACAATTATGATAAAATAAAAGTTGAAGACAAAGAAATGCTCTTACCATTTTGAGGTATCGCATGTTTGGGCTCGAAGACCAAAAGAAAAAGAAAAATGAAGATTTCGTATTTGAACTCGAGAAATCACTTAAAGTACGCAAGGAACATCAGGAATTTAAAAAGCGGATCGATAGCCGTATTCAAAGAATAAAAGAAATTTTAAGAAGTGGAGAAAGCAAAGAAGAATTTGACCAATTCGGGGTTCTGCTTCACGGATATACATCTCTACTCAAAGTATTGGCAAGATTTACCCCGAAGTAGTAAAAAGATACAAGTAATCAATTGGGTTGCAATCCAGTGTTAACTAGATTTTGGAGGGATCTAAAAACTCCTGAAAAAGCCAGTATAATAAATGGATTGCACCCCTACTGATTATTTGTAAGAATAACAAGCAGCGACTAATGTCCTGCTTGCATCAGGGTCAAACTGATGAAAAGTTTAAGTGTTGATGCGATTCAGAAAAGAAGCTTCAATCGAAAGCTTAGAAGCATCTTAGGAAATGGAATTTCCAGTATGAATCTCTTCCAAACCTTAATACTCATTTAATTAATAAAGTAGTGTTATTTTTTGGAGGAATGATATGTCAAGTAACCTTACCAATTTCCAAGGCGACAATATCCAGTCGGGTTTCGGGGTACAGACGCTGTTCAAAGTCGTCACAGATGCAACCATTAGTGCAAAAACAAAATTACTGGAAATTAAAAACCGCAGAAGTGCTATCAGCATCGGCGATATGTTTGAAATGCAAATGCTGATGAACCACTTATCGCAATTATCCGAAATGTCTACGAACGTTGTAGCTGCATCCAATGCTGCGATCTCTTCGATGGCTCGTAACCTTAAAGGATAACTTTAGGACAGGGATAAAGAACTTAAAGTCCTTTTATTGGCGGGTGTGGATCCAGACTCGGCTCCACACCTTGATCGGCAAATGGCAATAACATAATACCTAAGGACATCGTCTATGGATGAAGATAAATTTAAGGATTTCAAAGAGGACTATTCGCTCCTAATCGAAGCAGGCTTTATAGCAGTTAAACAACTGGATGAAACAAGCGCCAGCCGGATATTTAATGCGGCGCAAGCCATCAGCCCCAATTCAACTGCACCTCAATTAGGCTTAGGGTATATTGCACTTAATAAATTGGAACTCAAAGAAGCCACAAAGATCTTTGAAGGGATCATGGCAAAAGAACCGGAAAATTACTTGGCCCAAACATTTTTAGGGATCTGCTTTCTCCTCGCCAAGACAAAGCAAAAGAAGGGGGAAAAACTTATCCGTGAAGCCATGGAAAAATCGTCCGATTCGACAATTAAAAGCTTAGGACAAATCTCCCTTGAATGGGCTGAAAGGGATTTAAAAAAAGAAAAAGCTCCGTTTTTTGCTTCGCTGCAAGGAACAGAGTGAATAAATAAAAATGTGCTAATAATGTGAAGCGGTTTAAAAAACCGTAGTATCATGATCGTAACACTTTAATAACAAGGATGTTAAGAGTCATGGCTGTAAATGATAAAGTAGAAAAAATTAGAAAGCTTGATAAAACACTGAAAAAAGCTCCTATTGCTGAAGTTGAAGAACTAAAAAGACTTCCACCAAACAAAGAGCGTTTTGATTTGTTAATGCATCAAGAAAAACCGGAAAAAATTGCGAGCGATCAAAAAGTCGATCCTTCGAAAAAAGGTTCGTGGATTGCTGAAATTGGCCAAATGAGCGGAAAGACCGATAATGCCAGAATAACCCCGACTGAATTAATCGCGCAGGTAGAACTGGCTGCCAATAAAATGGGCGAAATAAAGGCAAAATTGCAAGAGCCTGGCGTCAAAGTCAAAGAGGCTTACACACCCATTGTGCAAAACAAATTGTCGCACATCAATGACAATATTCGAATCACCCTTTCCCATGCCGGAGGGGAAATAACAACCCCCACATCCGAAGTCACCACACCCCCTGTACCTCCTATCTCCAGCGAAAATCCGATCATGCGCTTCTTGGGCTTTCTTACTGATGGGGAATATAAACTTCGAACGCTGGCAACAGATGTCGATAAGTGGAATCTGAACAAAACAGATATTAACCCTGCTACAATGCTTGCAGTGCAAATTAAAGTCAATTTCATTACCCAAGAACTCGAGTTCTTTTCCAGTTTGCTCAACAAAGCATTAGAGTCTACGAAAACGATTATGAACGTTCAGGTTTAAATTGCTCTCAAGCAGCGATGCCATGTTGCAAAAAAGGGCTGGGGCAGCTCGCTTGCCCGCTTTTTGTCACAGGTGTATAATCAAAATCAATTTTTCCACCCAAGGTTAATATGAGCATGGGCGACGAGTTTGACAGATTAATTGGAAGCCTAGACGAACTTCAACTCACAACTGTCAACGGACGGATTACCGAAACCGTCGGGATGCTGATCAAGGCGATCGTCCCCCAAGTCAAAATTGGGGAACTGTGCCTAGTCAAGCGCGAAGGCGAACCATTGCGATGCGAAGTTGTCGGCTTTACACGGGATGAGGTCTATCCTTTCCCCTCTGGGTGAAATGACAGGCATTGGCCCCTCCTCCGAAGTCATTCCAACCCACCTCCCTTTACATATCAAAGTCGGCCCCAAACTACTTGGGCAGAGTTCTAAATGGGCTGGGGGAACCTTTCGATACCGCTGTAAAAGGACCTCTAGAAACTCGATGAGATTTACCCTGTCATCCAATCCCCGCCAGATCCCCTTAAAAGACGAACGAATTAGTGAACCGATCTCCACAGGGGTTCGTGCCATCGATGGCGTCCTGACCACAGGCCTTGGACAACGGGTGGGAATTTTTGCAGCAGCCGGTGGAGGAAAATCGACACATCTGGGCATGATTGCCCGCTATGCTTCTGCGGACGTGAACGTCATCAGTCTCATCGGTGAGCGGGGACGGGAGCTGCGCGACTTTATCGAAAAAGATTTAGGGCCTGAAGGATTGAAACGGTCGGTCTTAGTGATTTCCACATCCGACCAAGCCTCTCAGTTGCGTTTGAATGCGGCTTATGTTGGAACAGCCATTGCCGAGTATTTCCGCGACCAAGGCAAATCTGTCATCTTGATGATGGACTCGGTCACCCGCTTTGCACGGGCTTTGCGCGAAGTGGGACTAGCCGCCGGCGAACCCCCTGCACGGGCAGGATATACGCCGTCGGTTTTCTCGACCTTGCCCAAGCTTCTAGAACGCTCCGGAAACTCCGATAAAGGATCCATTACTGCCTTCTACACCATCCTGGTTGCGGGTGATGACATGAACGAGCCGGTAGCTGATGAAGTGCGCTCTATCTTAGACGGCCACATCATTTTGTCGAGCGAGCTCGCCCGACAGTTCCACTATCCGGCCATCGATGTTCTGTCATCTGCAAGCCGTGTCATGCCATGGATTGTTCCCAAAGAGCACCTTCAACTGGTCGGTAAGTTGCGAGAAGTTCTAGCAAATTACCGTAAAAACGAATTGTTGATCAAAATTGGAGAATATAAACGCGGGCAAGACAAAGCAGGAGACTTTGCCATCGACAATATCGATAAGGTTAACAAGTTCTTAAAGCAGGGTGTGGAAGAAAAATGCTCATACCAAGAAACGATGCAGCTTTTACGGACTTTATTTAAGTAGTGAGGGGTGAAGAAGATGGCTCAATTAATTTATCCCTTGCGACAAGTCATGGAGGTGAAGCAAAAACGGGTCGACGAAGCCGAAAAAGTTGTCATCGAAAAAAAAGCGGCCTTAGAGAAAGAAAAAGAAAAATTGCTCCGTTGCGAAGAGGAGAGAGACAAAGCGATAGCTCACCATGCAAAAAAACTCACGCAGCTGCGCAAGGCCATGGATGAAGGAACAACGACGGATAAAATCCTCCAAATGAAAGCTTACCTGAAAGTCGCAAAAGAACGTGTTAAAACAGAGGAAAAAAAAGTTAAAGATCAGCAGACCCAAGTTGAAACCGCACAAAAAAACCTTCAGCAAGCGCAAAATGACTTAAAAATGAGGCGCCTTGAGGTCGATAAGCTGGAAACCCATCGCAAAGACTGGTTTAAGCAAATGAAGAAAGAGGAAGAAGTTATTGAAGGACGTGAGCAAGATGAATTAGGGACAATCATTTTTAGCTCAAAACAAAAGATGCGTTTATAAAAAATGGTGATAAATTCGATCTCTTTTAGAGGGATCGAAGGAGTGTAAATATGGTCAATCCAGACAATTCAAAAATTAACGTTAATTACGAACCTGATGACACCGATCCAACGAGTGGCCCTTCCGACCAAGAGGTAAAGCCAGTTAAAGCGCCTAAATCTACAAAAGACTTCCAGAAGATTTATGGGCGTACGCGTAGAGAAGGGAAAGATGATGAAGAAGGCTTTTTTGAAGGAAAAAAAATCCCTTCCAAAGTTTTCTCAGAAGATAATACCGCCGACGAAATAAAATATTCAAAAGATGACGAAGAAAACGCCACAGACGCAGCTTCCGTTTCTTTATTTGACCTATCCAAAGGGTCCTCATCTAAAACAAAAGAGGTCCCCTCGAAAGCCAAAACCGAACGTGCTGAATCCCCCTCCGATCTTTTTAGAAAAATGTCATCGAAAGAAGCAAAAGCAGAAAAGGTTGAAAAAGACACCTCTCGCTATGCTCAAGAGCAACCCGATTTATCTTATGTAAACCCCATGAGTATCGCATCCCCCTTACCGCCCATCAATCCTGTCCGTCCAGAAATGATAGAAAAACCCGCACAGACAATGCAAACACTGCAAGCGCTCGTTTCCGAGCTCGTTAAGCAGCTTTATACAGTCGAAAAAAAAGGGCAAACCGATACAGTGATTATTTTAGATAACCCCCCTAAATTTAAAGACGCTAAGATTATTGTTAGCTCTTTCGAAACAGCCAAGGGGCAAGTTAATATAGCGTTTGAAAATCTTACCCAAGAAGCGCAAAGAATTATAGATTTAGAGAGCAACCGCAAGTCTTTAATCAACCTCTTAAACCAAAATGGGTATAATGTGCACATTTTGATTGCAACCACATCGACATCAGAAAATATCGCTCCTCTTACCCAGGAAAGCCGAGACTCCAGACAAAAATCTGACGACGAGGATGATCAGCAGCAAAACCGAAAAAAACGATAAAATTAACCTCAGAATCATTGAGATCAATCAAGAAGCAACTGTGAGAATGTGGCTCTGTGCTACATAAGTTATGCAACCAAATCGGGCAAGATTTATCATCTTGCTTAATTAGCTTATCTTATGCTAGCTTTTAATTTCAGAATAAGCCTGGTATTTGAGCGTGACGACACAAACAATAAGTTCATCAGCTTGGCTCAAACAAATTCCCCCTTCCATTCTCCAAATGGACGAGGCTCCCTTGTTTGGAAATGCCCCCTCTTTTCCTTGGTCGCAGCTGGGCGTTGAACTGAGCCGCTTGTTGCAAGTTCAGGAGATCAAGTTCAATGCCATTGACATGCAATGGAGGGTCTCTGAACACCTGCTTGATGGGATCGGCTCCCCTTGTTTTCTCTATAGTTCATTCGCCCCCTTGGAAGGCACCTTAGGATGGGTGATGCCCAAAGGGGATATTGAAACCCTAATGCAACTGGTACTGACTAAACATCCTGAAGAATTTTCAGCAATAGAACCTGAATTCTTTCAAACTTTTTATAAGTTTCTTGCCGCACAAGCCATTCAGATCATCAATAAACTTGATTTCGACAAAAATCTGTCGCCAAGCCTCCATGAAGAAAACCTTGTTTTTAATCAACCCTGTTTTTGCATCGACGTCGAAATAACCCTTCCAAACAAAACTCTGCATGGCAGGGTCATCATTCCCAATGAATTGCGGCAATCTTGGAAAGAGCGATATGCCGACCGAAAACTAGGGATCAATCCAAACTCTCCCTTAGCCCAAAAATTGCAAGTTACCGTCCATCTCGAAGTAGGAAAAACTGAATTGTCACCCACCGAATTAGCTCAATTAGAACCGGGCGATTTTATAGTCCTCGATCATTGCTCTTTCGAACCTGAAAACGATAAAGGGCGGATCATGATGACAATAAATGATTTGCCTATGTTCCGAGCTCGCCTTAAACAAGGCTCCCTTAAAATTTTGGAATTTCCCCTATATAATGAGGTCAGCTCCCCTATGGATAATAATGAAGAGGATGATGAATTTGAAGATCAAGAATCAGAACTCGAAGAAAACGAGAGTTTCGATGAAGAACACTCTGAGGAAGAGCTTTCACAGGAAGAAGAGTTTACTGAAGAGTCCGAAATAGAGGCTCAGGAAGAAAGTTTCGAAGAGGAAGAAGAAGAAGAAGAACCAGCCCCCAAAGAACAGAAAGCAGTCCCCCCACCCACCTTGCAAAAAGGCGTTGAAAAAAAAGAGGGCTTTAAGCCAACTGATTTACCTGTTAAAATGGTAGTAGAAGTGGGTCGGATACAGCTAAGCGTCCAAAAGTTGATGGAACTGCAGCCCGGCAATATCTTAGACTTAAATATTCACCCGGAAAATGGGGTTGACCTAGTTGTAAATGGCCGCTGCATTGGAAAAGGGGAACTGTTAAAAGCCGGCGAAACTTTAGGCGTTCGAATTCTCGATATTGGATGAACTCAAAATTTGATGTTTCGAAAGCTTTCAAAATTCCCAGTGCTCGCTTTTGAATTCACGTGTGTAGCCCACTGGAGTTAATGTCCGCCTCTACTTCTTTCTAAAAGGTTGTAAACGGCCTAAAACTTAGGTTATTAGGAGATGAATTTGGCATGGATGATGACTTGTTAAACAATCCCCCATTTGAGCCAAATACCCCAAAATCCAACGAAGAATCCCTTTCTTTGCCAAAAATGATTGGACCCTACAAGATCGAAGCCCTCTTGCAAAAAGGGGGGATGAGCCTTCTCTATCTTGCCACCCACCCTGAAACAAAAGAACCGGTGACAATCAAAGTCCTTTCACAGAAATTCCTTGCAAATCGTGAGGTTGTCCAAAGATTTTTTAACGAAGCTGAAATCATCGGAATGGCCGATCATCCCAACATCATCAAATTGTTTGGTCACGGAACATGGTCTGGAGGGTTATACATCGCCATGGAGTTTGTTCATGGGATTTCTTTAAGGCAATACATGCTTCAAACCCCCTTATCACTCAAACGTTCTTTAGAAGTCATCTTGGAAATAGCGTACGCTCTTTGCCATCTCCATACCCATGGAGTAATTCATAGAGATATGAAACCAGAAAATATTCTTGTAACGGAAGGGGGCAGCATTAAAGTGATCGACTTCGGCATTGCCCAATTTTTAACGGAAAACCAAACATATCAACAGGGTTCTAAACAGCGCCTAATTGGAACTCCCATCTACATGAGTCCTGAACAAAGGGAAAATCCAGAAAATGTATCCTATCCGTCCGATATTTATTCCTTGGGAATTATTAGCTATGAGTTAGTTCTAGGCAAATTAAGCCATGGTCAAGTCCATATCGGCCTTGCCCCTAAGGGATTTCAAAGAATTCTAAGCAAAGCTTTACAATATAAGCCCGAAGACCGGTATCACGACATCGTCGATTTTATTACCGATGTCACCGCTTATCTCCACTCAACCAGTTTGCATAAAGAAAAAAAAGCGGGGGATCAGTTAAGCGAGCTTTCTGAAAATTTAAAAAATGCCCAAAATCTCCTTATTCCAATTTCCTCACCGCTCTGGCCCGGGATGGAAATTGCGATCTCAGGCCATAAAGGAATTCATAGCATTGGAACATATTATGATTTCTTAGAACTGCCAGGGAATTTTTATGGGATCATCATTGCAGAATCATCTTCTAAAAATGCAGAAGGGATCATCTACATGAGCATTTTAAAAGGGATGATCCGCGCCATTTCCCGGTTAACAGCCAATCCCATCGAGCTCGTCGATGTTTTAAATGATCTGATCATCAGGGATAAGATGAATCAAATTTTCACTCTTCGCTATCTCGTGCTTTCCCCTCGAACTCAAGAGCTCCACTTCATTTCTTGCGGATATGGTATTCTTTGGCTTCTCGCTAAAGGAAATGATATACCAATAAAAATAACTACAAATAATCCAGCCTTAGGGATAGAGCCTCAGGTTGAATTTGTACAAACTTCCAGTCCATGGAAACAAGGGGATGCTGTCATCCTCAGCTTTTCCTCTAACGAGTTTGCCAACGATGAAAACAAAGAACTAAATGAAAGATTTTTTAAACATGCCATTATTGAGACCTCAAACCTAACCCCTCAGAACAGGTTGGATGCCATGATCAGGAAATTCAGGTTCTCCATGGCTAAGGAAATGCGCAATAGTCCTATGTTCCTGCTCTGCATCCAAAACATCCACACCTAAGAAAGACTGACCTCTTGTGGATATAGATGTTAAATCAGTATCGAGTTGATACTGATTTAACATCTATTATCTACAAAAAAAGAATTTTATGCCTTCCTTACAGGACTCTGTTTTTTTTTGCACTTTACCCAGGCCTTCGCTTCGCTACGACCTGGGCTATAATATTTTGGCCTTTCAGATCGTTTTCAGCGCCGAAGGTGCGGAATGTCATAGCCCAGGTCGTAGCCTGGGCTATAATATTTTGGCCTTTCAGATCGTTTTCAGCGTCGAAGGTGCGGAGTGTCATAGCCCAGGTCGTAGCGAAGCAAAGGCCTGGGCTATAATATTTTGGCCTTTCAGATCGTTTTCAGCGCCGAAGGTGCGGAGTGTCATAGCCCAGGTCGTAGCGAGCAAGGCCTGGGCTATAATATTTTGGCCTTTCAGATCGTTTTCAGCGCCGAAGGTGCGAATGTCATAGCCCAGGTCGTAGCGAAGCGAAGGCCTGGGTAAAATGCAAAAAAAACAGAGTCCTGTAAGGACGACATAAAATTCTTCTTTCATAGAGGACAGTTTCAGGAAAAATTTGCAAGCTTTTGAAGCTAAAAGCCATATTGTTTGCAAATTTATTTAGATCAAAAATACAAATATTTTACAAAAGTGCCAAACTCGAGCAGGCCTTTTCGGCCTGAGAAAGAGTAAACTTGAGATTCCCATCGTCTATTTTCTATTTTTTTACGAAAATAGCAAATGTCAGTCTAGAAACGTCCAAACTTTAGGTAGTCTATGAACTTGAACAAACCTCGTTTAACCTGAGGAAAAAGCTCTCAATCTTTGAAGATAATTGAAAAGGCCGAAAACTCTGGACACTTGTCTTAAGGTTAATTGAGCTGCATTAATCCATGACATTTTAAATTCTGACCACCATCTTTCATTCTCGAAGATTTTCCTAGTTTCTTCTTGATAAGATAAAAATTGATGAGGCATGTTCTCAAAAATTGTTTCTGTACTAAAGGCTTCCGATATCGCTTTAGCACACAAAGCCCCCTCCATTAATCCTTTATTAAATCCTCTTTCTAATACCATGCCTGAATTGGCATCCCCTGCTAGTAGAACAAATTTATCCCCAAATTTCTTTAGGCTATCTTCACTTCGAAAAATTCTTAATTCAAGCGTAGATATCTTTTCATCTTCACAGCTTCCACCTCGTTCTTTTACGCTTTTCAAATGCTTGATAAATGTTTGATAAATTAGTTTAATTTTTGGATTGGACTTAGCTTTATCCTTAATTTCTTTCAATGTCCAGGAATTGCCGAAGACGCCTTTAAGCCTCCCATTCACTTTTTGCCTAAGATTTTCATAAGTTTCTTTATCGGTAAAAATGTGCAGCGTCGCAGGTTTTTTTCCCTGTTTGGAACTTTTACTTATTGTTTCGAAGTCAAGCTGCCCGCAGAGTGAGCCTTCTTTAGAACTTTCAAAAGAATTTCTTGGTATGGTTTTTCCGTCCGTTTCGTATTTCAACTCTATAAGATATTGTAACGTTTTCTCTCCAAGAAGCTTATTATTCATCACTCTTTTTCTTATGTAACTATGAGCGCCATCTGCCCCAACAATAACTTGTGCCTTCTCGAAAATAGCATGTAATTTTTTTTCTGTATCAGATAACTTTTCATCAATGGTTTCTTCTTCATGGAAATCTATTTCTTTTAATATTTTGTTGGGTTCAAAAAGAAGATCGTAATTTTTGTCGTTTACTTCGTACTCTTTGCCTCGCAAGATACTTATTCCCATTTTTGTTGCAACATCTATTAAGCGATCTTGGATCTCATTTGTTCTAGGAAAACTGTTTTTCCACCACTCAGCAAAAATGTCCTCTAATTTTTTAATTTCGTCTTGGTTAGCACTCCCATTCTGATTTTTTAGAGCTTCATTTAAAATTCCACGGATCTTACCCACAGAATCACCTTGGACGTGTAAGCCATGGCTACGGGAATTTTTATCATGCTTTTCTAAAATGCATATATTTATATTTTTATTTAATGCTTTTAATGTGCAAGCGGTGGTCAAACCAACGGGCCCTGCTCCTACAATAACAACGTCATAATTACTATTTAAACGATTACTAGCTTCCATAAAACAACCTTTACTGTTAATATTAATAAATAATTAGATAAGTTTTATCAAAAAATCAAATTCAATTCAATAATTTTAGAATAAAAAGAAGGCTTGATAGCCTTCATTTTTTTTGCTATGGTGGCTATATTAAGGTAGAAAGTATGGATCCGACTCAAATCGTTGATTATTCAGAAGCCGAAAGCCCTAAAATAAGAAAAGAAAAGGATTCTGTTATCCTTTTAAACGAACGGTATAACACACCAAATACAAGTCTGCTTCTCTTTCATTTCGAACCTCATCCCTACACATCTTCCGATTTACGCCTCAAAAACGGTTCCATCCTGCACCACGCTGTCGAAGGAAGGGACATTTATATCTTTGATGATTTCTTTCTAGAAAGCGAACAAAAGGACCTGCGCAACTATTCTAGAAATGCCTCCTTTAGTCGAAGCAGCTACGCCAGCCAAGAAAGCCGCGAAAAAGGGGAAGAGCCGGCTCATTCCATGAACAATAAAGAAAAATGGGATTTTTTTAACCGACCCCCAGATGCGATCAAAGAAATTTACAAGCTTCTCGGAACATTCGCCCATCAAATCAATGCCAGCATCACCACCCTCCCCTGGGACATTTGCGATCAAAATATCTGCGCTTCAGCCGTAGCTACCAACAAGTTGGAAAAAGTCTCAAAAGAAAGCATGGAAAGGGGTAAGCACGAAGATTTTAATACCGAAAAAGGGATCCCCTTTGGGATCCCTATTCTTCACCAAAAAGAAAAAACATACTTCCCAAGCAAGTTTGCCAACGGCACCCCCTCAAACCCTTGGCTAATTTCTCTCATGGTTTACGCCACAGAAGATAATTTTCTGGTCCCGGACTTCGGGATCGGCACGATGTTTTATAAAAAAAATGGGGAATTTACCTTAAAGGCCGACTGCCGGCATACGCGATTTGTCTTATTTGACGGCGATATCCTGCACAGCATCGAAGAATCAAAAATTCCTTTCCAAACTAATTCTTGGCGAGTATCCTACGTCTTCAAGTTAATCATCAATCCAAAAGAAGCTCATAAAAGCATGCGAACAGCCTTTTATGAATTCCTTAAAACAAAATCGGTGAAAAACCTTTAACAGCCCAAATTTATGAGGAGATTTAATATGGACTCCAAAACTGCCAAAGCCAATGAAAATAGGCTCAAAATTCTCTTAGAATGGAAAAAGCTATACACAGAAGCGATTATCGACTCCTTAAAACCAACAGGAAATGTCTTACAAATAGGCTTTGGGCTCGGATTTGCAGCCGACCTGATTCAAAAATACCATCCTAAGACCCATACTATTATCGAATCAAATCCCAAGATCTCAGCTAATGCCACGAAATGGAGCGGCAAAAACAAAAATATCACCTTTATCCAAGGTTCATGGAAAACTGCCCTGCCCAAATTGGGAACGTTTGACACCCTATTTTTTAACGATTATCCTCCGGAGCAAGAGGTAGAAATCATGAACTTCTTGTTCCCTGAAGATGTCCTTCAAGCCTCTAAAGAAGCACAAAAAATGTTGAGCAGCTTAAAAGACGAAATGTCGCAGCTAACGAGACGATTCACTGACAAGGACATTGAAGATTTTTACCAAAAGAGCGGCCAATTTAACTTGAAAGATCTCCCTCTCTTTTTCCAACAGCTCAAAGACAATGGCAACATTTCAAAAACCCAGTATGAAAATTCTCTAAAAAAATACCACTTCAACGACCCGCAAAAAAGTGCAAAAAATCTGAAACAAAACACCCCCAAAGCAAAGGATGTCATGCTCTTCTGCTTGGAGGATTGCCTAAAAAATCACATGGATGCAGGAAGCCGCTTCTCCTCTTTCTTGATCAATCAAATGTCAAAATATGAAGACGCTCAATTTTTCGATAACATCATCACAAACACTGACGTCAACTATAATGAAACCGCGGCCATCATCAAAATGTCAGACAAAACCCGCCAAGGGCTCATCATTTCCATAGAAAAACAATAAAAAACGTGATTGCGCCCATTCCCGTTGTTTCTCTAGACCGATTTCTGTTTCGTTAAAAAACATCGGGAGTGCCTTTTTTTTTCAGAGGCATGGGCACGTTTCCTCCTAAGTCCCTAAACATCTGCATTAATTTGCCTGTTTTGAAGATTTTTATTTTTTCGCTTGGAAAAAAATAAAGGGTTTGGGATAACTGTACTTTCTTAAGCGAAAGACTAGTTGAATACACATTATGCAAATGTGAATGAATGAGCCTCATGAAAATGCAATTTTCAAATCACTTGTTTTGTAAGCTTGGGTTAATTGTCGCTTCCTATGCCCTGAGCCATACATACCTACCGCCAATAGATGCTAAAGAGGCCGCCTTGTCGCGCAATGCATCTAAATTAACTAACTTTTGGGCTATTGATGGTCAATCTTCTTCAACAGAATTCTTGAGCGAAAATGACCAGGAGTTTTACGATTCTTTGAATGAGTTCGATAACTCGTTCCCCCTTTCTGAACAAAATCAAGAACCTATTATCCATTGGGATGATGACTTTGTTGAGGGAGCTCAAGAAGACTTTTCAAATCCACAGGTCCTTTTTTCTTTCGATAGCCCAGCAGAACCTGCAACAAATACCTACCCCACTGTTCAAGCCAACACATCTGAAGGGGATTTTCCCGACTCATTCAACTCATGGGCAAAACAAGAAGAGTCTCAAAACTATCCTTTCGAAATGCCCATCAGCACTTCCTCCGATGACCTCAATTCCCTTCTACTTTCTCCAAAATTAGAGGCCTTCGAAGAAAATAACACAAGCTCCTCATCAAAAGAACAGTTTCCAGAAGTATCCTACCCCCGCGCTTTGACAAATGACCCTCTTCCCCCTCCTTCAAGACAAAAAATCGCCCCTTATGAACCAGCAGAAGAAGCCTCAGAGCCCCTAGACCTCGGTCTGTCTTCTCAGATTTATAGTCTGGAGCCTTCCCCAACGGCCAACCCCATCAAAGCTTGGATAGAAGAACCTCTCATAGCTGACCCTTTTACAGAAGAACCTTTCATCTCGCAAGAAGAGGCTCCCCCTCCCATTCAACCTCAAGTGCAAGAACCTCAAGTGCAAGAACCCCAAGTGCAAGAACCCCAAGTGCAACAACCCCAAGTGCAACAACCTCAAGAAAAAGTAGAACAAAATAATGAAGAAAAACCGACAAAAGAACAACTTCCTAAGGCTGCATCAACAGAATCTAAGTCGATTTTGATCAATTTTAATAATGTTGGGATTATTGAATACATCCGCTTTATCAGCCGCATTTCAAACAAAAACTTCGTATTCGATGAAGCGGATCTTCAATTCAATGTAACAATTGTTTCCGAAGAACCAACGTCTATTGAAAATGTCATGGCTGCTCTCATTCAAGAATTGCGTATCCACGACTTGATATTGACCGAACAAGGGAACAATTTGATTATCCATAAGAATCCCAAAGTCAGCAATGTATCACAAGTGATCGCTGAAGACTTGTACGATTCCGAACCCATTAAAACTGAAATCGTAACTCAGGTTTTCCGCTTAAATACCTTGGAACCAGAAAGGGCAGCGGCCATCATCCGCCCCTTGGTTTCCGATAAAGCCCTAGTGGAAACCCTCCCGCAAACCAACCACCTCATCGTCACCGACATCTTGACTAACATCCAGCAAATCAGCAAGTTAATCAAAAGCATAGACGCCCCCAATAGTGGGTTGGTCATCGGCCAATATGTCGCCCGCACAACCGATGTTGACACTTTACTGCCGCTAGTGCAAAAAATCATGATCCCCATTTCGCAGGATCAACCCCTATCCCTTATTCCTTATGCTCAAGCAAATAGCATTTTTATCGTTTCAACCCCTTTCCTTGTAGAACGAAGCATTTCTATCCTACAACATCTCGACCAAGAGGCCGGAAAAACAGGAATCATCAATCTTGGTCAGCCCAAGCATGAACAAGGAAAACCTGGTGCTCCAGAAATCGAAAAGTATCTCGAGGAATTAAGAGAAGAAAAACCTAGTGGAAAATTCCCTCAATCCGCATGGGATTACGGTCCTGGCAATACAGAACAAACGGGAGGTTTTGGGACCCCCGATTGGTTGAAAAGGATGGGAGGCAATTATGTGCCTATCTTTATCCCGTTAGAAGAAACGCAAGAGCAAAAAGAAGCCCGAGAACGTGCTATCCGTGTCCCTTCCCCTACTCAGGTGGGTGTTACAGACTTTCAAGAAGCTGAAAGGCTTAGACGCAACGTACCAACGAATTACGAATACGTTCCATTACCCATACTCAGATCGAAATTTTATATCCATAAACTGCAGTATCGAAAAGGGGATGCGATTCAAACGCAACTGCAACAAATAGGGAAAAGCCTCCTAAACGTAAGAGGCAATGAAGAATTATTGAGCGTTATTGATACTGTCCAATGGCTAGAAGACGCAAAATCTCTTGTTTTCACCGGTACACCCGAATATTTGGAAAAAGTAAAACAACTTATTGAGGAAATAGATATCCCCCTGCGTCAAGTATTCATCGAAATGTTGATTCTCACTACAACAGTAGATGATTCTTTAAACTTTTCCGTCAATTGGGGATCACGTTTTGGTGGTGGAAATCAAGCAGGTTCACAAGGATTCCTAACAGGGGCTTCTCCTTTGCAGGGAACGCTCGATACTACTGGAGTCTCAGACCTTGGCGGCATTCGCCCGAATCCTCCCACAGCTATACCTTTCAACAACGTCCTTATTCCTAGTCCAAATACATTGGCAAAAGCTCAAGGATTCAGCTTAGGTGTCATCGGACAAAACATCGTTCACAAGGGTTTGGGGCTGCAATTTAATTCCATTGGGGCACTCGTTAAAGCGATACATACAAGAAATGAATCTCGTATTGTAATGACCCCCAAAATCATTACCGAGGATAATGTCCCTGCCTATATTTTTGTTGGGATCAATACCCCCTTCCAGACGCAATCGATTGCCAATGACCGTGGAAGTGTTATTACTAACAACTTTGACTACCGAGACGTCGGAACAAGCCTTCAAGTCACCCCCCATTTAGTCAATTCCGATGTCGTGACTTTAGATATTGTGCAAGAAGTCAGCTCGATTTCAACAGTGACAACTTCCTCACAAAATTCAAATCAACCAATTGCTCCTACAACAAACAAAAATACAACAAAAACCACTGTCCTCATCCCCGACGGCTATTTTGTTATCATTAGCGGCATGATGCAAGACGAAACCATCCGCAACAGGATCCAAGTTCCTTGCTTGGGTTGCATTCCTCTTGCCGGCTCAGCATTTAGCGATAAGGAAACACAAGATAATAAGAGAAATTTGATGATTTTCATCAGACCGCAAATTATTGATACAGATGAAGAATATCAAAATGCTACACGGCATCAACAAGACATTTGGAAATTCAGAGATGAAACACCAAAAATATGGGTTCAGGAAACCGAGCAGGCTTTGGATTTCTTGAATGTCCGTCGTAGTATCAATACCGATGATGAAGACAACATCCCATGCGATCAATTCGCACACTAGAATGAAAAAAGTTCTGCTCAAAGCGATAAACAGATTTCCAATAGTTTTCTATTGTTTGTTTATCGTTTTGCTCACAGCCTGCCAAACTCACTGTAATAACATCGAACCCAACATTTGCTACACGCCCCCTGCAAAACTTATACAAAATCGCCCCTCCCCTTTTGAAAAATTGTCTCGGGAAGAGCTCCGTCAAGATTGGGGAAAAGAATTCTACGTAGGGCTTAACTTTGCGAACGATCTTGACCTCTATCGCGCCATTACAGCTTTTAAACGGGCTCTCTTTTTTCTTCCTAAAAATTGTGCGGAACGACGCTTGCAAATCGAATATTTTCTTTTTGAATGTTACTATTTAGGCCAAAAATACCAAGAGGCCTTGACTGTTTTTGATGAAAGCCAATTAATCACAGTCCCTGAGACATTTCCCGCTTTCAAAGATCTCTTGATCATGCTGTTCGATTGCTATCAAAAAACAGGACAGCTCGAAAAAGCCGAAAAAATTTACCAATGCCTCAGCGGTTATGATTGTGATATCAGCAGAGATTTGCTCTTGTCGTTAGCTTTTCAAAATGGAAATTTAAATGGAATAGAGAGCCTAAGCGCAAACCACCCTCAAAGGGAGGCTTTATATTCATTCGTTGACAATTATCATTGTGCAGAAAAATCCATTGAAAAGGCACGCAGGCTGAATGCTTTGTTACCTGGCGCAGGATATTCGTATGCCGGTCAAAAAAAGGCTGCCGTGACATCTTTTCTCATTAATGCCCTTTTTATCGGCGCCACCTATTTTTTCATCAAAGAGGGGAATTATCCTGCAGGAATCATTACAGCTAGTCTAGAATCGGGATGGTATATTGGTGGAATTAATGGCGCAGGGCTTGCAGTTAAAGAATATAACGAACGTTTATATGAAAAAAATGCAAAAGAAGTGATGCTTCAAAATAAACTTTTTCCTATTCTCATGTTGGAAAAATCGTTTTAAGTTCTAACTGTCAAAATCAATAACTTAAGAGAAGTTACTTAGGAGACAGAGAGAAGGAAAAAACAGGATAAGCAAGATCGTAAACGGCAGGATAAGCAGGATAAAAGAAAAAACGATGTTTTCGAACAGTCTTAACTTAATCATATCTGCATTTCCTTAATCTTTATTCAATATCCTGCTTATCCTGCCGTTTACGATCATGCTTATTCTGTTTCTTCTCTGTGCATAGCTACTTAGGAGGCAGTGATCTCACTGGCTCTGTGGTTTTTTTTGGAGTATGATATTATGAAAAATATGACTCTATTTTGCTTCATCATCTTTGCCCTCTTGCAATTCCCTTTGCAAGCTGACCCTTGGGGAAAAGATGCCGACTTATCTTTCTATTGCCCCGAGCAAAAGGAGTCCGCTTCTCCCAAATGCAAAACTCCCTTCTTAGGCTTCCTTGCAGAAAAATTAATTAAGTTTCATCAAAACGTTATTTCCCCATGCGACGGTCCCCGCAGCCACTATATTCCCAGCAGTTCCCAATACGCGTTAGAAGCGATGCAAAAATATGACTTTTTAACTGGCCTCGGCATGGGTTGTGACCGGCTCATTCGCGAAAACAAAGAAGAATGGGTCTACCGAACAACCGTTGATGGTGCTGGAAAGCCCATTAAATACGACCCCGTGCCATAAAATGTCGACACCTATCGATAAAAATAGTTTTATTAATTCCGGCGCTCTAATGAGTGTTTCCCCGCAAGAAATCCTCATCGGATGGGGCAAATCATGTTGGACGGAAACTCCCGTGCCTCCTCCGCAAATTTCGTTTTATTTTCCCGACTACTTTCTCCATAAATCAACCCCTTGGTTGACTCATGAATACCAAATTATTTTATCTGCCCAGCAAGTCTGCTCTCTTTTTGATGTCGATCATAAAAAAAGGCCTCCTTATCATTGGACAATCTACTCTCAGGCCCTATTCATGCAAGAGATGACCAAGCTGGAAAAGCTCTTTGCTTCTAAATCTCTTCTCAAAGCTGTTCCCTATGTGATGGAAAAAACTCAGCAAACCATGAAGCCTCAACAATTGAAAACCAGCCTAGCCAAAGCTAGCCGCTACGTTTTGTCACATCAAGCTTTCATCTATGGTTTTTGGAACTCAAAAGAGGGTCTTTTCGGGGTAACCCCCGAAATTTTGTTCACTTTAGATAAGCATCAGGAAAACTGGATCATCAAAACGACAGCCTTAGCAGGCACATCAAAAGATAAAAGCTCCCTTTTTACCGAAAAAAACCTCAATGAACACGCTTTTGTTGTCGATGGGATTTCATCTTCTTTAGCTCCCTTTGGCAAAGTCAAAAAAGGCTCATTACAAGCTCTTGAGCTGCCCCTTTTAAACCATCTGATGACTCCGCTCGAACTCATTCTCCCCTCCCCCCTTTCTTTCCAAGATCTAGTCAGAGCCCTTCATCCCACACCGGCTCTTGGGGCTTATCCCCGCAGGGAAGGATTCTCATGGCTAAGCCAGTACGAAAAACAGATCCCTAGGAAACGTTATGGAGCTCCCGCTGGAATAATAAAAAATGATTCTGCAAAATGCTTTGTCGGCATCCGAAATGTGCAATGGGATGAAACCGGAATGCAAATCGGAGCCGGCTGCGGGGTTATCGCTGAAAGCAATGCCAAAGATGAATGGAACGAAATTTTAATGAAACTACAAGCTATTAAGGAAGTTCTAGCCCTATGAAACAAACCCTCTCAGAACCTACCGTCACCACTGTCTTACAAGAAATTGTCCGCTGCGGCGTCAAAGATTTCTGCATCTGTCCAGGAGGCCGAAATGCTCCTTTCGTCGCTGCTTTAAAATTAGAACCGCAACTGGCCTGCTACTATTTCTATGATGAGCGCTCGGCTGCCTTCTTTGCTTTAGGCCGATCCCAGGCGCTCAACCGCCCTGTAGCAATTATCACCACATCGGGAACAGCCCCAGCTCATCTTCTCGCAGCCGTCATGGAAGCCTATTATACAGGAACCCCTCTCGTTGCGATCAGCGCCGATCGCCCTCGCCGCTTTCAAAACAGCAATGCTCCACAAACTTGCGAGCAAAACCATCTTTATGGGGTCTATACAAAAATCTTCCTCGATATAGCTCAAGAAGAACCGTGCGACCTAACAGGGTGGGACCGTTGTTCTCCGGTGCATATCAATATCTGCCTAGAAGAACCTTCCCCTGCTCTCTTCCCTCAAACTTCTGAGCTAGAAATAACTGAAAGCCCATACACCCCAAGCCTCCAAGATCCGGAACCCTATCACAAAGAACTTGACCTTTTCCTTTCCAATGTCAAACATCCCCTTGTGGTTGTTGGAAAACTCCAACCACGCTATCGGGAAGCTACTGCCCAATTCCTTCTTCAACTTCAGGCTCCCGTTTACCTTGAAGCCATCTCAGGGCTAAGGGAAGATAGCCGCCTTCAACCTTTGGCAATCACACGTTCAAGCAGGCTATGGGACGATTCCAATAACGGCGGCTACCCCATCGACGGGATCTTGCGGATTGGCGGTGTGCCCACTTTCAGATTGTGGCGCGACTTAGAGTACAAACAAAGTCAAATTAAGGTTTTTTCCGTTAACGATAGGCCCTTCTCCGGCTTGAGCTGGGGCCCTATAGTCCATTATCCCATGGACGTTTTTTTCGAAAGCTACGAAGTTTGCCAAAGATTCATTTCCCCAGCTTTAGAAAAATGGCTTTCAAACGAAAAAATTTACCAGCAAAATTTACTTTCTCTTCTTGCCGAGGAGCCCCATGCAGAGCCTAGCCTCATCCATGCCCTGTCTGCCAAAATTCCGAAAGGCTCAATTGTCTATTTAGGCAATAGCCTGCCTATCCGCGAATGGGATTTGGCTGCCACGCTAGAAAACCGCCATTTTAACATGCATGCCACCCGAGGACTCAATGGGATCGATGGGCAATCATCGGTATTTTTGGGATATAGTTCTCCTCAACAGGAAAATTGGGCCCTTTTAGGTGATTTGACAGCTTTGCATGATCTGGCAGCCCCCTGGATTTTACCCCAGCTCCCCTCTACAGTTGTCAATTTGACCATCGTCAACAACGGAGGGGGAAAATTATTTGAAAGGATGTTCCCCCAAAAAGAAATTCAAAATTGCCACACTACTCGGTTTCCTTCTGTGGCCTCCCTTTGGAATTTATCTTACGAGGAATGGAACGAAATCCCCTCAAACATTTCTTGCAATAAAAACCGTTTAATTGAAATCATCCCCGACAACCAAGCTTCTCAACGTTTTTGGGACAAATTGGAGAAACTATGAAGAAAGAGGTGAACATTTACGCGATTCCAGGTTTTTTGGGGCGCCCTTCCGACTGGAACTTCTTGCATCCCTCTCCGCACGTCATCGATTTATTTGGGGAGACACTGCCCCTGAGATCCCCTTGGGAATGGGCTCACCGATTCAATCACGACTATGTGCAACATCGCAATACACTGAATATTCTTGTAGGATATTCTTTGGGAGGTCGATTAGCTTTGCATATTTTGCTCGACGATCCTACACAATGGGATGGGGCTGTCATTGTCTCTGCCCACCCCGGGTTGTCTTCCCCTGAAGAGAGAGAGCAAAGAAAAGCGAAAGATGCGGATTGGGCCCACCGTTTTGCTGTTGAACCTTGGCATCATCTCATGGAGGCATGGAATCAGCAAGACGTTCTGAAAGGCTCTCAAGCCATCCCGCGTAAAGAAGCCGACTACTCCCGAAAACGGCTAGCTTCATCTCTAACAATGTGGTCGCTAGGCAAACAGGACGATCTTCGCAAATCACTTCAAAAACTCAACTTGCCTATCTTGTGGCTAGCCGGAGAAAATGACCCGACCTACTCCGCCCTTGCTAAATCCCTCACGCTCAGACACCCCCTTTCCTCCATTAAAATCATTCCCCAAGCCTCCCATCGGCTGCCTTGGGATCAACCTAATCTCTTTCAAGGTCTTTTAAACAATTTCACCAACACTTTACAGGAGAATGCCCATGCACACCCAAAACACAGTCTGGCATGAAATAAAAAAATATCAAGATATCAAATACCACAAGACAGAAGATGGGGTCGCTAAAATCACCATCAACCGTCCCGAAGTCCACAATGCTTTTCGTCCCGAGACTGTGTTGGAGATGCAAGATGCTTTCCATCACGCCCGCCACGATGGGTCCATCGGGGTCGCCATCTTAACCGGCGCGGGCGGCAAAGCCTTTTGCTCCGGTGGAGACCAGCGGGTACGGGGCGACATGGGATATAACGACTCGCAAGGAAATCCTGGCTTGCATGTCTTGGACCTGCAAAAACAGATTAGGCAGCTCCCCAAACCTGTTGTGGCTATGGTTGCAGGCTATGCCATCGGCGGCGGACATGTCTTGCATGTGGTCTGCGATTTAACAATTGCCGCCACAAACGCCCGCTTTGGGCAGGTCGGTCCCAAAATGGGCTCCTTTGACGGCGGACTTGGAAGCAGCTACCTCGCCCGGATCGTAGGGCAAAAAAAAGCACGGGAAATCTGGTTCCTCTGCCGGCAATATTCAGCTCAAGAAGCTTTAGATATGGGGCTTGTCAACTGCATCGTTCCCTTGGACAAGCTCGAAGAGGAAACCTTAAAATGGTGCCGCGAGATGCTGCAACATTCCCCCATGGCTCTCAGGTGCCTTAAGGCTTGCCTCAACGCCGACTGCGACGGGCAGGTAGGTCTTTTAGATTTAGCAGGAAATGCTACCTTGCTCTATTATATGACTGAAGAGGCTAAAGAAGGAAAAACCGCGCTGCTAGAAAAGCGGAAACCTAACTTTGGACGCTTTCCAAGATTATCTTAAAAAAAATTAATTTTCCTAGAGATGACACACATTGACTGGGAGTCCTCCCAAACAGATGTTTTAATCAATCCCCGCTTTCCCAAAATAGAAAGAGAGGAGATTTTGACTTTGTTCAAACAAAGTCCCGCTCTTCCAGGCCATTTGTGGCTCTCCACCTCAGGTTCTTCAGGTCAGATTAAATGGGTCGCGTTGTCTAAAAAGGCCCTTTTATTATCCGCCCATGCTGTCAACAAGAGGCTCAAAAGCACAGCTGCAGATATATGGGTCAACCCGCTCCCTTTGTTCCATGTCGGAGGTCTCGGAATTTTTGCCAGAGCTTATTTGAGTGGGGCCAAAATGGTCGACTTTTATACCGCTTCATCGGGAAAATGGGATCCTCTTTTATATTGCCAAACTTTGAATGACTCACATGCTTCCTGGAGCTCCTTAGTGCCGACGCAGGTGTATGATCTGGTCGTACGGAACTTAACATCCCCCCATTCGATCAAAGGGATCATTGTTGGAGGGGGAAAACTGAACGAATTGCTTTATCAAGCCGCCAAAAATCTAGGATGGAAGCTGTTGCCTAGTTATGGAATGACCGAGTGTTCCTCGCAAATAGCAACAGCTGATCTTGAGTTTGAGGGTAAAAAAATCCCCCCTTTAAAAATTTTGGAGCATGTTGAAGCGGCAATCTCTGCCGAAGGCAAAATCAAAATAAAAAGTCCCTCCTTGCTGTCTTTGTACGCCATGAAAGAGGAAAATGTCTTTGCCTTTCGCGACCCTAAAGTTGATGGGTGGCTGACAACCGAAGATCAAGGGGAAATCGAACGTGATATATTGCACATTTTTGGCCGCGGCAATAGTTTCATTAAAATCGGGGGGGAAAGCAGCAATTTAAATAAATTGGCAGAAATTTGGGAAGCGGTTTGTTTGAAGCACTGCTTCAAAGGTGATTCCGTTTTAATAGCGGAAGAAGATGAAAGATTGGGTCACGCCATCTACTTGCTCGTCTTGAAAGACAATCAGAAAGATACAGTCCTGAAGCCTATCTTAGAGGAGTACAATCGATCTGTAATGCCTTTTGAAAAAATACGACTCGTCCGCTTCGTCGAAAAAATTCCACGTTCTCCATTGGGAAAGCCTCTGAAAAGTTGAATCTTTTTCCCATTTTTTATATGTTTGTTTTTCAAATTTAATATTATGGAATGCTTTATGGATGGTTTAAATTCTATTGAAACATTCACGAATGAATTTGGAGCTTGGGGTGAATGTGAAAATGATACAGCACTTTGGAAACTTCACCAAAGGATCATGCATACTTTAAACCTAAAAACTCTATTTAGTACTACTTCTATTAACATATTTCTTTCGAATTTATCTAAAGAAAATACAAAGGAGAACAAAGCCATAATTTGGAAACAAATCGAGACGGAAATTGATAAATGTCCCTCTGTCCTCGCTTTTAAGGGGCCAAATGAGCCTAAGATGGAAATAGTTTCCGACACTAAAATTGACAACAGACTCTCTTTTTGGAAAGAGTTGAGAAAATTTAAATTTTATAAAAACCATTTTGATGCAATTGAAAATGTCGCGGCTATTTTTAAGGGTTACAATCAACTAATCCAAGAATTTTCAGAAAAACCGTTGAATCATTCTCATCCTCTGCAAGATCTCCATGATCGTTGCCGCCGCATGGAAACTATTGCTAAAGAAAAGCAGGCATTCAAACTCGCACTCATTTCCCATCAATGCGTCTTCAAAAAAACCTACACCACTTCTGAAAGAATCATTTTTGCCATGACTTATTGGGCTCTTTCTTTTTTTAATTCTTCTTACAAACCTGCTGTTATCCCTAAGCTACAGGTCGACATCGACTCGTTTGTCGATAAAAAATCTGTTAAACTTTCTGAAATGGAAGCAGGGGGTCATCAAGTCGAAGTTCGCGCCAAATTAAATTCTATAAACAAAAAAACCCCATCTTCAGCTGTCACAATCCAACTAGTCGATAAAAACAATGGCAATGACTTTATGCAGGGCTGCTTTACTATCCAGCGTGTCTGGGATGAACAAGATAGAAAGAAACGGATTAGTAATTGGGATGAGGATTGTGATAAAAAAATAGGTGAATTATCAAATTGTCGATTAAGAGTAAAAAATGTTTCTAACTTTTTAATTTCTACAGATGAATCTAAAAATCAAATGGTTATTCGCCTTCTAACTCAAATTGCTGTTGAAATTTTCCAATGCGAGGATGAAGAACGATTAGAAATAAAATCAGTTTGCGAGCATGGCTTTGTATATGCTTCTGCAGGTTTTTACTCCTCTTTTGACAAAGATAACAAAATACTTGATGAAATAAAAAAAGCTAGAAAAGGATCCGCTCCACAATTGTATCCAGACCACATAAATTTATCTAATTACTGTGTATATCTCGATAAAGCAGAATTGTGTTCACCTCAGCATAAAACCAAAACCCAGTTTTCAAAGAGGGTTAAAATTGTCGAATCTGAACAGCAACATCCAGCTCTCGTCGACTTTAAACTTGATGAAAAGCCCATCACATGGGAAGAACAGATCAGCCAAAATAGGATTTTAAATGATAGTCAATATAGCCCCGGGGAGCCTATCTTGCCTGCACCCATCGTCTATTCAAATCTTGTTTCTAAAAATGGTAATGGTAGTTATATTGACATGTATTGAAAATTAAAATATAATAATTAACCAAATCTTTTATCAATCGTTAATTTTGAGGAATTATGGAAAAATTAAAATGTCTTTTCTTCGCTTTTATCCTTTGCTTCCCTGAGATATTCTTCGCTTCTGAAAGTGCTCCTTATACTTTAATCGACATGGGAACATTAGAAACAGACGGAAGCATCGCAAAATCCCTTAACAATGATGGGAATGTGGCAGGGAAATTTTTTATTAATAAACAAGCCTCCGATTTCATCTGGAATAAGAAAACAGGATTGCAAGTCATAGCTGAAAACAGCAATAAAAATATGCTTCCGCAGATCAACGACAGTGGCCAGGTTGCTTGTATTGCCTACGATCCTAATGCTTCCTTCTGGTCAACTTGTACCGATTGCGTTTTCTTATATGATCCTAAAGATGGACTAAAAAAGCTGGGCGAACCAAATAATTTCATCAATCGTTTTTCAACCTGGAACCGACGAGATGATATTAACATTGTTGGGATGGACAATCGGGGATTGATTCTTTTTGCAAACAATAAAGATATGTTCAAATCAACGAAATTTGCCATATGGAGCAATAAAGATTTGATTTCATTGACCAACCGTGAGTTTATTACCTTATATCATACCGCTTTGGGTCGAAATATGCAGGAGGACGCCTATTTTGTCGCGTTCAATAACAATTTGGATTTTTTAGTCACCAAACATGATACGTTCATCTTACCTTGTTTAAGAACAAATCTTTTGCAAGTTCTTAATTTACAGACAAAAAAAGATTTCCTGCTTCCTGAAGGAAAATCCTATTTCGGTGTAGGAATTAATGATAAGCAACAAGTCATTGGAAGGCACAAGAAAAAGAAAGAGGGTGCTTTTTGGCCTTCCAAAACAGAATTGGTAATATTAGATCACTTTATTCCGGTAGCCCTGAATAATCATGGGGATATTGTAGGAAAGATAATAGATCCTCAAAATAAGAATAAGCATACAGTTTCCCTTCGAAAAGCAGATGGAACCGTGATCGATTTAAACAGCGCAATCAATTCCGATGCTGTTACCAATTTTGAAAGCCTTGTGGATGTAACGGGAATCAATGATGAAGGCCAAATCATCGTCATAGCCAAAGTTTCCGGCAAAGAGCATGTCCTCTTCTTGGACCCTGTAGCAAGCCAAAATCAACAATAACAGGATAAATTTTAAATTAATATTTACCATATAGGCAGTGAGATCGCTGAGTTAGGAACAGGATAGGCAGGATCGTAAACGGCAGGATAAACAGGATGTTAATAGGTCGATGCTGAATTAACCAGGATTTCCGCTTAACATCTGCCTATAGAGGCATTTTAAACCTAAAAAAATTTGCAAGGAAGTGACTCTTTCACTATCAAAAGCTTGCAAATTTTAACCGGAAACCTGTACTCCGTAATTATGTCGTCCTTACAGGACTCCCTTTTTTTTGCATTTTACCCAGGCCTTCGCTTCGCTACGACCTGGGCTATAACATTTCGGCCTTTCAGGCCGTTTTCAGCGCCGAAGGCGCGGAATATCATAGCCCAGGTCGTAGCGAAGCGAAGGCCTGGGCTATAACATTTCGGCCTTTCAGGCCGTTTTCAGCGCCGAAGGCGCGGAATATCATAGCCCAGGTCGTAGCGAAGCGAAGGCCTGGGTAAAATGCAAAAAAAAGGGAGTCCTGTAAGGACGACATAAAATTCTTTTTTTGTAGATATAGATGTTAAATCAGCATCGACTAATAACATCCTTTTTATCCTGTCGTTTACGATCCTGCCTATCCTATTCCTAACTCAGTGATCTCACTGGCTCTGTGGTTAGTAAAAAAATCTAAAAATGAGTCATACCAAATCGCAAGCCTCTTCCGGCATCCAATGGTTGTCTTTTCCTTCCCATTTAACATTACAACCAATAGGATTCGTCAATGGGGTTCTAACGGGTTTTCCCGCCAGATGATCCTGTAGGGCATTTTCCAAGTCATTAACCTTCATTTTAGTTGTATCGCGGGGACTATCCACTCCACGCCCTGTGTAGATCAACTTACGATCTTCGTCAAAAACATAAAAATGGGGGGTTCTCAAAGCTCCAAATCGCTTGGCTACTTCTTGGGTTTCATCGTGGAGATAGAGCCAAGGGAAATGGTGCCGTTTCATCCTCTCTTTCATGTGTTTAAAAGAGTCCTCCGGAACGGTTGTTTCACTATTGGAATTGATTCCTACAAAAACCACCCCTTTATCTTTAAACTTTTCCACAGTCTTTCGGGTCACTTCGTCCGAACCTATTACATAAGGGCAATGGTTGCAGGTAAAAAAAATCACGAGAACAGGCGCCTGGGCAAAATCTTTTAATGCATACGTTTTTCCGTCCGTTGCCGGTAAAGAAAAATTGGGTGCTTTAGACCCCAATGAAAGAGTAAATGGCATATTTTTCTCCTTATTAACCTATTAAAATCATTCCCGTTTTTACTCTAAATTCTAATTTAGTTCAAAAAAATCCTTGTAAAGCCAAAGTTCAGATTATAAAGAATTATTGAAAATATTCATCCCCTATTTTAACATCCCCACCATGGATCCTCTTTCCGTAATAACTGCTCAAAATCAACCTCAAGCAAATTCGCAAGTGCCATTTGCCAATTTGACGCCGGGATTACCTGTTTTGGAGAATCTTGCAAATAGGTCTTTTAACGAATTTGAAAACGCAGGAGATCCCTCCTTAAATGAAAAAACTGTCCATCCAATTTTATCCGAATTTGGCATCCCCCAAATCAATAATGTAGCAAAACTTCAGCAGCTATATTCAGCAGCCAAGAAACCGGGAAGTGAAAAAAAAACATTTTTGGATGAGGCGCTTGAGCTGCCCCATATACACACCCGAGATTACACTGTGGAGGAGATACGCAAGATCACCATGGACCAAGTCCGTGCCATCCTAAAAGAAAAGCTAGTCTCCATCGAACAATTAGACCGTCTGTTCGACCACCCGAACACCCTTGATTTTCTTACAAAATTAGGCCTCTTAAATCCCTCGGCCGCCACCTTGCTGCTTGTTCATCTTGTTCTTTGGGGAAAGTCTATCCTTAGGCTTGGGACTGAAAAGCACTGGAAGGCTTATCTCGAAAAAAGCAATAATCTCGAAATCATGGGGTGCTGCTTGATGACGGAGATGGGTCATGGCTCCAACGTGCCCGGCCTTGAAACTACAGCCACCTATGATCCGAACACACGGGAATTCATCATCCACACCCCCACCCGAACCGCTAACAAGGCATTCATCGGCGGCGCAGCTCAAAATGCCACCCATGGGATCCTTTTTGCTAATTTAATTTTAAACGCTCAACCCATGGGGGTACATGCCTTTATTGTCCCTCTCCGTGCAAATAGTCAAACATTGCCCGGCATTACCATCCAAGACATGGGTGCAAAAAGGGGTCTTAATGGGGTGGATAACGGTTTTGTTGCATTTAATCAGGTGAGGATCCCTTATGACAATTTCTTAGATCATTTTGCTGAAATATCGGACGATGGAATTTATATCCCTAAAAACGGAAATAAGGATCCACAAACTCTCATTTATTTCCTGTTATGCCAACTCAACACAGGACGGCAAACGATAGCCTGGAACTCGGCTAGTTCCCTTCCCTTTCTAACTTCTTTATTCTGCTGCTATCCCCCTTCCATCGGGATTACCTTCCATAAAAAGCTAATGGTCAAATTTCTGAGCCGTGCATTTGCCTTAAAATTTGCTCAGCCCATTTATCTAGGAAATAACATTGAAGACCACGTTCCAGCTTCTTTAATGAAAGCCGTTTCAAGCGAAATGGCAATGGCTTTTTTTCAAGAGTTGCTTTTTTATTATGGATGCAATCCGCAGGCCAATCGGGTTTACACACTCATCAAAAAGTTTGCGCATGATTTTGATGCGACATTGACATATGAAGGGGACAACATGGTTCTCCTGCAAATGGTCACTAAATACATCTTTAAAAACATCTACAACGAAGATCAAGACGCTCCCCCTGAACAAGATCCCTACCACCTTCTTCAAAGGGAAGTTTTTAATCTCGCGTCAGAGATTGGGAAAAAATTAGAAACTAGTGGAGGGGATGTGGATAAAGGGCTTGAAATATGGAATCAGGAATGCCAATTGGAAGGCATAAAAATGGCCGAAATTTATGGTCAAAAATCAATTCTTAAAGAATTTTACAAAAAAGCCTGTGCTCTAGATGCAGAACAAAATACAACTAAATGGTCGAAACTTTATTTTATCTATGCCTACGAAACTTGCAGCAAATACTTAACGCTGCCAAAGACTCCCGATTTAGCCGCCATCTATAATGAGCTGTATCCCGATATCTATGGATTGCTCATCCACTTCGACCTAAAAATGGAGTGGCTCTATGCGATGCTTCCCCCGCCAACCCATTCGATCCCCTTTGAAACATTTGCTACATCCCCAAAACAATTGTTGTCGAAGCTGCAATTCAATAATAAGCTGTAGGTTTACCCCGTAGGGAACGAGCGTTAGCGAGTGATCAGTTTTTTGGAGTGCGGCGGCTTGCCGCGCTTTGACAAGCATCGCCTTGGCGATGCTTCAAGGCAGAGGCAAAGTGTTACCTATGTGGTTGGGTTAAAGTGTTACCTATGTCCCTGGGGTCGGACCGCCTAACAAAGCGGCGGCAAGCCGCCGCACTCCAAAAAACTGATTATTAGACTTTCCATCCAAAATGAGAAAAAATTTGTTCTTTAAGATTATCAGCTTCGAATTTAGCTTCTGCGTATTTTGATATTTTTTCTACACATTCGAACGGAAGCTCTATCTCTTTAAAGGATTTCCCTTTAAGAGGTTCTCTCGACCAAACACATTCACCTAATGAATTGATCGCTATTCCTATAGAAGAAATATGAATCTCTTTAGCTATCTCATCAGGGCAATCATTCATCAAATTCCAAACAGAATAACATCTCTCTGTTTGATAAGAAATAGCTGGAATTGTTGAGGTTGTGGTTGTGGTTGGCGATGCCATAAAAAATCTCCTTTATAAAGGTTTAGAAAATCGAACGGCATTCTAAAAAAGTATTTAAATACGATCAATGTTAATTTAATTTGACCCGACATCCAAAAGACCCATTCCTGGACCTATTTAAGATTCATTTTTTCTATTTCTTCTCAATGTATCTCACCCCCTCTGTGGTTAACCTTGCAGCAGCAAGCAATATTTACACCCAAATGATCTTCTTTTTATTCTCCCTGGTCGACAAATTGGGGAGAGATTTTCTTAGTGACGGTTTTTCACTAATGGGGATATTTTTTTTACTTTTTTTCTTGATAAACTCTTTACTTTCTATTTCCTTAGCAATCTTTTCCATGAATTCTTGGGTCATTTTTCCATCCTGGGTAATCACACAAATTTGGGTAGTAATATGAATAGGGTTGTCAAAGTCCCGTTCCATGATCAGACCCTTAAGCCCATCAAAGGATTCATCATCTACTTTTTCAAATGGCATGCCAAGGTTAGCTTGTATTTCTTTAATGGGGATTTGGATGATAAACAGCTTTCTGTTCCAAAGATCGTGGCTTTGATGCGCAATGAAACTCCGCCTTTTTCCATTGTCGTTGAAATATAATTTTGTGTTCTTAAACTCATTGGTATCATCCACAATTTGAACGCTTGTCCCATCCCAAGATCCGATAATAACAATAGTTGCAGGACCATTCACATAGTCTGGATTATTATTAAAAGACACATTAAATGACACAGTCTCCTTGTCGCTATTTTCCTTGTCCAGGGGTAATAGACAGGCTTGCACAAAATGGCTAACTTTAAATTCATGTTCCCCGACCAAACGCCCTTTAACATGTCCTGAAATATCATATTTGGAAAAATCACTTAAATATTCTTTTAGCAGTTTTGTTTCCAATTTTTTTTCTACATCATTTTTTACTAGGACGGAAAAACTATCCATCAGTACCAATTCAGCATCTTCAGAAAAATTTTCTCGCCGGATAACCGGCAACGCAACATCCTTGCCATCCTCTTTTATTTGCAGGGTTAAATCGGAAATTTTAGTTTCAAAAGAAACTCCTTTAACCTGGAGGGTATTCCAAACCACATTTTGAATGATTAATTCTTTTTCCCTGGCATACATTTCAACAACCCTGCTTTCCGCCATTTTTTGAACTCTTTCAAGAGCCGTTTGCTTATCTAAATCTCGTTCCTTTTTTTTATCCAATTCATGTTGTATTGTCAGTTCTCCTTCAATATCCATCTGAAACATCATGCGTTGTTTAACAAAACCTTGTTGTACGCCACCAACCATAGCAAAATCTCCTCTTAACGTTGCCCAAATATTAATTTGTAACTTTTATTGGTTCAATTTGTATTCCAGTCTCCATATTCTTATTGTCAGTCGATTCCGCCACCAACTGCGTCGCTCTATTTATCGCTTTTTGCATGTAAAGATGGGGATGCCGCTCATCGAATAAGAAGAGATTCTCTTTCCGGATGAGGTCGACAACTCCTGAATCACTTAAAACGTCCCATAGCTGAGTCGTAATTCCGCAACAAATTAATTGCCGATTTGACCCTTTAAGATAATCGTGAAGCTGTTGTAAGGCTAAACAAGCGGTGGCATCGATATCTCGTGTATTCTTGAGCTGCAAAATAATCACCTGGGTTGTGGTGTCATCTTCAGCAAAGGCTTTGAGGGTAGTTTGAAATAAATCTGCGGCACCAAAAAATAATTCCCCCTCGACTTTAATGACCCGGATCGGCTTATGTTCTCGCGCCTGGCAAAAGTGCAAGTTGACTAATTCCCCATGCTCATCTACATCATATTCTACCAAATGGGGAACAGCGGCTTTTTTCAAGTAAAGGATAATGGAAAGAACAACGCCGATGTAAAACGCAATGTCCAGACTAAAAAACACGCACGCTAAGAGGGTCATCCAAAGCACAAAGGCATCTGAACTTGTCGCTTTAAGGCACAAGAAAAACTGCTTCGGATTCACAATATTGGCAGCAGAATAAAGCAAAAGAGCTGCCAAGGCGGCCAATGGGATCATCGCAATAAGCTGCCCGCAAGTAAAAACTAAAATTCCCACAAACAAGGCGCTTAGCATAGCTGAAAACCGAGTCTGCGCTCCGTTGCAAAAGTTCAGCGTCGTCCTCGAAGGACTTCCTGATACAGGCATTCCCCCGACAAAGCTAGAGACCAAGTTGCCTAGTCCGATTCCAAAAATTTCCTGGTTGACCGAAAGCCTCTGCCCCGACGAAGCGGCAATCGATTTAGCTACCGAAGTGGTTTCCATAATCCCTAAAAGTGCTAAAGCAAAGGCAACCGGCAACAAATCATTCATGATGCTTGTGCTAAAGTAAGGAAATGAGAATTTCGGCAAAAAATCCAACATCCCTCCAGCATCTCCAACAACCATCACTTTTGCATGGTGTTCCGCCGAATAGGGGTCGACAACCCCCGATTCAGGTCCATAAGAAGATAAGTCAAAAATATAAACAACTAAAGCGCTTAACACCAGGGCAACTCCTGCAGCTGGAATCCTATTGTCGACTCTTTTTAATCCGATAATCATCGCCAAAGAGCCTAAGCCTACCAGAAGAGTGGGCACATGAACTTTCTGCAAATGGGTCAACAAATAAGCTCCCTGCTCATAAAATGAATGGACACCCTGCATGCTTTCAATGCCCATAAGTGTAAATAACTGATTCACTACAATAGCTATAGCAGTCCCCGCAATATAGCCGACAATCACCGAATGGCTGACAAATTGGATCAAACGCCCCAATTTACAAACGGCGGCAGCCAGTTGTAATAGAGCGATCAAAAAAACCAGTTGAGTCATGACCTGAATGGCCATCATATCCCACTCGCTTCCCGTCAAATGGCGATAATAATTAAATAGAACCTGAGAAGTCCCCGCCTGCACAAGGATAGCAATCGCATTGCTAGGGCCTACAATGAGGTGTCGCGAAGAACCGAAGGCCGGAGCGACAAAAGCAGAAAAGATCGCTGCGAAAAATCCGCATGCTAGCGGAAGGCCCGCCAATAGGGCATAAGCCATCGCTTGTGGGACTGTCAGCAAACAGACATTGAAAGCCGACGAAACATCCAGCTTGAAAGATTTCCACGAATACGATTCAATATCTTTCCGCAAAGGGGAAAAAGAAATATCGTCAACATGGTAGTTAATCGACATAAAACATAACCGATATATTCCACAATATAACCCTTTAAGAATAAATTTTTATTTATTTTTAATCCACTTATAGTTAATATTTTGCCTATAAAAGTTAAAATTTTGAGTTAATCCCCATGCCTAAATTCCCCAAACTTGCCATCGTTGGCCGCCCAAATGTCGGCAAGTCAGCTTTATTCAATCGGATATGTAAAAAAAAATCGCCATTGTCGATGAAGCAGAAGGCGTCACCCGCGATAGGCTCTATGCTACTACCGATTTTTTTGGAAAACCTTTCCAAGTGATCGATACGGGAGGAATCAATGCCCGCTCCAAGGCGTTATTCAACGATCAAATTAAACAGCAGGCCGAAATCGCAATCGAAGAAGCTGATACGATCGTCATGGTCGTGGATGGCCACGCTGGGATCACAGATTTAGATCAGGAAGTCGCCCAAATTCTTCACCGGACAAAAAAGCCTGTCACTCTCGCAGTTAACAAAATCGACAACTTAGAGCAGCAGCACCTCATCTATCAATTTCAATCCCTAGGAATAAAAAAAATTGTAGCGGTTTCCGCCGCCCAATCGTGGCACATCGCAGAACTTCTCGAAGCGGCTTTTCAAGATCTTTCCCAGGAGAAAGAGAGCGATCCCCATGGGGAGGCCATCTCTATTTGCATTGTGGGCCGGCCAAATGTGGGAAAATCCTCTTTGATCAATTACCTTCTCGACGAAGAACGATGCATTGTCAGCCCGATTCCCGGCACCACCCGCGATAGCATCGACATCCCCTTCATGCACGGGGATGATCGCTACGTTTTGATCGATACGGCAGGAATTCGGCGAAAACATGCCGAACATGAAGTGGTCGATAAATTTGCCTCCATCCGTACTAAGCGGGCTATCGAAAGAGCCGATATCTGTTTGCTCATGTTGGATTCCCAGCAAGGGATGACTGTCCAAGAAAAGAAAATTGCCAACATGATCGAAGAGGCGGGAAAGGGATGCCTTATTTTATTTAACAAATGGGACCTCGTAAAGGGATTCCGCATGGAGCACTGCCTCCAAAGCATCGAAGAAGATGTCGAATTTTTGAAACACTGTCCGAAAATTTTTATTTCCGCAAAGACCGGACGAAATGTGGACAAAATCTTTCCAGTGATCAAACAGATCGATGAAGATTCCCGAAAACGGATTTCTACTCCTCAATTGAATAAATTTATTGAAAACTGCCTGCAGAAAAACCACCCCCCCATGCTCACAGGAAAACGGTTGCGCATTTATTATATGGCGCAAGTTCAAGAACAGCCACCCCGTTTTATCTTGTTTGTAAATAATCCTGCCTTGATGACCGAAACATATAAAAAATATCTTTATAATCAATTCCGGGAAACCTACGGCTTTGTAGGCGTCCCTTTGCTCTTCCACCTCAAAGGGAAGCCGAAAAAAACCAAGCAAGAACGACTCGAAGACGCCTCCCACCATCGACCCGAAAATGGGGATGCAGATGATGGGAATGATCTGTATGCAACTGGCAATGATTTTGACGAGGAATTTGAGCAGCAATAAGAGCTACCGGATAAATACCGTTAATTATACCAAATGCAAAAGCCAAAAAATAAAAGGGTAATTTGGCATCTCATGAGGTGCATCGATAGGAGGATAGCAAGGTTCAGGGAAAGACCCAGGTCTTACGTTAGTATTAACTATCCAAGTCAGATTATAAATCGTACCGATGACATCTAGAGCAAAATTGGCCTGCTTTCCATAAGGCACAAAAGCTTCCAATATCCCACGTGCGATTTGAGCAGTTGCCATTAGTAAAGCCTCGTCGTACCAACGCCCTATTATTACTCCACCCTTGGAATTACGTTCTCCAACGCATAACGTGACAGCTGCCAATGTAAGCCCTGAACCAATTCGACCGATGCCAGAATATTTCGAATATTTTGAGTAGCCTAAGAAATTTAAGCTTAAGTTATGTATTTTAAAAAGGGAAACAATAATGTCTCGTGCTCGTTTTCGATAGGTGATACCATCCCAATATTGATTAAAAGAAGCACTATTTATAGAAAATAGTCCATATGTATTCATTATTAACATCCCACACATTAAATTAAATCAAAAGAATACTCTATAACTTAATTAATATCAATTATAATTTAATATTAATAATACATTTTTATTACACCAATTCATAGGGCAAGAGAAGTTTTTGGGCAAAATAGGAAGGGCCAGCCGCATCTATGACGGCGCCGCCAAGGCATCTATCCCCCTCATAAAAGACGATCGATTGCCGAGGGGTAATCGCTCTTTGAGGCCGCAAAAAGCGGACAAAAACCTGACTATTTTCAATCCCTTCGATGACACACTCTTGATCTTGCTGCCGATAACGTATTTTAGATTTGCAATAGAAAGGGAATCCAGTCGGCACATCATTGCCTATCCATGTCAAGTCAACTGCAGTTAAAGTATCGGCAAACAAAGCCGGATGGGAAGCCCCCTGATCTACAAAAACCACATTGCGGGCAATATCCTTCCCCACCACGTACCAAGCTTCTCCAGCTCCTCCAATCGCCAATCCCCGCCTTTGCCCAATAGTATAATAAGCCACACCATCGTGCCGCCCTACAACTTTCCCTTCCATATTCTCGAAATTTCCCGGTTGAAAAGGAAGATGCTGGCTCAAAAAAGCTTTAAAGTTCCGCTTACCAATAAAACAGATTCCCGTGCTGTCTTTCTTCTCCGCCGTCGCCAGACGATGCCTTTGAGCGATGGCTCTAACCTCTTTTTTTAACATACCCCCAATGGGAAAAAGGACCTTCTCAAAAACGGAGGCTTTCACCGCGTGCAAGAAATAACTTTGATCTTTTCCATCATCCTCCCCTTTTAAAAGGAGAGGGGTGTCATTTTGGCTCGCGATCTGACAATAATGGCCGGTAGCTAAAAAATCGGCTCCTAGTTCCAAAGCCTTTTCAAAAAGAACCTTAAACTTAATTTCCCGATTGCATAAGATATCAGGATTAGGCGTATGCCCCTTTTCAAATTCTTGAAGAAAATATTGAAAAACGGTTTCTTTATATTCTTGCACGAAATTGATCGAATAACAAGGGATGCCGATCTGTTCGCACACAGCGACAACATCCTCATATTCTTTCGAGGCGTTGCAGATCCCATTTTCATCTTTTTCTTCCCAGTTTTTCATGAACATGCCGATGACACGATACCCCTGGAGCTTAAGCAGCAAGGCCGAAACAGAGGAATCGACCCCTCCGGACATGCCAACGACAACGGTTTTTGAGGAACCTGAAAAAGAAGTCATGGCTTTAAGAGGGTTCGACAGAGGGGTTTTCATTTGAAACAGCAAGAATATTTTTTTCCCCCTCCGATTTGGCGACAAGTGCGGCACAACAAGCTGTGCCAAAAACATTCACCGGAGTTCGAAACATATCCAAAATCCTTTCAACAGCCATAATTAAAGCGATCCCATCCGCCGGCAACCCTAGCGTGTTCAGGATCACAATGACAGAGAACATGCTCGCAGAGGGGATCCCTGCTGTCCCCAAAGAAGATAATAACGTCATCAACACCACTACACAGAGCGAGGGGATGGTCAAATGGACTCCATAAGACTGAGCAATAAAAAGCACACTGACACAAGTGTAGAGAGCTGAACCGGATAAATTAACAGAAGTGCCAAGGGGCAAAATGAAACTACTGATCCGATTGGAGATCCCCGCCCGCTTTTCTACACAGTCGATGGTTACAGGCAACGTGGCCGCTGATGATGTTGTCGAAAAAGCAGTTATCAAAGCCGGAAACAACGCCCGTATATATTCCAAAGGATTAAGTTTGGCCACGGATTTCAGTAAAAGGGGCAAAAAAACGAAACCATAAACTCCCAGTCCAATGATCACCGTGCAGAAAAAATAGGCCATCGAAACAATGGCTTCCAACCCAGTCATCGCAATAGCTTTCGCAACTAAGCCGAAAACACCTAGGGGGAGAGCTTTGATCACTAGTTGTGTGATCTGCATCATAATTTGAAAGACTCCCTTCCAGAAGCCTAACAAAATCGAAGCGGCATGGGATTCCGTCTTTGAAATAAAATACCCAAACAACATGCAAAAAACGATAATTCCTAACATCTGCCCTTGGGAAGCTGCAAAAATGATATTTGCAGGAACGACTTTCAGTAAAATTTGCTCCACAGACTGGAATCCACTTATCTGAGTCTGCTTTTGAATTTCGGCCAGCTGATCCAGGTTAATCTTCGAAGCCAAAGTGGATGACAAGTCAGATGCAGAACCCGGGGAAAAAATAAGAGCAACAGCCACCCCTATAAGAATGGCGCAAAAGGATGTTAAAATAAAATAGCCAAATGTTTTAAGCCCAAGCGAACCGAACGCCTGATCCGTCCCCATCCGCGCCATCCCTATGATGATGGAAGAGGCCACCAAAGGGACGACAACTAAACTGAGGGCATTAAGAAACAGCTGGCCGATCAAGTTGTAAATTTGAAAAAAAGGGATCCCAAAAAAAGTCTTTTCGACCCCAGTGATTAACCCTGCAGTTACTGCGAGAGCAATAGCCAATAAAACTTTAACTAATAATCCATTTTTCATCTTAAAGCACATTTAATGATTTGGAAGCAATGTTTCGATGCTTCGAGGCAAGCCGCCGCACTCCAAAAAACTACAATATCAGTAAAAATTGTATATGAATTTCCAATTATTTAAAATAACATTCATTGAGGATTAATGATTAACGCAGAGCCGGGGAGTCGGGGAGACGCAGAGATAAGTCATTTTCTCGATTATCTCTGCGTCTCCCCGACTCCCCGGCTCTGCGTTAAACTCATTTAAAGATAGATTTATTCTATAATTAAATTTTTATTTCATACTTTTTATTTCCAACATTGTCTTTGAGATAATTTTCAAAATTTCTAAAGGCGATTTTTTCTTGCAATTCAGACCCGATCCCTAACTCTTGCTGCCAAATCTGCATCACCTTGCCATAAATAGAAGAATTATCAAAACCAGGAAAAAAAATCTCTTCGGGAGGTCTTCTATATTGAAGAGGGACATCATTCCCATAAAAAAAGTCAGCTCCAAAGCCAATAAAGTGTTCCCCGCCAAGCTTCAATGCATGCTCTAGCTGCTTAGCAAAAAAAACGGGGTCGGTGGAAAAGACGCCGACAAAATAACGGACAAAGTTGAACCCTATGATCCCCTTCCTTCTATAAATCTCCAAAACCAATTCATCAGGCAAATTGCGCGGGACGTCTGCCACCGCCCGCATATTTGAATGGCTAGCCATTACCCGGATGTCAAGTTTGCGGGAATCGATGTACTGGAGAATGTCAAAAGCCAAACTATCCGAAGCGTGGCTCAAATCAACAGCCACTTTTTTTTCATGCAGATAATCGAGAAGGACTCTGCCATCAGGCTTCAATCCAACATTTGTAAACGCTCCCCCTCCAAACCGATTTTCTTCATTCCATGTAAGGCTGATGTAGAGGAGCTTATGCGGCAAAAAGAACGTTTCCAGTCTTATTAAACTTTGTTCCAGTGGCTCTGTTTCCTCGCTAAAAGAGGATCCGTTCTCTAGAGCTAGCTTGATTTGAATCCCCTTTCGACTTTTGAAATCTCCCTCAAAAAGCTTAAATTGTTCAGGATATTGTTTGGGAAGAGAAGCAAAGACAGCGGCTTGTTTCATCCCGCTCTGAGAAGAATTTTTTGCAGTTTCAACAAACACAGGTAAAACCTGCAATTTAACATTCCCGGCAACCAGCTGCGGAAGAGCACACCTCACACATAAATCGTTAGCTGTACGAGAAGAATCCCCCGCTAAGTAACATAATAAATCAGCATGCAAGTCATAGACAGGCGCGTTTAACATATCCTTATCCTAATTTTCCTTTATCTTGAGCTTTGAATTGGTTAAGATGAGCACAAATAACCAAGGGGAAATTTTGTTTTCAAATCTAATTTTTTTGATCATTCTTTTATTTCTGATCAACATATCACCGGAATTTACTACGGATGTTTTGCCATTTTCTCCTTTCATCCGCGGTTTGATAAGCCTAGGGATCTACGCCGGCCTGCTTAGTTTTATTGTTTTGCAAAATTTCCTATCGAAAGCCTTGAATTTATTTTCCAAAAATACCCTTTCCGTTCTCGTTAATCTGGAATTGATCGTTTTTTTTACCGTATACTATATCATTCTCGGAGGGAATAATCTTTTCAATTCATTTTTTCTAACCGATCTTCAATTTATTCCTATCGTCATTTCTTTATTTTTCTATTTTTTTGCCTTGGTTATCTTTCATTATTCTTATTCGAAAATTTATTACGCCCCCTTCCCCTTCGCTAATGCCATTAAGCAAATTCGGCTCATCCTCCCTTTTGCCCTCCCTTTTTTGTTATTTACGATCTTATTAGATCTTATTGTCAATATCCCCAACCAGTCGATCCAAAATTATCTCACCAACTATTCAGACACAACCCTAGGCACCCTTCTTTTGTTTTGCGGCACTCTCTTACTTATGGGACTTCTACTAGCCTTCCTGCCACCCTTAATCATCCGCATATGGCAATGCCGCCCCCTTTCTAATACAGCACTAAAGCAACGCTTAGAAAAGCTTTGTGAAAAAGCCAGCTTCAAACATGGAGGGATGCTGGAATGGTCCATCCTCAATCAATCTTTGACAGCAGCGATTGTCGGCGTAGTTCCGCGCCTCCGCTATGTATTGTTCACAAAACGTCTTGAAGAGGAACTTAAACCCGAAGCCATCGAAGCGATTCTCGCTCATGAAATCGGCCACAGTCAATGGCATCACCTTCTCATTTATCCTTTTATTTTTTTCGGCATGGTCGTTTCTTTAGGAATTTTTTCCCTGCTCTTTTCTGAAGCAACCCTGACTTGGTTTTCCATCCACTCTGAGCAAAATCCCTCACCATTCTGGATTATTCTTTACCCCGTCGTTGTATTTATTTCATTCGCCCTTTTCATTTGGTTCTATTTCCGGTATGTTGTGGGCTTTTTCTCCCGGTTGTTTGAAAGGCAAGCCGACTTGCACGGATTCAGCCTGGGCTTGCCCCATCAGTCCATGGTTCAAGCTCTTGATGATGTCGCCATCGCCACAGGCTTCACTCACATGATCCCAAACTGGCATCACTACAGCATTCAAGAGCGGATCGATTTTCTTCAGGCAGCTGCCAAGACCCCTTCTATGATCCAAGCTCACCACCGCCGTGTAAAACGGTATCTGTTTTTTTATTTTCTTTTGCTTGCAGCAAGCTCGTGGATGGTGTTTGCCCCAATTTTCCCCAATGTTTCTTTTTTCAAACAGACAAACAAAGAAATTTCCCGGCTGTCGTTTAAAATTTCCAAAATCATAAATTCACCTTGAAATGCAGGAGTCTTCATGGAAAAATTCAAAAAATATTATGAAAAAATCAAAGACAAGGCTTTAGAGGAATACTTCAAATTTCTCAAATTCGAAAGTATAAGCACCGATCCGGCCTTCAAATCTCAACTCCTAGCCTGTGCGGATTGGCTTGCTGACTACATAAAAAAAATCGGGTTTGACGTTGAGTTATGGCCCACTTCAGGAAATCCTGTCATTTTTGCTTCCAATCTAAAAGCAGGCCCTAATCACCCCACGCTGTTAATCTACAACCATTATGATGTCCAGCCGGTCGATCCCCTAGAATTGTGGAAGTCCCCTCCCTTCCAGCCCACCATGCGCCATGGAGAAGTTTATGCCCGTGGAGCCGAAGACAACAAAGGGCAATGCTTTTATGTCTTGCAAGCTTTAAAAGCTCTTTCAGAAATATCTCCAACTCTGCCTATTAACATTAAGCTCTGTATTGAAGGAGAGGAAGAAAGCGGCAGCGCAGGCCTCGCCAGTATCCTCGGCGACAAACACAGGCAGCAACAGCTCAAAGCCGATTATCTGGCTATCGTCGATATGGGATTGCGAAATAAACTTACCCCCGCAGTCACCTTGGGGGTCCGAGGCCTTGTCGCCATGGAGGTCCATGCCCAAGGATCTAACACCGATCTTCACTCCGGATCCCATGGCGGAATCGTATACAATCCCCTACGTGCCCTTGTCGAAATCTTATCTAAGCTGCATGATGCAGAAGGCAAAGTCATGATCCCCGGTTTTTACGATTCCATTGTGGAATTCAGCCCTAAAGATAAATCTATAATCTCATTAGACTTTGATCCTTCTACATACGAGACCATGTTTGGCGCAAAAGCCACCGGGGGAGAAAAAAAGTACTCCCCCTTGGAGCGTGCTTGGATTCGGCCGACTCTTGAAATTAATGGGATCACCGGAGGGTATGGAGGTCCCGGATTTAAAACAGTCATCCCCTCCCGAGCGACTGCAAAAATTTCCTGCCGCTTAGTTCCAAACCAAGATCCAAAAAATATCGGAAACCTCGTCGCAAACCACATTATGAAATTGACGCCGGATGGGATCAAGCTGGAAGTAAATATTTTAAAGGGAGGAGGGAAAGCAATTCGAGCCAATCCCTCTTCGCCTGTAGTGAAAGCTTTTGCTAAAGCCTATGAAGAACTCTTCCAAAAACCTTGCGAGTATATTTTTGATGGGGGGTCTATTCCGATCGTGACCGAACTTGCCGATGCGAGCCATAGCGAAGTTATCCTTTTGGGTTTTGGATTGCCAGATGATTGCATCCATGCACCCAATGAACATTTTGGGATCGATCGCCTAGAAAAAGGGTTCTTGATGATGTGCCGCGCAATTGAATTGCTCAATAGCGCTCAGGAACTTTAGTTTTATCCACCACAAGGCGCAAAGGTACAGAGAAAGGGGATATGTTCTATAGGTGCTCAATTGCGCATAAATCTTGAATTTGATAGCTTGATGATTCAAAACATACTGAGGTGACATTTATGTTCCATCCTTCCATTCTAACAAAATTTTTCTCTAGGATGATCTCGTCTTTCATTTTCACAACAACCCTACTGACACTTCCTTTAACTGCAGCCCTTAGTGAATCGAATTCAAATAGTCCATCATCACAAGAAGCTAGAGACTTTCGGGATGTAGCAAAAACCGCCACTCCGGCTGTCGTTTCCATCAAAGTCGAAGGGACCCAAAAACAATCTTCCTGGTCTTCCGGCGATGATGAAAACGGGAATGGAAATTTGTTTAATGAAGATTTTTTGCAAAAATTTTTCGGTTTGCAAAAACGGCAAAATGAGCCTCAAACTGTTGCAGGGCAAGCTTCAGGATTTATCATTTCGCCCGACGGTTACATCTTGACAAATAGCCACGTCGTAAAAGGGATGAGTGAGATTATCGTCACCACCAACGACGGCAAAGAATATCGCGCTAAAGTCATCGGGATGGATCCTAACACCGATGTGGCTGTAATTAAAATCGAAGCTAAAGATCTCCCCTACCTCAAATTCGGCAACTCTGACAACTTAGAGGTCGGCCAATGGGTTGTTGCCATCGGGACCCCGCTCGGACTTCAAGCCTCGTTAACAGCAGGCGTCGTGAGTGCCAAAGGGCGCAATAACCTCGACATCTCCGGCATTGAAGATTACATACAAACAGACGCTGCCATTAATCGCGGCAACTCCGGTGGCCCTCTCCTTAACCTTAATTCAGAAGTAGTCGGAATGAATACGGCCATCGTCACCAATATGGCTACAGGTGGCTATATGGGAATCGGATTTGCTATTCCTAGCAACTTATTGAAGAGAGTCATGGAAGATCTAAAAAAAGATGGATCCTTTAAACGGGGCTTCCTCGGAGTTGCTCTTCAATCCGTCGATGAAAATTTAGCCCAGTCTTTTGGTCTTGCAAATACAAATGGAGCCCTTGTTGCAGAGGTGTCCAAAGGATCCCCGGCAGAGAAAGGGGGGATCAAACAAGGGGATATCATCCTAAAATATAATGATCAGACCGTCACCAATATTGGGGCATTGCGCAATGCAGTATCCATGATCAAGCCAGGCTCTAAGATTATCTTGTCTATTTTAAGGAATGGCAAACCCATAGAGCTTTCGGTTGAAGTCGGCCTCTTCCCTAGTTCAGAAACGGTCGCAACTAATACTTCTTCCTCCAAAGATAACAAACTGGGTATCGAAGTAGAGAATTTGTCCTCTGAACTTGCTGACAAGCTCGGATATACAAATGAAAAAGGGGTTGTAATTACAAACGTTGACCTCCAAGGGCCTATTGCTTGGGCAGGGGTCAAAAAAGGGGCTTTAATTTTAGAGATCAACAAACAAAAAGTAACCAATATCGATGAGTTTAATAAGAGCTTGAAGCAAATTGACAATAGCAAACCTATCCTTTTGCTCATTAAACAAGGAGATGTGACGCGCTTTGTTTCCTTTAAAATAGGATAAGCGATGCATGGAAATTTTGATCATTACAACGAATTCAATTGCTCAAGGAGCTTTTTGGCATCGCCATTTTGATCTCCTGTCGCAATCTTTTCCCTCTCGAGATCAAATGATTTTGATCATCTATGAAGATTGGAATGGGGGGGCCGGCAATGGGCTAGGATCGTTGTATTGCTATCAAAAAGCTCGAACCGCAGCCTTGAAAAAATATCAAATAGATATTCTCGACAAGCAAAAGCAAGGTGCATCTGTGGTCATGTATCATACAGCCGGCCAAGGGACGCGCCTTGCTCCACTCACCTGCAGCGAACACAATAACAAATCCGCTGTCAAATTGCCCGGGATTATTGCCAACAGCTCCATTTATACAATTCTAGATGCGATTATCAAACAAACTTCACAATACATCCCTCATAAAGAAGGAAGATTTTCCGTCTTTTGGGGAGATCAAGTTTTCCTCCCTGCCAAAACTTTATCGAGTTCTTTTAACCACCATGCATGTCTTCTATCACGAAGCCTAGCAATGCCCTCTGAAAAAGAATGGGTAGACTTGCATTTTGATGCCTATGGATTGATAGCTTCAAACGGTAACAACGAACCTCATATTTTAGATAAATGTTCCTATCCGGCAGTTCTTAAACTTATTCAAGAAAAAAAAATTTGTATCGAAAACGGGATTGGGCAAAGTTTGGGAAGCTTCAGCCTTTCATTTCCTTTGACACAAGCCCTGCTAGAACTCTTTAAAAAAGAATTAGAGCAAAAAACCGAAAAATGGGACACCGACCCTTTTTTCTGGATGCCCACAACATTGGATGAAAACACCTATCTCTCCATCATGCAAGCCAAAAAATGCCCTGAACATGTAGTTAAAGCTCATTATCAGCGAATGCAAAAATTCAAAAAATCTTTCTGTTCCCAATTTCCCGACTCCCCCTATTTCAGCGTCGTGGATATCGGCAAAGAAGGGTATTGGTGGGATTATGGTACTTTGGAAAACTACTTTAAAAATATCCTGAAGCTTTGTGGAACAACCCCGGAGGGGGAAACAATGAGAGATTTCTTCAATGTGCCTCTCGGTTCAAATTCCTCCTGCCTCATGAACTGCGAAATCGGCAATGGCCGCATCGAAAATAGCATCTTGGTTAACGTGAAGGCAGCATCTTTGGATGTAAAAAATTGTGTGATCATCAACTCCAAGCTAAACACATTAAAGGGCAACCAATCCCTCATTTATAACGTCCAAGAAACTTCCCCCATAACCCTAGAATCCAACACTGTCCGCGCCGATGTGTCAACGCAGGATCAATATTTTAAAATGTATACAAAATTAGAACGGGATGGCAACACAGATTGGACCATCCGCCTCCCCGGCAACCCCCTCTCTTACGAAGAACTCTCCCTCATCAACTCAGGTTAGTTTGATTAATTCTTGTGTAAGATCAGTGTCTTCTCTATGCTATGAAATTATTTGAGGGGTGGTTATGCAAAATAAACTCAAAGGTAAAGTCGCCCTTGTAAGTGGGGGCTCTCGAGGCATTGGAGCCGCCATTGCAAAAAGATTGGCTCTCGAAGGCGCCGATGTTGCCATAAGCTACATGACCTCTGGGGATAAAGCAGAAGCAATTGTTAAAGAAATGAAGAAAAATGGGGTTCGTGCAGCCGCGTTCAAAGCCGATCAATCCAACCTTGCACAAGCCGAAGAGTTAGTAAAGAATGTCATCAAACAATTCGGCCATCTCGACATTCTCGTCAATAACGCGGGTGTCTTCGTCGGAGGAGCTATCGATGACCCTTCCGTAGATATTTCCGCTTTGCAACGGCAACAAGCCATCAACGTCAATGGTGTCGTTGCAACAGTACGCACAGCCGTTAAGCACATGGGTGAAGGGGGAAGAATTATTTTGATCGGTTCCTGCCTTGGCGAAAGGGTCCCCTACGCAGCTGCAGCCGACTACAGTGCAACAAAAGCTGCGTTAATTGGCTATGCTCATGGATGGGCAAGGGATCTAGGAAAAAAAAATATCACTGTGAATGTTGTCCAGCCTGGCCATATTGACACAGACATGAATCCTTCCAGCTCAGAATTTGCTGCTACAATGATTAAATTAGTCCCCCTCGGACGCTATGGCAAAGCAGAAGAGGTGGCCTCTGCGGTAGCTTTTCTCGCTAGCCCCGAAGCTTCCTATATCACAGGGACGGCGCTAAACGTCGATGGGGGCATAAACGCATAGAGCCTGACATGCGAGACAGCACCGGAACCATTTTAAGTTCAGCCAAACGATTTCTATCGGGCACCCTCCTCAGCAGAATCACAGGGTTGTTGCGCGATATTGTCATGGCCAGCGCATTTGGCACCCAAGAGGCGATTGCCGCTTTTCTTGTCGCCTTCCGCTTTGCCCACCTTTTGCGCCGCCTTCTTGGCGAAGGAGCCCTTCAGACAAGTTTCATTCCCCAATTCGAAAAACTGCGTCAAGACAATCCCGCTCGCGCTTGCACCTTTTTTAAAGATTTGACCGCCCTGCTTTCCCTATTCCTTGCTGTTTTTATCACCCTCGCTATGGCGGCCCTTTTTTATTTGTCTTCTTCAAACAGCATCAGCCCATCCAATTTGAACATTATCCACTTGACATTCCTCATGATGCCAAGCTTGCTTTTCATCTGTTTATACGGTCTCAACGCTTCCCTTCTTCAATGTGAAAGAAATTACTTTACAGCTGGCATTGCCCCGGTTGCCTTTAACGTCGTTTGGATCATTAGCCTCCTAGGCTTAAGGAACTTGAATTCTTCAGAGGCGATGCCGTGGCTTTCCCTCTTTATCGTCCTCGCTTGCGCAGCCCAATGGCTCGTCACGTTGCCTTTAACCCTAAAAATACTAAAAAAATACGCAACCCCCTTTCGTTGGAATGAAATCAAATTTTTTTCTGCTGATTTAAAGACTCTCCTTAAACCTTTTATCCTAGGCATTATAGGAATTTCCGCCTCCCAAGTTAACAATGCCCTCGATACTATTTTTGCCCGGTATGCTGATCTTGAAGGTCCCGCTTTTTTGTGGTATGCCATCCGTCTTCAACAACTCCCTTTAGCCCTTCTCGCCATTGCCGTTTCCAGTGCACTTCTTCCCCCCTTGGCTCGCGCTCATAAATCTGGGGATCCAGCGTCCTATAAACAATTTTTAGAATTCGCCATCCGCCGCAGCTTGAGCCTCATGATCCCCATAACGATCGGCATTTTTGTCGTTGGCGATACAGCCGTTAATTTTGTTTACGGACGAGGAGACTTTACTGTGGAATCCACGGTGGGGACCACCCAATGTCTTTGGGCTTACGGCTTTGGGCTTATCCCCATGACACTCGTACTCATTTTTAGCCCTGCTTTTTATGCCTTAGGCGATTATCGGACTCCAATGCAAGCCTCGGTAGCCTCAGTTTTGGTTAATATCTTACTTAACTTTGTTTTAGTCGTTAAACTCAACGCCGGAACCCCAAGCATTGCCTTGGCAACAAGCTTGAGTGCTTGGGTCAACTTGGGGATTCTCAGCTGGAAACTCAATTTGACTATTGATTCCTTTCTTTCCCCACAATTTTGGATCAAGATTGGAAAAACGGTACTGGCCTCTATCATGGGAGGCCTGGCTCTTGTTTTAGTCGATCAGGTCTGGCATGGAAGTCAAGCCTGGCAAATCTTGATTGGCCAATTGCCGGTCTATTCCCCCTCTTTCTTGGAACAAGCTCTTCGGCTGGCGCTCCAAGCTTCCGCTTTTGCCGGTGGGTTTGCGGTTGTAGTTTTCCTTCTTAAAGCAGATGACTTAAAGGGATTTATAACAAGAAAGATTTAGAAAGGATTAGGGACACTAGCGACATTGGAGAAACTAAGAACGCCAAGGGCGTCAAGCCGCCGCACTCCAAATGGAGCCTGAGGCCCTTGGTGGCCTTTTTGCTTAGGTCGTATGCGCTAAGAAGTCGCAAATTTCATGCATGTTAATCTCAATGGGCCATGGGAGCTGCTCAACCATGGGTTTGGCCAGCAATTGCCCGGAAAAGTTTCCGTGATCCGCACCGACATAGTCTGGCACATTGCGAACCGGACTTTCCATCGCATCTGTGACTTGCTTCATATTGCGCGACTTTTCTTTAATAGAAATCACCATTCCGGGTTCAACTTGAAAGGCTCGGCGGTCCACTTTTTTTCCATTAACGAGAATATGACCATGGGACACGAGCTGATGAGCCGCAAAAATAGTCGGGGCAAGCTTCATCCTATAAACCATGTTGTCGAGGCGGCATTCTAGCATTTGACCTAACAACTCGACAGTGTTGCCTTGCATTCTTAATGCTTTTTTGAAATAGTTGACGAGTTGCTTCTCGGTCAACATCCCATACACGGCTTTCAACTTTTGCTTTTCCTCAAGCATCAAACCAAAATCGGACTTTTTACGGCGGCGAGCACCATGCATCCCAGGTGGATTTGCTTTGTGCAGCAAGGGATTGCGTATACGGCCAAAAATATTAACACCAAAGCGGCGTGCAATACGGTTTTTATTGCCAATAAAACGTGACATTTGTTCTCCTAAAACTGAAATAACAAATAGGGATTATGTCATTCATTTCATTTTTGAACAAGGGAAAAGCACATCGACCAAAATTTCTCCCTTCCGGGCTGGATTCTTTTTACTTATACTTGCGAGTTTTTAAAATTTTTTATACTGTAAAATTAGAATAATTTTTTTATGAAATTAACTCAATATTTTAAGGTTTAACTAATTATGGCAGAAAAACCTCTCTTTATGCACGAAATGAATAAAGATCAGATGCTCTACCAATTGCTAAAGAAAGAATATGGCTATTATAAAGCCATTCTAGAAATTGGCAAAGAAGAACATGAAAAGTTAAATTCAAATCAGCCTTTAAACGAGCTCAGGCCCTTGATCAAGAAAAAAAAGATCCTCCTCTCCTGCATCAATGAGATTGAAGCCGCTATGAATCCATTAAAAAAGTACTGGCAAGGGAAGGAAGATAGAACAGACGAAGTTTCCCAGAAAATCAGGCTTGAGTTGGATGTTTTAAATACTCTTTTAAAAGAAATTTTGCAACTCGACCTTCTCAGCCAAAAGACTTTAGAGAACCATTTATTGTTCTTGAGAGAAAAAAATAAAGCGATGGAATCCGCTGCGGCTTCGCAGAGGAAATCTTAAAAACAGGTTTATGTCAAAACAGCGCGTAAAACGTCTAGATGTTTCAACGGAGCCCCCCCCTAATGCGGCATCCAATGAAAAAATTTCTATGTTAACTGAAGCGCTTGCCCGATTTACGAAAGAGGCAGAAAAGCTGCAAATCGCTTACGCAGAACTGAAAGAACAATATCAAAATATTAATAAAGAGCTGGAAACGTCAAATCGTGCATTGCAAAATAAATTAGTTGAATTTGATGCCGTTACATCCTATCTTAGCAGTATTTTAAGCAATATTTCTCAAGGCATTTTATTTATCGACTTCAGCGGCGGCATCACTACCTACAATCCCGCCGCGGAAAAAATTCTTGGAAAAAGCGGCGACCAGGTGCTTTTTCAAAGCTTTTGGTCTAGCTTTGATGATGAATGCTTCGGCTTCTCTATGCGGAAAGCTTTGTCGGTACAAGAGGCCCCAGGCACAGCATATGCTTCCTTTCTTCGAGAAGACGGGGAAAAAAGAGAGCTGGAAATAGAATCAGGCCTGGTCCTGCGCAAAGAAAAAGCCCTCAATTCATCCATCAATGCCATGCAAGGGTTGATCGTCCTTATACGCGACATCACCGAGATTCGGCGGCTTCAATCCATTGCAAATCGACACGACCGGCTAAAAGAATTAGGGGAAATGGCCGCCATGGTGGCCCATGAAATTCGGAACCCTCTGGGGGGAATCAAAGGATTCGCCATGTTGCTTAAAAGGGACCTCTCGGATCACCCGGAGATGCAAAAGATGGCTCAACATATAGTTGAAGGAACAGATCACCTCAATCATTTAGTGACCACAGTGCTAAATTATGCTCGTCCGGTGAAGCCCGAAATCGAATGGGCCGACCTGATCCATTTTGGACAAGAGCTTTTAGACCACCTAAAAGCCGACGCAAACACCCCCTCGACTATCGTGATGCATCTTGAAGCAAAGGCTTCTGTCATTTTAGCCCCTATAGATCCAAATTTAATGCGGTCGGCTTTATTAAACCTCATGGTCAATGCCATTCAAGCTATGCCAGATAAAGGCGATTTGACCTTAGAACTCGATCTCCAGAACGACCACGCTGTGATCGCAATTGCAGACACCGGAGTCGGAATACCTCCCGAAAATTTTGATAAACTTTATTCCCCCTTTTTTACTACAAGGCCTGAGGGGAATGGCTTTGGTTTGGCCGAAGTCTTAAAAATCGTCCAAGCCCACGGAGGAACCATTGAAGTGGTCTCAAGCGTTGGTAAAGGCACTACTTTTACTATAAAAATCCCTCTGAAAATTAAAGGATGACAAATGACTATTGATAAAGTCTTAATCGTCGATGATGAGTTGCTCGTCAGAAATTTTTTGGCAGAAACACTAAAGCGTAAGGGATTGGATGTCTCTACAGCCGAAAATGGGCAAAAAGCAATCAATATGCTTAAGGAGACGACATTCGATTTGGTGGTTACCGATATGAAAATGCCAGATATCACAGGCATTGATGTCTTACGCAAAGTCAAAGAATTAAGTCCTGGTACGCTCGTCGTCGTCATAACCGCTTTTGGCAGCATTGAAAACGCTGTGGAAGCCATGCGCGCCGGTGCTTTTAACTATCTTATCAAACCCTTTTCTCCAGATACCATTGAAGCCATCCTTGAAAAAGCTAAAGAACATGTATCGCTTCTAGAAGAAAATCAATATCTGAGGCAACAAGTATCTTCAAGCGGCAACCGCAGCATGTATCAAGTGATCGGCCAAAGCCCCGCAATGAAACAGATTATGGAATCGGTTGAACGGGTCGCTAAAAGCAATGCTAGCGTTTTCATCAACGGAGAATCAGGCACTGGAAAAGAAGTGATCGCCCATGCCATCCATTATAACTCTTTGAGAGCCAATAAACCGTTCATTAAAGTTAACTGCGCGGCAATCCCCGAAACACTTATCGAATCGGAGTTTTTCGGCCATGAAAAAGGGGCCTTTACGGGAGCAAATTTGCGGAGGCTGGGACGTTTTGAGCTGGCAAATGGGGGAACTTTGCTTCTCGATGAAGTCACAGAAATCCCTTTAGCATTGCAAGCCAAACTTTTGAGAGTGATCCAAGAACAAGAATTTGAGCGTGTTGGGGGAACCAAACCTGTCAAAGTTGATGTCCGCTTGATCTCAACATCCAACCGCAATATCAAAGAGACCATCGCCCAGAAAATTTTGCGGGAAGATCTTTATTACCGCTTAAATGTAGTGCCTATTTATTTACCCCCTCTGCGTGAACGGAGGGAAGACATCATCCCTTTAGCAGGTTACTTTTTGCAAAAAATGTGTGAAGAAAACCACAAGGAATTGAAAGCCCTTTCCCCTCAAGCCGAAAAGAAGCTGCTCGACTATAGTTGGCCGGGAAATACTAGGGAGCTAGCCAATATTATAGAAAGGGCTGTTGTCATGGATACAAGCAAATATATAGAACCTGAGCTCCTCTACATTGAAGGGGCTCCCCCCTTTCCCGGAGCGGACACTCACATCCCTCAACTGCCCCCTCCGGCAATTATATCCAATAAATTGCCTGTAGGAATCACTTTGCAAGAACTTGAAAAGCGGCTCATCATTGAAACATTACAAGCTTGCCATAACAACCGCACAAAAACAGCCGAAACCCTCGGAATCAGCATCCGTACATTGCGCAATAAGCTTCACGAATATAATCTGATGCCTGAAAAGTAACAATAGGCTAGCCCTTTTTGCCGCTGGCGTCGCCCTAAAAAAACCACAGAGTGAGATCACTGAGAAAATACGAGAAATTGAGTAAAAAGGGTTTGTAGCCCGATGTTGATTAACATCTCTACCTATTAAAATAAAATTGTATGCCGTCCTTACAGGACTCTGTTTTATTTGCATTTTACCCAGGCCTCGCTTCGCTCAACCTGGGCTATAACATTTCGGCCTTTCAGGCCGTTTTCAGCGCCGAAGGCGCGGAATATCAAAGCCCAGGTTGAGCGAAGCGAGGCCTGGGTAAAATGCAAATAAAACAGAGTCCTGTAAGGACGGCATACAATTTTATTTTTATAGATAGAAATGTTAAATCAGCGCCGACCCTATCTTTACCAAAATTATTCCATACCCTCCATTCCCCTTATTCCTCCTCAATTCCAAATTTCTCACTGATCTCAAACTTCCTCAGTAATCTCAGTATCTCTGTGGTGAAAATTCGGGCAACACATAAATTAGGAGGAGCACGAGCAAACATTAAAATTTAATTTCATCTGAATGAAGGATATGCGCTCCAGCCCTTTTCATCTCTTCGTAAGCAAGTTTTTCATCGCTTTCCTGGAGGTTAACTGGTTGGCAAGCATCCGAGATCACATAGACATTAAAACCTAAATTGATAGCATCCAAAGCGGAATATTTTATGCAATAATCTGTCGTGAGCCCAGCTAGGTAAATATTATTGATCATTTTTTGCCGCAGAAAATCTTCTAAACCTGTTGCTCGTTTGTGGTCATTGTCAAAAAAGGTGCTGTAGCTATCCACAGTTTTGTCGGTCCCTTTGTGAAAAACTCTTTTTACTTTGCTTACATCCCATCCAGAAGCGAATTCAGCCCCGTGAGTGCCTTGAACGCAGTGGACCGGCCATAAAATCTGTTCCAGCCCATGCAATTCAACCACTTCTCCAGGCTCTTTTCCATGCGTCCGTCCAAAGCTTCCATGGTTGCTTGGATGCCAATCCTTAGAGGCTACAATCACATCGAAATTTTTATTAATTAACTTATTGATGATAGGAAGTATTTTATCTCCATTTTTAACCGCTAAGGCTCCCCCAGGTAAAAAGTCATTTTGAATATCGACCAACACTAATGCACTCATTTAATTTCTCCACTATATTATTCATTTTCCTCAGGCGCAATATGAGCATGAGAAGATTGATCCCTAATCTGACGAATTAATTCCACTTTATGATCATATAACGTTTTTTCCATCCCCACAATATACTGATGGGGGTTCAAAAATCGCTTGATCCCTACGTCAAAATGTCTCAACTCGGCCGAAGTCTTGGCCTTGATCTCTTGGAGGGTGGGAAGCTGATAAACCCTTTTTCCCTCGCGAAAAATAGGGATCAACAATTCATGATAAAGGATCCCCTTTTTTAACACTCTTTGTCTCGTCGGATCGAGCGGATCAACAATTGTGCAATCTTCCGATAATGGAGCATGGATATCATACATCATATCGGCCACATTTTCTTTCTTAGTATAATACCGCCGGACCTGAAGAATCCCTGGATTTGAGACCTTCAACATTTGTTCAGATAGTTTGAGTTTATATTTCCAAGGGCCTCCAGGATCTCTAATAGCAGACAACTTATAGACCCCATCTAAGGCAGGCTGGTCTTTGCCAGTCACCAAATTCGTTCCCACCCCCCAGAAAGTAATTTGAGCTCCTTGCCGTTTGAGCTCGCTAATGATCGTTTCATCCAATTCATTGCTCGCAACAATAAAGGCATCTTGAAAACCAGCGGCATCTAACATCTCCCGGCTTTTGATGCTCAAATAAGCCAGATCTCCCGAATCCAAACGGATGCCCAGCAACCTCTTTCCATGGCTCCTAAGCCATTTTCCTACCTCGATGACCCTCTTTACGCCATTCAAAGAATCATACGTGTCTACAAGAAAAACACAGTCATTCGGGAGACTTTCCGCATAGGCCTGAAATGCTTCCAACTCATCATCAAATACCATCACCCAACTATGGGAATGGGTCCCTTTTACCGGAATCCCATAAAGTTTGCCTGCCAATACGTTAGAAGTCGATTCACAACCTCCTATATAAGCTGCGCGGCTGGCGGTCAACGCCCCATCGATCCCTTGAGCCCTCCTCAATCCGAATTCAATGATAGGCCCTCCATTGGATGCAATGCACATGCGGGCGCTTTTCGTAGCAATCAAGGTGGGAAAATTGATGAGATTTAAAAGAGGGCTTTCCAGGATTTGGGCTTGAATTAAAGGGCCTTGCACCCTCAGCAAGGGCTCATAAGGGAAAACGACAGTCCCTTCCGGCACCGCATCTACTTGGCATGAGAACTTCATGCCCGCTAAATAATCAAAAAAATCGGAAGAAAAAAGAGGGGAACCATCGGCCGATTTCAATGTGGATAGATAATTCAAATCTGAATCAGTAAATCGGAAATTTTCTAGAAAATGAACAACATTTTCAAGCCCTGCTGCTATTGTGAATCCTCCATTAAAGGGCCTTCTCCGAAAAAAAAGGTGAAAGACAGCTTCCTTTTCATGCAGCCCTTTTTTCCAATACCCATACGACATGGTCATCTGATACAAATCTGTAAGCAAAGCTAAGGAGGGTTTGTAAAGATCAAAAGGTTGAATCGGGTCATTCATAAAGATTTTTTCTCTTTAAGATTGAAAATTCACTTATTTTTCAAAAGATCCCGTTTTTGATCAAGGAGTTCTTGAATCCTCTTTTGAATTCGATCCTCCTCATGTTGACTTTTTTCCGCTTCTTTCATGTTTTCAACAAAATCATGCCCTCTTTGACGAAAATTCTCTTGCCCTTCAATTTCGGTATTCATCTCTTTCAAACGTGTATCATGGAGTTTAGTTGTAAGCTCAGTGAGTTCAATTTCTATAGCTTGCAACCGCTTTTCTCTTTCTTTTTTGGCAGGATCTTGGGAACAGGAGGGTAAAATAAAGCAGGTAAAAAGAGCAAATAAGGCTAAAGGGACCGCAATTTTCATAAAAATCTCCTTGTATTGCAATCCGCATATTACCGTATCTGATTAATTTTCAATAGGAAATCTATTATACCGAACGGTATAGTTATCAAACAGCCGTTTCTTCTGATTCAAAACCTGTTTGCGATTCTATAAACTGTTGCAATTCGTCAGGCAATTTGGAGGCATTTTTGCTTTTTAGATACTCATGAATTTGAGCTACAACTTGCGTAAAATAAGTCGGAACAGCAAAGCTAGGATCCTCCTCCTCCATGCCTCCCAGGGACTCCCAAATAAGCTCCAGAAACTTTCGGTAATTGGTTCGGTGATCTTTTGAAGCTACATCTTGTTCGTTTTTCCACTTAGTTTTATTTCCCGATAAATCCTCTTCATTTGGAACTGTTTCAAAATATCCAAATTCGACCCCTTTATTTATCATAGCTGTCTTTAAATCTTTTCTTTTTTTATCAAGGGTCATTTTCAAATTAGCTTGGGCAAGTTTTTCCTGAAGGCTGTTTATCTCTTTCAATAATCCATCTTTCTCTAAATCAGCCTTGTTTCTATTATTTTGTTTTTTTTGTATTGTTTTCTTTAAGTCCATGATCTTCTTTGCCGTTACTTCTATTTCTTTTTTAAGAGAAGACTCTCCTTTTTTTCGCCATTCTCGAAATAAAGCCTCCTTATAAACGTCTGATAAGTAGCTATTTATAAGCTCTTTCCCCTCTTTTAATAGGCTCTCTCCCAGAGCATCAGCGTTCAGATTTTTATTATTCCTTAATGCGCATAATTGATCGGTTAATTTCTGCATTTGTTGATCAAAACTTATAAAACGCTCCTTCTCTTTCGAATCAAAGTCGAACCTTTGTTCTCTGAAAAATTTCATTTCGAACTGCATCTGCCACAAAAGCGCATGTAAGTTGTCCTTTTCAAAATTGTATAAAGGTGATGATTGCAATTTCTTTTCCAACTCCGCTAATTTCCTATTTTTCTCATTTTCTTCTGAAGTTATCGATAGCGCAATATCTCGCTGAACTTGATTAATGTGAACATTCAAAGAATAGATTCGCAGTTCTTTTTTTGATTTATTTAATTTTTCTTTGACTGAGCTATGCTCTTCTTTTTGCAGCCCGCTTTTCTCTTCTATCGGATCGATTTTCTCTTCTTGGCTTTCCCCTCTTTTTTCTACTAGTTGTTTAAATTTTTCTTCAAATTCACGAAGGAAAACCGTTGACAACTTGTTTATTTTTTGCGGTTTTCTTTCACATGTCTTTTCATTTTCTTCTCGTTCAATAGCTTCTTTTCGAGCAGTAAATAATCCATTCTTTGCCAAAACATTTGCTATTGTTTTGACTTTATCATTCTTCTGCTCTACGGTGCCATCCACTACGGATTTTTTTACATTTATAGACTTATTAAGTTCATTCTCAAGAGCTTTTCGCTTTCTTTTCCAATCTTCTTCTACCTGATAGGTTACATATAATTTTGACCCTTGTACGTATACTTCTATTGAACTTTTTAATGCTCTTTTCATACTGTCGAGAACTGAAATAAATGAGCCATCAGCATGATCATTAAAAGTCTCAAAGGGTTTGCGCTCTTTTAGAGCCTGCCAATCCTTTAAGGATTCGACGAAGTCTTGTGAGTCTTTTTCTTGCTGAAGTGTTGACGGAGCCAATTGTGAGTATAAAGAAACTATTTGTATTTCTGAAAGCTTGGATATATTTTCGAACAATTGCTTATTCAACTTATTAATATTTTGCTGAGATTTGCAAATTTCTTGATATTGCCTTTTTTGATATTGAAATAGACTACTTTTTCTGGCTTCTTCCTTTACTGTTTCAATAGATTGATTAATTTTTTGCCTGATTTCTTCATCTTCAATATTAAAAGTAAAGTTTTTAAAATTCAGCTCTAGTTTTTCTAACTGTTGCTGACAGTCTGCTAAATCTTGAATGGACTGTGGAAGATCAGATTCAATTTTTGCATTTTCATTCAATTCTATCTGATGTTTTTTTAGTCGCTCTTCAAACCCATACATTTTTTCGCATAACTCAGGGATTTTTTTAAAAAACTTCTTAATCCTTTTATAGCCATTTTTTTCGTTAAAATAAGGATCTGGTATTTCTATAAAGGGTATCTTTCGATTTATGTATTGACGTAGGAATGCAATCAAAAGAAAAGCCCTATCCCGAGGTATTAAATATTCATCCAGAGTTTTTAGGGCTTCTAATCCGCTGCTCAACAATGCTGGTTTCAATTTTTTAACATCTTCAAACAAATTCTCTTTCTGAGAACAAATTAAATCATCATTATATTCAACAGTTTTATCATTATATTCAACAAATTGATCCTTATATTCAACAGTTTTATCATTATATTCAACAAATTGATCCTTATATTCAACAGTTTTATCATTATATTCAACAGATTTATCCCTTGCCCCAACATACTTTTTTAGCAGAGGCTCCCATTGAGCCCCTTTGGTCTCGATTTTCTCAATTTTTTTATTTAAAATTTGAATTAGAATAGGAATCGAACTCAAATCCAAATTTGCTAGTTCCTCTTCTGCCTTTTCTAGAAACGAGCTGTATTTGTCCAATTTGTTTTTCTGGCTTACGGTTTCTTCCAAATCAATCGAAATTCCCGTTGTTTTGGCTCTTTCTAAAACCAGATCCAACAGAGATTTTATAAAATCAGTTTCTTTCTTTTTGTTTTCTAATTTCTTCTTTTCTTTTATTAATTTACTTTTATTCAATTCTGCTTCATCTAATTGCTTCATATAGACTGATTGAGATTTTTTCATCCATTCGTCCGTTAGAGGTTTTTGAATTTCAGCCCAAAATATTTTTATATTGGCCAAACAAACTTCAATTTTTTGATCAAGATCAGCTATATTTTTATCTATGCTTTTGAGATCTGGTAATTTAGCATGTAAGAAAATAATCAAATATTCAAATACTTTTTTTACATCTCTAGCTTTTGATAATTTTCCTTTAAAAAAACCTCTTATTTCTTTCTTGAGTTCTGTTTCATCGTTACAACTTCGAAAGATCTCTTCTTTCAATGCGGTTTTAATTCCCTCAAGTTCTTCGAGCTTTTTTGAATCTATTTTTTCAACAGGTTTGATTGTTGGAAGAAATGCCATCCAAGGTTTTCTTGTTGGGGTTGGGGTTGGGGTTGGGGTTGTCTTAACTTCTTCTTGTTTTATAACTTTTCTATCTATTTTTGCTTCTATATGGTTTAATCTCGCTTCTTTTTTATCTGCTTGAGCGGCCTTTTCCTGGAATGTTCTTTTTATTACTTTCAATTTTTCCTTTTGAGCTTCTCTGAGGAGGTTTTCAAGATCTTGGATTTTGTCTTTAAGGCTTAGCTCACTCTTTGCTTGTGCTTCGCAATTTATTTTGAGATCTTCTAGCTCTTTCTCGACTTGTTGATGTTTCTGTTTAGAAGATTCAAGCAGTTGGTCTTTTTCTGTTAATTTTGCATTCAGTTTATCTTCAGCTTCATTGATTTTTCTTTTATAGCCCTGCACAATCTGGGCTTGTTCCGTATATTTTCTTTGAAGTTCTTCCAACTTTTCTTTAATAGCTAGAAGTTCATCTGCTTGCTTTGTTTGTTCGCTGCTTTCGAGCTCTTCGTCTTCTTCTGTTTCTAGATTCCTCTCTTTTTCTGGTTCAAAATACCTGTCTTTTATGTCATTAAGTTTTATTGCTGTGTCTCGGTAATCAATTGCATTAATTAAGCTCTCTTTTCTTAACTCTATCTCTTTTGTAGAAGATGAAATTCCAATTAAAGATAAAAAATAATGAACCAATGAATGAATATACCCTTTCTTTTCAGATGAGATAGCCTTGATACGAGTTTTAATTTTTTGTAAATCATTACCCGAAGCTTCTTCTTCTAGGTCACGAACCATCTCTTGGATACGTTGAAACACAACAGCCAAATCACTTGTCGTTCCATTTCGATAATGGGTCCAACAACTAGATTTTTTGGGGCCTTCGCATGCTACTTTCCCGCTGCTTTTTTTGGAAGCAATCAGCCTTTCTGAAGGAGGGCTTTCAGCTAAAGTTTGCAAATTTAAAAAAATATTATTATCTGTATTCATATTATGTTCATAACTAAATTATTTGCTAATTATAATCATATTTTTCATTAAAATCGAGAGAATTAGAATAAAAAACGCGAGAAATTATTGATTTGAAATCATATATCATATATAAATTGAAATCTTTACACAACTTTGAAAAAGAACAGTATGCCTTGCTCATTGTCACTATTAGATTTTTCACTATATGCTTTTACAAACACAGCAAAAAATTAAACTCACAATCCGCAACTTAGGACATCATGGGGAAGGAATTGGCTCCTATGAAGGGTATACCATCTTTGTCCCTGGAGCGTTGCCTGGTGAAACTATCGAAGCTCAATTGCTCGAAAAGCATAAAAGTTATGGGCGAGCGCGTCTTCTGTCTATTATCCAACCTTCTGCGGCCCGTATTGATCCCCCTTGCCCCTATTTCGGAAAATGCGGTGGATGCCAATTAATGCATCTTGCTTATTCAGAACAACTCCTCATCAAGCAGCAGCGGGTCAAAGATGCTCTCGAACGTATCGGAAAATTGCAGAACATTCAAGTTGCTCCATGCATCCCATCCCCTTCTACGTTTGCCTATAGAAATAAAATTCAGCTGCCCCTCAAAGAAGATCAAAATGGAGTGAAAATGGGGCTTTATGCCCCCTCATCGCATGACCTTATTGAAGTCGATCATTGCCTCATCCATGGCACTTTGGGTGAGGAAATCTATCAAAAAATCCAAGGTATCATTAAACAGTCGAATGGAGCTGCAAGAGAATTACGTCATCTCCTGATCCGAAGTGCAATGAATACCCAAGAGGTCTTGGTTATTTTGGTGACAGCGAAAGAGAGCTGTCTCCCATTATCCTCGCTAGCAAAAAAAATTATCTCCTGCCATCCCTCCATCAAAGGGGTTGTCCAAAATATCAATCAAAGTGGAGGCAACACGATCTTGGGAAAAACTTATAAAGTCTTGGAAGGGGTAGGTTACATCACAGAATGTTTAGGGGGCCTTTACTTTAAAATCTCTCCCGCTTCTTTCTTTCAAGTCAACCCTGAGCAAGCTGAAGCGCTTTACGCCAACGCGATCGAGTTGGCAGAGCTTAATGGATCTGAAACAGTATTGGATGCCTATTGTGGAGTTGGAACTCTTTCCCTCTTTTTTTCTAAACATGTAAAAAAGGTTCTGGGAGTAGAGTGTGTACCCGAAGCTATTGCAGACGCGAAAGAAAATGGCAAAATCAACCGAATTGATAATGTGAACTTTGTTTGCAGCAATACCGAAGCTTTCATTAGCACCTTGTCTGATGTTGACGTGATCCTTTTGAACCCCCCGAGAAAGGGATGCGACCCCTCTGTTTTGAACGGGATCCAAAAGATACTTCCAAAAAAAGTGATTTATATTTCCTGTGATCCGGCCACTCTTGCAAGAGACCTTTCCCAATTGCAAACCTACGGCTATAAAATCCAAACGGTCCAACCATTTGACATGTTCCCTCAAACCGCCCATGTCGAATGTATCGTCAAAATGGGTTTGGCAATTTCCCAAGGTTAAAATTATGCTGCATATGATTAAAAAAGTTGAATACATAGAAGGATACAAACTAAGACTCTTTTTCAATGATTTAAAAATTAAAATTATTGATTTTGAAGAAAGGCTTAGAGAAGCAAAAAATATGTTTCTTCCTCTAAAAAATATTGATTATTTCAAAAAAGTCAAAGCCGATGGCACAACACTGGTTTGGCCAAACGGCTTGGATCTTTGCCCTGATACTTTGTACGCAATCGGCAAAGAAGAAATCATAAAATAAAATTTATGTCGTCCTTACAGGACTCCATTTTTTTGCATTTTGCAACCAGGCCTTCGCTTCGCTCGACCTGGGCTATGATATTACGCGCTTTCAGCGCTAAAAAAAAGGCCTGAAAGGCCGAAAATGTTACAGCCCAGGTCGAGCGAAGCGAAGGCCTGGTTGCAAAATGCAAAAAAATGGAGTCCTGTAAGGACGACATAAATTTTATTTTAGGGGACGTCAATTCTACATTGACGACTTTGCAAAAAGCCCTCTAGAGAGTACTATTTTTTTCTTCATTCAAAATTTATTTTTACGTACAGTTAGGCTTAGCAGGCTAGTAAGCCTTGCAATGAAAAAGATAAATCATGGCCGATAACAAGACCTATTGCCGCTACCACATAGAAACCAAAAGAGCTCCTAATATTGCTCGTCATCCCCATCGGTTCCAAGTCAAAATAAACAAATTGGCTTTAGCAAAACTGCTGTTGAAAGAACTCCTTCACTACCGAGGGAAACTCCGCGTCATCTCTAGCCGTCCTTGTGTTTATGGTGTTTTTTCAGGCCCATTTGGTGGATTTTCCCCTCGCGAACAGCTCTGTGTGGGCTGTTTGCGCTGCACAACACAATATCCTGAAATTGCCCAAATTTTGCGAAATCCAGAACGTGCATTACTTGGAGATGACTACTTCACATCCGACCTAGTAGACACCATTACCTACGAAGCGGAAACTGGCCACATCCCCATCAAAGGGGCAGGCTATCGCGGCAAATTTGGCGGTAAGGAGTGGGATTCCATGTGGACAGATATGTCTGAAATTGTCCGCCCGACTCGCGATGGGATCCATGGCCGGGAATTCATTTCAACAGAAGTGGATATCGGAACAAAACCCCCCTTTTTGAACTTTGATTCCCTTCAACCTCAACAAATCATCACGCTGCCCCTCCCACTCCTATTTGATATCCTTCCCTCTTCACAAACTTCAAATAAAACAGCATGGTCAATATTGAGCGAAGCCTCCCAAGACCTCCAAACTTTTGCCTTCGTCCCCATAGAAACCCTTCTCCAATATTCTTTGAAAGGACACCATCTGATCCCGCTAGTCACTCTACATAATTTCAATCGCTTGCACTCTCTCCCTTTTAAACATTCGCATGTCGCCATGGATGGCTGGAATGATCTCCTTTTTCAAAAAATACAAGCCTCCTTCCCGGATAATCTTATAACCTTAAGAACCCATGCGGATGATGGCAACCTGCTAACCTATTATCAAAAAGGGATTCGCATTTTTCATCTGGTTGCAAATTACCATGGAAAAGGAAAAAGCGGAGATTTCATATTAGATTTAATCCGCAAAGCACATCTGACTTTCGTTGAAGCTGGATGCCGCGATGCTGTAACACTTCTCGGCAGCGGAGGCATTGTTGCCGCTGAACATGTTCCTAAAGCCATCATCTGCGGTTTGGACGCCGTTGTTTTAGATACATCCCCTCTCGCAGCCCTTCAAGCTAAGTTTATAGGAAATTGCTACAGCCAAACAGAAAATCTATTCGAACTGCCACAAGCCCTCACAATAGAATGGGGAAAACAACGTCTAAAAAATCTCGCGGGATCCTGGCGTGATCAACTTTTGGAGATCTTGGGAGCCATGGGACTAAGAGAAGTCAGACGTTTGCGCGGGGAAATGGGAAGAGCGATGTTTCAGAAAGATTTAGAAAATGAAGCCTTTATAGGAATCGCCGGCTATGAACCCTCATAAATCTGACGAACAGCTTATCACAGACAAACATACAACTTGCCTCCGGCGTGGTTTCCATCTTTGGCCAACACTTGAATTTGGGAAGATGCCAGCCTTGGGAGATGCCCGCTGGACGGATGATCTCATTTATTCCATCTGGGCGCAAGCAGAGACAGGCCGACCCCCAACCAGCAACCTCGAATATCGTATTGGCGCTTCAGAAGGGGGATTCGACCTGCTTGATTTCCAATTTCTGCCTCCTGAAGAACATCTGCCACCCAATATTAAACCCTCCCTTTCCATTCCACTCAACAAACGGAAGCAAGGGCGGCAAATTGAAATCCCTATTCCGTTTTATGGGGCCGGAATGTCGTTTGGATCCGTCAGCGAACACATCATGCTTGCGCGCGCTATGGCCGCTCAGCAATGGAATACCTTCACATCTACAGGAGAAGGGGGATACCCCATCTCTCTAGTTCCCTACAAAGAGCATGTTATCACCCAAATAGCAACAGGGATGTTTGGAGTACGTGAAGAAACAATCCAATACGCTCCCATCGTCGAATTCAAATACGCTCAAGGGGCCAAGCCTGGATTAGGAGGGCATCTCCTGGGGGATAAAGCCACCCTGGCAGTAGCTAAAATGAGGGAATCGGTTCCTTGGGTCAGTTTATTTTCCCCTTTTCCATTTCATAGCGTATACTCCGTAGAGGACCATAAAAAGCACGTCGATTGGATAAAAACCGTCAATCCTCAGGCATTGATCTCAGTTAAAGTTTCCACTCCCATTGATATCGATATGGTCGCAGTCGGGAGTTATTATGCTAATGCAAATATCTTGCAAATTGATGGTGGGTACGGCAGCACAGGGGCCGCTCCTGAAATTGCAAAAAAAAATATTGCAATGCCGATCGAATTAGCCCTTCCGAAAGTCCACCGCTATCTTTCAGCGGAAGGGATCCGGGACGACATTGTCCTCATGGCCAGCGGAGGCATCCGCACTGCCTATGATGTCGCTAAAGCCATTGCGTTAGGAGCAGATGGATGCATTTTAGGAACCAGCGAACTGGTCGCTTTGGGCTGTACGCGCTGTGCAAACTGTGAAAGAGGCAGAGGATGCCCTTTTGGATTGACGACGACAGATCCGGAACTGACCAATTTAGTCGATCCTGCGTGGGGTGCGCAGCGCATCCATAATCTCTACACCTCTTTTGCCTATCAGCTCCAAGACATCTTGCGCAGGCTCGGTCTGAACTCTATTCAAGAATTAAGGGGAAAGTTTGACTTATTAAAATATCAAAAACAATGATCAATTTTTGTTCCAATATATGAACACTTTTCAAGAGGCGATCCAAAATCTCTTATCCTCCAGAAAAACATCACCCTCCTCCTCTTATCAGAGGAAGCTCGAAGGGGAAGGGGGTTGCGGGGTCATTGGAGTTGCAGCCGCAGATAAAATTGCTGGAAAACATCTGCTGATTGCTCTCACGCAAATGAGAAACCGGGGGAATGGCAAAGGGGGCGGCATTGCCGCTGCAGGGTTGAATCCTCAAAGCTTTGGCATCCAACAACATCTCTTAAAAGATGACTATCTTTTAGCCATTGCTTATCTGGATTTGGATTGTCAGTTAGATGTCGAAAAACAGTTTATAAATCCTTTTTTTGAAGTCCATCATGTACACCGGATGTCCCATATTTCCGATTTTAAAACACTTCCGGGTCTAGAGATCCCTCCCCCCGAAGCGATCCTCTATTTTGTCCGTGTGAAAAAAGAAGCGCTTCAAGAATTCCAACGACTGCGGGGTCTTCTTTCCCTCCCTATCGAAAGGGTGGAAGATGAATTCGTTTATCAAAATTCTTATCTCTTAAATCAAACTTTTTATTCATCCATCGGCGAAAAAAAAGCGTTTGTGCTTTCCCATGGAAAAGATCTCTTAGTGTTGAAAATGGTGGGATATGGAGACGATGTCATCAGATACTACCAACTAGAGAATTTACAAGCCCACATCTGGATCGGCCACCATCGCTACCCCACAAAAGGAAGAGTGTGGCATCCAGGGGGTGCACACCCCTTTGTAGGGCTGCATGAAGCTTTAGTGCATAATGGCGATTTTGCCAACTATTTTTCCCTATGCGAATATCTTGCCCAACGGAACATCCACCCCCTCTTTTTGACAGATACTGAAGTTTCTGTGCTTATTTTTGATCTTTGGCATCGGATCTATCAATATCCCTTAGAATATGTCATTGAAGCCCTTGCTCCAACGACAGAACGGGACTTTGCCTTGCTGCCAAAAGAAAAAAAGGAGATTTATCAACAGATACAAAAAGTGCATATGCATGGCTCTCCGGATGGCCCCTGGTTCTTTCTGATAGCCCAATCGGTAACTTCTAAAGAAAATCAACCTGTTTATCGCCTCATTGGTATCACAGACACAAGCATGCTGCGCCCTCAGGTTTTTGCGGTTCAAAATGGGAGCGCCCCCATCGGTTTTGCTGCTTCAGAAAAACAGGCCATCGATGCCGCGTTGCAATCTTTGGCTCAGGAGGATTCCCGTTACTGGACCTATGCAGATCATTATTGGAACGCACGAGGGGGGAGCCACACAGATGGGGGAGCCTTTAGTTTTTCCGTCTATCCCAATCCGGGCAAACAAGCGACTTTAGTGTGCTCAAATAAATTCGGCCAACCGGTTCACTCCCCTTCCATAAAATCCTCTAATAATAACTTAGCCACCAATTCTCCTGCCTCCATTCCCGATCTTCCACAGGAACAACTTTCTGCCTGGATCCGCAAAGAGATCCAAAACTGGAAGGGAGATCAGGCCGAAAAATTCCTAATCACCTTAAAAGAAAGCGTCCATTCAGAAACACAATGGCAAAGGGCTTTCAGAGTGATGACGGACCTTCTGGATCAACACTTTCCGCTTGCCCACATGAAGCGCAGCTTTTTACGGGCTCTAACATACAAACATTTATCTGCATTATTAGACTCTATAAGCTTCCAAACCTTCCCCTCTTATGCTTCCATCTCCTTTAAAAGCTCCTGCCCTTCTAAGCCTCTCACAGATACTCAAACTCTCATTATCAACGCCCAAGATTTTCCCTCCGAAGGGGAAAACTCCCTCTCTCGCGAAATCGTCCGCCTTTATAAAAAGGGATTCAAAAAATTTATCCTGTTTCATACTCGGGGCCAAAGATTCATTGCAAATGGGTTAGGTCCTAACTCCCATCAGGTGCAAATAGATGTTTATGGCTCACCGGGAGATTATTTAGCATCGGGTATCGATGGCGCACAAATTCACGTTCACGGAGATGCTCAAGATCAGCTTGCCCAAATCATGAAGGATGGAACTTTAGTTGTTTATGGAGATGTGGGCCAAACCTTTATGTATGGCGCTAAAGGGGGCAAAGCTTTTGTCAAAGGGAACGCTGCAGGGCGCCCTCTTATCAACGCAGTCGGCAAACCTAGGGTAGTCATCAACGGCACTTGCTTGGACTATCTTGCTGAGTCGTGTATGGCAGGAAACCCTCTCCAGGATGGGGGATTTGTCATCGTCAATGGGGTCAGCTTCGACGAAAACCAAAATATAGTCGAACTAGACTCCCCTTATCCAGGAAGCAACTTATTTTCCCTTGCTTCTGGAGGTGCCATTTACATCCGCGACCCATCATTTAATATTTCTTCCGACCAGTTGAATGGGGGTGAATTTACTCGAATGACTCCCAAAGATTGGCAATTAATTTTGCCTTATTTAGAAGAAAACGGTTCCCTCTTCGGAATTCCCATTTCCCGTTTATTAGAATACAAGAAAAAATCTCTTGAATACCACGCTGTTTATAGAAAAATTATACCTTCAGCAAAAAAGGCCTTACAAGAAGAAGAGATTTGGATTAAAGCTAAAGATTAATTTACGATTGTCATCTCTCTTTTTGGAGTGCGGCGGCTTGATGCGTAGGCGTCAAGCCGCCGCACTCCAAAAAAAGACAAAATGACCTAAAAAAAACAGGGGAAAGTTATGTTTTTCCCCTGTCTTCCAAGATAATCATTATTTTGGACTTGCTTATTGAGCACAGTTGTTGCAATCAGGTTGACAAACATGTTTCCAGTAATAACGGGGAACATATTCACACTGTTGATCGCAAACCCACTTTTTGCAAGTTTTGCACTCGTCAACATCATAATATTCAGGTACTTTGCAGCAGCATGTTTCACAATAATATTGAGGAACATATCTGCAACGTTGTACTTGATATTCTTTGTCAACATATCTGCAACATCTTCTTTTGCAAGGTATTTGCTCTTCTACACAACGTTTGGTTGTATAGTAGCAGGGCTCATAATGGCAATACATGCACCAACAATCATTGCAAGGTTGGTCATCACAGGGATGATCTGCTGGACAACCCCCTTGACCTCCAAAAGTATTTTGCCCATCGCCCCCTTGCCCGCCACGCCAATTTTGATATTGACCTCTACGCCAATTTGGATCCTGCGTTTGGCCATCTTGCCCGCCACGCCAATTTTGATATTGTCCTCCATGCCAATTTGGATCCTGCGTTTGACCATCTTGCATTCTTGCTTGTTCTTGACCAGCATTTTGCATTGGCTGAACTGCAGAACGATCTTGCGCATGGCTTAATTGGGTAACGAGAAGACCACAAAGGACTGCGCCTATCTGGAACAATTTTTTCATAGCATTCTCCTTTAATTTAACAACACCTTGTTTAAATTCTCCTCATGCCGAGCTAATGAGAACTTTAACTTTAGCTTCTATCTGTAAAATCGAAGCACTAGGTAACAAGTATACCTTAAGCCTCAAGATGAATTTTTTCAGGAATATTGACAAGTATTTTGTTTAATTTTGGGTCTAACAATGCAACCTCTCCTCGTAGGAACCCGATATAAATCTTTCTAGCATTTAAAAAAACGATGTCCTAAAATAATTGTTTTCTTTCCAATTGAAGAGGGAAACGTGAAATCCATTTTAGTTTGTTTGCTGTCTTTCGCACTCCTTTTTTCTTTTTTGAACGCTAAAGAAGAAACTTTTCTGAAAAACAATCTAAAAAAAGCCCAGGCAGGCGGCTACATCGTCACTGCTCAAAATAAAAATTACACAATCTTGCATATCTTCGAGCGCACCCCCGCAACACTCACGATCGAAGAGATCACAGTCCCCGCCCAGCGGATGCAGGGACGATTTACTTCCTGGAAAACATGGATCAAAAACAAAGCCCCAGACAACACCTCATGGGTCCTATATAAACTCGACTTGCCTACCGGCAAAATGCTAGAATATTATTCTCTTACAAAAAAAACTTGGTTTGACCTCTCAAAAGCCAACAACTTCTTAACAACCCTCATCAACTTAAAATTCGAAAAAGTACCCTATAAAGAACGGAGGAGGATAGGACTCCCCCCCATCCTAGGGGAAGACCAACGCCCATTTTGGCAGCCTCGCATGGTTGTCGATGGAAATGAAATCAGCAACGTTTCTTTCGATGCTTGGCAAACCTCTTGGCCTAAAGACGGGTCTGATCTCTCTGGCAAATCGATTGAAATCTACTTACCTGTAGATAATAATAAATACCCTTCCTATTTCCCCTATTGGCTTCAGATCAGTGGAATCATTGGCAACGCTAAAGTACGCATCGTAGATTCCGGTACTCATATGGAATCGCCGGCACCTCTTTTAGATAGCATTCCCAAACTTCGCTAACAACCTGAGTTTTCAGGATAGTAGGCACAAGTTATCGACAATCTCTTGACCTCTCTGATAAATACCTTCAAGACATGCTGTGAGAATGAAAATTTCTAGTCAATCTTATTTTTACTGACAGCCTGTTAACACGTTTTCCACAAAAAAGTGCCTTTAAATAGAATTAGTTATCTTCAATAAGCGTACATTCAGCGCACAAGAAAAGCCGTTGATTTTCTTTTCGCCCCAATTTAAAATCATCACTGCATATAAAAACTAAATCTTAGGCAAGCTCCTCATGAATCAAACCGTCTATTCTCTACGTAAATCAAAAAAAATCCTTATCCATAGCTACAGCTTTTACAAAACAAAAGGGGACTCCCTCAACGCTTCTCAACTTGCAGACTTGGAAGCTACCTTAGCCGCCTGCGATGAAGCTTGCTTAAGTAAAAACAGGGAAAAAGCCAGCGAACTTTCTCAAAAGCTGGAACTATTCGTTAATGAACACTTCAAAAAAACCCCTTTATACTATGCCAAGGAATTGATTTTTGCTTTGATTATAGCTCTAGCCATCGCCGTCATCGTAAGGCAAACATGGTTCGAACTCTACGAAATTCCCACCGGCTCAATGCGCCCTACTTTCAAAGAGCAAGACCGCCTTACAGTTTCAAAAACTCAGTTCGGCATCAACATTCCCCTACGAACTGAACACTTTTATTTTGACCCCTCCCTTGTCCAACGCACCGGCATCGTGATCTGGTCCGGCGATGGGATCCCCCTGCCCGATACAGACACAACTTACTTTGGCATTTTCCCCTACAAAAAAAGGTATGTTAAACGGCTCATCGGCAAACCGGGCGATTTTTTGTATTTTTATGGGGGAAAAATCTATGGGATCGACAAAAAAGGGAACCCTATTGAAGAGCTTCTCAACAGCCCCTGGCTAGAAAAAATCGAGTATGTTCCTTTTATGACTTTTGAAGGAAACCTTGTCAATCCATCCCACGGTGTTCTGCAATTTGAGCAAATGAGGCAACCTATTGGCCGCCTTACTTTTACTCCAAAAGGGGAATGGATCGGAGAAGTTTACGACAGGGACACATGGATCAAAGATCAGCCAGCCGAACAAGCCGTTCCTCACGAACGCATCAAGGCCTTTTCTGATTTCCTTGGCATTCGTAATTATGCCATGGCCCGCTTACTCACAAAAAATGAACTAAAACAATACCCAGACATCGACTCTTCCGGCCTGCCTGAAGGGGTCTTATACCTTGAACTTGCTCACCATCCTAGCCTCACCTACCCCAAACCTTTTATTCGTAAAAATCAAAGCATCCTCAGTATCGCCCTCAACCCTCTAACGAGTATTATCCCGCTGCAGCAGAAGCATTTGGATGCTCTAATGAACAACATGTACACCTCCCGTTTTGAAGTTGAAGGTGGGCGGGCAAAGCGATATCAAGTCAATGAACAACCTGTAAATGCAACAAACCCCCGTTTTCCTGGTATTCCCGACGGGAAATATGAATTCTATTACGGCAAGGGTGTGAAAATTGGATGGCAGGGGACGACCTCTTCCCTTTCTTCCGATCACCCTCTCTATAGCCATGACCCTGCAAATGTTCAAAATCTTTATAACTATGGGATTGATTTCAGCACCTATTTCGAACCCAAACCTTCAAACACCACCTTTTATCCACGCCGGTATGCCTATTTTCGGGATGGCGACCTATACCTCTTAGGCGCTCCTATCTTGAAAAAAGAGGACCCCATACTCAAAGATTTTCTTGCCAGAGAAGAGCAGCGGCAAAAACAGTCCTCGGAATCCCGCCCATATACCCCTTTTAAGGATTACGGTCCCCCAATAAAGGAGGGGAAAATCGATGCCGGTTTTATTAAAGCTTTTGGAGTTGAAATTCCTGCTAAAAATTACCTTGTCTTAGGAGATAACCACTCGGTAAGTTCCGACAGCCGGATTTTCGGATTCCTTCCCCAGGAAAACCTTCAAGGTGTTCCAGATCTTATCATTTGGCCCCCCCAAGATATGGGCCGCCCCGCACAAAAGCCATATCCTGTTTTTACTACACCCCGCCTCACCATTTGGGCTCTTGTGATTTTGATTGCCATTGGATTTTATCTATTTGATCGTCATCGGATGCAAAAACCTGTCTTCAAAAAAATCGAACGGTAAGACTCTGCATCTTTGCGGTTATAGCTATAAAATATCAGCCGCAATAGCAGCCAATTCCGACCGTTCAGTTTTATCTAAAAAGATATGCCCGAAAATTTTATGGTCGCTAAATCTGCCCACAGTATAAGTCAAGCCATTTGAATCCTTATCAAGATAAGGATTGTCAATTTGAGTCGGATCCCCTGTCAAAATCACTTTGGTTCCTTCTCCAGCCCTAGATATCACAGTTTTAATCTCATGAGGGGTCAAATTCTGGGCTTCATCGACAATGATAAACATTTTGGGCAAAGAGCGCCCCCTAATGTAAGTCACCGCCTCCATTTCGATTTTCTTACTTTCCATAACCCATCTGAGAGTTTCATTCATCTCCCCACCCGAAGAATCACAGAGAAATTCCAAATTATCGAAGATCGGTTGCATCCAATTTAAGAGCTTTTCTTCTTTGGTTCCAGGGAGATACCCAATATCTCTTCCTAATGGAACCACAGGGCGGCTGACCAAGATCCGCGTATAAGTTCCCTCGTCAAAAACTTTTCGCAAGCCACACGCTAAAGCTAAAAGCGTTTTGCCCGTTCCTGCAGGACCTATCAACGTCACCAATTTCACATCATCGCGGAGGAGAATATCAACTGCACACTTTTGCTCGACATTTCTGGGTTTAATCCCCCATAAATTGGCTTGTTTCAGCAAAGGTTCCACTTGCTGCTTATGGGGATCGAACTTTCCAACCGCAGAGGAATGCTCCAAAGAAGTCATAATGCAGTATTCATTCGGTTTGAAATCTACATTCGATAAATTCAAGATCCCATCTTTATAAAAAACATCCACCTCGTGCTTGCTAACTTCAATCTTTTTGATCCCCCGATACATCCCCTCGTAGGAATATTTCAAATTTTTATAATCTTGCGCTTCTAACCCTATGGCTTCGGCTTTAATCCTTGCAGCAAAATCTTTGGAAACAAAAACAACGTTTTCACCTCGCTCTTGCAAGAGAAAAGCCGCCATGATAATCCGGTTATCATTGAGCGAGAGCGCAAGAACATGGGTGTGATCCGGTTTGATTTCTAATTGAATCCGAACGATAGCCTCATTTTCCAGCTTGATCCCCTTGTGCAGATCCCCTTTGCCAATGGTTGGCAAAGAATCCAAAAGCCGAAAAACTGCCCGGGAATTTTTCCCTAACTCATTCGGCAGTCTTTTCATTTTGTCCAACTCTTCCAGGACCGTTACTGGAATGACAACATGATGGCGAGGAAATTTCATAAAGGATTCAGGATCATGAAGCAGGACGTTTGTGTCGATGACAAATGTTTTTTTAGCCACAGCCCCTCTCTTACAAAATAATGATCAAATAAAGGAGTGTAAGCGTAGATCTTAAAACTGAAAAGAAAAATTTGAATGAATTTAATTCAGCACTTGACCGCCTTGAGTGCTAAATTCTATTGACAACTCTTCTTTTATTTATTATAATACAATCAAAGTAATAAAATTTGTTTAGGTGATTTATGAGAATTAATTCAAAGTTTTTCAGTTTGCCTCCTTATATTTCAACTAGTTGGAATAACGTCATCGCCCTTCGCCTCAAAGACAATATCCTCAGCATTTCCTTAGCCGATGGAGACATCATTGAAATCCCAGACCTGAACAAGGAACTCATCGCCCTCATCTTTGAAGCGCATCAAACATTTCTTGAAAACGAAGTGGCCTCCGAGCGCACCCCCTCAAAAGCCTCCGAAATCAAACAAGTCAATCCACTTCCTGCTCAGGAAAACAACTCTCTAGAACACCCTTTCAAAATTGGATTTGCAACGCTCGATCATTTAGGGAGCGCTCTAGAACATAACCCTTCCCAAGCAGAAAGTCCCGAAATTCCTAAAGAAATCCTCCAAAAGATAGCTGCAATTGCCAAAATTGTTGCTCCCGAAGACCTTAGCCATTTCAAAGTAGAACCCCATTATCGGCATTGCAACTGTTTGCATTGCCAAATTTCTCGAGCCATTGAAAATGGCTCTCAAGACTTAAAAGAAAACTCTCCAGGAATATCAAACACTGTGGAGCCTTCCGTTTCTGATGAGGAGCTTCAATTCTGCCAATGGGATATCACCCAAACTGGGGAAAAAATGTATCTTGTGGCCAACCGTCTAGAGCCTGGAGAAAAGTATAGCGTCTATTTAGGGGAGCCTATCGGGTGCACTTGCGGCAAACCCGGATGTGAACACGTCTTGGCCGTCTTAAAATCTTAGAATAAATTGGATACACAACCGAACAGGGAAATGAGACAGAGAAGGAAAAAACAGGTAAGCATGATCGTAAACGGCAGGATAAGCAGGATATTGAATAAAAAGGTTCAGGATGTGGGAATATAATTAAGTTTAAACGATTTAAAAAAAAATTTTTGTTTTATCCTGCCCATCCTGCCGTTTACAATCATTCTTATCCTGTTGAAAAAAGTTGAGATGATGCGAAGGAATTGCGTTGCTCCTTAAAAAGATTCGTTAGTTAGTTTTAAAATTCCATTCTTACTTCTTCTTCTCCATGATCTCATGCTATCTCATTGATCTCACTGCCTCGGTGGTTAATCTGTGGTTAAATTGCGCAAATGTCGAGGGCTGCACATCAAATTTTCTTCTTCCCTCTTTCATCGACATAATTTACTATGGCAACAAAAAGCATCTAATTATTAGGAGCTCTTTGCTATGCGTAAAAAAGTCATCCTATTTCTCTTCATTTGCATCTCCCCCTTCACACTTTTTGCAGACGCTATCGGAGAGGTAAAAACCCCTGAACCTATTTCACAATCAAATACCCCTTCGGCCCCTTTTCAGGCTTTTACAGGCAAAATCACTCGCAATAAAGTGCGCCTTAGGCTACAGCCAAGCCTAGAAAGCACAATCCTCCGTGAATTCGAGAAAGGGGACCTCATCCTAGCGACCGGTGATGCCGGCGACTTTTATTCAATAAAAGCCCCGGAAACTATAAAATCTTACATCTTCCGCACCTTTGTTCTGGATAACACTGTAGAGGGGAAACATGTCAATGTTCGCCTTTACCCCGACCTCGAAGCTCCTGTCATCGCCCAGTTGAACAGTGGAGATCCCGTCGAAGGGACCATTAGCGCATTAAATAGTAAATGGCTGGAAATTCCCACTCCCGATAGCGCCCGCTTTTATGTCTGCAAAGACTACGTAGAAAATATCGGCCCCTCCTCATTATTTGCAAAATTGCAAAGACAACACCGTGAAGTGCAAGAACTATTAGAGCATACCCAGGTGCTAAGTGAAACCGAACTGGAAAAGCCCTATGATCAAATGCAGCTGGAAGCAGTTTTCGGAAATCTTAAAAAAATTATTAATAACTACCCCGAATTTTCCGTCCAAGTAGCCAAAGCTCAAGACCTACTAAAAACCATCCAGGATACCGCCCTACAAAAAAAACTTGCCTACCTCGAAAGCCGTGTTCTCTCATCCACCGATGCCCTAACCCCTCCTCAAATCTCATCAACGCCATCTCCTCAAAAAAATTCTCCCCTTGATGGAAAAATTGCAAATTGGCTGCATCTTGAAGAGGGCCTTTATAAAACATGGCTGGAAAACAATGATAACGAAGCTACCCTGGACGACTTTTATGAAAAACAGAAACAAAATGCCTTGATTCTAACCGGAATCATCGAGCCTTACATACGCCACATCCCCAATAAGCCAGGAGACTACTTGTTTCTTTCCCGAAATACACGGATGCCAGTGGCTTATCTTTACAGCACAAAAGTTAATTTAGGGGAAAAATCAGGGCAGGAGGTCACCATTATCGCCGTCCCCCGCCCTAATAATAACTTTGCACATCCAGCTTATTTCGTTCTCTCTGTGGAATAGATGCCTCTCCCGATCATTTTTCTTTACTTTAATGAGCGAACTAAGAAAAATGATCGTCTCTCAACTTTAACTCCCTTTCAATATGAGCCTTTCAAAAATTTTTTCCACCGCCCTTATTGGCCTTGACGCCGCCCCGATCGAAATAGAAACAGACGTATGTAAAGGGGAAGAAAAAACGATCCTCATCATTGTCGGCCTCCCCGATGCAGCTGTCAAAGAATCCAAAGATCGAGTCCTGGCTGCCATACGCAACTCAGGTTTCAAATTAGGACCCGTAAACGCCACCATCAACCTGGCGCCGGGAGATCTCCGAAAAGAAGGGGCGCTGTACGATCTCCCTATAGCCTTAGGATTGCTCCGTGGAGCCAATTTCCTCGAAAACAAAGCCTGTCTTGATCACTATCTAATTGTAGGCGAGCTTGCCTTAAGCGGCCATACCCGCCCAATTCAAGGAGCTCTCGCCGCTGCCATGCTAGCCCGAGAACACAATAAAAAAGGGGTCTTGCTTCCCGCTGCCAATGCCAAAGAAGCCGCCGCCGTTCCGGGGATCCAGATATTTGCCATTAACCACTTAGCAGATGCTGTTAAATTTTTTAAGGATCCGTCAAGCCTTGAACCAGTTTCCCCCAACCTCTCACAAGATCTCTTTGCTAATGCACCCCCCTTGATCGACTTCTCCGATATTAAAGGTCAGTCCCATGTCAAACGCGCCATGGAAATCGCCGCTGCAGGCGCTCACAATGTAATCCTGAGCGGTCCACCCGGCTCTGGGAAAACCATGTTAGCCAAATCTCTACCCGGAATCATGCCCGAAATGACCATTGAAGAAGCCTTGGAGACAACAAAAATCCACTCCATTGCCGGACTTCTTCCCGAGGGGCAAAGCATCATCACTCAACGCCCCTTCCGGTCTCCACACCATACTGTCAGCTATGCGGGGCTGATCGGCGGAGGAGCCGTTCCTCGTCCTGGTGAGGTTTCTTTAGCCCACAATGGGATCTTATTCCTCGATGAACTTCCCGAATTTTCCCGAAATGTTTTAGAAGTCTTAAGGCAGCCTCTCGAAGACCGGAAAGTCACCATCAGCAGAGCAAACGGAAATTTTACTTATCCCACGAACATCCTGTGTATAGGGGCCATGAACCCATGCCCTTGCGGCTATCTTGGACATCCGGAAAAAGGGTGCAAAGATACAATCTTTCAAATTGGACGCTACCAAAGCAGAATTTCCGGCCCCCTCTGGGATAGGATCGATATCCAAATCGAAGTCCCGGCTCTCAGGTACCGGGACCTTCTCAATTCGACAACAGGTGAATCCTCTTCGACTATTCGAGAGCGGGTTAAACAAGCTAGAAGGAGGCAAAAAAAAAGATTTAATAAAACCAAGACGAATGCCCAGATGTCAGGCAGGGAAATCAAGCAGCACTGCCCCTTAGATGCAAAATGTGAAAACCATCTTCGACATGCAGTCGATACCCTCGGAATCTCAGCCCGGGCTTGCGATCGGATCATCCGTGTAGCTTTGACCATCTCAGATCTCGACGAAAGCGAGCGGATCACCGCTGATCATCTGATGGAAGCGATCAATTTTAGAAATTTACGGTTCTATGAACGGTAGCAGAGATTTAAAATAATATTAGACTTCTTTCGAAATTCCATTTGATTATTAAAATGGCTCTTTTTAGCATCTTTTTCGTAAAATTTTTCGACCATATGCACTCATATGCTCTCAAAATTTTTCAAAAAATCCGCTCAAAAATAGCTCATTTTTCTAATCAAAGCGAATTTCGAAAGAAGTCTATTCAAAATTAATTATATACCCTATATTGGTTTATATAAACCCTTGAGAGAAAAACATATGCCTTGGCATCCCGATGTTCCCGATTTTCCATTAGATAAACCCCCGGAAATAGAAAAATTAGAGAAACTCCCCCTTAGCTCCTTAAATGCCATGACAATAGTAGAAGCGGAAGAGAGAATCCGCGATGCCGCCGAAGGCTTGGCAAAAAGCTATACTAAGAGATCCGGCTCAAAAGGCACCTACGACGAATGTGTGCTTGTCGTGACCGGCGCCCTCCAAGAAACAGGTAGCGCCATCAACGGAAAAATGGGCTCTCTCATGGTCGGCATTTCGGAACATTCCGCAAAAGATGCTTGCCGCAAATTCTACCCCGAATCCCCTTTCCCCAACGAATTGGAATATTAAAAACCCAAAGCTCAGGTTAGAACGACTTTTTTTCTTTATACCTTTCACTCGTATCATTATAATAGGCTTCTTTCAAAACTTCATTTAATTGTTAAACATGATTACACTAAATAAAATTTCAAAAAGCTTTGGCAGCCGGATTCTCTTCGACGACGTCACCATGACTTTCAATGCAGGAAATCGTTATGGTTTGACCGGCCCAAATGGAGCAGGAAAATCTACTCTCCTCAAAATCATGATGGGTCAAGAAGAACCCTCTTCGGGAACCGTCACCCTCCCAGATCGGGTCGGCATCCTTCGGCAAAATATCGAAGACTTCCGCGACTTCACTGTCGTCGATGTGGTTATCATGGGCAATCAACGCCTATGGGATGCCTTAAAGGAACGAGACTCCCTGTACGAAGTGGAAATGAGCGATGATGTCGGCATGCGTTTAGGCGAAATCGAAGGGATCATCGCCGAAGAGGATGGCTACTCCGCCGATTCCAACGCCGAAGTCTTGCTTGCAGGGATGGGCCTCCCTCCTCCTATTTTTCCCTCAAAATGAGAGAAATTCCCACCGATATGCAATTTCGGGTTCTTCTCTGCCAAGCGCTTTTCGGCGAACCACAAGCCCTCCTTTTAGATGAACCTACGAACCACCTAGACTTAGAATCGATCGGATGGCTCGAGCACTTCCTCCACGAATACAAAGGGATCTTGATCGTCATCAGCCACGATAGACACTTCCTTAATGCTGTCACAACACATATCGCCGATATCGATTACGAAACGATTATCATTTATCCAGGAAATTACGACGAGATGCTTGTCGCTAAAACCGCTGTCCGAGACCGCGCAGAAGCCGATGCCAAATCTAAAGAAAAAAAAATCGACCAGCTGCGGGAATTTGTTGCCCGCTTTGGCGCCGGAACCCGCGCAAGCCAGGTGCAATCCCGCGTCAGGGAGATCGACCGCCTTCAACCTCAAGAACTGAAAAAGTCAAACATCCAAAGACCCTATATCCGTTTTATCCCTACCGAAAAACAGCCCGGAAAAATTGTCCTCAAAGCCAACCATATCGGAAAAGCCTTTGACCACCCAGTCATCAAAGACTTTTCTATCGAAATTGCCCGCGGCGATAAAATCGGGGTTATCGGAAACAACGGGCGTGGAAAGACCACCTTGCTCAAAATGTTAGCCCAACAACTTTCTCCCGACCATGGAGCCGTAGAGCTAGGACACCAATCTCTCCTAAGCTATTTTCCCCAAGATCATCTGGATCTCATCGACAAAAAAGAGAATAAAAATGCTTTTGACTGGCTCAAAGAACGGCGTCCAGGGATTTATGACCAAGATATCCGAAGCGCCATGGGAAAGATGTTGTTCGGCGGAGATGACGCCTTTAAACCTGTTTCAGGACTGTCCGGAGGGGAAACAGCCCGCCTTATCCTGGCTGGAATTATGCTCTCAGAACATAATGTCCTCCTGATGGACGAGCCCAATAACCACCTTGACTTGGAAGCTGTCTCCGCTCTAGCTTGGGGGCTAAACGAATACAAAGGGACTGTCGTTGTAATCAGCCACGACCGCACTCTCATCGACCACGTAGCAACAAAAATCATTGCTTTCGAACCCGACGGGATCCATCTTTTCGATGGACCTCTGGAAGAATATATCGCTCAAAAATCTGAATCAAACTAGGCACACTCTTTATGAATAGAAAAGAAAAAACTACGCACGCAGAATTATTACGCAAAGCAGCCACCACCCGCTACCCCTCTCCCCTTGCGGAATCCCCCCCTCAAATGTCAAACAAAGACAAAATCGCTTTTATTGAACACCGTTTCCGTGAAATCATGGAGGTCTTAGGGTTAGATTTAAACGACGAATCCCTCGCCCGCACCCCCTATCGCATAGCAAAAATGTACGTCAATGAGATTTTTTCCGGTTTAAACCTCGACCAATTCCCCGATGTCAGCATGATCAAGGACAATTATAAGCATCAGAAAAGATCTAACATCGTTTTCATGCGTGTTGGATTCAGCAGCTTTTGCGAACACCATTTTGTCCCGATGGTCGGTTCGGCATACGTGGCCTACCTTCCGCAAAATAATTTGATCGGTTTATCCAAAATCCCGCGGATCGTCCGCTATTTTTCCCGCCGTCCTCAACTCCAGGAAAGATTAACAGCCCAAATTGCCGATTGCTTGGCTTTCTTACTTGAGACTGAAGATGTCGCCGTCTCCCTTGTGGCAGAACATTACTGCGTCTTGGCTAGAGGGATCGAAGACGACGACAGCCATGCCATTACCAACGTCTTGCGAGGCAAATTCGACACACAAGTAGAAATGCGTCAGGAGTTCTTTGAAGCCATCAACCGAAAAGAATAGACTTCTTGAGTGATTACAATTTTTCTATATACTGTCTTTTACGAAGAGAAATGGTATGGAAAAATATTCAGAGTTACAATCATTGAGATCTATCTTTAAATAACGCAGAGACGGGGAGTCGGGGAGACGCAGAGGGAACAGCTTATCCTGTTCCCTCTGCGTCTCCCCGACTCCCCGTCTCTGCGTTAAATTCTAATGTTGACTAGAAGAAGTGCCTACATCTGAGGGCCTGCTATCGGAAGAAGCACCTTCGTCGGAAATGGGCCTTTTATGGTTATAAACATAGTTCACCCCTTCAGCGAATTTTTCAGATGGTATCACATTTTGCCCTAAAATGCCTTGGGCCCCAATCATTTGACTTATAGCTTCATTAGAAATGGTGACTTCTTCAGTTGAAGCCACTGCACTTACCAAGTTTTTGATATGCTCAAAGTGTTGGCTAAGAGATGTAACCTCTACTATCCAATTTTCTACCTCTTTCGCTGGCAAACCGGGATACTCCTGCTTAAGTGGATCTGAAAGATATTTTAGAAGCGTTGCAGCCTTAAGCCGTTTTTCTATGGCCACATTTTCTTTAGCCAAAAATAGCTCCCTTCGAAAATCTATCCCCTGTCTATCAGCTCCATCCCGCTCCTTGCCATCCCCTCCACCGGTCACTTCTAAAGATTGCCTAAAATCATCTTCGAATTGGGAAGAACTCAAATAAAGGTCATAGTCTCCCCGAGTCACTCGAACAGCCAACTGTCTACGCACCGCACCAATCATCTCTTCAATACGCTCCTTGTTCTTCTCCAAAAAGCTCAACAATTCTTCTTTGGCTTTTATTTCGCGTTGCATTATAGACACTTTTTTTCCCGTTTTGGCGAAAGCGGGGAATTCGTTAATCCACCGAGATAAGACAACCCCCATTTGAAAAGCAGTATACATACCCCCAAATATCGTTGCAGCAGCTCCAATACAGGCCGAAATAAAGAGCGGCCCACGCGGTTCCATTCCCACAAAGCCAGCGATAACTCCTATTTTTATAGCCGTCATTACCACTAAAGGGACTCCAACTTGACCTATGACACGAACAACACGTTCTTTCCAACTAGCTGCTGATAATTTCATTCGGAAATTTGTGATACTCGCTTGGACCCGTTGAAAAATATTTGTCACTTTTCCTTGCTCAAGACTAACTAGCTCATGGAAAGTCCGCATCTGTAGACACTCAGTCTTCAACTCATCGATATCCCCATATTTTTTTTCCAATATCTTCATAAATGAAACAAGGTTTTCCCTTTGTTCCACTGAAAGGAATTGATGCGCTTGCTGTATGTATTTTACCCCTCGCCAGTTTTCATAAGCACCTAAGCCTATATTTAATAAAGGTAATACCCATGCAAAAGGAATCTGAGCCTCATTAGCAAAAAGGGATAAAGAGATCAAAGGTAAAACGGAACCTTCTCTCGCCCCTTGGAAAGCGGCAATTACTTGAGGCAATATTTCAAGCATAGCGGCCCATTCTTTAATCTCCTCAGGGACATTATCATCCTCTTTAAGTTCTTGCGTCGAAAATCCTCGCATCAAGGCATCGATGACTAGACTTTTTTCCATTTGGAAACGGAATAGAACGACCGTAGGCTCGCCTCCATTAAGTTGCTCATATACTAAAAAAAGATTATTTAACATCGATTCTGAAAGTTTTGAGGGGTGCTGAAGGGCATATTGACGAATTTTTTCTAACGTACCTATCCCCCAATTGATAGTCTCTTCAGGGTTCTGCAAATAATCTTTATAAAGATTTTTAATATCTCCTAACGTTTTTAGTGTTCTAAACAAGCTTCTTTCATTTTTTCCATTGTGTGCTGCATTGATTTTATTTCGTTGGTCCTCAATGACATCTTTAGCTTTTCGAATCTGCTGTAAAAGAGCGCTGATTTCATTTTTTTGTGATTCCGTCAGATTTTTAGATTTTTGTATCTTTACTAATATTTGTTCATAATCACTTAGTGTTATTTCTTCCTGGTTTAGCAAAAAAGTAAAGGCAGAGGTCAAAGAATTGTTGATTTCAGCTTGCTTACTCTGAATCTTTTTAATTGAATTAGCCTGAGGCCTACCTATTGAAATACCCGTTTCCTTTTTTCTGCTTACTTGCTTTCCCAAAGCAGTTAAATCGGTGGCCTCTTTTGTAAGTTTCTCAATATTTCCGCTAACATCTTCAATTTGCTGTTTATGTCTAAAAGAAATTGACTTGAGATCACCCGTTGACAAAAGTTTTTTACGGCCCAACCCCTTAATTTGCTCATCAGTAAAAGGTGTTAAATTAATGCCAGACAAGTCAGCAAAATCTGATATAGCCGTCTCGGTCTTAGGCAAAGCCTGGGAAACTTCTGGTTTTTTGTGATGATCGGTCGGCCAGAGTTTTTCTTGGCCCAGCCCCTTCATTTTTTTCCGAATCTCCTTCATCTTTATATTAGCTTCTTGACTTTCAACAATTTGTGTTAGCTTTTTTCGAGAAGGCTTAACGGGTAAAGGGGTTAAATTAATGCCAGACAAGTCAGCAAAATCTGGTATTTCGGTCTTCAGCGAAGTCTGGGAAACTTCTGGTTGTTCTGGTATAGCCTTTGTCTTGGTCCTCAGCGAAGCCTGGGAAACTTCTGGTTGTTTATGATGATTAGAATAATTCTCAGATCCATAGTTACTTCTTGCAAACAGATTATTATTAAGATTTACCATAAATTACCTAAATTTTTATTATACTGGTCATTATATGGTAAAATTGTTAATTTTTAATAAAGATAATTAAAATTTTTATTAGTATTATTAATTATTTTATTATTATGAAGGCTATTTCTGATTGATCACAAAAACGGGCTTAAAAAATGAATTGATATGGATCCCATCAATCAGCACCCTCAATTCATAAATTTGCATTTCAACGCTTGATAATAATCGCCGAAGTCATTATATTTTTGCTTCCATGAGACTTTCTCACAGGGACTGATAGCTCAGTGGATAGAGCACCCGCCTTCTAAGCGGGTGGTCGCAGGTTCGAATCCTGCTCAGTCCGCCATTCCCTACCAACCTGCTCCCATTCCTTGTGCCCGATGTTTTTTATCACAGAGACACAAAAAAAGAAGAGAATGAAAGGAAAAAGGGTAAGGTGTTGAGGTGAATCAAAAAATAATGCTTATAAGAAGAAAAATCAGACAAAATTCAAGAGTTCATGATCCTCAGCATGTAAGATCACTTTACTCTTGAAAAATCATTCATATGGGCTAACAGCTCGAGTCTTAACCACCACTCGAAGGCATATTTTCTTCGAGAATCTCAAGATTAACGCGAATCCCATTTCGACTCGCTACGGACATTAAAAGGGTACGGATAGCATTGATCGTTTTGCCTTTTTTTCCAATAATCTTGCCTATATCTGATTTCTCGACAGAAAGTTCGATGATCAATGTTTGGGTGCCGCCAATCTCATTGATTTTGACCTTGTCTGGATGATCGACCAGGTTTTTGACAATGTATGCAACAAATTCTTTCATAAATCGATCCTCTTTCACTCGTGAAATTGTTATTCCAAGGAATCACCGCAATACGATTGCATTGCCGTTCTTAACTTTTGAACTAGTCCTCTCTCATTAATTTTGGTTTCATCGATCTCCAAAAATCTCGTGAAGCTTAAACTCGCACAACAGTTTCATAAATCTAACGTCCTACATTCAACAATTATGCTAGGTCTAAGCTAAAACACGATTTACCAAAACCAACCTCATCATGCATTATCCAACCTATATTTGTCTAGTAAATCTTGATTCGTGATCCGTTTATACCGAACGGGTAGATATAAACGTTTTGATATCTGTTGGTAAAGGAGCACGAATCTCTAGAGTTTCAGACGTTCGGGGATGCGAAAACCGCAAAATATGGGCATGCAGCATCTGCCTATTGACCCCATACTTCTTGTTTGCGCTCAAACTGCCATAAATAGGATCCCCCAGGATAGGCGTTCCGTGGTGTTTCATATGCACCCGGATTTGATGGGTTCTGCCGGTTGCGATAACCAAGTGAACAAGACTGAGCGCTCCGTCGTAGGCTAAGGTGCAGCATCGGGTCACTGCTTCTTTTCCCCCTTCTTCAAGAACAGCCATCTTTTTTCGATGGACCGGATGCCTCCCGATGGGAGCTTCAATTTGATGATCTCCGGGATTCCCTACACAAATCGCCAAATATTCTTTATAAATTTGCCTCGAGGCAAACAATTCAATTAAACGTTGCTGCATCACCCCATTTTTCGCAGCCAATAGGACGCCCGTCGTATCTTTATCTAAACGGTGAACAATGCCAGGGCGGAGGTCGGTTCCACCGGCAAGATGGCGGCAATGGTGGATAAGGGCATTAACAAAGGTCCCGGTCCAATTGCCAGCCGCAGGATGAACAACCATCCCTTCCGGCTTATTAATCGCTAGAATATCCTCATCCTCATACAAAATAGACAAAGGGATGGGTTCAGGATTTAATTTTAATTCCGGCGTGATGAGAAATTGTATCTCAACTTCATCTCCAGCTTTTGGTTTTATCCTTTTTTTTACCGGAACCCCATTGAGGAGAATCCGTTTTTCATCGATTAAAAACTGAAAATAAGTCCGAGAATGACTGGTGCTGAACCGATCAGCTAAGATTTTATCTAACCGTTCTCCAGCTTCCTTTTCGGAAATAATGATGCAATCTGTTTCTCCAAAATCCATAATACTAGGTGGTTTGTTCAATCAAAGGAAATAGCTTGAGAGGAATCTTCTGGAACGGGATTGTCGGATCAAGACGCCTTAAAAGGCTATAAATATTTATTTCTATCAAATTTAAACTGGAAATGTCGGCCGCTTTTTCAATTTTCTTTCCCAAGTATTTAACTCCAGCAAAATCGATCTCCTCGAGGTAAGCTTCCCCATTTTGAATAAATAATGCTTTAAATGAGGGATCGAGCTTTTCTAATACCAAACGGAATTCAGAATCGACCGGATAACCTAAGAAGAAATTTGCTTGATACACAAAAAATACCCCATCCTTTTGAACTCCTTGATGAATCCATTAACTTTCTTGAAAAATTTCAGACGTGCCTTAGAGGCGTTCTTAATAATCTTCCCGAATTTTTTTCATGGCTGCAGTCAGTCGATCCTGGTCATGTTTCATAGAAATGCAAATATTTTGCGCAAGGCTTAACATCATAAACTTGTAAACTTGTGGAGCTTTATTTCTTAAGTCGCTAAGCGAATTGATGCTAGTTGTTGGAGTTACATTTGATTTACTCGAAGAAGAAGATTCTCCAACACTTTCCGACTCAGAAGACCCACCTGCAGACGAGACAGCCGCAGCTCCGCCACCTGTGTTAGACATATTATTGCGCTCCTTTATCTTCCCTGGTATCCCATCTTTTAGATTAACAAATTTTCATTTAATTATCAATATCTGCTTCTGATGCAACGTTTTATTGATAAAACATCCGCTTGAAAAAGGATTGATCCAGGTGTTCCCCCAAAAGCATCAAATAGAGGACGATGATCCCAAATCCAAAGACCGGGCTAAAAATCGCTATAATTAAACCTAAGGTAAAAACGGCCAGTTTCTTCGCATTGGCCCAAGCTTTAAACATATACATATTGACTTCCGCTTTTTGAAATAAAATAAGCCCTGCCAATAACGTGCTTACAATGGCCCCAGCTAGAGCAATTAGAGAAGCAACAGCGATCCCTATGGCGGTTAAAAAAATCAAAATCCGGGCTGCAAATGGGAAGCTTTTCTTCCCTAAGCGGCTCAATGCCTCAACATATTCTCCCCGTTCCTCACCTGACGAAGCCCCATGTCCATCCGTTTCATTACCATCTAAGATGATGTATTCAGGCTGATGGATCGTTTTGTTCTTCTCTTCGAGATTGTTCTCATCCATAACTAATTATTTTTTAAATTTGATTTTGTTAATGCCATTCAAAGCTGCTACACGGTATCCTTCCGCATAGGTTGGATAATTGAAAATCTGATCAATAAAATAATCAATTTTAGCATGGAAACTAGCAGCCACTTGCCCGATGTGAATCACTTCTGTAGCTCCTCGGCCAATTATGTGAATCCCTAAAATCTCCATCGTTTCCGCATGAAAGAGGATTTTAAACATCCCTACATTACTCCCCACAATATGGCTGCGAGCTAATTCATAAAAATAGGCGCGCCCCACTTCATAGTGGAATCCCAACTCTTTGAGTTCATCTTCGGTATATCCACATGAGGAGATTTCAGGGATCGTGTAAATGCCAATGGGATAAAAAGAAGGAAAGTGGTGGGTTTGAGCTCCAAAAGCATGCCTTGAAGCAAGGCGCCCCTGCTCCATGCTCGTCGAGGCCAAAGAGGGTCCGCCTATCACATCCCCTACGGCATAAATGTGGGGAGTCCATGTTTGAAATAAAGCATTCACGGGAATATACCCTTTTTCATTGACATGAATTCCTGCTTTTTCAACATCCAAACCATCCACGTTGGCCTGACGCCCTAACGCATAGAGCAAGACGTCCCCTTCCGCACTTGTGCCATCTTTAAATTGAACGTATGCCCGATCTCCTCTCCGCTCAATTTTTTCCGGCTCTTTTCGCCCCAAAAATTTAAGTCCAATATCTGTTAAAGCTGTTTGCAAATGGATCCCTATTTCAGAATCGATAAATGGAAGAATGTGATCCTTTTTATCAATGATAGTAACCTCTGTCCCCAAAGCAGCAAAAAAACTGGCATATTCCGAACCAATAATCCCCCCTCCTAACACTATCATGCTTTTAGGAACTTGGTTAATCCCCAATAATCGGGTCGAATCCAAGATAACTTCGTGGTCAAATGGAATATTTTGCGGATTCCGCGGCTTTGAGCCAGTGGCAATAATGTAATTGACGGCATCAATTTTATAAGCAAGGTGGTAATCGTTGTCTATCACTGCAAGCCGATTCACACTTTCAAAACGGGCTTCCCCCTGAATCACACGAATATTATTCTTTTTAAATTGACGAAATACCATGCTCCTTTCTTCATCAATGACCTTTTGCAAACGATTAAAAAGATCGCCTAAAGTCACTTCCCGGAGCTGATACTCGGAACCATAAAAACTCCGCTCATTGAAACGTGTTAAATCGATGATCGCTTCACGCAATGATTTTGAAGGGATCGTTCCATTATAAAGGCAATTTCCGCCGGGATCAAACCTCTTTTCAACGACCACGACTTTCTTCCCCAGCTTGGCTCCTTGAATCGCTGCTTTTTGCCCTGCAGGCCCCGAACCAATCACTACCAAGTCAACCGTAAGTTCTTCCATGTCTAGATCTCTTTCCCTATGATGCCACTTTGCTTTCAACATAGCGTAAATATTTAATATGTTCAACCCAGGAGGAATATTAAAAAATTTTATGTTATAATAAAGTTGGTTATTTTGTTTATAAGCAGGAATTTTTATGGCTAAGACAAACTATACAAAAGTCGAAGAAGTTCTCGAGAAGGAACTGCGTCGACAAAGCATTGAGAAATTATTTGACGATAAGGCGCAATCCCATAAACAACCCGCCGAAGGTTCCCCTCCAGCAGAAAAAGGGGGTAAATCTTCTTCTTTGGATAAAGCGCAAATGAGTCTCATTTCAGCCCTTAAACGGGATATCAAATTCCTCCGCGCAAAACAACACGCAACGATGTATACAAAACTTGGCATCAAAAGAAATGAGCTCAAACAAAAGATCGAAAATCCGGCTGATTTGACTGCAGAAGAATGGGTCTTAATCCAAAAAATAAAAACAAAAATTGACCTTTATAAAGCCGAATTGGCAGCCCAGATGCCCGAATTTGAATTTTCCCAGCAAATTGAACACGAAAGGCAAAAGCACATCAACAAACGTTTCAATGTCAATGAAAAATGGCTGCCGCTGCATTAATCCACAAATAGGCCCTCAATTCCCCTTTATTATTATGATTTTATCGTTGCAGCTTAAGAAAAGGATATGCTATCCTGTGGCTTAAATTTAACGTTTGTTCGGAGAATTAACCATGTCAAAAGTTTGCCAAGTCACCGGAAAGAAACCTGTTCGTGGATATAAATACGCCATTCGGGGAATCGCCAAAAAGAAAAAAGGGATCGGTCTCAAAGTGACCGGAAAAACAAAAAGACGTTTTCAGCCAAATTTAATAAAAAAACGTTTGTGGCTCGCTTCTGAAAAACGTTTTGTCAAGTTAAGGCTGTCCATTAACGCACTCAGAACCATCGATAAAAATGGGTTGGAATCTGTCGTCCGAGAAATGCGCGCCAACGGCACCACCGTCTGAAGTCCTCCAATAAGCTCCAGCACGCAGTCGCCAAGATGCAAAGAATGGAAAAAAGATTTCTGCAACCGACTAACGGGTTATGAGGGAGGGGAAATTTGAATTCTACATATAAATCAGATTTCGCCAATTGCATCTGGAGATCTTCTAAATAGAGAGAACTTTCTATATCTACGTTAGAGCGGGGTTGTGTAATGCGAAGTCTATTAATCTCTTCTTTAGTTTTTGTCTTTTTCATACGAATTTCCAACTGAAATATTATGAGAAATAGCTTTCTTAAGATTTGGAAGAACGACGTTTCTTTGGCTTTGCAGAATCAATCTGCTTCACTTCCTTTATAGCTTCTATGAAATGTTGCTCAACCGGTGAGGGTAGTTCTTTTAATTGCTGTTGATACTTCGCTTTATCCAAAGCTATTTGATGACTTACCTTTCCCGCATGAGTTAGAATATCGCGCTCACTGATACGCAGAAAGTCGTCTAATTTGGCAATCCAATCTTTCATATACATGGGCTTACGACTGAGGGCTTGCAATTCAGCAAAGTCCAGATACATGGAGACTATACGATTAAGTGTATCTAGCTCTTGACTATCTAAGTAATTTTTAGCAATACCTACATCTGGAACGCGTAGTTTATCCCCATTCCAGGAAGTCAGCCACATATTTGGTTTTCTAGCATCTGCTCGACTATGAATGATTTCCGCTGCAGTATGTCCATGAGCTGCCCAGTGCATTTTATTCTGAACAATAGCGAAAAATTCTTCCGATAGGTTAGCTCGAGGATCATAGTCGATGCTGGTCGCATAAATATCTAAAACCTTGCGCCAGAAAACTTTTTCTGACGAGCGAATGTCTCTAATTCGAGCTAGAAGTTCGTCAAAATAATTTCCCCCACCAGCTTTTTTCAACCTTTCATCATCTAATACAAACCCTTTGATGAGATATTCTTTTAGTTTGGATGTGGCCCATATGCGAAATTGAGTGCCTCTATGAGAGCTAACTCTGTATCCTACTGAAATGATTACATCTAAATTATAAAAGTCTATTTGTCGCGCAACCTCACGCAATCCTTCGGTTTGAACTGTCCGGAATTTCCGGATAGTTGAATCTGGAGAGAGTTCTCCCTCTTTAAAAATATTTTGTATATGCTCAGAAATCGTCCTTTTGTCTTTATCAAATAGTTCGCTCATTTGAGCTTGTGTAAGCCAAACTGTTTCATCTAAAAGGCGTACTTCGATACGTGTACGACCATCCTCTGTATTATAAATAATTAAATGGCTGTCGGAAGGAGTTTCTGTCATATTATCCTACATCTATCGTTGGGAGTAGACTATCAAAAAAATTGAAGAATTTCCAGTGAGAATGAACATTAAAACAACTTTCCACCAATTTTTGCTTCAGCAAAGGGAGTGATAAATGTCGCTTCTCCGCTTTCGGCTTTTGGAAACTGAACTCCTAGAATTAAGACTTCCGAGGTAGTCTCTCCAATCTGCATTGGTGCAAAATTGAGAATTCCTAAGACAAGCTTGCCTTTAATTTCTTCGGGAGAGTGTTGTGTAAATCTGCCAATACTGGTCTTAATTCCAAACTTTCCAAAATCAACTTTCAGTCGATAGGATTTTTTAGGCGCTGCTGGTTATTTTTCCACGCTGATAACGCGATCTAATCTTATTTCTAATTTATCAAATGTATCTTCTTTGGAAACTATTGGCTTTTCTTCAGACACAAAAATACCCCTTGTTTAATCTATTAAGTCACGAAATAAAACATATCCATCTTGATAACTTCCATCTGGATTTCGAATGGCTTTAGGAAGAGTGCCAGCAATCTGAAATCCAAGTTTCGCATAGAGTTTAAGAGCTATAGTATTCTGACTAAGCACCATGTTGAATTGCATCGCTGTAAACCCAAGGCTCTTAGCAATCTCAAGAGAGGCATTTATGAGTAGGGTGCCAATGCCCTGCCCTCGATGTGACTCTTTGATCATGTATGCTGCATTCGCAATGTGGCTGCATCTGCCAGAAAAGTTAGGCCTGATGTAAAAACCGCCTATCACTTCTTCATTCAGAGAACGACACACATAAACTTCTGATTTGGAAACGAAAAACTGACGATGAAATTCTTGGATGGAGTTAGATTCATATGGGAATTCAGCTCCCGAATCAACAACTTTTCGGAATATATCGTAGAGTGCATTTTCGTCTTCTTGTTTATATGAAGTTAATAAAAAACCTTTTTGGGATAACTGAGCATAAATTTTTCCTAGATTTTCTGACATCAAGGCTGTCGCTGTGGGATTATTTATAACTTTGGAAGAATAGTGTCGAAGTCGTGAAGTTTTAAGTCCTTTAGCATAAAGAGAGATGCCTTGATGAACCTGCTCCATTTCTTCAGGCGACAAAGTCAAGAGAGCTTGTTTAGTTTGGTTAAATGCAATAGGCTCAAAGGTATCAAGAGTTTTTCTTCCCAATTCTGTTAAATGCAGAAACCTTTTTCGTTTGTCTTTTGCATCCAGAGTAGGCTTGATATAGCCTTTCTTTATCGCTCTGGCGATTAGTCTACTGGCAGTAGATTTATCCAGAAGCAACTTTTCAGCGATTTCACCCATTGTAGGACATACACAAGAGGAGAGTTCAATGAGAAGATGCCGTTCTGCTAAAGTTACACCAACTTCAAAATACGCATCATTTAAAAGCCCTAACTCTCGTACAAGGCTTCTTGCGTTTTGTCTTAAAAGATCGACTTTTTCATTTGAAAGATTTTCCATGTTTTACCAGATAGTTGTATATAGCAACTATATTACACGTGTCGACTTTTTCTGGCAAGAAAATCCTGATTTGTGAGGTCTTTACATAAATTTCGACAACTGATATATTACATATCACTAATTAAAAGAGACGATATGGAAAGCAAAATCCAACGTACACTTGTCCGACAAGAGGCGTATTCAAGGCTCCGTAACTGGATTTTAGATGGAACTCTTGCTCCAGGAGCACAGTTGCGTGATAAGGAGTTAGCTGAACAATTGGGGGTTAGTCGTACACCTATCCGTGAAGCTTTACTTCGTCTTGAAGATGAAGGCTTGGTCAAGACCAAACCTAATCGTTCAACTCTTGTGAGTTCAATTGATTTTCATAATGCTTTTCATCTCTATTCGATTATCTGGACTTTGGAACGCTTGGCATTAAGTCAAGCATTCGGATCGATTGCAGATGAGCATATTCAGCATATGATTGATGCCAACGATCGCTTTTTACAAAAAATGAAAGCTAAGGATCGGTTCTCTGCACTGGAGGCAGATTATGATTTTCATAACGTCTACATAAGGCTTTCTCAGAATCAAGAAATTGAGAAGATTATTTCTGAAATAAAGACAAAGTTAAAAAGATTAGATCTTTATTACTTTGATAAGATTAAGAACGCTATTCTTTCCTATGATGAACATAAAAAAATCATTGAGGCTCTAACGCAAAAAAACCTTCCTCTTGCGATGGAAGCAGTTGAGAACAATTGGAAAAATAGCTTTAACCGTTTTGAACTCTAGGAGATCGCAATGTTTGCCAACAAATTAGCAGCAATCATGAACGAAAAAATAGAACCAGGTATTATTATGAACGCCCTGGCTCACATGTGTATCGGCTTTGGATCTGACATCGGGAAAGAACCTTTGCGTCTTACCAATTATATCGATGCAGACGGTGGAAGTCATCCTAACATCTCGGAGATGCCTTTCATGATCCTAAAAGCGAATTCAAACAAGCTTAGGGCACTACGATTAGCTGCTCATCAAGCCGGTATTCAATGTGTAGATTTTACCGATACAATGACCGTTGGAACCTACATAGAACAGATAGAGCGTACAAAGCAAACAAATGAAGCTGATCTCATCTATTACGGAGTCGTCTTATTTGGCGATTGGGAAAAGGTATCAGAATTGACGAGAAAGTTTTCTTTGTGGAAATAGTTTCTCGTCCAAAGGTATTGGCTCGAAGAGAAAGTTGCCTTTAGGTTTAATCTTTAGAGAGATCCTCGTCTGAGTTTGCCCCCAAGGAATAAAAAAGACTGGGAATTGTTCGAATTGTCCCACAAGTTGTGGGACTTTTGCATAGGCGCTATAAAATGCCTTCATCCTAAATAGGTTAGTTCTTGAAAACCTTTCTATTCCGGGGAACTCATTTTGGAGATCTTTAGCGACCCTTTCTAGAACCTTGCTACCCCAGCCTTCCCGGTTCTGTTTTTCAACTATTTCCTTGCCAATCTCCCAATACAGTTTGATTAGCTCACTGTTGACGGCAACAGCTGCCTTGATCTGAGCAGATCGTACCTTAGCCTTTAAGGAGGTAATGAATTTTGTGTATCCTGCTAGAGAAACTGCATTCTTTTTGACTGCTGGAAGGGGCTTTTTAATCATTGGACGCTCCTAAAATGTTATATTTACCTCAACTATACGCTCTACATTTCAAGAGACAACGCTGCCGGGGGGAAGCTCATCGACCTCGATAATTTTTAATTTGTTTTGGCAAGCCCCGGCTAAGATCATGCCATGGCTTTGAATCCCCATCAATGTGGCTGGTTTAAGGTTGGCAACGACAACCACCCGTTTGCCGATCAGATCTTCCGGTTTATAGTATTGGCTAATGCCTGAAATAATCGTTCTTTTTTCAAAACCGATGTCAACCTCTAATTTCAACAATTTTTTGCTCTTTGGAACCGGTTCCGCTTGCACGACAACTCCCACCCGCAAGTCCAACTTCCGCACATCCTCAATGTCGACCATGGCCCCTAAAGGCACATATTCACTGAGTTTATTCTCCTCATGCTTGGCTGAAAGCTCATGCAATTTCGCAACCTCTTCAGCAATTTGTACGTCTTCTATTTTCGTAAATAGGATTTTTGACTCCCCGAGCACCTGCCCTTCTTTGATTTGGTTCTGTTGAACCTCTTTCCATGAAGCCTTCTGAAGGGTATCTCTAAAACCTAACATCTTCCATATCTTTTCAGCAGCCTCGGGAATAATCGGAGAGGAAATCAGAGCCAAACACTTTAGGCATTCCAAACAACAAGCGATCGTTGTGTCCATGGAGGCTCTTGTTTCGGGACTTTTAGCCTCTTGCCAAGGCCGTTTCGTGTCAAAATAGATGTTGCCTAATTGCGCAAGCTCCATCACAACCTGGCTAGCCTGCCTCACCTTGAAGTTCTCATAGTTAGCCGCTGCATTATCCACCAACATTTGCATATTCTTCAAAAAAGCCTGATCAATCTCTTGAAGATCTCCCCGATGGGGCACTTTGCCGCCGCAATTATTTTTTGCGAAAACTAAGACACGATTCACAAGATTCCCATATTTCCCCAACAACTCCGTGTTGCAACGGATTTGAAAATCTTTCCATGTGAACTCCGAATCAGCTGTCTCCGGTGCATTGGCCGCAATGGTATAGCGGATCTGGTCACCTGTATAACGATTTAAAAATTCCTCAATATCGACAAACCACCCATCCGATTTGCTGAATTGGCGCCCCTCTAATTTATAAAACTCATTGGCAGGGAGCTCGTCGACAAGCTTATAGGGTTGATTTTGCCCCATAATCGTCGCGGGAAAAATGACGGCATGGAAAGGGATGTTGTCTTTCCCAATAAAATTGACCAGTTTAGTCTTAGGGTCAAACCAATAATCTTTCCAACGGTCGGGCTGATTGCTTTTTTGCGCCCATTCCATTGTGGCTGAAATATACCCAATGCTTGCTTCAAACCAAACGTAAAGGACTTTTCCTTCTGTGCGGGGTAAAGGGATCGGCACCCCCCAAGTTAAATCTCTGGTAATGCCTCTAGCATGCATCTCTTGGATGTATCCTTTTACAAAGTTGACGACGTTGGGTTTCCAATTCTTGCTTTTAATCCAGGAAACCAATGGATCTTTAAATTTTTCCAGCAGCAAAAACCAATGTTTTGTAGGCTTCCGCGTTAATGCTTTATTCGTTAACTTCGATCTGGGATTTTTCAAGTCTGTGGCTTCATAGCTCGCTCCACATTGCGGACATTCATCTCCGCGGGCTTTTTCGAAGCCGCACATGGGGCATGTCCCGACGACATACCGGTCTGCGAGAAATTTTTTGTCTTCTTCAGAATACAATTGGTCAGTAATTCTCTCCTCGATATAGCCGTTCGCCATGAGGTCGTTGAAAAATTGATGGGTCGTCGCCACATGCCCTTCCCAGGTAGTTCTCGAGTAATGATCGAATGAAAAATTCAGCCTCTCAAAAAGCTTTTTATTGACTTCATGGAAAATATTGACGTGATCCCGCGGATTCCTGCCTGCAAGGTCAGCGCTCAGGGTGATCGCCATCCCATATTCGTCGGATCCTGAAATATACAAGACATCTTTTTTCATTAACCGTTGAAATCTTGCATAGCAATCACCCGGAAGATAAGCCCCTGCAATGTGCCCAAAATGGAGGGGGCCGTTCGCATAAAGCAAAGCTGAGGTAATCAAAATTTTTTCCGTCATAAACTATCGCTCCAAATTAATCTTTCGGGAGAGTCGGTGTAATAATGTGGGTCGGCTTTTGAACTATTAAGACTTCCAGTTCAGTTCCTGGAACACATTTCCAACCTAATAAAACTCCAGTTTGTATATCCACATAAAGGGGTCCTGGCTTTTCAAAAGCAAATTCAGATTCTATCATGCGAGGGGATGGATTTGTGGAAGAGAATTGTGTCTGAAACCCTTCTAAGGAATCGTGCATATTCCTTATAGCCTGCTTTTGCTCTTCGGTTAGACTTCCCCAAGAGACATAGTGTCCCGGATAACGTTTCTGAAGAAAACTCCAGTTCACTTTGATGACATCATACCAGGTGATGCAATCAAGAAAAATCCTCCCTGTTTCACGGCAAACGGCCGCCTTTTTCATTTGAAAAATACGGTTGTCATATTGATGCATATCATAAACGAAACGGAGCACTTTTTCCATGCTGGAATAGGAGAGGTCGGTCGCCCTTCGCAATGGCATTCCGCTATAAATGCTCAAGCTGGCCTCTCGCCGCGTCACCCACCATGCAAACAAAAAAACTCCACACATCAAAAAGAAAACAGCCAAAATGGCTGAGCCTAACAATACAACATCTGATGAACTGACAACAGCAAGCCTCATAAACTATAGTGCCAACCGATTTTTTTTCCGTTCCGATCCTTTCGAGGTAAAGTGGGCCATTTGCTTTTTAACATCCTCTTCTTCCTTTTCAATTTCAGGTTCAGGGAGGATCTCCTCAATATCTTCCAAGACGTCTTTATTGGCAGCAATCTCAGCAAGGATTTGTAAAGCAGGGCTTTGGCTATCGATTTTGACGCGGGGCGCCCTTCCCGACTTAATCATATTTGCAGCAATTTTGATCGCATAGTTTACAAGTTCAAATTGACTGGAAAACTTATTTTTAAATATTTCATTGGTTAAACGTTCTTTCCGTTCTTTATCCATGTAAAAACTCCTCAATTTTAATCATTTTTTAGTTGATTGCCGTAAAAATCTGTCGTCCATTTTGCTCGATGTTCTTCAGCAATCAAGATACTGCGTAATATTTCATAAGCTACAGTGAGATTATCATTTACGATATTATAATCATACTGTAACGAAGCTTCGATCTCTTTTTCAGCCCAAGCTAAACGCTCTTCGATCCTTTCCTTATTTTCAGTTTGACGAAAGATCAATCGCTTTTTAAGCTCTCCCAGTGAAGGCGGCTTGATGAAAATGAAAACAGCCGGATAATGCCCTTTAAGCTGCAAGGCCCCTTGGGTGTCGATGGTTAATAGAACATGCTTCCCTTGATCTTGCTGCTCTTGAACCCATTTTTGACAGGTTCCATAATAATCGCCATAGAGCTGGACATATTCTAAAAATTCATGGGCCGCAATTCTCTTTTCAAATTCGGCCACGCTCAAAAAAATGTAATGTTCCCCCTCCTTCTCGCCGGCTCGAGGCTTCCGGGTTGTGCAAGAAATGCTGGGGGTCACGCAGGAAAACTCTTTCGCTAACATTTGCGCCAGTGTTGTTTTTCCTGTTCCAGCCGGAGCGCTGATAACAAAAACCAACCCTTTTTCTAAATTTCCCAGAAGTTTGGACATCACTTTCTACTCTACGTTTTGGACTTGTTCCCGAATTTTTTCGAGTTCGCTTTTGATCAAAATTACAGCTTGGGAGACGGCAATGTCGGAAGCTTTGGAACCGATGGTATTAGCCTCCCTATTGAGTTCTTGAAGCATAAACTCAAAGGTTTTACCCACCCCTCCTTCCTCTTCTTTGTCCAAAAGATTTTGACATTGCACAAGATGAGAATTAAAACGGGTAATCTCTTCGCTGATATCCACCTTTTCAGCATAGACAGCCACTTCGCGAAGGATTTTTTCTTCGTTCTCGATTTTTCCGGCAAGGATTTCCTCTAATCTCTGAGTCAACTTCTGCCGATATCTCTCCGTAGCTCCAGGAGCTTTTTCTGCAATCAAAACCATCGTTGTTGTTAAAATATTTAACCGTTTTTCAATGTCTTTTTGCAGTAAAGCCCCTTCTCTTTCTTTCATTTCCATAAAGTTTTGTAATGCTCGCTCAATAGATTGATGCAGAGCTTCTCGCAGTTCCTCTTCTTGAGCAAACTCCTCCTCGCAAACCAGAATCCCTTCCTCTTTTGCTAACATCGATAAGCGAAATCCATCTTCGGGGTCCAAGTTTAAATCTTCAGAAATCTGATCCCACGCTTCTTTAAATTTGCGTGCTAAGGGTAAATTAGGTTTAATGGAGAGGGGACATGCCTGATCAAAAAAAGCATTAATTTTTACCGTCACACTGCCGCGAGAAACATGAGCCGCTATCCACTTTTTAATGTCAGAATCAAACCGCACCAATTCCATTGAAAGGGCAGTTGAAATTTCAAGATATTTCCGATTGACAGATTGGATTTCTATAACAAGGTAACCAAAGGAAACCGGAACGGTCATACGGCTATACGCCGTCATACTTTTTAGCATGAAATAAATCGCGAAGTTATAACGATTATAACTAATCTAATTACAAATTATTTTTCTGTCAATTCTAAAGATGTATAATCTATCCCACTTGATAAACCTGTCCCGTTTGCAGCCCTTCGATACTTTTGCTATAAGCTAAAGCAGCGCGGCTAGCAGAGACAGGTTCAAATCCTCGAAAGTAGGGGGCATATACGGGCATCGATTCTGTAATGATCGTAGGGCTCACGGCATTAATTCTCAACCCCCGAGGCAATTCAATAGCCGCCGCACGAACAAAAGCCTCTATCGCCCCGCTCACCATCGAAGCTGAGGACCCGGATCGTATCGGGTCGGAAGCTAAAATGCCGCTCGTTAAGGTGAAAGAGCCCCTGTCGCTGATATACTCCCTTCCGATTAAAACTAAGTTGACCTGCCCCATTAACTTATCTTGCAATCCAATCTGATAGAGAGAATTCGTCATCTTATCAAAAGACTCGAAATGAACGTTTCCTGCAGCGCAAACGACAGCATCAAACACACCTACTTTTTTAAAAAAGGCATGCCCCTCTTTTTCATTTGCGATATCAAGTTGAAAATCCCCTGATGTTTTCCCTACAGAAACGATTTCGTGGCGAGGGGAAAGTTCTTTCACCACTGCCCGTCCAATTATCCCCGCAGCTCCAATGACAATAATCCTCATTTTTTTACCTTAAATTAAAACTACTGCCTTTATACAAAAATTTGTGTTTTTATAGAAAACTTTTGTTTTTACTGTCAGATTTTAACATCATTTTCTTAAATTATTCATACTGAACATCTTATATATTATTAACTCTTTTTTTAATAATAATCAAAATTAAAAATTTAATTTATATTATAATGGTAGTGTGTTGTATTTTATTTATAAAAATAATTCTTAATTTACTAGTGGTGTGTTTATGGAGCCAAATATTTACTATAGAGTTAGAGCAGATTATAAAATGCCTGAATTAAAAAAAGAACCTGAATATAAACAAAAAACTCCAGAAAAGGAAAAAAAAGAAATTTTTAAAGATCTTAAAATTAAAGAGGTCGCAATCGACAGTTTAACTAACCAGCAATTAAGCCGGGAAGCAAGCAAATTAGAAAAAAAAACAGCCTCCCATCCAAATTCTATGGATGAAGATACCCTCCGAGATAGGCTTCTTGCCAAAATCATTCACTCGGAAAAAGATGTGGAATTTAAACAACGAGTCTTGGTTAGTCTTAGCGACTCTTCCCCTTCGGAAGGGGAGAAGGTCATCCTATTTGATATGCTGAATTTAACAGATGACATTGACGAAATGTTGCGCGGCGCTCACATCCGGGTAGATGATAAAGGGAAATTATACAAAAAATGGAAAGATCTAGAAGGAGCTCATGAAAGGATCTCTTCTCATCCCCATGTTATTGATTCTAAGCAATATGGAATCAGAGGTCCATGGTTTCATGAAATTCTATTTGGAATTGTTGAAGAGGAGGGAAAGAAAAAAACATTTCTTCAATTTGAAAATACTCCATGGTCTGAGGGGCTCTCCAACCGCGTAGGACACTCAAAAGATGCAATTAAATATGTATTAACAGGTAAAAACGTTGGCCCCTATGGTATGTCAGAGCATGTGGATAAAAACCCTCTCCACATTCGAACAAAACCACAGACTATAAAAATGAAAAAATGATGTGGTTTAGCTTTGAAATTTCTTGGCAATTGTTTGTTGGATTTTTTCGACTAGCAGCTGTGGAAGGTCCATTTTTTTTACTGCTAAGATCTCTTCCGTAGCGAGAACCTCGTACAGAAAGTAAACATCATGAGCCCCTTTTGCAAGCTCTTGACGCAAGGCAAGTTTCTTATTTCTTGCTAAAAAAACTGCCAAAACAAACGCCTCCACTTGACTTTCCGGGCCCTCTTCAGACAAAGCCGACTTCAGCAATTCCAACGCTTTTTCATTGCGATCCAGCGGAGGTTGGCTGTTTTCTTTTTTATCAGAAATGCGCCCCTTCCAAAAAGGATGTTCCCCTTTATGGGTGCTGCCCATTTTGGACCAACATCCAGCACAATAATCCTTCCGAATCAGTTGACCGGAACTTCCGTCCTCTTGGATAATAGAATAATATTCCATTCCTGGGGTTAAAAGCTCTTTACCTTCGTAGCAACTGGAGCTTCTCCTCGGAATTGTCAACGGAAAAAAATGTTTAAATGTGGATTCCATAGAATGCAGATCGAATGTCGGCTACAGTTTTTCCAAAAATTTCAGATAGGCATCTCCAATCAGATAAGGTTTTTTGTCTTCCTCTTTCGACGGGGTCCCATTCTGCGCTGCAAAACGGCCAATAACCTTATTTGCAAGCTCTTTGCCCAATTGAACCCCTTCCTGATCGAAGGAGTTGATCCCCCAGATAAACCCTTGAAATGCAATTTTATGCTCAAAATAGGCTAAGAGAACACCCAAAGAAAATGGGGTCAGTTTTTTGCCCAAAAGCAAATGGGAAGGACGGTTTCCGGGAAAAACTTTGTTTGGATTGTCGCTGCTTTTCCCTGTAGCTAAAGCGATCGACTGGGCAAACAGATTTGCAAGAAGCTTTTGCTGGGAACTTGTTCCATTTAACGTGATATCTTCCCCATACTGGCTTTCCTTAAAGCCGATAAATTCGAGAGGAGAGATGGTTGTCCCTTGGTGTAATAATTGAAAAAAGGAGTGCTGTGAAGCTGTTCCCGGTTCACCAAAAATGAAAGGGCCTGTATCGAAATCTGCAGGATTCCCCTGTTGATCGACCCGTTTCCCATTTGATTCCATATCGACTTGTTGGATGTGAGCCGCAAAACGGCCCAAGGCTTGAGAATAAGGGATGATGGCTAAAGTATGATAGCCTAAAAAATCTCGATTCCAAATTCCCAACAGTGCGCCCAAAAGAGATAAATTTTTGTTGATGTCCTTATTTAAAGCAGCCTTGTCCATCGCATTGGCCCCTTTAAGCAACTCCCAAAACACTTCGAAGCCAAAGGCAAAGGAGAGCATCACCCCTCCGACCATGGAAGTAGTCGAAAAACGGCCTCCTATCCAATCCCACATATGAAAACACTCAAGATATTTGCCTTTATTATCCAGCGGGCTCCCTTCCCCCGTCACCGAAATAAAATGGTGCTCAGGCTTTAACCCCTTCTGAAGAAAACGGCTGCGTAAAAATTCTTCATTTGTAACCGTTTCCAATGTTGTTCCCGACTTGGAAATAATGAGAACAAGGGTATTTTTGAGATCCACTTTCCTCAGAACTTCTGCTGTCTCATCGGGGTCGATGTTACTGATAAAATGGACCTGCCGATTGGGCTTTTCCAAATGCTTTAAAGCTAGATACGTCGCTTTAGGACCTAAATCAGAGCCCCCAATCGCAACGGCAATGAGGTTTGTAAAATGGTTCTCTTTATTAATTTTTTTGATGAAATTCTCTAACTTCTCTAATTCTTTTTTTGCTGCCTGCGCGGCATCTGCTGCAGGTTTAGCTGAATTGGGGGATCCAAAAAAATCTCGAGTTGCAGTATGCAGCACAGGTCTATTTTCACTGGGATACCCTTCAATAAAGTTCATCGTGGTCCCTGCCTGCATCTTCTCCATCTTTCCCAACGCATTAGCCTCATGCGCTAAGGTCATCAGACCTTGCATGGTATCTTCATTAATCCGCTCTGTGCCATACAAAAAATAATAACCGCAGGCTTCAGAAACAAATTTAGCCAAACGTTGCGGTGTCAATTGGTTTTCTTTAGTCATATCAAAGGGATGTTCAGCTAATCGCTTAAGTGCTGCCGTTGCTTTATATTTAGAAAATTGAGTCATCATCGGCTGTACTTCCTCCTTTACAGTGGTCATGCTTCCCCCCCTAGATTGATTTAAACATGAACATGCCCGATTTTCCATTAATTCGCAATCATGACCCTCATAAACGACTTAAAGTCCAACTCATGGGCAAAACCTAACAGCTCGCCGCTCGATACTGCGACTCCTTTTGCTGCACAAAATCCTTGGAGCTTTCTTTTCCCTTGCGGGGTTACTCCCTTTGGGGAATAAATGAGATAATCAAGGCCGTCCCATTCAGTTGCTAACCAATCTTCTGGAATGATCTTATAGGCAATAGAATGGAGATGTAAAAAAGAAAAAATTTCGTCAAACCGATGAAAATAAGAAGGATGGATCGATTCTTTGGGAGGTAGTGCGACTCCCACTTTGTAATCGAGGTTTACAAGGGAGATAGATTCTCTGCCGATAAATCCTTTTTCGGCGACTCCTTGGCGCCAGCAAAAATTCGAGGGGGTCTGAGTGTCTTTTTTAAAAGCAATGTGAAACCGTTCAAAGCAATCGGGAGCGCTGAGCTGCATATATTCTACCCCATTATCACAATTGGAAACATCCATCAGCAAAAATATCGGGAGTGCATCCGGAATCTTCGATGTCATCAATTGCAGATAATCCGTTGCCGAATCCCGGCAGTATAAACTTAAGTGATGGGGTGTATCTGCCACTTTCCGCTGATCTAACCATTGGGAATAATTGCTTCTTTGGTGTTCATCCCATGGGAAGTTCTTGGAAAAGTTGAGGGGTCCTTCATAGACAGAGATTCCAATTGTATGTTCTTTAAACTCACCCCAAAGACTGTCACGAAAATGGTCCAAGGCAAGCACAAAGGCATTAAATTGGGTATCGCTTCCCAGGGGCCATTCAAGTGAAGCAAATAATCCTAAATTGAGCTTCCAAAATATCTTGTACCCTTTCGATATATAATCTGAAGCGGCTTTCTGCTGCTGCCTCCAATCGATATGAGCTTTTAAAGTTCCATCCAGTGATAAGGCAACACTATTAAACCCGACTGGAATAGTCTCATGATCTCCTTGCAATTCATAAACTTGGGGAATAAAAACTTGCCCCTCGCAATAAAAAGATGGCTTATCATAATAGAGCCCTTTTGGCAAAAGGGGAAGTTCATTTGTTTCATCATTCATGGGCACAAGCTTGAATTGAAATTACGGAATTGAAATTTTATTAAATTGGTGGAAACGGATCGTCTTCCCTTTTTCCCGCCAGAGTTGGTCGAAATAAGAGGTCCCGTATTCGAGGATATCGGTAATATAAAACGGAGATCCAAAAGCGGAGGCAAAACTTTCAAATTTACCCATTTCGGCTATCATCCTTTGGGAATAATCTGCATCATCGGTAACAACTGTAAACGAGGCCTCGGAATCCAAGGCACGCCAAAGCTCTTGAATAAATTCCGGTCTCATCAAACGGTTTTTGGCATGCCTTCTTTTCGGCCATGGATCGGGAAAATTCATATAGGCAGCTGTAAAACTGCCAGAAGGAATAAATAACTTGGTTGCCAAATGGGCTTCTCCGCAAATAATCACCAAATTATCGAGCTTTAAATTCTTTATTTTGGACCAAATTTTTCTGACCCGCATAAACTTTTTTTCCACACCTATCCAATTTATGTTGGGATCCGCTGCCGCCCGATCGACAACCCAGTGTCCATTGCCGCTGCAATATTCGATCTTAATGGGGTTGTCATTGCCAAATAAGTCGGAATGGTTCCAACCCGGAAAAGTAAAGTCGCTATAAGTGTCGCAACGGGAAGGAATATAAAAAATCCGATCTTCAATAAGAACACGCCGCAATTTCCATGGAAAAGGGGTCTTCAAGTCCTCCGGTTTCATTCTTCCACCCAGCTCAATCCTTAAGAAACCGTAACTTCTTGCTCTTTCTCTTGTTTAACCATCTTCAAGAAAGTAGCCGTTTCCGCCAGAATCACCCCTGACAATGCCACCAATGCTATCAGATTGGGGATGGCCATAAGGCCATTCATAATATTGGCCACCAGCCAGGCGACTTCCATTTTCAAAGCAGCCCCGGGAATGATAACTAAGGTATAAAGGCGCGGTAAACAAGTACAGACCTGCTGCCAAACAAATATTCACAACATTTTTCCCCATAATAAGCCCAAGCAATCAAAGTAGAAAATGCAAATAAGATCAGACCGATGGAGACAATGTAGGCTCCTCCGCTAATCGTCGTATTAAAGGCTTGAATGGCCATTGTAGCCCCCTTCAAGGTTTCACCGGTCTCTGTCGACTCTGACCATGAACCCCTGTCACAGCTAAAACTAAGCCGGTGATGCTGCAAATAATGACTGTGGAAACCAATGCCCCTGTCATCGTGATCATGGCCTGCCTGCCAGGGCTGTCTGTTTTCGCTGCAGCTGCAGCAATGGTCGAAATTCCCAACCCCGCTTCATTGGAGAAAACACTGCGGGCCACACCCATTTGGATCGTCATGAGCAGGTTGGCCCCCACAAAGCCCCCAAAAGCTGCCTGGCCATTAAAAGCACTACCATAATGGCCTCTAAAGCCGCTGGAATACGATCGTAATGCCATACGATAATGAGGAGCCCTGCGACCACATAAAAAATAGCCATGACAGGAACCAAAACCCCTGAAACATGTCCAATGCTTCTCACACCCCCTAAAATGACTAAACCAGCAAAAATGGCAATGACCGTTCCATTCGATCCAAGGGTTCCCTTTATAAAAAGTATTGGCGGCTTCCCGATCGCGTTTACCTGCACAAGATTCCCGGTCCCAATGGCTGCCAAACAGCCAAGAATGGCAAACAGAATAGCCATCCATTTCCAGCCCAGCCCCCGTTCGATATATTGCATGGGGCCGCCGATCATCTCCCCTCTGTCGTCCATCTGTCTATATTTGACAGCTAGCAGGGATTCAGCATATTTTGTGGCCATCCCGACAAAGGCGGTCAGCCACATCCAAAACATAGAGCCGATGCCTCCAATGGCAATGCCTGTCGCTACGCCGACAATGGTGCCTGTTCCGATGGCCCCGGCAAGGGAAGTCATTAAGGCTTCGAAATGGCTAATATCCCCTTGAGAGGATTGACGCTGCTTGGCAAATACTTGCTTGATCGCGTAACCTAAATACCTAAACTGAACCCCCCGCAAGATAATTGTCAGATAGATGCCTGTTCCAATCAATAGCACGAGAAGGGGAATACCCCACACGAGTGCATTGATTTCATTGAGAAAATGGTCAATCTGATCCATGTGGAACCTTGTTTGTTAAGCAATTATTTTAAAACGCCAGCCTTTAAATATATTTACAGAAAAATTGTACAAAATAAATGAATATTAACACAAAGAAAAATTCTCATTCTTTATGTCCATCTAAATGGGAGCGAAACACCTAATTTTTGGGCGATGTCAGGAAGCAAGCGACGGAGATCCCGCAAAAAAGTCAGGAGGGGGGTCCCTAAAAAAGAATCCTCAATCTTTTGACTTTTCTCCATTTTTGCGAGATAGCAATCCCAATATTTGGCCTGGGAAACAAGGTTTTCTAAAAACAATCTGATTTCTTCATTTGTTTTTTCCCCTCTTTCATTGGATTCCACCACCTCAAGCAAAGAGGAAAAATCGAGGATCATCATCCTCAACCGCCATAAATCATCCTGGAAAGCTGAATAATCTACATCTGTTCTATAGCGGCCAAACCACTCTTCGATCAACAAACGGGGTGGTTTACCAGATAACTGGCAATGGCTGCCCGTCCATAGATTTAAATCTAAAAATCCTCGGGCCACCGGAAGCTGATTAATGAGCCCAATACTCCCTTTAAAAGGGAGCTCATGCAAGCGGCAATAATATTTTTCAAATAAGTCAAAAGGCAAAGAAGGCCACATCCCTTCCCCTTGCTCGATTCCCCCTATGTTCATCACCGGCAATAAGGGAGTGCTGGAGATCCTTTCCTTTTCCTTCAACATACCCCAGAAAGGATGTGGAGGCAAATAATCGGCGTATTCAGCTCCCCCCACAGCCGGAAAAGAGATCGCCGTTTTATTTCCCGCACTCTCACACAAAACCTGGAGGATTTTTGTCGTCTTAGACACTTTTTTCCGGTCCCCGCCTGGAACAAAAAAAATCAGAGAACTCCCTTTTTTTAAAACAGTTTCTACACTTTTCATCTCCTGAACAACCAAATCGGCCAGCAGCAAATCATCCGCAGCCGCATGAGCAAAATATCCCCGATCCCAAAGTCCGCTTTCCCAAAAAATATAATCTGGATTTACAGCTGCGGTAAAAAGGGCCATTTTTTTTTTAATTGTTGCCTCGAAGTTGGGATCGACTGGACAGGGAATCGCCCCCCCATGAAAGTGAGGCTTGAGGATCAGCTTAATCCCCTTCTCTTTCATTTTTTTTTCTACTTCTCTGATCTTTTCGATTCCATTGTCGATAGAGGCAAAATTCTCTTCCTCTCCTTCTCCCCTTGATCTAAAACCTAACATCACTGCATTATGTTTACTATCTTGCAGTTTTTCTATAAGTAAATGAAGAGATTCTTCAGTTGTTTCTACTAGATTTTTTGGAATTGGGATCCCTACTTGATCCGTTAATGGGACAGCAAAATCACACTTTAACCATAACGATCTTAACGTTGATTGAATTTTATTCATGGGCTTGATGATTTAAATGTTGCAGTTTGTTAACATCCACCTTCTTCATCTGATGGAATAGTGGCAGTTTATGGTGAAAAAAATCAATTTGAACTTTACACACACTGCGCCCCTCCCTTCCCCGTCTCAACTTTTTGACGAAATGCCTATTATGCCCGAACAGCTCCTTTTTGTAACTGAAACACGCCGCAAAATTATCCAGATCTTAGAAGGCTCCGACCCTCGCCTCCTGTTAATTGTAGGCCCCTGTTCTATCCATGATCTCACTTCTGCAAAGGAATATGCCTCTAAATTGCAGGCAATGTCTAAGGAAGTATCTGACTCGTTCCTGGTCATCATGCGTGTCTATTGTGAAAAACCGCGCACGACGACCGGCTGGAAAGGACTATTATATGATCCCCATCTCGATGGCTCAAAAGAACTCGCTTCAGGATTGCGCCTCACACGGCAGCTTCTGCTCGAGATGGCCTCTTTGAAAATCCCTGTGGCCGCCGAACTTTTGGAACCGTTATCTTGCTACTATTTCAGCGACTTAATTTCATGGGCTTGCATCGGTGCCCGCACATCGGAATCTCAAGTTCACCGTCAAATGGCTTCTGGCTTACCCATGCCTGTAGGTTTCAAGAATACAACTTCAGGCAATGTTGATGTGGCCATCGAAGGGATCATTTCCGCCAAAGTCCCCCACAACTTTATAGGACTGAATGAAAATGGGAATGCTTGTACTGTTTACACGACCGGAAACCCTTATAGCCACATTGTTCTGCGCGGAGGAAAGAATGGCCCTAACTACGATGCCGATTCGATTGCCTATGTTTTGCATCGGCTAGAACAACAACAGCTTCCCCAAAAAGTCATCATCGACTGCTCTCATGACAACTCTCGAGGAAATCACGAAAGACAACCGCTGGTTTTTCAAGATGTCATGCACCAAATTCTGGGGGGGGAGCGCGCCATTCGAGGGATGATTCTGGAAAGCCACCTATTTAGCGGCTGCCAACCGATCTCTAATCCCCCTTCAGCCTTACGCTACGCTGTTTCCCTCACAGATTCTTGTTTAGATTGGCAAACCACTGAACATCTTATCCTATCTGCACACAAAGTGCTTTCAAAAGAAAATCAATCCATTTTTTCAATTTCGTTCAGCAAATGTTAGGTAGGCTTGTGTCACCCCGCTATTTTTTTTATTTACTATTTTTTTTGCTCCCCGGCTGCTCCCGAAATCTACTCACTGTACATACCGAATACCTGAGCCGCCAAGACCTTGCAAGCTATTACGTCGGAACACCCGATCCGATGAGAAATTATCCCCCCGTGGGACAACGGCTGATTGTATCTTGGTCGCTTCCCAAAGACCTCCTCAGCTGCAACGATTTGAGAATAGAAATCACAATCCGTTTTGGCAACAGGCAAGAGGTCGTAGAATCCCTTTCTTTATGTAAAGATTCAGGAACCTATGTCTACTCTCTTTTAAATGAAGATTTCTTCGAAAAAGAGGGCATTTTGACTTACAAGGTCGATCTCTTCGGCAGCGGCGAGATTATAGAGGAATGGCGCCACCAAATTTGGGCCGATCTGATCCTTTTTGAGCCCCCTGAAAATCCCCCTTCAGATAATTTAGAAGAAACTGAAGAAGCCGAAAGCGATGAATCATCGCCCCATTTATGACTTTTAAGATTAACTTAAAATTTGACTTTGCAACTCTTCTGTTAGTCTGCTTCTTGCTCTACAGCCATAAAATTTTTTCAGATGATGAGCTCTATCGATGGATCCCTGCGCACCGAAATCAAATTCACCCTTACTGTTTAGGGCATTGGTTCACCTGGGCCTTGTTTGGAAATGATGATGATGGAATATACGGAGAACGCGCCTCTCCCCGCTTTTGTCGGAATGAAAAAAATGGACCTAAAAAAGCTTTTAAATGGTTTTTTAGAAATCCCCTGCACAATTTTTGCTTTTATGTGATTGGTTCGGCGCACCGGCGCAACAGCGAATTCACAGTGTTACGGATCGCCTACAATGAACCAACGGAGAGCCTTCGGTATCGCCCAGAGTCTATTCACGGGTTTATAGGGCGCCGCTCCACCTTTTTTTTGGCCTTCCACGGAGGGAAACCGTTTTTAGCTTTACGCTTAGTCTACACTCCATTGTGCAAAGGGGAATTTTATATTGGTTGGCGGGACAGAGGAAACTTCGGAATCAAATTCCGCCCTTTCATCCGCTGCAAAAAAAAATCAAGATATGCAGGATCGCCTTCGGCGGCAGGATAAACAGGATAGGGATTATTTTGAGTTCAATAATTTTTCGACTTCTTTCCAGTTGTTGATGTTGGCACGACTTTGCAGAATTTTAAAGGTATAAGGATCTATCATATCAACTTTGTCATCAATCTGAGAAAATAGGTCAAGAATGGTTTTTTGATCTTTAGCTAATAAAAGAAGGTCGTTGAAGCGGTATTGGCCTTTACTATTTTTTTCATAAAATTCATTTATGATGTTCCAATCCTTACAGAGCAGAAAGGATAATGATTTGATAGTTCAATTAGATAATTTTCTCCCAGCACATACGAAATTCAAAATATCAACTATAATAAACTAATTAAAGAAACAACTGCCAATTTAACTGCGAATTAATGACAAAATTTTATAGGGCTTTAATCGACCTAAAGGTATGGACCCCTCATCTAGTCTAACTAAAAGCCCTATCTCTCATTTCTCTTCACATAATCAATATCGAAAAGACAAAGGCAAACAAGGCGAACGACTCAATAATCCCCACCGCCGCAAAGCATTTACCGAAAATCGCAGGCTGTTTAGCTGTGGCTTGGATCCCTGTCGCGCACACTTTCCCTTGAAAAACAGAAGAAAAGAAAAATGCCATTCCAATTGAAATTCCAATCGCAATGCCCGATATTGGGGAAAGAGTGCCGGCTCTGATGGCATTTCTCATGAGAATCATCAAAATAAAGCCATAGATAGACTGAGAGGAAGGCGCCGCCGACAAGCCAATAAATTTTCCATGCCCCTCATCCACACGGCTCATAATCGCATGGGATGCAGCTCCAGCGATATAACATCCCACACAGCTCCCCATAGAGCTAATCCCCAACACTAAAGCTGGACCTACCATATCGATATTCATGATCTTTTTCTCCTCATAAATAAAACTTAATCTATCGTTAACTTTCGTAAAGGATTGAACGGTTTTCCGCCCCCTTCAAAACTATAATGATACCACTCTAAAAAATTGAGACGCAAGCCATGGATCGTCCCACCCATGATGCTCAAAGCCAAATTGACGATGTGGCCGCAGATGAGAAGGATCGCTCCAAGAACAAAATTCAAAGATCCGGCCAAATCGATCATGGTCGCTGTCAGCATAGCCCCCGATAACCCCAAAGCATACAAACGCAAATAGGACATGGAATCCGCAAACAACTGGATGACACCCATCGGTTCCAGAATTCCAAGGAGTCTATGTTTGTAAAGAGCAAAGACAGTGGCCAAACCAATCCCTCCTATCATTAAATAAAGGCCATTTTGCGCCCCTGCCTCTCGATCCACCCCAAATACGAAGTGGATAATCGAATTCACCTTAAGGAAGACCGGGAAATAAAGATAAGCCCCCACGAGGAACAGCACCCATCCAATGGCAGCCCAATTGCGATTAGCATACCGAAGAAGGGAAATGATCAGATGGATAACCCCAATCAGAATAGCTAGTTCAAACATGATGTTGTCTGAAAATTTGGATAAGATATCGTATGAAATTTTCCCATGTGTTTCTGTCGTCCCTAGCTTGAGAAATTCGTGAGGATCTGTCACATCTTTCAAAGAAGGAAATTTATCGACCCACTCCTTCCACTCCTCATTTTTATGCGCAATGAGATAAGCGGTTTTTTTCTCTGCCAGCCATTGGATCAAAGAAACTTTCCGAATGGGGTTATCGATTCCAGGGGTAATCCCAAAAAAAGATGCAGTTAGGAATCCCCAACAGAGGATAGCCAACCCCAACACCATGACAAGGTTGACAAAGCGTGTGGCGGCTTTAGAAAGCGAATATTTATACCGCACAAAAAGAGCTGTTCCAAGAAAGATGAGCCCATATCCCCCATCCCCGACGATAAAGGCAAAAAATAGGGCAAAGAAAAATAAAACCCACAAGGAGGGATCGTTATCGGTATGGGAAGGAGTGTCATAAATATGGACAAGATCTTCCCCCAAACGAGATAGGCCTGTATTTTCTAAGCAGGTAGGCGGAGTTTCATTGGGGTTGGGCGATATCTCTTCAGCATGGACGTGAAGACTTTCAGTTAACGACTGCAGGGCTGCTATTTTATTAACAGGAACCCACCCTTCGATAAGAAAAAGAGATTGGTCAAATTCCCAAGAGACGTTTTCTTTGGCATTGTGAAGATTAAAAGAATTCAATTTAAAGATCAGAGCATGGTGTAAAAATGTGTTATATCTGGCCTGATATTTTAGTTGCTGTTCTACTTCATGAATTTTTGTTTCCACACCTTGAAGCTGTTCCTTTAATTCGCTTGCAGAGAATTTCAATTGCAGGTCGATCATTTTAGGCAGTGCGGAAGGCTCTTTCTCTAAAGATATAAAATAGTCAAGCCCATGATCGGTATCGATATACAAAAAGTTTTCAGGCAACCCTTTCTTTTCCGCATATCCCTCCTTGGCACAAAAAAACCTCATCTTTCTGCCGGTCGCCTTCTCAATCTCGGCCACTTCCTCCATCGAAAATTCGCCAAAGCTTGCCACCCGTGCAATCTCTAAACCCAAAATCCGTTGTTCTTCCTCAAATTTGTCCTTTTCTTGCTTGAGTGAATTAATCTTTTCGACAAGGGGATCTGCTACAGAATAATCATCAAGATCTTCTTGATCCAACGGAGGGAGGCCGCGTAATATTTTAAGGGCCGAAAGGAAACTTTGCACATCGGCAGGAATTTCTTTGATTCTCGGCTTTATTTCGACAAAATGGATCACCCCCAATTCTTGTGCCTTTTCAAAAAATAAGCCTCTGTCTTGATTGATCCCCGCAAATAAAAATTTTTTTAAATCATATCGCATGGTGCGGCTCACCTTTTAAAGCCTCTTTGCGAGCTTCAATTTTACTTTTAGCCACTTTGGCTTGTGAGACAGCAGCCAATTGTAGATCACCTAAAAAAACCCGGATCTTTTTAATATTTGCCAAGGCGCGAGGAATCAATATCTTTTCAAACAAATTGACCCGGATAGAAACTTCCCTTAATTCCTTCTCCAGGGCTTTTTTCTTTTCCCGAGCAATCTCTACCTTGACTGAAGCTTCAATCAACTGGCGCAAGCCTAAAATAACCTCATCCAACCAAGGAGGCGTATCAAATAAGTCATACTGAAAATCAACAAAAGAGATCGACTCAAAATAAGGCACTTCAACCCCTGCAATATTCTCATAACGCTTTTTTATTTCAGAGACTTCGGCGATTTTTTCAGGATCGATTGAACTTTTGTCGGTGAGCAAAGCGCAATACAAAGCAATCCGTTCACGCTCGTGGGCATACTTCTCTTCAAGCTTGTTTATTTCTTGCCTCGCTTCATTTACTTCCGCTTGCAACATGGCTTTTTTCAGTTGAAGCGTCGGAAGGTATTTTTGAAGCTGCCCTAACTTATGCTGCTGAGCCCTCAACTCATTTTTTGTTAGCTTAATTTCCGCCATTCAAACTCCGCTTGTTTGGCCAATACTTGTTCAGCAAGATCTCTTTAATACCCACTTGCTGCGGCTCAAAACACTCAGCCAACGTTTTCCATCCTAAATCTAAAGCGTCTTCTAAAGTCAAGTTGACTTCTAAATTCATCATTCGTTGTTCAAATAGTGTTGAATAATGCAACAATTGTTCATCCCAACGGGATAGTTTAAAGCCCATGCTTTGCCTTTCACGCGCCTTTTTGGATTCGGCATAAAGGCGGATCATCGCATTGGCTAAATCCCCATGATCTTCTCGTGTCACTTTGCCAATCACCTGCTGTTTCAGACGCGACAGAGAACCAAATGGATCGATGCGTCCCTGATGCAGATAGAACTGCCCTTCAGTGATGTATCCTGTATTGTCGGGAATCGGATGGGTGACATCATCTCCAGGCATCGTCGTCACCGCAATAATCGTGATGGAACCGCTGCCCTCGATCATCACCGCTTTTTCGTAGCGGGAAGCCAGATCGGAATAGAGAGAACCTGGATACCCGCTATTGGAGGGAACTTGGTCCATGGTGATCGCAATTTCTTTGATGGCATCGGCAAAGGCGGTCATATCTGTGAGCAGGACCAGGACGTTTTTACCGTTGATAGCAAATTTTTCCGCGACCGCCAAAGCCATGTCGGGAACCAGCAAGCATTCCACGGCAGGATCAGTAGCCCGTGGATAAACATCACCGTCTTATTCATCGACCCGGCTTCTTCAGCGTTGTCGATAAAAGCTTGATAATCCTTAAAGGTCAGCCCCATCCCCCCAATAATCACCACGTCGGCATCTGTCTGGTTGGCAATGCGCATCAACAGTGCGTTGTAGGGCTCTCCAGGAACAGAAAAAATGGGAATTTTCTGAGATTTCACCAAGCAGTTGAACACGTCGATCATCGGGATGTTCGTTCGCACCATCTCGCGTGGAATAATCCGCTTTACCGGATTAAACGACGGTGCCCCGATATTAATCGGGTTGCCTACAATCTCGGGTCCCCCATCGATAGGGACTCCAGAACCGCTTAAACGTCGTCCTAGCAGCGACTCCCCATAGGTCGCTTGCATTTGCCTCTTTAAAAAGGTCACTTTGTCGGCAGTGGAAATTCCTCGTGTATTCTGAAACACCTGCAAAGTGACTTGATCCCCTTCAATGCGAAGAACAGAAGCATAGACGCGGCGGCCATCTTTTAAATCGATCGACAGCCAATTCTCCAAGACTCACACCTTCTGCATTGACCGTGATCAGATTTCCACGCATGTCAGTGATTTTGTCATATACCATTTTCATAGGAATTTACCTCAATTCTATGCCCTAATTAATTCTTCAATATGCGCCCACGTCCTGCGATAGTCATCGCCATTGAAAGCCATAAAGTTCATGTTTTTGACTTGGTTTTGCAATCTCAGGAAAAATTGGCGCGCTTCATCGTGGGAAGCAAACTTAAAATGGGTATCAAAAATTTGGTTAATCAATTTGAACAAAACAATTTGCCGCTTCAAGGGGGCAATAGGCATCTTCTTTATCGAAGGCATTTTGTTGCAAATAACTAAAGTCATAGAGTTCAGCCTTCAGATAAATGATCATATCTTCAAGAGCTGTCCCTTCTTCTCCCACAACCTCCATCCGCTTTCCGATCTCATTTCCCCGGCGAAGCATGAGCATGGCGCTTTTAACCATGTCGCCCCACCCCTCTACCTGCTCTTCAAGCTCTCGACTCACCTCATCGACATATTTAGACCAAGATATCAATGGATCGATCGCGGGATAACGTCGGGAGTCTGATCGTTCCCTTGAGAGGCCTAAGAAGGCACCTACAACAGATAATGTTGCTTGCGTAACAGGCTCTTCAAAGTTACCTCCTGCAGGTGAAACGGCCCCCCCAATCGTTACAGAACCTTGCTTGCCATTTTTCAATGCAATGACGCCTGATCGTCTCATAAAATTCTGCGATGCGGGAAGCCAAATAGGCTGGAAAAGCTTCTTCGCCAGGAATCTCTTCCAACCGTCCAGACATCTCCCGCAACGCTTGCGCCCAGCGGGAAGTGGAATCGGCCAGAAGGAGGACATCCAGTCCCATCTGCCGGTAGTATTCAGCAATGGTGATCCCCATGTAGATGGAAGATTCCCGCGCAGCCACAGGCATCGATGAGGTATTGCAGATGATGACCGTGCGGGTCATCAAGGTCTCCCCAGTATGGGGATCGATCAGATGGGGAAATTCACGAAGCACTTCCACGACCTCGCCTGCACGTTCTCCGCAAGCGCAGACGATAACGATATCCACAGAGGAATATTTGGACAAATGATGCTGAAGAACCGTTTTTCCTGCTCCAAAAGGACCCGGAGTGCAAAAGGTTCCCCCCTTCATCACTGGAAACTGGGTGTCGATGATGCGGATCCCGGTCTCCATCATTTTTTTGGGTTTGACTTTTTGACCTTGAGAAAGGCTGTTTTTGATGGGCCACTTTTGCATCATGGTAAATTGGACTTCATCTCCATCTTCTTCTTTACCCTTGGCTACAACTGTATCGACGGTATAAGAACCAGGAGTGATCACCCATGTTAACTTATATTTTCCATATCGGTTAAAAGGGACCATGATATGGTGTTGGAAACGGCCTTCTAGTGTAGTCCCCAGGGTATCTCCCCGCTCAAGAACATCCCCCACCTTGGCAGAAGGTTCATAGTCCCACCGGCGCTGTTTATCCAAAGCAGGGACATACACCCCTCTAGGCAAAAATAACCCGCTTTTTATGGCAACCTCTTCCAGAGGATTCTGCAGCCCATCAAATATCGATGTCAGCAAACCTGGCCCCAACTCAGCCTCGAGCAGCTCTCCTGTAAACTTGACGGGGGTATCGTATTTAATCCCTTTTGTATCTTCGTAAACCTGGAGCTTCGCTTCGTCCCCCATAATTTCTATCACTTCTGACTTTAACTCTAGTCCATCCAAATGCACCATCGCCACTTCGCCTTGACGAATGCTTCCATTGAATTTGACTTGGAGAAGGTTTCCAAATGCTTTAATGACTTTCCCAACAGCTAAATGGGAATGGGTCTCCTTCGCGGTACGCGCGTTGCTCATACAATATCCTTCACAATTGAATCAACAATTTCTAATCCTTGCTCTTTATCCAGTCTCATCCACCGATCTACAAGGATGTATTCGACAAGATAAAGCAATATGTAATCCATAGAAAAAACATCCATCCCAACAAAAGTTTCATATTTACTGAAACGGTATTCTACAAGTGCTTTGAAAAGGTCATAGGGGGTATGATAATGCTTTTCAAGCAAAGGCTTCAAATCATCAAACCCCGCCGGCGGTTCAAATACCTTGGCTGTTTTTTGGGCCAAAAGTTGAACAATAATATCTTTTTCAGGATCCTGAAATTGTAATTCTTTCGTCAGATCCCGACCCAACTGACGCGCCCTGAAAGCTGTTAAAGCAAGCCTAAGGTTTAGTTCAAATTGTGCATAGCTACGCAAAAAACCCGATGTCTTTTTTTCCATGAGCTCGAAATACTGGGTCAACAATTCAGGAAAATATTGAAGCCTTTCCTCTAAAGTTCCATACTGCTCAAGGAAATCAAATACATACTTAGGCAAGTCCCCTTCCCTTGTAAGAAGAGCTTCTTCAAGTTCGTTGGGGTCTAAATTTCCCCAATGCTCAAAAGGTTCATTTTTCCAAAAATTGCGAATATTCTGAAGGTCATACACTCTTCTGATCCATTTGACTTTTTCTGCATCGGACGAGGTTAAATTGTCTTTTAAGAGGTTCACTAATTCCTGAAAGTCTATTTCAGGGGGAACTCCAATCTGTAAAGCTGGCAAAGCCGTAGCTAAAAAATAATACTTTGTCATGGGGCCGCTTCACTTTCAAAAATGACCTTCCTAAAACTAGAGGCATACCCCGCCAAAATCTCCATAAGGGCGCGACTCGATATGTCGATCGTCATTTTTTTATCCACCATGGCAATTTTTGCTCCGCCAGTAAAGTCCCCCAGAACGACCCCATGATCCCTGATTTTTTTTAATACATGTTCCCCTAATAAACCATTGATCTCCTTAGCCGATAAATGTTTTGTAACGACGACTGAAATATCTGTAGAAAGCCCCTCTTTTTCTATCGCCTTAATAACCTCTTCAATCAGTTTAGCGATAAGTTTAGGATCAGACATCGTCTTATCTAAATAATGTTGCAATTCTTGATTGAAAAGCTTATGAATAATTTCCTGTTTTAACGACTCTACGGTCAACTTAGAGGCTTGTAAAAGGGATGACTGAAATATGTTGCGCTCTTGTTCGATCTCACTTCTTACCTGTTGATGAATGGCCTCGGCCTGTTTTTCAGCCTCTTTTATAATCTCACGCGCTTTCGCTTGAGCCTCCTCGATAATGGCCTCTCCTTTTTTTTTAGCCGGCTCTATGGACTCCTGCTTAATGATTTCACAAATTTGCTGAATCTTCTGCTTGCCCTGCTCTTTCCTTTTTTCTGGATCTAAAGTTTTCATCATCAACCGCCAAAACCTTAAAGGTAAATTATGATCAATGTTATTTATTTCCCAAATACCCTATTTTTTCAAGTCTTTTTACCGATTAATTTCAACTCGGCCAAAGAAAACAAATAACAAGCACAAACCCTTTGCAAAAATTGTCCCGTTATGGTAAGCATTTAGCCTATCCGAGTCTCATCGTAGTAATACAAAGGTGGTCCAGATGCTTAAATTATCCAAACAACTGCTTGCCTTGAGCGCAGCAGGCTTATGCTTCACATTCACCCTCGATGGAGCTGTTAATATCCCTCCTGCCGAAGAAAAAAGTATCCAAGAAAGTTTTGCCGCTACAGTTCAAGAGCCAGGGGCAGTCATGTTTACTCCTCCCGAAGGTTGGTTCCTAGCCGATCCAAAGGCATTGCCCCCTAATGTCAAAGTCATGGTCGTTGGCAAAGGCTCCAAAGATTACCCCCCCTCCATGAACCTATCCATCGAGAAATTTTCAGGAACTCTCAAACAGTACCTTAAAATCGTCAAGGCGATTAATGAGAACAAAGGGGATGAATGGAAAGATCTCGGCTCTATCCGCACAGAAGCAGGCGACGCTAGCCTTTCCCAGGTGGACACAAAGTCTAAATGGGGAACCGAACGGCTCATGCATGTGATCTTCCTAAAAAATGGAACCGTCTACATCTTGACAGCCGCCGCTCTTAAAGAGGAATTTCCTAAATTTTACAAAGATTTCTTCAATTCCATGCGCTCTCTCCGGATCAACAAAGATCTCTTTGAAATGGTCAAAGAGGAAAGCCGAAGGAATGCTATTCAAAAAGAGATCAACGATTTGAAGAATGGATGGGCAGTGTATTATCAGAAATTCAAACAGCAGCCTCAAGAAAGCACCACACAAACCATAGCCAAAGCTGCTTTTCAAAGTGATAACTTCCAAGCCCAATACTGGACCCCGTTTAAAACCATGCTAAAACGGGACTATGCAGATATGAACGAAGCGTGGCAACGCCAAATACTCGACAAAGTACAGGAGGAATTAACCGAATAGATCCGTTTTAAAGAATCAGAAGATCTTGCAAATTAATGAGTAAAATCACCCATTAAAAATTAGCATATCTTCCATGCAAAAAAAAATTGCATTTAATGTCTATTGTATGTCATACAAGTGATGAATGCAAAAACAAACAAAAATATGTAAACAATACGAAGTAAGGAGTACATAAATGAAAATGTTCAAGAAAATGATTGCTCTAGCTACCTTGCTAGCGATGATCGGAACATCAGCCCACAGCCTGACGGCTCAAGAATTTGTAACTGACGGTGGCGGATATGGATACGAAGAAAGCCGAAGAGTCCCCAGCTTGGCACCTGCCATTGCTCTCGGTGCTGTTGCATTGGTAGCCATCATTGCTGTTGCAGTACAAAATAGCAATCACCATGGTCACGGCCACTCACATGCTCATAACTAAGCATGCTGTTTCGAAATGCGATCAAGAAAAGGACTTTTATTGTCCTTTTCTTTTATTTATCTAGCTGTACCTCTTCACCTCAATGGTATTTAGCCAAAACGATCACATGCGATCCCTGCTTTAATTCAGGTCGGATGTATTTTGCTTCTGAGAGTTGCAATCGCGGTCTTGAACTCGAAATCGATCAAGGCCTTTCAGGACTTCGCATGTACATTAATGTGAGCTCCTTTGAAGTACCCCCTATTTCAGACACCTGTGCAAAAGCTAAAGTTGCCATTTCCATTTGTGGGGAAGAAACTCTCGCCCTGGCCGATATTTTCCAAGGAGGGCAGCGGTTGTTGCTGCCAGACGACGCGCGCGATTTGATTATCGAATCCCTCCAAGAAGGCAATACCGTCACTCTCAAAACGGGTCGATATTGTGCTGAAATTCCCCCTGCACATTTTGCAAAAGCTTACAATGAACTCATCATCCTTCTTTAGACTTCTTTCGAAATTCCATTTGATTATTAAATAGGTTATTATGCGTCGGATTTTAGTTCTTTTAACTTTCATTTCATCATTTTTTAATTTATTTCGTCTTAATGCAAAAGAATCCGCAAGCTCCGAACAAGATCGCTTAGCGCAAGAATCTACCGAAATAAAAAAAAGATGCCTTGAATATCTTAAGTTTTATGAAATGCCCGAAAACCAAAACTTCGTTGATATCACAGAAAATGTATTAAATAGCCCTCTTGTCCATAAGGATCAAAAAAAATCTATCAGAGCTTTAAATCGAAAATTCTTTGTCTTTCGCTACCCCAGCGACGGCCTAAAAATTAAAGGACTCATCAGCTTTGTCAAGGAGGCTCAACAGACGCTCCTTTTTTTGCGCGGAGGAAATAAAATTTTTGGAATTGTAAACCCGGGCATGCCTCTCATGTGCGCCAAAGATTATACCATCATCGCAACGATGTATCGAGGGGGGGCTGGCGAAGGGACGGATGAATTTGGCGGAGAAGATCTGAACGATGTAAAAAACTTAATCAATTTCATTCCTCATCTCGAAAAAGAATTGGGCATCTCTATTCAAACTAACAATATGTTTTTATTAGGCGCTAGTCGTGGAGGAATGCAAATGTTTTTAGCACTAGCGCGTTTTCCAGAACTCCAAACCCGCTTCTCAAAAATCGTCTCCCTCTGCGGCCTTCTGGATATGGAGCAGCATATTAACGCCCGTCCAGATATGGAAGAGATGTTTGGGGAAGAATTTGGATTAATCAAAGGAAGCAACGAGGAAGCATGGATCAATAAACGCAATCCCCTTTTGGCTGTAGAGAAAATAAGAAAAGATCTCCCTATTCTCATCATTCAAGGCACAGCCGATAATCGAATTAACTTGCAAGAGGGTTATAATATGGTAAGGCGGCTACAGACCCAGGGAAATCAAGCCATCTACTGGGAAATCGAAGGGGGAAACCATGGCCTGCGGAACAAGAAAGAAGCCCTCAACTTAATCCTAGACTGGCTCGAACAATAATCCTAATAGGGGCAGGATAAGCAGGATCGCCTTCGGCGGCAGGATATGCAAGATAATTAAGAATAATGGATTCCAGCAATAATGTCAGACATTTAGGAAAATTATTTATTTTCTTAATTATCTTGCATATCCTGCCGCCGAAGGCGATCCTGTGCTTATCTTGTTTGGTGATTACCGTTCTGCTTAACGTTAAGGGAAAGAAATTGCAACAAATCGGCTTGAATATTGATAGAAGAGGCGTGATAAGCCAAAGAGCGGGGCTTTATATTAAGATCAAAGCCCGGCTGAATCTTGAAACGAACCAGTCGAAATGCTTCTCGAACAATCCTTTTGAAACGATTGCGGTCATGCGCCTTACCATATCGGCGGGTCACCGTAATCCCAAGCCTTGTCCCAGAAGTGTCATTGGAAACCACATCGATAATCACCCATGTCCCCACATGCAGTCTTTGAGGAGACCGCATGCGTTGATATTGCCTTCGTTGCCGAAGCCGCATCGACTTGGGAAACCCAAACTTCATGCTCTTGTCAACTGCTTACGCCCTTGACGACGTCGGCTATTAATGATTTTACGGCCATTCGCAGTCTTCATTCTCTTGCGGAATCCATGGACAGCTTTGCGGCACCGTTTGCTTGGTTGGTAAGTACGTTTCACACTCACTTCCTTTCGTTATATGACTTTGTTAAAAGCAGCATATACAAGAAAACGAAAAAAGGCAAGGTGAAAATCTAGGCAATCCCCCTTTTTTCAATTCCCCATTTTGTTTGCAGAAAACAATTGAAATAAAAATGGAAATTCTTGTATAACCAACCCATAATTGTTTCGAAAATTACAGGATTTTATATGAAAACAAAGGCATCCATTAAAGCTGATCCATCCAAGGGGGACATTTTAGTACGCCGCCGCGGCCGTCTTTATGTCATCAATAGAAAAGACCCAAACCGCAAACAGCGCCAAAAAGGACCAGCTCGCAAAAAATAGATAACATAAGGAAAATTATGGCCAAAAGATCATCCATCGAAAAACAAAAGCGACGGGAAAAAACCGTAAAATTGATGTGGAATAAGAGGCAAGAGCTTCGCAAGAAAGCGAGCGATATTAATGCCAATGAAGAGGAGCGTCACGCCGCACGTATTGCCCTTAACAAAATGCCAAGGGATTCATCCCCCACTCGTTTGCGCAACCGTTGCCAATTGACCGGTAGAGCCCGCGGTTTTTTAAGAAAATTTAAATTGTCCCGCCTTTGCTTTCGAGAGATGGCTTTGATGGGACTCATCCCCGGGGTCACCAAGTCCAGCTGGTAAACGAAAAACAGAACCAATTTGGAGTGCGGTGTCTAGACCGCACTCCAAATTGGCCCTGGAGCTTAAGCTTCGATTTTCTCTACGAGTTGAAATTTGTTCCCATCGGAATCTTCACAGAGCTGCAGTTTTACTTGACCAGGGACTTCCATGATCTCTCCAAGGGTCTTGACCCCTTTTTTGACTAATTCTTTTTTGCTAGCTAAAAGATTTTCAACTGTCATTGTTGTTACAGCATTACTGCCGCCAGACAGCTCCTCTGAGCTTTGTGCGATTCCTAAGAGGCATCCCCCTTCTTTCCCTTGCAATTCGGCCCATCCAAATTTCTCCTCGTAGGAAAGCAATTTAAAGCCCAAAGTTTCTGTATAAAATTTGATTGCCTTTCTTAGGTCTGACACAGAGATCCACACCAGCTCTATCGATTTAATGCTCATTTTATCCTCGTTATTTACCGATTAAGGCTACCCATAAGCCCTTATGACGTGCTTATTGAATAGCATCTTCGGATAAAGATTTTAGCAACCATACAATTTTTCTTGTAGATAATTTCTAGGTGCTATATGGCTGAATTCGGGTTTTTTGTAACAGGCCCAATTAATATACAATGAGTTCAAAATCCAGGTTAAATCTCTAGTCTTAGGAGACGGTTATGCAAGAACTTGGTCAAAGGCCCACGCTATGGGGCTACCCGTTTTCATCAGATATCCCTTTTCAAGCAGATCCTTTTTTCAAATATGTCGAGCTTGTGCAACCTCTAGCTAATTATTTTCAATTTAGCTATATAGACGGTTACTCCTCACCAACTTTTACAGAACACTTTATAAAGCCGATACAATTGAATCACGAGCTTCTTTCCAAAACACTTGCCAAAACGCGTAAAAATTTTTCTTCGGTCATTTCACAAAATCCTCAAAATTTCTTCTCAACATTTGTCTTGGATCCTTCCATTTCCTTAGTTGATCGATTAAATGCCTCATCCCTTTTTTCTCCTCCTCCTCCCCCTATAGAAGGACCTCCTCCCCCTTCTGATGATAATTCTCCTCCTTCGCCCAGATCAAAACCAAAAAAAGATCTGGTTTTATTTGCAAATTCCGAAAATTCTCCATTTATAGGGGAATTAGAAAAAGAGGGTGAAGAATTGTTTTATTCCTCCTATAAAATAAGGTTAGTTGATTTTGCCATCGAAGCCTGGGCAAAAAAAGCAAATGCAATTGGAATAGATATTTCTGAACAACGCCAAAATCTCAAAAAGTTGAAGGATGAGATGCCTGAAGACGTTGAATTGGATGACGGCAAATCGATGAGAAGCGAAGTCGTCGCCATTTACCAAAGTATGAGACGCCGGTATATTGGCATGGAAATTATTAGAAACTATACCATTGGAATCATTAACAAAGCTGCCGAGGAAGGAAATAAAAAATTTGCACAAAAAAACAAAATAAAATTTGAAATCATCCTTGCAAGAAACTGGCTGCTGAAACAAATCCCTAAACTGCCGGGTATATTGACAAAACCTAAAGATTTTGATAGAGCTTTTAATGAATTGGAAGGTAAATGTGTATTTGTTTTGGACAAGTGTGAAGAGATTTCTAAAAAAATATTGGCAAAGTAATATTTGATATGCAGATAAAATAGGGAATGTGATGTTAAACCCGGTCCTCCTAGAAGGTAAAATGCAAATTACTTCTTATAGGTGGACTGTCAACCTTTTTTTAGCATTAAGCATTTTTGCCCTAGCCGAAGCCGGCCATGCCATTGGCTTGCAAAGCCTGGCTTTAGCCATTTCAGTGCTATGGCCTGCCACGGGCCTTTCCTTGGCAGCCTTTTTGGTATTTGGCGCTAAAACATTGCCGGGGATCTTTTTAGGAAATTTCTGCTATAACTTTTCTCAGTTATATTCTCATTTTCCTGTATTTTGGAGTTCGCTTGCTACCGCCATGGTCATCGCGTTAGGCTCCACCCTGCAAGCCTATTTTGGAGGCGCTATTATTAAGCGCCTCTCCTCATCCGAGTTTTTAAAAACTGTGAAAGATGTTTTCATTTTTTTGATCCCTGCAGGTGCTTTAGCTTGCATGATTGCAAGCACGATTGGAGTTATTGCCCTCTATTTTTATCAAGGTCTTTCTCCCCTTATGATGGTTGAAACTTGGTTTACATTCTGGTTAGGGGATTCCTTAGGGGTCTTCATCGTTACCCCCCTTTTGCTCGTTTGGGGTATCTCGAAACCGACAGTGCCGCTTAAAAGTCACTATTTCGAAGCATTTATCATGCTTGTCTGCTTTGGGGTATTAACTTTTTTAACCATCTTTTGGCATTATCTACTTGGCCACCTCCTCCTGCCTTTATGCTTGTGGACCACTTACCGTTTTCGGATGCATGGGGCAACATTGAGCATTTTTCTAGTTTCAATCGCAGTGATTATTCCCACATCCCTCGGGTATGGAGCTTTTGTCGCCAATATCGCTTATGACCCTTTGATTATCTTAGTCAGCTTTTTGGAAATCCTCGTCGCCACCTGCCTCATTTTTGCAGCCATTATTAATGAAAGAGAGGAAACGTGGACCCTACTGCAAAATTATACCGCCAACTTGCAAGAGCAAATCAAAATACATTCTCAAGAATTAAAAGACATCAGCAGTGAAATTTTTGTGAAAGAAAAATTGACTTCTTTAGGAATGCTAGCGGCAGGCCTTGGTAGGGAGATCCATGTTCCATTAGAAGAGATCAATATCAATTCAAACGCTAGTTTGGATTGTTTAGCCGTCATTCAGCATCTCATTAAAATGGAAAAAGAGAAGATCCCCCCCGAAACATCGGAAGCCATTACCAATAATTTTGAAACCTTGCAAAACTGCTTATATCAAATTTTGCAGCAAAACAACCGAGCCAATCGGATTGTAGAAATTATTCAAACACAAGCCGATCGAAATGAAGGTGCAAGAATTGAAGTCAAAATGGTCAATCTTGTGATCTTAATTCAAAAATGCCTTAGCCAGATTTCTCTCGATTGGATTTCTCGCCATCCTTCCTTTAGAGTTGCTATCGAAAAAAGATTTCATAAAGCAGCCTCCATGGTCCCATGCATTGTCGAGGATTTAACCCATGCCTTCATGAACCTTTTCGACAATACCTTCTACTCAATGTATGAAAAAAAGCAACTTGAAGGCCCTTCATATGAACCTGAGTTAATGATCCAAACCATCGACCACCCTGAAATGATCGAAATTTTAATTCGAGATAATGGTTTGGGAGTCTCTAGGCAGCGCCTTGAAATATTTTTTGAACCTTTCGCAAGCACAAAACCTTCCGGAGAAGCCACGGGCATTGGATTATCTCTGACTCATGATATTGTTATTCAAGAGCACCGGGGTGAACTTTCTGTTAATTCCGTGGAAGGGGAATTTCTTGAAATCAGAGTCTTGCTGCCCAAATTCCGCAAAATGACTCAATAAGAGATAGCATATCACAGAAGAACAGGGATTAACAAAAAAATAACAAGATAAGCAAGATCGCCTTTGGCGGCATGATAGGTAGGATAATTTATAATAAAATAATTCTCGGGAATCTGGAAGCTTCCGTTAAAATAGTTTTTTTCTTATTTATCCTGCCTATCATGCCCCCAAAGGCGATCTTGCTTATCTTGTTATTTTTTTTGAATCTCTGTGGCTCTGTGGTGAATTTTATCCTTTGATCACAAGGTGAGGACGCAAACGGGCTACCATGCGAGCAAGACCAGCTTCCTGAACCGCAGCGACGACGCTATCGACATCTTTGTAAGCATCGGGCATCTCTTCCGCTATGGTCTTTGGAGACATGGCCATCACTTGGACCCCCTGTCCTGCCATATATTTGATCAAATCCTTCCCATGCCAATGCTTCATCGATTGTATACGGCTTCTAGCTCTTCCAGCGCCATGGCAAGAGCTGCACCATGTTAAGGGATTCCCACAGCCCACCATCAAATGGCTGGCCCGCCCCATGTCGCCAGGAACTAAAACTGGCTGCCCTGTGGTCCTGAATAGAGGAGATAATTCTTTATGCCCAGGACCAAAGGCGCGAGTTGCCCCTTTCCGGTGCACACATAATGTTTGAGTCTTTCCATTGATTTCATGTTCTTCAAATTTGGCGATGTTGTGACAGACATCGTATATTAATCGGATCTGATCGGGGTCAATATTCAAAGTTTTCTGGAACGCTTGACGGACATAGTGGAGAATCTGTTGTCGATTATTAAAAGCAAAGTTTGCCGCTGCAGCCATGGCACAAAAATAGGTCTTGCCTGCTTCACTTTGAATGGGTGCGGCAACTAGCTGCTTATCGGGTAATCCTTGGTGGTAGCCCAGCCTGATAAACTCATTCAATGTATCTTGGCAGACTTGATGACCGAATCCCCTAGAGCCGCTATGGATCAATATATAAACTTGCCCTAGCTCAACACCCCAAGCGGCGGCAATTTCGGGTAAAAATATGTGCTGAACTTCCCCAATTTCCACAAAGTGGTTGCCAGATCCAATAGATCCCAGTTGATCTCTTCCCCGGTCTTGGGCTGTTTGGGATACCGCGGAAATATCCCCGCCGGCAATCACCCCATAGCTCTCCATATGCTCAAGGTCAATATCAAAACCATACCCTTTTTGGATCGACCATCGAGCCCCTATCTGAGCCAAATTCCGATAATCGGCATTGGTCAATTTTTCTCTATTTCGATGCCCATGCCCAACACCCGAAGGAACTAAGTGAAAAATGGAATGCAGCAGGTCTGTTTTTTCCTTATCACTAAGACTTTTAAATTTCTCAGGCACCATAGCCAGGCGGACTCCACAATTGATATCATAGCCGACCCCCCCTGGGCTTATCACCCCATCCTGGGCATCCATTGCGGCGACTCCCCCAATAGGGAATCCGTATCCCCAATGAATATCCGGCATAGCGATGCTGTACCCTACAATGCCATGCAGACAAGCCACATTGCGTACTTGCTCCAACGGTTTTCCGAGTTCCAAATCTTGCAAAAGCTCTTCTGTTGCAATGACGACCCCTGGAACAAGCATCTTTCCTGTTTGAGGGAGGATATATATAGCCTCCCCTTTTTTCTCTAAATCAAACATCGACAATCATCTCCCAACATAAAGTTTCATCTTCCTCTTGCACGATGTTTCCATGGAAGCTAACCGCCTTGAAACCACACCCTGTCTTTTGATCGATGTGAGCGATAGCTTCATTCAAAGCAATCACAATATCTTCCACCCGCTCCACCTTCCCCCCCCTTTTTGCATATACGAAAAAAGCGGGATCCTTAAAGGCCAGCGCGATAAACGCGTGTGTCTTGAGCTGCTCTATATCCTCTCCTCTAACAATGTAAGCCACATCGGCGGTGTGTTCAATTTCTTGAAAAGGGAGGCGAAGCTCATGGCTCCATAGGGGAGTGTAATGTGATCCCCCTTTACTCTCGTAAAGATGAAGATGCTTTAAAATGACCGGTAAGGGAACAAAGCTTTTTTTCCATTCCACAATGTTAAACGGCGATCGGCATATTGTGACATGAGGTAAAAATTCTTCCCGTTCACGAGGATTAAATCCTTCGTTCTGCAACCAGGCAATGAAAGCCTTTTGATAAGCCTCGAGCGGAAGGGGATCATCCAGCCATTGGATCCTCCAGGCCGCTACATGGGGATGGCGGGGAGGCAGCAAAAGCAATTTGTCAAAGATCCCTGCAAGCCCTACTTTAAAGGGTGGCAGCGGGAAGGATTGCAAACTATTAAAAAGGGGATCGCAATCCACCTCCCCTAAAAAAGCCCATGTCATATGACGATGGTTCTCATCTAACAACTTCCCCTGAGGGAAATCATGAGGCCACGGAGAACTCACTTCAAAACCAAAAAATACTCTTTTTTTATCCATACAGAAACAAAACTCTTAAAAGACATCTATTGAAAAAAGTCTACGCTTTAGGTATTATTATTACATGTAAATTATTGGTGGATAAAGAAAAATGATTGGACGCAATGACCCTTGCTGGTGTGGAAGCGGAAAAAAATGGAAGAAATGCCATTTCCCCCAAGAAAGTGGAAAAAAAGAAGTTAAAAATCACGGAAGTGACATTTTGCGGGATCAATACCTCAAAAAATACCAAATTCTTTTAAAGACCGAAGAACAAATCGCCGGCATTAAAGAAGCCTGCGTCCTGGCATCCAATATTTTAGAAGCTTTATGCCAAAAGGCAAAAGCAGGGGTCACAACCCAACAGATCGATGATCTAGCTCATCGATTGACCCGTGAAGCGGGGGCTGTAGCCGCTTCTTTAAATTACGGATCCCCTCCATTCCCAAAACATATCTGCACTTCACTCAATGAAGTGATCTGCCACGGGATCCCCAACGATATTCCTCTTAAAGAAGGGGATATCGTCAATATCGATTATGCTTGCATTCTCAATGGATTTTATGGCGATTGCAGCAAAATGGTCACCATTGGGGATGTTTCTCCAGAGAAACAAGGGGTGGTCGATGCGGCGTATGAGTGCTTGATGCGCTCCATTGCCATCCTCAAGCCCGGCATCCCTATCTCAGCTATCGGCGAGGTCATTGAAAACTACGCCAACTCAAAAAATTGCTCTGTCGTTAACCAATTTGTCGGCCATGGGGTCGGGGTCCACTACCACGAAGGGCCGCAGATACCCCATTATAAAAATTCATTAAACATCCTTCTTGTCCCTGGGATGACATTTACGATCGAGCCGATGATCAATGTTGGAGTTCGTGAAGCCGTCATCGATCCTCATGACAAATGGACCGCACGGACAAAAGATGGAAAACCGAGCGCCCAATGGGAACACACTCTGCTCATCACAGACACCGGCCATGAGATCTTAACGACCTGGAAAGTTTGATAATTTTAACTACAGGCACAAAAGAAAAAAAGGAACAGGATAGGCAGGCATACGCATCAGGCTAACTTCGAAAAAATGAGCATAAAAATCTTTTTTGGAGTGCGGCGGCTTGACGCCGCTTTGACAAGCATCGCCTTGGCGATGCCCTAAAGCAAAGGCATCGTCAAGCCGCCGCACTCCAAAAAAGATTTTTATGCTCATTTTTTCCCTATAACTTCACCTGCAGGTAAACATCTGCTTCGCCCCAGGTAAATTGGGCAGGAAACCGCTTCATGACTTCATATTCTTGTTTACTCGCAAAGTCTGTTAAAGGATAGCTCACCGTAATCACTTTTGTTCCCTGCGGCAGCTCTGCAAAACGTTTAAGCAGTTTTTTGATAAATGCAGATTCATAACAGGTGCCATAGAGATAAAGCACCGTCGCCCCTTGATAATCGGCTTCTAAAATATCTTCTAAGCGAAATTCCACACGTTTTAACTTGTATCGATCGACAAGATGCTGGGCGATATTAACAAAATTAGGAATATACTCTATTCCAACTACACCACATCCAATGACAGTGTTAAGCCAAAAACAGCCTCTTCCCCTTCCACTCCCCAATTCAAATACCATGTCTTTGGACAAAATGCCGCATTCCCTAACAATGACCTCCAAGGTTGTCAAGGGAGTTTCTCCGTAGGCATAGATATTTTCTTCCCCCTTTTTCAACAAAAACTCCTTGCTGATCACATAAGGGCTCTTGAACAAATACCTAGCAAGCAAAGCCATATCGACTTTGCGAAAGGCCGAGTTCCCATAATAGCGACAGATCACTTTGAGATATTCAAAAAGGTTCCGTTTTTTGACCACGATGCTTAACCAGATAAGCTCCAAATACTCTCTCACAGATAAGCGATTCTCAGACCGATCCTCTTCCATTGCCCCTCCATTTGATTGATGATCTACTATATATTTTTATGAGAAAAAAAAGAAGTGCCGGTTATCACTGGAGTCTGAGAATAAAACTAATTGAATTGAATCAAGACTTTTCCATCGGATTGAACCACCAAATATCCAGGTAGATTCCGTGCGAAAAAGCGGGAAGATTTCCCTTGAAATTCAATTGTTTGAAAAGGATGACGCCCTTTATTTTTAACTATTTCACTTAACTTCCGTGGCTGACGATCTAAATACACAATCAATTCCTCTTCAACTTTAAATTCCCTCTCGCCCCGATTATTCTGAAAAACAAAGGGGACATCTTGTAGCTCCAATTGCCACGTTTCATCTTTGGCACTCATGATAGAAGAATCTTCCAGAGAAATCGTAGATCCATCGGCTAAAGTCAGCGTCTGGGCTGTCTCCCCGCCTCCACTCACAGGGCTGCCTTGAGGGTGCCCAACTTGTAGAGGGATCCCCTTGAGATCACGATAATTTTTTTGATGTGTTTTTAAATCCTGTTGATACTTATCGAGGGTTTGCTGGATTTTACCTCTTAAGGAGAAAAAGTTTGACATGACAAGGATTCTCTGCACCCGCTCCATTATCTCCTCTCCAGACAGTTTTACCCCCCTTTCAAGAAGCTCGGATAACGTTTTTCCTTTCTCTATCTCTTTTTTCCAATCTTTGACTTTCATAAAATCCAAAGCATACCCCATAGCAGCCCCTACACCATAATAACGCCATTTGAGCGCGCGCTCAGAAACATTTAAATTTCTTGCATAGGCGGAAACTAACTGGGCGATTCTGTGTCGGCCGCTATACCCCTTAAAAATGGGAAAAACATCAAACATTTTAAAGCTCACATACTCTGCCAACCCTTCCATGGTCTGCTGATGGTCCTCAACTCTTCGCGAAGAAGGTGAAATCAATTGGCGGCGGAAAATGTGGATAGCCGCAAAATCCTTCAATATCTCAGCTCTGATTTCCTTTCTTTTCTCTCCCAAAAACCTCACTAGCAAAACTTCTTCGATCTGCATGAAGGTCAAATTATCCCCATTTAACTGATCCCCATATTGATCTTGAGATCCTTCGTTTTGAAAATGGGAAAATTGATGGCGATGGAACCGTTCATGGACCAATATCTCAAAGATTTTTTCAGGTTCGGGATAATGATTTTCCAGATTAAAGGCAAAAGCATCTTGCCCCTCAATAGCAACATGAGGCAACATCACACTTTGTGAAAGCCCCCAATGATCTTGATCGCTAGACAATACTGTTTGACCATTCTGTTCTTTTTTTGTCCAAATCCCCAATTCACTTTTCAAGTTAAAGGCATAAACATGCCCATTATTAAATGTGACCAATAAAGGGAAATTAGGTAAGTCCAATCCGGGCCAAACTACATCCATTTCCGGGCTTTGGCTCCGCTCCATCAATTGGCTGACAATTTGAACGGCTTTGGCTTCTTCTTCCCCCTGTTTTCCTAGATCTTTCGCTTCGGATGATGAAAACAGGAGTATTAAAAATAGAACAAAAAATTTATGCATAGTATTATAAAAACTAAATTTCTTAATTAAATATTAACAAGTGAGTTTATTGATTAAATTAAAGTTATATTAATTTTTGTAAAAGAAAGGTAATCGCTTTTGCGACATTTTTGTGACATTTTTTGCGACAAAATTGCTCAAAATCTGTCGTAAAAAAATGATTCACAGTGAATGTAGTAATCTTGGGAAAAAGTTGATCTTAATAAAAAAAGATCCGGGAAGATGATAAGCCGGATTCTGTCGCCTGTGAAAACATTTCACAGGGAGCAATCATTCATCTAGGGATCTTGTCGCCAAAATCCTCAAGCGATCTCTAGGGAGCACAACGGAGAACTGTATAGCTCCTCCTCGGTCTTGCTTCGGATAGGGTTTATCACTTCGTAGGTTTCCCCAGGTAAGGCCATGCTCCTAAAGCATGGCATTTCACCCTGTCTATCCCAAAAGCGCCGATAGCGGTATATTTTCTGTGACACTTTCCGTAGCCTTGCGGCCCCCAGCCTTTCGCTGGTATCCTCTCCTGCGAAGTCCAGACTTTCCTCTCTCATCCTCTAAAGAGGACAACAGCGATTGCTCATCTTCCCGGAATAAGAATAATAAGACTTTTTACACTTTGGACGCTGCGGTCGCCGGCGACGTTGTTTTGGGCGCCACGCGGCGTTCCTTCTAAAGCTTCGCTTTCCTGCCAATAGTGGATGCGGGAGCAATGTTCGCAAAAGACTAGACGTTCGCCTTTGCGCACGAGGTTTTCATCTTGAGCTGTCAGCATGATGTGGCAGCCGCTGCAGCAGCGGTTTTCAATGGGCACAACGACGCGGTCTTTTTTATTGCGCAAGAAGACGCTCGTAAATGCGAAAGACTTCGGGATCAGCAAGGGCCACAAGCTTATCGCGCTGGGTTTTAAGAACGCGCCCTTCGTCATTGATCCGGTGGATGCTTTCTGAATTTCAGATTCGAGTACTTTACTGCTTTCTGTCGTTGTTTCAAGGTTTTGTTCGCTAATTGCTTTAACGCATCTTCTTCGGTAGCCAATTTGTCTGAAAGATCGCTTAGACGCTGTTCTTTGGCAGTCCGTTCGCGATCCGCCTGCGACATCTCTTGGCTCAAAGCATTGAATTCTTCGACTTTCTTGATGGAACTTTGCTGGGCTTCCAACTTTTTAAGTTTGGCTACAACTTCAGCGACTTCCCCTTCCATTAGGCGGCAATTTTTCTTGATTTCAACGATTTCTTCTTCTTTGAGTTGCGTCTTGTTTTTAAGATCTGCCTTGACTTCTTGAATGTTCTCCAGATCTTTAAGGCGTTCATTTTTTAAACGCATTAACTGAATCATTTGCATGTCAAGTTCTTGGATTTCAAGAATTGTTTTCAAAGCTTTCTGCATGATTTTTTCCTAGCTTTTGAAGGTAAAAAAGATTGAATAAAAACGATATTTCATGTAAATCAGGTTACCGATCTTGTTGATAATTCTCAAGGTAAAAATCTTGTTTGTCTATTTTTTCCTTCAATATATACCGAAGAACGTTGAAAATTCATCAAAAAAGCCGGTTTTTAGGCTTAAAATTTAAAATAATTATTGATATAATGAAAATAAGACTAGTAATGTCAATGCTATTTTTTCCATAATTACTAGTGCTTTGTTATTTTAATAAAGTTAAAAATAAACAAAGGAGTTAGACAATGAGCGGACCAATTACCTCTACCGGAACTCCTGCTCCAGATCCTAGCTCCATAAGCGGCGTATCCGGCAAAGAAAGTGCTAAACATCACAAAGGCCATGGGGCCTCCTCTGCAGACTCAACCTCATCAGGAGGAGGCAAGGGCGCTGCTCACGTGGATGCCAGCAAACCCGTATTGGATATGGACGTAGACCACATGACGAGCTCCCAGATGTACGCGATGAGTATTTTTTGGGGGGAAAAAGACCGAAAAGAACGGGAAGTCGCTGAACAAGATCAAACTAAATATACTTTAACAATCGGACTGAAGGTAGGAATGATAGGACCAAATACCACCTCTTCAGTCCAAATTTCCGGCCAACCCGGATCTCAGGAAAATGCTGCCCCAACAGTACAAAACAAATCTGATCCCTCAGGGGCAACGACCACAACAGTAACTGCACAAGTAGGACAGGGAACCGCTACTCTCACCACCACAACTGACCCAGCCACTTTTGTCACCCAGACAACTCAAATCCAAACAGCAGAAACAGTTATATCGAATACTATTTTGGATAAATTAAAGAGAAAATCATTAAATATCCCCCCCCTGCCAAATATCGATGCAGCTAGAGCCGCCCTTAATGCTTATATCTACCGCGTCATCACAGCCGCCAATGTTCACGGAATCGGGCCAGCGGAAACCTATTTATCTCTTCCTGGCACAACAACCTCTCTTAATTTGAATTCAAATTCCGTCAGTGCCGCCGAAGCTGTCGGATTCTCTGAATATGTCATGGGCTTGGTAAAAAGCGGTGATATCCAGACTTTTGCCGAAGAAAATATTTATCCGAACGACCCCAAAGCAGCCAAAACCTTCGCCGCCTTGATGAGTTCCGTTCTCTTGGACACCTCTCTTCAGCAAGCCGGAGGAGCTTTAGGGATGCAGGGTTATGGCCAACAAGTGGAATTACAAGCGAAGATCGTTCGTGATCAAAATACCTTGTTGCAAGAACCGGACGCCGTCAAACAATTGGCTCAGGAAGTAGCTGTAAAAAACGTCCTGCCAGGAGGTCCTTCTGAAAACGATCTAGCCTCCAGAATCGAAAAAACCATCAATAGTGTGATGTCGACAGCTCCCTATCTAACGCGGGCAGATTTGCAACAAAAATTAGAAGAATCCTTCCAACAAGAATTTAGCGGAGATCCTACCCTAGCTCATAACTTGGCTTTGGATGTAGATCAAAGTTCGGCTTTACTGGCCGCCGAGCAAAACGGAACTCTCTTCTCACCTGCCCCCTTCAATCAGAGCGACATTAACGTCCAATCGACGCAAGATTCGATTATGAGCGCTATGCAACGAGATTTCGCCGCATCTGATGCTGCCATCAGGCTATCAGCCAAGGCGGAACAAAAAGTTCACGACTTATTGCAAGATGTGTTGAATAAGCAGTGGAATAATGAGCAAAACGTCAGGGATGCAATAAAAGATCAACTCCTCGCTAATTTTTCCAACATGACAGGCGCCCAAGCAGATGATATTGTAGCCAGCGCCAATTTTGGAATTGGACATTCCGGACCTTTATATGATGTGAATGGAAACCAAGTCATCTCCCCGAGTTCATTCAACGGGCTTGTGCAAACCGGATATCAAGACTCTGTTCATGCGGCTCCCAGCTCCCCATTTGGTGAAGCCATCGACCATGTCTCCGGAATCAAAACGGGCTATGACGATACTAATATGATAGGCTTAATCAATAGCAGCTACTACGATATCCCGGATAACCAACGATCTTACCTCAACCTTACCCCTCAGCAGCAAATTCAATTGCAAAATATGCGGCTCTATGACCCCGGAGCACAACTTGTAATGGAAGCAGGTAAAATCCTTAACGGCGGTACAGAACATACTAACGCAAAAAAAACAATCGACGTTGCCGCTTAAGATCCTTTTGTATCGGAGTGCGGCGTGCTGTCGCACTCCAAATTCAAGGTGCTTGCCGCCAGTCCATTATAAATTTTTATTGACTTATCCTTATAACTGTTTATGCTTAGGGAATAAATTAGTAGAGAGGGGGGGAGAAGATTATGCTAACAAAAAAACCGAAAGATGAGCAGTATCAAGAACCCCAGAGAGGTCAAGCCGCAACTCATTCCCCAAACCTTACCCCAGCCAACCCTTCCCACCCAACTGCCGTTGAAAAGCGGACAGCGACAACAAGAGTCACTGTGAAATTTGATGTGGGTTTTGGAAATATCCTGTTTATTCGCGGCAAAGGCGCCAGCCTCAGCTGGGACAAGGGGGTCATGCTTCGCAATAGCAAACCAGATGAATGGGTCTGGGAGACAAACACTCCCTTTTCTGCCTGCGAATTTAAAGTCCTCATCAACGATTCCGAATATGAAATTGGCGATAACCATCCACTAACCCAGGGAGCCTCTATCCAATATACCCCGAAGTTCAACGACCATTAATGAGCCATCTGCGATCTAAAATTTAGCCCCTTGAATTTTTTTGTTTTTTCCTCTTTATTTTTTTTTCCCTTTACTCTTTAATTTCTTTCTAAGCTTCAAAAAGGAAAGTTCAATGTCCCGTCTTACCGATTATCTCAAGAAAACTAAACTAGAACAGTACCATCCTGCGGCAATAGCCTATCTTGCGGCCTTGGATCAGATAGAAAAAACCTCCCCCGAAATCACCCATAGCATCCTTCAAGAGCTAAAAGATCAACGCACCCATCTGAAACTCATCGCCTCTGAAAATTATTCTTCCTACGCCGTCCAATTGGCCATGGGTAATTGGCTCACAGATAAATATGCCGAAGGATTCCCCCGCCACCGTTTCTACGCCGGCTGCGAGAATGTCGATGCAGTCGAAGAATTAGCCCAAAATGAATTAAAAAAACTCCTAGGCGCCGACCACGCCTATGTTCAACCCCACTCAGGCGCCGATGCCAACCTGGTCGCTTTTTGGGCTATCCTTGTCCAAAGAGTTCAAACTCCCGAAGTGGAAAAGCTGGGGAAAAAAAATCTCGATGAATTATCTCCCCAAGAATATGAACAAGTCCGTCAGCTGCTCCTCAACCAAAAAGTCATGGGGATGTCCCTCAATTCCGGCGGGCATCTCACCCACGGATACCGCCATAATATCTCCTCCAAAATGCTGCATGCGGTGCATTACGATGTCGACCCTGCCACCGAACTATTGGATTACAAAAAAATCGGCGAACAAGCCCGCATAGAAAAGCCTGCCATTCTTCTTGCAGGATATTCTGCCCACCCCCGTCGAATAAATTTCGCAAAAATGCGTGAAATTGCCGATAGCATCGGAGCTACTTTCATGGTGGATATGGCCCACTTCGCCGGGCTTGTCGCGGGTCAAGTATTCACCGGAGAATACAATCCAGTCCCTTACGCCCATATCGTGACTTCAACAACACATAAAACACTTCGCGGCCCCCGCGGGGGAATCATCGTTTGCAAACAAGAATTTGCTGAAATGATCAACAAAGGGTGTCCCCTTGTTTTAGGCGGCCCCCTTCCCCATGTCATGGCAGCTAAGGCAATCGCTTTCAAAGAAGCCAATACCCCCGCTTTCCGTGAATATTCCCAACGTGTTATCGACAACGCAAAAGCGATGGCCGAGCGTTTTCTTTCAAAAGGATGCCGCCTGGTCTCCGGCGGAACAGAAAATCACATGGTGATCCTGGATTTAGAAAAATTCGGACTCACCGGCCGCCATGCCGAAACAGCCCTCAAGGATGCTTATCTTACCCTCAATAGAAATGCCATCCCATTTGATAAAAACGGCCCTTGGTATACCTCCGGCATCCGCGTCGGCACCCCTGCTACAACAACATTGGGAATGGGAAAAAAAGAGATGGAGGAGATCGCCGATATCATCTTGGATGTGCTAGACAATACCCGCCCCGTTGTCGTCGAAAAAACCGGCCTGCCCAGCAAAGCCAATTGCCTCGTAGACCCTGCTACCCTGCAAAAGGCCCAAAACAGAGTAGCCGACTTGCTGAAAAAATTCCCCCTCTACCCTGAATTAGCTTTTTAAGAGAACAGCGAGTAATCGCTGTTTTGGTTAAAATAAATTTCATTTTTCTTAGCAAAGTTGAAAATTACTGAGTGTAATCAAGTTAAAAAAACCGCAGACAAAAAAATTATGTCTACTAACTCTTTAGTAGACATAAATTTTACAGCCTATGCTCTTCACAAACAAAATTAGCCATTCCAGTAGCTAGATACCAAATTGATAAGTTTTTTCCTTTCCAGTTTTACCAAAGATAGTGATAATAAGGGCAGTTACGTCATCAATTGGAGACACCTATGGCAAAAGCTAATAAAGAAAGCCCTTCCCTATCCTATACAAAGGTTAAGGACCAAATAGACGGATCCCTCCTCGAAGCACGACTCATTTTTCTTTCCGATGCTGTCGACGACGAATCCGCTAACGATATCATCCGCAAACTTTGGTATCTCGAACTCACCAATCCCGGGAAACCAATCCTCTTTATAATAAATAGCCCTGGGGGTTCGGTTGATGCGGGCTTCGCTATTTGGGACCAAGTAAAAATGATCACTTCCCCTGTAACCACATTGGTTACTGGGATTGCCGCTTCCATGGGATCAATCCTCAGCCTGTGCGCCGCCCCCAAACGCCGCTTTGCCACACCGAAATCCCGCATCATGATTCACCAGCCTAAAGTCATGGGGGTCATCCAAGGGCAAGCCACCGACTTAGAGATCCAAGCCAAAGAGGTCCTTAAAACACGCAATTCGATTATCAACATCTACGTCGAAGCCACAGGCAAAGACTTCAAGACGATCGAAAAATCCATCGATCGTGATACATGGATGACCGCAGACGAGGCTAAACAATTCGGCCTTCTAGACGAAATTGTCTTCTCCTTTAAAGAGATTCTGCCTGCATCCTCATGATCATCCCCTTTTCTATATATTCCGGTTGCGGTAACGAATTCATCGTCATCGATAACCGGACACCTCTATTTCCTGAAAACCCACATCCCCATGCTTCCCAATTATGCCTTCACACCCTTGCTGCAGATGGATTGATCCTTTTAGAAAATTCTGCACACCACGATTACAAAATGAGAATTTTTAACGCAGATGGCAGTGAAGCGGAGATGTGTGGAAATGGGATCCGCTGCCTCATGAAATTTATCAGGGAAAAAGGGGATTCCAGAGAATCATGCTCGATAGAAACCCTATCAGGACCTATTTCTGTTACCGTTGTCGACAATAAAATTGCCGTGAGCATGCCCCCGCCTACGGATTGCCTATGGAATGTGCCCCTTGTCCTGGAGGATCTATCTTATGTCATCCATTTTCTTAACACCGGCGTTCCCCACGCAGTCCTTTTTGTGGACAATCTCGATTCCAAACACTGGATGGATTTAGCCCCTAAAATTCGGCATCACCCCTTTTTCGCCCCCCATGGCGCCAATGTCAATTTTGCATCCTTTGACGGCGGGAGTGTTGTACGTGTTCGCACCTATGAAAGAGGGGTAGAAAGGGAAACCGGGGCTTGTGGAACCGGCGCAGCAGCTACCGCTATCGCAGCCGCAATGCAATATAATTTGCCCCCCCCTATAACAATGATCCCCTCATCTAAAACCCCTCTTGAAGTCAATTTTCCCCTTTCCAAAAACCTCCCCTTTCATATCACCTTGACCGGCCCAGCAAACAAGATTTTCCAAGGGGAATTTGTTTTAATTGAAGATAACTGGAAAGTCACGTAGAATTACACTAGTTTACCTATGGAAGGAAGGATGCCTTATGATGACAAAAAATAAAATGGAAGCTCAAAATCCCCTCATTTTGCGTAGCCAGCGCCTTATAGAAGCGTTTGCAAAATCGGATGACGAACGGGATTTCTACCTCGATCGTTGGGAAGGATTTATTATTTATGTCGACCTTAACAAGTTGGATCATGATCTAAAGGCCTTGGAAAAAGAATTGTCCACTCATGGTGATAGATACTGCATGATCCCTAAACTCACTTTTTACGAAACAAAAAAAATCATGGAAGGTTTTGTCACCGAAAAAGTCTACGATATCGACACAAAAGAAAAATTGCTCGATATCATCCAATCCAAAGAGGCTCGGCAAAATTTCCTAGAATTCATCTACGACCACCATTCCGAACTGGAAAAATGGCACCAATATTACCAGGAACGGTCCCGCATCCGCATTATCGAGTGGCTGCGCAATAGTCACTTCCATTTTGTCTTTGAAGAAGACCTGGACGTGGCAAAAAGCTTGATAGAAAAGGTCAAGCGTGAGCTTTTTGCTGCTAAAGTGGGTAAAGATATCCAAAATGCTCGCAAAATGCTCCATACTAAAGCCAAAACATACTATTCTAACGAAGCTTTAAACCCCAGACCAAAACGGGGCCGTCCTCCAAAACAAGCTGCCAAATTGGAAATCGAACCCCAAATCAGCACTGACATTTATACCACAGTACCACTTGAAGTGCGCCCTTTCCTTTTTATTCCAGATTACGCAAACGCGTCTTCTTCTGTGTTATTCTCTTCGAAATTTGAAAGCGAAGAAGAGATGTTAGCCAGCCGCCGCCCCCAAGCCAGCACAGCCACAGATTCAACCCTTGCAGACCTCAACCAAAAGCTAGCCTCATTGCGCAGCCTTTCAAGCCGTTGGGTGGAAAATGAAGAAAAGAAAAAGGGGGCCCCGCCTTCCCCTGCCAAAAAGCCCCCCCTTAAGGTAGATATTAAAGAAGAGGAGTTTGAGGAAGAGGAATTCGATGTCGAACTCGAAGAGGAGGACGAAGAAGAGATTGGATTGTCCGAAATAAACGGTCAAAAAGAGGTTCAAAAACCAAGCCCTATGCCTGCTCCTTCTTATAAGCCCGTTCAAAAACCTAATAAAAAACTAATTAAGCCTGTGATTGCAACTAAAACCATTCAACCTAAGGCAAATAAAGCACTTACAACTTTTGGAAAACCTAAACCTCAAATCAAATCAAAGCAACCCGCTTATAATAAGGCACTTAAAGTAAAGGCAGAGCCAAAGCTCAAACCCAAACCAAAGCCGATCCCGAAAGCTAAAGGCAATGTAAAAAAATTCCCGAAAAAGCAACCGCTGCGTACCATTATCAAAAAACCGAAAAAACTGATGAAAAAAGTGCTCCCTCTGAAAAAGAAAGCTCCCCAAGCCAAAAAAAAGAAACCCCTCGGCAAACGGCGTTAACCAATTGAGACTTAGGTGATATAATCTCATGATCTTTCTGTAGTCGGTGCTGAATTAGTAGAAATTTCCCCTTGAAAGTGGTATGCATCTTTGATCTAAATAAATTTGCAAAGAATATGGCTTTTAGCCTCAAAAGCTTACAATTTTTTTTCTGAAACTGTCCTCTATGAAAAAAAATTATGCCGTCCTTACAGGACTCTGTGTTTTTTGCATTTTACCCAGGCCTTCGCTTCGCTACGACCTGGGCTATAACATTTCGGCCTTTCAGGCCGTTTTTCAGCGCCGAAGGCGCGGAATATCATAGCCCAGGTCGTAGCGAAGCGAAGGCCTGGGCTATAACATTTCGGCCTTTCAGGCCGTTTTCAGCGCCGAAGGCGCGGAATATCATAGCCCAGGTCGTAGCGAAGCGAAGGCCTGGGTAAAATGCAAAAAACACAGAGTCCTGTAAGGACGGCATAAAATTCTTTTTTTGTAGATATAGATGTCAAATCAGCCTCGACTAAATAGTTATAACCATTTGGACTTTAGGGTTTATTAGGGTTTTTTAGGTTGTTATAGATTAATCAACCTCAAGATCATTCATTGGCTTATCGAGTAGTTGGACCTTTAGTCTTAGGAATCCACCCATTTTTCCCTATTCCTCCTATTGATTACCTATATAAATAATATTAAGTTAGTTAAAAACAATATTCTGAGTCATATAAAAAAATTACTAATAATTTAATTATTGATTTTAAATATGTATATAAAATTAATTAATTTTTTTATAAAATAATGATAGGTAAGTAAATTAAATTACCAATAAAAATAATTATATAAGTAGGGTATTTTTTATGTCTGCACCAGGACAACAGCCAGGACAGCCGATTTTGCCTAATATTGCCAGCAAAGATATTTTTGCTTGGGAAAGCACGATTGAAACCAAAAAACAAACCAATAATAAATGGTTGGCTAGCGTTACTGTCAATTGGAATAACGAAGAATATAAAATTACTGTTGCAGCTAATTCTAAAAATGAGGCTGTAAACAAGTTAAATGGAAAAATAGATACCGCTATTCTTTTATTATCCCGTTATGCTTATGAAGATATTAATACAATAAAATACAATGAATTAAAAGATCGGGTTAATGTTGTTTATACAGAACCTCGAAAATATCCGCGTAGAAGAAATCGTTCAGAAAAAACTGATACTTCTTTGCATTTCTCCAATCCGTCGCTATTGATTAATGAGCTGCAACAAGAACGCGCTAAAGCGAAGGGCAAATTTAAGGGAAAATCAAAAGTTGACGAGGAGGAAGTTACAGAGTCTCGAACAGACTTGCAAGAAATAAAATCCCGGGAACGAATAAACCGAATAGAAAGAACTATAAAGTATTGTGAAATTCTTACGGGCCGAGGCCAATCGGTTCCCTTCAAACCACAACCGCTCCCACCGCAGCCACAAGTACAGCAACAGGCACAGCCACAAGTACAGCAACAGGGGAGTATATCAACTCAGCTCCAACGACAACCATCTGTCGGAGGCCGTCAGTTACCCACTCCTTCTGATGCCCGGAAGCAACAAGTTGAAGATGATCTATTAGGCAAATCAAGGGCCACTACCCCCGGAGCGACAATTGAAGTCGCACAACTCCGAGAACAACCGGCTCCCCCCCCTTCCGAAGAAGGCCAAGGCATCGAAGCAGATGTACAAGAATATATAAACCAAGCAGTACAACGTCAAAGTGATTTCGAAAACGAGATCACTCAACAGTTAGACAAATTATTAGATGCAAACAAAAAGTTACTTGAAGAAAACGTAACCCTCAATAATGAACTTGAAGAAACCAAAGTAAACCTCCAAGGCCGGACCGAAGCCTTAGAGCAGCAAAGTAATGATTTTGATGCTCAATTCACCGAAGCTCAAAAAATTAACAAAAAACTCGAACAAGAACTCAACGAACAACAAAAAATTATTACTTCCCTCCGAAAAGAGCTAGAAGCCAACAAAGAAGAACCCGCAGAAAAACTTGAGGCCCAGACCAAACTCTTCGAAAAAAATAAACAACTCGTCAAAGACCTTAAAAAACAACTCACCGAAGCTGAAAATAAAAGCAAGGATGCCAAACATCTATTTGAAGAAGCTGTCAAAACAAGTAATACACTTGAAAAGAAACTCACTCGCCTTGAAGACGAACTTAACAAAGGAACAAAAGAACGTGAAGTTAATGAAAACAACATTAATCAGTTGAAATACCAAAATTCGAAAGCGGAAGCCCTGCTTCGCAACCAAGCCAATGACCTTGTAGAAAAAGACAAAACTACCCATGACCTTGAGAGGAAGCTCAAAGAGTCTGAAAAAGCTAACACAGAAGCCAAGCAGCGATTTGAAAATGCTATTGAGAACCTTAACAAACTAAAAAATGAACACGATCACCTTGCTGAACAACTCAAAAAATTTAAACAAAATGACCAAATCATTGGCAACCTTACAGAGAAGCTCAACGATGCTGAGGGCAAACTAGCCGAAGCTGAAAAAGCTAATACAGAAGCCAAACAGAAACTTGAAAAAGCTGTCCAAGAAAGTAAAGTGCTAGAAAATGAACGCGCTCGCTTAGATGACGAGCTCAAACAAAAAACAAAAGAGTTTAAGGTTCAAGAGAAAAACATCACTCGGCTAGAAGAGCGAAATGCTCAAGCGGAAGCCCGGATTCAAGACAAAGACAAAGATTTTGTAGAAAAAGACAAAACTATCCGTGACCTTGAAAGGAAGCTCAACGAAACTGAAAAAGGTAACTTAGCTGCCAAACAGCAATTTGAAAAAACTGTAGAGGAACTTAATGCTCTAAAAAATGAACACGACCTCCTTGCTGGCGATCTCAAACGAAAAACAAAAGAGTTCGAGGTTCAAGAAAAAATCATTGCACAGCAGAAAGTCGAAAATGAGCAAGCTGTAGCCCGGATTCAAGACAAAGACAAAGATTTTGTAGAAAAAGACAAAACTATAGATAGCCTTGAAAGTAAACTCACCGAAACTGAGGGCAAACTAACCGAAGCTGAAAATGTTAGCAAAGAAGCCAAGCAGCAGCTGGAAGATCGAACCAAAGAATTAGAAACCGCAAATCAAGATAAAAAAGAGTTTCAAGAGCAAATCAAAAAGGTCCAAGAGGAATTCGACAATACTGTCAAAGAGCATCAACGCTTTGAACAAGAGCAAACCACAGTCACTGAGGAAAAAAACAAAACTATTGAAGATCTTAAACAAAATGACCAAATGATTGAAGACCTTATTGAGAAGCTCAAAGATGCTGATAGCAAACTTACCGAAGCTGAAAATGCTAGCAAAGAAGCCAAGCAGCAATTTGAAAATGCTGCTGAGAACCTTAACGAACTAAAAAATGAACACGATGTCCTTTCTAACAAATTCAATGAAAAAGAAAAAGAGTTTGCAGTTCAAGAAAATAACATTACTCTGCAGAAAGAGCAAATTGATAAAATAAACCAAGCTAAAGATGACGACATAGCTCAAATCAAACAGCAGCTAGAAGAGCAAAAGCAAACTGCTGAAAAAACTAAACAAGACCTTGAAGGTCAATTCAATAATACCATCCGAGATAAAGATGCTGAAATTAAGCGTCTTGAAGAAGACTTAGAACAGAAAAAAGTTGAGACCCAGCAAGCTGTTAAAGACAGTAAAGACAAAGACAGCACCATTACAGACTTCAAAACCAAAGTTGATGTTGCTAATGATGCTAAAGAAAAAGCCGAAGAAAAGCTTAAAGCTGCCAACGATGGGCGTGGCAAATTAGAAAATGATCTAATAAAACTCAATGAGCAATTTGAGGCCCTCAAGAATGAAAATGACGATCTCAATAATACTCTAGAGAAACAAAAATCTGAAGCTGATGAAGCTAATAAAATAGTCCGTAACGACAGTCAAGCAAAACTGGATGAGCTTACCAATAATAAAGACAAAGAGATCAAGAAGCTGGAAGAGAAAATTCAAGAAATCATCAAGACTAAAGATAGCGATATCGCTAAAGCCAAGAATCTATTTGAAAGAGCTGTCGAAAAAAGTAATGCACTAGAATATGAACTCACTCGCCTTGATGAGGAGCTCAAACGAAAAACAAAAGAGTTTGAGGTTCAAGAAAAAAATATTGCTCAGAAAGTCGAGGATGCGCAAGCGGAAGCCCGACTTAACGGCCAAGCCAAAGATTTGGAAAAAGACAAAACAATCCATGACCTAGAAAGGAAGCTCAACGAAACTGAAAAAGGTAACTTAGCAGCCAAAGAGCAATTTGAAAAAACTGTCGAGGATTTTAATAAACTAAAAAATGAACACGACCTCCTTTCTAACAAATTCAATGAAAAAGAAAAAGAGTTTGCAGTTCAAGAAAATAACATTACTCAGCTGAAAGAGCAAATTGATAAAGCTAAAGATGACGCCGTAAAAGCTAAACAAGAGTTTGAAGGGCAAATCAAAACAGTCACTCAAGATAAAAATGCCGTCGACAAAGCTAAACAACGCATCCAAGATGCCTCCAAAGATAAAGATAACGACATTGCTCAAATCAAGCAGCAGCTGGAAAGTCGAACTAAAGAATTAGAAACCGTCAATCAAGATAAAAAAAAGCTGGAAGAGCAAATTAAAAAAGTTGCCGAAGATAAAGACAGCACCATTAAGCGTCTAAAAGGAGACTTAGAACAGAAAAATGTTGAGGCCGAGCAAAAACTCCAAGAAAAAGACGTGGAGCTGGAAGCCCAAGCTGATAAGTTAGAAGAAGTTGAGAGAGCTCATAAGGCGGACAGGGATAAGCTGGAGGAGTTCAAGCAAACTTTGAGTAAAGAGCAAGGCAAATTCGAAAATGCTCAGAAAATTTCGAAGAATGAAATTCAAGAAAAAGATAAAGAAATCATACATCTTCAAAATGAAAACGAGAACATGAAAGCAAAATCAGAAGAGATACGAGGTATATTAAAAAATAAAATTAAAGAAAGATCAGGTGAAGGAACTACTTTAGCTGAAGAACTCGAGATAGCTGGTGAAAAAGTTGGAGAAGAATCGCCAGAAGATGATATCACAACAATGCTTAATCAACTATTACAGCAACAGGAATTATCTTCTGAAGAACATAAGCAACTACCAGAGACTTCGACCAAAATTAAAGAAACAGAGCCTAAATCTAAGGCTCTACGCAAACAGCGCCAACAAAATGCTAAGTTTAAAAAATTAGAGCAAGAAAATGAAAAATTAGGAAAACAAAATGAAAACTTAGAAAACAAATATCAAACTTTGCAAGTACGGATCGGACAACTTGATAAAGCTATATTAGAAGAACGTAAAAATTCACAAATTAGCAATGCTGCTTTGGCTAAGAGCAACAAAAAACTCACTGAAGAAAAAGAAAGATTAGTAGAAGACAATGATTTGTTGAAAAAACAATTGGAAAGCCAAAAAAAAATGAAAGCAGAAATCTTAAATAAAGCAGAGCAAAATGAAATCTTACTGGAAGAAAATGAGCGTTTAACTAAAACCGAAAAGGAATTTGAGTCAGTTAATAAGAAAAATGCGCTATTGAAAAATGACTTAGAAGGTTTAACCACAGACTTAAATTTGGCAATAACACACATAGATAGCCAAAGCGAACAAATTGGCCGTCTCGAAATCAACAAAGGAAAACTTGAAGATCAACTTAAAGAGGAACAAATAAATTCTAATAAAAAAGACGAAGAAATTGAAGAACTTCAGAAAAACGTGGAAAAGTTGAAAGACGTTCTTGAAGGAATCCCCACTGAAGATCTTAAGGACATGCTTGATCCCGAAAGAAAACAGCTTCAAAAGAAATTAGACCTTGTGATCGAAAACTATGAGAATGAAAAAGAGAAAGTAAAAGAGTTGCAAGAAAAAAACATCAAACTTGATTCAGAAAGCCAAAATGCACATCAAGAAATGGAAAAAGCATTAGCTATATTGAAAGAAAATAGCGATAAAGCTCTACAAGACATGCAAGAACAAATGGATAAATTGTTAGCAGATAAGAATCAAGCTCTGAATGAACTAAATAAGTTAAACAATGCTCTAAACTTTATTGAAGATACTACTGGTGCTGCTTTAGAAAAAAGCATTGGTTCAACAACTGTAAGACAAACTGAAAACGCTAACATTAACACTGAGTCTGAAAAGGTAGAAAAAGACAAAGTAGAAGCGATGCAAAAAGAAATTAATCGCCTTACAGAAGAAAATTACGACTTGAAAAAAGATTTGAATGTAGAAAGGAATGAATATATTAAGCTGACCCAAAATATTAATAAACATTTAGAATTCCTAAAAAAAGACGAAGAAAATTACAAACTTTTCAAGCAAAAGATGAAAGAACAAGAGGAAAAAGATAAGGGAATTTAAAATCCTTATAAACTTAATTTAATTAGTAAATTTGTAATAAAGAAGAAGAAATAAAACCCCAAGGACGTGTAAGCAGCCATGGAATATGCTAATATTAATTGAAATAGGTTTACCCCAACAGTATTCTCAAGTTCGTTTTTCGATCTTAATTTTTTTTCTTTTATTTAACATTAGTATCAGATTTTGTCCAGGCTAGCTCAAATAAGATAAGCCTTCGGAATTCTCGAGTTGGCACTTTTTTAAAAAATTATTTACATTATCACATCTCTGTCGCCGCTACCGCATATGCATCAAGCTAAGCAGATTGCCTTTTTGATCAGGCCGAAGGCCTGGTTTATAATAGCCTGGGGCAGCGCCCCAGGTTAAATTATTAAAGGCATTGCAGGCTGAAGGCCTGCCATATTTATGCACAATTTCGTAATGTCTAGGAAGTTAAAACTTCCAATTGCTACAATACCTGGGGCGTTGCCCCCAGGCTATTATATGGCAGGCCTTCGGCCTGCTAATGATTTTTATGACAATATCTGGGACGTTGCCCCCAGGCTATTATATGGCGGACCTTCAGCCTGGTAAAAAGGTTTTCCTTAGCTTGATGCGTAAGCGGTAGCGGCGGCAGATATTCGTGAGAGGTTTTTCAAATATTTTGAGATAATAAATATAAATATTTTTACAAAAGTGCCAAACTCAAGATTCCCTTCGGGAATTTTTTAATAGATGCTAAAACTCCGGACCTAGGGCATTGCCCGGCTAGAATAAACCAGGCCTTCGGCCCAAATTCCGATCATGCTTATCCTGCCGCTTGCGATCTTGCACATCCTGTTTCCGCTTGCTATCACGCTTATCCTGCCGCTTGCAGTCTTGCACACCCTGCTTAAATCCTTTCTATCTTGCATGCAACGGGGTCTGTTTTACTGCTCAGAAGATCCTGGAAAGGGGAAACCATCTTCCTCTTTAGGGTATTCGTTTGAATGCATTAGACGTGAAAAGAGAGTGCCTTTCCCTTCGCAAATAATATCCCCTTCGAATAGCGGGAATTCTTCTAAGCCGCTAATTTTAAAATAGTTTTTCATAGCAGACTTCATTAATAAGCCGTTGCAACGATTGCAAATGAGCATGGCTATATTTCTTCCTTCTACTTGGATCGTTTTGCCAGGATTCCCTTCAATAAGTATTTCTTGGTTAATTTTCGAAGAAGCCACAAAAGTAACTGAATCGGAGTCTATTTTGTCGACAACGAGCTTTTGAAGCCCCCCAAACACATTCGATGACGGAAGGTCTATGACCATCCCTTCTTCTAGCGGATACCCCTCGGTTATCGCTTTTTCTATTACTGGGACGAGAGCTGCATAAGACTCAAAGTCATTGATGGGAATAACGTCCGGGGAAGAGTTTAAAGCCTCTAAAAAAACTTCTTGATTGGTTGTTAGAGGGAGAGAAAAAGGTGTATTGCAAAAGCGGTGTAAAAGGTGCAATAAAAAGAAATCGTTTGGTTTTGAACTTAAATCCTTGATTTCAAATGCCAATGATATCCCCCCCATTTTAGCCAGGATAGAACCTTGGTTTAAAACGAATGAAATAGATTTCCCCCCATTTTTCTCCATAATTTGGCTGAAAAAAGTCATTTCAAGTTTAAAATTTAAAAATTCGGAAGAAGCTGAACCTAAAGAAGATATATGCTTAAATTTATATTCATATTTGCCGGTATAAGCCACAGGTTGATTGGGAATAATTTTCCAGGTGGCTGAGGTGTCGCCTTGAAGAAAGGAAAAAGAAAAAACACTTAAAGAAAATATTATCAGAATTGCAAGTTTCAATTTGTTTATCATAAACATCCTTTTATATTTACAAAAGTCAATCTTTGCCATAATTGGAGTGGCATCTATTCAAAAGGTGAAATGCTAACTAATATAAATAATTAGTTTCAAGGACTATTTCTCTTCCTGCCATTAAAAATCATTCCTAACCAAGTTTATTTTTCAACTTTTATCTAATAAAATCATCTTTATTTTAATTAATTTTAATAAGCATTACTTATTTAATATATTTTGCTATAATAAAATAAAGTTGAAATATTTAATTAATAAATATTATGACAATACAATCTAATTATAGTTATTCCGAGGGTTCTTCCCATGTTGAGTACAAATCAAAAATAGCGAAAGACCCCATAAATGCACTCCTCAATGGAAGTCAAAACCTAGAGGCTGCCCTTCATTTTCAGCAGATCAGCGTAATAGATCAAACACGCGATGGAACGGGAGCCCGTGGAATGGAAAATTGCGGCTATCATGCGCTAAGAAATAGTTTAGAGATTGGCACTTTACTTGCCTCTAATAGCCCGAAAGGTTTGGATCACTTAAAGAGTGTCAGCGAATTTAAAAAAGTTTATGAATACTGGGAATCTCATGTTCCTTATGATGCTGAGGGTCAAAGAGATGTGAGTGTTGCTGCATTGCATGAGTTCAAAGAAGATATTTTGTCAGGAAAAAAGCATAGAATTAAAACTCTTGATGATTACAAAAACACATTGGATGCGCTGATGCAAAAGCAACACGGCTTGCCTGTCATTAGCATCGCAACAGGAGTTATGGATCCCCATCATAAGTTCACATTCTCCTTTGGGGGAGGTGTCATCGGTTTAGAAGCTGCCTCTAACGTTTATCAATTGGCGCATGCTAATCAAGACTTTGTGCATTTATTCGTGGTTGGTCTTACAGATTTCTCAAAAAAGGTTCCTGTTAACCATTGGTTATCTGTGGTTCTTTGTCAAAAAAATCGGGATTGGATCTGGTTTGGGATGGATTCCTTTCACAATACATCTGATAAGATATTACCTTTGATGGGAACTCTTCATGGCACAATGTGCAGAGCTAATCACTATTCAAAAGAAGCTTATCATGAAATTATTGGGGACGTTCTCAGCCGGCGGGCAGGATGGCTGGATGATAGTGGGGAGCTCAACAAAGAACATGAAAAAGATAAGCAACAATTTCTCAAAGAGAAAGAATTTCATGTTAATTGCACAGCAGCTTATGAGTATATGAAAAAAGCAGAATGGTTTCGATTTCCCAATGAACATGCGCAGCCGATTGAAGAATTAGCCAAGATTGTCAAGTTTTATGCAAATCATCTCCCTGAAGGAAAATTAAAAAAATCTTTTCATCAGATGAATGATCACTTGCAAGAAATCAGTAGAGGATAGAACAAAGTTCGTGCAGGCGCACGAACTTTGCAAGAGAAGCTTTTAGCGGTGCAGGGCAAGGCTGGGTTCGATTTCGCCAATCTGTTCGAGCAGTCCTAGACGGTCCCATGATTGTGTAATTTCAGTGACTTTACCGTTGTTGTCGAAACGGAAAATAGTGATGCCTGTCACTTTGATACTTTTATTTGTTGGAGAAATCCCTTGAAGTTCCCCTTTATGCGCCCCTGTGCATGTCCAAGTGGCGACCACTTTGTCATCGACAGCAAAAATGTCATCGATTTTTAATTGTTTATTCGGAAACGCATTCTTATACATCGTTTCCCGTTCTTTGTACTCTGATAGCCCTCCTTTAAAGCCTGGCGCCGCAGGATCGCGCAATTTAATGTGGCTATCAAAGAATTCATTCAATAAGTTAAGATGGCCTTTTGAATAAATTTCATCAAAAAGCTTCTTTGTTTGTTGAATATTTTGTTGTGTTGACATAATTATTCCTCTGATTTAGTTATTGTTTTAACTTTGCAAGAGCAACGTGACGTTTACTCTATAGCAGCATAACGATCTATGCTACAGAGGTGTTGAATAGAATTTGATTTCGATCAAGATTAAAGGTAAAATCCATCTAAAGACGACATTATAACCTCTAAATCCAATATATGAATGGAGGATCTTTTGTTGTCAACAAAGTTCAAGCTACAAGGAAAATAGGTATGAAAAAAAAGGACCACCCCCCTCTTCAAGAAATTCTTGCTTTCTTCAATGAGTCTCCTACAGCTTGGCATGCTGTTGACTGTATGCTAGATAAGCTTGAGGAAAATAGTTTTGAAGTCTTAGATGAGAAAAACCCTTGGACTCTCAAACCCGGAGGGCATTATCTCGTCACTCGAAATGGTTCTTCCCTTATCGCTTTTACTTTGCCTCTGCAAACCCCTCAGGATGCAAAAATTGTGGGTTCTCATACCGATAGCCCTGCCTTTAAACTAAAACCTAATGCAGAATTTCAGAAGGAAAACATGGTCATGCTGGGGCTGGAGATCTACGGCGCCCCGTTATTGACTTCATGGCTCAATCGAGATTTAGGGATCGCTGGGAGGGTTGTCTGGCAAGATGCAAAAGAAAAGGTCCACACTTCTTTAGTAAAAATAGAGGATCATCCTGTGGTTATTCCTCAGTTGGCCATTCACTTGGACCGCTCAGTCAATGAAAGCGGCTTGACTTTAAATAAACAAGAGCACCTTGCCGCCTTGGCCATGCTTACGGCAAATGTCAAAACAAAACCTGAAAAAAAGAGCTATTTGGACCGCCTCCTTCAAGAACAAATTAACTATCACTCGTTGCTCGCTTATGATTTGTTTGTTTATCCGCTAGAAAAAGCCCGTTTAATCGGTTTTAACGACCAAATGATCTCCTCTTACCGCATTGATAGCCTGGGAAGCGTTTATGCTATTTTAAATGGATTTTTGCAAACCACTAAACCTCACCGTAATACGATCAAAATAGTCTCTTTTTGGGATAACGAAGAGGTGGGGTCTTCAACGAAACAAGGGGCCGGCTCCCCTTTTCTGCCCCAGGTATTGGAAAGAATTTGCCTTGCTTTAGGCCTCGATAGGGAACATTATTTGCGCTTAAATGCCCAATCGCTTTGCCTTTCTGTTGACCTTGCTCATGCCACTCATCCTAATTATCCAGATCGGCATGAACCGCGCCATTCCCTATTGCTGGATGGAGGAGTTGCCATCAAATCCAATGCTCAAGAACGTTATGCGACAGACAGCGTTGGCTCTGGTAAAATCGTCGCCTTATGTGAAAAGTTTAAAATCCCTTATCAACGGTATGTTGCCCGAGGAGATATCCCATCGGGAACAACCATAGGGCCGATTCATGCTCATTTAACAGGGATGCCTACTATCGACATCGGCTGCGCACAGCTTTCCATGCACTCTTGCCGTGAAATCATGTCATGCACCGATCTTTTCAATATGTGCAAACTCATCCGCGTTTTTTTTGACTAGGCTTCAATTGCGCTTTCAGGAGGAGCGCCTGCTCCAAATTTGATGTTTTCAAGCAACCCCCCAACATCGATCAAATCTCCTGACCCTCTCGCTTGATCAACATAAGCTCCTATGGAAGCCAGAAGTTGATCTGATTCCCCTTTTGGCAATTGGGCTTGCCAAGTGCGAAGTTGAGCCACAAGATCTTTTTTCAATGGAGAATCAAGCAGACCATCATTTCCATTAACCATATCCAGAAATTCTTTACCGGTAATACCGCCCCCCTGCCCTTTAAAGCTGGACTCGGTCTTATACAAGAGAGCTAAAGCCGTTGATAGCAGGACTATTTTAAGTTTTTGGATCTGTTGTTGTGTGCGTTCTTCTGAAAGAGATCCCCCCTCTTCGGTCGATGCAGTCACTAAGGCCATCGCTAGAGAATTAAATTGGGAACCGTTCACGAGGTCTAGGACTTTTTGAGCATAATTTTTAGCAAATTCGTAGTTAATCTCCGGAGGTGGGGCTGCTGCTTTGACGAGAGTTTGTCCAAAAGAAAAATAGGCTGCTCCTGCAGCAAATAATCCCCCGATATAGCCTAGCTCGGCTGCCTGAGTCCCTGTATTTTGGACTAAAATACGATCAGTGGCATCTTTAATGGGTTGGACGAGGATTTGGGAGCTAAGGGTATCCGGGATCGCGCCTGTGGCCAAGTTTACACCTCCGCTTATTGCTAACGTCGAAGCTAAGAAGGGCAAATCTCTATTTACAACGGGATCTGTGCTTGTCTTTATTTGGTTAAGGTAATCGCTCAATCCGAGGGACATCCCTTGATCAAGCTTTACCCTCTGATCAAAGTTGGGATACTGCTCTACTTGTAATCTTTGCTCGGGACTAAGAGTATTCATCCACGCTTCATATCCCAATTTTCCGTGCCGCGCCTCCCAATCCTTGTAGACTTGGCTATTCATTTCCCGTTTGATGGCTTCCCCATTTTCCTTAACCGATTTGCTCCAAGCATTCAACATATTGATGCATATTTCATTGAGGGCATTTTTAGTCTGCAAATTAAATAATTCAGGATCGATAGCTTTGGATGAACTCCCGCTAGAAGAAACTCCGCCAATTCCTGCGGCTCCTGTAGCTGTTGCGTTTTGCAAAACCATATTATTGCCATTTGTTCCAAACCAGAGAACAAATAAGGCCTGCATTAATTCAGGACTATAGGCATTAGCGGTCCCTTTTGATGCCTTACCGGGACTTGCCCCAATGGTGTCCTGGGCGCCTGTTCCGGTTGCTGCTGACGGTGGCCCACCTACAGTTGATGCACCCTGCGCTCCCGTAACGGCTCCGCCGCCTCCGCCTGTGAGTGAAATATCTGTCATAAGCATTACCATCCTTTTAATTTAGAGTTTTTTGAAACTCTAAAAAAATTTATTACAGCATGAAAAAATCACTCCATTTATAACTCATTATATCAAATTTTTATTTTACTACCAAATCATCATTCATTTTTTAACCGAGTAAATTTGTCTTGCACTCCTCGAGAAACCTGAGTATTTTAGAGCTTGCATTAAAAAAGGAAAAGAGATGGCGCAAACATTGGATCCCAAAGGACCTGCCCATTTTAAAGGGAAAGACGCGATAGAGCATGTCGCAGAAGCTCAAGCTCAAGGGATTATCGCTTCAGCAGAAATTCATGGGACAGAAATCCCGGGACACATCGCTGCTGCTTGTGATGCTGCCCGTGAAACAAGCGTTATTTTAATTCTGACATGGGCCCTTTTGAACCATTTATCTCTGCCCCCTTATTCGATCTTTTTATTTTTATGCATTCTTGGAGGAAGCTGGATTGTTTGGAAGGGGGGGCGCAGTGCCTGGTTAGGTTGGTCCAGGCTCGAGAGGCTGCATCGAGTGGTCGCACAAGAAAAATGGGAAATTGAACACCACCGCATTCAAGAAAGGGAAGAGCTTAAAGCCTTGTATGCTGCCAAAGGGTTCGAAGGCAAATTGCTGGAAGATGTCTTAGATGTCTTGATGGCGGATGGAGATCGCCTGCTCCGTGTCATGGTGGAAGAAGAATTAGGCCTTTCCCTGGAATCCCATGAGCACCCTCTAAAACAATGCGTTGGAGCGGCTTTGGGAAGCTTTTTTGCTGCTATTCTCTGCGTGCTAGGGGTGTGGGTTTTTCCCCCTTATGGGATATTATTCATGGCTGTTTTCTCCATTGGAATTGCAGCGGCTTTATCTGCGTACCATGAAAAAAATAAGATCATTCCTGCTATTGTCTGGAACCTCGCCCTCGGTGCTTTATCGTTTGGCTTTGTGCATTTTATGCTTCTCTATGTTTCTTCCTTAAGGTAAGTTTACCTATGCCGATTTTTAATCCCACTCCCTCTGCCCATCCTCATCATCCGGTTGTATTTGAAGAATTTTTCGAACTCGGACAGCAAGAATCGGTGAGCCCCTTTTTGACACCTGAAACTCGACATTGGGGAACCAATCTCTACTTGAAAGCGTCTATTTTGGCAGCTTTTTTGCTTGTGCTATCTTTTAGTTTTTCTTTTTTTCCTAAGCTGCACCCACTTTCAAACTTTATTTTAATCATTGTTTATTTTTTAGCCGGGATCCCCTCTTTAATCGAATCCCTCGAAAACCTGACCGACTTAGACATCAATATTGACGTTCTGATGACATTAGCAGCCTTTTCCTCTGTCCTTATAGGAAGCGGGATGGAAGGGGGGCTCCTCCTCGTTCTATTCTCTTTATCAGGTTCAATAGAAGAAGCTGTGGAAACAAAAGCTAAACGCGCCATCAGCAGCTTGCATAAACTGTCGCCGACAAGGGCATCTGTGATTGATGTTGATGGAACTTTGCTCGAAAAAGCGATCGACGATATCGAGGTAGGAACTAAAATTCTGATTAAATCGGGGCAAGTTGTTCCTCTCGATGGCCTTGTCGTCGATGGGATCTCTTCCGTAAATTTAGTCCATTTAACCGGAGAAAGCATGCCCATAACAAAAAAAATAGGGGATCAAGTGGGGGCGGGAGCGCTTAACCTCGAGGGCACCTTGACTTTGACAGTCGTTCGGACGAGTGCCGATTCTACGTTGGCTCGCATTATCCAACTGGTGACCCAGGCACAAGAAGCTAAACCCACCATTCAACGTTGGTTTGATAAACTAAGCCGCGCCTACGCCATTACCATCATTTTGCTTGCTGCTTTCTTTGCTACGACTCTTCCCTTCATCCTTGGCCTCCCCTTCTTAGGGGTCGAAGGCTCTGTTTACCGTGCACTTGCTTTCCTCATTGCAGCTTCGCCTTGCGCTTTAATCATTGCGATCCCCATTGCTTATCTAAGCGCGATTAGCGTCTGCGCCCAGCGGGGCATTTTGCTGAAAGGGGGGATTACCCTGGATGCCATCGCCTCCTGCTCGGCAGTAGCTTTCGATAAAACGGGGACTTTGACAACAGGAAAGCTCACTTGTCTTGGGCTGGAGCCCCTTTTTCCCTCTGCCGAATCTGTTCATAATGTTTCGTCGGCTTTGGCAGCAGCCCATGCCATGGAGCGGAATGCTATCCACCCCATTGCGAAAGCCGTTCTAAACTATGCTATTTCACAGCAGATCCCTCCGGCTCATTTGAAAAATTTTAAAGCTATTCCTGGCTATGGCTTAGAAGCTGTTGCCAACACTTCGCAAGGGGAATGCAACGCCTATATCGGACACCCTGAGTATATTGTCTCCCAACTATCTCCTCCCCTTGCAGCGCGATTATCCTCCCTTGTGGAAGAAGTAAAAAGCCACGGAGAACTCCTAGCCATCATGCTCTATGGGGAGCAGCTCTATTTATTCCGCTTTGAAGATGCTTTGAGGCCCGGCATTAAGAAAATGATTAAGGCCTTGAAAGAAAAATGGCATTGGAGATTAATTATGCTGACAGGCGACCATGAGAGCAGCGCCAAGAAGGTCGCAACAGAACTTGGCATCGATGAATATCATGCAGACCTTCGACCGGAAGACAAGCTTAAATACGTTTCTGAATTATCTCAAAAAGATGGGCTTGCCATGATTGGCGATGGGATCAACGATGCCCCGGCTTTAGCCAGAGCCACTGTAGGCATTGGAATGGGAAACATCGGGAGTACAGCGGCCATTGAAGCTTCAGATGTTGTTTTATTGCATGACAATATCGAAATGTTAGACTGGTTAATTGGCAAAGCCCATCAAACGAAAAGGATCGTCACCCAAAACCTTTCATTAGCTGTGTGTGCCATTTTAATCGCAGCACTTCCCGCCCTTGCAGGAGTTGTCCCTTTGTGGCTTGCAGTTGTGATGCATGAAGGCGGCACTGTTCTCGTAGGCCTTAATGCGTTGAGACTGCTGAGGCAGTGAATGATGTGTCTACTGAGCCCTTCGGCGTAAATTCTTTAATCCGAAGGCTACAGACAAGCAGGCTCCTAAAATCAACGAAAGGCCGGGCTCAGGAACCACCAGCGACATCCCTGGAGTTGGAATCCAATTTGTATAAACTGATCCCACTACAGTTTGCATGTAAGAATTATTATAAGAAAAGTCCTTTGATGCATTTGCGCCAAACGCCTCGAAAGATCCCCAAGATGGTGCAAGCAGGCTGTCAAATGAAAAAGAAGCCCCTGGCGAACTAAAGGAAACGTAATCAAAACCGCTGTTCGTTTGAGGCGCAGACATAGTCGCGCTGGTATTGACGATGTAGTTGGTCCCGCTGGAATAGTAAGCATTGTATTCAGTCGAACTCACTTGCAGATATAATGTGTTCACAGGGTTAGTTAAGACATTTCCAGCCTGTTTGGTTAAGGTATAGACATAATGATAATATTGCGTCCCATTTTGGCTTGGAGATGTAATCGTCCAGCTAATTTTAAATCCGCTTGTCGGTTTAGTACTATAAGTTCCAGCACCTGTCAGCCCTGCCCCGGAAGATGTTGTTCGGTTGCCGGTAAAATCGGATGACCCTACGCTTACGTCCGCATCGGCTAGAGAACACATAGCCATTAAGATGACTAAGCATGAAACTCTTAACATACATATTCTCCTTCGAGCCTAATTGTATATATATTTTTTTAATTTGTACAATAGACTTCTTTCGAAATTCGCCTTGATTAAAAAAATGAGCTATTTTTGAGCAGATTTTTTGAAAAATTTTGAGAGCATATGGTCGAAAAATTTTACGAAAAAGATGCTAAAAAGAGCTATTTTAATAATCAAATGGAATTTCGAAAGAAGTCTAATAAATACCTTCTTTTATCGAGAAGACCATTAAAATGCCTAGATGCTTGAAACTCAGTTTGCTAGACATAAATGTTTTTCTTGGTTAACTTTGAGCATGCTAGCATCAACAAAAGCCGGGTGACTTATGTCCTCTACGCGAGATGATTTGATCACATCCCATGAACAATTGCTCATGGCGATTCAAAATGAAAGCAGAAAATTTCAAGAATATTACGTTTGGCTTGAAAAAGCGATGCCCGCCACGTTTTTTAAGGAAGTCAGCCAAGAGAATATGATGCTCATTGCTCATAGCCTGATGGGGTTTCATCTGCAAGAATATTTTTCCATGATCCATTTAAAGCGTGCCGCTATCGTTCTTTGCCTTGATAGTGCCGATGCTGATCTGAAAGTGCTTGAAAAATATGCGATGTATGGAATTAAAAATTACCAAACTTATGTTTCTAATTCCCCCCCTCCTTTCCCGGGGGTCCACACCAACTTGCGGATTGCAATCATTTACTTTACCGAAGCCATCGAAACGGTAGAGACACCCTACCCATTAGAATCGAAAGAGCAATTGCGTGCCCTTGTGAAGCAACGGAATCCCCAGTTAACTGATGAGGAATTTGACAAACTCCTTTCGGGAATTAATACCCGCTTTTTGAGATCCCTTCCGATGGACCGGTTAATTATCGCCTTCGACATGTTATTCCGGGCACAAACTCACGACAATTGCCAATATGAAGTTCGCTATCAAGAAGACTGGGAAGAAACAGGCTCTGCGTCAATGCAAATCGTTCTGGCTTGGAGGAATACCCCCAAGCATAATTTTCTATACCGCCTTGCACGCACTATTCACCGGCACGGTCTAGTGATGAAAGGGCTCAATGCCACTTACATCTACCCCTACAATAAACAAAACATCCTTATCATGGCGATAGGGCTGCAGGGAAGCAACGGCAAAGCCGCTTGGGATGTCGCAAATATCCCCGACTTTCTCCGTGAGCTCGTGACAGTCAAATATTTTGCCAGCTTTGACGTCATTGATCAGCAGCTTGTCAGCAAAAAAATTATCTCTGGCAATATGGGAAACTTGCTACGTGCAATGATGTATTTTATCCACCAAGCCTTAGTCCATTTAGATCCCAACCTCTATACTCTGGAAAATGTAGAAGAAGGGCTTTGCAAACACCCTGAGTTGACCATCCAGTTAGCAGAAGCCTTCAAAGCCAAGTTTGATCCCGATTTTGTCAATTATGAGAACTATCTCAAAATTCAAAAAACATTTCTCAACGATTTGAACAAATTAGACACAGGGCATGAAGAGAATGATATACGCCGTAAAACAATCCTCCGGCAAGCGATGAATTTCATTCACTACACCTTGAAGACAAACTTTTACCGATTAAATTACACGGCGTTGAGTTTTCGGTTAAACCCTCAATATCTCGAAGCCATCCCTTTCGATAGATCAAAAAAATTTCCAGAGCTTCCCTACGCAATTTTTTTTATTAAAGGGATGCACTTTTTTGGCTTCCACATCCGGTTTAAAGACCTTGCCCGCGGGGGGTTACGTACTGTCTACCCCGATCCGGAACACATGATTCAAGAAAGAAATCACGTTTTTACAGAGTGCTACAACCTTGCGTACACCCAGCATAAAAAAAACAAAGATATCCCTGAAGGGGGATCCAAAGGGATTATTTTCCTTCGTCCTTTTGACCGCCTAGAATCGGAATCACTGATTTTGCAGAACGAATTTGAAACCTCGAAAACTTCCCCTGAAGAAATTGAAGAGAAAATGGGGAAATTCCGCCAAGAGCAAAAAGTGGAGTACCTCTATCAAGCCCAAAGATCCTACATCGAAAGTTTAATCACGATTATCAACTGCGACCCTGATGGTAAAATGCGTGCTAAGTACATTGTGGACTACTGGAAAAGGCCCGAGTATCTCTATTTAGGACCCGATGAAAACATGCATGATGAAATGATCCAATGGATCGCTAATTTTAGCAAAAAATATGATTACAAGCCTGGAAGCTCTTTTATATCAGGAAAACCAAAAATAGGGATCAATCACAAAGAGTATGGGGTTACCTCGTTGGGGGTAAACGTTTATATGGAAGCTGTGTTGATCTATCTGGGAATAGACCCAAAAAAACAAAGTTTTACTGTTAAAATGTCGGGAGGACCTGACGGCGACGTCGCCGGCAACCAAATCTGCAATTTGTATAAATATTACCCAAAAACTGCCAAGCTTGTAGCCCTAACAGATATTTCAGGAACTATTTATGATCCCGACGGGCTCGATTTAAAAGATCTGGTGGAATTGTTTAAGCAAGGGAGGGCGATCCGTTATTATTCCCCTGAAAAATTGCATGAAGGGGGATTCCTTGTCGACAAATCAGGGAAGAGACACACGACGGCTTACACCCAACAAACATTATGCTGGCGCAAGCAAAAGAACAAATTGATGGAAGACTGGATCTCAGGCAGTGATATGAACCAGCTTCTCCGCAATAACGTCCACCAAACTAAAGCGGATATTTTCATTCCGGGAGGGGGCAGACCCCGCACGCTGAATGACGTGAACTACAAAGATTTTTTGGATGAAATGGGAAAACCCACCTCCCGCGCCATCGTCGAAGGAGCCAATCTTTATCTAACCCCAAGGGCACGCTACGAGTTGGAAAAATTAGGGGTGTTAATCATAAAAGATAGCTCAGCCAATAAAACCGGAGTCATTTGTTCCTCTTTTGAGGTCCTCTGCGGCCTAGCTTTAGGGGATGAAAAATTCCTCGAAAACAAACCTGTACTTGTCGAAGAAATTTTGAAAAGGCTCAAACAGTGTGCTTCGAATGAAGCTCATTTACTCCTTAAGACTTTTAAGGAGACGGGGGAATTCCTGACGACCATTTCTGAAAAAATCTCTGAGAGGATCAATCATTTTACCTACCAATTGCTCGACTACTTAGATCCGTTGCCCTTATCAAATGACCCTACAGATCCCATGATGAGTACGTTTTTTTATTATTGCCCGCCATTGTTAAGAAATAATTTTCGAAATGAACTCATCCGCGAAATTCCCGACCATCATAAAAAAGCCATTATTTCTTGCCATATTGCCGCTCAGCTGGTCTATAAGAAGGGGCTGCAGTGGTATCCAACCATTGTCGAAATTCTTCCCATCTTGGTCGAACACAAAGAGATCGAAGAGAACTAGCCTTTTATCTTAAAATCGATTATGAATTTAATGATCTAATTTATTCAAGTAGGTGAATTTTTATGTTTTCTCCTTTTAAAGTGGCGTTTTTATTTGCCATTTTCTGCATTTCAACCTGCGGCTATTGCGCAGATACCCCCTCCTCTGATTATACAGTCATCCAAAATCAAGCCAAAATCCCCATTCTGACCCCCTCATTAGCGGAAACTGAAACAGTAAAAATCAGACTTAAAAATGGCCTCGAAGCCTACCTTATCTCCGATCCCCATGCAGATAAATCCTCGGCTGCCCTGACTGTCAAAGTAGGAAGCTGGGATGAACCATCCGAATATCCAGGGATCGCCCATTTTTTGGAACACATGCTTTTCTTGGGGACAAAAAAATACCCCTCCGAATCTGAATATTCCCGCTATATCGCAGAGCATGGCGGATCGACAAATGCCTTTACGAGCAGTGACTTCACATCCTTTCTCTTCTCCATCGATAATTCAGCTTTTGAAAATGCCCTGGATCGATTTTCTAATTTCTTTAAAGAGCCCCTTTTCAATCCCTCCGGTGTCGCCCGAGAGCTACAAGCCATAGACCAAGAGTACGCCAAAAATAGAGAAAACGATAATGTCCGAGAGTTATTCGTCTACAAAGAACTTGCTTCCCCGGCGCATCCGTTCCACAATTTCAATACAGGGAATAGCACCACCCTTGCTAAAGTGTCTCAAGAGACTTTAAAAGATTGGTATCATTCCCACTACAGCGCTCACCTCATGCGGCTTATGGTCATTTCCCCGCTTCCCCTTGAAAAATTGATTGAACTGGTCATAGAAGATTTTAAAGATGTTCCGACAGTAAGCTACCAACCCTCCTCTCTTGAAATGCCGATTTTTTCTCCCCAATTAAATGGAAAAATGGTTTATGTCGAACCAATCAAAAACATTCGAACCCTTACCTTAGTGTGGGATTTGCCGCCGCAATTTTCCCATATGGAACAAACTAAACCGGATGCCATCTTATGTTATGTTCTCGGAGATGAAGGGAAAAATAGCTTATTAGCATTGCTAAAAAAGGAAAACCTGGCAGAAAAACTCAGTTGCAGCAGCGGCAAGTTAGGCCCCAATAATACTCAATTTTTTGTTGAAGTCGTCCTGACAGATAATGGGATCAAAAATGTCGATAGCGTCATCGAGCGGATTTTCCAAACGATTGCTAACTTCCGGAAAAAAGGGGTTCCACAATACCTGTATGATGACCTTAAACGGGTACAGACCTTCCACTATCAATATCAAACGCGAGACGATGCTTTTGACATCATTATGAAGCATGCCTTTTGGCTACCGCATGAAGAGATGGATACCTATCCTGAGGTAACTCAAGTCATTCAGAAATTTGATCCGCAGGCTGTCATTTCTCTTTTAGATTATTTAACCCCGCAAAACTGCCATTACGATCTTTTAGTTCCTTCATCTTTAACGGGAATCAAGCCTGACAAAACTGAGCAATGGAACGGTGTTTCCTATGCCATTGAGCCTATCCCACAAAGTGTGATGGAATCATGGGAACACGCTACACCCAATCCAAACATTGATCTCCCCCCTCCTAATCCCTATCTCCCCGAAAGTTTGTCCTTAGTGAATATTCAGCTCAAAAATCCGGGGGAGCAACCCATAGTTCCTCACCCAGAAACAATCCTTGATGATGAGAGAGGGAAAATCTACTATGCGGTAGACCGTCAATTCCTCACTCCCCAAATAGGATGGATCATCGAAATTGAAACTCCCCAAATTCAATTAGGGGACGCTGACAAAGTGGTTTGCGGGGATCTAGCTGTCAAGTGCATTACAGAAGCTTTAAATGCCGAAAGCTATGCGGCTACGATGGCGGGAATCAATTATGAGATTTCACGTGCTGACAACGGTATTAAAATAGAAATCGACGGGTACAGCGATAAAGCTTTGCTTTTGCTAAAAACCATTTTAAAGCAGTTCCAAGATTTGCAAACCACGCCTGAACAATTCAAAATCTATAAGGCTTCCCAGTATCGGGAATATCAAAATTTTGCGTTTGATCCACCCATCTCGCAAGCTGCGGAAAAAATGAAATCTGTTTTATATAAGAACTTTACAACCGAAGCTCAAAAAACGGTAGCAATCCGCAAGATTACTTTTGAAAAATTTGACGCCTACCTCAAATCATTGTTTAATAAAGTATACTTTAAAGGGTTATTGTACGGGAACATGACCGAACACCAAGCGAAAGAGATTAGGGATTTACTTGTTAATTCCTTTAAAGGTGCTAGCTATCCCCTAAAAGAACAACTTAAAACTGAAGCCATCATTCTTCCAAATAACGCAGGGCCTTTTTACGTCGAAGAAAAAATTAAAGTGGAGGGAAATGCAGCTATCCTCGGCGTCGAATATCCCCTGTTCTCCTTTAAAAATCGGGCTGCTCAGCAAGTCCTCATGCAAGCCATCTCAGAGCCTTTTTTCGGGGAACTTAGAACCCGCCAGCAAACCGGTTATGTTGTCTATAGTACTGGAGAAGAAGTTGAACGGCGTCTTTTCAATTTTTTTGCTGTACAATCCAACAGCCACGAAACTCGCGACCTTCTAGCGCGCTTTGAACTTTTCATCGAAAGGTATCTCCAAGAAATACGCTTTGAACTTCCTGAAGAACGGTTTAATAAGATCAAACAAGCTTTATTCACCTCGCTAAAATCACCGGCCAAGAATATCAAAGCCATGGCTGAATTGATGAATACATTGGCCTTTAAATACGAAGGAGCCTTCGATTGGATCGATCGACGGATCGCAGGTTTGACAGAGCTGAGTCATGAAGATTGCTTAAAACTCTCCCAAGAATTCCTTGGACGTCATAATAGAAGGCGGTTTAGCATTCTGATGAATGGTATTTTGCCGGAAAGTGGGGTCAGCCCCTACAGCCGTTTGGGCAGCTTGCAACAATTGCGTCAACGTAGCACCTACCTTACAGATCAAGAAAACCCTTAAAGGAGAATCTTCTAAAATTTTTCTTTTTTCATAATTTATTTTTTCTTTATTTTGTCTTAATCGATGAGGTGCATGAATAACCTTAGTTCGGGTTTATAATGCCCTGCCAAAAGTATAGAGCGTGTTTGCATGAGCTCACGCTTTTATACTGAAGATAAAACATAGAACATAAATAAGGATGAACATATGAAATATTCAAAAAGCCTCTTAGCTAGTGTATGTGCAGTTCTACTTCTTTCATCGCCTCTGATCGGTCAAGAACAGCTGTATGAAGAACAAATCGAGATTATCACGCTTGGTCCCGATGGAACAGATGTCGTTATTATTGATGATCAAATTGTTGTTATAGATGACCAAGTGATCGAAATTATTGAGGAAAGGGAAGACTACGAAGACAATGCTGTCAACGGCTTTAATCCCCGCTACACCTCTCACCCGCTCTCACGCCACCATGTCGACGCACTCGTTAACTACGGAAGTGAAGTAAAACTCGAAGATGGTTCCCATTGGCTAGTCCGGCCAGAACATCTTAGCCGCATAGCAGACTGGAGGCAAGGGCATGTCATCGCGATTACACAAGCAAAGTCCCGCTGGTTTGGAAGCAAAGATGAATACCAAATTGCTTTGTACAACGAAAACACCGATGTTTTTGCAGATGTAAAAATCAACTATCTGCCAGAACAACACAACAAAAATACCCTGAGAATTGCCGACTTTAAAAATATTAATGGCGAGCTATGCATGCTTTCAAGCGATGGTTTCTTTTGGCCTTTAAAGGAAAAAAATCGTAAAACATGGGAAAGATGGTTTGCAGGTGATTACATTGTAGTCGGTACAAATAATACATGGGCTCCCTGGTGGAATGAACCCAACCTCATTATCAATATGAGCCGCGTTCACAACGGTGCCTGCACTCTCATCCCTGCAAAAACAAAAAAATTGTAAACGAAATTAATAATTAGGAGCTAATTTATGTCACACGGAACACCTGGAGCCGGAGGATATGATCCTTCTCGCGTAGTAAATAACAATAGTTTTACCCAAGGAACCCCGCAAGGGAATACAACTGGAGGTAACTATTATGGGGATAACTACGCCTCCCCCTCATATAGAACAAATAATGTAGGGCGGGAACATTTTAATTCGGTGAATGAGTCCGGCGGACCGTCTAATGTGATTAATGAACGTCGTGTAGATAACAACTCATTTACACAAGGCGGAGTCAACCCGATTTTTGGAAACCAAGGCTCAGGTTCCGGCGGATCTTTATCTGGCCGAGTCAGGCAAGGAAACATCAACCGTTTGAACTTTTAGGGATTTCGGGTAGTGAATGCAACAGCCCAATTTGGAGTGCGGCGGCTTGACGCCGCTTTCCCAGGCATTGCCTTGGCAATGCCTTAAGGTTGATGCTGATTTAACATCTATATCTACAACAAAAAATTTTATGCCGTCCTTACAGGACTCTGTTTTTCTTTGCATTTTACCCAGGCCTTCGCTTCGCTACGACCTGGGCTATGATATTCCGCGCCTTCGGCGCTAAAAACGGCCTGAAAGGCCGAAATGTTATAGCCCAGGTCGTAGCGAAGCGAAGGCCTGGGTAAAATGCAAAGAAAAACAGAGTCCTGTAAGGACGGCATAAAATTCTTCTTCCATAGAGGACAGTTTCAGGAAAAAATTTGCAAGCTTTTGAGGCTAAAAGCCATATTCTTTGCAAATTTATTTGGATCAAAAACACATGCATACATCATTTTCAATGGGAAATTATTGCGAATTCAGGATCACCTTTAAATTTTCCAAGCCATGGAGCCTGGTCTGATGCCTTTGAAATTGAAATGAACAGTCTAGCGGCCGTTCACTGATTGAAAAAAATACTATCCCATAACGTATTAGAAAATCTATTTCGCATCTCATCCAGGGTATAGCCTCCGGCCTCAGCAATGCTTGCCAGTTTTTGCTTGAATTCAGGTATGGCATCAGGATAAGAATCTCTCACAAAGCTTTCTGCATCCGTGTCGATAAATTGCAAACCATGCCATTCTTTCGCCCAATGTGTGCGTATTGCCAGAGGTTTATTGTCAGAATCTGTATAGGTTACCCAACAGGCAATGATTTTTTCAACAAGGGCCTTCCACTCCTCTTGAGGGGCTAATAAAGTGGATAGAACTTCTATGGAACAAGTATAAAGATTACCTCTTTGGGCTGCCATCGTAATGTCAGAACCACCCATGATCCGCATTTCCAGTGTTAGGTTGACCGGCAAGGTTCCTTTTTCTTCCAGGTTTCTATAAATGATGTTAATAGCATCCCACCAGGCTCTCTGGCAAATGGTCCAGTCAGGGTTTCCATCTTGCTTCAAACATATAGGTATTTCAATTTCTACATCTCTTGCCCGTACATGCCTAATTCCCCGTTGAAAGTGCAATGCCTCCGGCAATGGCAAGGTGCGTTTTTCTGTAATCAATAGACTCTTTATGACATCATTTGCAACCCTAACAAAAGGTTCTTGATATGGAGGAGAAGGCATTTTATTCCCCTCTTTATCGAATAATTCAGCAAAACTGCTCGCGCCAACTTGGAGGGATGATAGTAGATTGGAATAGATTTCTTCCCCTCCATAAACCCAATCGTCCCGATTTTTTGCGTCGTTTTCAGGCTTGTCCTTTTTCCAAGTATTGATCCAACAATCTTTGGTTAAAATAAACCAAAACCACTCCGCATAATAATCCTGGCAACGCTCAAAAAAATCCGTGCTGTTTTGTGCGATGATAGAATCGAGAGTGCTTTGATCTGAAACGCCCAGATCTAATTGAAGTTTTAGCGGCATTTGATCTAAACGTGTTCCCAAAGGGGGTGGAATTGCTTGGGCTAACTTTACTAATTTGGGATCGCTTAAGGCATAACCCATCTTATCCAATTTTAGAGTGATTGAGGTAATAATTCCCATTAAACCAAAGCTGCCGGCTGCAGCCTGCATAAGATCTGGCTGTAATGTTTTATTAATAACTTGAAGTTCCCCTTTAGCGTTAACAAATTCGATCTCTTCAACTAAGTCAGACAACGTTTGGTTTTTATAACCAGCACCGTGGCAAATGGAAGAAACTGTCCCACTCAGAGTATTTTCCACTAAAATGACATTCCAAGGAATCGTCCAGTAGCTATTGGAGAAGGGATCTTGAGTCTTTAAAGAAAATTCACGCAACTCATCGTTTGTGACAGCTCCGCCAACTCTGCAAAAGATTTTGTCTGGCTCAGTGCAGCCGGGAACAAATTCGATGGTTTTTAATTCTTTTCCAGCACCTGTATGATCTTCTACAGTAGAAGAGGAGGCATCTGAATTTACGTACTTTAGTCCAAGCAGCGAAATTAAGATTTGGCCCTCATCTGGATAGACTGGGTTCCAAGTATGGCGATAAGCGCTCACGCGAATTTTAAGGTTATTTTCCTCTGCGGCAGCCCATTTGACAACATTGCAAATGCCTTCTTTTGTTTGAGGAATAAACACATATTTAGGGCTAAAACTGATATTTTCGCCCCAATTTTTTAAAGTTCCATCAGTAAGATGTAGTTCACTTTTATGGTAACAGAGAACTTGCTCTCCATTTTTTTCGCTTATGGTTGGCTTGGTTATCTCGACAGCGTTGTCAGCCAGCCCAATCTGGGAAAAACTTAGAAATAAAAAAAATTGAAATAAGAAGTATTTTTCTAGCTTATTAGTGCTCATAAGATCTCTTCGATTGTCCTTTTTGGTTGCTATTAAGGGTTTTTCATACCTTTCTTGACAATCCTAAGCATTTTTGGAAAATCTGACAATTTTTTCTTTTATTTAAAGCTTTCGTTAACTTAGAGCCTCGACAAGTCGATGCTTGTCAAAGCGGCGTCAAGCGCATGCGGCAAGCCGCCGCACTCCAAATTTATCTGGCTGTTAGAAGCTGGGAAGAAATTGGCAGCCTTCGGCAATTAATTTATCGACATAAGTCAAGTCGTAGTCGCCGGCTAAGAAGTTGCTGTCCTCAAGCATATAAAGATGAAAAGGGATCGTCGAATGCACGCCCCCAATGTGAAACTCCCTTAATGCCCTTTTTGCAACGGCAATCGCTTCTGCCCGATCTTTCCCTTTCACAATGAGCTTGGCAATCATGGAATCATAGTTCGGGGGGATCATATAACCGGAATAGCAGGCACTGTCAACGCGCACATGGGGACCGCCAGGGGGAAGATAATACTCTAAGCGCCCAGGCGATGGGGAAAAATTGTGCGAGGGATCTTCGGCATTAATACGAAATTGAAAAACATGGCCGTTAAAATTAATATCTTTTTGGCTATAACGCAGCTTTTGACCTTGTGCAATGCGCAATTGCTCGACCACTAAATCTACCCCTGTCAACTCTTCGGTCACCGTGTGTTCTACTTGTATGCGGGTGTTGACCTCCATGAAGTAAAAATTGTGGTCCTTATCCAACAAAAATTCCACCGTACCTGCTGAAAAATAATGCGCAGCTTTAACGACATTGACAGCTGCCTGCCCGATTTTTTGACGCAATTTGGGTGTTAAAGCCGGGCTCGGAGCCTCCTCGATCAGTTTTTGCCGCCGCCTCTGGATCGTGCAATCCCGCTCCCCTAAATGAATAAAGTTGCCTGCCTTATCTCCCAATACCTGCACTTCAATGTGTCGGGGATTAAGGATCATTTTTTCCAAATAAACATCGGGATTGCCAAAGTTGACTTCTGCTTCGGCACGAGCTGCTGCAAATTGTTTGGTAAAGTCCTCGTCATTTTGCGCTATCCGTATTCCTTTACCTCCACCTCCGGCAACCGCTTTAATAAAAATAGGATAACCCAATTTTTTGGCTTCATGAAGAGCCTGTTTGATATCTGCCACAATCCCATCGGATCCCGGAATCACGGGGCACCCCGCCCCTTTTGCTGTTGCTTTAGCTTTCGCCTTGTCGCCTAATAAAGCAATCGCTTTAGGGGATGGCCCGATAAAGTTGAGCCCGCAACTTTCACAGATAGAAGCGAAATTGGAATTTTCACTTAAGAATCCATAGCCTGGGTGAATCGCATCTGCACCGGTAATCTCACACGCCGACAGGAGATGGGGGATCTTTAGATAGGATTTATTTGAGGGGGGTTCACCAATGCAAATGGCTTCATCTGCATGTAAAACATGAAGCGCTTCAGCATCGGCTTGTGAATAGACAGCTACAGTTTGAAGCCCGAGATCGTGGCAAGCACGAATGATCCGGACAGCAATTTCTCCACGGTTGGCTATGAGTACTTTTTGCATAATCGATAGCTTAAGTGATTCGATATAGTTTTGTTCCAAATTCCACAGGGTGGCCGCTGTCTACGAGAATTTCTGCTACAGTTCCCGTGACTCCTGCTTTGATTTCATTCATCACCTTCATTGCCTCTACAATACAGACAATGGTATTTTTGTCGATTTTATCCCCTATCCTCACAAAGGGGGGATCATCCGGGGATGGGGAAGAATAAAAAGTCCCCACCATGGGTGATGTGACATATAAGCTTGAAATTTTGTCCCCTTTCTCTTGTTCGGCAGTTGCTGAAGAGTTAGGGTCGAGAAAGGGGGTCCCGCTTAAGGAGGCCACAGAATCTTTTGCTTTAGAAAGAGCAATCGTGGCCCGCCGTGCTGCTTCACTCTGTTCGGTGATTTCATCGCTTAAATCTAAAGCGAGCGGTTCACGTGTTCCCCGAAAACTGCCGTTTTCAGCCCTTTCAAGGGAAAGTTCGAACCCATCTTTTTTTAATGAAAGCCGCTTTGTTCCGGTACGGCCCATGGCTGTCATTAATTCTTTGATATGTTTGAGTTCCATCTTCCTCCTTTATACCCTCTGGATGTATTCATCTGTCTTGGTATCTACCTTAATAATATCACCTGCATCGACAGATGGAGGCACTTCCACTTTGGCCCCTGTTTCTAAGAAAGCGATCTTGGAGCCATTGCCTTCAGCTTGGGCGCGCAGCTGCTCAATTTTGATGACCATAATTTCTAGGAACTGGGGAAGTTCAACAGCAAAGATCGTGTCGCCGTAGAAGGAAGCTTTGATTTCAACGCCTTCTTTAAGATAATTGGCCTTATTTCCAATGACATTTGCAGGAACTAAGACCTGTTCCAAGTTTCCCACATCTAAGCAAAGGTAATCTTTCCCTTCCATGTAAAGGAACTCGAGCTTCCGTTCTGTTAATGAGACGTCTGTAATGGATTGATTGAGTTTGAAATTTTTTTCGATCACCTCATTCGTCGTGACATCCCGCAGCTTTGTTTTGATAAAGGGTGTCCCTTTAGGAACCGTCACTTTGACACTTGATTCGACACGGTAGAGTTTTCCTGAAAGGGAGAGGGTCATACCGGGTGAAATGTTGTTACTTGTTGCCATACAGTTTTTTTACCTATGATGGGTTTTTTCCGCGAAGCGCGCCAATGGCTTCGGCCATATTTTTTGATTCGAAAACATATGTGCCCGCCACAATGACATTGGCGCCTGCTTCAACGCAGAGCCGGGCTGTTTCCTCATTAATTCCCCCATCTACCTCGATTTCAAAAGGGGGAAGATCCTGCTTTTTCTGGTCGGGCTTTGGGGTTACGCCTCCAGCTCGAATGTTCAATTGATTACAGATATCCCGAGTAAATTTAATTTTTTCTAACACTTCAGGCATGAAGGCTTGTCCCCCAAAGCCTGGATGGACAGTCATGAGCAAGAGCAAATCACATTTATCTAAATACTTAGGAATAAAGGACATCGAAGTTTCTGGACAAAAAGCCAAACCGGCTTTAATGTTGCATTTTCTTATATAGTGCAAAACCTCTTCCACGTCTTCAGTGGCTTCAAAGTGAAAGGTCAGACAGTCTGCCCCTGCTTCCACAAATCGTTCCACATAATCGAAAGGGTTATAGACCATGATGTGGACGTCTAAAAACATGTCTGTTGCTCGATTTATAGCGGCGACTGCTTGGGGGCCAATGGTCAAATTAGGCACAAAATGTCCATCCATCACGTCGAGATGGAGATAATCTGCACCAGAATCTTCTATCCGTTTAGCTTCATCAGCCAAATGTCCAAAGTCGCCGGCAAGGATTGATGGTGCCACTTTTATGTTGTGTCGGTTCAATGTTTTGCTCCCGATTCCATTGAATTTAACTCCGATTGTACCCAAAGTGAATATTATGTACAAACGGTATCCGTCTAAGGGAGAATTTTTTGATAGGCCAACCGTTTGTGTTCCCAAGCTTGAGTTACGTTGTGAATCGTTTGGCAAAACTGCCTTTGCCTCTGTGTGTCATCGCACCGGTAAATAAATCCGATATAAGGGGTGTCATAAACTTTGACATAGGAATTGGCCAGATCTGAGGAGGGAACTTGCAGCTTTGTAAAAATCCGGTTGATCTCTTCTTTGACGCTTCGATCTTGCGCTTTAATCATGACATAGACAAATCCGGGATCATTCTTCATCTTCATGCTGTATCCTTCTCCAGCAAAAAAGCCGCTATCAATCATCTCTAACTGCATTAAAAACAATGTCTTCAAAGCTTCTGGAGCCATGACTGTGCGCATCATGACAGGTGTTAAAGAGTAGAAAAAATTCTCCAACAACAACTCATTAAACTTCGCATGATTGCCCAATAAATTTCTAATATTGCAAAGCAACTCATTTTGCTTAGAGATCATTCCCCCATTGAAATCGCGCAACTCCCCTACGATTCCCGTCAGCTCGTCGAATACGGCTTGCCGCGCTTTATAGAGATCGATGGAATGGTCGCGGCGCAAGAATTTTTCTTTGGGCAATTTGACCCTAAAAATCGTCGCCTCTTTCAAATATTTTTTACGCAAATACCCCAAATTTTTGGTGCGGTCATGAATATATTCTAAAAAGCTGTTGTTTTTAGGGGGGTAGCGGAACATATCTTGAATGGAAATGCTCCCGGGCTTGATGACCCTAACGAGAATCACAGTAAAGAATAAATTCGCATAGGTCTGCTCATCAAAAGAGATCGTCACTTGGGGAATATCCCGCATGTACTTAATTTGGCTGCTCAAGCTCAAAACATTGCGCATCACCTCCTCTTCATTTCGAGGCATGAAGACGGGATGCATCAAATGTTCAATCCGATCCTTTAAGTCCATCGGAAGTTCTCGGCGCAAGACTAAAATCTCATCAGCTGTGAAATCCTGCCCATTTGTTTTTTCGATTTCAAGATAAAGGGAACAGATGTTTTCAGCTCCTCGGCGGTTTGCAAAGAAAGAATCTTCGATGGCTTGAGCATCGGGGATATAATTCTGGATGGCTGTCAACAGATGCCTTTTTTCAAAAACTTCTTTGTCTTGTAAAAAATTGATCCCGACCAAAATCCCTAAAGCTTTTTTGTCCCCTTCAGGCAGATGAAGATTGGTTCTGAAGAGTTTTAAGCTGAGATGCCTTTTTTCAGGGGCTAATTTGACCGCTGTTCGAAGCCATTTTCTAAAGAGATAGTGGATACTGATAATCCGGCTTAAATGGCGGGGGGTGCGCACAGTCTTAAAGTCATCCCGGCACATAACCAAGACGTGTTGCATTTCAGTTAATAAATCGATATCAAACTCTTTTGGCAACCGGCGAACCAGATAAGCCATATATTCTTGGACAAGAGCTGTCTTTTCATCAACCGAAAGGCCCCTAACTTCTAGGATGCGTCGCGCGTAATAGCTAGACTCAACTCCAAGCTTCGCCTCCATTTCGATAATGGGTAAATTGCGGTAAATTTGTTCCAAGTCTTCCTTGTCGTCGACATGCAGCATCACCTCGCAGATCGTGTACAGCTCATCGCTGAACTCAGGCATCCGGAAATCGGCAGCAAAGACCATAACCACGTTCAAACGCTTGCCAGGAACCAGCCATCGGCTGATCATCTCGAAAAAAAACTTAAAAGCGTTGGATCTGTATTTATAAAGGATGTAAAAAGACTGATTGGCTGGTGTTTGAGAGACTAAATGGCAGCCAACTAAAGGGAGAACAGCATGAAAATGGGCACATTGATCGGCTTGAAAATCGGCATCGGCTTCTTGAATTGTAAAAATATCTTCAGGTAAAATTTGTTGCAGTGCGTTCCGAATCGAAGCCACATAAAGTGCATTATTTTCATTTCCGGCCGGCAAATCAAAGCTTGTGACAATTTTTGGGATGCAGCTTTCTTGCAACATATCCGTCACCTCCTAGGGAAGTGGATGCTTTTCAGCTAAATTGAACTAGAAACGCGCAAAAATATTTCAGCCACATTATTTTCAATGTAGCAAGTGTCATTTTAACAAAAAAGGAAAAAGAGCAAGATCAGCAAGATCGCCTTGAAATACTCGTACCCATGCCCTTGTACATGCGGATGTACAAGGGCATGGGTACGAGTATTTCAAGGCGATCTTGCTGATCTTGCTCTTTTATTGAATTGAGCTCTTTTATTGAATTGAGCAATGTTATATTAAAATCATTATTATTGACAAAAATAATCTATTTAATATAAAATTTTGTTAATTAATTTAAGTTGAAAATTACGAGTGTAATCGAGTTTAAAAAACCTCTGTGTTCTCTGTGATCTCTGTGGTTTATTAAAATTCAACCACAGAGTTCACAGAGATCACAGAGAGACAATAAATTTAATTATTTGCAACTTACGTACTTATTTATAAAGTTGAGGATTCAATGTTATTTCGCTTTTTATTAATATGTTTTGGCACACTTTTATTAACAGCGTGTGCATCATCATTTTATAACCAAAATGAAACTGACTACGCCCAATTTGACTTCGAATCTTCGGAATTTTCCGTTGAAGACGAACCCAATGATGATGAAGATCATGCGGACGATTCGATAACTTGGATCAATTAATTGACAAAGATTATCTAGTAATAAAATTAAATTAATATTTACCTTTAAAAGGTTATTTTTATGGACGCAAAAGATGTAACTTATTCCCCCAATCTTTCGTTAATCCTTCCATCCCAACATAAAACAGACAGTGATTTAATCAATTTATTGCCCGATGAGCTGATCCTTAAAATTTTTGAATATCTTAATTATAATTCTTTTTGTTCAGCATCTTCAACTTGTGTAAGATGGAAAACTATCTCTAAAGACAGTTCATTGTTCCAAGAAGAGTTGCTTATAAAAGCTCTCCAGAAAACTACACCTCAATGCTCTCCCTGGATTCATGAACCTGGGGGCTCAAATCATTTCATACCTCGAGCTCACATTGTTCATGAAAATAAGGGTCTATTGATGGTGGTATCCGAGTCTTTATACCTCATGACTGTGTCTTCAAAAAATCCCCCTCCGCCTCTTTTAGGCGAATGTTCTTATATAGGGATCTTAAATTCCAATTTATGGTTTCATAAGCCACCTGACACCTTGATCAAAATAAAGAAAGAAGAAATTATATCAGGAGTCAAAGAAGAAATAGGCTCATCTAAAGATGGAGAAAAAATAACCAATGAAATTTCAATTCAAAAAGCTCTTAATGATTCCGGTATTCCCGATTACAAATTTACCTTTTTGCAATATTTTCCCTATTCACAAGATCAATTGATTATAGTTGATCACGAAGGTCTTATTTGCTTATGGGATGCTAAGTCTGAAAAAATTACCAACAGCCAAAACATTTTTTCTGACACCAGTGTTATTCAAGCTTCCACTCAAAAAAAAACCATTAATCTAACCCAGAGAGTGGGGAATTTTCTGATTTTGCTATTAAGCGGGGCGCAGTTTCGTTATGCCTGGTTCGATCTAAATCTATTTCTCCGAGATGAATACGCCTTGAAAAAAATTATTCATCCTTCTCTAGCTCTTGCTGACGGGTGGAAATTAACAAATTCTTCCCATCTTTTCGTTTCCGATGACGAAAACTGTGTCTCAAGCCTTGCCATCGGTGATTATAAAAATGACGAAGAATTTACCGAGGGTTGCAAATCGGTTTGGCAATATCAAGTGCAATCCACCCTAGTAGATGGCCGCATTCTACTCGATAAATTGCCCTCTCCAACTCTAAAAATCGTTAACGATGAATGGGTCATCTTCACCTACAAATCTTATTCAGAAAATAATGAAGGAAGAGCAATCTCTGTCTTAGAAGCACAAAAGGGTGGACATGTATTTGATATCGACTTAGGTAATGCATATAATGCCAAGATATGGTTATTTAAAAATATTCTTATTCATCAAAAAGAGGTGCCAACTCAGATTGAATTATGGTCTATATCGCACAAAGAATGTTTAGGAACCATCGACCTGGCTAAATATATGGAGAACGAGATCGGAGAGTTTGACATCACCGACTTCAAGTTTTTTGGAAAAAAATGTTACATTGTTTTAGCTACAAAGCAAAATTTTACCGTTTTAATGTATGACTTACAATTAAATTCACCTTCTTCCAATGACACAACCACCCCAACAAGAGTCATTCCCCCAATTCCACAAAATAACGCTCACCTATTTTCCTCTATCAATGTTTGGAACAGTTTTGTCAGGCTTGTCACGTGGATTAAAGACTCTTTTTCACCCATTACCCGTCTTGCTAGACGGATATTGGGTTTTTAATTAATGGCTATGTCATTTAAACACTCGCGCCCATTGATTTACACTATGAAGAGTTGTCCGGCTAAAAAGGGTATTGAATGAAGCCGTCAGTTGGACTCTCAAATTCTGGATTCTCACATCTGTTGCCCCAGCTATAGAACCCGCCCCCACCGAATTTGAAGATTGAACGCTTGCTCCATTACAAAAGGCTACAAATTTACGTGTAACCCACTCTCCCCCATCCACAACAGATTTGATTAAAGCAGGGAGCCCAAGAACACAGGCAGCTACGTTGGCAATATGCCTGGGGTGATAAGGATTAACCGCAAAAATAGTGTTAGGCCCAAACAATTGCAAAAGTCGCGCTTGAGAAAACACTCTTCCCGCTGTCCAAGAGCAAATATCTGCCCCTGGCTTGCTGGTCAAGAGGCTCAATACCAAAGAGATCCGTGCCATGACAAAAGTGGCCTTGAGCGCTGTTATTTCCCAACCAGAATCGTCTTGTTGTGCCAAAGAAGCCCTTTTCCTATTCTGCCAAGCTTCCTTAAGATCGATGGCATTATCATAGATCTCCCAAACTCCGAATCCAAAGGCAGCATAGCTAGCCACACTTTTGATTCCATTTTTAACTGCAGGATTATTCAAAAATGACACTGATAACTTAATAGGATTAAAAGAAACTGACATAAAGAAACTCCAAACTTTATAAAACTTTTAGAGTAAAAGAATAAACTGCGACGGAGATATTGTCAATAATCTATGCATTTGCGATAAAAAGGGCTGCATCATTAAATTGGGACACATGGCATGGAAAACAAAAGCACAGATTTTTTACTGACCCCTCCCCATTTCCAACCCCAACTTAATTATGTTTATACCTATTCCCAATGGGCGCAACCCCAATTCAACTGGGCCCTCAAATTTCTAGATAAAATAGACTTAAGCCATGCCTCTCATATTGTCGATATGGGATGCAGAGAAGGAAGTACCACGCTAGAAATCGCCAGGCGCTATCCCGGCTCTCACGTCATCGGCATTGATAATTCCGCAAGCTTCCTTGAATTAGCCAACGAACATCTGGCGAAGCACGTAGTCCCCAACGTCGAATTCCGTTTCCAAGATCCTGTGCAAATGGACTTCCAAGAAAAAATTGATGCTATTGTTTCTTTCTCAATGTTCCATTGGATCGAAGACAAATTAGCCGCTTTAAAAGCCATTTATAGGAGTCTTAAAAATGGGGGCAAAGCGTATCTCCTTTTTTATGCCGATGCTCAAAGGGAGCGTTTTGATGATTGTCTCAACACCGTCATGCAGTATCCAAAGTGGCAAGATTACTTCTCCCACAAGCCTAAGGAACTCAAAGACATTCGCCTTGCTTCTTTAATTCCTCTCATTGATGCTTCCGGCTTGGCTGTGAAGCGCTTGGAATTTGTCGACATCGAAGATATTTTTGCTACCGAAGAGCAATTTGTCAATTGGTTTACAACCTGGTTTCAAGAGTTGAAATTTTTGCCGGAAGATTTACATGTTTCTTTTCTTCAAGAAGTGGTGGCAAAATATTTAGAAAAACATCCCGCTGATGCCCATGGAAACTATCACCGGTATGATTATTTACTTGAACTTGAGTTATTTAAACCCGCAATTCGGGATCAAATATTTTAAAACTTCATCTCAACTTTATTTACACTCACAAGAAATTTTATATATTCTTAACAATTTCACCCTATAAAGCAATTAACAATGAAAAAAGAGCAACAAGAGCCTAAAAATCAGCAATACCAACAAGACCATGCAAGGCTCATCCAGAAGTTAGCTTTGCGTCTTCCATGGTTGGTTGTGAGCGTCATTTTTGTGGTTGTTATTTTGACTATATTACAAATTTTGTGGGGGGTATGATAATGGTTTCAGCTTTATATGACCAAGCTTTAACAGGCTTTGAAAAAACAGTTGCCGCCGTATCCACCGCATGGATTCCCAGAAAGCCCTGGATCGGTTTTGTAGGGGTCTGCGCTTGCTGGTATGGGAGACGGGTCGCTTTAACTTATGCGCCGGGCTACGTTGCCAATTATTTTATCCAAGCTACAATTGTATTTACCGGCTCTGCGACAATAGGCAAAGCGACAGGCATTGCTTTAGTCGCCCCCATGTTTACTCCAAGTGTTGTTCCATGGGTTGCAACAATTACCGGACTTGCTTTATTATATAGCGTTGTCCTCATTTGTAATCTTTTTCAACAATATGTGATTGAAAAGATCGGCCAAAATACCAAAATTGCTGATAGCAAAAAATCTGAGATCTAATATGCGCCCCTTTATTTTTTTTATTACTATTTTTTTACCCCTCTTTTCTTTTGCAGCTCATTTTGAAAATCTTGTCGACTTAACGATTAAGATTGAAGACGTTAACCTTAAGATAAAAATCACAAATCTTAACTTCAATGGGGAAGAGGTAAAATTAGATGAACCCGATCTATTTAAACCTCGAAAAATAGCCCGTTACCGTTTACCGCCAGGAAGATATATGCTTAACTGGACAACGGAAAAAGCGGGTACAAAGTTTGCCAACGAATCCCCTTCTGAAAATCATGAACGGATTTTGGTCTTAGAACGAGGCGATATCACCATAAATGTCACCATCAAAGGAAATGCGATCAATCTTTTTTGAATGTATCGCTTCAATTGTGTATATACATTTCTTATGAGGACGGAGACACTTACTCTACAGCACCAGGAGCTTTTAGAAAAACGTTTCCTTGAAATGGAAATAGAGATTTCCGAATATACTTTCGCCAATCTCTATTTATTCAGGGATGTGCACCTGTACGAAGTCGTCTACTCAGAAGATCTTTATGTAAAAGGAAAAAGCCGAGACGGGTTTTCCTACTTGATGCCCACTTCCCCGAAAGAAAAGCTCAGTTTAAAGGATATTGCCTTGTGCCTCCGTGGAATTGATTTTTTGTTTCCGATTCCACAAGAATGGAGCCCTTTATTTCCTTCATCCCAATTCCAAACAAGCTTTTTGGAAAATGACTGCGATTATTTTTATTCTGTGGAGCAGATGAGCACCTATGCTGGAAGACATTTGAGCGGCAGGAGAAATCTCGTTAAACAATTCAAAGAGCAGTACGCTGCGCATCAAGATTACCCACTTGACAAATCCCGCATAAAAGATGCCTTGCAAGTATTGGAGGAATGGCATGAGCATGCCAAGGAAGATGTGACACGCTTTACAGATTATGCCGCTTGCCGTGAAGCTTTGAATCTCTTCGAACGTTTGCATCTGACGGGTCACATTACCTATGTGGACGGGAAACCCATTGGAATTCTTCTCGGAGAACCCCTAAACCAAAAAGTTTATGTTATTCACTTTGCAAAAGCCCTGATCGCATACAAAGGAGCCTATCAATACCTTTACCAAACATTTGCAAAAACCCTTGAAAATAAATATCAAATGATTAATTTAGAGCAAGATTTAGGGATGATGGAATTAAAGCACGCGAAACGAGCCTATCTTCCCGATCATTTGGCCATCAAATTAAGGATAAAGCCATTATGAAAACCAGATACCCTCTGCTGATCTCTATTTTTCTTTGCTTGGCCCCAACTTCTTTAAGCTTCGCGCACGCTTCAGCGGAAAAAAAAGACGCTGAAATCAATACCAAAGGGATGGAAGCATTAGTTAATTCCAAAATCCCTATGGTTATTTTAGATGCCAGGCCAGCCAAATTTGCTCCAGAAGGGCGGATACCCGGTGCAAAGTATATGTCGGACCAGGTTAAGCCTGAGCAAGCCGTGGCCTTGATCAGCTCGAAGGACGCCTTAATCGTCACTTATTGCGACGGAATAGACTGCCCTTTAAGTGTTGACCTAGCAGAGCATATGAAAAAATTAGGCTACAAAAATGTCATCGAGTATCGGGAAGGGATCGAAGGATGGCTAAACGCTGGCCTTCCGGTCGATAAGGTCAAATAACCTGTTCAGCACAGCTCAAAGTCAGCTGCTAGTACTTTCTCCACTTTTTTTAAAAAGTTTTCTTGACATACCTTTATTGAACAAGTAAAAATTTATTTTCTGCTATCCAAAAAAAATTTGACGCAAAGGTATTCTCTCTAAAAACAAAATAACCTTAACCACAAAGGAAAAAAACAATGAAAAAATACGCCTTTTTTTGCTCCATTCTGTTAGCTTTTTCAGTAACCACTTGTTGGGCAAAAGACTCTCTACAGCTTCCAAAAGCAACAAATAAAGTTGAATGTCTTGTAAAACGGATTAACCGGGGCGGAAAAGAACGGAATTTAACCGGAAATGCCCACCTCAAAGTGCGCAACGGCACAAGTTCTAATTGGAGCGGATATGTCGCTGCGACGAATATAAATCGTCCCAAGAGGAATTCTATTTCGGCCATATCGGGCGCATGGACAATACCTGCTCTTTCTCCAACTATTGGAGACGCCTACTCATCTATTTGGGTTGGAATTGATGGATATACTGATGGGACTGTAGAACAAATCGGAACTGAGCAAGATTGGTCTAGCGGCAGCCAACAAAACTACGCTTGGTTTGAGATGTATCCTCGGGGTTCTTTTGAAATTGTCGGCTTTCCCGTAGATGTCGGCGATCAAATTTCCGCCTCTGTTCAATACTTGCAAAACAACCAGTATGAATTAAGCATTCATAATATCACTAAAAATGTCTTTTCCGTGATCCCAGTTTCCAAAACAACATCACGAAAAGCACAAAGAAGTTCTGCTGAATGGGTTGTTGAAGCTCCTACTAGCTCTTCTGTTCTACCTCTGGCCGACTTCTTAAATGTGACTTTCACTAATTGCAGCGCAACCATCGGAGGAGTCCAGGGAGCGATCAATCGCACCAATCCAGATAAAATCAATATGGCTGATCAAGGGGGAGTTGTCAAAGCGGTTACATCAGATTTAACTGATTCCGGAACTACATTTACCGTATCTTGGCAACATCTATAAAAAAATAACAAAGATACAATGCAATGCAAAATAACCCTTAGAGAAGGAAAAAGAATTCAACGCAGAGGCGCAAAGACCGCAAAGGAACAGGATAAGCAGAATCGCTTTCGGCGGCAGGATAGGCAGGATCTATTAATTTTACAAATAATAAATCCTGCCTATCCTGCCGCCGAAGGCGATCCTGCTTATCCTGTTCCCTTTGAGCCTGTCAATAACTGATGATGTTGATTTTCCCGTCTTCGAGAGTGCTTTCTAGATTAAGCTTTTGTTCAGCTCCCACAAACAATCTCAATCTTTGTGTGTAATCCTTAAATCTCTTGCGGATTAAGCTCTCCCTTTTTTTTGGAAGCGTATTGGCTCCCCCCTTGCTTCCACTAAGGTGGGTCACAAGATAAGCCACATAAGTGTCTTCTAATTCTTTGGGATTGATCACTTCAAGACTCCACTCAAGAAACTCCCGCTCCCTCTGCGGAGCTGCAATAAAAGTAACTAGAAGATTATCCCGCACAATGCTCAGAAAAAGCTTGCTGACATCTTTGACATAAAGTGGAATAGAAAAAATGGGAATATTATTTTTCATTTGCACATATTTCCCAACAGCTATTTGACAATTTTGAGGATTAAACATGTCACTGGTGTGTAAAGGGAAAAATATAGACAAGGGGATCTCCCTTTCGAGAGGCAGTGTTTGCTTTTGTAAAAAATAAATGCGCAAATTGTGAGCTTCAGGATCATTGATTTCTTCCAAAGCATTATTGTGAAATGGGAGTGAAACCATTTTCCATTTGTTGGGAACAATATAACGGATCTCATCGTCATGAAAGTTGCCCGAGGAACGCTCAACACTGTCCAATTCCTCTTTAGAAATTTCGTTTAAATCAAAAACGAGGTCCAACCCTTTTGACTTAAGTTTTTGGATCTCTTCTTCAGGGCCATTGACAGTTTGTATCAATTTTTGAGGCCAAAAATCCAGGTATTCATACCCCGGAGGAGCTTCACCGATGGGGGGAAGGATAGTGATAGGAATCCTAGCCGTAACGAGATGGCTCAGCTTGATCACAAACTCATTGTGTTCTACGCTTGTGATATGGGAGAGAAGATCTATATTGGGATTTAAGCTCACCAAATTTTTTTTTGTAATGTTCACGATCCATTCATCACTGCTCGCTGATGAAGCATCTAGGACCACTTCTAAATCTTCAGGCTCAAGCTCAGCAATTACATCTTTGGTCCCGCTAAGAGCAAGATTGACTCTTTTACTGAGAACCCCATTAGGAAGCAGGCCAACCACAGTTTTATCTGGAGGGAGATTAATGATCCGTAAGGGAATATTAGTGATCGTTTTTGAGTCGATGATCGAATGGTTGACAAAAAACCAAATGATAGTGGCCGTAATGATAGCAATTATTTTTCTTTGCCAGTTCTCAATAAAAATCCTTTTTATGATTGCTTCCACGACTTAAATACTCCTAGAAAATTCAATCCTGTTTTTAAATTATTGGAAGGGGGTGTAAAGACGCTGCGGATAATTCCTTTAAACCGGTCTATTTTGACACCGCGGGTCATGATCCCATCGCGGGCAATGGAAACCTTTCCGGTTTCCTCAGAGACAACGATGATAAGAGCGTCTGTGACTTGGCTGATCCCAAGGCCGGCGCGGTGGCGGGTTCCCATCGATTTTGCCAATTGGGTGCTGTCATCTGCGAGGGGTAAAATCGTGGCTGCCGACAAAATTGTCGTTCCCCTTATTAGGACAGCCCCATCATGCAAAGGCGTTGTCGTCACAAAAATCGATTCTAAAAGTTCAGGGGAAAAATTCGCATTGAGAACCACAGCTTTGTTGGCATACTCATCCAAAGTATCTTGGTTTTCAAGGACGACCAGAGCGCCAATCCTCCTTTCTGCCATCCGATAAACCGACTGGGCAATTGTATCGAGGAATTTATCGAAATCAGCTTTTGTTATCTCTTTATATTTTTTCCCTTTAACACTTAGCCTGGAAAGTGCAAGCCGAAGTTCAGGCTGAAAAATAATCAACATCGCAATGACAGCGACATTGACAAAGTAAAGCATCAGTTTTTGCAATACCGGCAACGAAAACCATGTAGAAGCGGCATATAAGGAAAAAAAAGTCAACAAGCCAAAGATCAAATCCATTGTGCGGGTGTTCCAAAAGAAAGAAAGGAGGTAGTAAATCATGATTGCAATAATCATAATTTCTAAACCCGGCACCAAAAGCTGTTGCAGCAGTTTAAGCATTGTTAGTTAACCATTCCAACATCTTCATCACATCGCGATGATCTTTTACGTCATGAGTACGGATAATTTTAACCCCTGCCAGCATAGCTTGAGTGTGAATGAAAAGGGTTGCTGGCAATAATTCCTCGCGGGGCTTATTGAGAATGACAGACATAAACGATTTTCGGGAAGCCCCTAGGAGCACTGGAAATCCTAGTGTCTTTAGTATTGGCAAATTGTGTACAATTTTAAGATTATCGGCAACGGTTTTTCCAAAACCGATACCAGGGTCAAGAATGATCTGCTCCTCTTTGACCCCGTCTTTTAATAAGCAATCGATCCGGCTTCGAAACCAAGAGATCAGGTGGGAGATAATCCCTTCGGGATAAAAGGGATTATTTTGCATAGTTGCCGGATTCCCTAACATGTGCATGACGCAGATGGGAACTCCCGAAGCTGCAGCCAAACGGCGCATCGCCGGATCGCTGAATCCGGAAACGTCATTGATGAATGAAGCCCCTGCTGCTAAAGCCGCTTCTGCCACTTTGTGTTTCATGGTATCGATGGAGAGAGGAATAGGAATTAAGTTTTTTAAAGCCTGAATGACAGGAACGACCCTTTTAAGTTCTTCTTCCTCGGGTACCGGAATGGCATTGGGCCTTGTGGATTCCCCCCCAATGTCAATGATGTCAGCTCCTTCCCGCCACATCCTAAGTCCGGCTTCCACCCCCTTTTCCAACGTTTCGCAACAGCTCGGAGCATAACAAGAATCGGGCGTCGCATTTATAATTCCCATGATCCGCATACAATGAATTCATGTATTTAAAGTGAGTTGACATTATGCAATAGAATAAGGCGGCAGTCAAGGGACTTTATCTGCACATTTCCTTTCTCTATTAATCCCTGTTCTTTTAATCTCAGAAATTATTATTTATTCTTTTGGAAAGCCATGGAAGTTGAGTTTTTAGCGCGGTTTCAGTTTGCACTGACGATTATGTTCCACTACATTTATCCCCCTTTGAGCATAGGACTGGGCCTAATTCTCGTCCTCATCGAAGGGGCTTATCTTAAAACCAAGAATCCCCTCTATCTCCAAATGTCCAAATTTTGGACAAAGGTGTTCGCCCTCACTTTTGCCATTGGCGTGGCAACGGGGATTGTCATGGAATTTGAATTTGGCACAAACTGGGCCAGCTATTCCCGGTATGTAGGAGATGTCTTTGGCAGCGCTTTGGCAGCCGAAGGGGTTTTTGCTTTTTTCCTCGAATCGGGATTTTTAGCGATCCTCCTTTTCGGATGGAATAAAGTGGGACCAAAAATGCACTTCTTCTCCACTTTAATGGTCGCCTTAGGCGCGCACTTCAGCGCGATTTGGATCATCGTGGCAAACTCCTGGATGCAAACTCCTGCAGGCTACCATATTGTCGGGGAAGGATTGAACGCCCGTGCTGAAATCACCGACTTTTGGGCGATGGTTTTTAACCCCTCCTCTGTCGATCGTTTGCTCCATTCGGTGATCGGAGCTTGGCTTGCAGGTTCGTTCCTTGTGATCAGCGTGGGAGCCTATTACCTGCTCAAAAATAGGCATATAGACTTTGCACGCGCTTCTCTCAAAGTGGGGTTAATTGTTGCGGCCGCTGCCGTTTTTTTACAGCTCCTCACTGGCCACATGAGCGCCCAAGGGGTCGCCCGCAATCAGCCGGCCAAATTAGCCGCCTTCGAAGGGATCTTCAAAACCCAGCTAGGAGCTCCTCTAGGGGTCATCGGGTATGTCGACATGAAAAACGAAAAAGTCATTGGAATTGAAATCCCCTATTTTCTCAGTTTTCTTGTCTCCAACGATTTTCAAGCTGAAGTCAAAGGATTGGATCAATATCCAAAAAAAGATTGGCCTAACGTCCCTGTCGTCTTCCAAACATACCACCTGATGATCATGATGTGGGGCCTGATGTTCGCGACAGTGATCATCGCCATCCCCATGTGGAGGAATGGCTCCCTATTTAAGAGCCCTTGGATGCTTCGCTGGCTAGTCCTTTCGGTCCTCTTTCCCCAAGTGGCTAATCAAGCCGGTTGGGTTTCAGCAGAGATGGGACGCTATCCATGGATTGTTCAAGGCCTTCTCCGCATTTCAGAAGGGCTCTCAAAATCTGTCCAGGCCAACCAAGTGTTGGGCTCAATCTTCCTCTTTGGAATCGTCTATTTTTTCTTGTTTATCCTTTTCATATATTTGTTAAATGAAAAATTCAAACACGGACCTAGTGAAGAGGATAAAGCCTCCCCCTATCATCAATTGCAATATGTGAAGGAGTTTAATGATGAGCTTGGCCAATGACCTTGAATTCATCTGGTTTACGGCTTTTGTCCTATTATTGACCGGTTACGCTATTTTGGATGGGTTTGATCTAGGGGTGGGGATGCTCCATCTTTTTTCCAAAAAAGATATCGAACGGCGTTTGATGCTTAACTCTATTGGACCTGTCTGGGACGGCAACGAAGTCTGGTTGGTGACTGCAGGAGGAGCCTTATTCGCCGGTTTCCCCGATGTTTATGCTACGGTATGCTCCGCCTTTTACCTTCCCCTCATGGTGCTCTTGAGTGGTTTAATCTTCCGCGCTGTAGCCATTGAATTCCGCAGCAAACAACCGATGGGGTGGTGGAGATGGATGTGGGACATTTTTTTTAGCTTAGCCAGCTTGCTTATCGCCATGGCTCTCGGAATGATCTTGGGAAATTTGATTCGAGGGATCTCCCTGGATGAACAAAAAGAGTTTGTAGGAACGCTCTCAGAGCTGTTCAGCCCCTATGCTTTCCTTATCGGCATCTTGACAGCCTCGATGTTTTTTATGCATGGGTCGATTTATCTGATGATGAAGACGGAGGGGGAATTTCACGATAAAATGCGCCGCTGGGTTAACCCTTCCATCATCGCGTTTATCATGTGTTATGCAATAGCTACCATGGCGACTCTGATCTACATGCCCCATATGGCAGAAGCGATCAAAGAGCGTCCGGTCTTTTTTCTAATAGCCATCATCAATATGCTTGTAATCGCAAATATTCCTCGTGAGATTTATCATGGCCGGGACAAGCTTGCCTTTTTTTCATCCAGTTTGAATATCGTTTGCCTCTTAGCCTTGTTTGCCGTGGGGATGTATCCCAATGTTGTGCGCGCAATCAATGATCCTGTAAATCTCAGCTTGACAATTTACAATTCAGCTTCTTCGGTTAAAACCCTGCAAATCCTTCTAATTTTCGCCATTATTGGGATTCCTCTGGTGGTGAGCTATACCGTTGCTATTTATTGGATTTTCCAGGGAAAAGTCAAGCTCGACTCTACAAGCTATTAAAGATAAGAAGAACAGGATAATAGGATCGCCCTTCGGGCGGCAGGATAAGCAGGATATAAACAATTTGAAAGAAAAATCATTCAAATTGTTTATATCCTGCTTATCCTGCCGCCCGAAGGGCGATCCTATTATCCTGTTCTTCTTATTTTTGTTGCTGTTGTTGCTGTTGTTGCTGCTGGTCTTTGTCGGTGTCTTCCTTTTCTAGGTAATCTTGCACTTTCTTCTTATACGTACCGAATTCCTGCTTCAAATTCTCATACGTCTTTTCCAACTGCTCCATAAGGGGCTTCTCTTCTGACGATGAAGATGTTGGAGTGCTATTCGCTTTATAGGTACTCTCCGCGGATTTGCCTTGTCCCCCTTTTTGAAAGTAACCTCGAATTGCCTCTTGATTCGCAACCCCAAAGGAAGCTCCTAGCGCGACAAGAAGCAAGAGAACAGCAACAGAAAACCCAATTACCCTTGTAGCTGTCAGAATCAATGTGATAAGAAAAATAATAACCCCGGTACCAAAAGCCATGCCGTTGTTAGTAATGAGACAATCAAACAGATCTTTCATAAATACCTCAAAAAGTATGATCGTTTTGGTTTAAAATTTATTTATATAATTAAACCATATCGGTATAAAGATGCTATATTTTTTTTGAGTCGGCAGAAAGAAATACCTCATTTACCGCAGGCTCATCTTTCGGTATAAAGATGCTATATTTTTTTGAGTCGGCAGAAAGAAATACCTCATTTACCGCAGGCTCATCTTTAGGATCTTGAAAGCCAATGGCCTCTCGGGCCTCTGCCATGATAAAAAAACTTCCACATACCACGACCATTTCTTGGGAAGCTTGAGCTTTTTTGACGGCGGAACTCATGGTATCAAAAATAGTGGAACAAACAGGCTCATAAGGGAGCCCCATTTGATCAAGAGTGCGGGTCAATAAATCTAAAGAAGCAGCACGGCTGCTGCAAGAAGCCACTAAGTGGAGACGCTTTGCATGGCGTGAAATAATTTTCAAACAATGGGCAATATCCTTATTTGAAGACAATCCGCACACCACCCTTAAAGAATATTGGGGAAATTTTTGCCTAGTAGCCTGGAATAAATGTTCAAGTCCATCCGGATTATGCGCTACATCAAAAAGAATAGGAGGAGAACCATCGTGCAATTCAAAACGGCAAGGGGGAAGAATGGTTAAACCCTGCTCGATACTATTTGGCGATAAAGACAGAATTTGCAGAGCTTTTCGAGCAATGGCGCAATTTTCTTCGTCAAAAAATAAAAAATTGTCTGAAACTTGAAAACATCGGCTTTTTTTCTCTTCCGCAATTGGAAAGATGATATTTTTAGGAACTCTCGGACCGATGACAACAGGAATATTGGCCTTGATGATCCCCCCTTTTTCATAGGCTATCTCATCTAATGTTTGGCCTAAGATTTCAGTATGTTCGAGACTGATTGAAGTAATCACCGAAAGAAGCGGTATGACCACATTGGTGGCATCTAGCCGGCCTCCCAATCCTGTTTCCAAGATAGCGACATCCACGCCCTGCTCTGCAAAATAAATAAAAGCTAAAGCGGTTGTCAGCTCAAAAAAAGTGGCCGGAATTTTAAACTTTTCTACAACCGAAAAAAGGGAAGACAAAATTCTTACAGTATCGGCTTCATGGATCATAACCCCATTAACGCGGATCCGCTCACGGAATGTCGCTAGGTGGGGGGAGGTATAAAGCCCTACCCGTTTTCCTCCCCATTCATAAGCTGCGGCCATTTTTGTGCATACGGAACCCTTTCCATTGCTTCCGGCAACATGAATAGAAGGAAAAGTTCTTTCAGGATGTCCAAGCAAGGCCATCAAAGCCTGCATATTCTTCAGACCCAACTTCACGCCATTGCTTGAAGTCAATCCAAAAAGACGTTTCAACAAGTTATGGTACGTCACCTTTCATCCAATCCTTCAAAACTTGAAAGGTGGTTTCATCCACCCAAGAGCACCCCAAATGTACTGCCGGCTTGATTTCACCATGAAAATCTGAACCCCCTGTCATTAGCCACCCTTTTTTTTGAGCGATTTGCACCCATCGCTCATTTTGCACTTGTTGGAATCGGCTGTAAAAACATTCAATACCATCAAAATTCATCTCCAACAAGTCTCTGAAAACTTTCTGATGATTGATTAAATGGGGATGAGCAATCACTGCAAGCCCATGGGCTTCATGAATGACCCCGAGGGTTTCTTCGATAGAAAACAGCTGGCCCGGAGCATAAGCTAGTTTACCTTCACCGAGGTAACGCCTAAAAGCTTCCTGGGCTGTCTCCACATATCCTTTGGCCAACATCACTTGGGCAATATGAGGCCGGCCGATTGAACGGGGTATCTTGGCGACCGAAAAGAGATCTTCTTCAGTTATTTTGATCTCCAGCTTATTCAACTTACCGATGATTTCCCTATTCCGATCTCTCCGCCGTATAGAATGCCTTTCACAAAAAGAGATCAAGGAAGGGTGCCCCAGGTGGAAAGCATAGCCTAAAATATGCACGCTATGCCCCTTGTGGGAGGCGGAAAATTCCACTCCAGGAATGAGATTGAATTGATGCCGGGCAGCGAAATTCATAGCATCTTTGTAGGCGTCAACAGTGTCATGATCTGTAATGGAAAGACCGTTTAATCCAATTTCGATCGCATGATTGATCAATTCTTCCGGAGATAGCGACCCATCGGAGCAATTTGAATGGCAATGCAAATCGGCACGGAAAGCGTTCACTTGGCCTCCAAGCGATAGGGAATGATCCTCACTTCACTTTCCAATTCAATGTCCATTTTTTCTTTAACCGTCTTCTGTACCAATGCAATGAGCTGAACAACATCGGATGCTGTGGCCTCCCCCTTATTCACGATGAAGTTGGCATGCATCGGGGAAACTTGGGCGCCTCCTATGGAAACCCCCTTCAGCCCAGCCTTCTCAATGAGCATGCCGGCCGGGGCGGATAAGGGGTTACGAAAAATACACCCAGCCGATTTGTCCGAATAAGGCTGCGTGCTTTTCCGGTATTGAATGATTTCAAGTTGTTTCGAGCGAGCTTCTTCCAACGAAACCAATGTAAATGTCGCTCCTACGATCGCTCCCTTCATATTCTGAAATGAAGAGTAACGATAGCCAAACAGCAACGCTTCCTTTTTTAAAACCAGCAATTCCCCATGTTCATCCAGATAATCCACCGATGACAAATGATTGCAAGTTTCAGCGCCGTTGGCCCCCGCATTCATAAAAACGGCCCCTCCAACCGAAGCTGGAATCCCTGAAGCAAATTCAAGCCCTCCCCATTTTTGCCTGGCTGTTTGCACACCTAGCAGCGAAAAGCTATAACCTGCACCTACATGGAAAACCCCTGGAGAAGGATTTTCAAAAAAGTCGATCTTGTTTCCGATGACAACTCCCTCGAATCCCCTATCGTCAAAAAGAACGTTGGATCCCTTGCCAAGAATTAAGTAGGGAAGATTTTCTCGGCGGCTAAACAAAAGAGCCTCTTGCATTTCTGCAATAGAATGAACCTCTAAAAAAAAACGGGCAGGGCCGCCAATTCCTAAAGTCGTAAGGGAGCTTAGAGGCTTATTGATTTGAAGTTGGCTTGGCCCATTGCTAATTGTCATCCTCATCCTCATCCTGATCCTCAATAGGTTTGACCCGGGCGACTTCTTCAGCACGGCTTTCACTTTGGATCAGCGCTTCAGAGGTTGTGGAAATTTGATTTTGGTCTATTTTGATCCCTTGAGTGTCTTTGTAAATATTATCCAAAATTGCATTGACAAAAGCCGCTGATTCGGGTGTACCAAACTTTTTAGCTAAACGGAGGGACTCTGTTATCGCAACCTTTGGTGGAACTGCAGGATCATAAACTAGCTCGAATAATCCCAAACGCAAGATATTTCGTTCGACACTTTGTATTCTTTCAAAAGCGTAAGAAAAAGAGGCTTTCGCAAGCATCTTATCAAGGGCCTTGAGGTGGCCAAGGATTTTATTCACATACTCTTGCGCTTGCCGAACCGATTTTCGCGTGACAGACAATTGCTTCATAAGCAAAGGGATCATATCCTCTTCATCGGCTTTCCCCATATCTTTGCTATATAAAAGCTGAAAGACAATTTCTCGAAATTTTTGTTGTGGCAATGACACTTTAAATCCCCATTTTAGAATAAAGGATGTTAACACAAAGAAAACATAGATAGAAATGAAAAAGTCAGTAAGAAATTTTTCTTTTCTCTTTAATCCTCATCTATTAACGTATAAGTAGAGGACTTAAAAGGTTTTTCCATGTTATTCGACATAGAAATGATTCGAAACTTTTACCGTTCCCTCCCCGAAAAGTTAAAGCAGGCACGCGCCTTAGTCAAGCGCCCTTTAACGCTCACGGAAAAAATTTTATATACCCATCTCGCCTCGCCCTTAGCATCCCCGGCAATCAGGGGTAAATCCTATGTGGATTTCAATCCCGACCGGGTCTCCATGCAGGACGCCACCGCTCAAATGGCTTTGCTGCAATTTGCGACCGCCGGGAAAAAGCGAACGGCTGTCCCCTCAACCGTGCATTGCGACCATCTCATTCAGGCCGAAACAGGGGCTAAAGAGGATTTGGACCGGGCCACCCATGAAAGCAAAGAAGTTTTCGACTTCCTTCAAAGCATTTCAAATAAATTTGGGATAGGCTTCTGGAAGCCCGGGGCAGGGATCATCCATCAAGTCGTTTTGGAAAATTATGCTTTCCCGGGTGGAATGATGATCGGCACCGACTCCCACACCCCCAATGGAGGTGGATTGTGCATGATCGCCGTAGGTGTCGGAGGGGCCGACGCTGTGGATGTCATGGCCGGCATGCCCTGGGAGCTCAAATTTCCCCGCATCATCGGGGTCAAGTTGACTGGGAAAATGGAGGGGTGGACCTCAGCTAAAGACGTCATTTTAAAACTGTCCGGCATTCTCACTGTGAAAGGGGGTACAGGTTCCATCATCGAATATTTCGGAGAAGGTACCCATTCCATTTCATGCACAGGCAAAGCCACCATTTGCAATATGGGAGCCGAAATCGGGGCCACCACCTCAATCTTTCCCTACGATTCCCGCATGTTCGATTATCTTAAAGCTACAGGGCGCGAAGATGTGGCCCAATTAGCTAATGAACTCTCTTCTTCGTTAACGGCTGATCCTGAAATCGAGCAGCAGCCCGACCAATATTTTGATCAAATTATCCATATCGATCTAAGTGAACTGGAACCTCACGTCAATGGACCCTACACACCCGATCGCGCATGGAAAATCTCTGAATTAGGGGAAGCGGTCCGTAAGAACGGATATCCTGAAAAAATTTCAGTAGCCCTCATCGGATCCTGCACAAATTCAAGTTATGAAGATATCGAACGGGCCACTAGCATCGCCCACCAAGCCTTGAAGCATGGGTTAAAAGCAAAATGCCCTCTCACCATCACTCCGGGATCGGAACAGATCCGCGCCACCATCGAACGGGATGGCCTTTTAAAAGCCCTTCAAGACATCGGCGGGCTCGTCCTTGCCAATGCTTGCGGCCCTTGCATCGGACAATGGAAACGGCACGATGTTAACTTCGGAGAAAAAAATTCCATTTTAACCTCTTACAACCGTAACTTTTCCGGCAGGAACGATGCAAACCCGGGAACGCATTCTTTCGTAGCAAGCCCTGAAATCGTCATTGCTTTAGCTTTGTCGGGCAAACTTACATTCAACCCCATGACAGATACACTGATTAATGAAGAAGGATTGCCAGTCAAGCTTCAGCCGCCTACCGGTGAAGAGCTCCCCCGTAACGGCTTTGACCAAGGGGATAGCGGTTATATCGCCCCCGCAAAAGATGGGTCTTTAGTCGAGATCAAAGTAGACCCCCAAAGCACCCGCTTACAATTGTTAGAAGCTTTTCCCTCTTGGCAAGGAAAAGATTTAACAGGATTACGCGTTCTCGCCAAGATAGGGGGAAAATGCACAACAGATCATATTTCCCCGGCAGGAAAGTGGCTCAAATATCGAGGACATTTGGATAACATATCAGATAATCTCTTAACCGGAGCTGTCAACGCTTTTAGGGAAGAGATAGGCAAGGGAAAAAATATGCTAACCGGAGATGTGGAACCTTTCCCGAAAGTTGCCCGGGATTACAAGAAACAGGGTATTGGGTGGGTGATTATCGGAGATGAAAACTATGGGGAGGGTTCTTCCCGCGAACATGCTGCCATGGAGCCTAGGCATCTCGGAGGAGTGGCTGTGATCACAAAGAGTTTTGCCCGCATCCATGAAACTAATTTAAAAAAGCAAGGGGCACTGGCTTTGACATTTGCCAACCCCTCCGATTATGACAAAATTCGGGAAGATGATCTTCTTTCCATCGAGGGTTTGACCTCTTTTGCACCGGGGGCCCCTGTTACACTCAAAGTGGAGCATTCTGATCACTCTGTTGAACTTATTCCATTGAACCACTCCTACAACGAACATCAAATTAAATGGTTCCAAGCGGGCAGCGCTTTGAATCTCCTTCGCCATTAATCTTCGTTTCGGTTTATTTTTCTTGCGACAACTTTAAACGGAAAAGCCATTTTTTCTAAAAAATGGGGAACTAAACTAGCGGCAGCAAAAGCGCAGACTGTCAAAGTCATAGCGTCCGAACGTGAAATGGGCGTTGTTATCATACCCGTTTTGAAGCTAGCACATTCAACACCATAAGCACACGCCCCGCTAAAAATAAAAGAAACAAGGAAACCGATTGTTCGATCCACTTCTTTTAAGTTTTTAATGCCTCTTGTACCCCCACATCCGTTGACCATCAAACTTATTGCCATCGTAAAGAATAAAGCATGAAGAGGGCTAACTCTCGGCAAAATGTTAAAATGGGAATTTTTTAAAGGGATGCTTTTATTGATAGTTTGACCCTGTTCTCCAAGAATTGGGAGGGCTGCAACCATAACTTTGGAAACATACTTCACGTAAATGAAACCGGAAACACAAGAACCAAAAAAACTCATCGCTTTTTTTGTGGTCGAGAATGTCGTGTTTTGCATTTCTTGGCTTTATTAAGTTATGAGTTTTGAAACGTAGCTATATCCCTCAAAAATGTCAATTTTAAACTCCCAGTTTTAACCCATTCCAAGGGGCAAGGCATCAGGTTAAGAAAAACCATTAAATTTCTTAAATAAATTCCCGAAGGGAATCTCGAGTTTGGACATTTCCAAATTGGTCTTTCTATCGCCGCTACCGCGGCTCCCTATTTATTGCACAGTTTCCCCACGTTTCAGCCTGCGCTTCGCGCATGGCTTTCACGCGGGGCTCCCCACTTACCTCCCTTCCGGGAGGTTTTGCCGCTATCAAGGACAACCGTTTGTTCAAGCCAAAGGCCAAGAATTTTCTTGGAGGTTGGGCATTTCTTGAAAAATTTATTTATATTAATACATCTCTGTCGCCGCTACCGCGGCTCCCTATTTATTGCACAGTTTCCCCACGTTTCAGCCTGCGCTTCGCGCATGGCTTTCACGCGGGGCTCCCCACTTACCTCCCTTCCGGGAGGTTTTGCCGCTATCAAGGACAACCGTTTGTTCAAGCCAAAGGCCAAGAATTTTCTTGGAGGTTGGGCATTTCTTGAAAAATTTATTTATATTATTACATCTCTGTCGCCGCTACCGCGGCTCCCTATTTATTGCACAGTTTCCCCACGTTCCAGCCTGCGCTTCGCGCATGGCTTTCACGCGGGGCTCCCCACTTACCTCCCTTCCGGGAGGTTCGAGAGGGCTCTTTTATCCAATTCAAATAATAAGAACATTTTTACAACTCTACGGTAAATATCAATACCTCCCGGAAGGGAGGTAAGTGGGGAGCCCCGCGTGAAAGCCATGCGCGAAGCGCAGGCTGGAACGTGGGGAAACTGTGCAATAAATAGGGAGCCGCGGTAGCGGCGACAGATCTCTGTGAGAGGTTTTCAAATTTAAACTTTACCCGAGGAAATAATGACCTTAAGAAAAGCAGTTGAGCCAATAAACAATGCCTTATTGCAACCGCAAGGTCCTATAGCTTTTAAGTAAATGAAGGGATTTAAACTCGGAGGTTCAGGGTGGCAAAGAAGCAAAAAGATGATTAATAAATTTTTTTATAGAATTTTAATATTATTTGTGCTAAACTATAATAAATTAATTTAATTTATGGTGCATTATGAAGATTTGGTTAGAAATAAACAATTTGATAGGAATAAAATATAATGACTTAGATAGCTTACGCAAAGCTATAATAAATCAACCTTGGCATAAATTCAATAAAGCCCACGTTGTAAAATTATCAGCAGAAGATGTAGATACAAAAATTGCCATTGTAACTTTCAATATATTTGAAAGATTTATAAATTATTTGTATAAAGACAACAATTTTTATTTGCTCAGTTTACGTACCGCGTTTCCAACATATAATATTGAGATAATCGAAAATAATAATGTGGCTGATTTTTTTAGAGAATTTTATAAGGAACAAATAGACAAAGTTGACCAAATAGACAAAGAAAAAAACGAAATAAAAGAAGAAGCACCACAAATCAGAAAAATCTCAAAAGTTAATGATGCGGAAGGCTGTTCGGGAACCTATACAACAAATAAGACCGAAGGTCAATCTACTCAGCACAAAAATGAAGAAGTCCCTCAAAGCTGCAAAGACAGCACTGAAGTCTAAAGTACTTGAACAACAAAAAACATTCAATAACCCTATATGTAGAGATAAAAATACAACCTATATGGCTCGTATTCGAGCAACTCTGCTATCATCGATCGATGATCCTGAAATTTGGAACAAGTCGATGCTTAATAATTTCCCACATTTAATGAGTCAAACTCGGAGGCTCTGAGTGAGGAAGAGGCATAACAGGGTTGGGATTGGAGCTTTATTTCTACTCCCCGCTCTTGTTTGATCGATTTATGGTGAAGATAGAGGCGGCGAAGACGGGAATCGTTATCAAATTCAAGCATAAATTCCATCCACCCTTCCGTAAAATAAAAGGAAAAAAGGGTGCTATTTTTAAAAGTCTCCCTGCATTGGGCATGTTGAAAAGCTTCTTCCGCTTTGTTTCGCGGCATAAACTTGACTAATTGGGTAACTTTAAACGTAGGGGAGGTTAGGGTATTAACAAATTGCTCAAAAGTGATGTAGTTAGAAATTTCTAAACCTAGAGCTCGGGCAACATCTTCGGGTAATGAAACTGGGTATCTAAATCGGAGGAAGAAACGACACAATTGGTCAAATGCTTTCATAAGCCCTGCCTCATGTTGTGTAACCCGCTCTCTAACGGCGGGGATGTTATGTTCAATTCGGTTTTGATACTCTTATTAGTTCCAAGCCTAACACGCTCCTAAAAAAACCGTCAATAAAAATTATCTTTTACCTGTTACATCCTATTTAACCGTTAGCGTATCCCAATACACCTTCATTTCCTCGGATAAATAGGGGCGGATAGTCCCATAATCTGAATGCGTATGTGGGTATTCCGTATCGATAAAAGAAAACTTTCCATTTTTACTTAAGCAAATATTATCCGGTCGATAGCTCGATCCCCCTGCTAAAGTTATAATAGAATGAAGCTCTCGCAAATGTTTTTTCCTGATTTGAGTGCGCCATGCGAATTTAGATTCCCTCTCTGAACAGATATTCATATCTTCCACGATCAAAATGACAGGTTGCTGTTCATGCCCCTTCGCCGAGGGTGAAGAATCTGGAGATAACAAATAAAGCCATTTACCTGGAACTTGATAATATTCCGACCGAACCTTTTTAATCGCATTTCTAACCCGATCAGCCCCTCGACAACGATTGACAAGCCATTCCCAGCCGGGTTTTCCCTGCTTTTTGCGCTCTTCAGAATCGAGATAAATTTTCATTAAATATCCCTCTAACAAAGGATGCTTGACAACCCGAACATAGCTGCGCGGCTTTACGTACAAGGTCTTAAACCCTGCGGCTGCGAGTGTTTCCGAGTTTCTGGTTGGGCGCTGATTTAAAAATAAGCTGTCAAGGATCTTCTTTGTTGGGTGGGATGGGGGGAGAAGATAAGGCTTAATCTTTTTTCTGATGCTACCATCAAGAAACTGACATTGTGCACATTTTTCCAAAGAGAGATGGCTCTCTTGGTCAACAAAAGCAGCTCCCCTTTCCATCCCGCATAGGGCGAGAACAAGATAAAAAAAGAAAATCATTTTAAAGGATTGAACTTTCATACACACGTCCTTACAATTATATTAAATACTGTCAAAAATCTAAATCGTTTAGAAAACTAGGAATCCTCTTGGCTAATACCGAAAAAGCTCTCCAACTATTCTTACAGCGCAATGTCAAAACGTTGCGCCCTTTTCAAGAAATTCAATTGAGGTTTTGCTCCCATTTTTCGGAAGTCTTTCTCTCTCATCCACAAATAAAACAATATCCCGAGTATGTCAAGCTTGCTTTGTGGTTGAAACCTTCAAATCTTGAGGAGCTTAAAAAAGACTTCCAATGTTATGAAAGACCCAATCTTTTACTTGTCCCCCGCGGCACTGCCTTTCATCTCATCATGCACGATACCGATATCCTATTCATCTATGCTTGGATTCTTTCGCTGTTAGTAGGAAATGCAAATATCATTTGTGTCCCTCCCAAACTTCCATCGGGCTTAAAATTGCTTGTTGATGAAATTCAACGGATCTCAAACCACCCTACCCATCCTTTAATACAAGAAACAAATTGCCTGATCGAATGCAGTGACGATGAAAAAATGGCGGCATCTATTTCTCAAGCGGCCGATATAAGAATTTTGTGGGGGGAAGAGGCGGAACTTTTGCAAATTCAAAGGCAATATCCATTGCCCAATTTAGCTAAAGAAATCCCCTTTCCAGATCGTTATTCTTATGCCCTCATCGACGCTTCATCTTATTTAAATGGGGATGAGGATGAAAAGAAACTTCTCGCTCAAGAATTTTACTTGGATGCTTACACTTACGACCAAAAAGCCGCCCCTTCTCCCCGTGTACTCTTTTGGTGTGGCAGTGAAAACGAGGTTTTTCAGGCCAGTGAACTTTTTTATAAAAACCTCCAAACAACTCTTCTTGAAAAAAAGTTTTTTCTTCCTTTAAATCTAGCCCTTCAAAAAGAGACGTACATTTACAATCAGGCTTTAAAGATCCCCATCAAAAAAATTAAGAGATTGAGCAATGAGTTGACTGTAATCGAATTGGAAAAATGGGATCCATCTTGCCGTGCTCACCAAGGAGGAGGCCTTTTCTACCATTTGCGTCTGAATATGTGGCAAGAAATATGTGACTTCGTCATTAATAAAGACCAAACATTGACCTATTATGGGTTGGATATCCATACTGTCCAACAATTGGCATCTCTATTAAATGGCAAAGGGATCGATCGGATTGTCCCTTGCGGGCAGGCCTTGAATTTCGATTACTTTTGGGATGGATATAACCTTTTGCTGGAATTGACCAAAAATGTGAGATATTAAACTTACACACACAAACTTATGCATAAATATGGGATTGGAATCGATATCGGCGGCACAAAAATCGAAGCAGCCCTCATAGACAAAAATGGAAAGATAATCCAACGGAAAAAAATAGCCTCCCGTGTCTCTGAGGGATATTTACGCATCCTTAAAGATATCGTCGAGCTTGTCAAAGCGCTTCAGGCTTCTACAAAGATCTCTTTTTGCCCTGTTGGCGTTGGAATGGCCGGACAAATAAAGGCGGATACGGGCGGAGTCGCCTTTGCCCCCAATTTAGGTTGGCACAACGTCCCTTTGCAAAGCGATCTTTCAGACGCGCTTCAACTTCCCGTAATTGTCACCAATGATGTTCGCGCAGCCGCCTGGGGCGAATGGTTATATGGAGCCGGTCAAGGGTTTCAAGACCTTCTTTGCCTCTTTATTGGAACAGGAATTGGAAGCGGCATCATTGTAAATGGTCAAATGATTTGCGGAGCTAACAATGCCGCGGGAGAATTGGGGCATACAACGTTGATTCTAAATGGGCCCAAATGCACATGTGGAAACTTCGGATGCCTGGAGACTGCAGCTGCCGGGTGGGCCATCGCCAAAATAGCAAAATCGGAAATAAAAGAAAAGACGCAGACAGCAAGCACGATCCTTCGAGAAGCCGAGGGGCAATTGGAAAACATTACGGCACAACATGTGGTCAAGGCAGCCATCAATGGGGATTCGATGGCTCAAAAAATCATCCAAGGAGCTTCAGATGCTCTTGCAGCGGGATGTATCAGCTTTGTCAATGCTTTTAATCCCAGCCGCCTCATCATCGGCGGAGGATTGGGTTTAGCTATACCTGGCCTTTTGGAACACATCGAGAAAGAGGTGAAGAGCAAAGCGCTGCAAGCAGCTACGCAGCATTTAACTATCGTTCCTGCAAGCCTCAAAAATGATGCCGGCCTCGTAGGAGCCGCTAGCTATGCTCTAGACAAGTTATTGCAAGAGGATTAAACGCAAAAGCGCAAAGACGCAAAGGAACAGGATAAGCAAGATCGCCTTCGGCGGCAGGATAAGCAGGATATTGAATAAAAAGGTTCAGGATGTGGGAATATAATTAAGTTTAAACGATTTTAAAAGAATAATTTTTTTTCTTTTATCCTGCCTATCCTGCCGCCGAAGGCGATCTTGCTTATCCTGTTCCTTTGCGGTCTTTGCGCCTTTGCACCTTTGCGTTTAATCCTTTTCCAATAGCGCCAAGGGCGAGATTATTTAGCATTAAAATTAACAAATTGCATCAGCGGACTACACGTCGATCGCCCCCCTCCAGAATAAGCATCGACGACAACACCCGATTCTAAAAGATAGGCTTTTTCCAGAAGTTGAGAAGCAAAAGACATATCTTGCGTGGAAATCACAACCCCTTTTCCCCTCTTGCACAAATCGCGTAAAATTAAGGCTAAGCTTTGCGTATTTTGAGGATCTAAAGCCGATGTCGGTTCATCGAAAAGCAACATCTGCGGATCCAAGGCTAAAGCACGGGCAATGGCGACACGCTGCTGCTGCCCGCCCGACAATTCATTCGGGTAAGCATCTCCATAAGAATCCATTCCCAACAACTTAAGGACCTCCATCGCCTTGCTTCTGGCCTTATCAAACTTTTCCCCATACACTACTTTCAAAGGCTGCGCACAATTGTCTTGAGCTGTCAAATGGGGAAATAATGCATAAGATTGTGGAATATAACTCACCAAGTGGGCCCTTTCCGGAGAAGACAAGCCTTTTAATGATCTCCCTTCATACTCAACAGCTCCTTCGTAATCCCCTTCAAGCTGTGCTAGACATCGCAACAGGGAACTTTTTCCCGCTCCACTTTTTCCTAATAATAGAGTGATTTCCCCTCGAGGTACTTCAATTGATATATTCTGAAGGATTTCTTTCCTCTTAGTCCCCTTTGATAAATACAAATTTTTAGTTTTTAACATACCGGAATCCTTTTTCTAGGTATTTTGAAAGATAATTAAGGGCTCCTGAAATCCCCACATAAAAGAGCGCCACGGAAAGATAAACCACCAAGGGTTCCATTTCCCTAGAAACAATATTCATCCCCATTCTTGTTAGTTCCAAAAGTCCAATGGAGGAAAGGATGGCAGTGCTTTTCAACAGCGCATCCAGTTCATTGGTCAAGGCAGGCAAAACATTGCGCAACATTTGGGGAAAGATAATATGCCTGACACAATCCTTTGTGGAATAGCCTAGCGTCATGGCTGCTTCCCATTGATCAACAGGGATCGAATTGATTCCACAACGCACTACTTGCGCAACATAGCCTGAAGAGCAGATGCCCAACGCCAATACGGAAGCTGTAAAAGCTTCCATATGGATATTCAAAATATCGGGAATGACAAAGTAAGCAATGAGCAATTGCACATAAAAAGGGACCGCCCGCAGCACAAAAGTGATCCCCTCCAGGAAAGAAGAGAGCACGTTTATTCTTAGTCGATAGCATGTCAAAATCCCAAGGAGAGACCCAAGGCAAAGGCTAATGCATCCAGAAATTAACAAAATTTGCAACGTCATCCATGCCCCTTTCATCAGAAGGGGCATGGAACGGTAGACGAGGTCTAAATAGTTACTGTCCACTTGTTACCCTCCCGCTAAATTCCATTTTTTCTCCAGCTCTGCAATGACCCCTTCTTTACGCAGCTCATCGACAGCTTTCTTTACCAGAAGAATCAGCTTGCAGCTTTTTTTGTTGAGACAAACTCCATAGCCTAGAGATTGTTCTAAAGGGGGAAGAGGGGCTTCCATCACTTTTAGTTCAGGAAATTGCTGGGTTACAGTTGCAAGCAAAGAGGGATCGATCACCGTGGCAACCGATTTTCCATATTTGATTTCCATCATGGCATCCGTTACCTTGTCCACTTGCTTTAAGGCCAATCCCGGTACTTTCTGCAAAAAACTGTCTTGAAAAGAGCCGGCTTCAGCACAAATCACCATTTTGGGATTATTGGCCATCGATTCCAGAGAAGTGACATTCTCAGGGATCTGTTTCCAAAAAAGCATCGGAAGTGAGGTCATTTTTCCCCCCTGATAATAGATCATCTCCATCTGCTTTTGTCGATCCTGCGTAATCGACATCCCCCAAATAAGGGCATCAATTTTTCCCTGCTTCAAAGCGAGAATCAAAGCGGGCATGCTGCCAAGATCTTTGAGGACCAAATCCCGATTGAGCTTTTTACTCAGCTCATTGGCAAAATCTATATCAAATCCCACATAGTCCCCCTTTTCATCTAGACTGACATAGGGAGCATAGGCGCTTGATGTTCCGACAACAAAATCTTCCGCAAACAGGGAAGAAAATAAACAGCTTCCAAAAAGGAGAGTAGAAATTGAATAAACAAAATAATTTTTCATGGTTTTTCCTTATAAATTTAAACTCGTTTAGCAAAAAAAAATTGCTAAGAAAATTAATAAAATCTAATAAACTAAAATATAACTTAGAATTTGTAAGACTTTAGAGCGCTGCGCTTAAAGCTTACAATAGATTATGAATGATGATGATGATGATGGAAGGAACGGAAAGAAAAAGCAAGATCAAGAGATAATTTTTGCTTATAACTAAAATAACACATAATTTTACTCATGGTTTTAAATTCCTCCCATATAAAAGATAAAATTTTTCGTTTTATCTGTTTTTACAACGATTTTCTTTAATCAAATCGATAAACATCTCATAGAGTCTATCTGTTCTTTGTGACTGTTGAGTCATTTTTGCATCAAGGCTTTGTATTTGAAAATATAGAATACCAAAGCAAGCAATGACTGATGTTAAAATCGTTATCCATTCTATTATTACTGTTCTTTGAATATTCTTACTGTTTTCTTGATCCATAATCTTTTCAAATCTTTATTAATGCAATACTAGAAAAATCATAAAAAAATCTACCTTTAAATGCAAAGAAAATCTAATCTATACAAAAGTCAATATCACCTTTATGCCGGCGGAACGCTATTACTACCCTTCCTCACTTGCTGAATCGGAAGAGATCTCCCTTCAAGATCAAGAATTCCATCACCTCACCCGAGTCATGCGCGGCAAAATCGGCGATACCATCGAGCTCGTTAACGGACAAGGTGCTTTAGCCAAAGCCAAAATTAGGACCATCGAGAAACGGCAAGCCGTTCTGCATATTAAAAGCTGCCATCAAGACCCTCCTCCTTCTTACTCATTTATCCTTGCCCAGGCAATCCCAAAAATCAATCGTCTCGACTTCATTGTCGAAAAGGGAACCGAATTGGGGATGACACATCTTTGGTTATTCCCCGGGGAACTCAGTGAAAGAAAGATCATCTCAGAAAATCAACACCATCGTCTCCACTCCATCGCCATTTCAGCTATGAAACAATGTGGAAGCCTCTGGTTGCCGCAGATCGAAATTAAATCCCCTATACATGAATGGAAATCGGTGGATTGCCCTGCCTTTTTTGGCGATGTCAACCCTAACGCTGAACCTTTGATAAAAGTTTTGTCTCGGCGTGATGCCGCAAAGAAGATGATTTTTTTCATCGGGCCCGAAAGCGGCTTTACTGACAGGGAAGAAAAAAAGCTCCGAGAAATCGGAGCTTTAGGTGTGAAGCTGCATCCGAACATCCTTAGAACGGACACAGCTCCTATCGTCGCATTAGGGATTTTAACCCACTTAAACCTTTTCAAATAAGCGAGTTATTATACTCTCTTAAACAGATTAGCAATGTAATTGTATGAAGCCTTCGACAGCTCAAAAGCAACAGGATAAACCACATTTTTCAAGGCTGATGAGAAAAATCGATAGCCTATCAGAGCACCTGAAAGAACCTCTGTTCCCAAAGTAGCTTTACTGAAGATGGAAAACCCGCTCTCAGTTGTTGATGTTGGAATTTCTTCATCAAACTCATCTGTTTCATCTATTTCAACATCAGATTTTTCTTTTTTACCTACATTTGCATATTCATCAAGGTGTTTTGAGTATTTGTCTGCTTTATTAAACAATTGATTAGTTTTATTTTTTGAATTTAGATCTGAAGAGTAACTAGCCAACAGAGCAACACTGTATTTATTGAGATCAATTTTGTGGCCCCTAAAAGTTGTACCTCGCATTTCTGCAGACTCACCCTCTATTTTTTTAAGAAATTTTGCATCGCTTTTTTTTCGATCATTTCGAGATAATTTAAACTTTTTACCTTCAGTATGATTTTCATAGCGGTGTAAATCTCCTGTAGTAGCCACATCATACATACCCATATTATATATACCCATATTATAAACTCCATTTATTATATTAATATTATTTTTAAAATAATTATTATATTATCTTTTTATTTTTTTGTAAATAGAAAAAACCTTGATATTACTAAATTTGTAAAATAAATGCAAGAAAATAGTTAATAAAACATAAACATTTTCTTAATGTTAGCTTTAAATAGGTAGAAACTTACTCGGAAATAGAAAAATAGCTTTTATTCAAATTCTAATTTTTTTTTGATGATCGTTGGAATGAAAAATTTCCTCAATTTTCTCATAAATCCTCAATGATCTCGCTGGCTCCTCCTAAATAACTAGGTACAGGAAAGAACAGGATAAGCAAGATCGTAAACGGCAGGATAAGCAAGATATTGAATAAAGAGTAAGAACATGCGGATATGATTAAGTTAAGATTGTTCAAAAAAATCGTTTTGTCTTTTATCCTGCTTATCCTGCCGTTTACGATCTTGCTTATCCTGTTTTTTTCTTCTCTGTGTCTTCTAGACTAACTTCTCTAAAGTTTTTACATTCTTACAAGACTTTACAAGACAATTCCCTTATAAACGAGCTTTTTTTCAGGATCGAGAGTCACAAGCTGCCCCTCTTTGAGAATGCGCATCGCGGCATCGGCGCGTACAATGAACGGTTTCCCCAATTTTTTCCCAATTTCAATCAGGTATTTTTCCGATTCATTATCATCGATATGATTTTGGAGAACGACCGCTAAAGCTTCCTGAATCAAGGGCAGGTAAGATTCATCGCAGCGAGGAATTACGAGAATTTGGTCCCTTACTGTGTAAGTTTTAACAGATTCAGGGGAGAGCACAATGCTCACGTTGCTGTGCACCTTCTTCCCCTGCCCATATTCCCCTCTGACAAGGACTTCCCCAATATTTTCGACGATCATCATATTGGTCGTCCCTGCAAAGCCAAAAGGGGAACCCGCCGTGACTACTACGAGATCCCCATGTTCCACAATTTTATGGTCAAGAGCATAAGCGCTGATCTTTTCAAAAGCTTCCGAAATTGTTGTACAGGCATCTTTAAGGACTGGGATCACCCCCCAGTTAAAAGCCATTTGGTGATAACACTTTTCATTGGGGGTCATCGCTATGATCGGCATAGAGGGGCGCAGCCTTGAAAGAAGACGCGCTGTCGAGCCGCTGCTTGTAAAAGCAAAAATCGCTTTGGCATCGGAACTGTAGGCTGTTTTGACTGCAGCTAAAGTCAAAGCCGAAGGGACATCATGATACACTAGTTGGGAGTGTTGATCGAAGAAAATGCGGTAATTAAAATCCCCTTCAGAAGCTTTGATGATGCTTTGCATCACATTCACTGTTTCAAGGGGATATTTCCCCACAGCAGTTTCCCCGGAAAGCATTACTGCAGAAGTGCTGTCATAGATCGCATTGGCGACATCGGAAACCTCTGCTCGGGTAGGCCTCGGATTTTTAATCATCGACTCAAGCATCTGCGTAGCGGTGACAGAAGGTTTTCCGGCCAAGTAACTTTTCCTGATCATCACTTTTTGCAACCTGGGCACTTCGCTCAAAGGAACTTCGACTCCTAAATCTCCACGGGCGATCATGACCCCATCGGCCGCTTGGACAATCCCATCAAAATTTTGAACGCCTTCACTGTTTTCAATTTTAGCGATCACCAAAATATCTGATTTTTTTTCTTCGGTTAATAGCTTTTTTATGGCCAAGATATCTTCAGGAGTGCGCACAAAAGAAGCTGCTATAATGTCGACATCATGTTTGCAGCCAAAACGTATATCCTCTTCATCCCTTTTCGTCATCGAAGGGAGATCTAGATCTACGTTCGGAACATTGACTCCCTTCCCGGATTTCAGAATCCCTTCGTTTTCCAATTCGATAAGAACCCCTTTTGGAGTGACTTCCAGCACATGAGAACCAATATAACCATCATCAAATAAAACTCTGGCGCCAGGGGTTAATTGATTAAGAATGGAACTGGGCAAAATAGTCAAAAAATGATCATCCCCTTCCACCTCTTCCTTAACTAGAAGCAACTGGTGCCCTGCATTAAGGGAAAGATGCCCCCCTTTAATTCTGCCGATCCGGACTTCAGGCCCTTTTGTATCGAGCATGATCGCCAAAGGGACTTTGAGCTCGGCCCGAGCTTCTTTGAGATAGTAAATGACCGTTTGATGGTGAACATGGGTTCCATGACTAAAGTTAAGGCGGGCCACATTCATGCCGCCCTTAATGAGTTCAAAGATTTTTTCTCGACTGTCACACGAGGGACCAATCGTGCAGATGACTTTTGTGTGGATTACCATGATCCCCTCTCCTCGTTTAATCGAATTATCATCAGTTTATCAAACGCACAAAATAATTCAAATTAATCGGGCAGAAGATTATTTTAAAGTTATAAATGAGTGTATAGGGAGGTAGTTATGAAATGGACCATGTCTCGATATCGAAGAACATTGAAAATTTGGCAATTGGGCTGCTCCAAATTTTCAGTGCTCTTCGGTATATTGGCAATAATCGTTTCTTTCTCTTTGAACGGTGAAATACAAAAGCTCCAAGTCAAATGGCAAGCACCCTCATGTTCGACAGGATGTGCTCAATTGATGATCAAGCAATTTCAAGCAATTCCCGGTGTAGCTCAAGTTTACATGAATCAGCCCGCTGGTCAAATGGACTTGCGATGGAAACCCAACTACCCTTTTTCGTTTACCCCTATCAATAATGCAATGGCCATGGTGGGTTTAAGTTATACAGAAGTTCGCATTCGAGTTCGAGGCTATCTACAAGTTTCAGGGAACAACTATTCTGTTGTTTCTTTGGGTGACAACACACCCTTTGTTTTGCTCGCCCCCGCCCAAGCACAACAGGGTCGTTATGTGATTGAATACAATATTGCCAGCCACCAGCTAACCCCCTATCTAATCGCTCAACTTCAACAAGGAATTCAAGATAATCGAGTCGCTGTTGTGGAAGGACCTCTATTTCAACCTGAACGTTCACCACCTCTGTATCTTGTTATCCAACAGTTGAATTATGTGATCACGGAAGAAGAACAGTCCCAACAAAAGCAATAGAGTTTATAAATAAAGGAACTTATCTCCTCAAAGCATTGTAAAAAAAACAATCGTAGATATACTTATTTGCTAATAAAACATTATTTGATTTTTTAAACAACTCCAACTTTTTAATTAAGAGGTAAGTTTATGGTGAACAATCTTTTAAGCCGCACTGTGGATGATTGGACATATTTTTCCATCTCACCAATTGAAAATGTTTACACATTCCACAATCTGTCAGATAACCAAGCAAACGGGAAGGAAAAGCATTCACTCTGGGGGACTATTCCAGACACGACTTTAAATCCGCAAAATTTAAGCAATATCTCATCTAACTCTGGAAGCAAACCAATAGATGAAAAGGTGTATAAATGCTTCATGTGTCAAATGGAAACTATTCCTAAACAACGACGCGGAGGTCCTTGGGGTACAAACACCCTTTGTAATCCTTGTGGTACGAAATACGCTAAAAAAGCTTCTCTTTTAAAAGACAAAACAAACCAGGACATTCCTTACATTCCATTAGAATTTTATGTTAAACCTCAAAAGCATTATTCTTTTATAGGAGTAGGATTCAAAGAAGTGCCTGAATTCTTAGAGGAAATAAAGCAATATTTTACACCCACGAAATGTAAAGAAATCGAGGAATTAGCAAATAATTTTATAGAAATCGGGAAAAAAACACAGAAATACAAAAAAACTCTTCTAAAAAACACTCCAATAAATGCTGACCATATCAGAACTTATGTAGAACTTGCAAGATCCCTATGTGCTATTGAGGACAAATCTAAAAAAAATAGCAGCAATCCGTCCAAAAATAGGGAAAAGATGAAAAACACATACAAACTTGTCAGTGAGCAAAAATATGTAGGAATTACTCGAGAAGGTAAGCAAGTAGATCTTGAAAGGCTATCCCCCGATTTGGAAGCAATAGAAGCTTATATAATCAGCAGGGAAAAGCGTATTATAGCAACAAATGTTACTGCAAACAGATCCAGAAAAACAGGAACAAAAAGAAAAAAATCTGCTGTGGATTCTGTGAAAAAGATTCCGCAACGTCGTGACCCTACTGAAGAGAAAACCAATACATCTAAAGAGAAAGCCTCAGAAGCTCTTACTATTAATTCTGAAGGAGCTGCAAAACCGCTAAGAAAAAAAAGAAAAATTGATTCAGTGGTAGTTTCTGCGGAAAAGACTCTCAGTCGTCATGATCTGAAATTTATTTTAAATTCAGATAAATGACTCAACTTTTGAAGGGGGTTTCTCCCCCCTAAAGTTTAGGACGAAAAACTTCCAAATGCTTAACCGCGAATATCGCAGGCATTCAGCCTGGGAAAGGAGTAAACTATATATTCTTTTAATTTTAAGAATTTAAACATTACCAGTTATTTTTAATTTTACAAATAAATTATGTTTGATTATTTTTTTTGTGATTCTTTAAACAACTTTAACTTTTAATCAAGAGGTGGATTTATGTCCTTTCTCAGTGAACTTGGTAATAACTATAATAATTGGGGAAATTACATCCCTCCAGATTACATGAGGAGCCCGTCGGACAATACGTCAACAAGCCAAACAAGCACGGGGGAAGACTGTAAAGACATGGGCGCAATGGATGAGTTAAACACTCCTGGACTTGAAATATCTTCACCGCCTAATTTACATGCCTTACCATGGTTCAATCATGCATTCAGAGCCCTTATAGATAAGGTCGAAACTGCGAATATTATTGCTAGCCTTTCAACCTCCCCCGCCCCTGTCTACATTAACATGAACATAAGCATGAATTTTCCGAATATCTTTATAGATTCAAACGAAGGCGCAAACCAATCGCAATCCCCAGCTCTGGAGAAAAAGAGGAAAAGGGTGAGAAAGGAAACAGATAAAAGTCTTATATGTTTCGTATGTTTCAATAAAAAAACACAACAAATGTGGCGCAGTGGTCCTTATGGTAAGAAAACACTTTGCAATGGATGTGGTCTAAAGTATTCAAAAGAGAGATTTAGACTAATACAAAAATGGATAAAGCACATTCCACTACAATTTTATGCAAAACCTAAGGGGGTTAAAAGGTCACCTACTTCATTAAAGGACATAAAAAACTATTTTGATGAAAAGAAATTTCAAGAACTCGAGGCATTAACTGAGAAATATATATCAATTATGAGATCATCCGAAAATCCAAATGCACTAATAGTTGGAAGTGATCTCATCACAGCTTATATTCGACGCGCTAAAAAACTCTGTTCTGTTGAAGAGGCTGAGCAAACCTCATCTAGAATAGGAGAAGGCACGAGATGCGCTCGGCTAATAATAGGTGAATATACTGGAGCTACCCAGGACGGCAAAATAGAAGCGCTTCCTGAAGGACTCGCATCAGATGCTGCTGCAATCGAAGCTTATGTCAAATGCTTTACTTTGTATAGTAATAGGGATCGTTGCCCGACAGAAGAAAAAATCGAGCACTACAAAAGGCAACTGAAATCAAAAACCCCCGAAACATCAAAAGAACCACAAACTAAAAGGCAAAAAATTGATGGGAGTGACATTGTAAGTCCTATTGACGAGATATCCCTCATGCCTGAAGAGCAAATTGATCTTACTGACGAGCCTCAAGCAATTAGAAAGCGATTTCGCTTTTATTTTAAATTCAATGGCGACTCACTTCCGATAGTCCAGAACCCATAATTTCAACTTCTAGGCCGAAGGCTTTGGCCTTCGAGTCTTAAGGTTTGGACGTTTTGTGAAAAAAATATTTATATTATCGCATCTCTGTCGCCGCTATCGTGTGCATTTATTAAATAATCTAACATTACCATGTATTTTTAATTTTATAAATAAATTATGTTTGATTATTTTTGGTGATAATCTATTATTTTATGAGTCTTTAAACAACTTTAGCTTTTAATCAAGAGGTAGATTTATGTATTTTCCCGATGAATTTAGTTGGTATGTAAATAGTAATTTCTATAATCGGAAAATTTATCCCGATCTATATAACACGGGGGCCCCATCGGACAACACATCAACAAACCAAGCAAACACGGCGGAAGCCTGTATAAACTTGGACGCAAGGGATGAGATAGACGCTCTCACAGATGAAATATTTACACAAATTATTCCACAAACGGATGATTCACCTTCTATCAATCAATTGAAAGCCCTTGCAAGCAATATCCAAAGTGCAGTTATTATTCCTAACCCTCTTCGAACCACCCCTTCTGCCTACATTAACTTGCAACCTTTTTCGAGTGTCTTTATAAATTCGAACGATGGCGCCAACCAATCGCAGCCTGAAAATTCGGATCGTGATTCAGTCCAGTGTGATTTAACCCAGAAAGAAGTTTCGCAAACAGAGACTAATTCTAACGATGCCCCACCCATTAAAAAGAAGAAAAGGGGGAGAAAGGAATTAGATAAAAGTGCTTTTCAATGTTTCATGTGCTTGGACCGAGAGTCGCCTGAGTGGCGCAAAGGTCCTTGGGGCCGAAATACTTTTTGTAATAAGTGCGGTCTACAATATAGTAAGTATGTAAAACTGTTAAACAAAAAGATAATTTTGTGTATTCCTTTCGAATTTTATAAAAAACCTTCTTGGGCTACATCTATAGAAGGAAGAATGTTAAACCGCGAGCCTGAATACTACGGTCTAGCAATAAAACATCTTCCTGAAAATGAGAAGAAATCTTTTATAGATCTGACTAGCAGCAAACTTGATTTGCATTATATTTTAAATCATCCTGAGGGAACCGCTGTCACGGAAAGTAATCAAAGGGTGGAGTTTAGACCACGAAGAAAAAAAAAGAAGATATGATTCGGAAATATGACAAAGCTACTGAGGCCTAATAAATTCCCTTGGGGAATAACTCCAGAGAGAATGTATCTGCCCCTCTTTTAGTTAAGAAGCGCTTTTGACGGCTCGAATACCGTGTATGTTTATGAAATAATTAAACATTACCATGTAATTTTTGATTTTATAAAGATATTTTGTTTGATTGTTTTTTTGTAATAGACTATTATTTTTTGAGCATTTAAACAAAATTAACTTTTAATTTAGAGAGGTAAGTTTATGGATCCCTATAATAAGTTTATGGAACCCTATAATAGGTATGCTTCGGGAGAATATTGGAATCCCCCAACCCAATCAAACATTCAAAACAACTCACGCTCGGGTACTTTTAGTCGATTGACCAATATCGTTCTGCCGTCATTGAGAAGTTTGCCCTTTCCAGAAAGATTGGAACATCCTGCAAGCAGAACCAACCAAGCAGCTATAAGAGCCAACAATGAGGCTGGATCTGCTCAACATTCGCAAAACCGCACCGAACCAAATGTAACCATTAATGTCGACTATCACCCCCAAGTAGTTATCCAAACCAGTCCACAAGAACAATATTCTCTCATCAGACCTCGATCCAAAAGGGGAAGAAAGGCACTGGATTCAAGTCAGTTTGTATGTTTAGTATGTTTCGAGCGCGAAACAGGACAGTGGCGCTCAGGACCTTGGGGTGGTAACACACTTTGCAACGGATGTGGTATAAGCTATTCAAAAAGTATAGATAAACTAGAAAAGAAACATATAAAGCACATTCCACTACAATTTTATGCAAAACCTGAGGGGGTTCAAAATATAAAAAACAGAACATTAGAAAACTCACCTTATTTCTTAACAGACATAAAAAACTATTTTGATGAAAAGAAATTTAAAGAACTCAAGTCATTAGCTGAGAGATATAAATCAATTAAGAGATCATCCTGGTACCCACAAACATCTAAAGTTGAAATAAATGCTAACCACATCAACGCTTATATTCAACGTGCTGTAAATCTCTGTTCTCTTGAAGAAGCGGCTAATCCATCTGACGAAGGAGGCACGAAATGCCTTCCAGTGAGAATAGGTAAATATAACGGAACTACCCACGATGACAATATAGAAGAGCTTTCTAAAAACCTAGCAAAAGACGCTGCTGCAATCGAAGCTTATGTCCATCACTTTACTTGGGATAGAGGTCTTTGCTCGACACAAGAAAAATACGATCACAACATAAGACAACTGGCTTTGCTAGAAACATCTGAAGAACCACAAACAAAAAGGCGAAAATTCGATATGAATGACCGTTTAAATCCTGTTCCTGTTGAGGATGACTCCCTAATGCTTGAAGATCGAATTGCTCCCACTGAAGAGCCTAAAGGAGCACAAACACAACCAAGAAGAGACGAGCGTCTTGATATAGCTTTTATTTTAAATTCTCCAATGGACGACTAACTTACCTTTCCAGCCCTCCAGAACCCATAATTTCAATTTATAGGCCGAAGGCTTTGGCCTTCGGCCTTAGAGTTTTACCCATAGGCATCAATAATTAAACATTACCATGTATTTTTAATTTTATAACGATTTTTTGTTTGATTATTTTTTTGTGATAGACTATTATTTTTTGAACATTTAAACAACATTAACTTTTAATTAATAGAGGTAAATTTATGGACCCCCATTTCCAGGCTTGGTCAAATTTGTATCCTTTAGGAGAAAATTGGAATCCTCCAACCCAACCAACCATAGTTTCAAACAACCCCCACTCGGGTACACCTAGTCTATTGACCAATATCCGTCTGCCGCAATTGATAGCTTTGTCCTGTATAGAAAGTCCGGAAAATCCTGCAAGGAGAACCAACGAAGCGGCTATAAGAGCTAACAATCTAACCATTAATGTCAACTATCACCCCAGTATCGACTATCACCCCCAAGTAGTTGTCCAAACCAGTCCAGTGGAAAGAGGTGGCCAAAATCAAAAATTACCAAGACAATATTCTTTCATCCCACCCGAACCAAGGGTTAAAAAGAAAAGGTCGGCAACAAAATTAGATACAAGTCAGTTAGATACAAGTCAGTTTGTATGTTTCGTATGTTTCGAGCAAGGAGCAGAAAAAAAGTGGCGCAGTGGTCCTCAAGGTGATAACACACTCTGCAACGGATGTGGTGTAGAATATGGAAAAAATATATTCAGACTGCGAAACGAAGATATAAAGCACATTCCTCTACAATTTTATGCGAAACCTGAAGGGGTTCAATCTATAGAAGGCCTAAATGAATCACCTGAATTTTTACGGAGCATAAAAAAATATTTTGATGAAACGAAATTTAAAGAACTCGCGTCATTAGCTGAGAAATATAAATCAATTAAAAGATCAAGCGGTGGCCCACAAAAAACAGAAAAAGTTGAAATAAATGCTAATCACATTAAAGCTTATATTCAACGCGCGAGAACGCTCTGTTCTCTTAAAGATGAAGCTAATGAAACCTCATCTGGAAGGAGAGGCACGAAATGCCATGCGGTAAAAATAGGTAAATATGAAGGAACTACCATTGAAGACAAAAAAGAAAAGCTTCCTAAAAAACTAGCTTCTGATATTGCTGCAATCGAAGCTTATGTCAATTGCTTTACTTGGGAAAGAGATTTTTATACGATAGAAGAACAACATAATTACAACAAAAAACAACTGGACTTGCTAGGAGATGAACCATCAAAAAAACCGCCAGCAAAAAGGCAAAAAATTGATCTGAATGACATTTTAAATCCTACTGAAGAGGGATCCTCAATGATTCAAGATCAAATTGCACCTACTGGCGAGACTATAGTAACACAAACACAACCAAGAAGAGACAAGCGTCTTGAAATAGCTTTTATTTTAAATTCTCCAAACGACGACTAACTTACCTTTCCAGTCCTCCAGAACCCATAATTTCAATTTATAGGCCGAAGGCTTTGGCCTTCGGCCTTAAGGTTTGGCATTTTAAATAAATTCCCGAAGGGAATCTTGAGATTGGACATTTTGTAAAAAAATATTTACATTATCACATCTCTATCGCCGCTACCGCATAGGCATCAAGCTAAAGTAAACTATTTCTTACCAGGCTGAAAGCCTGTCATATAATAGCCTGGGGCAGCGCCCCAGGTAATATCATGCATAATCATTTGCTTTTTCACTGATCGGTTCCATTTTATTTTGACTGACCACTTTCCTTTTTCCTTTTTTCCGTTAGATATCCATATTTCAACCGGAGTGTTCGCTACCATCTATGTTTATTAAATAATTAAACATTACCAATTGTTTTTAATTTATAAAAATATTTTATTTGATTATTTTTTTGTAATAGATTATTATTTTTTAAGCATTAAACAAAATTAACTTTTAATTAAGAGAGGTAAATTTATGGAACCCTATAATAGGTATGCTCCGGGAGAATATCGGCATCCCCCAACCCAACCAAACATAGTTCAAAGCAACCCACACTCGGGTAATTCTCCATTGATAGATTTGACGATGGAAAGTTTGGGAAATATTGCAAGTAGAACCAACCAAGCAGTTATATCACAAAACGACACCAGACCAAATGTTACCATTAATGTCAACTATCGTCCCCAAGTAGTTATCCAAACCAGTCCAATAGAAAGAGATAGCATTCCTCAAAGAAAATTTACTTTCTACGAATTCCAATCAACTCCAAGGGAAAGGAGAACAAAGCCAGTAGATACAAGTCAGCTTGTATGTTTCGTATGTTTTGAGCAAAAAACAGGGGATCTGTGGCGCAGTGGTCCTCACGGCAATTACACACTTTGCAATGGATGTGGTGTAAAGTATGGAAGAAATATATATAGCCTGAAAAAAGGATTTATAAAGCACATTCCACTACAATTTTATGCAAAACCTGAGGGAGTTCAATCTATAGAAGGCAGAGAATTAAACGACTCACCCGACTTTTTACAGAACATAAAAAAATATTTTGATGAAAATAAATTTAAAGAGCTCGCGTCATTAGCTGAGAGATATAAATCAATTAATAGATCAACCGGTGGCCCAAAAACAGCAGTAGTTGAAATAAAAGCTAATCACATTAAAGCTTATATTCAACGTGCTAAAAACCTCTGTTCTCTTAAAGATGAAGCTGATCAAAACCCATCTGGAAGGGGAGGCACGAAATGCCGTGCGGTGAAAATAGGTAATTATGACGGAACTACCTTTGATGGCAAAACAGAAGAGCTTTCTAAAGAACTAGCAATAGACGCTGCTGCAATCGAAGCTTATGTCCATCAGTTTACTTGGGATAGAAGTCTATGTTCGACACAAGAAAAATATGATCACAACATAAGACAACTGGCCTTGCTAGAAACATCTGAAATAGATGAAACATCAAAAGAGCCACAAGCAAAAAGGCGAAAATTTGATATCAATGACATTTTAAATCCTGTTGAGGATGACTCCTTAATGCTTGAAGATCGAATTGCTCCTACTGGCAAGCCTGAAGGGACACAAACACAACCAAGAAGAGATTTTCGTTTAGAATTAGCTTATATTGTAAACCCTTCAAATAACGACTCATTTAATTTCAATTTGTAGGACGAAGGCCACTGGAGTTTGGCATTTTAAATAAATTCCCGAAGGAAATCTCGAGATTGGACATTTTGTGAAAAATTATTTCCATTATCACATCTGTCCGCTGCCGCATAGGCATGAAGCTAAAGTAAACCATTTCTTACCAGGCTGAAAGCCTGGTTTACAATAGCCTGGGGCAGCGCCCCAGGTAATATCATGCATAATCATTAGCAGGCTGAAAGCCTGCCATATAATAGCCTGGGGCAGCGCCCCAGGTATTGTCATAAAAATCATTCACAGGCTAGGAAGCATCTTTTACGGTTCGGAAACCCAGGTTGTATTCAATTGCTTTTTCACTGATCGGTTCCATTTTATTTTGACCGACCACTTCTTTTTTTCCTTTTTCCGGTTCTGTCGCTGTCCATTCTTTCAAATGTCCATCTGCTGTGATGGCAGAACTATTGTTTGCTCGCATCCATTCGAAAACCGTTGGCAATCGTTTTTTTGTCCAGAGGGCATAAGCTTTGGCATCTTCATAGGAGATATTCACCACCGGCCGCTTTTCTTGCCCGACTGGAAATTTCCCTCCGCGCCAATGGAAGGGAGTCTGGTGGCCTGTGGCCGCGACAAAATCTTCATATTCACTATTTGATACAGGATAGCGATCAATATAAAATGCATTTCCTTTAATAAACAGCATCGGCTTATTCACTGTTGGCACAAACGTCGCTTTTTGGGGAGAATCCCCTTGGGCTTCCGAAAGCATGATTAAATCCTCCTCAGGCACATAAGCCATCTGCTCCACACCTTCGATCCATGAAGATTTATTCCCCATATCTTCAATGAGAGGATCGCTCTCTTCTATCAAAGCTTGAAATGCAGACAACTCTTCAGGGGTCAATTCTTCCCGATTTTCTTTCTCTGCATTGCCCCATAACCAATCATTGGACTCTGATTTTTTATCGGCCTCTAATAAATCAGAATCAGCTTTGGGTTGATCTCCCTTTTCCACTTCAGGCTGCTCTTCCCCTTCAGGTTGCCTTGCCTCTTCAGGTTGCTTCTCATCTTTGGTTTCAGGGTTTTGACTGGCGGTTTCCATTTGTGAAGAGGACACCGCTATCTCATTCTCTTTATTTTCTGCAGCCGTTTCCTCATCCAGATCTAAACCTGTATAAAGATCCTTGTCATTCAAAATCTCCTCAAGAGTCCAAGTGGGTTCATTGGAAAAAAGCGACAAAAGATCTTGCTCATCTTTATCAAGGGTTTCAACTTTCTCCTTTTCACTCCCTTCTAAATTTGCTTCAGAATTATCCGCAAAAATTTCATTCGTTCTATCTTCTTTTTCTATCTCCCCACCTTCAGTTGAGGAAGGAAACTTTTTATTAAAATCCTCATCATCTTCAAGGGCTGCGATATCAAACTCTTCGGGGTCGACATCGACCTTTTGAATATCTTCAAACATTAGCCATTCAAGGATTTCCTGGTAATTCGCTTCATCGAGAGCGATAGCTTGTTCTTTAGAGATATCCTCTTCCTCTTCTTCTGAATCATCAAAAGAAATATCGATAACCCATAGAGGCTCTTCTAAGGCACTAAACAACGGACCCGGCTCGGTAAGCTTTTCCATTCCGAGAAGCTCAAAATCCCGAAGAGCAGAGGGGGATAGCGACATAGCTCCATGGGCTTCAAGCAACAACTTGCCATGAGCTCCAATCTCGTCCGCCGCCGTCGACTGCAATCCATTCATGAGAGCCTCGTCAAGTTCATCAGGAAAGGAGTGAGACCGATCAGCATGAAAACTTTGATCTTCTTTGCTGCCAAAACCTTGGCCAGGAGCCTGAATAGTTTCAATCTGATCCCATTTTAGCCGCAAGCTTTGCTTGTGATTGGGAAGTCGGAGGGATAAGGAAGACCCTTTTATAAAATGGAAACCTAAATCGACAATCTTTTTTCCTTCCAACACAGACCCATGCAGCCCCCCATTAAAGCATAGCTTAATGATATTCTCAGGATTCAGGGACTTCTCTTCCCAGCCATCTGTCACGATGATCGGATCCGTGATAAAAGCTGAAAAATGATCTCCATTTGTCAATTCAAGAAAAAATAGAGGTTTATGTGTCGCTTCCATTTTCAAGGAGCGCTCTTTGAGGACAATGAAGTTGACGATCGAAGGATCGATCTCTTTTTTCATCCGATGTGCAGAATCTTGTTTTGTAGACTCTGTCACCCAAATTTGAAATTTGCCTTTTCCCAAGTCCCCAATAAAATTTTGCCCATCGCTGGTAATGTACTGTATCTTGAGAGGATTTCCCCCATCTTTTATCAGGCTGATTGCCGCAATGTTTTCAACTTTAAATTCGAGGTCTCCAAAAGAATAATGAATGGAGGGGAGCTTATCCAGGCTTCCATATAACCGGGTGCCATCTGTCAATATGATAAAGTCTTCGATGCAATGCCGATTGCTACATATACCTTTCCATTCCGAAAAGGTGAAAGGAGATCTCCCCCGTTGCTGCGTTAAATTTGAATCATCGGCAAACGCTATTCCATTAGAAAGTAGGCTAAGAAAAAAAACAACCTTCCGCATGATGTGCATTCCTTAATTGCGAGATTAATATATAGCGGATATCATTCAATTGTCTGATTTATATTAATAACAAAGAATAAAAGTAAAGTGAATCATCATCGTCAAATCATTTTAAAAAAAGTCAAAGTTCATAATCTCAAATCGATCAACCTTTCCTTAGATACTAATGAGCTGATCGTTTTTACAGGGGTGTCCGGATCAGGCAAATCCTCGTTAGCTTTCGATACCCTCTATGTGGAAGGGCAGCGACGCTATGTCGAATCCCTTTCGACCTTTGCCCGGCGTCAATTGGGGGAGATGGCAAAGCCTGATCTGGAACATGCCTCCGGCATCTCTCCCACCATTTCAATTGAACAAAAAACTGCCGGAAGAAATCCCCGCTCTACTGTCGGAACCATGACCGAAATCTACGATTACCTTCGCGTGCTATATGCTCGCGTCGGCATTCCCCATTGCCCCGTCAGCGGTGAACCTGTTGCTCCTCAAAGCCGTGAACGGATCATCAAAACGGTCCAAAATCTTCCCGATGGAAAAAAACTGGTTATCTTAGCCCCCTATGCTAAGGGAAAAAAAGCGGAATTCAAAGAAGATTTTCAAGAGCTTCTTACGAAAAGGGTACATGCGGGCTCGAGTCGATGGCAAGATCATCAATTTGAAGCGATGAAATTGTTTTAGATGGAAGTGTCGCCCATGATGTCGATGTTGTTATCGATCGGCTTACCGTTAATAAACGAAAATCATTCTCGGATAGCCGAGGCGATCACTAACGCTCTTAATCTAGGCAAGGGGTATGTGCTACTCCTGGATCCTGACACCTACGAAGAACAACTTTTTTCCATGCATGCCTATTCCCCAAAATCGGGCTTGTCTTACTCAGTCTTGGAAGCCGCACGATTTTTCTTTCAATAGTCCTTCCGGTATGTGCCCTCGGTGTCATGGCATGGGAAGAGTGCAAGAATTCGATTTAAAGGCGATCATCAATCCCGAGCTAAGCATTGCTGAAGATTGCTGCTCCATCGGCGAGTTCCTACCAAACTGTCCGCTACGGCAACATCTATGATAATTTAGCTGAGATCTATGAGTTTAGTGTCCACACCCCTTGGAAAAAACTTTCTGAGCAAGCCAAAAAGGTATTCCTCTACGGCACAGAAAAAAAATGGACCCGGATGTACTTTGTCCATCCTAATACCGGAGCCATGTGGACAGATCATGTCCAATGGCGGGGTGTGTTGCATGAAGCCCACATCCGCTATGCAGAAGCTAAAAGTGAAAGCTACCGCAAAAAAATGCAGAGCATCATGCGCGAAGGATTTGCCCGGAATGCCATGGAGACCGCCTTAAGCCTTATCCTGCGGCACGCTTTGCTGAATGGAAAACGGATCTACGAACTTGACCGCCATGACCGTCAAAGAGTGCCTCCATTTTTTTGAACACCTCCCTTTATCCCCTCAAGAGCAACTGATTGCAGAAGAACTACTCAAAGAGATTCGACAACGACTGCAATTTCTGCTTGAGGTCGGGCTTGCACTATCTCGACCTTAGACCGGACAGCTCCCACTCTTTCCGGCGGGGAAGCCCAGCGGGTGCGCCTCGCCTCGCAAATCGGCTGCGGCCTTGTCGGCATCACCTATATCCTCGATGAACCTTCCATCGGGCTTCATCCTCGGGATAATAAAAAGCTTATCCATACTTTGAAACATCTTCGCGATATGGGAAACACCGTCATCGTCGTCGAACATGATGAAGAAACCATCTGGGAAGCTGATCGGATCGTCGACTTTGGACCCGGACCCGGAATTCGCGGCGGAGAGATCGTTGTCAACGGAGATCTATGCTCGAGCTCATCCACAATCCCAACTCCCTAACAGCAGGCTATCTAACCGGAAAACTGCAAAATCCCGATCCCTAAAAAACGGCGAAAGCCGTTAAAAGAATCGATCGAAATCCTAGGCGCTACCCATCACAACCTTAAAAAAGTCAACGTGAAAATCCCTTTAGGCGTGTTTATTGCTGTGACAGGAGTTTCGGGATCGGGCAAATCTTCTTTGATCACCGACATCTTATATCCCGCCTTGTCCAACTCACTTGCATGGTAGGAGAACACCCTGTCGGCGCCCATAACGAAATCAAAGGGATCGAAAATATCGACAAAGTGATCGCCATCGACCAATCCCCCATCGGCCGAAATCCCCGTTCCAATCCTGCCACCTACATCAAAGTTCTTCGATGAAATCCGCGACACTTTTCAGCCAGCTTCCTGAAAGCCAAGCCAGAGGCTATAAGCCTGGACGCTTTAGCTTTAATGTCAAAGAAGGCTCCTGCCCCCAATGTGAAGGGATGGGAATGATCAAAATCGACATGGATTTCATGGAAGCTGCCTGGGTTGATTGCCCCCTATGCAAAGCAAAACGGTTTGACCATGAAACCCTGTCCGTGTTTTTCAAAGGAAAAAACATCTACGATGTTCTGGAAATGGATGTGGCGAAGCTCTTGAATTTCTTTGCCAACATCCCCTCACATCAAACATAAGCTCGAGACTTTGCAGCAAAGTGGGCATGGAATACATCAAACTGGGGCAATCCTCGACGACGCTTGTCCGGAGGAGAAGCCCAACGGATCAAACTGGCCAAAGAGCTGTCCGCCCTTCCACCGGCAAAACACTCTATATTTTCGATGAGCCTACAACAGGACTCCATTTCCATGACATCAAACATCTTCTGGAAGTTTTGCACGAACTGGTCGACCGAGGCAATACTGTCCTGGTCATCGAACACAACATGGATATTGTCAAAACAGCTGATTGGATCATCGACCTTGGCCCAGAAGGGGGCGAGGAAGGCGGAAAAGTGATCGCTACCGGCAAACCTGAACAGATTGCCAAGATGGACACGCCTACAGGCCATGCCGTTGATGAGGCTTTGCATCACGATCTACAAAGAAAAAATCGAAGCGGCCCTGCATCTCTGCAAAGAGAATCAAAAAGAGGTAAAGGGAAAGGGAAAAGGAACGAGCATCCATGAAATTATCGGTCACCGGAGCTGAGCAAAATAATTTAAAAAATGTCAATGTCACAATTCCACGCGAAAGACTGACCGTCTGCACAGGACCTTCAGGATCAGGGAAAACCTCTCTGGCTTTTGAAACGATCTATGCCGAAGGGCAGCGGCGCTATATTGAATCGCTTTCTCCTTATGCCCGGCAATTTGTCAAGCAAATGCCAAAACCTAAAGTGGGCCATGTGGAAGGGCTTTCCCCTGCCATCGCCATCGAACAAAAAGCCCATGCAGGCAATCCCCGCAGCACCGTCGGCACAATGACAGAAATCTATGACTACCTGCGCGTCCTCTATGCCCGAGTCGGCATTCCCCATGATCCCGATACCGGCGAAGTGATCAAAGCTATCAGCAAAGACCATGTTGTCGATCGTATTATGTCCTATCCCGAAGGGGAAAAAATCCAAGTTTTAGCCTCCATCGACGATCCGCAAAAATGAAAAGTTTGAAGAGATCGTCTCAAGGCTGAAACGACAAGGCTTTTTACGCATACGCCTCAATGGGGTTTATTACGATCTGGATACCGAAGCAGATTCGATTGCTTTCGACCGCAAACGGAAAAATGACTTTGTTCCTGGTGATCGATAGGCTCAAAGTGAATCCTACCATCCAACATCGCCTTTTCGAAGCAATAGAAAATGCTGCCAACATCGGAGCAATAATACTCTCGTCATCGTGAAAGAAGATAGGATGTGTTCTTCAATTTTGCCTTTGCCGTCGAAAGCACCGGCAAGTCCTATCCTGAAATTACACCGCATACCTTTGCTTTCAATACGGCCGAAGGGATGTGCCTCGATTGCCTGGGATTAGGGTATCAATATGGAGCCAACTTAACCAAATATCCCGAAATTATGCACAATTCGATATCAAGGCTTCTGGATGTCTTGTGGCAAGACAAGCTAAGCCATTTGGCTTTTGAATTAGTCGAAGACTTCCTGAAAGCAGAGAAAATTGATCTCTTAACTCCCCTCTATAAACTGCCATCTAGTAAACTACAGCTATTCATGAACGGTCCGGCAATTGATAAATGGTATACTTCGTCCAAAGGATTTCGATTTCACTGGGTAGGGATCAATAATGTCCTCGCTAAAGCCGGCAAAAGCGCGTCACCGGAAATCCGTGAAGGTGTCACTCCCCTTTTGGATGAGTTAGAGTGCCTCTCCTGCCAAGGAGCCCGATTAAATCCTTTGGCACGCCATGTCACAATCAACGATCTTTCCATTAGCAATTTATGCCGCTTGCCCATCGGAAGAACCCTTCCTTTTATCGAAGGGATTAAATTTGAAGCCAAAGAGGCCAAACTGCTCGAAGAGGTGCACGCTCAGCTTCTCAGCCGGCTGAGCTTTCTCAGCGAAGTTGGCCTGCACTATTTATCCCTCGATCGACGCGCCCCCACCTTGAGCGGCGGAGAAGCGCAGCGGATCCGTTTAGCCAGGCAGCTTGGAAGCGGCCTAACGGGTGTTCTATACGTCCTCGACGAGCCTACAATAGGGCTACATCCACGCGATAACGATCGGCTGAATAGAGCTTTGAAACAATTGAAAGAGCTTGGCAACACCATGATTATGGTGGAGCACGATCCCTTAACGATCCAAACAGCCGATTACATCTTAGACTTTGGCCCTCAATCCGGAGATCATGGCGGCCATATCGTCGCCCAAGGGACCTTAAAACAAATCATGCGGAATAAGGATTCCTTGACAGGAAAATATTTGTCAGGAAAACTCAAGATCCCTGTTCCCGAAGAAAGGCGAAAGTCTTTGAACGGTGCTCTGGAAATCAAAAATGCCAAGACAAACAACTTAAAAAATCTGTCGGTCAAACTTCCAATAGGATTGATGACGTGCCTTACAGGTGTTTCAGGATCAGGAAAATCGACTTTGATGCAGCAGATTATTTTTCCGGCCATGCAACAAGGGATGTTAGAACATGACTCGATCATCATCGATGGAGCGACGGTCTCAGGGATTTCCCATTTTGATAAGGTGCTTTCAATTGACCAAAATCCGATCGGCCATACAGTGCGATCCGATGTGGGCACCTATGTGGATGTCTTAAGCAGAATGCGCGATTTCTTTGCCACGCTGCCAGCAGCCAGAGCTCAAGGCTTGCAGCCAAAGCATTTCAGCTATAACCATCGGCGCGGCATGTGCTCTTCTTGCTGGGGTTTGGGCTACAAGAAAGTGGAGATGTACTTTCTTCCCCCTGTGAAAGTCGTTTGCGATGATTGTCAAGGGCTCCGCCTTAATCCGGTGAGCTTGGAGGTCCAATATGCGGGAAAAAACTTCGGACAATATCTCGACATGACGGTCGATGAGGCGAGAGTGATTTTTGAAAATCATCCCCGCATCACGCGGATTCTCGACACCCTGATTTCTGTGGGTTTCGGATATTTGAAACTGGGGCAAGAGATGGTGTCTCTTTCGGGCGGCGAGGCGCAGCGGATTAAACTCAGCCGCGAGCTAGCCAAGCGGTCTACAGGTAAAACTTTATACCTTCTGGATGAACCTACAACCGGATTGCATAGCGAAGATATCAAGAAATTGCTGACGGTCCTCCATAAGCTTGTGGACAAAGGAAATACAATCGTCATCATCGAACATAATATGGACATCATCAAAAATGCCGATTACGTCATCGACCTAGGCCCCGAAGCTGGCGAAGAGGGAGGAAAAATCATCGCCACCGGCACCCCCGAACAAATCGCCAAAAATAAAAAATCCTGGACCGGACAATATCTCGTCAAAGAAAATTGTTTATAGCGGGTTGTTAGATGAAATATACTACCACAGAGCCCACAGAGAACACAGAGAGTGGTCTTATGAATTATTAATTAATCCAGACAAGTCTGAAGAAATAGATGGGCGTGAAACAGATCCTTTAACGGGTAATATCACGGCTTTATGGAACCTGTACTTGAGGATTGCTTATTAATTTTAATGTAAAGCGATTAGTAGAAGGCATTCGTCGAACCCGATGAAGATATAATACCCTCTCTGTGTTTTCTGTGGGCTCTGTGGTAATTTTAACGGCTGAAGTGTGTCGAGACTAAAGTTTAGGCAAAGCAAATTTTGAGAGATTGTCTATTTAAAAGATTTTGAACAGGTTCCATAGCTTACAAGCGAGTGGGTAAAAAATGATATCAAAAATTCACAATGTGGAAGATATAAACTATTTTGGTAAGTTGCCGACTGAACTGATATGCCAGATCTTTAGCTGCCTGACAGGAAAAGAGATTGCTATAATGCAGATGGTGGCTCCGATATTTAACCAGATGGTTATGGCTCCTGGCGATCCCCTCCGCTTGCGAATAAAAAAATACTTTTTTTCTTTAAACGATGGTCCTGAAGGGACTTTTGAAGAAAAATGTGTCTGGGCAGCTTCTCAGATGATAACTATAGAAAAACTTCTTGCATTAGGCCTAACAAGGATTAATAAATATCTATATAAAGCAAATAAGCACGTTTATCTTTACATTAATAATGGAAAGTTTGTGGCCCTAAAAAGCACTGAAGTACGTACTAAACACAATCATAAATATCGCGCTGTAGTCCCCAGTTCACTTTTAAACTATGCCAAAGAGTTCCCATTTCGATCAGATTTGCTATTTTTGAAAGTTCGGAGTAATAGATGCACAAGAATAAGAGAGAATTCCAATGGCATTTTGATAGGTAAAAAAAATAGAAGAGTAACTCCTGAAGAAAAACAAAAAATACTTTCTGGGCGTAATTCTTTTATCGAAGATAGTTATGTTAAACTAAAAAATTGTTTAGATCCAAAACAAGAAATTTACTTGAAAACGCCCAAAGGGATAAATAACAAAATATTTGGTGTTAGCTTTAAAGGTAAAAAAATCAAATTGTTACGAAGTACATTTAATTTTTGGAAGATATCTAATGAAAAAATCACAGGAATAAAAGAGCTGACAAAACGTAGAGTCGTTTTTTGTATGGAAGATGGACCTATTGAATCTGTTTTGGAGTTGCTAGTAGTCCAAAAGTCTCACGTCATGACTCACGAATGTCGCCATCGGCCATGTATATACGATAAAAAACGTAAGCTAAGAAATAGAGAGGATCTCGTTCCTCTCCCTATGGTGAAAGAAAAAAGCGGATTTGTTATCGGAGGTCAAAACTCCCCAGAGTTAATTCTATCCATTCGGGAGCTTGCAGGGCAAACGATTGCAGCCTTAAAAAAAAATCTTAATAATAACTTCTGTCCTTTTTGCCCCGGTGAGTCTCTCTTAAAGGTGATGGCTTCAGATCAACGAATGGTTGATAAATTAAGCATCACACATCAAGAGCTAGTTTTGCCCCTATTTCAAATGTCTAGTGACTATGAAAAGAGAAGGAATAAGGAGATTTTTGAATATAATGGATCGAAGTTCATCGTAAAAAATTGTTATAAATCGGATCGTAGAAGGGTTTCCCCATTTGGACATAGAGTCCCTTGCGTTTTTCAGTTTACTTTTAAGAATAACACCACGTGTGAAGAGTTACAAATCAACTATCTCATTATGGATTCGATTCGCCGGTTTGGTTTTTATGGGAGCTTCCAAAGCGTTTATCGTGTTTCGCCCGAGAAAATCTACAATTTTTTGATAAAAAATCCTCTTCCAAGAAGCGAAGAGGGAAGCGTGTGACTCCAAAATCATGAGTTGATGCTGAATTGACTCCTCGACCTCTAAAAATAGAATTTATGTCGTCCTTACAGGACTCCATTTTTTTGCATTTACACCCAGGCCTTCGCTTCGCTCGACCTGGGCTGTGAGATTTTCGGCCTTTCAGGCCTTTTTAGCGCTGAAAGCGCGTAATATCATAGCCCAGGTCGAACGAAGCGAAGGCCTGGGTGTAAATGCAAAAAAATGGAGTCCTGTAAGGACGACATAATTATGGAGGATAAGTTTACGGTTAAAATTTACAAGCTTTTGATGTAAAAGGGGCAATTCCTTGCAAATTTCTTTAGGTTCAAATGTCTCTATAGGCAAATGTTAAGCGGAAATCCTGGTTAATTCAGCATCGACTCAAGATCAGGCGAATTTTTGTTAAATTTTGCTTAGGTTGTAAAATTTAATCTTATAAATTTTTATAAATATCTTTTCGATGGTCCACACCCACAATTAAAATGTAAATTTGTTCATCAAATATCCGATAAAGAACGCGGTAATTACCGGAGCGGATGCGATAAAGATTTTCATCACCTTGAATTTTTTTTACATCTATTGGCCTCGGTTCTCCGGAGAGCGAATCAATTCTTTCTCTGACACGCAAAAGTTCTTTTCTGGGAATTTTAGCCATGCTTTTCAAAGCAATGCGGCTTAATTCAATGTCGTATTTCACAATCCCAATTCTCTCTTAGCTTGTTTCCATTTAATTGTACCGTGCTTCTTGATCTCTTTGTCGATATGTTTGGCTACTTCAACGTCAAGCTTATCCTCGAGCTCTTCTAATAATTTTAAATCCTCCACCGATACTATAGCGGCCACTTCTTTGCCGTTTCGTGTTAGAATGTATCGATCATGGCCAAAAGCTACGTGATTGACAATATCTGTAAGCTCACTTCGAGCTTCTGAAAAAGCTTTTCTTGTGCTCATTATTTTTTCTCCTTCATTTTTGTCAAAATATTAACATTTGTACAAATATTAATCAAAACAATTGACTTTCAATGAGATACATTCCGTAAATTTAATCTTTTAAGATATTTTAACTTTGGGAGGATTGGCTTTGAGGTAATCAAATTCTTTCACGAGGGCTAAAACTTCTTCATCCGAAGCTTGCCCGCTTTGAATTTTCATTTTCACTTCTTCCCGCTTTTGCATCCAATTCCGATCTAAGATTTTTTGGATGGTTTCAAAGAATAACACTTCGACCTTTTCTTTATTGACCTTTTTATGGACGATCTCAGCTATCAAAGTTTGGCATTCTGGATCTTCGATCTGTGTCGCTAAAGAGAGCAGATCTCTTGGAGCATTCGCTTGAGACAACTGCATATATTTCTCATATAAGCTTCGACAAATAAGGACGCGAAATTCTAGTTCCCCCAAATTTAAACGGGCTAACTCTGCAAACTTAGGATAGGTCTCGCCAAAAAGAAGAAGGAGCCGAAGAAAATCGCCCTCCAAAATCCTTTCAGGGTCAATCGAAACCAAACCCAAAACTCCGCTCTTCTTAATATACAAATTCGGTTGCTGCGCAGCTTGCCCCATCAAAACCATGTCTTCAGGCACCTGAACAAGGTGGGCCAGCTTGCGCAAACTTTCATATCTGACTACTTCATGCTGCCAATCGCGCACCTGCTGAGAAATCAACTGCACAAGCTCATTTTTTCCTGCGGGCGAATTAAGGTCGATTTTTTTAGATTGATGCCGCACTAAAAAGGTCAAATAATCAATGCTCTCTTCCATCAACTTCAAAAAGGGTTCAACCCCATACTTCCGCAAAAAAGCATCGGGATCCATCCCTGCGGGCATTTGCAATACTTTTGTTTCAATCCCCTCTGTCTGAAACAAATTCCCCATTTTTCGGGTAGCCTCCTGGCCAGCATCATCGGCATCCATAGCTAAATAAACTTCGTTTACCCCTAGCGTTATCAACTCTTTTGCATGCCCCTCGCCAAAAGCTGTCCCTTGTCCAGCAACTGTAATGTTGAATCCCGCTTGAATTAGCCTCAAAGCATCAATCTGCCCTTCAACAATGATGACTTTCCTCTCCTTTGCGATCCTTCGCCGGCAATAATTTAAGCCAAATAAAACTCTCGATTTTTTAAACAAGGGTGTCTCTGACGTATTGACATATTTTCCGCCAAATGTGGTCTCTTTATATTTACGGGCAGAAAATCCAATGACGGCTCCAGTCGCATCGCGAATCGGAAATGTAATCCGGTCATAAAAAAATTCCCTCCAGCCTCCCTCCTTTCCAGCTACTAACAAGCCCGCTTCAGCCATCGTCTCATCTTTGACAAATTTGCCATGCATGATCTTTCGAAAGATTCCTGGAGACTTTGGAGCCAGCCCAACATGGAATTGCCGGATGAAATCCAGATCCAACCCCCGCCCATACAAATAGCGCAAAGCTTCATGCCCTTCTTCCGTATGTTGCAAAATAAAATGATAAAACCGGCAGGCTTGTTCAAGGGCTTCCTTCAATAAAGCTTTATTCGCCCCCCGATTTTCTTTATCCCCTTCAATCGTTTCTAGATGAACCTGATACCGTTGTGCTAAGCTTTCGACGGCGTCATAAAAGTTCATTTTGAGGTGATTCATTAAAAATGTGATGGCATCTCCGTGAGCGCCGCAACCAAAACAATGGTAATGGGAATCCCCCTTTTGGATCATAAAAGAGGGGGTTTTTTCATCATGGAAGGGGCACAAGGCCTTATACGCAGCTCCTGACCTCTTCATGTCGATGTGGGAGGACAATACATCAGCCAAATCAATCCTTTGTCGCAAATTTTCTAGGCATTCCTTCGTGAATAAGGCCATGGAATTATGTATCTCCTAAAGCAAATATACAATCATTCAATATAAAGAAGCAGGCTTTTAAGGTAATCCCCTTCCGGGTGGCACACATTAACGGGATGATCCGCGGCTAGCTGATGCCGTCCAATGATCTTCACGGTCCTGCCCGATTCTACTGTAGCTTGAAAGATCACTTTTTGAAAAAGATCTTGATCGACAAAATAGGAGCAAGAGCTGGTCAATAACAATGATTTAGCCGGCATCTTTTGGATCGCTAGCCGATTAATATCTTTATATCCTCGGCAGGCAGGAATCAAATCTTTTTTCCTTTTAGCAAAGGCAGGGGGATCAAGAATAACCAGGTTATAATCTAAAGGATATTCCCGCAGAAATTGAAATACATCCGCAACAAAAAAACGCTGTTTCCCATCAGAAAATCCGTTAAGCGCCATGTTGAGCTTTGCATCTTGAATCGCTTTTTCCGAGATATCTACAGAATCAACCCTTTTAGCTCCTCCAGATGCCGCGTATACAGAAAATCCCCCCGTATAAGCGAAGGCGTTGAGAACATCCCTGTCGTAAGCCAAGGTTTTGACTTGCTGTCGCATGTCCCGATGATCAAGGAAAAACCCGGTCTTCTGCCCTTCTTGAATAGAAACCTGAAACTTTAAGCCATTTTCCTCAATGATTGTATAGGGTTCAAGGGAACCTTTATGTATTTTTTGTATGTTGTTTAGGCCTTCCTCTTTTCTTGCGGAACTCGTCGATTTTTCATAAATGGCTGTGGGATTAAAGAGGCTGTCTAACTCGGCTATTAGATCTCCCTTTAATTTTTCCATCCCTCGCGTAGAAATCTGAAATACAAGGACATCCGCATATTTATCGACAATAAGACCCGGCAAGCAGTCCCCCTCCCCATTCACCACCCTGTAGGCATTCGTATAGTCAGTAGGAAAAAGTTTCTGGCGCATTTCGATGGCTTGTTTAAGATGGAGTTGGATGGCCGTCCAAGGAGGAGTTTGATCGAAAGAAACCATCCTGCCTCGAATAGAGGTTTGTTTATTGAAATATCCCCACCCTAAAAAGGAGCCCTCTGAGCTATGCACTGGAAGCATATCTCCATCATCAAAATGGGGCATGGAAGCAATGGCGCCGGAAAAAATCCAATGGTGCTTCGCGAGGATAGCTTTCTCTTTCCCTTTTTTCAGGACGACAAAAGAGTTCGGAGTAGAGGACTTTTTTTTCTCTTGATGTTGCTGACGCATAAAAGGTAGGATTATTGGATTATGAAATTATTTTTCTAGCGTACAAGGGGGCTTATGGATCAAAACCAAAATGACAGCATAACAGATCGTGTGAAAGGATCGCAACGTGTTTTTCATGGAGTCCGTTTTGATGTCCATGCCGTTCAATTGCCTGGGAGAGAAGGGAATAAAGTGCGTCGTGAATTTGTTGCCCATCCTGGGGCTGTGGTTATTCTTCCCATTTTGGATCATGATCGCATCGTCATGATCCGCAATTACCGTTTTGTGGTGGAAAAAGAATTGTGGGAATTGCCGGCGGGAACATTAGAACCCAATGAACCTCCGGAAAAGACAGCTTATCGGGAATTGATAGAAGAGACGGGGTATAAAGCAGAGGCTATTACCCCTTTGATAAATTTTTATACGACTCCGGGTTTTTGCAATGAAGTGATGTATGCCTATGTAGCCAGAGGGTTGACAGCCGTAGGGCAAAATCTCGATGATTCCGAACAGATCACCGTCGAAATCAAAACATGGGACGAAGTGTTGAGAATGGTCCAAGAAGGCAAAATTTGCGATGCCAAAACCTTAACTGCGCTCTTATTCTATAATAGTTTTTTTCAAAAATAGATCCAACAAACAAGTATCGAGTATTAATCATGGGGCAAATCTGGCCGAAGCGAAGCGAAGGCTTGGGCTATGATATTTCGCGCCTTCGGCACTCAAAACGGCCTGAAAGGCCAAAATAGTATAGCCCAGGTCGAAGCGAAGCGAAGGCCTGGGTAGGAATAACATACATGTGGAGTCCTGTAAGGACGACATAAAAAATAAAGGTTTTTCTATGTCTCAATCATTAGCTGATATCATTTTACACATTGTTTTTAGCACAAAAGATAGATACCCCTTTATTCATAAAAGATAGATACCCCTTTATTCATAATGAGATAGAACACGAATTATTTAAGTATGTTTGTGGAACAGCTCGCCAATTAAATTGTCCTGTCATAAAAATAAATGGTGTTGAAGACCACGTTCACATTTTGCTCCGTTTGGGAAGAACAATATCGATAAGTGAGCTCATTTCTGAATTAAAATCAAGCTCATCAAGATGGATTAAGACTAAAGGAGATCAATATAGGCATTTTAGTTGGCAAGGTGGTTATGGGGCGTTTTCTGTATCTAGTCCAATCATTAATGGTGTAATAAAATATATTTCTAATCAGAAAGAACATCACAAAACTTTATCTTTTAAAGAAGAATTTATTGGGATGTTAAAACGCTCGCATATTGACTATGAAGAAAAATTTTTATGGGATTAAAATGTCGTCCTTACAGGACTCCATATGTATATCATTCCTACCCAGGCCTTCGCTTCGCTCCGACCTGGGCTGTAATATTTCGGCCTTTCAGGCCTTTCTCATACATTACCTGGGGCAACGCCCCAGGTAATTCCATTGAAATCATTCGCAGGCCGGAGGCCTGCCATATTATACCCAGGTAATTCCATTGAAACCATTTGCAGGCTGAAGGCCCATAGGCGGGAAGCCTGTGTTATTTTGGGTATATTTTCTGTGTTCTAGCCTGTTATTTCTTCTTCATTTTGAGAAGCATCGAATTGAGAGATAAATTGACTTAAAGAGCTATTGTTATTTGAATCAACCTTTGATGAAATGATCTGCTGCAACGACTCTTTTATATCCTCATTGCTATTACATAATTCTCTTAAAATTCCTATTAACTCTATAACCCGTGCGCTTTTTCTTGATCCTTCTTCCTTGAGGGTTTTATTTTCTTCTTTTAAACTATCATCCGTTGTGTTGAGGTTATTGCGGTTTGCTTGCTCTTTCTTCAATTGGATATTTTCATCTTCGATTCGTCCTCGCCGTATTTGCTCGTTAGTAAATTCCGTGCATTTTTCTTCGTAATTTTGCTGCCAAACCATATTTTCTTTGACATAGCTAGCTTTGCTTTCAGATTCTTCAAGTTTAGACTGTCGCAATATTTTGTTTTCTTTGTTCAATTCTTCTATGCGTTTTGAAAGGCTTTTTTGTTCAAGTACACTATCTTCGACTTCTTTTTTCTTTTGTTGTAAACCAGAAATTCCTTTCTTCAATCTTTCAATTGCTCGAATTAATTTTTTATTTGTTCGTTTTAATGTTTTAATTTCATTATTCTTGTTGTTTATTGTAACAACAACATCATTTATTTGTTTCTGATGTTGTATATTTTGTTTTTTTAAATCAGCTGATATTTCCGCTATATCTCTAGTATTTTGGGCCAAAACGTTATTATCTTTTTCTAAAACTTCTAAAGCTTTATTCGCTTGCTGGGCCGTTGCTTCTATGCCATTTTTTTCTTTTTTGCTAGCCTCTTCAAGTATCTGCTTTTCAAGGTCATGATCGAGACCTTTCTTTTTTATTGTATCTTCTAATTCACGAATTCTATTTTCTAAGACCGTCTTTTCTACTTCAATCTGGTGTATTTTTTCAATATATTTTGTAATAGGATCTAAAGCCGCGTTAATGCTTTCCACCCATGCTGTGGTTTGATCGACCTGTTCTATAACATTCTTTTCGGTTGAATTATCGTCTTGATTCAGTTCATGCTCAATCGATTTTTTTGGGGTCGTTTTTATAAATGCTTCTTTAATCTTTCCAACAAGATTTTTAACTTTCTCAACTACTTGAGCATGTTGCTCTTTTAGCTTTTTGGAAAGATCTAATTCTTGTTTATGCTCTTCAGCAAGATTTGTAATATCCGCCACTAGTCGAACTTGTAGGCCTTTTCTCTCTTGGGAAACACTCTCTAGTTGAGCATATAGCTCATTTTTTTCTTTTTGAACTTTAACATAATCATCTTTGTTCCTTAATAGATCTTCGTTATTGTTTTTACTTTGCCTTTCGAAATCAGTCGCTTTTTGCTGAAGCTCTTTCAAAGCCGCCCTTTTTTGTTTTAATTCTTCTTTCAACCTCGTCAATTCATCTTGATCTAACTCTGCCGGGGGGCTATTTTTTTCAAATTCACTCAGATGCGACCAAAATTTATCTAGGGCTTTGGCATCAATTAGCTTGAATGTGTTATGGAACCAATAATTAGCTCTGGTACTCACAAATAGACCAATCGTCAAGGTAAATAGGGTTCCAGCGGCAAGACCAAAAACTTTATAAACAGAAAAGGCTAAATCAGAAACACCAGGAACATCTCTTTGTAATTCGATTAACCCATTTCCCCATTTTCCCAAGCGAATAACTCTGAAAGTATATCCTGCAATTGTCAGAGGCAGTTTTACGGTAACAATTAAGCCTGCGATAATACCTGCCCTGATGATATTTTCAATGGCGGCTGCAGCTTCACAAAGGGCTGTTGGAAATGCAGCTCCAGTGGCAATAGCATAATGGCTTAATTTGGATCGGGAACAATATATATTGTGCTTCCCATGAAAAATATGTTCACTGTGGTGTTTTGTCCAACGGAGGGCTTGTTGGAAAGTTTCTTCAAAACCTAATATTGGAAATTGATTATTCATAAATAGCCGTATTTAATACTTAAAGTTATTAATTTTTACAAAACCTGTAGTATATTAAAAGCATTGGAAAAGATAAAGTAAAAAAAATTCGAAAAAATAAAAAAAATATTTTTATTTTTTTTTAAAGACTCATTGCCGTTGATAGAGTCCTATCAATTGAGCTTGCCCGAGAACATGCCCTTCCATGGCTTCTTCCAATGCACCTTTTGTGCTTCCTTCGGGCAAATTAATCAACACATCGAGAGCAAAAAGTTTAAAGAAATAATGATGGGAAGTTCCTCGTGGAGGGCACGGCCCCCGATAACGAGTTTCACTAAAACCATTTTTTCCTTGGTGGGGAACCTTTCCCCCTTCTGAAAGCTTCATTTGATCGGGGGGTAAATTCCAGGCAATCCAATGGTCAAAGGTTCCCATAGGAGCATCGGGATCATAGACTATTAAAGCCAGTGACTTTGTCCCTTTTGGAATTTCTTGAAAAGACAAAGGGGGTGAAATATCTTTACCATCACATGTGTACTGAGTGGGTATTTTTTGATTATTTTGGAATGCGCTGCATTCTATTTTCATCTGTTTTTTCCTGATTCAGGTTCATGTTCGACAGCTTCTACACGTGTTCCTCTGCGGAGTTTTTTGAGGGCTCTCAACCTGGCTTTGAATTCATCCAAAGTATTGCGGAAAGCGACGGCTTGCGATTGCATCTCCCCTGCAATTATTTGATTCCCAGCTTCCATATCAAGCCTTTTTTGAATGAAAGAGATCTCTTTTAATATAGACCCCATCAGCTTTTGGGTTGTCGAAGGGAAGGATTGGGGTGCAATGGTTTTATGAAAGGCCATCCCCTTTAAAAGAGCTAGATCGGTCTTTTTTAAAATTCCGGTTAATTTACGAAATTCAGCCTCTTTAACACGAGAGGGTGATTTCGAAACTTGCCGTTTCATTTGAGTCAATCCTTTGCTGGCAAAGCTTAAATGCTTGCTAAGGTCTTTATCCGGTTTAACACTGTTTTTATTAATTCCTTTAATTTTTATATCGGGAGGTAATTTTTGCAAAGATTTAACCGTTGCAATCTTCAATTTTGCCCCCGCTTTTTCCGTTTGCAGTTTGAGGCCATTCAAATATTTTTCCAAACCCTTCAATGCTCTCACAAATTTTTCGGAATGTTGAATCCCTGTTTCTTTTTTTTCCTTCGGAACAGTCCGTTTAAGAGCGCTTATGTCAACTAAAATTTTATTCAGATTGTCTTGGTCAAATTTGGGGACAGTTTTGCCCCGTATAGACTTCAGAAAATTTTTTGATTTATCTACGGTGTCGGCAGCATTTTTTAATTTTTCCGGGGAAATTTTATCTTCAATTTTTTTTTGGAGTGAATGGATGTAGATTTCTGTTTGAGCGAGGGCAGAATTAAAAGAAGGTAAATCTCTCATGGTTATTCAATATTGGGGTTAATCTATTCCGCAAGCTAAAACAATTTGTTTTAACTGTCAAATTTCCCTGTTTTCATTATAATAGTTTGTGAGAGTGCTTCTAAGAATACTCCTCAAAATAAACAATTTAAGGGTCTTATGCGAAATCAGTCTTCTCCTTTTTCTCAAGCGAGAACTTCTTGGGAATCGAGTGAAAAATGGTATAAAGGCATTGTAGGTGACGAAGGGCACTACTACCACCGGCAAATCATTATGCCCGGCGTTCTTCGTTTGTTGGAAAAACCCAAAGACCTTCTTGACTTAGGATGCGGCAACGGAATTTTAGCCAAGCATTTACCTTCCCAAATTGAATACGTTGGGATCGATGCAGCCCCCTCCTTGATCAAGGCAGCAAAAACATCTAGCAGTAGCTCTTTACATCACTTTGAGATTGGGGACATCACTAAACCGATTAAATTAGAGAAAAGGGATTTTTCCCACGCCACTCTGATCCTTTCCCTACAAAATATTGAAGAGCCTTACGCGGCTTTTGTCAATGCAGCCAAACACCTAAGGAAGCAGGGGAAATTGATCCTTGTCTTAAACCATCCCTGTTTTCGAATCCCAAGGCAATCCTCGTGGCAAGTGGATGAAGCAAAAAAAGTCCAATATCGGAGGATTGATTGTTATATGCATCCGATGAAAGTTCCTATCCAAACACATCCTGGCAAGGGAATCAAGTCCCAGGTCACCTATTCCTTCCATCATCCCCTATCTTCGTATTTCCAATGGTTGCACAAGGCGGGTTTTGCTGTCGAATTGCTGGAAGAGTGGTGTTCGGACAAAACAAGCCAAGGAAAAGCAGCAAAAATGGAAAATCGTAGCCGTGCCGAGTTTCCGTTGTTTATGGGTATCCGCGCCGTCCTGCTTGAGGAGTTAAATAAAATAAAGGTGTAAAATAAATTCTGTAAAATTAGACTGATTCTTGAACTAACGTCAGTCTGCACATGAAATCTGATGCCGTCTTCCTAAATGGCCATTCGCTGACACTTCCAGATGCAAGTAAAATTGCAAACGGGTGTCATGTAAAATTATCTCCTGAGGTTAAGCCTAGAATCGAAGCGAGCCGAAAGCTCGTCGAAGAAGTAGCTCATCAGGCAAAACCTGTCTATGGGGTCAATACTGGATTTGGATTCCTTGCCCATAAAAAAATTTCCTTTAAAGAGCTTGCCCAATTGCAGCTTAATCTGGTGAAGAGCCATGCAGCTGGTTATGGGGATCCTTTGTCCTTGTCGGAAACTCGCTTAGCCATGGCCTTAAGACTAAACGTCCTAGCCAAAGGCTTTACAGGAGTCCGATATGAGTTATGTCTCACTCTATTAAATCTGATCAATGCCGGCATCTATCCCCACATTCCCGAATATGGTTCCGTGGGAGCTTCCGGAGATTTGGCCCCCCTATCCCATTTAGCCCTTTCCCTTATCGGTGAAGGGGATGTATTCTATCAGGGCAAAATGATGCCTGCCCGCAAAGCCCTGAACAAAGCCGGGTTAAAGCCAATAAAGCTGGTGGAGAAAGAGGGGCTTGGATTAATCAATGGCACCCAAATCATGCTTTCAGTGGGGATTTTAGCCCTAGTTGAGGCCCTTTTATTAGTCGAAAAATCAGATCTTATTGCCGCGTTCTCTTTCGAAGCTTTTAGCGGCAATGTAGAAGCCTTAGATCCCCTTATCCATAAGGCTCGCGGGCAACAAGGTCAAATCGACTCAGCTCAGGCTATCCGCCGCTATTTGAAGGGATCTTTTCTTTTTGATCCCGCTATCCCCAGACGAAAAATTCAAGATCCCTATTCCCTCCGGTGCGCCCCCCAAATCCATGGGGCTACCCGAGACGCTTTGAGTTATGTGCAACAGATTGCTGAAAACGAACTGAATGCCGCTACTGATAACCCTCTTGTGTTTACCGAAGAAAATAAAATTTTAAGCGGGGGCAATTTTCATGGGCAGCCTTTGGCCTTATCTTTCGACTTTGCTGCCATGGCTATTGCCGAGCTAGCCAATGTTTCGGACCGGCGGTTAGAGCTGCTCATGAATCCCCATTTAAGCGGCCTTCCAGCTTTCCTAGCCCCTGATGAGGGATTAAATTCCGGTTATATGGCTGCGCAATATTTGACAGCCTCATTAGTTAACGAGAACAAAATCCTCTCCCATCCGGCATGTACAGATTCGATACCGGGAAATGTGGGGATCGAAGATCATGTTTCCATGGGGATGACTTCTGCACGAAAACTAAAAAAAATTGTTCAAAACGTAAAAATTGTCTTGGCGGTAGAAATGTTGGCAGCCGCTCAAGCCATAGATTTGCGTCATGCAGATCCCCTCGGAAAAATCACCTCTAAAGTACATAAAACTTTAAGAGATTATGTTACTCCCTTGAAAAAAGATAGGATCATTGCTAAAGATATTGAACAAGCAGTCCAGGTTTTTGACCTCCTTTCCTTAAATTAAGGATATCTTATGGTACAAATGATGGAAAAAAGTGGAGACTTAAAGTCGTTTCTGAATGAATATGCATCCCATCCCCATTACAAAGCTCCCAGAGGCAATACCCTTCACGCTCTTTCCTGGCAAACAGAAGCTCCTTTACGTTTGCTATTAAACAACCTCGATGCGGAAGTAGCCGAAGATCCGAAAAATCTCATTGTCTACGGCGGCACTGGACAAGCTGCAAGAAATGTAGAGGCCTTAACGAAAATAATAAAGTCTTTATTGCAACTGCGTGAAGATGAAAGCCTTCTCGTTCAGTCGGGAAAAGCCGTCGGGATCATTAGAAGCCATCCCGAAGCCCCCAGAGTGTTAATTGCCAACAGCAACCTCGTTCCCCATTGGGCTAATTGGCAACATTTTAATGACCTGAAAAAGCGGGGTCTTATTATGTTCGGGCAGATGACAGCAGGGAGTTGGATCTACATCGGAACCCAAGGGATCCTCCAAGGAACATACGAAACATTTGCCTCTCTCGCTAAAAAGTACTTTGGAGGGACCTTAAAGGGCAAGTTTATCGTTTCGGGCGGGCTTGGAGGAATGGGGGGCGCACAACCTCTAGCGGCAACATTAAATGAAGGTATCTTCCTCGGGGTTGATATCGACCCGTTCCGCATTGAAAAAAGGTTGAAGACCCATTATCTCGACCGGATGACCCATAATTACGAAAAAGCTATTAAGTGGATACTTGAAGCCAAAGAAAAGCAGGAACCCTTATCCATAGGACTCGTGGGAGATATCGGGACAATCTTACACCGTTTGATTAAGGACAAACATATCCCTGATGTCGTCACAGACCAAACTTCAGCCCACGACCCCCTAAATGGGTACATCCCCACAGGCTATACCGTCGAAACCGCCAAAGAGCTCCGGCAAAAACACCCTGAATATTATATCACTAAATCGTTAAGCAGCATGGCCCACCATATGAGGGCCATTTTGGAAATGAAACAAAAGGGAGCCATCGCTTTTGAATATGGAAATAACCTGCGGGAATTTGCACGGCAGGGTGGGGAGCCGAATAGTTTTGACATTCCTGGATTTGTCCCCGAATTTATCCGTCCCCTCTTTTGTGAAGGGAAAGGACCTTTTCGGTGGGTTGCCTTATCGGGGAACCCTGAAGACATTTACCGAACCGATGAAGCTCTCATTGAGGCTTTCCCTCTAGATCTCTTATTGCATCGCTGGTTGAAAGCAGCTAAGCAAAAAGTTTCTTTTCAAGGGTTGCCGGCCCGCATTTGCTGGCTAGGCCTTGGAGCCCGTGAAAAAGCAGGGTTATTGTTTAACAATATGGTCAAAAAGGGGATTTTAAAAGCCCCCATCGTGATCGGCCGGGACCATCTGGATGCGGGTTCGGTTGCTTCTCCCTTCCGCGAAACAGAGAAAATGAAAGATGGATCGGATGCTATCTCTGACTGGCCGCTTCTCAACCTTTTAAGCAATTGTTCCGGAGGCGCGACCTGGGTTTCCTTTCATCATGGAGGGGGTGTCGGCATAGGGTATTCCCAGCATGCAGGGATGGCCATCGTCGCCGATGGTTCAGAGCGTGCCGAGCATTGCCTAAAAAGGGTTTTATATAATGATCCTGCCACAGGCGTTATCAGGCACGCCGATGCGGGTTATGAGATTGCTTTACGTATTGCTCAAGACCAAGGATTTATAACTTAGGCAGCTATGGATTCTTTTTTACTGGGCCCTTTTGAGCAAATCGTAACGATGGACCACCTTCCTGAAGGTCCCCTCAAAGATGATCAACTTGAAATAAAATCACAGTCGGGCATCCTAATCAAGAACGGGCTCATCGAAGCGATCGATTCTTTTAATGTCTTAAAAAAAGTCAAAGCCAAGCATCTAGAAGTTTCTGCACCCAGCATCGCGATACCGGGCTTAATCGATGCTCATACCCACCTTTGTTTTTCCGGCACCCGCTCATCTGATTATGCCAAAAGGCTGGGTGGAGCTGGCTATCAACAAATTGCCGCTGAGGGGGGAGGAATTCTCGACACGGTAAAAAAGACAAGAGCTGCCTCTAAGCAGCAGCTTGTCGATTCAATGCTTAATCGTTGCGCCCGCTTATGGGAATTGGGGATCACAACTTGTGAAGTCAAAAGCGGCTATGGACTTAATGTGACGGACGAAATCAAAATGCTTGAAGCCATTCACGAAGCTGGTGAAAGGCAGGCTGTCGATCTGATCCCAACTTGCCTTGGGGCCCACATCATTCCGCCTGAATTTGATTCCCCTGTGGAGTACTTGGAATTTGTGTTAAATGACTTGCTTCTCCACGTTAAGCTAAACCTGTTGACACAACGTGTCGACATTTTCGTAGAAAAAGGGGCTTTCTCGGTTGAAGTCGCACGCTCCTTTCTGCAAAAAGCTAAACTCATGGGGTTCTCCCTTTGCATCCATGGGGACCAATTCAGCCGAGGGGGCGCTCAGCTGGCCTGTGAAGTTGGAGCCTTGAGCTGCGATCACCTGGAAGTCTCAACCGAAGAAGATGCCAAAGCCCTTCAGCAGCATCAAGTCATCCCCATTGTTCTTCCAGGATGCTCTTTCGGCCTAGGTCTCCCTTTTCCCCCCGCACGCCTTCTGCTCGACCAAGGTCTCCCCCTCGTTATTGCATCAGACTGGAATCCAGGTTCTGCCCCCATGGGCCACCTCCTCTTGCAAGCGGCTGTTTTGGGGGCAGCGCAACATTTGAGCATGGCTGAAACTTTAGCTGCAATCACAGTCCGCGCCGCCAAAGCTTTGGAATTGCCTCAGAGAGGAATCCTCAGGGCAGGATTAGAAGCCGATATTGCAGTTTTCCCTTGTGAAATGTTTCAGGAAATACTTTACAATCAGGGAATGCTGTTTCCTTCGCACGTCTACTCCCACCGCTCCTTGGGCAATCCACGAAATCCCAAAAAAGGTTTATTTTCATCATGATGTGGAAAAACAGATACCAGCCTCCTAATAGAGCAGATTGGCAAGGCCGGACAGACGCCCCCCGCTTCCACACCACCATCCAATTGGCGGATTTAAATGAAGATTTCCCCTACCAAATAGAAGGGTTTGCCCTTGTCGGTTTTGCTTGCGATGAAGGAATCAAACGGAACTTAGGACGTCCGGGAGCTGCTGAGGGTCCTCAAGCCATTCGAAGAGCACTCGCAAAACTTCCTATCCACCACTCTTCCCTCCTTTGGGATGTGGGCACAGTCACCTGTTTCGACGGAAACCTGGAGGAAGCCCAACAAGCCTTAAGCCAAATCGTGTCTTCATTGCTGTCGAGACATTTAATCCCTATTGTTCTAGGAGGGGGGCATGAAGTCGCTTGGGGAAGCTTTCAGGGGATTTTTGCAGCTCTTCCTCATCAACAGGTTTCCATCGTTAATTTCGATGCCCATTACGATCTTCGGCCTCTGGTTGATGGGAAAGGAAATTCAGGTACCTCTTTCACACAAATCGCCCATTTTTTACACGCACAAAGAAAACCGTTTGATTACACCTGCATTGGAATTCAAAGATTGGGAAATTCCGCGTCTTTATTTGAGCAAGCGCAAAAGTTAAATGTCACCACTCTCTTTGCGGACGAGTTTCACGAAGGGGGAGCGGAAAAAGCCGAGTGCTTAATTGAAGAGATCATCACCCGCTCAGAGAAGATTTATGTCTCTTTATGCCTGGATGTCATCGCCGCTCCTTTCGCTCCCGGAGTCAGCGCGCCTCAGCCGCTGGGTGTTCTCCCCTGGCATCTGCTCCCCCTTTTGCGCCGTTTGGCAGAATCAAATAAAATCGTCTGTTTTGATATTGCTGAACTCTCCCCGTCCCACGACCGGGATAACCTCACAGCTCAGCTCGCGGCGAGCTTTTTAGCTACATTGCTAGAGAATAATTAACTATTGCCGCCAAAAGTGGAGAGGTAAACTATCTGCTTTTGCACATTATTTGACGCACTTGCATTATCGCTTCAGGGTGTTTTATCCATGAAGCCACATCTGTAGGAAGATATATACGCGTCTTTTGTTCTTTCTTTGACCCAAGAGGTCTTCCTGCACCTTCTCGCTTCCCCCCCCTTCCTTTTGTTTCTTGCTCTGTGAGAGAATTCAGGTTGTTATTGAGTCTTTCCTTGATAAATTCACGAAGATAAAGGGGATAATTTTTTATTACTTCTTCTTTTGAATCTCCTGCATACTCCACTGGATAAGAAAGATGATGAAATATCCAGTTTTTAAATTTTCTATCATACCAAGGCTTGATTTCTCCAACTTCATGGAGGGCAATATTTAAATGCTCTTTTATTTCTTTTGCGGTGGCCACGATAGACCTCTTTTTTTAAATTCTTGTTCTGTTTTTTGGACACTATAGGCGATAACTTCTTGTTTTGTTTTCTTGCCATGGACTATCTTGATTGCACAAATGAATGTTCCTTTGTCATCAATAAGCTTATAGTCAATACTGCCTTTGACCAAATGCCAGCCGGCTATTTTTAGGTATTTACGATAAGTCTTTTTCATCTAGTGGCTTGTATGGCATTTGCAGTCCTTAATATTGAAATTTTAGATTATTTGGGATAAAAAATCAAACTAAAAAAAATAAATTTAATCTTATAAAATTGCTCGATTTTATCTAATTTCTTTGTTGTTGTTTTTAATGTTATAAATAATTATAATAAATCTTTATTATAATTTAATAATTTTATCAAGGTTAATTATGACTAATATTGGTTTAAGCATCTCACAAAAATGTCTTAATTTCTTTTCGTATGCTGCCTACCTTCCCCTTTCTTGCGCCTCTTCCCTTTGGAATCTGGCAAAAAAAGTGGCTAAGACCGTGCATTTTAAACAGCATGAACCTGAGAAAAGATCTGAAGAAGCTGATCACATTTATTCTTTACTCAAACCAATAACTCCTACAGGAGCACCTTCCCCAACTCCCCTTCTTGATCATGGAGAAATGGACCTGAAAAATCTAGGCAAACCTCAAAAGCTTACGACAAAAGAAGTGACTGATTTAAGCAAACCTTCAGACAAAATGCGAGTGCTTGTTAAACAGCTAACAACCACCATTTCTGCCGTTGCCTCTCCCGTATTGGCTAATGAGGCCTTCCTCTCTTTTGTTGGAACGATGACTGACGAAGCGACAGAGAGCTTCACGTCCGGTTTTTCTCAACTTGAATTGTATCGTTTATTTATAGGAGTGCTCACCTATTTCAAAGCAGAAACCGAGGCGCATAACAAAGCAAACAAAGATGAATTCTATAAAACAGAAATGAATCGAATATCAGAATTAAAAAAATTTCTTCAAGAAAACGAAAGATACTTGCCCAAAAATAACAGTGAAAAAATCAAAGATAAAGACGAAGAAAGCGTATTAGCAGAAAAAGAGAAAGATATAGATGAAGGAAGCGGATTAGACGATAAAGAGATAGACAGCCATCTTGACTCTTCAATGGAAGGTAGTTGTAATAAGATCGAAAAAACTAATGATGATGAATCCACTCTAAAAATCAAAGAAGCAAAAGAATCACTGCGTAAAATGACCGAAATCGGTAAGCGTTTAATGTTTCATGAAATTTACTGCAAGGAATACAACACAGCTATTTCCCAAGGAAACAATACTAAAGAAGCTAATAAAGCGGCCCTTCAAGTTATACAGGAAAAAAATACTACTTGGGGAAAAGAAGACGAAAATGAAGCCCATGATTATTATTTACAATATTGCTATATAGCGAAAATTTTTGAAGAGAATCAGAAATCCACAACCTTTGAAGGGAAAGTCGCAACAGCAGATGTTAAAGAATTATTCAAAAAACTGCTTTCCTCTCCAGATGAATTCCATACCGCATATAATCAGTATCTTGAACAAATCAGTGATCGCCTAGTTGCTCTCGTCTTTAAAATATTTTCGCCGGTGCTTGATAAACTGCCATCAGCACTGGATGAGAAGTCACTATCTGATAAGTTCATATTCCCGTTGTTGGTTGATATTTTAAAACCGCATGTCAACGAAAAAAGCGAGACTATAGCAAGGATTTTAATCAACCTCTTAAAACCCACCCTTATCGCTCTTTCGAAAGAAATCATAAATGGCACAAAAGATGGTGACTTAAAAAAAGAAATCTTGGTCCCGCAGCTCAAAAAAATTTTTGTAAGCCTTCTTGAAATTGGAGTCGACCCTGGCAAGCTGAACCAGTTATTTACAAACTCTATCTACCCGATTGTCAATCAGGAGCTAGCTTCTGCTTATTGCAACTCTATTGTTAAAGCAAAATGGCTCGATTGTGTTTCTCTTTTATGGGGGTATACTTTTACCCAGGACAAAACGAAAAAAAGGGAAATTAGAGTTCGATTGTCCAAAATATTAAAAGAAGCATTGGACAAAACACCTGTAAAAGATAAATTTTCTATAGAACAATTAGACTCTTTTGCACATTCTATTTTAAAGAATGCAAAAAAGGAAAGATTAGTTCTCAAAACATTTTTAGAAAATGGTTTAGATGATTCTAATTTTTATGAAGCCAAAGTTCTAGATTTAATTAATACTAAAGATCTTCAAAAGAAAGTTGATTTTAGAAAGCAAATTTGTGCTAAACTCTATACACTTCTTCCAGACGAATTTAAAATTAATATCATTCCCAAAGCCTCAGTAGAAAGCAAGGAAATGAATACAGATTCTGATAAGAACTCCATACGACTTTTCCAGCAGCATGCGATCCCATTAATTGAGAAAATCGAAACATTCTTCGAAAAAAACAACAAAAAGAGCGGTCTCACCATCTATAATGTAGGAAAAGAAATTAAAGCAGCTCTGAATGATCAAAACGAATATACAGTAAATCCATTGTATGGTGATTTGATTATGAATGTTGTCTTTAATTTTGGCGAATTTGCACCAACTATAATGTCGTGGTTGCCAGGATTTATCGCCGAAGTACTTAAGAATGACATTAATCAAGGCTTAAGTAGTGCCATAGATCCCCTCATGAGTTCACCAGATAAACTAGGATCAGTCATTAATGGAGCTTTGGAAAGCCAGTTTTCCAATAAAGAGAAAACGGGTCTAGACCCTGAAAAAGTCAAAACTACCATTTTCCCAAGCCAAGTTACTGAGGGATCGTCAACCACGAATCAAGAAAAAAATACAACTGCCAAGGGGGAAATCCTTTTGCTCTCACAGCTTGCTCATGCTCTAACCATGCAAAAAATTGAAATGAATAGTGGAGGGATAGGAAAACTTGCCGCAAAAAAAGTTGTTCTGGGAGAAGACTCAAACGATATTAATAAATTGATTTTAAAGGTGCATAAAACCTTTTTCGGCAACTGCTTAATCAATTTGAATCGAATAGGATCTATTGCAAACATTGTTTTGGAGGAGATCAATTCGTCTTTCGAAAAAGCAAATGGTTCGACGAGCCAGAATGTCATGAACTTTTCCATGATGGGAAGTTTAAATCTACCCAAAATAGAAGGCGAAGGCAAAGAAAAAGTGTTTGAAGTATCAGAAGAAAAAGAAAAAGAAGTAAAAGAATTAAAAGAAAATGAAAAAGAAACTGATGATCTAAAAACTGATGGAACAGAACAAGACGAAACTTAAAGATAATAAAAAGAACAAAAACTTTTAACTGATTAATACACACTTTAAAGAAATGACAACGCCAAATCATTCTAAACAAACAAACGTCGCAGCGTTGAGAACCTCTGGAGAAAAAATCTCCATACGCGCTCCCTTTTTTGCCATAGTTCTCATCGTTACATTGTCCAATTATCTTGTTCAATTTCCCATTAATGACTGGCTCACATGGGGGGCTTTTTCTTATCCTATTTCTTTTTTGGTCACTGAATTGACGAACAGATTTTATGGCCCTCGTACTGCCCGCCATGTCGTTTATATTGGTTTTGCTGTAGCTGTGGGACTGTCAGTCTGGCTCTCCACCCCAAAGATTGCCTTCGCTTCGGGAGCAGCTTTTTTATTGTCGCAACTTCTCGACATCTCGGTTTTTAATCAACTGCGCAGAGGTGCATGGTGGCAAGCGCCGCTGTTTGCTTCTATCTTAGCTTCCCTCATCGATACCCTCCTTTTTTGGAGTTTGGCTTTTTGGGGGGAAGACGTCCCTTTATATTCCTGGGCTTTAGGTGATTTCTTGGTCAAATTGGCTGTCGATCTTGTCATGCTGACTCCTTTCCGGATTGCAGTTCGCCAGATTCCCACAAATTAATCTCTTTGAAAACTTACGCAGATCATTGTTTCTTTCTTGACAGCAGCGAAGATCTATGTTCAAATCACCTCCGATTTTAATCTCTATTTCTACGAGAAACTCCTATGATTGCGATCGAACCAAAAGGGCGCTGGATTCTCCTCCTCATGTTGCTGCTTTTTTGCAATAGCTGCATGTGCCCCTATAAATTTATGCCTAAGCCCAATCCTCCTCCGCTACCCCCTATCTATGTGCCGCAAAAAATCAAGGTGGCATTAGTGCTTGGAAGCGGTGGTGTGCGAGGAATGGCCCATGTAGGAGTTTTAGAGGAATTGTGCAAAGCTGGGATCTCCTTTGATCTGATCGTTGGGTGCAGCGCAGGAAGCATTGTGGGTGCCTTATATGCCGATAATCCCGACATCGAACATGTGAAATGCGCCGTTGGAAGCATGAAAGCCGATTCGATGGTCGATATCAATTTATGGGAATGCCGTTACGGTTTATCCCAAGGGAAGTCCTTAAAAAAAATGTTGGATGCTAACCTGGATGCCGCCTGTTTTGAAGAATTGAAAATTCCCCTCATTATTGTAGCTACAGACCTTTATTCGGGTGAGCTTGTGCCGATCGGTTCAGGAGATCTAATTAACGCGGTGAAAGCCTCTTGCTCTATTCCTTTTGTATTTGTCCCCACCGAACTCAACGGGCGGGTCTTTGTTGATGGGGGGTGCATCAATCCGGTACCTGTCGTAGTGGCAGAAAATCTGGGCGCCGATCTCATTATCGCGGTGGACTTATGCGAACTGCTGCCTACAACATTTCCTACCAACCTTTTTGGAGTGGCCAAACGGAGTGCAGAAATTGCGTTCTTATGGCAAAATCAAATTTGCACAAGAAACGCAGATGTCATTATTCGGCCTAAGATGTGTGAAATTGGGACTTTTAACGATAAAAGCCGGCAACAATTGTATGAGGCTGGCCAGGAAGCCGCCCGGGACGCAATTCCCCGTATTAAAGAGCTGCTGGCCTCTATATCAGACGACTGCAACTCGTCGGATAGCTCACTCCGTCAAGTTCAATTAACTTGCTATAATGTGGATAATCCGATTATTGCAAAGGAATTTGGGGTGGAAGATGAAGAGAAAGAGGATTAATAATAAAACACTACATTCAATATCTTATGAAAAAGAAAGATCTGTTCGATCCAAAAGCAAATGAAAAAAAAGGGTGGACCAATTTTTTAAAACTGTGCACCCACATAAATTCGGCAAAAGAACTTGATGAATTCTTTCATTGTATTTTGACGATTGAAGAGCGGGAAACCATCTCTTCACGCTATTTAATTATCAAGGCCCTCTTAGAAGGGAAGCTGACTCAAAGGGAAATTGCGGAACAACACAAGGTAAGCATTTCCCAAATTACTCGGGGATCCAATGCATTGAAAATCATCAGCCCCAAATTGAGGGACATTTTAACAAAGTCGATGCTCTAATTAGCCTAAAGATTAAACGCAAAGTACGCAAAGCTAAGAAAAAACCACAGAGCCAGTGAGAGCACTGAGAACGTTTGAGATCGGTGAGAAAATACGAGAATTGGAGGAGGGCAACAGGATAAGCATGATCGTAAACGGCAGGATGAACAGGATATTGTATAAAAAGGTTCAGGATATAATTAAATTTAAACGATTTTAAAGAAGAATAATTTTTTTTCTTTTATCCTGATTATCCTGCCGTTTACGATCATGCTTATCCTGTTCTGTTGCCCTCTTCAAATTTTCCTATTTTCTCACCGATCTCAAACATTCTCAGTGATCTCACTGGCTCTGTGGTTTTTTTTTGTTCTTTGCGTTCTTTTCGTCTTTGAGTTTGGTTATCGAAGCTTTTTAATTATGAGTATGACAGCTTGGCGGGATTCGTCAATAGCTTGGCTGGTTTGTTCTAGGCTCTCTTCATCTTCTTTAATTTTTGAAACATTCGTTTTCCACACATCAATGAGATGATTGACTTTATCAGGGACAGGTTGAGGCAAGAGTTGCGCTAAATCACCCGCCAACGTCACGTACCCCCAAGCGACAAAAGAATTACCCATCGGATTTGTAGGTTGGTAGTGGATGTAATTGATTGTAATTTGCAGCTCGCCCAAATTTTTTAATACTTCGAATGCTGCAACTCTTAAATTGCGGTTTCTTTCAGTGACTTCTTCCCGCCATGCCGTATAAAGCAATGCAAGAATAGCAATGATCAAACTGATAATTGCCACAGAGTGTCGCTTGATTTGAGAAGAAAAATGGGTGTTCATAAGCCCATGCACAAGTAGGTTTACTTGTAATTCACGATACGGGATCCCAAATTTTATCGCTAGTCTTCAAGCACTGTTTCTTCCTTTCGAGGAGAAAGTTTGGCTAATATAGGTTTTAAATTAATCACTTCATTCACAATCGCTAAACCCAAAAAGATCAAGAAAGAGGCCAGAAGTCCTCCCCATGACAAAGATTCCCCCAAGAAAACAAAACCTAATAGCATCCCGCAAACAGGGAAAAAGCAAGCCACCATAGAGATCGCCGTGGGCCCACAGTGATCCAATAACTTATAATAAATAATAAAGGCCAAGATGGTGCCAAAAAGACTTAAGCCAAGCACTCCCATGATCGCTTTTACGGAAGGCATAGCAAGCGACAAAGGGTCCTCATAAATAAACGCTAATGGAATCAACATCAAAGCTGAGCATAACAATTGTGAAGTGGGGGCGACAAAAGGAGCAAAGCCGACTTGATATTTTTTTCCGTACACATGGCTTACGGCATAACAAAAGGCCGCTGTGGCAGCCGCTCCCATGCCGTATAAAGTCCCATTGAGCCCCCCAGCAATATTGGGAGCAAACAATAGCAATAAACCGACGACACCTAGACTGATCCCGACCACCTTTTGTGCATGGAGCCGATCGGAAGGCAAAAATCTGTGTGCTAGAAGAGCTGTAAACATGGGGCTGCAACCATTCAATATGGCTGCCAAAGCACTTTCTATCGTTTGCTCCGCATAGCAAAAAAGGCAAAAAGGGACAACAGAAGCAAAAAATGCCATCGCAGCTGAATGGATCCAAAAAGTCAAATCAGTAGGCAAGCGCCCTTTTCTAAAAAAAAGAATGAGGGATAAGATAACGGCAGCAATCGAGACACGGACCATCGCTACAGTGATCGGCGATATCTCAGCAACAGCCAATTTTATAAACAGAAAGGATGGGCTCCACATGGCTGTCAATGCCATAATTAAAAAAAGGCGGCGGATGGGACTCATTAAGAACCTCTGTGCTAGGATTTAATATTCAGACGTTATGTGTAATTTTTTTATAACCTTATGAATTTATTGCTGCTGCAAACTCAGTTGCCCATCAACAACATCTTCCGGATTTTTGCTAAAATAGGCGTCTGTTTCTGAAACGACTTCTTTGGAAAGCCCTGCAATGCCGATCATGTTAATGACAAGCAAAGCTGTCACACATATATCAGCTAATACCCATACAATGTTGACATCGAGAAGCGCACCCAGCGGGATGGCAATAATATACAACACCTTGGCCCATTTCGCCGCCCGCGGCCCCCCTAAAAATTCAGCTGCTTTTTCTGCGCAGCATCCCCACGCTAACACGGTTGTATAGCCAAAAAGGAGGAGGCAAAAAATCACAATATAAGCCCCCACAGGACTACCAACACCCTCTGTAAAGGCATAGGTCACCATATTCGTGCTATGCAAATCCAATTGCTGCCAAGCGCCCGTTACTATCAACACCAATCCTGTTGTTGTACAAACAATCATCACCAATAAAGGAGCCACCAATGTGACAAGCCCATCGACCACAGGATGTGTCGTCCGCGCTCCCGATTGCAATATCGGCACGATCCCTGTGCCGGCGTCTGTAGCAAAAATTCCACGATCAAAGCCTGAAGTAATGGCCTTCAAGACACTTATACCGACTATCCCCCCAAATACAGCTTGGGGATTAAGAGCGGCTGTAAGCATAATCCCAAAAGCTGGCAACACTTTATCGTATTGCATCAAGAGAATGAACAGGGCGGTGCCTAAATAAAGAACGGCTTTTAAAGGGATAAATAGTGAAGCAAATTTAGCTGTCCTTTGAAGCCCTCCCAGAGTCACTAAAGCCACACAAATGGCTACTAATACCCCGCAGATGAGGGGAGGAAAACCGAGATTTTCCAGAGGGAGCGCCATCGAATTGACCTGCACCATAATTCCAACCGTTAAGGCTCCAAAAAGGGTCAATAAGCTAAAAATGATCGCAAGAGATCGGCAGCCTAAACCATGAAAAAGGTAATACATCGGGCCGCCGGCAAATTCATTTTTTGAATTTTTTGTCCGGTATTTGACCCCTAGCAAGCAGCTGGCATATTGGATCGCCCCCCCTAAAAAGGCCATGATCCACATCCATACAAGCGCCCCCGGGCCTCCCGTGGCCATGGCAACCGCCATTCCCGAGATGTTGCCTGTTCCAAAATTTCCAGCCAAAACCGCTGACATCGCTTCAAAATGGCTCATATTTCCTTCAGATTCTTTCTTCTTACGCATTAAATTGGAAAAGCCAAGCTTGATTTTAGTGATTTGAATAAAACGGAGCTTAAAGGTCAGATAAAGCCCCAAAAACACCATGGCAGGAAAGACGCAAAACAGCGTAAACATCTCATTAAATCCGCTCAGAAATGCTTTCAGATTTATATCCATAATTTTCACTCTTTTTATTTTTTATTTAACTTTCAAATATTTAAGAACATTCTGTTGAATATATTATATATCCGCGCGAGCGGAGTGGGGGGAAGGGATCAAACTAGGATGAAGGAAAAAATCTTGAAGCATCAAGACCATGAAAGTGATGTAAAGGTTAAAGTTAAATTTCATAACCGAAGCTTACCATAACATTCACTTTATCCACTACCATAAAATTTACAAAACACAATCCTTTTTTTGAAAACAGGCTTGTATAAAAATAGAGGATCGCGTTATCCCTTTGTCGAATTAAAATTTGGAGTATTAAGAATGTCTACTGAAGCCATTAAAATGGTTCCAACTTCAAGTTATTGGAGATGTTTCCCCACCTTCAATCCCTCAAACTGGTATGGGTTTTGCGTAAAAAAACTCTTTCCAAAATACTACAATTACAACCTTTTCCAAAAGGCTGTCTATTGGACCCACCTTTTGAAATCAACAGACCGGATGGGTCTCGAGGAAGCAAGCACGAATCCCACCCTTAAAGAGGCCAGAAAATTCGGGCGAATCATTCCTAAAGAATATGAAACGGATTCTGTAATGGAAGCCTTCTTAAAAGAAATGGTCGCGGCAAAACTTGGCATTAGCTCAAATGTTTTTGAGCAAAACGGGGGGTTTTATGAATATGCCAGGAAGAATTATTTAGAAAATTATCTAAAACATTTCAATCATACTTTGAAGGTTGAAAATGGAGAAGTCATCATCCTATGCGATGGCAAAGAGATGGTGTGGTCTGAAGCAAAAAAAATTCTGTCAGAGAAAAAAGACAAGCAAACTGATCTGCCGGAGGATAAAAGACCGAGTTGGCCATGGTTATATGGAGAAAGGGGGGTCCAGAACCGCGACTTTTATTCCACGGAAGCGGCAGAACCTTATCTCCATCAAGACCCAAGCGAATGGGGAAACCAACACATCTTTGTATTATGCGCTTGCTGCGAAGGTTATGCTCAATTTATTGGCAACCACAGCTTTTTTAGGATTCATACAGCAAAAGGGGAGATTTATAGTGAAGGGCTTTACCGTCCAGGCAAACCAAATCCCTTTTCTGATTCAATCGATGCCCCTTTTCGGATCAAACCAGGGCAAATCCAAGAACCCGATGTGACCGAATTTTGGCCCTGTAAGATCCATACCCTCGCTTTTAAAATTAACGACGAACAACTTAATAAAATCTTAGAAAGCGTTAATCACGACCGGACAATGGATGTTGAGGAGTTTCAAATTTTTAACCGTAATTGCACTGTTTGGGCTCTTAAACATGCTGCTCTTGGAGGGTTTGAGCATGCCGAATCGGCTTCTGTCATCGAGGTCTTGCTTGCCACTCGGATCGGCCGGATCGTTTTTCCCATTTTTCTGCAGAAGGGGATCCGGTTCGCCGCCAAACCGTTGCCAAATATTGTCAAAAAAATCTGCCTTTATCCCTTGACCGTCGCCGCAAACATTTTCCTTCTTCTCTTGGGAGCCGGGCGTGTTGATAAAACGTTGAGGTGCAAAATCGAAAAAAAAATGCAAGAAGATATCGGAAGTTCCACTAGTCAGAATGAGAGGACATTTGAAGCCCGATTAAAACCGCATATAAGCAGCTGGAAAGACGTTTTCAGGGTTTCGACAGCTGAAATGTATCATCCTTATACGCTTATCTTTACCACTTTCGAAAAAATCAAAAAATGGAGGGAAAGTGAGATTCAAAAGCTGGAGCAAGAAAAAGCTTGGCTTTTGCCAGACAAAGAAACCGAGGAAACACAAAAACGGTTGACTGAAATCGAACAGCAAATACAATTTGAAATTCCCTATGCGCTGCCTCCAAAGTCCCTAATTATAAAGTAAAAAAATGAACAAAAATCTCTATATTCTCTCTCTGACTTTTATATTATTATCTTGCGGGATATTAGAGACCTCAACCCTCCATTCCCAAGAGTGTTGCGGTGAAGAGGGGGGATGTTGGACATGGACACCTTACTGCATCCCCGATTGGTGTGATGTGGCCTATTTTGCCCCTAAGGTATGCTATGAAACCTTAAGGGTGAAACAAAACATGCCGACAATTGCCGATTTCTTAGGGATTGAACAAGGCAAAAAGCTAAATGGAACTTTATGGGGTTTGGATGGAGGATACATCTACAAGCATCCTTGTGGGCTTTATGGGCAAATCGAGGGAACATATATGCAAGGAAAACTTCATGGTTCCCATACAGAAGGTCTTTTTGTTTATGATTTCGATGTTGAGGGGACTGTGGGTTACCCTATATATAGTTACAACTTTACCTTCACCCCTTTCATAGGGATAGGATATGAATTCGACCGACAACGTTTCGATGAAGAAGATGAGGACGAGGAAACGGTAGAGATGAGGTATCACATTATTTATGTTCCATTTGGACTCAATATACACTACGCAGTAACCCCCTGCTTTGCTTTTGGGGTTCGCTTTAAAGCGACTGCCCAAGCCGATTCTACATTAAGGGTTACCAAATTTAACCATAGCCGCCTGGAACTCACTAAAACAACGGGGTATTTGGTCGAAATCCCCTTTGTTTGGCATATCCCGTGTTATAACTTCAATTGGAAAGTTATTTTGATCCCTTATTGGAAATATAACGTTTACGGACAATCCCATGCATTCGATGAAAGCGGAGTCAATATCTTCTCTCCGAAACAAACCTACATAGATACAGGCGCAAAAATCGAAGTAGGTACACTCTTCTAGTACCTTATTTTTCTAACCTGAACTTTGGATTTTTTTGCCCTTTGGGCAGCGTCAAAGGGCAAAAAAAACCCAAAATTCAGGTTTATATTTAAAAATGAATTCAAAAGTTGCATAATGGGTCATGAGATTTAGAGGATATCTCTAAAAAAAATTTAATAAAATTTATTTTAACAAATAATTTCTTATTATTGTCTTAATAATAATTTAACAATCTGAATCTAAACTTACCAATTAAATAAATGGAGAGATTAAGATGAAGAGAATTATAACAACCCTTTTTTGCTTTGCAATTCTTCCTTTTTATATCCATGGAAATGCCATCTCTGAAATCGATCAGGCTCCCTTGGAAAAAATCTTTTTTAACATCTTTGAAGCCGGGATTTATGACAGTTACTTGGAACAAGTTCAAAAATTTGTGGCAAACCGTTTAGAGAAAAGCCCCCTCATTAAAGCATCATTAAACTCTTCAGAGCAGTTATCCGGCTTTGAAAATGAAGGAATTATGTGGATCCAAGATGCTCTTAATCCCTCTTTTTCAGATCCTTATACTAAAGGCCTTTTCCATGAATATTGGATATTACGCCTCCGCAGCCTAATCGATCAAAAAGATAACACCGTTAATGTAAACACTCCCCTAGCACAAGAGATCGCCGCTTTCATCGACGATTTTACTATCTGGATGCATACAGATGCCGATCTCAATACTCCTATTGAAGAATTTATGTACTCCATGGCTGGATTCAACCCCGCTGACTTAGAAGCGATTTATACTTCATACCCTTCAAACTTTTTAACGATTATCCACGAAAAATTTACAACTGATTCCCGTTTTCGGAAAAAAGACTTTGAACAATTCTTCTTGAACAATCCCATAATATACGGGGATATGCCCTCCTATCTTTTTAAATTGCACAATCCTAAACGAACTAAAGTCATTCGGACTCCCAATGTAGCCAGAGACATCCACCTCGACCAAAACACAGGCAAGCCGATCAAAGCGCATTTAAATGAAGAATTCAGAAATTATATTCTGGCCCGCCCAGAAAAAGTGCATCTCTATATCAACGTCATGGGCAGAGAAGCGGGGAAATACAGCAAGACCGCCGAGATTGAAAAAATGGACCAGGATCCAAAAATGGGATCTTCAATCATCGTGATTACGATGGATAAAAGCAAGCAAACCTCTTTTTATTATCAAAAAGGAGCTTATACAAACCGTTCTTCGGCCAAGGAATTTAAGGAGTCCTTTCTGCAAAATATGTTCAAAGAAAATGGGGACTATTACTGGTCTACAAAATTGAACCTGCCCGAATGGCAAGACCAGGTAAAACAAATTGTAGATAACGTTCATGCCGAACTTTTTGATAATCAAAAAAAACTTTCTTTGCACGACCGTTTGAATTTCATCGACATCACTTACATCAAAATCATCGAAGCCCTCGTCAATCAATTCGAACCCGATGTGATGAATATTGCATGTAAAAATACTGTCGACAGAGGCCCTTCCACCTATGCTTTGCTATATGTGTACGATCGCCTGCAGGCGGGGAAAGCGACAACAAAGATCCATAGAAAAATTTATGTCAAACTTTTCTCCCCTCCTATCGCCATGCACAATAGGGCAGCCCATGACTTTCGGATTACCCGCTTTCAATCAACGTATAACCATTTATTGAAAACTTATGGTTTCTTCCCTTAAATTAAATAGAATCGGTACTGGGAACGGTCTTGACAGAACGGCTATAATGCATATGCCGTTCTGTGGCTATAAGGCATAAAAAAGCCCCAAATAGCAATGTCGCTGTGGAGCCGGTATACGTATATAGCAAGCTCCCCAAAAAAGGGGCGATGCATCCCCGAAGCCCTACTGTTAAAACATTTGTTTGACTATAAACAGAACTGTCTTTTTCTTCCGAAAAAAGGGGCCCTGACATGTGCCAACTTAGCTCGCTTCCAGCTTGCATGACCCCGTAGATCATGTAGGCAACATAAACCAATACCACATTGTACTGCGCCCCGATCAGAAAGAAAGGAAACAGAAAACAGAGAAGGGTCACCCACCCAGTAAAGGAGTAGATATCTATCCTTCTAAACAACTTAACCCAAAGGGGTGAAGACGCCACAAATCCAACTCCCATGGAAAGGGAAATAGCCATTGCCATTTCAGTATAGGTAAGATGCAATACATCGACAAAAAACATCGGCAAGGTCGCATGCATAAACATCAGTCCTCCTCCGGCAAATAGAAATCCTATTTGATATTTGCCAAATTCGGGATGCTGCCGAAGCAAATGCCACGACTGAACCCACGGTTTCCAAATCTTATGCATTCCGGTGCGAAAGAACGAGGTGGATGAATTTCCTTCCATCGGCGGCTCTGAAATTTTGATCGGAGGAATATAAAAAAGGAAAAAAGTTGAACAAAGCCCCACCAAAGCTGTCGTAAAAAATATCCAGCGCCATTCAATGTGATAATCATCAAGAAAATAGCCGATGGCAAGGGGGAGCAATGCAGGCCCCAAATAATCGAGTGAAGATCCATAGGCCAACACCTTTTCCTTGTCCCCACGCTTGATGTTGCGTTTAAAAATCTCCATCCAAGCGGGTTTCACACCCCGATTCATCATCATGTAAATCCCAAAAGCAAAAATCATCAGCCACGCTGAATCGATCCAGGGAAAAAATAAAAAAGGGAGATAACGGATAATATTAGCCCAAATCAAATTAGGCACTAACCGATCCTGCCTCTGATGCAATGATGTGCTCCAATAAGGAGCGCAAAGGGCTGATAGGGGCTTGATAGCAATAAAAATGGCGATTTGCAACGGGGTGATTTGAAGCTCCTTATACAAAATCAGGGTCAGCATCTTCAATATCGCCCAAAAAGGAATATTAAATACGCGTGTCCAAAGAAAAGCTGAACGTGTTTTTTGAAAAATATATTCCGTGGTATGATCCATTATCTCATCCAACGATATGCATGATCATGACTTTTCATCCCGATTATTTGCACCCCCGGCAAATGTTATTTCCTCAAGCTTTTGTGATTGGGCAAAGACTCTAATGTGGAAGTGATGAAATTGCCCGCTTCATTTTTAAATTGTTTAAGATTTTTTTCTTGAAGGTACACCATATGTCCCCCTTGGTAATATCCCATCGTAATGTGATCTCGCAATGAGGGATCCAACCCTAAATGGTGGATGGAGTAATCGGTGGCAAAATAAGGGGTTGCAAGGTCGAAATAACCATTGGCGATATAGACCCGTAAACTTGGATTCTTAGTCATGACATCCCGCAAATTTGCTGTAACATTCAAGTATTTATTTGTCCTTCCATATTTCCAATTCCAAGGGAACACGTTGGCCAAGATCTTGTATTCATCATCCTTTTCCCATTTTAAATCGGTTCTCACATAGTGATTAAAAACGGCCGTAAAAGCTCCAAAAACATTGTCCAAGCTTTGATCATTCTCTGGGGTTTCCCCGCACGCATCCTCATCTATCCCTTTTGCACGGCTATCATAACGTCCTAGTGTCCGTTTTTGATCCCGGAGCAACTCTTTCGTAAAGCGGGATTCGCAAACGCGCAGGTTTGCGTTATTGATATAGGATTCAGAAAGCCCTGTGTAATGGGATATCTTTTTTGCTATCTCCCCCTTTTTTTCGGGGGGCAACAGGTCCCCTAATAATAAAGCCGGCGCATATTCGTGAAGAGCAAACTCTTCGGCTTGGGTCAAACTCTTCTCGAGATCCCTTTGCAATTCAGCATCAAGCTTTTTATGATACCAGGCAGCGGCCGTATAGGAAGGTAGAATGGCAACGTAAGGGAGATCATTGCCGGGGTCATCATCGAGGGTTTGGTAATTGAGAGCAGCAGAGACGAGAATAATACCATTGAGATAAAGTGAATAGGTATCATGAAGATAACCGGCGAGTCCTGAAGCTCGAGTCGTGCCGTAACTTTCCCCTATAATAAATTTTGGGGAATCCCAACGATTATAACGGGTCGTATAAAGACGTATAAACTGACCAACAGATTTAATATCTTCTTCAACTCCGTGGAATTGTTTGGCATCATCGACGGGAAAGGCCTGGCTATATCCAGTAGAAACTGGATCAATAAAGACAAGGTCTGTCACATCCAGAAAACAATATTCATTGTTAACGATCTTGTAGGGTGGGGGGCTAAACCCATCTTGCAAAACCACACGCTTAGGGCCTAAAGCCCCCATATGCAGCCAAACAGAGGAGGAACCAGGCCCCCCATTAAAACAAAAGCTAATCGGTCTTTGAGAGGTCGATGCAGCCCCTTCTCTTGTGTAAGAAACATAGAAAAATGAAGCTTTTTTATTCCCCTTTTCATCCCTGATGAAAAGGGTTCCCGACCTTGCCGTATACTTGATTTCAACCCCATTGAGAATGATAGAATGGGAAGTTTCTGAAACTTCTTCTCGAGATTCGTCTTTAATGCCCTGTGTTTGTTGGGCATTGACAGTTGGAATTGATGGGATTTCTTCGGCAAAGAGAGTGTGGGCTCCAACAAGAAGCCCAACAAACCCAAACAACATTTTTTGTATCATCATAACAGATCCATATGCCGAAAACTCAAAACTCTAAGTTTTAAAATTTTTACGTCTGCATCCATTTTACCATTTATTACCAAATATTCCTATTTGTAAAAATGATTTTCATTTGGATCGGCACATGGGAAGATTGCTTGCATGAGACTGTTCGTTACTTGAATTAACTTCGGATAATGGCAGTCTAGGCCTCGATTTTAATTTATTCTTAGCACCCTCTCTCAATAAATAGCTCTTGCGATTTTTGGAGAGTCGTACAAGCTTGTCTTTGCTTTTCTGATGAAATCTTTTTCTTAGGATTTTTTTTGTTTGATTTGATAAAAGTTCAAGTTCTTTACGTTTTTCTTTATTTGAATCGATCACGTTTTTTTCATCGGAAAGCAAGTAGTCAAGTTTTATCCCTTTTCGCCTATAATCATCTGCGTAGTCGATAATTTTGTTTACAAAGACTTTGAACACCTTTGATCGAAATAATTCTTTTACCTTTTCCGCTTTTAATTGATGTGCTTTTGGATGGATATAAAAATAAATAGAGCTTGATTTAATAATGCTGTGAACAATACTAGTCCAAAATATTTCTTCTTCTAAATTTACAATCTCTTCTTTCTTATAAAGAGTGTAAATCCCATGTTCCATATCAACAATCGAATCGAAAGCACACTCAAATGCAAAACGGGATTTGCTCTTTGCATGGGCTTCCTCTTCCATCCAATTTTTAAAAATGTGGGCACATTCATAAAATTTGATCCGGGAAGCCGCAGGTATAGATCCAAAAATATATCCATGATACCCATCATGATATTCCACCTCATTCAGGCTCAAATCGCAATCCCTCAAATCAGCTTTTGTCACCAAGGGTAAATGGGAAAAATTAAGGCAAAAATCCCTTTCATTAACTGGAATTTCTTCAGCCAAAGCAGGAGAAGGGGAAATTAAAAATCGGGATATAAGGGTAGGTGCTGACTCACCCCACTTTGCTATTAACAATGCCTGAATTATTCCTTTGGAAGGAACCATTCTCAAAGGAGATCCCGTTTCAGAGTCTGAAATCCTTGAAAGAGCATTAAAGGCTTGAGTATTTATCATGACTGAAACGGTCGTTTGATGTGTCTCCTTCAGATTGATAGGATTCGTTTCACGAAAAACGAGAAATTGCCGATCGATGGCAGGTAATTCTTTTGCCAAAGCGAAAAAAGTTTTCAACTGATCATCATTCAAAAGGGGTCTTTCATCTTCATATCCATATTCATTTTCGATTTCATGAATTTCATGAGAAAATTGTGTTACCATAAAAGGTTTGCATGTCTCTTTAATCAACCTCCATGCTCGGTCATTAATGGCATCCCCATTAAATAATGGAATAATTTCAAATTCTGTCCAAGGCTTTGCCCAATTCAACGCATTCCCAAACATTTGACTTGTAGAAAAAGTCAGTCCATCTATCAGCCCCTCCTTTAATGCTAACAAAGCGCTTAAAGGAAAGTCATTGTCCTTAAAAACCGGAGCCGAAAGATCTCCTCGAAGGATAGCTTCCACAGCGGTTTCCACCTGATGGTCTGCTATCAGCCCTATCTTATCTTCAAGTTTAACCCGTTGCACTTCAGAAAGATTAGCTATAAGATCTCGATATTTCTCTAATCTTCTTCCTTCAAAATAATATAAAGGGGGGTTAGTTTTGTTTTTTTCTATCAAACTCGGCTGATTATATTGTCCATTTAACAGAGAAAAACTTTGGTAATAATAAGGAATTATCATAAATTAAAATTTTTATTAAATTTTTCATTAATTGTATCATATTAATATTTTTTTGTAAGCTAATTTATTTAATTTTGATTGTTTTGAAATAAACTTAATTATAATTTTAATTTATTATAAGGACTGGAAAATTTTATTGATTTTTGTGAACCACAGAATTTAGACAGCAAATAGAAAGTGGCAAAGGCTAAAAACAGCTCAAATTTGGCACTTTTTTAAAATATTAGATCTTTCGCCGCTCCCGCGGCTCGCTATATGTTGTACAATTTCCCCACGTTTCAGCCTGCGCTTCGCGCATGGCTTTCACGCGGGGCTCCCCACTTACCTCCCTTCCGGGAGGTTTTAAAAAGCTCTTTTCCCAATAGGTATGAGTATTTTTGCAATTCTACGATAAGTGGCAAAACCTCCCGGAAGGGAGGTAAGTGGGGAGCCCCGCGTGAAAGCCATGCGCGAAGCGCAGGCTGAAACGTGGGGAAATTGTACAACATATAGCGAGCCGCGGGAGCGGCGAAAGAGATGTAATGTAAATAATTTTTTTTACAAAATATCCAAACTCAAGTAAGCCAAAGGTCTGATGAGGGACTTTTACCCTTTTTTCTTTTTTTGCGCCTTTGCGGCACCCTTTCTCAATAAATAGCTTTCTTTATTTTTGGAAAGTCGGACGAGCTCATCATTACTTTTACCTTTAAATCTGCTCGCTAAGATCTTTTTTGCCTGTTTTGATAAAGGCATAACCTCATCTTTATAACCGGGATCAATTAATTTTATTTTAGGGGAAAGCAAATAGTCGAGTATTATCCCTTTCTCTTTATAATCATCTGCTTTGTTAATAATATCTTTGAAAAAGTCTTTGACTACTTTTTCTTGAAATAATTTTTTAATCTGTTTCCCTTCAATTTTATTGGATTTTGGATAGGTAAGAAAATAGGTTGTTTGCGCTTTATTCAAACTGATGCCAATGCTTGTCCAAAATATTTGATCTTCTAATTTTTTAATTTCTTCTTTTTTATAATGTGAATAAACCCCATGTTCCATATCAACTAGTGATTCATAAGCACACCGAAAGGCAAATCGATCATCGAATTTTTCATAGGCTTCGATCCTATTTTTAAAAATTCGGGCGGAGTCTGAAAATTTGATCCGAGAGGCCAAGGGAATAGATCCAAAAATATAACCATGATATCCATCATGCAGCTCCACTTCGTTCATCTTCAAATCGCAATCCCAAGAATCAGCCTTGGTCACCAACGGCAAATAAGCAAAATTCAAACAGAATTCTCTTTCATTCGCAGGGATTTGGTTATCCAAAACAGACGAGGGGGAAATTAAAAAGCGGGAAATAAGGGTGGGAGCTAAATCTCCCCATTTTGCAATGATCAAAGCTTGCGTGATACCTTTTGAAGGAATCATCCTCAAAGGGATCTCTCTTTCAGAGTCTGAAATCCTTGAAAGAGCGTTAAAACCTACTTGAGCGTTTATGATGACCGAAACAGTCGTTTTACTTGTCCCTTCCCTCCTTATAGGATTTGTTTCAGGATAAAGGAGAAATTGCCGGTCGATTGGAGGCAATTTTTTTGCCAATTCAAAAAAGGTATTTAGCTGGTCATCATTCAAATAAGGCTCTTCCTCCTCTTCTTCATTCTTAAACTCATGAGAAAATTGAGTCCCGGTAAAAGGTTGGCATGTCTCTTTAATCAATCTCCAAGCTTGGTCATTAATTGCATCCCCAGCAAATAACGGAATAATTTCAGTTTCTTCCCAAGGCTTTCTCCAATTGATAGCATTCCCAAACAATTGACTTGTGGAAAAGGTCAGTCCATCTATCAGTCCCTTCTTTAATGCTAACAAAGCACTCAAAGGAAAAGCATTGTCTTTAAAAACCGGATCTGAGAGGACCCCTCGATGGATAGCATCCGCGGCGATTTCCACCTGCTGATCTGATATTCGCGTCATTTTTTCTTCAAGATTAATTCTTTGCGGCTCACTAAGATTAGCTATCAGGTCTTCATACTTTTCTAATCTCCTCCCTTCGAAATAAAACAATGGGGGAGGGAGATTGTTTTCTTTTGATAAAGGAGTAAATTGTGTATTTGATGGAGATAGATAGGGATTAATATAATAAGGAACTATCATGAATTAACCTTAAGATTAAGTTAATTATTATTATTTTTATTCAATTGTATATTTTAATTATTTTTTTGTCAATTATTGTGTTTAATTTACAAATTAAAACTTAATTAAAATATTAACTAATGTAAGTTGAAAATTACTGAGTGTAATCAAGTTTAAAAAACCTCTGTGTTCTCTGTGATCTCTGTGGTTTATTAAAATTCAACCACAGAGATCACAGAGAACACAGAGAGACAATAAATTTTATTATTTGCAACTTACGTTAACTAATGTAAGTTCTGAAAACGAGAACAGAAATTAAAAAAAAATTTATGGATTTTTTTGAAACAAAGAGTTTAGCCTGCAAATAGATACTTATATTTTCAAGAAAGAGGAAAGCTATGAGAAAATTTGCATTCATCAAATTCATAATGCTGGTTTTTTTGGGAGTTCATTCATCATCCGAAGCCTGTACGGGACTCAAACTTTCTGCCAACAATGGCAACGCCGTGCATGGAAGAACTTTCGAGTTTGGAATTAACGTGGACACCTCCCTTGTTTTTGTTCCGCAAGGGTATGCGTTTACTTCTACAACTCCCATGGGAAAAGGATTAACTTATCAAGGAAAGTATGCTGTGGTAGGAACAATCTGCGCTAACGACCTGCTTGTCATGGATGGAATGAATGAAAAAGGTTTATCTGTAGGAACGTTTTATTTTCCAGGTTATGCCAGCTATACACCCACAACGTCTGAAAATCAAAATCGTTCCCTTGCCCCTGTCGATTTTCCGAATTGGATTGTCACCCAATTTGCCAGCCTCGATGAGGTGAAAGACAACCTTAAAAATGTGGTGATTGCTCCCACGGTAACACCTGTATGGGGAAATACACCTCCTCCCTTCCACTACATCGTCTATGATAAAGAAGGCAACAGCATCGTCATCGAGCCAATGGATGGCAAATTAATGGTTCATGACAACCCCTTGGGGGTGCTTACTAATTCTCCCACTTTTGATTGGCATATGACTAATTTGCGCAATTATATCGACCTCAACCCAAAAAATGTTCAACCTGTTAATGTGGAGGGTATTGTCCTGGCTCCTTTTGGACAAGGATCGGGGATGGTGGGATTGCCGGGAGATTTTACTCCCCCTTCTAGATTTGTACGGGCAGCAGTCTTCGCAACTACAGCAGTAAAGCCTGCAAATGCTCAAGAAGCCGTGTTTCAAGCATTTCACATCCTCAATCAATTCGATATCCCTAAAGGGGTTTCTAGGGCTATCGCTAAAGGGAAAACTTATGACGACTATACGTTAGCAACTGTAGTGCATGATCCTATTAACTTGATGTACTACATAAGGACCTTTGACGATCAAAACATCCGCAGCATTAGCCTCAATTCTTTTGATAAAGATACCCGCGAAATCCGCAAAATGTCTTCTTCAGGGCGTCAAACTTTTGTGGATGTCTCAAATAAATTGAAACCCATGGCAAAGGGATAGTTTTCATGGCCGATTGCCGTTGCCCAAATCGGGCACGGGCAATGGCAGGGGCATGATTGGATAGGTAATCACACACAAAAAATATTTTCTAAAATGACCGAGCTCGAAATTCCCCTCGGATGTTCATAATTTTTTTTCATGAGTCATTAATTCTTCTTGACATT